>NZ_JASIRC010000001.1:1687500-2635000 GCF_030063565.1 Methylocystis sp. JR02 | reverse complement strand
CACGCCTTGAATTGAAGCCCCGGTAAACGGCGGCCGTAAATATAACGGTCCTAAGGTAGCGAAATTCCTTGTCGGGTAAGTTCCGACCTGCACGAATGGCGTAATGACTTCCCCGCTGTCTCCAACGTCAGCTCAGTGAAATTGAATTCCCCGTGAAGATGCGGGGTTCCTGCGGTCAGACGGAAAGACCCCGTGCACCTTTACTGTAACTTTGCATTGGCATTCGTGTCGGCATGTGTAGGATAGGTGGTAGGCTATGAAGCATGGGCGCCAGCTCGTGTGGAGCCACCCTTGAAATACCACCCTTATCGTCATGGATGTCTAACCGCGATCCGTCATCCGGGTCCGGGACAATGCATGGTAGGCAGTTTGACTGGGGCGGTCGCCTCCCAAAGAGTAACGGAGGCGCGCGATGGTGGGCTCAGACCGGTCGGAAATCGGTCGTCGAGTGCAATGGCATAAGCCTGCCTGACTGCGAGACAGACAAGTCGAGCAGAGACGAAAGTCGGTCATAGTGATCCGGTGGTCCCGAGTGGGTGGGCCATCGCTCAACGGATAAAAGGTACGCCGGGGATAACAGGCTGATAACCCCCAAGAGTCCATATCGACGGGGTTGTTTGGCACCTCGATGTCGGCTCATCACATCCTGGGGCTGGAGAAGGTCCCAAGGGTTCGGCTGTTCGCCGATTAAAGTGGTACGTGAGCTGGGTTCAGAACGTCGTGAGACAGTTCGGTCCCTATCTGCCGTGGGTGTAGGAGTATTGAGAGGATTTGTCCCTAGTACGAGAGGACCGGGATGAACATACCTCTGGTGGACCTGTTGTGGCGCCAGCCGCAGTGCAGGGTAGCTATGTATGGACGGGATAACCGCTGAAGGCATCTAAGCGGGAAACCCACCTCAAAACCAGTGCTCCCTCGAGAGCCGTGGAAGACGACCACGTTGATAGGCCGGGTGTGGAAGCAGGGCGACCTGCGTAGCTTACCGGTACTAATCGCTCGATTGGCTTGATCGCTCTCATTTATCAATGCCCATCTTTTGCGCGTGTTCTTATCCGAAAACCGCTACGCACTTTTCGGGAACACGCGAAGATGGATGATGGAAAGACAAAGCGCACAGCGCCCGTTTGCTTCGATGTGTTTCGCCGGCCTGGTGGCCTTCGGCGAAGCGATCAGACCCGATCCCATCCCGAACTCGGCCGTCAAACGCTTCCGCGCCAATGGTACTATGTCTCAAGACCTGGGAGAGTAGGTCGTCGCCAGGCCTGCCAAACACATCGCTTCCTTCCTCTTCCGATCCCAAACCAAAAGCGCCGCTCCAAAAAAGCGGCGCTTCTCGCTTGTCGCGGGGTGGAGCAGCCCGGTAGCTCGTCAGGCTCATAACCTGAAGGTCGCAGGTTCAAATCCTGCCCCCGCATCCAAGCCCGTAGGCGAAAACCCAACTCAGAAATCCTTCAATTGCGTTCTTGGCCTTGCATCGCAATTATTGACGCATCGCGGGGGGCCGGGTAAACCGATGTTCTGTCGCACCCAGTGCGACAGCAAGAAATTCTTTGCCATTATCCTGCTTTGTCCAGGTTCGGCCATCGCGTCTCGCCCCCTAAAAAGCTCCCTGGCGCCCTTGAAAACCGACTTAAAGCCCTCGGCCATTCCTCTGCGCATTTGCAGGGACGTTGTTTTGGAGGATGGCTTCCTCAACGCGACGAGCGCCGAACCATGGCTCGGGCTTCCCGATGTCGACCCTCGTTCCGGTGGCAGGTTTCTGTCCCTGCGCTATGCCGCAGACCCTTATGACCCACCGGTTCGCCCCGTTCTCCGTTTCTGGTTGAAAGACGGAGACTACCGAGATCACATCTTGCCCGCTCCGTACGACGGCGTCGGCGCATGGCTTGGTCATACCCCGCGCGATTTTAGCAGCGTCTGGATCAGTCCAACGAATCGAAAAGGTAGATTCGACTTCGAAATTATCGACATAAGGAAACCGCATCTTCTCGAGTTGCTGAAGCGAGCGCGCCATTCGCCGAAGCGGGTGTTCTTCGCAGTCTCCGCGGGCATGGTAGGCCTCGAGCAAGAAGCCGAGCTCAATTGGCGTTGGGCCCTCGGCTCGGAACCATTTTCGCACTACGAAAACTGGCGCCGGCGACGCGAGGGGACCGACAGCCGCCGCCAGCTAAGGTGTGGTCAGCTCGCATTCTCATTATACGTCGATATCACCGGGGCGAGCGTCTCTGCGATCGACAAAACCTGCACGTCGATCGCGCGACAATCCTACGCAAACTGGCGGACGATCTTTCACGGCGCGCCGCTGGATCCAATGGCGGAGCGAACCCTCGCCGCCTGGCTCGATAAATCCGATTTCGAGATGATGGAGGGAGATGAGCCTCACCTATCGTCTGATTACCTCACCGCCTTGCATGCGGGCGATATTCTTGCTGGAAACGCTCTCGAAAGCTGTGCGCACCACCTCGAGCGTTACCCCGACCACACGATCGTTTACGCGGATGAACTGGGCCAACGACCTGTTCTCAAGCCGGGTTGGAGCCCGACGCTGCAAGCCTTCGCGCCTTACGTCGGAAGATCCGCCTTTTTCGCGAGCTCCATCGCGTCGAGCGCCGGCTTAACGATATCCGATGGCGCAGAGGCGATCTTCGACAACGCATTGAGCGCACAAACGGCAAAAGTTGGATCGATCAGGCGGCCGCTCTTTGGACTCGCACCCGCGGGCGGGAAGTTTCGTCCTGCGAAGGCTCCCGATGCGATTTACGGAAGGCAATCGGCTTGCGTGGGCGTTGTTATCCCAACCAGAGACCGCGCCGACCTTCTGCAAGTCTGTCTGGAGAGTCTTTTCAACAGAACAAGCTACTCGAACTACAAGGTGGTGGTTGTCGATAATGATAGCCGCGACCCGCGGACCCTTGATCTGATGGCGCAAATGGAGGCTGCCGAGCCTCGCTTATCAATTCTCAAGCAGCCGGGCGCATTCAACTTTTCTGCGCTGAGCAACGCCGGCGCAAATGCCGTCGAAGGCGATGTCCTGCTTTTCTTGAACAATGACACATGCGTGATGACGCCCGACTGGATCGAACGACTGCTTTATTTCGCAATCCAGAAGGACATTGGGGCGGTGGGCGCGAAGCTTCTTTATCCCGATCAACGGGTACAACATGTCGGCGTTCTACTCGGCATGGGCGGGGTTGCAGGGCATTTTGGAGCCGGGCTACACGCTCAGGCGCCCGGGTGGATGGAGCGAAATCGCGTTCCCCACGAGGTTTCGGCGGTCACCGGCGCATGTCTGATGGTCGAACGGCGCAAATTCGAGGCGGTCGGCGGTTTCGACGCGGTTAATCTGCCAATCGACTTGAACGATGTCGATCTTTGCCTTCGTCTGGGAGAGCGGGGCTGGCGGACAATCTGCAATGCCGAGGCCGTCCTCGTGCACCATCAATCCGCAAGCCGTGGCGGCGGGCTGCGGCTTCAGAAGGTTTACGCCAAGGAAAGGCGTTTTTTCATGGGACGCTGGCGGGCAGTTATTCGTGACGATCCATATTTTCACCCCGCTCTATCGCTATATGCGGCCGAGCCGGCTCTGCCGTGACTTGCTTGCACGAAAGCAGCTAGCCACGTATTTTCCTCGGCCTTTCTGGACGCCTGCATCCCGTTCATGGTGATGCATCACGGCCCGTACAATATCCGCCAGCGCTGGAATCGGCGGCAATCTCTTGGAGATGACAAAACAAATGCGCCCTAAGACCCCAATGTTGGGATGGATGAAGGAGGCGCGTGACGTCGTTGCGAGGCGCCTGCCGCGCAGAGATCTCCAGAATTTGGGTGGTGAGATCAAAAACAAGCTTCCCGCCCTGTCACAGGGCGTCGACCTCGTGTCGGAGGCCTTTGCAAACGCCAGGGGCGGCGGTTTACTGCGCCGAAGCTTCCTTGTGTTCGTTATCCTGCCGACCGTAATCTACTGGTTCTATGCGGCCCTATGGCAATCCGATCAGTATGTTTCAGAGGCGCGTCTCACCGTCAGAGAAGCGCAAAAGAAAGAAACGCGTGGGACTGACGCCGCATCGATCATGGCCAGTATGACAGGCGGCGCCGGGGGATCGTCAAAAGATACGCAGAACTCCTACATGGTGCTGAATTACATCAAGAGCCGGGCAATTTTGCTTGATCTCGGCGGCAAAAGCTATTTCGAGAAAAAATTCGGCGGGGCCGACGTGGATTTTTTCTCCCGGATTTCCTCCGATATCAACCTCGAAGATCTCTGGAAATATTGGCTCAACCATATACAGGCGAGCGTCGATGGCGTCTCTGGCATCCTCACTCTGCGGATCGATGCTTTTCACCCACATGATTCCCTGGATCTAACCAAGGACGTCATCAGGCTGAGCGAAGAGCTCATCAACCGGATAACTCTCAGGAACCGCAACGACGCGCTCGCGCGCGCCGAAAGCGAAGTCAAGCTCTCGCGTGAGAAGCTCGCGGAGGCGCGTGAGAGAATTCTGCAATTTCGCAATCAGAATCTCCTCATTGATCCTGCCTCCCGGGCAACCAGCCTGGGGGAAATGATCGGCAAGCTGACGCTCGATCGCATCGATCTTTTGAACGCCCTATCGACGACCTCTACGTCCCTATCCGCGGATGCGCCGAGCCAACGCCTCCAGCAGACGCGTCTTGCCGCGATTGATAAGCAACTGGCCGAACTGAAAAAGAAGCTCACGGACGACCAGGGCGCGGACGCCGTTTCGTCTCAAATCGCCGGTTACGAGCGCGTGAAGCTGGAAGAGCAATTTGCCGAGCGGATGTATTCGATCTCGGTGACGGCCTATGAGCAAGCGCGACAAGATCTCCAACGTCAGCAGCTTTATCTTGTGACGATCGTCGCGCCGAGCCTGCCAGAATCCGCGACTTATCCGAGAGTCATCGGCAGTACGTTGCTGATGTTTGTGTCTCTGCTTGTTGTCTGGGCAATCGTTTCGCTGATGGTCGCGCTTTTTGAGGATCAGATGATTTAATATATCCGCATGCGATCATTCCCGCCGCTCGCTCGAACGATCGATCGGAAATCCAGAGCCGATCAGCGTTTTTGTGGCCCTGGATTCCCGGTCGGGTTTTCAGCCCGCCGGGAATGACATCCCCATGCCGAGCTGTTCAAACGGATAGCACATGGTGGCGGCGAGACAGGCAATAGCGAGGGATGCCTGGGCGAACCAACGATCGTCCGGCGCTGGTGAAAGCCAACACTTGCCGACCGGGCTTTCTTCAATGCGCCATATGGTCTCGCACGAGGAAAGCGACGCCAGCCAGAAGCGCCCATCCCAGAGCCGATGGAAAAACAATAATCGACCACTCGAGCCAGCGGCGTGGATAAATCGATTTCTCGGCGAGCGTCGGGCGGAGGAAAAGCGCCAGATAGGTTTGCTGCCGGTCGACGTCGATGCGCGCCGATTCATAGGCGGTTGCGGTCAAGGCATATTGTTGTTGCGCAAGAGCGAGATCAACCTGGCGCTCGGACAGGATCACCGCGTGCCCCGCCATTGAGTTGCTGTTCTCTTTACTCGCAATCTGAGCCGTGTAGTCCGCGATCTGTTTTTTTAGATTCTCGATGCGCGTTGTCAGCAGCTTCACTTGAGGAGAGTCCGTCGCAGCCGCGCCAGATTGTAGGGCAAGGCTTTCTTCCGCGCGTGCGAGATTGAGTCTGAGCTGCGTGACGATTTTGTTGACCGCCTGCGCCTCGGACGTCGCATCGAGAACGCCTTCGGCATTGCGTGCGTCGCGTAGGCTGGCGGTTGCGGCTTTCACACGCTCTTCGGCGCGCTTGAGCTCATAACTGGCTTTCGAAAGCGCGTCTTGTCGCAAGCGCGTCGACAGCTCGTTCACGAGCCTCTCTGATAATTCCACGATGTTTCGAGTGATGAGAAGGGAATCCTCCGGCGTGAAGGCGCGGACATCGACCGCAATGATGCCGGACATGACGTCGACCGTGGCCTCGACCTTCTTTTTCCAATATTTCTCGAGCTTTTCGATGGGGTCGTCCGGGTCGAATCGAGAGAGATAATCGACGTCGGGACGGGAGAACATTTTTTTTAGGCCGATCTTTTTGTCGATAATCTCGATGACGGCGCGGCTGGTGATGTATTTGGCGATGGCCTGAGACTCTTGAACCTGTTTTTCATTCCGGCTGCTGACCCCCAGCGCCGTCCACGAGGCGCTATCGGCGGACTGAAGCGAGAATTTCGCCGTCGTCACATATTGTTTGCTCGCGATCAGGCCCCAATAGAGCGACGCGCCGAGCAGCGGCGCCAGCACCAGCAGGACAAAGCTGAACAAAAGCCCTTTCTGGAAAGCTCTTTCGCCACGGCGTGCGGCAAAGCCGCCGCCGCCTGCGATCATGCTTGTCGGCGAACGAGAGCGATTGGCCGCGCGGCGCAAGGCCCGAGAGATGGATGTTGCAATCCGGCCGGCTTCGTCGGGGCTTATGGGTTCGCGGGGCCCGGGCAGGGCAACTTGCCGAGCGGCGGCGCCTTTGGTCATTGCAGGGTCAGGCATTGAGCTTCTTATACAGGTCTATGGCGTCGTCGACATTGCGGAAGACATGCATCTGCCCGCCCGCCAGAACGATCCCGTGGTCGCAATATTCCGTGATGGTCGACATCGAATGCGACACCATGATGATGTCGGCTTTTTTCCGCCGCCTGGAAAACTCTTCCTTACATCGCGCGGCGAAGCGCGCGTCGCCGACGGCCGTCACTTCGTCGATCAGATAGCACTCGAAATCGATTGCGAGCGAGAGGCCAAAAGCGAGACGCGCCATCATGCCCGACGAGTAGGTCGAGACCGCCGCATCCATATAGGCCCCAACTTCGGCGAAGTCCTCGACAAAGCTCATGACTTTGCGTGGGTCCTGGCCGTAGACGCGCGCGATGAATTTGACGTTTTCCCGGCCGCTGATCAACGGATGCATGACGCCGGCGAAGCCGAGCGGCCAGGAAATTCGGGCGTTACGGACGATGCGGCCGCCATTTGGCAGCTCGTTTCCAGCCAAGAGTCTGATCAAAGTCGATTTGCCGGCGCCGTTCACGCCGAGAACGCCATAGCTACGCCCAGGCTTGAAATCCAACGTGACGTGATTGAGGACGATCTTCCGATGCCCGCTCGACCTGTAATATTTGAAAACATTCTCGAGTTTGATCATGTCGCGGCAAAGGTCGAAGCGATTCCGAGTTGAGCAATTTGAGCCCCCTTTTCGGCTAATCGAAGGCGGCCCGCTCCCCTCTTCTACGCTGGCCATCGCCGCCAAAGCTAGAGTAGACAGAGGGCATGAAGCAAGAAACGACTTTTCAGGCAGTCCGCAGGCACTTGCGCAACGGCTATGTCATTTTGACCAGCCGCGGTCTCGTTGCCCTTTATGGCGCGGCGATGCGGGAGGCTGCCAAGCTCATCGATTCGTCGGTGGGGGTTTTTCTCGCTCCCAAGGATATTCTCCGCGACGGGCCGCATTTCTTGCGCGAGCATGGCGTGAGGACGACCATCGGCGCCGTTCTTCGACAGACCGCCGCGACCTATGACCCGCCGCTGGGTCGCCGCCGAAACCCTATCAACGATCCACTCCGTGAACGGGCGATCACTTATTACCATAGCTATGAGCTCACCAAGCCCGATGGCGTCGTGCCCTCCCGCAGGCCCTCGAACGAAATGGATTTCGCCCTCGAGATTCCCTTCGCCTTCGAGCCCTGCGCGCGCCAAGGCGCGATCGCCGCGATTGTCCACGCCTTCTATCCGGAGCTTCTGCCGCTCGTTCTGGAGAGGCTGGAGAATATTCCGGGTTCGGTAGATCTGTTCGTCTCAACGGATACCAAGGAAAAAAGGCGCGAGATCGAGGAAGCGTGCCGCTGTTGGCGGAAGGGGAAGACGGACATTCGCATCACCCCGAACAGGGGCCGCGACATTGCCGCAAAATTCTTCGGCTTTCGTGACGTCTATGCGAATTACGACCTCTTCATTCATCTCCACACTAAGCGATCGCCCCATGGCGGCGAGGCCCTGGCGCGCTGGTGCGATTATCTCTTGGACCATCTGCTCGGCTCGCCGGAGATCGTGCGCTCGAACCTCGCGCTTTTCGACGATCCGAAGATCGGCGTCGTCTTTGCGCAACATCTATTCGAGCTGCGCGGCATATTGAACTGGGGCTATGATTACGATCTCGCGCGCGGGCTGATGAAGCGAATGGGCGTCGAGATCGATAAAAACATGGTGCTGGAGTTTCCGTCGGGCTCCATGTTCTGGGGTCGCAGCGCCGCCTTTCGCCCTCTGCTCGACCTCGATCTTGGTTTCGAGGATTTCCCCGAGGAAGGCGGCCATGTCGACGGCACGCTCGCCCATGCGATCGAGCGCTGCCTGCTGATGATCGCCGAGTCGCAGGGGTTCGAATGGCTCAAGGTCGCACGCCGCGACCTCTACCCCATGCCGCAGACGCTCTTGACCGTGCAAAGTCCGGACGACCTGCCAACGCACCGGCTGAAGGTCTTCCAGCCCTGCCTCGGCAATGTCGACAATGGGCTGCGGCCGCAGGACTCCGGCGTCTTCGAGACGAAAGCGCTACTCTCCTATCCGTCACGAAACACGCGGCCGCGGCTCAATCTCCTGACCCCTACGGTCAACCCGCAGCAGATTTTCGGTGGCGTCGCAACGGCGATAAAGCTCTTCACGGAACTCGCCGACGCGCTCGGCGATGACTATGACCGTCGCATCATCGCGACCGACGCCGACATAGAGCCCGAAGCATATGAACGGCTCTCCGACTACACGGCGGTGCCACATGCGGCGAGTCTTGATCTCGGCCGCCGATTGATTGTCGACGCTTACGAACGCGATGGCAGCCGGCTCGATGTTCGCGCGCATGATATTTTCATCGCGACCGCGTGGTGGACAGCGGTTTTCGCGCTCGATCTCGAACGCGACCGAGCGCGTCTCTTCGGAGGCGATTTGCCATTCGTCTATCTCATCCAGGACGACGAGCCCTATTTCCAGGGCCGGAGCTCGCGCTACGCCCTCGCCGAGGCGACATATAGGCGTGGCGCGCGCATGATCGCCATCATCAATTCGGAAGAGCTTTTCTCGGTCATGCAACGCAAATACGCGTTCCGTGAGGCCTACTGCGTTCCTTATCAGATGAACGCCGCCATCTCAGCCGTCATGCGGCCGGCGCCGCGTGAGCGGCTGATGCTTATATATGGCCGGCCGCACGTGTTCCGGAATGCATTTGAGTTGATCTGCGACGCCCTCTTCAGATGGCAGCAACGCGATCCGGTTCGCGCCAGCCGTTGGCGCATACTCTTCCTTGGCGAGGAGTTCCCTGAGACGCAGCTTTATCCCGTGCAGAACGCCACAGTCGGCGGCAAGGCGAGCCTGGAGGATTATGCGGGCTATCTCAGTCGTGCGAGCGTTGGTGTGTCGCTGATGCTCTCGCCACATCCAAGCTATCCGCCGCTCGAGATGGCCGAGGCCGGTCTGCTCACCATCACCAATTCCTTCGAGGGCAAGAACCTCGAGAGCCGTTTCGACAACATCGTCTCGCTCGATTTGCTCGAGCCAGCGTCCCTGGCGGACGCCATAGAGGCTGCGGTCGCGCAGGCGGAGCCACGTATCGGGGAGGCGACGGGACGCGTTACCCCGAAAGCAGTGGTGGAGATCAAGCAGCCTTTCGAAATCCCCGCCTTTGCCGAGCGACTGCGGGCATTGCGGGTATGATTGTTACGGCGTTCGCAGCAGGCGGGCGACGCAATTTTCGAGGGACTCGCGCCAGGGCGGCAGGGTTACGCCATAACGGGCGGCGAGCTTCTCATTGTCGAGTCGCGAATTCGCCGGTCGGCGCGCGGGCGTCGGGTAATCGGCGGTTGTGATTCGCGCGACCCGCACAGGCTTGCGGCCGTGCTTCTCGGCGACGGCAAAGGTCGCCTCCGCCATATCGGCCCAGCTCGCGTCGCCCTGGCCGGTGAGATGGAATATCCCGCGTAAGGACGTCGAATTGTCGCTGACAAGGCGGCGTGCGATGAGGACCAGCGCGTCGGCGATGTCGATAGCGCTCGTGGGATTCCCCAACTGATCCGCGACAACGCTGATCTCGTCGCGCGATTCGCCCAGGCGCAGCATGGTTTTCACGAAATTCGCGCCAAAGGGGCTGTAAACCCATGCCGTGCGCAAGATGGCGTGGTCGCCGTGAGTCGCGGCGATCTTTTCTTCGCCCAGGAGCTTGGAGCGCCCATAGGCGCCCGTTGGCCCGGTTGGATCGTCCTCACGATAGGGCCGGCCGAGCGCGCCGTCGAAGACATAATCGGTCGAGAGATGCAGCAAGGGGACGCTAAGCTCCGCGGCGGCCTCTGCGACATGGCCTGCCCCCTCGCCATTGATCCGCATCGCGAGATCGGGCTCGCTCTCCGCCTTGTCGACGGCTGTATAAGCAGCGGCGTTAATGATTGCGTTGCAACGCGCGTGGCGCAGGCTCGCGAGCACGGCGGCGCGCATCTCGAGATCGAATTGCGGTCTTCCCAGCGCGATAATCTCGACGTCCTTCGGCGCCCGCTCGATCAAAGCGCTGACGACCTGGCCTTTGAGGCCGGTGACGGCGAGACGGAGGGTCATGGGCCGCATCTCCTTGAGCTTCGATGCCTCTCGACATTCTGGCGGGGAAACTAGCACCGCGCGGCGGCTCGCGCCAACGAGCCGCCCGTGGTGCGGCGTTCTCTTAGAAGATGCAATGAAATCAAAATGTTGATCTGTATCTAGCTGGGCGTCGCAACCTTCACGCTTGGGACGAATCGTCTTGACGACAGGTCCGCGCAAGCTTGGTTAATTAATCGTTAACGTGTTGAGTAATTGAATAAGGAGAGACGCATGACCACGCGTAAGACTCGGGCGCTTCGCGCCACGCGCAATCCTGGCGACGTGATTCGGTCCGCCGCCGAGCCGCTCGATCGCAAGCAAGCCGCTATTCTCGTCCTTTTCGAGGCGATGGATTTGATCGACGACGCAGCAGCGTCGGAACTGGTGCGTTTTGCTTTGGCGCGGCTGGTGTGCGAAAGCGCGTAATCGCTGCTCGGGGTCACGCGGTTTTGCGAGGGCCCAGACTCCGCGCAATCTGGTCCGCTATGAGATGCGCGCTCACGCGATCGGGAACAACCAGCGCTGTCGCTTGCGCCATTTGACGCAAGCCGACTGCCGCCTCTGGCAATCTCGCGTGAAGCGCCGCCATATTCAGCCGGCATAGCGCCCGAAAGTCTTTGCGCGCTTTTGCTTCCATTTCCGACCGCGGCCCATCGAAACCGGTCGCTATTTTCCCAAGGGCGCGCACCCACTGAACCTGCTCCATCCGTCCGGAGGGGGCGCGCGTCTCGAAAATCTCCAGGCTCGCGTTCCAAAGCCCCGCGAAATGCCCGGCCCGGTCGAGGTCCGTCGCGCAGCGCTGTTTCTCGACGTTCTGTCGGATATGCCCAAAAGACGGCATGCGCCCACTCCTCCAACTCGTGCGCATCGACACTAGGCCCAGAAAATCTCTGAGGAGTTAAAGTCCGGCTGCGGCGTAAGCCTCGCGCGAGGGCCCTTCGGTATGATTGGCTGTCAGATTCTCGAAGGGGTCCTCCTATGCAAACGATCGCCCAGTTGAAGCAGATGCGTCAGCAGATGATCGACGAATTGAGCAAGATGCCCGAGTATCGGGCCGTTCAGGCCATGAAGAAATTCATCGACGAGATGTCCGAGATTTACGGCTCGGACGCGCCGACCGTCGAGAATAAAAATCAGAGCGACGCGGATTCTGCCGCGAAGGCGATCGAAAAGCGCATTGTCGAGGGGCCGGTGGAAAACGTGACTCAGCGGATCCGCGCCTATTCCCCGTAAGCGCATCAATGCCGGGCGTTTACGGCAAATCTTTCGTCGAAGCGCACGCCTGATGGATAACGACGGTGGCGCCGTCTTCTTCGCGACGCCGATCCAGTGGCGTCTTCCCCAGCCGCCTTTTCCTACCTGGCCGACGCCTTCGTCTAAGGAGGCCTTCCTATGAGGATAAGCCAACTATGGCCTTTAACGCCGCCGGCCTGTTTTCCGCTTTGCGCCGATCACTCGCGGGGACTCTTTCGCGAGCGGCGCTCATGCTTTTCCTCGTTATGGCGCTGCTCGACCTTTCGGCTTCGTCATATGCGTTTCTTGTCCTCAGGCAGGAAGCGACGGCCTCCGCGGACCGAGAGCAAAGCCAGGCGAAAACCGACAGGCTATTTGCGCAGCTCGTCGAGATGCTGCAAAGCGCAAGATATGACATCGCCCAGGCGCGGCTTTCCCTCGTCGATTTCATGACGTCTCGTCATCCGGAGGGGCTCGAGAACGCTTTCCGGGACTTCGGCGCGCATTCCAAGCGATTCTCCCTTCACGTCAAAGGCGCCTTGGAGGCCGCCAAGGTTCTGGACAGTCCGGATCTTGTCCGCGTCCTGACCCAGGCTGAAAAAAACATCTACGCTTTCGCCGCAAAAGCCGCCGAAAGCGCAAAGACGAGCGACGCCACCGCGCCCGCTGACGGAAAGCTGAAATTCGACCAGCTTGCGCTTTCGGTGCAGATGGCGGTGGACAATACGAGGGGCGAAGTCGACGCGCTTCGCAAACGTATCGACAGAAATAAGGCGAACGCCGGCCTCGCTCTGGAGGCGTTGCGCACGTGGGCGCAGATTGCCGCGCTCATGGCGATCGGGACGATCATAGCGACGGCGGCGCTGGCTTGCTGGTTGGCGCGGCGCTGGGTGACGCAACCCTTGGACTGGATCACATTCACCTTCTCGCGCCTCGTGGAAGGCGATCTCAACTATGACGTCTATGAGGCCGGTCGAATCGACGAAATCGGCCGGCTTGGGATCGTCTATCGAAAATTCCGCCTCATCGCCAAGGAGAGATTGCAGGCGCAGCATCAGGCGGCGGAACAGCAGGCGATACTGGAAGCGGAACGCGCGCGCAGCGACGCCGAGCGGGCGGCCGTCGCCGCCGAACAAGAAATTCTTATCGAGACGCTGGGAGCAGGGCTTTCGAAAATCGCCGATCACGACCTCTCTTTCCGATTGAGCGAAGAGGTCCCTGCGGCATATCGACGTTTGACGGGGGATTTCAATTCCGCGCTGGAAGCGCTGGAATCGGCGCTCATGAAGGTGCGCGACGGCGCCGGAGTTATCTCTTCCTCGACCGCTGAAATCGCTTCGGCCGCGGACGATCTGTCGAGGCGCACGGAGCAACAGGCGGCAAGTCTCGAGCAAACCGCCGCTGCATTGCAGGAGGTCATGACCGCCGTCAGCCGCAACTCGGACGCAGCGAAACGCGCGCAGGATATTGTCGCGCGCGCGAAATCGGAGGCGCAAAACAGCGGCGCCGTGGTCCAAAGCGCGACCGAGGCGATGGCGCGCATCGAGAAATCATCTACCGATATCGCGAGTATCATCGGGCTCATCGACGAGATTTCCTTCCAAACGAATCTGCTGGCGCTCAACGCTGGCGTCGAGGCCGCGAGAGCCGGCGAAGCGGGCAGGGGATTTGCTGTTGTCGCGTCGGAAGTGCGCGCGCTCGCACAGCGATCGGCGGAAGCGGCGAAAGAAATAAAAGGACTGATCCTATCCTCCAAGACGGAGGTCGCAGATGGGGTCGAGCTCGTCGTCTCCACTGGCGCCGCTTTGGAGCGCATCGCCTCGGAAGTGGTGTCGATCAGCTCGATGGTGTCCGAGATCGCCGCCGGCGCCGCGGAAGGCGCCGCGGCAATCCGACAGATCAATGTCGCCGTCGGACAGATGGATCAGGATACGCAGAGGAACGCCGCCATGGTGGAAGAGACCACGGCGGCGAGCCATAGTCTCCGGCACGAGGCGGATGAATTGGCGCGCTCGGTTGGAAGTTTCCGACTGCATCAAAGCGCGCATGCGCCCGCGATCCGGGAGAACAGGCGGGCGCGCGACCATGCCGTTGTCTCGGGCGCGACGGCGCGCAAGCTCCGCGTTCAAGAGCCCGATGAGGTGGACTGGACGGAGTTTTAATACGCCATCCGCTTTGATTGGTTCAATGTCATTCCCGACGCGCGCGCAGCGACCGATCGGGAATCCAGAGCAAAACCGGCGCCTTTGTTTGAGTTCTGGATTCCCGAGCGGGCTTTCAGCCCGCCGGGAACAAGCCCCCAATGCGGAGCTATTCAAACGGAAACCCCGTATAAATCCGCCAACGCGCGTGGCTTGACGAAAGTCGCTTGATGGTTCCGTCCGTCGAAGTGAGCGATCAAAGACCCCCATCGAAGACCAAGGCAGTCGCAGCCTCTGAGGATACTCCGTCCGTCTTTCCGTCTGCCCGGAGCGACAACTTTTGAAAAAAGTCGGATAAAGAAAAAGACCAGCGCGCGGAGCTCCGTGCGCTGGTCTTTCCTTTTTTAGACGGCTTTGCTCGTTTCCGCTTCAAACCGCGCCGGTTTGATCAGAACTCTTCCCAGCTCTCTTCCTCGTATTTGGGTTCGGCGAGCGCCGCTGAGCCGCGCGTCTTCAACGCCGGTTTAGCGGGTTTGCGCGCCGGGGGTCTGGGAGCGGCGTGCGCCGCAATCGGCTTTCCGATGTTGAAGCGCCGGACGGCCGCCGCCAGCCGTTCGGTTTCCTGGCCCATGTTTTTCGTCGCGGCGGTCGTTTCCTCGACCATGGCCGCGTTATGCTGCGTCATCTGGTCCATCTGATTGATGGCTTCCGTCACCTGACTCAGCGCCAATGCCTGCTCTCTCGTGCCATCGGCGATCGTGCCGACCACCGTCGCGACTTCGCCCACCTGAGACACGATCGCCTTCAAAGCCCGGCCCGTCTGTCCGACGAGATTGGCGCCCTGTTCGACCGCCGAATTGGAGGCGGCGATCAGTCCCTTGATCTCCTTGGCGGCGTCGGCGGAGCGCTGGGCGAGGGCGCGCACTTCGGAGGCGACCACCGCGAAGCCCCTGCCGGCCTCGCCTGCGCGCGCGGCCTCGACGCCAGCGTTCAATGCAAGCAGATTCGTTTGGAAGGCAATCTCGTCGATGACGCCGATGATTTGGCCGATGTCTTTCGAGGCCTTTTCGATCTGGCCCATCGCGTCGATGGCCGAGACGATAATTTCACCGCCCTTTTCTGCGTCGGACTTCGTCGCCGCGACGATCTGATTGGCGTTCTGCGTGCTGGCGGCCGTTGCTTTGACGGTCGTGGTCACTTCGGCGAGCGCCGCCGATGATTCTTCCAGCCCCGCGGCTTGAGACTCCGTGCGGCGAGACAGATCTTCGGCCGCGGCGCCGATTTCGTTGGTCGCGCCTTCGATGACCGAAACCGACGCCGAAACTACGCCGAAAGCTTCGCGCAGTTTTTCGACCGTGTGATTGAATTCGGTTTTGATCTTCTCGAACTCCGGCGACAGATTGGCGTCGATGCCGATTTCGAGATTTCCGTTGGCGAGCTGCTCGAGCGCGTAGCTCATCGCCGCCAGCGCCTCTGAGCGATTCTTTTCCTCGGCGGCGCGAAGCTCCTCTTGCTGGCGGCGTCTTGCCTCCAGCTCTTCGAGATAGACCGAAATGGAAAGATCCATGTCGAGAAAGGTCGCTTTCACCAGGCTCGTTATCGCTTCCGCCATGCCCTCGGCGACATTCTGGCCGCGGAAAACGAACCTCGGCCAGCGGTCCTTGACGACGTCATGAATGAGCCGCTCCAGAATGACGGCGTATCCGCCGATATACCACCGCGGCTCCAGGCCCAACCGCGCATGCGCCTTGCCGACCGCGCGCACGGCTTGTGCGTATGAGTCGCCAAATTGCGCTTCGACAATCAGACCCCAGTGCTGCTGCTGCCGGGTTTTGGCGGCAGCCATATGCTGGTTGTCAGAGAAAAATTGCCGCGTTTCCGGGGTCGCGCGCACCTTGTCGTAGAAGACCGTCAGAGCCTGGTCGAGGGCGACGCTCAAAAGTGGCTTCAGCTCTCGCAACCGTGTTTTCGAGCGCTCGTCTATGCCAATGAACGTGAGGCGTTCATCCATCGATATCGACGAAACGGTGGTCTGGGGGGCTGGAGACTGGGCCATAAACGCCTCTTCCACATGAAGGGAAAGCCGCGCTGCGTCCTTGCGCACGGCTGGTAAACGGAAACCGATTGCATTCGGCGGCAGGGAGGCGTCATGCCTAATCTAGGTAAAAACACCTACTGGTATCCAACAAGTAAATAAGTGTGCAAATCGCCGTAAATTTAAGCGAAATTGTTGATATTTATCATATCAATGCACTGTTTTTATGAAAGGGGCAGTTTTCGGCGCACTTTTACGAGGCAGACCGATAAGTCCGAGCGTTGTTCAGTTTTCTTTCGATCCTGACGCCGAGTTCTCTGCGATGACGCCCCGCGGCGTGACTACGGTCCAGCGGTCGTTCTTCCTGACAATGTCCTCGATTTTGCCGAGACCCGTCACGAACTCTCCCTTCGAAACGCGCATAATCGATCCGCGAGGATCGCGGATGAGAGCCCAATTCTGGTCGGCCTCGATCAGCTTGTAATCGATCGGACCATTTCGCACGGGCGCCGGGTTTTTTCCGACGCCTCCGACCGGGCTGTAATCGATGCCATTCTTGTTCGCGACGACTAGCGCCGGATTTTCCTGATTGCGCCGAGCCGCGATGGTGGACGGCCGTGCGAAGATCATCAAATGCTCCGCCCCGGCGAAAGTAGGGATGCGATCGGAAGCGCTGATCATCTCCGCCGCGAAAGCTGTCGCGCCGACAGCGAGCGCGACTGTCGCAACATGCAGAGCGCGTTCCGCGAGCGGCGTTTGTCTGCGGCCGATCTTGGCAATTTTTTTCTTGGGCGCGAGCGAATTTTGATTGGAAGAAGACGCGGGTCGTTGCATGGCGGCTCTCACAGCCTCTGGTTCAGGACAAAAGAATCACTATTGATGTTTACTGGCGTCGCGCTGTCGCGGCGTGTTGAACGATTGAGTTCGCTCTTCGCCGATCCCTCGCAAGTTTCGCGAAAGCTCGCGAGAATCGAGCAATTGCGAATAGAAGAATCTCCTTTTTGTGTTAAACAAAGTATTAAGAGATCGTCGCCTAAATGGGCTTGCGGAGATCGTTGTCGAGAAGCGCGCTTGCTTCGCCTTCGATCACATGCGCCGCCATGAAGGCGGCCATCGTTCCAGGCTCCTTTTATGAGTCGCTCGGACGATAAGCGCCGCTCATTCAAAACCCGATGCGATGTTTCTTGCGGCCTGCGCCTCGATGGCGCGCACGCGAGATATGTCGATCTGCGCAGCCGCTCTTTTAGCGAATGGGATAATTCATGAGCCTCTCGATCGCGGGAATGATCGCCAACACCTCGCTCGGGACGATCTCGAACGAGATCGGCATTCTCTCGCGCAACGTGTCGAACGCCAACACGCCGGGATACTCGACGCGAATCGCGCAGACGAGCACAGGCGCCGCGGGCTCGGCGGAGGTCAATGGCGTCGCGCGCATCACGAATCCCGCATTATTCAAGAGCCAGCTTCAATCGACGTCCGGCGGCGCTCAGGCGTCCGCTGTCTATGACGGCGTCTCCTCCATCGCCCAATTGCTGGCTACCGACAGCGACGGCAACAGTTCTTCTCCGTCTTTCTTCATGGGGAAGCTTTCAAGCGCCTTGCAGAGCTATGACGCCGCGCCCTCCGATCCGACGGCGGCGGCGGGCGCCGTGACCGCAGCAAAGGACCTGGCCAATTCCTTGAACCAGGCGACGACCACGGTTCAGAATGTGCGCCGGAACGCCGATCAACAGATCGAAGACTCGGTCACGAACATCAATTCGATTCTGAGCAAGTTCGAGCAGGTCAACAACGCGATTGTCGCGGGCGCGGGCGCCAAGAGGGACATCACAGATCTCCTCGACCAGAGAGACTCTCTCCTTACGCAGCTCTCCTCCGAGATTGGCATAACGACGGTCACGCGCCCCAACAACGATATGATGATCTTCACGGACAGCGGCGTGACGCTGTTCGAGACGGCTCCGCGCGCGGTGACGTTCCAGCCCAATCCCGTGCTCACGGCGGGCACCAGTGGAAACGCCGTCTATGTTGACGGCGTGCAGGTGACGGGAAATAGCACCTTCGCAACAAGCGTGCATTCCGGCAAGCTCGCGGGTTTGACGCAGTTGCGGGACTCTATCGCGCCAGCATATCAGAACCAGCTCGACGAGATTGCGCGTGGGCTTGTTTCGGCCTTTTCCGAGAGCGATCAGACCGGTGGCGGCGCGCCGACGCTCCCTGGGCTGTTCACTTATCCCGGCGCGACGAGCATACCCGGCGCCATGGTTTCTGGCCTCGCTGGGCAAATTCAAGTCAACGCCAACGCCGACCCCAGCCAAGGCGGCGATCCGACGCGCTTGCGCGACGGTGGAATCTCGGATCCCGGAAATCCTGCCTATACCTACAACACCTCCGGGGGCGCGCTCTATACTGCCCGTATCGAGCAGATGATCTCGTCGCTGTCTGCGACTCAATCTTTCGATCCCGCGGCTGGCCTCAATACGAATACGTCGCTGACCGCCTTTGCGAGCGCCTCCGATGGCTGGCTCTCTGCGCAAAAGCAGCAGGCCCACAGCGCCGATACCTATCAGAGCGCCATGCTCAGCCAGAGCACCCAGGCTCTGTCGAATGCGGTCGGCGTGAATCTCGACAGCCAGATGGCCAAAATGCTCGAGCTGGAGAATTCCTACCAGGCGACGGCGAAACTGATTTCGTCGATCGACGCCCTCTATACAGCCCTGTTCAACGCCATCAGACCGTGAGCGCAGATCGATGATCTCATCCGTTTCCACTTCGGCAATGTCGAACGCCTTGAGCAATTCGATTGTCGATCTTCAAAAGCGCCTGTCGATCGCTCAGAAAGAACTGTCGACCGGGCAGCACGCCGATATGAGCGTGGCGATCGGTTCTCAGCAGACGCGGGATTCCCTCCTGCATCTCAGCGTAAGCGACATCGACGCAATCACTGCAAGCAACAATGTGGTTGCTTCTCGCCTCGAGATTACGCAGACGTCGTTGCAGAAGCTCTCGACAGACGCGCAAGCCATGCGAAGCGCGCTGATGACGGCTCAAAACGGCATCGGCAACAGGGGCGCGATCATTCAGCAGGCGCAAACCGCACTCGGCGCCATGATGTCGGGCTTGAACGCTTCGAGCGGCGGCGTGTTTGTCTTTGGCGGCGTCAAGGGGGACACGGCGCCGATTACGGATACCGCATCGGCGCCGCCGAGCGCAGCAAAAGCTGCCCTCGACGCCGCTTTTACCAGTAATTTTGGCTTTCCGCCCTCGGATCCGCTTGTCTCCACGATAACGGCGTCCCAGATGGACGCCTTTATTTCCGGTCCTATGGCCGCTTTGTTTTCACCGGCGAGCTGGACCACGGACTGGTCCTCGGCGTCGAGCTCGCCGCTGCAAAATCGCATATCGATCACCCGCACGAGCGCCACTTCCGTTACGGCGAATGACGCGTCGTTCCAGAAGCTTGCGGCCGGCTATACGATGCTGACCAGTCTCGGCGCGAGCAATCTGAGCAAGGATACTTTCCAGGCTGTCGTTACGGCGGCGACGAACGCCATCGATCAAGGCGTATCGGGGCTTACAAATTTACAGGAAAAAGTCGGGGTCATGCAGGCCGACGTCAAAAGCGCTCTGGATAACATGGCGACTCAGAAGGATCTATTGAGCGCCCAGATCGGCGCGTTGGAGGGCGTCGATCCTTCGCTGGCCTCTGTCACGGTCACCAATTTGATGACTCAGATCGAAACGTCCTATTCGCTGACGGCCCGAATTCAACAGTTGAGCCTTACGAAATATCTCTAGCGCGCTTTCCGCTCGCATAGAATCGTGCAAGCGATGAATGCGCGCAGATTCAAAAAGCTGGAGCGCATTCTCTTCACAAAAGTCTATCAACTTTTGCGGAATGCGCTCTAAGTTTTGCGCCTTGGCCGGCTTTCAGTGGTGGCCACGCGCCCGGAGGACGCAACGAGAGCGTCCTCATTCGGGGATTTTTCTGGCTTTATTTGCCCGTGGCTTCCGTTTGTGAAACTAGAAGGTATCCAAGGAACCGCTGCGAGTCGATCGGGTCATACCCCAGTTGCTTTCGCAGCTTTTTGCGCAGCTTGCTGATGTGGCTTTCGATCACCGTTTCTTCCACTTCCTCGTCGAAGAGGCCGTAGACGGCGTTGAATACTTGAGTCTTCGTCAGCCGCCGGCGCTTGTTCAAAACGAGCAATTCCAGAACGCGCCTTTCCCGGCGCGGCAGCGGGAAGGGCTCGCCGTCGATCACCGGATCGCGGCCGTCGAAGAAGACTTGGATGCGGTCGAATGTCGCATAGTCTTGCCGGGCTTCGGCGCGTCGCCGGATAGCGTGAACACGCGCAAGTATTTCGCGCACATGAATCGGCTTGCGGACAACGTCGTCGACGCCGGCGCTGAACAGGCCCAGTGTTTGTTCCAACGATAGCGTGTCGTTCATCGCGATGACGGGAGCCTGGGAATGCCGCCGGATAACCCGCGGGAGTTCTTCCCGATCCGGGCAATCGCCAATCAAAAACGCCTCAACTGCCTGCAAGTCCTTTTCACGAGCCGAGTCGACCCACTCCAAGAACTGCTCGAAGCCAAACCCCGTAGAGAACACACCCTCTTGACCAAACCGACTAGTATACGCACTCGTTACTATTTCCCTTTCATCCACAATGATTAACATTCGGCGTCTCCCGGCGGATGGGCGAGCATGTCGGGCAGTTCATGCGAATCGACCCCTCTACTGGGTGTAGTCGTAACCCCAGAGGGTCGTCAACGGCTAAGACCTAAGTCAAGGCTTGCCATTACTGGCGGCGGCCCCGCCTGCTAAATGCAGCTTCGCGTAAGGCGGGCTCGTTATCTTTCGAGCGAATCCCTGCGGCGTTCCCGAGAAGAGAACCAAGAATGCTTTCGTCTTATTATGTGTCTTTGTCGTCACAGCTCGCTCTGGACAAGCGCATGTCGACGATTGCCATGAATGTCGCCAACGCGAATACTGTTGGATTTCGTGCAGCGGGCGTTTCTTTCGAGACGGCTCTCTCCAAATCGGGCCCCGCGCAAACTGCTTATGCTTCCACCGGGAAGGATTTCATCTCGACGGTGCAGGGTCCCGTCACAAAGACCGACAATCCGCTCGATGTCGCCGTGCAAGGATCCGGTTGGCTGGCGATCCGAACCCCTAATGGCGTCGCCTACACTCGGGATGGCCGCCTGAAGATGCTGCAAACGGGCGAGCTCCAGACGATCGAAGGATTTCCAGTCCTGGACGCGGGCAATGCGCCGATCGTCCTCGATCCGACGCAGGGCCCGCCGATGATCTTCCGCGATGGCATGATCAGCCAGGGGGCCAATCAGGTTGGCGCCCTGGGCCTGTTCTCGATAGATCCCAGCGCCGCTCTGACAAGGGGCCCGAACTCCAGCGTGATACCGTCAACGCCGGCGACGCCTATTCTCGAATTTTCCGTCAATGGCGTGTCGCAAGGGTTTCTCGAGGGCGCCAATGTCAATCCGATAACGGAATTGACAAAACTTATCGCCACCTCTCGATCATTCGATAATGTGACCTCCATGTACGACACGCTGGATTCGGCCCAGCAAAACGCTATTCGCACGCTCGGCGGCGCCTGAGGCGCCGGCATGTCCAAACTCGCGCAATTGCAGCGTTCGGCCGAGCTTTTCGCTCGCACGGAGCGTCAGATCGCCATCTCTGGCGCGGTGGTGGAGGTGACGCCGACTTACTTCAGAACGGCCGGGCTCTCGAAATTCGTTAAGCTCGGCGACTGCGTTGGCGTGGAAACCGCGCGCGGCGAGACGCTCGCCCAAGTCGTGCGAATCGACCAGAATGGCGTCATCGTCAAGGCTTTCGAAAATAATTCCCCTGTCGGGCTAGGTTCGAAAGTGCGCTTCGTCGGTCCGATCGAACTCTTGCCGCATGAGTCGTGGAGGGGCAGGGTTCTCGACGCTTTCGGCCGGCCGGTCGATGGGCAAGGGCCTGTCTCTGCCGGCCTGAAGCCCTATTACCTGGATGCGCCCCCGCCGGCGGCAATGCGCAGAACGCCGATCACGAAACCATTGCGTACAGGCGTCCGGGCGATCGACGCATTCACGCCGATCTGTGAGGGTCAAAGGATCGGCATCTTCGCGGGTTCGGGGGTTGGCAAATCCACTTTGCTGGAAATGCTGTCCCGGGCGGGTGGTTTTTCTGTCGCGGTGATTTGTCTGGTCGGCGAGCGCGGACGCGAAGTGCGCGATTTCGTGGACACGGTGATTTCCGCCAACCCCGGCGGCGTCGTCACGATCGTCGCCACCGCCGACGAAAGCCCGATGATGCGGCGAATGGCCCCGCTGACCGCCACTACGATCGCCGAGTTTTTCCGAGACGCGGGCGCCTCTGTGGTTTTGATCGTCGACTCGGTGACGCGCTATGCCCACGCCGCGCGCGAAGTGGCGTTGGCGTCGGGCGAGCCGCCTGTCGCCAACGGCTACACGCCAAGCGTTTTTGCCGACCTGCCGCGCTTGCTCGAACGCGCGGGGCCCGGCGAAGATGGCGTGGGCGCCGTGACGGGAATTTATTCCGTCCTCGTGGACGGCGACAACCATAATGATCCTATCGCCGATTGCATTCGAGGCACGCTCGATGGGCATATTGTTCTCGACCGAGAAATAGCCGAACAGGGCCGCTATCCGGCGATAAACCTTCTCAAATCCATCTCTCGCCTTGCCGATCGCGTCTGGACGTCAGACGAACGCGAGATGGTGATGAGGCTGAAATCCATGCTCGCGAAATTCGAGGAAACGCGCGATCTGCGCATGCTCGGCGGGTATCACGCTGGCGTGGACGCCGAGCTCGATCGCGCGGTCGTCCTCTCGCCGGTCGTATATGACGCCCTGCGGCAAGCTCCTAAAGACCCGCCAGCCGTTGTGGCGCTCGAAGAATTGGCGGAGCGGATCAATCGTGGAGGAGGGTGAGGGCGTTCTCCACCTGGCGCGCTTTGCGCGCACGGAATAGTGCGAGCGATGAGAAAACCCGCAGAGCGCATTCTTTTCCGCTGAAGTCTATCAACTTTGCGCAGTGCGCCCGCGCGAGGCCATGTCTTCGCGACCGGGCCAAAGCGGCGTCGGAGCCCCTGGTAGGGTCCAGCTTCGCGAAAGCTGCGCTGTATACATTTGATGAAGCGCAACGACCGAGATGTTTCGGAATGTCTCCCTCGAGGGGCGGCGCGATCGAGGATGTCCATGACCGCCGATGAAGCATTCGAAATCCTGCAGGTCGAGAAGGAGTTCATCGAGACGGCCGGACCGGCGGTGCTACGGCTAAAGCTGATGGAAATCGGCAGCCTTTGTCGGCGACGTCTTGCCGGCGACGAGGCCATCGAGGCGGCGCGCACCGCTGCGCAGGAGCTGCGCCGACTCATCGCGGAACGTCCCTGTGTGTCCCTTGTCGATTTCAAGGCGCGCGACAAGGTTCTGGAGGCAAGCGCTGCGCCCCAAGGCTGGGCAAAAACGTCGGGTTGGACCGCCGTGCTGGCTTCTCCCTTTTTTCGAAAGAGGGTCCCAACGGAACCCGCCCTCTCGGCGCATCGGGGCGCTTGCCGGGAGGATCTGGCGAGAATCGCGGGCGACGCCGATTTGGATCAACGGGACGTCGTGGCGCTGGACTGCGTATTGAACAAGGGTTACAGCCCGAGAGATTTGCGCGAGTTCAGCTTTCTGATGAGCGGCATGTTCGATTCGCCGAGCGAGCCGACCCGCTTCGTCAAACGCGCAAACGAACTTGCGAACCGCTACGCGGCTGCCCTCGGCGGTGAATCGAAAAGCGAGCAAGGCGTCGCCGCGCGCGAATTGGCTTATAAAAAGTCTGCTTGACGCTCCTGGGAAAGGCCTTGGAAGGTCCTGCAGTTGGTTTCCAGCTTCGCACGTAGCATCCTGGTGGCGCGTCCGGCAGAAAGGCGCGCTGAGACCGGTTAAACGCATTCTTAATTATAGGCCGTGTATTCATTTGCTCGTGGCTCGCCGGAATGAGACTGTCGAGCTGTCGAGCGGGCGTCGAAATCAGCAGCGCCTCCGATGAAGACAACGGATCGGATCGAGTTTCCGAGGCATGACGCCAATTCCGTCGAACCGGTGGAAGTCCGGTATGTCCCTCTTGTAAAGATTTATCGAAAGGGATCGACGAGTCATGTCGAGCATCAACACCAACCCGTCAGCCATCACCGCCTTGCAGTCTCTGCGCAACACGCAGAATTCGCTGAGCGTGGCCCAGAAGCAAATTTCGACCGGTCTGAAAATCTCCAGCGCCTCCGACAACGCCTCGACTTGGTCGATCGCCGAAACGATGAAGTCGGACAAGGGCGTGATGTCCACGCTGAGCGACTCGCTGAATTTCGCCGGTTCGACGCTGAACGTCGCCGCCAATGCGCTGACCGGCGCGATCTCGGTCGTGAACAGCATCAAGGACACTGTCGCCCAGGCCCTGACGCCCGGCGCTGACCTCGCCAAAATCGGCACCAAGCTCGCTCAGCTCGGCCAGCAGCTCTCGAGCGTCGTCTCTTCGGCGAGCATCACCGGCATTAATATGCTGGATGGCTCGACGACGACCACTGTTGCGGGCGGCGCGGTACCTGGCGTGAACTTCACTGCCTCCTATAAGAATAACAGCGGCGCCGCTGCGTCCAGCGTGGGCTTCATCTCCCTTGCCACGACGGATCTCACCAACGCTGGCGGCACCGGCATTCTGCAAGCCGCGACGGCGGTCGGCTCGACCGCGACGACCAACTTCACGAGCCTCAGCGCCGCCGACGTGGCCGCGGGCACCGTGGCGGACACGCTGTCCAATGTCGATAAGGTGATCGCTGATCTGACCACCTACGCCTCGCAGATCGGCGCCGTTCAGTCGCGCGTCGCCTCGCAGGCGGCCTTCGTTCAGTCGCTGAATGACGCTTTGACCTCGGGCGTGAGCTCGCTCGTCGACGCCGACATGAACGAGGTTTCGACGCGCCTGCAAGCGCTCCAGACCCAGCAGCAGCTCGGCGTTCAGTCTCTCTCGATCGCCAACCAGAACTCGCAGCTGATTCTCAAGCTGTTCCAGTAATCTTTCTCACCGAGAAAGAAATAGGTGGCCGCCCGAGGCGATCGGGTGGCCATTTTGTTTATTTTTTGTTAAGCATCGTTTAACTGTCTGTTAATTTTTACATTAATGCGGGCAGCCTCGCACAAGGCTAGATAAGAATTATCCTTCCGAAGGGCCGGGGCGAGCATCTGGCAGTCCTCGCGCCCGAGAGATTCGGAAAGGCCGGCATGTCCAGCATTTTGACTAATCCTTCGTCCTTGCTTGCGCTTCAAATGCTGCGTTCGACCCAGATGTCCCTTGGCGACGCCCAAAGGGAAATTTCCACCGGCCTCAAAGTTTCCGCGGCCTCGGATAACGCCTCGACATGGGCGATCGCCACAACCATGGGCTCGGATCAAGGCGTCACCAGCGTGCTGCACGACTCCTTGGGCGAAAGCGTCTCGATTCTGGCCGTAGCCTCTGGTGCGGTGACCAGCGCTATCTCGGTCATGGACAGCATCAAGGACGCTGTCGTGCAGGCTCAGACGCCCGGGGCGGACCTCGATAAGATTGGCTCCTACCTCACTCAGCTTGGCCAGCAGTTGTCGAGCATCGTCGCTTCTGCGTCGCTCATGGGCCTCAATCTGCTCGACGGTTCGACCGCCGCGGCCGGTAAGGTGAGCTTCATTACGTCCTACAAGAACAATGGCGGCGCCGCGCCCTCTCAAACCGGCACGATCGACTTGCCCACGACGGCCCTCGTCAGCGCCGGCGCGGGGTTGCTGGAATCGGCGCAGGCGATCGGCGCCGTCACGGCGACCGACTTCACCAACCTCAACGCCGCGAATATCGGTTCGGCCGTGGCCGCCGACACGCTTTCCAACGCGGATTTGGTCATCGCCAAGCTAGCCGATTACGCCTCGCAGATCGGCGCGGTGCAGTCGCGAGTCTCGTTGCAAATAACATTTACGCAGTCGCTCCACGACGCGCTGAAGACGGGAATCAGCTCTCTTGTGGACGCGGATATGAACGAGGTTTCGACTCGACTCCAGGCCCTTCAGACCCGGCAACAGCTTGGCGTTCAATCCGTATCGATCGCCAATCAAAACTCCCAGCTCATCATGAAGCTGTTCCAATAACGCAATCTGATCTTTTATCCCGGCCCGAAAGCAGAAGTTTGCCTCGATGGAACAAGTTTCGCTCGTCTTGGACAATCTAAAGAGCCTCGGAAGCAAGAAGCTGGCGGCTCTCGCATTGGTGTTCGGCTTGATTGTCAGCGTCGTGCTGGCCGGGACCTATTATCTGTCGCGACCCAACGAAGAGACCCTCTACGCCGGCCTCGATCGCGACGACGTGAGCAGGATTGGCGCCGCTTTGAAGGAGATGGGCGTCACATTCGACGTCAATCCGGAGGGCACCGCCGTTCTGGTCCCTTATGGACAGACAGGCCGCGCGCGCATGCTGTTGGCCGAGCGCGGCCTGCCGCAGAGCGCCAACGCTGGATATGAGCTGTTCGACAAGGTCGGCGCTCTGGGCCTGACGTCTTTCATGCAGGAGGTCACGCGCGTTCGAGCGATCGAAGGGGAGCTTGCTCGAACCATCCAGTCGATGCGGGGCGTGAAGGCCGCGCGCGTCCATATCGTCATGCCCGACGAAGGTTCGTTCCGCCGCGCCAAACAACCCCCATCTGCATCGGTTGTGATACGGACCGAAGGTCCGGACGACTCGAGCGCCGCGCATGCCATTCGCCATCTGGTGGCCTCTGCGATGCCCGGCATGTCGATCGACCAAGTCACGGTGCTCAACACCGATGGAATGATCCTCTCCGCCACAGACGGCGATCCGTCGGAAGCCGTTCCGACCAAAACGCTGGCGCTCGAGAAAAGCGTCGCAAAAGACATTCAGGACAATGTTCGGCGCACATTGACGCCCTATCTGCGTCTTCCAAATTTTCAAGTGAGCGTGCGTGCGCGGGTGAATACCGACCGCCGCCAAACAAATGAGACGATCTACGACCCCGAGTCGAAGGTCGAGCGTTCGACGCGCACGGTGAAGGAGTCGTCGCTCTCGCAAAACGCCAGCAACTCGTCGCCCACAACTGTCGAAAGAAACGTCCCGCAACCGCCGCAACAAAGCGGAGACGGAAAGCAATCCAACGACGAAAACAAAAAGCACGAGGAACTGACCAATTACGAGGTTTCGACGAAAACCGTCACGACGGTCAGCGGCGGTTACACGGTTGAAAATCTGGCGATCGCGGTTTTGATCAACCGGGCGGCTCTGGCGGAGGCAGGCAAGCCGGCGCCGAGCGCGGATGTGATCGAGCGGCAGGTGAAGGAAATCGAGCAGATCGTGGCGTCCGCCGCTGGCGTCAGAAAAGAGCGGGGTGACGTCCTGAAGGTTTCGGCCGTCGAGTTCACCTTCAATGAGCACGAGATGAACCCGGTTGAGTCGCCTGGGGTCATCGAGACTCTGAGCCACTACTTTGGCACGATGATCAACGCGGCCACGATGCTCGCGATCACCGCAGCCCTCGTCATCTTCGGCCTCATGCCGGCAACGCGCGCCCTCCTCGCCGAAGCGCCCCAGGTCAATTCTCTTCAGTCTTCTCCATTGCTCGGAATTGAAAGTGAAGCAGCGGGAGACGAGGATGAAGGTCTGCTCCCGCAGATGAACGCGCCGACTCTGGCGTTCGACTCTGATCTCGAACCCTTCGCCGGAATTGGGGGAATGGGACGCGTCTCGTCGCGCCAAAAGCTGGAGCAGCTCATCGAAATAGATGAAATGCAGGCCGCTTCGGTTCTGAAACGGTGGATGCGATCGGATGAAGCGGCATGATACAGCTTCGCCCGATCGGGTCCTATCTTACCAACTTCGACGCTGGGATGACGGAGACCGAACAGGTTTTCGCGATTCCAGAGGCCGCGCCCATGTTCGCCCTGGAGGCCGACACGCCGCCCAGCGAAGACCTCCTTGCCGAAGAAAGGGAAAAGGCGAGGGAGGAGCTGCGAGATGAACTCGAACGAGAATACGAGGCGAAGCTCGAAGAGGAACGGCAGGCGTTCGAAAAAGAGCGTGAAGCATTCGACCAGCGGTTGGAAGCCCTTCGAGCCACATGGGCGGAGGAAGAAGGAACACGAATCGCACAGGTGATCCAACACGACATCGAATCGTGCCTCGGGAACATTCGTGACGCGCTCGGGCATATATTGACGCCATTCCTGACACACAGTGCGCTCACGCGTTCGCTGGAGGACTTTATCGAGACAGTGCGTTCGGCCGCCCTGGACGAGGCAAATCCGCTCGTCGAACTGCACGGACCGCCCGACCTGCTCGACGTCGTGAAAGAGCGCTTGTCCCGAGAACAGATATCGTTGCGCACGGTCGAGACGGACGGCGTCGACATCGCAGCGAAAATAAACAGCACGCTTATCGAAACGCGCATGGAAGAATGGGTCCGGCGTCTGCGCAATGGAGAATAATCGACAATGAGCCGCGAAGACTCGAATGACGTGATTATTGTCCGCAAGCGGCACGGCGATGGCGAAGAGGATCATCACGGCGGCGTTTGGAAGCTTGCCTTCGCGGACTTCATGACCGCGATGATGGCGTTTTTTCTCGTGATGTGGCTGATCAACTCCACCACGAAGGAGACGAAAGCGTCGATTGTCCAATATTTCAATCCGGTGCAGCTCGTCGACTCGAAACCCGCCAAAAAAGGTCTTCAAGATCCCAAGGATAGCGGCCAGGGCTCGAGCATGCAGCGTACCGTTGAGGACAAATCTTCAAATCAGCGGCAGTCGGGCCAGGATACGGCGGAGGCGGACGCCGCCTCTCTGCACAAAGATCCGATCAAGGCGCTCGATGCGATCGCCAAGCTCGATCCCCCTCCTGGCGCAGGGGCCGGATCACCCGGCAATACGCTGCCTGATCCATTCGATCGTATGGATCAGCGGGCAATGCCCGACGAGGCCGCTGCGAGCGCGCCGAAATCGAGCCTGCAGAAAAAAAGCGATGCACAGGAACGACAAAACCAACCCGCTACCACCAATCCAACCAAGGCCGACGCCAACGCCAACGCCACAGTCGGTAGCGCGATCGAAACGGTCATCAAGGCCGAAGCGCAGGGAACGCACGCGGTCCCGAAACTCGAGGTGAAAGGCGTCGAAGACGGCGTGTTGATCAGCCTGACGGACGACGCCAACTTTTCAATGTTCGACGTCGGCTCGATTAAGCCGAAGCCGCAGTTGGTCCGCATTCTGCAAAAAATCGGCGGCGTTCTGACAAAGCGCCCCGGCAATATAGAAATCGGCGGCCATACAGATGGACGCGCCTACAAGTCTGGGTCGTATGATAACTGGCGATTATCCGCCGATCGCGCCAACATGGTCCTTTACATGCTTGTGCGTGGCGGGCTGCCCGCAGCGCGCGTGACGAGAATTTCCGGCTATGCCGATCGACGCCTGAAGACGCCTGAAGCGCCGCTCGCTCCAGCTAACCGCCGCATCGAAATCCTTCTGCGTGGGGATCGCAATTGAAGCTCCGCCGGCTCCTCGCATCGTTGTCTATGGTCGCGCTTAGTTGCACGGCAATACAGGCGCGCGCATGCGACCTCGTCGGTAGCGTATGGGAGTTGATAGAGGGGCAGGACCGCGTTGTCGCTGGCGAGACCTCGCGTCAAGCGAAGATAGCGCCGCGAATCGAGGCCTGCATCTCGTCGCTTTCGGCCGAGAATTGGAAAGAGCTGCGAAATTACCGGGCCGCAGTCATTTATGTGTTGGCTGGCGGCGGATCGGCGCGCCTTAAACGACTGTTGCAGGATCACACGATCGAGGAAAAAGACCCGCCGCTTCTCTCAGCGAGTCTGGCTTTTGCCGACGGCGATCGGCAGAATGCCACGAAACTGATGACCCCGCTGGACGTAAGAAGCTACCCTCCGATCCTCGCGGGGCACTTGGCGCTTGTCAGAGGAGGGTTGTTGATCGGCGTCGACAACAAAGAAGCCGCGAGGTCGTTGGCATATGCACGGCTGACGATGCCGGGGTCTCAAGTCGAGGAGGCGGCGTTGCGCCGTGAAATAGCGATAAGCGATCCGAGCGTCGAGATGGACCGGTACTTGCTGCTCGCGAGGCGTTACCAATTCGTCTACTCTCATTCGCCCTTTGCTACGAAATATTGGCAGGCGCTAACCGGGGCGCTTTCCAAGATGGGCTTGGGACGGCATCTGGCGGACCTCGAAGAATTATTCAAAGCGGCGCCTGCTGGCTATGGATTCGAACTCCACGCGGCGCTCGCTCGTACGAGCATTCAAATGTCCCGACCGGACGTTTTGAAGGCGCAAACACAGGCCGCCGCGGTTTTCGCTGAAAGCGCACAGGCGAAAGAGCGCATGAAGCTCTATCAGGCGGCCCTTCGCGTGATGGGCGGCGATTCGCCGCCAAGCGATTCTGATCTCAAAGACGTCGACGCTTCTTACTTGAATAGAGAAGAAGCCATGATCTTGAAGACGCTTCGGAGCGTTGGCGCGAGGCTTGGAGCTGGGGACGAGCCTGCGCCGGCGCAAGCTGCGACGGCGTCTCACGACCGAGACGACACGCCGCAATTTCAGAACTTGGAACAGTCGCTCGAAGACTCGGGAAAACTCCTGGAAAGGGCGGGCCGCTAATGAACTCGTTGACCATGCAACGGACCACTCTACCGGACAGCGGCATTGCTTCGACGATGAACCGTCGCGAGCCGTCCGACTCGAATGGAGCGCAGGCTTCGACCTTCGAGGCGCAAGTCACTGCGCTCCATAACGACGCGAGCGCAGAAAAGGCGCAGGTGCCCTCACATGGCAACCCGCGTGCGAGCGAGGGAGGCGATCAGCAGGCATCGGGCACTCCGGAAGCGCTTCGTCCGATTGTCGAAAGCCTGACGATGCTACGCCTATCGCCGTTGCAAAAAGCCGATCAGAAGGATCAGCCGGCTGAAAAGAACAAACCGGACCAGGCGGCGGCGTTTGAAGCAACCGGCGGCGAGGTCGTCGGTTGGCCATTGAGCGCGCTAGGCTTCAGCCAAATATCCGGGCTCTTCGCCGGCTTTGGAAAAACCAATGACGCTGAGGCTCGAGGTGATTCGGGTGCAGCGGCGTCTGGCGTCGAAGCATCGACTTCGACGAACCAGGACGAGCTTGCGGCTTTCTTCCCGGCGACGCAATTCCTATCGGGCAATCCTTCGCCGAATCTGTCGCTGGCCATGGCTGACGCCGCCGACTCTGCTGGAAACATTGGAGAGCCGCCGACGCTCCAGATGATCGGTTCTGCGAACGCTTCTCTCCCAGCAGCGACAGCGGCGCCCAAACGTATGACGCTCCAGGACTTCCTCGCGCATTTGCCATCTGATCTGGCGCAGGCGCTCTCTGATGAGGTCGCGTCATCGCAAGGCGCGAACGCGGACGGCGTTTTGCTCGTCGGCGCCTCGAATCAGCCTCTCTCCGGCTCAGCCGCCATCGGAGCGGATGATACGACGGCGGCGCCAAAATTGACGCTCGTGTCGCTGGCCACACATCTCCCGGCTTCGCAAACGCCGGCTATAGCTATAAAGGGCGCTTTCGTCGAAACCCCGGGTTCTATGGAGGCGCCTCCTTTTGCGGGCATCGGCAATTCGAAGGAAGAATCTGTTTCCGCCGTGGCCAATGACGCTTTTGGTCTGCAGCTCGAAACGCAGGGCGTAGCGACTACGCCATTGTTGGTTGGTTCGCCCGCCTCAGAAGGCGGTTCTTTGTCTGGGGCGGTCTCTCAAACAACAGCTCCTGCCTCCCCCAAAGCGGTAAGCGATCATGCGAAGGATCATCCTACAAAAGTTCTGACGTTCCAATTGGAGCCCGAAGATCTCGGCGCCGTGACTGTGAGAATGCAGCTCACGAAGACGCGCGTTTCCTTGAAGATCGATGTGAATTCGACGGCGATACAGAATATTCTGACGCAGTCTCGCGACGAACTTTCGCAGGCGTTGAGCGCTTCCGGCCATTCCGTCGACGATATAGCCATCAGGGTCAGCCCCGCTCCCGTTCCCTCGGATACAGTTAACGATGCGCGCCAGAATGACTCTCGGGCGCCGTTCGATCAACGAGGCGAAGGGGGATCATTTGGCGAAAACGATGGCGCAGGAAACAATCGGGATGGCCAAAGCTTTTCACGCGCGCCGCGAAAAGAACAGTCCCAGGAACATGGCGCCGTGGCGCGTGATAGCGGCGCTCCTGGCGCTTCCGGCGTCTATCTCTGACGCACGAGCGGACGTTCGGTCCGGAACGCCCAGCAATGTGTGCGAGCGCGAGATGATTCGCGCCGCCCAAGAGCATAACGTGCCGGTCGCGGTGCTTTACGCTGTCGCCTTAACGGAGACCGGCCAAAAAGGCGATCTGCACGAATTCGCGATGAATGTGGGCGGACGCCCGGTTTTTAGTCCCTCTCTACCCGAAGCGGTCGCTGTATTCGAAAACGCTCGCGCCCGTGGCGTCAAGCTGATCGACATCGGTTGCATGCAAGTCAATCATCATTATCACGGCCGCATGTTCAAGTCTGTCGAGGCGATGTTCGATCCGCGTCAGAATGTCGATTATGCGGCCACGTTTCTGCGCGATTTATACCGAAGCGAAAAGACTTGGACGAGCGCCGTTGCGCGGTACCATGCGGGGCCAGGCAATGCGCCTGCTCAAAAAAGCTATGTGTGCGCGGTTATCGGAAATATGATCGCCAGCGGTTTCGGTTCCTGGACAGAGCAGTCGAAAGCTTTCTGCACCATGGTTCGCAGCGAAATGGCTTCACGGCGTTTTTGACGCCGTGAAGGAATAGTTTTCCAATTATTGCACGACGATTTCAGCCTGCATCGCTCCGGCGTTTTTGATCGCCTGCAGGATCGAGATAATATCGGTCGGCTTGAGACCGATCTGATTGAGCCCCTTCACGAGCGTCTTCAAATTCGGCCCCGTGAGCGTCGCGACCTGCCCGGCCGGCTCGGAGGCCGTTACCGCGGTCTGCGACGTCACGACGGTCTGCCCATTCGAGAAAGGCGCCGGCTGCGACACTTGCGGCGACTCTGTCACGCGGAGGGTGAGACCGCCGTGCGTCACGGCAACGGGCGAAATTTGAACATCGGCGCCGATAACGACCGTGCCCGAGCGTTCATTGATGACAACCTTGGCGGGCGTGCTCGGAGATACGTGAAGATCGCCGATTTCGGCGAGGAAACGCGTTGCGTGGACGCCGGGAGGAAGTCGAAGGGCGACAGTTCGATTGTCGCGTTCGACGGCCGCAGCCGCATGATAGCGCCGCTTGGTGAAATGATTGATCGCATCTGTGATCTGGACGCTGGTGGCGAAGTCCGGGTTGTGGAGTTCGAGCGCAAGCGTGCCGTCGCCTGAACTCGGCCGTGGCGGCTCCTTCTCGATAGTCGCGCCATTGGCTATTCGCCCAACCGTCGCGACGCCATGGGTCAGCGTTTCATTTTGGCCCGACACAGCGAAGCCTGATACGGCAAGCGGTCCTTGCGCAATTGCATAGACCGCCCCGTCGACGCCAGTCAAAGGCGTCAGAATTAGCGTGCCGCCCATGAGGGACGAAGCATCGCCGAGCGAGGACACCGTCACGTCGAGCGTCGTGCCCCAAGCGGCAAAGGGCGGCATTGACGCAGTCACCATGACTGCCGCGAGATTCCTCGTGCGCATGAGGTTCATTTGCGGCGGACCGCCAGGAGTATTGGGGCCGTTATTGAGATTGACGCCCATGCGGCTGAGCATCGAGGATAGGGACTGCTCGGTGAACGGCGAGTTCCTCAACGTATCGCCGGTGCCCTGCAGACCCACGACGAGGCCGTAGCCGACAAGCTGGTAGTCTCGAAGACCGTATGTCGAGGTGATGTCCTTGATTCGCACTCCCGCGAGCGACGTCTCCGAAGCGAGCAGAAATACGCCCAGCACGAGCCAATGACGCTTCATCCCTCGTTGACCTTTACAGTTCCATCGGGCTGAACGACGCCGACGACGACCAAGTTGCTATCCTGGTTGCGCACGCGAATGAGATCGCCCGCTGCGCCAGCCTGCATGGCCATTCCGAGAGCAGTGATCGTTAGCCCACCCTCGGAGAAGACAATTTTGACCAGCGTTCCGATCGTGATCAGGCGCGGGTTATCCACGGCGATCGTGAGAATGGGCTGACCGGGCAATAGGGTTCGTCTTGCGATTTTGCCGACGAGATCCTTTCGCGATTCGACGACGCCGCGTCGCGCCCCGGCGTCCAGCGGGGCCTCCATATCGTCCAAAACGCTGTCGTCGAACCGGTCGCCCGGATAGATTGTTACCCGAGGCGTGGGAATGCTCGTTTCCGACGCCAAAGATGGCGCAGCGCAAAATTGCCCCGCCGCGGCGGCCACGACGACAGCAAGCATGAATCCCCGGGGCCGCGTCGCCATCAACGAATTCCCTTCGTGATCGTGCCAGCCATGTCATCGACAGTCTGGATGACTTTGGAATTGAGTTCGAATGCGCGCTGGGCCGAGATCATGCTGACCAGCTCTTTCACCGGATCGACATTCGAGCTCTCGAGATAACCTTGCGCGATCACGCCGTAACCGATGTCGCCGGGAACGCCCACGACGGGGGTGCCGGAGGCAGCCGTTTCGCGAAAGAGATTGCCGCCGAGCGCTTCGAGACCCGCATCATTGGGGAATGTCGCGGTCGTGAGCTGCCCTAATTGCTGCGGCGCCGTTTGGCCGGCAATGACCGCGGTGACAAGGCCGGACTGTGAGACGGAGACGCTTACGGCGTTATTCGGGATCGTGATCGTCGGAGACAGCAGATAGCCGTCGACCGTTACAAGTTGGCTGTTCGCGTTCGTGCTGTAGGAGCCGGAACGCGAATAGAGAATCTCATTGTTCGGTCCGGTGATCTGAAACCAGCCAGATCCATTGATGGCAAGGTCGTAGCTGTTGCCAGTTTGAGAAAGAGGGCCTTGCATTTCAAGACTGCGAATGGCCGCCAGCCGCACGCCGAGACCCGTCTGAGATCCCTGCGGCACGATAGCATCGCGCCCCCGGTTCGATACGCCCTGCAGTCTTTCCGCTTGATACAGCAGGTCGGTGAATTCCGCGCGAGAGCGTTTGAAGGCGGTCGTATTGATGTTTGCAATGTTATTCGAGATCACCTCGATGTTTTGTTGCTGCGCGCTCATTCCGGTCGCCGCAATAGCAAGGGCCCGCATTTTGAAACTCCTCAGATCGCCATTTTGCTGATTTCTTGATAGGCGTTCACGGCCTTATCCCGTACCGCGATCATTGTCTGGAGCGAGCGCTCAGCAGCCATTACTGCGTCTACGACTTGCAGCATAGAAGCCTGACCGTGAATCCCGGCGATCGCTGCCGATTCGCCATTCTTGATCGTATCGGCTCCTTCGTTAGCCAATTGTTTCAGCACGTCGCCGAAAGACACGTCCGAAGATGCGACCTTCGTCGATTGTGCGAAGGAAGTCGCACGTTCGACGGCCTTTGTCCCGTAGGAGAGGCTGAGGGCGGAAATCTCACTCACGAATTATCCTTTCAGGAGATCGATCGTCATAGAAAGAAGATCGCGGGTTTGTTTCATGGTCTGAAGGTCGGCTTCATAGGCGCGATTAGCTTCGCGCATGTCCGACATTTCGACGATCATGTTGACGTTCGGTAGCGTAACATTGCCATTTGAGTCAGCCGCCGGATTGCCCGGGTCGTACTCGACATTGAAAGGCGAACGATCGACGCCAACTGCGCTCGTTCGGACGAGGGCGACGCCAGAGGCGCGATCGAGCTCGCTGTTGAATGTGACGGTCTTGCGCCGATACGGGTCTGCGCCGGCCGTTTTTCCGCTCGATAGGGCGTTGGCCAGATTTTCCGAAACGACGCGCAGCCTGGTCGACTGTGCGGCCAGGCCTGATCCGGCGACTTTGAGCGAGGCGAAAAGCGGATCCATGGCACTTACCCTTTGAGGCTCGAAAGCCACATCGCGTGGAAGGTCTTGAGCACGTTCGTATCCATCGAGAAGTTGTTGCGGACGTCGCCAGCCTTGATAAGCTCGGCCTCGAGAGAGACGTCATTGCCGGAGTGTGAGACTTCCCACGCCTCTCCGTCCTTGGCTGACACGGATTCTCCCGATGGCGTGATCGATTGATGCGATGCGCTTGTCGTCGCCATTTGAAGGCCGGCACTTTTGTCGAGCACCTTGGCGAAATCCGAAAGATCCTGGGCTTTGTATCCAGGCGTGTTGGCATGCGCGATGTTTTGCGAGACAATCGATTGCCGGGCCGAGAGCCACCCCCTCTGGAGGTTCAAGAGGCCGAAGAGATGAACAGGCTCCATATCGCTCTTTTCCTTTCGTTAAAGAATTTATCCGGCATCGCTTGCGTCGGACTGAACTGAGCAATTGGTAGAGAATGGAGCCTTATGACAGCCGACGCCGATCGACTTTCGTCGATCGGCGTTCGCGTTCGTCTTCGGGAGGTCGGCCTATCGCTCAGGCCGCACGAGCGTCGGTAACATGGGGTGTCACACGAGGTTCGGCATCCGAGGCCTGCTCATTCGACACCCGGCTCTCGATGGCGGCGTCGAGCTTTTGCTGGAGCGTGTGCGCTGCGGTCTCGCACGGAGCTTGCGCGACGTCGTAAATCTCATTCATCTGCACGATAAAGCGATCAATGGCCTTCAGTGCGCGATACTGAGGGAGATTACCCAGCTCAGTCAACATCTGAGCATGTATCGCCTTCAATTGCGTCATCGTTTGCATCGAGCGGCTCCTTCAGCGGTAACGCAAAATTAATCGCCGTACCTAACGCGAGGCTTGCCACAACGGTTGAGGCTGATGGACCATGCAACCCGCAACGCTCGCGCGTTTTCCGCTCGCATGGAATCATGCGAGCGATGAAAAAGCGCGAGGGTTCAAAAAGTTGGGCCGCATTCTTTTTGCAAGAGTCTATGCACTTTGCGGAATGCGCTCTAGCGGGGGATCTCGTCTTTGGGAACGAAAGTGAGGTTTTTGACCAAGGTTTCTTTGATTCGCGTGTTTCCGAGGCGGGCGTTCACATTGGCGGTGATCTGCTTCGTCAGTGAATTGATATCCATCTTTTCGAGCTTCGCGAAGTCGATCTTGGTGTCAGAATAAATAAGCCGGAAAGCCTCATCCATGAGAAATCCTTCGGGGTCGACTTCGCCGCTCCCGTGGCCCTCACTCGCCTCCATAACAAACATGAATTCGACGGAGACATATCCTCTGAGCACGCCATTAGAGATGACGGGCACGGAAATGGGTTTAACTTTTTTCGTCTCCGTTTTCACGGGATGATCGGCGGCGGCCGGCGTGCTGGTCCGATGCGCCTGCCAATAGGCGCCGCCATAAGTCGACGCCAGAGCGACGAGGCCACACCAGAGGCCCACCAGCACTGTGCGGATCATCCGAGCCTCTGGGTCACCCGGATGGAGACGTGACGGCAATAGGTGCCGTCGGACTCTTCAGCGCGGATCGTATCGATTATCAGTCTCGAAATTTCCGACGCGGCCTGCAGATGCTGCTTCAAGACTTCGCCATTCTGCGCCAAGCTTTCGTTGAGGCGTTGCAGAGCCGAGAGTAATTGTGGCGAAAGGGATGCGACGCTTCGCGACACGACCATGAATTCCAGCAGCGCGTGATTCTTTTTTGAATTGAAGTTTTCGAATTCGACCTTATCTCCGGCCAATAGCGCTTTTGTCTCCGCGCGCGCCAGAGCATCCATCCGCTCGATCCACCGCATGAGAGCAGCTTCGGCTGGTGAGTGTTCCACAAGCAAGTCCCAACGCCCATTGTCTGGCTGAGATAGAGAGTCGTTCACGAGTTTACGTGGCCCCAAGTGAGTATCGAACAATCTAGGAGGTCTTCGAGGGCGCGATCGGTTGCGCCGAGGATGGCGACGAAATTTTCGCGTCCAACATCTTGTTCAAGCCGATAACGCCGGAAGCCGCGAATTTCGCCGAAAGTTGCTCCGCCATCATCGACCGCCACACGCCGCCAGCGACGCCGGAGCCGAAGTTTTCGTCGTCTTTCGGAAGGAGCGCCTCAAAAAATGTCTGAAGCACCAACGCTTCGAACTTCTTCGCGGCGTCCGCAGCGGAATTGGCTGCGGCGGGCGCGACGGCTGCCCCGCTCGCTGGCGTCTGATAGGACGCACGGAGCCCCACGCCGGCTGCGCGCCAATTCGAAGAACCGGACACATTTGCTTTGATGGGGTTTTCGCTGGAGAGCGACGCAAAGGAAACCGATGGCGCGTTGGCTGCGGCTTCGAGGCGGCGCAGAGCAACCTGCTGACGCCGCGGGTCCGCCGCTTTTGCGACGTCGACGATGAGATCCGTCGATGGAAAGATAGACATGCCACGTCTCCGGAATTTTCGAAAAGATATGATATTTTACGTGACTTACTCGACGCTGGCGTCGCGGGGCGTCGAAAAGCGCTCCAAAATTGCCGAACGCTCCCTTTCGCTTTCCTTACGCGTCGCCTTGTCATTAATTCGGTCGGCGTATTTATCGATACGTTTGATCTGCTGTTTGAGAATCAAAGCCGCATCGCGGCGGCGGGCCAATTCTGATTCGAGTTCCTCACGCTGTCGGGAAGCTTGGCGCAGGCGATCTAGGACGAGCGTCGAAAAGGCCATAGCGGTTGGATCGTCACGCTCCAACATCCGCTGTAGGTCGCATATTTGACTATCTGTTTCGTGCAATCGCTTCTCGACCGTGGCGCAGTTAGCCGTTTCCGTCATCAAGCGGCGCTCCTGCAGAGCGAGCAATTTCGCGATACGCCGTTGTTTATCCCGCAAGGGACTTATCCTTTCGCCAGCCAGGCGGCATATTCCATCGCCAATTCGCCCAGTGCGTCCGAACTGAACGCATACAGGAAGGCGAGTCCCCCAAAGATGAGAGCTGGCGTCACCGCGAAATAGACCGGGACCATCGGAGTCATCTTATTGAGAAAAGCGACCGCAATGTTGCTGATGAGGCCAAATATCAGGAACGGGCTTGCGATGCGGAAAACGACAAGATAGGCCTCCTCCAGCGCCTTTAACACCTCGCGGAGCATGCTTTCCGATGATTGCAACGCGAATGGAGCCACGTGGTCATAAGAGATCCCGATGCCGCGAAGCAGTTCCAGGTGTAGATCCATCGCAAAAATGAGCGCCGTCAGGCCGACTGTGACCAGGGCAGTCAGCGCAGGCGTCGGTTCGGACTCGTTGATCGGCGCCCCAAGAGCGTTTCCGAGGCCGATCGAGAGCGTGACGCCAGTGAACATGGTCTCGACCGCAAACAGAAACATTCGGCATGTCAAGCCGATGAGGACTCCGATGATCGTCTCCGACACGCATGCAATTGCGGTTGAGACCAGCGGAGCCGCCGAAATCGGTTCGACGAGCCTCGGCCATAGGTAAATCGTAACGGGCGCAGAGACGGCAATGGCAATATATAGCTTCACGCGCACGGGCGCGCGGTCACTGCCCAAACCCGGCAGCATCATGATGCATCCCGCGACCCGGCAGAACACGACGAACCAAGCCTCGAGAATCAAGTCGAGTGGCGCGTTCAAGATATGGTCCCCAGGGAACGAAGCTGCACTCCGCATGCGATTTCAAGGTGCGACAACACGGGCTGCGCGGGATAGAGCCGGCCAACGATCAGCCGTACGAAGGGACGCGCGTCAGGCGTTGTGACGATCGCGAATATTTCGCCTTGATCGGAGTATTTCTGCACCGCCGCTATCGCGTCCTGGCTGAACCGTTCGATCTGCGCCGGATCGGCGTCGAGGCCGATAATATCGCCTTTTGCATCGCGCTTGAGATGTTCGTGGAAGAACAAATCCCACCTGCTGCCGAGCCTCAGAACGCTCAGCACGCCGTCGACCGCAAGCTCGCCGCAGATTTGTGAGGCGATGCGGACGCGAACATGTTCGACGATGGCTTCGGGCCTACGCGCGAAGGGCGCGACCTCGGCGACCGCTTCCAAAATCATTTCGAGATTACGTATCGAGACGCGCTCCCCAAGAAGAAGCTTGAGAATGCTCTGCAGAGCCGAGTTGGAGATGAAGTTCGGCACGATTTCATCAAGAAGTTTGCGATACTCCGGGTCGAGCTTCTCGAATAATTGCCGTACGTCCTTATAGGAAAGTAGCTGCGAAAGATGGTTCCGTAGAATCTCGCCGAGGTGCGTCAAAAGGACAGACATCGGGTCGATGGGGTTGAAGTTCTGGCGTCGCGCTTCTTCGACAAGAGCGTCGGCAATCCAAATCGCCCTAATTCCAAACGCGGGATCGCGAGCTTCTTCGCCAGGGAGATCCGGCATGCGTCCGTTCCCGACGACGATCATATGTTGCCCGAGACGGAGCTCATCCGAAATGATCGTCGTACCGTGAATTCGGATCTGATAACCCTTGGGTTTGACCTGAAGATCATCCGCCATTCGGATGTCGGGAATAATGAAACCATAGAGCTTCGCAAAATTGCGTCGCATCTTTCCGACCCGATGGGTAAGCTCTTCCTGGGAGACCAGAAAGCGCGTCCAAAGCTGCTTTCCGAGCAGGAGCTCGACGCCCGCCGGGCGCAGCGCCTCTGCGAGGGAGGTCTTGTTCTCCTGAAGAGCGCGCTTTTCCTCCTCGGCGCGGCGCATCTGAGTGTCTGCTTCGCGCTTCTTTGTCTCGCCGCTCACCTTTCGCGCGATAAACGCCATCGTCAGGCCCAAGGCCCCAAAGGGCGCCATTGGAAGACCCGGCATCAGGGCCAGCACAAACATCAGAATCGAGGCGACGAAAATCGCATTCGGATAACCGCCGAGCTGACGGACGATATTCTGTTCGGCGGAGCCGCGCGTGCCCCCTTTTGAAACGAGAAGGCCCGCCGCCAGCGAGACGATCAGGGCGGGGATTTGCGATACGAGGCCATCGCCGACGGAGAGCTTGGTGTAAACGTCGGCCGCATTGGCCAATGTCATTCCATGGCGCGTTACGCCGATGACGATGCCGCCGAAAACATTAACCGCAAGGATAATGAGTCCGGCGATCGCGTCGCCACGAACGAATTTAGAGGCGCCGTCCATCGAGCCAAAGAAGGCGCTTTCTTCCTCGAGCTCCCGGCGCCGATCCTGCGCTTGCCGATCATCGATCAGGCCTGCCGAGAGATCTGCGTCGATCGCCATCTGCTTGCCCGGGATCGCGTCCAGGGTAAAGCGTGCGCCGACTTCGGCTATGCGCGTTGCGCCTTTGGTAATCACCAGGAAATTCACGATCACGATGATCGAAAAAACGGTAAGACCAATGACGAAGTCGCCGCTCATCACGAGCCGGGAAAACCCGCTGATGATATAGCCGGCGGCGGCAGTGCCTTCGGCGCCGTGCGAAAGGATCAGTCGCGTCGTGGCGATGTTCAGACTTAGCCGGAGAATTGTAGCGACGAGGAGGATCGTCGGAAAAGAGGAAAACTCGAGCGGCTTTTGTATCCAAAGGCTGACCATGAGAATGAGAACGGAAAGCCCAATGGAAAACGCGAGGCCCAGATCGATCGCGACCGGCGGCATCGGGAGAAAGAAGACACAAAGGATGAAGATAATTGATAATGCGAAGCCGATGTCGGTCGGTCGCCGAGTCGGTGCGCTTGCTTCCGCCATTTTCATCATGGCTTTTATCCTGTCTCTTCATGAGCGGATTTGTAACGGCTATTTTAGTAGCCGGTCTCGATTCGTGCGTACAGAGTTTCGGTAAATCCTTTGATCTTCCCGCCGATAAAAGGCGATGCGAGGCTGAGAACGACCAGCATCGCAAGCATTTTCGGCACGAAGGTCAGCGTCATTTCCTGAACTTGCGTGAGCGCCTGAATCAATGAGGCGACGACGCCCACGAGCAAAGCGGTCCCGACCAAAGGCCCAGTGATGAGCAGCACGGTCATGATGGACCGTTGCAGCATTTCGAGAGCATCGGCTTCGTTCATGATTGTTAGCTGATCGTTACGCCGGACCCGATCGTCACTTTTGAGCCGTTCGTCAGCGTGGCGACGAGGCCTGAGCTCGTGATCGACATGGACTTGATGACGCCGTTGATGCTTCCGTCCGCGCTTGTAACGGTTTTTCCAATTGCGTTCGATGCTTGATCGAGGCGAGAGGACTCGAGCAGCGAGGTCAGGAGCTGATTGCCTTGAACGGATTGTTCGACAGAAGCAAAGGTGGCGAGCTGCGTAACGGTTTCCGTTGGATCCATCGGCTTGGTCGGATCCTGGTGCTGTAGCTGAGTGACCAGCAATTGGAGGAATGCGTTATAGTCGGCGAGACCGCTGCCGCCGGTTGTTTTGGTGGTCGCAGACGTCGTTGAGTTATTGACGGAGTTGACTTGCATTTATCGACCTCTCTAGCGCTATGCGGCGCAGCCCGTCTCCGACTGCGCCATAGCCTCGGTTTCGAGCGGAAACAGGCCACGAAGAATCTTGAGAGCATCGAAGTAACGCTTGCTTTCGATAAGCTTGGCCACAGAGGACAATCCCTCGACAATGCGGGGATCAGGCATCGTCTTCGAGCACGTCGCCAGAATATCGCGTGAAAGGTAGAGCGCTGCGTCGATGTCGTTTGGAGAGATGAGCATGAGTTGCACAGCAAAATAGAGCTGCTTCAACGGCGTTGTGGCGTCAACGGCTTGCATCACATGATTTTCCAGAAGAAAAGTCACGTCGTTGAGCAGCTCGATGCACACCTTGCGATCAACTCTGAACACCGCTCCGTTGATATAGATCTTTTCGCCACGCTTGAGAGAGATATTCATTTGATCCTCATTGCAGCCCGTCGGCAATCATCCGGTTGATTTCGATTACGCCGTCGAAATTCGCGGATTCGCCCGAGTCGATCTTGTCGAGTTCGCGCAAAACCCATAGGCCGATGGAGATCAACGACGCTCTGAGCGAGTCGGGCAGGCGGTTTTCGTCATTGCTGAGGTCGAGAATGAAGGTTGTCCAAAGCGAGCGTACGAAGTGAGTCGCCTCGAATGATTCGGTTGTCTTGACGCCGCGAATACGCGCCATCGACAGAAGCTTGACGCCTTTTTCGAGCAGCTCCTTCTCGCGCTGGCGAGCGGCCGTATAAGAATCACTGGCGATTTCGTTGTAGAGTCTCTGGTACATCCTGCCTCACCGAAGATTGGGCATTGTTTTTTCCCGCGCATCGCAAGCGGCGCCAGCTAGGTTCGAGAGGCGCGCTATTTCAGGTTGGTGAGAACCTGCATGATATCGGAGGCGACTTGGAACACCTGGCTGTTTGCCGTGAACGAGCGTTGCGCAACGATCATCGACGACAGTTGCGACGCAAGGTCGACAGTTGAGCCTTCCAAGCTCGAACCTTGAATAGTGCCATAGCCGCTCGACCCGGCCGCGCCGATAAAGAGCTGGCCCGATTCCGCGTTGGCGGAAAATACATTGCCTGTTTCACTTGTGAGATTATCGGGGCTCGCGACTTTGCCCAAGGGAATCTCATAGGCCGAGATGGTTTGGCCGTTTGCGAGCTGATAGCTCAAGGTTCCCGTCTTACCGACATGAATTCCGTCGATGGTCGACGCTGCATATCCGTCGGCGTCATTATCTGTGGGAGTATAGCCGCCTCCGAGTTGCGTCATCTTGGCGAGATTCAGCGACATGGCGCCGCCGCCTGGTACGTTGAGCGTTACAGAGCTCGGGCTTGTTAGGCTTCCATCTGTCGTGCTGAAGTTGAGCGTCTGCGTCGTTAGAGCGGCGCTCGCATATGGAAAACTGCCTCCGGAGGCTGCGTCCGCGTGGTTGTAGGCGGTCATCTCCCATGTGTTGGCGCCTGTCTTGGCAAAATAGAGATCGAACACCACGGCGTTGCCGAGGTTGTCGTAGACGGTTAGAGACGATTTGCCGGCGAATTGGGCGCCTATCGTGTTGGTGGAGGGCAGGTTGGCGGCGGGGACGACACTGGAGTTCGAAGGGAGATTGGCGCCGAATATGCCTTGCGTCGTTGGGCTGGAATACATTTTGTTCATGTCGACCTTGATGGTGGACAAGGGGCCTGACATGCCAAGCTTCGAGTCGTATCCCATCAAATAATAGCCGGCAGAGTTGACCAATCGTCCTTGAGCGTCGGGAACAAAATTGCCGGCTCGGGTAAGGAAAGTTTGGCCAGCGTCGTTGGAGACGAGAAAAAAGCCGTTGCCGGAGATGGCGAGATCGGTGGTTGTGCCGGTGGTCAACGGAGAACCCTGGAGAGACACTTCATTGCGTGTAACGGTCGTCACGCCGCCGCCGACAGAGTCGTAGCCATTCAATACCGTCAGGAAATCGGTTCGAGCGTTCTTGTATCCGGCCGTGTTCGAGTTCGCGATATTTTTGGAAATTGCGGCAAGCCAATCTGTTTGAGCCGACATTCCCATAACGGACGTGTTGAAAAGGCTGGATCCTGAGCTCATTGCACTATGCTCCGTTACAGACTGAATCTGCTCGACGACAATTCGTAAGACCCGTAGCTTACGCGAGACTGCGAAAACAATCGGGGCAGGGGCTCTGATCCAGTGCAGTTAATGGATTGAAAATCGGTAGGCAGCTATTTTGAGTCTCGGTCTTTGGCAAAATTGCCTCTCGAAAGAGGCTATGAGCGGTTCACCATGGCAGAAAACGGACGCCACACGGTTCTCGACGCGCAGAAGGTGGACGAGAAGAAGTTCCGTCGGATGTCGTTTCTGCGAGATGGGCAGGCGTTGACCTATACGGTCAAGACCGTGCAATCGGAACGCAGGCAGGAAAAGAGAGTGGCGGTCCGCCTGCAATCAGGCAAAGTCCTCGACGTCGACGGGCGTTTTCTTGCCGATTTTCTTTTCGTCAATCGTGGCTCTGGCGGCGTGCGCATAACGCTTACGCGTCATCTGGCGCTCCCGAGGAGGATCTGGCTATACGAGGATCTCAATCATATTTGCTGGGGCGCTGAAGTGGTATGGCAAAACGGCGGCGTTGTCGGCTGCCGCTATAGAGGTTCCGACGTCGCGTTGGACGAGCGCCTGCTGCGTCGGTTCAGGGCCAAATATTATGCCTTGCGTTGAACCGCCCTGAAGTGGCGGGCACAGGGCAGCCGAGAGATCATATTGGATAGGAGCGCACGAGACTGCCAACCAGCAGATGCCAACCGTCCATAAGGACGAAAAACAAGACCTTCAACGGCAGTGAGATCGTTGTTGGCGGCAACATCATCATGCCCATCGACATCGTCACGATCGAGATGATCAGATCGATTACGAGAAAGGGCAGGACGATGAGGAAACCGATCTCGAAACCTCGCCGCAGCTCCGAAATCATGAAGGCAGGGATCAGAACGTAAAGATCCGGATCGGCGGAGACATTGGCCGCAGCCTTGTTTTTCGTGAGGTCCTCGAACAGGCGGATGTCCTTGTCGCGCACATTCGCCACCATGAACGATCGAAACGGCTTGATAATCTTATCGACCGCTTCGGGTTCGGCAATTTTGTTCTCCAGCAGAGGTTTGAGCCCAGCGTTCCAGGCCTCGTCGAATGCGGGATGCATAACGTAAAAGGTCATAAAGAGAGCAAGGCTGATCATGACGAGATTCGCAGGGGTGCTTTGCAGCCCAAGACCTGCACGCAAGAATGAAAGAGCGATAGAGAAGCGGGTGAAGCTCGTGACGGTGACGAGGAGGCCGGGCGCGACCGACAAGACGGTCAGCGCCGCGACCAATTGAATGATTCGGCCGGAGGCGGAGGCGCTCCCGGCTGGAATTAGCGCATTCAGATCTAAGGTCTGATTTGCTCCCCAGGCGGCAGTCGGAACAAGGGCGAGGAGAAGGATGATCAGAGCGCGCTTCATTGCACCACCAGAGATTGGATGACGAGCTCCTGAACAGCGCCTTCCGAGCGGATAGAAGCGCGCTCCGAAAGTTCTTCGTTGAGCCTGCGCAAGCCGGCGCTTCCTTCGATCGAGCGAAGGGAGAGACTCCGCAGATAAGCGACGATATCTCCGGTCAGCTCGCTTATGAGAATATCCGGATGCGTGAGTGTGTCGGGATCATAGACGATAGCGACTTGCAGTCTGATCCAACTCGAATTGCCATCCGACAAATTCGTGACGATCGGCGCGAGCTCCTTCAATGCGGTCTTGCCCGCTTTGCGCGCGCTTGCGCGTGACGGCGTTTCTCCATGAGCCGGCGTGGAAGAAACATGCTTGCCATCGCTCGCCGGGGCCTCACTGGCTGGAGGCTCGGGAGATTTGAGGGGTTCGGGCGTGCGCGCAAGCATCATTCCGACAAAAGCGCCCGCGATAGCGATCACGACCGTCATTGCCAGCGTAATTGCAATGAAGGTCATCGTGTCCGACGCAGTTTTGCTTTCGGTGTCGCTCATGAGACTCTGACCTTTGGCCTTTCGCTAGAATGGCCAAGCGAGATCGTAAAGCTGCTGCCCGAGGGCCGGTTGCTGGACCTCCATCAAACGTCCGCGTCCGCCGTAGGAGATGCGGGCCTCGGCGATTTTGTCATAGGCAACGGTGTTGTCCTTCGAAATATCGCGCTGGCGCACAATGCCGGCGATGGTCAAGACGCGCATTTCGTAGTTGATTCGAAACTCCTGCGACCCCTGAACGACAAGATTGCCATTCGGAAGGATAGCCGTGACCATTCCCGCGACGGAGAGCTTTATCTGTTCCCGTCTGTTGATCGAACCCTGGCCCTGCGTGGAGGTCGTCGAGTCGATTTCGTTTTCGAAGTTGCCCGTAGCGTTCACGGGTCCGCCGCCGAGGAAGCCCGGCAGGAACGCCGCCAGATACTGCCATTTGGTGTGGACTTTCGAGTCGCGAGAGCGGTCGGTGGAATTACCCACGATCGCCTTGTCGTCCATCGAGATCGTGATGGTGACGAGATCTCCGACAGTCATTGCGCGCACGTCGCGAAACATATTGATGCGGTTGTCGTCGAAACGCATTCCCCGACCTGGGGCGGGGAGTCTCGTTGCGCCAACGGGGAGATTTTCGTCAAAAGGAGTCAAACCGCTGCCAACCGCCGTCATATGAGGCTCGCGGCCGATGTCACGCGGATCAGTGGCGCAGCCGCAAAGAAATAGAGCAAGCAAAGCGGCTAGTTTTTTTGTCATTGCGGCTTTCCTGAAGGCTTTGCCGAACTATATGCAGCCAGTTTTTTAATGAGGCCCGCGCCCCTGGATGCGGTCATTTCCGAGAGGATTTGGCTCGAGGCTTTCGGGTTCAGGCGACTGAGCACGGCGATGGCGACATCGTCGTCGAGCACTGCGAATTGCGCAGCCGCTACGTCGGGCTTCATTTTCGAGTAGACGGTGACGAGGTTCTCATCGGCTCTTTTCAGCAACGCCTCGTATTTTTCGAGGACTGCCTCGAGCTCGCGCTTTTTGGCTTCGAGTTCTTCTCCGCGGCGCTTGATCAGTGATTCCAGCTCGCGCAGGCGGGTTTCTTGCGCCGCCATCTTGGCGGTGGATGCGGCCTTGGCGACACTCGAACAGTAGTCCTGCCCGTTCTCTCGATCGGCGGTTGGCCTGTCGCCGGCTTGGCCCTCGACCGCGTGCGCTTGGCCGAGATAGGCGCTGGTCGCGCAGAGCAAAGCCAGCAGACATATCGAGGGTAGCGCTCGCATGGCGGCAGGAAACATGAACGTAGATCCGTTCCAGGTAGGGCTGTCTGCGCAGGTGAGTTCATTCTTTATGGAGCGCAACTTGCGCGAAGCTTTCCGCGTCTGTGGGCGCTCGGAGACGTGGTGCGGGGGCGCATAAGAAAATTTTAAGCGGAACGCATTAGTTAATCCAGAATGGGGAGACCCCGAACGCAGCGGCGGGGTTGATCAGCATGACGCCGTCCCCCGCTCCTCCGGTCGATTCCGGGATGTCCCTGTCAAAAAATCCCTAGCGTTATGGTCGGGAGCTTCCGAGGACGGCTTGCCCTTCGTCAATAACGCGCAGGCCGTTCACTTGGTTCGGATAGCTCCGATTGCGGCGGCGGGCGGCGCTATGCGGCGAGGGCGACGTCGAGACCGCAATCCCGCGGTGCGGTCGTCGATCGAGCGTTTGGCGATTCGAGTGTCCGAGCCAACAACGAAACGGAAGGTTGTGAGGAGTTTCAAATTATGAAAAACCGCGCCGAACTGACTAACGCTCAACAGCCTTCCGAATATATTGCCTTCCATGTCGGCGAGCAGACCTTTTGTATCGACATTATTGCCGTGCGGGAGATCCGCGGCTGGTCTCCGGCGACGCCGCTTCCACAAGTTCCGTCCTATATTCGCGGCGTCATCAATCTCAGAGGCGCGGTTCTTCCCGTGATCGATCTCGCCGCGCGCCTTGGCCTGCCGGTAAGCGAACCAACACCCCGACACGCGATCATCGTGCTCCAGCATGAAGGCGCGGTTGTCGGGCTGCTCGTCGACGCCGTCTCCAACATTCTCATGTTGGCTCCGTCCGCGATCCAGCCGGCGCCGGAGGTGGGCGCTGATCCGACCCGCCTCTTCATAAAAGGCATCGTCGCCACGGAGGACGAGGTGATCAGCATTCTCATCATCAAGAATCTCCTGCCGGAGTCGAGCGAGGCCGTTGCGGCTTGAGATGCAAGATCGGAGCATTCCTGGCATGAACGACATTTCGAATGACAGCGGCGGGTTGTTCTCGACACTGAACCTCCCTCGAACGCTCGATCTACGCGCGGCGGCGCCGCTCGCCGCTGATTTCGGCCGCTTTCGCGGGCGGCCCCTCGCCATCGATGCGTCAGAGGTCGAAAAAGTCGGCGCGCAATGCGTTCAGGTTCTCGTTTCGGCGCAGCAGACATGGGCGCGCGACGGAGTCGCTCTCACCCTTTCGAACCCGTCGAGCGCCTTCCTTGGCGCGCTCGAAATACTCGGCATTCCGACTATCGGCGAATAGGAAATCGAGAAGATGACGAAAACGATATTGACGGTCGACGACTCGCGAACGATGCGCGAGATGCTACGCATCGCGCTTGCCGATGCTGGATATAATGTCGTTCAGGCGGAGGACGGCGTTCACGGGCTGGAGGTGCTCGAGACCGTAACTCCCGACGCCATCATCACCGACATTAATATGCCGCGCATGGACGGGTTTGGATTCATCGAGAACGTGCGCGTTCACGAGACGCATCGCGCTCTGCCCATTCTCGTCCTGACGACGGAAAGCGACGATCAAAAGAAAGATCGGGCGCGCCGCGCCGGCGCGACCGGATGGATCGTAAAGCCTTTCAATCCAGCAAAACTCGTCGACGCCATTCGTCGCGTTACGGCCTGATGTAGGGGATGATCTATGGATCCGATGGCGGCGATCAGGCAGACGTTCTTTCAGGAATGCGATGAGCAGCTCGCAGACCTCGAAAGCGGGCTTATCAAGATAGATGAGGGCGACCGTGACCCCGAGACGGTCAACGCCGTGTTTCGCGCCGTTCATTCGATCAAGGGCGGCGCCAGCGCCTTCGGCTTCGACGATCTCGTCGAGTTCGTGCATGTTTTCGAAACGACGCTCGATCTGCTGCGATCGAACCGGATCGAGGCGACCCAGCAAGTCGCGGCTTGCTTTCTAAGATCATCCGACGTCCTTGCGGATCTGGTCGGTGGCGCGCGTGAGGGGTCCGCCGTGAACCCCGATAAAGTCGCCGAGGCCAAAGGCGAGCTTCAGTCGCTCTGCGAAGCAGCCGGCGGAGAAAGCGATGCTGCTTCAGACGCAGATTTCGCCGATCTGGACTTCGAGCCGGTCGCTATTTCCCTCGACACTATTTTCGGGGACTTCGACGACAGTGAGCCGGAGCCGCACCGCTACGTCGTGAGCTTCAGACCCCGGCCGGCGCTTTACGCCAAAGGGAATGAGGCCTTTTTGCTGTTGCGCGCGCTTGGAGAGTTGGGCTCATTCCGTGTGGCGTGCAACACCGCCGACACGCCCTTTCTCGATGAGCTCGATCCGGAAGGCGCCTATTTCTCTTGGACGGTTCATCTCGAGACCAAGGACGACGCGCGGGCGGATATTCAGGCTGTCTTCGAATTCGTAGAGTTCGATTGCGACCTTTCGATCGAAGATGAGAATGACGCGCGGCAAGACAGCGTGATCGAGGACGTCGAGGAGCCGGCGGTTTTTGTCGAGGAGCCTAAACTCACAGTCACGACTCATGACGCGCAAGCAGCGGCCATAGTTCGGGAAGCCGCGCCGCAGCAGCCTCAGCCACAAGCGCAGCCGTCGGCGGAGCCTCGGAAGAGCGAGGCGTCGTCGTCGTCGTCGCCGGCGCCGCAGCCGACGATCCGCGTCGACTTAGAGCGAGTCGACCGCTTGATCAATCTGGTCGGCGAGCTGGTGATAAATCAGGCGGTTTTATCGCAGCGCGTCTCGGAGGCGGGCCTGTCGCGTGCGTCTTCGGTGATGATAGCGTTGGACGAGCTCGAGCAATTGACGCGCGACATCCAGGACAGCGTGATGGCGATTCGCGCGCAGCCTGTGAAGCCGATCTTCCAGCGGATGTCCCGCGTCGTTCGTGAAGTGGCGGCAATTACGAAAAAATCCGTGCGACTCGTCACGGAGGGGGAGTCGACTGAAGTCGACAAAACTGTGGTCGAGAGGCTCACCGATCCTCTGACGCATATGATTCGCAACGCTGTCGATCACGGGATCGAATCGGCGGAGCAACGACTCTCGGTCGGCAAGCCCGAAGAGGGAACGCTCAAATTGTCGGCGATGCACCGATCTGGCCGGGTTGTCATCGAAGTGTCGGACGACGGCGCGGGCATCAATCGGCAAAGGGTCCGGCAGATCGCAGTGTCGAAAAATCTGATCGCACCGGACGCCCTGTTGAGCGACGAAGAAATCGATAATCTGATTTTCGCGCCGGGATTTTCCACGACCGAGACCGCCTCGGCGATTTCGGGCCGCGGAGTCGGGATGGACGTGGTGAAGCGGGCCGTTCAAGCCCTTGGCGGTCGCATCTCTATTGCGTCGCGCCCGGGACTGGGATCGACTTTTTCCCTGAGCCTGCCGCTTACCCTGGCCGTTCTCGACGGGATGGTCGTAACGATCGGCGAGCAGACCTTTGTGGTTCCTTTGACGGCGATTGTCGAAACGATGCAGCCGAAGAAGGAAAGCGTGCACCTCATCGGGTCCGGCACGCGCCTGATTCGCAGCAGAGACGCCTTTATTCCGTTGGTCGATGTTGGCGCGGTGCTCCACAACCGCCCGAGCCTCGTCGATCCGACCACGCAGGTGGCCTTGTTGGCCGAGTCGGAGTCGGGCGGCAGATGCGCGCTGCTGGTGGACGAGATTCAAGGCCAACGCCAGGTGGTCATCAAAAGTCTGGAAGCGAATTATGGGCGTGTCTTCGGCATTGCGGCGGGAACGATCCTCGGAGACGGCAGGGTCGCGCTCATCATCGACGTCGACGGGATCATCAATAGTTTGCGCGCGGACAGCGATGCGGCGGAAGGCCTCAATCTCGCAGCGGAATGATGACAGTCGTTTTGCATCTCGGGCGATCGACACGGTAAGGGCGAATAGATGAGCGTTTCGATGCCTGGAAGACAGATTCAGATCTCCGGCTCCGGTTCCTTTCCCTTTACGGATCGCGACTTCCGCGAGATCTGTTCGATGTTGCACGAGGATGCGGGAATCTTCCTCAGCGACGCCAAAGCGCCGCTGGTGTATTCGCGTCTCGCGAAACGCTTGCGGGCGCTCGGTCTGGAAAGTTTCCGCGACTATTGTGAATTGGTGAAAAGCCGGGAAGGCGTCGACGAGCGCCAGAAAATGCTCGCCGCCTTGACGACGAACGTCACCAAGTTTTTTCGCGAGCCGCATCACTTCGAGAGTCTGAAGAAGCTCGTCGCCGAGCGCGCGGGAGCGGTGCGCAAAGGCGCACGCTTGCGTCTTTGGTCGGCGGCCTGTTCCAACGGGCAGGAACCGTTTTCGATGGCGATGACGGTCCTGTCCGTCATGCCCGACGCGGCCGATTACGACGTCCGTATTCTCGCGACGGATATTGATCCGAACATGATCGCCGCCGGCAAGGCGGGCGTTTACGACGCGGAGGCGATGAGCGCGGTGCCGTCGTCGATGCGGTCCCGGTGGTTCGCGCCTCTGGAGGAAGGACAGAAAGGCCCGTGGGTTGCTTCGGAAGAGCTTTCCTCGTTGATCGCCTTTCGAGAACTGAATCTGGTTGGCTCCTGGCCCTTCAAAGGCCCGTTCGACGCCATTTTCTGTCGGAACGTCGTCATTTATTTCGAGGAGGCCACTCAGATGAAAATATGGCAGAGATTCATTCCGATGATGGCGCGCCACGCGCGCCTCTATATCGGACATTCCGAGCGCGTGAACGGGTCGGCGTCCACCGAACTCGTCATCGATGGGGTCACGACGTACAAGCTGCGCGGAGGCGAGGCATGAGCTGCCGCGTGCTTGTCGTCGACGATTCCAGAAGCATGCGGGCGTTGATTGCGGAAACGCTTCGTCGCGATCCTCGGATCGAAGTGGTGGGCGAAGCGGCCGATCCGCTTGCTGCGAGAGACGCCATCAAGGAACTCAATCCGGACGTCGTCACGCTCGATATCGAAATGCCCAAGATGAACGGGCTGGAGTTTCTCGAACGTCTTATGAGGCTGCGGCCGACGCGCGTCGTGGTCATTTCGAGCCTGACCGAGCGCGGCGCCGCGACAACCATTCGGGCGATGGAAATCGGCGCGATGGAATGCATCGCCAAGCCGTCGCCGAAAGACCGGACCTCGTTCGACGATCTTGCGCAAAAGGTCGTGCAAATCGGCGCGGCGCCGAAGCCGATGGGTCCTCCGGTTCGCTCTCGAACCGACGATAATGGCGCAGGCGATAGAGCATATTCTCCCGACGGGCGGATTGTCGCCATCGGGTCTTCGATGGGTGGGGTGGACGCGCTTTTCACAGTGCTGTCCGCGCTGCCAGCCAATTGCCCGCCGACAGTCGTCGTGCAGCACATGCCTGCCCTGTTCACACAAAGTTTCGCCGCGCGCTTGGATCGGGCGTGTAAGGCGTCGGTCGCGGAAGCGAAGGACGGGGATCCGCTAGAGGTCGGTCGCGTGCTGATCGCCCCGGGCGGATCGGCCCATCTCGAGCTCGTGAAGCGCAGTCGAACCATTTGCAGGCTGGTCGAGGGGGACACGGTGAGCGGGCATCGCCCTTCCGTCGATGTTCTCTTCAGGTCGGCCGCCAGGGTAAGCGGGGCCAATACGGTCGGCGCGATTTTAACGGGTATGGGACGAGACGGCGCCGAAGGATTGCTCGAGCTGAGGAACGCCGGCGCGAGCACCATCGGCCAGGATGAGGCGACGTGTATCGTGTACGGAATGCCGAGAGCGGCATATGAAATAGGCGCAGTTGAGACGCAGCTGCCGCTTCACAAAATTGGTCCGCGGATTATCGCGGCGACAAATGCGGCAAAAGCGAGGGTGTCATGTCCATAGCCAACCAGATCAAGATACTCGTCGTGGACGATACGAACACGAGTAGGATGCTGATTCGTGACGGGCTCGAAGAATTGGGCATCCGCAACATTTTGCTGGCGAAAGATGGAGAGCAGGCGCTTCAGATGATGATGTCGACGCCGGCGCATCTGATCATCTCGGACGTCAATATGCCGAAGCTCGACGGGCTGGGGTTGCTTAAAGCGATTCGGGAGTATGGGCCGACGAAGAAGGTTCCGGTCATCATGCTGACCGGCCGCTCCGAGCGCGCGGTTCTCGAGAGCGCAATCAAATTGGGCGTGAATAACTACCTCACAAAGCCCTTCACCGTCGCGACGCTGAAAAAGGCGCTCGAAGCCATCATCGGTAAATTTTAATGCGTCACGCCACTCAGCGCTCCGGTAAGCGAATTCACATCATTCAGGGCGAGTATCAAGTCGTGGATGATCCCGAGGTCGTGTTGACGACCGTTCTCGGGTCATGCGTCGCGGCTTGCCTGCGCGATCCCGAGGCGCGCGTCGGCGGCATGAATCACTTTCTGCTCCCGGGCGATATGGAGTCCTTCCGAAACGGCGACGCCGAAAGAGCCGGCGTTCACCTGATGGAGTTGCTGGTCAATGGGCTTTTGAAGCGGGGCGCGCGGCGTGAAAGATTGGAGGGAAAGCTCTTCGGCGGCGCTCGGATGATGGAGGGATTGTCCGACATCGGCGCGAAAAACGCCGCTTTTGCGCAAAGGTTCTTGACGAACGAGGGGATCAAGATCGTTGCGCAAGCGCTGGGCGGCACGCGTGGCCGGCGCATCGAATATTTCCCGGTTTCCGGACAGGCCCGGCAAATCTTCCTTTCGGGAGGCGACGACGCGAGGGTCATGAGCGAACGCGTCATCAAGCCGTCTTCCGCGGGCTCGGTCGAGCTGTTTTGAAGCGAGTGCGATGTCGCTAAGCCATGGCCAAGGCGCAGCATAGAAGTCGACTTTTGCGTATCAGGGGGGAACGATCATGCCTAGCCGCACGCCGCAGCCTATTACTGAAATTTTGTCGCGGATTTCGGCTGAGTTGATAGACCTCGCCCAATCCGTCGACCGGTTGCATTCACTCGTCCAGAGCGTCGATGGCCCGGGAAAGAAGGAAAAGGACGCCTTCTTGCAAGAGGCCCAATCGATCGACCTTATCGAACAGCGGCTCTCGAGCTTGTCGCATTTTCTTGTCGAGCTCGTCGAGATCATCCCCCCGGAGTGGGAGGTCATCGGAAAGGCCGCCGCCCAGAAGTTGAAATTATCCGCTCTGGCGCATCGTTTGTCGGCGCCTGAAGGGCACGTGCACCCGAGCCATGCGAGCGGAGAGCTGGAAATTTTCTAGTGTGCTGGTGGGCGTAATTGATGGTCGAGTTCGCGCATATTCTGGGAGAAGTGGAGCGCTTGTCCGAAGGCGCAGCGGAACTTGCAAGCCACGACGAAGCTTACTTGCGGCTACTGGAAATCGAGCGCTTTGACTGCGCGCGCACACGCGAGCCGCCGGCCGGCGCCCGGTCGCGACGGGCCAATGAGCTCTACGCCGCGTCCGAATCGGACGGCTCGGCTCGGAATCACAAGCCGGCCGTCGTCCAAGGAAAATTCGAGCTCACCCCATCGGAGTTGCGTCGTCTGATCCTGCAGCTCAATAATCCAGCCTTGTCCTTGCTGGAGTTGCACGCGTTGCGGCGAGAACTTGCCTGGCGCTTTCATCCAGACCGTCTCACGCTGGCGGATAGACCGAAAGCTGACGACGCGATGGCGCAGCTCAACGCGCGTATCGACGCGCTCATTCAAGAAAAAAAGTCGAGCGGCCCGACGAAATAGCCTCGAGGCCAAGATAGAGACGTTTGCATTCGGTAGCTTCCATGTCTCGCGACAATTTTCTTCGCTGACGGACAGATTCTTGTAAGTTCCACACAAGCGAGATGCTTCAAATTGGCAGCCTGCGAGGACGCGGGCAAAGGCAATCTCGAGGCTTGGCTCGCTCCTCCGTCGGGCCAAGCGGCATGTATTCGCTGACTGACCCCAGAATACGCGCGTCGATAAAAATGGCGTCGCTCTGAGCGCAGGCGCGCGACGTTCTTTTCGCTGGAGGAAAAATGCAGCGTTTTCAGTGTCTGGTGATTGCTTCAGCGACGCTGTGCTTGGCCGGTTGCTCGCTGCCGGTGTCAGAAATTGGGCCAATCTTTGTTTATCCGCCGCCAGATTTCGGGCGCACATGTGAAGAACTTGCGATAGTACGGTCTCGCTTGACCCAGCGGTTAATCTTCACTAACCTTTACCAGGATAATCTTTATCGAGCTGATCAAACAACGACCCTCGGCATACCGACCCCGTTAGGCACTCCGTTCGAGGACAGCCACGCATTTCAGCTCGGCGTTCTGAAAGGCGAACTCATTCAGATCGACGGTAGAATCCGCGAGAGCCGTTGCGATCTTTCCAGGTAACGAGGTTCTGTTGCGCACAGTATTTCCGAATAAGAAGTTTTTATCGCGTCTCCAGCCGCGGTGGGAGCCCAGAATGACAAAATCCACTTTGCAGATTGGACGCGTTCAAGCCGGAAAGGACGCCAGGGGCGAGGTCGTTTTGCCGTCTCTTTCCGAATGCAGACAGTTGGCGCAGGGGTTAAGAGACCAGCTCGACTCTCTCGAGCAGAAAATTCAGATGGCGCATGACAGGCTCATCGCCGACGCTCATCTGAATGGTGAAAACGAAAGGCTCGTTTACAGCGCGTCGGCGACCGTGATTTTGTCGATCGCCGCGTCCATGATGGAGTTCACATCTTACCGGATGGGGCGGCCTTTCGATGAGTCGGCTTTTCTTGCTGCGGCGCGCGTCGCGGTCCAAAGCGGCGGCGAGCGTTCCGGCGGGAAATGCGAGCCGCTCGGCCCGAGCGTTGTCGCTTCCATTCTGACGACCGACGAGAGAGACGCTCAATCGGACTGAAACCGGTCGGAATTCCGTAAGCAATTCGGCCTAACATCCAACCACCGCAGATTGGATCGAGGATCCGAAAGCGTCACCCCGGTCTGTTGGCGCCGGTTTGCAGCCTGGATGTCCCGGTGAGACGCAGTCGAGATTTTGACAGCTCTGTAAACGCGCTGGCGGTTCGGCGGCGTTCACGTGCGCAGATAAGCGCAAAGATTTAGAAAGTTGGAGCGCATTTTTTTTCGCAAAAGTCTATCAACTTTTCGGAAATGCGCTCCGTCCCCAAACGCCAGAATATCCGTTGGCGCTCGCAGCTCAAATTCGATGTGTTTCAGAGGCGCGCGAATGAGTATCATCGAAAAAGCGGCCGCCACTGACCGTCACTCGCGATGGCTGGCGATGCTGGCCGCCTTTCTTGCCGGCGGCGTCGCTTTCGGCTTGTGGCAAAGGAACGCCGCTGAACAAAGACGTTCCACATTCATAAGGGCCTGTCCCAATCTCTCGACGAGCAATCCGGTTGCGTTGCGCACGCCCGAGGGGCGTATTGTGATTGTGAGTCTGGTCGATATTCCAGAGCAATATATGTCGGCCTTCTGCCCCGGCCCCGGCGAGCTTAGCCAGGCTCTGGGCATTTCGCCCGGAAACCCGGCGGGCAAGTGAGCGCTCCAGCTTGAGGCTGTCAGTTCCGGGCAAGCCAAAATCCTTAATGTGAACGCACGAAAGCACACATGAAGGGCGCTGCGTAATGGGCTTTTTGCTCGGTCTCGTTGTGACGATGGGTTGCATGTTAGGCGGCTTCGCAGCTCTCGGCGGCCATTTGATCGTGCTCTGGCAGCCCTGGGAATTCGTCATCATTCTCGGCTCGGCGCTAGGGACTTTCATCGTCGCCAATCCAACGAAGGTCATTCTGGACACCGGCAAGTCCATTGCTCAGGCTGTGCTGGATAGGGTCCCAAAGCGGCGCGACTATCTCGACGTCCTCGGATTGCTGCACGCATTGTTGCGCGAGATCCGCAGCAAGGCGCGCAATGAAGTCGAGCTCCACATCGACGCTCCCTCCGAATCCGCGATTTTCAACGCCTTCCCGGGGGTTTTGAAGAACCAGGAAATGACGGCTTTTATATGCGATTACTGCCGTCTTTATATTATCGGCAATGTTCGCACTTTCGAGATCGAAAATCTCATGGACGAGGAAATCTCCTCGATCAAATATGACCGCCTGAAGCCTTATCATGCGCTGTCGGCGGTCGGCGACGGCCTGCCGGCGCTCGGCATCGTCGCGGCCGTTCTCGGCGTGATCAAGGCGATGGGCGCCCTCGATCAGTCGCCGGAGCTGCTCGGCGGTCTCATCGGCGCGGCCATGGTCGGGACATTCGCGGGCATTTTCGTTTCGTACGGCATCGTCACGCCCCTCGCCTTCAAGGTGAAAGTGGCGCGGACAAAAGAATGTCATGTCTATCTGATCGTAAAGCAGACGCTGCTTGCCTTCATGAATGGGGCGCTTCCGCAAGTGGCGATCGAGCACGGCCGCAAATCCATTCCCTCTCATGACCGCCCCTCGATCGACGAGGTGGAGAGCGAGGCGATGAACGGCGCAGCCAAGGGGGCCGCTTGATGTCGGTCGATCTCTCGAGGCCGTCTGCGGGGCGCGCGCCGCTGGTTGCAAATGGCGTTGCGACGGTTGGCCGTCTCCCGGTCCTTCGCGCCATCCTCGACGACGCCGCGACGCGGTTCGAGAAAGCTTTATTCGAGACCACCGGCGCCGACGTCGACTTCCAAGTGAAAGACGTGCTCGCCGTTCGCGTGGGCGACGCCAAAGACATCAGCGCCGCGGTCGCGAGCGTCTTTCAGGCGTCCGAGCTTCGATGCAAGGTGGCGGTGGGCATCAATGCGGACGTCGCGCTGATGCTTATCGATCTGCTTTTTGGTGCGAGCGTCTCAATTCCCTTCACCCAACATGATCGCGGGCTCACCAAGGTCGAGTCGCGGGCCGTCGAATATGCGATAACCTCCTTGATAGACTCGTTCCAGGCCGCTTTCTCGAAGGTCGTCGAGGTGTCGTTCAAATTGGAATCCACGGAGCAAACGCTCGATTGGCTTACGCTCGCCGGCAAAGGCGCAGCGATTGTGGTGTGCAAATTTATTCTCCAGGCGCAGGGTCGTCAGGGAGAAGCTGTTCTGGCGATCCCGCGCATCGCACTGGATCCGTATAACGACGTTCTCGCACGCGCGCCGAACGCCAACGGCAATATAGAGGACGCAGCCTGGGCGCAAAATCTCCGGGATCAGGTCGTCCGCGCGACCGTGAAGGTCTCCGCGGTCATGGAGAAGCGTGGGATGACCTTGGGCGACGTCGCATGTTTCCACGTTGGCCAGCTTATTGCTCTCCCATTCTCTCCGACGAGCTTGATCCCGCTGAAAAACGGTTCACGATCGCTCTTCAATTGCGAACTCGGGCAAAAAGAGGGTTTCTACACGGTTCGCATCGAGGAAAAGATCGACGGCGAGCAGGAGTTCATCAACAGGATCATCGGCAATCAACCGTGACGTTCGGTAAAATGGGACCGTTTCACGGAGAGGCGATGTCTGCTAAAGTGAGAAACCGATAATGGATCCGCAGGACATGGAACAATTCGAGCAATTGGGCATGGAGGACGCGGCCGAGCCGGCGCCTGCGGCCCCCAAAGCTCGTGAGCCGGACATGCGCCCGGGCGCTCCAAAGATCGACGCCATCTTGCAGATTCCCGTGGTGCTGCAGGTCGTGGTAGGTTCGACGACGATTCCGGTGGCCGATCTTCTCAACCTCGGACGCGGGGCGGTCATACCGCTGGACAGCCGAGTCGGGGATCCCGTCGAAATCATGATCAACGGCCGGGAAATCGCGCGTGGCGAGGTGGTCGTCATCGAGGACGACAATACGAGGTTCGGCGTGTCCCTGACCGAAATTCGCGATCCTACTCTCAGCGCTCTGCAACAATAGAACTGGTGATCGCATTTCATGGATAGCTCTCTTGCGAGCCTTCCCTCGAGACCGCTGGCGGGCGCGGAAAAAGTCGCGGCGATCTTGCTGTCGCTCGATCGCGACGTTGCGCAGCGTCTGCTCAAGCATTTCGACCAGGTCGAGCTGAGGCGCATCGCCAAAGTCGCGGCGAGTCTCGGCACCGTGCCCGCGGCCGTCATGGAGCAGCTTATCGAGGATTTGATTGGCCAGCTTTCCATGGATGGGACGGATCTGATGGGCACGCTCGGGCAGGCCGAGGCTTTGCTGATGGGCGTCGTGCCGGAGGAGCAGGTGGCCGAGATCATGTCGGAGGTGCTCGGCAAGTCGAACGAGCATTTCTGGCGGCGGCTCTCCACAATCCCCGAGACGACGCTGGCCGAGTATTTTTCCAAAGAACATCCGCAGACCATCGCCGCCGTCGCATCGAAGGTCGATCCGGCCGTCTCAGCGCGGTTCCTGGCGCTTTTGCCGAGCTCGATGCGCAATGAGGTGATGCGCCGAATGCTCACCTCTGGACCGATCTCGGATTCTGCTCTCCGCTTGCTCGAAGCGGCGCTGCAAGACGATTTGATGGGGGCGGGCGCGTCGAGCTCCTCGGCTGGCGCAAGCCGAAAGGTCGCGGCCATCGTCAATCAGATGGACAGCAATCAAATCGAGGAGATTTTGCAGTCCGTCGCGGAAACCGAGCCGGCAATCGCCGAAGATCTGAAGGGAATGCTATTCACCTTCGAGGATATTCCGTCGCTCAGCCCGCGCGCGCGCGCCATTTTGTTGGATCAAGTCCCAACCGATCGTCTCATCGTGGCGCTACGCGGGGCGAACGAAAGCTTGCGCAGCGCGATACTTCCGTCCTTGTCCGCGCGCATGCGGCGCATGGTCGAGGCAGAGCTTACCGCCGGCGATCCGCCGCCAAGACGAGAGATTATCAAAGCGCAGCGCGCCATCGCGGAAACGGTGCTGAAACTGTCGGAAGCCGGGCTCGTCGACTTGCGTGAAAGCGCCGCGTAAAGCGGAAGCGGTCGTCGATGTCCGAGAGCGAAGACGCAGACTCCAAAACAGAAGAGCCGACAGAAAAGAAAATTGGCGACGCTCTCGAGCGGGGTCAGACGGCGGTTTCGAAGGAGGTTTCGACCTTCGCGGGCTTCCTCGGCCTATTTCTTTGCCTCTCTTTCATCTACCGGGCATCCACGGGGCGTCTCAGCGGCACGCTGGCGCTTTTGCTGGAAAACGCGGGCACGGTCCGAATCTCGACCGGCGAGGACCTCGCAAGGTTTTTCGCCTATGTCGGCGGCGAGGCGCTCAGCTTTCTTGGACCCTTTCTGGGGCTTATCGCGGGTTTGGGGATCGCGGCGTCCTTCGTTCAGGGCGCGCCGCGCGTCGCCTTCGACAGGATCACGCCCGACCTGGGCCGCATCTCTCCAATTAAGGGCTGGAAGCGGCTTTTCGGCGTGGGCGGGCTGGTCGAGCTTGGCAAATCGACCGCCAAGATCGCGATTCTTACCGGTAGCCTCGCCTTTTCCTTGATTGTCGACCGCGAGACGCTCGTCAATGCGATGCGCACCGATCCGAGATTGGCGCCCGAGCTGATCCTCACGATCCTGTTGCATCTTACCAGCGTCGTTTGCATCGTCGCCGGATTGCTCGCGGGCGCGGACTGGGCCTGGACGCGCTTCAAATGGCGGCGTGATCTGCGCATGAGCCGTCATGAGCTGAAGGAAGAAATCAAGCAGGCTGAAGGCGGCGGATTGGTGAAGGCGCGCATGCGCTCATTGGCCCAGAGCCGCGCGAGAAAGCGGATGATGAACGCCGTGCCGCGCGCCACGCTCGTGATCGCCAACCCGACGCATTACGCCATCGCATTGAGATATGTCAGGGAAGAGGGCGGGGCGCCGCTCGTTCTGGCGAAAGGCAAGGACCTTATCGCGCTGAAAATCCGTCAGGTGGCGGAGGAGAACCAGATTCCAGTCTTCGAAAAGAAAGAGCTGGTTCGGGCGATGTACGAGTTTGTCGAGGTCGATCGCATGATCCCCCCCGAATTCTTCCGTCCGATCGCGGAGCTCATCCACTTCCTGTCGAGCCGCGGCGGCGCGCAAGGGCGAAACGGCAATATGCGCATGCCCTGAGGCGGCGGCCCCGATATAAATGCGCGCGCTCCGCGAGCTCGAGAGAAGCATCGTCCGGCGCTCTCTGGCGCCGGGTAAGCAGGGCTTGCCGCTGGAGGGGCTCCGCTAACCTTCTCCCGCAACATTGTAGCGGAGCCGGCGCGTCTTCGCCCAACCGATCGCATCCTGCGCCCCGAGGACAAAGGACTGCTCGGTAATCTGGGTGTCGTCGCACTCCGCCGCTCTTTGGAAGATGCGCGCTGCGATGGAAAGGAGCACGGTGACAGAGGCGTTCATGAACACGATATCGTCTTTGCCATTCGCCTCTATATCGTTCAAACCGCGAGCGATGGCGTTCCGAACGTCATAATCAAGTAATTCGAGCTGCCCACGAAGTGGATCTCGCAGTCGCTGACATTCTTCGATCGTCGGCATAGCAGGAGCATTCGGTGCTGCGCCGATCTGGTTCGCTCTACCCATCGTTAGACTGGCCTCGTTACCATCGAATATGCGGATTATGTCCGTGGTTGGTGAAGAATAACTTAAACCTATTCCTCTTTTGCATTGAAAAACAGGTAGTAGTGCATATGGCGATTCGCAGGTGGCCGCCTCTCGATGCCGGGGGTGAGCTTACACTCGGCGGATTGTCCGACGCAATGCGCCTAGCCGCTGTAATATCCCGCGTATCTGGCGCCAGGCTGTGCGCGCTTGGAAGCTCGCAGTTCGATGGCGGTCGCGCGCCGCGCAGTCCTCGGCCGGCGCTCGAGCGGTTGACTCAATGCGCGCGAGGCCAAAGGGGATTTGCTACGGAAGAGGGGAAAGTGGTGCTGCAAGAGAGGATTGAACTCTCGACCTCTCCCTTACCAAGGGAGTGCTCTACCACTGAGCTACTGCAGCGCTGAATTCCTGAAACCGCCCGCGGCGGCCGGAACGAGGGCCTTTTGCCATAGTGCGGCCCGAGTGGCAAGGGCGAGGAGAATGAACTCCAAAGCAATCGCGTAAAGAGTCGCCCGGCCCTTTGAAACGTCTGCCGCGGCGCGTCCCCGAAAAGGGAGAGACGCGAGGCTTTTTTCCGATCCCAGGCAAACTGTCAGGTTGATCAGAAATACAACCTAAGGTAGTATTCGTGTCGCTGTAACTCGGCCGGCGCCGTTTGGGCTCTGCATATTCGATAGGTCGGAGCCCTTTGCGGCGTGGCTTGGACCAGGGCTGGTCCCTCATTTTTATAATGCGATAGGAGGCTGGGGTGGCTGAAAGAGTATTATCGGACGAGGCTTGGGAGGCTGTCGCAAATATTCTACCCGGAAAAGAGGGCGATCCCGGGTGCCATGGCCGCAACAACCGTCTCTTTCTGGAGGCCGTTTTCTGGGTTGCCCGAACAGGCGCGCCTTGGCGCGACCTCCCGCCCGAATTCGGCAAGTGGTATACAACTTATACGCGGTATCACCGCTGGGCCAAGAAAAGAGTTTGGCCGCGCGTCTTCGAGGCCTTGCAGAGAACGGGCGCGGTTGAATTGCTTCTTTACGCCGACCGGCTTCGCTGGGCCGAGCAGGCGCCGGTAGCCGCCGCCGAGAATGCGCCGCCGCAGCAATTCGCAGCCTGAAGCGCATTCCGAAAAAGTTGGATCGGCTTTTGCGAAGAATGCGCTCCAACTTCTGAATCGGCGCGCTTTCCGGGCACATGATTCCACGCGCGCGGAAAGCGCGCTAGCGTGATGTCCGTCGCTACTGCGCCTGAGACTGAGACTGAGACTGAGTCTGTGTCCGCGTGGCCCGGACCCTGACATCCACGCTTTCGCCGGCGCCGCCGGCATGCGCGCCGCGAATCGGGGCGGCGCCGAGCTTGTCCAGCGCAATCGCCAAGCGAATGTGCCGCTCTCCGGGAGACACGCAATTGGCCGGGTCAAATCCAACCCAGCCGAGATTTTCGACATAGGCCTCCGCCCAGGCGTGGCCGGTCACCCCATAATCATTGTCGTCGCGGAGGTAATAGCCGCTGACATAGCGCGCGGGCGCGCCGATCGCGCGCGCGCTGGCGATGAAAAGATGCGCAAGGTCCTGACACTCGCCCTTCCCGCTTTCGAAGGCGGCGGCGGCGGTCGTCGCGGGGGCGCTCGCATCGGTCTCCAACGCAATTTTCTCGTGGATGGCCGAAAGCAACGCATGGAGCGAGGCGAGCGTCCCGTTCTCCCTGGCCGTTGTCGCGCGGGCGAAGTCGGCGATGGCCGGTGTAGGGGCGGTGAGTGGGGTCTGACGCAGATAGAGCGTCGGCGGAAAACGCTCTGGGGCGCCCGAGGCGACGCCGGCCGTGTCAAAGGTCGTCACCTCACCCTCGACCGTGGTCGTGATCGAGTCGAAAGGACCGTCGGCCGTGAAGCGATGCACCACATTGCCAAAGGCGTCCTCCGACGCGATCAGCCGGCAGTCACGATCGACGTCGATGCGCCAGCTTTTGACATGCTGGCCATCGGAATTGCGCGGCGTCAGCCGCAAATTCTGGATCGCCGCTTTTACGGGCTCGAGATAGCGGCAGGTTGTTTCGTGGCGGATGCGGATACGCATGGGACGCTCGTCGAAGAGGCGCGGCTTTCGTGTCGTTTCTACCCGCCGCGCCGGTTTCCATCTCGCCAATTTAGCCAGCCGAAAGCGCCTGAAGCTAGAAGAGATATTGCTCGGAGATCAGCGAACCGAGGCGGTTGTTCTCGCTGATGAAGCTTTGGATGAACTCGTGCAGCCCGCCCTGGAAGACGTGCTCCATGGTCATCGTTTCGAGCTTGCCGTACATGTTGCGCGCCTGACGTTGCGCTGCGCCCTGCCGGCCGTGAGCGCGGGCGAGACTATCGAGATTGCGCACGATGCTCTCGTAGCAGGAGATGAGCGAGCGCGGCATCTCCGGGCGCAGGATGAGCAAATCGGCGACGAGCCAGGGCTTCATGCTCGTGCGATAGACCCAGTGATAGGCGGTGTGCGCCGAGACCGCGCGCAAAATCGCCGCCCATTGGAAATAGTCGAGCGAGCCGCCGATGACTTCCTTATCCGGCAGCAGCACGTGGTATTTTACGTCCAGAAGCCGGGCCGTGTTGTCCGCGCGCTCCACGAATAATCCGACGCGCGAGAACCAATAGGCGTCGTTGCGCAGCATGGTGCGATAGGCGCCGCCGTCATAGATGAGCGAGGTTTGCTTGACGAAATCGAGGAAGCGCCCGAGCTCGTCGGCCGAATAGGCGCCGCGACGCGCCTCCATCGCTTTCAATTCGAGATAGGCGCCGTTGATCGCCTCCCACATTTCCACCGTCAGGGCGGTGCGCACCGCGCGGGCGTTGGTGCGAGCAAATTCGATGCAATTGCGGATCGAGCCCGGGTTGTCGCGCGAGAAAGTCAGGAACTCGATGATATTGCTTTCGGTAATCGGCTTGCCCGTCTGCTCGAAGGCCTGCGCGGCGCCAGAGGAGAGAAGCACGCTTTCCCATTCGGTCTCGGCGCCGCCATAGGCTTTCGGCAATGTCGCGAGGCGCCGGGACGCCTCGATGGCGCGCGCGAGGAAATCGGCGCGCTCCATATAGCGCGCGAGCCAATAAAGATTGTCGGCGGTGCTTGAAAGCATAGGGCGTTCCGTTTGCGCGCGCTCGCGGCTGATGTCCTGTCTGATCGTCTCGAGCGGGGCAGGGAGATGGGCTGCGGTCTCGGCAGATTCCTGGCTGCGCCGCTCGATTTCGTCGATGGAGGGGCGGGCGTCGAGCATCATGCCTGCCCCAAGATCGCGTCGTCGATCACCCAGGTGTCTTTCGTCCCGCCGCCCTGGCTGGAATTCACGACGAGCGATCTTTCGGTCATCGCCACGCGGGTGAGGCCTCCCGGCACGACGCGCACGCCATGCGCGCCCTGCAGCACGAAGGGCCTCAGATCGACATGCCGGGGCGCGATGCCCTCGGCGACAGAGATCGGACAGGTCGACAGCGCGAGCGTCGGCTGGGCGATGAAATTATCGGGTTGGGCATTCAGCTTTGCGCGGAATTCTTCCACTTGCGCCTTGGAGGCGTGCGGGCCGACGAGCATGCCATAGCCGCCGGAGCCGTTGACCTCTTTGACCACCAGCTCGTCGAGATGGTCGAGCACATAGGAAAGCGCTTCCGGCTCCCGGCAACGCCAGGTGGGGACATTCTGCAGCAGCGGCTCCTGCCCGAGATAGAAGCGGATGATGTCGGGCATGTAGGTGTACATCGCCTTGTCGTCCGCGACGCCGGTGCCAACTGCATTCGCGAGCGTCACATTGCCTGCGTGGTAGGCGCCGATCAGCCCCGGAACGCCCAGGGCCGAATCCGGGCGGAAGGTGAGCGGATCGAGGAAATCGTCGTCGATGCGGCGGTAAATAACGTCGACGCGACGCGGCCCTTCGGTCGTGCGCATATAGACCACGTCGTCTTTCACGAAGAGGTCGCGCCCTTCGACAAGCTCCACGCCGAGCTTGTCCGCCAGGAAGGAGTGCTCGTAATAGGCGGAGTTATATTGTCCCGGCGTCATCAGCGCGATGGTCGGCTCGTGCGACGCGCGGGGCGGCGCGACCGAGCGCAGCGTCGCGAGTAGCTCGTCGGGGTAATCCTCGATGGGCGCGACACGATGCATGGAGAAGAGATCGGGGAAAAGCCGCATCATCACTTCGCGGTTTTCGAGCATATAGGAGACGCCCGACGGGGTCCGGGCGTTGTCTTCCAGCACATAGAACCCGTGGTCGTCGGTGCGCACGATGTCCACGCCGGCGATTTGCACATAGACGTCGTGCGGCACGCGGCGGCCCGCCATCTCCGGGCAATAGCCGGGATTGTGATAGACGAGCTCGCTCGGAATCTTGCCGGCCTTGAGGATTTCGCCCTTGCCATAAATGTCTTTGAGGAAAAGATTGAGCGCCGTTATGCGCTGCACGAGCCCCTTCTCGAGCGCGGCCCATTCGCTTCTGGCGATGATCCGCGGGAGAATATCGAAAGGGATGAGGCGCTCCGTGGCGTCCTGCGCGCCATAGACGGCGAAGGTGATGCCGATGCGGCGGAAGAGGAGCTCCGCTTGTTCGCGGCGGGAGGCGAGAAGTTCCGGAGGGGAGGCGGCGAGCCATTGCGAGAGTTTTTGATAAGGAGCGCGGGTCAGACCGTCGAGGCCACCCATTTCATCGAATTGCGTCACGCGCTGATCCACTTGTCGACGCTCCTCTCTTTGCCCCGGCGCCTTCTTGCTCGGGGCCCCTACAGGCTTCCGATCAGGCTTGCGAAGGGCAGAGGCAAGAAGCGCGCCAGACTGCGAGAGGCTCGACCGTTGCCGTGGCATCACACAAACCCGATTTTTTCGTCATCTCAGCATGTGCGTTCTTTTGCGTCTTCGGCGCGTCATTTGACCGGCGTTAGAAGCGGTTCATGAAGTTCCTGCGACAATCGGGCTCCGCCCTTCTCCTTGGAAGCGCGCTTCTCGCTTCTTTCACCGCGCGCGCCACCGAGCCGGCCACTGCCGATTTCGCGCCGGCGTCTGATTTTACCTGGGCGGGCATGTATATCGGCGCGAGCCTCGGCGCGGGCTTCCCGCTGCATGGCGGCGAGAGACTCCAGGCGGGGAGCGGATTTACCTCGACGGTCTTCGACCTTTATCCAGCTTCCGTCACGCGGACAGGCGTCACCGTCGGCGCACAGGCCGGCTATAATTGGCAAAGAGGGCCTTGGGTCTGGGGCATCGAGACTGATTTCGGCCTTCTCGACGGGCGGCGGGGGCCGACGGGGATCTATGCCGCTTCGCCCGCCTATGGCGGGCTCCCCTTCTTCACGCAGACATCCCATTCGAGCGCAAATTATTACGCGACCATACGCGGTCGCGCCGGCGTCGCCTTCAATCGCGCGCTCCTGTATGTCACCGGCGGCGTCGCGGCGGGCGGCTCGCGTGGGCCCGCGACTCTATCGATCGCAGGCGCCGAATTTTCGGCCCCCTGGTCGCAATCGTCCCGGATGAAATATGTCCTTGGCGCGGGTTTCGAATACGCCTTCGCCAAAGATTGGTCCGCTCGCGCCGAGTATCTCTTTCTCAATCAATCGCTCAACACGCATCTCTTCGATGGCGGAGCGGGTTTCGCCTACGCCTCACGCGTGCGCAACGAGAATCATATCCTTCGATTCGGCCTGAACTATCACTTCGGAGATGAAAACCGGATTCCCGGCTCGATCGATTACGGCAAGCGTCAGAACGGCGGCAACGAAGGCGACAAGGGGGGCAATGGCGACGCCCCCGAGCGATATAGCGTCCATGCGCAGACGACCCTCGTTGCGCAGGGCTATCCGAGATTTCGGGCGCAGTACGATGGGGCAAATAGTTTCCCGTCGGGCGGCAAGGCCAATGTTGGCTCGACGACGAATGCCTTTCTCGGCCTGCGGCTGTGGGAAGGCGGCGCCGTCTATCTCAATCCCGAAATCGATCAGGGCTATGGCTTGGCGAACTCGGTGGGTTCGGCCGCCTATGTGGACAGCGCCGTTGCGAAGGTCGGCCGCGCTGCGCCGTATATGCGATTCCAGCGCTACTTTCTGCGCCAGATCATTGGGCTCAGCGACGGCGAACGCAGCAGGGACCCTGATGAAGGTTCGCACAGCGAGGTGCTGGAGTCGACGCAGAACCAAATCTCCGGCCTCGTCGATAAGGATCGCATCATCATAACGCTCGGCAAATTTGCCGTGGGCGACGTCTTCGACGACAATATCTACGCACATGATCCCACGACAGGCTTTTTGAATTTCGCCTTCAACACGATGGGCGCCTTCGACTACGCCGCCGACTCCTGGGGCTATACCCATGGCCTCGCGGTCGAGTGGAAACAGGATTGGTGGACCGCTCGCGGCGGGGTCTTTCAGCTCTCGAAAATTCCCAACGGCCTCGACATCGAGCCGCAACTCTTTCGCCAGTTCATGGGCGTCGGGGAGATCGAAGCGCGTTACGCGCTATTCAACCAGCCGGGCGCGATCAAATTCCTGCTTTATGGCGACAATGGCTATCTGAGCAAAGTCAACGACCTCATAGATTACGCCTTGATGACCGGCCAGCTTCCTCCCCAGGTCGGCCCGGCGCGTCGCCGCGCGGTGAAAATGGGCGGCGGGATCAACATCAAGCAGCAACTGATGCCGAATCTCGGGTTCTTCCTGCGCGCGAGCATGACGGACGGCCGATACGAAACCGTCGATTACACCGATGTCGACAGGCAGCTCTCGATGGGCCTCGTCGCCGCGGGCGCTTTATGGGGGCGCGAGGACGACGAAATCGGCGTCGCGGGGGCGCTGAGCGGTCTGCATGGCGATCGCGTGCGTTATTTCGGATTGGGCGGCACGAGCGTTTACATCGGCGATGGCGCACTCTCCTACGCCGGCGAGAAAAACATAGAAGCCTATTACAAGCTCGGCTTCGGCAAGAACATGGACGCAACATTCGATTATCAGCTTATTGTCGATCCCGCGCACAACGCCGCGCGCGGGCCGATCAACGTCTTCGCCCTGAGGCTGCGCGCCGCATTTTGATCGCCGCGCCCGCCCGTCCTGCGATCCAGGAAAAAATCCGCCGCTATTTGGCGAGATAAGCGCCAATCTCGTTCTCGAACTGCGGAAAATAACGCGAGATCACGCTGACGTCGAAGCCTGGGAGGATCGACTCCTTCGGCTCGCGGTCGAGCAGAAAGCGGAAGGCGGCTGCTATCGTTTCTTCGGCCGCGGCGCCGCGACCGAGGCGCGCGGCGTCGGCCGCCGACAGCGTCACGCGATGGCGCGTTTCGCTGTCTCCCTCTCGCACGCAAACATCGAAGCGCAGCGGATCGCCGCCTTCGCGGCGCGCAACTGTGATTGCTGCGCTCACAGCGTCGCCTCTATGTCCTTTTCGAGTGACTGCGGGGTATCGGTGGGCGCGTAGCGTTTCACGACCTTGCCGGTCTTATCGACGAGAAACTTGGTGAAGTTCCATTTTATCGCCTCGGAACCGAGAATCCCCGGCGCCTCATGCTTCAAAAATTTATACAGCGGGTGCGCGTTCTCGCCATTCACCTCGATCTTGGCGAACATGGGAAAACTCACGCCATAGGTCGCCGAGCAGAAGGAGGCGATGTCGCTTTCCGAGCCCGGCTCCTGCGCGCCGAACTGGTTGCAGGGAAAGCCGAGGATGACAAGGCCCTTGTCGGCGTATGTCTTGTAAAGCGCTTCCAGCCCGGCATATTGCGGCGTGAATCCGCATTTGCTCGCCACATTGACGATGAGCAGCGCCTTGCCCTCATAATCGCGCAAGGACTTCGTGGCGCCGTCGATCGTTTTGGCCTCGATATCGTAGAGTGTCATGCGCTGACTCCTTTGGAACGGAGGCTCGCATAAAATCGTCCCTCACGCCACCAGGCTGTCGGCGGGGGATTCCGCTCCCTCTTCTTCGAGGCCATATTCCTTCATCTTGCGATAAAGCGTCGAACGGCCGATCCCGAGACGTCGCGCAATCTCCGACATTTGTCCGCGGTAATGGGCGAGCGCGAAGCGGATCGTCTCTTTCTCCAAATCATTGAGCTTGCGCATCTCGCCATTGGGCGCGAGAAGCGGCAGCACATTGGGGTCGCGGATTTCGACGCGCACGATCTCGCGCTCGCGCGGCGCGTCGACGGGCGGCGCAAATACAGGCGCCGGCGGAACGCGCACGTCATAGCCTTCGACATGCGCCGCAATCTGCGGAAACTCGGCGACGGTCAGCTCGTCGCCCTCGGAGAGCACGACGGCGCGGAACACCGTGTTCTCGAGCTGCCGCACATTGCCGGGCCAGTCGTAGCTCGTGAGCAGCGACAGGACCTCCGCCGTCATGCCACGGATGTTGCGTCCTTCCTCCGCCGCGAAACGCGCCGCGAAGCGCCGCGCCAGATCGGCGATGTCTTCACGTCGCGAGCGCAGCGACGGAATGCCGATCGGGAAGACATTCAGGCGGTAGAACAGATCTTCGCGGAATTCGCCACGCTTGACCTGTTCGATGAGGTTGCGGTTCGTCGCGGAGATCAAGCGGATGTCGACGCGCTGGGAACGCTTGGCGCCAATGGGGTCGATCTCACCTTCCTGCAACGCGCGTAAGAGCTTCACCTGAATATCGAGCGGCAATTCGCCGATTTCGTCGAGGAAAAGCGTCCCGCCATTGGCCTCCATAAATTTGCCGGTATGTTTCTCGGTCGCGCCGGTAAAGGCGCCTTTCTCATGGCCGAAGAGGATCGATTCGACGAGGTTGGCGGGCAGGGCCCCGCAGTTGACGGTGACGAAGGGCTTGCCCTTGCGGTCCGAGCCGCCCTGGATCGCGCGCGCCACGAGCTCCTTGCCGACGCCCGATTCGCCCTCGATGAGCACTGGAATATTGGAATGCGCGGCGCGCTCGCCGAGCCGGATCACGCGCTGCATCTCCGCGCTGCGCGACACCAGATCCTTGAAGGTCAAAGCCCCTTGCGCGCGGCGGTTGATGCGGCGAACCTCGCCCGCGAGCGCGTCGGCCGAAAGCGCGTTCTTGATCGAGATTTGAAGCCGCTCCGCGCCGACCGGCTTCACCACGAAGTCATGCGCGCCGGCGCGCATGGCGGAGATCACCGCCTCGATCGATCCATGGGCGGTCTGCACGATCACCGGCGTCGCGATCTTTGCGTCGCGCAGGCGCGTCAGCACGCCCATGCCGTCGAGATCGGGCATGACGAGGTCGAGGATCAAGAGCGCGACAGGCTCCGCGCCGCCCCGCGTCAGCCGCGCCAGCGCCTCCTCGCCCCCCTCGACCGTCTCCGCTGCATAGCCAAAGCGCTTGACCATGGCCTCGAGCAGGCGGCGCTGTACCGGATCGTCGTCGGCGATGAGAATTGTGGAGGTCATTATTGTTCCTGCCGCCCGGCTGTGCGTTTCGTCGCCGTGGCGATTTGTGCCCGGGGCGCATCGTTGCGAAACAGGGTAAAGTTCCGGTTAATCCAAGCCTTGGATTGCGTCATCATGGGACGCGAAAGGGGCGGCGGGGCCCGTTTCTTGGAGCGCTCGCCCCTCGCGACCGCGCTTGCCCGCAGTCATTGCTTTTGGTATCGCCCTGGCGACCACGGCCAAGCTTCGCCGTCCATTTTCTGTGCAAAATTCGGGGTTCTACCTAATGCGCGCTCGGCCCTTTCTCTGCTTTGCTTTTGCGCTCTGGTCTTCTGGCTGCGCGACCGAATATAGCCGCGATGGCATAGGGCTGGCCGGTGGGGCCGAGGCCCAAATGATCACCAATGACACTGCAAGAATATCGGCGCGCGGCAACGGTTTTACGGAGAAGGCGAGAGTCCAGGATTTTATCCTGCTGAAAGCTGCGGAGACCGCCTCCGCGCGCGGGTTCACGCACTTCGCTATTATCAGCTCGGAAGACGCCTCGACCGAATCCACATACACGACGCCGAGCACAGCGCAGACAAGGGTTTCCGGCAACACTGCCTACACCACCTATCGGCCAGGGACGCGCAATACCGTAGTCGAGCCGGGCGAGGATGCGATGGTGAAGTTCTGTAAGCAGAGCAAGGCCGACCCCTGCTCGGGCATGCTGCCTGCGAATGAAATCATTCAGAACCTCGGGGCGAAATACTTCGCTAAAAATTAAACCTGGGGCCCGGCGCTGCGTTGCGTCGCCGTAACTATTTATGCCCGGGGCGTAAAGTTCTGTGTAATCAAAGCCTTGCGTTGCGTCATATTGGGACGCAACGCACAGATTGCCACAATTCCGCACCCCGCAATCCCATGATTTGGCGCTCATGAGCGCAAATGCGGTCGCATTCCTTTTCACGTGCAAAGTTTGAAACCCCCGCGGATCGAGGGCGTTAAGTGCCTTCGAGCGCGGGAGAGCAATCATGAGCTTCACGAAATCGATCCAAAAAGACTTGGCCAAGTCCGGCGCCAAGTCCGGCGCCGCCGTCGGAACCGGCGTGTCGCAGTGGCTCGACGGGCGCGGCCCTGTCGAAAAAGCCGCCACGCGCGCCGAGTCCGCGCTCACCAAGGCAGCCAGACCGGGCCGGAGCGTTTCGGCTATCGTGGGTTCGGCAGCGGTTGGGCTCGCGGCTGCGATGGGGGCGCTCGCCTATTACAACATCCGCAAGACGCGCCAGGACGAAAGCGAGCATCCCCCGATCGGTCGGTTCATCGACGTCGACGGCGTGCGCCTGCACTACATCGACAAGGGGAAGGGCGATGTCGTCACGCTCATCCACGGCAATCTGACGCTTGCCGAGGATTTCCTGCTGAGCGGCATCGTCGACAAGCTTGCGGAGCGCTACAGGGTCATCGTCTTCGATCGCCCCGGCTTCGGATATAGCGACAGACCCCATCGCATATGGACGCCTGGCGCCTACGCCGAGTTGTTGCAGAAGGCGTTTTCGCAGCTCGGCGTCGAGCGCGTGACGGTCGTCACCCATTCCTTCGCTTCGCTGATCGCCTTGGACCTCGCGCTCCAGTATCCGGCGCTGGTCGAAGGGCTGGTGCTGATTGCAGGCTATTTCTATCCGACAGCGCGCGCGGACGTGTTTTTCATGTCCTTCACCGCGATCCCCGGCCTCGGCGATGTTATGCGCTACACGATCTCGCCGCCTCTCACGCGACTTTTCCTGCCTGGCGTTCTGCGGTGGCTATTCTCGCCTGCCCCGGTCACGGAGAGATTCGAGAAGGGTTTCCCGAATTCCTTTGCGGCGCGGCCCATCCAGATCGGCGCAGAAGCGGAGGATAGCGTGCTGATGGTGGCCTCGGCGATGCAACTGCAAGCGCGCTATGCCGAACTAAAGCTTCCGATCGTCATATTGGCGGGCGACGGCGACAAGATGGTCGATTTGGATCGCCAATCGAGGCGCTTTCACGACGAGGCGCCGCAAAGCGAGCTGATCGTGATCCCTGGCGCCGGCCACATGGCCCACCACACCGCGCCAGACCAGATCGTGGCGGCGGTCGATCGTGTCGCAAGGCCCGAGACGAAGCCAGGTCAGACCAAGCGGATGCAGGAGACGGCTTCTTCCTGGTCAAACAGAAGCTAGATAAAGGGCGCGCCGCGCCTTCCCCGCGCCCGGCGTTGGGAAAAGGTTCTGCCCACAGGAATCTCGTAAAAAGCGGCGGTCGTTATGACCGCCGCCTGAAAGCGCAAGTCTTACTGCTCATCCCGCGGCAGTAGCGGCTCGCCGCGCGACCGTGGGCCCGTCGCCTGCGGCGCAGCGGCCTGCTGCGTCACGGGGGTCTGCGAATAATCTGGCGCGTCGACTACGCGCGCGTTCAACCCGTCACGCTGATAAATGTCCTCGCGGAACTGGGTGACGCCGTCCGGCGTGCCCCAGGCGGTGATGTAAACCCAGTAGACCGGAACGGCGGGGTTGATTTTTACGTCGATGCGCTCGCCCGAGGCGATAGCGCGGTCGATGGCGTCGCGGTCCCAGCCCGGGGTCTCGCGCAGCAGGAAGGCGACATAGTCGCGCACATTCTGCAGGCGGATGCAGCCCGAGGAGACGAAGCGGAAATCGTCGCCGAAGACGCCCTTGGCCGGCGTGTCGTGCATATAGACGCCGTAAGGATTGGCGATGTCGATGCGCACCACGCCGAGCGAGTTGAAATCGCCGCCGATGTCCTGCCGGAACTTGTAGTTCATCGCGTCGAGCGAGCGCCAGTTGATCTGCTCTGGTTGCAGCTCCTGGCCTTCCTTGTTGTAGACGCGGATATGGTTGTCGTGCAAGTAGTTCGGGTCCGCCTGCATCTTGGGAATCAAATCCTTGCGGATGACCGAGGCGGGCACCGTCCAGAACGGATTGAAATTGATCTGATAGGCCTTGGTCTGCATCACCGGCGACTGGCGGTCGATCTTGCCGACGCCCGCGATATGATGCGAAACGACCTGGCCCGCCTCCACCGTCTCGACCTGAGCCGCCGGAATATTGGCGGTGACGTAGCGATTGCCGAGGTCATGGGAAAAGCTGCGCAGGCGCACGAGATTGGTCTCGAGCTGGCGGAGACGCGTTTCGGCGGGGATATTCAACGCGGTGAGCGTCTGCTGGTTGACGACGCCGGTTTCGATAATGCCGTGGCGCGCCTGGAAGCGGCGCACGGCGGCCTCGACATAGGAATCGAAAACCGGGCTCGTGCCGGTTTCGGCGCCGATGTCGCCCGAGACGATGAGGCGCCGGCGCAACGCCGACACCGCCGGGCCGTTGGAGCCGAGCCGCAATTGCTGGCTCGGCACCGCCGCCCAGCCGCCATTGGCGACGATTTCGCGATAGCGCTCGATGGCGGCTTCCGTCGCGGCGACAGTCGCTTCGGACAGGATAGGGGTGGTCGAGCGCGACACGGTCAGCCGCGCGTCGGCGTCGTAGCGCTGCGCCCATTCGGCCTGCCCGGTCTCCGCGCGCGCGGCAAAGGCCGCGCCGAGCGCGAGGCAGAGTGAAAGGGGAAGGATCGCCGATTTATGCACTGTTCGCTCCAGTCGCAGTCTGTTCCGCGGCCGCGGAGGGAAATGGAAAAGATCGGCGCCGCCCAAGCTACGCCGGCTGAGGTCCATATGATCTGCGGCTTCTGAGTTAACAAGGCCCGAATAGGCGGCGATTTTGTGACCCGCCCGGGCCGTGGCGCGCAGCGCTCAGACCAGCGTTTCCCCCGCGCGACTGTCGTCGACAGCGATATCATAGTAGTCGCGGGGCGTTAGACGCAGGCGCCCGGCAAACAGGCATTCAGGAAAGCGCCTGAGGGCGCGGTTGTAATCGGCGGTCGCCGTGGCGAGCCGCCGGCGCGCGGCGGCGAGACCGCCTTCCGCCTCTTCGAGCGCCGCGCGCAACTGGCGAAAATCATCGAGCCTCTGGATTTCCGGCGTCGCCTGCGCGCGCGCGAGGAGACCGTGAACGCCATCGCCGAGCCGGGCCTCCGCCAGAAGCCGCGCCTGAGGAGAGCCCGCCCGCCGCCCCGAGGCGTGAAGCCGCGCGACCACATCGACGGCTCCACGCTCCTTCGGCGCAAAGGCGCGCATCACGCCGGCCAGCGCTGGAAGCATCGCGTGCCAATTGGCGAGCTCGGCGTCGACCTGCTCGGCGGCGGCCTTGCATTGCGCATCCAAAGACTGGAGGCGCAGAAAGCGGCTCGCCAACACGGCCGCAGCAATGCAAAGGCAAATAAAAGCGATCAGAAACGGCGCCATAGCGAGCCCTCCGCGCGCAGCTTCATCCGCCGGGCTTTGAGGGACCGTTACCGCGTGTGTACCTTTGGGAATATGCTTATTCTGGCGTAAATGCGGCAGGGGAGATGTCGAACGCCTGCTTGTTCAGTCCACCCGCACCCATCCATCCGTCCCCAGCCGCTCCTGCGGCAGGAAGCGCGCCTTATAGGCCATTTTATGCGAGCCCTCGACCCAATAGCCGAGGTAAAGATTTCGCAGTCCGGCGACGCGGGCCCGCCTCATATGGTCGAGGATCATGAAGGTGCCGAGCGAGCGCTCCTCGAATTGAGGCTCATAGAACGAATAGACCATCGACAGGCCATCGGCGAGCCGATCGGTGAGGCAGCAGGCGATCAGGCGGTCGGCGTCGGCCCCCTGCGCGTCGGGCGACAGGCGATATTCGATCAGCCGCGTGTCGACATGGCTGTCTTCGATCATCATCTGATAATCGACCATGCTCATATCGGCCATCCCGCCATCCGAGTGGCGGGCGGTGACGTAACGGCGGAACAGCGCATATTGCTCCGCCGTCGCGCGCGCCGGGCGCGCCTCTCCCGCAATGTCGGCGTTGTGGCGCATCCCGCGCCGCTGCGTGCGCGAGGGAACGAACTCCTCGATCTTGACCCGCACCGAGACGCAAGCCCGGCAATGCTCGCAGGCCGGACGATAGGCGATGGTCTGCGAGCGGCGGAAGCCGGATTGAGTCAGCGTGTCATTGAGCGCCGGCGCGCGCAGGCCGATCAGATGCGTGAACACCTTGCGCTCCGCCCGCCCCGGCAGATAGGGGCACGGCGCCGGCGAGGTGAGATAGAACTGTGGCGCGTCGCGAGGTTCTCTGGTCACGCTCGTCTCGTTTCGTGGATGACGATCGCAAGAATAGGGCTAGAAACCGCTGCGCGCCATGGCGACCTCACGCCGATCGCCGCAGCAAGATTACATCCGCCAGAATGTCGTGCAGACAGCGTTTGTCGCTGGTGATGAAGGACACCAGGAACAGCGGCGGAAACATCCAGGTCACGTAGAAGAGAACGGCATGGACGGCCGCCTGCAGGAAGGGCACGGGCTCGCCCTGCATCGTGCGCATTTCAAGGTCCATGAAGGCCATGCCGGGCGTCGCCATGCGCCAGCCGGAGACCGTCAAGCCATTGTAGAAGAAAGCGACGATCGGGAAGATCGGCGGCAGCAGCAGCGCCGACATGCCGAAGCTCAATATGAAAAGCCCGAAAAAGAGCGCCACCGATAGGCCCGAGACGAGGATGAGATCGAGCCCCACCGCCATGATCCGCCGGGTGCGCACGCTTTCGAGCGCCGCGGCCGGAATATAGGGGCCTTGCGCCCGCTGGTAGGGCGGCGGCGCGCCCTTCGAGTAACTGCCAAAATCGCCGTCGCCGGCCATGTCTCTCTCCAACAGCGCTCACCGCGCCCCAAGGCAATGTCGGACGCCGCAGACCCGCTTTCAAGGCGCCCTGGGTCTGCGACAGAGATAATGGGGGATTAGCGGCGCCTCCGCCTTGACGAGGTCACGAAGCTGTCGCAAGCCTCGCCGGAAATCGCCGGCAGGCCAAACCCGAGCCGGCCAACTCTTGCGGGAAAGCACCATGGACACCAATGCGGTGGACTCCGCCGTCGACGGCGGTCATTTGCGCGCCTTTATCGAGCGAATCGAAAAGCTCGAAGAGGAAAAGCGCGCGATTGCCGACGACATCAAGGACGTCTACGCCGAAGCCAAGGGAACCGGCTTCGATCCGAAAATCATTCGCAAGATCGTCTCCCTGCGCCGCCAGGACAAGCATAAGCGCGAGGAGGAAGAAGAGATCATGGAGCTCTACCTTTCCGCGCTCGGCATGGAATAGGCCGATAAGCTCGCGTTAACCATAAAGCCCTAACCCTTGCCATGCGCCGCCCGCGCCGTCTCGCGGGCCTTTCAGGCGCAGGCGAGGGATCAGGTGCCGCCGGGAAGCTCGAAGAGCCGCGTTGCGTTGGCTGCGCTTTGCGCCGCATTGGCTGCGGCTGCGCCGGCGCAAGGGCAGGCCTTGCCGCAACCTAAGCCGAGCGCGCCGCTCTCGACGCTTGCGGGACAGGATAAGCCGCCGCTACGCCGGCTGGATTCCCCTGGCTCCGCCGTCGCTCCCCAAGCAGGGAGCCTCGGCCTCGGCCAGACTTCCGGCACCGGGGCCAATTATGGCGCGCCGGTGAAACGGCAAAAGTTGCCCAAACCATACCCGCCCCGGCGCGCGCCCTATCCGCCGCCCTTCTCGCCGAAAACGCCCCTCCCGGCGCTGGAGCCTTACAAATCCTCCTATGTCGCCAAGCAGCGGGCTTTGCGGCTGCGGTCGACCTATGCGCCGCCTGGTCAGCATCTTCTCGCGCCTGCGCCTCCGCCCGTGACGGTCGCCGCCGAGCCGACGATCAAGGCGAAGGGCAAGCCGAAGGTCGAGATGAACCCCTATGATCCGCTCGGCGTCGCGGTCGGCTCGACGCTGCTGTTCCCCTTCGTCCAGACGTCCGGCGGTTATGACGATAACCCCAACCGTCTGTCTGCGAGCTACAACCCGCGCGGTTCGACGCTTTTTCGCGGCGAAGGCGGGTTGCGGGTCAAATCCAACTGGTCGCGCCACAGCCTCGAAGGCGAGTTGCGCGGCGGATACTCGGAATATTTCGACTATCCAACCGCGAGCCGCGCCGACGCCCAGGGCGCCATGACCGCGCGCTACGATCTGACGACCGACACCGCGCTCGATCTGCGCGGACGCTTGCAGCTCGATACGCAGCGGCCCGGCGCGCCGGCGATCTCCGCCGATCAGTCGAGCGTCTATGTTGTCAACCGGCCGATCATACTCGGGGTCGGAACGCAGGGCGGCGTCACGCAGAAATTCTCGCGGATCGAGGTGTCGCTGCGCGGCACCTATGATCGCGTCTGGTATCAGGACGCGCAATATTCGAACGGCACGACGCTCAATCTGGCGTCGACGAGCTACAACGACTTCGGCGCCCTTCTGCGCACCTCCTACGAGGTCACGCCGGATCTGAAGCCTTTCGTGGAAGGAACCCTCGACAAGCGCATTCACGACTCGCCGGTCGACCCTTATGGCTTCTATCGCGACAGCACGGGCTACACCATCCGCGGCGGCGCCACCTTCAACGTCACGGAGATGGTGAAAGGCGAGATTTCCGGCGGCTATGGCCAAAGAAACTACGCCGACTTCCGTCTGGCGGAGCTGCGCGGCCCGGTGATCGACGCCGCGCTCATTTATACGCCCTCCGCGCTGACGACGTTGACGCTGCGCGGCTCGACAACAATGAACGAAACGACGCTCGCCTACGCGAGCGGCGTGCTGACGCGGTCGATCACCGCGACGCTCTCGCACGATCTGATGCGCAATCTCAACATCACCTTCACCGGCAACTATTTCACCAACGACTACCAGAGTTCGGACTCCCCCATTGTCGTCGCTGCTGCGGTGGCTTCCGGCGCAAGTTTGAACGTCCGTGAACGCGGCGGCAGCGCGGCCGTCCGGCTGGAATACAAATTGACGCGGTCGATCACGCTGCGCGGCAGCTTCACGCATGAGCAGCTCAGCAGCTCGTTCCGCAACGCCGGCTACTCGGCGAATGTTTATCTCTTGGGCCTGAGGTTCCAGCTTTGAGCGAGCGCCCGCAGAGCATCGAGGAGAGCGCGGCGCAATGTGGATGATGGTTCCCTTCATCCTCAACAGCCTGCTGAATTTCGTCGTCGGTCTGCTCGTCGCGAAATTTCTGGGCCCTGCCGAATATGGGCGTTTCGTGCTGGCGCTTTCCGTCGCCGTCGTCCTGCAGACTTTCGTTTTCGATTGGCTCCGGCTCACGGCGACGCGCTATTATTCGGAGCAGGACCGCAAAGAGCATCCGGAAGTCCGCTCGACGCTCGATTTGGCCTTTGCCGCGCTTGCCGCGCTCGCGCTGCTCGCCGCGCTCCTTGTCTATTGGCTGGGGCTCGATCTCCCGCTGAGCCATGATCTCGCCGCGCTCGCAATCGGCGTCTCGCTCTCCAATGCGCTCTTCGACACGGCGACCGCCCTCGTGCGCGCGCGCTTCCACGACAAGGCCTATGGCGCTCTTGTCATCGCCAAGAACGCGCTCGCCTTCGCTCTGACGGTCGGCGGCGCTTTCGTGTTCGGCTCCGCCAATGTGGCGCTCGTTGGCATGATCATTTCGGTTGCAGGCTGCCTCATTGTGGCGAGGGGCGAGCTTGCCGATCCGAATACGCGCTTTCGTCTGGCGGAGCGCCGGCTGGCGACGCGCTTTCTGGCCTATGGCGCGCCGATTGTCCTTGCCAGCGTTCTTTATCAGATCGTGCCGCTCATCAACCGCACGCTGCTGGCGCGGGACCATGGTTTCGCGGAAGTTGGGCAAATCTCGCTCGCCTTCGAGACGGGCGTAAGAATCGTCGGCGCGATCGGCTCCGCCATCGACGTGATTCTTTTCCAGCTCGCCGTGCATACGGAACGCACGTCAGGAGCCATTGCCGCGCGGGCGCAAATATCCCGTAATCTCGGCGTTGTTTTTGCGATCGTCTCGCCCGCCGTCGCGGGCTCCTGGCTCATTCTCCCGAGCTTCGAGGCGCTGTTCGCGCCGGAGAATTTCCGCGGTCCATTCGCGCTATATTTTGCGCAGATGACGCCCGCGCTCTTCGCTTTCGCGATGACCAATTACGGCGTGAACACCGCCTTCCAGCTCGCGCATCGATTGACGCCGCTAATCATTGCCGCGCTGATCGCCTTGCTTGCTGATCTTGTGGCGGTCGCGCTGTTGCCCGCGACCGCTGACGCCACGCGCTTCGCTTATGCGCAATCGATTTCGTCGGTCGCCGGCTTTGCGGCGCTTGTCGCCATGCTCTTTCTTTTGGAGCCGATGTGGCCACGCGCCCGCGACGTGATCGGGGCCGTCGTCGCGACATCCGCCATGCTTCTCCTGGGGGCGCCGATGCGGGCCCTGGCGCCGGGCGTCGTTACCCTCGCGATGCAAATTCTCGCAGGCGCCGCTGTCTATGGCGCCGTCGCTTATGCGTTCGACATCGCCGATCTGCGCAGCGTCATCTGGCCGAGCGTCCTGAGGCGGCTGCGGGGAAGAAACGCCGAGGCGCGCTCATAGCTCCAGCACGCGGCGCGGGTCGCAACGATTGCGCGCTAGATCCAGAAGCGCGAGCAGATTGCCGCGCAATCGGCCAAAGCGGTCGATCCCGGGCTCGGGGACGAGCGATTTGGCAAGATTGGCCAGAAAATTCCTGCTCGCGAGCTTCATAACGAAGCGAGCCGAAACGGTTCCCTTGCGTAAAAGGTAGAGTGGGTTGGCGATCTGCGAATAGCCTAGCCGCACGCCCGAGGTGCGGCCGGAACGAACGCCAAGATGCACCCCCGCGAAGGCATTGGTGCGGACAACGCGGCCGACGCGCGCATACAACGCCGAGAAGTCGGTGTCCTCGAGCCATCCGTAGAGCGGCAGATTTTCATCGAAGCGCGCTTGCGGGGCGGCGGCGAGGCGAAAAGCCATATTGCAGCCATATGTGCCCGTCTCGTCGCTCATTCGGACATCGCCGGGGCAGGGGGCCGAATAGGCGGCGACGAGGGCGTCCGCTTGATCGAAATCGAGCGGTTCGCGGTGGTGAATGCCGTCCGCGATCAAATGGCCTGAGGCCGCCACGATGTCGGCATGCTCGGCGAATAAGCGCCTGACGCCGTCAACGAAATCCTCGCTCGGAACGTAGTCGTCATCGACGAAGACGAGAATATCCGCGTCTGTCCCGACAAGGTCCAAAGCGTGATTGCGCTGGATTGTCAGGCCGCGTGCGCGCGCGACATGAAATTCCGCTTCGCCCGCCGGAATCGGCGCATCTTCGGGAGACGCGCCGATCACCAGCAAGCGATGCAGCTCGTGGGAGAACTTCGCGAAACGCAGCACGCATTGCCCGACGACATGCGGACGCCCGGTCGTGGCGATGGCGATGACGATCTTCATGCTCGTTATGCCGCGCGCCAATGTGATTGAACCTTCTCATAGACGGCCGCGACGGAATCGAGGTGGCGATCGAGCGTCAGCGGGGCCGCCCAATAGCGCGCATAGGCCGCCGCGGCCATCCGACGCGCAACTCCATCGTCCTTGAGACGCGTAATGGCCTCGGCAAGCGATTGCGCGTTGGCGGATTTGAACCAGACGCCGGTTTCGCCGTCGACGACCGCCTCGCGCCCGGCGCAGAGATCACTGACGATCACGGGCGTGCCGAGGGCGAGCGACTCATAGACGGTGAGCGGCTGGCCCTCGTACCAAACGGACGGGAAGACAAGCGTCCGCGCCGCGCGCAACGCCGCACGCACCTCCGGCGGGCTCCGCCAGCCGAGAAACTTTGCCTCAGGGAATTCTTTTCCAAGCGCCTCGCGCTCAGGGCCATCGCCGACGAAGACGGGCGCGACGCCCGCAAGGCGCGCGGCTTCGGCGAAGTAACGCGGGCCCTTTTCCGCCGAGAGGCGCCCCACGAAGACGAAATCGCCCGGCGCTTGGTCGCCCTTCGGCCCCAGGTCCGTGACGTCGATTGGATTGCCGACCTCGTAGAAAACAGCGTCTCTCGGCATATATGGCGCGATCACCTCGCGCTGCAGCTTCGAGATGGATATGAGATGGCGCGCCGTTTCATAAAGGCCGCTCCCATAGAGCATCAGCGCATGGCGGCCAACGCGCATCAGCTTGCGATGATAGCCGCGCGAGTCGCAGTTGTGCGCAATGCAGCCGAGCGACATGGCTTTGTAGTCGCAGTTGCGCGCCGCGCCGTAATCGTAAAACCCGCCATTGGGGCAGGCGAGGTAAAACTCGTGCAGCGTGTGAACCACCGGCAGGCCCGAGCGCCCCAGCGCCCGGCCGATGGAGGGCGAGAGCGCCTTGGCCCAGCCATGCACATGGACGATCGTCTCGGCGGGATCGCAAGTCGCGAGAAGGCGGGCCAGCCCATGCTCCGCCGCAGCGTTCCAGAGCCATTGCGCGCCGAAGCGCGCGAGAGAAGAGGCTGACGTCACATCGGCTTGATCGAGCAGCGTCACCGTGACGCCCGCCTCAGTGAGGCCTGGCTCCACCGGGCCGACGGCGGAGAAATAATCGACGCGATAGCCGCGCCGCGCAAAGCCCTTGGCGCTGTCGATGGCGACCTTGGCGAGGCCGCCGTTGATATGCGCGTGATCGGTGACGACAATGATGCGTGGAGTCATTTTGTTGCGATCACATAGGCAAAGCTCGAAAAGACGCGCCATTGGCGCTTGCGCGCGATATTCGTAAAAGCCGCGTCGAGCTGCTTGATGCCGGGAAACTTCCAAAAATAGCTGTACCCCCAGAAGGGAAGGACAACTACTTCAGAGAAACCGGCGCGCTTCAGTATCGGGAGTATCTTCGACTCTTCACTAAAGCAATGGTCGTAATAGGCCGGAAATTTCGGATTGTCTCCGTCGTCCTTGCGGTCGGGGAATACTGTCTCCAGCATCCAGCGGGAAATTTTTTCCGGGATAAGGCGGTTGAGGACATAGGGCGGCGCATAAAGCGTGGGAAAGAAGCTGAAAGCGACGCCACCCGGCGCGAGCGTATAAGCAATGTTTTCCCACATGCTCGCAACATCGGGGACATGCTCCATCACCATGCGGCTATAAGCGATGTCGTATCGCTCGGGCCCGAGGATGGCTTTGGCGTCCTTGCCGGCGATGTCGCAAACGACCGTCGAATAGCCTGCCGGCGCGAGCGACAATTCACGTGCGGAAATATCGTTGAGCGTGACGTCGAAGCCCAGGGTGACGATTTCGTCCGGCAGGAAGAGCGGATCGCGCCCGCCGCCGATTTCGAGATGGCGCCTCAAACCCTTCTGGCGTGCGATTTCGATGATCGTGCGCTTGTAATTCTCCCAAGCCCAGTTGAAGTCGGGATCATAGCCAAGGCTCGCCACGATCGCACTTATGTCATTTGCGGGTTCCCTGCTTAAAGCCATCCGCTGATTTCCAAATAGTTTCGAAGGCCGCAGCCTAAGTTCGCCCGGTTGCGCAACTGTTAATGAGACTGCGCTGGCCCGATCACACGGTCGCGCTGACGATCTTGTTCCGATTGAATGACCAGCGGGTGCTGACGGCGTTGGAAACGCTCCCCATTTCGGGCGCGCCGGCGACCGGCGCGGGCGGGCCATAGTAATTGCCCTCGGGCGCAGGCGAGGGCAGACTCGTCACCGCCATTTTGACGATCTGAAAGGCGCCGGCGCCGACAATGATATTGCCTGATATTTCGGCAAAGGTGCGTGGGTCATTATCGGAATAACCGACTCCAACGTAGCAATACTTTAGAATGTTGTTCGAGATGAGCGCAGTAACCGTATTTTGGTCGGGGGCGCCTTGGCCGTTCCATGTTCCAGAAAAGATCGCCGCTATGCCCGCCGCTTCCGCGTATTCGATCGTATTGCCATCGGCAATGCAATCCGCAGCAAGCCAAATCCCAACGCCATGTGTTATGCGGCTATAGCCGCCACTGACGCCGTCTGTATATTCGGTGAAAGTGTTTTTCTTGACATAATATATGGCGTTTCCAGTTATTGTCGCACGACGGCTGCCGGCGTTATTATTGACACAGACTATTCCGCCGCCGACATTATTCAATGTGTTCCCAGAGATGACGACATTTGTCCAACCGCCTGCATAATCGGCAGGGTTCTCTACAAAGATGGCCACCTCGCGCGCGGCGTCGACCTGATTGGAGGAAATAGTAACGTCTTTGCAATAATTTACTCTGATAGCAGAGTAATTGGCATTTGATATGAAATTATCGGCTATGCGTAGGAAGCGCAAGCCATTGCAAGCAATGGCGTTGCCCCATTGCCCGCTTCCGCCAGAATTATTGAGGACGGTATACACTCGATTTCGTTGAATGATTGTTCCATCAAAATAAGTTTGCGATACGGCCCAGGGCGACCGATAGCATTCGATGCCGGTGTTGAGGCTGTTGGTAAGATAGTTATTCTCTATCGTCAGCCCGGCCCCGTTTACGCTGCTCAGGGAGGCGCTGCAATTATCGCAGCGGTTGCCGCTGACGCGGCCTTCAGCGCCATAGAGATACAGACCAGACGAAGTGGAGCGCCAGAAAAAACAATCCTCCACCACCATGCGATCGGCATTGAAAAACTGCAGCAGGCCATTTTGTCCGCCTAGTGGCTTGTTCTCGCCGTCGAAATTCAATCCCCTGATGACAACCCCCGGGATGCGGGAGGATGTTGTTCCCGATCCAATCTGCATAACGAAAGCATTGCTCGTCGACGATCTCAGTTGCACGCTATCTTTTCGTGCGTAAATCGTCACTGTTCCACCGATAATGACGGATGCTTCCGTATAAATGCCAGGCGCGATAAATAGCGGCAGCCCCGTCGATTGCGCGAGATTGATGGCGCCTTGCAGCGTGCCCGTCCCCGCTGCAGTCGAGTAAACGATATTTGTTGGCGAGGATGTAATCGAAGGCATATTTTACTCCCAAAAGTCCTAGGCGAAATGTGCGAGATATACGCCGAACTCAATGGACTCGGCGCAGTCGTTGCCAAAAAAGACATTGTCGCGCCCTGCATGGGAATACATCGCCACGCGGCTGAGACTGATCCTGTTATTCGAAATCCTTGCCCCCTGGCACTCCCATAGGGCGACAGCGGCCTGCGGCGCCCCTTCGAAGACACAATCCGAGACGGAAAAACCATCGACGCGCCAAGCTGTAAGCAAGCCGTTGAAGCGTTCTGGCGCATAAGGAAGGGTGTCGATCGGGCGCTCGAGAGGATTGACGCCCATGGCGTGCGGCAAGGAGCCTCCCGAGAACGTCAGGCCGCTCAAGGAGACGCCAGAAAGACGTTCACGCCCGGCTTGTGGACGCACGTCAATCGTAAAGCTTTCCTGCCCCATCGGTTTGATGATCGTCCTGCCGGGCGTTCCGCGCACCGATAGAGGCGCGTCGATTACAAATCCGCGGGTACGAAAAACCCCTTCGCCGAATTCCAATGCGAGGCCGCGCCGAGACGTGAGATGAATTGCTTCTTGCAGTGTTGCTCGACTGAGCGATTTATCGCTGACCCGGTCGGCGGCAACGAAAAGGCGGTCGCCGAACTTCTCAACGAGAAAGATAGGGAGGCCGTCAGCGGCCCAGGATGGCGCCGACGCCGCGCCGATCGACAAAGGAAGAAGCTTTACGAAACTGCGACGATTCATGTATAAAATCCTGGAACTACTTTTCTTGAGCCAATAGCTGAAGCCTATGTTTGAAATCTTAGCGCGTCAAGGTGGTGGAGGCCGGGCTTTCATAACAATGAAGGTGCTGTATCCTGAGGCAGCCGGTGGCAGACCGTGAATTGGCCTCGATAACAGACCCGTCCATGAACTTCAGCGCCAAAGAGAGCCAGGCCGTTCACTCGATGCTCGAAAGGGCGGCCTCGAACGACGTGGATGCGCTCACGCGTGATCTTGAAGCCTCTCCACAGGGGCTTTCCGAGGCGGAAGCGGCGCGCCGCCTCAGGCGGCATGGGCCCAACCGCGTCGCCAGCGAAACGGGCGGCGGCGTCTTTCGCGAGTTGGCGCGCAATGTCTTCAATCCGCTGAACGGTCTTCTGCTCACGCTCGCGGTCGCTTCCTGGGCGTTGAGCGATCGACGGGCGGCGATCGTCATCTCCGCAATGGTGATCCTCAGCGTCCTTCTTGCGTTCGTGCAGGAGCATCGCTCCAACGCCGCCGCCGCGAAGCTGCGCGCGATGGTGCGCACCCATGCCTCGGTGCGCCGTCCCGAGCGCGTCGACAGCGACGATCCTTTCGTCGAAATCTCCCTAGAAGAGCTGGTTCCCGGAGATATTGTGCGGCTCGCCGCGGGCGATATGATCCCGGCGGACCTTCGCATGCTGACGACGAAAGATCTCTTCGTCAATCAATCGGCCTTGACCGGCGAGTCGATGCCGGTCGAGAAATTTGCGCATCGCGTTGCGGCGCCCGTCGATCTCTCGGAGGCCGACAATCTCGCCTTCATGGGCTCGAATGTCGTGAGCGGCTATGGCGAAGCGATTGTCGTTGTGACGGGGAGGGACACTTACTTCGGCGCCATTGCCGATAAGATCGTCGAAGCCGATAGCTCTACGGCCTTCGATGAGAGCGTTCGAAAATTCACCTGGCTGATGATCAGCTTCATGGCGGTCATGGCGCCGCTCGTGTTTTTTGTGAATGGCTACCTGAAAGGGGACTGGCTGGGCGCCTTTCTTTTTGCAGTCTCCGTCGCGGTCGGCCTGACCCCGGAAATGCTGCCGATGATCGTTACGGTCAATCTCGCCAAAGGCGCCATGGCGATCTCACGAGAAAAGGTGATCGTGAAGCGCCTCAACGCCATGCAAAACTTCGGCGCGATGGATGTGCTGTGCACCGATAAGACGGGCACGCTGACGCAGGACCGTATCATCCTCAAGCGTCACCTCGACATCTTTGGCGAAGACTCTGACCGCGTCCTGGAGTTTGCCTATCTCAATAGCCATTTCCAGTCGGGATTGCGCAATCTCCTCGACGTCGCCGTGCTTCAACACGCAGAGATAGAAGAGCGGCTCTCGCCCCAGCACAGTTTCAAGAAGATCGACGAGATACCCTTCGATTTCGAGCGCCGCCGCCTATCGGTCGTGGTGGAGCGCGACGACGGCGAGCGGCTTCTGATCTGCAAGGGCGCGGTCGAAGAGCTTTTCGCCGTGGCGACCCGTTTCGAAGCCGTCGAGACTGAGGGCGCGCTCGATCCTTCGCATCTCGAAACCGCCAAGCGTGAAACGGCTATGCTCAACGCCGACGGCTTCCGGGTTATCGCCGTCGCCTATAAATCCGCGCGGCGCGAGCAGAGCATTTTCACGCCCGCGGATGAGAAGGAGCTGACGCTCGTCGGCTATATCGCTTTTCTCGATCCGCCAAAGGACAGCGCCGCCCAGGCCATCGCCGATCTGCACAACGCCGGCGTCGCCGTGAAGATATTGACAGGCGATAACGACATAGTAACGCGCAAGATCTGCCGCGATGTCGGGCTGGACATCGAACGCCTCGCGCTCGGCGCCGAGATCGAGGCGATGGACGACGCGACGCTTGGCGGTTGCGTCTCCGACATCACCGTCTTCGCCAAATTGTCGCCGCCGCAGAAAGCGCGCGTCGTGGCCGCTCTGCGCGCCAACGGCCATGTCGTCGGCTATCTCGGCGACGGCATCAATGACGGGCCAGCGTTGAAAGCTGGCGACGTCGGCATTTCGGTGGATTCGGCGGTCGATATTGCGCGCGAATCCGCGGATATTATTCTGCTCGAAAAGAGCCTCTCCGTGCTCAATGACGGGGTCGTCGAGGGCCGGAAAGTCTTCGCCAATATTCTGAAATATGTGCGCATGGGCGCGAGCTCCAATTTCGGGAACATGTTCAGCGTGCTCGGCGCAAGCGTTTTCCTTCCCTTCCTGCCGATGACGCCCATTCAAATACTCACCAACAATCTTCTTTACGATTTTTCGCAAACCGCGATCCCGACCGACGAGGTCGACGAGGAGTTTATCGCGCAGCCGCGCAAATGGGACATTGGCGGCATCGCGAAATTCATGCTCTATCTGGGCCCCGCCAGCTCCGTCTTCGATTACGCCACCTTCATCCTGATGGTTACGGCCTTTGACGGCTGGAACAATCCAGCGCTCTTCCAGACAGGCTGGTTCGTGGAATCCCTCTTCACCCAGACGCTCATCATCCACGTCATCCGCACGAAGAAAATCCCCTTCATCGAAAGCCGGGCGAGCACGGCTCTGCTGCTGACGACTGTTCTGGTCTGCCTCATCGGCGCGGCGCTGCCCTATTCGCCCTTTGCGTCCGCCTTCGGCTTTGTGCCGCTGCCGGCGTCCTATTGGCCGGCGATTGCCGTCTTCCTCATCGGCTACGCTATTCTCGCCCATATCGCCAAGACGGCCTTCTTCAAACGCTTCGGAGATTGATCCCTCCAAGCGCAGCAGGAGACAAAGACGCGCCCGCCCGCTTGGCCGGGAACAAAGCCATGATCGAAGGGATTTAAGGGCTTCTAGCGCGCGTCCGCTCGCATGGATCAGCGGAATGCGCTCTAGGACGTCTTTCCCTTCGGAGGACGCCGATGCGGCGCATGCTCCTTGCCACTCTTGTTTTCGCCTGCGCGCTTGTCCTTGCGGGTGCGCTCGCGCTCACGCAGCGCCCGCGCGAGTCGCAACGCGCAAGAAGCGCGGCGGAGATCGACGCGATCCTCGAAGGTCTGCGTTTGCCGGAAGACTTTTCCATCTCCCTCTATGCGCGCGCCCCTGGCGCCCGCACACTCGCGGTGGGGCCGAGTGGCAAAGTGATTTTCATCGGCACAGGCGCCGATAATACCGTCTATGTGCTGGCGCCCGGCGGCGGTCACGGGGTTCGTGTGGAGCGCCTGGAGCTGGCCTTCGAGTTCGATCTGCCGCACGGCCTGTGCTTTTCGCCGGAGGGAACGCTTTTCATTGTCGAACGCAACCGCGTGCTCAGCATCCCGAACGCCGAAGAAGAATGGCGCCGGCCGCACGCGCGCATTGTCGTTGCGAAGGGCGACCTCATCCCGCGTCAGGAGGAAAGCGACGGCCATACGCTGCGCGTCTGCCGCGTGGGGCCGGATGGCAAGCTTTATATTTCGCTCGGCCAACCCTATGACGTCGCACCGAAGGAGAAGCTCGCCTTCTACGAGCGCACCGGCGTCGGCGGGATCATCCGCATGAATCCCGACGGCTCTAAGCGCGACGTTTTCGCGCGGGGCGTGCGTAACTCGGTGGGCATGGATTTCAACCCTGCCGATGGGTCGCTCTGGTTCACCGACAATCAGACGAATGAGCTGGGAGACGATAAACCGCCCGGCGAATTGAACCGCGCGCCGATCCCCTGGCTGCACTTCGGCTTTCCCTGGTACGGCGGCGGGCATGTGCGCACGGCGGAATATGCGTCGGACGAGCCGCCGCCGGGCGTCATCTTTCCGGAGGTGGAGGAAGAAGCCCACGCCGCTGACCTCGGCATGGTTTTTTACACGGGCGACACTTTCCCGAAAAAATATCGGGGCGGCATTTTCTCGGCCCAGCACGGCTCGGGCGCCCGGACGCAGCCGGTCGGCGCGCGGCTGATGTTTACGCGCCCCGGGCCGGATGGAACGGGCGGCGTCAGCGAACCTTTCGTCGAAGGTTGGAACAAGGGCTCGATGCCCTATCTCGGCACCCCGGTCGACGTGGCGCAGACGCCCCATGGCGATCTTCTTGTCACGGACGACGAGAATGGCGCGATTTATCGGATCAGCTACGGGCGCTCGATTATCGCCGGCGAGTGACGGCGCGGCATTGCCGTTTGGCAGGCGCGGGGCCATTTGCTTGGAAAGCAAGCGAGTTGGAGCGGGATGATGCAAGTTGCGATCAGAAAGGCCGCCGAGCGGGGAATGGCTGACTTCGGCTGGCTCGACAGCCGCCACAGCTTTTCCTTCGGCCAATATTTCGACCCCGACCATATGGGCTTCGGGCCGCTGCGGGTCATCAATGAGGACCGCGTCGCGCCGGGGGGCGGCTTTCCGACCCATCCGCACAAGGACATGGAGATCATCTCCTATGTGCTCGACGGCGCGCTCGCGCATAAGGACAGCACCGGCGTCGGCTCGATCGTCCGCGCCGGCGACGTGCAGCGCATGAGCGCCGGGACCGGCGTGCGCCACAGCGAATATAACGCCTCGGATCGCGCCCCCGCCCATTTCCTGCAAATCTGGATCGTGCCGGAACGCGAGGGCCTCGCGCCGGGCTATGAGCAGAAGCGTTTCGGGCCGCAGGAAAAGCGCGGTCGCCTGCGCCTCATTGCGTCACACGACGGACGCGACGGCTCCCTCACCATCCATCAAGACGTCGATCTTTACGCAACTCTGCTGGCTTCCGGCGAAAGCGTATCCCATCAGGTCGCGCCGGGCCGGGCCGCCTGGGTGCAGGTCGCGCGCGGGCATGTCATGGTGAATGGCGAACGTCTGGAGGCCGGCGACGGGATCGCGGTGAGCGAGGCGGACGCCATTCGTCTCGAAGGGCGCGACGACGCCGAGGCGCTGGTCTTCGATATGGCGGTCTGAGCCCTCACTCCAAATGCGCCGGCGCCTCGAAAGCTTCCCTTTCAGTGATGATGGTTAGCGTGGCGTTGGCGCTTTTGGGTTTGGGGCCAGTCGAGAATAACGTCAGCGCGAAATTTGCGCCTTCGCGCTTGCTCTCGATAAAGAGCGGATCCGCGACTTCGGCGAAAACATCCTGAACCATGCCGGGCCCGGTGACGCTCAACCGCCAGGAGTCGCCGTCCTTCTTCAACGACAATCGTTTGGCCGCTTCCGCGCCGCTGATCTTCACCGGAACGCGCTTCTCGGCGGCGTTGATCGCGCTCGCAAAGGGCGAGGCGCCGGACTGTGGCAGCACCAGGGAAAGCTCGGCTTTTGCGGGCAGGCAGATCTTGCCGCAGGCCGCGTAGTCGAGGTCGAGGGCGAGCGTCACCGGCGCCTTTGGGTCCTTTGGCGTAACCTTGAGCGGGAAGATCACGGTCTCGTCGTAACCCGCGACGATCGTGCCCGCTTCGTCCAGATGCTTGGGAGCCGGAAAGGCGGTTTCGACCTTGGCGACATTGATCGATTTCGAGAAATCGAACACCGGCGGCGAGCCCGCTTCGCCCGGTTGGCGCCAGTAGGTGGCGGTCTTGGGCGCGAGGCTGATTTCGACGCCCGCGCGATAAGCGCCGCCTTCCAGCGGGCCGGCGGAGAGCAGCCTGACGGCGGAAACCGTTCCCTTGGCCGGCGCTGTCGCAAAAGCCGGCTCGGCGGCCCGCGCCGGCGCGATGGCCAGCGCCGCGGCGAGCGTGACTGTGCAGGCGAAAAAGACGCGCATCTTCGGCTTTGGCGTAGTCATCGGGTCTGGTTTCCGGTCGGCTGGCGCGATTTATCCACGCCGCTTGTTAAGGGGGCGTTGCAGGCGTAGCATGAAGCTATGAGTAGGTTGCGCCCCAAGCAAGTTTCCGAAGAGTCTTCCGCTGGCGACGCTCGGACTCCCGGCCGACGATATCTGGACGGGCAGCTGCTGGTGGCGATGCCCGGCATGACGGACGAGCGTTTTGCGCGCTCGGTGATCTATCTGTGTGCGCATTCGGAAGAAGGCGCGATGGGCATCGTCGTCAACCAACCTGCTCGGGTGAAGAACTTCCCCGATCTTCTCGTGCAACTGCAAGTGATCGCGCCCGAAGAGCGCATCAGGCTGCCGAGCGGCGCCGAGGAGATTCAGGTGCTTTCCGGCGGCCCGGTGCAGACCGACCGCGGCTTCGTGCTGCATTCGCCGGATTTCTTCCTCGACAACTCGACCTTGCCAATCGACGACGGCGTGTCGCTCACGGCGACAATCGACATTCTGCGCGCCATCGCCGCGGGCGAGGGGCCGCACCATGCGCTGCTCGCGCTCGGCTATGCGGGCTGGGACGCCGGACAGCTCGAGGACGAAATCCAAAAGAACGGTTGGTTGCATTGCCCGGCCGATCCGGCGCTGCTGTTCGATCGGGACCTTGGTAGCAAATATGTGCGCGCCCTGCGCTCCATGGGGGTCGATTTGGAGCGGCTGTCGTCCATCTCGGGGCACGCGTAGCGTTTGGATGCGTGGCTGAGACCGTTTCCGTTTGAATAGCTCGCACTGGGGCATGTCATTCCCGGCGGGCTGAAAGCCCGACCGGAAATCCAGAGCCGCAAGAGCGCTGGTTCTGCTCTGGATTCCCGATCGCGCTACGCGCGTCGGGAATGACCGATCAAGCGGTTTGAGTATGATACGCGCATCCTCAAATCGCTGATAAAGTGGCGATGACGCCCCTCGTGCTTCGAGACGCCTGCTGCGCAGGCTCCTCAGCATGAGGAGCTTCTGCAATTTCGTCAAACACTTAGGCCTCATCCTGAGGAGCGAGCGACGCTCGCGTCTCGAAGGACGAGGCCGCCTCGGAGGTTTGTCAACGATGCGCGCCTGAGCCGCGCATCTTTGTTTACGGCGCTGGATTGCTGTGAAGCTGGTGGATCTCGTCGATCCGCGCTTCGATCTCGGGCGTGATCTCGATGCTCTCTGAATCCAGGTCGGTTCGAAGCTGCGCCATCGTCGTGGCGCCGATGATGTTCGAGGTCACGAAGGGGCGCGACGTGACATAAGCCAGGGCAAGCTGCGCCGGGTCGACGCCGATCTCTCTGGCGAGCGCGAGATAGGCGCCGATCGCCGACTCGACCCCGGGCGTTTCATAGCGCTGGCCGCGTTCGAAGAGCGTCGTGCGCGCGCCGGGCGGTCTTGCGCCGCCCTGATATTTGCCGGTGAGATAGCCCTGCGCGAGGGGCGAATAGGCAAGGAGGCCGACGGCCTCGCGCTCGGCAAATTCGGCGAGGCCCATCTCGAACGTGCGGTTGATCAGATTATAGGCGTTCTGAATCGAGACGACCCTCGGGCCGTGGCCGAGCTCCGCCGCACGCAGGAAGCGCGCGACGCCCCAAGGCGTCTCATTGGATAGGCCGATGTGGCGGACCTTGCCGGCCTTCACCAGCTCGTTCAGCGCGTCCAGCGTCTCTTCGATCGAAACTTCAGGGCGCTTGGAGGGCGGCCGATAGGTCGTCCCGCCGGCGCCCCAGAGCGGCAAAGAGCGGTCGGGCCAGTGCAACTGGTAGAGATCGACATAATCGGTCTGCAGGCGCTTCAGCGAGCCCTCGATCGCAAAATGGATATTCTTACGGTCGAGGACCGTGCCCCCGCCCCCGTCGCGCAGCCAATGCGCCTCGCCGCGCCCGGCGACCTTGGTGGCGATGATCACCTTGTCGCGGTTTTTGCGCGAGGCCAGCCACGAGCCGATGATGCGCTCGGTCGAGCCTTGCGTCTCCGGGCGCGGGGGGATCGAATAGATTTCCGCCGTGTCGATGAAGTTGACGCCGCGCGATAGCGCATAGTCGAGCTGCGCGTGGCCTTCCGCCTCGGTGTTCTGCTGGCCCCAGGTCATGGAGCCAAGACAAATGGCCGAGACGGAGAGGTCGGTGGCTCCAAGTTTTCGGTATTCCATATCGCGCCCTAACGGAGAAATTCGCTCGATTGCAGATTCATGCGCAATTCGAAGCTCTGAAATTGCGTGAAGATCGGGAGAAGCCAGGCTTTCAGCGCCGCGCGCACGACGATGGATATATGGGGTGGCGGCGCGTGCAAGAAGGTCGACAGCGAGAGTTCGGCGTCGTCGAGGGCCGCGGCGATGGCGCTTTCGAGCTTCGGGATCACCAATTTCCCGCGCGCGGGGTAGCGGGCGAGGATGTCGTGCGCCTCGGCGCGCAGCGGCGCAGCCCCCTCATTGTGGATGACCGTCAGCCACAAATTCGGCCAGGTGGTGTTGAGCAGCCGGGCGTTGCTCGCAGCCGTCTGCGAACTGTCGGCCTGGAAGAGAATGATCGGTTCGACGCCGGCGCGGCGCGCCTCCTCCAGAAAGCCGATTTCGGCGATCGTGGCGAAGAGCTGGTCGTAGGAGCGGCTCCAGACGTCGACGATCTTGGGGGCGTCGTCGGCGACCAGCAGGCGGTCGAACAGGGAAATCTGTCCCTTGACGTCGCCAATATCGACAACGCGCGCGACCTTCGGAAAAAGCAAGGCGTAGTTAGGCTCGCGCGAATCCGTGTCGAAACCTTCGACAGGGACCCCGCGCGAGAGATAATAATCGGTCAGCAGGCGCGCCGCCGTTGTCACGCCAGTGCGTGAATGCGGCGAGCAGACGAAGAAGACGAGGGTGCGGCGACTCATTTCATCCTCTTGACGAGGGCGACGCCGCCTTCGTCTCAACGTGCCTTGGCCACACCCGATGTGACGAGATCGAGAAGTCCGACCCGCTCGAATTCATCCGCGACTCTCGCGAGCCATGTGCGCACGTAACCGCGCAGGACGAAAGAGTGATCCGCCGGTTCGCCTTCCGCCGTCTGATTGGCGATGAAGGTCGAATAGGGCGTCCCTGCGAGCTCGACCTGTTCATATGCCAATTCGCCGAGCTTCGGGATGGTGATCTCGCCTGTGGTGTTCACGTCCTCGAAATATTTCGAGTGGGTCTGCGGGTCCCATTCGAAGAAGGTCGTGTCGTTCACATGGTTCTTCACCATGAAGTAATTGGCGTCGGACATATAGGGCGCTATCTCGGCGATCTCGTCGAGCGAGGCGATCGAGGGGCCGATGACGTGGAGCAGGATGAAGCGGAACTCGCCCGCCTTCACCGCGTCGAAGAAGCCGATCTCGTCGAGCGCTTCGAGCGCGGGGCTCAAGCCGCCGGCGCGCACGTCGATCACGCTGACCTTCGCTTGCGACGAATTCAGCGTGTCGATGATCTTCATCTGATCGGCGGTCGACGTCAGATCGACGATCATCGTCTCTTCCGGATGGAAGCGATACAGCGTCCCGCGCGGCGTCTCGGTGTCGAAGGCGCGGGCGTCGAGATTGTTGAGGGAAAGGAAGTCGAGGACCGCGCGCGCGATCGTCGTCTTCCCGACGCCGCCCTTGTCGGCGCCGACGACTATGACCGTTGGTTTCATAATCGCTCCCGAGGATTGCTGAGGCGGCGTGATTTCTCTCACGTCGCGGCGCGGCTCCGGCTCCTTTTTCGGAGGCGGCGTTTCTTTCGCGGTCTTTATTGGCCTTTTTACCATGAGGTCTCCTCTGGCGATGAGCGCAGCCCTTTCGCCCACCGCTCCGATTGGTCACCTGATTCTTAACAAACATGGATTCTGGCCGCTTGTCATGTCCCAGCTATGAAATTTGGCGGCGCCATATTTAACGGCAAACAGATGTGATTTTAGTCCATATGGCATATTTTAGAAGTGAATTGACTTACGTGCGATTTAGAGTATCTAACCGTTCGAAATACAGAACGCCACTGCTGTGGCGATTTCCGCCTCAACGAAAAGCCCATGAGCATTGCCTTGGAAACTGCCGTCGACCCATCCCCCGTTCCCCTGGAGCCCGAGGCGCCGTTCTTGCGCGTCGAGGACCGGAACGGCGTCATCCACGAGCTGGCGGCCGTAGAGGGCTGGCGGCTGATGGAGATATTGCGCGATTACGGCATTGGCATGGAAAACACCTGCGGGGGCGCGCTGGCCTGCGCCGAATGTCACGTGGTGCTCGACGCCGGTTCGGCCGCCCGCGTGCCGCCGCCGCAGGAGGACGAGCTCGAAAAACTCGACGAGCTGCCGATGCTCTACGAAAATTCGCGCCTTGCCTGTCAGATCATCTGGTCCGACGAGATGAGCGGCCTCTCCCTCAAGCTGGCGCAGGAGACGTGATGACCGCGCTCAAACATCCGCAGATACTCTTGGCCTCCGACCTTGCCGACGGCGAGGTCGTGTTTCTGGGCGCCGAAAGCTGGGAGCGCGACCATCGGCGCGCCCGCGTCGCGCGCGACAAGGAAGAGGCCGCCGCGCTGGAGGGCTTCGGCAAGGCGGAGATCGCCAAAAATCGCGTCGTCGACGTTTATCTCGCCGATGTGGACGTCGGCGCGGACGGCGTTCCGACGCCCTTGCACTACCGCGAGAAGATGCGCCTCAAGGGGCCGAGCGTGCGCCCCGATCTCGGCAAACAGGCGAAAGGAGGCGCTTGAGATGACCGCTCACGATCCCAGTCTGGCGCGGCCGAACACGCCGGTCACGACCTATCGCTACGATGAATTCGACGCCGCCTTCGTGCGCGAGCGCGTCGCGGAGTTCCGCGAGCAGGTGCGCCGGCGTCTCGAAGGCTCTCTGACGGAGGAGGAGTTCCGCCCCTTCCGTCTGATGAACGGGCTTTATCTGCAACTCCACGCCTATATGCTGCGTGTCGCCATTCCCTATGGCACGCTGACAGCGCGGCAAATGCGCCGCCTTGCCGACATCGCCGATAAATATGATCGCGGCTACGGCCATTTCACGACGCGGCAGAACCTCCAATACAACTGGCCGAAGTTGATCGACACGCCGGACATTTTGGAGGCGCTCGCGGAAGTCGAGATGCACGCCATCCAGACCTCCGGCAATTGCATCCGCAACGTGACCGCCGACCATTTCTCGGGCGTCGCGCCGGACGAGATCGAGGATCCCCGCGCCACGGCCGAATTCCTGCGCCAATGGTCGAGCGCCCATCCCGAGTTCTCCTTCCTGCCACGCAAATTCAAGATCGCGGTGACAGGCGCCGAGCACGATCGAGCGGCGATCATGGTTCACGACATCGGTCTGCGGATCGTGAAGAATGCGGCGGGCGAAGTCGGCTATCAGGTTGTGATCGGCGGCGGACTCGGGCGCACGCCTTTCGTGGGCAAGGTTCTCCGCGACTATGTGCCGCGGGCCGATCTCCTCGCTTATCTCGAGGCGGTCATGCGGGTCTATAACCGCTTCGGCCGTCGCGACAATAAATACAAAGCGCGCATCAAGATCCTCGTTCACGAGAAGGGGATCGAGGAAGTGCGCGCCGCCGTCGAGGCGGAATTCGCCGCGATGGATCGCTCCGCGTTTTCCTATGACCCTGCCGAATTCGAGCGCATCGCCGGTTTCTTCACGCCGCCGCCTTACGAGGCGCTGCCGGCGGAGTCGGCGAAACTGCGGGCCGAACGCGTCGCGCATCCGGCCTTCGGCAATTTCGCCGAGGTCAACGCCGCGCCGCACCGGGTTCCGGGCTACGCCATCGTTACCGTGTCGCTGAAGCCGATCGGCGGCATTCCCGGCGACGCCACCTCGCAGCAGATGCGCGCTCTGGCGGAGGCGAGCGAACGCTTCGGCTTCGGCGAGCTGCGGATTTCCCATGAGCAGAACGTCATTCTGCCGCATGTGAAGCAGGACGATCTATTCGATCTGTGGAAGCTGCTCGACGGCGCGGGGCTGGCGACGGCGAACGCCGGTCTCGTCTCGGACATCATCTCCTGCCCCGGGCTCGATTACTGCGCGCTGGCGACGGCGCGCTCGATCCCGATTGCGCAGGCGATCTCCAAGCGCTTCTCCGATCTCTCGCGCCAGCGCCGGATCGGCAAATTGGGCATCAAGATTTCCGGCTGCATCAACGCCTGCGGCCACCACCATGTCGGCGCGATCGGCATTCTCGGGCTCGAAAAGAAGGGTCAGGAATCCTACCAGATCACGCTTGGGGGCGATCCGACCTTCTCGGCGTCGATCGGCGAAATTCTCGGCCCCGGCGTCACGGCGGAGCAAGTGCCGGACGTGATCGAACACATTGTCGATTTCTATCTGGCCGAGCGCCAGGAGGGCGAGACATTCATCGAAACATGGCGGCGCATCGGTCATGCCCGCTTCAAGGACGTGCTGCGGCGGGAGGGTGAAGATGGCGCTGATATCTGAAGGCCGCTTTATCGAAGACGCCTGGCGCCGCCTCGCCGACGAAGAGGCGCTGCCCAAGAGCGGCAAGATAATCGTGTCGCTGTCGCGTCTCGAACATGCTGTCGCGCATCTCGAGGCGGGCGTCGCGCTCGGCGTCCTCGCGCCGAACACCACAGAGCCCGAGGCGCTCGCGGCTGCGCTGCCGCGCCTCTCGCTCATCTCCATCGTCTTCCCCGCCTTCGCCGATGGACGCGGTTTTTCGCTGGCGCGGCTGATCCGCAGGGCTGGCTTTACGGGCGAGCTGCGCGCGAGCGGGCGGCTGCTTGCCGATCAGTATCGCCATGCGCTCGGCTGTGGCTTCGACACGATCGAAATTCCCGACGATCTCGCCGAGCGGCAGGATGAATCGCAGTGGCAGGCGGAGCGCGCGGCGCATGCGCGCACTTATCAGCGCGGTTATGTCGCGCCGGGCTCCATCCTCGACGCGCGGCGCAAGGCGGCGGCGAAATGAAGGCTTGGTTGCTTCGCCAGGGCTCCCGTTGGGTGCTCGATTCCCGGTTGGGCCTTCGGTCCGCCGACACTTTGGGCGCGCTCAGATCATGAATCCTTCCATCCCGGAAATACTCGGCCCGCGTCTCGCGCCGCTTGATCTCGATCTCCGGCTCAAGCTCGTCCGCGAGTTCATCCCCGGCCGTATCGTCTTCACGACGAGCTTCGGCGTCGAAGATCAGCTCGTCACCCATTCGATCTTCACGCAGGGCCTCGATATCGACGTCGTGACGATCGACACCGGACGCCTGTTTCCCGAAACCTATGCGCTCTGGGAAGAGACCGAAGCCCGCTACGCCCGGCGCATTCGCGCCGCCTATCCGCAGGCGGCGGCGCTGGAGGCGCTGGTCGAAGAGCAGGGCGTCAACGGCTTTTATAAATCCGCCGAGGCGCGCAAGGCCTGCTGCCATGTGCGCAAGGTCGAGCCGCTTTCTCGCCTGCTGGCCGGCGTCTCCGGCTGGATCACGGGCCTGCGCGCCGATCAATCCGCCGCGCGCGCCGAGGTTCCGCTCGTCGCCTTTGACGCCAATTACCGGGTGATCAAGATCAATCCGGTCCTCGACTACAAGCGCGAAGACATCGTCGCCGCGACCCAGGAGTTTTCAATCCCCGTGAATGAACTCCACGCCAAGGGTTTCCTCTCCATCGGCTGCGCGCCCTGCACGCGGGCCATTGAGCCCGGCGAAGACGAACGCGCCGGCCGCTGGTGGTGGGAGCAGGACGACAAGAAAGAGTGCGGCCTGCATGTCGGCGAGGATGGCGTTCTGCGTCGCGGTCCGGCGCCTGATTCCGCCTCGCCGGAGGTTTTCGAATGAGCGCGCTTCCGACCCGTTCGCTCGGCCATCTGGACCGCCTGGAAGCCGAAAGCATTCACATCATGCGCGAGGCGGTCGCCGAGTGCGAGCGGCCCGTGATGCTGTTTTCGATCGGCAAAGACTCGATGGCGATGCTGCATGTCGCCAGAAAAGCCTTCTATCCGTCGAAGCTCCCGTTCCAATTGCTCCATGTCAACACGATGTGGAAGTTCCGGGAGATGATCGAGTTTCGCGACAAGATCGTCAAGGAATGGGGCCTGGAGCTCGTCGAATATATCAATCCCAAAGGGATTGAGATGAACATCAGCCCCTTCGTCCATGGCTCGAAGCTCCATACCGAGATCATGAAGACCGAGGCGCTGAAGCAGGCGCTCGACAAATATAAATTCGACGCGGCCTTCGGCGGCGCGCGCCGCGACGAGGAGAAGTCGCGCGCCAAGGAGCGCGTGCTGTCCTTCCGGACAGCGCAGCATCGTTGGGACCCGAAGAACCAGCGGCCCGAATTCTGGCGCCTCTACAACACCCGCAAGGCGCCGGGCGAGAGTCTGCGCATTTTCCCCATGTCCAATTGGACCGAAGCAGACATCTGGGACTATGTCGCCCGCGAGAACATCCCCGTGGTGCCGCTCTATTTCGCGAAGGAGCGGCCGGTGGTGCGCCGCAGCGGCACGCTGATCATGGTCGACGACGCGCGCATGGCGCTCGAACCCGGCGAGACGATCGAGCGCAAGATGGTGCGTTTCCGCACGCTCGGTTGCTATCCGCTGACCGGCGCCATCGAGAGCGAGGCGGCCACGCTCGACGAGATCATCACGGAGATGCGCGAAAGCCGCACCTCCGAACGGCAGGGCCGCCTGATCGACCAGGACGGCTCCAGCTCCATGGAGCAGAAGAAGCAGGAAGGATATTTCTGAGATGCAGGGCGTCGAGGTCATGGAAGCCCCCGCGCCGGCGGTTGCGCGCATCGCCGCGGACAAGCCGCTCCTGCGTTTCATCACCTGCGGCTCGGTCGACGACGGCAAGTCGACGCTGATCGGCCGCCTGCTTTACGACGCCAATCTGGCGCCGGACGATCTCATCGCCGCGCTCGAAACCGACTCCAAGAAGCACGGCACGCAGGGCGATGATCTCGATTTCGCGCTGCTCGTCGACGGGCTCGCGGCGGAGCGCGAGCAGGGCATCACCATCGACGTCGCCTATCGCTATTTCGCGACCGACAAGCGCAAGTTCATCGTCGCCGACACGCCCGGCCACGAGCAATATACACGCAACATGGCGGTCGGCTCCTCGACCGCCGATCTCGCCATTCTGCTCGTCGACGCTCGCAAGGGCATTCTGCCGCAGACGCGCCGCCATAGCGTCATCAATTCCATGTTCGGCGTGCGCCATGTGGTCGTCGCCGTCAACAAGATGGACCTCGTCGGCTACAGCGAGGACGTGTTCCGCAAGATTGTGGCGGACTTCCACGAGTTCGCGAAGAATCTCCACTTCGCCTCGATCTATGTTGTGCCGCTCGTCGCCAAGGACGGCGACAATCTCGTCCATGCAAGCCAGCATATGCCCTGGCACGACGGACCGTCGCTCCTCGCTTATCTGGAAGGCGTCGCGGTCGAAGACGTCATGCGCATCGCGCCTTTCCGCATGCCGGTGCAATGGGTCAATCGCCCGAATCTCGATTTCCGCGGATTCTCGGGCTTCATCAGCGGCGGCAATATCCGCCCCGGCGACATTGTGCGCATCCTTCCCTCCGGGCGCGACACGCGCGTCTCGCGCGTCGTCACCTATGACGGCGATCTGGAGAGCGGCGTATCGGGCCAGTCGGTGACGATCACGCTCGCCGAGGAAATCGACTGCTCGCGCGGCGATCTGTTGAGCTCGCCGGTCTCACCGGCGCAGGTCGGCGACAGGCTGGAGGCGAAGCTCCTCTGGCTTGTGCGCGAGCCGCTGACGGCCGGCAAGAGCTATCTGCTCAAGATCGGGACGAAGACGACGCCCGCGGTCGTCAACCTCGTGCAGTCGCGCATCGACATCGAGACCGGGCTCGCGACGCCGCTTGGCGCGGACGAGACGCTCGCCTTCAACGAGATCGGCGAAGCGCAGCTCTCGCTCGAAACCGTGGTCGCTTGCGATCCCTACGTCGAGAACCGCGAGACCGGCGGCTTCATCCTCATCGACCGCATCACCAATGAGACTGTCGCGGTCGGCATGGTGAAGGAGGTTTCGGCCTCCAGCCGCCGTGTGGCGGCGCCTTTGACCGACGTCAGCTATGCCTCGATGGAGGGCGTCGCGCTCGATCAAGGGAGCGTGCTGTCGACGCCCAAGCGCAGCCTGCTGAAGGCGGCCTCCTGGCTGGTCCCGGCGACCCTGATCAATTTCGTCATCGTGAACGCCTTGTTGAGTGACGCCGTTGTGTCGTTCGAGATCGCGATCGCCCAGACGATCGCGATCTCCGCGCTGCGTCATTTCCATGAGCGCTTCTGGACGCGCTCGGCCTTCGGTCTGGAGAGCAAAGAGGGGCCGACGGCGGCGAACGATCCGGGGATTTGAGCCGGACGAGGGGCTTTCTGGCGAAAAGACGGACTTTCTTGCCGGGCTCTGCCGCGTCGTCCGATCGAGAAGGCGGCCGCATGATCCCGCTTCGGCGCCGCTCGGAATGGGGTATAAGACCGGCGCATCTTTCCGAGATCTCTCCGTCCCCCGACGTCGAGGCGGCATTCGCGCAGTCGATCGCGCCGAGCCGAGGGACAGCGCAGGAGCCATTATGAACAAGCCCGTAAGCCCGGATCATTTCGACGCGCCCGCCGCGGCCATGTTCGAGCGCTATCGCCGCGCCGATTCGCCGAAGCCCGCGATCTGGAACGACACGCTCGACCTGCTTCTCGCGCACCGGTCGCACCGCAATTATCTCGACCAGCCGCTGCCGCCCGGCGCGCTCGAAATCATCACCGCCGCGGCGCAGTCCGCGTCGACCTCCTCCAACCTTCAGGTTTGGAGCGTCGTCGCCGTCGAGGACGAGGACCGCAAGAATCGCCTCGCCGATCTCGCGGGCGGCCAGCAGCATATTCGCGACTGCAAGCTCCTGCTGATCTGGCTTTGCGACCTCGCGCGGCTCGAAAACCTTGGCAAAGAGAGGGGCCGCGACGCGGCGGCGCTCCCCTATCTCGAAATCTTCATGACCGGCGTGGTGGACGCCGCGCTCGCCGCGCAGAACGCCGTCGTCGCGCTCGAATCCATCGGGCTCGGCTGCTGCTATATCGGCGCCATGCGCAACAAGCCGGAGGAAGTGGCGAAAGAGCTGAACCTGCCGCCCAATGTCTTCGCCGTCTTCGGCATGACCATCGGCGTCCCCGACCCGGGCGCCAACGCCGGCGTCAAGCCGCGCCTGGGCCAGGCGGCGGTGCTGCATCGCGAGCAATATCAGTGGGGCGACGCGCAACGCGAGGCGGTCGAGACGCTCGATACGGTCTTCAAGGATTTCCAGAAGGAGCAGCGACTGCCCGAGCAGGGCTGGATTCGCCAGGTGCTGTCGCGCGTGCGCGGGACAGATGCGATGAGCGGCCGCGATCGCCTGCGCGACGCTTTGAAGGCGCTCGGCTTCGAGTTGCGTTAAACCCACCACAACATTGGCGAGGGCGGCTTCTCGCTTTCTCCAGCGACAGGCGCTCTCGTGACCCTTACCCTCGACAGACCCGCGGCAATTCCAGTCGATGGCGACCGCGTGGTCGCCAAGGTTGCCTGGCGGCTGGTGCCGCTTCTCGCCGCGGGTTTCTTCGTCTCCTATCTCGACCGTGTGAACGTCGGCTTCGCCGCGCTCACCATGAACAAGGAATTGGGCTTCACGCCCGAGTTCTACGGCTGGGCGGCGGGCGTCTTCTTCATCGGCTATTGCCTCCTGGAGGCGCCGAGCAATTACGTCATGCACCGCGTCGGCGCGCGGCTGTGGCTCGCGCGCATCATGGTGAGCTGGGGCGTCATCGCCGCCGCGACCGCTTTCATCTGGAGCGAGAACAGCTTCGTTGTCCTGCGCGTGCTGTTGGGCGCGGCGGAGGCGGGCTTTCCGCCAGGCGTCATTCTTTATCTCACGTACTGGGTTCCCGCCGCGCAGCGCGCGCGCATTCTGGCGGGGTTCCTGATCGCCGTGCCGCTCGGCAGCGCGATCGGTTCGCCGATCTCGGGCATGATCCTGTCGACCATGGATGGCGTCTCAGGCGTCGCCGGTTGGCGCTGGCTTTATTTTCTGGAGGCGTTGCCGTCGATCGCGCTTGGCCTCGTCTGTTTCTTTTATCTTCCCGACCGCCTCGCCGACGCCAAATGGCTCGCCCCCAACGAGCGCCGATGGTTAGAGGCCGCGCTGGCGCGTGAAGCGCCGGCGCATGAAGAGAATTACTGGCGTGCGCTGGCCGATCCTCGCATTCTTACGATTGGGGCCGCCTATTTCGGGCTGGTTCTCGCGCTTTACGGGCTCAGTTTCTGGCTGCCGCAGATCATCAAGGGCTTTGGCGCGAGCATCCTCGCCGCGGGCTTTCTCACCGCCATTCCCCATGGCTGTGGCGCTGTGGCGATGTGGCTTTGGAGCCGCAGCTCGGATCGGCGCGGCGAGACGGTCGCTCACACGGCAAGCGCCGCGATCGTCGCGAGCGTCGGCCTTGCATGCGCCGCCTATGCGCCGACGCCTGTATTGGCGATGGTCGCGCTGACTGTCGCGGCTTTAGGGTCCGCCGCGGCGCTGCCGACCTTCTGGAGTTTCTGCACATCGACGATCGGCGCGACCGATGCGGTTGTGGGAGTCGCGCTGATCAACTCGATCGGCAATCTCTCGGGGCTGGCGGGGCCTTATTTCATCGGCGTCGTCAAAGGCGCCACGGGCGAATTCTCCGACGCCCTGCTAGTCCTTGCCGCCGGCCCGCTGCTGGGGGCGGCGATGATCTGGCGGATCGGGCGCGCTTCGCGCGATGCACGCAAATGATACGAATTCCGCTTGAATAGCTCGCATTGGCGCTTGTCATTCCCGACGGGCCAAAGGCCCGATCGGGAATCCAGACACCGAACCAATCAAGCGGATTTCGTATGACGCTGACTACCCCTCGATCTCCTCGCGCTTGATTTCCAGCTCCAGCCATTGCTCCTCGGCGGCGGAGAGTTCGTTCTCCACCGCAGCGAACATCTTGCTCGCCTTCGCAAATCTCCCTGGGTCCTTGGAATAAAGTTCGGGATCATCGAGCAGCGCCTGCAACTTTGTGCGCTTGACCTTCAGCTCCTCCATTTTGGCGGGCAAGGTCGTCAGAGCATGCTGTTCCTTGAAGGAGAGCTTGACCCTTGCCGGTTGCCGTTCGGCGGGCTTTTCTTTCGGCCCCTTCTCCTTCGGCGTCTCGCGCATCGCGGCGCCGCGGGCCTCGACGCCCTTGCCGCGCTGCGCGACCATATCGCTGTAGCCGCCGGCATATTCGACCCAGCGGCCGGCGCCGTCGCTCATCAACACGCTCGTCGCAATGCGGTCGAGAAAGTCGCGGTCATGCGAGACGACGATCAGCGTGCCGGGATAATCGGCGAGCATCTCTTCCAGAAGATCGAGCGTCTCCAGGTCGAGATCATTGGTCGGCTCGTCGAGAACGAGGAGATTCGAGGGTTTGGCCAGGGCGCGCGCGAGCATCAGACGGCCGCGCTCGCCGCCGGAGAGTTTGCCGATGGGCGTGCGCGCCTGCTCCGGCTTGAAGAGGAAGTCCTTCATATAGCCGACGACATGGCGCCGCTCGCCATTGATCTCGACCATATCCGAGCCGCCGCCGGTGAGGGCGTCCTGCAGGGTGGTCTCCGGCCTCAGGCTGGCGCGGCTCTGGTCGAGGGTCGCCATTTCCAAAGCGGCGCCAAGCCGCACCTTGCCGCTGTCGGGCGGCAGTACTCCGGTCAGCAGTTTGATGAGCGTCGTCTTGCCCGCGCCATTGGCGCCGACGATGCCGAGCCGGTCGCCGCGCAGGATGCGGGTCGTAAAATTCTCGACGATAGTTCGCTCGCCGTAGCTCTTGCTGACCTTGATCGCCTCGATGACGAGCTTGCCGGAGAGATTGGCCTCGCTCGCCTCCAGCTTCACCTCGCCCGTCGGCATAACGCGGTTCCGGTGCTCGGCGCGCAGCGCATGCAAGCCCGCGAGACGCTTCATGTTGCGCTTGCGGCGGCCAGAGACGCCATGGCGCAGCCAATGTTCCTCATTGGCGATCTTGCGCTCCTGCTTGTGCGCCTGCTTCTCTTCCTCCTCCAGCTCGCGGTCGCGCCAGGGTTCGAATTCCTTGAAGCCGCGCGCGAGATGCCGCGCCCGGCCGCGGTCGATCCACACGGTCTCGCGCGTCAGATCCTGCAGAAAGCGGCGGTCGTGGCTGATGATGACCATGGCCGAGCGTAGGGAGGCGAGCTTTTCTTCGAGCCAGAGGATCGTCGGCAGGTCGAGATGGTTCGTCGGCTCGTCGAGCAGCAGAATGTCGGGCTCAGGCGCGAGCGCGCGGGCGAGGGCGGCGCGGCGGGCTTCGCCGCCGGAGAGGTTCGACGGGTCTTCCTCGCCCGTGAGGCCCAGCTCGAGAAGAAGCGTCGTTGCGACATGCGGATCATCGAGCGGCCCGAGCCCCGCCTCGACATAGGCGGCGGTGGTTTTGAACCCCGAGAAGTCCGGCTCCTGCGGCAGATAGCGCAGCGAGGCGCCCGGCTGCAGAAAGCGCGTTCCCGCGTCCGATTCCAATTCGCCGGCGGCGATCCTCAAAAGCGTCGATTTGCCCGAGCCGTTGCGGCCGACGAGACAGATGCGCGCGCCCGGCGCGACCGACAATTCGACCCCTTCCAGAAGCGGCTTGCCGCCGAGGGTAAGCATGACGCCCTGAAGGGCGAGAAGGGGAGGGGGAGCCATTGCGCGAACCGGATGTTGCCTAGAGGAGAGGCTTTTTCCACCGGCGCGCGGCGTTTGTCACGACTTTACTCGGGGATGCGCATGTCAGCGCATGATCCTGAATTCGGAGCCCCCGTCATGGCCGCGCTTGTCGCGGCCATCCACGCCGCGCCGAGACGGAAAACTGAGAACATGAGCGGAACAACGCCGCTTCTTCTACCCGCGTGGCGTAATCCCGGCGTGGATGCCCGCGACAAGCGCGGGCATGACGCGGCTGCGTAGGGGTTTGTTAACCTGGTTCGGGCGCCTCCCGGCTCTGGCGCGGGGGTTAGCCCCCCAGGCCCAGGGCTTTGCGCACCCGCGCTGAATAGCCGTAGAGATCAGGCCGCTGCACCAACCGTCCCATATCGTCCACATAGGCGGTGAAATAGACGATATGCACCGGCAAGGGCTTGGAGAGATTGATGTAGCGCTCGCTGGGGCCGACGAGTTTCTTCACTCGCTCCTCCGACCAGCCCGGTCCGAGCACGGCCTCCGCCAGAGCGAAGGGCTGATCGACGCGCATGCAGCCGTGGCTGAAGGCGCGGTGGGACGCCGCGAAAAGCCCGCGCGACGGCGTGTCGTGCATGTAAACGGCGAAATCATTGGGGAAGACGAATTTGATGCGGCCGAGCGCGTTCTTCTCGCCCGGCGGCTGGCGCACCACCATCTGCCCGTTGCGATAGGAAACCTGATAGCCGTCGCCGACCCCGCCGTGCCACTCCTTCTGGATGATCGACTGCGGCACATACCAGGACGGGTTGACGATGATCTCCACCATCTCGTCGGAGAAGATGGGCGTCGGCGTTTGCTCCTTGCCGACGATCACGCGCGTGCGGTGGGTCACCGCGCCATTGCGGATGACCGCCAGCTCGAAATCGGGGATGTTTACCTCGATGCGATCGTCGCCCATGTCGCGTGGCAACCAGCGCCAGCGCTCCATATTGGCGATGATCTCATTCTCCAGCGCCGAGGTGGAGGGGCCGCCGAGCGTCTCCATGCGGCGGCGTTTCGATTTGACGGGCGGCAGAGCGTCGGTCTGAGCGACGCCCTCCTCGGCGGCGGCAAAGAGCGAATCGAGCGGCGGCGCATTGGCGCCGCGCGTCTTGAGCTCGACCAGTTTCTCACGCAGTTGCTGATAGCCGTAATGGGGCGGGTTAAAGCCCTGCAGCGTCTCGCCCGCGCGATAGCCGGCGGCGGCGACGTCGGCCACGGCCTGCGCCGGATCGGGAAGCGCCGTTTTGGCGCCGATGAGACGGGAGAGCCGCTCGGGCTGCAGCCGTCCGCCGCGCGCCTGGAAGGCGTAGGTTGCGACAGCTTCGGAGAGCGCAAGCTCGTCGGCGGCGCTGGACGCGCCTTTGTCGGCTTCCGGGATCGTTACGCCGCGAAGGTCCAGCCCGTCTTCATTTGCGGCGCGCAGGCGCGAGACCGCGGAAGCCGCGCCCTCGCGCCAGCCATTGGCGTCGGTCCAGAAGGGCTCGAATTTGCGCGCCACATAGGCGGCCGCGATCTTGGCGCGCATCGCCCGCCGCGCCGGGTTGCGGGCGGCTTCAGGACCCGAGGTCCAGTCCTGAAGCGCGAGCGCGAGCCCGCGCTGGTGGTCGGGCAGCAGGCTCCAGGCGAGGTCGAGGCTGTCCGGCTCCGCGGGCTCGGCTTGCAGCTTTGCAGCCGTGACGGCCACGACCGGCGGCGCCTCCGGGGCTTCGAGCGGATCGAGCGGCGCCGCCGTGGGGAGCCTGGCGAGACCTGTCAGCGCGACGGAGGCCGGCGGCGCGAAAATATCGACGCGGCGCGGCGCGGCCCCGGCTGGCGCAACGGCGAAAACCGCGGCGAAAGCGGCGGCGGAAAGGAAGAAACGGGCAATAGATATGCGAGCCTGCATGGGCTGCCCCTTAGAAACCGGGTGCGCGGCGCTGGTTTCATAAACCTGAATTATTAAGGATGTGGACGCGTCGCCGCCGGAGCGCCGCGTCAGGCTCCGTCACAGTATCTAGCGCGAGGGGGGCAGGCTGTTAACCAGCGCACATGGCGGCAGACAATTCGTGTGTCGCAAAAAGAGACACTGTGGCGGGAGGGCAACATGAGGGATGGGGACGAGATCGACCGGCGACGGGGCGGCGTCCGCAGGGGGCCGACGTTTCTGCGCCGCCATAGCTTGGGGCAATTCGTCATTTGACCCGCGGCGCGCCGTCGCCTTACTCATAAGTTATGGAAGGATACGGAGCCTTCGAGAATTTTTCCCTGTTCGGCGGTCCGCTTCACCGTTTGGCGGGGCGCTTGGGTCTCGCCCACAAGGGGAGGAGCGCCTTTGCGCTGGGACTGGCGCTGGGCTTGCTATCCTGGTCGATTCTATTCGCCTTGGCGCTGATCGAGGGCGTCAGTCACAAGTTTTTTTCGCTCTCGGTGATTGCGGCGCATGTTCGCCTGCTCGTCGTCATCCCGTTGCTGTTCCTTTGCGAATCCCTGCTCGACGTTCGGTTGAGGGCGTTCGTCAGCCTGATCGTGCGTTCGGGCGTCGTTCCCAAGAATGCGCTGCCGGAGCTAGAGACCGAGATCGCGCGGACCAATCGCTGGCGAGATCATTGGCTTCCGGAAGCAATTTGCCTTCTGGCGACTGTGCTGTTGACGGTGATCGCGGCGCAGATGCGCCTCTCTGGAAGGACAACGGGATCGGAGCTCGGCGCCGCCGTCAGCGAATTTCGGCTGGCCGGCCTGTGGTATTGGATGGTTTGCCTGCCCCTCTTTCGTTTCCTGGCGTTTCGGTGGCTCTGGCGGATCGCGCTCTGGTGGTGCTTCCTCTGGCGGTTGGCGAAACTGAAACTCCACCTTGCGCCAGCTCATCCAGATGGCGCCGGCGGGCTCGGATATCTGGAAGTCGCGCAGACCTATTTTTTCCCATTGGTCCTCGCGATCTCGGCGCTTATGTCCGCGTCGTTTGCGGAAGAGATTTCCTCTGGAATATCCGTTTTTGAGGCCATCTACCCCGCGCTTGCGATCACTCTGATCCTGGACCTCGTGCTGGTGTTGTTTCCCCCGTGTTTTTTCGCCTTCAAACTCAGGGCTTGCCAAGAGAGGGGCTTGAGCGACTATTCGGTGTTGGCGGCGCGTTACGTCAATGACTTCGACAGGAAATGGCTGAGCGCGCCCGGCGCCCAGGCCGAGCCCTTGCTCGGCACAGCCGATTTGCAGTCGCTGGCTGATTTGTCGAACAGCGTTGCAATCTTGCGCAATATGCGCCTCGTTCCGGTAAGCGCGCGTCTATTGATAACCGTCATGGTCGCCGCGCTGCTGCCAATGGTCCCGCTATTTCTGTTCAAATACCCGGTGGCGGAGTTGGTCCAAAAGATTGTCAGCAAATTAGCTGGCCTATGAGACGCTATAGCTTAGTTTGCAAACGCAACGCCATGTAAGTCTCTCGTTGTTTGGTCGGGTTCCAGGGATCGATCAATTGCAGATCGGCGGACAAGCGGAGCCAAGGCGTGATCGCAAAATTGTAGAAAGCTTCCACACCCCCCTCGCTGCGTCTCCTGACATCGAGCGCCTCCAACGCACTCAGCAACGGCTTGGTCAGCCCATAGTGAAAGAAGCCGACGCCCCAACGGTCGTTCTCGCGCCCCTCGATCAGATTATTCCCGGCAAGGCCCACAAGAACGCTCCATTTGACCGGGTTGGGGTTTCCGTCAGAAAGGGTCCCGAGCGTAAACAGCCCCCAACCGACCGCCGGTTTATCTTTATTTTGAAAGAAGTTTTGCTGGAACGCGTAAGAACTGAACCAATAGCCTTTCTTGGTGATCACGGGACCGCCCGTCGCCGCCAATAGACGCTCCTGCGGGACGTCGTTCAGATCTATGCCGCGCGCGTTGCTATAGGCGGCGCGAAGTGTATGAAACCCGCGAAGACCGAGAATCTCTGTTGGAATGGTAACTGAGCCGCCGACCGCAACGCCTTTTTCAAAGGGATGTTCGATCACTTGCGGATTCTGCGCGCTACGCGGATCGACAACCACCAGCGTCAAGGTTGCCGGCGCAGTCTTGAACGTCACCGCGCCGCCGATGAGGTAAGGCGCGGAGACGACGACCCTGTCGGCCGCTCCGCCTCGGACGGCGGTGTAGGCCACCCCGGTCGATGGCAAAGCGAAAGCCCTGTTCATGAAAGTGTCGATGCCGCCGCCGCCGAGGAGCGGCGTCTGGGATGCGATCGTCATCATGTTGAACTTGCCGGCGCTGACGGAGACGTGCTCGCCAAAATCTTGCGTAACGCTGACGGAAAGCGCCGAGTGGTAGCCTTGCTTGTTCACATAGGCTTGAGCGGTGTTGACGGGAAGGAGCGCATTGTCCCTGCGGTTTATGTCATCGCCAAAATAATGCTCGTATTGCGCGCTGACGTGGAAGCCCGGCCACAGGCCGAGTTTCTCCGCATCGACCTTTAGGAAGGCGTCGACTTTGCCGCCATAGAACCATGTTTGGCTCGCGTCGCCGGCAATCTGGCCCTGATAGAACTGCGTCACCCAAACATCGGGCGCGACGCCAAAGCGGCGCAATTGCGCCTTGGGGCCATCGGGCGTGTCGGTCAGGGAAGATTGCGTGGCCAAGGACGACAAGGCGTCTTCTGCGCGCGCGTGGAATGTCGATGCCGCCAAAAGCGCTGGTATCGCAAGCGCGGCCCTTGGAAGAGATCTTCTGATCACCGGGCTCTCCCGAATTGCGCCGCTCCGAGAACCCTACTCCATAAATCAAATTAGTCCTTCTGATGGCCAGCTTGCTTGTATTTTCGGGATCGGCGTTAAGATGAAGAGCGGGCCAAGAAGCTCGCGGGTAAGCTGCCAACTGTCCTTAGCCATCGACCGGCTCCTTGTTAAGCCACCCTTTCGATTTAATGTACATATTCGCGGGTAAGAAATTCTTCCCTCGGCAAACCCGAACACGCGCTCTGCTATCATCGATCCGCGCAATCTCTAGGCGGGCAAGTAACACGATAGCCCTATCAAGCTGCCATTCAGCGAGAGAAATGTCTTCAAAGTCGGAGCCCGTCTTGCGGGAAATCGCTCCTTTGACAGCCTCTTCAAGCGTATTACTATCGAACTGCTCCATTATTGAAAGCTGGTTTAAAATTTCCGCGACCGTGATGCGGACCTTTCTCTCATCGAGAGCTTTACTGTAAAAATATAACTCTGTCCAAGAGGAAAGTGTCTTTGGATCGAAATCCGTTTCATTGGCAAGAAGTTTGCTGTGCTTGGCTTTGAGGTCGTCGAATTCTGCTTGTAGCTTGATATATCTGTCCTTTAGTTCTTCGCTAGCTGTTGTGCTCCCTCGTACCCAGCCGGGTCTTGGGCTCGAGGCCATGGCCGTCTGAAGGGCTTGAATGACGGCTAGGCTTAGTTCTGTCCCGCTCGACCAGAACTTGACCACCCTTTTCTCGCAGGCCCTTTCGCGGAATACGGCTAGTTTTCGAGATTTGTCTGAATCTTCGTCAGTCTTACTCGATGCAACGGATCTAGGATCTTTGATTGGAAAAACCAGGATAGGTATGTTTTGTTCAAGCGCAAACTCGAACTCTTTTTCGGTAAAGCTTTGCCCCTCATCCGTGATGCTTCCATATCGTCCCGCTATGATAAGCACGTAAAAATCAGACGAGGATATTTGCTTCTTTATAAACGATAACTGCTCTTCGTTTGCCGCGGGGAAAACTTCCATCCCGGCGACTATATAGTCGAATGAAATTAGATTCTGCCATAATTCCTGTCTCTCTTTTTCTAGATCGGAGAAGGTCGAGCTAATAAAAACCTGATAGCGTTTGTTCATGTTCCATTTCCAGCTAATCTCGTTGCAGAAAACTCTCCAACACCATCTTCCGCCCGGCCTTATCAAAATCCACCGTGCACTTGTTCCCGTCGACTGCCGCGACCGTGCCCGGCCCAAACTTCAAATGAAACACCCGCGACCCCGCGCCGTATCGCGCATTGGTCGATGAGCGGGCGACGACCTCGCCCTCGATCGTCATCGGCTGCTTCGCGCGCGGGCGCGACTCGCGCATCGGCTCGGCGCGCGGCGTTGCGGCGCCTGCCTTGGCGCGCTTCCAGCCTGGCGTCGAATAATCGGAGCCATAGACATCGAGATTGGCGAAGCGCGAGACCGCATAGCCGCCATATTGCGAGGCGCTCGGCGCCTCGACCACTTCGACGTGGTCCGAGGGCAGATTATCGACGAAGCGCGACGGCACGGTGGGCTGCCACAATCCGCGAATGCGGCGGTTGCTCGCGAAAAATATGCGCGCCCGGCGTTTCGCGCGCGTGACGCCAACATAGGCGAGGCGGCGCTCTTCTTCGAGCCCCGCGCGGCCCTGCTCGTCGAGCGAACGCTGATGCGGAAAGAGCCCTTCCTCCCAGCCGGGGAGATAGACCGTCTCGAATTCGAGGCCCTTCGCGGCGTGCAGCGTCATCACAGAGACGCGCGCCTGCTCCTTGCTTTCCTCGGTTTCCATGACGAGCGAGACATGCTCCAGAAAGGCGGCGAGGTCGGGAAATTCCTCCATCGCGCGCACGAGCTCTTTTAGGTTTTCAAGCCTGCCGGCGGCTTCCGGCGTCTTGTCATCGCGCCACATTTGCGTGTAGCCCGATTCATCCAGCACCATTTCCGCAAGCTCGTGCTGGGGCTTCGAATCGATCAGACTGCGCCAGCGCTCGAAATCGGCCACGAGGCTTTTCAGCACGCCGCGCGGCTTGGGCTTCAGCTCCTCCGTCTCGACGAGAAAACGCGCCGCCTGCATCAGCGGAATGCGCTCGCGCCGTCCATATTCATGCAGCAGTTGCACCGTTGCGTCGCCGAGGCCGCGCTTGGGCGTATTGATGATGCGCTCGAAAGCGAGATCGTCGGAAGGCTGTGCAACGCAGCGCAGATAAGCGAGCGCGTCGCGGATTTCGGCGCGCTCATAGAAGCGCGGGCCGCCGATGATGCGATAGGGCAGGCCGATCTCGACGAAGCGCTCTTCGAATTCGCGCATCTGGAAGGAGGCGCGCACGAGAATGGCGATCTCTTCGAGCGAATGGCCCTTGCGCTGCAATTGCTCGATATCCTCGCCAATGACGCGCGCTTCCTCCTGGCTGTCCCAGACGCCGGTGAGCGTCGGCTTCTCGCCCTCTTCGCCATCGGTGAACAGCGTCTTGCCGAGGCGGCCTTCATTGTGCGCGATCAGATGTGAGGCGGCGGCGAGGATGTGCCCGGTCGAGCGGTAATTGCGTTCGAGCCGCACGATCTTGGCGCCGGGGAAGTCCTGCTCGAAGCGCAGGATGTTTTCGACTTCCGCGCCGCGCCAGCCATAGACGCTCTGATCGTCGTCGCCGACGCAACAGACATTGCGGCGCCCCTGCGAGATGAGCCGCAGCCAGAGATATTGCGCGACATTGGTGTCCTGATATTCGTCGACGAGAATATATTTGAAGCGCTTCTGGTAATCCGCGAGCACGTCGGGGTTCTCGCGAAAGAGCCGCAGCGTCTCGAGCAGCAGATCGCCGAAATCGACGGCGTTGAGGATTTTGAGGCGCTCCTGATAGAGCGCGTAAAGCGCGCCGCCTTTGCCATTGGCGAAACTCTCGGCCTCGCCCGCCGGAACTTGCGCCGGCAGAAGGCCGCGATTCTTCCAGCCGTCGATGCGCATGGCGAGCGCGCGGGCGGGCCAGCGCTTGTCGTCGATGTTTTCGGCCTGCAGCACCTGCTTGAGCAGGCGGATCTGGTCGTCCGTGTTGAGAATGGTGAAATTGGGCTTGAGCCCCACAAGCTCGGCATGGCGGCGCAGAATTTTGGCGCTGATGGCGTGGAAGGTGCCGAGCCATTGCATGGCCTGCGCGCCGTCGCCGACGAGCATTTCGACGCGCTCGCGCATCTCGCGCGCCGCCTTGTTGGTGAAGGTGACGGCGAGGATCTCATAGGCGCGCGCCTGACCAAGCGCCATAATATGGGCGATGCGCGTGGTGAGCGCGCGGGTCTTGCCGGTGCCGGCGCCGGCAAGGACGAGCACGGGGCCGTCGAGCGTTTCGACCGCGGCGCGCTGCTCGGGGTTGAGACCGTCGAGATAGCGCGGCCGTTGCGCCGCCGCGGCCGCGCGGGCGGCGAGCCCGCCGGCTTGCGGCGCGTAATCGTCGAAATCGGTCAACCCTTTGCTCCTTCTGATTCCTCAGACGAGCATATAGGAGAACGGAAGGCGAATCACGAACAAGGGAATCTCCTTCTCCCGCAGGCGGGAGAAGGTGGCCCTCGCGTCAGCGAGGGTCGGATGAGGGCGGGACTTGCGTTATGAGAAGATCGGAAGGTGGGGGCAACTCTGAGGCAACGGCTTGGCGAAGCTGGCGGACAGCCTAATCGGGCTCACCCCGCGCCGTCTCGCGTCTGGTTCGCCCTCATCCGACCCGGCTTCGCCGGGCCACCTTCTCCCGCAGGCGGGAGAAGGAGTCACGCTGCCAAGCTTAGGATTCATTTCCCTCTTGGCGATCAGCCCCCGACCCGCTATAAGGCCCTCTAACGTGGCGCGTGGCCGGAAGGTCCCGCGCCGCGACTGTTTTACGGCGCGCGTTCTTTTGCGGCGCCACAGGCAAGTCAGGCAAGCGAATGGTCAACCCGTTTACGTTCCTGCAGGAAGTGCGCACCGAGGCGAACAAGGTCACTTGGCCGACCCGCCGCGAGACGATGATCACGACCGGGCTCGTGATCCTCATGGTGCTGTTCGCGAGCCTTTTCTTCGTCGTGGTCGATTCCGCCCTGCGCTTCGGCGTCGGCGTGCTGCTGCAGGCCGGCCAATAATTCTTTTATAGGAGCTGAGCGCCCCCCATGGCCATGCGCTGGTATATCGTCCACGCCTATTCGAACTTCGAGAAGAAGGTCGCTGAGTCGATCCGCGAAGGCGCGGCGCAGCGGGGCCTGGCCGAGGCTTTCGAGGAAATCCTCGTGCCGACCGAGCAGGTCGTCGAGGTGCGCCGCGGGCGTAAGGTGTCGACCGAGCGCAAGTTCTTCCCCGGCTATGTGCTGGTGAAGTGCAATCTGACGGACCCGGTGTTCTCGCTCATCAAGAACACGCCGAAGGTCACTGGCTTTCTCGGCGCCGACAACAAGCCCATGCCCATCTCCGAAGACGAGGCGATGCGGATCAAGGGCCAGGTCGCCGAGGGCGTCGAACGTCCCAAGGCGACGATCAGCTTCGAGGTCGGCGAGACGGTGCGCGTCGCGGACGGTCCCTTTGCCTCCTTCAACGGCCTGGTCGAGGAAGTCGACGAGGCCCGTTCGCGCCTCAAGGTGGCGGTCTCGATCTTCGGCCGCCCGACGCCTGTCGAGCTGGAATTCGGGCAGGTCGAGAAAGTCTGACGCTGCCGGCCCCGCGCGGAGCTGCGTCAGATCGTGGCCAAGGCCGCCGCCGCAATCATCCATCCTGCGGATGCGAAGCCGACTGTGGTCGCGACGCAGCTCAGCAACATCCAGGCGAGGAACGCGCCGGGCGGCGACGCGACATAGCTGGGCCGGAGCGCGCAGACGAGAAAGCCCGCTGGGTTGAAAAAGGCCCCGAAACAGGCGCTCGCGACGACCCATCCCGGGGGGACGATCGCAAGCAGGCGGAACAGTCCGAAAAAGGCAAATAAGAATAGCGCCATCATTAGATAGTCGATGTGCGATTTCAGCAGGTCTTTGATATTTGGAATCCAGCGGGACGCCGCGCCGCTTCCTTTCGCCGTAATGAGGAGCAGCCATGCTTCGATGAGCGCGACGAAGAGACAGGCTGAGGCGCTGAGGGCAAAAACGGCAAGCGGCATGTAAGTTCCTTTCCGAACTGGGTGGCTGAGCTAGGTCTGCAGTATGGCCCCTTTCGCAGCGGCCAGCTTGCATGGACGCGCGGAAAGACTTGACCGGAGGCGCGAAGCGACGGTTCATGTCGCAGCCCTCGAACTCCTGCGGTGTATCGATGGAAGCGAGCGATCTACGCTTCGATTTGCCTGGCCTTTCGCTGGAGCAGCGGTTGCGGCGGTGGCGGGACGCCGTCGGCGATCATCTCGTCGATGTCGACATGCGCGCTCCAACCGACGCGCCGGTCCGCGAGGCCTTCACGGGCTCGATGACGGTTCATCCATTTCAGGACGGGTCGCTCACCCTTGTCGACGCGGCGTTCCAACGCCTGGATCGCACGGCGGAACGTATTCGCCGCGCGTCGACGGAGACGGCCTTGCTTACCCTCATTCTCTCGGGGGAATGCCGCATCTCTCAGCGCGACCGCGTCGCGCGCCTTGGGCCCGGCGATCTCTGCCTTTATGAAAGCGTGAGCCCCTATCGGTTAGAGGTCGCGGCGCGCACCCGCGCTATTGTCGTGACCGCCGACCGTGCGAGCGTCGAAGCGGCGCTCGGCGATCTTCGTCCTTTCGTCGCGGCGCCTTTGTCGTCCGCATCCGCTCCCGGCGGGTTGGCGGCGAATTACTGGAAGGACCTCGTCCCGCGGCTGCCGGCGCTCGACCCGATGAGCGCGCGCCGGCTCGTCGCGGCGGGTCTCGAAATCGTTTCCGCGGGCCTTGCCGTCACATATGGCCATGCGCAGCCGGCTGGCGCGGCGCTGACCTTGCGCCGGGCCAAGGCCTTTATTGCCGGGAATCTTCATCGTGACCCTTTGAGCGGGAGAATGGTCGCCACGGCCGTCGGATTATCCGAGCGCAGGCTTCAGGAGCTGTTTCAGCAGGACGGCGCGACGCTCTCCGGCCATATTCGGCGGGCGCGCCTGGAGGCGGCGCGCCAACAGCTTGCCGATCCCGCTTTCACGCATGTTTCCATCGCCCGGATCTCGGACAATTTTGGTTTTCGCGACGCGGCGCATTTCAGCCGCGCGTTTCGGGCGAGATTTGGCGAAAGCCCACGAGAAACGCGAGCGGCGTCGCTCCCGAGCGCGGAGGGGAGCGTTGCGCCGCGCGCGAAATGATTTGCCTTCCCGCGCCAGTTCGCTATAAGACCGCCAGCCCTCCCTCCGAGGGCTTTTTTCGTTCCTCTGACAGGGGACGAAAACCGACGTGGCGGGTCCGCCCTGACGCCATCGGGGAGAACGGATCGGACCACGGACTGCAACCGATGGCCCGCGTGCGTCAGCGCGCGGCGTCGTCATTCGTTGGAGAAAGCAAATGGCGAAGAAAATTGCCGGCTACATAAAGCTGCAAGTGCCGGCCGGCGCGGCGAACCCCTCGCCGCCGATTGGTCCCGCGCTCGGTCAGCGCGGTCTGAACATCATGGAGTTCTGCAAGGCGTTCAACGCCAAGACGGCGCAGATGGAGAAGGGGACGCCGATCCCCGTCATCATCACCGCCTATCAGGACCGCTCCTTCACCTTCGAGATGAAGCAGCCGCCGGTCTCCTTCTTTCTGAAGAAGGCCGTTGGCCTCAAGATCGGCAAGAAGCCGGCCTCGGGCTCGAAGACTCCTGGCCGTAACGTCGTCGGCAAGGTGACGCAGGCGCAGATTCGCGAGATCGCAGAGAAGAAGATCGTCGATCTCAACTGCGCGTCGATCGAATCCGCAATGTCGATGATCGCCGGCTCCGCCCGCGCGATGGGCCTCGAGGTGGTGGAGTAAGATCATGGCGCATATCGGAAAACGCATCGCCAAGGCCCGCGAGGGCATCGAGCGCACCAAGCTCTACGGGGTCGACGACGCTGTAAAGCTCGTGCGCAGCCGCGCCACGGCCAAGTTCGACGAATCGGTCGAGATCGCCATGAACCTCGGCGTCGACCCCAAGCACGCCGACCAGATGGTTCGCGGCGTGGTCAATCTGCCGAATGGCACGGGCCGCGTTCTGCGCGTCGCCGTCTTCGCGCGCGGCGCCAAGGCGGATGAGGCCAAGGCCGCCGGCGCCGATGTGGTAGGCGCCGAGGATCTGGTGACCACGGTGCAGGGCGGTCAGATCGATTTCGATCGCTGCATCGCCACCCCGGACATGATGCCGCTCGTCGGCCGTCTCGGTAAGGTGCTCGGCCCGCGCGGCATGATGCCGAACCCGAAGGTCGGCACGGTGACCATGGACGTCGCCGGGGCGGTGAAGGCCTCCAAGGGCGGCGCGGTCGAGTTCCGCGTGGAGAAGGCCGGCATCGTGCAGGGCACGGTGGGCAAGGCCTCTTTCGACGAGGGCAAGCTCGTCGAGAACATCAAGGCCTTTGTGGACGCGGTCGCCAAGGCCAAGCCGCAGGGCGCCAAGGGCACCTATATCCAGCGCGTCGCCATCAGCTCGACCCAGGGTCCGGGCGTGAAGGTGGACGTCGCAACGCTCGGCGCCACCGGGGCGTAAGGGCTCATTACCCGATTAGAGAAAAGCCGGCAGGGATACCTGCCGGCTTTTCGTTTTTCTGTTGTGGCGCAGATCAGGAGCTTGGAGGCCTCGGCTATAGGAGCTCCTGCCATTTCCCCGCGCCGTGGAGAACGCGCATAATCTCCACGCCGTCATCAACTTCACGATAAGCCAGGGGATAGTTGCCGGAGGCGAAGACACGCAGGTCAGGCCGGATTTCAAGGCGGGCGACGCCCATCTTCGGCATTTCAGCAAGACGCTGGCAGGTGTGATGAACACCCTCAAACCATCGAAGCGCCGCCGAGGGACTGTCCTCGGCAATGTATGAAACGGGATTTCTTCGATATCGCGCTCGGCCTGAGGCCGAAGCTTGAAACTCATTTCTGAGAGAACTTAGGCGAGAGGTCCGCCCTCAGCCGGGCGAAAGCCTCCTCGCCTTCGTTCGGAGGACCGCTTTCTATCCCTTCATCCCATAGCCGCCGTAATTCGCCAATCGCCTGCTCGCGCTGCTGGCGGCGCAGCTTCCAGTCCCGCAGCGCTTCGCGCATCAGCTCACTGGCCGAGGCGTATTCGCCCGTTTCGACAGCCTCTCTCATCATTGCCGCCATTTCCGCCGTCACGGCCACGCTGATCCTTTCGACCCTGCCCATCGCACAGTTCTCTCCTTGCTGTGATGGTAGGGAAAATTACCACCGCTTTCGACGTCCCGTGCAGCGCAATCCGGGGTGCTCTCGCGTCCCAAACGAGAAAACGCCCGCCGATCCGGCGGGCGCTTCCTCAGCATCTTTCTCAGCGGACGATCAACTGGTCCTTTACCTGGGTGAGAACCTCGCCGGTGACGATCTTCTTCGCCGCCAGCTCGTCGACCTGCTTGAACGGGCGCGCCTTCACGATGGCTTCGGCGATCGTCTTGTTGAAGCCCTTCACCTCGGAGAGCTGCTGGACGGTCGCGGTATTGAGATCCAGGCGCTGGGCTTCGGCCGCCATTTTGGCGGAGGGCGCCTGAGTCATGGTCGCGACCGGGGCGGGCGTCGTGGGCTTGGCGACCGGCGCTTCGGCGAGGGCCGGGGCGGCGGCGAGGAGGGCGGCGGCGAGAAGAAGATTGCGGATCATCGCTTGAAACTCCTGGTGATCGAGATCGTGTCTCGATGGATTGGAGTTTCGTTCAAACCGGCTGAACAGCCGCTGAGGGCGCCGTTCAGCCGCCGTTTAACAAAGTGGTCTCGATGGCCGTTACTTGGTTTTGCGGCAGGCGGGGTCTTTCGGCACGCAGGCGATGCCGGGCAGCGAGCAACCCTCGCGCGTGCAGACAATGCAGCCGTCGCTCCATTCCCCGCACTCGGGGTGATCGTCGCCGAATACGGGCACGGGTTTTTGCGTGGCATGGGACGGCGTGGCCGTGTCGGGCGCAGCGGGCGGCGTCTGCGCGACGGCGGCGGGGACGATGAAAACCGTCAGCAGCGCGACCAGCCGAAGGCTCATTTTTCGCCGACCCGCTTTACCGCGTCGAAGCCCTTGGCCTCCAGGGCGAGATGCAGCTTGCTTTGCAGTCCGTTGTCGTCGCCTTTGACGAGCAGCGGCGCATTGTCGGCGATGGCGTCGCAGAGCGCCTCGACCCAGGGCTCCTCGCTTTTGCCGAAGTCGTTCAGCACATAGCCATGCACCAGCGCCTTATCGCCGGGATGGCCGATGCCCATGCGCACCCGCTTGTAGTCATTGCCGACATGGGCGGTGATGGAGCGCAGCCCATTGTGGCCGGCGACGCCGCCACCGATCTTGATGCGGCATTTGGCCGGCGCGAGGTCCAGCTCGTCGTGGAATACGACAATGTCGCCCACGGGGATCTTGTGGAAGCGCGCGGCCTCGCCCACTGAGCGGCCGCTCTCGTTCATATAGGTCTGGGGCTGGAGCAGCAGCACCTTCTCGCCGCCGATATTGCCTTCGCTCACGAGGCCCTGGAAGCGGGCGCGGGCGGTCGCAAAGCCGTGGCGACGGGCGATGGCTTCGAGCGCCATGAAGCCGATGTTGTGGCGGTTTCTGGCGTATTGGCGGCCGGGGTTGCCGAGGCCGACGAAGAGCAGCATGGGATTGGTCCTAACGCTCTCCCCTTCTCCCGCTTGCGGGAGAAGGCGTCGCGCGGAAGGCGCGTCGGATGAATTACCCTCACCCGACCCTCGCTGATGCGAGGGCCACCCTCTCCCGCGCGCGGGAGAGGGGATTTGTCGTAATTACTTCTTGCCCTTGGCGGGCGCGGCGGCGGCCGGAGCCGCTTCCTCTCCGCCGCCGGCCGGCGGGGCGAGGCTCGCCACGGTGAAGTTCTTGTCCGGATTCGTGGGCTTGCAGCCCTCGGGCAGCGGAATCTGCGACATGCCCAGCGAATCGTTGAAGTCCATGCCGGCGAGATCGGCGACGATCGCCTCCGGGATGTTGTCAGCCGGCACGTACATCTCCACCGCGTGATACACGATGTTGAGCGAGCCGCCGCGCTTCAGACCAGGCGACGTTTCCTGGTTGATGAAGTGGACCGGCACGTTCACCTTGAGGCGCGAGCCGGGCTTCAGGCGCAGGAAATCCACGTGGATCGGGAAGTCGCGCACGACGTCGAGCTGGTAGTCGCGCGGAATCGCCCGCTCCTTCTTGCCGTCGATCTCGAGTTCGAAGATCGTCGTGAGGAAGTGGCCCGCGAAGATCAGCTGGGTCGTGACCTTCTTGTCGAGCGACAGCGGTAGAGGCGCTTCGCCGCCGCCATAGAGCACTGCTGGAATACGGCCCTCACGGCGAACGCTGCGGGCGGCCCCCTTGCCGGTCCCGCTGCGCACCGTGGCCGCGAGCGTTTTCATCTCGGCCATTTTCGGTGTCCTTTAGAAAAAGAAAAAGCGCCGCTGGCCTCCAGGGGTGTCGGAAACGCAGGCGCTGAGCGGGAGCTTATAGGGGAGGGGCGCGGTTGAGGCAAGGCGGATGCGTCAACGCCTCGCTTGCGTCGAATCGCCGACCACCTTTAACAGGATTGATATTGCGTAGTTGAGGGCGGGACCACAACAGGGGGCTACGGGGGGATCAGGCTTCATGACAATAAACCAATCGCGCCGCCGGGTCGTCGTTACCGGCATGGGCGCCGTCTCGGCAGCGGGCGTCGGGGCGTCGGCCTTATGGGCGGCGGCGCGCGGCGGCGTGTCCTGCGTCCGGGCGCTCAAGCTCGCTAGGCCCTATCAGGGGCGCATCAAGATTGCGGCGCAGGTTCCGGACTTCGATCCCTCGTCGCGCATCGAGCCAGAGCTGCTGCCTTATTGCGATCCTTTCACCCAATACGCCATCGTCGCCGCCGATGAGGCGGTCGCCCAGGCGGGCTTTGCGCGCAAGGAGATCGGCGGGCCGCGCACCGCGGTCGTCATCGGCACTGGGATCGGCGGGGCCCATACGATCGACGACACCTCCTACCATGAGTATGCCGAGGGCGTGCGCCCCGAGACGCTCGCCGTGCCGCGCCTCATTCCCAGCGCCGCGCCGACGACGCTCGGCATGCGCTACGGCGCCAAAGGTCCGACCTTCGCGCTTGCCTCCGCCTGCTCTTCGGCGACTCAGGCCATCGGCGAGGCGTTTGAGATGCTGCGGGCCGGCCGCGCCGATCGCGCCGTCGCCGGCGGCGCCGAGGCCTGCGTCATCAACGGCTCCATGCGCGCCTGGGAGGCGCTGCGGGTGCTCACCCCGGATTTCTGCCGGCCCTTCTCGGCCAAGCGCAACGGCATGACGCTGGGGGAAGGGGCCGCCGTGTTCATTCTGGAGACGCTGGAGTCGGCGCAGGCGCGCGGCGCGACGCCGCTGTGCGAGCTTGCCGGCTATGGCGCGACGAGCGACGCTTTCGACCCGCTGCGCGCCGATGTCGAAGGACCGGCGCGCTGCATGCGGCTGGCGTTGGAGAGCGCCGGGCTGGAGCCTTCGGCGGTCGATTATCTCAACGCGCATGGCACGGCGACCTACGCCAATGACATCACCGAGTCGGAAGCCATGCGCGCCGTCTTCGGCGACCGGCCGCCGCCGGTTTCCTCGACCAAGCCGATCCACGGCCATGCGCTGGGCGCCTCGGGCGGTCTGGAGCTTTGCGTGACGATCAGCGCGCTGCGAGACCAGGTTGCGCCGCCGACGATCAACTTCGTGGAAGCGGACCCCAAATGTCCGGTCGACGCCATCCCCAATGAGGCGCGCAAAATGCCGATCCGTGTGGCGCTCTCGAATTCCTTTGCTTTCGGGGGGATCAACGGGACGCTGGCCGTGAGGGCGATGTAAACCGGGCGGCCTGGACCGCGAGCCTTCAGGCTCGCAGGCAAAAGGCGAGCCTGAAGGCTCGCGGTCCAGGCCGCCCTGCTCCCGCGCCGCCGCGCTTGCCACCCCTGCCGCAAAGGCCTAGGAAGGCCCTTGCTTTCTATCATGGTTGACGAGCGATGACGGAACAGGGGAAAGAGCCCGACCGCGCCCCAAAAGAGGCGGATTCCGGCTCGAAAACTGGCAAAGCCGGAACCAAGAAGAACGCCGCCGCGCTTTCCGCGGCGCTCCGCGCCAATTTGGCGCGCCGCAAAGCTCGCGAGCGGGCGCAGAAGGCGGCCGCGCAAAAAAGCGATAGCGAGGATTAATGGATAAGATCAAAATCACCGGCGGCGCGCCCTTGAACGGCGTCATTCCGATTTCCGGCGCTAAGAACGCCGCGCTGCCGCTGATGATCGCCTCGCTCCTCACCAAGGAAACGCTGACGCTCGAAAATATGCCGCAGCTTGCGGACGTCACGCAGCTCGAGCGCATTCTCGGCAATCACGGCGTCGATTTTACCATCTCCGGCAAGCGCGCGACCGACACGGAAAATTCCGGCCGCACGGTGCATTTCACAGCGCGCGACATCGTCGACGTGACCGCGCCCTATGAGCTCGTGTCGCGCATGCGGGCGAGCTTCTGGGTCTTCGCGCCGCTGCTTGCCCGCATGGGCGAATGCCGCGTATCGCTGCCGGGCGGCTGCGCCATTGGCACGCGGCCGGTCGATCTTCTGCTGATGGCGCTGGAAAAGCTCGGCGCCAATATCGAGATCGAAAACGGCTATGTGGTCGGCAAGGCCAAGGACGGGCTTGTCGGCGCAGAGATCGACTTTTCGAAGGTCACGGTCGGCGGCACCCATACGGCGTTGATGGCGGCCTCGCTCGCGCGCGGAACAACCGTGCTGCGCAACGCCGCGCGTGAGCCGGAGATCGTTGATCTCGCAGAATGCCTTATCAAAATGGGCGCGCGCATCAGTGGCGCAGGAACCTCGACGATCGAGATCGAGGGCGTGACGTCCCTTGGCGGCGCGCGCCACGCCGTGATGCCGGATCGGATCGAGACCGGCACTTACGCCATGGCTGTGGCGATGACCGGCGGTGACGTGCTGCTCGCGGGCGCGCGCGCCGACAGCCTGCAGGCGGCGCTCGATGCGCTCAGCGAATCAGGCGCAACGATCACCGAGACGAATGAGGGCTTGCGCGTCTATCGCAACGGGGCGGGCATTTCCCCGGTCGACGTGGAGACGGCGCCTTTCCCGGCCTTCCCGACGGATTTGCAGGCGCAGTTCATGGCGCTGATGACCCGCGCCCAGGGAACGTCGCGCATCCGCGAGACGATCTTCGAGAACCGCTTCATGCATGTGCAGGAGCTTGCGCGTCTCGGCGCGCGCATCAAGCTCGAAGGGGATACGGCGATCGTGACGGGCGCCGACCATCTCGAGGGCGCGCCCGTGATGGCGACCGACCTTCGCGCCTCTGTGTCGCTCGTCATCGCGGCGCTTGCCGCGCGCGGCGAGACGACGATCAATCGCGTCTATCACCTCGATCGCGGCTTCGAGCGGCTGGAGAAGAAGCTCTCCGGCTGCGGCGCGCAGATCGAGCGCGTCAGCGGGCAGGGGTAGGACGCATCTCCGTCATTGCGAGCGAAGCGCAGTAATCCAGAGCCGTGAGCGCCGCGCTGGATTGCTTCGTCGCTGACGCTCCTCGCAATGACGGTCGCTCGGCCAAGGTAGGGATGTCATTCCCGGCAGGCTGAAAGCCTGACCGGGAATCCAGAGCAAGCGCGACATTCTCGCGGCGGCCTCACCGGATTCTCATCCACCGCCTCAGAGCAATGACCTGAACTCTTCCTCGGTCATTCCTGTTTGTTCGATTATCAACTTCAGCAACGGCCTCTTGATATCGCCGCTATGCATCGGGACGACGGTGGTGCGCTTTGTCTCCGGATGGCGATAGGTGGCGTGGCTGCCTTTCTGGCGCTGGAAGACGAAGCCCGCTCTTTCGAGCGCCCTGTCGACCTCTTTGGCGTCGAGGCTCGGAAGGCGCGGCGTCATTGGCCTCAGGCGGCGATGTCGGCGCGAACCATGACGCCAAGCGTCACCGGCCGGTCGATCTGGCCAGTTTCCGGAATCGGGTCCCCATTGGCCGCAAGCGTCTCTATGTAAACCGCCAGCGCCTCCTCGGCGTTGCGCACAGCGGATTCATAGGTCTCCCCCCACGTCTGGCAGCCAGGAAGCGTTGGGAAAACAGCCAGATAACCGCCTTCGTCGCTACAAGGCTCGATCGAGAGGGGGTATGAGAGCGTTTTGAGCATGTGCTCAATCTAGCAGGTTCGACCGCTAGAAGGGAGTGAAGGCTCGACTCTTCCGGGTCTGCGCGCCTGAAGGTGCGCGGTCCAAGCGGTGGGACCGCGAGCCTTCAGGCGCGCAGCCTTCAATCACCCCCGCGCCGCGAGCGGCACGACATTGTGCAGCTGATCCGCCGAGTCGAAGAACCGGCGCAGGTTGCGCGCCGCCTGGCGAATTCGTTGCTCGTTCTCGACCAGCGCCAGCCGCAGATAGCCTTCGCCATGTTCGCCGAAGCCCTCGCCGGGTGCGACGGCGACGTCTGCCTTCTCAATGAGGAGCTTCGAGAACTCCAGGCTCGACATGGCGCGGAAACGCTCCGGCACCGGCGCCCAGGCGAACATCGACGCGCTCGGCGCAGGGATCGGCCAGCCCGCCTGGGCGAAGCTCTCGACCATCACGTCGCGGCGCTTCTTGTAGATGGCGCGCATCTCCTTGATGCAATCGTCGGGGCCGTTGAGCGCCGCCGTCGCCGCCACCTGAACAGGCGTGAAGGCGCCATAGTCGAGATAGCTCTTCACGCGCGCCAGCGCCGCGCAGAGCCGCTCGTTCCCGACAGCGAAGCCCATGCGCCAGCCGGCCATGGAGAAGGTCTTCGACATGGACGTGAATTCGGCGGTCACGTCGATTGCGCCCGGCGCCTGCAGCACGGAGGGCGGCGGATCGTCGTCGAAATAGACTTCCGCATAAGCGAGGTCGGAGAGAATGAAAATCTCGTGCTTCTTCGCGAAGGCGACAAGATCTTTGTAGAAGTCGAGCGAGGCGACTTCCGCCGTCGGATTCGACGGATAGCAGACGATCACCGCGATGGGCTTGGGGATCGAATGCGCCATGGCGCGCTCCAGCGCCGGAAAATATTCCGGCGTCGGCGCCGAGGGCACGGAGCGGATGACGCCGCCCGCCATCAGAAAGCCGAAGGCGTGGATCGGATAGGAGGGATTCGGCACCAGCACCACATCGCCCGGCGCGGTGATCGCCTGCGCCATATTGGCGAAGCCTTCCTTGGAGCCCAGCGTCGCCACGATCTGCGTCTCGGGGTCGAGCTTCACATTGAAGCGGCGCGCATAATAGGCGGCTTGCGCCCGGCGCAGGCCGGCAATGCCCTTGGAGGCGGAATAACGATCTGTGCGCGCCTTGCCGGCGGTCTCGACGAGCTTGTCGACGACATGCTTGGGGGCGGGCAGGTCGGGATTGCCCATGCCCATGTCGATGATGTCGGCGCCGCCGGCGCGGGCTTTGGCCTTCAGCCGGTTCACTTGCTCGAAGACATAAGGAGGCAGGCGCTTGATGCGATAAAAATCCGACATTCTGTCTTTGTTCCGGGGGAAGGTCGCGAGAGGAAGAGTTTAGCCGATTTGGGCGGCGTGCGGGAGGGGGCGCTTTTTACGCGCCCGAGAGCCCGGGTTCCGGCGGCGGAGAAAGAGCGGCGCGCGAATCGCCTGGAGCCTGGCGGCACAAGTTCTTGTGGAAATCGGCCGTTGCGTTCATCTGTCTGAAAGACTGTCTCTTTCCGTGCACGTCGAAAACTGGCGCAGGGCCTGCTATAGCAGCAGCGATCCCCGGGGTGGGGCGTTTCGTTTCAAGGGTAAATCATGCAGCTCGACGCACAGAGCAAGGAAGCTCCGGCAAAGAACCTGGTCGAGCCGGAGGCGAAGACCGAAAAGCCGCTCGACGAGGATATCCGCCTCCTCGGGCGCCTGCTCGGCGACGCCGTGCGCGAGCACGAGGGCGACGAGGCCTTCGAGCGTATCGAGACCATCCGCCGCCTGTCCGTCGCGGCCAGCCGTAACATGGATCAGGACGCCGCCGCGAAGCTCGACGCTTTGTTGCGTTCGCTCACGGCCAAGGAGGCGACGTCGGTCATTCGCGCCTTCAGCTATTTCTCGCATCTCGCCAATATCGCCGAGGATCTGCACCCGCTCAAAGAACGCGCCCGCGCGCTTGCCGACGGCGGGACGCTCGACGAGCCGAGTCTCGCGCGCTCGTTCTCGCATTTGCGCAAGGCGGCGATCGGCCCCGGCAAAATCGCCTCGGCGCTGTCGCGCGGCTGGATTTCGCCCGTGCTCACCGCCCATCCGACCGAGGTGCGGCGCAAAAGCCTGCTCGACGCGGAGCGCGCCATTTTCACGCTGCTCGCCGCTCACGAGCATCTCAAGGGCAAGGAGCGCGCGCGCAACGAGATGGAGCTGCGCGCCCGCGTCACGCAATTGTGGCAGACCGAGCTTCTGCGCGAGTCGCGCCTGACCGTGCGTGACGAGATCGAGAATTCTCTATCCTATTACCGCTCCACCTTCCTGCGCGAGATTCCGAGGCTCTACGGCAATATCGAATCGAAGCTCGACGGGTTGCGCGTCCCGCCCTTCCTGCGCATGGGCGCCTGGGTCGGCGGCGATCGCGACGGCAATCCCAACGTCACGGCAGATTCGCTCTCGACGGCGCTGCGCATGCAATGCGAGACCGCCTTGCGCTTCTATCTTGCCGAGGTGCATGCGCTCGGCGCCGAGCTGTCGATCTCGCGGCGCTATGGCGGCGCGACCAAGGCGCTCGAGGATCTTGCGGCGCGTTCGGGCGACGATAATCCGCACCGCGACAACGAGCCCTATCGCCGTGCGCTGATCGGCGTCTATTCGCGTCTCGCCGGCACGCTGGAGAAGCTCACGGGCCAGCAGGCCATGCGTCATGCGCTGGCGCCGGGCGAGCCCTACGCCAATAGCTGGGCTCTCCTCGCCGATCTCGTGACGATCGACGAATCCTTGCGCGTCCATCACAGCGAAGTGATCGCCTCGCAGCGCCTGGAGCCGTTGATCCGCGCCGTGGAAGTCTTCGGCTTCCATCTCGCGACGCTGGACCTTCGCCAAAGCTCGGACCGTCACGAAGAGACGCTCTCGGAGCTTCTCGCCGCGGCGCGCGTCGCGGAAGATTACGCCGCGCTGCCCGAGGCCGAGAAGCAGCAGCTTCTCATGCGGCTCCTCTCCGACCCGCGTCCGGTGCGTTTGCCGGATCGGGTCTACAGCGACCGCACGATGAGCGAGCTCGAGATTTTCGAGCGCGCGGTCGAGATGCGCCGCCTTTATGGCGACGAAGCGATCCGCCATTACATCGTCTCCCACACGGAAACCGTGAGCGACCTTCTGGAAGTGCTGCTTCTGCAGAAGGAATGCGGGCTGATGCGCGGCACGCTCGATCCGCGCGACGCGGAGGCGGTGGCGGCCGATCTCATCATCACGCCGCTGTTCGAGACCATCGGCGATCTGCGCAATGCCGCGCCGATCATGCGCGAATTCTACGCGCTGCCGGGCATCCACCGGCTCGTCGTCAATTCCGGCGCGCAGCAGGACATCATGCTGGGCTATTCGGACTCCAATAAAGACGGCGGCATTCTCACGAGCATTTGGGAGCTCTATCGCGCCTCGACCGCGCTCGCTGACGTTTTCGCCTCCATTCCCAATGTCGCCATGCGGCTCTTCCATGGGCGCGGCGGAACGGTTGGGCGCGGCGGCGGCCCGAGCTACGACGCCATTCTGGCGCAGCCGCCGGGCACGGTGAACGGCCAGATCCGCCTCACCGAACAGGGCGAGGTGATCGCGGCGAAATACGCCAATCCGCAGATCGGCCATGTCAATCTGGAGCTGCTCGTCGCCGCGACTTTGGAGGCGACGTTGCTCTCGCAGCACAAGGCGCCCGCTCCGGAGTTTCTGGAGATCGCGGAAGAATTGTCGCGATCCGGCATGGCCGCCTATCGCGGCCTCGTCTATGAGACCGACGGCTTCGTGGAGTATTTCTTCGCCTCGACGCCGATCACCGAAATCGCTTCCCTCAACATCGGCTCGCGCCCGGCGTCGCGAAAGCCGTCGCGCAAGATCGAGGATTTGCGCGCGATCCCCTGGAGCTTCTCCTGGGCGCAGGCGCGCGTGGCCTTGCCGGGCTGGTATGGTTTCGGCTCGGCGATCGCGACTTATCTGGAGCAGGATCACAAGGCGCGTCTCGAGCTGTTGCAGCGCATGGCGGCGGAATGGCCCTTCTTCCGCTCGCTGCTCTCCAATATCGACATGATCCTGTCGAAGACCGATCTCCAGATCGCGCGGCATTACGCCGAGCTTGTCGAGGATCGCGCTCTGGCGCAGCGCATTTTCGCGATGATCGAGGCCGAGCATGCGCGGTCGATCGACGCGCTGACGCAGATATTGGGCACGACGGAGCGGCTTGCCGACAACCCGGCGCTGGCGCGCTCCATCCGCCAACGCTTCCCCTATATCGCCCCGCTCAATTACATTCAGGTCGAGCTGATCCGCCGCCACCGCGCCGGCATGATCGACGACGAGATTCGCGAGGGCATTCTGATGTCGATCAACGGCATCTCGGCCGGCCTGCGCAACACGGGCTGACGCCTCCGCGGGCTATCGCTTGAAATCCTATCCGCCCGCCGTCGTTGCGAGGAGCGAAGCGACGAAGCCATCCAGGGCAGCTATAGCGGCCCTGGATTGCTTCGCTTCGCTCGCAATGACGGGCGGCTCGTCATTCAAACGGAAATCGTACTATTTGGCCACGGTCCGCTTGTCGTCGAGCGCGGGATGCTCTGCCGCCCGGCCATAAAGCGCGCCCTGAAAATATTCGACGCCCCAGTCGCGCAGGATGCGCGCGGTCGACTCGTCCTCCACCCATTCCGCCACAACCTCGAGAGAGAGATGGCGCGCGAGGTCGATCAGCGTGCGGACGAAGAAACGGTCGTCCTGCGAGTTGGTGATATTCTGGATGAAGGCGCCGTCGATCTTGACGATGTCGAAGTCGAGGTCCCGCAGATTGCGGAAGGAGGTGTGCCCCGCGCCGAAATCGTCCATAGCGACTTTGACGTTCAGTTCCTTGCAAACGGCGATGAGGTTCCGCGTCGTCTCGAAATCCTCGATCAGACTCGTTTCGGTGATTTCGACGATCAGCCTGTCCGAGACGGACGGGTTCATCGCGATCGCCGCTTTGAGACGCTCCGGCCATTCCGGATCGAGCACGGTGAGCACGGAGCAGTTCACCGAGACGCGCAGTTGAGGGTCGGCGGCGAGCCGCTCCAGGGCAAGCTCCATGACGCGCTGATCGAGCAGACGCACAAGCCCGGCCTTTTCCGCGACAGGCAGCAGCGCCGCGGGGGACGCCACGGTCCCATCCGGCAGGCGTATCCGCAGCAACGCCTCGTGGAAGGCGACTTCGCCCGTCGCGGCGTGGACGATCGGCTGGAATGCGAGGTCGACGCGGCGCTCGTTGAGCGCGGAGACAATACTGTCGGCGACCTGCAGCGAGCGTAACCGCGCGTCCTCGCGCGCGAGCGACGCCGTATAGGCGACGAAGCGCTTGCCATTGTTCTGGCGCGCCACGTCGAGCGCCTCCTCGGCGCGCTGCAAGAGCACATGGGGGACTCGCCCCTCGCGCGGCCCGATGACGCCGCCGATCCGGATCGAGGCGGGAATCGGCCCCGCGGATGTCTCGAAGGGCGCGCTTTTGACGAGATCGAGCAAGCGCTGGGCGGCGAAAAGCGTTTCGTCGGCGTCGCAGTTGTCGAGCACGAGAGCGAATTTATTGCCGGCGTGGCGGGCCACCACGTCGCAGGCGCGCACATTCTCGCGCAGGCGCCGCGCGAGGCTCGCGATGACCTCGTCCCCGGCGTCATATCCATAGGTGCGGTTCAGAGCGAAGAGATTTTCCAACGCGACCAGCAGCACGGCGAACGGCTTGCGCGAGCGTTCCGCCTGCTGGAGGAAGCGGGCGATATGCTCGCCGAGCTGGGCGCGGTTCAAAACGCCCGTCAACGGGTCGATCTGCGCGCCCAGCGCGAGCTTGCGCTCCATCTCGTGACGTTCGGTGACGACCCGCACGACGCCGTAAGCGCGCGCCGGCTTGCCCGTCGGGCCGGCGAACCAGCGGCCGGTGTCCTCCACCCAAACGAGCGGCCCTTGGCCGAGCTCACGCGGTTGGGCGAGGGCGTAGACCACCTGATAGGGAACGCCTTCTCCTGTGTCCGTTTTGCCCGACTGGATGATCGCGTCGTAGCGGGAGGCGCCGCTTTCACGCGCGACGCGCTCGCCATAGCCTAATCCGGTGTCGAGGGCTTCGCTGGCGATGGGCCCGAGGGTTTCGCCGAGATTCGGGCCCCAGGTTAGGCGATCCGTGCCGATCTCCCAGTCATAGACGACTTCGCCGATCGACGACAAAATCTCCCTCGGGTCGGGACCGGCGACAGGCGCGGCGGCGACCGGGGGGGCGGGAAGCTCCCGCGTCACGAGCGGCGTTTTGAGAATGGATGAATGAAGGGCGTTCGCAGCAGGCGCCTCCAGGCCGCGGTTTGCGATATGGCGCAATTGCATTTTTGGCGGACCTTCGGCGCTGTTTTCGGGTCCTCCACTGTGGCCTCGAAACGTAAATGCCACGTTGCGGCTTGTGCTGAATTTTGAGGCGGATTCCCTCAGCCGGCTCTCATAGCCCGGTTTGTGCTTAAGAAATCCAGCCGCCCAGCCTCTCTGGACGGAAGGGCCGCCCGCATGCGATTGGTCCCGTAGATCTGAAATTCTCTGGAGTCGAAGCTCATGAACGCCTCTCCCTTCAACGACATCGGCCTCGACGCGCTCAAGGCGGGTCTCGCCGACGGCTCGATCCTTCTCGTCGACGTCCGGGAGGCCGACGAATATACCGCCGGCCATATCAAGGGGGCGCTGTTCAACCCGCTCTCGCGCTTCGACCCGACGAAGCTCCCTGTCGCGGGCGCGGGTCAGAAGGTCGTCATTTACTGCCGTTCTGGCCGGCGTTCGGTTTCGGCCATGGAGCAGGCCCGGCTCGTCGGCCGGCGGGACTGCAACACCCATTTCGGCGGCGGCATCCTCGCCTGGCTCAACGCCGGCCAGCCGGTCGAGCAGGGAATGTAATCATCCCCACAGCGCGGCGGGCGGCGGCGTCATGGTCGAGCCCTCGTAGACGAGGCCCGGCTGCCGGTCTCTGGCCAGAAGCAATGGCCCATCGAGATCGACGAAAGCCGCCATCTGGCCGATCAGCATCGCCGGGGCCATGGCGAGCGACGTCCCCACCATGCAGCCCGCCATGATCTCGAAACCCATTCGGCGGGCCGCTTGCGCCATGGCCAGGGCCTCGGTGAGGCCGCCGGTCTTGTCGAGCTTGATATTGACCGCGTCGTAGCGGCCCCGGAGCGCCTCGAGGGAGGCCGTCTCATGGGCGCTTTCATCCGCGCAGATGGGAATCGGCCGGGGGATTTCCGCCAACATGCCGTCCTGTCCGGCCGGCAAGGGCTGTTCGATCAGCGCGACGCCATGGCGCGCGCAGGCGTCGAGCTGCGCGACCAGCGTCTCCTCGCGCCACGCCTCATTCGCGTCGACGATCAACTGCGCATGCGGCGCCCCCTCGCGGACGGCGGCGAGCCGCGCGTCGTCCCCCTCGCCGTCGAGCTTCACCTTCAGAAGCGGCCGGTCGGCGGCTTTGAGCGCGGCGATGCGCATCTCCTGTGGCGTTCCGACCGATAGCGTAAAGGCGGTGACGAGCGGCGAGAGGCGCTCGAAGCCCGCGATGGCGGAGGCAGGCCGGCCAGATTGCTTGGCCTCCAGATCCCACATGGCGCAATCGACGGCGTTGCGCGCCGCGCCCGCTGGCAGCAGAAGCTGCAAGGCGGCGCGGTCGGCGCCTGCTTCGATCTCGCCGCGCACGCGTTCGATCGCGGCGACGACGCTCTCGACGCTCTCGCCATAGCGGGCGTAGGGGACGCATTCGCCGCGCCCGATGGCGTCGCCGGCGCGCAGCGTCGCCGTGACCACCTGCGCCTGCGTCTTGGCGCCGCGCGAGATGACGAAGCGTCCGGCGATGGGATAGGCTTCGACGGCGAGAGTCATCTCGATGCGCAAAGGCGTCTCCGGGGGCTCGTAGGTCGGCTCATGCTGTGCGCTTGCGCGCTTGTCGACCGCATGTCACGAAGTTAAGACCATTTGCAAGCTCAGGCTGAATCGCCTTCCGAACGAGGCCACATGGCAGTCGACGCCGCCCAGATTCCACCGGACGTCTCGCCCCGCGAGGGCGGCGCGCGGCTGGCGCTCGCGGGCGATTGGACCCTCGCAGCCTCCCGGCGGCTCGAGAACAAAGCGCAGGAGGTCGTCGATTTCGGCCGCCGCAGCGACTTCGTGACGATCGACCTTTCCGGCGTCTCTCGGCTCGACACCGCCGGCGCCTGGCTGATCAATCGCGCCCGTCGCACGCTCGCAACATCGAATGTCGGCGTCGCGCTCGAACATGTGCGCCCCGAGCACGGCATATTGCTCGAGGAAGCCGCCTACCGCGATTTCGAAGCGCCGGGGCGCAAGCCTTGCCCGCTCGCGCTGGAGCTTCTGTCGGATGTCGGCCGCGCCATCGTCTACAGCCTGAAGGAGTTCTACCGGGGCGTCGCCTTCCTGGGCGAGTTCGTCGCGGTGCTGGGTTATCTCGCGACGCATCTGCGCCGTTTCCGTGGGACGTCGCTCGTCGCGCATATGGAGCTGATCGGTCTGCGTAGCGCGCCGATCGTTATCCTCATCAATCTTCTCGTGGGCGCCATTGTCGCGCAGCAGGGCATTTACCAGCTCATCCGGTTTGGCGCGACAACCTACGCCGTCGACCTGATCGGCATATTGGTGCTGCGCGAGCTCGGCGTCCTGCTCACCTCCATCATGATCGCGGGCCGCTCGGGCTCGGCCATCACCGCCGAGATCGGCTCCATGAAAATGCGCGAGGAGATCGACGCGCTGCGGGTCATGGGCCTCTCGGTCATCGAAGTGCTTGTCGCGCCGCGGGTGCTGGCGCTCATCCTGTCGCTGCCGATCCTGACCTTCATCGCCGATATGTCGGCGCTCTTTGGCGGCATGCTGGTTTCCTGGGGCTATGGCGGCATCAGCCCCGCAGCTTTTGCCTCACTGCTCAAGGAAGCGATCGGGTTCAACACCTTCATGGTCGGAATCATCAAAGCGCCGTTCATGGCGCTGGTCATCGGGCTGATCGCGATGATCGACGGGCTGGCGACGCAGGGCTCCGCCGAATCGCTTGGCCGGCAGGTGACCTCCTCCGTGGTGAAATCGATTTTCATGGTCATCGTGCTCGATGGCCTCTTCGCTATCTTTTTCGCCTCGATTCATTATTAGCCGGGCCTCTATGAGCTTTTTCGACAACAATGGCCCGGGCGGAGCGACAGCCGACGTCATCATCAGCGTGCGCGACCTCATCGTCGGCTTCGGCGACAAGGTGGTGATGAAGGGGCTCGATCTCGACGTCTATCGCGGCGAGGTGCTCGGCTTCGTCGGCGGTTCGGGGCAGGGCAAATCCGTGCTGACCCGCGCGATTTTGGGCCTCGTTCCGACTCGTGGCGGCTCCATCCGCATTTTCGGCAGGGATCGCGACGCGCTGGCGCCGGCTGAAAGGCGGGCGCTCGAGCAGCGCTGGGGCGTTCTGTTCCAGAACGGCGCGCTGTTTTCCGGCCTCACCGTGAAGCAGAACATCCAGATGCCGATGCGCGAGACCCGCGATCTCTCGCCCCGGCTGATGGATGAGCTCGCCATGCTCAAGCTCGACCTTGTGGGGCTGAAACCCGACGCGGCCGACAAATTTCCGTCGGAATTATCGGGCGGCATGGTCAAGCGCGCGGCGCTGGCCCGCGCATTGGCGCTCGACCCCGAACTCGTTTTCCTCGATGAGCCGACATCCGGCCTCGATCCGATCGGCGCGGCGGAATTTGACGAACTAATTGGGACGCTGCAGAAAACGCTCGGGCTGACGGTGTTCATGGTCACCCATGATCTCGACAGTCTTTACGCGATTTGCGACCGGGTCGCGGCGCTCGCCGATGGCAAAGTGATTGCGGCGGGGCCGCTCGACACCCTGCTGGAATCGGATCATCCCTGGCTCAGGGCTTATTTTCACGGGGCGCGCGGCGGTCGATTCGCGGCGAAGGGTCCCGACTGAAGAGGACGATGATGGAAACCCGCGCCAATTACGCCCTGATCGGCGCCTTCACGCTGGCGACGATTTTTGCGGCCTTCTGTTTCGTCTTCTGGTTTTCCGGGCCGAGCCAGGTCGGAAAGCAGGACGCCTATCAGATCGTCTTCGAGGGGTCCGTTTCCGGCCTCTCGCGCGGGTCTTCCGTGCTGTTCAACGGCGTGAAGGTCGGCGAGGTCACCCACATCGCCATTTCCGACAATGATCCCAGCAAGGTCGACGTTCTGGTGAAGATCGACGAGCACACGCCGGTGAAAGCCAATACGCGCGCCCGGCTGGAGACGCGCGGCTTCACAGGCGTCGCCGACGTGCTGCTGGTCGGCGGCACGCCCGGCGCGCCCGATCTCGTCGCGGAGGAGGGGCGTCGCTACCCCCAGATTCAGGCCGAGCGCTCCGAAAACGTGCAGTCGCTATCGACCAAGGCCGCCGCGCTGATCGTGAAGCTCGACGCGCTTCTCGACGACAACAAGGACACGATCCGGGGCACGCTGAAAAACGCGGAAGCTTTCACCAAGACCCTCTCGGACAACTCCGACCAAATCTCGGCCTTCATCAAGGACGCCGCCGACGCCGCTCATTCGTTGAAGCCCGTCGCGGCGCGGCTCGACCGCTTCCTGGCGGCGGGCGAGCAGACGCTGAAGGCGCTCGACCCCAAGCAGCTCAAGGCGATTACGGGCAACGTCGCCAGCGCTTCGACCAATATCAAAAATTTCTCGACGAATGGCCTCAAGCAATATGAGCAGCTCGCGGTCGACGCCCGTAAAGCGATCGACACGCTCGACCAGGCGATCAAGTCCATCGAACGCGACCCCTCGCAATTCATCTGGGGTCCGTCGCAGGCGACGCCTGACTATCGCGCGCGCTGAAGCTGAATCGGTTTCGCCCAGAGCCCGTCATTGCGAGCAACGCGAAGCAATCCATGGCAGCGATGTGGTCCTGGATCGCTTCGTCGGCTCCGCCTCCTCGCAATGACGGCGGTAATTTCCGAACCGCGCGAGCGTCGGGGATGGGGCTGAACCAATCGAGCGGATCTCGTTGACCGAGCCCCCATGCAGGCTGTTCAAACGGAACGCTTCTTTCCGCAAAACTCTACCAACTTTCGCGGAACGCACTCCAAGCGCGGCTTTGTCTTCTTCGCTCGGCGGCGCTAGATAAGCCAAAGCCGCGCGGGCTCGGGCGGGTAGGCGAAGGGGCGGCGTCCAGGCATGGGGCGAGAGAGCATTTTCACGAGGCCGAGATTGCGCGGGTCTATCGCCGGCCTTGCCTTTCTTGTCGCCGGCTGCGTCCAGGCCCCGCGCGAAACATTCGATCTCGCCGTGGCGCCGCCCCCCGTGTCGGTCGCGACCGCCGGCCCTGTTCTCGCGGTCCGAGAGCCGACCGCGACGCCGCCGACGAGCTCCCCGCGCGTGGTCGTGCGCGCTCCCGATGGCAGCGTCGCTCTGCTGCCCGACGCGCAATGGTCGGAGCCTCTGCCGCGTCTCCTGCGCGCGCGCATGATCGAGGCCCTGCAGCGCCGCGGCGTCGCCGCTTCGTGGATCGGCTACGGAAGCAACCGGGCGCTCGCGACCGATATTCGGCGATTCGAGATCGACGCGGCGCGCAACGTCGCTGTCGTGGAGATCGCCGCCTATATCGTCGACGAAAGCAGCGGCGCAACGCGCGCGGGGCGCAGCTTCGCCGCCGAAGCGCCGACGCCGGAAACGATCGGGCCGGACGCCGTTCGCGCGCTTGCCCAGGCGGCGGCGCAGGTCTTCGCCCAGACGGCCGATTGGGCGCGCGGGCGCTAGCGCGCTTTGCGGAATGCGCTCTCGGGAGAGGCTGCGGCGGGAGTCGGACTCTCTTGGCCAAAAGGCGCGCGGCGGGGCGCCTGGGAAATGCGCGGAAGTCTTGTTGGGGGCTAGCGCGACAAACGGGCCGATGCTAATCGAACGCAGCAAAAATCGAGCGTTCGGCGCGGCCGAACGGCGGAATGCGTTCGGGGGCGCGGTGTTTGGCGAAACCTCGGCGTTGACTGCGCACAGGGAAGACGGGCGTCATGGTGAAGATGAGCTTCGACGACACAGCGACACGCTACGGCGCCGAACCGGGCGGCGGCGCGCCGACCAAGGTCAAGATCACCTTCGTCGACTCCAACGGCCAGCCCCGCACGGTCGAGGGCGAGGTCGGCTCCACCGTGATGGAGACGGCCCGCCGCAACGACATCCCGGAGATCGCAGCAGAATGCGGCGGCGCCTGCGCCTGCGCCACCTGCCATGTCTATGTCGACGAGAAATGGGTCGAAAAGGCCGGCAAGCCCTCGCAGATGGAAGAGGACATGCTCGACTTCGCCTTCGACGTAAAGCCGAATTCCCGCCTGTGCTGCCAGATCACCGTGCGCCCGGAACTCGACGGGCTCGTGGTGACGACCCCCGCCCAGCAGGGCTGATAAAAAAGGACCGCCGGAATGGACCGCGAGCCTTCAGGCTCGCTTAAAAATGCGCGCCTGAGGGCGCGCGGTCCATTGCGGCGCCCCCCGCGCCGCGGTTTAGCGTTGCATCTTGCGGCGAATGCTATAGACGAACGCGAGCGGCGGCGGATGGCTCATCCGCCGGTCGGCTGGCCGCGTTCGAAAATCCTCCCCGGTTTCTTCGCCAGGCCGTTTCCGACCCGAGAGCGGGTATTCGCCCATCCGCCGTCCCAGCGTGCGGCGATGCGCGCCGCCATTGATGTGAGGATTTGACACATGAACCAGGTCAACGAAGCCGCGATCGAAACCGATGTCGTTATCGTCGGCGCCGGCCCGGCCGGGCTTTTCGCGGTGTTCGAACTGGGCCTCCTGGACATCAAATGCCATGTCATCGACATTCTGCCGCGCGCCGGCGGCCAGTGCTCGGAGCTTTATCCCGAGAAGCCGATCTATGACATTCCGGGCCTGCCGGAGATCACCGGCCAGGGCCTGACGGATAATCTGCTCAAGCAGATCGAGCCCTTCCATCCGACCTTCCATTTCAACGAGATGGTCGAGACGCTCACCTCGCTCGGCACGCCTGAGAAGCCGGCCTTCCGCCTCACCACCGACGCCGGCAAGGTTTTCCTCGCCAAGGTCGTCATCGTTGCGGCCGGCGGCGGCTCGTTCCAGCCCAAGAAGCCGCCGATCCCCACGATCGAGCAATATGAGGGCAAGTCGGTCTTCTATGCCGTCCGCCGCATGGAGGACTTCCGCGACAAGGACGTCGTCATCGTCGGCGGCGGCGATTCGGCGCTGGACTGGACGCTGAACCTGCAGCCGATCGCCAAGAGCCTGACGCTGGTGCATCGCCGCGACGCCTTCCGCGCCGCGCCGCATTCGGTCTCGGCCATGCAGGAGCTGGTCGCGGCCGGCAAGATTTCCTTCAAGCTCGGGCAGATCACGACGGTCGAGGGCGCTGACGGCGAGCTGTCTACCGCGCTTTTGAAGGGCAATGACGGAAGCGAATTGAAGCTCCCCTGCCAGCGTCTCATGCCCTTCTTCGGCCTGACGATGAAGCTCGGCCCGGTCGCCGAATGGGGCCTGCAGCTCAACGAGAATCTCATCCCGGTCGACACCGAGAAATTCGAGACGAGCCACCCCGGCATCTTCGCCGTCGGCGACATCAATTACTATCCGGGCAAGTTGAAGCTCATTCTCTCGGGCTTCCACGAGGGCGCGCTCGCGGCTCAGAAGGCGCATCGCTACATCTATCCCGAGAAGAAGCTGCTGTTCCAATACACGACGTCGTCGACCAATCTGCAGAAGAAGCTCGGCGTCTCCTAAGTGGACGTCACGGTCCGGGCGCTGGACATTTCGGGCGTTGCGCCCGAGCAATGGCCAGCGCTCACCGCACTGCTCGATGACGCAGAGCGCGCGCGCGCCGCGCGCTTTGCCTTTGAAGAAGACCGGCAGTCCTATATCGCCGCCCATGCGCTGTTGCGGGCGGAACTCTCCAGGCGCGCCGATCGCGCGCCGTCCGATTGGCGCTTTGCGGCGACGGCGCTCGGCAAGCCTTTCCTTCTCGATCCGCCCCGCGACTTGCGTTTCAGCCTCACCCACACGCGCGGCATGGTGGCGGTCGCCGTCACCGAAGGCCTCGAGATCGGCGTCGACGTCGAATCCGAGGATCGGCGCGCGGAAAGCATGAAGCTCGCGGAGCGTTTCTTCGCGCCGCAGGAAGTCGCGCTGCTGCGCGCTGTCGAGGGCGACGCGCGGCGCGAGATGTTTTTTGCCGTATGGACGCTGAAAGAGGCGGTGGTGAAGGCCACGGGCCAGGGGCTCTCCCGCGCGCTCGACAGTTTCGCCGTCGCGCCCGATCCGCCGCGCGTGACAATGCGCGACGAAGTATGGAGCGCCGACCATTGGCGGCTTGGCTCGTTTCATTTCGCGCTTGCGGCGCAAGGCGCCATTACCGCCGATTTTAGCATGGTGGATGTTGGCTTAACCTTCTCGCCATAGGCTCGCGCGCGTGCCTGCCTCATGGAGGATCACGCGATGAAGAAAGCCCTTTTCAGCCTGTGCCTCATCTCAGCCTTCGCTTTTTCCGGCCTCTCCGCCAAGGCCTGCACGCGCATCCTTTACGAGACCGGGACCAAATCCTACCAGATCGGCCGCTCCATGGATTGGATGGTCGACCCCGGAACCGATCTCTGGTCCTTCCCCAAGGGCATGGCGCGCGACGGCGGCGTGGGGCAGGGGTCGATCAAATGGACCGCCAAGCACGGCTCGGTCATCAGCTCCTTCTATAATCTCGCGACAGTCGACGGCATGAACGACGCGGGCCTCGTCGCCAATGTGCTCTATCTCGTCGAGGCCGATTATGGCGACGCCGCCAAGTCGAAGAAGCCGAAGCTCTCCATCGGCGCCTGGGGGCAATATGCGCTCGACAATTTCGGCTCGGTCGTGGAGGCCGTGGCGGCGCTGCAAAAGGAGCCCTTCGTCCTCGTCGCGCCGGACCTGCCGGACGGCAATAAGGCGGGCGCCCATCTCTCCCTCGCCGACGCCTCGGGCGACAGCGCGATCTTTGAGTATCTCGGCGGCAAGCTCGTCATCCACCACGGCGCGCAATATCGCGTGATGACCAATTCGCCGAGTTTCGACCAGCAGCTCGCGATCGAGTCTTATTGGAAGGACGTCGACGGCGAGAAATTCCTGCCCGGCACGGCCCGCTCCGCCGACCGTTTCGCGCGCGTGAGCTGGAATCTGAACGCCGCCGCCAAGGAGAAGGACCCGCGGCTCGCCACCGCCACAACCTTCTCGCTGATCCGCGCGATCTCCGTGCCGCTGAGTATTTCAGACAAGGAGCATCCGAACATCGCCTCGACCATCTGGCGCACGGTCTCCGACACGGCGGCCAAGCGTTATTATTTCGAAAGCGCCTACAGCCCCTCGATCTTTTGGGTGGACGTCGACAAGCTGAAATTGGAGCCGGGCGCAAAGCCCATGAAGCTCGATTTGAGCGGCAAGCCGATTTTGTCGGGGGAGGTTTCGGTGAAGTTTGCGGAGGCGGAGGCGTTCAAGTTTTTGGCGAAGTGAGGGGCGCTGTCATTCCCGGCGGGCCGAAGGCCCGACCGGGAATCCAGAGCCGCAATAGCGCTGGTTTTTGTTCAGAGCCCGTCATTGCGAGCAAAGCGAAGCAATCCAGGGCAGCGATGCGGCCCTGGATTGCTTCGTCGGCTCCGCCTCCTCGCAATGACGGGTGCAAGCGTCGGGAGTGACGCGGACCAATCGAGTGGATAACCTGTCGAGCGCCTCATCGGTTTCGAGAGCGCTGCTCACCGCTCCAGAAAGAACCGAACCATCTCGCGCGACGCATTAGGCCCGCGTTGCTCAGTATGCGAGCCTTCGGGCGCGCCCCCTGACCACGCATGGCCCAACCCCTCGATGGCCCAATACTCAAGCTGCGGAAGGCCGTTCACGTCGGCGACAACCGTGTGATTATATTCAAGCCCGTTCGCCACCCCCCGCCGTAATGTTTCCTGATGACCACGGGAGACGCCGGCCTGCGCTTCCGCGAGAATGCGTTCTGCATTCGTCGGATGGACCTTACGGTCAGAAGCGCCGTGGAAAATGATGGTGCGCGCGCGGTCCCTGGCTTGCCGCCCGCCGTGCTGGGCGAATTTGCCGCTCATCGCGACGAAGGCGGAGGCTTGATCGCTCGCAACGCCATAGGCCAGCCCGGAGTGGATGCCTGCCCCGGCATAGAGGTCGGGATAGGTCACGCTCATGACCTCGGCCATCGCGCCGCCGGCGGAGAGGCCCGCAACGAAGACGCGTTCGTGGTCGACGCCCATTTCTAAGATCAAGGCGCGGGTGAGGCCGGCGATAATGCTCGGCTCCCCCGAACCACGGATCTGATGTTGCTGGTTGAACCAGTTCCAGCAGCCGAGCTGATTGGCGGTCATGGGCTGCTCGGGATAGGCGACGACAAAACCATGCTCTTCGGCGAGACTGTTCATACGGGTTCCAACCGCGAAATCGTCCGAGTTCTGCGTGCACCCATGCAGCATCACGACCAATGGCGCTCCGCCGCGCATCTTGCTCGGGACGTAGACCTTGTAAGGCCGGGTTCCCGCCTGACAGGCGAATGTGCGCGACAGATAGGACGCGCCGTCCGGCACATGCACACGCGGCCGTTTGCCGAGCTTCGCGAGGGCCTCCGCCCCGAGGCCGAGGTTTGGAAGGTCGCCGCTGCGCAGGCGCTCCAAAGTCTCCCCGAGCGGCATGCGCAAGCCCCGCGCGAAAGTCGCGCCGCCTGGCGCGGCGTCGACCGGCGGTTCGATCCTCGGCGCGGATCGAGGGGCCGGCTCTTGCCGCGCAGGCTGAGTGGCGGGGAGCGGGGGCTCCCCCGTGAGGCCGTGCAACAGCATGCGAGTCGCTTCCGCGGGCGACTGGTCACGGACCAACCGCATAGCCTTTTTCATCGTGTCGCCGAGGAACGATCCCATTGAGAGTCTCCTGCAGGGAAGGGGTAGCGGTCAGCCGATCCGGTCTGAAAGCGCCTCTTTTACCGGTGGGCTTGCTTGAAGCGCCCCGAGAACGGTGATCGATTCGATCGTGTCGCGCGCCAATTCGGGCGTGACGTCATCGGCGATCGTGGCGAGTCCCAGGACTTGTATGCGAAGCATGCGGCCGGCGGCCTTCACGGCCTCCAGCTCCGTGCGACTGAAATGCCGCAGGCCGAGCTCCAGCATGTTGCGGACGATCGACTGCTTTATCGCGTCCGAATGGGTGGCGAGCTGATTGCGGATTGCCGTGCGGATGAAGTCGGTGCGGTTCGAATAGAAACCTTCGCGCACCAGAAGGTCGATATGGCCGAGATCGACATATCCGACGTTCACGGTGATTTTTTCGGTGTCGCTGGCTCTGTCGCGCAGTCTGTGAATTTCCGCCATCATCCACCCTCCGCCATCCTGATGGATGGTATGTGGATGGCGTCCAGTCTCTTTCAAGCGCCGCAGTTGGCTAAACCGCGCCCCTTCGGCCGAGCCGCAAGTCAACGAAAGACATTATCCATCCGCTCTTTTCCTTGCCTCCCCCCACCCCTTCGGTATATAAGCTCCCCACTTCCTTCTCATAACGATCATCCTCGAATGGTCGCCGTTGAGAGTGGGCCCTCCGCCGGGACCCGCTCTTTTCGCATTGGCGGACTCAACAGACAGGACCAGACACGCTTGACGCAAAACGCCGCTCCCATCGACGCTCCGCTCGACGAGCCCCGTCTCGTCTCTGAGACCGGCGTCGCCGCGCGCGTGGCGCATGTCGCCGAGCCGGTGCTGGCGCAGCTCGGCTTCCGGCTCGTGCGCGTCAAGCTGATGCAGCAGAACGGCCAGACGCTGCAGATCATGGCCGAGCGGCCCGACGGCCTCATGACCATCGACGATTGCGAGGCGGCGAGCCAGGCGCTTTCGCCCGAGCTCGACGTCGCCGACGTCATCGCCAATGAATATCGGCTCGAAGTTTCCTCGCCCGGCGTCGACCGGCCGCTGGTGCGCATCTCCGATTTTCTCCGCGCCATCGGCTATGAGGCGCGCGTCGAACTGACGCATCCGGTGGAATCCGGGCGCAAGCGCTTTCGCGGGATCATCAAGGGTGTTGAGGGCGAGGGTCGCGGCGTCAAACTGGCGATCGAGCGCACCGACGCGCGTTCCGACGAGGAGAAGCTCGTCACCGTGCCGCTCGCCGATCTCGACGAGGGCAAGCTGATGCTCACCGAGGCGCTGATCCGCGAATCGTTGCGCGCCGGCAAGCTTCAGCAGGCGGGCGAGGAAGAAGACGGCGCGCCGCAAGAGCCGGAGGACGAGCGCCCGCGCCGCGGGCCGGGCCGTTTCCGCAGCCCGCAGAAGAACAAGCCCAAGCCGCTGGTTCCGGCCGGCGTGCAAACGCAATTCAAGAAAGGTCCGGGGCCCGCAAAGCCTCGCGCCGCCCGCTCCGAGGGAGATTGATAATGGCCGTCAGCGCCAACCGACTCGAGATTTTGCAGATTGCCGACGCCGTCGCGCGCGAGAAGTCGATCGATCGCACGATCGTCATCGCCTCGATGGAGGATGCGCTGCAAAAGGCGGCGCGTTCGCGCTATGGCCAGGAGACCGAGGTGCGCGCGGAGATCAATCCGCGCACTGGCGAAGTGCGCTTCTCGCGCCTGCTGCTCGTCGTCGACAAGGTCGAGAACGACGCCACGCAGATTTCGATCGAGGACGCTCGGAAGCGCAATCCGGCGGCGCAGACCGGAGACTGGATTTCCGAGACGCTGCCGCCCTTCGACTTCGGCCGCATCGCCGCGCAATCGGCGAAGCAGATCATCGTGCAGAAGGTGCGCGAGGCCGAGCGCGATCGCCAATATGAGGAATATAAGGACCGCATCGGCGAGATCGTGAGCGGCGTCGTCAAGCGCGTCGAATATGGCAATGTGATCATCGATCTCGGCCGCGGCGAAGGCATCATCCGCCGCGACGAGATGATCCCGCGCGAAATGTTCCGCCCCGGCGACCGCGTGCGCGCCTATGTCTACGACGTGCGGCGCGAGCAGCGCGGCCCGCAGATTTTCCTGTCGCGCACCCATCCGCAATTCATGGCGAAGCTCTTCAAGCAGGAAGTGCCGGAGATCTACGACGGCGTGATCGAGGTGAAGTCGGTCGCCCGCGATCCGGGCTCGCGCGCCAAGATCGCCGTGGTGTCGCGCGATTCGTCGATCGATCCGGTCGGCGCCTGCGTCGGCATGCGCGGCTCGCGCGTGCAGGCGGTGGTGCAGGAGCTGCAGGGCGAGCGCATCGACATTATCCCTTGGTCGGCGGACGCCGCCACTTTCATCGTCAATGCGCTGCAGCCGGCGGAAGTGGTGAAGGTGGTTCTCGACGAAGATTCGTCGCGCATCGAAGTCGTCGTGCCGGATGACCAATTGTCTCTGGCCATCGGCCGCCGCGGCCAGAATGTGCGTCTCGCCTCGCAGCTCACCGGCTGGGACATCGACATCATGACCGAGGCCGAAGAATCCGAGCGTCGCCAGCGAGAATTCGAGGAGCGCACGCGGGTCTTCATGTCGGCGATCGACGTCGACGAGGTTGTCGGCCGGCTGCTGGCGTCGGAAGGCTTCCGCTCGGTCGAGGAGCTGGCTTTCGTCGAGCTTCCCGAACTCGCCTCGATCGAGGGTTTCGACGAGGAGACGGCGGGCGAAATTCAGATGCGCGCGCGCAATTATCTCGAGCGCGTGGAGCAGGAAAACGAGAACCGCCGCAAGGAAATGGGCGTCTCCGACGAATTGCGCGAGATCGACGGCATGACCACCGCGATGCTGGTCAGGCTCGGCGAGAACGACGTGAAGACGATGGAAGATTTCGCGGGTTGCGTGCCCGACGATCTTGTCGGCTGGACCGAGAAGAAGGACGGCGAGACCAAGAAGCACGACGGCTTCTTCACGGGCATCGATCTGTCGCGCGAAGAGGCGGAGGCGATGATCATGACCGCGCGCGTGCGCGCCGGCTGGATCGAGCAGCCCCAGGAAGCTGTCGACGCCGGCGAGGCGACCGAGGCGGCTGAGGCGGAGGGCGAATAAGCACGGTGACGGCCTTGGCGAAAGAAGAGCGCGAGTCCGAGCGGACCTGCATCGTCACGCGGCGGCGCGAGCCGCCGGAGGCGATGATCCGCTTCGTGCGCGGGCCCGATGGGGTCATTGCGCCGGACATTCGCGCGCGCCTGCCGGGCCGGGGGGTGTGGGTCGGCGCGTGCGCCGCGCTCGTCGCCGAGGCGGCGAAGAAGCGCATGTTCGCGCGCAGCCTCAAGGAGCAGGTGGAAACCCCGCCGCAACTCGCGGAGGACGTCGATCGCCTGCTCGAAGCTGATTGCCTGCAGATGCTGGCGCTCGCCAACAAGGCGGGCGCGGTGACGGCGGGTTTCAACAAGGTCGCGGATTTGCTCGAGAAGGGCGTCGTCGGCGCGCTCCTCGAGGCGCGCGACGGCGGCGCCGACGGCAAGCGCAAGCTGCGTCAAAGCGCGCGCCGGGGCGAGGTCGCGACGAATCGGGAAAACGATGGCGTTCCACCGATCATAGGCTTATTTACGTCGAGCCAATTGGATTTGGCTTTAGGTCGCACAAATGTGATACATGCAGCGGTCGCCTCTGGCGGACCGGGCACGAGTTTTCTTTCGCGGTGCCGTCGGCTGGCGGCTTATAGGGGCATGACGCTGGACGGCGCGCCCCTCGCGGCGCAGATGATGCGGGATGAACAACCGGACGCTGGCGAGCGGCCGGACGAGACTGTGGAAAAAAGCGGGTCGGAAGCGGCCGAGGATCGGAAGCTGGATGAGTGAGAGCGAGAATAGCGACAAGACCCTGACTGTCGCGCCGTCGAAGACGTTGCACCTGAAGCAGCGGCCGGCCGGGGACCAGGGCATGGTGCGCCAGAGCTTCTCCCATGGCCGCTCGAAAGTGGTCGTGGTCGAGAAGGTGAAGCGCCGCGCGCCGGGCCATCCCGAGCCGCAAAAGCCGGCGGCGGCTGCGCCTGCCGCGCCGCCCCCGCCTGCCGCCCCGAAACCCTCCGCTCCGCCGCCGCGGCAGGAGCGTCCGTCGCCGCCGCGTGGCGGCGCCGCCGGCATGGTGCTGCGTGCGCTGACCGATGAGGAGCGCGAGGCTCGCGCCCGCGCGCTGGTCGACGCCCGCTCGCGCGAAGAGGAGGAGCGCCGCCGCGCCGAGGTCGAAGCCAAGGCGCGCGCCGAGCGCGAGGAGCGCGAACGCGCCGAACGCACCGCCGCCGAAGCGCGCAAGCGTGAAGAGGAAGAGCGCCTCGCTCGTGAGGCGGAAGCCAAGCGCAAGGCCGAGGACGAGGCCCGCCGTCGCCTGCCGCAGGACCAGCAGCACGCCGTGACCGCGCCCGCCGCCGCGCCCTCGAGGCCGGCCGCGCCCGCGCCGAGAGCCGCCGCGCCGGCCGGAAGGCCTGCGGCGCCTGCCGCCCGACCGGGTCAGCCGGGCCAGGTCGAGACGACGACGATCCGCCGTCCGCCCGCCCGCACCGTTGGCGGTTTCACGCCGCCGACGCCGCCCCGTCCCGCGCCCTCGCGCGGCGGCGCGATGAAGGATCGCGGCCGTCTGACCGTCTCGACCGCCACCGCGGGAACGGATGAGGAGCGCACGCGTTCCGTCGCCTCGTTCAAACGGCGTCAGCAGCGTCTGTTCCGCGGCCAGGTCGAGCAGAAGGAAAAGGTGCTGCGCGAGGTGATCCTCCCCGAGACGATCACCATCCAGGAACTCGCCAACCGTATGTCGGAGCGCGCCGTCGACGTCATCCGCCTGCTGATGAAGCAGGGCGAGATGCACAAGATCACCGATGTGATCGACGCCGACACCGCGCAGCTCGTCGCCGAGGAGATGGGTCACACCGTCAAGCGCGTCGCCGAGTCGGACGTCGAGGAGGGCCTGTTCGACACGCCCGACGCCGAGGCCGACCTCGAGTCGCGCCCGCCGGTCGTCACCATCATGGGCCACGTCGACCACGGCAAGACCTCGCTGCTCGACGCGATCCGTCAGGCCAATGTGGTTGCGGGCGAAGCCGGCGGCATCACGCAGCATATCGGCGCCTATCAGGTGACCTCGCCCGGCGGCCAGCCGATCACCTTCATCGACACGCCCGGCCACGCCGCCTTCACCGCCATGCGCGCCCGCGGCGCCAAGGTGACGGACATTGTCGTGCTCGTCGTCGCGGCCGATGACGGCGTCATGCCGCAGACGATCGAAGCCATCAATCACGCCCGCGCCGCGGGCGTTCCGCTGATCGTCGCGATCAACAAGGTCGACAAGCCGGACGCCAAGCCCGAGCGCGTGCGCACCGAGCTTCTGCAGTATGAGGTGCAGGTCGAAAGCATGGGCGGCGAGACGCTCGAAATCGAAGTCTCCGCCAAGCAGAAGACCAATCTCGACAAGCTGCTCGAGGCCATTGCGCTACAGGCGGAGGTGCTCGACCTTAAGGCCAACGCCGATCGCGCGGCCGAGGGCACGGTGATCGAGGCGCGTCTCGACAAGGGCCGCGGCCCGGTCGCGACCATGCTGGTCCAGCGCGGCACGCTGCATGTGGGCGACATCATCGTCGCCGGCACGCAATGGGGCCGCGTCCGCGCCCTGCTCGACGACAAGGGCGCCACGCGCCAGGAAGCTGGCCCGTCCTTCCCGGTGGAGATTCTCGGCTTCAACGGCACGCCCGAGGCTGGCGACCGCGTCGCGGTTGTCGAGTCGGAAGCGCGCGCCCGCGAGATCACCGAGTATCGCGAGCGCATGAAGCGCGACAAGCTCGCCGCCCGCGGCGGCACGGCGCGCGGCTCGCTCTCCGATATGATGAACCAGCTCAAGACGGCGGGCCGCAAGGAATTCCCCCTCGTCATCAAGGGCGACGTTCAGGGCTCGGTGGAAGCCATCGCCGCCGCGCTGGAGAAGCTCGGCACGGATGAGGTCGGCGCGCGCCTTGTGCATGTGGGCGTCGGCGGCATCTCCGAATCGGATATTGCGCTCGCCGAGGCGTCGAACGCCGCGGTCATCGGCTTCAACGTGCGCGCCCACAAGGAAGCGCGCGAAGCGGCCGAACGCGCCGGCATCGAGATCCGCTATTACAACATCATCTACAACCTCGTGGATGACGTGAAGGCGGCGATGTCGGGCCTGCTCTCGCCGACGTTGCGCGAGACGATGCTGGGCAATGCGCAGATCCTCGAAGTGTTCGACATTTCGAAGGTCGGCAAGGTCGCGGGCTGCCGCGTCACCGACGGCAGGGTCGAGCGCGGCGCCAGCGTGCGCCTCATCCGCGACAATGTCGTGGTGCACGAGGGCAAGCTGTCGACGCTCAAGCGCTTCAAGGACGAGGTCAAGGAGGTCGACGCCGGCCAGGAGTGCGGCATGGCCTTCGAGAACTACCAGGACATGCGCGCCGGCGACGTCATCGAGTGCTACCGCGTCGAGGAAATCAAGCGGACGCTGTAACAGGGCCGCTCCGAGAACGCCCGCGCCTTCGCGTTATTGCGGGGAGCAAAGCGACGAAGCAATCCAGAGCCAATGGCGCTTTTCTGGATTGCTTCGCTTCGCTCGTAACGGCGTTCGCCAAGCGACATTGAGATCAGAAACATAGCTATGTCCCGATCCCATCATTCAGCCGGCTCCGCGCCGTCGCAGCGCATGCTGCGCGTGGGAGAGCTCGTGCGCCATTCCATGGCGCGGATGCTCGCGCGCGGCGATATCAACGATCCTGTGCTCGAAAAGCACGTGGTCACGGTCGCGCGCGTGAAGATGAGCCCCGACCTCAAGCTCGCGACGATCTTCGTCATGCCGCTCGGCGGCAAGGACGAGCCGGAGGTCATCGCCGCGCTCGACCGCCACAAGAAATTCCTGCGCGGCGAGATCGCGCATGAGCTGAACCTGAAATTTGCGCCGGACATCCGTTTCCGCATCGACGACAGCTTCGACACTGTGTCGCGCATCGACGCGATCCTCAATTCCGAGCGCGTCAAGCGCGACCTCGAAGCGTCGGACGACGACGCTCAGGACAACGCCTGAAGAAGATTATGAGTCAGAAAAGATCCAATCGCGCCGTCGTCGACGGCTGGGTGGTGCTCGACAAGCCCGTGGGCCTCACCTCCACGCAGGCGGTCTCGCGCCTGAAGCGCATTTACAACGCCCAGAAGGCCGGCCACGCCGGCACGCTCGATCCGCTGGCGTCGGGCATCCTCCCCGTCGCCTTCGGCGAAGCGACCAAGACCGTTCCTTTCGTGCAGGACGGCGAGAAAGCCTATCGCTTTACCGTGCGCTGGGGCGCCGAGAGCAACACCGACGATTCCGACGGCGAGATCACGCGCACCAGCGAGAAGCGGCCTGAGCGCGCCGAGATCGAGGGGCTCATGCCGCAGTTTTTGGGCGACATTCTCCAGACGCCGCCACAGTTTTCGGCGATCAAGATCGCCGGCGCCCGCGCCTATGATCTCGCGCGCGAGGGGGCGGAGGTGGACCTCAAGGCCCGCGCCGTCACCATCCATTCGCTGACGATCGAGGCCTTCTCCCCGGAGGAGACCGTCTTCTTCATGGAATGCGGCAAGGGCGCCTATGTGCGCGCCATCGCCCGCGACCTCGGGCGGCTTATGGGCTGCTACGGCCATGTCACGGCGCTGCGTCGCACGCGCGTCGGGCCCTTCATCGAAGAGGATTCCTACACGCTAGACGAGATCGAAGCGCAAGGCATGGCGGCGGATGCGATGCTTTCCGTCGAGGCGGGCCTTTCGGAGCTTCCCTGCGTTGTCGTCGATCGCGACACGGCGGCGCGGCTGCGGCGCGGCGGCTCGGTGATCTTGCGCGGCCGCGACGCGCCGGCGGAAGGCGTTGTCTATGCGGCCTGCGGCGGCGTGCCGGTGGCATTCGGCGAGGTTATCGAGGGCGCCTTGGAGCCCGCGCGCGTGTTCAACCTGCCGTTTTGAATTCAGGCTTCCGCGCCCACGATTTCGACGCCCTCGGCGCGCGCTGCGCGTTCGAGGTCCGAGTCGAGTGTGGCGAGCGGCAAGCCTTCCCTTATCGCAAGTTCGAGATAGGCGGCGTCATAGGCCGTGAGCCTGTGCTTGCGGGCGAGCAACAGGAGCCGCGTCTCGTCGCAAGCCCCGTCTATATCGATCGGGAGGCGCCGAACGATCTGTAGAAAAGCGGCGCTATCTTCTTCGCTTAGCCTTTTGCGACGCTCGTTGACGAGCAGGACGTTGCGGATTTCAAAGAAGAGTAGGCTCGGGGCCAATGCGGCCGTCTTGCGAAGGCGCTCAATAGCATGATCGGCGCGCGGATGCCGTTCATCCGCGAGGCCAGCCGCGGCAAGGATCGAGGCGTCGATAACGAAACGGGTCAATATTTATGACCCGCGTGTCGTGCTCCGAGCAATTCCGTAAGGGGCGCTTTCTTTGAGAGGCGGGCGCGGAAGCTTAAGAGGTCGTCCACCGCGCGCTCGATTTCGCCGCTGCGAACGTCCGCCTCCGGCACAAGCCGCGCAATGCTTCGCCCATGCCGTGTGATCAGGATTGTTTCGCCGCGCTCGACGGCTGTAAGAAGTTCCCCTAGCCGCGCTTTGGCCTCGGAGGCTTGGATTTCACGCATCGCAGGCTTTCAACCGGTCAATCTGGTTGGTCAAAATATCGATCTTTTCGCAGAAGGGCGCAATAGCCGCGAATGCATTGGTAAACTAAGGATCAGATCGCGCCTTTCCTTATCCGCTCGAAGCCCGCTCATGACCCGACGTCCAAAAATCCTCGTCTTCGACTCCGGCCTCGGCGGCCTCACCGTCTTCTCCGAGATCATCAAGCTGCGGCCCGGCGCGGATTACGTCTATTGTGCTGACGATGCGGGCTTCCCCTATGGCGGTTGGAAAGAGCCCGACCTCGTAAAGCGCGTCGCGCAGGTGATGCAGGAGCTCATCTCCAAATACGCGCCGGATATGGTCGTCATCGCCTGCAATACGGCCTCGACCATCGTGCTGCCGGCTCTGCGGGACCACTGGCCGGACATCCCCTTCGTCGGCACGGTCCCGGCCATCAAGCCGGCGGCGGAGCGCTCGCGCTCGCATCTGATTTCAGTGCTCGGCACGCCCGGCACGGTGGCGCGGGATTACACGCAGAACCTCATCGCGCAATTTGCCGCGCATTGCTGCGTGACGCTCATCGGCTCGGCCATGCTGGCGCGGCTTGCCGAAGCAAGGATGCAGGGGCAGGGCGTTTGCGACGAGGATATCGGCGCCGAAATCGCCTCCTGCTTCAAGGAGGAGGGCGGTGCGCGCACCGACGCCGTCGTGCTCGCCTGCACCCATTATCCGCTGCTCATCGAGGATTTTCGCCGCCTCGCGCCCTGGCCTGTCGACTGGATCGACCCTGCGCCGGCGATTGCGCGGCGGGTGGATCAATTGCTGCGGGACGCGGGCTATGAAGAGACCTTCGCCGCGACCGGGCAGGCAAGCGCGGTGTTCACCAGCGGGGCGAAGCCCGACGCGCAATTGCGCGCCGCGCTCGCGCGTTACGGCTTGGTCGCCGCCTGAGGCTTGTCGGTCAGCGTTTCAAGGAAAGCGACGATCGCGTCGATATCTTTCTCGGAGAGACGCGGCTTCTGCCCTTCCTTACGGTCGTAAGGCGCTTCCTTCGTATTCACATTGGCGCGATATTTGGCCGGCAGATCGTTGAACTTCTCCGCCTTGGGGTACCAGCGCGCCGGATCGGTGTCGCGCGTCGCATAGAAGGCGACGACGTCGCGCAGCTTCGTGAATGCGCCATTGTGCAAATAGGGCCCGGTCACGGCGACGTTTCGCAGGGTCGGCACTTTGAAGGCGCCGCAGACGCTGTCGACATCGAAGCCCGCAGGCGCCAGCTTCTCGAGGCCGGGGCGCTTGCACAGGCCGAGATCGGGCGCATTCGCCGTGGCCGCAATCGCCGGGTTCTTCGGCGCGCCCAGCGCGTCGTAAGTGAAGTCGGTGAAAAGCCAATCTTTCGGGTCGCGCGAGTCTTCCTTGCCGACGTGGCAGGCGAGGCAATTGCCTTTCTTGGGGTCTTTGAAAAGCGCGAAGCCTTTCTTCTCGATCGCCGTCAGTTCCGCCTTGCCGCGCAGATAGTCGTCGAACTTCGAGGCGAAGGGATGGAAGCGCGCGCTCGACTCATAGGCGACGACGGCCTGCGCCAGTTTCTCGAATGCGGCGTCGGGATTGTCGAAGATCTTCTCGCCGTAGACTTCCCTCACGAGCGATGCGTAAGCGCCGTCACGGATCGCCTCCACGGCGAAACGCTTGGAGGGCGCGTTCATCTCCAGCGGATCGAGCAGGGGGCCTTCGAACTGCGCCAGCAGGTCGTTGGCGCGCCCGTCGAGGAATTGGCCTCCCGCAGGGACTTTCTCGATTTTGCCGGTCTCGTCGTCCTTGTCGTCGATGAAGCCGAAGGGCGGCGTGAGAGAGGCGTAGAGGATCGTCGGGGTGTTGCGTTTGCCCAGCGAATTGGGCTGCGAGCCGCGCGCGACGGCTGGGACCGGCGAGCCGTTCGAGCCCTGGAAGGCCGTCGCCGCATCATGGCAGGAGGCGCAGGAGACGCCCGCGGGGCGGGAGAGGGTCTTATCCTCGAAAACGCGTTTTCCCAAGCGCTCGACAGGCGTCAGGCCCGCCTCGTCGGAATCGAGCGCCATGGCGCCGCTAGGGGCGAGCCAAGCGAGCGCGGCAAGCGCAAAAATCAGGGCCCGGCCTTTGGAATAATGGGGAAGCATCGCCGCTCGCGTCGTAAACTGCCTAGCTCGATAGTAGGAAGAGCGCGTCGGGCGCGTCAATTTGGATAGCTTACATTCGTTCCAGATAGGACTGCGCTTTGTCGTCGCGCCTCGCGCCCTGGGTCAGACGCGAACAGCCAATTAGGAAGACTTGAATGCGCAAAACGAACCTCATGTCGATTTGTCTTCTGGCGGCGTTCTGGGCCCTCCCTGCCGTCGCGGATGACTGTTCCGATCTCGAGGCGCAGGAGGCCAAGGTCGCCGCAGCGAAGAATTGCGGTGAGGCTCACAAGCTTTTTGAGGCCTGTCTTTGGGGATCGACCGCCGACATTCAGCGGGGCGCAATGGTGACGGAGACGTGCGAAAAAGCCTTTCTGTCGAGCCTGAAACCCGCCCAGCAGAAAAGCTACAGCCGGAAAAAAGACGCCTGCGCAAAAAAATATCGCAACCAGTCCGGCACAATGTATCGCTCGTTGGAAGCGGTTTGCGCGGCCGATACGGCGCATGATTATTGGAAAAAATACGGAACGAAATAAGGAAGAAGAAAGGCGGCCGGTTGTTCGGCCGCCTTTTGCTTTAGTGCAAGGTCTTCAGCCAATCGTCGACGTTGCGCTTCGCCTGATCCTTGCCAATGCCATATTTTTCCTGGATCTTACCTTCGAACACTTCGCGGCTGCCTTCCATCTTGTCGATCTCGTCGTCGGTGAGCTGCCCCCATTGTTCCTTGATCTTGCCTTTGAATTGCTTCCAGTTGCCTTCAATGCGGTTCCAATCCATGTCGGGTCTCCTGATCGCTTGGCGGGCTCTTGGGACGCCGCCGATGCGCCCAAAACGCATGCGCCGCGGCGACGTTCCGGCGGCAGCTCGGCTTAACAGGCGAATAACCGCCACAATTTATGGTTTCGATTCGGAAAACGAATGAGCCGGATTGGCCCGCGCCAGGATTTGGTCAGCGCCGAGATCGGCTTTTGGAATCGCGCCGCGAACGGGGCGGCGCGCGACGTCAGCTAAGTGAGTAGCCATGACCCAACAGGCCGACGACAAGGAACTCATGGCGGCCTTCGCCGAGTTCAAGCAACTCTTGCAGCGCGAGAGCGAGCCGGTCGGCGCTTCCGCGGCGCCTGCCGTCAGCCTTGCGCCCGAAGCAAACGCCGCGACGCCGGAGGGCGCCGCATTGGAGGCGCCGCGCCTTTTTGCCGCCGACGCTCCGATCGCGCGCCCGCTCGCCAATCATTTTGCGCCGCCGCCGATCGCGCCTGCGCTCAGCGGGTCAGAGGGCTGGTCCGTTGCGTCCTCTGGAGAAGGCGAGGCGACGGTCGCAGAACATGCGGGGAGCGGCGGCCGCCGAAAGCTTGTCTATGTTTCCTTGGCGGTTATCGCGATCGGCGTGGCGAGCCTCGGCTGGACGCTGACCAAGTGGCGCCCGGCGGAAGACCCGGTCGCCGATCTGAGCTTGCCGGCTGAACCCGAGGCCCTGGCGCCCGGCGCCAGTGAGGCGGCGCTCGAGCCGCCTGCCGCCGAACCGGCGAAGGACCTCACTCCCGTCATCGAAACTCCAACGACCGACAAGGCGGAATTGACGCCGCCGCAGGCGGCAGAGGCGCCGGCTCACGGACAGCTCCAGCCTGCAACGGCCCCTGCGCCCGAAGCGGCCGCTACGGCGCTTCCTGAGCCCGCGGCTCCGGCGCCGGCGCCCGCCCCGAGGCGGGTAGAGGCGGTTTCGGCGCCGCCGGCGGCGCCCGAGGCTGTCGCGCCCGTCGCCGCCGCTGCGGCAGGGGCTGCGCTTTCGTCGACTGGCGCCGGCGCCGCGAGATTGACGCCGCCTTCCGCGCCCAGAACAGCCGCGCTGCCGCCCGCAAATCGGTTCACCCCGCCGGAGCCGGCGGCGCCAGCGGCTCAACCGGCGCCCAAGCCGCCCGCGCCCGCCAAGATCGCAAAGCCGAAGGCCGCTCCGGCCGCCGCCGCAGCCAAGCACGCAAAGCCCCGCCCGGCGCCGGCCGAGCGCGCGCCCGTGGCGTCGGCCGCGCCGGTCGCCGCCGCTGCGCCGGAACCCGCTCCGCCGCCGCCGGCGCCGCCTCAGAGCGAGGGCGGCCCCCTGGGCTTCATGAAGCGCACGCTCAACTCCGTGGGCTCCACGATCAGCGGCGTCACGCGCAGCGTGATTCCATAAGTAACCCGTATCCGGTTGCTAAATCAGCCGCTCCGTCGCAAGGTGAAGGCGACGGGGCGGTTTTTCTTTGGGAAAGCGCGCCCCCGGCAAGCGGTCCGGAGAGTTGAACCAATGGCCAAGCCGACCCAGGCGGATGCAGAAGCGGCCGTGCGCGTTCTCATCGAATGGGCGGGCGACGATCCCGATCGCGAGGGGCTGATCGAGACGCCGGCGCGGGTCGCGCGCTCCTACAAGGAGCTGTTCTCCGGCTATGACATCGACCCGCGCGACTATCTGCAGCGCACCTTCGAGGAGGTCGGCGGCTACGACGAGCTCGTGGTTCTCAAAAATATACGCGTCGTGAGCTTCTGTGAGCATCATATGCTGCCGGTTCTGGGCCGAGCGCATGTCGGTTATCTGCCGACGAACCGCGTAGTCGGCATTTCGAAGCTCGCGCGCGTTGTGCACGGCTTCGCGCGCCGCCTGCAAATCCAGGAAAAGCTCACGGCCGAGATCGCATCCGCCATCCAGGACATTCTCAAACCCGCAGGCGTCGGCGTCGTGATCGAGGCCGAACATAATTGCATGACGCTGCGCGGCGTGAACACGCCGGGCTCTCAGCTCACGACGAGCAAGCTGCTCGGCGTCATCCGCGACGATCCGCGCACGCGCGAGGAGTTTTTGGCGCTGGTTCGGGGCGCCTGAAGCCGCTGCGGTCAAAGGCGCTACCGCGCCTGCCGCTGTCCGGAACATCTCTCGCGGGCTCGCGTTATCTCGCCACTTGCTCGAACCGTCGGAGGCGGCAATGGCCGAGGAACGCAATGTGCAACAGCGCCAACACAATGGGCACGGCGAAATGACAGGCGCAATCGCCGAACAGGCGTCGACCGCCGCCGAGCAGATGGGGCGCGCCGTTCAGCAGGGCATGGGCCGAGCCAATGCGGCGCTCAACGCCGTCACCGAGCGCAGCGGACAGGCGGCGCAGCGCACGGGCGAGGTGCTCGGCAATTTCCGCTCGGCGATCGAGACGTCTGCGCGTTCGCAGCCGACGACGACCGTGATGCTCGCCGCCTTCGCCGGCTTCATCTTCGGCGCCTTCTGGAGATTGGGCAAATAAGCCGGCCCGGCGCGTAATCTTTCATCCAATCGCGGTGACGTGTCATGTTCGAGCCGATGATAAAAAGGGCCGAGAACGCCGTCGGCGCCACGATCACGCGCCTCTCCGGAAATGCGATGGCGGCGGTTCCGCTGCTCATCGCTTTCGGCTTCGCCCTGGCGGCCGTCGCCTATTGGGCGAATGAGGCGCTTGGGCCGCTTTTCGGCAATCTTGCAATTGCAGGCGCGTTTTTGGTGATCGCCCTCGTCGTCTACGGTTACGCGCGGCGGCGGGAGGCGGTTCAGCAGGCGCGCGCGAGCGCGGAGCTCGCGGCGCTTACCGAAGCCTCGCCGATCACCGCAATCCAGCGCGCCCTGCAGTCATCCAATGTCTCGCAGGCGCTCTATGATATGGCGCGAAACGTGGCGCCGACTGCGGCCAAGACGGCGGCCGTCTCGGCTTTGCGCGCGGCGCCACGAAACCTGCCGCTGCTTGTCGGCGCCGGTCTCGGGCTGATGGTGGCGTCGCGGCTCGTCGACGCCTGGACCAACGGACGGCGGCATTAGGCGCAATGGACCGCGAGCCTTCAGGCTCGCTTGAAAAATGCGAGCCTGAAGGCTCGCGGTCCATCTAGCCGAACAGCCAGGCGGCCAGCAGCGTCAGCGCCGTGAGGCCGAGGAGCAGCCGGTTGCTCGCGTGCCTTCGGGTCTCCGCCATCGCTTCTATGGAATGCGGCGAGAGGTCGACGCCCTGGTCAGCCATGCGCGAAATGCGCTCGATCGCCATCTCGGCGTCGGCGAGCGTCTTGGGGAGATGGGTCGCAAGGCGCGCCAGTTCCGCGATGCTCTTGCCGGCGTCTTCGATCTTCGCTTTCGGCCCGAGATTTTCCTCGATCCAGCCGCGCACGACCGGGTCGCAGGTCTTCCATATGTCGAGCTTGGGATCGAGCGTGCGCGCGACGCCTTCCGCGACAACCATGGTCTTTTGCAAGAGCACCAGCTCGGTTCGCGTGCGCATGTCGAAGAGCGCCGTGACCTCGAAGAGCAGGGTCAAGAGCCGCGCCATGGAAATATCCGAGGCGTTGACTGTGTGCAGCGGCTCGCCGATGGCGCGCAGCGCCTGCGAGAACTCCTCGATCGAATGTTTCGCCGGCACATAGCCAGCCTCGAAATGCACCTCGGCGACGCGCCGATAGTCGCGCGTGATGAAGCCGTAGAGAATTTCCGCGAGGAAGCGCCGCTCCTTCTCGCCGAGCCGGCCCATGATGCCGAAATCGATGGCGACGAGGCGGCCCTGCTTGTCGACGAAGAGATTGCCCTGATGCATGTCGGCGTGGAAGAAGCCGTCGCGCATGGCGTGGCGCAGGAAGGACTGCAGCACATGGGCGCCGAGCGCCTTGAGGTCGTGGCCTTCGGCGGCGACGCGCTCGAGATCGGAGAGCGGCGCGCCGTCGATCCATTCGAGCGTCAGCACTTCGCGCGCCGTGCGATCCCAATCAACATGCGGCACTTTGATGTCGGGATCATTCGCGACATTTTCGGCGAATTCGGAAGCGGCGGCGGCCTCCAGCCGGAAGTCCGTTTCCAGCTTCACCGTGCGCGCGAGCGTATCGACGACTTCGATCATGCGCAGCCGGCGGCCTTCCGACGACCAGCGTTCGGCGACGCGCGCGACCATATACATGTCGCGCAGGTCGCGGGCGAACTGGCCCTCGACGCCCGGACGCAGCACTTTGACGGCGACCTTGCGCGGCTTTCCGTCGTAGAGCGCGGTGGCCATATGTACCTGCGCCACGGAAGCCGCGGCGACCGGCTCGCCGAAGCTTAGAAAAATTTCGTCGACCTTCCTGCCGAGCGATCTTTCGACGATGTCGATCGCCTTCGCGCGGCCGAAGGGCGCCATGCGATCCTGCAGCGCCGTGAGCGCGTCGGCGATCTCCCCGCCGACGACATCCGGGCGGGTCGCGAGGAATTGGCCGAGCTTCACATAGGACGGGCCGATCTGGGAGAGCGCGCGCACCAGCGCGGCGCCGGCGTTCTCGCCCTTGCCAACGGCAAAGAGATTGGCGATGCGCACGAGCGGCGCGGCGGCGGGCGGCAGAAGATTGAGGTCGAGCGACGTGAAGACCCCTTCGCGCGCCAGAATATAGCCGGCGCGCGCCAGTCGCAGAAAATTGCCTGTTTGAAGGAGCATCCGCCGCCTTAATACTTCCAGCCGGAATGGATCGCGACCACGCCGCCGGTCAGCCGCTCATAGCCCGTGCGCCGGAAACCCGCCTTGCGGATCATGCGCTCGAATTCGTCGGCGGCGGGGAACTGACGGATCGACTCGACGAGGTAGCGATAGGGTTCGCTCTCGCCGGCGACGAGCTTGCCCACCATAGGGATGACGTTGAACGAATAGGCCTCGTAGATTTTGTCGAGCCCCGGCACATTCACCTGCGAGAATTCCAGGCACAGGAAGCGGCCGCCGGGCTTGAGCACGCGATAGGCCTCTTCCAGCGCGACCTGGATGCGCGGCACGTTGCGGATGCCGAAGGCGATCGTATAGGCGTCGAAATGCGCGTCCGGGAAGGGGAGGGATTCGGCGTTGGCCTGGACGAATTCCAGGTTTGCGTCGATGCCCTTCTCGCGGGCGCGGTCGCGGCCGACTTCCAGCATGTCGCCATTGATGTCGAGCACGGTGATCTCGGCGTCGGGAGCCGCCTGGCGGGCGATGCGGAAGGCGATGTCGCCAGTGCCGCCGGCGACGTCCAGATGCTTGAAGCCCCTGCGGTTGCGCGCATTGATCTTGCCGGCGAAGGTATCCTTCCAGAGCCGGTGCAGGCCGCCGGACATCAGGTCGTTCATCACGTCGTAGCGGCGGGCGACCTTATGAAAGACGTCGTCCACGAGGCCCTGCTTCTCGGACAGCGGCACCTCGGAATAGCCGAAATGGGTCGAACCGTCTCGGTCGGAATGGGAATCGGTCATTTAACGCTCGCCTGACATTGGAAGATCGGGGGTGGGTATAGCCGCTCGCGGGCGGGATGGCTATGGGCGGCGGCTGGACCGGACCGCGCGCCTTCCGGCGCGCATCTTCTGGAAGCGAGCCTGAAGGCTCGCGGTCCTCCCCTCGCGGTCCCTCTCCCGCTGCAACCCATTTTATTTACCAGCTTCGTTTATGGTGAATCGCGATCGGGCCCTCGGTAACCAAGCGCCCGCGCGTCGAGGCTGTCGTAATGCGTCCCATGTTCTCCCGGCGTATTTTTTCTTTCTCGATTCTATCGCTCGGCGCCTCCGGCCTCGCCGGCTGCTTTGCGCCGCGCCCCTTTGCCGAGGGCGGCGCCTCCGCCCCCGGCCGGGAGCTGACCCGCACCCTCTCGCGGCCCAATTACGCCGCAACCTATGGGCCTTACCCTGGCGAGCGCTTCGCGGTGCCGGCCGTGAACTACCAGAACATCGACCCGCGGTTCCTGCGCCAGACGGTCGACTATCCCTGGGAGGAGCCGGTCGGCTCGGTCGTGGTCGATCCCGGCGCCTATCACCTCTATTTCGTGGAGGCCCCCGGCCGCGCCACCCGCTATGGCGTCGGCGTCGGCCGCGAGGGCTTCGGCTGGTCCGGCCCGGCGCGGATCAACATGAAGCGGGATTGGCCGGATTGGGTGCCGCCGCGCGAGATGATCGCGCGCGACCCCGAGATCAGGGCGCGTCTGGAGCCCACCTCGCGCGGCCTCGGCGTGCGCGGCGGGCCGCTCAGCCCCTTGGGCGCCCGCGCCATGTATCTCTTCGGCGAGGGACGCGATCTCGGTTATCGCATCCATGGCACGCTGGAGCCGGAGACCGTCGGCTCGAATGTTTCTTCCGGCTGTATCCGCATGGTCAACCAGGACATTGTGCATCTTTATACGCGCGCGGCGATCGGAACGCCGGTGACGGTGCTGTCGACTTAGGCTGGCGGGTGTGGCGGGCAATTTGCTATTGCGTTTCCAAGGGCGCCGCCCGAAGCGCGATTGTAGATAGAATGCCCGAACTGCCCGAAGTCGAAACTGTCCGGCGCGGACTTTGGCCCGCGCTCGCCGGCGCGCGTATTTCGCGCGTCGAGCAGCGGCGCAAGGATTTGCGCTTTCCTTTTCCCCCCGATTTCGCCGCGCGCCTCTCGGGCAGGCGCATTCTCGATCTACGCCGCCGCGCCAAATATCTCCTTGCCGATCTCGAAGGCGGCGAGACGCTCGTCATGCATCTCGGCATGAGCGGCTCCTTCCGCGTCGACGGGGATCTTCCGGGGTTCTTCCACCATCCGCGCGACAAGAGCGCCGCGCATGACCATGTCGTCTTCCACATGGAGACCGGCGCGCGCGTGACCTACAACGATCCGCGCCGCTTCGGTTTAATGTTGCTGGTTCCAACGCCCGAGCTCGACTCCCATAAGCTCTTCAAGGACCTCGGCGTCGAGCCGCTGGGCGAAGCGCTCGACGCGGCCTTTCTGGCGCGCGCTTTTCGGGGCCGCGCGGCGCCGGCCAAGGCCTTGTTGCTGGATCAGAGGCTCATCGCCGGGCTCGGCAATATCTATGTCTGCGAGGCGCTGCACGGGGCCGGAATTTCGCCCTTGCGCGAAGGGGGCAAGCTCGTGACGGCCGCCGGCAAGCCGACCGCCGCGCTCGCGCGCCTGCCGCAGACCATCAAAAACGTGCTCGAAGCGGCGCTGGCGGCGGGCGGCTCGTCGCTGCGCGATCATCGGCAGGCGGACGGGTCGCTCGGCTATTTCCAGCATTCCTTCCGTGTGTACGACCGCGAAGGCGCCGCCTGTCCGACGCAGGGTTGCAAGGGGACGATCGCTCGGGCCGTGCAGTCGGGGCGGTCGAGCTTCTACTGCCCTGTCTGCCAGAAGTGACGCGCCGTCATTGCGAGCGAAGCGAAGCAATCCAGAGCCGCAATGGCTGCCCTGGGTTGCTTTGTCGCTACGCTCCTCGCAATGACGCCGGCCTCCAAGCGGCGCCCCGGCGGCCTTGCCCGGGCCGCGCTGGCGGGCCATAACCTCTCCCATGTCCCCCTCATCGCTCGAGCCGGCGCTTTCGGTTCACGGCCTCTGCAAGACCTATGGCAAGCGTAGCGTCGTCGGGCCGCTCGAATTTTCGCTGCCGCCGGGCTCGGTCACGGCGCTGCTTGGCGGCAATGGCGCCGGCAAGACGACGACGATCGGCATGGTCATGGGGCTGATCGAGCCCACGGCCGGCGCGATCCGCATCTTCGGCCATGATCTGTTGCGCGAGCGCTACCAAGTGCTCGGCCGCATGAATTTCGAAAGCCCTTACGTCGATCTGCCGCATCGTCTCACCGTGCGGCAGAACTTGCGCGTCTTCGGTCTGCTTTATGACGTGGCCGATGTCGACGCCAAGATCGAGGAGCTTGCCGAGGCCCTGGCGCTCGGCGAATTCCTCGACCGCCAGACGGGGCGCCTCTCGGCCGGCCAGAAGACCCGCGTCGCCATCGCCAAGGCGCTGATCAACGATCCGCAATTGCTGCTGCTCGACGAGCCCACGGCCTCGCTCGACCCCGACACGGCCGATTGGGTGCGCGCGCGGCTCGAGGCGCATCGCGCCACGCATAATTGCGCCATCCTGCTCGCCTCGCACAATATGAGCGAGGTCGAGCGGCTCTGCGATCGCGTGCTGATGCTGAAGGAGGGCGTCATTTTCGATGACGGCTCTCCTGCAGATCTTTTGGCGCGCTATGGCCGCGACAATCTCGAAGACGTGTTTCTCGACGTCGCGCGCGGGCGCGCGGGGGCGGCATGATGCGCGACGCCTTCTCGATCAAGCGCGTCGGCGCCATGCTCCTGCGCTACAGCTATCTGCTGCGCGCCTCCTATACGCGCATTCTCGACATCATTTATTGGCCGCTGGTGCAGATGCTCACCTGGGGCTTTCTGCAAACCTATCTCGTGAAGGCGGGCGCGCTTCAGGCGCCGGGCGGGGCGGCGCAGGCTGCGGGCACGCTCATCGGCGCGATACTGCTGTGGGACATTCTGCTGCGCGGCCAGCAGGGCTTCTCCTTTTCCTTCATCGAGGAAATGTGGTCGCGCAATCTCCCCAATATTCTCATGAGCCCGCTGCGGCCGCCGGAATTCATCGTCTCGCTCATCTTGATGAGCATTCTGCGTCTCTTCGTCGGCGTCGTGCCGGTGACGCTGATGGCGATCCTGTTCTTTGGCTTCAATCTTTGGGCGCTCGGCGTCGCTTTCGGCGCCTTCTTCGTCGTGCTGATGTTCTTCGCCTGGAGCATCGGGCTTCTGGTGTCGGGAATTTTGCTGCGCTACGGATTGGGCGCAGAAAATCTCGTGTGGTCGCTGATGTTTTTCGTGCAGCCGCTCGGGGCGGTCTATTACCCGGTCTCGACCTTGCCCTTCTGGCTGCAGCCGATCTCATGGATGCTGCCGCCGACCTATGTCTTCGAAGGACTGCGCGCCGTGCTGATCGAGTATGTTATTCGCTGGGATTTGCTGGCGCAGGGCTTTGCGATCGACGTTGCGATGTTCTCGCTCGCTGCTTTCGCCTTCGGCCGCTTGCTGAAAAGTGCGCGCCGCGCCGGCACGCTGTTGCAGACCGGGGAGTGAGCCACTTGCCGTCATTGCGAGGAGCGCAGCGAGGAAGCAATCCAGGGCAGCTACAGCGACTCTGGATTGCTTCGCTCCGCTCGCAATGACGAAGCAACTACGGATTTCCTAAAATGGCGACGAAACGCGCCGATGCGGCGCTTCATGAATGGGGCTATTTCGAAAGCCGCGCCAAGGCGCGTGAGGCGATCGAAGCGGGGCTCGTGACGGTCGATGGGCGCGTCGTCGCCAAGCCCTCGGCGCCGATTGCGGAAGGCGCAAAGATCAGCGCCGCCGCGCCTTACCCTTGGGTGTCGCGCGGCGGCGTGAAGCTCGCGCATGCGCTCGACGCTTTCGGCGTCGATCCACAAGGCCGCTACTGCCTCGATGTCGGCGCCTCGACGGGCGGCTTTACCGACGTGCTGCTGGCGCGTGGCGCGCGGCATGTCGCGGCGGTCGATGTCGGGCATGGCCAACTGCATGAGAAGCTGCGGAGTGATGCGCGCGTCACTTCGATGGAAGGGCAGGACGCGCGCACATTGACGCTGTCGCAGCTTCACGAAGCGCCATCCTTGATCGTCATGGACGCGAGCTTCATTTCGCTATCAGCGCTGCTGCCCAATGTGCTCACTCTCGCCGCACGCCCATGCGATCTCGTTGCGCTCATCAAGCCGCAATTCGAAGCCGGCCGCGCCGCCGTGAAGAAAGGCGTGGTGCGCGACGAGAAGATTCACGCCGATGTCTGCGACAAGGCGAGGCGCGAGATCGAGACGCTCGGCTGGCGTGTCCTCGGCGTCGTCGCTTCGCCCATCGAAGGCGGCGATGGCAATCGCGAATTCCTCATCCACGCGGCCAAACCATGAAAAAGCTTTACATCGAACGTCTCGGCCTTCGCGGCGAGGGCGTCGCCCTCGACAGCGACGCGCGCGTCTTCGTGCCTTATGCGCTGCCGGGCGAGACAGTAGTCGCTGAGGTCGAGGGCGATCACGCGCGGCTCGTCGAAATCATCGAGCCCTCACCCGATCGCATCGCGCCCTTCTGCCCGCATTACGCCCATTGCGGCGGCTGCGCGGTGCAGGCCTTGGCGCCCGCCGCCTATGCGGAGTGGAAGCGCGGCCTTGTCGTGACGGCGCTGCGTAACGCGGGCCTCTCTTGCGAGGTTGCGCCGCTGGTCGATGCGCATGGCGCGGGACGCCGGCGCGTCACTTTTCACGCGCGCATGGAGAAGGGCCATGCCCGCGTCGGCTTCATGGCGGCGCGTTCGCATGAGATCGTCGAGATCGAAAGCTGCCCGCTGCTCGTTCCCGAGCTTGCGGGCGCGTTGCCGGCGGCGCGGGCGATTGCGCAAATCCTCGCCGCGCGCGGCAAGCCGCTCGATCTCTCTTTCACCGCGACGCTCGATGGCATGGATGTCGATCTGCGCGGGCCCGGCCCGCTGGAGGAACATGAGACAGGTGCGCTCATCAAAGCAGCCGAGGCGCATGATCTCGCGCGGCTTTCCAACCACGGCAGGCTGGTGGCGCTGCGCCGTTCGCCTGTCGCGCTAATCGGCTCTGCGCGCGTTTCCATTCCGCCGGGATGCTTTCTTCAAGCGACGGCAGCGGGCGAAGAAGCAATCGCTACACGTGTGTTAGCAGCGGCCAAGGGCGGCAAACGCATCGCCGATCTCTTCTGCGGCGTCGGCGCCTTTGCGTTGCGCCTGGCGCAACATGCGCGTGTCTCCGCCTTTGATTCCGCCGCTGATGCGGTCGAGGCCATGTTCGCGAGCGCCCGCAACTCGGAAGGGCTCAAGCCGCTCGACGGCGCGGCGCGGGATCTCTTCGAGCGCCCGCTTTCCGTGCAGGAGCTCGCGCCCTTCGATGTCGTGGTTTTCGATCCGCCGCGCGCGGGCGCGCAGGCGCAGGCGCGGGAGATCGCCAAATCGGCGGTGAAAACCGTGGTCGCCGTCTCCTGCGGCGCCCAAAGTTTCGCGCGGGACGCCGCAATTTTGCTCAACGGCGGGTACTCACTGTCCCTCGTCACGCCCATTGATCAGTTCCGCCACGCCCCCCATGTCGAAATTGTCGCGGTTTTCTCGCGGCGGGACGGGCAAAAGCGGTTAAAACGGGCTCTTCTAGGGTGAAAGCCTTAATTTTTAGGTAACATTCCTGTGACGAGAATGTCTCGAAGGACGGGAAAAACGACTCATCGGATAGGATCAGAAGCGGAGCCGGTTGCCGAGGAAAAGAATCAGGCATAGGATTTGCTGGTGTTCCTGGGTGTAGGCGGAAATCGAGTGATTTCCGGGAACTGGAAGGAGATAATCATGATGAATGCGCTGATCGCCGCAGCATTATGCAGTGTCGTCCTCGCGAGTGCGCCCGCTGCGGCGCGCGCTTACGTCTACGCCCGCAAGAAAGACGCCATGGCCCGCCGGCGCCGCCATTATTACTGAGGTCCGGCTCAACCCGAGGGCGCTTCTCTGTCTCAGAGTGATTCGTTCGACGCGCCCGATCTCTGCGATCGCCTGAAGGCGATCGTCGGAGCTTCCGCCGTGATAACCGATGCGGCGGATATGGACGCCTATCTGTCCGAGCCGCGTGACCTTTATCACGGCCGCGCCCTTTGCGTCGTCAGACCGAAAGATGCCGGCGAAGTCGCCCGTGTGCTGGCGCTCTGCAACGAGCATGGCGTGGGGATTGTTCCGCAAGGCGGCAATACGGGCCTTGTGGGCGGCCAGACGCCGGACATGAGCGGCCGGCAGATCGTCCTTTCCTTGCAAAGATTGGATCGCGTGCGCGAGGTCGATCCATCCTCCGACGCCATGACGCTCGAAGCCGGCGTGACGCTCGCGCGGGCGCAGGAAATCGCTCAGTCCGTCGACCGTTATTTCCCCTTGTCGCTGGCGTCCGAGGGAAGCTGCACGATCGGGGGCAATCTTGCGACAAACGCCGGCGGCGTGCATGTGCTCGCTTATGGCGCGGCGCGGGACCTCGTGTTCGGGCTGGAAGTCGCGCTCGCCGACGGGCGGATTCTCTCGACGCTCGGCAAGCTGCGCAAGGATAACACCGGCTATAATCTCACCCAGCTTTTCGTAGGCTCCGAGGGCACGCTTGGCGTCATTACCGCCGCGACGCTGAAGCTCTTCCCACGCCCGCGCTCGCGCGCCGTCGCATTCCTCGGCCTCGACGATCCGGCCAAAGCGCTGGCGCTGCTCAACTTCATGAAGGGCCATGCCGGGCCGGGCCTGCATGCCTTCGAGCTGATTCCCCGTGTGGGGCTCGAGCTTGTCTTGCGGCAAATTCCCGGCGCGCGCGATCCGCTTCTATCGCCCCATCCCTGGTATGCGCTTCTCGAAATTGCCGGCTTTGCCGAGGGCGAGGCCGAACGGACAGCGGCGCTGTCGCTTGCGCAGGCGCTGGAGGCGGGCCTCGCCCACGACGCCACCATCGCGCAGTCGCTCGACCAGGCTGACGGCCTCTGGCGGCTGCGGGAGAGCCTTTCCGAAGCGCAAAAGCGCGAGGGCGGTTCGATCAAGCACGACATCTCCGTGCCCATCGAGCGCATCCCTGCCTTCATCGCTGAAGCCGGCGCGCGAATCGCCGCCGCTTTCCCGCAGGCGCGACCGGTTCCCTTCGGCCATATGGGGGATGGCAATCTTCACTATAATGTCTCGCAGCCGCTCGGCGCCGACAAGGCGGCTTTTGTCGCGTGCTGGGACGACATGAATGACATCGTCCATGGGCTCGTGCACGAATATGGCGGGTCCATTTCCGCCGAGCACGGAATCGGCCGATTGAAGCGCGACCTTCTCCCCCGCGTGAAAGACCCTGTCGCGCTCGACCTGATGCGCGCCTTGAAGAAGACGCTCGATCCGAAGGGCGTGCTCAATCCGGGCAAGCTGATCTGATACCTTTTTCGTTTGGATAGCGCGCATGGGGACGTGTCATTCCCGGCGGGCTGAAAGCCCGACCGGGAATCCAGAGCCATAAAAGCGCTGGTTTTGCTCTGGATTCCCGATCGCTCGCGTTGCGAGCGTCGGGAATGACAACGAACCAATCGAGCAGATCGCGTATGGTCAGCCAAAAAGCGTGCGGCTGAGCGGCTCCTGCAAATGTGGCCCGTCTTCCGTCGCCTTATTGATCGCGGGGGCGATCTCGAAAAATTCGAGCGCGCTATCCGCCGCCGGCCTCAGCAGCGCAGCGGCCCTTTCGTCGCTGACGTCGTCGCAATCCAGCCAGGCGGCGAAGTCCTTCGGCTCGAGAACCGCGGGCATCCGCTCATGCACGGCGATTGTCGCCGCATTGGCCGCTGTGGTGAGAATACAGGCCGTGTCGATCTCGGAGCCGTCCGCGCCGGCATAGGTCTCCCACAAGCCGGCCATGCCCATTGGAGCCCCGTCGGCGCGGCGGAAGAGGTAGGGCTTGCGCATGATTTTTCGCCCGGCGCCTAGCTTCAGCCATTCATAATAAGCGTCGGCGGGGACAAGACAGCGCCGCCGCTTCATGGCGGCGCGAAAACTCGCTTTTTCAAGAACCGTCTCGGATCTCGCGTTGAAAATTAACGGAAAATCACGGGGGTCTTTGACAAACCCCGGCAGGAAGCCCCAGCGCGCCAGCATGAAGCGCGGCGCCGGACGCCCATCCTGGCGCGTGCTCGCGACGATCGCGATCGGCTGGGTCGGCGCGATGTTGTAACGTGGCGGGAAATTAGGCGTTTCGGGATAGCCGAACAGCTTCCTGATCGCCTCGGGCGCGGAGGTGAGCGCATAGCGTCCGCACATCTTCCTTCTACTCACTTCTTCTGCCGCGGGACTGCGGAGAGGCCTTGGCCACAAATGGGCAGGACCGGGCAAGGAATTTTTATCATATTCAGTTCAAGCTCATAGCGAGTGCATTGGCGAGAACCAGATGAACTTGGACGTGCAACTTATCGAGCCGAGCGAAGCGCGCCCGAGGGCGGTCGAGCAGTTGCAGTCGAAGACGCTGGTCAACCCCATCTCCGGGCTCGCCAACGACTACCTCAACCTGTTCAACGAACTCGTCATGATTCTCGAGCAGATTCCGATCATGCCGGAATTATTCGAGGATCTCTGCGCCTGGCGTCCGGTCAGCTATCAGGAATATTTCCGCCGCTCGCCGCTTCCCGGCCGGCATTCGGCGCTGGCGGCCTATGAGGAGCTGAGCCCGAATTTTCGGCGTCGTTTCGAGACCTTTGTGGCTGAGCTCGACGTCATCGCGCTGGCGAGTGTCGCCGCTGTCCGGCGGCAGCTCCGCGACGGAGGGCCGCAAGATATGGAGCGCCTCCAGACGACCTGCGCGCGCGGCGGCGAAAAGATGCGTGTCATCCTTCTGCGCGCCTCCCGCCTGGTCAATTACGCCAATATCGAAAGCTGAAGGACGCTATCTGCCGCGCGCAAAGAAGGCCGAGAGTCTCTCGCGCGTCGTGGGGGAGGCGAGCGCCTGCGCGAAAAGGGCGGCTTCTTCGTCGATTCGGGCCAAAATTTCCGCCGGATCGCCGCGCATCAGCCGCCGCGCCGCGAGGAGGGCCGCGGGCGGCTTTTGCGCAAGCTTCTTCGCCGCGGCCATCGCCGTTTCGAGCACCGCCTCCGGTTCGGCCAAGGCGTTGACCAAGCCGAGCCGGAAGGCGTCCTCGCCTGAGAAATCCTCTCCAGCCAAGAGATATTGAGACGCCCGCGCCATGCCGAATCGTCGGGGAACGAGGAGGCTCGCCCCGGCCTCCGGCACGAGGCCGAGATCGATGAAAGGCATGCGAAGCCGCGCCTGCGGGGTCGCATAGACCAGGTCGCAATGGAAAAGCATGGTCGCGCCGACGCCGATGGCGTCGCCGGTGACCGCCGCGACCATGGGCTTTTCAAAGGCCGCCAGCGTTCGCACGAATGCAAGCGCCGGGAAATCTTCCGGTTTTTCCATAAAGTCGCGGAAGTCCCCGAGATCGTTCCCGGCAGTGAAGTCCGCCCCTATCCCTGAGAAAACGACCGCGCGGACGGCCGCGTCGCGGCGCGCCTCGTCGAGCGCTCGGATGAGCGCCAAGTAGCTTTCGCGGTCGAGCGCATTCTTTTTTTCCGGCCTGTTGAAGGCGAGCCAAAGGGCGCCCTCGCTGCGCGCATTCAAAACCTTCTCGGACATTTCGGAACCCGTTTTGTCCAATTTCAGAGGGGCTTGTCAGAATTCGACCATCGGGCGCAGCCCCTCGTCGCTCGCGCCGGTGATCCGCCGCGACGGCCTCGTAGAGACGCCCAACGCCGCGAACCGCCTCCCGCCAAGATTGTGGCTCGTTGCCAATTCGAAAAGTATAATTTATGGGGGATAATGGCGCAAAGGTGCGGCCCAGGCGGTGGGGAATGGGCGACTTCTTCACATCGATTTTTGGAAATCCCGCGCAGCGCACGCAAAGCTTCCTTCGAGGCGCGGAGCTCCGCCTGATCGACAATATCGTCGAATCATTGCCGGCGCGTGTCGAAGCAATTCAGCTTTCGGGCGTGGGCGCGTGCGGCGCCCTGGTCGCGTCGATCGCCCTGATTGCGTGCAATCATTTCCCGCACGCCATATGGATGGTCCCCATTGCTATGGCGATCAATTGGTTCGGCCTCTCTGTCGATCTGCCGCTCGCGCGCAAACGCCAGCAGGAAGCTGCCGCGGAGGGCATGGCGCATCATCTCGGCGAGATATTTTCCCATCTCTCGGTTTTGATCGCTTATGGCTTTTCGCCTTTTTTCACTGTGCGCGCGGCGACCGTCGTGGTGATCTGCTACCTGCTCTTCGCGGCCTATGCCTATATTCGCGCGGCGACCCGCCATGTCGAGCAAATGGCCTATATCGGGATCGGCGTGACGGAATTTCGGATTTTACTGGCTTTTTGGCCCTTCGCCGCCGTCCTCCTGGGCGTGCCGCAGAGCCTTGGGGATAAGCAGCCCGCCATCGACGTCGCGGTCTTGTCGCTTGCCGGATTTGCAATTATCGGCTTGCTCGCGAAGCTTTTCTTCGATGGCCGGAAAATCACGGCGGCATCCGGGCGCGACGACTAATGTTTCGCCACAAAGTCCTCGCATGTTCGGCCAAAGAATAGGCGCGGCTGGACAGCATTAAGGTTGCCGCAACCTTACCAGACGATCCTTGGCGTGGTGTCAGTAAACCTTAATAATTAGCTGTGACATAAGCGCCACATCACAAGGGAATCGCGATGGGCGGAGTTTAATAAACCTGTCCGGTTCTTGGTTCGGTGGTACGCTTTCTGTTAGTTTTGGGCTCCCCTCCTTTGGAGAGCCTCGACGCGGTTGGAGTGGCTTTGACAACTTTTCGTCTCGATCTACTCAAGCACATTTCTCTTCTCGCCATGTGCGGCGCGCTCGCCGCATGCGGAATCACGCCGGCGAGCGGGCCGTCGCGCGACGAGATGGTGAAGGGCGTTTCGGCGATGGCGCAGGATGGCGAAGCGCCTTTTGCCTGGGTGGAAGTCGACCGGCACACGCTGGATATTCTCGCGCGTCGGGCGCCGCCCACTCTGCGCGGCTTCTTCGGCGATTATCGCCCCTCCGCGTCGCAGGTGATCGGCATGGGCGACGCTCTGCAGATTACCGTATGGGAGGCGGCTTCCGGCGGGCTGTTCTCGGCCGGCGAGTCGGCCGGCGGCGTCAGCCCGGGCTCCCGCTCCTCCATCATTCCCGAGCAGATCGTTGGGCATGATGGCTCCGTGACAGTGCCTTATGCGGGACGCATCCAGGTCGCCGGGCGCACGCAGCAGCAGGTCGAGACCGCCATTGTCGAGCGTCTGCGCGGAAAGGCGATCGAGCCCCAGGCGCTCGTGAATGTTACGCGGAACGTCACCAACACGGTGACTGTGACGGGAGAAGTGGCGAATGGCGCCCGCGTCCCGCTCAATCTGCGCGGCGATCGAATTCTCGACGTTGTCGCCCAGGCCGGCGGTTACCGGTCGCCTGTCCACGAAACCTTCATCAGCGTCACGCGCGGCAGCCGGACCGCGCGCGCGCCGCTCCAGGCGCTTTTGGCGAACCCGAGCGAGAATATCTATGTGCGCCCAGGAGATATACTGACAGTTGAAAGCCGGCCGCAGACATTTACTGTCGCGGGCGCCGCAGGCGCGAACGCCGTGATCCCCTTCGACGCGCGCGGCATCACGCTGGAGGAGGCGATCGGCAAGTCGGGCGGCTTGAACGACAACCGCGCGGATCCCGACGGCCTGTTTGTTCTGCGCTACGAGCCGACGACGCTCGTCCGCGAGTTCCCGAATGTTTCTCCGCAGCTTTTGCAGCAGCCGCAAATCCCGGTCGCCTATCATTTGAACATGAAGGATCCGACCGCGCTCTTCGCGGCGCGCCGATTCGCGGTCCGCGACAAGGACATCATCTACATCTCCAACGCGCCTTTGGCCGAGATCGGCAAAGTGGTGCAGCTCGTCCAGATGGTCGCGCAACCAGCAGTCCAGGGGATGGCGGTCAGCCGTATCGGCCATTGATAAGCTAGAGGTTTTGTAGGATAAGGGTCGGGATGGGGCGAATCTATTCTTGACCTTGAACAGTTGTGAGGGCCAATATCATGGGCGACGCCTTATATGACGCTCCTTGGCGGCGTCTCACATTTCGGATCGTACAACTTTTCAATGAGCGACACGGACGTAACGGCGGCTCATTGCGACACGTTGTTCCAGGAGGGAGCCGTGGCCAACGTTAGGATAAATGATAGTTTGCTGGCTCGGGCCGAACGCGCGGCGCTTGCGGCGCTGGTTCGTCGCTTGCCCGGCTGGACGACGCCGGACCATTTGACGTCGCTGGGATTGGTAGGGGCGGTTTTGACCTCGGCGGGCTTTATCGCTTGCTGGTGGACGAAATGGTTTCTCCTCGCCGTGGTTGCGGGGCTGGCGCTCAACTGGTTCGGTGATTCGCTCGATGGGACGCTTGCCCGCTATCGGCAGATCGAGCGCCATCATTACGGGTATTTTATCGATCATTCCGCCGATCTCATCGCGCAGACGCTGATCGTCGTCGGCCTCGGCTTCTCTCCCTTCTTCACGATTCCCTCCGCGCTTCTGGTCCTGTCGCTCTATCTTCTGATGAGCTCCTACACCTATCTGCGCGTGGTTACCGAGAGCGTCCACCGCTTGTCCTATGGCGGGATGGGCGCGACGGAATTCCGTATTCTTGTCGCCGCATGGGCGCTCATCGCCGCCTGGGTCGGACCTGTTGTTTCCACCGGCCGGATCTATTCCTTCGTCGGCCTAGACGTCGTCATCGGCTTTCTCTCGGCCTGCACTTTCTGCGGCTTCGTCTGGATCGTGCGCAGCGACTTGAATCGCCTGCAGAAGGAGGAGCGCGCTGCTCAGAAAGCGTCATCCCCCGCCGCTGTTCGGCAGGAGCCCTTGTTCGATATTCCCGAAGTCGATTTGGCGGAACAGACAGCCCAGTAACGCCAATTCCGTTCGAGCAGAGCATTGGGCCTCTCATTTCTGGCGGGCAAAGAAAATCCTGAGCCACAAATGCGCTGGTTTTGCCCGACCGCTCGATGCGCGAGCATGGGGAACGACGCCGAACCGGTCGGGCCTCGAATAATTGGGAATTCGAGATCGAGCAGCGGCGGTCATTGACCTTTCGATCAATGCTCTGCTTTTTAGCAAATCCTCTTTTTTTCACTGCAACGCTCGAAAACCACACGCCCTATTTATAGAATGCCGAAGCGCAGAGACTTTGGTGGTGTTTTAATAGCGCCATTGGGCTGCGATAATGCTTTGGCGCTGGGGAAACATGTCTAATAATAGTCTTGTGCTGGTCACGGGCGCGAGCGGCTTCATTGGGGGCGCGGTCGTCCGGCTCTTGATTTCAAAGGGCCTTCCGGTGAGAGCCCTGGCTCGGACCTCGAGCATTCGCGAAAACATCCCCGACGCATGTGAGGTTTTCGAGGGCGACGTCACCGACGAGGAGAGCGTCCGCGCGGCGATGCGCGGCGTCGGACGCGTTTTCCACCTGGCGGCTGATTATCGCATATGGGCCCCGGATCCGACGTCCGTGTTCCGGGTCAATGTCCAGGGCGCCGAGATCGTGATGCGCGAAGCGATGCGCGCGGGCGTCGAGCGCGTCGTCCATACGAGCAGTGTCGCAACGCTCGCCGCGGCCAATGGCTGCGTCTGCACAGAGAACGACCGGCTCTCCCCGGAAAAAGCGATAGGCGCTTATAAACAAAGTAAAATTCTCTCGGAACATCTCGTCGAACGGATGGTCGAGAAAGAGGGGCTGCCGGCCGTTATCGTCTGCCCCTCGGCGCCTCTGGGGCCGGGCGACGTCAAGCCCACGCCGACCGGCCGAATTGTATCCGAGGCCATGCGCGGGGCGATGCCCGCCTATGTCGAGACCGGGCTCAATATCGCGCATGTGGATGACGTCGCCGCCGGCCACCTCGCCGCCATGGAGCGAGGCGAAATCGGCGAGCGTTATATCCTGGGCGGTGAAAACTTGACTTTGTGCGACTTGTTGACTGAAATTTCCCGTGTCACGGGCCGGCGTGGCCCACAGTTCAAACTGCCGGCGACCCCTCTGATGCCGCTGGCCTATGCCAATGAATGGGGCGCGCGCCTCTTGGGGTACGAGCCTTTTCTCCATTGCGATAGCCTGAAGATGTCCCGAACGCGCATGTTTTTCGACGATCAAAAAGCCCGCCGTGAGCTCGGTTATACGACCCGGCCGGTGCAATGCGCCGTGGAGGACGCCGTCGCCTGGTTTCGCGCCGCCCCGCGCCGTTCCGGTCGCAAGAGCGCATGAGGCGGTCGCTCGCGACCGCCGCGCAGATTTTCCTCATTTTTCTTGTCCTTACGGGCGCTTGCGTCGCAGGGGAGAAGCCTAGCGGCTTCGATTTTTGCGCGCCGCCTTCGCGGCCCCTCTGCATCGACGCGCCTGTCGCCGAGGACGCCTGCGACGCGCAGGTGCAGGCCTTCATCAAGACGGTCTTCCGCTATCGCGAATGTCTGGACAAAGAGACGCAGCGAGCGGTTCGCGAAGCCAACGACGTGCTGGAAGCTTGGAAATGCCGCACGGGCGCTCTGACGTGCCGCTGACCGACGCGGCGGCGGCGCCAGTCGTCTACGATGTGACCCGGCTCGTGACGCGCGCGCTCAATCCGTCGCCCAATGGGATAGATCGCGTCGACTTCGCGCTTGCCCGCCATTTTCTCGGAAAGGGCGCGACGCCGCTGATTTGCACGGCCTTGGGGCCGCGCCTTTCCGACACGCAAAAAGCGCTCGACACCATCTCGGCGATCGAAGCCTATTGGCGCGAGGCGGCCGACGCCAACGAGGACGCTGTCTACCATTCCGTTGTCGCCGTTTTGGCGGGAGAGGGGCGTACAGAGGCGATTCAGATTCGCCACGACCGCAAGCCGGGCTTCGAGCGGGTGTCACGCAACTGGCGCGCCTTGCGCGACTGGGCGTTTCATCTTGGCCGCCCGATCAGCGAGGCGCCCGACGGCGCCGTCTATTTCAACGCAACGCAGTTTTTGCTGGACCGTCAGTGGTATGTGCGATGGCTGGAGGCGCGCCCGGATGTGAAGCCGGTGGCCTTCATCCATGATTTACTTCCAGTCGATCACCCGGAGTTTTTCCGTCCCATCGAGGCTACGCTGCATCCGCGCCGCAACCGCAACATCGCGCGATTGGCGGCCGGCGTGGTTTCGGCCTCGCGCGCCGTAGCCGACCGATTCGCGGCTTTCGCAGCCGAGAATGGCCGCGCCGATATTCCGGCCTGCGTGGCTCCCTTGCCGGTCTCACCCGTTTTCGAGGCGCCCTCGGCGCCGCCCGAGGCGCTATGCGGGCGGGATTATTTTATTGTCTGCGGCACCATCGAGCCGCGCAAGAATCACCTCTTGTTGCTCAATGTCTGGCGCGAGCTCGCGAAAAGCGGCCCGGCGCCCAAGCTCATCATTGTCGGCAAGCGCGGCTGGCTCAATGAGAATGTCGTCGACATGATGACCCGCTGCCCATCGTTGCGCGCGAGCGTCATCGAAGCAGGGGGGCTCTCGACGCCGGGGCTGCGTCGTCTCATGGCGGGCGCCCGCGCGCTGCTCATGCCCTCCTTCGGCGAAGGCTTCGGCCTTCCGGTGGCGGAGGCGCTGGCCGCGGGCGTTCCGGTCATCGCTTCCGATCTCGACGTCTTTCGAGAGCTGGGGGGCGATGCGCCCGATTTTCTCGATCCGCTCGACGGCCTTGGGTGGCTTCAAGCGGTGCGCGATTATAGGGGCCCGGAGTCTCCTCGCCGCGCAGCGACTCTGGCGCGGATGAAAGCCTCCGAGATCAAAAACGATCCGTCGAATTTCTTCGAAACAATCGATCGGTTCGTCGCGACGATTTCGTCGAGAGCGAATTGACGAACAGCAAGGCTCAGTAACCCGTCATCTCCAGATAGCCCTCGCCCGCCTGTGAGCCTTGGAATGATATGGGCCCTTCCCAGTAAGCCCAATTCCCTCCCATCCAGCTTTTGGGGTCGAGCGGCGTTGTTTCTATGTCGAGGCCGCGACTCTTTATTTGCAGGCGCCAGCGCGTCGGCAGGCTGTGCGCGTCGATCGCCGTCTGCGCCAGCGGCGTGAGCGAAATTTCGTCGGCTACAAGCAGCTTCGTGGCGCCGTCTGCCGAAATCCAATTGCCAGAGACATAGTCGCGCGGGCCGCGGAAGCGGAAGAGCATGAGCGCGTCACCATTGGCGAGATGCAAAGAGAACCAATCCCAACCTTTTTGATCGGGCGCGAGCGTCTGGCTGCTCCACTCGCGGTCCATCCAGGCGCGCCCCGTGACTGCGATGTCGCGCCCATGCAGTTTCAGCGTTCCGCCGACAGAGAAGAAAGGCTGGCTGTAATAATGCGAGGCTTGGCCCGTTTCGGCTTTTTGGCTGAAACCGGCGTCGCCTTGCAATACGAAAGGCCCGCCGCGTGTGAGATCGAGCGAATAGGAAAACTCGGGCGCGTGCGCAACAACGCGCGCCTTGCCGAAGTCGGCGTCTTGCGCCTCGAAAGACCAATCGTCGATATAGGCCTTGAATGGATCGGCCTCGACGCCCGCCGTTCCAACGCCGCCGCGCGATCTGGTCTCTGCGAAGAGATGCTCGCTTGCGCTGGTGACGGCGGCATGGGCCATCCAGACATTGCGGTCGTCCCAGCCTTCGTTCTGTGGGCGCGGCGGTTCGAGGCCGAAGCGAAAGAGCGTCCATTGCATGCCATAGGCGGCCCCGTCGGCGCCATGCAGATTGGCGGTGAGATACCACCACTCGGTGCGAAAGCGCGGATGCGCGCCATGGTCTTTGGGGAAAACAATCGGCGTTCCGCGCTTGGGCATGTCGAAGCCCGGCGCCGCGTCGCCGAGCCCGCCATAGCTTTGCGCCATCGCGGAGGCGGGCAAGAAAGCGAGGAGGAGGGCGAGAATCTTACGCGTCGCGGTCGAGCAGCCTAAACCGGGGGGCGTCATTCCCGACGGGCCGGAGGCCCGATCGGGAATCCAGAGCCACATTGGCGGCTTTGCTCTGGATTCCCGATCGCTCGCTTGCGCGAGCGTCGGGAATGACACCGTGGCTTGCAACCAACCGTCGCCATTGTTGGTCGATGAAGTCCTACCGTTCATTGGCGAACACCTTCAACAGATCGACCGGCGCGCTGCGCGACAGACGCAGGGCGGGGATCGTCGCCGCAAAAAGCGCGGTGAGAAGCGCGACGACGAAGACCGCGCCCCACTGCAACGGAAAGACATGCATCGGCAGGCGCCAGCCGAAGGCGGCGACATTGACGATGGCGACGAGGCTCCAGGTCATGAAGAGGCCGAGCGGAATCGCGATCAGCGCCGCGCCCGACGCAAACAGCATCATGCGCAACAGCTCGAGCCCGGCGAGCCGCCGGCGCGTGACGCCAATCGCCCACACCGGCGCAATATGCCCGAGCCGTAGATTGCTCAGCGTCAGCAGGCTTGCAAAGAGCGCAATCGCCGCGACGATGAGGGTGAGCGTGTTAAGCGCCGTGGTGACGGTGAAGGTGCGCTCGAAAATATTGGTCGAGATTTTCTTGATCCCGGCATTGTCGACGAGGCGTGCGAGCTTTGATCCGAAGCGGGTTTGCATCTTCTCCATCAAGGGCGCGACATCCGCCGGCGCCACGCGCAACGAATAATGCACGCCGGAGGCGTCGGAGAAATGCTGGGCAAGCCTCGCATGGTCGATGCGCAATTGCCCTTTTGGATTGCCGTAATCTGGGAAGACGCCAACGACCTTCGCGCGCCAAACGCCCTGCGGCGTGTCTTGCGGCGTTGGAATGTCGAGCATGGCGCCGAGGCCGATTTTCAGGCGCCGCGCGAGCTGTTCGCTGATGAGCGCGGCGTCTTCTTCGTGCAAGGCGCGCCAGGCGTCCGCGCCGCCTTCGAGCAGGGTGAAATGCGCGGAATAGGTTTCATGCGGCGCCAAGCCGATGATTTCGACGGGCCAGTCGGAAATGCGCGTCTTCGTGCGCCAGACAGGTAGAATGGCGGCGATCTCCGGCTGCTCCTTCGCCCAGGCTTCGATCTCGCGCGCGTCGGCGGGCGTTGCGGCTTCGAAATAAACTTCCGCGATGAGGCGCTGATCGAGCCAGCCCGTGAAAGTCTGGCGGAATCCTTCGACCATGCCGCCGACGCCGATATTGGTCGCGAGTGCAAGAAGCAGCGCCGTCAAAGCGAGCGAGAGGCCGGCGATCTCCTGCCGGCCATCCGCAAAGAACCAGCGCGCGAGCGGGCGCTGGGCAAGGCTTTCGCCGATCCATAGGATCGCCGCGAGCGCCACGGGCAGGAAGAGGGCTGCGGCGAGCAGCGCGAGCGCGATAACGGCGAAGCCCATCGCCAGCCCTTCGGCAAAAGAATAGGCGAGCGCCGCGCCGACGAGCGCGAGCGCCGCAAGCGCAGCCTGCCGGCGCAGATAGCGCTGGTGCGCATCGCGCCAGGCCATCGGCCGCGCCACCGAAAGCACGGGCAGCCGAAGAGTCTTCGATAGGCCGCTGCCGGCCGCAAGCAGCGCGCCGGCGCCGGCCATGCCGAGACCCGACAGCCACCAGCGCGCATCGAGCGCCAGTTGTCCCGGAAGCTGCGCGCCATAAAGCCCTTCGAGGCTCGCGGCGACATCCGGCAGCAGCGCGGCCGCAATGAAATAGCCGCCGACGACGCCGAGTCCGCCCGCGAGAAAGGTGAAGGCCGCAAGCTCGCAAACCAATGCGAAGACGAGCGCGCGGATCGAGACGCCGAGCGCGCGCAGGGTGCGCAGCATCGGCAGGCGCTGCTCGAACGCCAGCCCGAAAGAGGCGTTGACGATGAAGAAGCCGACGAGAAAGGCCAGTAGGCCAAAGGCGGTGAGATTGAGATGGAAACTATCGGTGAGGCGCGAGAGATCGCTCTCCTCGTCCGGCTCGACGAGCCGCAGAGAGTCGCCCGCAATCTCCGTCAGCCGCGTGGGATCAAGCCGGGTTTGGGGCGGCAGGATCAATCGCGAGAGGCGGGACGGCTTGTCGAGCGCCTTTTGCGCGACGCCGATGTCCACGATGACGGCGCCGGGCGGGGCGGCGCCGATGGCGTAGACGGGCGGCAGCGTAAAGCCGCGCTCCGTCACGAGCCGCGCGCCCTCCGAGATGTGAAGGTCGCGCAGGGTTTGCGGGGCGGCGAAACTGCGGCCCTCGCCGGTGAGAATATTCGTCGCCTCCTTGCTCTCGCGCAGCGGCGCGAGCGTCGTTGCGGCGGGAAGCGTGACGGGCTCTATGCCGATCAGCCGAATAGTCCGCGCGCCGATCCGCGTTGTTCCTTCGAGCGCCGGTGAAACCTTCACCCCGGCGCGCCGCAGCGTCACGAAGAGCGACTGCGAAAACAGCCCCCCACGCGCGGAAACGATATTCTGCGCGCCGCCGCCGGTGAACACGGCCGCCGCGTCGTCATAGCTCTTGCGCGCCTGGGCGTTGAGCGCCTGCACGCCGCTCCACAGCGCGGTGGCGATGGCGAGACCGAGCACGAGCATGGCGAGATTGGCGGGGTGGCGACGCCAATGGCTGAGCAACGCCGCCAGCGCGAAAAGCGTCTGCCTCATGATGTCGCGAGCGCTCCGGCGACGAGCCGCTCCCGGCGCGACAAAAGCGCGGCGAGACGAGCGCTATGGGTGACCATGAGAAAAGCGCAGCCCGTCTCGGCGACGAGCTCCAGCGTCAACGCCAAGACAGCGTCGCCCGCCGCTTCGTCGAGATTGCCGGTCGGCTCGTCGGCCAGCAGAAGCTGCGGCCGCGCCGCCAGCGCCCGGCCGACGGCGACGCGCTGCTGCTGTCCGCCCGAAAGCTGCTCGGGATAGCGCGAGACGAGATCGTCGAGGCCGAGGCGATGCGTCAGTCGCGCCTGCCATTGCGGATCGAGCCGTCCTGCGAGCCGGGCCTGAAAGGCGAGATTTTCGGCGACCGTGAGGCTCGCGATAAGATTGAACTGCTGGAAGACGACGCCGATCGTCTCGCGGCGCAGCGCGGCGCGCGCCTGTTCCGGCAACCCCGTGATGTTGACGCCATCGAAGATGATTTGCCCGCCATCGGCGTCGTCCAGCGCGCCGATCAGATGCAGCAACGTGCTTTTTCCGCTACCCGACTCCCCCATGAGCGCGAGCGTCTCGCCCGCTGCGAGCGAGAGGTCGACGCCCCGCAGCACGGGCAGCGCGCCTTGCGGCGTCGCGTAGGATTTGCGCAGATTGACGACGCGCAGCAGCGGGGCTGAAAGCGTGTCCAGCGAGGCCGCCTCAGTGCGGATCGACGGAGCGTGCAAGCGAAAGGCCTCTATATGATGGTTGTGGGAGCCCAACCATCATATAGGCGAAAGCGTCTCGCTGCGCCCGTCGCATTTACGACAATCGCGGAGAATGCATCCCGCTCGCGCCAGCCGCTCCTTCCGCGAGCGCGGCGATGACCGGCCAGCCGACGCTTCCCGCCGGATCGACAATCGACAGAATCCTGAGCTGCGCGTCGGCCTTGCTGCGGTCGCCGCGTTTCAGCTCGATGAAGGTCAAGGCCTTCAGCGTGAAGAGCGCGAATCGCGCCGGGCCGTCGGTATGGGATTGGCCCGCCGGCCAGAGCTTGGGATCGTCCGGCCAGCCGGCCTGGCGCGCCGCCTCCCGCATGCCGTCCAGCGCGGCGGCTTTGGCGGTTTCGAGATTGCCCATGTATGTGTGGATTTTATACAGGCAGAAATAGGCGGCGAGCGCTTCTGGCGCGAGATCCAGCGCTTGTCGAAACAAGCGATCCGCGCGCGCTTTGTCGCTGCGATAAGCGACGACGCCCTGCTGCAGCAATGTGTCTACCGGCCCCGGCAGGGTCCCGAAATCGACGCCCTCCACCTCGCGAAAAATATCCATATCGGCGGCCATCCATCCGTAATTTCCCCCATCGCGCCGTCGCAAACATGGCGCCAGCAATAGGGAGCCGCAGAGCGGCTGCGGTATTTTGCGTCGTGGCGCTTAAGCGTTAAGAAGCCGAGCATGAGCACGATTGCGCCGCACAAGAAAATCGAACAGGCCGAGACCCGCGAGCCTTATGGCCTCGCCGCGCTTCTCTTTCTCGCCACTGCGTTGGCGCTCGCCTTCCCCTGGCTTTCCGGCCGCGTCACCATCCCCTGGGACGCGAAGGCGCATTTCCAGCCGCAATTCGTCTTCCTGGCGCATGCGCTGCATTCGGGCCAGTCGCCGTTCTGGACGCCCAATGTCTTCGCCGGCATGCCGCAGATCGCCGATCCTCAGTCGCTGACCTTCGCGCCGTTTTTCCTTCTCGCCGCCGCGCTCGTCCCGGAGCCCTCCTTCGTGCTGGAAGACGCGATCGTCTTCGGCATGCTGGCGATGGGCGGCCTCGCGCTGGTGGCCTATTTCCGCGATCGCGGCTGGAGTGCGGCGGGCGCTTTGATCGCGGCGCTCGCTTTCGCTTTCGGCGGCTCGGCGGCCTGGCGCATCCAGCACACGGGCCAGATCATGAGCTTCTCATGGCTGCCGGTGACATTATGGCTGTTCGCGCGCGCGCTCGATCGCCGCTCGGCGGCCTATGGCGCGGCGGCCGGCGCGGTCGCGGCCTTCATGGTGCTCGGGCGCGATCAGGTTGCCTATCTCAGCGTGTTGATGCTTGCGGCCTATGCGCTTTACCGGGTTGCAACCGACGACGCCCCCGTCGCTTCCGCCATTGCGCCGCTTCTCGCCGGCGCCGTCATGGGCGCAGCGATCATCGCCGTGCCGCTTGCCTTCACGCTGGAGCTCGCCGCCAATTCCAACCGGCCGGAAATCGATCTCGACGGCGCCTATAAGGGGTCGCTGCCGCCCGCGTCTTTTTTCACGCTTCTGTCCGCCAATCTGTTCGGGACCGACGGACCGCTTGCCGCCTTCTGGGGACCGCCGGTCGGCGAGCCGGACCTATTTCTCGCCCGAAATATGACCGACGTCTATGCGGGGGCGATTCCCCTCGTCGCCGCGCTCGCAGCGCTGGGCCGCGGCTTCTTTGCGGAAAGGGAAGCACGCTTCTTCGCCGCCGCTCTCGTTTTCTTCGCGCTCTATGCGCTCGGCCGCTACACGCCCGCTTTCGCCTTTTTCTACCATATCCCCGGGGTCGATCTCTGGCGCCGGCCGGCCGACGCCACTTTCCTCTTCGGCTTCGCGTTCGCGCTCCTCGCCGGCTATGCCTTCACGCTCATCGAGCGTCGTGTGGCGTCGCCGCACCCGCCTTTGCTCATCGGCGCCCTCGTAGGGCTTTTCGCGCTCGCCATCGCTTATGCCGCGAAAAGGGAGCATCTCGCGCAAGCCCTTGCGCCGCTTGCTATCAGCGCCGCTTTCGTGGCGGGCGCGACGGCGTTGGTCATCGCGGTGGGCGCCGGGCGGCTGCGGGGCTTCGCGCTGCTGGCCGCCGTCGCAGCGCTCGCGACCGCCGATCTCGCGGTCAGCAACGGCCCCAATGAGTCGACGGCTCTGCCCCCGGAACAATTCGACGTGCTACGCACAGATTCGAAAGACCCGGTGATCGCTTTCCTAAAAGAGAAGCTGAAAGAGAACGCCGCGCCCGACCGCCGCGACCGCGTCGAGCTTGCGGCGATCGACTTCCACTGGCCCAACGCCTCGCTCGTCCATGGGCTCGACCACGATCTCGGCTACAATCCGATCCGTCTAAAGATCTTCGAGGACGCGACCGGCGCCGGCGACCATGTGGCGCTGCCGGAGCAGCGCGAGTTCTCCAAGCTCTCTCCCGCCTATCGCTCGCCGCTCTCGGACATGCTGGGCCTGCGTTATGTCGCGACAGGCGTGCCGATCGAGGAGATCGACAAGCATTACAAGCCGGGCGATCTGCAAGAGCTGACGCAGATCGGCAAGGTCCACATCTACGAGAACAAAAGCGCCTATCCGCGCGTGATGGTCGCGACCTGCGCCATGCATGTCGATTTCGCGCGCATGCTCGCGACGGGCGAATGGCCGGAAGCCGACTATCGCGAAACGGTGCTGCTGGAAGAGCCGCCGCTCTGCCATACGCGTAAGGGTCTGCCGCCCGACGCCGCGCGGGCGCGGCTAGTTTCTTACGGCAATACGGAGATCGTGGTCGAGACCAACGCCCCGCCCGGCGGCGGCTGGCTCATTCTCAACGACGTCTGGCATCCCTGGTGGTTCGCGACGCTCGACGGCGAGGCGGCGGAGATTCTGCGCGCCAATGTGCTATTCCGCGCGGTGCCGATTCCGGAAGGGCGGCACGAGGTGCGCTTTACCTTCCAGCCGGTTCCGGGGCTCTTGCGCGAGATTTCGCGCAGGCGAGGGCAAAGGCCGGGCGTTTAGGCTTTTATGGGCAGTCCGGGTCCCAGATAAGTCGGCCGAGATCGGTCGACTCGACATTGCGGTCCATGGGGCAATCGGGACAGGCGCTTCGGTTAGGTTTGTTCCGGCATCTGGAACATTGCCGAATGAGAGCGTTCGCCGTTTCAAGATCGAGCTTCAAAGCGTTCAGGTCATTCAAGGTCTCATCTATCCACTCCTTTAGCTCGCCGAGCAGAGTGGAAACGCTGGCTGCGGCGTCCGCGCCGCTCGCGCAGCCCTCGCGAACTCGGGCAAGCCGCTCTATGTCGCCGAGCTCTGTTCCCAGCCGCGCCAGGCGCAGCGCGACCCCGAGGCGCTTCGCATCCTTCTCGCGGTACAATCGGGTGCCGCCGGGCGTGCGCTCCGGCGCAATGACCCCGAGCTCCTCGTAAAGCCGGATCGTTCTGGGCGTCGTGTCGAGCCGTTCGGCCAGCTCGCCGATTTTCATGACATCCCTCCGGTCGCGAGGGGGGAGGCGTATAGCCATATTGCCAACTTTCTTACGTTAGCGTTAGATTGTGTCGTTGAGATAGATAATCGCGAAGCCAAGGCCGAAAGTGCCTGGCTTCATATTTTTCTGCCCCGGATTCCGATCGAGGAGCCAACCCTATGAGAAAATGGCTTTTGCCGCTCATCCCGATTTTTGCGCTCGCTTTGCCATCGCGTGGCGAGGAGACAAATGCGCCAGCCGGCGAGCGCATCGCCCTGCCTCCAGCTTATAAAAATTTCCGCGTGATTGGCCTTTCCCAGCGCTCGGATGATCAAAGCCTGCGCGCGATTCTGGGCAATGACATCGCTGTCGAAGCGGCGCGCGTCGGAAAGACAAACCCCTGGCCAAACGGCGCCATTCTCGCCAAGCTCGTCTGGAAACAGAAGCAAAGCGGGCAGTTTCCCGCGGCGACAGTCCCCGACGCTTTCAGCAGCGCCGCCTTTATGGTCAAGGATGACACTAGATACGCAGCCACCGCCGGCTGGGGCTGGGGCGAATGGGTTGGTTTGCAGCAAAAGCCTTATGATAAGGCCGGTTTCGCCCAAGAATGCGTGGCCTGCCACTCGACCGTGAAAGATCAGGACTGGGTGTTTACTCAGCCCGGGGAGCTTCCCTGAATTACCTGATCGCGGGCTGGCCGGCGGTAGGCGGCCGCTCCGTCAGGCGATCTGTGCATAAACCGCGTCGATCTTCGCCCCGCTGTTGAGCCCCTTGTGGATCGAGATCGCGAGCCCTTCGGCGCGCGCCTGCGCCTCGATTCGCGCGACAATTGCCTGTGCCGTCGCCTCGCTCTCGACAAAGGCGAAGCCCGTCGGGCCCCATGAGGTCTGGCCGCCGCCGGTCGCGCCTTCGCGCGTCAGCCGCCCGACCGCCGCTTCGACCTTGGCGCTGGTGAAGCGCCGGCCGCCCTGCTTGGGCGCGAAGTAATCGCCGACGATCTCCTGTATCCGCGCCACGGCGGCGCCAAAGGCCGCCAAATCCCGCTCGGCGAGCGCCGGCAGCGCCTGCATCAGCACGAGGCGGCACAGCTCGCCGCTCTCCGCCGCGCTGGACGGCGGCAGCGCCACAAAGGCCTCGCGCTCGTCCGCGCCATGCAAGCCCACGCAAGTCGGGTCGCAAATGAGCAGCACGCGCCACGCTTCGGGAAACGCGCTTCTGGCGATGACCGGCGGCGTCAACGTCCCCGGCCCACGCCCGCCGTCGACCACGACGCCGCCGGTGACGAAAAGGCCCGCGCCCAGCCCCGAGCGCGCGCCGCGCGACATGAGCGCGGCGTCGGCCGCCGAATCATGCGGCAAATCCTCCAGACGGCGCAAGGCGGCCGCAATCGCAAGCGCGAGCTGGGTGCCCGAGCCGAAGCCGGAATGGGCGGGAATGGCCTCGTGGATCGTCAGCGCATGGGCGGCGCCCGGCGCAAGCGCCGCCTGCGCCCGCGCCAGCAACTGCGCGCCGCGCGCGCTCTCCGGCCCTTCGACGCTGTTCTCTTCGGCGCGGGCGAGGGTCAGCCGCGTGGCGGGCGCGTCGAGGGAGAGGCCGAGCCCCCCGAATTTGCGCCCGAGCCCGCCGTTCATGTCGAGAAAACCGAGATGTAGCCGGGCGGTGGCCGCGACGCTCACTGTGGCCGCCATGTCGTTCCTTGTGTCGATCGAGCAAGACTTCACGCTCGTTTAGGCTATATCTGGCTCAGGCGAAAGAAGTTGCGCCGCCGCAAAAACGCGATGGCCGCAAGGGGAGGCAGCATGAGCGAGGAAGAACGGGCGCTGCCCGAGAGCGAGATCGTCGAGCGTCTTGGCAAGGAACTGCCGCACTGGCGCTACGAAAACGGCTGGATTCGCCGCAAATACAAGACTCATAGCTGGAAGGGCACGCTGATGGTGATCAATACGATCGGCCATCTCGCCGAGGCCGCCTGGCACCACCCCGACATCGCCGCCTCCTACGCCTGGGTCGAGGTCAAGCTCATGACCCATACAGCGAAGGGCGTGACCGACAAGGATTTCGCGCTGGCAAAAAAGATCGAGGAGGTCGTCGGCTGGCGCCCCGGCCAGGAGGGCGGGCCCCTCGAAGGCACGCCCGAGACGGACCAGCGCTTCGCCTATATCAAATATGACTGAGGCCCTTTCGTTCGACCGGGAGGCGATCGCCGCCGCCCGGGACCGCTTTTTCGCGCCCATTGGCCGGCGCCCGGTCATCATGGGGATCGTCAATGTGACGCCCGATTCCTTTTCCGATGGCGGGCTATTCGCCTCGCGGGACGCAGCCCTCGCCCAGGCGAGAAGGCTCGCGGCCGAGGGCGCGGACATCGTCGACGTCGGCGCCGAATCGACGCGTCCGGGCCACACGCCTGTGGCCGCCGAAGATGAATGGGCCCGGCTGGAGCCGCTGCTCGCCGCCTTGGTGCAGGAGGCGGGGGTTCCGGTCTCGATCGACACCTATAAGGCCGCGACCGCCCGCCGGGCGCTGTCGGTCGGCGTCGCCATCGTCAACGACATTTGGGGATTGCAACGCGATCCCGACATGGCGCCGGCGATCGCTGAGGCTGGGGCTGGGGCGGTGGTCATGCATAACCGCGACGCGACCGAGCCCGAGATCGACATCGTCTCGGATATGCTGCGCTTCTTCGAGCGTTCGCTCGAGATCGCGCGGCGCGCGGGCGTCTCCGAGCGGCATATCGCGCTCGATCCCGGCATCGGCTTCGGCAAGAGCCGACAGCAGAACTATGCAGCCCTGCGGGCCGTCCCCGAGCTTCTCGCGCTCGGATTTCCCTTGCTGATCGGCGTCTCGCGCAAATCCATCTTCAAGAACTTGCCGGACGGCGCGGTCGAGGGGCGCCTGGTCGGCACGATTGCCGCCAATTTGATGGGGGCGGTCGGCGGCGCGCAGATTTTCAGAGTCCACGACGTGGCAGAGCACCGCGCGGCCTTCGAGGTTTTTTCGACATTGCGCGGCGCTGCGGCGAAGGGGTGACGCATGAGGGTGGGGTTTGGGCTCGGCAGCAATATCGGCGACAAGCCGGCCAATATTCGCAAAGCGTTGGATCTTCTGGAAGCGCGCGGGATTGCGCGATTGACGGCGGCATCGCGGATCTACCGCACGCCGCCATGGGGCGTCACCGACCAGGGCGATTTCGCCAACGCCTGCGCGATCGGCGAGACAGATTTGTCGCCTTACGAGCTTCTCGCCGCCGTCAAGACGATCGAGGCCGACATGGGGCGCGAGCCGAGCCGCCGTTGGGGGCCGCGGCTGATCGACGTCGACATCCTGTTTTTGGGCGACCACACGCTCGACGATCCAGAACTGACGTTGCCGCACAAGGAGTTATTCGGCCGCGGCTTCGTTTTGACGCCCCTTGTCGAGATCGCGCCCGATCTCGTGCTCGATGGAGCGCCGATCGCGGAAGCGTTGCAAAAGGTCAATTGCGACGGAGTCAGGCCCTGGAGCGAAGGCTGAACGGCCTACCCTCGATGGTCGGTATTGCCGCATTGCAGCATCCCGACCCCGAAAGACGCCCGAAAAGCGATGCTGATGTCTCATAATACTCTGGTTTTAGTTAGATATTGCACCGTCTCAGAAAAATCCGCCATGCGCCCGAATCCGGACAGTAGGGTAGTCATTTCCCCATCCACTGGGGTTGTTTGGACTATTCGATAGACAGTCGAATGCTATCCTGATGGGTATTGTCATTATGTTGGTGAGAGGGAATGGTTGGGCCACGCTAAACGGGGTCTGTTGGCTTGGCTCGGGAGGGCCAGTTTGGGTCTCTGTTTAGGCGGCGACGTCGGTGTTCGTCCGATAACAACAAGGCGGCCCTATTGGATGTTCGAGCTTCTCGGGAGAATTTCTCTCTTGGGTTCGGGGTCCGAGAGCTGCGGCAAGAAAGGGCGGGACGGTCCTGGGCTCCGTTAACAGCGGGTCCGGCCTCACGTTAATCAAACGAGGACGAAGCGGCTCCGTTCCGGGAGGCGGAGCTTTTTTACCGGTCACGCGCATCCCTGGGAGCACATAGGAGGAGTTAAATATGAGCTCGACGACTAGCACGGCTGCCGGCGCAGCCGCTGAAGTAGAGTCCGTAGTCGATCTGCGCGGCATGTGGATCGGCCTTGCGGTTCTGAATGTTTTCTATCTGATCGTCCGCATTTACGAGCAGGTCTTCGGCTGGCGCGCCGGCCTCGACTCGTTCGCTCCGGAATTCCAGACCTACTGGATGTCGATCCTTTGGACCGAAATCCCGCTGGAGCTCGTCTCCGGTCTGGCGCTCGCCGGCTTCCTGTGGAAGACCCGCGACCGTAACGTCGACGCCGTGGCCCCGCGCGAAGAGATGCGCCGCCTGGTGGTCCTCGTTCAGTGGCTGGTCGTTTACGGCATCGCCATCTACTGGGGCGCCTCGTTCTTCACCGAGCAGGACGGCACCTGGCACATGACGGTTATCCGTGACACGGACTTCACGCCGTCGCACATCATCGAGTTCTACATGAGCTACCCGATCTATTCGGTGATCGCGGTCGGCGCGTTCTTCTATGCGAAGACCCGCATTCCGTATTTTGCTCATGGCTACTCGCTGGCGTTCCTGATCGTCGCCATCGGCCCGTTCATGATCATCCCGAACGTCGGCCTGAACGAGTGGGGCCACACCTTCTGGTTCATGGAAGAGCTGTTCGTTGCGCCGCTGCACTGGGGCTTCGTGTTCTTCGGCTGGATGGCGCTCGGCGTGTTCGGCGTCGTGCTGCAGATCCTCGGCCGCATCCATGCGCTGATCGGCAAGGAAGGCGTCGCCCTCCTCACCGAGTAAAATGTGACGACCCGCTCGCGCCCTTTAAGGGCGCGGGCGGAAGGTTCGGGGTGGGGCTTTTCTTTAGACAAGAGACTGAGCGTTTTCTGGCCGCCATTGGCGACTGGGGTGGTTCTTCTCGCGTCGCGGTCAGGGGTTTTCCTGGCTGAAAAGGCAAGACTTCGCTCAGGCGGCGCGCAAGCGCGGCCCAAAGGAAATGCCGGGCGGGGCCCTAGAGGCGATCGTCCGGGCGCGGTCCGGAGGCGCGACGCTTCCGGTCAGCGGCAAAAAGAAACTCGGGGCCTCAAGGCGCTCGAGAAACACCAAGGAGAAGAGTGATGTCACAATCGAAAAGCGGGGGGGCGGTCGGTCCGTTCAACTCCGTCGCCGAGGCGGCGGGTTGCGTCGCGACGACGGACTGGATGCTTCTGGTTCTGCTGTTCTTTGCGGTCCTGGGCGGCTATCACGTCCACTTCATGCTGACGGCCGGCGACTGGGACTTCTGGGTCGACTGGAAGGATCGTCGTATGTGGCCGACGGTTATTCCGATCCTCGGCGTGACCTTCTGCGCGGCGTCGCAGGCTTTCTGGTGGGTTAACTTCCGTCTTCCGTTCGGCGCCGTTTTCGCGGTTCTGGGCCTGATGATCGGCGAGTGGATCAACCGCTACGTCAACTTCTGGGGCTGGACCTACTTCCCGATCAGCCTCGTGTTCCCGTCTGCTCTGATCGTTCCGGCGATCTGGCTCGACGTGATCCTGCTCCTGTCGGGTTCCTATGTGATCACCGCGGTTGTCGGCTCGCTCGGCTGGGGTCTGCTGTTCTATCCGAACAACTGGCCGGCGATCGCCGCCTTCCACCAGGCGACCGAGCAGCATGGTCAGTTGATGACGCTGGCCGATCTGATCGGTCTGCACTTCGTCCGCACCTCGATGCCGGAATACATCCGCATGGTCGAGCGCGGCACGCTGCGCACCTTCGGTAAGGACGTTGTGCCGGTTGCGGCGTTCTTCTCGGGCTTCGTCTCGATGATGGTGTACTTCCTGTGGTGGTTCATGGGTCGCTGGTATTCCACGACCAAGCGGATCGAGCAGATCTAATCACCCAAAAAGACGCGGCGGAAATTGGTTGGATCATCGGTTTGGCCTGATCTGTCGCGGACGAATAAATCGGCTGGCGCGCGAGGCGCCGGCCGGAAGAAGAACCTGGGAGGTTTGTTCATGAAAAAGCTAGTCAAGCTCGCCGCCTTCGGCGCGGCGGCTGCTGTGGCGGCGACGCTCGGAGCGGTCGCTCCGGCCTCGGCGCACGGCGAGAAGTCCCAGCAGGCGTTCCTTCGCATGCGCACGCTGAACTGGTATGACGTTCAGTGGTCGAAGACGACGGTCAACGTCAACGAGGACATGGTCCTGTCCGGCAAGGTTCACGTCTTCTCGGCGTGGCCGCAGGCGGTCGCCAATCCGAAGGTGTCGTTCCTGAACGCCGGCGAGCCGGGTCCGGTTCTGGTCCGCACGGCTCAGTTCATCGGCGAGCAGTTCGCTCCTCGTTCGGTGTCTCTGGAGATCGGCAAAGACTACGCCTTCTCGATCAACCTGCGCGGTCGTCGCGCCGGCCGTTGGCACGTTCACGCTCAGATCAACGTCGAAGGCGGCGGCCCGATCATCGGACCCGGCCAGTGGATCGAGATCAAGGGCGACATGAAGGACTTCACCGATCCGGTGACGCTCCTCGACGGCTCGACGGTCGACCTCGAGAACTACGGCATCAGCCGCGTTTACGCGTGGCATCTGCCGTGGCTGGCGGTTGGCGCCGCGTGGATCCTGTTCTGGTTCATCCGGAAGGGCATCATCGCCTCTTACCTGCGTGTTGCTGAAGGCCGTCCTGACGACGTCATCGGCGATGACGACCGCCGCATCGGCGCGATCGTTCTCGCTCTGACGATCCTCGCGACGATCGTCGGCTACGCCGTGACGAACTCGACCTTCCCGCGCACGATCCCGCTTCAGGCCGGCTTGCAGAAGCCGCTGACGCCGATCGAGACGGAAGGCACCGTGGGCGTGGGCAAGGAGCAGGTGTCGACCGAGCTGAACGGCGGCGTCTACAAGGTTCCGGGCCGCGAGCTGACGATCAACGTGAAGGTCAAGAACGGCACGTCGCAGCCGGTTCGCCTCGGCGAATATACGGCGGCTGGCCTGCGCTTCCTGAACCCGACCGTGTTCACGCAGAAGCCTGACTTCCCGGATTACCTGCTTGCTGACCGCGGTCTGTCGAACGACGACGTGATTGCGCCGGGCGAGTCGAAGGAAATCGTGGTGAAGATCCAGGACGCGCGTTGGGACATCGAGCGTCTGTCGGACCTCGCCTACGACACGGACAGCCAGGTCGGCGGTCTGCTGTTCTTCTTCACGCCGGACGGCAAGCGCTTTGCGGCTGAAATCGGCGGCCCGGTCATTCCGAAGTTCGTCGCCGGCGACATGCCCTAAGCGAAACTCGGTAGCCTGACTAAATGCGCCGGCCGGACGAAAGTCCGGCCGGTCGCTTTTTGGGGGGCCGCTCAGCTCTAAGCGGGCGACCGCCCGGCGCGGACCGCCGCTTGTTTGGGCAATGAGCAACCTTTAGATAAGGCCAACAGGCGCATTCGCGGCGGCCACATGGCCGCGCGGAACGGCGAGCCTTCCTGGCCGCCGATCGACCGCGCCACGCGAGGAGCCGCGCGGACGTGTCCAATCTTTCCTCTTTCTTCGACGCCAGCGCAGGCAACGCCTGGATCTTCATCCCGACCGCTATTGTGCTCGGGGCCTTGCACGGGCTGGAGCCCGGTCATTCGAAGACGATGATGGCGGCCTTTATCGTCGCCGTGCGCGGCACAGTGGGACAAGCGGCGCTTCTCGGCCTCGCCGCGACCATTTCCCATTCCGCGATCGTCTGGCTCGTCGCTTTGATCGGCATGTCCCTCGGGGCTCAGATAAACGTCGAGGCCAACGAGCCGTATCTGCAGATCGTCTCGGGCTTGATGATCCTGACCGTCGCCGTCTGGATGACGTGGCGCATGTGGCGAAACACGACCGCTTCGCCGGCGCCCGCCCATGCCGATGTCGATCACATCCATGCCCATCACGGACATGAACACGATCACGACTGCCACGGGCACGATCATCACAGCCACGAGCATGGTGATCATCATCACCACCCGCATGGCGCGGGGGCAGCGCTCGCCACGAGCGTCGAAGAACAGGAGTTCGAAAACGAGCTTCTATCCGTCGATTCGACCGTTTACGCCGACGCACATGAGCGGGAGCATGCGCTCGAGATCGAGCGGCGTTTCGCCAATCGTCAGGCGACCACGGGACAGATCATCCTTTTCGGGCTCACTGGCGGACTCATCCCCTGTCCCGCCTCGATCACCGTCCTTCTGCTCTGTCTGCAGGCCGGCCGCTTTACTCTTGGCGCGGCGCTCGTGCTGGCGTTCAGCATCGGCCTGGCGCTCACGCTCGTTCTGGTGGGCGTTGCGGCGGCGCTTGGGGTCCGCCATGCGGTCTCGCGCTTTCCGGCGCTCGAAGGGCTCGCGGCGCGCGCGCCCTATCTCTCGAGCGGCCTCGTGGCGCTCGTCGGCCTTTATACGATCGTGATCGGCGCGCGGGGGCTCGCCTGACTATTTCCCGCCATGGAAGGCCGATTTCTGGACACGGGGGCTGATGGGCGCGTCCAGAAAAAAGTCGAGCACCGCCTCATAGGCGGGATCGACCGCATAGGACGAGAAATCCATCACGCCCTCCTCGGCGAGCACCCGAACGTCGATAAAAAAGTTCCCCGTGCATGCGCGCGACGGGCGCGTCAGCACGGCATGCGCTGCATCCGCGACGATCTCGGGTTTGCGCGAGCGCCGGATGATCTCCTCGCCCCCCAAAAGATTGCCGACGGCCGCGGTGGCGATCGCCGTCTCGGGCCAAAGCGAATTCACCGCGACCCCGTCCCGCGCGAGCTCCTTGGCGAGGCCGAGGGTGACAAGGCTCATGCCATATTTCGCCATCGTATAGGCGAGGTTGGGGGCGAACCATTTCGGGTTCAAATCGAGCGGCGGCGAGAGCGTCAATATGTGCGGATTCTCGGCCTTGCGCAGATGCGGCAGCGCCAATTTGGCGCAAAGATACGCGCCGCGCGCATTGATCTGGTGCATCAGATCGAAGCGTTTCATGTCGAGGAGGTCGATGCCGCGCAGGTCGATGGCGCTGGCGTTGTTGATGAGAATATCGAGACTGCCGAAGGTCTCGACCGTTTTGGAGACGGCGGCCGCCACCTGATCGTCGAAACGTATGTCGCAGGGCAGGGGCAGAGCCTTGCCCCCCTCCGCCTCGATTTCAGCGGCGGCCGTGTAGATCGTGCCGGGAATTTTCGGATTTTCGGCCACGCTTTTTGCAGCGATCGCGATATTGGCGCCGTCGCGGGCGGCCTTTTTGGCGATCGCGAGACCGATGCCGCGGCTGGCGCCCGTGATGAAAAGCGTTTTGCCCCGAAGCGATGCCGTCATCCAGATAAATCCCGGAAAACCCAGAGGAGCTAACAAATAGCCGAAAGCCGATGAACGGCAAGCGGCGGCCAAGGCGCGGGAGTCGCCCTCGGCCGCGGCGAAAGGGCCCAGCCATCGGCCGGGCCGTAGGGGTTTAACGGGCGTTCTTCAGAACGGCGTCCATCAGCGAAGATTTCGGGAGCTTCTTGCAGTAGCGCGAAATCTTGGCGGTGTTCCGCTTGACGTAGCGCGAGTCGATGACGGTAATATTGTTCTTCGCGCTGAAGTAACCGCGCATCCAGTTTCCAATGAAGTCTTGCGTGCCGGCGTCATAGCCACGGAAATCCTTGCAAGTGATTTCCGACATATCGATCGTAACCTGAGCAGAGGCCGGGGCGACGAAAGCGAAGGCGCTCGCGGCGCCAGCAAGAATGAGCTTGCGGATCATTTGTGTAGCCATCCCTTGTCGTTATTTCTTGTCGAAAGCGCGCTGCAGGCCCGCCATGACGGACTCGGACTTGTTGGAGGCGCACCAGTCGGTCACGCTCGCGGCGTTCTTTAGAAAAAGACTGACATCGATAAAGGTGCGGCCGCTCTTTTGCGCGAACCACCCGCTCATAAAGGCTGCGAAGTCGCTTTGGTCCTCCGCCGGCATCGCCAGCAATTCGCCGCAGGTAATCTTGGTCATATCCAACTTGACTTGCGCCTGCACAGCCGCAGGCGCCAACATCGCCGCCATGGCGAACCCGAAAATCAGCTTATTCATGCGTTTCCTCCAAAAAATACGCGCGCCAGCGTCGTTCGCACAATCGACGAATCGAAGTGAAAAACGCTTCTCCATTCGGCGCAAGCGCGGACATCACATACAGACCAAAAACAAACTTTGGCTTAAACCTGAGCAGACAGACTGCTCGTAAGTCGCAGCACGTTTGCGAAAATATTCTAATTCCACGCTAATTCTGAGTTTCGCGGTCTTCGAGGGCCTTGCCGCCCGGCCGGTGGACGCGGGCCGCCGTCTGATTTACTTTCGGCGCCGCAGCATCAAGCGCTTTTTTTGACAGAGACATGACATGGATTGGATGCGCCCGCGCGCTTATCGCCGCCTCGCTGGGGTGTCGCTGGGCCTTATTGCCGTGATCGCCGTCGTGGCGCTGAGGTTTGGCGCCGGCGCGCAGGACGGGGCGCCAGCGGCGCCGCCCGCGCCGCCCGTTACGGTTGCGCATCCGCTCGCCGAGACCGTGCCGCGTTTCGATGAATATACCGGCCGTTTTGTCCCGGTTCAGCGCGTGGAGGTGCGCCCGCGCGTCTCCGGGGCCGTCGAAAAAATCCATTTCACAGACGGCCAGATCGTGAAGGCGGGGGATCTGCTTTTCACCATCGACCCGCGCCCCTATCAGATCGCCGTCGACAGCGCCCGCGCCGATGTTGTCCGCATGCAGGCGCAAACCTCTATGCTCTCCAAGGACGCCGCGCGCGGCGAGAGCCTCGTCGGCGGCGGGACGATCACGAAACGCGATATGGACCAGCGCCGCGGCGGGTCGGACTCAGCGCGCGCGCAGTTGGCGGGCGCCGAAGCGTCTTTGCGCAATGCGGAGCTCAATCTGGAATGGACCCAGGTGCGCGCGCCCATCGCCGGCCGCGTCTCCGACCGCCGCATAGACGTGGGCAATCTCGTGCAGGCCGGGGCGACGCTCTTGACGACGCTTGTCGCCCTCGATCCCATCCATTTCGAGTTCGATGTGTCGGAGTCGGATTATCTGCACTACGCCCGAGCCGGGACGGGCCGAGAGAAAACGGGAAAGATTCCCGCTTTCGTGCGCCTTGCCGACGAGGTCGATTGGAAGCGCTCCGGCGCGATCGACTTCATGGACAACCAGCTCAATGTGCATTCCGGCACGATCCGCGCCCGCGCTGTTCTCGACAATAAGGACTTGTTCCTGACCCCCGGCGCTTTTGGCCGCGTGCGCGTCAATGGCGGGGATTTCGCGGGGTTGCTCGTCCCCGACGCCGCCATCGCCTCGGATCAGACGAACAAGATCGTGCTGGTCGTCACGCCGGATCGCAAGGTGGCGGCGAAGCCCGTAACGCTCGGGCCCCTCCATAAGGGATTGCGCGTCGTGTTGTCCGGCCTCGATCCCAGTGATCTCGTCATCACCGCCGGCCTCGCCAATCCCATGGTGCGGCCCGGCGCGACCGTCGCGCCAACCGAAGGCGCGATCGCGCCCTCAGCGAAATAGGCAAGAGGCGCATGCGTTTTCCGCATTTCTTCATCGAACGGCCGATTTTCGCCGCCGTCATCTCGGTGCTGCTCACCATCGCGGGCCTTATCGCCCAGCGCGCGCTGCCGGTGTCGGAATATCCTGATATTGCGCCGCCGACAGTGATGATCACCGCGACTTATCCCGGCGCCTCGGCGGAAGTCATCGCGCAGACGGTCGCCTCGCCCATCGAGCAAGAGGTCAATGGCGTCGACGATATGCTTTATATCGTCTCGCAATCGACAGGCGACGGCCTGCTCACGATCAATGTCGTCTTCAAGACGGGCGTGAATATCGATCTCGCTCAGGTGCTGGTGCAGAACCGCGTCGCCATCGCCACGCCGCGCCTGCCGGAGGAAGTGCAGCGCTTCGGCGTCGTCGTGAAGAAGGCGTCGCCCGATCTGATGATGGTCGTGCATCTGCGCTCGCCCGACGGTTCGCGCAGCCAGCAATATATTTCCAATTACGCGACGCTTTATGTGCGCGACGAGCTGGCGCGCCTCGAAGGCGTCGGCGACGTGCGCGTCTTTGGCGCGCGCGACTATTCGATGCGCGTCTGGCTCGATCCGGACAAGGTTGCCGCGCGCGGCATGACGGCGGGCGAGGTTGTCGCCGCCTTACGCGCCGCCAATCTCCAGGTGGCGGCAGGCGCAATCAACCAGCCGCCGGCGGCGTCTCCCGGCGCCTTCCAGCTTTCCGTGCGCACGCTCGGCCGGCTTTCCGATCCGGCGCAATTCGCCGATGTCGTGCTGCGCGCCGACGCCGACGGCCAGGTGCGGCTGCGCGACGTGGCGCGGGTGGAAATCGGCGCGCAGGATTACACCGTCAACGCCTATCTGGATCGCGACGCGGCGACCGCCATCGCCATCTTCCAGAAGCCGGGGTCGAATGCGCTCGCCACCTCCGCCGCCGTGGAGGAGGCCATGGTGCAGGCGAAGAAGCAGTTCCCCGCCGGCCTCGATTATTCCATCGTCTATAATCCGACCGAATTCATTCAGCAGTCGGTGGACGAAGTCGTTCGCACACTCGGCGAAGCGATCATTCTTGTTGTCCTGGTCGTCATCCTTTTTCTACAGACATGGCGCGCGGCGATCATTCCTGTTGTGGCGATTCCGATCTCGCTCGTCGGCAGTTTCGCGGTGATGAAGCTGGTGGGGCTCACCTTCAATACGCTGTCGCTCTTCGGCCTTGTGCTGGCGATCGGCATTGTGGTCGACGACGCCATCGTCGTCGTCGAGAATGTCGAGCGTTATCTGGCGCAGGGGATGACGCCGAAAGAGGCTGCGCATAAGACCATGGATGAGGTGGGCGGCGCCCTCATCGCCATCGCGCTGGTGCTTTGCGCCGTCTTCATCCCGGTCGCCTATATTACCGGGCTGCAGGGCGCCTTCTACAAGCAATTCGCCATCACCATCGCTTCCGCGACGCTGATTTCGGCCTTTGTGTCGCTGACGCTCTCCCCGGCGCTCGCGGCCATTCTTCTCAAACCGCATGGCGAAGAGCACACGGCGCACGCTGGGCGCTTCGAGTTTCTGCGCCATCCGCTCAACGCTTTTTTTGCGCGCTTCAATCGCCTTTTCGACGCCATGTCGGCGCGCTATGGCGCATTGACGGCGCGGCTGGTGCGGGTCGGGCTCGCCTCGCTTTTGGTCTATGGTCTGCTGATCGCCATTGCGGCAGGGCTGTTGTGGCGCACGCCGACGGGCCTCGTGCCGACGCTCGATCGCGGCTATCTCATCGCCGCATTCCAATTGCCGCCGGGCGCCGCGCTCGACCGCACCGACTCCGTGATGCGGCAGGCGACGGACATTATCCTGTCGCGGCCGGGCGTGGCATCGAGCGTCGTCTTCACCGGCTTCGACGGCGCGACCTTCACCAATGCGCCGAATTCCGGTGTTATTTTCGTCACGCTGAAATCCTTCGAGGAGCGCCACAGGGCTGGCCTCACGGCGTCCGGCATTCGCGATGACATCCGCGCCGCGCTCGCGCCGATCAAGGACGCCTTTGTTTTCGTGCTGGAGCCGCCCGCGGTGCCGGGCATTGGCACGGGCGGCGGCATCAAGGGCTATGTGCAGGATCGCGGCGGCATGGGGCTTCCGGCTCTGGAAGGCGCCGCTTGGTCGCTTGCCGGACCGGCGATGCACACGCCGGGCGTCGCTCAGGCCTTCACGCTGTTCAATACGCGCACGCCGCAGATTTTTGCCGACGTCGACCGCACCAAGGCGGAGATGATCGGCGTGCCGATCACGCGCGTGTTCGAGACCATGTCGATCTATCTCGGCTCGGTCTTCGTCAACGACTTCAATATTTTAGGCCGCACCTACCGCGTCATGGCGCAGGCCGACAATCCGCACCGCTTGACGCTGCGCGATCTCTCGGAACTCAAAACGCGCAGCGCCACCGGGGAGATGACGCCGCTCGGCGCCCTGGCGAGCTTCAACGATACGACCGGCCCTTTCCGCGTGCCGCGCTACAATCTTTACCCGGCCGCCGAGGTGCAGGTGAATCTCCAGCATGGCGTTTCGTCAGGGCAGGGCATCGCCATGATCGAGGGGCTGGCGAGCAAATCGCTGCCGCAGGGTTTCGGCTTCCAATGGACCGAAATCGCCCTGCAGGAGAAGCTTGCCGGCAATACCGCGATCCTCGCCTTCGGGCTCGCCGTCGTCTTCGTCTTCCTGCTGCTCGCCGCGCTTTACGAGAGCGTCGTGCTGCCGCTCGCGGTCATTCTCATCGTGCCGATGTGTATTCTGGCCGCCATGAGCGGCGTCGCGGCGCGCGGGCTCGACCGCAATATCCTGGTCGAGATCGGCCTCGTGGTGCTGATCGGCCTTGCGGCGAAGAACGCCATCCTCATCGTGGAATTCGCTCGGCAGGGCGAAAATGAGGGCAAGGATCGCTTTACGGCGGCGATCGAGGCGGCCCGCACGCGCCTGCGTCCGATCCTGATGACGTCGCTGGCCTTCATTTTGGGCGTGCTGCCGCTCGCCGTGTCGCATGGCGCCGGCGCCGAAATGCGCCAGTCGCTCGGCGTCGCGGTGTTCAGCGGCATGCTTGGCGTGACGATCTTCGGTCTTCTCTTCACCCCGATCTTCTATGTGCTGTCACGCGGGCTCGGGATACGATCCTGGCGCTCGTAGCGGCGACAGGGCGTCGGAATCCATTAACAAACCCTCTACGCAGCCGCGTCGTGCCCGCGCTTGTCGCGGGCATCCACGCCGGGACATTACGACATGCGGGGAGAAGAAGCGGCGTTGCTCCCGCTCATGTTCTTAAGCCTTTCAGCGTCGGCGCGGCGTGGATGGCCGCGACAAGCGCGGCCATGACGCTGGAACACGTCCGCTCATCAACCCCCAATTCGAAGCCCTTAGCGGGGCGACGAAAGGCTTGCGCTCGCGTTCGATTCCGTTTTTCATTGGCGACGCCAAACGAAAGAGAAAGACGGAGGAATGGCGCGCGACGTCGATTTGATGCGGTTGCTGCTGCTCGATCTCGAAGGAAGACAGCTTTCGCCGCCAGAAGCTTTTCTGTTGCCGCTGGAGGAGATCGCGCGCCGCTTGGATCGCACCCGAGGAGAGGTGGTCGACGCGCTCGAAATGCTTCGCGAGGCGGAATTCATCGACGCGCCTGGCGCCTTTCGTGACGACGCCTGGATTTTCCGCAAGCTCACCCGTCGCGGCGTCGAGCTGGCCAATCTGGTCGCGGATGCGCGTCAGTGGGACAAGGTCAAAAACGCCTATGTCGATTTGCTCGAAGGTTGACGCCGCTTTTCGCGCCAGTCCCTGAGCCAAGCTTCGAAGCGCCTGCGGCGGCCAAGTAGAACCTGACGTATTTCAGTCCTGCGCAAGTTGAAGCGGTCGTTTGCCGGGATCGCCATATAGCGTTCGGCAATCTCAGTGACGACGAAATCGGGCTTTGACCGCTTGACGAGCGCCCAATCGACATTCGCCGACCAGACGAATTCCAGCTCGGCGACGGTCTCCGCGAGGGCGGCGGTTAGAAAATAAGGGCTGACGCCTGCAAAAGAGTCGCCGAAGAGTAAGAGTTTGCACTTGTTCCTGGCGTGCGGGTTCTTGAAGACCGCATGGCACCCGACATGGATTTCGCCGCCATATTCATGGGCCTCCAGAAGGCCCACCACGGCATTGTCATAGACGCGCGTCGCATCTTGCCGCCATGTGGCTTCGCGGATGGTCTCATAGACCGGAGGTTCGAGCTTGGAGCCCAAATCGAGCAGCCTGACATCCTCGACGAAAGGGCGCGCGACCAGATCGTGATTGCGCTCCAATCCAAGCGCGTCGCACAGAATTTCATAGCCGAGAAGACAGCCGAGCGGCGTCCAATGCGTGTCCGTGCGCCAATAGAGATCCACATCGTCGCGATGCGTGCGCATGAGCGGGACCAAGTCGACGTAACCATAAGCGGCGGGGTCTCGCTCGAAGAGCTGAGCCAGCCTGAGCGAGGGCGCGAGGTCGGCGTCGACCAGCGGCTCGGCTGTTTTGTGGGAATAGATCGTCAGCTTCTCGGGCACGACGAGATGGGCGAATTTGGCGCCGAGGGCGTCGCACCGCCTTTTTCGCTCGACGATGAGATCCCGCCAGCGCGCCAACGCCCGATCGGGCAAATGCCCCGAGTCTCGCTCGTAAAGTGTCGAGACGAAATTTGAGCCGCCGACGAGGAAAAGCCATCCATCGACTCCCTGATGGACGAAAAGGCTTGCATGGCTCATTGCGGCTCTTGTGTAATCGACATGGGCGCCTGCGGCTTGCGCGCGAGGAGAATCGTGGCGGCGGCGAGCTCGAACTGCTTTTCCACCGGCAGCTCTTTGGCCCAGGCTTGCTCCAGCATGGGGCCCGGGTAGGCGATGAGATCGCCCACGCGCTGGCGCAGGAAGGATTTGCGGGCTTTTGGCGGCAGGCCCTCCGCCCAGGATCGAAGCTGCCATGCGATCGCCCAGATGGGATGCGTGGCGGGATTTACTTCCTGCCGCTCGATAGTGAGATAAGGCTCGAACAATGTGCGCAGGCCTTCATGCGTCATATTGAAATAATGATGCGGAAAGCCGTGCAGCGGCTGCAAAAAGGGCACGCAGCATTTCAGCCATCCGCCGGGCTTCAAGACCCGCGCGATTTCACGCGCACAACGAAACGGGTCTTTGACATGCTCGAGGACAGCGATCGAGATCACGCCGTCGAATGAATCGTCCTTGAACGGGAGGCTGTCAGCGGCGCCAATGACGTCGGTTGTCGGATAGTCTGCGATCTCTAGATTGACGACATTGCTGTAATAGGTCGGCCGGAAGCCGGCGCCGACATCGAGAACCAGCCCGTCGCGGCAGCTTTCGATCAGCTCAACCGTCTCCTGATCGTAGCTATTTTCGCTGATCGGAATCTCATCGTCGAGGCTATCGCGCGCGCGCGTCGCTTCGTCCAGGAAGCAATATTTGCCGCTTTTTTCGAGCGGCTTTTCAGGGTCGAGGAGAAGCGGGCGCAAGGCGTTGAGCTTTCTTGCGCGGATCGCGGGCACCTGGCTCACGCGCCGCTGGCGCCGTTTTTCCCGAACGCCGAATTGCTCGAAATGCGCCCTGGCGGAGGGGAACTCGCCCCGCTCGACCGCTCGCGCGACGTCCGGATTGCTGTCGAGATAACGCGTCTCGTCGAAATTCTCGCAGGTGGCGATCTCATCCTGCTTGGCGAACTGCCGCCGGCCCTCCACCGCGCCGAACTTCTTGAAATGCGCCCTGCCAGACGCGAGCCGCCCTGCCGCGACCGCCTCGGCGACATCCCGATTGGCCGCGAGGTAGCAGCGCTCGTCGAAGGTAGACGGCGTCGGAATCTCCTGAAGCAGCGCGATCTCGAAGGGATTGGTCATGAGGAAGGGCGCCAAGTGAAAAGATCGGCTCGTTTAGCACAGCCGGCAAAACAAGAAAAACCCGGCCCGGGCGCCGCGTCTGAGGCTCTCTTGGTCTTTGGCCTGAAGGCGAATATGTTGCCGCGCGGGAGAGACGCCCCCGCGGGGGCGTCAATTTGATTGAGGATATTATGGCGCAAGACGAGCCGATCGAGGTCGAAGCCTTTTATCGCTATGGCTATCGAGGGCGGGACATGATCGCCATCCGCGCCCCCTTTGCGATGTCGGCCGATGCCGAGATCATCGGTCGGCGGGTCCGGGTCGGGAATGAGGCGCATCGCGTCCGAGGGGTCTTTCGGCAAATTTCCGGCCCGATTCAAAAGGGCGAGCCGATCGGCGTCGAGATCGACGCGCGGGTTTGACGCATGAAGATACTCGGGCTGGGGCATAGCCATATCGTGGCGATCGCAGAGGGTTTTTACGAGCTTCAGCATCAGGGAGCGACGATCGGCGGCGCGCCGTTGTCGTCCCGCTTTGTTTATCTTCTCGACCCCGCGATCACGCCGACGCTCATCGACGCCGAGGATGGGCAGACGCTGAACCCGCGGCTCTCGGAGATCATCGCCCAGGAAGGCGCCGATTTCGGCTTATTGTCGATCCAAGGCAATGAGCACATCGCGCTTTCGATCACGCAACCTTTCGAGCGCATCGATTTCATCCTCGGAGAAGAAAGCGCGCTGCCGCTCGCCGAGGGCGCCACTTTGTTGACGGAAGCCGCGGTCCGCGAAACCTTGCGCGACAGAATGGCCGAAACGATCGCGATCCTCGCGGCGCTACGGCGCGCGACGCGCCTGCCGCTTTATTGTCTAGCGCCGCCGCCGCCTTTGCCGGATTGTCAGATCAAGGCCTATCCCAAGGAATTCTTCCGAAAGGCGGTCGACGCCGATCGCCTGTCGCCCGAGATCTTCCGTTACAAAGTGTGGCGCCTCGCGTGTCAGCTCTATCGTGAGAGCTGCGCCGCTCAAAACATTGTCTTCGTCGAAGTTCCCCCCGCCTTCATTGCGCCGCCCGGCCTGCTTATTCGCGAAGCGTGGGGCGCCGATGCGACTCACGCCAATCCGTCCTTTGGAAAGGCGATGGTCGAAAAAGTGATCGGCATGGTGGAAGCGTCGCGAGCCTTGGTCGCCTGATGACGTCGCATCCCTATTCGAAACTGCCGCCCTATGCCTATTGGCGCCACGCCGTGGCCGGCGTCCCCGCGGCCGACGTCGATCCTGTCGTCGAGCCGCCATTCCGCTTCGGCGCGCGAGAGAAGATCGCGGCGGCCGGCAGTTGCTTCGCTCAACATATCGGGCGCTATCTCGTCGCCGGCGGCTGCAACTATCTGGTGACGGAGCAGCCGCATCCTTTTCTGAGCGAGAAAGCGGCGCAGGCGCTGAATTACGGCCTCTATTCCGCGCGCTACGGCAATGTCTATACGAGCCGGCAGCTTCTCCAGCTTTTCGAGCGCGCTTATGGCCGCTTCACGCCGAAAGAGAATTACTGGCGCGAGGGCGCGGGCGTTGTGGTCGACCCCTTTCGGCCGCAGATACAGCCCGGCGGATTCAGTTGCGCGCGTGAGCTTGATGTCGACCGCGAACGCCATTTCGCCGCCGTGCGCGAGGCGTTCGAGACGCTCGACGTTTTCGTCTTCACGCTCGGCCTGACGGAAGCCTGGCGGTCGCGCGAAGACGGCGCGGTGTTTCCGCTTTGCCCGGGCGTCGCCGGCGGCGAATTTTCGTCCGCCGCGCATGAATTCATCAACCTCGGCGTCGACGACGTCGTCGCGGACATGAGCGTCTTTCTGGAGCGTTTGCGCAGCGTAAACCCGCGCGCCAGAGTCATTTTAACCGTTTCGCCCGTGCCGCTCGTCGCGACTGCCGAACGCCGGCATGTGATGGTTTCGACGCTTTGCTCCAAAGCCATTTTGCGCGCCGCCTGCGATACGATCGAACGCAGATGCGCACAGATCGCCTATTTTCCTTCCTATGAAATTGTCGCGGGCGGCTTCACCGGCGTCGACTATTTCGAGGCCGACCGCCGCAGCGTCACGCGCGAAGGCGTCGCGCATGTCATGGGCATCTTCGAGCGGCATTTCATCCGCCGCAATCTCATGGAGACGGCCCTGCGCAAAACGAGGCAGGCGCTCACCGCCCCTTCGACGCCGACGGACGCGATCTCGGACGCCATGCGACTCATGTGTGACGAAGAAGCGCTCGAGCGGGGCGCAATCCCGGCCATAACGGAAAGCGCCGACGGCGGCGAACGCGATCCGTCGACGGAGGACGCTACATAGAGCGTGAACGCAAATCGCAGATCGCACGCGCCGACGCTTACCGAAAATTGAATTATTTTGACGAAGCTGAATTGCCGTCGAGCAAGGCGCGGCATGACGCTCGCCTTGCGTCGCAAGATAAGGTTGCATTGGCGTAACGGCCGTTTGCGGCCGTTCGTTGATTTTTGTCACGCCGGATATTCTGGCGCTTTTCAGAGAGGACGCGGCATGTCTAGTTTCTCCTCGTCGGATATTATTCGTATGAGAGCGGCCGAGGCCGCCCCGCTGCAGAAAAATTGGGGCTGGATGGTCGCCTTCGGCGCGCTGCTGGCGATTGCCGGCTTCGTCGCGCTCGGCAGCGTCGTGTTGTCGACCATCGCCACCGTGCTGATCGTCGGCGTCGCGATGATCGCGAGCGGTCTCGTCGAGATCGCCTATGCTTTCGCGATGCGAAGCTGGAAGAAATTTTTCCTCTGGATCGTCATCGGCCTTCTCTATGTCGTCGGCGGCGGCGCGGTGGTGCAGAACCCGCTGCTCGCAGCGGGTTTCCTCACGCTGCTGCTCGGCGCCGGCCTCTTCGCTTCGGGGCTCGTGCGCATTTTTCTTGCCTTTCAGCTTCCAAAAAACGCGCCATGGGCTTTGGTCGCGCTCTCCGGGGCCGTTACTTTCCTGCTCGGCGGCGTCATTCTGGCGCAATGGCCGGTGTCGAGCCTTTGGGTGCTCGGCGTCTTCCTCGGCGTCGATCTCATCTTCGCGGGCGCGAGCTGGATGGGCTTCGGCCTTTCGCTTCGGCGCGCAGAGGGCGGGGAGGTTAGCGGCTTTCTCGCCAATGAAAGCGGGAGCGCGACCGGATTCGGTTTCGGCGAAGGGTTCCAACGCAAGCTTTTTGCCGAGTTTCTCGGCACCTTTTGGCTTGTTTTCGGCGGCTGCGGCAGCGCGCTGATCTCGGCGGGCTTTCCGCAGCTCGGCATCGGCTTTACCGGCGTATCGCTGGCTTTCGGCCTAACCGTGCTCACGGGCGCCTATGCCTTTGGCCCGGTGTCGGGGGGCCATTTCAATCCGGCTGTGTCGCTGGGTCTCGCCACGGCGGGGCGCTTCTCCTGGAAGGAGCTCGGACCCTATTGGCTCGTCCAGCTTATCGGCGCGACCGCCGCTGCTTTCGTTCTGCTGAAGATCTGCCAGGGCAATATCGACTTCTCGCTGGCCAACGGCTTCGCCGCCAATGGCTATGAGGAGCACTCGCCCAACGGCTATACGCTGCAAGCGGCCTTTCTGGTCGAAACGGTGCTGACGGCCTTCTTCCTGCTCGTCATTCTCGGGGTGACGGAAGCCCGCGCGTCGGTCGGCTTCGCAGCGCTCGCCATCGGCCTTGCGCTGACCTTGATCCATCTGGTCGATATTCCGATCACCAATGCTTCGGTGAATCCGGCGCGTTCGACGAGCCAGGCGCTTTTCGTCGGCGGCTGGGCGCTGGAGCAGTTGTGGTTGTTCTGGGTCGCCCCGCTGCTCGGCGGCCTGATCGGCGGACTTATCCACCGCTTCGCGCTCGCCGATAAGGCGTAAGCGCGGTTCTCATCGGTTCACGGAGCCGCCGCGTTTCGATCCGTGTCGATCGCGGCGGCTCGCTCGTTTTTTAGAATGATCCCGACGGGCTTTGGATGTTCACGCGCCGCCCTTTCGCGCCGCTCTGAGCTCGGCGCTTTTGCAGCCAGCGAATGACCCCGGTCACGAACAACAGCGGCCAGCTCAGCCCGAACAGAAAGACCGCGATGCGCCCCGGCCAGCCATAGACATAGCCGGAATGCAGCGGCCACTGCCATTGAATGAAGCCATCGCCGTCGCCCGAGAGCGGATCGTTGGCTTGCAGAATGTCGCCGCGGAACTGATCGATATAGATCGTCCGGCGGCCGTCGAGCCCCCAGCCGATCGGAAACAACTGATTGACGATATAGGCCCCGTCACGAGGCTTGGGCATCGTCACGGCATAGATGCGTCCGTCCGGAAAGGACCGGGTTGCGGTGGCGACGGCTTCGTCGAGCGTGACGTGGGCCGAGTCGCTCGCCGCCGACTGATAGCGCTCCGGCTCCGTGAGAGCGGAAAACAACGCGACGACGGCTTTGAACTGCTGCGGCAAGTTGAAATGAACGCCGGAGAGCAGCACGGCCAAGGCGACCGGCGCCAGGAACAAGCCGGCCAGGCGATGGATGTCGTAATTCAACCGCTCTGATCTCGCGGGCCATTTCACCGTGAAGGCGTTGCGCCATTTTCCGTTTCTCGGCCACCAGAGAACGACCCCGGTCACCGTGGAAACGAAAGCCAGAATCGCGATGATCCCGACCGTGATATCGCCGATGCCGGAAACAAGCATCGCGTAATGCAGCTTGAACAGGAATGCCACGAAGGCGTCGTCGAACAGGTTCGTGCTGGAATGCCAGACACGTGTCCCCGTCACCTTCAACGTATAGGGATCGACGAAGACCTGACGCGTATCGGGTTTCCCGGACTGCGGATTATCGACGCGGTAGTAGAATAGAAACGCCTGATCGTCCTTCTGTGGCCAGTAGCACCAGCCGAGATAAGAGTCGGCCGGAATAGCGCGACGCGCCGTATCGGCGATCGCCTCCAGCGGGCGCCACGCCGCCCGGCCTTCGGGGGGAGCCGCGACGATCCGCAGTTGCGGATTGAGCGCCTGGTCGATCTCCTGAAAGAACACCAGCGCCGAACCGGTAAGCCCGATCACCGACAAGAACAGCCCGAGCGCGAGCCCCAGCCAAAGATGGGTTTTCAGCCAGATTTTGCGCCAGCTCCAGAGCGCGACCTGCCGCCGCGCGGTGCCGACCCGAGGCAAACCGATAGAAGTCATGATTTCCTCCGCCAGAAAATCAACTTTGATCGAGCCGATCGCGGAAAACGGCGCGCCGGCGAATCGCCGTTGCGCGCATCAACTCTCATTCCGGATCGGGGGATTCGAAATATCTCATATTCGTGATGTGTCGAAATCGAATTGCGCAGTCGCTTTCGTCGGCCCGACGATAGGCTGCGACCGCGTCGAAACGCAAGTAACCCGGCTCCGAATCCAGATTAACAAACCCTGCGCAGCCCCGTCATGCCCGCGCTTGTCGCGGGCATCCACGCCGGGACATTGCGACACGCAGGGAGAAGAAGCGGCGTTGCTCCCGCTCATGTTCTTAAGCTTTTCTGCGTCGGCGCGGCGTGGATGGCCGCGACAAGCGCGACCATGACGGCGGAACACGTCTGCTTGTTAACCTGAATTCGGAGCCCGGGCCGCCGAGAAGCGATCTTCTTCAGCGAAGGAGCGTTACGTCGCAGTCGAACGCACGCGCGCTGTCGCGGCTATTCCGTCCCATTCGTTTCGAGGCGCCGCGTCGCAAGCCGCGCGGCTTCGGCGCCCGACAGCATCGCCCCGTTGAACCCATGCTCGCCGCCGAAGGCGGAGGCGAGATAGAGCCCGCCGATCGGCGTCTCCGGCGTGCGTGGGAAGCCCATCAATATCGGCGCTTCGGGCGGCAGCGGCGCGAAGCCGTAGACCGCGCCTTCCGGTGTGTTGAGATAGCTCGACATGGAATAGGCGTTGAGCAGCAGGCGCGACGTCACGAGCTTGGAAAAGCCTGGATAATCCTGCTCCAGCCGCCCCTGAATGGCGTCGAGCCAGGCCTCGCGACGGGCGACGCCTTCTTCCTTCGAGGCGCTTTTCCAATTGTCGAGCCGGTCGAGGCCGAGCACGGTGAGAAGCACCGGCGGCTCGTCCCAAAGCCCCGAATCGACGGCAGTGAAATTGGCGATCGTATGCAGCGGCAATTCGCCCTTGGGCATGTCGGCCATGGCCGTGGCGCCGTCGCCATATTGGTCGAATCGCTGCATGGTCGAGGGCATGACGATGGTCGAGAAATCCGTCATGCCGACAACGGACGGCTTTGCGGAAAGGCCGAAATTCGCCGAGAAAAGAGAAGTCGAGAGCGGCCGGCCGCCGAAGGTCTCCTCCATTCTGGCGCGCGCCGGCGCCTCCATCAACGCGGCGGCGACGGCGGGCGCGCAATTGGCCATCACCACGCGCGCCTCGACGCGCTCGTCGGCGTCGTTGGTGCGGCGCGCGACATGGCGCACGGCGATGGCGTTTCCATCGGCGTCCGTCTCGATCTGCGTGACGAGCCGGCCCATGCGTACGACGCCGCCCGCCTTGGTGATGCATTTGGCGAGCTTGAGGCTCAACTGGCGCGAGCCGCCTTTGATGTAAGCGCCGCCCGAGGCGATATAGCCGCCCTGCGCAAGCGCATAGAAAATCCACCAGAGCTTGCGCGGATCGTCGCCATAATAGGCGAGATTGGCCCCGAGCGCGCATTTCAGACCTTCGGCGCCGGCGAAATCGCGGGTGAAGATTTCATCGAGCGAATTCATCCAGCCGGCGGCGGCGGGCTCGACCTCCCACATGCCGCGGGTGAATTTGGCGAGCGACCCTTCCTCGCGCGCCTGCTTGAGCGTCCACATGGCGTCGTGGATTTGTTCGATTTCGCCCAAGAAGCGTTTGATGGCGGCGCTTTTGTCAGGAAAGCGCGCGGCGAGCGCGTCATGGGCCGCCTCGAAACCGACCGGCAGCTCGAAAGGTTCGCCGATGGGGCCGCCTTTGACCTTGTAGAGCGGACCGGTCGGCAGCCATTCGATCTCGTCGAGGATGCCGAGCTTGCTCAGAATATGGTGCTTCACGTCGCGCGGATTGCGCGCGTCCGACGTCTGGTGGAGCGAAGCCTCCACCCAGAGATCGCCGACCTTGTAGACCGAGGCGGCGCCCCCTAAGCTGAAGTTGCGTTCGAGCAGGCAGACGCTGTAGCCCGCATTGGCGAGCAGGGCGCCGGCTGTGAGGCCGCCAAGTCCGGAGCCGATCACCACAGCGTCGTATTTCTTGTCGCTCATCGGGACGTCGTCGCCTCTTTGTGTCAAAGCCCGCCTATATGGCGGGCGCGATATGGCCAAAGCCTGAGTCGGCGCCAACATAACATGGCGCGCCGCCGGGTCGCGGCTCCCTTCAGAGGAACGTCAATGACCGATGAAAGCTATCCAGTCACGCGCACCGACGCGGAATGGCGCGCGCGGCTGACGCGGGAACAATATGACGTCATGCGCCGCCACGGAACCGAGCGGCCGGGTAGCTGCGCGCTCAATCACGAGAAGCGCCGCGGCGTCTTCCAATGCGCCGGCTGCGACCAGCCGCTGTTCCGCTCTGGCGAGAAGTTCGAAAGCGGCACCGGCTGGCCGAGCTTCTTCGATCCGCTGCCGGGCGCGTTGGGAACGACGACCGACAACAGCTACGGCATGGAGCGCACGGAAGTGCACTGCAGCCACTGCGGTTCGCATCTCGGCCATGTCTTCCCGGATGGGCCGAAGCCGACCGGGCTTCGATATTGCATCAATGGCGTCGCTTTGAATTTCGTTCCTGAAAAAGAGGCCGTTCGATAAGCTCTCGCAATCGCCCCATAGGATTCGACGCAGCGATGGTCGGGTGCGACAAAAAATTTTTTCACCTGCCTGTTTCCTGCGCGATCGGTTTCACCCATACCCCCATCCAGGATGGGTTCGGGCGGGGCGGACCTGACCGCGCGAGCGCGCCTGGTCCGTTCAGCTCCCCATCATGTCGGTCTGACGGCGATTCCGATAGTGTAAGAAATATAAGTTATTTATGATTCTTTGTGTTCAAGTCAGGCGCTGATCGATCGGGTAGGTCGAGGATAGTCGTCTTGCCCCGCTTGTCGTATATGGAGCCAAGCCATTCGGGGCCGTCGCGCGAACGGGAAAGCCGATTTTGCTGCGGCGCCGCATCGGCGCCGCGCGCGCGCTTGCCTGCTTGACGGCTCATTTTTATTGCCGTCATACGAAACGGCAAAATCAGGTCGTTCGATGGGCTCATTGCGCGCGGGGGCGGCGTCGGTTTAAGCCCGGCGCGCGCGAGCATGGCTCAGGACCGTTGAATGGCGCCGGCAAGCCGTCGCTCATCGCGCCGCGGCCGATAAATTTCCGGAGCCCGCAAACGGGCTCGAGAGGGAGTGGAGCTATATGTCGTCACCTACGTCAGCCGCCGCGCCGGGCGCGAGCGGAAAAGACAATCAGCACCTTTCGCCCAAGTCAGATATCGAGATTTCTCAGGCTGCCAAGATGCGGCCGATTATCGAGGTCGCCAAAGACAAGCTCGGCATTCCGGCCGAGCATGTGCAGCCCTATGGCCATTACAAGGGCAAGATCGCCCTCGACTACATCGCTTCGCTCGAAGGTAAGCCGGACGGCAAGCTGATCCTCGTCACGGCGATCACCCCGACGCCCGCCGGCGAAGGCAAGACCACGACGACGGTCGGCCTCACCGACGGCCTCAACTACATCGGCAAAAAGGCGCTGTGCTGCCTGCGCGAGCCCTCTCTCGGCCCGTGCTTCGGCGTGAAGGGTGGCGCGGCTGGCGGCGGCTACGCCCAGGTCGTGCCGATGGAAGACATCAACCTCCACTTCACTGGCGACTTCCACGCCATCGGCGCGGCCAATAATCTGCTCGCGGCGCTGATCGACAACCACATCTATTGGGGCAATCAGCCGGCGATCGACTCGCGCCGCGTGAGCTGGCGCCGCGTCGTCGACATGAACGACCGCGCGCTGCGCTCGGTCGTCTCGTCGCTCGGCGGCGTGGCGAACGGCTTCGCCCGCGAGGACGGTTTCGACATCACGGTCGCGTCGGAAGTGATGGCGATCTTCTGCCTCGCCTCGAACTTCGCCGATCTGCAGCAGCGTCTCGGCAACATCATCGTGGGCCAGACCCGCGACAAGAAGAACGTGCGCGCCAGCGAAGTGCACGCGGCCGGCTCCATGGCCGCGCTGCTCAAGGACGCCATTGCGCCGAACCTCGTGCAGACGCTCGAGAACAATCCGGCGATCATCCATGGCGGTCCCTTCGCCAATATCGCGCACGGCTGCAACTCGGTCATCGCCACCAAGGCGGGCCTGAAGCTGGCCGATTATGTGGTGACGGAAGCCGGCTTCGGCGCCGACCTCGGCGCGGAGAAGTTCTTCGACATCAAGTGCCGCAAGGCGGGCCTGACGCCCTCGGTGACGGTCATCGTCGCGACGATCCGCGCGCTCAAGATGCATGGCGGCGTCGCCAAGGACGACCTCAAGGCCGAAAACGTCGCGGCGGTCGAGAAGGGCTTCGAGAATCTGAAGCGCCATATCGGCAACGTCCGCAAGTTCGGCGTGCCGGTGCTGGTCTCGATCAACAAGTTCTCGTCGGACACGGCGGCCGAGATGGCGGCCCTCGACAAGCTCTGCAAGGCGGAAGGCGTCGATTGCGTCGTCGCCGACAACTGGGGTTCTGGCGGCGCCGGCGCGGCGGATCTCGCCCGCGCCGTGGTGCAGACGATCGAGACGCAGCCTTCGAACTTCAAGCCGCTCTATCCCGACGAGCTGCCGCTCGCCGAGAAGGTGCGCACCATCGCCAAGGAGCTCTACGGCGCCGCCGACATCTCCTACGACGCGAGCATCAAGGCGCGCTTCGCGGAGCTGGAGAAGGAAGGCTTCGGCAACTTCCCGGTCTGCATCGCCAAGACGCAATACAGCTTCTCCACCGACGCCAACGCCAAGGGCGCGCCTTCGGGACACATCATCCCGATCCGCGAGCTGCGTCTGTCGGCGGGCGCGGAGTTCATCGTCGCGGTCTGCGGCGACATCATGACCATGCCGGGCCTGCCGAAGGTGCCGGCCGCCAACAATATCGCGGTGGATGCGAACGGCCGCATCGCGGGCCTGTTCTAAGCATCTCGATAAAAGAATTCCGCGGCGTTCAGTAGGGCGCCGCGGTTCCTTCCAATCCTGCAAACGCTTCGCTCGAAAGGAGCAAATAGAAATGGCGCAGAATTCCAGAGTCCCGGGCAGAAACTTCCTCTTCGTGCCGGGCCCGACCAATCTTCCCGACCGCATCGTGCGCGCCATGGCGGTCGCCTCGGAAGACCATCGCTCGCCGACCTTCCCCGACCTCGTGAAGCCGCTGTTCCCGGGCCTCAAGAAGGTTTTCAACACCGACAAGGGCGTGCCCTTCATTTTCCCGGCGTCCGGCACCGGCGGCTGGGAAGCGGCGATCACCAACACGCTGTCGCCCGGCGACAAGGTTCTCGCGCAGCGTTTCGGCCAGTTCTCGCACCTCTGGATCGACCTCTGCCAGCGCCTCGGCCTCGAGGTGATCAAGCAGGAGCGTCCGTGGGGCACCGGCAATGATCCGGAGCTGATCGAAGAGGCCCTCAAGGCCGACAAGAACCACGAGATCAAGGCCGTTCTCGCCACGCACAACGAGACCGCCACGGGCGTGACCTCGGACATCGCCGCCGTCCGCAAGGCGATCGACAACGCCAAGCATCCGGCGCTGCTCTTCGTCGACGGCGTGTCCTCCGTCGGCTCGCTCGAGTTCAAGATGGACGAATGGGGCGTGGACGTGATCGTCTCCGGCTCGCAGAAGGGCTTCATGCTGCCGGCCGGCCTCGCGCTGATGGCCGCGAGCCCGAAGGCGATCGAGGCGGGCAAGAACGCGAAGATGCGCCGCGCCTATTTCGAGTTCCAGGACATGATCGCGCAGAACGCGAACGGCTACTTCCCCTATACGCCGTCCGTCCCGCTGCTTTACGGCCTCAAGGAAGCGCTCGCGATCCTGTTCGAAGAGGGCCTCGATCAGGTCTACAAGCGCCACCATCACCTCGCCTCCGGCGTCCGCGCCGCTGTCGCGGCCTGGGGCCTCAAGACCTGCGCGCAGGACCCGAAGTGGGATTCGGACACCGTCACCGCGATCCTGGTTCCGGAAGGCTACAACGCCGCCAAGGTCATCGAGACCGCCTACAAGCGCTATAACCTCGCGCTCGGCGCCGGTCTGTCGGAAGTCGCCGGCAAGGTGTTCCGCATCGGCCATCTCGGCGACCTCAACGAGCTGATGCTGCTTGGCGCCATCGCGGGCGCGGAAATGGCGATGCTCGACAACGGCATCAAGATCGAGGCCGGCTCCGGCGTCGCCGCTGCTCAGGCGGTGTATCGCGCCAATCCGCTGCTGAAGGTCTAACGCCGCTATTCCTTCTCCCGCTTAGGGCGTCGAGAGACGCCCGTCTTCGACGGGCTATGCGGGAGAAGGTGTCGCGCGAATGCGCGACGGATGAGGGCTTCCGTCGCGGGTGCAATTCGCCCTCACCCGACCCCCGCTCACGCGGGGGCCACCCTCTCCCGCAAGCGGGAGAGGGCTAATCAAGGGAAATCAGGGGAGCTTCATGTCGCACAAAATCGTCTTTCTGGATCGCGAAACGCTCGACGCCAATGTGCGCAAACCGAATTTCCCGCACGAATATACGGAATATGCGCAGACCGCGCCGGACCAGATCGTCGAGCGCGCCAAGGGCTGCGACATCATCATCACCAACAAAGTGCCGCTGCGCGAAGCGACCTTGAAGCAGCTTCCCGACGTGAAGCTCATCGCCGTCGCCGCGACCGGCACCGACGTGATCGACAAGGCCTACACCACGGCCAATGGCATCACTGTCTCGAACATTCGCAATTACGCCTACAACACGCTGCCCGAGCATGTCTTCGCGCTGCTCTTCGCGCTGCGTCGCAATCTGGTGAACTATGTCGACAGCGTGCGCCACGGCCGCTGGGGCTACGCCAACCAGTTCTGCTACTTCGATTACCCAATCTATGACATCGCCGGCTCCACGCTCGGCATCATCGGCTACGGCGCGCTCGGCAAGCAGGTCGAAAGCCGCGCCAAGGCGCTCGGCATGAATGTGCTGATCAACGACGTCGCGGACGTTCCGGGCAAAGTGGATGTCGCGACCGTCCTGCGCGAGTCGGACGTCGTCACGCTGAACATCCCGCTGACGCCGCAAACCAAGAACATGATCGGCGCGAAGGAGCTCGCGTCGATGAAGAAGACCGCCAGCATCATCAACACGGCGCGCGGCGGCATCATCGACGAGCAGGCGCTCGCGGACGCGCTGCGCAACGGCGTCATCGCCGGCGCGGCGTTGGACGTGCTCACCGTCGAGCCGCCGAAGAACGGCAACATCCTGCTCGATCCCACGATCCCGAACCTCATCATCACGCCTCACGTCGCCTGGGCCTCGAAGGAAGCCATGCAGGTGCTGGCGGATCAGCTCATCGACAATATCGACGCCTTCGTTGCGGGCGACCCGCGCAATGTGGTGACGGCGTAAAGAAGTGAAGGAAATGGCCCCGATTGTCTCCCCCGCCGTCATGCCCGCGCTTGTCGCGGGCATCCACGCCGCGCAGCGGGCGGAGCAGCGGGGGGCCTCGTCGCAGACGATTTCATCGCGTCCCGGCGTGGATGGCCGGGACAAGCCCGGCCATGACGCGTGGCGGGTTCGCTCCTGAGGAACGCTAATGACTAAAAAGCTTCTTTTCCTTTTCGACACCGATCCCGTCGCCAGCGTCTTCGACACGGTCGTCGGTTACGACGGCGGCGCCGATCACATCATCGGTTATGGCGGCGTGACGCCGGAGAGCGTCGGCGCGCTCGTCGACGGCTGCATCTACACGCGCGGCCCCAAAGAGAAGCAATTTACGGCGATCTTCGTCGGCGGTGGTTCGATGACCGCGGGCGAGGCCGTGTTCAAGGCGGTGAAGAAGCGCTTCTTCTCCAACTTCCGCGTCTCGGCCATGCTCGACTCCAACGGCTCGAACACGACCGCCGCCGCCGGCGTCGCGCTGCTCGCCAAGGCCGGCAATCTCAAGGGCAAGAAGGCCGTCGTCCTCGCCGGCACCGGCCCGGTCGGCATGCGCGCCGCCGCCATGCTGAACATCGAGGGCGCCGAAGTCGCCATCACCTCGCGCGACAAGGCGCGCGCGGAAGAGGCCGCTAAAGCCATTCAGGAGCGCTTCGGCTTCACGCCCGTCGCGATCGAGGCCAAGGACAACGCCGCCCGCGCCGCCGCCGTCAAGGGCGCGCAGGTCGTGTTCGCGGCGGGCGCCATCGGCGTGCCGCTGCTCGACGAAGCCGATTGGCAGAATGACCCGACGATCGAGCTTCTCGCCGATTGCAACGCGCAGCCGCCGCTCGGCATCGGCGGCGTTGAGGCGATCGATAAGGCAAAGGAGCGCCACGGCAAGATCGTCATCGGCGCGCTGGGCCTCGGCGGCCTCAAGCTGAAACTGCATCGCGAATGCGTCGGCAAGCTGTTCGAAAGCTCCGAGCAGTTGTTCGATTGCGAAAACATTTACGCCCAAGCGAAGGTGCTGGCCTGATATGAGCGCGAAGACGGAAACGATCGGCAAATTTCTCGACGAACTCGCGAGCAACGCGCCGACTCCTGGCGGCGGCGGCGCGGCGGCGCTCTCGGGCGCCATGGGCGCGGCGCTGGTCTCGATGGTCTGCAATTTGACCATCGGCAAGAAGAACTATGAGGCCGTCTCCGAGGATCTCAAAAAGACCCTCGCCCGCGCCGAGGCGCTGCGCGAAGAGCTTACCAAGGGCATCGACGAGGATGTCGTCGCCTTCAACACGCTGATGGGCGCCTATGGCCTGCCGAAGGCGACGGACGAAGAGAAGGCTGCGCGCACGGCGGCGATCCAGGAAGCGCTGAAAGCCGCGACGCTCGCGCCTCTCGCCACCTGCAAGGTCTGCTACGAGGTGATCGCGCTGTCGAAGGAAGCCGCCGACAAGGGCAATCTCGGCGTCATCAGCGACGCGGGCGTCGCCGTGCTCGCGGCCAACGCCGGCCTGCGTAGCTGCGCGTTGAACGTCTTCATCAACGCCAAGTCGATCAAGGACCGCGACTTCGCCGAGACGCAGCTCGCCGAGGTCAATGCGCTGCTCGCGAAGGCGGCGGCCGAGACCGAAGCGGTCTATGAGGTCGTGCGCGGAAAGATTGGCTAACGCCAAGACAGGCGGCTGACGCGCTCGCGCGTCGGCCGCCCAATAAGCGCGAATGAACCGCGAGGGGAGGAACCGATGGACGTCCACGAGTATCAAGCCAAGGAAATTCTGGCCGCGCATGGCGTCGCCATTCCGCCCGGCACCGTGGCCTTCAGCCCGGACCAGGCCGTCTATGCGGCGACCGAGCTCGGCGGTTCCCACTGGGTTGTAAAAGCGCAAATCCACGCCGGCGCGCGCGGCAAGGCGGGCGGCGTGAAGCTCTGCCGCACCTATCATGAAGTGCAGCAGGCGGCTCGCGACCTTCTCGGCAAGCGTCTCGTGACGGGCCAGACGGGGCCGGAAGGCAAGCCCGTGCAGCGCGTTTACGTTGAAGTCGCCGATCCCTTCGAGCGCGAGATTTATCTGGGCTACGTCCTCGACCGCAAGCTCGAGCGCGTGCGCGTCATCGCCTCCAAGCATGGCGGCATGGAGATCGAAGAGATCGCCCGCACCATGCCCGACGAAATCCTGCAGGTGATCGTCGAGCCGGCGGTTGGCCTGCAACAGTTCCAGGCCCGTGAGCTGGCCTTCCAACTCGGCCTCAATATCAAGCAAGTCTCGCGCGCGGTGCAGACCATCATGGGCGCCTATCGCGCTTTCCGCGACAATGACGCGACCATGCTCGAGATCAATCCGCTCGTCGTCACCAAGGACGACAAGGTGCTGGCGCTCGACGCTAAGATGTCCTTCGACGACAATGCGCTGTTCCGCCGCCGTCATATCGTCGAATTGAATGATCCTTCGCAGAGTGACCCGCGCGAGGCGCAGGCGCATGAGCACGCCCTGAACTACATCGGGCTCGACGGCGAGATCGGCTGCATCGTTAATGGCGCCGGCCTCGCCATGGCGACGATGGACATGATCAAGCACGCTGGCGGCAATCCTGCGAACTTCCTCGACGTCGGCGGCGGCGCCTCGCCCGAGCGCGTCGCGACCGCCTTTCGTCTCGTGCTCTCCGACCGCCGCGTGAAGGTGGTGCTGGTCAACATCTTCGCCGGCATCAACCGCTGCGACTGGGTTGCACAGGGCGTCGTCGACGCCGTGCGTCAGGAGAAGATCGAGGGCGTGCCGCTCGTCGTGCGCCTCGCCGGCACGAATGTCGAAGCCGGCAAGAAAATCATCGACGAGAGCGGCATTCCGATCATCCAGGCCGATACGCTCGCCGACGCCGCCCAAAAGGCCGTCGCAGCCTGGCAGAGCGTCAAGTAAGCGCTGGGGAGGACATCATGAGCATTCTCATCGACGAAAAAACGCCGATCCTCATCCAGGGCATCACCGGCGACAAAGGCAGCTTCCACGCCAAGGAAATGATCGACTACGGCAGCAATGTCGTGGCCGGCGTCACGCCCGGCAAGGGCGGCAAGACTCATCACGGCGTGCCGGTGTTCAACACGGCGAAGGAAGCCGTGAAGGCGACGGGCGCGCAGGCCTCGATCACCTTCGTCGCGCCGGCCTTCTGCGCCGATGCGATCATGGAAGCCGCCGACGCCGGCATTCGCCTCATCTGCTCCATCACCGACGGCATCCCGGCGCAGGACATGATGAAGGTGAAGCGCTACTTCCTGCGCTTCCCGAAGGATCGCCGCCCCATGCTCGTCGGCCCGAATTGCGCCGGCATCATCTCGCCCGGCAAGGCCATGCTCGGCATCATGCCCGGCCATATCTACAAGCAGGGCCCGGTCGGCCTCATCTCGCGCTCGGGCACGCTCGGCTATGAGGCCGCCTCGCAGCTAAAAGAACTGGGGCTCGGCATCTCGACGTCGGTCGGCATCGGCGGCGATCCGATCAACGGCTCGTCCTTCCTCGATCACCTCGTCCTCTTCGACAAGGACCCGGAGACGGAAGCGGTGCTGATCATCGGCGAGATCGGCGGCCCGCAGGAGGCCGAGGCTTCCGCCTGGATCAAGGAAAACTTCTCCAAGCCGGTCGTCGGCTTCGTCGCGGGTCTCACGGCCCCCAAGGGAAGGCGCATGGGCCATGCCGGCGCCATCATCTCGGCGACGGGCGACAGCGCGGCCGAGAAGACCGAGATCATGAAGTCCTACGGCCTCACCGTGGCGCCCAATCCGGCCGAGTTCGGCTCGACCGTCGCCAAAGTGCTCAAGCGGGCCTGACGGCGCCATCATCGAGCTTTCGCGTTCTCGACATAGATCGCGAAAGACCGGTCGCCGTCTTCTTGTGAAGGATGCGCCGGCGTGACCGCCGGCCTGGCGTTTCGTACGCTTTTAGGGAGCTTCTATGACCGCCGAGAACCAGAACACGACAAGCGCGATCAGCCTGCCCTCGGCTTTCGCGACGCGTTCTGTCACGGAGGCTTCCGCCTTCCTGCGCGAGCAATTGCTCGCCGTCATCCGCCGCCATATGCCTGAGATCGAAGCTGTGGTGCGCGACTCGAAGGCGGGCGCGGGCCTTGCGCCGAAACAGATGGCGCGCGCGCTGCAGGCGCAGGGGATTATCTTCCAGCTCGTCTCCATCGCCGAACAGGCCTACGCCATGCGCCGGCGCCGGCGCATCGAGCGCGAAAGAGGCCATGACAAGCTGCTCGGCACGTTCGATTACGTGCTGTCCAGCGCCGCCAATGCGGGCGTCGGCGCGGCGGAAGTGCGCGCGCAATTGCAGACGCTGCGCATCCGCCCGGTCATCACGGCGCATCCGACCGAAGCCAAGCGCGTTTCGATCCTCGAAAAGTACCGCCGCATCTATCTGCTGATGCGTGAGCTGGAATCCACACGCTGGACCGACCGCGAGCGCGAAGCCCTGGTGAAGTCGATCTACGATCTAATCGAGCTTTTGTGGCTCACCGGCGAATTGCATCTGGAAAAGCCCACCGTCGAGCATGAAGTGCACTGGGGCCAGCACTTCTTCCAGGAAAGCATCTTCGATCTCGCGCCGGAGCTTCTCTCCTCCTTCGAGCGCGCGCTGAAGCGCCATTATCCGCAGGAGAAATTCGAGGTCACGCCCTTCTTCCAGTTCGGCTCCTGGATCGGCGGCGACCGCGACGGCAATCCCTTCGTCACCAATGAGGTGACGCGCCAGACGATGCGGCTGAACGCGACGGCGAGCCTCAATTATTATCGCAACCGCGTGGTCGATCTCGTGCGCATGCTGTCGATCAGCGAGCGCGCCGCCGTGATTCCGCCGGCGTTCAAGGAAGAGCTGTCGCGCCGCCTCAAGGAGCTGCCGGACGGCGCCGGCATCGCGCAGCGCAACTTCAACGAGCCCTATCGCCAGTTCGTCACGACGATCCTGCGCAAGATCGACAATACGCTTGCTGCGACAAACGACGAGCCGACGACCGGCCCGCGCTACACGAGCGCCGACAAGCTCATCGGCGATCTGCTGCTGCTCGAATCGGTGCTGATCGACGCCAAGAGCGAGGCGCTCGCGACCGACCTCGTACGCCCGCTGCGCCGCGCTGTGGAAATCTTCCGCTTCAGCACGGTGCGTCTCGACATTCGCCAGAACACCACGCGCACCACTTCGGCGCTGCAGGAATTGTGGCGCATCAAGACCGAGGGCGAGACGGCCCCTGATGTGACGTCCGACGAATGGCGCGCGTGGGTCATGAAGGAGCTCGACGCGCCGCGCGCGGCCCCCATTCCGCGTGACACGCTCACCGCTGATACGCGCGACATCATCGAGATGTTCGAGGTTGTCGCCGATATGCGCGCGCGGCTCGATCGCGAGGCCTTCGGCAGCTTCATCCTGTCGATGACCTCCTCCGCCAATGACGTCCTGGGCATCTATCTGCTGGCGAAAGAGGCGGGTCTCTTCGCCGACGCCGCGGGCGTCGATCATCTGACTTTGCCGATCGTGCCGCTCTTCGAGACGATCACTGATCTGCAGGACGCGCCGGCGATCATGCGCGATCTGCTGCAGATTCCGCTCATCCGCCGCAGCACCCGCGCGCAGGGCGATCTGCAGGAAGTGATGATCGGCTATTCCGACTCCAATAAGGATGGCGGCTTCCTGTCGTCGAACTGGGAGCTGTTCAAGGCGCAGGCGCGCCTCACGGAAGTGGGGCAGGAGATGGACATCGCCATCGCCTTCTTCCATGGCCGCGGCGGCTCCGTCTCGCGCGGCGGCGCGCCAACCGGCCACGCCATCGCGGCGCAACCGGCGGGCTCGATCCGCGGCCGCTTCCGCGTCACCGAGCAGGGCGAAGTCGTCTCCTTCAAATACGCCAATCGCGGCACGGCAGCCTATCAGATGGAGCTGCTCGCCTCCTCCGTCTTCCAGCATGCGCTGAAATCCGAGCGCGAGGACGCGCTGGTGCCGCGCAAGGATTTCGACGAGGCGCTCGAGGAAATCTCCTTCGCGTCCTTCGCTGTCTATGAGCGGCTCGTCTCCGACCCGGATATGGTCGCCTATTTCCAGGCCGCGAGCCCGCTCGAAGAGATTTCCCTGCTCAACATCGGCTCGCGCCCGGCGCGCCGCTTCGGCGCCAAGAGCCTTGCCGATTTGCGCGCGATCCCGTGGGTCTTCGCCTGGGCGCAGAACCGCCATTCGATCACCGGCTGGTATGGCGTGGGCTCCGGCCTCAAGGCCTATCTCGATACGCATGGCGATCGCGGCCTCGAATTGCTGCGCTGGATGTTCGAGGACTCCCGCCTCTTCCGCCTCATCCTCGATGAGGTCGAGAAGACGCTGGCGCTTGTCGATCTCTCGATCGCCAGGGCCTACGCCAGCCTCGTCGCCGACGAAGCCGTGCGAGAGAAGATTTTCAAGATGATCGAGGACGAATATGCGCTCACCCGCGAGATGGTGCTGCGCGTGACGGGCGATCGCGACCTCACCGACCGCTTCAAGGAATATGCCGCGCGGCTGGAGCACCGGCTGCCGGTGATCAACGAAGTCAATCGCGAACAGGTTGAATTGCTGCGCCGCTTCCGTGAGGCGCAAGACGAGGACGAGAAGGAGGCTGTGAAAGCGCCTCTGCTCATCTCCATCAGTTGCATCGCCGCCGGCCTCGGGGCCACTGGCTAAATGCATCCTGACGCGCTTCCAGCAGGCGCATCTTTGGGACCAATGAAGAAAGGAAAATCGTTATGAGCTTTACCCTGATCGAGCAGGCCACGCCGCGCCTGCACCGTTCCGAACTCGCCGTGCCGGGCTCCGCGCCGGGCATGTTCGAGAAGGCCGCCCAGTCGAAGGCCGACCAGATCTTCCTCGACCTCGAAGACGCTGTCGCCCCCGATGACAAGGAGCAGGCGCGCAAGAACATCATCCAGGGCCTCAACGACATCGATTGGGGCAAGAAGGTGATGACGCTGCGCATCAACGGCCTCGACACGCAATATTGCTACCGCGACGTCGTCGACGTTCTCGAGAACTGCCCGCGTCTCGACGTCGTGCTGATTCCGAAGGTCGGCGTGCCGGCCGACGTCTACGCGATCGACATGATGATCACGCAGATCGAGCAGTACAAGAAGCGCACCAAGCGCATCGGCATCGAAATCCTGATCGAGACCGCGCTCGGCATGGCCAATGTCGAAGCCATCGCCCAGTCCTCCAAGCGCCTTGAGGCGATGTCCTTCGGCGTCGCCGACTACGCCGCCTCGACCCGCGCCCGCACCACCGTCATCGGCGGCGTGAACCCGGACTACGGCGTTCTCACCGACAAGGACGAGAAGGGCAACCGCGACTACTACTGGATGGATCAGTGGCACGCCGCCCAGACCCGCATGATGGTCGCCTGCCGCGCCTATGGCCTGCGCCCGATCGACGGCCCGTTCGGCGACTTCAACGATCCGGAAGGCTATAAGGCCGCCGCCAAGCGCGCCGCGGTTCTCGGCTACGAAGGCAAGTGGGCGATCCACCCCTCGCAGATCGAGCTGGCGAACGAGGTCTTCACGCCGTCCGAAGCGGAAGTGAACAAGGCCCGCCGCATCCTCGACGCGATGGCCCAGGCCGCCAAGGAAGGCAAGGGCGCCGTGTCGCTCGACGGCCGCCTGATCGACATCGCTTCGATCCGCATGGCCGAGGCGCTCATCGAGAAGGCCAACGCCATCGGGGCGTAACGAATTCTCCCCCTCCCCGCTTTTGCGGGGAGGGGGACTCTCCCTTCTCCCGCTCGCGGGAGAAGGTGGCCCCGCGAAGCGGGGTCGGATGAGGGCCGTTGAGACTCCCGTGCTTTCAGTTATGTGCGACTCTTTTTGAGACCACGACGATGCTCAAACGCTGGGCTGATCGAAGCGAATAACGCCGACGTTTCCCTCTCATACGAAAGCCATTAGGACAGGCCCAGGCAACGCCGAAGACCCTCATCCGACCCCGCTCCGCGGGGCCACCTTCTCCCGCTCGCGGGAGAAGGAGAAACCCCAAGATTTGTGAATAGGGCCAGCAACCCATGTCCGACGACCACCGCCAGCTTCTCCGCGCCATGTTCGACGCCGCCGTCGGCGCCGCGCATCCGTCCCTTTGCCTGCCCAAGCATCTCGAAAAGATCGCGCCGCCCAAGGGGCGCACGATCGTCATCGGCGCCGGCAAGGCGGCCGCTTCCATGGCGGCGGCGGTCGAGGCGCATTGGAAGGGCGGGCCGCTCGAAGGCTTGGTCGTCACCCGCTACGAGCACGGCGCGCAAACCAAGCAGATCGAGGTGATCGAAGCCTCGCACCCCGTGCCCGACGCCGCCGGCCGCGAGGCCGCCAAGCGTATCCTGCAAAAGGTGCAGGGCCTCACCGAGGACGATCTCGTGCTGGCGCTCATCTCCGGCGGCGGCTCGGCGCTGATGGCGCTGCCGGCCGAGGGCGTGACGCTCGAAGAAAAGCAGGCGGTCAACAAGGCCCTTCTCAAGAGCGGCGCCAATATCTCCGAGATGAATTGCGTGCGTAAGCACCTCTCGGCGATCAAGGGGGGCCGTCTTGCCCGCGCCGCCGCGCCCGCGCACGTTGTGGCGCTGATGATCTCCGACGTGCCGAACGATGATCTTTCCGTCATCGCCTCCGGCCCCACCGTGCCCGATCCCACGACGCGCGCGGACGCGCTCGCGGTGATCGCCAAATATAAAATTGACGCGCCGGCCGCCGTGCTGAATCACCTCGCGAGCCCGGATTGCGAAACGCCCAAGCCCGGCGACGCCATCTTCGGCCGCGTCGAGAACATCCTCATCGCGACGCCGCAAGGCTCACTCGACGCCGCCGCCGCCGTCGCCAAGGCAGCGGGCTTTACCCCCTGCATCCTCGGCGATCTCGAAGGCGAGTCGCGCGACGTCGCGCTGGTTCACGCGGGCGTCGCCAAGCAGATCGCCCTCCATAACCAACCTTTCCAGCCGCCGGTCGCGATCATCTCCGGCGGCGAGACGACGGTCACCGTGCGCGGCAATGGCAAGGGCGGCCGCGACGCGGAGTTCCTGCTGGGCCTGACGCTGGCGCTCGAAGGCTTCGGCGGCATTTCTGCAATCGCCTGCGACACCGACGGCATTGATGGCGTCGAGACCAACGCCGGCGCCATCATGACGCCCGACAGTTTCGCCCGCGCGCAGGCCAAGGGCGTGGATCTCAAGGCGCTCTTCGCCAACAATGACGCCTTCACGGCCTTCGAGGCGCTCGGCGATCTCGTGGTGACGGGGCCGACGCGCACCAACGTCAACGACTTCCGCGTGATCCTTGTGCCCAAGCAGGGCTGACGCCGATACGCGCGGCGCGAGCCCCTTTGGGACGCTGCGCCGCGCACAATAAAAGACATACCAAGCATCACCTTCGTTTCGCCCCTTTTTCCGTCGACAAGGGCTGCTTGTAAGGCGGCTGCGCGTCGGCTTGCGCCGCCAAGCGCATCAGGGCTCCGAATCGAGATTAACGAACTCTACTCAGCCGCGTCATGCCCGCGCTTGTCGCGGGCATCCACGCCAGGACATAACGACAAGCGGGGAAAAGAAGCGGCATTGCTCCCGCTCATGCTCTCAGCTTTTCCGCATCTGCGCGGCGTGGATGGCCGCGACAAGCGCGGCCATGACGTTGGAACACATCTGCTCGTCAACCCGAATTCGGCGCCCTGCGTCCCACGTCAACCGGCTTGACACAGCCTCATCAGGCTGTTCATTAAAGACAACGGTTCCTTTCGGATGAAAAGGGAATGCGGTGCGGGCTTCGGCCCAATGCCGTAGCTGCCCCCGCAACTGTAAGCGGTGAGCGTGAAGCCAGACAGCCACTGGGCGCAAGCTCGGGAAGGCGGCCTCACGTGACGACCCGCGAGCCAGGAGACCTGCCGTTGTTCGTGGTCACGCGCGAAAGCGCCGGGCGGGGTGCACCGGGGCGGTCATCGGCTCTTGTCGTCGTGCGACGAGGTTGTGACCATTCGCAGTGACGGTCCACGTCCGCTGCGAGTCAGCCCATGTTTTCGCGCCGCCGTTTTGGCCTGCTTCTCTCTGTCACCGTTGTTCTCTCGAACGCCGCTTCCGCCCAGCAGGCGTTGCCAACCATCAGCATTGGCGCGCGCCCATCCACGCGAGCCGTAACGCCCGCTCACACACGACAGCCTTTGCCCTCATCGCCGGCCTTCGCCGCCGCAGCGCCGCCTGCGCCTGCAGCAAACGCGCCTCCGCCGCCGCCTATCACCGCATCGAGCGAGAAGTTCTTCACCGGCAAGGAAGTCAATTCCATCCCCTTCGCGCGCCCCGGCGAGGCGCTGGAGATCGTGCCCGGCCTCGTCGTCACGCAACACTCGGGGGACGGCAAGGCGAACCAATATTTCCTACGCGGTTTCAACCTCGACCACGGTTCCGATCTTGCCCTTTATCTCGACGGCATGCCGCTCAACATGCGCACGCATGGGCACGCCCAGGGCTATGCGGATTCGAATTTTCTCATCCCGGAGCTGCTCGGTTACGTGCTTGCCCGCAAGGGGCCATATGACGCGCAGGACGGCGACTTCGCCTCCGCCGGCTCGGTCTATCTCCAATATGAGGACAAGATCGATACGGGCTTTTATCAGCTCACCGGGGGCAATTTCGGTTACGGGCGCGCGCTCGCCGTCGCGCCTTACAAGGATCTTGCCGGCGGCTCCGCCTATGGCGCCGTCGAGTCGCAATATTACAACGGGCCCTGGGAGCGCGGCGACAATCTGCGCAAGATCAACAGCGTGTTCCGCTGGTCGCGCGGCGAGCAGGAGGACGGCGCGTCCGTCACCTTCATGGGCTACGCCAATAAGTGGTATGCGACCAACCAGCTTCCGCAACGCGCGGTCGTCGGCGGTCTTATCCCGCTATGGGGAACGCTGAACCCGACGGATGGCGGCGACACCACACGCCTCTCGCTTTCCGCGCGCTGGAGCCAGACGGAAGGCAATCACGCGAGCCGCGTTGAAGCCTATGTCGTCCGCTCGACGCTCGATATCTACAACGACTTCACCTATTTTCTCGCGAACCCGAATCTCGGCGATCAATTCCGCCAGTTCGATCGGCGCTGGATCGCAGGCGTCGATGCCCAGCACAAGATCAAATGGGAGAGTTTCGGCCTGCCGGTCGAGACGCGCATCGGCTTGCAGGGCCGCTATGACGATATTCGCCTCGGCTTGCAGAACTCGTTCCGCCGCACGCCCTATGAGACGGTCCGCAACGACGCTGTTGGCGAGGGCAGCATCAGCTTCTGGACCGATACGAGCGTGCGTTGGACTCCTTGGTTGAAGACCATCGCGGGCGGGCGGTTCGATTATTACAACGCCAACGTCACTTCGCTGCAATCGCTCTGGGGCGCGCCGGTCGTGGCGACGAGCACGGGCGCGCCCGCCTTCTTATGGACAGGCCCGTGGAACAGCGGCTCGAAGGACGCTGCGCTTTTCAGCCCCAAAGCGTCAATCATTCTCGGCCCCTGGGCGAAGACAGAATTCTTCGCCAATTACGGCGAGGGCTTCCACTCGACCGATGCGCGCGGCGCGGCGCAGAGGTTCGACACTTCGGCTTTGTCGGATGAAGACACCTTCCTGCGCGTCGCGCCCATTCCGCTCCTGGTGAAATCGCGCGGCGCCGAGATTGGCGCGCGCACGAAATTCATCGAGGGGCTCGATTCGAGCGTTAGCTTCTTCTGGCTCAATCTCGACTCGGAAAATCAGTTCGAGGGCGACAGCGGCACGACGATCTACGGCCGCCCGAGCCGCCGCTACGGCGTCGAGATCGCCAATCACTATCGGCCTGTCTCCTGGATCAATTTCGACGGCGACGTCGCGCTGGCGCATGCGCGCTATCGTGGCTTCGACACGGCGCAGGCGCTCGCCTACGCCGATCTGCTGACGCCGGCGGCTTTCCCTTATGGAACCTTCCTCGGCAACGCGCCCGGGAATTTCCTGCAAAACGCCGTCGCCGTGACGGCCATGGGCGGGCTGGAGCTGGGCGAGGCGACGGGCTGGTTCGGGGCGATCAAATATCGCTATATCGGCTCCCGCCCGTTGACCGAGGACGGTTATCTGAAATCCCCCGCGACAGGCACGGTTAATGCAAGGCTCGGCTATCGTTGGTCCGATGGCTGGCGGTTGCAGTTAGACGCCTTCAACATCTTCAACTCACGCTCCGACCAGATCACCTATGGCTATGGCTCACTGTTGCCGAGCGATCCGCTCTACGGCCAGTGCCGCGCGGGCGTCGCGCCGGGCGCAGTCTGCGCCATCGGCGTGATGGACCGCCACTTCAAGCCCGTGGAGCCGCCCGCTGTGCGCGTGACCTTCTCGGGGCCATTGAACTTCGATACGTCGGTGACAAAGCTGCCGGATGTAGCGGAGCCTCTTCGAGCGTTTTCGAACTAACGCCGGGGCCATCGACAGCTTCGCCCCCGCGCAGGCGAAGGGCGTCGGTCTCAAGGCGCTCTTCGCCAACAACGACGCCTTCGCGGCCTTCGAGGGGCTGGGCGTGTTGTGGTGACGGGAGCGACGCGCGCCAACGTCAACGACTTCCGCGTGATCCTGGCGCCGAAGCAGGGCCGGCGCTGAGCCAAGGCTCGGAATCTAGGTTAACAAACCCTACACAGCCGCGTCATGCCCGCGCTCGTCGCGGGCATCCACGCCGGGACATCACGACTCGCGGGGTGAAGAAGCGGCGTTGCTCCCGCTCATGTTCTCAGCTTTTCCGCGTCGGCGCGGCGTGGATGGCCGCGACAAGCGCGGCCATGACGCCGGAACACGTCCGCTCGTTAACCTGAATTCGGAGCCCTGGGCGCCACCCGCGCGCCGTAGACCGTCAAACGATTTTTTGCTATCGTTTGATATGTGCCTCTGATGGGCCAACGGTCCGCGTAAAGGGCTCAGCCCAATCAATATGCCAAGTGCATAGAACCTGACTTCCTGCCCGATCGACGCGGACACCGGGCAATGATGGAAGGAAGGTTTCATGGCTCCTCAAATCACTGCGCGCGCCTTACGGGCCTTGCCAGAACGTCCCAATCTCGAGCACCTGCGAAAGGAAGCGAAGCAGCGGCTGAAGCTACTTCGCCACGCCGATCCGTCGGCCACCCTTGCCGTAGCGCAACGGGAGGTTGCTCGCGATTATGGTTTATCCAGTTGGCGACGCTTGGTGGCGCTATTCCGTCCGACCGCCGGGATTGTTCCAGATGTTCCTGACTGGCGGGATCATTGGGCGCGGGTAACCCAGATGCTGGAAGCCCGCGATCGCGGCGACTGGCGCGCGATGGAGAAGACCTACCGAGAGCTGATCGCTCATACCCGGCCAACCCGTCGCGATTCACTGGAGGCGGATTTCGCCTTTTCCCTAGTGCAATATTCTAAGAAGCCGGAAGAGGCGCGTCGCATCTTTGATCGACTGATGCGCAAGCCGACGCCGGAGATCATGGCTTATTATGCGCGGTTCGCCCACATGATCGGCGAAACCGACATTGATCAATGGGAAGCCATGCTCCGCCGCGCCGTAGCGCTTGGCGACGATGCCGTGGCGTTCAATCATTACGCCAATTTTCTTTGGAGGGAACGCAACAATCGCGCTGAGGCGGAGCGCTGGTTTCGCAAGGCAGCCGAAATGGACACAGGATCTCCCGATTCAGACGCTGCAATGCGCGGAATCTACGCCACGTTCCTCTGGGAAGGGGGCGACCCCGTCACAGCCGAAACATGGTTTCACCTGGCATTCCTCAAATCACGGATGGATTTGCAAGCGATATCGTCTTTCGCTGCAATGCTGACAGCCACCGGCCGCGTCGACGCGGGACTGGCTTTGGTGACAGAGCTTTTGAGCCATCCGCGTTTGCAGGAGTTGCCAAAGCGAATTGCTTGCGGGTTCGAACTGCTTGGCTGGTTCTTGCGCTACGCCCACGGCGATGAGGGCATGCGCAGACACGCTCTGACCGAAATTCGCGCGCGCCTCGCCGGCTGCCAACCATTAGGACGCTTTCTGGACCTTGGTCGCAACGCTAGAGCCGCTGCAGCCGCAGGGCACCCAGCGGCCGATCTCGTTGCGGCTTCAGCAAAAATGTTGCAGTCCGATGCGGGTAGAGCCGCAGAGGCGCTTGCTGAAGTTGAGCGCTGCCCGGCATGGCGAGACTAAGATAGGCAGCGCATCGGTTCGACGTCGCTACGTAAAAGCCCGTCCCTGGGCGGGCTTTTTCCAAGGCGCAACTATTCCTAAGATGTTGCCGCATGAGGCCCCTTATGAAACCCGCGGTCAAAAGGCCGCTTGGGGCGATGCCGCCTCTAAACAAATTTGTCGCCAACTCGGCAACGAGCCATGGGCGGCGTTTCAAAACCAAGTGCTTGAGATAATGGCGAGAGAGACGGGGCTCGAACCCGCGACCTCCGGCGTGACAGGCCGAATATTTGATTGAGCTTTCAAAGCGATAGGTTTCGGAACCGACCAAAAATAGACCTTTAAAATCAACAATGGCCAAGGGCGGACTTGGAATGAAAAATTCCCTGTCCGGCGGTCGCCTGCGCCAGTTGAGGGCAGGGCGCTCTTGAGCGAGATAACGACGCCTGAGAGTATCAGGCCCGAACAGCGCGGGCTGGAAACCTCCCCGAGACGTCCCTTGCGGCTTGGGAAGAGCGGGTCACTCGGCGAGGAAATTCGAAAGCCGTGATCTTAGGAACTCGTCGTCGTTTGTTTCGCACTCCCAAATAATGAGGACACGCCATCCGAGTGCCTGTAGATCTAGTACGCTACGCTTGTCCCGCGTTACATTCTCACGAAATTTGTTCTGCCAGTAAACGGCTCTCGCCTTGGGTGTCGTCGATTTAGGACAACCTTCGTGACGGTGCCAGAAGCAGCCGTGCACGAAAACAACCTTACGAAGGCGCGGGAAAACTAGATCGGGGCTGCCCGGAAGGTTTCTGCGATGCAGGCGAAAACGATATCCCATGGCGTGTGCTACACGCCTGACTCTAAGCTCCGGTTTGGTGTCTTTCCCACGTACTCGGGCCATCAGTTGCCGTCGTTCGGGAGTGACGGTCTCGAATAGTTTTGTCGTCATGGCCGACGTATTTTACGCGGGAGGTCGACCCGGAGGGAAGCGGAAAAGCCGTTCGAACGTCTCGTCAAATGAACGACGATCCTCGGATGCCAAGCCTTCCTGATCGATTCTGCTTAAAGAGTGCCATTTCGGAAGCGGAGTGCGGACTAGAAAACGCTTATAGAATCGGAACCAGCCTTCTGTCAGGTAAGGGGACTCGGCGGCAGCGGTTAACCGAAGCAAGCCTGCATTGAGTACTCGCTGAAGAGGGCGTAGAGGCCATTCCCCTGGCCAGATCGCGTAAACGGAATGGGATGGCACACCTCCACTTTCGTCGGCGAAAGCAATTGGATCGCGACACAATTCAGGCAGCAGGAGCTTAGGGCTCTCGCGCCAGTGTGGGCCGATTGCGTCGATGGTGCTCCACCATTTGGCCCCCGCACGAACTTGGCTCCTATCTTTGAGCTTCCGCTCGTGATTTCGGATCCACGCTGAAAATCGGGGATATTCGTCCAGATCGATTAGTTGACCGGATTTGTCGTAAGGAGCAGCCAGGAGAAGCTCCGATGGGCGCGCCTTTTCGCCCACAAGGCCTTTCCTCTCAATATATGGCCAGAGAAGGTCCTCCTCGATGTCGTTCGCGTTTTCTTTCGTTAAGAGAAATGTACCACCGCATCCTAAAGCTGGCCCCACGCGCACGCGGCAACCCGCGTCAGCCAGCGTGCCAAATTGCTCGACCATCTTACCATGGAAAGTCCGTGCCTTCCCTCTATCCGAAGTCGTCTCTTCTTTCGAAGAGCAACCCATCGATGAAAAACGTACTATTGCGGAATAAGCTCCGACGCGTTTCGTGAATGGATTGCTGGGTCGGTCATCAATAACTTCGAGATTCCAGCCGTCCGCACGGCATTCGGCGAGGAAATCTGCTCCATATTGGGCAAACATCCATCGATCACTTACGAGCGCCGATACCAGGCCATCGTCGCCAGCCCACTCGAGCATACGATCTAGGAACGCCAGCGCGATGTCACCGCGGCTAACGAGCGGGCGCAATGCCCTTCGATATCGTTCCGCCAAGGGGGGGGCAGCTTACTCCACCGTAAATAAGGGGGATTGGCGGCGATGTGCGTGACGTGCCGCGGATTTTCAAGGAGAAAATCACGGGTCTGTACCCAAGCGTCAGCTAGATTCTTGGCAGCTTGACGGTCGAAGCCTAGGTCTTCAAGCGTGCGTTTTAGGCGCCTCCGCGCGTTTGTGGCAGTGGCGCCATGGAATTCGAAGCCTTTAATTCGTGGTGCCAACCGCTTCTGAGATAAAGGTAAACCCACCGCTCGGAAGCTCGCGACGAGGCGTCGCGCCCCCTCCAAAAGAATAGCTCCCTCGCCCACGCAGGGCTCAAGAAGCACGCTGGATGTTAGGTCGGAATCCTCAGCCCAGCCAATCAGATCGAGTAGCCGCGAGGCAGTCGGCGGCGAGGTGTAAATAGCGCATCGCTCATGAAGAGCCTTGATCGCGTCGGCCGTGCTCACTCAGACAAATCCGCTCCGCTTTTTCCCATGGCGCCCTTATAGTACCTTTAACAGGTAGAGAGCTAGACGTTCTCAAACGAGCCAGGTGGCAGGGCGGATTGACAAGATTGATTTCATGGCAAATGAGCTTCGACCTGCACTCTCCGCGCCATGACGAGGAAGTGTCTAGGTGACGGGATTCCGGGTCGATACCAAGCTTTTTCAAGAACTTGGCGAGCTGCTGGTCGCCAAGGAAAGCACTGCGCTCGTCGAACTGATAAAAAATGCCTACGACGCGGACGCAACAATTGTGACCGTGACCGGCACGAATTTGGGGGATGCTGAACTCGGAAGCATCGTCGTATCGGACGACGGCACAGGTATGAACGCGGACGAATTTCGGCGGGGCTTCCTCACGATCGCGGGACGAACCAAGAACACTGGCGACCGACGATCACTGGTCTTCGGGCGGCGGTATACGGGCGAAAAGGGCGTGGGTCGGCTCGCCTCCCACAAGTTGGGAACAGCCCTAGAGGTAGTTTCACGAAAGGCAGGCCAAACCAAGCGTGGCACGTCGGCCTTCTCAGGCCCGAAAACCGAGTTGCGCGCGCGTATCGATTGGGCAGCAATTGAGCGTCTAGAGACTTTGGATGAAATAGAGACTTCTGGCGCCGTGCGAGTTCAAGAACGTCCTCTTGAACCGGTGCGTGCACGGACGGGGGGAAGCGGTACAACCCTTACTATTGCCCCACTACGGAAACCTTGGAGCAAGCGTACTCGCGACCGCTTTTTTGAGGAGGCCGCAACGTTGGCGCCGCACGCCGCCACTTGGGAGTCGCTACCTCCGGGCCTTCCCACAAGCCCTCTTTTATTCGACCGCATTCCCGTCCGCGATCAGCAAAACAGCGATCCGGGTTTTCAAATTCTCTTCGGTGGAGAATTAAGCATTGCAGATCAAGTACTCTCCGACTTGCCGCATAGCGCGACCTGGGTCGCAGAGCTAGAGTTCGAAAAAAGCACAGGAAGGTTGAGAGTTGCTGTCGCGCCGACTGCTCGAACCACGCGAGAAAATCCTAAGGCAGAGAGCTTCCGATTTGAGAAGAAGCTTCAGATCAATGCCGGCCCCTCGTTCCGTGGCAGGATTTTCCAAAAATCCGGATCGCGCTGGCCGAGTCAAGTACAAGGAATCCGTGTATTTATGGAGGGATTTCGAGTTCCACCTTACGGGAATTCGGCTGATGACTGGCTTGGTCTTTATCAAACTTATAAGCAGCGGGCTGCAAGGCATTTAATAAGCCTGAGCTCTCTGGATGACCTTAATTTGCCGCGTGGCCTCGAAAACGAGGAGCTGCAGTTGCAGCCCAATGAAGCTTATATGGGGGCGATCTTCCTCCACCGTTCTACGAGCGCGGGGCTAGAGATGCTCATCAATCGGGAGGGTTTCCTGCCGGGTCACGAACTTAGTTTTATCAAGGAATGGACACGAGTAGCTACAGACCTGATTGTCCGACTTGGCTCCTTATCCAGAAGAGGCACAAAACTGGAGCGCAAAGACGACTCGCCACGTCAGCGGGAAGTTGCTTCGCGTGCGGATGTCAATGAAACTCCTTCCGCCCTTTTGGTTCGCGAAAATGCAATTCGTGCGGAGCGCGGATTTAATACAATCAAACAAGCGGTCGAGAGGAAAGACTTCGTAACCGCGGCAAAAGAAGCAGCCGCACTACAGCCTACCCTAACCGAGGTTCGAGAGCTAGCTGACCAATTTGGGAGCGAAGCAGTTCAATGGCGTGTTCTCGCTTCCCTCGGTGCCGAGCTCGCTGCGTTCGTGCACGAGATTAACTCCGTTGGATTACAAATTGGAAATCTTGCTCGCGACTTGGAAGCGGCTTCGGAAATATCGAACGTCACAAAGATGCGGGCGGCAATTCGGAAGTCGCGCCAACACGCGCTCGACCTCGCGGATCGAATTCGGCGGAATGCCGCGTATCTCATCGACACGACTAGTTTTGAAGGTAGGCGGCGGCGCACGAGGCAGCCTTTAAAAGAGCGTTTCGAAGCGGTTAGGCTATTTTTTGAATCGCGAGCCAATCAGAAGAAAATCTCGATTCGAAACGAGATAGAGCCCGCCCTGAAGACGCCGCCGATGTTCCCTTCCGAGGTCTCCGGAATTTTCACAAACCTCCTTTCAAATGCAGTTAAGTTCACCAACGTCGGAGGCCGAATTCGCGTAACCGCACGGGAATCCGGTGGATTCTTACATGTCCAGTTGGATAACACGGGAACGTCCGTTGACCTTCCGACTGCCGAAAAGCTTTTCGAAGCCTTTCGGTCGACAACCGAACGTCCTGATGCAGTCCTTGGTCAAGGAATGGGGATGGGCCTGACGATCACGCGCGCTTTCATCCAGGAGTATGGGGGCGAAATCCACTTCCAGAAACCTCCAGCAGGATTCGCGACCTCGATCCTGTTTTCGATCCCAACGAGGTAATCGAGGAAACGCCATGCCCGATATCGTTTACGTTGACGATGAGCCTGATCTGGCGATCTCAGCACAACAAGCACCGCATTTTGCTGTCTTCCGGTTTGAAGATCTGTCTGATGACGAGGCGTTTCGAGCGGCGAAGGAGGCGAGCCTTTGGCTATTTGATTTCTTTTTGGTAGGACATCCGGGCGCGGAAGGACGCGACGAGAACGGGCTCAGCCTCTTTAGCAAGTGGCGAGGCGCGCTTAGCCGCAATTACCCGCCAGTAGCTGTGGTAAGTAACGACTTGGAAAAAGTCTTGGGTTCGCCTCTTGGCCCACGTGCTAGGCTTCATGTTCAGGCTCAAGCGTTGGGCGTAGAGTGGCTTGGCGACAAGCGATGCGAACATGTCGTCGACAAATTAATAGAACTTGCGGAAGCATCGCGAACGCTTGCGTCTTCCATAAATAGTTCTGTGGCTAGCGAAGACGCAGAAGCTGCGATGACAATCGGCATTCAGCGACTCTGCTTTGAGTTGCTAAAAGCACCTAGCAATGCTCGATGGTGCAGAAGCGTAGAGCGACAGGTTGATCGCGCGCGACCGCCTCGTATAACGCCGCCGATCGATGGTGTGGGAGCTGCGAGGTTGATAATTGCTTGGCTTCTTCATCAAGTGTTGCCTTATCCTTCCTTCCTACTAAATGACACGCATGCTGCCGTTCGGCTAGGGCTAGATCTGGAAAGCTTCCGCCGTGTCATGGCTTGTGAGTGTGAGCTTTCTAAGCTAATTGGGAGCTGTATTTACGAAGGGCCGCTAAAGACCTTCGATAACAGGAGATGGTGGGGGGGCGGCATTGACTTTGTGGCTTGGGAGCTGTCCCAGGAACAGAGCGACTACGAAAGCGCTATTCTCCGAAAAGCTGAGGGACTTCGGGTTGATTTCTTGCGAATGGAGCAGCCCGTGATCGTTTCCGACTCAGATCTCGTCGAAACGAATGAAGTTGGGGAAGCGAGAGACTGTGTACGCGCTGCCGACGAAAGCTTTCCTCAGGGAGTGGAACCGGCATGGGTCAAATTGAGCGATGCTCTCGAAGACCGTAAACTAGCGGCGAAAGTAATATATGAAGATCAAGAGCTGATGGACGACGGAAATTCTCTATGATCATAGATCTACGCGAATATAGTAAGGAAGTCGTGGGTTACACGCGGACGGCGAAAAGCTTGGTTGAACGTGCGAGCCAGAGTGCGCTGGAAAAGGTGGCTCTGGACCTTGAGACCGGTCAGGACACACAAGATCATTTTTATTGGAATACCCCGAAGGCTATCCGAACTATAGAAACTCGCGATTATGATCGCGCCGGCCAATCGGCTCCGCCTGTTTATGTGGAATGGGGTTTCAGAGCTGAATTCACTCGCCAACCGGCTCCGAGGAGAAATGCAAAGTGGCGAATTGACGAATTAACCACACAGTTCAAGGTTTGGGCAGCCAGAGATACAACGCGTCCCGCCTTGGTCTTTCACATCGACAGGAAAAGTCCGGGCCAATTTGGGCCAGATTTCCATATGCAAGTGTCGGAAGACTACACTGCTTCGGCAGGGCCATTGCACCTCGCTGTTCCTCGCTTCCCCACGCATTGCCTCCTTCCAACGGATTGCCTCGACCTTGTATTGTCGGAGTTTTTTCAACAAAAGTGGTTAAAAGAGCAATCCGAAGGGCCGATTAATCTTATGCGCAGTGCGCAGCTCACGCGAGCAAAACTTTACTCTGAGGCTATAGCCGGAATGTGGCAGGCGAAACCTCGCAGCACTCCGATATCAGCGCTCCAGAATTTCCCTTTGCCGAGCCTGAACTTGTCGCATGAGAGTCGCTAGTCTTTTCAGTGGGATAGGCGGGTTCGAACTCGGGCTCGAGGCGCAAGACGACTTGGCGCTGATCAATGATATCGATGCAGCAGCCCAAGCCGTACTGGCGAAACGATTCCCCAACGTGCCTTTCATAGAGGACGTTGCAAACGTCTCCGTGACAGATTTACGCGACGCTGATCTGCTAGTCGCAGGATTTCCGTGCCAAGATGTCTCAATTGTTGGCGGTCAGAAAGGTTTGAATGGCGAAAGGACACCGCTAGTCAAACATGTTTTTCGGCTCGCACAGCAAGCCCGTCCGGATAGACTTCTACTTGAGAATGTTCAATCCATCCGCTTCGTACATGGAGGGCGAGTTTTGGCTCATCTAATGGACGAAGCCGAGCGCTTAGGATACGCGTGGGCCTATAGGACGTTAGACTCCCACGCGTTTGGACTGCCGCAGCGCCGAAGGCGTTTTTACTTCCTTGCATCGCGGGTTGACGATCCAGGAGAAGTATTACTCTCGGATCCAGGTAAGCCGGTGCCGAAGACGCGCTTGGATTTGGGGAAACCTATCGGCTTCTATTGGACCGAGGGTCGTGCCGGCCACGGCCTGACCGAGGATGCACTTCCTCCCGTGAAATCGGGTTCGGCGATTGGTATTGCTTCCCCACCGGCGGTATTGATGCCGGACGGCGCTGTCGTAGTGCCTACGATTGAGACTGCCGAACGGTTGCAGGGCTTTCCTGCCGGTTGGACCGACGCGGCGCCATTGCGTTCACGTTGGAGATTGGTTGGTAACTCAGTCTCTCCTCCAGTGGTGAGGTGGCTCGGAGAGCGGATAAAAGACCCGCGGCCATGGCAAAGGGTCCCTAGCGGGATTATGTCGAAAGACGTGGGCTTGCCGACCGCAGCGTGGGGCGATGGTAAAGGCAACCGGCGTCAAGTGATGGTGTTTGAGGGGCCGAGTGTCGTGGAGATCGGTAAGCTCTCCCAGCAGAAATTTGACTGGAGCCCTATTTCTTCACGAGCGCTCAAAGGATTCGTGACTCGAGCGAAATCAAGTCGGTTACGGTATCCGTCGGGGTTTCTTGAAAAACTTGAACTAGCGCTGGAGCGTCTTTGACCATGAGTGATGCTTGCAGCGATCGGCTGCAAACGCCCATGGGCGGAGCCGTCGCCGCGCCCCGTAGGAAAAAGTCAGGAGGAGATGCCTTTCGACCTGATCTCCTTCCAGATTTGCACGCAATACAGGAAGCCCTTGAGCGCGACGACGACGGCCGCGAGGATCGGGCCGGCCAGCGCCGCGAGTTCAGAAATTTCTCTGAGGCGATCCATCCAGAGCGGCGCGGCGGCGGCGGCGCCGGCCGCCGCCAGGCCAGGCCGTCCGAGACCTTTTGGGCCATCCGCCGGAGTTCGCCTAAAGATGGCGGCGCGCGGCGTAGCGCCCTCTACATCAATTGGAGCGCTCTCAAGCTCGTGTGTCCGTATCGGCCGATGACAAAATGGTCGTGCACCGATATTTGCAGGGGCGCGGCGGCGGCGGCGATTTCCTTGGTCATTTTTATGTCGGCCTCAGATGGCGTCGGATCGCCCGAGGGGTGGTTATGCACGAGGATCAGCCCGCTCGCACTGAGGTCCAGGGCTCGGCGAATCACTTCCCGAGGATAGACGGGCACCTGGTCGATCGTGCCAACCCCCAGCACCTCATCTGCGATGAGGGCGTTTTTCTTGTCGAGGAATAAGACGCGGAGCTGCTCGCGATCCTCATGCGCCATCGCTATGTTGCAGTATTCTATTACTGCTGAACAAGAGCAAAACCTGTCTTGCTTTAGCATGGATGCTTTTGATAGGTACTTTGCGCCTTTTTCAAACCGCTTCAATGTAGATATAACCCTATCATCTATGCCATCCACTTCGCGAAGTCGATCCGGGCTTGCGCAAATGACATCTCCAAAAGTTCCAAAGCGACTCAACAGCTTCTCGGCGACCTCTCGTCGCCTTCGCTTGGATCTCGTGGACCTATCCAGGATGGCCTCAAGCATCTCATGATCGCTTGCCGGCGTGTTGGAGTTATAACTATCTGATAATAAAAACATTAGTGCCCCCGGGCAATAAAAATGCAGCAAATGATACTGCCAAGCGTTGCCATTCGTCACTTCCAAAAATCGGGAAATTTTGACAAAATAAAAGACGCCCCTCGGCTGAGCCGAGGGGCGTCTAATTTAGAATAACTGCAACTACGCTGCATGTCATAATAGTTATACTATTCCTATACTTAGCTTCCTTGCGAGGGTTCGGGGCGGTGGTTGTGCGCCGCCTTCCAAATTTGGACCCATGTCAGAATGATTTTTGAAATGACGAAGACGCCGGCAAGGATTGGCCCCGCGAGGGCTGCAAGCTCGGAAATCTCCCGAGCCTGCTCTTTCCATAGCGGCGCCGACCCGGCGACGCCCGCGATCGCAAAAGCCACGCGATCGCTTGTCGTGCTCAGCATGCCGCCGAGCAGGTTTTGCAGGTGATATTGCGGCGTTGGCATGCCGGCGCTCCCTTCCTTCGTTAGGCGGCCGCGGGCGCGAGCACCGCATCCTCGACGCGGGCGCGCTGGACGCGATGCGCCTCGCGCCAGGCGAGATAGGCCAGACAGGCGATGACGAGGCTCAGCGCCAGGCCGACCGCGAGCGGCCAATAGCTCTTGGTCAGCTCGATTGCATCAGCGCCATGGGCGAAGCCCGCATAGGCGTCGCGGAGCTGATCGAGCGCGTCTTTGGCGCGCGTCGCGCCGTCCACGACGTCAGCGCCGAGAACCGTCGTCGCTGCCTGCTTGACGAAATCCGTCGCCGAAAGCGTGCGTGAGCCGGAGGCGCGCAGGTAATCGGCGGAGACCATCTCCTCTTCGTGCAATTCATCGGCGGTGAGAAAGCGCACGGGCGCGCCCAGCGCATCGGGCGTCGCGGCGAGGAATTGCGCACGCTCCGCCTTGCGTCGGCCTTTGAGTTCGGGCTCCTTGGCCCAGAGCAGAATGGCGTCGGCGGCGCCACGGTAATTCATCACATTGAGCCGTTTGACGACGGTCGACTCTCGGAAGCCTTTGCAACCGATGTTGAAGCACAGCGACACAAGGGCGTCGAACTGGCCCTGCGTCAATTGCACGGTCACCGCATGGGCGACCGCAAATTCATATTGGCGAAGGTCGCGCGTGAGGATGGCGTCGGCCTGCGCGCGCGTGATGACGAGGCCCGGCGTCACTTCCGGCAGGCCGGCCTGCGAGGTATGGCCGACACCGATCGTCAAGACGCCGACAGTGTCCCTGTAAGCGCGGGTTCTGACGCCTTCACGCTGCATCAGCAGCGAGCGGCCTTTGCCGCTCATTCTCGACGGCGGGAGGATCGTCGACGCCGCGGGAGCGCGGACAGCTTCCAAAAGTTGCATGCTAGATCCTTTCAATAGCCAAGCGTCATCGCCGCGCGCTTTCTCGGCGCGCGTCGCTCACCACGTTTGCGGTTTGGGGAGTGCGGAGAGGTTAGGCGTCCGCCCAGGTCGGCATGAGATAGTGGATCGTCATGCGCAGCTGGCCGCCGGTGAAATTGCCGCCCGCCGCCGTGTAGAGGACGGGCGTGTCAGAGTAGAAAGGATTGGGTCCGATTAGTCCGCGATTGGTCGCGCCGGCGCCAACGCCGAGCGACGAACCGAACCAACTGGCGTTGCCGGCGACGCCGCAACTGTAAGAGGCCGCCCCGGCGATCGGCGTCACCACGCGGTTGGAAACCGCGAACAGCAAGGCGCCGTTGGGAATCAGAACAGAAGAATTCGTCGTGGCGCCCGCGAGCGTTATCAGCTCTTCGGCGCAATAGGCTTCGATTTTCCCGCCATGCGCGGCCTTGGCGAGCAGCGTGGGCGAGCCGACGTCGATGAGCGGCGCCCATGCGGCTCCCTTCCAAACAAAGACGGCGGAGAGGCTCGCGACCCAGGCAAGCCAGCCGGCCTTCGGCGCATAGAACATCCAGGCGCCGCTCTGCCATGCCGCGATATAGTTGGCCTTGCCCGCCCAGGCCCCCGAGGGCGCGGTGGCGACAATATAGCGGTTGCCATCCGCGGGCGATGCCGGCGGCGCGGCGAGCGCATTGTCGATAACGGAAAGCTGCACGACCGCATCGAGCGCAGTCAGCGCCTCATTGTGCGTGACATGCTTTTGGCTTTGGTTCTGGTCGATATAGGGAAGGATGAGATTGGGCGTCGTCGCCATATCGAAGCCTTACAAATTGACGTTGGCCTTGGCCGACTGGCCGCGGCCGATCTGTCCGGAATTCTGATAGACGCGGATGGGATAGACGTTCTGAGGTCCGCCCCAATCCGTCGTTTGATCGGCGAGCGCATAGGTCCATGCGGGTGACGCGAGCCCGGAGACCGTGCGCAGCACATTGCCGGCCCAGTCGAGGACTTCGAGATCGTAGCTCTCGCTTTGCTCGTTGAGCGGAACGTCGGGCGGGTCCCATGCGTCGCCGCCGTAGCGCGTGCGGCGCGACCAGGTGATCACCGCATCGCCAAAGCCGAGCGGCCGGCGGCCCTTGATCTGTGAGACGCTGAAGGGCCTCAGGCCGACGCCCTTCGGCGTTACGGAATAATCGAAGTAACTCGATGCGCCCGGATCGTCTTTCGCGGGGCCCGCGCGCAGCGTGAGCGCCTGGCCGAGCTGGTCGACGGTGATGCCGAGCGTCGCCAGCGTCGCCGGCGTGAGCACAATGACGCGCGAGCCAATCGGGGCGGGGTTGGCCATGCCGGCTTCCGTGCCTTGCTGCGCGCGCAGAAGCTTCGATAGCTTGAATTTATTGGTCGCGAGCAACTCCGCTTGCGCGAATTGCACGATCTCCCAATCGCCCGAGGGCGCTTTGACCGCGATAACATTGGCGCCGTCGAAAACCTGTTGCTCGGTTTGCGAGAGAAGCTGCGCGTCGCCGTAGAACTGGACATAGAGGCTGTTTCCGTAATCCCAGACGGAGCGCGGGCCGGAATAGAATGCCCCGTCGACGATCTCGCCCATCATGGTCGGCGCGGTGACGGTAGCAATCAACGTGTTCGAACCATTGACCGTGCGATAGACGGCGACGGGCGTCCAGGGCGAGGCGAAGGCGGCCACGCGCGGCGCCCAGGGCTGGGGCTCGGTCCCGGTCGCGAGCGGCAGGTCGAGGAATTCGACGATCGGCGGGCCGAAGGCGCGCTTGGCCGGTTTGGAGAGCGCATCCGCGCCGGCCGAGGCGGAGCCGAATCGCGCCGAGGCGGGATCGAAGCCTCTCAGCTCGAGCGAGAGGAAGTCGCCGCGATCGATGCGATCGACGCGGAACTTGAGCGGACTCGCCTCGCCGATATCGAAGGCGATGCAATCGCCCGGCTCGATGGCGGAGAAGGAGGGAGGGACCTTCAGCGTCCCTGTGTCGCGCGCGAGCCAATGCTGCTGCAGCAAAGCGCGGGTGAGCGCCTTGGCGTAATCGGGATCGAGGACGAGCGGCGCATTGACCGAGGCGAGGTTCTGCGAAGAGCCGACATTCTTCAGCTCGCGCACCGAGCCGGCGTCATAATCCTTGTAGAGATCGACGAAGGTGAGCGTGAGGCCGTAGGGAAGATCGGTTTCCTGGGCGCGGGTGAGCGAATAGCCCACATCGTCGGCGCTTTCCATAACGAGATCGTCGAGCGAAACGGCGATGGTCTTGGCTTGCGCGCGCGAGGCGAAGACGACGCAGCCGCTGCTCTCGAAAGCGTCGATCTGCAGCGGGTCGGAAATTTGCTCCAGAAGATCGCGCGGCGAGGTCGGGCCGTCGGCGACGACGCCGATCGCGAGCGACGACGGCCCGATGATGCGCGATGCGTCATAGCAGGCGGTCCCGGCCGCCGCGCAAATGTCGCCCAAGATCCATGCAAGCGGCGGTTCGTCGAGGCGGCCGTTGAGCCAGTGGCCGAGATGATAGTTCGGCGCGTCGCGCCACGTGCCGCCCTGGGCTGGGAAGTCGGGAAAGGGCCGCGCATCCCAGGCCCAGGCGAACATATTGCGCGTGTCGAGCATCTTCACGCCGGCAGCCGACACGGGCGCGTTGTCGCGCCAATAGGCGAGCATGGTTTCGAGAAAGGCGCGCTGGATTGCGTCGTCGCGATTGCCGTTGGAAAAGTAGGGATAGGCGCTTTCGCTCGACTTCGAATCGACGAAGACATTGGGCTGGTTCGCGCCCTTGTCGACCGCAGGGCAACCGAATTCCGTGAACCAGATGGGCTTCGATCCGGGCGCGAAAGTCGTCGCCGCGGCGTTGCGCAGGCCGCCAGGCCGCGAATGATGCGCTTTGAGCCACCAATTGCGCAGGTCCTTTTGGCGAAACGCCCAATGCTCGCCATAGGCCGTGTCGGCGATCGGCGTGCGCGTCTGGGCGGTTCGATCGGCGGCGCTCGCGTAATGCCAGTGGTAATACTCGCCGCCCTCGACATTCCGCGCGAGATAGGACTTGTCATAGATGGAGGCGGCGGCATTTGCGCCCGTCGCGTCGGCGTTCGGTCCGGAGTCGCGCCAGTCGGCGAGCGGCATGTAATTATCGATGCCAATGAAGTCGACGTTCGGGTCGGACCACAGCGGGTCCATGTTGAAGATCACATCATGCGTGCCGTCGCTCGGGCGATGCGAGTGATACTCGCTCCAATCCGCCGCGTAGCCGATCTTGCAATCGGGCCCGACGATCGTGCGCACGCTCGCCGCGAGGGTCTTCAGCGCGTCGACAGCGGGATAGGTTCCATCGCCGGGCGACGAGCGCACTTGCGTGAGCCCGACAAGCTCCGAGCCGATGATAAAGGCGTCGACGCCGCCGGCTGTGACGCAGAGGCTCGCGTAATGCGTCACCATGGCGCTGTATTGCGCAAAGAAGGCGGCGATCTGCGTTGCGGCGGCGGCAGTCTTGTCGACCGTGCCGGGCTGGCCAGGCGCGGGGTGGCAGGTAATGCGCCCGCGCCAGGGGAAGGCTGCTTGCTGCGCGCCGCCCCACGGGTCGGGCTTGCCATTGCCGGGCGGAATATCCATGGCGATGAAGGGATAGAAAACGCAACGCAACCCGCGCCTTTTGATCTCCTTGATCGCCTCGACCACCGTTCCATCCGAGGGCGTGCCGCCGTAGGCTGGCACAGTCGCGCCCGTGAAAGCGACGGAGCCTCCGGCGCCGTTCGGATTAATGAGATCGGGAGAGACCTGCGAGACGACGCTCGCCGCGACGCCCCAGGGCAAAGGGAAAGCGTTCGGCGCGGCGTAATGCGCGGGCATGACCACGCCGTTGATCGCGACGAACCAGGCGTAGCCGGCGCGCGTATAGCCCGCGACCTCCCAATCGGCGGGATCGGTGTTTTTCTGCGCGACTTCGACTTTCGGCCGGATCGTGCAATTGCCCGCGCGCAGATCGTCGCCGAACCAGGCGACGACGAGCGAGACGGCGTCGGCGGCGTCCAGCGCGCCTTTCGCCGAGCGCCAATTGCCGCCCGTCGCGCTCACCCCCGCAGGGAGCGTCGCCGCTGCATTTATGCCGACGAGCGCGTCGAGCGATACGGTGAAATCGGAGATCGCGTCTTCGGCGTTCGAGTTGACCGTGCTCCAACTGCCCGCAGTGGCGCTGGCCTTGTAGACGGTCGTCGCATAGCCGAATTCGGTCGTCGCCGGGATCATGCAGACAGAGCGCAGGTTGCGCGCGAGATCGTCGGGCCCAGCGCTTTCCGGTCGGCGGACAATTTCGGCGGTGATCTGCGGAATGCGGTTGCCGAATTTGTCGAGAAGCATGTTCTCGAAGACGAGATAGCAAATGCCGCGATAGGCCGGCGCGGCGCCCTCCGTTGCGACGATGAGCGGGTCGGGGGCTTGTGTCTGCGAGCCGTTGTAGAAGCGCCAAGTGTATTTCGTGAGATCGAGCAGCTTGCCATCCGCCCAGACGCGGCCGAGCGAGGTTCCGCCATCACCCTCGCAAAAGGCAACCGCGAAGGAAATCTGCGCATGCCAGACCTCGGTCCAATCGAGCTGTTGCGATTGGGCGGGCGCGCCTTTGCCAGAGGCGGCGGATTGGGTGAAGCTCGGCACCCATTGGGCATATTCCGAGAAATTGGTGGCCCAGATGACCTGGCCGCCCATGCGGGCGCGGCCCCAAAGGCGGCGGATCGGCGCGCCTTCCTGCGCGCCGGTGACATGGACTTCATAGACATGCTGGCCGAAGGTGACCTTCGGCGCGCTGCTCTTCTTACGGCCGAGCAGGCCGGCCGCGTAATTGAGGCCGACGCCGGTGGCCGTCCCAAGCACGCTGCTGACCAGCGAGGACCCGCCGACCGCGCTGAAGAGCATCGTCGCCATTAATTTTCGATCCCAGGAAAGGCGAAGCCGGCGACGGCGCGGCGTATCCAGCCGGCGTCGAGCGGCACGCGGCGCACGCCGTCTCGCGCGACAGCGTGGATTATCGTGCGGTCATAGGCGACGATCGCCATGTGCTTGGCGATGCGGCCTTCGACCATGCGGAAGACGAGCACGTCTCCGGGACGCGCCGCGTCGGGGAACAGCTCCCGCATGTTGCGGCGCGCCGCGTCGAGAATGTGCTCTGCCTTGCCGGCCTCGCCCCAATCGGGCGAATAGGGCGGCGGCGCCTCGGGCTCGGCGCCATAGACCTCGCGCCAGACGCCGCGCACGAGCCCTAAGCAATCGCAGCCCGCGCCGCGCACGGCGGCTTGATGGTGGTAGGGCGTGCCGATCCAGCGCAGGGCGGCGGCGACAATGTCAGCGCGTGTTGGAATATCAGTTCCCCAGCAGCGAGCCGCCGTTGTTGCGGGGATCGCCGCGATTGGCGATCGTCCCGATCGTGTCGGTCGGCGGGATATGCGGGAAGCCGCGGAAGTTGGCGGCGTTCGCGAATTTGTTTTTGCAGGTTGGAAAATTCTTGGCGCAGCCGGCTTTCACGGTGACGGCGTCGCCCGCCGCCATGAAGGCGGCCAGTTCAGTCCAGAATTCGAGCATCACAGAGCCATCCGGCTCGATAATGTGCGCCTTGATCTCGTAAGCATCGCCGCTCTTTTGCAGCACGCCGCCGGTGAACCAGTCGCGCTTGAACGACGAAAGCCCGGATAGGAAGAGATACGGCCCTTCCACCGACACGATCGTCGCGGCGGTCGAGTAGGCGGGCAGGGCGAGATTAACGCCGCAACGCGCGTCGCCGAGCTGCGCGCTGCACGAGCGTTCGAAAGATTGCCCGATGCGCTGATTTAGCCGCGCGGCAAGCGAGCGGAACTCCGCCGTGAACGCCGCGCCCTTGCGATCGAGGTTTCCAAGATTACCGCGCGCCTCGACGTAGAATTGTGTCGGGTCCGCCCAATTGACATGGAGCAGCTCCATGGTCGCGTCGTCATAGCGGCCGGCAAGAATGTCTTTCTCGGTGAGCCGCGTCGAGGACAGCGCGCCGTCGGCAGTAAAATTATCTACCGCGAGGCCGAGCGAGGATTGGATTTGCGATGCCGTGAAGCCGGCCGCCGCTTCGAAGAGCGTGCCGTCGACCGTGAGATCGCGATCGTGATCGGTAAAGCCCAGCACAACGCCGTTTCGGCGCGTCACGCGCCAGCATCGGCATATGGTCGTTGTGCCGCTGGCGAGGTGGGCGGCGAGGGCAGGGGAGAAGGTTTTCATCGCTTAAAGGCGGGCGGCTCGGGAGGGCTTGAAACCAGCGCCCGCTGTCCGCTCCTAGTGGATTGCCGGTGCGAGTAATCTGAGTTTTCGCATCCGATTGTAACCAGACGCTCGGGGTATGGCGCTGGCCGTTTGTTCGTGAGCGGCAACCGGCCAATGTGCATGCACAACGGCCGGCTGATTAGAGGAAATAGTTTGGCTTTGCGTCTACTGATTCAGGGAAGAACGTCCCTAAAATTCCGAGCTACGTTCGATTGCAGCAACTCTATTGCCTCGCTGAACGCGTCGTGGAGCTCTCCGGCCTTTTGCAGGCCCGTTCTGGATGTCTCCACATCTTCTCGCTCCGACACCCAGTCGAACTCAAACTTCAGATCCACCGCGATGGAGGCGGCGCGATTTAGTTTTTCCGAAACCTCTCTAGGCAAGCAAGCCTCTACCTCACCAAGAAACTCCTCAAGCCAGTCCAAAATCTCTTTCCAGTGGCGAGCAATATGTTCTGCGGCTTGATCCCAATCAGCGTCAGGTGTGGTGGGTAGTGGAAGCATGCCTCGAGCATATTTTCGCAGTCGTGTAAGAGCTTTGACACGCTCTGAAAATATAAATTCTGAATTTTTTAAGGTGTACTTTGTTTCCTCAAGCTTTGTAACAAGCTCGGACTTTTGCACCTCAAGTCTAGTGTTTAGATCTGCCTTTAGGCGTTCGAGTTCGTCGGCGTAGATCCTTTTCACACTCTCATCGATTTTCACCTTCACATAAGTCTTCCAAATAAGCGCAAGTGCGCCCCCTAGAACAGTGACATTAATGAGGTTATCAAAAATCCATCTCAGGATAGCGGGTTTAGAGCTGTTGAACCAAGCAATTAGTTCGGCCTCAGTCATGCGAATTCCCTGTGGATACGAGTCGGTTCGAATCGGGTTGCAAGATACAAAACCTCTAAGGAGCTTGCCTCGCAAATTCTCAGTTTGAGATTGCGGGGGTGGTAGCCTCGCCCATGGCGCGCCACCCAAACTGAGGTCTACGTGGCAATTTTGGCGCGCGGTTCCCAGCAGAGCCAGCTTCAGCGTACTCATGAAAAGCCGATCTACTTGTCGCAGCCACCGGTAGTACGACGCGCGAATTTCCGAGATGTTCAATGGCGGCCAACTGCCATAATTAGATAGGCGATCTCGGGCCCTATCCCTGCAGCTCGACGACGGGGATGTTCTGGACAACGCCCGCCTGGAACGCCGAGTAATCAGCCTCCAGGTAGTCCGTATCGAAGCGCACAGGCACGTCGAATTCATAGCCCGCGGAGATCGCTAGGCCTGCGCTCGGCGCGGTCGTAAAGGTGACGAGTCCTGTTGTCGTGTCGGCAGCCCAGCTTGTCGATTGCTCAGCGCCTCCGATCGCGACTCGCACAGTTCCTGCTACCGGCTTCCTTATGACTCGCGTCCACGGAGCGAAGGATCCGCCATAAGTCTTGATGAGCTGAAAGCTCTTGGTAGCGCCGTCGCCTATACCGATCTTTTGATCAGTTGGCGACGGAACGCCGCCAGGAGAACACGATTTGAAGTCCAGCTGATCCTTCCAGCGGAACCCGTAAAGCCGCCCGCGCCGCTCCTCCCAGAACTGGACGATGGCGGCGAGCTGATCGAAGGTTTTCACGCCGCTGGCAGCGTTCCATTTGTGCCGAGAGTTGGCCCAAAGCGCGTTGCGCTCTTCGAAGCCCGAGCGCATTTGCACGACGTCGGTGCGTCGCTCCGGCCCGCCTCGGGCCCCAATGGACACATCCGTGCGAAACCTGACCTCGTGAAAGGCGGTCATGCGTTAGAGGTTCCTTTGCCCGCCCGCTACCGCCCGCGCCACCATCGCAGAGAGCTGTCCCTGCGAACGCCTGAACGATTGGACGTCCGTCCCGGGCGGAAAGTGGAAGTTGAAGACATGCGACGGCGCCGTCGCACTGTTCTCAAGCGACGTCGGCGGCAATTGCTTCAGGGGCGTGACGTTCGCGGGGCCGCTGATTAGCTCCGGCCCTTTTTCGCCGACGATGCCCCAGCGCCCGGCGGGGAGGTTGCCGCCGTTGGCGAAGAGGCCGCCGAAGCTCTTCGTGACGCCGCTCAGCATGCTGCTGAAGATGCCTCCGAGTCCGCCGGTCTGCCCGTTACCGCCGCCAAACAATCCGCCGAACATGCCGTCGCCGGTCAGCGCCCCGCGTAAGAGATTCGAGCCGAGCAGCTTCACGAGGTCCGCTAGAACCTCGCGCGCCGAACGAGCGCGAGTCGCCAAGTCCTCAAGCGCGCGCGCGGCGAAGTCGCCAAACTCGCGCATTACGTCGTTGAGCTGCTCCTGCTTCTTAAGCAATTCATCGACGTTATCCTTGTAGGATGCAGTCGCGGCCGCTGTCGCCTCGATCTCCTTGCGCTCGGCCTCGGTGAGCGTCTTCCCTTCGCGCTTTGCTATGTTCTCGGCTCGAGCGATCGCCAGCGCCTTTTCGCGCTCGACATTGCCTTTGTCCCATGCGCCGGCTTCGGCTTCCGCTAACTTCTGCGCTTCGTGCAAGGTCTTGATGTAATCTGCGATTGCGTCCTTGGCCTCCTTGGTCGCATTTCCGGGGCTGCCATGGGAGCGCGCGGCCTTTGCAGCGTCTTCGCGCGCCTGATAGCGGGCGCGAGATTCGCCGGCGGTTTCGGTCCCCGGAATTCCTGACTCCGCCACTGGGATCAGGCGCCCGAAATGCTGACCGCCGCGCATCCGATCGAACACGCTGCTTGCAGCCTCTCCGCCCATCTGGTGGGGCTGCGCGAGGATCTTCTGCGCTTCGACAACGCGATCCACGGCGGTTGATGCCGCTTTGAAGTCCTTCTGGATCGCCGTTGCGACGTCAGCCACAAGGGCCTTCAGCTGTTGCCATTTCAGAACCAGCAGCGACACCGGATCGGAAAGCCGGCCGAAGGCTACTAGCAGTTTGGTGTCGGAGACGCGCGCCGCCTCTGCGATCTCGTTTTGCATCTTCCTGGACGCTTCGGCGACCTGATCGACGTTCTTTGCGCCGTCTCCTGCCGTCTCCGCGAGCTTCCGCATCGAAAACTCGCCATTGCGGATGACGTCGAAGAAGCGTTGCGCCGCCTCCGTCCCGAACAGCTTCTCACCGAGCTGCATGCCCTCGGTGCGAGGGAGTTCCTGAATTTTCCTCGCGATGATGTCGATGAACTCGCCAGCGTTGCGCGCCTTGTCCGCGACGCCCAGAAAGCTTGCGTCGATCTTATCCAGCGTGTCTTTGACGCCGCCTTCATTGCGCTTGAACGCCTCGAATTCCTTGCCCGCGTTCGCCAGCGCCGCGCGCACCTTGTCTATATCGAGGCCGACTCTCGCGCCGAGGATTTGCGCGCCAAGAAATGTTTGAACGGAGAGGCCGGCGAGGCGCGCCTTATCCGCGACGTCGGCGAGTTCCTGCGAAGCCTGGTGAGCGCCGCCCCCGAGCGTCGTAGCGGCGGATGCGGCTGCGAGAATTGCGATGCGCGCGGGCGTGAAGATCGACGCTAGAGTCGAGGCAAAACCGCGAAGGCCGGTCCCGTTGGCGTCGAAGATATCTTTGATCTGGGCGCCCTGCTGGATCAGCACCAGGAAAGGGGACTGGCCCGAGGCCAGGGAAACGGCAACATCCGCGATCTGCCGATTGAGGTTGAGCATCTCATAGCGCGTGAGCGCGACGGCGCGCGTCGACTCTTCCATCCCACGCCGCATCTCGGAGGAAGCGGCGCGCGCTTGGTCGGCCATGGAACGCAGCTGCGCCTGCGTCTGCTCCATGCCGCGGCGAAGGTCATTTGTGTCGGCGCGGAACCGATAGGTCAGCGAGCCAACGACAGCGTCAGCCATGTCTTAGTCGCCCCTGTTCATCCAGCTGCTCGAACAGCGCCGCGACCTCTTCCCGCGTCGGCGGGCCGATATCGGCACCCGGTTTGCGCGCGCCCTTGCTTTCAAGGTAGCCGTCGCAGGCGGCGAAAAATTCCGGGAGCGTCATGCGCCAGAAGGCGTTCGGGCTCATCCTGAGATGGCCCAGGCCGATTCTCATCCACGCTCGCCAGCGCTCGCGGCCTCGAAAGGGGCGGCTGCGCCCTCCTTCTGGGCCGCTGGCGTGGCGTCAGCCTGCTTGAGCCCCGAGGCCTCCATCAGGGCGACCATGATCGTCATGAACTGGCCCGGCGTCATGCGCGCAAGGGCCTTGGTGCGCTCTGGGGTCAGCTCGATTTCGTTGCCCTTGAGGAGCGCCGCCAAGAATGCGCGCAACTTCTTCGCGCTGACCCGCTCGCCGAAGTTCAACGCGTCCTCGAAAGAATCGACCCCGAACGTATCTTCGATCTCGGCGAGGGCGCCAAGGCCCAATGACAGCTCGAGCGTCTCGTCGCCGATCTGAGCGGCTACGACGCCGCGCGCGCTATTAGCCATGCGTGCCTCCTTAGATAGACGCCGCCGGGAGGCGGAGGGCGGCGACGGTGACCGAGGTCACGGCGGAATAGGCGACGTTTACTTTGCCCGCCGCATCGACATAAGCGGCCGGAATGGGGCCGATCATCTTCTCGCTGCCGGCGCCGACAGAGACCGAGATCACCGGCACGGCGACGTGCCCGACTCCGGGAGCCTTGATGCTCGTCGGCGAGACGGGATTGATCGTCACTGTCATGGACGCCACGTCGCCATTCTTGACGTGCAAAAAAGTTCGCTCGTCGCCCGAGGGCGCGGCAATGGTATCGCCGCCGGCCGACGCTGCGACATAGGCGGGCGCCAAGCCGGACACGAGGATGGGTTGAAGGGTGAGAGCGGCCATGGCGGACTATCCTTTCAAAGAATTCACGAATAGGTGAAGGTCGGCTGTCCGCTCGACAGCAATTTCGCGGTAAAAGTCGTGGCGTCGTTGTAGGGACCCGACTCCTCGTAGCTGTCGACCAGGAAATCGCCGTCGATCTGAGTGCCGGGCGTGACCAGGCGCATGGTGTGGATCGTAGACGTTGTCGCTGCCTGAAAGAGCAATTTCGCGCTGGCGTCCTGCTGAAAGATCCCCGAAGCGTCGATTTCGAGAGACTGGATGCCTGCGCCCCCGAGCAGCTCCCGCCAGCGGCCCGGCGAGTCGGCGGTCGTCACGTCGATGTTGGTGTTGTCCGCCTTGAAGCTGCGCGTGCGCAGGCCGGCGACAGGGACATAGTTGCCGTTATCCAGAATTGAGAGCGCCCAAAGGCGCCCGGCTTGTGCGGACATGTTCGATAGCTCCTATGAGGGCTTGCCGCGCATGGCCCGGCGGGCGCGGGACTCAGGTGTGGTCGACGAGTGCGCGCAGCGAAACGACGCCATGCAGGGTCGCGCCGTCCGGATCGCGATAGGGGCCGATTTCGTTTTCGACGCGGATCTGCACGCAGTGGTACGGCGCCTCGATCGAGAGCGGCGCGGTGTGGAGCGCCTGCCGGCAGAGCGCCATAATCGTGCGGATCGCGCCGGTCTCGGGCGTCTGCGAAGCGGGCTGATGCCAAACATTGAGGTCTAGCGCGATTTCTTGCCCGTCCTCGGTCGCAGTGGACCAGTCGCTCGAACGATCTGTGATCGAAATGTAAGGCGTCGCATGGCTGGATGGCGCCTGGTTCAGCACCTTGTGACCGGCGAGCAGGCCGGAAAGCGCGCTATCGGCGAGAAGCGCCGCCCGGACTGCGGCCATCAGCGCGCGGGATGCGTCGAGCGGGGGTGACGCTGCCATCGGCGTGGATTATCCGCAAACCGCCGTCGCGCATGGCGCGCTCGAATGAAAGCTCAGAGGGCGTAGCGCGGGTCTCGCCCCACCAACCGATGACCACGATCTGTCGCGCGGCTTCGTCGATCCATGAGTCTTTGATGCCGCCGGCGCCGATGCGGATGGAAAGCGCGCCGTCATCTGAGGGCTTCCCTGACATAGGCATCGATCACCTCCGGCGCCTTCTTGCCGGCGTCTTCCGCCGCCGGCCGCAGGAACGGGCGAGCGGCCATTTTCATCGTGCCGTATTCGAGGTGGATGGCGTAAGGGGCAAGCGCATGTAAATCGACCTGCAGTTTCTGGGTCACCTCGATCTTGATAGATCCTGCGAGAAAGCCGGTGTCGTTGGCCGGCGCCTCCCCGGGCGCGGACGCTTGGTGGAAGCCTGCGCCTCGTTGATAGATGCGCCCCGTCTTCGGGCCTTTGAGCACGCGGCGCTGCGCGTCCGTTTGCGCCATCAGCGCCAGCGCGCGCAGACCGTTCAGCGTGCCCGCCTCGATGCGGCCGACGAGGTCCGACTCGATAGAGCGCGAGGCTTCCTCGAGCACTTCCACTTTGATCAAGCGTTGATCTCCCGAAGTCGCGCAGTGAGAAATTGGCGCTGCTCGGTGTTGTCGACAACGCTTTGCACGTCAAAACGGCGCTCCCGCCAGATAATCTGAGAGTTGGTCGAGACGTCCGTCCTAAAGCGGATGGTCATGTCATATTCGCGAACCGCGTCGTCACGGCCCGCGAGGGCCACCTGCACGGCCTTGACCGGCTTGATCCGGGCCCAGCATGTCCCGACGTCTGACCACAGCGTGGCGATTTCGCCCGCGTCGTTGATCGTCTGCGTCTGCGCCTGGATCGTAACGCGCTCGCGCATCGAACCGACGTCGGACGCCTTCATTTCAGGCGCCTCGGGCGCCAATAGGCCAGTATGTCGTCGACATGGCGCGGCGCCTTCGCGAGCCTGCCGTCCGACGCCGGCTCCCGGTTGTCGTACCAATGCTTGATGAGAATCTTGACTGCGGTCAGCAGATCGTCCGGGACGCCCGAATAAGGCGCAGCGTCAAAGCCAGCACTGAAGCTGATCTGGATGGCCCCGCGGGGGGAGAGCACGATCACGGGCCAAATCTGCCCCAGCTTGCGCACGATGGCGCCGCGCATATCCGAGACTTCCGCGAAATAGATTCCCGGATCGACGGTGTTGAGCGTCCCGTAGGCGTCGAGCAGTTCGATCTTCGCCACCGTCTGGAAAGGGCGCTTGGGAATTTCGATGAGGCCCGTTGGAATGAGCGCCGAAAGCGGCCCCTCCCGCACGCCATCCCACCATTGCGTCGAGGCGCCTTGAGGCGCCGTATCTGGCCAGCGGTCATAGACAGCCTGCCAGCTTTGCGTGAGCAGCGCGAGCCCCGTCTCCTTTTCGACATGCCGCCGCGCCGCCTTGATCAGCGAAGTGATGAGCGTGTCATCTTCTGCGAGATCGACGCGGCAATAGGCTTTGGCGTCGGCGAGCGTGACAGGCTCGCTCGCGGCATCGGTTACGAGCCGGAGACGGGGCGTCGGGTTCATTGGATCGGCGCGGCCTGCGTCGGGTCGGTTGCGACGTCGATAGCCGCGATCTGCTGCGCCGACTGTTCGAGATAATCCGACGTGCTGCTCAGCAGGTTGTCATAATCGCTTTGCAGCTGGTCGAGCCGTGTCTTTTCCTGCGCGAGCTGGTTGGTGAGCGCTGCGATCTGCGCCGCGGGGCCGACGCTTTTGTATTTGTCGAGCAGCGCTTGCAGGGCGTCGCGATGCGCCTGCGTTGCGGCGTTGAAGCGTTCCTTTGGGGTCATGGAGCTTTTCCTTTTGACTTCCAAGAAAATTAGGCCCGCGGGGCCTTCGGAGCCTGGGCGCCCTTGGCGGCGTCCAGCGCGGCTTTCTCGGCTGCGCCCTTGAGAGCGACGGCGGCGGCGGCTTCGTCCGCGCGGCGGCTCATTTCGTCGAGCGCATCTTTCTCCGACTCGGCGTCCGCTTTCCTGTCGCCAGTCACTTCGATCGCCGCGAGGGTCTGTTCGTGGGTGAGATCGTCAGCCACGTCGTCGCGGACGTTCTCTTTGACCTCGCCTTTGCGCCACATTTCCACGTCGTGTCCGTTCGGCGAGACGCGAGTATCCTTGAGCATCTTGATCGTCTTTGACATCGATCTGCCTTTTCGAAAGGGGGGGGGGGATGATTACGGGTGGGGATTGCCCCGCGCTTTGGCGTTACGCGGCGGGCAGCAGCCGAGGGAATCCGAGCGCCCCAACAAGGCCAACGAGTGTGCCCGTGCCATGCGCGCCGCCGAAGACGATCGTGGATTTCAGGTATCGCTTGGTGCCGACATAGGCGACCTTGAAGGGGTCGACATCGGCGCCGGCCTTGGCGGCGTTGATCAAGCGCACGAAGCCGTTCGCATCCGGGACCTGAGCGAAATTGCTTCCTGCAGGATTGCCTGCGCCCAGCACGATAGAAGACGCCGCGGTGACAGCAGCCCAACTCGCGTTGTCGTCGCAGTCTTCCAGCTTCAGGCCGATGTAGTTCGCGGCGTCGAAGACGATGCCGCCCGCGCCAACATAGAAGCCAAGCGCAATGCCCTCATAGAGATTGTTGTTGATGTTGCCGCGGTCGATGACCACGGCGGCCGGGGAGGCTGTGAGCGTCGCTTCGCCGATGAGCCGCTTGAGGGTGAGATAGGAGGCCAGGTCGCGCATGTGCGCAGTCCTTTCGAATGAGGGGGGAGTGAATGCGCGGGCGTGGCCCGCGCCCCGTCTCGTGGGTTAGGAGACGCTGAACTTGAGCAGCTTTGCCGCTTCGAAATTTTGGATGCCGCCGCCGACGCGCTTGGTCATGTAGAACAGGACGTAGGGTTTGAGCGTATAGGGGTCGCGCAGAGTGCGAACCCCGACGCGGTCGACGATCCGATAGAACTGCCGGAAATCGCCGAATGCGACGGCGTAGGAAGACGCTGCGATGGCGGGCATGTCTTCCGCCTCGGTCAACGGGTATCCCAGAAGCGAATCCGGCTGGCCCGCCTTGATGCTGGGCTCCCAGAGATATTCCGCATAGAGCGACTTCAGCTTGCGGATTTCGGCGACCGTGTAGCGGTTCATCACGAAGGACGCATTCGGCCGAAACGGGTATTTCAGGGTGGCGATGAGGTCGAAGAGCTTGTCGCCGGCGCCGACAATCGGCGGGCCGGCGGCGGGCCCGGTAAAGCCGCCGGACGTGCCCGTGGCGACATAGCCGACCGAGCCCCAGGCCCAGGACGAGTCCGCCACGATCGGATAGGCAAGAAACCCCTTCGGCTTCTTGACGCCATCGCCCGAGATGAACGCCTGACCTTCGACCTGCGAGAATTTCAGCGCCGCCTCATTGGCGATCCATTGCTCGACGTTGATGTAGCTGTCGTCGAGCATCTGCTGCGTCGCCGCCGGCATGGCGTAGAGCTCGCCCGGTACGAACTCGATTTCCGCGAGCTGGGAGGTGTTGGTCTGCGCCCGCGGGTCGGTTTCGCCAACCCAGCCGGCGGTGGTGCCGCGCTTGTTCACCGGCACCTTGAGGGAGCCTGTTCCGATGCTGGTTACCGACGCAATGGAGCGGATGGGCGAGACGAGCAGGGAGAGTTCCACCATGGCCCGCTCGATCTCGGGAAGCACGGTGAATCCACCGTCCGCTTCCGAGTTCGTGGCGAGCGCCTTTGCCTCGAACGCCTTGGCGTAGGCATCTTTCAACTCGTCTTCCGTGCGCTCGCCGCCCTTGCGTAGATACTTGTCGAAGGCTTTTTCCAGGGCGACTATTTCCGGCGCCTTGGCCTTCGTCTCGCTGCCGCCGCTGAAGACCGCCTGGCGCTTCACGGCCAGAATTTCGTCGGTCATCTTCTTCTGGACGTCGTCGATCGCGGCGTTGATCCGGTCGACATGCTCCTTGAGCACGACGTCGCCGGCGTTGAGCTTCTTCTGCAGATCGGCGATGGACTCGTCGTTCTTCTGGCGGAACGCCGTGACCGTCTGCATCAGCTCGTCGGCGAGCTTCTTGAATTCCGGCGTCGAAGCGCCGGCGTCATCCTTGCGCTCCGGCGGGTTGTAGGGTCCGCGGAGGCGTCCGTGATAGGTCATCTCGATATCCTGTGAGGTTCAGCGCATCGCTTCGATAAGCTTGCGCACCGCAGCCATTTCGGCCCCTTGCGTCGCCGCCTCCGCCTCACGCGGATCGATTTCGACATTCTCGCCGGCTTCACGCAGGCGATCGCGGAAATAAGCAACAGCCTTCACGGCGTCGCCGCGCGATAGACCGGCGTCACGCAGGCCTCTTTCCAGTTCGCGCGGGTTAAACTCTTTGACGCGGGTCACCGTCGCCCGATCGTTCATCGGGAAGGTGACCAGGCTGATTTCGTGCAGATCGAGCTGCTTGAGCTTGCGCACGCCCGTCTTCGGCTCGTAGTCCGCTTCCTTGGTTCGGAATCCGATGGACAGACCATCGACCGCGCCCATTTTCATGAGCGAGATTGCCTCGCGGCCCCGCTGGACGTCCGGATTTATCGTCCCGTACGCCTTTAGGCCGTGACCGTCTTCGACAAGCGATGTCCAAACGCCAATTGGTTCGTCTGGCCTGTGCTGCCAAAGCATTTTCACGCGCCCGGCTGGGCGATCCTGCAGCGACTTCGTGAAAGCCCCCGGCAAAACGATGTCGTTCCCTTGGTCGACATTGTTGAATACCGATGCGTAGCCCTCGAACGAGCCGTCATCTTTCACAGCCTTCGCGTCGAAAACGATCGGAAGATGCTTCAGGTCATTCATGGCTATCTCGGAATCTTGGGCTTCCACAGCACGACGCAGCGGCAGTTGATGACGTTATGGGCCGAGCCCTTCGGGTCGCCGGGGAAGCGCAGTCGCTCGCCTCCGACGATGAAATCCGCGTCCTTCTCGACCGTCTGGCCGTCCGCCTTGGCATGCGCCTGGCGCGTGCGCTGATCTTCGGTGGCGCCCCATTCCTTGACGAGCTGCAGGCCTGTGGCGTTCGCCGCGGCCTCCGATCCGACATTCGCGGCGGTATGAGTCTCGGTCTTTGCTATCGTCTCCGCTCTCGCGCGCCCGATCTCCCCGGCGGCGTCGTCTCGAATACGTCGCGCGAGCACGCGGGGCGGTTCGTTCAGCTCGTTCCCGCGCCGGAGCGAGCCGCGGATGGTGCGGCGGATGCTCTCGGTCACCCGGCGCACCATCGCGGCGCCGTTGTGCGCCAGCCAATCGGCGATGGCCTGCTTCGCCACGTCGAACAGCGAGAGGAACTTCAGCTCTAGCCCATCAGGCGCCGCCTTCTCGCCGGTCAGCTCCTCGACGACGAGTTGTGCGCTCGCCTCTGCGGCCGCCTGCAATCTGGCCCGAATGGCTTGAGCGATTGCGCCTGCGTATGCGGATGCTGCATTGTCGATGAATTGAGCATCGCCCTGAGCGACATGAGCCGCAGCGTCACGCCCGGCGCGGGTGAAAATCTTGCGCAGATCATGCGCAAGGCCGCGCTCGTAAGCCATCGCAAGGCGGACGTGCCGGGCGATGCGACGCGCACGGCGATTAGGCCTCCGCGCTGTCTTCATCTTCTGGGGCGCCGCCAACGTCCGACTCGCCATCTTCCGGCATGGAGCCCGCCGCTTCCAGCGGGATCAAGGTCGACGAAACCAGGATGACGTCGCCGCCCGGCGCCGGCTTGAGGCCCTGCTTCTCGCGCTTCTCGTTGATCGTCATCGTCGTGGACTTCTCGATGCGGTCCCACTCGGCGGCGCGCTCGTCGGCGAAAACCTCGAGATCGTCCGTGTCGGGGACGATGCGGATATCCTTGCCGAACGACGGTCCGAGCCACCACGACACTGCCCGGCACCATTGGCCGAGCAGGGGGAGCACACTCTGGCGGTAAAAGACCTTGTTGGCTTCCTGGTAGTTGGCGAAGGTGTTGTCGCCGGGGATTCCGAGGATGAGCGGCGGCACGCCAAAGGCGAGGGCTATCAGCCGCGCTGCTTCGTGCAGGCCTTCCGAGAAACCCATGTCCTTGGGGCTCAAGCCCATCTCGCGCCAGTCGAGACCGCCGTCGAGTAGGAGCGGCTTCCCGGCGTTCTTGGCGCCGGCGAAGGCTTCATCCAGCTCCGCTTTCAGGCGCTCCCACTGATCGTCCGAGAGCTTGTCGCTTCCTTCCTTCGGCGCATAGACGAGCGCGCCGGAAGGTTGGGCGCCATTGTTCAGCAGCGCATTGTTCCACCGCAGGCCGTTCGTATGCATGTCGATAGCGAAAGCCGCCGGGTCGATGTTCGGCATGCCGCGCCAGTCATCGAGCGGATTGTATTCCCGCACATGCAGCACGGGCATCTCGCCCTTGGGGATGTCGACCTGAACTGTTCGCTCGCCGCCGCCCGAAGCCTTGAAGGTGTATCCCTTCGGGAAGCCGTCATCGCCCGGATTGACGCTCGTGCGGCCGGGGCTCCAGCGATAAAGTTCCTTTGGTTTCCCGCTGACGTCGACGCGTTCAGAGAAAAACTCGCCGGCAAGCAGCAGGTCGGAGATGGTGGCGATCCGGAACGCCTCGCCATCCTGCATTGGATTCGGGCGGTTGAGCAGGGCCGCGAGGTCGGGGATGTCGGCTTCCTTCTCGCCCTGGTAGATTTCCAGCGGGACAGCCGCCGCCGCGCGGGCCGTCATGTAGACGCAGGCGTTGACGATCGGGTTTTGCTGGTAGCCTTCGCGCGCCGATTTATCGAAGTCGCGCTTGGCCCATTGCGGCATTTTCAGCACGCGCGCGGAGATCAGCGCACCAACGGCGGATGCCTTGCGCTCGACATGGGGCGTCGCGCGTCCGATGAACGGTGGCGACTCCTGCTTGGCGCCCGGTTCGCTTTTCCGGCGCGTGAACGGCCACACCATCAAACGCGGCGAATCCTGGGCTCGGACTTGTGCCCGGTCATTAGTTCGGTGAGCGCCCAGACGAGCGCGTCGAGACGGTCGGGTGAATACCCCGCTTTGTCCGCATCGAAATCAGGCGTCATCGAGCACATCTGATCCTCAAGCTTGGGGAAGCTGCCGATGTGATGCACGCGGCGCTGTTCGTAGAGCGCCGAGATCGGTTCGGCCCGGGTGAACTTCCCGCGCGTGGCGCGAACCTGTCTGACGGGCACGACGGTGTCGATTTGGCGAATGATCTCGCCGATCATCTCGCCACCGTTGTTCACTTCGGCGACGATGCAATCGGCCTCGAACATCTGGTATGCGGTGACCGCGCGGCGCGCCCACTCGCTCGGCTTGTCGCCTTGAGACGAGCGGTCGGCGATCACATAGCCGTCGCCCAGGTCGTCAACGCCGGCGACGATGATGCCGCACTCGTCGGCCTGTTCGCCCGAGGTCACCGGCGGGTCGATGGCAACGGCAACGCGCCGCAATGGAGGGTAGTCCCGGAGCCGCGTCTCGTCGATAACCGAGCGGCTCCAGAGCGCCCCGGGCACGTCTTCGAGGATCTCCGCCTCGAGCTCTTGGCGGCCCAGCCGCGAGCCCTCGTAGCGGGCGATGATGTTCCGGAAAAAGCCCTCGGCAAGATTTGCCCGGTTGGCGTAGGTGCTGCCCCGTGTCGTCACGGTAGCGGGGTTGGCCAGCAAATCCTTGAGCGTCTTGATCGGCTTCGGCGTTGTCGTCACGCAGCATTGCGGATTGCGGCCAAGACGCAAGCCGAACTGCAGCATATCCCAGGTCTCGACGCAGTATTGCCAAGCGCACAGCTCATCCGCCCAGGCGGCGGAGAACTGCGGGCCGCGCAGCGATTCGGGGTCTTCGGCAGAGAATAGCGTCGCGATGGCGCCGTTCTTCCATGTCACGCGGCGCTTCGAGGGCTCATATTTCGGGCGGTCCCAAGGCGGCGCGCAGGCGAGAATGCCGGACTCGCCGTCGACCATGACGTCGCGGGCGTCGGCGGCGGTTGGCGCGACGAGAGCGATTCTCCCGCAGGTTTCTTTCTTTCGCCGCGTCCACTCGGCGCCGGTACGCGTCTTGCCGAACCCGCGGCCGGCGAGCACGAGCCAGAACGACCAATCGCCGATGGGCGCCAGCTGCTCCTTTCGCGCCCAGCCTTCCCAGTCGAAGAGGAGCGCGTTGGCTTCCCGTTGGCTAAGGCTTGCCAGAACCCTCGCGCGCTGTGCCGGCGCCAGCGAGACGAGCGAGGCGATCAGCGAGCTTGGATCGGGCGTCGTCGATTTCGATCGGGCCGCCGTTCTCGCCCGTGAGTTCATGCACGTCTCGTTCCTTCCAGCCCATGCGCGCCTTCGCCCAGAAGATGCCGCAGGACGGGACGCGGGGCTGCTCCGCGCGAATTTGGTTGCCTCTTTCATCGAACTGCGCCGGCGCGCCGACCGCCTGTATGAAAAGCGACTCCCCGACTTTCGCGTTCGATTTCACCATGCCCGTGTTGAGTTCAACGCGAAAATGCTTGTGCAGCGTCTTCAGCGATATACCGAGCACAAGACACATTTCCTCTTGCTGGATGCCGTATGCAGCAAACGCTTCGACCATTTTGCGCTGCTCAGCGGTTGGATCGAACGGTTTTCGTCCCGCCATATCAGTCTTTCAAGCCTGGAGCGTGCGGGTCCGCGCTGCCCGGCCGCTGTGCCGAAGGGTATTCGGCCATCGCCTGCTTCGCACGCATGTCGTCTAGAGCGCCCGCCCGCGATACATACGCGCACCGCGGGCCTCGATTTCTGAGTAATTCAACTCCGGGACCGCGAGCCGCGCCGGCGCCAGCGGGTTCAAGAACGCGATATAGCGCAGCATGAAACCCGGCAGCATCGTCGAGCCATCCGGTAAGCGCGCGCGGCCGTCCGGGTTCATATCGCTCCGCTGAGATACAGTGACCTTTGCGACGATCCGGCCATCGGGCAACCGAGCAATCGTCTTGTTCGGCGTGATCCCCGTGAGCACGAATCCCGACGCCCGATAGATCGCGCCGTCGCCGCACTGCGCTGCATCCGCGAAGGAAACCACCCATTCGACGTGGGGATATTGCGCGCGGATCAGGCGTAGCGCGATTCCGAGCGCTCTGCTTTCCGAATTGCGGGGCAGGGCGTCCGAGAACGCCATGCGGTTCAGTTCGAGAAACCCGTTCCAGGCGGTGCCCGAAACCAAGCCGATGATCTTCCGCTTATCGAGCGACGGCCCGAATTGCATGGCGCCGAGCAGCCGCCCTTCCAAGAAGACTCCAAGGTGCAGCTGGCTGTTCAATACGACGCTGCCTGAGTAGTGCCAGGCCTTCACCAGCGCATTCGCGCGGTCGCGGTCGATCGGCGCGATTCGGATCGCCTTAGCCGCGCCCATGGGCCACCAGATAGGCGCCGCAGATGGCGGCAAGGGCATTGCCGTTCGAGTTTCGGTTTGGCCCCTCAACCGGGGCCGGCTCCTTCTTCGCCAGTTCGAGCGCCGCTTTGACGTTCGCCGCTTGCTCGTCATGCAGCGTGAAAGTCATTTGCTGGAATGGCGGACGGTCGCCGGAGGGCAGCTCGGGCCATTCGGTCGTCTGCGGTTCGAGCGTCGGCAACTCGATTGGATCGAACCCCGTTAGCGCGAGGTTGAAGCCAACGGCGCCGAGTTCGCGCAACTCGAGATCGAGCGCCCCCGGGTTCCAGCGGCTCTCCTCGCCCGTGCGGTTGTCCGCGAGGCGATAAGCGCGCGCCTGTTCGGGCGTCAGGTCCGCCGCGACATGCACGGGCACGGTTTCGAGCCCTAGCCGCTTGGCCGCCAGCAGGCGCGCATGGCCGACGACAAGCACGCCGTTCTTGTCGACGACGAGCGGCTGTCGCCAGCCGAACTCATTGATTGCAGCTGCAACTTTCGAGATTGCGGCCTCGGTGATGATTCGCGGGTTGCCCTCGTAGGGGTGCACGTTTTCAATCGGCCAAGCCTCGACGGCCAGGTCGGTAACGGATTTTTGCATGACGATGAGCCAGGAAGGTCCCGCCGTCGCGCACGGTGGCGGGGTGACCGGATGTCCGGCCGGCTTACGGTCATGCGAGATCACGACTCGCGGCTTGGGGCGTTGGCGCGCCCCGGCTCCCGCCTGTTTTTTAGGGCTGGAGATTTCGGATTTTCAGAGATTTCAGTAGGCAGAAACGCTAGCGCCCGGCCGCCTATGTAGGCTCCGGGCGCAACTTTTAGAATTAGCTTTTTGTCTCCAATTCAGTCCTCGCTGTCAAGGTAGATTTTGGGCATGCACGTTCAATTTCCCGCCCCCGCTAGGCCTTGTCTGAAGCATCCGCTTGGAGGAAGCTTCCTCGTGGACAAGGAACCACCTTTTCAATTCCAAGCTAGGAACGATAACTGCGAGCGGGACGTAGCTCGTTCGTCAGGTCTAGGCGATCTTAAGTCGACCAAACAGGCCAGAGGGAACCATGATTAAAGCACTAGTGATAGCTGTATTTCTCGCTTTTCTGGGCAGTGCGGCTTTCGGTCAGCAAGCTCAACTTTCGCCTGATGGGGCGGCGAAAGCTGAAGCCGATGCCGCCGCAAATCGCCTCATAAAGAAATGCGCAGGCGGTATGTCTGAGGTGGTTGAAGTCGGCGTCAAGGGTGAGCTCACGAAGTTCTTTCGCCAGGCTATGGTCGCCGGCAAAGTTGAGATTAGAGATACGGGAGCAATAATTGACAAGATAAAGCCCGACGAGGTTGGAGCTAAATTTTATGAGATCTACACTAGGTGCATCAAGGATATCGAGATAGAACTAAAGAAGCTTGATATACAGATATTGGATAAACTTGGAAACCTCGAAGATTTTTCAAGTACGTTGCCGCTAAATTTCCCTAAAAGTCCTTTCGAGGCCAACATGTTTGTAAGGAAAATCAAAGTCGGGAGGTCTTATGATACAGTTGTCAAATTGCGCGATGCGACGTGCAATGTTAACGTTTGGGCCGCGATGTGGGCATTTCCCCCTGACAGAGCAGAAGAGCCAAGCCTCTTGATAGCGATGACAAATAGCGGTCATGCCGTTACGAGCTACCCTTTTGAGTTTCATTTTGACCGCGACAGCAACGCCGTATCAGATGCAGAGTACGCAACACACGATGAATATAAGGGTGCTGTTGACGAGGCTGAATTTAATAGATATGTCGCTTCCAACCCGGATGAAATCTACATATACATTGTATTTAGAGCCATGGGGACCGCGAATTTTGGGGGTTGTAGCGGAGTTTATTCTATCGCGTATGTGCCAAAAGGCACGCGTCAATTAATGTCACCAAAAAAGGAGCCAACAAAGCTCGCTGGTGAGTTGTATGGAAAGCTTATTTCCGCGTTGGACGAACTCAAAAGCCAATTCGGTCCGGATCCATTCGATGGGAGCGTCAATAACATAGCAGAAAAATGGGAGTATTGTATAAATAAGAATGGATTTCCTCGGACGAAAAAAGATAGAGAAGATACGATAAATGAACTATATAAAATAGGATTGAAAAGAAGTTCTGCATTTATCATTGAATATATGCCCGCTAGTAGCGATAAAATAAAATACCTGCTCGATGATTTGAAGCTTATTTCCTTGGTTTCGCCTTAGGCGAATTTGGCCGATCGCATCCGCTACTCAAGGAACCCGCCTTCGGATTTAAATCCGACCTTACCTTCCCCTTTGGCGCCAATCGGTAGCAAGGGCTTGCAGCGCCTCCCGAAATCTTGTCGCGATGCGCGCCATGGCCCTTTTCCCGTGCCGTCCTTCCAATCGAGCGATTTCGCCAAAGGTCAATCCGTCACCGAGGACCGCGCGCAGGAGCTGTTCGTCAGTCTCGCCGATAGCCGATCTAACCTCTTCCTGGATCGCTACAGCCCGTTCGGCGATCTCCATGCGGCGGATGATTAGCAATTCTTGGGAACCCCTCCCCCCCGACAGCTCGAACGTTGTGGGATGCCTTAGCCGGCCGCAACTGCTTTCGATGGTTTCGCGGTAGATCACGCCTACTTGATATGCAGGCGTCGAAATCCGCCCGTAAGCATATTCCCGCTCCAGCGTGTCACCCGCGATGTTCACCGCCACGCGCTGGCGCCGCAGTTTCTCACTTCCAACCGGATTGGGGTCTTCGACCGCCGCTGTGACAATCTCAATTTTGCCTTTCATGCGCTTCGGCGCGTGGGGCAGCGCAGGCCCGGGATGCACAGCCTCCTCGACCCGGTCATACCGCCCGTAGCTTTTCCGTTGCACCGCCATCATGCCGCCCTCGCCAAGATTTCAGCCCAAGTGTCCTTCGTTTCGCGCCGCTTGCGGATCACCACCACAAGCCGGTGGCGTATCGCCCTGCGTTCAATCGTCCAGAGGCGCGAGGGGTAGAGATTGATTTTCCAATTCATGCCGCGGCCTCCGCGCTGTCGAAATTGATCCCCTGCTCTGCCGCGAATTTCCGAATTGCGGGGCTCTCGTCAGGCGGCGGGCCCCACACGTTTCGCATCCACGAGGCCGGGTTATTCCGCCACCGCGCGATCGCCGCGAGAAGGTTTTCCTCGGGCATTGCGACCCCGGCGTAGCCGAGTTCGATCTTGCGCTCAGGGGGCTCGCCGTTATGCGGCACGGGCGGTCGTTGCTCGGCGCTAGCGAGCGCTTCGTCGACGATCATCGCCCACAAGCGCCATGATTTGACGGGCTTTTTCCGCGTTCGTCGCGCCTCGGACCCCAGGGTTTCAATTACCCGCTGTTCCCCGAATTTCCTGAACATTTCGGCCATCGGGCCGATGACGAGATCAGCCGGCGCAGACTCGCCGAGCGCGGCGCTGCAGGCGGCCTGGACGCGGTCGAGATCGTTGGGGGGAGGTTCGGGCGGCGCGCCGCGCGCGGCAGTGGGTAGCTGTGCTGGGAGATGATCTATATCTCCCTGTCCCTTGTACTGTCCCTGTCCCTTGGAGCTTGTTACTGTCTCTGTAACAGAACCTGTAACTGTCGTTGTCGCATCCTCTGTCGTCGTCGGCTTCGCGCTCTGCGACAATCGCGCGGCGCGCGCTGCCGCAGTTCTGTCACGTTGCTTCTTCTTCGACTCCCACGCATCGCGCGCCTTCTCTGCGACAACCGGGTGATAGAGTCGGCCGTCCGCACAAAGGACCCATCCCCGAAGCGCGCCCTTCTTGACCTTCAGCCATTCCTTCACGACGCGGCCGAAGCCCGCGAGCGCCGACAGGATGGCGTCGTCATTGGGGAGGCTTGCCGCTGGGATCTGGTGCCAGGACGCGCACCACAACAGCACGGCGGCGCGGAACTCCTCGCCGTTGGCGCTGGCTGAGAGGTCGCTGTCGCGCAGGCGCACGACATCCAACGGCATGAACGCGAAGTCTCGCAAATCGACATCGGGCGGCACGAGTGGCGCCGGGGCAGCGTTCACCATCGCTTTCCTCCATTGTCGAGAAACGAGCGCGCCACGTCGCAGTAGAGATTGACCGTCGTCGTGGGCCCAAGCCGGTTCTTCATGAGGATCACCTCAAGGTCGTTCGCGCGCGCCGCGGCCCGGTCGCATGCCTCTGTGTCGCCGTTGAGCACCTTGGGGTCGCGCTGGTCGTAGTAGGAGGGGCGATGCAGGCCGATAACGACGTCGGCGTCCTGTTCGATGGAACCCGAGTCGCGCAGGTCGAACAGCTGCGGCCGCTTGTCGTCGCGCTTCTGGTTTTCGCGGCTGAGCTGCGAGAGCAAGACGACGCAGACGTCGAGGCGCTTCGCCATGGCCTTGGCCGCCTTCGTCACCTCGCCGATTTCGTCGACCTTGCGGCCCTTGTAGCGGTCGCCGAACCCCATGATCTGCAGGTAATCTATGAACACCACGTCGAGCGTCTTTGCCGCGCGCTCCAGGCGCTGCTTGGTGCGCTTCGCACGCGACTCGATCTGCTCGATGGTCAGGCCCGGCGTGGCGTCGATCGTGAGGGCGAATTCGGAGAACCGGCGTTCAATCTCGCGAAGCCTATGGATGCCAGTCGCATCGAGCCGGCCGGCGAGAATCTCACTGTAGGCAAGCGGCGCCGGGCTGGACGCCATTGCATTGGCCGCCATGCGAGCGGCAACCTCGCGCCGATCGATTTCGAGCGAGTAGACATCTACGCCGAACTGCGGCCGATCTTCGCGCAGTCGGGCGACGCGGCGCGCGCTTGCGACGAGGAACACGGTTTTGCCCGCGCCGGGATTGCCTGCAACGACGAAGAGCCGGCCAGGGCGATAGCCGCCGCCCACCACGCGGTCCAGGTCGACGAAGCCGGTCGAAGGGATCGCGCGGGCGTTCCCGGCCATCTCCTGTTCGGCGTCGCGGATGACCTCGGAGAGCCCGGCGCCGAGGCTGGAGCGTTCCGCCTCTCCGCTCCCGCCGATGTTTCGAAGGGCGATGATTTGGCCGTCGAGCTCGTCGAGCATCGCCGGCAGGCGGCCGAAGCCAGGAAGCCGCGCCGAATCCGCCGCCGCTCCTGCAATTGCGATCAACTCCCTGCGCGCCCAAGCCTCAACGATCATTTCGGCATAATCCCGGGCGTTGATGACCGTCGTCGCCTCTGCGGCGAGGCGTGCGAGATAGGCACGCATCGGCGGAGCGCCGGCAGGCATTTCCAGATCGGCGAGTTCGGCGCCAACCGAGATGAGCGTCGCCTTGCGGGCGCCGGCGACCAAGTCGACAACGGCTTGATAGATGCGCGCGTGCAAAGCCTCGGAGAAATGGCGCGCCTGGAGGAGGCCTCCTACGTGGGTGAGCGCGTCCTCGTTGATCAGCAGGGCGCCGAGGAGGGCCTGTTCCGCTTCAATGCTGACCGGGAGCGCGTCGGTCAGTTGGGAGGCGTGAGCGGTCATGTGGCCTCCTTCCGCAGCCATCCGAGCTGCGGGAACGCGGGCCGAGGCGCCGTCTGATCCCAGACGAGCCAACACCAATCCGACGATCCGTTACCCGCTTTGTTGCCGGCAGCGAGGTAGCTCCCCGGAGGGCAAGAGACGCGCGGCGTGACGATCCAGATGCGATGCGGCGGGTGGTCCGCGAATAGGCCATTTGCGCGTTCGGCTCCGGCGATGAACCGTACGTCGAGGAACATCGCGACCTTCCCCGTCGCGAGAGTCAGCGCCTTGCGAATGAACGCTTCGGCGCCCTTGGCTCGAAAGAACGGCGGATTGCAGACGATGTTTGGCGCTTTGGTGTGCGTGGCCGAGTAAAAGTCGAGTTCGCCCTTCCACCATGGCTTGCCGTCTATTCGGCGCACGATGTCTGTGCCGCGCACGATAAACCCGCGGGCGTCGAAGGTATTGCAGATATTGCCGCCGCCGCAGGCCGGATCCCAGACCGCGTCAACGAAGCGCTCGACGCGCAAGAGCGCCTCTGTGGCCTCCGTAGGCTCGACATACCAGTCGAGTTCATCGCGCTCCCAAATCTGAGCTTTCTTTTCGCGCACAGGCAGGCTGCTCATCGCGCCACTCCCTTGTGTGCCTGCGAGGCAATGCGCTCGCGCTTCAACGCGTCATGGCGCTTGATACGCGCCTTGACGAACTCGAGTTGCGCAGCGAGGAGTTCGCGCTCAACGGCCCGCGGCCGCTCGTTGAAGCGGATGCACCGGATCGCCGCGTCGATCGCCGCCATTTGGGATTGATCGGAAAAGCCCGTCATGCAGTCTCCCCGAACATGATCAGCTCAGGCGGGCGCGCCCGGGCGTAGGTTGCTGCCGCGAAGTCGAAGAGGGCGCAGGCGTCGGCGCGGTTATCGTCCCTGCAATCGCGCGGGATGTAGCCGAGAAGGCGCGCGCGCTGGATCACGGCGTCCTTTGTCGCCTTGCGCTCGCCCATGTTCGCCGCGCCGATGAAATGCTTGCGAATCGTCGCTGCTTTGGGCGTCTCGCGGCGGATGTTGCGCGCCATGGCCTCAGAGACGGCGACTCCGAAACAGAAAAGCTGGAGGATCACCGCGTCGCCGCTCTTTTGCGCGGTCGGGTGGAGGTAATGCTCGATGCAGATGAGGTCTGGCCTCTCGAGCATCAGCCTGTCGCGCAGAAAGCAGCGCATATTGAACGCCGCGACTTCGGCCGGTTCGTTTGGCTTCTTGAGGCGCACGGTCCCGGACGTGGGGATTTCTCCCGCGCGCCCGAGCGCGAAGCCGGTATAGGTCGCAATGTCCAGGGCCAGGATGAGCACGCGATCTGGCCTCAATTGTAGGTATAGGTGCCTGGGGCCTCGTCGTCCGGCTTGTCGTCCTTCTTCTGCCGGCGCCGGGACGGCTTGTCGCGCGCTTCCTCTGGCAGCGGCTGGATGCCAGTTTCGAGCCGATGCACGTTATCGGCGACTTGAGCCTCCTCTGCCTCCTCCCGCTCCGCCTCTTCGGCAGCCGCCTTTCGGGCGAGATCGTCGATGTCGCCGGCGTGTTCTTCGAAGAGGTTCAGTTCGCTTGCAAGGTCCCGATAAGCATCGAAATTGCGCAGGAACGCATCCCGCTTTTCGGGATCCATGCGATAGAGCTTGAGGATCATCTTGAAGGCGGCGGGGTGGAGGTTCGCATTGTCGGCCGCGTTTTTGATGCGCTCGCCGATTTCCCCGTTTATCGACGAGACTTTCGTCTTCGCCTGGTCGGCGGCTTTGATGAGGGCCCCGAACTGCTTCTTATTGACGAGTTTTTCCGTTCCTTCAGTCATCGTTCTGCTGCTCCTGCTGCTTGCGTTTTTCTCTCGCCTCTTCCCGGCGAACCATCTTGTCGAGCGTGTCCATGGACTGCTGAGTCTCGACCGTCATGATGCCGCCCTTGTTCATGTCGATTTGAAAGAAGCGCACCACGCGCCGCGCGGCGGTGAGTAGGGTTTCCTCGCTCATTTCCCCTCCGCGATTGCCGCAAACCGCGCCCGCATAGCGACCAGCACGCGAATGTTTGCGTCGGCTTCGACGAGAAGCTTGCGGGCCTCGTCTTGTGAAACGTGATTGTCGGCCATGGCGATGAAGAGCGAAGAGACCATGCGGCCGTGTTCGTGCGCCTTTGCCGCCGCGAGGCTTTCGAGCGTCTCGGCATTGGGCGGCGCAATCGGCATGAAGACGCCGCCCGCGAGCGCCGCGAAATCTTCGGCGAGCGCCGTTGATCCCGTGGAGACCGTTAGGCGCCGCGCCATGTCGAGGCTTATCTGCGCATCGACGTCCGGGTCGGCGTAGGCGTAAACCTGGGATGAGGCGCGCTCGACGATGAAAGCCGCCTGCTTGACACCGCCGGCTTCGTCGATCAGGCGCGCGACAAGCGCCTTGGTCGATCCATATTCACGGGGCTTGGTTGGAGCGTAGGCCATAAACGTCCCTGAAATTTCTGCTTGAGAGCGCGCAAATCAGTTCCGATGATCGGGGCGATGCAGACGCAAAACCTTTCATCCATCGCCCCGATTTGTTGCCGAGGGCAGTTCGCGACCGCCCCCGGCGTTCTTGCGAGCGTAATCCTCGGAAGCGGCTCCTCACTTCCTGCTACCGAGTTCCCCGACGCGATTTACGTGGCGCGCCGAAGCCATGAATTTCTGGCGTTGGAAGGTCGGGCCGCAGCCACGACGAGCTCCAAGGTGAGGCTGCGGCCGTGAGCGTTGTTTGCTCATTGGCAGCCGCTCCCTTGAAAGAGTCTTGGAAATTGCGCGCGGAAGGCGCCGAGTGCGGAGACCACGAGGAGGTGGACATCGACGCGCATCGCGGTTTCGTTCGGGGCCGGCGGCTCGCCTACGATGAACTCAAGGGGGCGTTCGATCAGGCGCGCCGCCTCTTCCGGGCTAAAGCCGGCGGAGAGCAGCTCGTAGGCCCAGCGGCGATCGCGTTCGTCGAGTTGCTGCTGGCTCATTCCGCGGCCTCCAACGATAGCGCAGGCGGCGGGTAGATATCCGGGCGGATTTTGTGGCGCGGGACTCCTGTCTCGCGCTCAATTGGTAAAACGAATTCGGCTGAAACACCGTTTTTCGATTTTTTGAGCCAATAGGACACAAGCTGTTGAGTGGCGCCGATGCTTTCAGCAAGGGCGGCCTGCGACCCCTTGATCTCGATGGCTTTGGCAAGTGCGCTTGTGGTCATGTTGGACAAATAACAAATATGATTGTTACTAGTCAACAAGCAAGATTGTCGAGCGCGCCGACAAGAGGCTTTGTATCTTGCGGGCGCATGGACACGCTTGCAGATCGCCTAAAGCACCGACGGAAGCAGCTCCGCCTTAGCCAGGCGGCGGTGGCGCGCGCTGTCTCGAAGCTGAGGGGGCGGACGTTTTCCCAGCAGGCATACGCCGCTCTAGAATCGGGAGATTCTCAGACCAGCTCGGAAATTGCCGCCATTGCGGAAGTTCTGCAGGCTCCCTTAGCTTGGCTGCGCGATGGCAAAGGCGCCCCTCCACAAACGCCAGCTGCCGAGTCGGCGGTGGACGCGGATATCGGTCGGGAACAAGACCAAAGCGCGATTTGGGAGGTCGATGTCCGCGCTGGAGCTGGTGGCGGCGGAGTTCCGGCCATGGCTTTAGTGGTCGCGGACGGCAATGGTAACACCTATGCCGCGGAGGGCATTCGAGACCAGTGGATTATCCCGGCCTCGATTGTCCGCGAGATGCTCCATGCTGCGCCGAAGCACATCCGGGTTTTCGAGGTGATCGGCGATTCTATGGAGCCCCGGCTACACGAGGGTGACCGGGTTTTTATCGATGTTCGCTATCGCGTCCCCAGCCCAGAAGGGATTTTCGCCCTTTGGGATGGCCTAGGAGTAGTCATCAAGCGCGTTCAGGTGGTTCGGGGAAGCGAACCGCTAAAACTCCGGATCATTTCAGCGAACGAGCAGTACGAGCCCTATGAGGCGACGGTCGAGGAAGTGAACATTATCGGAAGGTATGCTGGGCGCTTTACGGTGAACTGATGGGCTTTTGGCTTGCAGGACGGCGAGAGAATCGGGCGCTTGTCGAACGCGACGCTGTCGAATTAATCGAACGCTTTGGCGAGGGCGCGTATCACGAAGCGCGTCAGCGAGCCTACCATCAGTCTGAGGTAATTGACGCAAATAGGCCTTCGGGCCATTGGGGGCGCGTTCAGGTCGAAATCGCCAAAATCACTGGAAAAACCATCGGCTTGTCAGGGTGGGATCGGGAAACCAAGTAATCTAACAAGTATGCTTGTTGACTGGTTACAAATATAATTGTATGAATGGCGTCGCCAATTGAGGTGAGCCATGAAACAGTTTCAGTTGACCTACGAATTTGAAGACCTCCCACTCGGCTTCGACACGCTCTGCGGGATCGAATGGACGTTCGAGGCCCGCGCCTGGGGCCGCGCCATCGTCGAATACGACGGCGCCGGGGAGTGGTCCGTTGGCGATATCGAGATCGCGACCACCCGCGAGATTGCGGGCGCCGGAAGCAGGCGCTCATGGGTTGATGGCTTCGCGTGGCTCGATCGCAAGAGCCCGCTCTACACACTCGTCGCCGCCGCGTTGCTGAAACACGAGAGCGAGGGCATCGAAGAAAAGATCGTCTCCATCGCTGAGCCGCCGCGCTTTGACGCGCAGCGCGAATGGGGGACCCTCAACCGCGCGATGCAGGGGGTGTGACGTGTTTATCGGAGCCCCTTCAATTCACCTTGCCGGTCGGCCGCACTTCGAGTTGCAGGAAAGCAACGGCACTGTCTGGCTTTCCCTCCGCGACACTGTCGACGACTCTCCAATAGCGGGCGTCTACATGTTTTTCGATCCTGTGGACGCCGGCCTCATCAAAGAAGCTGCGGATGCGTTCAACGCAATCATTCGGGGCGCCAACCCAGCGCCAGCCGACCTTCGAAAGGTCGCCTGATGATCCCGCTGAACACGCCTCCGGGCACCGAAATAGTCTGCATAGATGACGCCAACTGGTCGACCCGTTGCCCGTTTCGGCCGCGAATGGGTTGCATCTACACGGTGCGTGGTTGGACCAGTGAGTTGCTCACTAACAACCCACTTGTTGATCTCGAAGAGGTCTACCACGAGGAATGGGCGCCCGAGCCGTGGCGTTTCCGTCTCATAGATATCGGCCGGCTAGACATGCTGCTCGACGCGAGGGAGCGAGAGCCGGCATGACCATCTCGACCTTTCCCCAAACCTCTCTTGGCGGCGCCGCTGCAGCGGTCGTTTCCCAGCTCGAGCCGCCGGGAGTTCAGCGCATCCCTTGCCCGGATGATCCAACATGGCGCGCGCTGCGTTCGAGCGACATCACGGCGAGCGTCGCGGCGGCGCTCATCGGCGAGCACGAATGGGAGACTGCCTATTCTCTCTATCAGGCGAAGGCGGGCACGCTCGAAAGCGACGTCGAGGACTCGGGCCCCGTTAGGCGCGGGCGCTTGCTCGAGCCGGTCGCGGTGCAAGTGCTGCGCGAGGAACATCCCGATTGGATCATTCGGCACAACAGCGGCGAGGCGCGGGCCTATTATCGTGACGCAACCGCGCGCATGGGCGCGACTCCGGACGTCGAGGCGCGCGATCCATCCCGCGGGCCCGGCGTCGTGCAGATCAAGAGCGTCGAGGCGAGCGTCTTTCGCCAGAAATGGCGAAACGAGGGCGGGGAAATAGAACCGCCGCTTTGGATCGCTGTGCAGGCGATCGTGGAAGCCGCGCTTACGGGCGCAGAGTGGGCGGCTGTAGCGCCGATCGTCGTGGGGCACGGCGTCGACGTGCCGCTGATCGATATCCCGCTCAACAGCGCGCCGGCGATCATGGCGAGGTTGCGTAAGGAAGTCAGCGAATTCTGGCGGCGCATTGAAGAGGACGACCCGCCACCGCCGGACTATGCCCGCGACGGCGCCGTGATCGGGCAGCTCTATGCAGAGGATGACGGCGCCGAGGTCGATCTTTTCGGCGACAGAGTTTGGGAGCTGCTCGAGCAACGCGACAAGCTGAAAAACGCCGAGCGCGCGGGCGCAGCAGCCTCAAAAGAGCGCGCGATCATCGACGCGGAAATCATCCACATGCTGGGCAACGCCCAACGCGGGCGGCTGTCTGACGGGCGGATCGTCGAAGCGAAGACGATCAACCGGAAACCCTATGCCGTGGCCGCGAGCAGCTATCGCGCCGTCAAGGTGAAGTGAAGGAACAAGCAATGAGCATGGTGGAAACGACCGAGAAGCGCGCCGCTGTCCCCGCGATCACTCCCGCACGGCTCCCTTATCACCCGGCCCTTCAAGAACGCTTTGGGGTCGGGCAAGCCGAGTGGCGCGCGCTCGTCGACGCGGTTTTCCCACTCGCGAAAGAGGCGTCGAGCGTCATCCTTGCGCTCTCCTACTGCAAGGCGCGCAATCTCGACCCGTTCAAGAAGCCTGTTCACATCGTCCCGATGTGGAATGGCCAGCTCAAGCGCATGGTCGAGACGGTCTGGCCCGGTATCGGCGAGCTGCGCACGACCGCATTTCGCACCGGCCAATATGCCGGGCGCGATGAAGCTCGCTATGGCGAGATTATCAAGCGCCGCATAGGGAATGCCGAAATCGAGTTCCCGGAGTGGTGCCAGGTCACGGTCTATCGGTTGCTTGGCGGTCAACGCCTCCCGTTCCCTGGCCCACGCGTCTACTGGCTGGAATGCTACGCGACCGCCGGCAAAGACGACAACAGCCCCAACTCGATGTGGCGTCGGCGCCCGTTTGGTCAGTTGGATAAATGCGCCGAGGCTGCGGCGCTCCGCGCGGCATTCCCGGAAGAAGTGGGGAACGAATACGCGGCCGAGGAAATGGAAGGGCGCACGATCGACGGTGCGGCCATCCCGCAGGCCGATGGCATTGTCGCGCCTCGCACGCTAGCGGGCCGCCTTGACGCGATCGCGGGTGCAGCGCCGGTAGAGCACGACCCCGAGACAGGCGAAGTCACCGACGAGCCCCAAGAGACAGGCGCGGGCGCCTCCACCGCGCCGGAGGCCGCAGCGGGCGAAGGCGAGCGCCCCCACGCCGATTCCGCTGCGGCCGACTTATTTGAAGACCGCTCGTTGGCGTGGCGCCTTGGCTGGGAGGCTGCTGAAAATGAGACGCCGCGCGACCGCCCACCGTCTGAGTTCGATCCCGACGAAGCCGAGGAATGGCAGGCCGGGCATGACGCTTGGTGGGAGGCCAAAGCCGGCGTGAAGACGAAGAAGCGGGAGCGGGCGTGACCGATCGCCGTTGGAGCAGAGGCAAATGAAAGTCGCCCTTCCTCGCTGCGCCCGTTGCCGCGCGCACATTCACGCGATCGACCTGGGCGCCGGTCGGTGCAGGGACCGCCAGAGCGCGGAATCGTGTCTTTGGCAGCGCGCGCTGCGGAAATGGCGGCTGAGCCGCGCACGGAAGGTGATCGCGCGCATTGAAAGGTGCGCAGAATGAGTAACCGCGCCCCCATTCGTCAGCATGACCTGACCCGAGCTATCCGCGCTCTTGCCGCCGCTGGCGTGCCCGTAGCGGCCGTCCGCCTCGATGCGAATGGAGCGACGATCTTGACGAGCGTGACGCCGGGCGCTCTGCTCTCGGCCGGAGACGGGCTGGGCGGCGCGATGGCGGAGTCGACGGCCGACGCGGCGCTCGCTCGGCTTGATGCGTTGGACGCGGCGGAAACCCATGGGAAGCATCAAGATACCCTATTACAGGGTTAAGCGCGGCAACGGCTTTTGGGAGCCGACGCGCGAGATGCGCGAGGCCGGGTTGGAGCCGCTCGCCTGCGGCCCGGACGGCCCGGATGCCTGGTCGAAGGCGCAAGCGCTGAACGCGCAATGGAAGGCAATCAGGAGCAAGGTCCGCGCGGCGACGCCGATGCAATTGGCTCCGCGAGGATCCCTCGACGAGGCGTTCCGCCGCTATCGCGCGACGCCGGAATGGTCCGCCAAGGCGGAGCGCACGCGCGAGGACTGGGATCGAGCCTGGAAGCATATCGGGCCGATATTCGGGCCCATGGCTCCCTCCGCCGTCACTTTGGAGCTGATCAGCCGTTTCCGCCTGCGGGTCGAGCGCGACGTCTCGACCCGCGAGGCGCATCGCTGCATCAAGATTTGGCGCGCTCTTTGGCGAGTAGCGGCCGCCATGGGCTATTGCCAGCGCGACTCCGATCCGTCGCTTGGCATTCGCAATCACGAACCACAGCGCCGGCAGGAACTCTGGACGCATGCCGAGGCCCGGCTCCTTGTCAAAGCAGCATGGCGCGCCGGCTTCCACGGCCTCGCGGCCATCATCGCAGTCGCATGGGATTCGAGCCTCTCGCCGGTCGACGTGCGCGCCCTCACGCCGGCGCAGCGCACGGCGCCGGATGTCTTCTCGGTCTCGCGCGCGAAGACCGGGCGGGCTGCGGCCGCGACGCTCTCGCGGCCCGCGCGGCGTGTCTTAGACGCCTATCTCGCACGGCTCAGCGTCGAGATCGCGCCGGCGGCTCCGATCTTCCGCAACCGCTCGGGCGCGCCCTACAGCAAGGATACGCTCGGCGACGATTTCCGCGACATCCGCGAAATTGCCTTTGGGGCAGGGGAGCGCCGCACGCTCGCCGACTTCCGCCGCAGCGGCGCCGTCGAGGCGCTACGGGGTGGGGCAGGGGCGGAGCAGATCGGGACGAAGCTGGCCAATGATTTCGCGACGAGTGCGAATTTGCAGAAGACTTATGCGCCGGTGGATTTAGAGACAGTGAGGAAGGTGGATGAGGCGCGAAAAAGGGCAAGGAAGTAAGTTTGAAAGCCGAGGGCAAACATCACAGCGCAAGCCGCCCCGCCGGCAATTTTTTGGAACGCATTCCGAAAAATCAACGGAACGCCGATTCGGAACGATCTGCTAAGCTGCTGATTTAATGGCGAGAGAGACGGGGCTCGAACCCGCGACCTCCGGCGTGACAGGCCGGCGCTCTAACCAACTGAGCTACTCCCCCGCGCGGCGCGTTGTTCGCGCGAGGACTGCGGGATAGGGCAGCGGGATTTGGATGTCAAGCGCTTGTCGCACGAAAGGCGCCGAACGCTTTTCTTTCCCGTCGCGCTGGGATAAGCCATGCCGCATGGCGACCCCCGGTTTCCCTAGCGTCGCGGCGAAAAGACCCCGTTCATGACAGATTATCCACAGGCCGGCGACGATCGGCTGAGCGAAAGCGACATCCGCCGTCGGCGCATCCGGATTCGCGCCTGGCGGCGCGGCATGCGGGAGCTCGACATCCTCATCGGCGGCTTTGTCGACGCCCGCATCGACGCGCTTTCCGAGGCGGAGCTGGGCGAGCTCGAATTGCTGCTCGATCTTCCCGACGCGGAGCTCTTGAGCTGGCTCGCGGGCGGCGCCGAGCCGCCGCAAGAGCGGGACACGGCCCTACTTAAGGCCATCATCGCCTTCCACACGCACGACGGACCGATTCATTGAATAAGACGGCCCTGAAGACCAAGGGCGCGGCAAGCGCGCTGGAGAGCGCGCGGGCGCGTCTCGCCAAGGGCGAGAAGCTGCTGTTCGCCCATGCGCCGGAAGGTTTCGACGCATTTCTTTGCGCCGATCTCGCCCGCGCGCTGGCGCGGCAGGCCGAGGGGCGCCCGGCCGTCTTCGTCCATGTCGCGCGCGATGCCGGCCGTTCGGCCGCCTTTCGAGACGCGCTGCGCTTCGCCAATCCGGATGTCGAGATATTGGACATCCCCGGCTGGGACTGCCAGCCCTATGACCGCGTCTCTCCGCACGCCAATATCGTCGCGCGCCGCATGACCGCGCTTTCGCGCCTCGCGCGCGCCAGCTCCTCCGCCGAGCGCCCGCGCATCGTGACGACGACGGCGGATTGCCTGCTGCAGCGCGTGCCGCCGAAGAAAATGATCGCGGCGGAGAGCTTCTCGGCCGCGCCGGGCAATGTGGTGAAGCTCGACGAGCTGGCGTTGTGGTTAGAGGCCAATGGCTTTCTACGCGCCAGCACGGTGCGCGAGACCGGCGAATACGCCCAGCGCGGCGGATTGATCGATCTCTTTCCGCCGGGCATGCCGGCGCCGATCCGTCTCGACTTCTTCGGCGATACGCTGGAATCGATCCGCAGCTTCGATCCCGAGACGCAGCGCGCCACCGGCCAGTTGCGCGCGCTCGATCTCACGCCGATGAGCGAGTTGCGGCTCACCTCCGACACCATGCGCCGCTTTCGCCAGAATTACGCGGCGCGTTTTGGCGGCCAGACGCGCGGCGACGCGCTTTACGAGGCGGTGAGCGAGGGCCGGCGCCATCACGGCATGGAGCATTGGCTGCCGCTCTTCTATGAGCGCATGGACACGCTCTTCGATTATCTGGGCGAAGCGCCCTTGATGCTCGACGCGCTGGTCGAAGAAGCGGCGGGCGAGCGCGTGAAGCAGGTCGCCGATTATTACGATGCCCGCAAGGAGGCGCATGACCTCGACCCCGCCAACTCCAATTACAAGCCGCTGGAGCCGAGCGCGCTTTATCTGAAACTGGATGAGTGGCGCGATGCGCTGGCCGAGCGCGCCAACGCGCAATTCTCGCCTTTCGCCTCCGAGCGCGCCGACGCCATCGACTGCGGCGCGCGGGTCGGCCGCGATTTCGCGCCTGAACGCAACGAGCCGGAAGTGAACGTCTTCCAGGCGGCGGCGGATCACGTGCAGGCGCTGCGCGGCGCCGGCAAGACGGTCGTTGTCGCGGGCTGGTCGGACGGCTCCTGCGAGCGGCTCGGCCATGTTTTGCAAGAGCATGGCCTCAAGGAGCTTGCGCTCGTTGGCTCCCTGCCGGCTGCACTGGCGAAAGGGCAGGGGAGCGTCTCGCTCGCCGTGCTCGGCGTGGAACATGGCTTCGAGACCGACGCTTATGCGCTGGTGGGCGAGCAGGACATTCTCGGCGATCGTCTCGTGCGCCGGCGGCGCAAGCGCAAGGCGGAAAATCTCCTCGGCGAAGTCGCGGCGCTCACGGCGGGCGATCTCGTCGTGCATGTCGATCACGGCATCGGCCGCTTCGTCGGGCTGGAGACGATCACCGCCGCCGGCGCGCCGCATGATTGTCTGGAGCTGCATTACGCGGGCGGCGACAAGCTCTATCTGCCGGTCGAGAACATCGAGCTTCTGACCCGCTACGGCGGCGAAGACACCGATGCGCAACTCGACAAATTAGGCGGCGTCGGCTGGCAGACGCGCAAGGCGCGGCTGAAGAACCGCATCCGCGAAATGGCGAAGGGCCTCATCGCCATCGCCGCGCAGCGGCAATTGCGACAGGCGCCCAAGCTCATTCCGCCGGAAGGCGTCTGGGACGAATTCTGCGCGCGATTCCCCTATGACGAGACCGAAGATCAGCTCGCCGCAATCGACGCGGTGCTCGACGATCTCGCCTCGGGACGGCCGATGGATCGGCTCGTTTGCGGCGACGTCGGCTTCGGCAAGACAGAAGTCGCGCTGCGCGCCGCTTTCTGCTCGGCCATCAATGGCAAGCAGGTCGCGATCGTCGCGCCGACGACGCTGCTCGCGCGTCAGCACTACAAGACTTTTACCGAACGCTTCGCCGGCCTGCCGATCAAGATCGGACGGCTGTCGCGCATGGTGGGAACCGCGGAAGCGCGCGAGACCAAGAAGGAGCTTGGCGAAGGCAAGGTCGAAATTCTCGTCGGCACGCATGCCATATTGGGCAAGGGCGTCAATTTCTCTGACCTCGGCCTCGTCATCATCGATGAGGAGCAGCATTTCGGCGTCGGCCACAAGGAGCGCTTGAAGGAGCTGCGCGCCGAAGTGCATGTGCTGACGCTTTCCGCGACGCCCATTCCGCGCACGCTGCAGCTCGCCATGACGGGCGTGCGCGAGCTGTCGCTCATCACAACGCCGCCGGTCGATCGCCTCGCCGTGCGCAGCTTCATCTCACCCTTCGATCCATTGATCGTGCGCGAAGCTTTGCTGCGCGAACGCTATCGCGGCGGACAGGCGTTCTTCGTCTGCCCGCGCATCGAGGATCTGGAAGAGGCGGCCGCTTTCCTGCGCGAGAATTTGCCGGAGGCGAAATTCGTCATCGCACATGGGCAGATGAGCCCGAGCGAGCTCGAAGACAAAATGTCGGCCTTCTACGACGGCAAGTTCGACATTCTGCTGTCGACGACGATCGTCGAATCCGGCCTCGATATTCCCTCCGCCAACACGCTCATCGTGTGGCGCGCCGATATGTTCGGCCTTGCGCAGCTCTATCAGTTGCGCGGGCGCGTCGGCCGCTCCAAGACGCGCGCTTACGCGCTCTTCACCACGCCGGCCAATCGCACCATCACGCCGCAGGCGCAGAAACGACTCGAAGTGCTGCAATCGCTCGATACGCTCGGCGCCGGCTTCCAGCTCGCGAGTCACGATCTCGATATTCGCGGCGCCGGCAATCTGCTCGGCGACGAACAGTCGGGCCATATCAAGGAAGTCGGCTACGAACTCTATCAGCAGATGCTCTCGGACGCGATCACGCTGCTGAAGGCGGGCGTCGAGGAGCCGGAAGAGGAAGTGTGGTCGCCGACGATCGCCATCGGCGCGCCGGTGACGATACCGGAGGAATACATCCCCGATCTCACGCTGCGCCTGCAGCTCTACCGGCGTCTCTCGACCCTGGAGACCGATCAGGACATCGAGTCCTTCGCCGCCGAGATGATCGACCGCTTCGGCCCCATTCCGCCGGAGGTCGAGCAGCTTCTCGAAATCGTCGCGATCAAGGCGATGTGCCGCCGCGCCCATGTCGAGAAGGTCGACGCGGGGCCGAAGGGGGTCATCATCGCCTTCCGCGACAATCTCTTTGCCGACCCCGCCGGGCTCGTGCGCTATGTCGCGGAGCAGGGCGCTTCGGCCAAGGTTCGGCAAGATATGCGCATCGTCTTCATCCGCGAATTCGACACGATGAAGCAGCGTCTCGCCGGCACGCGGCGTATCCTGCGCGCGCTCGTGAGCATTGCGGAGAAAAAGCCGAGCTGACGCGCGATCGACTCTTCGCCTGCAGCATTTCTGATAGCGCTTCGTGCGGCCGCTCTTCGAGCGGCCGCATTTGTTTTTTGGCTTTGAAACCTGCCGCCTCCCGACCGATTTGACACGCGACAATAAGCGGGGCGCCGCCGAACGGCGTTCTGTGGCATTGTTTGAGATGGCGCGGCGGCCAAGACGCATTCAGGTACGAGGGAGAGAAAAATGAGAGCTCCGGCCATCTTTATGACGACGAGCGCGACCGCGCTTACGCTCGCCTGCAGCCTGGTTCTGGCGCGCGCCGAGCCAGTAGACCATTCAGCGCATGGAGCCGCCGCTCCCGCGCCGGTTCAATGGATCGACCCCGGCAAGGCGCAGACTCCCCCCGCCACCGTCGCTGAAGCGCCAACCGGCGATGCGTCGAAATCGGATGAGCACGCGGGCCACCATGGCGGCGGCGAAGGCATGGGCGGCATGGGACACGGCGGCGGCATGATGGGCGGCATGGGCGGCATGATGGGCGGAATGAACCACGGCGGCGGCGCAGAGCATGGCGCAGGCGCCGGCATGGGCGCCATGATGGGCAAGATGATGCACAAGATGATGTGCGGCTTCACCGAGCATCTCGATGGACGCCTTGCCTATCTGAAGGCGGAGCTGAGGCTGACCGATCAGCAGCAGCCGGCGTGGAACAGCTTCGCCGACGCGTGGCGCGCCGTGGCGCAGAAGGCGCAAACGATTTGCGCGGCCGCGGAGGAGGCGCCGGATCATTCCAAGCCGCCTGTGCTCGCCAAGCTCTCGATGATGGAAAAGCACATGGCGAACCATCTCGAGATCGTGCGCGCGCAAAAGGCGGCGATCGAGCCGCTTTTCACCGCGCTTTCCGACGAGCAGAAGAAGATCGCCAGCGAAACCATGACGGGCATCATGAAGGTCGGCAAGTCCATGGGCGACGGCGGCATGATGGGTGGAATGATGGGGGGCATGGGCGGCATGATGGGCCACAGCGGCGGCGGCATGCAGCACTGAGTCCCCAATAACTCCAATAACGCCCGCCGTCATTGCGAGCGGAGCGAAGCAATCCAGGGCCGCGATGGGGCTCTGGATTGCTTCGTCGCTTCGCTCCTCGCGATGACGGCGGGCGCCTGCGTGAATTCATTTGCTTTGTTCCCCGCGCCGCGGTGATTCCCCGCTACGGCCCTAAAGCCGTCACATTGTCCACGGCTTTATTGGCTGTCCGCTTGAGAGACCAAACCGCCATGTGCGGCGTCCCGGACTCGCGGGCGCTCGTTGAATGCGCCCATCCAAACCAAAGGACAGAGATGAAACGAATTCGCGTTCTCGCGTGCTTTGCGCTTGCCATGACGGCCGTCCCGGCGCTCGCCAAGCCCTCCGCCGTCGAGGCGGTCAGCGCCGTTCTTTCCCGCCCGACGCCGGTCGCCCGCAAGGTCGAGATCGGCCGCCAGGTCGCGCGCATGTGCAATGTGACGCTATCCGGCGACGATCTGAACAAGGCGTCGGCCTTCGTTGAAGCGAACCGGGGCAAGGGCGCCGCCTGGGTGGCGGATCAGATCAGCAAGAGCGAGCTGAGCTACGTCTGCGACTGACCGATAGGACCGCGAGCCTTCAGGCTCGCTCCAAAAATGCGGGCCTGAAGGCCCGCGGTCCTTATGGTCTGCGGCTTGCTTGACGGCGTTGCCCCGACAGCAAGAGCGCTCCCATGACCGTCGCAGAACTCATCAACAAGCTCCAGCAACTCCCGGGCGAAGCCGTTGTGCTGCTCGAAAGCGAGGCGGGGTTCGCCCGCATCGCCGGCGTTACTTTCGAAAAGAGCGCGACGGCCGGCCTTCCCGATGAGGTCGTCCTGTTTACAGACGCCGAAGAATAGGCCGGCGCGCGCGTCACTCCACCGAGAACTCGCGCATCATGCCCATGTCCTCATGTTCGAGGTTGTGGCAGTGATACATGAAGCGGCCCTTGAAATCTCCGAAGGGCTTGGCGATGCGCAGACGTTCGCCTCCGGTGACGATGATCGTGTCCTTCAAGCCGCTGTCGATCAGCCCCTCCTTGAAGGTCGCATAGGCTTCCGGGTCGTCGCCGGCATAGGTGCGGCTCAGCACCTCGAATTGCTGGCCGTGCAGATGAACGGGATGGGCCATATTCATCATGCCCATCATGCCCATGCCGCCTCCCATCATGCCGCGGCCCATCATGCCGCCCCCCATGCCCATGCCGCCCATCATTCCCGCACCCATCATGCCGTGGCCCATGCCCATTCCGGCCATGCCCATCCCCATGCCGCCGCCATGGTCGTGGAAAACTTCGAAGAGCTGCACCGTATCGACAGGCACGCGCTCGATGTCCAAAAGATCGTCGGGGGAATAAGTGCGGCCGTTGATCATCACCTGCATATGCCCCATGGACAAAGCGATGGGGCGCGGATTCTCGCGATTGGCGATCTCTTCCGGGCGATGATGTTTGATCGTCGAGAGCTTCTCGGGAAGCTTCGGACTATCGCTCATGGCGCGCGTCACCGTGACGGTGAAGAGCGGATAGTCGTCTCCGACAATGAGCCCTCCGCTCATGCGTTGCGCCATCGGCGGCACGAGGCCGTCAAACTCTCCGCTGCGCATGACGAGCTTTGAGCCAACCGACCGGCCGCTGAAATCGACCCATAGATCGAGGCGCTCGCCCGGGGCCATCATCGCGTAGGGCCGCGTTTCCGGCTTCTCCAGCAGGCCGCCGTCGACGCCGATGATTGTCAGCGGCGTGCGGTCGTCCCATTGCAGCTTGTAGATACGCGCGTTGGAGCCGTTCAGAATACGCAGGCGATAGGCGCGGCTCGCGACATCGAGCCTGAAATCGGGGCGGCCGTTGACGAGGATGCTGTCTCCATAAAAGCCGAACATGCTGCGATGCATGCCGCCGCCGTAAAAGAGCTGATTGTTGTCGGTGAAGCTGCGGTCCTGGAGCACGATGGGGATTTCAAATTCACCGGACGGCAGGCCGAGCGCGCGCTCCTCTTCGTCTTCCACGATGATGCCGCCGGCGAGCCCGCGATACACCTGCGTCGCCGTCGCCTCATGCGTATGCGGGTGGTAGAAATTGAAGCCGGCGCGATTGCGCATCTCGAATTCATAGACATAGGTCTGGCCGGGATCGATCGCGGCCATCGGATGGCCGTCCGCTGCCATCGGCACATGCAACCCATGCCAATGGGTAATCGTCGGCTCGGGCAGCTCGTTCTTGAGCCTGATGCGGATCTTCTGGCCTTTCACGAATCGCATCACCGGGCCGAGATAGCTGTCTGGCAGGCTGATCAGCGTATTGGCGGGGCCTTTGAGCAGATTGCCGGCGTAGCGCCAGACTTTGGTGGCGTCGCCGGAAAGAATCCGGACAGAATCGGTTTTGCAGGCGAGCTCGATGTCCACATCGGGATTGAAGCTCTCGGAAGCGGTTCTCGGCGGCATATGCTCCATGGCTTCGCCTCGGGCGAAGGAGGGAACTGTCAGGGCCGCAGCGGATAAGAGGAAATTGCGGCGCGTGAGGCCGAGGTTGTTGCGCATGATTCTTCCCTGGCGCCTGAGCGCTCATTTCATTAGTTAATCCTCATATAAGTGGCGCGGGGCGCGCATAAAACCCCCGCTCAGCGAGGCGTCCTTCGGATCGTCCCCGATTAATCGCCCCGAAAAACGCCAGAAGATTTGCGAAGCAGGCGGGCCTTATGGCAAATTCCACCCCGATTTCACCCAGGTTGGCATAAAGCGGCCCCACCGGACGGGTTCCTCCACCGAGATGAACGAAACGGTTAGAGAAAAGCCGCGTGGCGCCGCCCTCGTCGCTATTGCGATGGAGCGGCTGTTCGAGCCGCGCGTGGGCGGCCGGGCGCCGCGGCCGCGTTTCTTGGCCTTTGTTCTCATCGGCCTGCTGCTGCATCTCGCGATTCTCGCCCTTCTACTGTGGGAGGATCGCAACGCGGATTTCCCGCCGCCCCCCGAAGAGATTCCCGTCGAGGTCATCACCGAGCCGCCGCCGCCGCCCGAGGAGAAGAAGGAGGAGCCCCCGCAGCCGCCCGAGCCCCCGCCGCAGGAAAAGAAGGAGGAGCAGAAGCCGCCGCCCCCGCCGCCGCCGCCGGTGGAGGACGAGAAGCCTGCGACCGACGCGCCCAAGCTGGAGAGCAAGGAGAAAAGCGAGCAGAACACGCCGGAGGAGGCGAAGGAGGCCAAGACAAAGCGCAACGAGACGGAGAAATTCGCGCCCAAGGACGACAAACCGCAGGGGCTCAAGGACGGCGAGGACAATGCGGAAGGCGACAAGACGCCCGCGCCGACGCTCGACAAGCAGGTTGACGACAAGCCGGACGCCGAGATCATCGAGCGCGCCGAAAAGAGCCCAACGCCAACGGAGAAGCCCGAGCCCGCGGAAAACAAGCCGGCGAAGAAAGGCGACGCCATGTCGATCGCGGATCAGGTCGCGGCCTTGGCGCCTTTGCCTGACTTCAAGCTGGCGGCGCCGCCCAAGCTGTCGCCGGTTGCCGGCGGCCAGGCGAAGACGACCTATCTGACGATCCTCTATGGCCTCATCATGCCACATATGCGCATTCCGCCGCGCGTGCGCGCATTGCAGATGCCCTCTAAAGGCGTCGTGGCTTTCTATATCGACGAGCTGGGCAATCTCACCCATCAGGCGGTCTATAAATCGAGCGGCCTGCCTGACCTCGACTCCGCCGCGCTCGCAGCGGTGCGCGCCGCCGCGCCATTCCCGGCGCCGCCCCGAGGGCTGCCGCATTCCATGTTGTTTACTTACGCGACGAAGTAGCGCCCCCTCCCCAACCCTCCCCCGCTATCGCGCTATCGGATTCACACATCGTAGAAGGTCAGCGCGGCTCCGAACTTTATTCGTCGAAAGTCGTCGAGGCCCTGGCGCATTACTTTGGGGCCGGGCTTTCCGTAATAGGCGGTCCAGCCGCCGAGCCTGGCGACGACCCAGGCGGCGAAGGCGAGGCTGCCTTTGCGGTGGGGGTTCTTCTGGCGGGCCGTCGCGCCCTCGAGCTTGGCCGAGACGGCCTCCAGCAGCGCTTCGTCCTCGGGCTCGAAAGCGTCCGTCAGCAACTGGTCGGTCGCGCCGTCGCGCGCCTTGACCAGTTGCATGACCGTCACCGCGGCGACCGCCGTCGCCGCCACCAGCTTGATCATCACTTTCGGATCGCAGATGTCGGCCTGCTCGATCTCGAAGCCCGCCGTCTTCAGCGTGCGGAAGAATTCCTCGATGGTCCAGCGCATTCGATAGAGGTCGATCACCCGGCGCGCCTCGGCCAGGCTCGTCGCCGCATAGGTCGTGAGAAGCCGCCAATGAATGGGCGCGACGCCCTCCGCGGCCCCGACCTCGCGCACGTCGACCAAAGTCACGCCGACCGCGTCCGGCAAGTCGCGCGCGCCGTGGCGCGGCTTGCGCAAAGTGACCGGCGAGACGCGGACCGCGAGCGCCGCCTTGCGCGCCTTGCGTCCCGGAGCCGCCGGGATCTCGGCGACGAAGCGGCCCGCCTCGGCCAATCCGTCGGCGAAGGGGAACAAAAGCTCGATCGCATCCTCGCCGTCTGCGGCGATCGTCCGGTTCTGGCAGGCGCGCACAATCAGCTCCACGCCGCCCGGACGCTGCGCGAGATGCGCGTAGATGTCGCTCTCCCGATCCGAGACGACAGTGATCCGCTTCGCCGCCGCGAAATCCTCGCGCGCATGCGCCGCCACATCGAGCCAGCGCTGCGATTCCTTGTCCGCGAGCGCGCGCGAGCGCCGCGCCGCGACCTTGGCCCCCGTGTCGCGGTTCCAGACCTCGGCATGAGCGAGGCCGAGCAGCGCGCCCGTGCCGGCGTCGAGCGCCAGGGCCGCGTGCAGCAAAAGGCCGCGCGTCCCGCCGCCCTTGCCGACCGGCCCATAGCCGTTCGCCTGCGCGCGCTTGCCGCCGAGCGCCAGCTCGCTGGTGTCCTGCGCCACCACTATGTCGCGACCCGCCGCCCGCGCCGCTGTGAGCCCGGCGGCGTGCCGCGCCATCTCCTCGGCTGTCACCGCAGGATTGCGCAGGAAGCGCGTGAGCCGCACCTCCTGCGCCCGCCGCCCGCCGGCGATCCGACGGATGCGCGCGCACGGCCGCGCGACGAGGCCCCGATGCAACGAGACCCCCCTTTTTCCAGGCGGCGGTCGCCGAACCGCCCCAGTCCATACGAAATCGCCATGCCCCACCCCGCGAATCAATACACGACCCACGGAATCAAACAGACCCCACCGAGGCAATCACGATGTGTGCATTCGATAGCCCGCTTCGCGGGAGAGGGGGCAGGCTGCCACCTTCATCTACCATGTAGATCGCGAGCGTCCCCTCTCCCGCGAAGCGGGGGAGGGACAGGGAGGGGGTCAGGCAACCAGCGCGATCGCCGACACGAGCCGCCCATAGTCCGGCTCCTTGCGATGCACGCTGCGGCGGTAGCTGAAGCAGCGCGCCTCGTCGGCGTAGGTGTCGATTCCCAGCGCCTGAAACGACGCGGCCTCCAGCCGCGCAACCCGATGGGCGATGAAGCCCTGCAGGTCGAACATGGCATGGCCGTCACGCGCCGAAGGCGTGAAGAAGCGTGCGTAACTCGCGTCTTCCTCCGTGAAGCGCGCGGAAAACTCTGGCCCGACCTCATAGCTCGTCGCGCCGATTGCAGGGCCCAGCGCAATGTGGATGTCGGCGCGGCGCGCGCCCTGCGCCTCCATGGCAGCGACGGTCGACTCGATCATGCCGGTGAGCGCGCCCTTCCAACCCGCATGGCAGGCGCCGATCACGCCGGCGCGCGCGTCGGCGAAGAGCAGCATGCCGCAATCGGCGCCCGTGACGCCGAGCGCGAGCGCGGCTTCGCGCGTGACGAGCCCGTCGCAGCGCGGCCGAGTCTGCGGCGCCCAGGGCGCGCTGACGACAAGCGCGTCGGCGGAGTGGATTTGATAGGGCACCAGCAACCGCTCCGCCGCGACGCCAAGATGCGCGGCCATGCGCGCGCGGTTCTCGGCGACGCGCTCCGGCGCATCCATCGAGCCGACCCCGCCATTGAGCGAGCCATAGACGCCTTCCGACACGCCGCCCTCGCGGGTGAAGAAGGCATGGCGCACGCCGGGCAGGTCGAGATTAGGCGCGGTGAGGGCGGTGGGGATGGTCATGCATACGTTCCCGTAACGACCGTCATTGCGAGCGGAGCGAAGCAATCCAGCGCCACATCACGGCCCTGGATTGCTTCGCCGTTTCGCTCCGCAATGACGGGATATCTATACAATGAAGCCCGGCATATCCGGCATGTCGGGGTGCGTCACCGCCATGACCTTGAACAAGGCCCCCATTTGCCGGCGCGGGTCCTGCGCGCCCGTCAGACGGTCGAGCGCGTCGATGATCGCCCGCTGCTGCTCCGGCGTCGCGCGTTTCATCAGCGTTTCGGCGCGACGCTCAATGCCGAGCTGCAGCAGGAAATGCCCCTGCGTCACCGGCCCCATGACCTTCGCGCCGGCCGCGCGTGCGGCGCGAGCGAGAGCGGCGAAATCCACATGGGTGGTCAGATCGGCTTCGCCGGGCGCAGCGAGCGGATCGACATAGGCGTGTTTTGCCACAGCCTGCAGACTGTCGCCGAGCGACGTTTCGAGATAGCCGTAGTCGATGACGAGAAGCGCGCCGCCCTCGCGCACCAGCCGGGCCGCGATCTCGCTCATGATGCGTTGCGCGACGGCGCCGACCTCGATGATCGACCCCTCGCGCGCCGGAACGTTCAACGAGGCTTCGACCTGGTCCGACAGCCCGAAGGTGAGCTCGCCCATGGCGTCGACGCCCACGAGCCGCTCGCGCCAGCCTTGCGCCGTCTTGACGTAATGGCGCACCGGCAGCGCGTCGAAGAACTCGTTGGCGAGAATGATGGCGGGGCCCGGCGGCGTGTCGTTGACGTCGATGCTCCAGCTCACGGGTTTCGGCGCGTCGGCGAGCGTCTGCTCCTGGATCGCGCGCAGCGCCGAGCTCGTTTCCACAAGATGCACGCTGATGGCGTCGAGGAAAGGTGGCGCAATGCGTGCGACGCGCAAGACGTCCGACATCAGCGTGCCGCGTCCGGGGCCAAGCTCGACGAGCCGCGCGGGAGAGGGCGCGCCCGCCATGCGCCAGGCCTCGCTCGCCCAGACGCCCAGCAGCTCGCCGAACATCTGGCTGATCTCCGGCGCCGTGACGAAATCGCCGGCCGCGCCGAAAGGATCGCGCGTCATGTAATAGCCGTAGCTCGGATGTCCGAGGCAGAGGCTCATATAGTGTTCGAGCGTCATCGGCCCTTCATGGGCGATCAACGCGGCGATTTCCTGTTTCAGCGCGGTCATGCGAGCGCGCTCCGGCGGCGCAGCGAGAAGAGGAGAAGGACCGCGCCGATGACGACGAGCGGAAGCGACAGGGCCATGCCCATGGTGAGGCCATTGGGCAGCGCTTCCTGCACAGGGTCCGGCTCGCGGAAGAACTCGCAGAAGATGCGTGCGGCGCCATAGAAGACACCGAACAGCCCCGTCACCAGTCCCGGCCGCCTCAAGGCGCCGCCGCGCGCGGCCAGCCAGAGAAGGATGAACAGCGCGACGCCTTCGAGCCCCGCTTCATAGAGCTGGCTCGGATGGCGGGGCATATCGCCAGCGCCGGGAAAAACCATGGCCCAGGGAACGTCGGCGGGGCGTCCCCACATCTCCGGCTTAATGAAATTGGCGAGCCGTCCGAAGAACAGGCCGATCGGCGCGACGGCCGCGCAAATATCCGAGATGGTGAGGAAGGGCAGGGCGCGCGCGCGGGCGAAAAGCCACATGCCGATCACGCAGCCGATGAGCCCGCCGTGAAAGGCCATGCCGCCCTTCCAGGTTTGGAAAATCTCGAGCGGGTGGGCGAGGTAGAAGGAGGGGTCATAGATCAGCACATGACCGAGCCGGCCGCCGATGATGATCCCGAGCGCGGCGTTGACCAGAAGATCGTCCACACCCTCGCGCGTCGGCCGAGGCTGGTTCGCGGCCCAGAGCCGCTCATTGGAGACGAGCGCGCGTAGCCCCATCCAGCCAAAAATAAAGCCGCCGATATAAGCGAGCGCATACCAGCGGATCGGCAGCGGGCCGAGATGGACGGCGACCGGATCGACGATGGGGAAGGGCAGGAGGAAGAAGGGCATGAAAAGGGTCCGGCGCGGCCCGGATGTCGCGCCGCGTTAAGCTTTCTAGCGGCGGCGCGTGAGGATGTCATGTCCCCCCGACGCCGTCATTGCGAGCGAAGCGAAGCAAGCCAGGGCCGCGGCGGGGCTCTGGATTGCTTCGTCGCTCCGCGCCTCGCAATGACGAAAGCGCTTTTACGCCGCCTTTTGCTGCGCCCCGAAGCGCCCGTAGAACGTCTCGCCCTTCGCCGCCATGTCGCGCAGGAGCTGCGGCGGGTCGAAGCGGGGGCCGTGCTTGGCGGCGAGCGTGTCGCAGAGCGCCACAAAGGCCTTCGTTCCCATGCCGTCGATATAGCTGAGCGTGCCGCCGGTGAAGGGCGCAAAGCCGAAGCCGAGGATCGAGCCGACGTCGGCCTCGCGGGGATCGGTGACGACGCCCTCGGCGAGGGTGCGCGCGGCCTCGACCGCCTGCGTCACGAGGAAGCGCTGCTCGAGCTCCTTGACGTCGAGCGTGTCGGGATCGAGCTTCGCCTCGGCGAGCGCCGAGAGGCCGGGCCAGAGGCTCTTCTTGCCGTCCGGGTGGTAGTCGTAGAAGCCCTTGCCGTTCTTGCGGCCGAAGCGGCCTTCTTTCTCGACCATATAGCCGAGCACGCGTTCCTGGGCGGGATCGATGGCCTTATCGCCGAGGTCTTTCTTTGTCGCCTGCAAGATCTTCCAGCCAAGATCGAGCGCAACTTCGTCGTTGAGCGACAGCGGCCCGACCGGCATGCCGGCCATGCGCGCGACATTCTCGATCATCGCCGGCGGCACGCCCTCGGTGAGCATGATCTGCCCTTCGCGCACGAAGTTCAGCACGCAGCGATTGGCGTAGAAGCCGCGCGTGTCGTTCACGACGATGGGCGTCTTCTTGATGATGCGGATGAAATCGAGCGCCGTGGCGAGCGCGCGGTCGCCGGTCTTTTTACCCACGATCACCTCGACGAGCAGCATCTTCTCGACCGGCGAGAAGAAATGGATGCCGATGAAATTCTCGGGCTTTTGCGCCGTCTCGGCGAGCGAGGTGATCGGCAGCGTCGATGTGTTGGAGGCGAAGATCACATCGCCGCCCACGACATCCTGCGCACGCTTGGTGACGTCGGCCTTGACCGCGCGATCTTCGAAGACAGCTTCCAACACGAGATCGCAGCCCGCGAGCGCGGCGTAATCGGCGGTGGCTTGAACACGCGCAAGTAGCGCATCCTTCTCCGCCGGCGTGGCGCGGCCCTTGGCGACGGAGCCCGAGATGAGCTTGTCGATCGTCGCTTTTCCCTTGTCGGCGCTCTCCTGGTCGCGGTCGATGAGCACGACATCGAGCCCGTTGAGCGCGCTGATATAGGCGACGCCGGCGCCCATGAAGCCCGCGCCGAGAATGCCGATCTTCTTGAGATTGGTTGGCGGAACGTCGGCCGGGCGATGCGCGCCCTTCTCCAGCTCGTTCTTCGAGAGGAAGAGCGAGCGGATCATGGCTGCGGCTTCCTTCGAGCGCAGAATATGCGCGAACCAGCGCGACTCGACGGTGAGCCCCTGATCCATCGGCAATTGCAGGCCTTCATAGACCGCATGCAGAATGGCGCGCGCTGCAGGATAGTTGTTGTAGGTCTCGCGACGCAGAATGGCGTTGGCGGCGGGCCAGATCATCATGCCGGTGGGCGAGAACACTTTGCCGGAAGGATTCTTGAAGTCCTTCACGTCCCAGGGCGCCAGCGCCTTGCCGCCATTGACGATCCATGCGCGGGCGCGCGCCACGATCTCCTCGCGCGGCGCAATCTCCTGCACGAGCTTCGCGCCGAGCGCGGCTTTCGGCTTTGCCTGATCGCCGCGGAACAGGAATTGAAGCGCGTCGCCGGTCTGCATGATGCGCGCGACGCGCTGCGTGCCGCCGGCGCCGGGGAAGAGGCCGACCTTGATTTCCGGCAAACCCACTTTGGTTTTTTCGTCATCCGCCATCACGCGATAATGGCAGGCGAGCGCCAGCTCGAAAGCGCCGCCCAGACACACGCCGTTGATGGCGATGGCGAAAGGCTTGCCGCAGGTTTCGAGCTTCCGATAGAGCAGCGAGAGCTTGCGCGAATTGTCGAAGAAGAGCTTGTTCGCGACTTCCTCGCCTTGCTCCTTGAGCGCCTTGGCGTATTGCGCCGCGCCTTGCTGCAGCATGGAAAGATCGGCGCCTCCCGAGAAGGCGCTCTTGCCCGAGGCGATCACGCAGCCTTTGATATCGGCGTTGTTGATCACGGCGTCGATGACAGAGTCGAGCTCCGCCATCACCTCCGGGTTGATGACGTTCATCGAGCGGCCGGGCATGTCCCAGGTCAGGAGCGCAACGCCGTCGGCGCCGGTCTCGAAGCGGAAATTGGCGAGGTTCATTGTTTCGCTCCCAAAAGATCCTGTTCGACTCCCTCTCCCGCTCGCGGGAGAGGGTGGCCCCTGCGTCAGCAGGGGTCGGGTGAGGGCCCTCATCCGTCATGCCTTCGGCATGGCGCCTTCTCCCGCGCGCGGGAGAAGGAGGGGCGCGTCAAACCCGCTCGATAATCGTCGCAGTTCCCATTCCCGCGCCGATGCAAAGCGTCACGAGCGCCGTCGATTTGTCCGTGCGCTCCAGCTCGTCCAAGGCGATGCCGACGAGCATCGCGCCGGTGGCGCCGAGCGGATGGCCCATGGCGATGGCGCCGCCATTCGGGTTCACTTTCGCGGGATCGAGATCGAAAGCTTGCAGGTAACGAAGCACGACAGCGGCGAAAGCCTCGTTGATCTCGATGAGGTCGATGTCGCCGAGCGTCATCCCTGAGCGCGCGAGCACTTTCTTGGTCACGTCCACGGGGCCCGTCAGCATGATCGCAGGCTCGGAGCCGATATTGGCGAAGGCGCGAATCTTTGCGCGCGGCTTCAGACCAAGTTTTTCGCCGGCTTCCTTCGAGCCGACGAGTACGGCCGCGGCGCCATCCACGATGCCCGACGAATTGCCGGCGTGATGCACGTAATTCAGCTTCTCGATCGCCGGATAGGCCTGGATCGCCACAGCGTCGAAGCCGCCCTGCTCGGCGAAGAAGCCAAACGAGGGCTTCAACGCCGCGAGCGACTGCATATTGGTGTCCGGCCGCATATGTTCGTCGCGGTCGAGGATGGTGAGGCCGTTCACGTCCGTCACCGGCACGACGGATTTTGCGAAGCGCCCTTCCGTCCAGGCGGTCGCCGCGCGCTTCTGCGATTCGACGGCAAAAGCGTCGACGTCGTCGCGCGAGAAGCCGTATTTTGTCGCGATGAGGTCGGCCGAGACGCCCTGCGGCATGAAATAAGACGGAATGGCGATGGTCGGATCGACCGGCCAGGCGCCGCCCGAGGCGCCGATGCCGACGCGGCTCATGCTCTCGACGCCGCCGCCGATGGCGAGATCGTGCTGGCCCGACATGATTTCGCCGGCCGCGAAATTCACCGAGTCGAGGCCGGAGGCGCAGAAGCGGTTGATCTGCACGCCGGGCACTTTGTACGAATAGCCCGAGGCAATCGCCGAAGCGCGGGCAATGTCGCCGCCCGCTTCTCCGACAGGATCGACGCAACCAAGAATAACGTCGTCGACCTCGACGCCGGCAAGATTGTTGCGCTCCTTGATCGCTTTCAGCGCCGTATTGGCGAGGCCGAGCGAGGAGACCTCATGCAGCGAACCATCCGGCTTGCCGCGCCCGCGCGGGGTGCGAACGGCGTCGTAGATATAGGCTTCGGGCATGGTGTTTCCTCTTTCTTATCGCTTTCCCCTCTCCCGTTTGCGGGAGAGGGTGGCCCTCGCGTGCGCGAGGGTCGGGTGAGGGCCCTCATCCATCATGCCATGAGTCATCTCAAAGAAGCTTGCGGCATGACGTCTTCTCCCGCGGGCGGGAGAAGGGATTCGCTTGCTTAAAACATCTCCGGCGCCAGTGACATCATCGTGTCGGCGCCGCTCACGATGCGCGCGAGGCGCAGGCTCGTCTCGGGGAGCATGCGCTCCATATAGAAGCGCGCGGTCGTCAGCTTCGCCTCCATCAGCGCCGCCGTCTCGGGCTCGCGGACCTGCTTCTCCAAAGCCGCCGCGGCGATCTTCACCCACATCAAAGCGAGCGCGACGCGCCCCAAGAGATGCATATAATCATAGGACGCGGCGCCGGCGTTGTCGGGCTTCGCCATGGCGTTTTGCATGAGCCACATGGAGGCCTTCTGCAGATCGGCGAGCGCCGCCTGCGCGGGCGCGACGAAGGGCTTCATCGCCTCATTGGCGCTATGGCCGCCCAGAAGCTCCGCGCCTTCCTTGAAGAAAGCCATGATGGCGCGCCCGCCCTCGCGCGGCAGCTTGCGGCCGACGAGGTCGAGCGCCTGAATGCCATTGGCGCCCTCGTAGATCATGGCGATGCGGGCGTCGCGCACGAATTGCTCCATGCCCCATTCGCGAATGTAGCCATGCCCGCCAAAGACCTGCTGCGCCTTTACCGCGTTCTCGAAGCCGACGTCGGTGAGCATGCCTTTCAGCACCGGCGTCAACAGCCCGAGCCTGTCGTCCGCCGCCTGTCGCGCCGCCGGATCGCCGGAGCGATGCGCAATGTCGCTGTCGAGCGCGGCCGAGAGCGCCAAAGCGCGCGCCGCCTCGTTGAAGGCCTTGATCTCGAGCAGCATGCGCCGCACGTCTGGGTGCACGATGATCGGATCGGCTTTCTTTTCCGGATATTTCGGCCCCGTCAGCGCACGGCCCTGCAGGCGCTCCTTGGCATAGGCGAGCGCGTTTTGGTACGCGACCTCGGACTGCGCGAGCCCCTGCATGGCGACGCCGAGCCGCGCCTCGTTCATCATCACGAACATGGCGTTGAGGCCGCGATTGGCCTCGCCGATGAGATAGCCCGTCGCGCCGTCGTAATTCATCACGCAAGTGGCGTTGCCGTGAATGCCCATCTTCTCTTCGATGGAGCCGCAGGAGACGCCGTTGCGTTGCCCAAGCGACCCGTCGGCGTTCACCAGCACCTTTGGGACGATGAAGAGTGAGATGCCCTTCACCCCGGCCGGCGCCCCCTCGAGTCGCGCCAGCACGAGGTGGATGATGTTTTCGGAAAGATCATGCTCGCCGGCGGAGATGAAAATCTTCTGCCCGGTGATGGCGTAGGCGCCGTCTCCGCGCGGGACCGCCTTGGTGGTGAGGAGCCCCAGATCCGTGCCGCACTGCGGCTCGGTCAGATTCATCGTGCCGGTCCACCGGCCTTCGATCATCGGCGGCGCGTAGAGCTTCTTTTGCTCCGGCGAGCCATGCGTCAGCAGCGCCGCCAGCGCCCCTTGCGTGAGGCCGGGATACATGGCGAAGGCCATGTTCGCCGATGAGGCGAACTCGCTCATGACCATGGTGAGCGAATAGGGCAGGCCCTGGCCGCCATATTCGGGCGGCGCCGAGAGGCCGATCCAGCCCCCGCCGGCGTAAGCCTCGAAAGCCGATTTGAAGCCCGCGGGCGTCGTGACGCTCCCGTCTGGATGGCGCTTGCAGCCATTGGCGTCGCCGGAGGCGTTGAGCGGCGCGAGAACCTCCTCGCAGAGCTTGCCGGCCTCGCCGAGAATTTGCCCGGTCAGGTCGGGGGAGGCGTCCGCGAAGCCCTCCAGATTGCCGAATCGTTGAATGTTCAGGACGTCATTGAGCAGAAACAGCGTGTCGTCGACGGGCGCTTTATAGCTCGGCATCAAGGGCTCCTTGCAGATTCCCCAGAGCCGGGTGGCCCGACTCGGGGGAGGGACGCCGTTCGCGTCTTAGGTAGAGAGGGCCGCCGGTCCGCGCAATAGGACATGAACGCAGCTCAAAACGGCTTTGAAGGACTGTCTATTTCAGCGATCTTATCCGCGGGCTGAGCGATTCGCTTGCTCGAGCGGATCAGATTTTGGTGACGATGCGTTGAGCGCCCTCGACGCCCAGGCGGCGGTTAACGGCATATTTACCTTGATTGACGGAAAGTCGCCGTCAACGACGCCACAGCGTCGAGCGTTGAGCGCGATTCGCGCGGTCCCTGCGTCGGTTCCCCCAGTTTTTCTCGAGCTATCCGTCAGTCGGATCCGCCGGACATAGACTTATGAGCAAGGGTCTTTCCCGCAAATACCGTGGTCCCGATTACGAGCCGCGCGAGGCCGCTCGCGCCGAGGCGCGCCGTTCGGGAAAAAGCCTCGGCGACTGGCTCGACGACGCGATCCGGGAGCCCGCCAGGGACGACGACGAGGGCGACTTCGACGCCGACGGGGGCGATCGGCTGGAGGAAATCACGCGCCGCCTCGCGCGCCCGAGCGGCGAGCGCCGCCATGAGCGTGACGATTTCCGGCAGCCGCGTCGCTGGCGGGACGAGGTCGACGACCGGCGCGCGTCCTCTCGCCGCCGGCGGGACGACGCCTTCGAGGAAGATGAGGAGCGCCCCACGTGGGAGCGCGAGGACTTCGCGCCTCGCTCTCAGCGGGGTCGCGACCGCCGCGAGTCGGAATTCACCGGACCTCGGTCGCGCGACGAGCGTCGCGTGGACCCGGAAGCCATCGTCGCCGAAGCGACCGAGGTCGTCGAGCGTCGCGTTGCGGCTCATGAGCGCCAAACGGCGCGCGCCTTCGAGAATCTGGCCGAGCTGATCAAGCGTGGCCAGCGCGGCGGCGAGAGCGCCGCCGTCAAACGCGCGGTTTCGGCTTTCGCGGAACGCGCCGACGCCAATGAGCGCCATACCGCGCGCGCTTTGAAGAATCTCGCTGGCGCGCTGGAGCAACATCAGCGCGGGCGCGAGACGGCGGAGGAAGGTCTCGCTTTTCTCGCCGAGCGTCTCGGCCGCATCGAGTCGCGGATTGCCGAGCAGCCTTCTCCCAATGCGAGCGTGCGGCCGCTTCGCTCGGCCCTGGCGCGGCTCGAATCGCGGCTGGACCGCCTGGCGGGCCCCGAAGACGACGACGTCGACGTCGACGCGGCGCCGAGCGGCCGCGATCGTCGGCGCGACGACATTTCACGTCGTCTCGAAAACGAGCAGACGGCGCCGGCGGCGACCGCCGCAATGGGCGGCGCCAGCTCCGCCGCCCTGGAGCAGGGCCTGCGCTCGGGCCAGCAACTTTCCCGCCGGCCGCTTGCAGACGCCATCGCCGAGATCACCCAGCGTCAGCGCGTCCTCGATGACTTCGCCGCGCCTTCCGCCGCGCCGGCCCCGGCTCCCGCGGCCGATCTTGCCGACGACGAAGCGCCCGCCAAGCGCTTCACCACTGTGAACGCCTCGCTCGACGCTCTGTTGCAGCAAGTGGAAGGGCTTCGCCAGCAGGGCGGCGAACGCGCCGACCAACAGCTCGTGACCATGCGGCAGATCGAGGGTCTGCGCCGCGAAATCGAGGAGATGGCGCGCGCCGTCGGCGATCTTGCGCCGCGCGCCTCCGTCGCCGCCGTCGAATCGGCGTTGCGCGACCTGTCGCGCCGCATCGAGACGCAGCGCGATCGCGGCGTCGCCGCGGACCTTCTGGCGCCTGCCGAGGGGATCGCAGGAGAGCTGCGCGCCGTCGTGCGCGACCTCGATCCGAGCCCGATCCTGCGCAGCCTCGACGCCGACGTTCAGGCGATCGGCCGCCGGCTCGACTCCATGCAGGCGCCCGACGCCGCCGATATGGCGGCGGTTCGGCAGCTTGCGACGCAGGCGCGCGAGATCAAGGACCAGCTCGGCGCCATGGCGGCGCGTCCGCTGCCCCTGGAAAAAATCGAGACGCGGCTTTTCGATCTGACGCAGCGCGTCGAGGGGCTCGCGCATGCGAGCGCCGGTCCGGCGCAAGCCGCAGCGGCTCTCGACATGGGCGAATTGGTGCGGTCGATCCGCTCGATCGTCGCTTCCGAAACCGGCACGAGCTTCGAGACCTTCAACAGCCGTCTCGAATATCTCGCCGGCAAGTTCGACGAGGCCGTCCTCGGCGCGGGCGCCCAACGCTTCGACGAACTCGGGCAGCGCATCGATGCGCTCGGCCGCGATCTCGGCGAACGGATCGACAGCGCCGTCGCCCAGAAGCCAGCGGACACAGCCTCGCTCGAGCACTTGATCGCCAATCTGGGCCGCAAGATCGACTCTGTTCTCGACGATCGGCCGCATGCGCCGGGTTTCGAGGAGCTCGGCCGCAAGCTCGAGCGCCTGGAAAAACGCTTCGATCCGGCGGAGATGTCGGCGCATCCCGTCGCCGATCGGCAATTCGCCGAGCTGGCGCAGCGCATCGACGTGGTTCGCGAGACGCTGGCGCAGCGCCTCGAGCCGGGTGCGCTCGACAATCCTCAGCTCGACGAGATCGCCCGACGTCTCGAGCGCATGCACGGCGCGCTCGCGCAGCGCGCCGAGGACTCCTATCGCGTCGAGACGCAACAAAAGGATCTGACGGCGCTCGTCGAGCAGCTCGCCACGCGCATGAATCAGGCGCTCGATCCGCGCGGCGACGCCGAGGCGCTGAAGGCCCTCGAAAGCCAGATCGGCGCCCTGTCGCAGCGCCTCGACCGCAATGATCGCAACGGCGCGGCGCTCAGCGGCGTCGAGTCGCGGATCGCCGCCCTCGTCGCGCAGATGGAGGAAACCAAGGCGGCGACGACGCTCGCGGCCGAAGAAGCGGTGCGTCGCGCCACGCAGGACATTCTGCGTCAGGCGAACCCCGCGCCCGGCGCGCTTCGCGAGGCGCTGGAGCGCGAGCTCGCCGACATTCGCAAGGCTCAAGACGAAGCGGGCGAGCGCACGCATGAGACTTTGCTCGCCGTGCACGAGACGCTGGAGCGCGTCGTCGACCGTCTGGCGATGTTCGAGGACGAGCTGAGCGACATGCGCAGCGAAGCGGCGGCCCCTGCGCCCGCCGCCCCATTCTCGGCCCCCGCCGCATCCCCGCGCCGGGGCGACGGGCGCGCGCCGGAGCTGGCGGTCGAGCCGCGCTCGGCTCCCCGTAGCGGCTTGGACGACGAAAATCTGATGGATTTGCTGGTGCAGCCGGGCGCGCCGCGCCCGCAGCGCCGCGAGCCGGGATTTGCGTCGCCCGGGGCGAAGCAGGAAAGGTCCGAGCCGGTTCAGACCGACTTTATCGCGGCAGCGCGCCGCGCGGCGCAGCAGGCCGCCATGGACGCCGAGGCGGCAGAAAAATCGCAGCAGGCGCGCCGTTCGGCTGGCCGGCCGGCAAGCGCGCCGGCGGCGGAGCAGAACCCGGCCAAGGGCGGCCTGGTCGGCGCCATTCAGGAGCGCAAGCGCCCGCTGTTGCTCGGCCTCGGCGCTTTGGTGCTGCTCATTGGCGCCTATCAGATCGCCCGCGTCGGCATCCAGACCGCCGACGTCAACGCCCACGCCAATCACGAGATGAGCGACGCGGCTCCGGCTGAGACGGCGCCCGGCGCGGAAAGCCCCGCCGCCCCGTCGGCCGAACCCGCTCCGGCGGCTAAAGCCGCGGCGCCCGCCGCTCCCGCCCGCGCGCCGGAGACGCCGAAAGCGCCGCCGCCGCGCATGATCGCGCCGCATACCGAAAATGCGCCGGTCGATCCGACGCCCGTCGGATCGATCTCCAGCCCCAGCCCGCTGTCGGCGCCCGACGCCATCGGCGTCATCAAAGTGTTGGCCCAGCAAGGCTTGCCGGCGGCGCAATATGAGCTGGCGGTCCGCTACGCCGACGGTCGCGGCGTCGCCCGCGACGCGAAAGCCGCCGCGGAGTGGTTCGAGAAGGCGGCGAGCCAGGGCCTCGTTCCGGCGCAATACCGGCTCGGCTCCTTCTATGAAAAGGGCGTGGGCGTCGAGCGCGACTATGGGCGCGCCCGCAAATATTATCTCTCCGCCGCCGAGGCGGGCAACGCCCGCGCCATGCACAATCTCGCGGTGCTGCTCGCCGAGGGCGGGGACGGCGGCAAGCCGGATTATCCTGCGGCCTCGGAATGGTTCCGCAAAGCGGCGGAATATGGCGTGCGCGACAGCCAGTATAATCTGGCGATCCTTTACGCCCGGGGGCTCGGCGTCACGCAGAGCCTCACGCAGTCTTACCTGTGGTTCTCCGCCGCCGCGGAACAGGGCGACGCCGACGCCGGCAAGAAGCGCGACGAGGTCGCCGCGCGGCTCGACTCGAAGGAGCTTGCGACCGCCAAATCTTTGGCGGCGGGGTTCCACGCCAAGGAGCCGGTTCGCGAGGCCAATGACGTGCTGCCGCCCAAGGGCGGCTGGGAGAGCGTCAAGGATCCGGCCGCCGCGAAGGGCGGGACGAAGCCGGCGCAAAAGGCTAAGCTCTCGGCGATTTGAGCGCCACGTAGGTGTCCCATGCGGCTCATTTCCAATAACTACGAGCCGTGAGCGGTAAGGAAATAATCTAGACAGCACATCTAGAATCTGCTCCCTTGTCCAGAGGGGGAATTGATGATTCTATATGAAGAAATCCGAGTGCTGTCCGACGATTACGAACGTAGGCTCAAGTCACAAATTGATGCTCGCGTCCTCGAAATGGAAGAGGACGACCGTTCGCATCACGTGCTTTACCAAGTCCTTGGCGTGACGGCTAAAGAGGGGCACGATATTGACGTTTATCAAAATAAAGGCCGTTTTTTTTATACAAATACGCTGGCGCTTTCTTAGAAGAAGCCGCCAAAATGTGCATAGAGAACAAGTATCCACATGCAGAAACAACCAGAATTGAAAATACTTTGGGCCAAAGGCCTAAGATGTTCGAAATCGACATGTTAGTTCCAAATGGTGATGCATTCGAAATCAAATGGCGAGACGCAACGACCGACGGGGATCATATAACGAAGGAGCACACTCGATTAAAGGTAATCGCCAACGCTGGTTATCACCCCATACGCGTTATGTTTTACTACCCACAGCGCGAGCAAGCGCGCCGCATCCAGAAGACTCTTGAAACGCTCTACGCTGGCGTAGGGGGACATTATTATTTTGGCGATTCTGCGTGGCAATATGTGCGCGATTACACAGAGGTTGATCTTCTTGCTGTTCTGAACCGGATCGCATCGGAGAAGACACATGGCGAGTAATGCTACTGATGTCCAGCTAGGAGATTGCTTGGAAATCCTGAAAAAGATGCCGTTTGCGTGTGCAAACTTGGTGTATTTAGACCCACCATTTTTTTCGGGTCGCAATCACCGGAGTTCAACCCGTGATGGAGGTATCCATTATTCGTTTGAAGATGTATGGTCGCATTCCGACGCGTATCTAAATTTTCTCGTTGAGCGGCTTGCCGAATGCAAGCGCATCATGAAAGAGGATGCATCTATCTTTGTCCATTGTGACCACAATAACGTGCATCTTGCCAGACAGGCGTTAGACATTACGTTTGGGGCCGACAATTTTCAGTCTGATATAATCTGGTCTTATAAAAGATGGTCTAATTCAAAGCGTGGTCTACTTCAACAGCACCAGACAATCCTGTTTTACTCCATGAGTCGCTCGTTCAAATGGCGACAAATGATGGTCGACTACAGCGCAACAACGAACTTAGATCAGATTATGCAAAAACGCATGAGGGATAGCAGAGGAAAATCTGTTTATGCCACGGATGCCTCAGGCAATATTGTATACGGAACGGAGAAGCGTGGGGTGCCCCTAGGGGATGTTTGGGACATCCCTTTTCTTAATCCTAAGGCTAAAGAGCGGACGGGATACCCGACGCAAAAGCCATTACTTCTGCTAGAGCGCATTATCGATCTTACGACAGATGAAAATGACCTGGTGGTCGATCCATTCTGCGGAAGCGGGACAACTCTGGTCGCGGCGAAGCTAAAGAATCGTCGCTTCTTTGGAATTGACGTATCCCCTGATGCCGTGGCCCTAACGAACAATCGGTTGGACAATCCAATTCGAACTGAATCCGCTCTTCTAAGGGACGGCGTGGAAGCTTATACCAATAACGATCCTTGGGTTGAGTCTCATCTTGCTGGTTTGTCCTATTCGCGCGTTCAACGAAATTCCGGCATCGACGCCTTATCAAAGGAATCCATAAATGGACGGCCTGTCTTTCTAAAGGTGCAAAGAGAGACAGAAACGCTTTCTGAAGCGGTATTCTTGCTCAAAAAGGCCCTTGCGACCAAGGGTGACGCGATGGGTTTTGTCGTAGCGACGGCAGACGATTTCTTCAGCCTGAAAGACACCAGCATAGAAATATTACTATCACCAGCTATGCAGTTGAAAAGAGCGCAAGCAGAAGCTTTCAACGACATTGACCACTCCGCTCCGCGCCCCAAAAAACGCGCATAAGAAATTAGCAGCCGTCTTTGTGCATAAATCATGACTGTTGCACAAAGCGCCGACCTCTTGTTTTTCAGGGGTTCCCGCTATGCAAAAGATTCTTGCAAAAGTTCGGGGCTCCCCTAACCTGCCGCATGACGATTTACGGCTATGCCCGAGTCTCGACCGACGGCCAGAGCGTGGACGCCCAAGTGAAGGGGTTGCGCGCCGCCGGAGCCGAGAAGGTTTTTCGCGAGACGGCCAGCGGCGCGAAGTCCGACCGTCGCCAGCTCGCCCCCGGGATCAAGGCCCTTGGCGACGGCGACACCCTGCTTGTGACGCGCCTCGACCGGCTAGCCCGCTCGACCCGCGACCCGTTGAACACCCTCGACGCTATCGGCAAGGCTGGAGCGCGATTCCGCTCCCTTGGCGACGCATCGGCCAACACCACGACCGCGCACGGGCGCTTGCTGCTCACCTTCTTGGGAGGTACGTCAGCCGTCAAGTTTTCGCCGTTCATTTACGGTTAATCGACGCCTGACGCATAACGTCGCGATGTCGCAGGCTTTTTGAGAGCCGCGGCCGCTTTTTGGGAGAATCGGGATGAGAAAAACCACCGCCGTGATCCTCGCCGTCTCGGCGATCGGGGCTTTGACGCTTGCGGCCGCGCCGGCGCGGGCGGATTCGGCTGGCGCCGCTGTGGCCGCGGGCATCGGCGGTTTCGCGCTCGGCGCCATCGCCGGCGGCGCGCTGGCTCAGCCGGCTCCGCCGCCGCCGGTCTATTACGCCCCGCCGCCGCCGCCGCCGCGCTGCTGGGTCGAGCGCCGCCCTGTCTTCGACGAATATGGCGTCGAAATCGGCTCGCGCCCGCGCCGCATCTGCGAGTAAGCGCATCGGGATTTGTCATTCCCGGCGGGCTGAAAGCCCGACCGGGAATCCAGCGCCACAGTAGCTCGTGTCGCCCCTGGATTCCCGATCGCTCGCTTTGCGAGCGTCGGGAATGACAGCGAACCAACCAAGCGGATCTCGCATAAGAGACAGAGCGCCGGACCGCTGCATGCGGTCCGGCGCTCATTTTTTGCGCAGTGGCACGTCGGTTGCTCGTTCTTCGCCGCACAAATTCCAATGGCGAAGAGTAACCACATGACGAGCATTCTCGATACCGCCTTCAAGACCCTCGAGGAGCAGGGCCGCCTTCTCAACGCAGTCCTCAAGGGCCCCACGGAAAAGCCCGGCCGTTATGGCTTTCGTGGCGAATTGGCGCTGATTTTCGCGGAGACGCTCGCCGATGAGAAGCGCCCGCCGGAGCGTTCGGTCGACCAGGTGATTGCAATCGCGAATGTCGGAGAACCGACAATTCCGTTCTTTGCTTGTTATCTTCATTCCTTCGAATGGCTGACCGACCTTGCCTCGGTGACGAAGGGCCTGTTCTCGCCCGAAGGGAAGTATTTCATTTTCTGCAACAACATCGACCTCCTCGCCAAATATGAGGTCGAGATCGACGGCATTACCTATAACGTGCTGCCGATCGACGAGGCGACGGTCTATAACGAGCTGCTCGAGCTGCTTTATCTCGAGAAGGGCGACCTCAAGAAGCTCTCCACCGCCGGCAAGACCGACGCCGTCGCCGACGCGGCGCTGGGCTTCAACGCCAAATATGACGTAATCAGCTACGCTCAGGGCGTGGAGCGCATGGGCCCGGTCCGCAACAGGAACGCGAACCGGCCTGTCTAGGCGGCTGGAGCTGCTCGAATTCTTCGCAACCGATCTTGATCGCCGCCGGTGATGCGCCGGCGGCGCATTTTGTATGTTCGCCACATTTCCTTCCTTGCGCCTTATTTTCGAAGCGCGCTGCGGTTAACGCTGGCGAACGGCGCGCGGCGACAGAGCGAACCTGCCGCGCCCGAAACAACGCGCCGAGCGCGCGCATGGCGAATGAAAAACAACCCTTGTTGGGCTACCCTTCCTGCATGAAGGCGAATCACCTCTTCCTGGCCTCGGCCGCGCTTCTCCTCCTTGCGGGCCCCGCCCGCGCGGAATGGTCTTCCTGTCTCTCGAGCCTGCGTCACGCGGCGGCGGGCGCCGGCGTCAGCCAGCAGACGATCGCCTCGGCGACGGACGGTCTGGAGCCAAATGACGCTGTGAGCTTCATGGACAAGCAGCCGGAGTTCACGACGCCGGTCTGGGATTATGTCGCCGGTCTCGTCGACGAGGAGCGCGTCGAGGAAGGGCGCGCGATGCTGCACAAATACGGCCATGCGCTGCAGTCGGCCGACGGGCGTTACGGCGTCGATCCGGCGACCGTCGTCTCGGTGTGGGGCGTCGAGAGCGATTTCGGCAAGAGCTTCGGCAAGCGCCCGGTCGTGCAGTCGCTGGCGACGCTCGCCTGCGAGGCCCCGCGCCGCAACGACTATTGGCGCAAGGAATTCGTCGCCGCGCTCAAGATTTTGGACAGCGGCGACATTCGCGCCGACGAGTTCATCGGCTCCTGGGCCGGCGCTTTCGGCCACACCCAATTCATGCCCTCGACCTTCTTAGGCACGGCCGTCGATCTCGATGGCGACGGGCGCCGCAATATTGCGAGCTCCGCCGCCGACTCACTGGGCTCCACCGCCAATTATCTCAAAAAGAGCGGCTGGCGTTCGGGCGAGCGCTGGGGCTTCGAGGTGCGTCTGCCCGAGGGCTATTCCGGCCCCTCCGGCCGCACGCATAAGCAGCCCATGTCCTTTTGGGAGTCGCGCGGCGTGACCCGTCTCGACGGGAGCGGGCTCGGCGGCGGAACCGCGGGCCTACTGCTGCCGGCGGGACGCAACGGTCCGGCCTTTCTCGTGACCAAGAATTTCGACGCGGTCTACGCCTATAACGCGGCTGAGTCTTATGCGCTCGCGATTTGCGTGCTCTCCGACCGGCTGCGCGGGCGTCCCGGCATTCAGACGCCCTGGCCCACGGACGATCCGGGCCTGTCGCGGGCGGAGCGGCGGGAGCTGCAGTCGCTTCTGATCCGCGCGGGCTATGAGGTCGGCGACCCCGATGGCGTGATCGGGACCAAGTCGAAGGAAGCCATCGCCGACTATCAGAGCCGCGTCGGCCTGCCACGCAACGGCAGGGCAAGCCTGAAAGTGCTGCAGGCGCTGCGCGGGCGCTGACAACGGACCGCGAGCCTTCAGGCTCGCTCCAGGAATCTTTCTGTGGGAAATGCGAGCCTGAAGGCTCGCGCAGTCTGTGGACGAACCTCCGAGGCGGCCTCGTCCTTCGAGACGCGAGCGTTCGCTCGCTCCTCAGGATGAGGCCTAAGTGTTTGAGAGAAGTAGCAAAAGCTCCTCATGCTGAGGAGCCTGCGCAGCAGGCGTCTCGAAGCACAAGGGGCGTTATCGCCACTATCTCAGCAGCCTATGCGAGCCTGAAGGCTCGCGGTCCAGGGGTTTTTCAAACGGCTTCAGCCCCGCTGCGGGACGAAGACAAGAGCTGGGGCGGCGCCTCCTTGGCAGCGGCCTTTTCCGGCGTCGTCGACGCGATTTCCTCCGCAACCCAGGCGCTTCCCACCTCCCAGACGACGGCGAGCACCACCGGGCCAACGAAGAGGCCCGCGACGCCATGGGCGAGCACGCCGCCAATCACGCCGATGAAGATGATCGGGATCGGCGTCGAGAGCCCATGTGCGAAGATGAAGGGCTTCAACACATTGTCCATGTAATTGACGCTCAGCATGCAGATCGTCAGGCCGATCGCGCCGGGGGTCGACAGATTTGTCCAGGCCCAGAAAACCACCGGCGCGACGATCACCAGCGGCCCGATCTGAATAATGCCGAGCACCAGTATGGCGACCGACAGCAGATTCGCGCCCGGGACGTTGGCAAGATACATGCCCAGGCCGCCGATCACCGCCTGCATGATCGAGAGCCCCATCACGCCGCGTGACACGGCGTTGATGGTGGCGCCGGCAAGGCTGAGATATTTTTCCCCATTGGCCGGATCGATGCGCCGCGCCAGGGCCCGCATGCCGATCATGAGCTGGCTCGCATAGGCGAGCAAAAAGCCCGAGAGGATCACCGACAACAGGAATTTCAGCGTGCCGAGGCCCGCATTGCGGGCCATGGACAGCAGATATTCGCCGACAGGCTTGAGCTCCGGCAGGATTTGGGTCAGCGCGCTTTTGAGATTGGTCGAGGCGAGCTCCCAATAGGCGTGGATTTGCGCCCCGACGATCGGCCAGCTTTTGATCGATTCCGGCGGCGGCGGGACGGCGATGTCGCCATTGTTCAAGCCGGCGATCACGCCTTTGACCGGGTCGATGACGCCGACGCCCATCCATGTCACGGGGCCGATTACCAGGATCAGCGCCGCCACGGTGATGAGGGCGGCGGCGATCGTGCCCCGGTCGCCGAGCCAGGACGAGAGCTTGTCGAAGAGCGGAAAGAGCGCAACCGCGACAACGACGCTCCAGACGATCATCGCCCCGAAGGGCTGGATGATGACGAAGGTCCAATAGACCAGGAAACCGATCACGAAGAGCCGGATCGACACTTCGATGAAGACGGCGTTGAAACGCCGGTCGGCGCCATTGAAGATGTTTGTCTCGTCGGCCACGCGGGTATCCTGCGATGCGCTGTGATGCGGCCGGAGAGTGGACGCGCGCGGCGCCTCTGGCAAGGGGCGCGCGCCCTTTCGGGGCCTGGCGCCGCTAACCCATTTTTTTAGGATGCGGCCAGGCGCGTCCGCGCGCGCTTTTCTGTCCATTCGTTAAAAAGCGTTTCAAATCAGACTTGTTGCGGCAACGACTGAGTTACAGTGGCATGTTACCGCCGTGTAATGTTCGTCGCCGCGCCAAGGTCGCGCTTGTTGCCGCTGGCGGACGCCAACATTACCGGACAGGAGCTATTTTCTATGGCGGAGATCGACGAGGCCGAGGCCACCCATGGGCCGGAAGGCGATCTCGCGAAGCTGGAGCAGGCGCTGGTGGAAGCGCATTATCTCGGCCTCTCCTTGCGGGCGCTCGCCGGGAATCGGGACTTCCGTTATGCGGCCATAACGGTCTCTATCGCGGAGTTGCTGATCGGCTGGGCTCGGTTCGTCGGGGAGCGGCTTCAACAGGGCGAGAATCCTTTCACCACCGGCCCCGGCGCCCGCGGTAAGGAATAAAGGCGGATTTTAGACATGCGTCCGCCTTTTCGAATAGGATGGGGAAAGCCTTCCTAACGAATCGGGCGCTATGACCATCAGACTGCACCAAGGCGACCTCCCCTCGGCGGTTGCGACATCGCCCATCGTCGCCATCGACACCGAAACGCTGGGCCTCAATCCGCACCGCGACCGGCTGTGTCTTGTTCAGCTTTCCTTCGGCGACGGCGACGCCGAGCTGGTCCAGATCGCCAAGGGCCAGACCAGCGCGCCCAATCTGGTGCGGCTGCTGACCGACCCGAAGGTGTTGAAGCTGTTCCATTTCGCCCGGTTCGATCTGGCGATCCTGGCCAAGACCTTCGGCGTCATGCCGGCGCCGGTCTATTGCACCAAGATCGCCTCCAAGCTCACGCGCACCTATACCGATCGGCACGGGCTGAAGGAGCTCGTGCGCGAGCTGGCCAGCGTCGAGATTTCGAAGCAGCAGCAATCTTCGGACTGGGGCGCCGCGACGCTCACCGACGCCCAGCAGGCTTACGCCGCCTCCGACGTTCTCTATCTGCACCAGCTCAAAGAGAAGCTCGACGTCATGCTGGCCCGCGAGGGGCGGACGGAGCTCGCCCAGGCGTGCTTCGACTTCCTGCCGGCCCGCGCCCAGCTCGACATCGCCGGCTGGCCGGAGACGGACATCTTTTCCCATGAATGAGCAGCGGGCGCCTCGAATTCGCCACCCCGCCGCCCGATGATCGAGACATGAGCAACAGCGGCGCCGCTGACGTGAGACCGGCCCCACCCTCTGCCGGCGCGCCGCCGTCGGGGACGGGTCTGCGCGCGCCGCCGCCCGGCGGCCGCGACCGGCTCGCCGCTTTGACGGCCCGCCGCGAAAGCGCCTTTCCCGACGCTCTGCGCCACACGGCCCGCGTCACGCGGCTGCGGCGCTGGATTCTGTGGGGCGTCGGGGGCACGGTCGGTCTGGTCGCGCTCGGGCTCGTGGTGAGTTCCCTACGATTTCTCCCCATCGATTTGAGCCTGTCGCGCGTCGCCCTCAAAGGCACCCGCATCGTGATCGAGACGCCGAAGCTCGTCGGTTACCGCAAGGACGGCAAACCCTATGAGATCCGGGCGCGCGTCGGCGTGCAGGACATCACGACGCCGGAGCTTTTCGATCTCGACGGCTTGGACGTGCGCGTGGAAACGCAGGGCGAAAAGCCCGTCGTGCTCACCGCGGCCAAGGCCCGCTACAGCACAAAGGACGACCGCGCCGATATGAGCGGCGGCGTGGTCATCTCCGACAAAAAGAGTTTCGATATGCGGATGGAGAGCGCGGCCATGGATTTCAGGGCCAGCGTGATGACCTCCGACAAGCCGGTCACCCTCGACATCGACGGCGGCCAGGTCGTCGCCGACTCGGTCACGTTTTCGCAAAAAGAGCGCCGCGCCAGCTTTTCCGGCAATGTCCGTTCCGTGCTGTATGGCGAGGACGGCCCGCCGGCGCAGGCGAGCGAGCCGCCCGCGGCCCAATGAGACAAGCATGAAACGTCAGATCATCCTCGCCGGCCTCGCCGCGCTATTCGTCGCCGCGGCGGCGCCCGTCGCCGCCAAGGGCCGTTCGGGCGGCATTCTTCCCGGCGCCACCGCCAAGGACCCGCTCAATATCGACGCGGGAAAGCTCGACTATTTCGACCATGAGCAGAAGCTCGTCTATTCGGGCAGCGTGATCGTCACCAATGGCCCCTCGACGCTGAAGGCCACGCGCATCACGATCTTGCTCGAGGGCAAGGGCGCGCCGGGCGGCGCGAACAGCGACGACCGCGTCAAGCATATCGAGGCCGACGGGCCCGTGACGCTGGTCTCGAAAGATCAGATCGGCACGGGCGACCACGGCACATACGACAAAGCCGAGAGCAAGGTTTATCTCTCCGGCAATGTGACCCTGACCCAGGGCGACAATATCGTGAAAGGCGAGCGGCTCGTCTACGACGTGACGACCGGGATGGCGACCGTGCAGGCCGGCGGCGCGCAAGGCGGGCGCGTGCGCTCCACCTTCACGCCCGGCGCCGCCAAGGCGCAGTAAATTTTATCAGTTCCTTGATTGGTGCGGCGCCATTCCCGCCGCTCACTTGAGTGAGCGATCGGCAATCCAGAACAAAACCAGCGCTTTGTGGCTCTGGATTCTTGGTCGGTTCACCGCCGTCATTGCGAGGAGGCGGAGCCGACGAAGCAATCCAGGGCCGCATCGCTGTTCAGGATTGCTTCGCTTCGCTCGCAATGACGGGCGCCGAGCAAAACCAGCGCCTTTGCTGCTCCGGATTCCGGTCGGGCTTTCAGCCCGCGGGGAATGACAAACGGCAATCCGAGCCGTCAACCGGGCGTCACTCCGGCGACAGCGCTTCCTTGTGGAGGAGGCCGAGCATGCCGCGCCGCTTGGCCTCGTAATAATAGCCGCCGGCATAGAGTCGGATCGCGCGCGTTTCGCTCCCGCCCGCGAGCTTATAGGCGTTGGCGAGATAAGGCACGGCGTAGGTGAGGTTGGTCTCGGCGTCGAGCAGCCCGTTCGCCGGGCCCGAATAGCCCATGCCCTTGGCGGTATCGTGCCGGATTTGCATCAGGCCCCAATAGGGACCGTGGCGGGCGGCCGGATTGTAATTGCTCTCGCGCCGCACCGAGCGATGGATGAGCGATTCGGGAATATCGTAGATCCGGGCGAAATGGGCGATGCGGGCGTGAAGCGCGTCCTTGCCGGTCAGCGCCGTCTCCGGGCGGGGCTCATTGACGTAGGATTCTGGGGCGGAGGCCACTGGCGATTCCGTCTGGACGCATCCGGCGAGGACGAGAGCCGCCAAGGTTGCGGCACAGGTCGTTGACTTCATTCAATACATTCCCTCGATCGCCCGCATGAATCGCAACTTGGCTAGCTCGCCACGCCCAGATGGCGAAATCGTGGCGGTAGGCTGGGAGCCTGTGGACCAGCCAAGCGGCGGCCATGTGTGCGGCCGCACGGCGGGCCCGTAACGAAAGCGTCACCTTAATGGTGTTGTTGCAGTTGTTTCTGGGGCAAATCAAGGGGCCCGGGTTTTCAGGAGCAATTTCAGTGACCTCGGCCCGGCCGCGATCGCGGCCGGGCCTTTCGATCCCGCCGACGCCGACTAGCTTCTTTCTTCGAGGAAGGGACGAATGGCGCGCCGGGACGACACGAAGGGTTACTGGTCGAACGAGGTCACGCGGCACAGCAATGCGCTCGACCTCGAGCCGGGCGTCTTTACGCACGATGACCCCGAGGAGATCGCGCAGTCGCTGAAACGCTCGGCGGAGGCGAGCACGCGCCGCAAGACGACGCCGTTTCGTTCAGCGATGTCGATGCTCACTTTTTATATCAACCGCGCCGGCAAGGATTTGGCCCCGGAGCGGCGGCGCGTGCTGGAGGCGGCGAAGGACGAGCTGCGGAAGGCGTTCGGGCGGACGGGCTGCTAGCCTCTGCGGTACATGCAGGCGCGCTGTGGGTCCGAACCGTGGCATGCTCAGGGCGCCGCGCCTAAAATGTAGAGCATCCGAAAGCGCTCGGGCAAATCCGCAAGCTCGCTTTCCAGATAATCGAACGCCGCGATAGAGCACAGCCAGTCGAGGTAGACCTCATCTAGCATAACCGCCGCCAAGGTCGTCAGCGCCGCGTCGCGATTGGCTTGGGGCAAAAAATGCGTCGGCGCTCCGTCTGAGGCGGCGCGGGTCAGCAGATGAGCGCTGTCCCAGTAGACGCTCGGGCAATCCGAAATTTCGTAGCTTGAGGGATCGTCGATCCGACCTGTGAGAAGGTCGTATGCGCCGATGAACCAAACCATGATCTGCGCCCGCCAATGCGGATCGGGAATCGAGAGGACCGAACGAAGCCAAGGCGCGATTTCTTCGGCGGCGAGGTATTTCAGGCAGAAAAACATGGAGGCCGAAAAGTCGCCCGAGGCGTCGCGCCAGAACCAGACGCCGACACGCGGATTATATTCGCGGTGGAGGAAGCGCCCGATCTTGATCCGCTCGCCATCCCAGCACTCGGGGTTCATTATCGAGCGGCCGAGCGTATTCAGCGCGTCGCGCCGGAAGCCTTTATAGGGTTCACGCGCTGCGCCATTGAAATAAAGGGACATGAAGGTGGTGATGAGCGTCTCGACATAGCTGCTGATATGTCTCTCGTGCGCGCGCGGCAGGGTTTGTACGAGAATATGGTGATACCAATCGGTCCACTCGGCGCGCTCGCCAAAATTTTTTGTGCCGCTCGCGATTTCAAAGAGCGCCGTCTGAAGGTCGCCGATCGGCAGCGTTGAGAGGTCGCCCAGCAAATCCCAAAACATGGCGCGGGTCTCGCCCATGAACCAGGCTTCGCCCATGGGCTCGCGCGGGCGGGGGAAGGCGGCGCGCATGCGCGCGAGGGCGGCGGCGTCGCAGCCCTGGCCAGGAATCCAAAGGAAAGGTTTTTGCGATTGGACCTTCATGTCACGAACTTTCAAGCCGCGAGACGAAGGTAAAGGCCAATGCGCCGGACCTCTGTGCGGGGAAGCACGGCCCGGCGCAGTGAGGATTATCTTGCGAACTTCTTATACTTCAGCCGGTGCGGGATGACGCTGTCGACGCCCAGGCGGCGCTTCTTGTCTTCCTCGTAGTCGGCGAAGTTTCCTTCGAACCACTCCACATGCGAGTCGCCTTCATAGGCGAGGATATGCGTGGCGATGCGGTCGAGGAAGAAGCGATCATGCGAGATGATGACGGCGCAGCCGGCAAAATCCACGAGGGCTTCTTCGAGCGCGCGCAAAGTGTCGACGTCGAGATCGTTGGTCGGTTCGTCGAGCAGCAGAACATTGGCGCCGCTCTTGAGCATCTTGGCGAGATGCACGCGATTGCGCTCGCCGCCTGAGAGCTGGCCGACTTTCTTCTGCTGATCCGAGCCCTTGAAGTTGAAGGCCCCGCAATAGGCGCGGGAGTTGATCTCGCGCTTGCCGAGATAGATCACCTCATTGCCTTCGGAAATTTCTTCCCAGACGGTCTTGTTGGCGTGCAACGCGTCGCGCGACTGATCGACGTAACCCAGTTGCACGCTGTCGCCGACGGTGATCGTGCCTTTGTCGGGCGTCTCCTGGCCGGTGATCATGCGGAAGAGCGTGGTTTTGCCGGCGCCGTTCGGGCCGATCACGCCAACGATGCCGCCCGGCGGCAGCTTGAAGGAGAGATCGTCGATCAGGAGGTTTTCACCAAAGCCCTTGGTGATGTGCTCGAAGTCGATGACATTGCCGCCGAGGCGCTCCGCCACCGGAATGATGATCTGCGCGGTGGTCGGCGCCTTCTCGCCCTGCTTGGCGACGAGCTCCTCATAGCGCTGGATGCGCGCCTTGCTCTTGGCCTGGCGGGCCTTGGGCGAGGAGGCGATCCACTCGCTTTCGGCTTCCAGCGCGCGCTGGCGGGCCTTGTCTTCGGAGGCCTCCTGCATGAGGCGCTTCTGTTTCTGCTTCAGCCAGCTCGTGTAATTCCCCTCATAGGGAATGCCGCGGCCGCGATCGAGCTCCAAAATCCAGCCCGTGACATTGTCGAGGAAGTAGCGATCGTGGGTGACGATCAGGATCGCGCCCGGGTAATTGCGCAGATGGCCCTCGAGCCAGTTCACCGTCTCGGCGTCGAGATGGTTCGTCGGCTCGTCGAGCAGCAGCATGTCGGGCTGCTCCAACAGCAGGCGGCAGAGCGCCACGCGGCGCCGTTCGCCGCCGGAGAGCTTGGTGACGTCGGCGTCATCGGGCGGGCAGCCGAGCGCGTCCATGGCCTGATCGACCTGGCTGTCGAGATCCCAAAGGCCCTTGGCCTCGATCTCGTCCTGGAGCTTCGTCATCTCGTCCGCAGTCTCGTCCGAATAATTCATGGCGAGATCATTGTAGCGGTCGAGAACGGCCTTCTTCTCCGCGACGCCGAGCATGACGTTTTCGCGCGCGGTGAGCGCCGGATCGAGCTGCGGCTCCTGCGGCAGATAGCCGACGCGCGCGCCTTCCGCGACGAAGCCCTCGCCGGTGTATTCCTTGTCGATGCCGGCCATGATGCGCAGCAGGGTCGACTTACCCGCGCCGTTGACGCCGAGCACGCCGATCTTGGCGTCCGGGTAGAAAGACAAATGGATATTGTCCAAGACCTTCTTTCCGCCCGGATAGGTCTTGGTGAGGCCCTGCATGTGGTAGATGAACTGGCGCGCCATATCGCCTCGCAACGAGAGAAGTTGGCGCCGTGTTTAGAGCATTTTCGCGGCCGTGGGGAGGGGTCGCGCGAGGCCCCGGCGGTTCCGGCTACCCGCTCTCGAAACGCCGAATTCCCGGCTGGGCCTGAGGCCCGCCGGGAACGAGCGGTCGGCGCGGGGTCAGGTTGTCCGCATGAAGCCCATGACCGTCGCGCTGAGCGTGCTGCCCGTCAGGACGAGCGTGGCGCCCAAGGCGAGCAGCGCGCAGAGGTTCAGCGTCAGATCGTTGACATTGCCGGCCAGAGCGAGAATGCCGAGCACGATCGCGGCAAGCCCCGCGAGCGCCTGCAACGCCGCCGACCCAGAGGCCATTTCGCTTGCGAGCATTTCGCCGCCGATCATCGACCGGCCCGACGTCACCGCCTGCATGCGCGAGGCGCGGCGCAGCAGGAAGAGATGCCAGACGGCGTTGCTGCTCAGGACGAGCGCCGTGCCGTAGGCGATGACGGCCACGGGCATGAGCACGCCCGAATTAATGCCCAGCAAGGCCAGAATGCCGAGCACGATTCCGGCCGCGCCGACCAGGAAGACGACCGCCAGACTATTGCCGCCGAACTGTTCGGCCGAAAAGCCTCTCGTCTCGGCGGGGAGGGCGATCTGCGCATATTCGGAGACCATGGCGCCGCCCTGGATGAGAAGCGCGACTCCAAAGACAATCGTCGCGATCGCTGTCATGTAGACGGGCGCGATATTGACCAGGCCGCAGACGGCCAGGACGATTGTCGCGACGCCGCCGATAGCGTCGATCAAGCCGCCGTACGCAACCGCATTTTCATGCGTGGCGACCTCTCGGGTGATGGACATTTCTTTACTCCGGCCATGGCCCCCGGGGCCGGTAGCTAGCGCCGCTTAAAAGGCCAGCAAGCATGGCGTTCGTCGCTAAATGGCCGTCGTTGCGTCTTGTCCGGCGGGCGCCCGGGCAGGCTGGCGGCGCGGCGAAAGCCGGCTCATTTTTGGTTTAGCGGGATCATCTGGCGGAAATCCGATTTCCACTTTTCCGCAATCCTGCTTTAGAAGCGGGCATCGGTTCAACTCGGGCGGACAGCGCATGAACATTCTCCTCATCGGATCGGGCGGCCGCGAGCACGCTATCGCCAATGCGCTGGCGAAGAGCCCGCTGCTCACCCGCCTCTATGTCGCCCCCGGCAATCCCGGGACCGAGCGGGTGGGCGAGAATATCGATCTCGACGCGGGGGATCACGGCGCGGTCATCCGCTTCTGCCGCGAGATGGGCGTCGCGCTCGTCGTCGTGGGGCCGGAGCAGCCCTTGATCGGCGGGCTGGTGGACGCGCTGGCGCGCGCCGAAATTCTCGCCTTCGGCCCGACGCAGGCGGCCGCGCAGCTCGAAGGCTCCAAGGGCTTCACCAAGGATCTCTGCCGCGACTATGGCATTCCCACCGCGGCCTATGGACGTTTCGCCGATAAGGACAAAGCGCTTGCCTATTTGCGCGAGAAGGGCGCGCCCATCGTCGTGAAGGCCGATGGGCTCGCAGCGGGCAAGGGCGTCGTGGTGGCGCAGACGCTGGAGGAGGCCGAGCGCGCCGTGGAGGCGATGTTCGCGGGGCTCTTCGGCCGTTCGGGCGCCGAGGTGGTGATCGAGGAATTCTTAGAGGGCGAGGAAGCCTCCTTCTTCGCCATCTGCGACGGGACGCGCGCGGCGCCTTTCGCCACGGCGCAGGACCACAAGCGCGTCGGCGACGGCGATACGGGGCCGAACACCGGCGGCATGGGCGCTTATTCGCCGGCCTCCGTCGTGACGCCGGACATCGAGCGCCGCGTGATGGCCGAGATCATCGCGCCCACCATGCGCGCCATGCAGGAGAAGGGCGCGCCCTTTACGGGGGTGCTTTACGCCGGATTGATGCTGACGGCGGAGGGGCCGAAGCTCATCGAATACAACAACCGTTTCGGCGATCCCGAAGCGCAGGTCATTCTGCCGCGGCTGGAGGATGATTTGCTGTCGATCATGCTCGCCGCCGCGCGCGGCGCGCTGCCCGAAGCGCGCCCGCATTTCTGCGACCGCGTGGCGCTCACCGTGGTGCTCGCGGCCAAGGGCTATCCGGGCACGCCGCTGACCGGCTCGGAAATTCGCGGCCTCGCGAACGCCGAGGCGATGGCGGGCGTTATCGTCACGCATGCCGGCACGCGCCTGGAGGGGGAGCGGCTGCTCGCGGCGGGGGGCCGCGTGCTGAACGTCACGGCGCTTGGCGACAGCGTCTCGGAGGCGCAAGGCAAGGCCTATGCGGCGGTCGACGCCATCCAATGGCCGGGCGGCTTCTGCCGCCGCGACATCGGCTGGCGCGAGGTTGCGCGGGAACGGCGCGGCTGAACTCTTGCGAGGTTAGGGGGCTTCTAACACTCTTTCCGTTTGAATAGCTCGCATGGGGACATTCCCGGCGGGCTGTGGTTTTGCTCAGAGCCCGTCATTGCGAGCGAAGCGAAGCAATCCAGGGCAGCGGTGCGGCGCTGGATTGCTTCGTCGGCTCCGCCTCCTCGCAATGACGGCGGTAATTCCCGACCGCTCGTTTTGCGAGCGACCGTTCGGCGCAGCGCTCGCCGGGCGCGCCCTCTATGCGAAAGTTCAACTCACATAGACCTTATCCGGCAGCTCGTCGCCTTCTTCGCCGGGCGGCGCGGCGCGCGCGAGGAGGCGCGCGCATTCATCGATCGTCACGACAAAGCCCTCCGCGCAGCGGCGCTGGGCGAGGCAGGTCAGCAGGGGCTCCAGCGCCGCCTTCCATTCCGCGTCCGAGATTTTTCCGTTCAGTCCCTCGTCGGCGATGATGCGGGCGTAATGCTCGGCGAAGGAGACGAAGATCAGCACGCCCGTGCGACCTTTCGTCCCCGAGACGCCGCGAGAGAAAAACTGCTCGATCGCCGCCCGCTCGGCGCGGCGCTTCTTCACGAGGCGCGGCGTGAGCGCGAGCCGGATCGGCGGCCAGGAGACGATGAGCGCGCAGACGATGAAGACGCCGATCTGCGCGGCGTAGATCGTCTTGGCGGAAAGATCGGTGAATTCGGCGAGCGGCCAGGGCGAGACGAGCGCGAAGAAAGCGGCCCAGAGCGGCGGCACATAGGCGTAGTCCGACGCGCGGCGCGACAGGGCGCAGACGATCTCGCCGGAGGTTTTCTGCTCCGCCTTGCCGATGGCCTGGGCGATTACGTCGAGGTCTTGCTCCGTCAGCAGCATCACCAATCTCCCGAGGCGCCGCCGCCGCCGGACGAGCCGCCGCCGCCCGAGAAACTGTCGAAGCCGCCGCCGTCGCCGCCGCCCCACGACGAGCCGCCGCCAAAAGAGCCGCCGTCGCCCCAATCGCCGCGGCTCGGGGGCAGGATGACGATCGGCGGGCCGCCGCGGCGATAGTGGCGGTAATCCTTCGGACGTCCGGCGCTTCGCGCCATCATGATGAAGATGAAAACGAAGAGCGCGAAGATGAGGAGAGGAAGAAGCTCGTCGACCATCGACGGCGGCGGGGGAGCCTTCTTCACCCATTCCGCCGAGTCGCCGCTCAGGATTTCGATGATCCCCTCGACGCCGCGCTCGATGCCCGCGCCATAATCGCCCGCCTTGAATTTCGGCGCGACGGCGCTGGCGAGGATCACCTTTGAGAGCGCGTCGGTCAGCGTGCCTTCCAGCCCATAGCCGACCTCGATGCGCATCTTGCGCTCGCTGGGCGCCACGAGGAAAAGGACGCCATTGTTCTTCTTGGCTTCGCCCAGCTTCCAGGCGCGAAAGAGGCCGTTGGCGTAGGTCTCGATGTCATAGCCGTCGAGCGTCTTGATCGTCGCGACGACGAGCTGGATGCTGGATTTGTCTTCGAGATCCTTGAGCTTCGTCTGCAGGCTCGCGCGCGTCGCCTCGGGGATGACGCCCGCCTGATCGACGATGCGGCCGGTGAGCGCCGGATAATTCGGGGCGGCGAAGGCCAGCGCCGCGAGAAGGCAGAAGACGAAGACGAGACAGCCCCGCAGCGCCAAAGTCCGGGGCGCCAAGATCCGGGGCGCAAAGGCCGGCGCGTTCATGTCAGGCGCCGGCGCAGCGGGCGCAGTGGCCGGCGATCTCCACGACGCGCGTGCGCGCCTTGAAGCCCGCTTCGCTGGTGAGCGCGGAGAGCTCGCGGGCGAGGCCGGGGGAGGTCGCCTCTTTCACCTCGCCGCACTCCTCGCAGATGAGAAACACGACCGGCTCCTCGGCGCCATGGCAATGGCCGCAGACGACGAAGGCGTTTTTCGATTCGAGCCGATGCGCCAGGCCGTTATCGAGGAGAAAAGCCAGCGCGCGATAGACCGAGACGGGCGCCGGCCGCTTGCCGTCGGCGCTCGCCATGAGATCGATCATCTCATAGGCGCCGACGGGTCGGTTGGCCTCGATGAGAATGTCGAGCGCGCGACGGCGCGCGGGGGTGAGCCCCGCGATGGTTTTGGCCGTATCTTGCGGCGGATGGCTGCTCATGACGTCATTGTAGCGTTGCGCCGCGCCGCCGTCACGGCTTGGCGCAGGCCGCAATGAACTTCTTCACCTTCTCGGCGGCGCCCTTCAGCGGCGCGGTCTGCTTGGAGGGGCCGATGACCGCGGCCAATGTCTCGCCCGTCGCCATCGCCTCGAAGATCGGGTCATTCGCCGGCAGCCGCCCTTCGAAGCTCGGCACGCCCGCTTCTTCATTGGGCAAAAGCTTGCCGGCAATTTTCGTCTGAACGTCGCCGATGGAAAGCGACGCAGTGGCGCTCTTGCCGGGTTTCAGCTTCTCGCTCGTCTCGGAGACGAAGAAGGTCACGACGCCGCTCTTGGGCTTGCAGCGAAAGGCGCCGAAGCTGTCGTCGGTCTCGGGAACGCCGTAGTTGAGAAAGATCAAGTCCGGCTTCTTTTCTTCGAGACCCGAAAGCGTCCAAACCCGCTCGTCCTTGGCGGGGGCTGGGGTGCAGAGGGCGAAAAGGGCGAAATTGGCCAGCATAAGTTTTGCGTTATTTTTCATCGGCTTCTCCAACTTAGCGGCAAATTCTAAGCTCTGGGCCGCAGACTGCCAATCCACGTCCGCAAAGCGCCAAAAGCGGGCATTCCCCGAAAGTTCCATAATGGCCTTATGCGAATCTCGCTCCGTTTGGGGCGCGCTTTTGTTGCCCTCTCTCAGCCGCTTGGTTCGCCGCAAAGCTCCATAAGCTTCGCAATTTCTCCGGCAGACAAGCAGGCGTCTGGATGATCTGTGGCAATCGCCACTTCCGGCATAGCGGGATCCACAGCCTCTTCAGGTTTCTGAACGACGGCCCGGCCGCCGTGCTCTTTTATGACCCGAAGCCCTTCAGCCCCATCGCCGTCGCCACCACTCAGAACGACGCCAATAACGCGATCTCCGTAAACCTTAGCGGCCGAGATGAAGAGCGGGTCTGCGGCGGGTCGCGTGTGGTGCACTTTAGGCCCACGGTTCAGACGGATGCGCCCCGATTCTAAAACCATGTGCTGGTCTGGCGGGGCGACGTAGATATGGCCCGCTTGTATGGGCAAGTCGTCCGTTGCGAAGGACGCTTTCAGCTTTGAAGACCAAGAAAGAATTGTCGGTAAATCGCTTCGATGATTGCCGATGTGCACAACGACGAAAATCGCAGCCGGACACGCTTCTGGCAGCGCCGCAACGATCTGTCGCAACGGTTGCAACCCACCAGCAGAGGCAGCGATTACTATGACTTTGTGCACAGGGAATAATTGATGTTTGAGGGGGAAGTTTCCAGAGGCCCCAGCAGGCGAGCCGAGACGTTCCGCAGGCGCTGACAAGCACTAACGCCTAGCCGACCCGTAGCCGTTTCAATTCGATCCCCGCGCCCCATGTATGGACCAACGGAGTGGAGGAAATGGAAGAGAATTCCGCATTGAACCTCAGTTTCGGTCGCGAGGCTGCTGCGGTGCTCCTTGATCTCTTAAGTCAGGCTGAAACGCCGCCGGGTGACGAGAAAAAGGACGCGCTCCGCGACATGATCAAGGCGGCCCTATACACGCCGCAAACTCTCGAAGAGATTAAGGAAGAGGCGCGGATCAGTTTGGCGCAAGCGGTGAAAAATCTTGCGCAGGTGGAAAGCACGTTTGAGGAGTCGTTCGCGCATGGCAGCGAAAGCAACCAGCGCACGGCCTTGGCGGCGCTCAGCGCCGGGGAAACCAGGCTACAAGGCTCCCAGGTGGCGTATGACGCCGCTTCAAGAAAGTCGCTGGAGGCAGCGGCGGAAAGCGCCGAGGGAAATCGCCGGGCCGCCTATGCGAAGTCTGAGAAAGCCTATGACGAAGCGCTTGCGGCGCTGCGGGCCTATGAGCCCTTGGCACAAGAGATATCAAAGCTTTTCAGGATCCTTTCCTTTCACACCGATCTCGCGCTAGCGGATACCGAAGCAGCCGACGCTGCGAGGATCAGCCCTCACACGGCAAACGCAGCCGGTCATCTCAAGAAAGTTCTCCAAGAGCAGAAAATGGGTCTTCCGGAATCGGTGACGCAACACGTCCTTGCGGCCTTGCACGAGCTGGAGCTGGCCGCGCGTGTCCGAGGCTAATGTATCAGCGTTAAGGCCTGTGTGCAGGAACCGCCCGCCCCTGTATTTTCAGAGGGTTGCCGCATGCAAAACATGGGTGCGAAAGTCGAGCGCTAATTCAGCCGAGACTAGCCTTAGCACCGAATGACCGCATTGGGTCAAAGCCGGTCTTTCCTAGCCTTTGTCACATTTCGCGACTTCTAGCCAGGATTGCGCGGCCCCAGCGATCTGTTCCCGCCCTCCTCCCGGCCCGGTCCAACGCTTGCGCGCGGCGGCGGCGGGCTTATAACGGCGCCGACCAAGCACCAATACCGAGCCCGACATGACCCGCGCCAAAAAAGACATCAAGAAGGTCGTCCTCGCCTATTCCGGCGGCCTCGACACCTCCATCATCCTCAAATGGCTGCAGACGACCTATGGCGCGGAGGTCGTCACCTTCACGGCCGATCTCGGCCAGGGCGAGGAACTGGGCCCGGCGCGCGAAAAGGCGCTGCTCCTCGGCGTCAAGCCCGAGAATATCTTCATCGAGGATCTGCGCGAGGAATTCGTGCGCGACTACGTCTTCCCGATGTTTCGCGCCAACGCCGTCTATGAGGGGCTCTATCTGCTCGGCACCTCCATCGCCCGTCCGCTGATCGCGAAAAAGCAGATCGAGATTGCCCGCAAAATGGGGGCGGACGCCGTCTGTCACGGCGCGACCGGCAAGGGCAACGATCAGGTGCGCTTCGAGCTCGGCTATTATGCGCTGGAGCCGGACATCACGGTGATCGCGCCCTGGCGCGAATGGGACTTCCATTCCCGCACCGATCTCATCGCCTTCGCCGAGGCGCATCAGATCCCGATCGCCAAGGACAAGCGCGGCGAGGCGCCGTTCTCCACCGACGCCAATCTGCTGCACACCTCCTCCGAGGGCAAGGTGCTGGAAGACCCGGCGCAGGAGACGCCGGACTATGTCTATTCGCGCACCGGCCATCCCGAGGACGCGCCGAACGAGCCGCAATATATCACCATCGATTTCGAGAAGGGCGACGCGGTCGCGGTTGATGGCGTCGCGCTGACGCCGGCGGCGCTGCTCGCCAAGCTCAACGAGCTCGGCCGCCAGCACGGCATTGGCCGTCTCGATCTGGTCGAGAACCGTTTCGTCGGCATGAAATCGCGCGGCATGTATGAGACGCCCGGCGGCTCGATCCTGCTCGTCGCCCATCGCGGCATCGAAAGCATCACGCTCGACCGCGGCGCGGCGCATCTCAAGGACGAGCTGATGCCGCGCTATTCGGAGCTGATCTACAACGGCTTCTGGTTCTCGCCGGAGCGCGAGATGCTGCAGGCCGCGATCGACAAGAGCCAGGAGCTCGTCACCGGCCGCGTGCGGCTCAAGCTCTACAAGGGATCAGCGGCGCTCGTCGGCCGCGAGAGCCCGTGGTCGCTCTATGACCAGGATCTCGTGACCTTTGAGGAAGGCGGCACCTACGACCAGCGCGACGCCGAAGGCTTCATCAAGCTCAACGCGCTGCGCCTGCGCACGCTCGCCAAGCGCGCGGCGCGCGGGGCGAAGAAGTAACCGGACGAGCCACACATCTCGGTGGCCGTCATGGCCGGGCTTGTCCCGGCCATCCACGCCCAGGGGCACAGCCCAACGAGACGCGGTTTCACGATGATAAAAATTCATGCTTCTCCATTGCCCAGCATTAGCTGTGCTTGCGCGGCGTGGATGGCCGGGACAAGCCCGGCCATGACGGGGGCGGAGACATGAAAATATGTGCATGCGGTAATAGTTTTCACGTAACTCGCGCCCCCTGCAATTTTCTCGAGGCTTGTCGGTGACTGCTTCCAGGCTTCTGGCTCTTTTCACGCCCTTCGGCGCGTCGAACCTTGTCTTGTCCGCCTGTGTCGGGCTGACGGCCGCGCTGTGGTTTGCCGGCCTGCGGCGGCCGGCGGCGGCTTTCATCTTTTCCGCTGGCCTGTGCGCGGCGCTGATCTCTTTTGGCAAGATCATCTTCCTCGCGATCCATGGTTATGGCGGGCTTTACAGTCCCAGCGGGCATGCCGCGCTGGCCTGCTTCTTCTTCTGCTCGTTCGGCAGAATGGCGCTCGCGACCCGGTCCCCGGCGGGCTATTTTTTTGCCGCAGCGTCCTGGTCGGTCGCCCTTTTGGTGTTCTTCAATCGCTTCCTCGTGGGCGGCCACACTTTCCCCGATACGGTCGTCGGCGCGTCGGTCGGACTGGCTTGTTTCGCGTTGTTCTTCCGTCTCGCCGGCCCGTTCGACGTCAAGGCGCGTCTCCAGGCGGTCGCGCCGACGCTCGCCTTCACGACGTCTGTCGCCAGCTATCTCGCCTTCGGCGCAAATATTTCAGAGGGGGGGCTGTTCAAAGCCGCCTTCTGGCTCAGGGAAAATCTCGGCCTGTAGCAAGGCGCGACCTTTTCCCAGCGCGCCGGCGCGCGCGGCCCTATTTCGCTGGAGGGGAGGCCTTCAACGAAAGGGAAGCCAATGCGAAAGATCGACCTTGGCGCTCTTTGCGCTTGTGCTGTCGTCGCCGGCCGCGCCCGCCGAATTCGACTGGTCCCGCGTCGACGCCGCCTTCGGCAAAAAGCCGATCGTCAGCGGCGCCGTCCACAAATATGGGCTGCCGCGGAGCGATCTCCACGTCACCCTCGACGGCGTGGACATCAAGCCGGCGCTTGCGCTCGGGGGCTGGGTCGCCTTCGAGCCCATGGGCCGCGACGCCATGATGATGGGCGATCTGGTCTTGACCGAGCCCGAGATCAACCCGGTGATGTCGTCGCTGCTCGCCGCCGGAGTGCAAATCACCGGCGTCCATAATCATCTCCTGCGGGCGCAGCCCGCGACTTACTACATGCATGTCTCCGCGCAGGGCGATCCCGCGAAACTCGCGCAATTGGTCCGGGACGCTCTGGGGGCGTCCGGCACGCCTTTCGAGGCTTCCGGCGGTGGCCAGCAAGCCCCGGAGCTCGGCTTCGACGCCGCCCGGCTGGACGAGGCCCTTGGCGCCCACGGCAAGAATAATGGCGGCGTCTATCAATTCAGCTTCCCGCCTAGCGACCAGATAAGGGCCGGCGGCATGACCGTCGCCCCGGCGATGGGCACGGCGACGGCCCTCAATTTCGAGCCCACCGGCGGCGGAAAGGCGGCGATCAGCGGCGATTTTGTCGCCGAGGCCAGGGAGGTCGAGCCGCTGCTGAAAGCGCTGCGCTCGAATGGCGTCGAGGTCACGGCGCTTCACAACCACATGCTCGATGACGAGCCGAGGCTCTTCTTCGTGCATTTCTGGGCCAATGACGACGCCGTGAAGCTGGCGCACGCTTTGCGCGCCGGCCTGGACGCGGTGCACGCCCCGGAGAGAAGCTAGCCTCAGGAGCCTCGCGAGCCGCTCCCCACCATGGCGGCGGGGAGCATCCAAAGGTAGAAAATGAGCTAAACCCATGCTGGAGGGCGCTCAACGCGCCCCGATCCGCCCTTTTCTATTCCCTTCGCCGCCCCGCTCCTGTAAAAGCCGCCGCATCGCAACAAAAGTCGCCGCCGCGTCTTCCGGGCCAGTTCAAGCCTGACGGAACGGGTCGCGGCTGTTTAATCGAAAGCCGCCATGCAGCTTCGCAATATCGCCATCATCGCCCACGTCGACCACGGCAAGACCACGCTTGTCGACCGCCTCCTCCAGCAGTCGGGCGCGTTCCGCGACAACCAGCGCGTCGCCGAGCGCGTGATGGATTCGAACGATCTCGAAAAAGAGCGCGGCATCACCATCATGGCCAAGGCCACGTCCATCACCTGGAAGGACGTGCGCATCAACATCGTCGACACCCCCGGCCACGCCGATTTCGGCGGCGAGGTTGAGCGCATTCTCTCCATGGTCGACGGCGCTATCGTGCTGGTTGACGCCGCCGAAGGCCCGATGCCGCAGACGAAATTCGTTGTCGGCAAGGCGCTGAAGATCGGCCTGAAGCCCATCGTCTGCGTCAACAAGGTCGACAAGCCCGACGCGCGCGTCTCGGAGGTCGTCAACGAGGTCTTCGATCTCTTCGCCGCGCTCGACGCCACCGACGAGCAGCTCGACTTTCCGATCATTTACGGCTCCGCCAAGCAGGGCTGGATGGCCGAGGAGCCGACCGGCCCGCAGGACGGCATGGCCCCGCTGTTCGATCTCGTGCTCAAGCATGTGCCGGAGCCCACGGTCGAGGAAGGCGGCTTCCGCATGCTCGGCACGCTGCTCGAAGCGAACCCCTATCTCGGCCGCATCATCACCGGCCGCGTCTTCTCCGGCAGCGTGAAGCCCAACCAGGCCGTGAAGGTTCTCGACCGCACGGGCAAAGTGGTCGAGCAGGGCCGCGTCTCCAAGATTCTTGCTTTCCGCGGCATCGAGCGCCAGCCGATCGACGAGGCGGAAGCCGGCGACATCGTCGCCATCGCGGGCCTCGAAAAGTTCAACGTCGCCGACACGCTTTGCGCGCTCGAGGTCAATGAGCCGCTGCAGGCGCAGCCGATCGATCCGCCGACGCTCTCCATGACCTTCCTCGTCAACGACAGCCCGCTGGCGGGCACGGAAGGCGACAAGGTCACGAGCCGCATGATCCGCGCGCGGCTGATGAAGGAGGCCGAAGGCAATGTGGCGCTGCGCGTCGAGGACGCGCCGATGGGCGACGCCTTCATCGTCTCGGGCCGCGGCGAATTGCAGCTCGGCATTCTGATCGAGACCATGCGCCGCGAGGGCTTCGAGCTTGGCGTGTCGCGCCCCAAGGTCGTCTTCAAGCGGGGCGAGGGCGACGAGATATTGGAGCCCATCGAGGAAGTCGTCATCGACGTCGACGAGGAACATTCGGGCGTCGTCGTGCAGAAGATGGCCGAGCGCAAGGCCGAGATGATCGAGATGCGCCCCTCGGGCGGCAATCGCCTGCGCCTGGTGTTCCACGCGCCGACGCGGGGCCTCATCGGCTACCAGGGCGAGTTGCTCACCGACACGCGCGGCACGGCGATCATGAACCGCCTGTTCCACAGCTACGCGCCCTATAAGGGCGAGATTCAGGGCCGCCGCAACGGCGTCTTGATCTCGAACGATCAGGGCGAGGCCGTGGCCTACGCCATGTGGAAGCTCGAAGATCGCGGCCCGATGATGATCGAGCCGGGCTGGAAGGTCTATCGCGGCATGATCGTCGGCGAGCACACACGCGACAATGATCTCGAGATCAATGTGCTCAAGGGCAAGCAGCTCACCAACATCCGCACGCAATCGAAGGACGAAGCGGTGCGCCTGACGCCGCCGATCCAGATGACGCTCGAAAAGGCGCTGGCCTATATCGAGGACGACGAGCGGGTGGAAGTCACGCCGAAGTCGATCCGCCTGCGCAAGGTCTATCTCGATCCGAACGATCGCAAGAAGTTCGGCAAGGCGAAGGCCGCGCTGGTTGAGTAGGACAAATGTCGTGCGCGGCCGGCCCCGCTGGTCGGCCGCGCGCGCTCAATATTCGTCGAGCATGTAGCAGTCGAAATCCCGGTTGAACCCGCTACGCCAGCCTTTCAGGTCCCAGCGATAGCCGGGCGGCGGGTTGGGGCCGCAATCGCCGGCATAGGACGGCTGCGAGCGGTGTATTCTGGCCGGCGGCCTTGGAAGCCAGATAGTTTGCGCGAGCGCGTCGCTCGCGAATGTGACAATGAGCGCGATCGCGACCGTCTTGCAAAGGCGCGTGGGTTGGCGGCTCGACCACATTTCCGACCTCCCGGTGGGCCACATGATCGAATAACGCGCGCTGGGGCGCGAATGTTTCGATTTAGGATCATCCGCCTTCGCAACGCGTTCAGTCAGCATTCATCGAGCGGGAGCGCTGTCATGCCCAAGCAATCGCCGGAACAGAAGAAAACCGTGAGCCGCGTCATGCACGAATACAAGCATGGCGAGCTCGAGAGCGGCGCCGGCAAGAAGGTCGCGAACCCAAGACAAGCCGTCGCCATCGCCCTGCATGAGGCCGGAGCCTCCAAGGAGGAAACGCCTCAGAAGAATGCGGAGAACCTCCGCAAGACCAAGGCGAAGGAACGCAGCGGCAAGACGGCTAAGGCCCAAAAAGAGGGTGGTTAGTTAGGCGTTCTTTCTTGGTCGACTTACCGGCATCCCCGACGCTCGCAAAGCGAGCGATCGGGGATCCAGAGCAACCAGCGCTAATTTGGGCTCTGGATTCCCGATCGGGCCTTCGGCCCGTCGGGAATGACAAGCCCCATGCGCGTTGCTCAAAAGAAAAAACGTTCGCGCGGTTTGATCACGGCCGAATGTAGAGATAGCCGTCGCGCTGCAATTCCGCGAGACGGACCGTGCCGGCTTCGACCACCTGAAAGCCGGGCGTCAAATCCTTCTCTTCCACATTGTGCCCACGCAAGGCGACGGCGCAGATGTAAGGAGTCATGCCGCGCTTCGAGAGACTCGCGAAGCGCTCCTGCGTGACGCCCGATCCCTCGCGATGGAACGCGCGGACGGCGGGGCCGTGCACGACGAGGGCGAGCGTCGTCGGGGCGGTTGCGTGCTCATAATGCACGCGCATATTGTGCAGGACGAAGTCGGCCTTGTCGAAATCCGAGAGGTGATAGACGACCTTCATCGGCGCGCGTTCCTCGCTCGCCCGCGCAACGCCGAACCAGCCGGCCGCCGCCACTAAAGCCCCCTGAAAAACGCCGCCTCTATCCATGTGCGCCCGCCCTCATGCGAGACGAGCGAATTATGGCATAGTCCGCGACAGGTCAGAAGCAGGGGAGGGGCGCGTGCGATTTCTGGCATTTCTCTTCGTGACGGGCGCGGCGGTTGCGCCCTTTGCCGCTGCGGCGAACGAGCCCTCGCGCGTCGAGAAGATGATCTTCGCGCAGGGCAGGCTCTGTTTCGCAAGGGTCTATGATTCCGCGCATCTCGCCGCGCATCCGCATCAGAAGGTCGAGCGGCTGTTTTTCATGATCGGCAAGGACAAGGCCTCGACCTATTGGGAGGACCCCAATCTGCGCCACAGCGAGGAAAGCCCGCATAAGCACGCGAACCCTGACGCGGACGCCTCGAACCGCGACACGACCCATGTCGCGGCGCTCGTCACCCTTCGCGGCGCCAAGAAGCCGGAGAATGTCTCCGGCTGGTGCTACAAAAACGATTACGACAACAAGTCGAAAGCCAGCCTGCAATGCGGCGGCGAGTGCGATCGTCATATTGGCGGCCTGCGCGCGGATGACGATGCGCATGTAATCGTCGATGGAGTTGGCGCCGATCTTCTTCTGGATCCCGAGGATGAGGAAGCGGGCGACGTCACATCGCGGCTCGGCGCCGACGACAAGAGTTTCCGCCTGGAGCGGCGGCCGATCGAGGACTGTGTCGCGGAGGCGAACAAGACCAATTCGCCCTACGCCGGCCTGGGCGCGCCGCTGCGCGAGCGGCTCAAACCCGACGTTCCGTTCTGCTATGGCCGCGATTATTCGCCCCAGCATCTGGCGTCGCATCCGCAGCAGCAGACGGTTTCCGTTCGTGTGTCGCGCGACCTCCGGCAGATCGATGCGGACCGCGCGAAAAAGCTTCTGTCGGATTGGCCGGACGGCGCGAGCGTCTCGGCGTCGGTGACGACGCGAAAGAACGGCAAGCCTGCGACGCTCAAATATAATTGCACGCCTTTCGAGGATCAGTGGCAATGCAGCGCTGCCTTCTGCAAGACGGGCAGTGAGGCGGATTGCGCGCCGCAAGACATCGAGAACGCCAAGGCCACGGGCTGCACGACCGGCGAGTCGCGCACCATTTATCTGCGGCGCGGCGAAAAGGATTTCATGATGCTCGGCAACGCCAATATGGGCCTGCAGCTCGAAGCCTATTGCGGGCAAGAGAAAAAGACGCAGAGCGACGATAAGGTCTACCGTCTGGAGCCGATGCCGCTTTCCGCCTGCGAGGGGCGGTGAGGGAGGCGTCATCTGTGCGTAGGGTCGCACCACACCGTCATGGCCGGGCTCGTCCCGGCCATCCACGCCGGGCAATGGCGGCTCACCTGTTCGGATTGGTCTTGGCGTAAAACGATCCCGCCCCTAGGTCAGCCATGCTCATTGGCGTGGGTGGCCGGGACAAGCCCGGCCATGACGGTTCCGAAATCTGTGATCCGATAGCCTTGCGGGGAGGGGTAGGCGTGGGGGCCAATGCTGTCATGGCCCCACCAAATCACTTCACCGCTTCGAACTGCTCCAGAGCGAGTTCCGCCTGTTCGGTCGCCTTGGCGATGCGCTTCTCGGAATTCGTCCCCTTCGCGAGCTTCACCGCCTTGCGCATGAGCTTGATGCCCTTGCGGATCTCGTCGACGGGCGTTTGCCAGACGGCGCTGCGCGCGTGGTCGATCGCTTGATCGGCGTGCTCGACGAAAGAGCCGGCCTGGAGCTGCTTGCCGGCCGCAATGGCTTCCCTGGTTTCGGTGATCGCGTCTTCCAGATAAGCGGGATCGGCGAAGGCCGGCTGTGCGAAGACCCCGAGGCCCATGCTCATCATGGCGATGATGGTTAACCGGCGCGACAACATATTTTGCCTCCTCGAGCGATGAAAACCCTCTTCGCGTATAGTGCTTATTTTTGCCCCGGCCTCAACTGCGCTCAAATCTCTTCGAGCGCCGCCATCAATGCGGCGAGGTCCTCGGGCAATTCGCTTTCGAACATCATCTCCTCGCCCGTGATCGGATGTTCGAAGCCGAGCGTCGCGGCGTGGAGCGCCTGCCGGCCGAGCTTCTCCACTGCCGCGCGCGCCGCCTCGGGGAGCTTGGCGACCTTGGTTTTGAAGCCCGCGCCATAGGTCGAGTCGCCGATCAGCGGATGGCCGATATGCGCCATATGCACGCGGATCTGATGGGTCCGGCCCGTCTCGAGCTGGCAGCGGATCAGCGACGCGACGCCATAATCGGCGATCTTCTCCCAATGAGTAATCGCCTCGCGTCCACGCGACTCTGGCACGACGGCCATGCGCTCGCGCTGGATCGAGTGGCGGCCGAGATTGGTTTCGATCGTCCCATGCGCGCGGTCGGGAACGCCCCAGACGAAGGCCAGATATTCGCGTGTGAGCGAGAGCGTGCGGCCGTGGTCGGCAAAGAGCGCCGAGAGGCCGTGATGCGCGGCGTCTGTTTTGGCGACGACGAGAAGGCCAGTCGTGTCCTTGTCGATGCGATGCACGATGCCGGGTTTCTTCACGCCCCCGACGCCGGAAAGGCTTTCCCCGCAATGGGCGATGAGGGCGTTGACCAGCGTGCCGCTCTCGTGGCCGCTCGCGGGATGCACGACGAGTCCCGCCGGCTTGTCGATGACGATGAGATGCGCGTCCTCATGGACGACATTGAGCGCAATATCCTCGGCTTGCGGCTCGGCGGGGGTGGGGGGCGGCACGTCGAGCGTCACGGCGTCGCCAGCTAAAAGCTTCTTCGCAGGATCACTCACGGCGGCGCCGCGAAGCGAGACGCGTCCCTCCTCGATCAGCGCCTTGATGCGGCTGCGGGAGAGATGCGCCTCGACGAGCTCCGGCCGCTCGGCCAGAAAGCGGTCGAGCCGCGCGCCGATCTCGCCCTCGCCGACGACGAAGCCGAAGTGTTCGCCCGCTGCGTCATTTTGCTGAATTTCATCCACCGTCATATAAAGTTTACTTCCGCTTGCAGGGGGCCCGTGCTAACTGGGGCGCAACAAAACGCCGGTCAAGAAGCGTGACAAGAGATGGGACAAGTCCATCCGCCATTCGCATTTTCCGCCGCCGTTCGCGTGGAGGCCGCTCACATTAACGCCGCCGCCGCTCCGTTCTGCGCTGTGATCGGCGCCGGGCCCGCCGGGCTTTTCGCCGCCGAGGTCCTTGCCCGCGCCGGCGCGCGCGTCGTTATCTATGAGCACAAGCCGAGCCCCGCGCGCAAATTTTTGATGGCGGGCCGCGGCGGTCTCAATATTACGCACAGCGAAAATCTCGACAGATTCGTCTCGCGCTACGGCGCGGCGGCGAAGCGTCTCGCGCCTTTCGTGCGCGCCTTTCCGCCCCAGGCGCTGCGCGATTTCTGCGCCGATCTCGGCGAGGCGACTTTCGTCGGCAGCAGCGGCCGGGTCTTTCCGGCGAGCTTCAAGGCGTCGCCCTTGCTGCGCGGCTGGCTGGGGCGGCTCGCCCAGCTCGGCGTGACTTTCGCGTTGCGTCACTCCTTCCTGGGGTTCGCCCAGGACGGGGCTTTGCGGCTGAGAGGTCCCGATGGACATGAATTCTCCCGCGCGGCCGGCGCCGTGGTGCTGGCGCTGGGCGGCGCCTCTTGGCCGAAGCTCGGCTCGGAGGGGGGCTGGGTCGGCCTTTTGAAAGCCGCAGGCATCGAGGTGACGCCGCTATCGGCCGCAAACAGCGGCGCGCTTGTCCGCTGGAGCACGATTTTCCGCGCCGATTTCGAGGGCCAGCCGATCAAGACCGTGCTGCTCCGTCATGGCGAGGCGACGGCGCGCGGCGATATGGTCGTGACCGCCAAGGGGCTCGAAGGCGGGCCGGTTTACGCGCTCTCCTCGCGCCTGCGCGAGGCGGCGAAGACGGATGGCGCGACGACGCTTCTCGTCGATCTGCGCCCCGACACCAGCCAGGTCTGCCTCGCCCGCAAGCTGTCGCGTCGCCCGCCCAAACAGTCTCACGCGACCTTTCTGCGCCGCGCCGGTTTCTCCAAGGCCGAGATCGGCCTGTTGCGCGAGGCGCAGCCGGAGGGCTTGCCGCGCGACGCCGAGGCGCTGGCCACGCTGATCAAGAACGCGCCGCTCAAGGTCTCGGGAGTCGCCGGGCTGGAGCGCGCCATTTCCACAGCGGGCGGCGTCGCTTTTGAGGAGGTCGACGCCGATCTGATGCTGAGGAAAATGCCGGGCGTCTTCGTCGCCGGAGAAATGCTCGACTATGACGCGCCGACAGGCGGCTATCTGCTGCAGGCGGCGTTCGCCACGGGGCGCGCCGCCGGCAGGGGCGCCGCCCGCTATCTGGGCTTGCTCGACGCGGCCGGTCAGGCGGGCTTATCGCCGAGCCATTTGCCGAACTCGCGCGCGCCCGAGGCGTCGAACAAATACAGCGTGTAGGCCTCCGGCGGACCCATCTCCATGCCCGGTGAGCCCATCGGCATGCCGGGCGCGGCGACGCCCGTGACCTTCGGGCGGTCCTTCAGCAATTGCGCGACGGCCTGCGGCGGCACATGGCCTTCGATGACGTAGCCGTCCAGCTCAGCGGTGTGGCAGGAGGCCATTGGCTCCGGCACGCCGAGCTTGGCTTTCAAAATGTTCATGTCGGGCTCTTTGATCTCTTCCACGATAAAGCCCGCCGCCCGCATGCGCTCGGCCCAGCCGCCGCAGCAATTGCAGGTCGGGCTCTTGTGCACGATCATCTTCTTGGCGTCCTCGGCGCGCGCGACGCCCGAGAGAAGCGCGCCAGCGGTGGCGAAAAAGAGCGTCGCCTGGCGACGGGAAATTTCGAGCGGCACAGATAGGCTCCTTTATCCGGTTGGGTCCTCATGCCGAAGGTAGCGCGACATTACCGAACTTTAAATTGCCGCGCGCGAGCTGAGACGAAACAATCCGGGCGTGGACAGTGATTTAGGACATCTCATGCGTCAGTCTCTTCTTGTTATCGCCACAGCCTTCTCTCTTTGCGGCGCGGCGGCCGCGCAAGCGGCGAACGCCGAGCCATTCGCGCATCCGCCGCACCCCTCCGTGCAGGACATCGCCGCCTTTTCCGACGCCCGCATCGCCGCATTGAAGGCGGGTCTCCAACTCAAATCCGACCAGGAGAAAAGCTGGCCTGCGCTCGAAACGGCGCTGCGCGACATCGCCAAGGCGCGCATCGCGCATCTCGCCGAGAGGCGCGACAAGGCGCCGCCGGCTCCTGACTCGGACGCCCTCGGCGCCTTGCAGCGGCGGGCGCAACATATGGTCGCGCACGCAGGCGAATTGGATAAGATCGCCGCCGCCGCCAAGCCGCTCTACGACAGCCTCGACGAGGCGCAGAAGCGCCGCTTTGGCGCGCTCGTCGAAGGGGCGGTCGACCCGCATCGGGGCCATATGGGAGGCCACCACCCGGGGCATATGGGCGGCAGGGGACCGGGAGAGTTCGGCGCCGGTTCCGACTGATCGATGAGGCGCGTCTGAAGACGCGCGGTCCAGTTCGCGGACCGCGAGCCTTCAGGCTCGCATTCTGCGCCCGTCTCACAAGGCGAAATGCGCCGTCGCCACTTTGTCAACAGCCTGAGCGCGCCTGAAGGCGCGCGGTCCGGCCTTCAGGCTCGCATTTTCACCGCAGCCGGGCTTTAATTGGCCCATGCTGCCCTCTTGCTTCTGGTCCGAGCTTTCCCTGCGCGACATACGCGCGCATGACATGGCCGGCGTCATCGCCGTGCTGCCCATCGCCGCCGTCGAGCAGCATGGCCCGCATCTGCCGCTCGGCGTCGACGCCATGATCATGGAGGGCTGCATCGAGCGCGTCGCGGCGCGCCTGCCCGAAGACCTCGACGCCGTCTTCCTGCCGATGCAGAGCGTCGGCGTCTCGCTCGAACACCGCGACTTCCCCGGCACCTTATGGCTGTCGCAGGAGACGGCCTCTCGCATGCTCCTCGACATCGCCGAAGGCGTCGCGCGCGCCGGCGTGAAAAAGCTCGTGCTGATGAATTCGCACGGCGGCAATTCCGCGCTGATCTCCACGGTCGCGCTCGAACTGCGGGCGCGTTTCGGCCTTCTCGCCGTCACCTGCTCCTGGGCGCGTTTCGGCTATCCCGACGGGCTCTTCTCGGCGCAGGAGCAGCGCCACGGCATCCATGGCGGCGAGATCGAGACATCGCTGATGCTCGCCTTCCGGCCCGAGCTGGTCGACATGGGGCGCGCCAAGAACTTCCCGCCGGCGACGCTGGATTTCGAGCGCGATTTCGCCTGGCTGCGCGCCGATCGGCCGGCGGGCTTCGGCTGGCTGACGCAGGATCTGTCGCCCTCGGGCGCCATGGGCGACGCCTCCAGGGCGAGCGCCGAAAAGGGCGAGGCGACGGCGGATTATTGGGCGACGGCTTTTATCGAATTGCTGCGCGACGTCGAGGCGTTCGACCTCGCGCGCTTGAAGGGCGAATAGCGCCCCTGGCGTATGGAGCAACGCAGGCGGCGCGCGCGCCGCGAGGAGGCCCGCGATGAGCGTCGAGAAGATCGCGCCGCTGCCGCCAGTGGCGACGGATACGCAAAGCTTGCGCGTCGCCCATCGCCCGTCGGTCACGCCGACGACGGCGCCCAACGCCCCGCCGCCGATAACAGCGGGCGCCCCGGCCGAGGGCATGTCGCATCTTTTCGACAGCCTCGTTCTTCCCGTGCCGGATATGAGCAGCGGCGAGGACCGTTTGCTTTCAGTCGCCGCCGCCAAGGCCTCCTATGCGCAGGAGGCGGCCCGGCCGATGAATGCCGAGCTGCGGGACGGCCGGCTGACCGAACAGTCGATCCTGCGCGAAGTCGAAATCTTGCTGCGCGGCGCGGCGGAGGAGCGCGGCGTCCCCGTCCGCCGGTTGATCGAAACCGCGAGCCAGACTTCGCCCGATCGGCTGCCGTCGCAAAATTCGCCTCAGTCCGCCTATGCGCTCAAGGCGCGCGTCCCCGCCTATGACGCCGCCGGCGGCCTGCGCTTGTTCGATCTCTATCTGGCGCGCGTCGACGCCGACCGGTGGGAGGCGACTGCATTTGCGCATGAGCCGGCCAGAGGCGGGGCGGCCTTTCCCTATCAGGCGCCCACGATCGACACCTATCGCCTGCTCATCGACCCCGGCGCGGGGCTCGTTCTCGCCAGCGTCATGGAGCAAGTGATTCCGCGCCCGATCGTGCGGCCGTCCGATACGCGAATTCTTTCCCCGACGGCCCTGCGCGGCATGGTGATCGCGGCGGTTCTCGCGGCGATCGCGCTGCTGCTGGCCAATCTATTTTCCTGGCGCATTGCGGCGCTTTTCGCCGCTGCGGGGGTCGGCTTCCTGGCGCGCGTCCTCTTCGAGCGGAAGCCGCGCTCTTAAGCTCTACCGGATGCACATAACTCGCTGCCCTCCGCGCCGCAGCGCACATCAGTTGAGCTACTTGAGCTTTAGAGTCTCCTAAGCTAGGCCAAAGCCTAAGTTTGGCCCGACGAGGGAAAAATGGATAAACAAAACGTCGTTCGGCAATCCCGGACGACTTCGCTCTGGCAGCCGGCGTTAGCGGCTCTGGCGGTGGCGCTGGCGGTGATCGTCGCGGCGGTCGTCGCCGAACGGATCGACCGCAACAATTGGCTGGAAAAGCAGCGCGAGGATGCGGTCGTCGAGCTGGAGGCGATGAGCAGCGGCGCGACGCGCGACCTCACGCAAAAGGTCGCCGTCGTGCAGGGCCTCAGCGCATTGGTCGGCGCTAATCCGAATATCGACCAGCAAGCCTTCGCCAATTACATCCGCCCGTTCATCCGCGAGAATCCAGACCTGCGCCGGGTGTTCCTGGTCAAGAACGGGAAAGTGGCGCGGATCGAGCCCTATACCGAAAACCGCGCCGCGATCGATCGCATCGAGACGCATATTCTAGCGTCCGAACCCGCCATCGCGCGGGCGATCGAGAAAGGGGCGCCGGCGCTGGTCGGTCCCTTCGCGCTGCGTGACGGCGAGCCGGGTCTGCTCTACACGCGTCCGGTTTTCACTGAAGGATCGCCGGGCCCCGGCGCCAAGCCCGCTTTCGTCGGCTTGACCGTCGAAGCGGGCCCCAACATCGAATGCAAGCTCGGGCTGTGCGAGCCTCGCCCGAAATACCGCATGGCGATGAAGATTTTCGTCGATCAGCAATATCGCGGGATGTTGCGCGGCGATCCGAGCCTCTTCGACGCCGCCGCGCAGCCGGCGCTCGGCGCCATACGTTTCCCCGGCGTGCGGATCGAGCTTGCCGCGCTGCCGTCGGACGGATGGAGCCAGGACTCGCCCAATCGCTGGATGATCCGTGGGCTCGCGCTTCTTCTTTCCCTGTTTTGCGGAACCGTGGCCTTCGTCTGGCTGCGCGGCGCGACGGGCTTGCCGCTCGGCAGCCGCCTTTGGGCCTTCGGGGCGTCGGCTTCCGTCTTTCTGGTTCTCCTCGGGCTCGCCACGATCCTCGATCGGCTGGAAGTGAGCCGCGCAGCCGGCGCCTCACGCGACGCCATGCAGAAAGAGCTCGCGCTCGTCACCAGCCGTGCGACGCGCGACGTGACGGAAGAATTGTCGGTCAGCAGCAATCTGTCGGCCTTCGTGTCGGCGCATCCGGACTTCTCCGAGGCCGAGTTCCGCCAGTTCGCCCAGCGGCTCCGGCGCGCGAACCCCGACCTCATGTCGATTCGTCTGGCGCGCGGCGGCAAGATCAGCCAGGTCGAACCCGCGGACTCGATCGACCAGGCGCTGATCGGCCATGATCTGGCGCATTCCGCCGCCGACGCCGCCGCCAATCAGCGCGCCATAGAGACGGGAATCCCCGTGTTCTCCGGCCCGGTGAACATGCCCAATGGCGATCAGGCGTTCCTCTATCGGCGGCCCGTGTTCCTGGGAGATCAGCGGCCGTCCGCCGACAATTTCTGGGGCTTCTCCACGGTGCTGATCGACCGCAAGGCGCTCGTCTGCCATCTGGGCGTTTGCGCCGATTCGCAGAAATATCGCTTCGCCATGCGCCTGGAGCAGGACGGCGCGCCGCAACCGGCTTTCCAGGGCGATCAGAAGCTCTTCGACGAGGGATCGGATGCGCTGGTCACCGCAGTGCGTCTGCCCGGCGCGCAGATCGACATCGCCGCCGTTCCGTTCGAGGGCTGGTCGGGCGGCGCCGACCGCCGCTGGCTGATCTGGACGCTGGCGATCCCCTTCGCCTTCGCATCCGCCGGCGGGTTGCTGTTCGTCTTTGCGCGGTGGCCAGAGGCGAGCTTGCGCGTCCTCGTCGGATTGGCGGCTGTCGCCGGCGGCAATATTCTCGCTTATCTCGCGCCCGACATCGAATCGCTGGTGAAGGCGACTGGGCTCGGCGTCGAAAAAGCGGTCTGGCCGAGCATCGTCGCGTCGATCGCCTTTTCTTGCGCCTATACGTTCAATTCCTGGCTCGAGGGCCATGTCTGGAAGCAGGTCGCCGACGCCGCCGACCCGCAGCGCGCCCCGGCGATCCTGAGGTCGATCGTTTCCTTCCTGATCTATGGCGTCGCCCTCCTCTGGGCCGGTCATTTTTTGTTCGGCCTGGATCTGCAAGGCGTGGGGCTTACCTCCGGGGTCGTCGGGATCGTGGTTGGTCTCGCGATCCAGAAACTCATTCTCGACTTCTTCGCCGGCGTCATGATCGGCATGGAGAAGCCCTTCGTGCTCGGCGACTGGATCGAAATCTCGAGAGGGGAGATTCGCGGCATGGTCACGGAGATGACTTGGCGCACCACCACGATCCGCACGACAGCGCCGGACTATGTCATGGTGCCCAACTCGGTGCTCGCCGGGGCGACGATCGTCAATCGCTCCCGTCCGGCCTCCTGGTCGGAATCGACGATTATTATCTCGACTTTCGCCGGCGTTCCGACCGCGGATGTTCGCAAGGCGCTGGACGAGGCGATCGCAGCCGCGCTTCCCCATATCGACAACATCAGCCGTGAGAGAGCGCCCCGCGTCGACGTCTACGACAGCAAGGAAGGCCAGATTCAATATATCCTGCGCTTCTACGTCCACTTCGGGCTGAAGAGCGACGCACCGGCGAAAAGCGCCTTGCTCGCGGCGATTCAAGCCGCCTTTGTCGCGCATGACATCGAATTCGCGTGGGGTAGAACGGGCCGCCCCGAAAAGAAAACGCCGACGCTCAACGGCGACGGCGCGATGAAGCCGGTCGGCGCTTTCGAGCTTGGCTGAGATATGAGGGGGCGGCGTTCGGGGCGTCCGCCAGCCGGGGCTTCGAATTCGGGCGAACACCGTCATGGCCGCGCTTGTCGCGGCCATCCACGCCGCGCCGACACGAAAAAGCTGGGAACATGAGCGGAAGAACGCCGCTTCTTCTCCCCGCGTGTCGCAATGTCCTGGCGTGGATGCCCGCGACAAGCGCGGGCATGACGCGGCTCCTGGCCTGCGCCTCAGGTTCCCGACGGCGCCGTCCAGGGGTAGGTCCAGGTCTCTGTCAGCGTGCGCCCATTGGCGCGCAAAAAGAGCCGCAGATCGGCGGTGTCGCCGGGCTTCACCGAGACGTCGAACAGCGCGCGCAACCCGTCGATATGTTGATTGGCCGTCACGCTCGCCCGCAGCACACGGCCGGAGGAGGTGGAGGCGATCGCTTCGACCTGCGCCGGATCGGAAACATAGTAGCTGAGGTCGCCGCCGGCAAAATCCACGAGGAAGCGGCGCGCGCCGGGATTGTTTGGTTCGGACGAGCCCAGCGCCCGCGCCGGCGCTTCGAACGTATGGACAACGCGTCCGTTCGGCGCGAGTCGCGGCATGTCGAGCCCGGCGGTGACGCGATAGGCGAAGGAGAAGGGCTTGTCGGGCTCGGGGGGCGTCGCGGGCGCCCAGCTCGCCACGATATTGTCGTTGGTTTCGTCCGGGGTCGGCAGCTCGATGAGCTCGACGCGGCCCTCGCCCCAATCGCCGACGGGCTCGACGAAATAGCTCGGCCGGTTCTGATAGGCGAGGTCGAGGTCCTGATAGGATTCGAAGGTGCGGTCGCGTTGCAGCAGGCCGAAGCCGCGCGGATTGCGATCGAGAAAGGACGACATGCGTTCGCGCGCCGGATTGCCGAGCGGGCGCCACAGCCACTCGTCCGAGCCGGTGCGAACCAGCAGCCCGTCCGAATCATGCAACTCGTCACGAAAGCCGTCGCGCACGCGGCGGTCGTTTTCGCCCGTGAGATACATGGAGGTGAGCGGCGCGAGGCCGAACTTCACGCCCGCGCGGCGCGGAAACAGCGTCGCCTGCACGTCGAGCGTGCTTTCCTGTCCGACCGTCAGATCGAAACGATAGGCCCCCGTCACTGCTTCGCCGTCGAGCAAAGCGTAGATCGTGATGTGGTTATTGCCCGAAACCGGCGTCTCGACCCAGAATTCGCGGAAGAAGGGGAAGGTCTCCCGGTTCGTGCCCGCTTCGACGCAGAGCGCGCGGGCCGAGAGGCCATATTGCTGATCGCGGCCCAGAAAGCGGAAATAGCTCGCGCCCAGAAACGAGATTGCCTCGTCCTGGACATGGGGATCATTGACCGGGAAATGCAGGCGGAAGCCCGCGAAACCGGTGTTGACGGCCGGCGCCTTATCGAGCTTCAGCCTGCCATAATCGAACATGGCCGGCGAATAGGGGATCGGCGCGGCGATGCCGTCGCGAATCGTGTTGATCGTGACGGCGCGGCGGTAGAGGAAGCCCAGGTGAAAGGTGTGGAGCCGGAAGCCGCCAGCGAGATTGGAAAACAGCGCGTGGTCCGGCTTGTAGCGGATGTCGCGCCACGTGTCGAAATCGAGCGCATCGAAAGGGTCGGGCAGGCGCGGCGCCGCGTCTTCGAAGGGCGCCCGGGCGAGATCGCGCGCGCGCGCCACGACTTCGTCGAAGCCGAATTTCGGCGTGAGGCTCTGGCTCAGCCCATTGCCAGGAAAGGCGATCTGCGCCCCTGACGCGGCCAAGGCGCCAATCATCTGGCGCCGGGTGATGTCGATCATCTCTCAATTACCGGAGCGGCGCGTGTTTTCTGCTCGTGTCGTTGCAGGGCGCGGCTGACGCTGCTGTAGCGACAACGCTCCGGTTACGCAAGCCGCGGCTGCTTGCGGCGCTCTTTGGGCGCCGCCGCGCCCACGCTGCGCAAGGGCCGAAAAAATTCCCGACAAAGGTCAAAAAAGGCTTGTGTCGGATCGAAAAGGGCGTATCTACAGCCTTGCCCAAATCGCACGTGCCTGTGGTCGTGTGTCGGTCGGCGGGGATCCGGACAAGAGGCCGGTTAACCACCGTAAAAAAACCGGCAGCCGGAGGCGAACCGGCGAACTCCGCTCTCAGCGGAGGATCGCGACTTAAAGCAACGACGGACCGGGCTTTTTTGGTCTCTGTCAGCCCTCCAAAGGCTGGCTTACCGAAGAGGCTTGTCTTTCTTGCCGGGCGTGCGGAAAGGGTTCTTCCCCTTCCAATCGAGGCTGTTCTGATACCGAGCGACATGCGTCTTCGCATGTTTTTCGTTGTCCGATTGGCCGACGGCGCATCACCGGATTGTTCGCGCGCAAGCGTGGCGATCCTGGATTGCTGGCGCATTCAACCGTCGTCGCGTCTCCACCACGCGCGCGAGGGAACGGCGTCGTGCATCCGCCGAAGCAAACTGGTTCCTGGCGCGGCTCGACCCGCGCCCTTCGAAGGGGATGCCGCAATGACGGACCGTATCCAAGAATTCCTCGCCGAGCGCCGTCGCGCCGGCCGCGACACGGGTCCCTGCCTCGTCGTCGATCTCGATGTCGTGCGCGAGAACTATCTCGGCTTCGCCAAATCGCTGCCAGACACGCGCGTCTTCTACGCCGTGAAGGCCAATCCGGCGCTGGAAGTGCTCTCGCTGCTCGCGTCGCTGGGCTCCTGCTTCGACACGGCCTCGCTGGTCGAGATCGAGCAGGCGCTCGCCGCCGGCGCCACGCCTGATCGCATCTCCTTCGGCAACACGATCAAGAAGGAGCGCGACATTGCGCGCGCCTTCGAGTTCGGCATCCGCCTCTTTGCGGTCGACTGCGTCGAGGAAGTCGAGAAGATCGCGCGCGCCGCGCCGGGCTCGAAAGTGTTCTGCCGTATCCTCTGCGACGGCTCGGGCGCCGAATGGCCGCTGTCGCGCAAATTCGGCTGCGTCCCGGAGATGGCGACGCGCGTGCTGGAGCATGCGCATCGTCTGGGCCTGCAGGCCTATGGCGTCTCCTTCCATGTCGGCTCGCAGCAGACCGACCCGCGCAAGTGGGACGGCGCGCTGAAGTCGGCGGCCGACATCTTCCGCGACCTCGCGGAGCGCGGCATCAATCTTCAGATGGTCAATCTCGGCGGCGGCTTCCCGACGAAATATCTGAAGAACGTGCCGGCGGTGAAGCAGTATGGCAATGCCATCTTCCGCGCGCTGTCGAAGCATTTCGGCAACCGTATTCCGGAGACGATCATCGAGCCGGGCCGCGGCATGGTCGGCAACGCCGGGATCATCGAGGCGGAAGTCGTGCTGATCTCGAAGAAGTCGGAAGCCGAGGGCGAGCTGCGCTGGGTCTATCTCGACATCGGCAAGTTCAACGGCCTTGCCGAGACGATCGACGAGATGATCCGCTATCCGATCCGCACGGAAGCGGACGGCGCGCCGACCGAGCCTTGCGTCATCGCGGGCCCGAGCTGCGATTCGGTGGACGTGCTCTATGAGAAGGCGCCCTATGCGCTGCCGGTTTCACTCGAGATCGGCACGAAGGTGCTAATCGAGGGAACGGGAGCCTATACGACCACCTATTCGGCGGTCGGCTTCAACGGCTTCCCACCGCTCGAGACCTTCATCATCTGAGCGATTCGTCGCTCGACTCGCAACGTCGTGGCCGGGCGCGTCCCGGCCATCCACGCCAGCGCGATCTTGCATCGCGTGGATGGATGGCTGCTACCCGCGGGCATGACGCTTGATGGAAAGCTGATCCCCTCCGGCAGGCGCCGGCGGCGTGAGAGCAAAACCCCAGTAAACCAGTCCCGTCCGGCGGGCGCATTTATGCGCCAGGCGCGAGGGTCGCTTGTCCTCTGAAGGAGGAACAGATGGCCTTTGAACTTCACACCGACCTTTTCGCGCCCATCGCCGCCCCCGCGGCCCTATCGCGCGCGTCCTTCACGATTCGCGAAGAGACGGCGGCGGATGTCGGCGCGCGCGAGGCGCTGCTGGACGCCGCTTTCGGGCCCGCGCGTTTCCTCAAGACCTGCGAAAGGCTGCGCGAGGGTCATATCCCCGCAGAGGGCTTGGCGCTCGTCGCCAAAGACGATGAGGGCGAGCTGCTCGCGACGATTCGCCTGTGGCCTGTCTTCGCTGGCGGGCGCCGCCCGGCGCTGCTGCTCGGCCCGCTGGCGGTCGCCGAACACGCCCGTTCGCTGGGGCTCGGCGCGCAAATGATGCGCGCGGCTCTGGATCGCGCGACGGCGCTCGGCGATGGCGCGGTGCTGCTCGTGGGCGATGAACCCTATTATCGCCGCTTCGGCTTCGAGCGCCGCTTCACCGAGAATCTGTCGCTGCCCGGCCCGGTGGAGCGCGCGCGCTTTCTGGGGCTGGAGCTCATCCCGGGCGCGCTAGAAGGCGCCAAGGGCCGCGTGAGCGCGGCGCCTGCCGAGGCGCCGCTGGCGCTGCCGCGTGCGGCCTAGAAAAGCGCGAGCGCGTAAGTCGACAGCGGGAAGGCGAGGCCGAGGCCCAGCGCAACGCCGGCGATGACGTCGCTCGGATAGTGATGCGCTGTGGCGATTCGCGACCACGCCATGGAGATGACGAGGACCACCGCGGAAATGCTCATCGCCGGCCAGGCGAGGACGATCGGCGCCAGCACGCCGGTCAGCGTCATGGCGTGGCCGCTCGGGAAGGAGTGCTCGTCCAGCGTCTTCAGCAGCGAGGGCAGGCGCTGATCGACATGGAAGGGTCGCTTGCGGCAGAAGCGGCGCTTGATGATTGGGTAGAGAATATGCAGCAGCGCCGCATTGGCGGCGGCGAGCAGCACGACATGCCAGCCCCGCCAGCCCAGCCCGAGGAAGACGATGGTCAGGAGGATGGGATAGATCCAGCCATTGCCGAGCTTGCTCACGCCGATAGCGAGGAAGCGGATGGCCTTGGGCCGCGCCGAGCGGGAGAAGAGGTGAACGGCGGCTAGATCAGCGTCCAGGAGACGTTGCAGCCATTGGCCGGAGAGGCCGGTTTGCGGGAGGGATGACGCGTCGCGCGTCAGCTTCGCCGCCAGGTCCGTCGTAAACGCCATGACGCAAGGCTAGGGATTTTGCGCTGCGTTTTCGCGACGTTGCGACTGCGTTTGCGTGACGGTTGGATTGAGCTTGCGTGACGGCGCTGTGATGGTTCAGTGACAGCGTGGCCGTATCACCCCGTCATTGCGAGGAGCGAAAGCGACGAAGCAACCAGGGCCGTGATGTGGCTCTGGATTGCGTCGCTACGCTCGCAATGACGGTTTAAGCAGTCCTGTCAGATCGCCTGCGTCGCCTCACGCAGCCACTTCCGCGTTTTCGCGTCCACGAGCGGCGAAAGCGTCTTGCGCACTTGGGCGTGATAGGCGTTGAGCCACGCAGTCTCTTCGGCGTTCATCAACTTTGGCTCGACGCAGTTCAAATCGAAAGGCGCAAGCGTGATGCTCTCGAAGCCATACATTTCGCGCTCGGCGCCGGCGATCTCGCGCTTTTCGACAATGATGAGATTTTCCAGCCTGATTCCATATTCGCCAGCCCGGTAATAGCCGGGCTCATTCGAGAGAATCATGCCCGGCTGCAAGGGCGTCGCGCCCATCTTGGAAATGCGCTGCGGCCCTTCATGCACGGAAAGATAAGAGCCGACGCCATGGCCGACGCCATGATCGAAATCGAGCCCCGCTTCCCACAAATAGCGCCGCGCGAAGGCGTCGAGCTGCGCGCCCGTGACGCCTTTGGGAAACACCGCCCGCGCAATGGCGATATGACCCTTGAGCACGCGCGTGAAATGATCCTTCAATTGTTTCGAGGCGCGCCCGACGACGACCGTGCGCGTCACATCCGTCGTGCCGTCGATATATTGAGCGCCGCTGTCGATGAGATAGACGCCCTTGCCGATCTTGAGATTGCTTTTCTCGGTCACGCGATAATGCGGAATCGCCGCATGCTCGCCGAAGGCGGAGATTGTCGGGAAGGAAATGTCGCGCAGATCGCCGCTCTCGCGGCGGAAGGTCTCGGCGGCTTCGGCCGCTGTGATTTCGGTGAGCGCGCCCTTGGGCGCGGCTTCCGCAAACCAGGCGAGAAAGCGCGTCAGCGCGGCGCCGTCGCGAATATGCGCTTCGCGCGCGCCCGCGAGCTCGGCCTTGTTTTTGACGGCCTTGGGCAGCGCCGCAGGGTCTTCGGCCACGCGCGGCTTGCCGCCGGCGGCGCGCAACGTCTCGACGAGCTTCACGGGCGCGGTGGCGGCGTCGAACATCACTGTCGCGCCGCGCTTGCCGGCTTCCGTCAGATCGCCAATCAACTCGGCAGGGGCGCGCAGCGTGAGGAATTTTTCCAACGTCGCGCGGGTCTTCGCGTCGAGCTTGGCGTCGTCGACATAAAGCGTCGGCGCGCCCTCCTTGGGCAGAAGCGCGAAGGCGAGGACGATCGGCGTATGCGCCACATCGGCGCCGCGAATGTTGAAGGCCCAGCAGATGGCGTGCGGGTCAGACATCAACGCCGCGTCGGCGTCTTTCAGCGCCTCGCGCAGCTTCTTGATCTTGGAGGCGGCGGTCTCGCCGGCGTACCGGGCAGGATGGATGGCGACGGGCCCCATGGGCTCGCTCGGGCGATCAGCCCAAAGCGCGTCGATCGGATTGGCGTCGAGCGGAACGAGCGCGATCTTCTTGCCCTCGACCGCCTTGGCGAAGCGTTCGATCTGGCCGCTCGTATGGACCCAAGGGTCATAGCCGATGCGCGCGCCCTCGCGCGCGTGCTCCGCAAGCCATTTCGAGGGCGCAGTTTCCGAGATGTCGATCGGCGTGAGGATCTTGCCGTCGATCTCCTGGCGCACCTGGATCACATAGCGCCCATCGACGAAGATCGCGGCTTCCTGCGCGAGAACCACGGCAAAGCCGGCGGAGCCGGTGAAGCCTGTAAGCCAAGCGAGGCGCTCGGCGCTTTTGGGCACATATTCGTTCTGATGCGCATCGGCGCGCGGAACCAGGAAGCCGTCGAGGTTCTGGCGCGCGAGCTCCTCGCGCAGCGCGGCGATCCGCGTGGCGCTGTCGTGAGAGGAGGAGGCGTCGGCGAAGGATTGGAATTTTGCTTCGAACATGAAGCAAAGCTAGTTCGGGAAGAGATTATGAGCAATGGCTGTCGCCGCTGCAAGCGCCCCCTCCCTGTCCCTCCCCCGCTATCCGCGGGAGAGGGCACGCTCGCGATCGGCATTGTGGATGAAGGCTACAATCTGCTCCCTCTCCCGCGTTAGCGGGGGAGGGCTGGGGAGGGGGCTATCTCAGCCGCAACGCCATCAGCGCTTCATCGAGATAATCGCCGTCGCCGAGCTTCGCCGCATGGGGCTCGACGCCATAGGTCGTAAAACCCCAGCGTTCGTAAAAGCGCTTCGCCCGTGCGTTCTCGTCGACGACGGTCAGCATGACGATCTCCACCCGAGAGCGGGCCTGTTCGAGCAGGGCTTCCATCAGCCGGTCGGCGGCGCCGGAGCCGCGATGCGCGGCGCGCAGATACATGCCCCAGAGCAGCGCCTTGTGACCCAGCTTCGCGCCCGAGAAAAAGGTGAGCCCCGCGGCGCCCGCAAGCGCGTCGCCGGCAAAGTATCCGACGACGAAATCACGCTCCAGCCGAGCGGCCTTCTCCGCACCGCCGACGCCCGCCTCGTCCTGCGGCGCATAGCGAAAGCAACGCGGCTCGAGGCGGAAGGCCTCCAGCCGCAGATGATGGAACGCCTCCGCATCCGCAGCGAGGAGGCGGCGGATCGTCACCGCGCGCCGCCGCGTCTCAATACGAGCGTGGCCCAGCCGTCGATGTCGCCGCGCTCGGCGAGCGAAAAGCCCTGGGCGCGATAGGCCGAGAGGACGCCGGCGACGTCGCGGGCGAGGAGGCCCGAGAGCACCAGCTCCGCGCCCGGCCCGGCGGCTGCGGCGATGGAGGGCGCGAGCAGCCGCAAGGGCTTGGCCAGAATATTCGCAAAGATGAGGTCGTATCTGCCCGCCATGGCTTCATGCCGCAGCCCCACGGCCACGACCGGCCGCACATAGGCGCCGGCGTCATTGGCCACGGCGTTGGCGCGGGCGGTTTCGACCGCGACAGGGTCGATGTCGCCGCAGGCCACAGGCTGATGCAGGAGCTTCGCCGCGGCGATCGCCAGCACGCCGGTTCCGGTGCCGACGTCGAGCACGCGGCGGGGGCGCCGGCGTTTTAAAACGCGATCAAGCGCGCGCAGGCAGCCGAGCGTCGTGCCGTGATGACCTGTGCCAAAGGCCAGCGCCGCCTCGATCTCGACGCCGATGTCATTCGCCCGCACCCGGCCGCGATCGTGCGAGCCATGCACCAGCACGCGGCCGGCGCGCACCGGCTCCAGCCCGGCGAGCGACTTCTGGACCCAGTCTTCCTTGGCGATCTCCGAAAATTCCGCGCGGGCCGCAGTCTCGGCGTCGGTCACCACCTCGATCAGCGCGCGGATTTCATCTTCGTCGGGCGCCTCGGCGAAATAGACCTCGACTGTCCAGACGGGGCCGTCGTCGACCTCGAAGGCGCCGGCGGCGGTCTCGGTGGGGTCGAACGTCTCGACGATGATGTCCGCGACGGCGCGGGCGCGCCGCTGGTCCGTGGAGAGGCGCAGCACATGGCTGGCGCCATTGGGGGGAAGGCCTTCGAGCATAAGGCGCGCTTAGCACGGCGACCCGGGGCGCGTCACCATTTAGGGCGACGATGGGTTTCGGGATTGCCAGGGGAGCGCTATTATTCGCGCATGACGGAGCTTCTCGATCGGGCTTTCAAGGCCGCGCGCAACCTTCCTCCCGCGATGCAGGATGATTTGGCGCGCGCCATCATGGCGATGACGGGCGAGGTTACGTCCGTCGTTCAATTGACGGCCGAGGAGGAAGCGTCTTTCGACGAGTCCTACGCCCAGGCGGCGCGCGGCGAATTTGCCACTGACGAGCAAATCCGCGCGATTTGGGCGAAGCACGGTCTGTGAAGCTTCGCTATACACGCCCGGAGACCCGTACTCCCGCTTAAGACGCGCCGTGGCGACGGGCCGTGAGGCGCCGCTCTCACCCTCCTTTCCCGCATCGCTCTCGCCCTGTATGGTCGCGCTCGTAAGGGAGCGGAAATGACCGAAAAACTAACGGTTTGTCTCGTTGGGCCCAAGAAGGGCGGCAAGTCCTCGCTTCTGGCGTCGCTCGTCGATTGCGTCGCGCAGAGCGCCTTCGGCTATTCGCCCCGCTTGCGGCCGGCGCTGCAGCCGATCTCGCAGGCCGAGTTCGCCGCCGGGCCGGCGGATTTGCGCCGCGCCGATTTCTTCGCGGCCGAGAAAGGCGATTATGAGCGCCTGAAACAGGAATTCTCGGACGGCGGCGTCGCCACCGACACGCTCAACACTTACGAATATTACTTCCGTCTCTCGGTGAATGGCGAGGCGCCGCCCGAAATCGTGACGCGCGGGCCCTGGCTGCTGGAGATCGTCGACTCGGCGGGCGAAATCGCCGCGCCGCCGGATGGCGCGGAGGTCGCCATTCTCAATGACGTGAAAGCCAAGCTCGCGCGCCAGATGCTGGAGGCGGATGCGCTGGTGATGGTGCTGCCGCTGGTGCGGCTCGACGACTCGGCCTGGATGGGCGCGCTGGCGCGGCTCATCGACCGCCTTGCGCTTGCGCGCGAAAAGAAGATCAAGCGCCTCGTCGTGGTCTTCTCACAATATGAGCGGCTGTTCACGCGCCTGGGGCCGAGCGCCTTCACCTATGCCTGCGACCCGGCGGTGGCGTTGCATGTCTTGCGCAAATCGCTGCGCTCGGCGCAATGGCTCTCGCGGCTCAGGGCGCTGGACGCCGTCGGCGTCTCGGTGCGCTACACCGTCTGCTCGGCCTATGGCTTCGTCAAACGCTTCCAGAACCCGAACATGGACCCGCACCAGCCGGGCGAACGCCGCTTCCGCCGCGCTGGGCTCGAGGGCGCGCGCGTCCATAGCGAATATTGGCGACCGTTTCTGACCGCCGAGCCCATTCTCTACGCCGCTTTGGGGCTCGACAGCGCCTTCACCTTCTCCCACGCGCAAATCGACGCGATAGAAGAGGAAATTCAGGCGACTGCAATTCTTGCTTAATGAAACCTTCCTATTTGTCGTAAAACGCAAAACGACATTGTGAGGGGCGGTTTTATGGCGAGCGGCGCGTCGTCCGGCGGCAGCGACGAGATCATCACCTTCCACCGCCTGCATTACGGCAAGCTCGGCGAGGGCGACGAGCGGCGCGTGCCCGCCTCGGCGGGCTATGCCGTCACGCGCCGTTCCGCGGGCCTCGATCACGCCTGGGACCCTTATCTGTCGCCCTTGCGTCTCGCGGGCCTGCGCCGTTTCGAGCCGGACGCCATCGCGGTTGGCGCGCGCGGCGCCGGGTGCCTGATTGCGCGGGCCGTCGGCGATAGCATTATTTTCATGCGCGCCCGATTCCGGCCCGAGGATGGCGAGCGCGGCGACGGACGCCTGCATCAGCAGTCGGCGATCCTGGTCGGCGCCTTCGAGGCCTTCCGGCGCAACCCAGCGGGCTGCCTCTCCATCGCCGCGCATGATCTGCGGGCGCTGCCTGATCTGGCGAGCGAAGACGCGGCCGCGCGGCTGAACGAGCCGCCGCTCCGCTGGCGGGTGTCGCGGCCCGATCCAGCGGACGTGCGCCGCATCGTGGAGCAGGCGCCCTGGGCCTTTCGGATGCTCGAGACGTTGCTCGACGGCGCCGATAGCGGGGCCGACGCCTCCCGTGATTTCGGGCCGCAGGATTTCGCCGACGAGGGCGCTTTCCTCGCCGGCGTGGGCCTGGTGCTGGAACTTCTGCCCCCGGCCTATCCGCGCTGGCGCGACGTCAGCGTCGTTTCGGGCCTCGCCAATCCGCTGCCGGGCCTTTGCTTGCGCTATATCCCGTCCTCGGGACAGGCGCAGGCGGCGGCCTGACCGCCCGCGCAACGCCCCAGAAATGTCATGCAGTTGTAATTCGATCCGGCTAAGTAGTTGTACCACCAACGCTAATGTCGGTTGTCAGATGGTCCTTCACCTGCACCATGTTCCCGGGCGATTGCGGGTCTGCCTCGCAAATCTCATCGGCCATTCGCGCGCGATTATCCCCCTCCATTCCGCGCTGCTTGCTGTTCCCGGCGTGAGATCCGCCTCGATCAACGCCCACACGGGCAGCGTCACGGTGCTCTATCACCGGGCCGACTTCGATTTGGAGGCCTTCTGGGCGACGCTGCGGCGGCAGGGCTGCCTCAGCGATCAGGCGAGCGGCGAGCCTGAAACGTCACGCAGCGCCGACTCTGTTGCGACGGTCGCGGCTTCCGGGCTTGGCCAGGCCCTGGCTTCGGCGTTGGTGAAGAGCCTGTTCGACCGCTCGGCGCTTTCCCTGGTCAAATTGCTGACCTGATACTCGTTTCCGTTTGAATAGCGCGCATTGGGCGCTTGTCATTCCCGACGGGCCAAAGGCCCGATCGGGAATCCAGAGCCAATAAAAGCGCTGGTTTGGCTCTGGATTCCCGTTCGCTGCGCGAGTGGCGGGACGTCCAACCCTCACATGACGTGTCCGATCCTTAAAACTATTCGCGCGTCACGCGGTCACGCGCGCTTGAATGCGCTTTCCCTGGAACTATCGTTTCGTCAAAGAGCCCGGCCCTATGCGGGAAAAGCCCGATGACGAGACATCATGGATTCCATGTTGCGCACGCCACGCCTCGGCGGCTGCGACTCCAAGCGCCGCACAAACGCGGTGACCGTGAATTTTTCAGGTCTGTGCAAGACCAGTTGTCGCAGTGGCCGGACGTCGAGCGCGTTGTCGTCAATCCGCTTTCGACGAGCGTCGTGATCCATTCTCCGGACGCCGGAGCCATTCTCGATCTGCTGGAATCGAGCGGCATGCTGCGGGCCATGGAAGCCTCTGTGCGCGAAGAAGCGCCCCGGCCGAAACAGCCGGGCGCGAAGCCCCAGGCGCATCTCCAGCGCAGGAGCCCCGGCCGGGTCAACATGGCGCGGATTTCCGTCTTCGCTGTTGTCGGGGCGAGCGTCGCACTCAAACTGGCGCGTGGCAATAGCGTGGCCGCGGCGGCCATGGTCCTGCTCTATGGCGGCCGGGCGGCGCAACGCTGGTGGGTTTCCTATCAGGAGGGGCAGCGCGCGGCCTTGCCTTTGCGGCAGTTTCCGCCGCCCGCCGGCGGCAGGTGAGATCGCGTCGTCGGCTGTGCGCAGCTCTGCCTAACTAAAAGATTTTAAAATGTTTTAGGCGCTGACGCGCCTTGAAGGCGCAACGCGGATGCGCACATGACTGGTGTGAGATCCGTTGATTGGTTCGGCGTCATTCCCGACGCTTGCATAGCGAGCGATCGGGAATCCAGAGCAAAACCAGCGCTTCTGCGGCTCTGGATTCCGGCTTTCAGCCCGCCGGGAATGACATCCCCCAGTGCGAGCCATTCAACCGGAAAGGGATCGTTCGATCCCATCCTGAAGGAGTACGGCAATGGCGCTGTTCGAAGACCTCATGGAAGAAGCATTGGGACCCGTGGCGATCGGCATCGGGGCGCTTCTTGTCGTTCCGGCGTTGTTCCCCTCGGTCGGGCGCGCGCTGCGGCCGGTAGCCAAGGGGGCGATCAAGACCGGTATCTCTGTCTATGAGAGGACCGTCGCCACCATCGCCGAAGCGACGGGCGATCTCGTCGCCGAGGCGCGCTCAGAGCTCGAAAGCGAATCGCATCGAGTCGCGGGGCCGGAGCGCGGAGGGACACACGGTCACGCGCACGCGCCCACCTGATAGCAAGCTGCGTGACACAAACGCCGCCGAGGGACGCGCCCTCGGCGGCGTTTTTTTGAGAGCCGTCACATCCGCGCGACGACGACCAGCCGGCGCACCTCGCCGCGCTTATAGGCTTGCAGGAAGGCGCTATAGTTTCGGAACGAGACGCAGCCGTTGGAATCCCCGTTCGGGCCGAGCATGAAGGTATGGGCGAGGAGACCGGCGCGCCCGTAGATGTTGTCTCCGCCGATGGGCGTGAGCCGAAGCGCCTCCACGCCATGGAAGAGCGCCTCGCGCGGCGTGAGCGCATAGACGGTCGGCGGGGTCGGGCCCTTCATCCGGACATGGACGAAACGCGGATCGTCGAGATGCGGGCCGAGGCCCGAATGCGCCTCGAGCCTTGTTCCATCCGGCATGTAAACCGTATGGGCGGAGATGTCGTAGACCGCCGTGCCGGCGCCAGCGCGGGCCGTTGCGCTCGATTGAGGGGGGACGGAAGGCGCGACTGCGCTGGTCAGTCCGCCAAAGAGGCCGCCGGTCGATTCCTGCGGCGCATAAGCTAATGCCTGGGCCTGTCCCTGCGCCGGGGTCGCCTGCTGTCGACGGCCGCGGCCGAGGGGGACGGGCTGAGGCTGGCCGGCTTGCTGTTGTTGCTCGGCGCCGGCGCCGCCGAAAATCTTCTCGAAGAAACCGCGGTTGTCCGCCGGCGCGGGCGCCGGCTCGCTCGGCAGCGCCGCCTGGCGTATGGGCGCTTCAGGCGCGCGGCTCACGGAATTTTTCAGCTCGGCCGGGCGATGCGGCGGCAGCGGCGCGCCCGTCTCCTCGGCAACGTCGGACGGTGGCGGCTCGACGCTCTCGTTTGGCGTGGCCGGCTCGACCCTGGCCTCCAGCGCGGCGGTCTGTTGCGGGGCAGGCGCCGTCGCGACGGCGCTGCGCGCCCAGGGGCCGAGCCCGACGACCATCGGCCCATAGGGATGTGGGCCCTGGGTCGGCTGCGCGGCCCCGGCGAGGACTGGGGCCGGCGCCGGGCGCTGATGAAGCCCTTGCCAAGCGGCCAGCAAGCCCAAGGACAATACGCCCGCGCCCAGCACGGCATAGGCAAGCGGCCGGCCGTGATCGCGCGACAATAAGCCGTGTAGATGGGTTTTCTTCAACGTCCGCCCCCGAAAGCATCGCTGGGGCGCGCCACTTGTGGCTTAGGGCTTCGACGAATCGATGCTCCGGACCCGGACTGGCGCGCGCAATAGCGTCACGGCAACACTCTGGAAAAGCATCGCGGCCTTGCTTGGGCTCAATTCGGGCGAATTCTTGGCTGTAAACAGGCGCTTCGGGGAACGGCGCCGGAGCAGGCAGGGTGGGAAGGTCCTGCCTGCTCAGTCGTTTACAGGTGGGAAACCACCGCGAGGCGCCGGATTTCGCCTCGCTTATAGGCGTTGAGGAAGGCGTCGTAGTCGCGGAAGGAGACGCATCCGTTCGAGTCGCCGTTGGGGCCGAGCATATAAGTATGCGCCAGCAACCCCGCGCGATTGTAAATCGCCCCGCCGCCGCCGACAGGATTGAGCCGCAGCGCCTCGACGCCATGGAACAGCGCCTCACGCGGCCTCAGATCGTAAACATGCGGCGGGGTCGGACCCCGCATGCGCAAATGCACATAGCGCGGGTCGTCGAGATGCTCGCGCAGGCCGGAGTGGGCCTCGAGCCGCTGGCCGTTCGGCATATAAACCGTGCGGGCGGAGATGTCGTAGACCGCCGTGTAGCGGTCGAAGCGCGCGCTCGGGTTCGCCGGCGCCACGGCGCTGTGCAGCCCGCCGAAAAGCCCGACCGGATCGGAAGGGTTGGCGTAGGCCATGGCTTCCTGGCGGTGGGCCGCCCGCGGCGCGGCGGCCTGGGGCGCGCCGCCGAACAGCCGCTCGAAGAAGCCGGGGTTGTCAGACGGGGTCGCCGGAACGGCGGTGGCGCCCTCGAGGCGCGAAATCCGGCGCGGCGCCGGCTCCGGGCGCGCGGCGAGCGGCAGCTCCTTTGGCGCCTCGGGCCGCAGCGCGGCCGAGAGCTCGGCGGGCCGGCGCGGCGGAGTGGGCACATCCGCCGTGACATGAGGCGGCTCGACGAGAGCGGCGCTGACCGTGCGCAATTCGACCGGGCGCGTTGGAGGCGCCGGCGGCGCGGGAGCCTTCGCCAGCGGCGCGGGCGTCGCCGCCTCGGCCTCCGCCACAAAACGGAACGGCTGTTTCGCGCGCGCTTCGCGCGGCGCAAAGGCGCTCGCCGCATGGGGGCCGATGTCGGAGAGATAAGAGCCGCGCAGGCCAAGGTCCTTGACGCCCGCGGCCTCGGCGTCGGGCGCCGGGTCGAGGGGCGAGTGCGGGAAGAGCAAGGCGCCTGTCAAGAGGCAGATGCTCATCGCCCCGAGCGCCGGAATGATCCGGCGAAGCTCTCGGGATGAAAAAACGCGAGGATACAGAACCATGTTACGCATGGTTCGACGCTAGCGCGGGGTGCTTTCGGAATGGTTTACGGAGGATTATCCGAAAAGATGCGATTCGACTAAAATTGGATAAGGTTAACGGCGCTGCGAAGCGCCCCGAATGTCACCCGGTAGCGAAGGTATTAAATTCACGTAGGATTTCTGCAAACCTTACGTCTATCTGATCTGGTGATAGGTGTTTTATAATTTGAGCGGGTGTAATAGACACCCCGTATTTTGATTGCAGTTGACGATTGAGAGACGCAAGTATTTGCTTCCCTGGTACAATAAAAAGGCGTTTCTGCAGACAACTCCAGTCTGAATCTAGATTTCTTATGGTTTCAGTAACAACTGTTGCGCTATCGCGCCCATATTTGTTCCCTAAGAACTGAGATCTGTGAGATATAATTTGAGCGCTCACCTCAGGTTTAACTTCGTTTGTACAGCCATCTAATAGCTTAATCACTGTTTCGTCCGTGACGGTTGAATCGGCAGTGCTCTCAGCTCGCTCACGCAAGCGCTCGTTTACAGCCTTTCTGATCGCGTCCGGAACCAGTAAGTAGTTTTCAATTTCCTTAGCCCCTAGTATATGGAAACATTTAACCGTGGTACGCATATTAGACACAAGTTCGTCTACCTCCTCGTTGCACCGATAGTCTCGGTCGAGTAAGGCAGCGATGGATATCTCTGCTCGTAGCACTTTCTCAAAAATCCAGGCGGAGTCCTGAATTTTTTGCCTCTGTGTGAAACCGCCTAATGGAACTACCGTTAGGTCTATGTCATTTGCTAACTGCTCCAGTCGCACTCTGGCTGCAAACCTTTTAATTAACTTAAATTCTTGTCCTTCAAGGAATAAGATTTTCTTACCTCTCGATAATTTCGACAGGTGGATGTTTTGGGCCGAGCCGATGCTAAAGAGCGCGTCCTGCAAACCATCTATGTCGCTGATGCGTTTCGCGCTCCGGCGAGCGCGGTTGATTAAGACAACGTCGTCGTGCTCTGCTTCGTTTATAATCTCGACAGAATGCGTCGCCAATATTACTTGTTTTCCAGATTTGCGTAAAAGTGAGAACAATCTGTGTTGAAGGTCAGGATGCAGGTAAATCTCTGGTTCGTCAACGATAAGTGTCGTTGCGTCTCGCGCTCCTATAAGATGTGTAAGAAGCTGCAGCCAAACTTGAAAACCAAAACCCGCCCAGGATAATTCCCGTGGCATTCTATTTTCTTCGCAAAACATAGTCAGTCTCGCCGGGGCATACCCATACCTCTCTGGAGGCCGGATCGACATGCCTGGCCAGGTCGTCTCAACGAGACTCTTAAATTCTTCGAACTCTCCTTCATTGCGATACCAGATGTTTCGGAACATGCGATGTGACAGTCTGGAACCGCGCCACCGTTCGACGTATTCATCCGAGAGGAGTTGCTCATCTTCTTCGAGCGGCCCTAACGTGGGGATCGAATTAATAGCGATGGGGAACTGGCGTTTGAATTGGGATGTGTTTCGTATGGACTGTTGAGCATCGTCAACAATCAAAACGACGCGAGCATTCTCTAGGAAAGAGAGCTTAAGCTTGCGTCCGCTTGCTGTAGTGAACACGATACTTGTTTCTAGCTCTTCCCGATAATCCGCGTGGATATTAGCTATTGAAATCGGAATTACAGATAATGGTACGTCCCAGCCGTCTTGGACCTGGCCCCGTATGGATAGCGGAGTGGGGTTGCGCCGGCCAGCGAATTTAATTGCAGCGGAGAGGGCACGAAAGCCATCCAAGATAGTTGATTTTCCAGCGTTGTTTGGGCCTACAAGCACATTCGTCTGTTTCAAATTTATATTGTATTCTCTAAGACCCTTGAAATTATTAAATCGTACGCTTTTGAACATCGTTGGCTGCCGATTGGTTTAACAGCGCGGTGACGAAGTCGCAGCTTGATTAATCGGGTTCCGGAGCGGCGATGACGGCGAGCAAGGCCGGCGCGCCGCCGATGTCGGCGATGATGACGATGCCCGTGGCGCTATCTGTCCGAATAACGAACAAAAAGGCGTTTCTGGCCGCCTCGGCGCGTTCTCTTGGCGTCCCGCAGCCGACGAGGGCGCGCATCAGGACGCCAAGATTGAAGCCTGCGACGTGGATCAGATAGCGCTTGGCGATGTTCTCGCGACCGCGAAGCCAAGCCCGGCGCATGCCGCCGCCATCCAGCACATGGGCGAAGCTGCGTTCGACCAGCTCACCGCGCTTGCGCATGGCGGCGCGTCCAACGCCCGATTTCAGCCGTGCGCGGTTGGCGTAAACGGCGTCGCGCGCTTCTTCGTCTCCATGCCAGCGCAAATAGCCCTTCGCCGGCAAAGGCTCGCTGATCCGGCTCTTCCACTCGCCGTCGTCAAGGCCTTTCAAAACCTCGCGCGAATGATAGCCTTTGTCCGCGATGATTTCGCAAGGATCGTCCGGCGTCGGCGCGAGGCCGACAGCCGAGAGATTGGCCTTCGCCGTCTCCAGCGTGTCGCCAAGCGTCGTCGTATCGCCCTTGTCCGCCTCGTGGATCGGCGCGGCGACGATCACGCCTGTGTCGAGGTCGACCGCATGTTCCGGCTTGTAGGCGAGATGCGTCGTTCCGTCCTTCATCCGCGCGATCTTCGCCTCGGCGTCCGTGGCGCTCGTCCAATCGTCGTTCGAGAGCTTCTTGCCTTTGCGCTTACGGTCGAAACGCGCCAAATCCTCGGCGTTCGGCGTCGCGATCCCGCTTTCCTTCGCCATGCCCTCGAGCATTGCGCGATAGGTCTCGCCATTGTCGCGCCGCACGATGCTGCGCAGCGCCGCGTTCGCCTCCATGGTCGAGCCGTCGACGCCGATGCGCTCGCCCTTCACGAGGCCGCGCTCGGCGACGAGCTTCAAGATGAAACCGAATACCTTCTCGTGAACCTCATGCGGCAGACGCGAGCGCGTCTTCGACAGCCATGAATGATCCGGGACTTTCTCGCGCGTCGATAGCCGCAAGAAATCCCGCAACGAAAAGGAATCCGCGCAGCGCCATACGATGCCGCGTTCGCTGTCGAGCCCTTCGAAGTAGCCCACCATGTGCATGCGGAAATAGCGCCCTGGTGGCAACGAGGGCGCGCCCATCTTCGCCGCGTAGTAGGGCTTGCAGGCGTTCTCGACGAAAACGTCGAAGCCCGCGTCCAGTAGAACCTTCTGAAGCTCGTCGTAAAATGCGTGCCCCGGAGAGCGCGGCAGATCCGCCCAGCCGACAACCAGATCTTCCTGCGTCCCCGTCTCACGCCGCATCGCCATCGAACCAACCTCGGCCGAATCTCACTTGGAAACGGAATCAGTCAGACGCGACTTCGTCAACGGGCTGTTAAGGATCCGGGGAGTTATTTCGGTCCTTTTTTGCCAGCGCGACGAGCCTTAGCCAACAGTTCGTGGACCAACTAACGGGGGAAAACACTTGCAACAGATCGTTATGGGGTATCAGGCCGATATCGGCGCTATCATTGACCTTCGTTCGATCCGCCCCTAGGACGAGAAAAAACCCACAAGGGAAGACTATGACCCCTGATGCTGGCGATCTCTCCCCCACGCGTTCCTTCCAGGGCTTGATTCTCACGCTGCAAAATTACTGGGCGGCGCAGGGGTGCGTCATTTTGCAGCCCTACGACATGGAGATGGGCGCGGCGACCTTCCATCCGGGCACGACGCTGCGCGCCCTCGGCCCCAAGCCCTGGCGCGCCGCTTACGCGCAGCCGTGCCGGCGGCCCAAGGACGGGCGCTACGGCGAGAACCCTAATCGGGTGCAGCATTATTATCAGTTCCAGGTGATCCTGAAGCCGTCGCCGCCCAATCTCCAGGAGCTCTACCTCGGCTCGCTCGCCGCCATCGGCCTCGACGCCCGGCTGCATGACGTTCGTTTCGTCGAGGACGATTGGGAGAGCCCGACGCTCGGCGCCTGGGGGCTGGGCTGGGAGTGCTGGTGCGACGGCATGGAAGTCTCGCAATTCACCTATTTCCAGCAAGTCGCCGGCTTCGAATGCGCGCCGGTCGCGGGCGAATTGACCTATGGGCTCGAGCGTCTCGCCTGCTATCTGCAGGGCGTCGACAGCATTATGGAGCTGAATTTCAACGGCCGCGACGGCGACGAGAAGGTCACGTATCGCGACGTCTTCCTGCAGGCTGAGCAGGAATATTCCCGCCATAATTTCGAAGCCGCCGACACGGCGAAGCTTTTCGAGGATTTCAAGGACGCCGAGGCCGAGTGCCGGCGCCTTCTCGATTTCGGCGCAGGCTCAGGCGACGAGATGCATCGCATGGCGCTGCCGGCCTATGACCAGTGCATCAAGGCGAGCCACGCCTTCAACCTGCTCGACGCGCGCGGCGTGATCTCGGTCACCGAGCGCCAGAGCTACATTCTGCGCGTGCGCGAGCTGGCCAAGGCCTGCGGCGCCGCTTGGCTGAAGACCGCTGGGGGCGGGGCCAACGCTTAAAACCGCGGGGGGAGCAGCCAGCGCGGCGCTTGCGCCAGGATTTCCAACGCGCTCTCCTGCGTTTTCGTGCGCCTCTGTCTCAGCTTGAAACAGAAGCTTGGCCTCACCATTTTCACGACAAGACGCTTTTCGCCATGCGCGCTGGCGCACATCCGGGCGATGCTGAGCGGGGCATAAACGCGGCGAGACGGGTTGCCGTCTTGCGTTGTGCGGTCGGCGCAACGCGGCGCGCGCCCGCCGGGCCTTGTTCAGGAACCCGAGGTTTCGGCGGTCGCGCGCCTTGACAGCGTGCAGTGTTTGTTCTAGTTGTGTTCTTGTTCTGCTCCCGCTTTTGGCAGGGTCGTCATGCAACGCTTCGCTTCCCCCAGGTCCCGCTCGATCCGCGCTTTTACGCCGCGCGGGCAGGAACTCGATTCTCTCGCGGATTCGGAGGCGCTGCGCGGCCGTTTCTTCTCCTGGCGGGGCGCGAGCGGGCGGCGCTTTGTCTGTTCCGTCTTCCAGCGCGGCGAGGAGGGCTTTGTCTCCGACGTGGAGAGGGGCGCCATCATCGGCGTCGCATCCGACGGCGGCGTCTTGAGGCCGGTCTGCGTTTTTGCGGCTGCGGAGCGCCGTTCCCGCGATGCGCTGCGCAAGGTCGGACGTGAGCTCGCCGTCGTCGAATGGCATGTGCATTTTTGCCCGGACATAGAAGCGGTTCGCGATCTGGCCGGGTCGCTGCTGAATTGAGTGCGTGTCGCGTTTGTCGCGTGCTTGGCCGTAATGAGGCGTTGCGTGAGCGTCGTGCTGCTTGTTCGTAAGCGCGCCCAGTCGACGTAACTGCGTGTTTCCTCAATGGCCGGGGTTCGCCCCGGCCTTTTTTTGCGCCGGGGCCGCGCGACACGAGCATTGGTCCAACCGCCGGACGATCTCCGCCAGCTCGGCGTCGTGGATATCGAGCTGGAGCAGATGTTCATATGTGTTGCGGACATAGGCCGGATTGTCTCCGGCAAGCCCGAGCCCTTCGGCGATGAGCTTTGTCATCTCATCATAGGGGAGGCGGCCCGCATATTGGCAGTGACTACGGTCGACCACATAGGCCAAAGCATTGGCGCACCCGCCCTCCGCGAAGCGGACCCCCACCGTCTTTTCCAGATAGACGGCGGTCACAAGCTCCCGCTCACGCAAATATTGAACAGTTTTTTCGCGCTCTTTCGCCGCCACGCGAAAGGCCACGCCCTGGCAGGAGCCGCCCTTGTCGAGGCCGAGCACAAGACCGGGACGCTCCGGCGTGCCGCGATGGACATGGGAGAAAATACAGAGAGAGCGATGGTAGCCATGGACCCAGGCGAGCGCGCTTTCGACATAGTCGAAGCCCGGACGCCACATCAGCGAGCCATAGCCGAAAACCCAAAGATCGTCGCTGCAGGATACCGTCGCCGCCAAGCTCATCCTCGAACGTGAGTTAAGGCCGGAAGGCCGTCGCGATTCACCGTTCGGTCCCATCTTTTCGGCTGAATCCCTCCAGCGCAATAGGAAAATAGGGAGCCCCCGATTCGGCGCTGTCGCCGCGCGCCGTTCTGCCCACAAGATATTGCGGGCGCTTCCTTGCATTCGTCATTCTTTTGTGGCGCATTTTTGCCTATGAAATTCGAGCGCCTCAGACTTCTTGGCTTCAAGAGCTTCTGCGAGTCGACCGACTTCCTGATCCAGCCGGGCCTCACCGGCGTGGTCGGGCCGAACGGTTGCGGCAAGTCGAATCTCGTCGAGGCCCTGCGCTGGGTCATGGGCGAAAACTCCTATAAAAATATGCGTGCGTCCGGCATGGACGACGTGATCTTCTCGGGCGGCGGCTCGCGCCCGGCGCGCAATTTCGCCGAGGTCGGCCTCGTCCTCGACAATACCGCCCGCCTTGCGCCCGCGGCCTTCAACGACGCCGACACGATCGAGGTCACCCGCCGCATCGAGCGCGAGCAGGGGTCGACCTATCGCGTCAATGGCAAGGAAGTCCGCGCCCGCGACGTGCAGCTTCTGTTCGCCGACGCCGCGACCGGCGCGCGCTCGCCCTCGCTCGTGCGCCAGGGCCAGATCGGCGAGATCATTTCCGCCAAGCCGCAGGCCCGCCGCCGCATTCTGGAGGACGCCGCCGGCGTCGCCGGTCTCCATACGCGCCGCCACGAGGCCGAGCTGCGGCTCAATGCGGCGTCCGAAAATCTCACGCGTCTTGAGGACGTCCTGAAACAGGTCGAGAGCCAGGGCGACAGCCTGCGCCGTCAGGCGCGCCAGGCCGCCCGCTACCGCGAGATCGCCGCCAAAATCCGCCAGAACGAGGCGCTCGTCGCTTTGGTTTCCTATCAGATCGCCGCCGACAGCCTGCGCGACGCCGCAGCGAAGCTCGAAGCCGACATCGCCAATGTGCAAGCGCGCACGCTGGAGCAGGCGGAGAGCGCGAAGTTTCAAGCCATCGCGGCGCATGAATTGCCGAAGCTGCGCGAGAAGGAGGCCGAGGCTGGCGCCGCCGTCCACCGTCTCGTCGCCGCGCGCCAGTCTCTGGAGGCGGATGAAGAGCGCGCCAAGCAGCGCATCTCGGAGCTGGCCCGCCAGATCGAGCAATTCATGCGCGACCTCGAACGCGAGCGCGCGTTGATCGAGGACGCCGCCGAGGTCGCCGAGCGGCTGGAGGAGGAGCGCGCCGAGCTGCTCGGCGCCGACACATTCGACGGCGAGCGCGAGGCCGAAGCGAAGGCCCGCCTCGCCGAGATCGAGGCGGCGCTGGCGGAGACCGAATCGGAACTCTCCGACGCTCAGCAGCAGCTCGCCGGGGTCAACGCCCGCCGCGCCGCGATCGAATCGGCCTTGCGCGATGAAAACCAGCGCGTGGCCCGCTTCGAGGCGGAGCTGACGCGACTCGATACGGAATTCGCCCTCATCGCCGGGCAGGGCGGCGGCGCCGAAGAGGCTGAACGTCTCGCCGAAGCCTTTGAGATGGCGGTCGAAGCGGCCAATGCCGCCGACGAGGCTGCCCAAATGGCGGAAGAGGCCCAGCGCGCGGCGCGCGACGCCGAGGCCGCGGCCCGACAGCCGGTGGAGCAGGCGGCGCTGAAGGCGCAGCGGCTGGAGACGGAAGTCCGCACGCTCGAAAATCTGCTACAGTCCGGCTCGGGCGGGCTCTGGGCGCCGGTCGTTGAGAGCATGACTGTCGAGAAAGGCTATGAGACCGCGCTCGGCGCGGCGCTCGGCGACGATCTCGACGCCTCCGCCGAAACCTCCGCGCCCGCGCATTGGGCCGTCACGCCCGACGCAGGCGATCCGGCGCTGCCGCCCGGGGTCCGCTCGCTCGGCGAGATGGTCGAGGCGCCGCCGGCGCTGCGCCGTCGTTTGGCGCAGATCGGCGTCGTTCTGCGCGCCGAGGGCGAAAGCCTGCGCAAGCTGTTGAAGCCCGGCCAGCGGCTCGTCTCCAAGGAGGGCGATCTCTGGCGCTGGGACGGCTTCACCCAGGCCGCAGAGGCTCCGACGCCGGCCGCCCGCCGCCTCGCCGAAAAGAACCGTCTCGAAGATCTGCGCACCGAGGCCGAACGCGCCCGCGCCCAGGCCGACGCGCTTGCCGAGGAGCTCGACGCCGCGCGCGAGGCCACCCGGCTCGCCGCCATGGCCGACGCCCAGGCCCGCGACGGCCAGCGCCGCGCCCGCGCTCAGGTGGAGGAGGCGCGCGAACGCCACAGCGCGGCCGAGCGGCGCCTCGCACAGATCGGCCAGCGCCTCTCTGCGCTGGAGGAGGCCAAGGCCCAGACGCTCGCCAATCGGGATGAAGCCGCGCAAAAGCGCGACACGCTTTGCGCGCAGCTCGACGGGCTGGAGGAGCCGGCGTCGCTCGCCGGCATGCTGGAGAGCCTGCGCGCCCGCGCCATGGTCGAGCGCGCCCAGGCGGGCGAGGCCCGCGCTGCGCTGACGAGCCTGCGCAACGAGGCGAGCGCCCGCGCCTCCCGCATCAACGCTATTCTCCGCGAGATCGCCTCTTGGGCGGAGCGGCGCGACCGCGCCCAGGATCGTCTCGGCGAATTGGAAGAGCGCCTCGAATCGGCGCGCGAGGAGCAGGAGCGCCTCGCCGAATCGCCCGACGCCTTCCTCGAACAGCGCCGCGCGCTGATGAATGCGCTGGAAGACGCCGAGGCCGCCCGTCGCTCTGCTTCGGACGCGCGCGCCGAGGCCGAAACCCGGCTCGCCGAATCGGACCGCGCCGCCCGCGCCGCGCTCGATGCAATGAGCGCCGCCCGCGAGGCCAAGGCGCGCAGCGAAGCGCAATTGGAGGCGGCCAAACAGCGCGCCGCCGACATCGAGCGCGCGATCCAGCACGATCTCGAAACGACCCCCGCCGCGCTGGCAGGCCTTGCCGAGGTGAAGGAGGGCGACGAGCTTCCAGAGATTGCCGAGGTCGAAAAGCGGCTCGAAATTCTGCGCGCCGATCGCGAGCGACTCGGGGCCGTGAACCTGCGCGCGGAGGAAGAACTTTCCGAGATCGATTCGACCCGCGAGAAGATGATCGCCGAACGCGATGACCTCGCGGAAGCCATCAAGAAGCTGCGCGCCGCCATCGCGAGCCTCAACAAGGAGGGCCGCGAGCGCCTGCTTGCCGCCTTCGACAAGGTCAACGCGCATTTCAAGGAGCTGTTCACGATCCTCTTCGGCGGCGGCTCGGCGGAGTTGCAGCTCGTCGAGAGCGACGATCCGTTGGAGGCCGGCCTCGACATTCTCGCCCGCCCCCCGGGCAAGAAGCCCGCGGCCATGTCGCTGCTCTCGGGCGGCGAGCAGGCGCTGACTGCTATGTCGTTGATATTCGCGGTGTTCCTGACCAACCCCTCGCCGATCTGCGTGCTCGACGAGGTCGACGCGCCGCTCGACGATTATAACGTCGAGCGCTTTTGCGACCTCATCGACGAAATGCGCAAGAAGACCGACACGCGCTTCGTGACGATCACCCACAACCCGATCACCATGGCGCGCATGGATCGACTGTTCGGAGTAACCCAGGCCGAGCGCGGCATTTCGCAGCTTGTGTCGGTGGATCTGGAGCAGGCGGAGAAATTCGCGCTGGCGAGCTGAGGCCATAGGCTTCAGACTGATAGGAATTGACCTTGGGAATTGCGCTTACGATTTGCTATATTTGACCCAAAGGCATCGGACGCCGGCCAATGAGCAGTGCGCAACTATTCAGCGTCTCGCTTCCGCAGGAGTTGGCGGATTTCGTGGACGCAAAAGTGAAGTCAGGAGCTTACGCTTCCGCAAGCGAGGTGGTGCGCGAAGGCGTCGCTGCGCTCTTGGAGCGTGAGTCGGCGCTTGAAAAATGGCTGCGCGACGAGGTGGTCAGGGGCCATGAGGAATATCTCTCCGACCCCTCGAAAGGCGTCCCGGCGCAAGCGGTGTTGGAGAGGATCAAGGCCCGCCGCGCCGCTGTGAAATGAAGCGCGACGCGCCGGTTATTTTCACGCCTCTCGCAGAGCGCCAACTCGATTCCCTACATGCCTGGATTTGCGAGGCTGCCGGCGAAAAAACAGCAGACGCCTATGCCGAGCGGCTCGTCAAATACTGCCTTGGACTCGCGACTTTTCCGCAACGCGGTCGTAAGCGCGATGACCTCCTGCCCGGGTTACGCACGATTGGCTTCGAGCGACGCGTGACGGTAGCCTTTGTTGTTGGCGAGGACGCCCTGCTCATCGAAGGCGTATTTTACGGCGGACAGGATTTCGAGACCGCCTTCGAATGACATCTGGCCTGCCGCCGACGTTGGCTGCGAGTGCTCCGAGAGCGCCTCCAACTCTCAGGCCCCCTTTTTCCCTTCGCAAATGCACAAACTTTCAGCCGGGGCGAATTGTCTTATTCTGGCGTTTTCCTTTTCGATTCAATCTACTTGCGTAAATCCCCGCCGCCTTGACTTCACCGTGGCCCGTCAATATGTTGCGCGCGGCTCGAAAGGGGACGGCCGAAAGGCCGGGCTTTTTCGATCAAGCCGCTCCCGGAACCGGATAATTCCCCCGAACAAGCCGCCCTCGGCCATGGTTCAATTTTGCGCGCCAATCCGGCGCGACGGAGAGAGCCGATGAACGAAGACGACAAGCGGGACGCCGAAATGGACGCGCTCAACGCGCGGCTCGAGAAGCTCAACGCGGCGCTGCGTCAGCGCGAGGAAGAGCAGCTCGCCAAAGAGGCGCCGCCGCCCGAGAGAAGGGGCCTGTCACGGGCGTTGAGCGTCGGGCTCAATGCGTTTTCCGAATTCGTGGGCGCAGTGCTGGTTGGCGGGCTGGTCGGCTGGAAAGTCGACGAATGGCTCGGGACCAAGCCCTGGCTGATGATCGTCTTGCTCGGTCTCGGCATAGCGGCTGGCTTTTGGAATATTTATCGCGTGGCGAAGCCGCAGGCTTAACGCCGTCGCGATCGGGACGAGACCTAGGGCGCGGTTGTCGCGCGATCAATCGAGGGCCGGGCGGAGACGCCCGGGCAGAGACGATGAGCACAGAAGCAGCGGCCGCGCCGAATCCGATCGAACAATTCGAACTGCACCGCTACTTCCCGCATCAGATGGCGGGCGTCGAAACCTCCTTCACCAACGCCTCGCTCTACATGCTGCTCGCCGCGCTCGGCGTGGTGTTCCTGATGCTCCTCGCCACATCGCGCAAGGCGATCGTGCCGGGCCGCTTCCAGGCGCTGGCGGAAATGCTCTACGAGTTCGTCGCCAACACGGTGCGCTCGACGGCGGGCAAGGAGGGGATGAAGTTCTTCCCCTTCGTCTTCTCGCTCTTTTCCTTCATCCTCATCTCCAATTTGATCGGGCTCATCCCCTACACCTATTCGGTGACGAGCCAGATCGTCGTGACGGGCGCCTTCGCGCTGCTGGTCATTTCGCTGGTGACCGCCTACGGCTTCTATCGCCACGGCTTCGGCTTCCTGAACCTCTTCGTGCCGCATGGCGTGCCGCTGCCGGTTCTGGTCATCCTCGTGCCGATCGAGGTGATCTCCTTCCTGTCGCGCCCGGTGTCGCTCTCCATTCGTCTTTTCGCCAACATCCTCGCGGGCCACGTGACGCTCGCAGTGTTCGGCGGCTTCGTCGTGCTGCTGCTTGCGGCCGGCGGCGTCTATCAGGCGCTCGCGCCGGTGCCGCTGCTCGCCATCGTCGCGCTCTATGCGCTGGAGCTGCTTGTCGCCTGTCTGCAGGCCTTCGTCTTCAGCGTCCTCACTTGCGTCTATCTCAACGACGCGATCCATCCGGGCCACTGATAAACATCCAACAATAAACGCTGGTCCATAGAAACAGGAGAGTATTATGGCTACCGAAATGCAACTGGTTGGCGCGGGTCTCGCCGCGATCGGCACCGGCGCTGCGGCGATCGGCGTCGGCATCATCTTCGGCAATTTCGTCAACGGCGCTCTGCGCAATCCGTCGGCGGCAGCTTCCCAGTTCACCAACGCCATCATCGGCGCGGCGCTCGCAGAAGGCCTGGGCATCTTCGCCTTCGTTATCGCGCTGCTGCTGTATCTGAAGGCCTAAGGCTTTCCTGATCTCTTTGCGAGGCGCGCTCTCATTGCGCGCCTCGCGTCTTACGCCCCGTAGAGGCGCACCGCGTCCAAAGCGCGCGCCGCGTCGAAGACTTTGGATCATGTCCATGGCGATCATCTCTTCCGCCCACGCCGCCGAGGCCGAGCAGGAAACCCACGCGACGCATGAGTCGGTGGGCGCGACGGGCGGCGAAGCCCATCACGAAGGCGGCTTTCCGCCCTTCCAGACCGAGAATTTCGCGCCGCAGCTAGTTTGGCTCGTCCTGATCTTCGGCTTCCTCTACATTCTCATGTCGCGCATCGCGCTGCCGCGCGTCGGCGGCATTATCGAGAATCGCGAACAGAAGATCGTCTCCGATCTCGACGCCTCGCGCGAGATGCAGGCCAAGGCGCAGGCCGCCGCCGCCGCCAATGACGAAAATCTGCGCCTGCGTCGCGAAGAGGCCCAGGCCATCGGCCGCGAAGCCCAGCAGAAGATCGCCAATGAGACGGCTGCGCAGCGCACGCGCGCCGAATCGGACGCCGGCGAAAAGATTCGCGCCGCCGAGGAGCGTATCGCCGCCGCCAAATCCGCCGCGCTCGCCAATGTCGAAGCCATCGCGCTCGACGCCGCCGCTTCGATCGTCGAGAAGCTGACCGGCGCGCCGGCGGATCGCGCCCGCCTTGCCGCCGAATACAAATCCGTGAACTGAGGAGACGCGTTCCATGCATTTCGACGCGGAATTCTACGTCGCCGTCGGCTTCACGATCTTCGTGCTCGTGCTGCTCTGGGTTGGCGCTCATTCGAAATTCGCCGCGCTGATCGACGCGCGCATCAACCGCATCAAGGCCGAGCTCGCCGAGGCCGAGCGTCTGCGCTCGGAGGCCGAGACGCTGCTGGCGTCCTTCGAAAAGAAGCGTGAGGAAGCCGAGGCCGAAGCCAAGGCGATCGTCGCGGCGGCGAAGGAAGAAGCCGAGCTGATCGCCGCCGAAGGCAAGCGCCGCATCGAGGAATTCACGGCGCGCAGCGTGAAGCAGGTCGAGCAGAAGATCGCTCAGGCGGAAGCGCAGGCCGCCGCCGAAGTGCGCGCCGCCGCCGCTGACGCCGCGGTGAAGGTCGCAGAGCGCGTTCTCGCCAGCGGCGCCGCTGGCAAGGACTTCGTCATGGCGGGCATCAATGACGTGAAGTCGCTCGCCGAGCCGGCGCGCTACGTCTCGAACTGATCGAGCGCTCTACAAGAGAAGAAAAAGTGTTTTGAAGGGGCCGGCGGCTTTTTAGCGCCGGCCCTTCTTCTTTTTATGGACCGGGGCCTCGCCGGCGGCGGCGCCGTCTGTGAAGCCGACGAGGATTTCGTACTCCTCCTGCGCCTTCGCGAGCGTCGGCGCGATGAGCGGATCGGCAAGAAATCGAAAATCCGCGCGCGCTGCGCCCGATGGAACGGTCGCGCTCACTCGGTAGGTCTTCGACGACACGATCGAATCGTCCTTGGTTCGACGCAGCGCTACACGGACCACGCCGCCATAAGAACCAGCGGCGCCGACAGGGCCCAGCATAGCGTCGCCCTCGACCCCAACTCTGATCGTCAGATGATCGCCTTCGATGATGCATTCCCGCGCGGTCGATTTGATTGATAGCTGATGATGCACGGCCGCCGAATCGGCGCCGGCAGGCGAACGAATCATCTGCGATCCATCCTCATTGACGATGACAGGACAATCGGCCGTGGCCCCCGGGGCGAGGGACTCGCCATTCGCGCCGCCCCCGAACCACTCGGGGACGCCAACCTTGGGAAGATCGAATGCCGCCGCGCCAAATGTGGAGAGCCCCGCGGCGACGGCCAGCGCTCCTAAACCAGTAAAGCCAGCTTTCATATAACGCGCCCATCCTTATGGAAGCTTTGCGAAGCCTTCTTTGAAGCCCTGGAGCGTCAGCGGAAGCCCGATTCCCTCTTCTGGAACCTGATGGATGATGAAGGTCGCGGTCTTACCATTTTTGAGCTGATCGATCAGCTTGTCGTCCATGACGACTTCTGCGACGCAACCCGTTGGCAGACATTTGACAAATCCGGCGCGACCGATGTCGGTTTCGTCGATTTTGAGACCGAGGCCATTCGGCAGCAGAACCCCGAGCGGCGCGATCACTCTGAGCAAACGACTCTTTCCGTCACTGGTTTTCAGGACGATGACGACCAGATTGACGTTGCTTTTGTCCTCGGCGACGACGCTCTGGATCAAGGCGCACTGCTCGGAGGCGGCGCCCACGGGCGTCTCGCACCGAATCTCCCAATCGCCGAATTTGGATTTCACGACGCCTTGCGCTTGCGCCGCGTCGACACAGCCGATTGTCAGGAGAATTCCGGCAAGACCTGCGACTGATTGTCGCAATGGCGTCAGGTATGGGGCCATGTATGACGCGGCGCGAAAAGGATTCATGGTGGCTCCAGCAGCAATTGCTCTTCTTCGCCGATCCTGGGATCCAATCTCGGCCGCATAGCGGCGAACCGCGATGAGAGCCGCCGTTGCCTAGCAAATGGTCCCGTCCTGTCAAGCAGACGCGAAATCCTCGCGGCTTTTGCGGTTAGCGCGACGTTTTGTCATTTAAAATGTGGCGTCGCAGTAATTGCGCGAGGCTGCCGTTTGTGGTTGAACCGGGCCGGGTCGGGCGAGAGCTTTTGGCGGCGGAAGCGCGTCCGAAAATTGCATGAAAAACATCGAATCTGGCTGACGAATAAGGTGCGAAAGGCGACCTGCATGTCCAAGGGCAATCGAAAATTCATGTCTGGGGGAGCGCTCGCTGCGCTAGTTGCGCTTCCGGTCGTCCTCTTTGCAGGCTTCGCCTATGCTCAAGTCGAGGGGCAGCCCACGCCGGGCGGCATCGGCCTCCCGGCGACGGTTACCGACGTCGGTCACGAGACGCAGTTTTTCTATAACGGCATCCTTCTGCCGGTCATCACCTTCATCGCCCTCGCGGTGCTCGGTCTGCTGCTTTACGTCTCCTGGCGCTACAACGAGCAGGCGAACCCGGTGCCGTCGAAGCTGACCCATCACACGGGCCTCGAGATCGCCTGGACGCTGCTGCCGATCCTCATTCTGGTCTTCATCGCCATTCCGTCCTTCCGCATTCTCGCGCATCAGGTCGAAATCCCCGAGTCGAAGATCACCATAAAGGTGACTGGCAATCAGTGGTACTGGTCCTACAAATATCCTGAGGATCAGGGCGGCGGCTTCGGTTTCGACCAGCTCATGAAGCCGGAGAACGAGCTGAAGGAAGGCGAGCCGCGCCTCCTCGCCGTGGACAATGAAGCCTATGTTCCTGTCAATGAGGTCGTGAAGCTGCAGATCACCGCGGCGGACGTCATTCATTCCTTCGTTATTCCGGCGTTCGGCGTTCGCATGGACGCGGTGCCGGGCCGTCTCAACGAGACCTGGTTCCGGGCCGAGAAGGAAGGCGTCTATTACGGCCAGTGCTCGAAGATTTGCGGCAAGGACCACGCCTTCATGCCGATGGCGATCCGCGTCGTCAGCCGCGAGAAGTACGACGAGTGGCTGGTCGAGGCCAAGAAGAAATTCGCGGCGGCCGAGTCGCGCACCCGCATCGCCTCGAGCGAGCAGGCTCGCTGAATCAGACGCAAGACAACATAAGACATCGAGGAACAAACGATGGCGAGTTCGACTGCCGGAGCGCATGACCATCCGAGAGGCCTGCGCCGCTTTCTCTTCTCCACCAACCACAAAGACATTGGCACCCTCTATCTGATCCTCGCCGTCATCGGCGGGCTCGTGGGTCTGCTCATGTCGATGGGCATTCGCGCCGAGCTGATGTATCCGGGCATCAATGTGTTCCCGGGCCTCGCCAAGCTGATCAATGGCGCCGATCCGTCGATGGGCCTCGATCCGGCGAAGAACCTCTACAATGTGTTCATCACCGCGCATGGCGTGCTCATGATCTTCTTCATGGTCATGCCCGCGCTGATGGGCGGCTACGCCAACTGGTTCGTGCCGATCATGATCGGCGCTCCGGATATGGCGTTTCCGCGCCTCAACAACATCTCCTTCTGGTTCCTCGCCGTTTCGCTGATCCTTCTGGTGCTCTCGATGTTCGTCGAAGGCGCGCCGGGCATGCTCGGCTTCGGCGGCGGCTGGGTGTTCTATCCGCCGCTCTCGTCGAACACCGGCCATCCCGGTCCGGCGATGGATTTCGTCATCCTGTCGCTGCATCTTGCGGGCGCGTCGTCGATCCTGGGCTCGATCAACTTCATCACCACGATCTTCAACATGCGCGCGCCGGGCATGACGCTGCACAAGATGCCGCTGTTCGCCTGGGCCATGCTGGTCACCGCCTTCCTGCTGGTGCTCACGCTCCCGGTTCTCGCGGGCGCGATCACCATGCTGCTGACGGACCGCAACTTCGGCACCATGTTCTATGATCCGGCCGGCGGCGGCGATCCGCTGCTGTTCCAGCATCTGTTCTGGTTCTTCGGCCATCCGGAAGTCTATGTGCTGATCCTGCCGGCCTTCGGCCTCATCAGCCACATCGTGTCGACCTTCTCCAAGAAGCCGGTCTTCGGTTATCTCGGCATGGCCTACGCCATGGTCGCCATCGGCTTCCTCGGCTGCATCGTGTGGGCGCACCACATGTATACGGTCGGCCTGTCGCTGAACGCCCAGCGTTACTTCGTCTTCGCCACGATGGTGATCGCGGTGCCGACCGGCATCAAGATCTTCTCCTGGATCGCGACGATGTGGGGCGGTTCGATCAGCTTCCGCGCGCCGATGATCTGGGCGATCGGCTTCATCTTCGTGTTCACCATGGGCGGCGTCACCGGCGTCGTTCTCGCGAACGCCTCGGCCGACCGCCAGCTCCACGAGACCTATTTCGTGGTGGCGCACTTCCACTACACCATGTCGCTGGGCGCGGTGTTCGCCGTCTTCGCGGGCTTCTATTACTGGTTCCCGAAGATGACGGGCTATCTCTACAATGAGACGCTCTCGAAGGCGCACTTCATCGTGCTCTTCATCGGCATCAACATGACCTTCTTCCCGCAGCATTTCCTCGGCCTCGCCGGCATGCCGCGCCGCTACATCGACTATCCGGACGCTTTCGCGCTCTGGAACTACATCTCCTCGGTGGGCGCGTTCATCGGCGGTCTGAGCATGCTGATCTTCTTCTATGCGGTCTACGAGGCCTTTGCGAAGAAGCGTGAAGCGGGCGCCAATCCGTGGGGCGTGGGCGCCACGACGCTGGAGTGGACGCTGCCGTCGCCGCCGCCGTTCCATCAGTTCGAGGTCCTGCCGCGCATCTCCGGCCCGGGCCACCAGTAATCCACCACTAGACTGGCGCGGCTCTTCGGCCGCGCCAGTTATCCCAAGAGACGACCTAGCTCGCGTTTTATCCGATCAAGAGCGAACCAAGCGATGAGCGACGCTTCTTATCTCGACGGCGCCGAAGCGGCGCGCAGCGTTCCGCAACTTCCGGTCGCCGCGCCTTCGGATTATTTCCAGCTCCTGAAGCCGCGCGTCATGTCGCTCGTTGTGCTGACTGCGCTCGCCGGCATTCTCATCGCGCCGGTTCCGCCGCATCCGCTCGTCGCTTTCGCGGCGCTTCTCTCCATCGCCGTGGGGGCCGGAGCCTCCGGGGCGCTCAATATGTGGTACGACGCCGACATCGACGCGATCATGACGCGCACGGCGCGCCGTCCGATTCCCGCGGGCCGCATGGAGCCCGAATCGGCGCTGGCCTTCGGCCTCGTGCTGTCGATGCTGTCGGTGTTCACGCTGGGGTTTGCGACCAACTGGCTTGCCGCCTCGCTTCTGGCCTTCACAATCTTTTTCTACGTCGTCATCTATACGATGTGGCTGAAGCGTTCGACGCCGCAGAACATCGTGATCGGCGGCGCTGCGGGCGCCCTGCCGCCCATCGTCGGCTACGCCGCCGCAACCGGCGACATCAGCCTCGCCAGCATCGTCCTCTTCGCGGTCATCTTCGTCTGGACGCCCCCTCACTTCTGGGCGTTGGCGCTGGTGAAGCATGACGATTACAGCCGCGCCGGCGTGCCGATGATGCCGAACGCGCTGGGCGCCGATCGCACGCGTCTCGATATCCTCGTCTATTCGCTCGTGCTGGCGCCCCTGGGCGCCGTCCCCTGGGCGCTGGGCTTCGCCGGCGCTGTCTATGGCGCCGTTGCGATTGCAGCGGGCCTCTATCTCGCTTGGCTCGCTGTTCAGGTCTATCGCAGGCGCGAGGGCGACATTGCCCGCCGGGCCGCGATGAAGCTGTTCTTTTTCTCGATCTCCTATCTCTTCCTGCTGTTCCTGATCATCGTCGGCGAGCGCCTGCTGACGATCGCCGGCATTATCTGAAGGGAGACGAGATGAACGTCGAGCACAACCCGAATATCGAAGAGGGCGTCGTCCTCACCCCGGAGCAGGCGCGTAGCCGTCGCGCCCGCAATATCGCCATCGCCGTGACTGTCGCCTTGCTGGCGGTGCTGTTCTATGCGCTGACCCTCGTCAAGCTCGGCGGCGCCGTCGCCAATCGGCATATCTGACATGTTCGAGCCCGCCCGCAAGACGCCCAAAAGACCCGGCGCGATCGCCGCGGCGCTTGTCGTCGGCTCTTTGGGCATGCTTGGGCTGTCGTTCGCTTCCGTCCCGCTCTATCGCGCCTTCTGCGCCGCGACCGGATTCGGCGGCACGCCGCAGGTCGCCAAAGCGAATTCGACGGAGCAGGGCAGCCGCTCGCTGGCCGTCCGCTTCGACGCCAATGTATCCCGCGAGCTCCCGTGGCGTTTCGAGCCCGAGGTCCCGAAAATTTCGCTGCGCACCGGCGAGACGACGACCGTCTATTACAAGGCCACGAATCTTTCCGATAAGGAGACGCGTGGACAGGCGGCCTATAACGTCAGTCCCGATCAGGCCGGCGCATTCTTCGTGAAGGTCGCCTGTTTCTGCTTCGACGAACAAAGGCTCGGCCCCGGCGAGACCGCCGAGTGGCCCGTCGTCTTCTATCTCGACCCCGCGCTCGAGAAGGAAGAGACGATGCGCCGCGTCGAGGAGATCACGCTTTCCTATTCCTTCTTCCCGACCAAAGCGCCGGCGACACCCAAAACCAGCGCCGAAGCCGGGCAGAAGCCCAAGTCCTGACCGCCGGCGGCGCCGGGGGGATTTCAACCTGGAACACGCCGGGCGACCGGCGAATGACGAGGAAAAGAAGAAATGGCCGACGGACACGCCAAACCGCAGCATGACTATCATCTTGTCGATCCGAGTCCGTGGCCGATCGCCGGCGCGTTTTCAGCGCTCTTCACGGCCATCGGCGCCATCATGTGGATGGCGCAGCACAAGGGCGCGCCGATCTACGGCCAGACTTGGGGCGGCGTGCTCTTCTTCATCGGCTTCGCGCTGATTCTCGCTGTCATGTACGCCTGGTGGAGCGACGTTGTTCGCGAAGCGCAGGTCGAAGGCCATCACACGCCGGTCGTCCAGCTTCATCACCGCTACGGGATGATCCTGTTCATCCTCTCCGAGGTGATGTTCTTCGTCGCTTGGTTCTGGGCCTTCTTCAATTCCAGCATCTTCCCCGGCGACATCTGGCAGGTGACGCGCACCGAGTTGTTCCATGGCGTGTGGCCGCCGCAAGGCGTCGAAGTGCTGAGCCCCTGGAAGCTGCCGCTGCTCAACACGGTCATCCTGCTGACCTCCGGCGTGACGCTGACCTGGGCGCATCACGGCCTGCTGCACGACAACCGCGATCAGCTCAAGAAGGGCTTGATGGCGACGATCGGCCTGGGCCTGCTCTTCAGCCTGATCCAGGGCTACGAATATGCGCACGCGCCCTTCGCCTTCTCCTTCGATCCGGCGCATCCGGCGGCGACCAATTACGGCTCGACCTTCTTCATGGCGACCGGCTTCCATGGTTTCCACGTCATCGTCGGCACGATCTTCCTGACTGTCTGCCTGGCGCGCGCTTTCAAGGGGCATTTCACGTCGGGTCAGCACCTCGGGTTCGAGTTCGCCGCCTGGTATTGGCACTTCGTCGACGTGGTCTGGTTGTTCCTGTTCTGCTGCATATATGTGTGGGGGAACTGGGGCGGCGCGATGGAGTAATCGCGCGGCGCGTGCCCACGCGCGCGCGCGCCTCATTGCTGAAATTGACGGTCACGGCGCCGCCGTGGCCGTTTTCTTATGGAAGCGAGATGAAAATGGCTGAAGAGCAGATTTACCCGCCGGCGCGAGTCTATATCGACGGTCTGCTCGGCAGGTGCCCCCGTTGCAGCAAGGGCCATATGATCAAAGGCCTGCTGCAGGTCGCGCCGAAATGCGAGGTCTGCGGGCTCGATTTCTCTTTCGCCGACACCGGCGACGGCCCGGCCATTTTCGTGATGATGATCGCAGGCTTTCTCATCGTCGGCCTCGCTTGGTACATCGAAGTCGTTTATCAGCCGCCCTATTGGGTGCATGCGCTGATCTTCCTGCCGTTCTCGGCTATTGTTTGTATCGGCCTGCTGCGGCCGGCAAAGGGCCTGTTGATCGCGCTCCAATATTTCAACAAGGCCGAAGAGGGCCAGCGCGAATCATGACAGCGGGCGCGCGGGCGCTGCTCTGGCCCGCAGTCGCAACAGCGCTGGCCTGCGCGCTGCTCGCCAGTCTCGGCTTCTGGCAGGTCAGGCGCCTCGGGGAAAAAGAGGCGCTGATCGCGCGTGTGGAGACGCGTGCGCATCTCGCCCCCAAGGCGCTTCCGCCGCAGGGGGCCTGGGCGACATTATCGCCCGCCGATTATGAATTCACTCATGCGCTTGCGCGCGGACATTACCTTCCCGGCCGCGACGCGTTGATTTTCATGAAGCCGCCCGAGGGCTATGGGCTCGAGCCCGGCTATATGGTCGTGACGCCCTTCGCGCTCTCGGCGGGCGGCGTGGTTCTTATCGAGCGCGGATTTACCCCCGCCTCCAAGATCGAAGACGCCGAAGGGCGCGCGCCGCCCACAGGCGAGACGGAGATCGCAGGTCTCCTGCGGGCGCCGCAAACGCGAAATCCCTTCACCCCGGCTGACGCCCCCAACCGATTCATCTGGTATACGCGCGACCCGGCGGCGATCGCCGCCGCGCTCGGCGTCAGCGGCGCGGCTCCCTTCACGCTGGCTTTGATCGGCCCGCAGAGCGCCGGCCCGAACGGCTTCCCGCGCCTCGTCGCCGCCGCGCCAGAATTCGTGAATAATCACCTCTCCTACGCCTTTACCTGGTTCTCACTCGCTGCTGCGCTCCTCGTCATTTTCGTCCTATATGCGCGCGGGCGGCTGCGCGGCGCCGCTTAAAGAGGCGACGAGCCTTGCGGCCAGCCTGGATATGGTATGAAAAGGCGTTGATGCGTGACGCTTCGCGTCGCCTGCGGAATGGATCTGAAATTGCGCTACCTTTCGACGCGCGGTGAAGCCGCGCAGCTTGCTTTCGACGACGTTTTGCTCGCCGGCCTCGCAACGGACGGCGGCCTCTACACGCCATTGGCCTATCCGCATGTCGCGCCCAAGGACATTGCGGCGCTTGCGGGACAATCCTACGCCGACACTGCCGCTCAACTGATCGCGCCGTTCCAGACGGACGAAGCAGCGCGCGAGGCGCTCCGCGAACAGACGAAGGCGGCCTACGCCACCTTCCGGCATCGCGCCATCGCGCCGCTGACCCAGATTGCCGACAATCTCTTCGTGCTGGAGCTTTTCCACGGCCCGACCCTCGCGTTCAAGGATCTGGCCATGCAGCTTCTCGGCCGCATGATGAATGACGTGCTGGAGAAGCGGAATCTGCGCGCCACAATCGTCGGCGCCACCTCGGGCGATACGGGCGCTGCGGCGATTGAAGCTTTTCGCGGCCTGCCGCGCGTCGATGTTTTCATCCTCTATCCGCACGGCCGGGTCTCGGACGTGCAGCGCAAGCAGATGACCTGCGTCGCGGATGAAAATATCCACACGATCGCGCTGGAAGGCACGTTCGACGACGCGCAGAACATTCTCAAGCGTCTCTTCCGCAACCAGCCGTTTCGTGAACGCGTCAGCCTCGCCGGCGTGAACTCCATCAATTGGGCGCGCGTCGTCGCCCAAATGGTCTACTATTTCACCAGCGCCGTCTCCATCGGCGCGCCGCATCGGCGCGTGTCCTTCGCCGTTCCGACGGGAAATTTCGGCGACGTGCTCGCGGGCTATATCGCCAAACATATGGGCCTGCCGATCGAGCGGCTGATCGTCGCCACCAACGCCAACGACATTCTCGCCCGCGCGATTACAACCGGGCGCTATGAGCCGCGCGGCGTGACCCCGACGCAATCGCCCTCGATGGATATACAAGTCTCGTCGAATTTCGAGCGCCTGCTGTTCGACGCCACCGGGCGCGACCATGCGGCGATTCGCGCCGCCTTCGCCTCGCTCGAGCAATCCGGCGCTTTCGACATCCCCGCCGCCGCGCTCGCCGCAATTCGCGCAGAATTCGACGCGACGTCCGTCGGCGAAGCCGAGACGACCGATGAGATCGCGCGCACCTGGCGGGACGCCGGCTATGTACTCGACCCGCACACGGCGACCGGCGTGCGCGCGGCGCGGGCGCGGCTGGCGCAGGACCCCGCGACGCCCGTCGTCGCGCTCTCGACCGCTCATCCGGCGAAATTTCCCGATGCGATCGAACGCGCCATCGGCAAGCGCCCGCTTCTCCCCGAATCGATTGCCGCGCGGCTCGAAGGCCCCGAGCGCTTCACCGTCCTGGAAAATGACGAAGCGCGCATTGCCAGCTTCATTGCGGAGCGCGCCCGCGCGGCGCGAGCTTGACCTCCATGGCTCTTTTTGGCGTTCTTGGCCGTCGCGACATGCCTATCAGAGGCGAGGGGGTCTATCTGCGGCCTTCCGAGATGCGCGACTATCTGGAGTGGTCGTCGCTGCGTGAGAGAAGCCGCACCTTCCTCACGCCCTGGGAGCCGATCTGGCCCGTCGATGATCTCACGCGCGCGAGCTTTCGCTATCGGGTCCGCCGCCATGCGGAAGAGATGGCGCGCGACGAGGCCTATTCGTTTTTTGTTTTCCGCGAGGAGGACGATGTTTTGCTGGGCGGGCTCTCCTTCGGCCATGTGCGGCGCGGCGTCTCTCAGGCGGCGACGCTCGGCTATTGGATGGGGGAGCCCTACGCCGGCAAAGGCTATATGACGCGCGCCGTGCGCGCTTCCTGCGCCTATATTTTCGAGAAACAGGGCCTGCATCGCATCGAGGCGGCCTGCTTGCCGACGAATGAGCCCTCCAAGCGGCTCCTGGAGCGCGTCGGCTTCAAACATGAGGGCTATGCCCGGTCCTATCTGAACATCAACGGCCAGTGGCGCGATCACCTGCTGTTCGCGCTTCTGGAGACGGACCCGATCCCGCCCGGCAAGCCCGTATAACGCCAAGTCTTGGCTTTCACTGGCTTATCCAAAATCGTTAGCGTTCGTTAATTGAATTTCGAGCATCGCATAAGCATCCAGTTCAGGGCGTTCCCAGCTACTTGCTGATTTTCCTCGGACTTCGCGTAGGTTTCCAAAGTCGAGACGCGAAACGAGGATTGTTCCGTGGGTATCCAGAACATCGGTGCGACGGTTGTGGGCGGCTGTTCGGTGGCTTGCCTGAATCTCGAGGCAACAGCGCAACTGATGTTGGACCTCGCCCGCGCGCCCGCCCGCAAGGAAGGTCCGTATTACTTGACCTCCGTCAACGGCGAAGTGCTGGCGCGCCGGTTCTTCGACCGGGACTTCGCGAAGCTGATCGACTGCGCTGACTCGATCGCCGCCGACGGCCAGCCGCTTGTCGTCGCCTCCAAGCTCTTTTCACAGAAGAAGCCGTTGCCGGAGCGCGTCGCCACGACGGACCTCTATCCGCTTGTCGCGCGCCTGGCGCAGGATACCGGCGCGAGCTTCTATCTCCTCGGCGCGTCCGAGGAGGTCAATCGCGCCGCCTATGAAGCGACCAGGCGCATCGCGCCGCGCCTCAATATCGTCGGCAGATCGCATGGGTTCCTGAAAGGCGCGGCGCTCGAAGCCAAGCTCGACGAGATCAACGCTCTCGCGCCGGATATTCTCTGGCTGGCCATGGGCGTGCCGCTCGAACAGCAATTCGTGCGCGACTACGCGCATCGGCTGAAAAATGTGAAGATGATCAAGACCTCCGGCGGCCTGTTCGACTTTGTCGCCGGCGCCAAGAAGCGCGCGCCGAAATGGATGCAGCTCATCGGCCTCGAATGGGCGTTTCGGCTGAAGCTGGAGCCGCGGCGGCTGTTCAAGCGCTATCTGACGACCAATCCGGTCGCGGCTTATTTGCTGTTGACGCAGACGCATTAGGCTGATCAATCCCGCCAGTTGAGAATTGCCCACGAGCTTAAACAACGGTACGGTGGGTGCGCTGGATACGAGAGGAAGCTTTGCGCGTCAGCTTTAGAGACTTACAGGACGCCTTCGAATTCGTGTCCGTTGGGGCAGGTGAACACGAAGCATTTTTATGTAAGAAGAGCGGCAAAATTTATTTCCACTCCGAGCTCGTTGATGATCTGGACGAATTGCCAGACGACGTTGGCGACAGCGACAAGTTCCTCCAGATACCGGACAAGCGAGCGTTCGATCTCGGCAAGCCCCTCGTATTGGACTTCGCTCGCGAATTCCTGGCCGATGATTTCGAGGATGTCCGACAGTTTTTCGGCAAAAAGGGCGCTTACGCTCGCTTCAAGGGACTGTTGGAGCGACAGGGCGCGCTCGATCAATGGTATGCGTTCGAAGCGAAAGCGGAAGAAAACGCTCTGCGGGCGTGGTGCGAGTTCAACGGAATCGAGCTGGCCGACGGATAGCGGTAGGTCCGGCTATCACAATCTTATCCCCTCCCTCGTCCACTCAGCGCCGTCATTGCAAGGAGGCGGAGCCGACGAAGCGATCCAGGACCGCATCGCCGCCCTGGATTGCTTCGCTTCGCTCGCAATGACGGGCTCTGAGCAGAACCAGCGCTCTTATAGCTCTGGATTCCCGGTCGGGCTTTCAGCCCGCCGGGAATGACAAGTTCCCATGCGAGCTGTTCAAACGGAAATGGTATGACCGCCCGTCCTACAGTCGACCAGCCAGTCTTCCCCACAGCGCATTGCCGGCTTTGAAGACATAATCGAGCTTGGCGCTCGTCACGCTCTGGGCGCCCTTGCCGATCAGCCAGTCCGCGAGGGCCGCGACCTGCTTCGTCGGACAGGCGAAGGTCGCCGTGGTGCCATTGCGCTCGCGCAGCGTGGCGCCGAAATTGGCCTGCGCCTCGCTCAAAGCCGTCTCGCTCAGCGCGACCGCCGCCCGCACCTCGCGCGTCGTCCGCGCTTCCTCTTCCGCCGCGATGCGCGAGAGGATGATGCGCGCGGCCTCCTTCGCCGTTTCACTCCAGGGCGCCGAGAGCGACGCCACCAGATTGGCCTGCGAGCGCAGGATCACGCCGTCGTCGAGAATCTTGAGCGCATTGGCGGCGAGCGTCGCGCCGGTGGTGGTGATGTCCACGATGAGATCGGCCGAGCCGGCGGCCGGGGCGCCTTCGGTGGCGCCGGAGCTTTCCACGATGCGATAGTCGCCAACGCCGTGCTGGGCGAAGAAGCGGCGCGTGGTGTTGAGATATTTGGTCGCGACGCGCAGGCCGCGGCCATGGCGCGCGCGAAAGCCATCGGCGACGTCCGCGAGATCGGCCATGGCGCGCACGTCGATCCAGGCCTGCGGAACCGCGACGACGACATTGGCGTGGCCGAAGCCCAGCGGCGCCAGCAGCTCCACCTTGCTGTCGGGATCGGCAATCTCCTCGCGCACGAGGTCTTCGCCGGTAATGCCGAAATGCACGTCGCCGCGCGCGAGGCGGCCGGTGATCTCGGAGGCCGAGAGGTAAGCGACTTCCGCGCCGTCGAGACCGGCGATGGCGCCGCGATAATCGCGGGCGCCGCGTCCCTGCGTCAGCTCCAGGCCGGCGCGGGCGAAGAAGGCGTTGGCGTTTTCCTGCAGGCGGCCCTTCGAGGGCGTCGCCACGATGAGCTTCTGCGTCATGCCGCGTCTCCCGCGCGCGCGGCGCCGGCTATTCTATCGATCCAGATCGCGGCGCCCACGGCCGGAATATCGGCCTTGGCGCCGAGCGTCTTCAAAAGCCGGTCATAGCGGCCGCCGCCGATGACGGGCGCGCTTTCCCCCGCGCGGCGCGCTTCGAAAACGAAGCCCGAGTAATAATCGAGGTGACGGGCGAAGCTCGCCGAGAAGACCATGTCGTCGAGGTTCAAGCCGCGAGCGGCGATGAAGCTCGCGCGGGTGTCGAAGGAATCGAGCGCCGCCGTGAGGTCCAGCTTCGCGTCCTCGGCAAGCTTGCGCAGCGCCGCGGACGCAATGTCCGGCGCGCCCTCTATGGCGAAGAAGGCCTCCGCCAGAGCGCGCTTCTCGGCGGAGACGCCAGCGCCCTCGGTGAGCGTCGCCTGATCGAGGAAGCGCTCGGCGATCTCCGCCGCGCTGCGGCCGCCGACCGGCGTGATGCCGGCGATGGCGAGGAGGTCTTCCACCAGCCGGCGGGCGTCGGCCGAGTCGACCTTGGCGAGTGCGGCGAGCACGCCCGACTGCTCGGCGCCGCGGCGATTCGGCGGCGTGAAAATCTCGGCGATCGACTGGGCGCGCGCATGGCCCGACTCGACGCGTCGGCGCCACACCGGCGGCAGGTCGAGCCCGTCGAGAAAGGCCGACACCAGCCCCGCGTCGCCGATGCGCACCGAAAGCCCTTTGGCGCCGCCGGCGGCGGCCGCGTCCAGCGCCGCGCCGAGAATTTCGGCGTCAGCAGCCTCGCGATCGTCGCGGCCGAAGCTCTCTATGCCGGCTTGCAGAAATTCCCCTTCGCCCGACGCCCCGTGCAAAGGCGCGCGGAAGATCGAGCCGCCATAGGCGAAGGCGGCGGCCTCTCCCGCTTGCGGTGTCGCGAGATAATCGAGGCACACGGGGATCGTATATTCCGGCCGCAGGCAAAGCTCGGCGCCGGAGGCGTCCGTCGTCAGATAGAGATGACCGCGAAAATCTTCGCCCGACCGATCGAGAAAAACGCCAGCGGGCTGCAGAAGCCGGGGCTCGTGGCGCGTGAAGCCGGCCCGTTCGAAATGCGCAAGAATGGCCGCGAGCCTGTCGGCGGCGATTCTCTCCGGGGCTTGGCGGTCGGGGGCTTTATCGGCGGTCACGCGGGAATTTTCCTCTCGATTTTGCGTTTTCTTTAGCAATTGCCCCGCCTGCGCGCACCCGCTTTCGGCGCGAAAGGTGAATGGCCGGGCCCGGCTCAAAGAAAGAGCCGCGGGGACACCGCGGCTCGATTACGATCCGAATGTGACGGGATCAGCTCAGCGACGATGCTCCCAGCCGCGGCGCGAGGCCTCGGAGTGGCGTTTAGGATCGCCGTGCCAGCCTCGATGCTGAGAAGATTGGCCGCCGCGCTCTTCTTCGCGGCCGCGCGCCTGCGCCTGCCCGCCCCGGCGCTCCTCCCAGCCGCCGCGGGCCCCGCGAGGCTCCTCCTCTCCCCGCCGGCGTCCTTCCTCCTCGCGGCCGCCCCAGGGCGACGGGCGCTCTTCTTCCTCCCAGCCGCGTCCTTCCTCGCCGCGCCGGCCTTCCCAGCTTTCGCGTCCGCGACCGCCGCGCGGCGCCTCCCGGCCGGGCGGCTCGGCCCAGACTTCCTCCTCCTGCGCCAACTGAATATGCAGGGTCTTGGGTTGCGGCAGCAGCAGCTCCTCGGAGAACTGCTCCATCAGCTCTTCGCGCCGCGCCATCATCCGCTTGCCGAGCGCCGCCGTATCGACGCCGCCCTCCTGCGCTTTGGCGAAGATGCTGTCGGGGCTCTTTTCCTCCTCCTGGATATGCCGGCGCACATATTCCCCGAGCACCGTCACCTTCGCGTCGAAGAACGGGTCGCTCTGCGGCGTGCCCATGGCGATCTCGGCAGTCAGGATTTTCGCGGTGTCATGCTCGACCTGGGCCTCGTCGAGCAGCGGGTCGTCGACATGCTCGCGGCAGGCCGGGTAGAAGATTTCCTCCTCCAGCTCCGCATGGATGGTGAGCTCGAGGCAGATCTGCTGTGCGAGCTTCGATTTCTCGGCGCGCCGCTTCGCCTGCTCAAATTTGTCGAAAAGCCCCTCGACGCGGCGGTGGTCCGCCTTCAGCATTTCGATGGCGTCGGCTTTCTGCCTTTCGCCGTTTCCGCTGGTTTTCTCCTGCATTCCCTTCCCGGAACCTTTTTCGTCCCATTCGTCCATCTGCTTCGCCATGGGTTTCCTCGACGCGCTTGACTGAAACGCCCCTTTCAGCCGTTCGAAGCGCGTAACGCGGAGCGTGCTTGGGCTGTTCCAATTGAGCGGCGGCGGGGCCGGGCGTGGTCGCGATGGCTTTCTTGGCGCGCGCCGCCCCGGTATGCTTGGCAAAATTGGAGAGCGAAATGGCGGACCAAGAACGGCTCACCGTCACCCTGCCGCAGTCTCAGGAGCTTGTGGCCGTCAAAGGCGATATTGATGAAGGCTTGGCTGACGTTGCAGCCGGGAGAACCAAGGATTTTGATCTCGAAAACATCATTGTCCGCGGGAGAAAGCTATTAGCCAGCCGCTCCGACTCTGCCGGACAGAGACGGGGAAGCTGATCTCGCCAAGATATGGGCTTGCGGGCAGGGCGGCTTCGCTGCGAATTGAGGGGCAGCCCCGGGCCAACGTCATTTTCCCGCGCGCTCCAGCAGTTGCTCCAGCGGCTGCGAGCTCACTCCCTTAGGCGGCGCGAAAGGTTCTTCCACGGAGGCGACGAGGGAGAGGGCGACGATGGCCGCCGCGCTGAAAATCGCCTGGGCCAGCAACTGCGACCCGGCGCGCTCCAGATGCACGACGGCGAGGGCGATTTGCGTGATGAAGGCGATGATGATCACCGCCGCCCATTTGCGGTCGTCCGGATAGGCGCCGGCGATGGCGAGGCGCTGCTCGCGCGCCAAGCGCAGCTTCAACACCGTGTCGATCAGCGCGCGCTGGAAGGCGGGCTCGACCTTCGCGGCGCTCACGACCCGCGTCAGCGCATTGAGCGCCGCTTCCGCCTCGGGGGCGGGCTCGCCGTTTTCCATGGCCTTCCATTCGAGGGCGACCACGGACTCGATGTAGTTGCGGAGGGCTGCCGGCAGATCGTCGGCGCCGACGCCATTGCCACTCAGGGTCATGAGGGTCATCAATTCCTCGCGCTCCAACGCGAGGGCGCTATAGGCGCGGCGGTTGGCGTCCCAGACGTCCTGCGAGAGAAAGGTCATGAGGAGACCGAAGAGCGTCGCCGGCACGCCGACGAAGGGCGGAACGACGCCTTTCCAATTATGCATACGCGCCGACAAAGGGGAGGCGAAGCTCAACCAGCAGAGGAAGAGCGCCAGCGCGATCATGGTCCCGCTCAGCGTCAGCGCCATGACTGTGGTCGTCTGGGACATCCACCAGTGAATAAACGTCACGTTCTCCACGATCCCCTCCCGAGCCGAAAACCTGGCCTCTTGGGTAAGATGGCGGGCGCCGAACGGCAAGCCGCTGAAAACGGGCGGCCGTAGCCCGCTTGTTGGCGGGCTGCAGGAGTGGTTTGATTGGTCCTCAGTTTCCCGAAAGCAGGGTTCTTCGCAGCGATGCCCCAAACGATGATCGAAATGCCCCGCTTTCCGACTGGCGTTCCGGGCCTCGACGAGGTCTTGCAGGGAGGGCTTCCACGCGGCGCGCTGATCTTGGTCGAAGGGCCTCCCGGCAGCGGGAAGACGACCGTCGCATTGCAGTTTCTGCTTGCCGCCGCCCAGAGGGGCGAGAGCTGTCTGCTGGCGTCCAACGCCGAGACGCCCGAACAGCTCGAACGCATCGTCGCATCCCACGGCTGGTGCCTGGAAGGCGTTCATATGACCTCCTTGTCGGAGGCGAGCGGCGGAGAGGAGCTTCCAACGTCGGATTACACCCTCTTTCCAGAAGCAGAGGTGGAGATCGACGAAACCCTCCAGCCCCTCTTCTCGGAAGTCGAAAGACTAAAACCGACGCTGTTGGTCCTCGACACGATTTCCAGCCTGAGGGTTGTTGCGCCCACGCCAGCCTTCCATCGGCGCCAGCTCAAGCGCATTCGGGATTTCATGGCCGCGCGCGGCTGCACGACAGTGATGCTGGACGAAGCCTCGATGACCGAAAAGGATCTACGCAGCCAAACGCTTTCCGACGGCCTTATCGAGCTGCAGCAAGTCGATTTCCATTATGGCGCCGATCGGCGCCGGCTCAGAGTTCGAAAGCTTCGAGGTTGCCGGTATCTCAGTGGCGCGCATGATTTCACGATCACGACCGGGGGACTTGAGGTCTATCCCCGCCTCGTCGCACAGAGCTATGCGGCCACGCCGAGTTTTGAGCCGCTCGAAAGCGCCGTTCCGGAGATCGACGCACTGACCGGCGGCGGCGTTCCGCGCGGCTCCAGCACGCTCGTCATTGGGCCCGCCGGTATCGGCAAGTCCACAATATCGACGCTTTACGTGATGGCGGCGGCGGCGCGCGGCGAAAAAAGTTGCGTGCTTCTCTTCGACGAGAACGTCCCCACCTATATAGCGCGAAGCGAGGGCCTGGGACTCAAAGTCCAGGCCGCAAAAGAGGCAGGGCTTGTCAGCATCATACATCTCGATCCGGCGGAGCTCAGCGCGGGCCAGGTCGCCAGCCTTCTCATCCGCCACGTCGAAGCGAATGGCGCGAAGGTGGTGGTCGTCGACACTTTGAACGGCTACCTTCAGTCCGCGATGGAGGAGCCGAGCGTGTACCTGCACATACGGGAGCTCATCTCCTATTTGAGCCGCCGCCAGGTCGTGACCCTGCTGACCCTCACCCAGCATGGCATTCTTGGCCCGGAGACGGCGACGCCGATCGATCTCAGCTTTCTCGCCGACAATGTCTTCCTGCTGCGTTACTTCGAGATGAAGGGCGCGCTTCATAAGGCTCTGTCGGTCGTCAAAAAGCGGACCGGGGGGCACGAGCACACAATCCGTGAACTCGTGGTGGGGCACGGTCGCATAGATGTCAGCGAACCTCTCGAGGGGTTTAGCGGCGTGCTCACCGGCACGCCTGTCTTCGCGGGTGAGGCCAGCCCGAAGGGGATGTGAATGACTTGGCGCGACTCCTGCGGAGTCGGCGGCGACGGGAAGGATTTTCGCATTCTGATCCTCACGCCGCACGGCCGCGACGCTGTTCTCGCCCAGCAGACGCTCAGCCGCACGGGCCTGCCCAGTTGCGTCTGTGCCGGAGTGGAGCAACTCCGCCTGGAGATTGCCGACGGCGCGGGCGCGGTAATGGTTTCGGAGGAGGCGCTGCCGCGCGCTCACCCGGGTGAGTGGGGTTCGCTGTTTGGGGCGGAGCCCCCTTGGTCTTCCATGCCGATTGTCGTGCTGCTGGGGAGAGGCGCCTCCTCCCATAATTTCCCGTTGCTGCGTGCGCTCGAAATACGACCCAATGTCAGCTTCCTGGAACGGCCCGTCCCGCGGCGCACGCTGGTCAGCGCGCTTCGCTCCGCCATAGAGGCGCGCCGCCTACAGTATCAAATCCGCGACGCGCTCGATGAGCAGAAGGCCGCCAATCGCAAGAAGGATGAATTCATCGCCACGCTGTCGCATGAGCTGCGTAACCCGCTGGCGCCCATCCGGAGCGCGGTTCATGTCTTGAGACGGTTGGACGACGACGAGGCGTCCAAGGACAAGGCAAGCCGATTGCTCGCGATGATCGAACGGCAAACGGACCATCTCGTCCAGCTCGTCGACGATCTTCTAGAGGCGTCCCGCATCACGACCGGCAAGATCGCCCTCAAGCGACGCCCTGTCTCTCTTGCCGAAACAATCCATCGGGCGTCCGAGCTCAGCGAGCCTCTGATCGCCAGCGCGCGCCACAAATTGAGCATCTCGCTGGATGAGGAGCCGCTGGTCGTCGACGGCGATCCGGTGCGCCTCACGCAAATCTTCGCAAATCTCCTCAATAACGCCGCGAAATACACGCCGCCCGGCGGCCGTATCCAGGTCACGCTCGAGCGCGATGGGGCGCTTGCGATTGTCCGCGTGGCTGACGACGGGATTGGCATTCCCCAGGGAATGCTGTCCCACATCTTCGGTCTCTTCTCGCAATCCGACGGGACCGCAGGCCGCATGCAGGGTGGCCTCGGCATTGGGCTCGCGCTTGTGAAGAGCCTTGTCGAAATGCACGGCGGCAGCGTCGTCGCTTACAGCGGCGGCGCCGACCGGGGCAGCGAATTTGTCGTGAGCCTGCCTTTGGCTGCCACGCAGAGCGACAACTGCGAAACCTTCGACGGCGCCGCGCCGATGCGGCTTCACCGGCGGGTGCTGGTTGTCGACGACGAGGTCGATGTCGCGGAGAGTCTGGGCCTGTTGCTCGAATCTTTGGGAGCCGAGGTTCGGGTCGTCTTCAACGGTGTCGAGGCGCTTTCCTGCGTGGTCGAATTCAAGCCCGATGTCGCCTTTCTCGATATCGGGATGCCAACGATCGACGGCTACGAAGCTGCGCGGCGGATACGCGCCATGCGCGAAGGGGCGGGCCTCTGCATGATTGCTCTGAGCGGGTGGGGGCGAGACGAAGATCGAGCGCGCGCCATGGCGGCGGGTTTCGACCAGCATCTGACGAAGCCCGTGAGCGCCGACGCTTTGAGAAAGGTAATCACGGCGGCGTGTCATTGATGCGCGGGTAAAAATAGCCCTCTTGCATCGCCGCGCGACCTCTGCCACATAGGGCCCGGGAGGTTGGCGTTGGACGTTTCACTCGCCAACTGGGTCAGGTCCGGAAGGAAGCAGCCCTAACGAGCTTGAGCGGGTCTTCGTCCAGCCTCCTACCTCTGGTCCGCGCGAGGATCTCCTGATGAGCGAGGCGTCTTACCGCGGCTCCTGCCAGTGTCAGGCCGTCGTCTTCGATGCGACGCTCGACCTCGACCACACCATCACCTGCAATTGCTCGCGATGCCAGCGGCTCGGCTCCGTGTTGAGCTTCGCGCCCTCAGAAAAATTCCATCTGCAAAAGGGCGCTGAGGCGCTGACTGAATATCGCTTCAACACGAAGAAGATCGGTCACCAGTTCTGCAAAATCTGCGGGATCGAGCCTTTCGCTTATGGCGAGACGCCGGACGGCGCGGCGACGGTCGCGGTGAACGTCAATTGCCTCGACGGCGTCGACCCTCGGGCGCTGAAATCGGCGCATTACGATGGGCGAAGCCGGTAGATTTTTGCCGCGGGGCGGTAGAAAAGGCGTTCGCAAGCCTTTAGTACTTCGTCATGGACGACGCGCTGTTTCCTGAACCGCAAGGCGCCGGCGCGCCTCCCGCCGCCTATCGCGTCCTTGCGCGCAAATATCGGCCCTCGAGCTTCGCCGACCTCATCGGCCAGGAGCCGATGGTGCGCACGTTGGAGAACGCCTTCGATCTCGGCCGCATCCATCAGGCCTATCTGCTGACCGGGGTGCGCGGCGTCGGCAAGACCACGACCGCCCGCATTCTCGCCCGCGCCTTCAATTACGAGCTGCCCGCCACGGACGGCCGCCTGGCGGTCAACCAGCCGACGATCCATATGGACGCGCTCGGCGTGCATTGTCAGGCGATCATCGACTCCCGCCACGTCGACGTGCTGGAGATGGACGCCGCCTCCCACACCGGCATCGACGACGTCCGCGAGATCATCGACAACGCCCGCTACCGCCCGGTGATGGCGCGCACCAAGGTCTATATCATCGACGAAGTGCACATGCTCTCCAAGGCCGCCTTCAACGGCCTGCTGAAGACGCTGGAAGAGCCGCCGGAACATGTGAAATTCATCTTCGCCACGACCGAGATCGACAAGGTGCCGGTCACCGTGCGCTCGCGCTGCCAGCGCTTCGACCTGCGCCGCATCGACGCCGGGCTTCTCGCCGAGCATTTGCGCAAAATCTGTGAGAAGGAGAGCGTCGTGATCGAGCCCGACGCGCTCGCCATGATCGCCCGCGCGGCGGAGGGGTCCGTCCGCGATTCGCTCTCGCTGCTCGATCAGGCGATCGCCTATGGCTCGGCGCATAGCGCCAATGGCGCGATCAAGGCCGACGATCTGCGGCTGATGCTCGGCGTCGCCGACAAGTCGCGGGTGATCGACCTCTTCGAGGCGGTGATGGCGGGCGACGTGGCCAAGGCCATCGCTTTGCTCGAAGACCAGTATAACGGCGGGGCCGATCCCGCGCAGGCGCTTCTGGAAATGGCGGAGTTCGCCCATCTTGCGACGCGCCTGAAGCTCGCCCCGGAGACGGCGCAATCCGCCGCGCTGACGCCAGAGGAAAAGCGGCGCGGGCAGGAGGCGGCCGAGCGGCTCTCCGTGCCGGCGCTGACCCGCGCCTGGCAGATTTTGATGAAGGGCGTCGACGAGCTGCGCGGCTCGCAGCGGCCCTTGCAGGCGGCCGATATGGTCCTAGTGCGTCTGGCTTATGCGGCCGACATGCCGACGCCGGGCGACGTGCTCAAGCAATTGGGCTATGGCGCGCCGGGCGCTGCGGCTGCCTCCGCCGCTCCCGCGAGCGCCCCGCGCGGCGCGCCCGTTGCAACGAGCGTCGGTGCGCCTGTCGCACGCGGTCCCGCAGCCGCCAGACCCGCCCTGGCGCAGCCTGCGCCCGCCGCGCCCGGCGTGGCCATCGCGAGCTTCGAGGCGCTTGTCGCCCTCGCCGAGGAAAAACGCGAGATTCGGCTGAAGATCTCGCTCGAATCCGACGTGCGGTTGGTGCGCTTCGAGCAAGGACGTATCGAGTTCGAGCTCGCCCCGGGCGGCTCGCGCGAGCTGGCGTCTGCGCTCATGCAGAAATTGCAGCTCTGGACGAATGAGCGCTGGATGGTGTCGATCGTCGCCGCCGGCGGCGCGCCGACGCTGAAGGAAAAGCGCGAGGCGCAAGAGCGCGAGCGCCGCTCGGGGCTGGAGGCCGATCCGGTTGTGGCCAGCGTGCTGGCGCATTTTCCGGGCGCGCAGATTATTGCCGTGCGCAGCAAGGACGATCAAGCCTCGCGCGGTGGCGCGGAGGAGGCGGCGGATGTGCAATATGACGACATGTCGCCGCCCGAGGAAGATTAAGGAGAAGCGTCGATGATGGACTTCATGGGCCTGATGAAACAGGCGCAGCAGATGCAGGCCAAGATGGCCGAAGCGCAACTCGAACTCGAAAACATCGAAGTCGAGGGCGAGGCCGGCGGCGGTCTGGTGCGGGTGACGCTCTCCGCCAAGGGCGCGATGAAGTCGATCTTCATCGATGAGAGCCTCGTGAAGCCGCAGGAGAAGGAAATCCTCGAAGACCTGATCCTCACCGCCCATATGCAGGCGCGCGCCAAGGCGGATGAGGTGATGGCCGAAAAGATGAAGGCGATGACCGGGGGGCTGCAACTGCCGCCGGGCTTCAAGCTGCCGTTCTAATTTCAGATGGGCCGTCACTGCGAGGAGCGTCAGCGACGAAGCAATCCAGGAGCGCCATTGTGGCTCTGGATTGCTTCGCTGCGCTCGCAATGACGGAAGCGCTCGATGGCTGAACGCGTCGCAGGTCCTGAAATAGAGAGGCTCGTGCAGCTTCTCGCGCGGCTGCCGGGTCTCGGCCCGCGCTCGGCGCGGCGCGCCGTGCTGCATCTCATCCGCAAGCGCGAGGAGCTGCTGAGCCCGCTTGCCGACGCCATGCGCGTCGCGCAGGAGAGGATCGTCGCTTGTTCGGTCTGCGGCAATATCGATACGAGCGATCCGTGCACCATCTGCCGCGACGTGCGACGCGACCCCTCGATTTTGGTGGTGGTCGAGACGGTCGCCGATCTCTGGGCGTTGGAGCGCGCGGGGCTGCTCAATGCCCGCTATCATGTGCTCGGCGGCGTGCTCTCGCCGCTCGATGGCGTCGGGCCGGAAGATTTGACGATTGCAAGCCTGATCGAGCGCGCGCGCGCCGGGGACGTTCGCGAGATCGTGCTCGCGGTCAACGCCACCGTCGACGGGCAGACGACGGCGCATTACATCGCCGATCTTTTGGCGCCGACGGGCGTGAAAGTAACGCGCCTCGCCCATGGCGTGCCGGTCGGCGGCGAGCTTGATTATCTCGACGAAGGCACGCTGGCGGCTGCGCTGGAGCGGCGGACCGTATTTTAAGGACCGCGCGCCTTCAGGCGCGCAGCCTGGAAAGCGAGCCCGAAGGCTCGCACAGACTACGGATACCAGATCCGCTTGATCGGTTCGGTGTCATTCCCGACGCTCGCGCAGCGAGCGATCGGGAATCCAGAGCCAAACCAGCGCTTTTGTGGCTCTGGATTCCCGATCGGGCCTTCGGCCCGTCGGGAATGACACGCGCCAATGCGAGCTATTCAAACGGAAATGGTATGACAAAGTGGCGGTATCGCCCCTCGTGCTTCGAGACGCCTGCTGCGCAGGCTCCTCAGCATGAGGGGCTTATTCATCTGCGTAAAACACTTAGGCCTCATCCTGAGGAGCGAGCGAAGCTCGCGTCTCGAAGGACGAGGCCGCCTCGGAGATTCATCAACAAACCGAGCCCGAAGGCTCGCGGTCCGTTACTTCGCTGGCGTCTTCGCAGCGATGATCTTGCCGAAATCGTCGATGGTGATTTCGCCGGTATATTTGTCGCCGTTGATGAAGAAGGTGGGCGTGGAGTTGACGCCGAACTTCTCATTGGCGCGGGTGCGCACGGCGTTCACCTTCTCGTAAAGCGCCTGATCCTTCAGGACCGCTTCGAACTTATCCTGGCTGAGACCCGCCTGCTTGAGCACACTCGCCAGGCCGTCGAGCGGCTTGTCGACGAAAGCCCAGTTCTTCTGCTGCGCGAAGAGCAGATCGACCACGGCGTCGCGCTTGTCGCCCAGCTCGCGCGCCAGCATGAAAGCGGCGGTGGCGAGCGGATCGAGGGGGAATTCGCGCAGAATGAATTTCGCCTTGCCCGTGTCGATGTAATTCTTCTTGAGCGCCGGATAGACCTCATGGTGGAAGGCCGCGCAATGGCTGCAGGTCATGGAGGCGTATTCGACGATGGTCACCGGCGCATTGGCGTCGCCCTCGACAATGTCGGGCAGGGCGTTCGGCGCCATCAGCTCCTCGACTGACACCTTTCCGGCGGCGGCTTTGTCGGCCAGCGCCGGACCGGCGAGGAGCATCGCGCCGGCGGCGACAATGAGGCGGCGGCGGGAAAGCGAGAAAAACGAAAAGGACATGTTGGCCTGTTCCTTGGGAGAGGGCGCAGCGAACATAATCGCTCCGCTGCTTCGGGCAAAGATTCTTTGGCGGAAGGGGAGCGCGCTATTTGCGCTTGGTCGGAATGCCGTGGGTGGGGCGGAAGAAATAATAGACGAGCGAGATCGCCGCGAAGACGCCGCCCGCCCAAAAGACGACGTCGCCGATCATCAGGTCTTTCATGCTGAAGCTCGCGACGCTGATGAGAAGGCCCGCGATGGCGAACCACAATGGCGTCTGGCTGCGCTCTTCCTTGGGCTGCGGGCGGTTTTGAAATTGAGACATTGTCGTTTCCCCCTTTGTGAGATTTTTTGGGGGGAGCATACAGCGTCGCGGGCTGGGGGCGGAAGGAGGGAGCGGGCCGCTTAGGGCTCCGTTCGCGCTTCAACAGGCTTCCGCCTTTTCGATCACGCTGCGCTCGGCAGCTCCATCGGGGCAGGCGCGCTCAAAGCGGCAAGGGGGATTTGCGCCGCGACTTTGACGCCTCTCGCGGCCTGGCCGACCGTCAGCCTTCCGCCAAATGCGGCGACGCGCTCGCGCATGCCCAAAACACCGTGCCCGGTCGACTGGTCGAGACTGGCCGGATCGCCGCCGCCATCGTCTTCGACCGTCAGCGCGACGAGTCCGTCATTGGCGGCGAGGCGCTCGACGCGCAGATAGACGTCGTGGGGATCGCCATGGCGCATGGCGTTCGTCAAGCACTCCTGCGCGATGCGATACAGGCTCGTCGAAACAGCGGCGGGAACGGCGGCGAGGTTCCCCAACACGTCCAGATGAACAACGGCCTTGGGCGATGTCTGCGCGTTCCAGCCCGCCACGAGCTGGATGAGGCAGGCTTCGAGGCCCAATTCCTCGAGATCCTGAGAGCGAAGCCGAGCAAGAGTCTGGCGCAGCGTGGCCATCATGCGCTTGGCCGTTCGGCCAATGGCGCGCGCGTCTTGCGCGAGGTCCGGGCGATCGGGCGCGCCGGCCTCGATCGCCGCGGCGAAGGCGATGGTCGCGGTGAGACATTGGCCGAACTCATCGTGAAGGTCGCGGGCGAGCGCGCGGCGCTCATCCTCCTGAACTTCGAACAGGCGCTTCGTCAGGGCCATGCGCTCGGCGGTGATTTGCGCCAGACGCGCCGCCAGATCGTTCACGGCGCGGGCGATCAGACCGAATTCGCCGGCGCCCTCGACGTCGATGCGGCGCCGATAGTTTCCCGCCTCCAAATCGTGCAGGCCGTCCACGATCCGCCCGGTCGGCGCCAGGGCATGGGCGATGACAAAGGCGGCCAGAAGACAAATGCCGACGGCCATCGCGGCTGCGACCGTCAGGACCACCGAAATCTGGCTCCACGCCTGACGAACGGCCGCTCCGGGATCGGCCGTCGCGACGACGAGAGCTCCGGGATCACGAACCGAAACGCGACGCGAGACCGGCGCCTGCCCGCCAAAAAGGCTTTCATAGGCGGCGGCGAACCATTTCGGCGCGGGGGTTCCCACGCTGTCGATCTGGCTGCAGAGCCGGCGCGGCTCCTGATTGGCGCCGGAGCGGAAAGAGATGCAAACGCCCGGCGCGATCAGCTTGAGGGTCTCCAGCGTCTCCCATTCGGTCGGGGGCAAAAGCAGCCGATCGTCGCGCAGGCTTCTGCGCCAGAGGATCTCGCGCCAGAACAGATTTTCCAGGCCTTTCGAGGCGCGTTCGGCCGAGGCCGCCGTCTCCGCGCCGATCCTGTGGTGGGCGTCGGCCATCACCCAGCCCGCCGTGACCGCGAGGCACAGCAGAACGACGCCGATGAGGCGCAGGATGAGACGAAACATCAGTTGCATCATAGGCTCCGGAACGGAAAGGCGGACCGCGCGTGGGCGCAAAAGTAAGCGATGGCCCGGCTGCCTTCAACGACGCTGCGGCGTCAGAGCCGAGATCGGGCAAATTTCCCAAGGCGTCCGGGGCCATATTCCGAAGAAAATGTCCAAAGCGTGAGCGATGAGTCGGGCATGGATCAACCCAAGCTCGAAAATCAAAAGGAGAGCGTCTTGGAAGTTTTGCTCATCGGCTCCGCCGCCTGCCTCACCGCCCTCATCACGACCGCCTGGCTCATGACATTGGCAAAATGGTTCCCGATCGAAGCGGTCGATCGTTTCGTCGTCGATTACAAGACGATGATCCGGGCCCATATCGACTATGCGCTGATGGCGCTCTTCGGCGCCGCCTTTTATGGCGCGGGAGTGGACTTGCCGGTGATTGCTTGCTGGTGCGTGGCGGTTGGCGGTTTCTCTAATCCAACGGTCTTCACGATTGCCGCTTTCGACCCGAATTTCTGGAATAAAAAGATTTGGCGCGCCTACACGGCCCTCAGCTTTACCGTGTCTTCCGTGGGCTTTTTATGGATCGCCTACGCCTTTGCGGTGCATGCGATAAAGCGCCTGGCGTGAGCCGAGAGGCGCCGTCGAAAACGAGCATTTCCGCGCCTTCAAAAAAAGCGGGCCCCGAAACGGGGCCCGCAAATGTGTCGCCCGCAGGCGTATGTCCGCGCGTCGATCAGCGCGAATAGAATTCGATGACGAGGTTCGGCTCCATCTGGACCGGGTAGGGCACTTCGGTCGCGTGCGGGACGCGCGAGAGCTTGGCGGTCATCTTGGAGTGATCGACGTCGTAATATTCCGGCACGTCACGCTCGGCGAGGCCGACCGCTTCCAGAACCGTCACGGCCTGCTTCGAGGATTCCTTCACCTCGATCACATCGCCGACCTTCACGAGATAGGACGGGATGTTCACGCGGCGACCGTTGACCCGGATATGGCCGTGGTTGACGAACTGGCGCGCGGCGAAGACCGTCGGCACGAATTTGGCGCGATAGACGACCGCGTCGAGACGGCGCTCCAGCAGGCCGATGAGATTATCGCCCGAGTCGCCCTTCATGCGGATGGCTTCGGCGTAATACTTACGGAACTGCTTCTCGGAGATGTTGCCGTAATAGCCCTTGAGCTTTTGCTTGGCCTTGAGCTGCGTGCCGTAGTCGGAGAGCTTGCCCTTGCGGCGCTGACCATGCTGACCGGGGCCATATTCGCGGCGGTTCACGGGGCTCTTCGGGCGGCCCCAGATGTTCTGGCCCAGGCGGCGGTCGAGCTTATACTTGGCTTCTGCGCGCTTCGTCACTTTACTTTCGTCCTCTCATGGTCGCGTCCAACATGCGAGAGGCGAAAAAGACGATAAAGCGCCCGGAGCCGATCGCCCGGGGCGCAACGCCTTCGAAATCGCGCCTCTTCACACGCGCCCGGCGGCGCCGGGGATGAAGAACGCGCCCTCCTCTGCCGGAAGATCACCGGCCGACAGGCGTTCGATCGAACGCCACGGGTGCTGGCCTGAAGCGACGTTACCGCCTCAGGATCATGGGGAGCTAAAGAAAGTCGCTCCCTAAGTCAAGTCGTTTACGGCCAGTCGAACGGCAGGCCCTCGTCATAAGGCACGATCATGTCCGTGTTGTAGGGCGGCCGCTGCGGGGCGGTCTCCTGCATATACCAGCTACGCTGATTGGACTCGATCGGGTCGCGATTGAAATAGGTCTGCTGCAGCATGTAGCGGTTGGTGCTGCCGACAGGCACTTTGGTGCCCGGATCGAGCCAGCTTCGGCGCTCGACCTCGACCGGCGCGCGGCCATTGTCGGCGAGCTGGTTCTGCGAAATGGCGTAGGCGGGCCGGCGATGCGATTTGGCGAGGGCGTCGCCGCCCGCGGCGATCGCAATCAGGCAGGCGAGGCCCACCGAGAAATTCAGTCCTTTGCGCATCTCCAACCTCTTGAGCTCGACGCTTCGGCTACATCATATATAGTATCGCACCGCAAAAGCGAGACGAAGCTGACCTATTGTTCCGTTTCGCCCGCCTGCTGCACGACGGCCGCCGGTTGCGCCGCCACATGGGTTTTTTTCTTCGCTTTGACGACCGGCTTGACGACGCTCGGCTTGCCGGTGGTCGGCTTGGTGTGGGCGTTCTTTTGCGGCGGGATGGAGGCCGTGAGATCGTCGCGCGAGACATTGGGGCAGCCCGGGCCGCGCGCGAGCTCTGCGTTGAGGAAGAAGTCGTTGAGCGCCTTGTTGTCGGCGCCAGCCGAATAGCTCAATTTGTCCAGCGCGCAGGCGAGGGCGACGCGGTCCATCGGCTTGCCCGCCGCGCCGCAGGCGATGCCGGCGATTTCGAGCGAGGCTTTAGGTTCGACGAGGCGGGTGGCGAGGCAGGCGCGTTCGCTGGCCTCGGCGCCTTCGCCGCCCGTCTGGGAGAGGCGGATATCCGCCGTCTCGAAGGCGCCGAAGCGGGTCGGGACCATCGAGCGCTGGGCGATCTTTGCGGCGGTGAGGCCGGCCGCCGCGGCGTGATTCTTCATGTCCAGATAGAAATCGGCGTTGGTCGCCCGGGGATCGAGATTAGGGTGGACGTCGATGCGCAGGAATGTCCCGCCGGCGACGAACTGGCCGATCGTCAGACTATCGACGCGCGGCGTTCCGTCTTTCTTCTCTCCGACCGCGACAATTTTCTTCTCGTGCTTGAATTCCGGCGAGGCGATATCGAGCGTCGCGGCGGCCGGGTTATCGACCGCCGTTGCAGCCTTGGCTGTGATCTTCGCCGGAGTCTCGATGGCGACAGGCGCTGCATCCGCAATCTCGGGGGCCGGAGCAGGCAGGCGAATCAGCAGCGCGGCGCCGGCGAGGATAACCGAGGAGACGACGCCCATCCCCAGAGCGGCTTGGACGCCCTCCGGCCGCGCGCGTAGCGGGCCGCGATAGGCGGTTTCGGCAGGGTCACGGTCGAAAGAGGTCGCACGCATCACTCAACTCCGGCGCTCGCGCGCTCAAGGCGCGTCAACATTTGCCGCATGTTGCGCAAATCTAGGAAAAACTAAGGTTAACGGGACGATAGCGCCTGCCGGCATGGTTAATGGGCGGTAAATCGGCGGTCGAATGAAAGTCGATCCAACGAAAAAGGCCTGCGCGAACGGGTCGCGCAGGCCTTCCGATTTTTCAAACCTCGGATCGTTCCGAGGATTACTTCTTCGGACCCTCTTCGCGGGCCTTCAGAGCCGCGCCGAGGATGTCGCCGAGCGACGCGCCCGAGTCGGCCGAGCCGTATTGGGCGATCGCCTCCTTCTCTTCGGCGACTTCCAGCGCCTTGATCGAGACGGCGACCTTGCGGGCCTTGCGGTCGAACAGGGTGACGCGGGCGTCGACCTTCTCGCCGACGGCGAAGCGCTCGGGGCGCTGGTCGGCGCGGTCGCGAGCGAGCTCGCTGCGCTTGATGAAGGTCGTGAGATCCGTGCCGGTGATCTTAACGTCGATGCCGGAGTCCTTGACCTCGATCACCTCGCAGGTGACCACGGCGCCCTTCTTGACCTCGCCGCCGTCCTCGCCGCCGCCCACGGTGGCGAAGGGATCGCCGGCAAGCTGCTTGACGCCGAGCGAGATGCGCTCCTTCTCGACGTCGACGTCGAGAACCTGGGCGTTGATCACGTCGCCCTTCTTATACTCTTCGATGACCTGCTCGCCCGGACGGTTCCAGTCGAGGTCGGAGAGATGGACCATGCCGTCCACGTCGCCATCGAGGCCGATGAAGAGGCCGAACTCGGTCTTGTTCTTGACCTCGCCAGAGACGGTCGAACCAACGGGGTGCTTCTCGGCGAAGGCTTCCCACGGATTCTGCAGGGTCTGCTTGAGGCCGAGCGAGATGCGGCGCTTGACCGGATCGACCTCGAGCACCTGAACGTCGACTTCCTGGCTCGTCGAGACGATCTTGCCGGGATGCACGTTCTTCTTGGTCCAGCTCATTTCGGAGACGTGGACCAGACCCTCGATGCCCGGCTCCAGCTCCACGAAGGCGCCGTAGTCGGTGATGTTGGTCACGCGGCCGTGGAACTTCGCGCCGATCGGATATTTGGCCTCGATGCCCTGCCACGGATCCTCGAGGAGCTGCTTCATGCCGAGCGAGATGCGGTGCGTCTCGTGATTGATCTTGATGATCTTCACCTTGACGGTCTGACCGATGGTCAGCACCTCGGACGGATGGTTGACGCGGCGCCAGGCGATGTCGGTGACATGCAGCAGGCCGTCGATGCCGCCCAGATCCACGAAGGCGCCGTAATCCGTGATGTTCTTCACGACGCCGTCGATCACCTGCCCCTCTTCGAGGTTGGCGACGATCTCGTGACGCTGCTCGGCGCGGCTCTCCTCCAGCACCGTGCGGCGCGAGACGACGATGTTGCCGCGGCGGCGGTCCATCTTCAGGATGTGGAACGGCTGCGGCACGTTCATCAGCGGGCCGACGTCGCGGATCGGACGGATGTCGACCTGCGAGCGCGGCAGGAAGGCCACGGCGCCGTCGAGATCGACGGTGAAGCCGCCCTTGACCTGATTGAAGATGACGCCCTCGACCTTCTCATTGGTCTCGAAGGCCTTTTCGAGCTTGACCCAGCTCTCCTCGCGGCGCGCTTTGTCGCGCGAGATGACGGCTTCGCCCAGAGCGTTCTCGACGCGCTCCAGATAGACCTCGACCTCTTCGCCGACGGCGGGGGCGGGGTCGCGGCCGTAGCCGGTGAATTCCTTGAGAGCGACGCGGCCTTCGGTCTTCAGACCGATGTCGATGACGGCGACGTCCTTCTCGATGGCGACGACGCGCCCCTTGATGACGGAACCTTCGAAAGCCTCGTTATCGCCGTAGCTCTGCTCGAGCAGGGCGGCAAAGTCTTCGCGCGTGGGGGCGCGATCGGTCGTGGCGGACATTTGTTCTCCTGAGGGCCCTGGTCGGGCGGCGCCGGCTTGGGTTTGGCGTTGCGGAGGGTTTCCGACAATCGGAACGTCTCGGGCGCGGCAAAACGCTCTCGAAGACGAAAAGTTCGTAGCAACGAACTGGCCGGCGCGGCCCGATGGACGAAAACCGAGTGACACGCGCGCCGAGCGAAAGGTTCGACGCGCGAGGGTCTATTTAACAGCGCGCCGCCGCCCCCGCAAGCGCCGCCATGCGCGCGCTCGCGGAGAGAGTTGATGCGCTGCGTCAAGACCGGCGGCGGCGTTGTATGAGCAAGTTCTCACTCACTGTCGCAATCTGGGCCGATTCCTGCTAGCTAGGCAGGAGGTCAATATTCACGCCTATGCTTGCGGGGCGAGCGACGGGGCGCGAGGCCAGTTGGAGATCGAAGCTTATGAAGCGGAATATCCTTTCCGGCGCCGCTCTGGCCGCAGCCGCGCTGTCCCTCGCAATTGCTGGCGCGGGTCCTGCTCTGGCTAAGCATAAGGCTCACCAGCGCGCCCCCAAGGCGTCGGTCGAAAAGAACAAATGCGGTGGCAAGAACGGCTGCCCGGCCAAGACCGAGAGCAAGGAAGCGCCGGCGGGCGAAGTCAAGCCCGTCGAGGGCAAGCCTATCGAGGGCAAGTAATTCGGTTTCGGCGCATGAGGCCAATTCGCGCGCCGATTATCGCCCCCCACTGGGGGTTTTCAAAGGAGGATAGTGTATGAAGACGAAAATCGTTTCGGGCGCGGCGCTTGCCGCGGCGGCTGTCGGCTTGGCGCTGAGCGGCGCCGTCGTCACCCCCGCCGCCGCCCATGGTTCGCATCTGTGCAACATGTCCAAGGGCCAGTGCGGCGGCAAGACCGCCTGCATGACCAAGACTGGCGTCTGCAAACACAACGTGGGTAAGAGCAAGGCTTCCTGCCGTCATGGCTGCCATCACAAGTCGTCCTGCCACCACAGCAAGGGCGCTTGCAACATGAAGAGCAAGTGCCACACGAAGTAAGGTTTTGGCGCCGGCTCCCTCGGGGCCGGCGCCCATTTTAGGCAGGGGACGTTCGCATGCAGAAGCCAGCCCCGCTCGGCTATGGTCTTGGCCTCCGCCCGATCTATTACGATGAGATCATGTCGAACCGGCCGCCCGTCGACTGGTTCGAGATCATCTCCGAAAATTACATGGTCGCGGGCGGGCGCCCGCTCTCCATGCTGGACGCAATTCGCGCCGATTATCCGATCGTGATGCACGGCGTCGCCATGTCACTCGCCTCGACCGATCCGCTGGATTTCGACTATCTTGCGGAATTGAAATCGCTGATTGAGCGCGTGCAGCCGGCCTGGGTCTCGGACCATGTCGCCTGGACCGGCGTCCACGGCCTCTCGCTGCACGACCTTCTGCCGATCCCCTATACAAAAGAGTCGCTCGACCACATCGTCGAGCGCATCTCCCGGGTGCAGGACTATCTCAAGCGCCAGCTCGTCGTCGAAAACGCGTCGACCTATGTTTCTTTCGTGTCGTCCGATATGAGCGAGCAGGAGTTCGTGAAGGAGATGGCCGAGCGCGCCGACTGCTTGTTGCTGCTCGACGTCAACAATGTGTTCGTGTCCTGCTTCAATCACGGCTATGATCCGGTGGCCTTCATCGACGCCGTCCCGGTCGAGCGCGTGGTGCAATTCCACATGGCGGGCCACACGAATCACGAGACGCATCGCGTCGACACCCACGACCAGCCGATCTGCGAGGAGGTTTGGGCGCTCTACGAACATGCCCGCCGCCGCTTCGGCGACGTCTCGGCGATGATCGAACGCGACGACAATTTCCCGCCCTTCTCGGAGCTTCTGGAAGAATTGCAGCGCATGCGCGACATCGACGCCCGCATCGCCGCGGAAAAGGCGTTGAGCGCGGCATGAAGCTCGCCGACTTTCAGGCGCTGTTTCAGGCGCGCATACTCGGCGGTCCAGGGGACGCGGATGCGCCGCTTTTGAAGGAGCTGCGCGAGTCGCAGCGCGGCGCCGAGCGGGCCGAGCTTCTGCATGTCTATCAGTCGGGCTACCGCATTCGCCTGGAGAGCTTCCTCTATGAAGATTACCCCGGCCTGCGCGCGCTGATCGGGGACGAGGCCTTCGAGACGCTGGTCGGCGGCTATGTGGCCGCCAACCCGCCGCAGTGCCGCAACGCCCGGTGGTACACGACCGGCCTGCCGGACTATATGCGCGAACATGCCTCCTGGCGCGACGATGCGCGCGCGATCGCCATGGCCTTTCTGGAACGCGCCATGGTCGACGCTTTCGACGCGCCGAACGCCGAGCCACTGACGATACAGGCGCTCGCGGGCTTTGCGCCCGAGGATTCGCCGCGCTTCGTTTTCGACTTCCATCCGAGCCTCATTCTCCTGGAGCAGCCGGCGGGCGTTCTGGCGGCTTATCAGGCCGCGGCGGCGGAGGACGACGAGGAGCCGGAGGAGGCGGAGGCGGACGAAGGGGACGCCGAGCCCCAGCGCGCAGAGGAGACCGAAGCCGTCGCGGTCTGGCGCTGCAATGAAGAGACGGCCTATCGCGAGCTGGAACCCGCCGAATATGTCGCGCTCTGCGAAGCCAGGGCCGGCCGCGCCTTCGGCGACATCTGCCAAATGGCGGCTTTTCAGCAATCCGGCGACATCGAACCCGAGCGGCTTGCGCAATTTCTCGCGAGCTGGTTCGAGGACGGCATGGTCGTCGGCGTGTCGCTGCGCGATTGAGGCTTCAAATCCTACGCTTTTGCTATAATTAAGACGAGCGGGCGACCCGTCCGCTGGATGGCGGAGGCCGCGCGCGTGAACGAGACCAGTCTTTCCGCTCCCGTCGACGACGCCGGCGTGTTGCGTCAGGCCGAAAGCTGGCGTCGGATGGGACGAGGCGTCGCTCTCGCGACGGTGGTCGAAACTTTCGGATCGGCGCCGCGTCCGATCGGCTCTCATCTTGCCGTCGACGAAGCGGGAGCCTTCTGCGGCTCGGTTTCGGCAGGTTGCGTCGAGGGAGAGGTAATCACCGCGGCGCAGGACGCCATTACCGACGGCGCGCCGCGCTTTCTGGAGTTCGGCGTCGCCGACGAGGTCGCCTGGCGCGTCGGCCTCTCCTGCGGCGGGCGTATTGCCGTTCACGTCGAAAGAATCGACGCGGATCGCCTCGTCCTGCTTTCCGCCTTGAACCGCGAAATCGCCGCCCGGCGCCCCTGCGCCATTATCACGCCGCTGGATGGCGGCGCGGCGCAATTGCTTCGCGCGGATGATTTTGCGACGGCGCCGCCCGCGCTGAACCTCGATGACAAAAGCGGGCTCGTCTTGCACGACGGGCGGCGGCTTTTCGTCAATCACTATCGACCGGGGCCGCGTCTGCTCCTCATCGGCGCGGTGCATGTCGCGCAGGCGCTGGCGGCGATGGCGACGCTTGCCGGTTTCGATGTGACCATCATCGATCCGCGCGGCGCCTATGCGTCGCCTGAGCGCTTCCCGCAGGCCCGGCTCGATATGCGCTGGCCCGACGAGGCGCTGCCGGAGACCGGCCTCGACGCCGCAACGGCGGTCGCCGTTCTCACGCACGACCCGAAGATCGACGACCCGGCCCTGCGCCTCGCGCTCGCGTCGGATTGCTTCTATGTCGGCGCCCTGGGCTCGCGCGCCACGCATGCGCGGCGCGTCGAGCGGCTGAAGGCGAGCGGCGTAACCCCCTTCGCGCTGGAGCGCCTGCATGCGCCGATCGGCCTCGATATCTCAGCCATAAGCCCTGCCGAGATCGCCGTGTCGATCCTGGCGGAAATCATTCTCGCCCGAGGCCAGAAGCCTTTGCGCCGGCTGGTGCAGGACGCTTCTTCGACAAGCTGCGTCGTGGGCTGATGCGCGGCGCGCCGGTCGTCGCCGCCATTGTTCTCGCGGCTGGGCGCGGCGCGCGGTTCAGCGCCAATGAGAATAAGCTGCTCGCGCCGCTCGACGGCCAGCCTTTGTTACGCCATGTCGCCGAGACGGCGCTCGCCTCGCGCGCAAGCCGCGTCATCGTCGTGACAGGACACAAGCCTGACGCGGTCGTGGCGGCGCTCGCCGGCCTGCCGGTCAGCTATGCGCACAACATGGATTTCGCGAGCGGCCTCGCCTCGTCGCTTCGCATTGGCCTCGCCGCCGCCGAGCAAGCCGACGGCGTGCTGACCCTGCTCGGCGACATGCCAGCCGTCTCGACGCCGGTTCTCGACGCGCTCATGACGGCGTTCGAAGCCGCGCCGTACTGCGCCGCCGTCGTCCCCGTTTGCCAAGGCGAGCGCGGAAATCCGGTTTTACTCGCGCGCGCGCTCTTCCCGCAGCTCGCTCAGCTTCGAGGCGACGAAGGCGCGCGGCGCCTGCTGCGCAGGGTCGACGGCGTCGTCGAGCTTTCGATCGACGACGCCGGCATATTGGCCGATGTGGACACGCCCGCCGACCTCGTCAGGCTTATACGAAGCCGATATTCGCGTTCTTGAGCGGGACCGATCGGATGCGCTTGCCCGTCGCCGCGAAATAGGCGTTGAGCACAGCGGGCGCCGCGACGCAGATGGTCGGTTCGCCGACGCCGCCCCAGAAGCCGCCGCTCGGCATGACGATGCTTTCGACCTTCGGCATATCTTTGAGGCGCATCGACTCGTAGCTGTCGAAATTCTCCTGCTCCACGCGGCCGTCCTTGGTCGTGATCGCGCCGTGAAAGAGCGCCGAGAGGCCATAGACGAAAGAACCCGCGATCTGCCGCTCGATTTGCGCCGGATTAACCGCGTAGCCGGGGTCCGTCGCCGCGACGATGCGGTGGATCTTGATCTTGTCGTCCTGCGCGACGGAGATTTCCGCGACCGCCGCGACATAGCTGCCATAGCCCATATAGCCGGCGATGCCGCGATGAACGCCTTCCGGCACTGGTTTGTCCCAGCCCGCGCGCGCGGCGACGGCCTCGAGCACGCCGAGGTGCTTGGGATGGTTCGCCATCAGCTTGCGGCGGAAGGCCAACGGGTCCTCGCCCGTCGCATGGGCGAGTTCGTCCATGAAACATTCGAGATAGATGGCGTTCTGGTTGATGTTCACGCCGCGCCAGAAGCCCGGTGGGACGGGCGGATTGCGCATCGAATGTTCGACGAGAAGATTGGGAACGTCGTAACCGATCTGTGCGTCGCCGGTCGAAACCAGCCCCTGGAACACGGCCGGATCGACGCCGTTCTTCACCGCCTGCGGCCGCACGGTCGAAAGGATCGACTGGCCGGAGATGCGTATATGCAGGGCAGTGAGCTTATTGTCGGCGTCGAAGGCGCCGGTGAGCTTGCATTGCGTGACGGGGTGATATTTGCCCTGCGTCATATCCTCTTCGCGCGACCAAAGGAGCTTCACGGGCGTGCCCGGAAGCTGTTTCGCGATCAGCACCGCCTGCGTCACATAGTCTGTAAATCCTTTGCGACCGAAGCCGCCGCCGAGAATGGTCTTGTGCACGTCGCATTTTTCAGCCGGCAGGCCCGAGGCGTGAACGACCGCATCGAAAGCCGCCTCGCCATTCTGCGTGCCGGTCCAGACCTCGCATCTATCAGGCGTATAGAGCGCCGTCGCGTTCAAGGGCTCCATCGCCGCGTGGTTCTGGTGCGGATAGCTATAGACAGCCTCGACGACCTTGGGCGCCTTGGCGATCGCCGCATGCGCGCTGCCATTCTCGTTGCCGGTGACGGCGGGCTGCGAATCGTTCAACCCTTCCGCAAGCCATTTCGCCGTGTCGGCGCTGGAGGTCTTGGCGTTCGGGCCTTCGTCCCAAACGATGGGAAGCGCGTCGAGGGCCGTCTTCGCACGCCACCAAGTGTCGGCGACGACCGCCACGGCGTTGTCGTCGACGCGCACGACCTTCTTCACCCCCTTGAAATTGGCGATCTTGCTTTCGTCGTAGCTCGCAAGCTTGCCGCCGAAGACAGGGCAGGCTTTGATCGCGGCGTTCAGCATGCCCGGCAGCTTGACGTCGGCGCCATAGATCATTTTGCCGGTGGTCTTGTCGGCAGTGTCGAGCCGCAGCAAGCCCTTGCCGGCGATTTTCCAGTCGCGCGGATCCTTGAGCGTCACGTCGGTCGGCGGGGCGAGCTTCGCGGCCGCGTCGGCGACCTTGCCATAGCTCGTGGCGCGGCCCGAGGCGGCGTGGGTGATCACGCCCTTTTCGGCCCGGCATTCCTTCACGGGAACGCTCCACTCATTGGCTGCGGCCTGGATCAGCATGGCGCGCGCGACGGCGCCGCCCTTGCGCACATAATCCTGCGAGGAGCGAATGCCGCGGCTGCCGCCGGTGGAAAAATCGCCCCACACGCGGCTACGCGCCGCGCTCTCGCCGGGCGTGGGATATTCCGTCGTCACCTTGGCCCAGTCGCAATCGAGCTCCTCGGCGACGAGCTGCGCGAGCCCCGTGAGCGAGCCCTGGCCCATTTCCGACCGCGCGATGCGGATAATCACCGTGTCGTCCGGCTTCACGACGACCCAGGCGTTGACCTCGGGCTTTATCAGCGGCGCGGCTGTCGCCGTCTCGGCGCCGAAGGGAATGTCGAGGCCGAGCGCCAGGCCGCCGCCGAGCGAGGCGGCGCCGATGAGAAAGCCGCGGCGGCCGATGTCGATGCTGTTGCTCATATCGATCGTCCCCTTAGGCCTTGGCGGCGGCGTGGATGGCCTCACGCACCTGCTGGAAGGTGCCGCAGCGGCAGATATTGGTGATGGCGTTGTCGATGTCCTGGTCGCTCGGATTCGGCTTCTCCGAGAGAAGCGCCGCGACGGCCATGATCATGCCGCTCTGGCAATAGCCGCATTGCGGGACGTCGTGATCGATCCAGGCCTGTTGCACGCGATGCAACACGCCGTTTTGCGCAAGGCCCTCGATCGTCGTGATTTTCTTGCCGACGGCGTCGCCGACCGTCACGCTGCAGGAGCGCACGGCTTGCCCGTCGATATGAACCGTGCAGGCGCCGCATTGCCCGATGCCGCAGCCATATTTCGTGCCGGTTAGACCCGCATTCTCACGAAGCGCCCAAAGGAGCGGTGTATCCGGCTCGACGTCCACGTCGATCTTCGCGCCATTGACGAATAGAGCCGTCATTGCATCTTCCCCCGCCGCTCGATTTCGTTTCCGAAATCCTACCAAATGAGAAGGGTTTCGCCAAGCCGCTCGCAAGATTTGCGCGCTCATTTAGGGCGATGGCGATCCGCCGCGAGGGATGCGCGTTTCGCGGCGCGGAAGAGAAAACGCGTCGGATAAGCAATGAATGCAAGGGCGCGATTGCGAATCACCTTGTAAATCGTTAGCAATTTGCATTGTCGACGCGGGCACGCGGCATTTAGCGGCCAATCGCGACGAGGAGAAAAGCTTATGGCCAAGGCAAAAACCACCAAGGCTGCCGCGACCGCCAAGGTCAGCGGCAGGGAAGCTCCCACTGTTCGTCCGGTCAAGGAGACCATGACGAAGGCGGCGCTGATCAATTATATCGCTGAGCAGAACGAGCTGCCGCGCAAGACGGCGGCGGCGGTCTACGCCACGCTGGAAGGCGTGTTTCTGGGTTCGGTGCATCCCAAGGGCGTCGGCGAATTCACGCTGCCGGGCCTTTTGAAGGTGACGCTGCGCAAGGTGCCGGCGCGCAAGGCGGGCACGCTGGTGCGCAATCCGGCCACCGGCGAAATGGTGAAGGCCGCAGCCAAGCCCGCGAGCGTGCGCGTCAAGATCCGCGCGCTTTCCAAGCTGAAGACGGCGGCGACCAAGTAACGCCATTTCCGTTTGAACAGCTCGCCTTGGGGGATGTCATTCCCGGCGGGCTGAAAGCCCGACCGGGAATCCAGAGCCGCAAAAGCGCCGGTTTTGCTCTGGATTCCCGATCGCTCGCTTTGCGAGCGCCGGGAATGGCGGATCGCTTCGGCGCTCCGCCATCACTGGGTCTCATTCTCACTAAAATCATTTCAGGCGGGCGTCGCGCCTGCTTCATATTGGGGGTACAATCTCCCCGAATAGCCAAGCGCAAGAATGAGCGATGTCGGAAGCAGCGAGCGGCGCCGTCCCAGAGCGTTACGTGATGTCGGTCGACGGGCTGCGTGCTTTGATCGAGGCCCTCCGGGGCCGCGGGAAGCGCGTCGTTGCGCCCACGATCGGCGACGACGCCATCATCTACGACGACATCGACAGTCTCGACGATTTGCCGCGCGGCGTCACGGACGAGCAGGAGCCCGGCCGCTACAAGCTTGCGCAGCGTGAAGACGGCGCCTTTTTCGGCTATGCGGTCGGCCCGCACTCTTGGAAGAAGTTTCTCCACAAGCCTCTGCTGAATTTGTGGCGCGCCAAGCGGCAAGGTAGTGAGATCGAGGTCGAAGCCGAACCGCTCGATCCACAGAACTACGCTTTCCTCGGTGTGCGGGCCTGCGAGCTGAACGCAATCGCCATACAGGACCGCGTGCTGATGGGGGGCGACTATGTCGATCCGCATTACAAGGCGCAGCGCGACGGTGCCTTTATCGTCGCGCTGAATTGCGGCAAGGCCGGCGGAACGTGCTTTTGCGTCTCGATGAAAACCGGCCCGAAAGTCACACATGGCTTCGACCTCGCGCTCACGGAGCTAATGTCGGCTGACGCGCATGAATTTCTCGTCGGGGCCGGCTCGCCCGCCGGCGCCGAAATTCTCGCCGAATTGCCGCGCCGCCCAGCGACGCAGCAAGACATCGACGCCGCTGACGAAGTCGTTGCGCGAACCGCCGCCTCGATGGGCCGTCGCATGCCCGATGAAGACGTTCCGGCGCTGCTGATGCGCAATCTCCAGCATCCGCGCTGGCAGGAGGTCGCGCAGCGCTGCCTCTCCTGCGCCAATTGCACCATGGTCTGCCCGACCTGCTTTTGCACCTCGGTCGAGGATCACAATGATCTCGCCGGCGTCGAATCCTCGCGCAGCCGGCGCTGGGACTCCTGCTTCACCATGGATTATTCCTACATCCACGGTGGGTCGGTGCGTCCGAGCGTCTCGTCGCGCTATCGCCAGTGGATGACGCATAAGCTCGCAACGTGGCATGAGCAATTCGGCACCACCGGTTGCGTCGGCTGTGGTCGCTGCATCACCTGGTGTCCTGTCGGCATCGACATCACCGAGGAAACGCAGGCCATCTCCGACAGCGAGAAAAGCGTGAGGAACCCCTGATGGAGAATCTAGAGCGCATCCTCTCCGAACATCCGTTTTTCCACGGGATCAACAAGGGGTTCGTCGCGCTTGCTGCGGGCTGCGCCATGAATGCGCGTTTCGAGCCCGGCGATTTCATCTTCCACGAGGGCGAGGCGGCCGATCAATTTTATCTTGTCCGGGAGGGGCGCGTGGCCTTGCAGGTTGCGGCGCCGGGGCGCGGCGCGGCGACCTTTCTCACGCTCGGCGCCGGAGAGGTTTTCGGCGTCAATTGGCTCGTGCCGCCCTATCGCTGGGTCTATGACGCCAAGGCGCTCGAACGCTGCCGCCTCATCGCCATGGACGCCAAATGTCTGCGCGGCAAATGCGAAGCCGACCACAGCCTCGGTTATGACATCATGAAACGCCTCATGCCGGTGCTGATCGACCGTCTGCACGAGACCCGGCTGCAATTCCTCGACCTCTATGGCTCCCACGGCTGAGGCGATAATGTCCGAAACGACGGCTCTTCTGCACGCAAGGCCGATGGTTCCGCAGATCGCCCATGTGCGCCGGCGCCGCCATGACGCGCCCGACGCCTGGACGCTGGAGCTGGAAATGGCGGACGGCGCGCGTTTTCATTATGCGCCAGGCCAGTTCAACATGCTCACCGCCTTCGGCGTCGGCGAAGCGGCGATCAGCGTCAGCGGCGACCCGGCCGATGGTCCGCTCATCCATACGATCCGCGCTGTCGGCCCCGTCTCCAAGGCGCTCACGCAGCTCGGCCCCGGCGACCCGATCGGCGTTCGCGGCCCCTTCGGCGTCGGCTGGCCCATGGCGCAGGCCGAGGGCAGGGATATCGTGGTCGTCGCCGGCGGATTGGGCCTCGCGCCCTTGCGGCCGGCGCTCTACCGCCTGCTCGGCGCGCGCGATCGTTTCGGCAAGGTGACGCTGCTCTTCGGCGCGCGGCGGCCGGAAGAGATCGTTTTTCGCCGTGAGGTCGAGCATTGGCGCAGCCATCTCGACATAGACGTCGAAGTCACGGTCGATCATGCGACGGGTGACTGGCACGGCCATGTCGGCGTCGTCACCAATCTGATCTCGCGCCTTGGCGTCGATCCGGCCAAAACGCTTGCCATGGTCTGCGGTCCGGAGGTCATGATGCGCTTCGTCTCGATGGCGCTCGTCGACAAGGGCGTCAGCGAAGAGGCGATCTATCTTTCGATGGAGCGCAATATGAAATGCGCCATCGGCCAGTGCGGCCACTGCCAGCTTGGGCCCACCTTCATCTGCCGCGACGGGCCGGTCTTCACCTATGCGCGACTGAAGCCCCTTCTCGCGATCAAGGAGCTTTGACATGGAGGCCAGGAAGCCGCGTTTGGCGGTATGGAAATTCGCCTCCTGCGACGGATGCCAATTGAGCCTGCTCGATTGCGAGGATGAGCTTCTCGCCATCGCGGGCGCGATCGACATCGCCTATTTTCCCGAGGCGACGCGCGGCGAGGTCAAGGGCGTCTATGATCTTTCGCTTGTCGAAGGCTCTGTCACCACGGCCCATGACGTCGAGCGCATCCACGAGGTGCGCCGCCGTTCGAAAACGCTGATCACCATCGGCGCCTGCGCGACCTCTGGCGGCATTCAGGCGCTGCGCAATTTTGCCGACGTGCGCGAATATATCTCCATCGTCTACGCACATCCCGAATATATCCACACGCTCGAAACCTCGACCGCCATCTCCGAGCATGTGCCCGTCGATTTCGAGCTGCGCGGCTGCCCGATCAACAAGGGACAGCTCGTCGACGTCGTCTCGGCCTTTCTCTCCGGCCGGCGCCCGAACACGCAGGCGCACAGCGTCTGCATCCAGTGCAAGCTCAAGGGCAATGTCTGCGTGATGGTCGCAAAGGCGACGCCCTGCCTGGGGCCGGTGACGCATGAGGGCTGCGGCGCGCTTTGCCCTTCTTATGACCGCGGCTGCTACGGCTGCTTCGGCCCCAAGGAGACGCCCAACGCTCCCTCCCTGAGCGGCTGGTTCGCCGGCATGGGCATGGACTCGAAGGGGCTCGAACGCATCTACCGCACCTTCAACGCCAATGCCGAACCCTTCCGCAAGGAGAGCGAACGTCATGACGCGCAAGACCGTAAAGGTTGACGTTCTTGCCCGCGTCGAGGGCGAAGGGGCGCTGAAAGTCGTCTTGCGCGACGGCAAGGTCGAGAGCGCCGAGTTCAACATCTTCGAGCCGCCGCGCTTTTTCGAGGCTTTTCTGCGCGGCCGCCATTTTGCCGAGACGCCGGACATCGTCGCGCGCATCTGCGGCATTTGCCCGATTGCCTATCAGATGAGCGGCGTTCATGCGCTCGAAAATCTGTTGGGCGTGAAGGTCGAGGGCCCGCTGCGCGATCTGCGTCGGTTGATCTATTGTGGCGAATGGATCGAGTCGCATGTCCTGCATATCTACATGCTGCATGCGCCGGATTTTCTCGGCTACGACGGCGGCGTGCAAATGGCGCGCGACCATGGCGACGTCGTCAAGCGCGGCCTGCAGCTCAAGAAGGTGGGCAATGAAATTCTACAGCTTCTTGGCGGCCGCGAAATCCATCCTGTCAATGTACGCGTCGGCGGCTTTCATCGCGCGCCGCGCAAGCGCGAGCTGGCGCCTCTCGCCGAGAAGCTGAAATGGGCGCGCGAGGCGGCGCTGGAGACGGCGCGCTGGGTCGCGGCCTTCGACTTTCCTGAGCGCGAGCGCGACTACACTTTCGTCGCGCTGCGCCATTCTGACGAATACCCCTTCAACGAAGGCCGTATCGTCTCCAACAAGGGCCTCGATATTTCGGCGTCCGAATATGACGCGCATTTCGAGGAGACGCATGTCGCCCATTCGACGGCGCTCCATTCCCATCTGCGCAATGGCGGCGGCGCCTATCTCACGGGACCGATGGCCCGCTACAATCTGGCCTTTGATCAGCTATCCGCGCTGGCGAAAGAGACCGCGCGAGAGATCTGCCTCGGCGAAAGCTGCCGCAATCCCTATCGCAGCATCATGGTGCGTGCGGTTGAAACGGTCTACGCCTGCGACGAAGCGCTGCGCGTGATCGAGAACTACGAGCAGCCCGACCGGCCTTTCGTCCCCGTAGAGCCCCGCGCCGGCGTCGGCTACGCCGCCACGGAGGCCCCGCGCGGCATGCTCTATCACCGCTACCATATCGACGACACGGGCACGATCACCGACGCGCAGATTGTGCCGCCGACCTCACAGAACCAAGCCTGTCTCGAAGAGGATCTCCTCGACTTCATCGGCGGCTTCTCCGATCTGCCTCACAAGGAATTGCAGTACCGCTGCGAGCAAACCGTGCGAAATTACGACCCCTGCATTTCCTGCGCGGCGCATTTTCTCAAGCTGGAGATCGACAGGGGGTAACGCGCATGACGCAAGGCCGGGTGGTCGCCATCGGCGTCGGCAATCTCGATCGAGGCGATGACGCCGCCGGCCGTGAGGTTGCAAGACGTCTGCGTGCGGCGGGCGAGAGCCATGCCGAAATCATCGAGCTGGATGGGGAGGCGACGCGCATTCTTTCAGCGCTCGAAGGCGCTGAGGCGGCTTTTCTCATCGACGCCTGCTTTTCCGGCGCAACGGCCGGAGCCATTCATCGCTTCGACGCCGCCGAGGGCCTTCCAGCGACGGCGACCTTCGGCCTTTCATCCCACGGCTTCGGCCTCGCCGAAGCGGTGGAGCTGGCGAAGGCGCTCGGCGCATTGCCGCTGCGTTGCATCGTTTACGCGATAGAGGGTGAATCTTTCGACATAGGCGGGCCCGTTTCCGCCGCTGTCACTCGCGCGATCGAAGAGGTCGCGATGCACGTGCGCGATGAGATTCTCGCTCTTCCGAGGCACAAGTAATCGGTTTGAACAGCTCGCATGGGGCTTGTCATTCCCGGCGGGCTGAAATCCCGACCGGGAATCCAGAGCCGCGATAGCCGCCTTTGCTCTGGATTCCCGATCGCTCGCCGCGCGAGCGTCGGGAATGACACGGGCCCGATTAAGCGGCTCTCGTATAACGCTTCGCTGGCGCGTCAGCGCGACAATGAAGCCCTCAGCCGCTCGGCCGCGCTCTCCGGCGTAATGTCCCTCTGCGGCGAGCCCAGCAATTCGAAACCGACCATGAACTTTCGGATCGTCGCCGAGCGCAGCAGCGGCGGATAGAAATGGCCGTGAAAATGCCAATGCGGATGCGCGGCGCCGTCGCTCGGACGCTGATGGAAACCCATCGAATAAGGAAAGGGCGTGGAGAAGAGATTATCGTAGCATTTGGTGAGTTGGCTCAAAATATCGGCCAGCGCGCGCGAGTCGCTTTCGCCGAATTCGTCGAGGGCGACCATGTGGCGGCGTGGCAGCAGCACGGTCTCGAAAGGCCAGGTCGCCCAAAACGGAACAAGCGCGACAAACCCTTCATTCTCGCAAACGACGCGCTCGCGCTTCTCGAGTTCGAGCGCCAGATAGTCGCATAGAAGGCACGTTCCGCGGCTTTCGAAATAATCGCGCTGGCGGACCGATTCTTTCAAGATTTCGTTCGGCACGCTCTGCGTCGCCCAAATCTGGCAGTGTGGATGCGGATTGCTCGCGCCCATCATGGCGCCGCGATTTTCGAAAATCTGAACAAAGCCGACCAAGGGATTGGCGTCGAGGCGGGCAAACTCCTCGCGCCATAGCTCCACGACCTTTGTAATGTCGCCGACGCTCATGCGCGACAGAGTGAGATCATGTCGAGGCGAGAAACACACGACGCGGCAGAAGCCCGGCTCGCCTTGCGCGACGATCAGCCCCTTCTCATTGATCTCCTCTCGTGGGGCGTCAGCCAGGAGCGCGGCGAAGTCATTGTCGAAGGCGAAGACGTCTTCATACGCCGGATTGCGCTCGCCATTGGCGCGCGTGTTACCCGGGCAAAGATAGCAGCCGGGGTCGTAAGACGGGATGGCGGCCTCGGCTTTGGCTTCGGTTTGGCCCTGCCAGGGTCGGTTCGTGCGATGCGGGGAGACGAGCACCCACTCGCCGGTCAGGGCGTTGAGGCGGCGGTGTGAGTCGTGTTGCAATCGCAGCATATGGGCATCCGTCAAAAAATGGCGGGCCCGGCTCCGGGGCCGGGAAAGCAGGTGAAGATCATCGGCGATAAACTTGTCGCCTTTTCGTAAGCTGGACCGACAGCGTCGGCAAAATGCGCCGTTGCGGACGCTTCGACGAGCGCCACCACGCAGCCGCCGAAGCCGCCGCCCGTCATGCGCGCGCCGTAGACGCCGGGGACAGCGCGCGCAAGCTCGGCCATCTGATCGAGTTCGGCGCAGCTCACCTTATAATCGTTGCGCAAGCTCTCGTGAGAGGCGTTCATCAGCCGGCCGAATTCGGTGAAATCGCGCGTCTCGAGCGCAGCCACCGCGGCGAGCGCACGGGCGTTCTCAGAGACGACATGCCGCGCGCGCTTGAGGATCGTCGCCGGAAGACGCGCCGCATGCGCCTCGAGCTGCTCGACGCCGACATCGCGCAGCGCCGTTACGCCTTCGATCGAGGCGGAAAGAAGCGCGACCGCTTCCTCACACTCGCGGCGACGCTCGTTGAACGCGCTGCCGGCGAGTTCGTGGTGAACCATCGTGTTGCAGATCACGATCCGCACCGACGGGTCGATGGGCACGGTCCGGTGTTCGAGGCTGCGGCAATCGAGCAGCAAGGCGGCGCCTTCGACGCCGTGGCAGGAAATGAACTGGTCCATGATCCCGCAGCGCATGCCGACGAAATTATTCTCGGCGCGCTGGCAGATTTGCGCGAGGTCGAGAAGATCGATCTTCTCGCCGGAGACGCTCAGCAGCGCATAGCCGACCGCGACTTCGAGCGCCGCAGAGGCCGAGAGTCCGGAGCCCATCGACAATGTGCTGAAGACCATGATGTCCGCGCCGCGTAGCCTATAGCCGGACTTTTCGAGCTCGAGCGCAACGCCGCAGATATAATCGCTCCACGCGCCGGCGCGGCTCTGCGGCTCGTCGAGATCGAACGCAAAATCGCTGTTCAAATTCACTGAGTGAACGCGGATCACGCGATCCGACCGCGCCGCAATCGCCGCATAAGTCGAAAGGTCGAGCGCGGCCGGCAGCACGAAGCCGTCGTTGTAGTCCGTGTGCTCGCCAATCAGATTGACGCGCCCGGGCGCGCGGAAAACAAGCGGCTCCGCCCCGTAGCGGCGCCGGAACAGAAGCGGCAAATCCTTGGCGTCGAGAGTCTGCATGTCGATGTCGTCAGCCTTGTGATAGCTCAGCTCCACCTTGCAAAAATATCCCGTCACGTCCAAGGCGCCGCGGGAAAACTTCTGGCCTTTTTACGTATATTCGCGTAGGGATTTTTCTCATCGCGCAGATCGCATATTCGCAGTTCAACATCATCTTCTATTCGTCCCTCGGACGGGTCAGGTTTCTGGCCAGGGAAGAACTCGGTGAACAAAGCGCGTATCAGCCTCGATGGCATGTGGGAGTTCCAATATCTCGGCGGCGGCGCCTCTGCGCGCGCCGAGCGGCGGAGCATTGTCGTTCCTAGTCCCTGGCAAGCTCAGTTCCCCGACTTGAGCATGCGCGGCGGCGTCGGCGTTTATCGCCGCAGCGTCGACGTCCCGGCGGATTGGTTGTCGCAACGCATTTTCGTCCACTTCGGCGCCGTTTTCCATATAGCGCATGTGTTCGTGAATGGCGCCTTGGTCGGTAGCCATGTCGGCGGCTTCCTGCCCTTCTACTTCGACATCACCGACCGCCTCGTGGAGGGGCGCGCCGAGATCGAAGTGCGCGTCGAAAGCCCGACCGACGACCCTGCTGAATTCCCCCATACGCCCTTCGCAGAAATGCCGTTCGGCAAGCAGAGCTGGTATGGCCCGCTTTCTGGCATATGGCAGTCTGTCTATCTGGAGCGTAACATCCCGGATCGGCTGACCTGTTTGCGCGTGCGCGCCGATCTTGACTCCGGCGACATCGCCGCTCTGCTTCAGTACGAGCGCGCACTGTGCGCGAGGACGGAAGCCCTATTGGAAGTGTTCGGCCCGCAGGGAGAATGCGTGGCCTCGACGAAGACGGAACTCGCCTGCGGCGCCGAGCATACGACGTTGCGCGCCCAGGCGCCGAACCCGCAAGCCTGGTCGCCGGACGCGCCCAATCTTTATCGCTTGCGCGTGCAGCTCATGCGCGACGGCATGAAGATCGACGAGAAGGAGACGACCTTCGGCTTTCGCAAGATCGAGACGCGGGACGGCAAGCTTTATCTCAACGACAAGCCCTTCTATCTGCGCGCCGCGCTCGATCAGGATTACTATCCCGACACCATCTGCACGCCGCCGTCGCTGGCGTTCATCGAGGATCGCTTCCGTAAAGCCAAGGCCCTCGGCCTCAATGCGCTGCGCTGTCACATCAAGGCGCCGGACCCGCGCTATTATGAAGCGGCCGACCGGCTGGGCCTGTTGGTCTGGGCCGAATTGCCGAACGGCGGATATTCGACCGAGCGCTCGCGCGAGCGCAAGGAGACGACGCTCAAGGGCATCATCGACCGCGACGGCAATCATCCGTCGATCTTCTGCTGGACGCTGATCAACGAGAACTGGGGCGTCGATCTGGTGCACGACGCCAAGCATCGCGCCTGGCTGCGGCGGCTCTATCTGTGGCTGAAGGCCTATGATCCGACGCGCCTCGTCGTGGATAATTCGCCGCTCGCGCCGAGCTTCCACGTGCAGAGCGATCTTGCGGACTACCACTTCTACGCGGCGATTCCCGACAGCCGCCATGATTGGGACCGTTTCGTCGACGCGCTCGCCGATCGCGGCGATTGGCTGTTCAGTCCCGAGGGCGACGCCGTGACGACGGGCAAGGAGCCGCTGCTCTGTTCCGAGTTCGGCAATTGGGGGCTTCCCGATCCCGAGAAGCTCAATGACGCCCTTGGGCGCGAGCCCTGGTGGTTCGAGACCGGTCATGACTGGGGCGAGGGCGTCATGTATCCGCATGGCGTGCTCAACCGCTTCCATGATTGGAGCCTCGACCGCGTCTTCGGCAGTTTCGAAGGCTTCATCGAAGCGACGCAGTGGCAGCAGTTTCGCGCGCTCAAATATGAGATCGAGGCGATGCGTCGGCGCGCCGAGATCTCGGGCTATGTGATCACCGAGCTGACCGACTGCCATTGGGAGTCGAACGGCCTTCTCGACATGCGCTCCAACACGCGCGCCTTCCACGACGTCTTCCACAGCATCAACGCCGATACGGTGATCGTGCCGCGTCTCGAGCGCGCGGCCTTTTGGGCGGGGGAAACGCTGCAGGTCCCGGTGCGCATTGCACATGGCGGTTCGGATGCGCTCGAGCCGGGCACGCTGGAGATACTCTCCGACTGGTCGCAGACCATGCCGACGCCGCGCATCGAAGCCGGCTCGGTGGCGGACATGGGCGTGATTTCCTTTGAGCTGCCCCAAGTCGACAAGTCCTCGATGCGCCAGGTGTCGTTTCATCTGCGCGCCGCCAACGGCGAGATCATCGCATCGAACGACATCGAGGTCGCGTTGCATCCCGCGCGCGCGACGCCGCCGGCACTGTCCCTGTGGTCGCCCGAGCCGGATGTGCGGGTGCGCCTTCAGGCCTTTGGCTATCGCCTCGCCACGGGGATGAATGACGCGGATGTCGTCGTTGCTCTACGCAACACGAGCGACCTTGCCGATCATGTGCGCACAGGCGGACGCGCCGTGCTTCTGCCCGAGGACGAGGGGACGCTCACGCCATTTTTCCCGCATTGGCAAAATGTGAAAGTCGTGGCGCGCGACGGCACGCTGTGGCGCGGCGACTGGGCGTCGTCCTTCGCCTGGCTGCGGCGGCGGGGGCCGTTCCGCGGCTTGCCCGGCGGCCCCATGATCGATCAGACCTTCGATCGCGTGATCCCTACGCATGTGATCTCAGGCTGCAACCTTCTCGACTTCCACGCGCGCGTGCATGCCGCGCTGGCGGTCGGTTGGATTCACAAGCCAGTGGGTCTGGCGGTCGAGCGCTTCTATGGCGAAGGCCACATCGTGATCTCGACCTTCCGGCTGCTGCGCGATCCCGCCAGCGCGGACCCGACCGCGACGGTTCTCTTCGATGCGCTCGTCGCCATGGCTGCGAAGAAATCAGAGACCACGCCCGCGGTGGAGCCGACCAAGCTCGAATCTGCGTGACCCTTCAGGTCACGCAGTTCCATGCGGCGCCGCGGCTTGGACTTCCCGATCCACGAAGGGCGCGAAAGGCTCGAAATTGGCGTGGAACATGTCGACGAGCCTGCGCGCTGTCTTCCCATAGTCTTCGCGCGACGACCAGGTGGCGGCGGGATCGAGCAGGGACGGATCGACGCCCGGCGCAGCAAGCGGCGTCTCCAATCCGAAATAGGGATCGCGGCGAAAGGCCCCGCGCGCGAGCGCGCCATCGAGCGCGGCGCGCAGCAGCGCGCGCGTCGTTGCGATGGGCATGCGCTTTCCTTCGCCGAACCGGCCGCCTGTCCATCCGGTATTGAGCAGCCAGCAATTGGCGCCGTGTCGTGCGATGCGCTCGCGCAGCAGATTGCCATATTCTGACGGATGGCGCGGCATGAAGGGCGCGCCGAAACAGGTGGAGAACACCGCCTGAGGTTCGCGTAGGCCGTTTTCAGTGCCCGCGACGCGCGCGGTATAGCCGGAGAGGAAGTGATACATCGCCTGGGCCGGGTCGAGCCGCGCGATCGGCGGCAGCACGCCGAAGGCGTCGCAGGTCAGCATGATGATGTTTTTGGGATGACCTGCGCGCCCTTCGCTCGAGGCGTTGGAGATGAACTCGAGCGGATAGGCGATCCGCGTATTCTCGGTTTTGCTGTCGTCGTCGAAATCGACGCGTCGCGTTTCGGGATCGATCCCGACGTTTTCGAGTATCGCGCCGAAGCGTTGCGAGGCTGCATGGATTTCGGGCTCGAACTCGCGCGACAGGCGGATCGCTTTCGCGTAGCAGCCGCCTTCGAAATTGAAGACGCCGTTTTCGCCCCAGCCATGTTCGTCGTCGCCGACGAGCGCGCGCTGAGGATCGGCTGAGAGAGTGGTTTTTCCTGTGCCCGAGAGGCCGAAAAAGACGGCTGCGCCGCTCGCATGGTCATTCGCCGCGCAATGCATTGGCAACACGCCGCGCGCCGGCAGGAAAAAATTGAGAAAAGTGAAAACCGCCTTTTTGATTTCGCCGGCGTAGCGCGTGCCGCCGATCAGCGCGACGCGGCGCGTGAAGTCGAGCGCGATGACCGTCTGGGAACGGCATCCGTGACGGTTTGGATTTGCCTTGAAGGACGGCAGGACGAGGATGGTGAGGTCGGGCGCCGGGCGCATCTCTGCGCGAGCCGGCCTGATGAGAAGATTGCGGATGAACAGTGAGTGCCAGGCGAATTCTGAATGCACGCGAATGCGCAATTGATGCTCGGGGTCCGCGCAACACTGCAAATTCTGCGTGAAAATGTCGCGTTCGCGCACATGCTGCGACATATCGCCGTAAAGCCGGTCGAATTGCGCCGGGCTCATCGCCTGATTATTGTCCCACCAGACGGCTTTATCGGTGAGCGCGTCGCGGATGATGAATTTGTCGTTGGGGGAGCGTCCTGTATGCGGCGCCGTTTCGACGACGAGCGCGCCGCTTCTGGCGATGAGCCCTTCGTTGCGCTTCAGCGCCTGCTCATAAAGCTGGGCGGCGTCGAGGTCCTGGAATTCATCGAGGGAGAAAGCTGGTTCAAACGCCCGATCGGCCGTCACCCTCGTCTGCGCCGTCATTTTTTCCCAGTCCTTTTCGCGCTAATCTCCGGAGAGAACGCTTGCGCGTGAGCCCGTGTTCCCCACTTGGCCATCAGCGCGCGGCGCCATTGTGGAGGAGGGGATTATGGCGGAGACGATCGGCGGCTACCTTATTCGACGCCTTGGCGAGGAAGGCGTCGGCCATGTCTTCGGCGTGCCCGGCGATTATTGTCTCACTTTCTTTTCCCTGCTGGAAAAAAGCCCGTTGCAAGTCGTCAATACCTGCGATGAGCAGGGCGCAGGCTTCGCTGCAGACGCCTATGCGCGCATCAAAGGGCTCGGGGTTGTGGCGATCACTTATTGCGTCGGCGGTCTGAAGGCCGCCAATACGATCGCCCAGGCCTATGCCGAGCGCTCGCCGGTCATTCTCATCAGTGGGGCGCCGGGCGCGCGCGAGCAGGCGCGCAATCCGCTCCTTCACCACCGGGTTCGAGACTTCGATACGCAGCTCAAGGTGTTTCGCGAGCTGACCGTCGCCACCGCCGTGCTCGACGACGCGACCACAGCCGCAAGCGAGATCGATCGCGTGATCGCGCTGGCGAGGCGCCATAGCCGTCCCGTCTATATCGAATTGCCGCGCGACATGACGCTTGCCGAGATCGCGCCGGCGCCGGTCCGGTCATTGCCCGCCGAGACGAGCGATCCGGAGGCGCTCGCCTATGCGACCGCCGAGGCGGTGGACAAGATTGCGGCTTCGAAACACCCGGTCATTCTCGCAGGAGAGGAGCTGCATCGCTTCCGCCTGCAGGATCGCCTCATGGCGCTCGTCGAGAACTCGGGCATTCCCGTTGCGGCCAGCATTATGGGCAAGTCTGGGTTTCCCGAATCGCATCCGGCTTACATGGGCGTCTATGAGGGGGCGATGGGCCGCGAGGATCTTCGCGACTATGTCGAGAGCAGCGATTGCCTCATTCTGCTCGGCGCCATGATGACCGACGTCAACCTCGGCATCTATACGGCCCATATCGACCGCCGGTCGGCGATCTACGCCGGCAAGGATCGCGTCGCCATCGGGCTTCACGCCTATGACGGCGTGCGGATGGAGGATTTCATCACGGCGCTTTCCGAGCGCCACTGGGCGCAGCGCGCATTCCCGCCCTTCACCCATCCCTTGCATCCGGGGCCGTTCGAGGCCCGCGACCGAAAGATGACGGTCGATGCTCTGTTCCGGCAGATCAACGCCTTTCTGGAGAAAGACATGATCGTGATCGCCGACACGGGCGACGCGTTGCTCGGCGCCTCGGACCTCTTCATCAGCGACGGCGCGCATTTTCTTGCGTCCGCTTATTACACTTCGCTCGGCTTCGCCGTGCCGGCCTCGCTCGGCGTCAAGGCGGCGGCTCCCAAGCTGCGCCCGCTCGTGCTCGTGGGCGACGGCGCCTTCCAGATGACCGGATTGGAGATTTCGACCGCAGCCCGATTCGGCATGAACCCGATCGTCATTCTTCTCGATAATGACGGCTATGGCACGGAGCGGCCCATGCTCGACGGCGGTTTCAACGACATCAAGCGCTGGAATTATGCGGGGCTGGAGCAGGTGATCGGCGGCGGGCTGGGGATCAGGGTCGAGACCGAACGCGAGATGGCGGCTGCTCTGGCCCGCGCCCGCGCCAATGAGGACGGGTGGTCGCTGATTCAGGTGGCGCTCGACCGCGACGATAAATCGCCCGCCCTACGCCGCCTGACAGCCAAGCTCGCAGAGCGTGTGGGCGGCAAGTGTTGACGGCGGGATTTTGAGGTTGACAGGCAGGGCGCGAGCAACGCATATGCCGCTACCGATTGGCCGCCGATGGCGGCCAACACTCTCGTGCAAGCGAGAGAGATGGGGGAATGTCCCGAGCGGCAAAGGGGGCGGACTGTAAATCCGCTGGCTAAGCCTTCGTAGGTTCGAGTCCTACTTCCCCCACCATCATCGTTCGAACCGATTGGCCTGATTTTCTGCGAAAAGTGCTGGTGCGACGCGGCGCCTCAAGGGCAGCGCCGACTACTGACGGGCGCTATCAACGATCGACGATAGGCAAACCGACGGCGATGTCGCCGACGATCCAGTCTGCAATCTTACTCAAATCTGATGCAAAACCCTTATGTTTGGGGTGCGCCACGTAGCTCCGCAAAGCATCTTCGTTTTCGAAAACAGAAACGGCGATCAGGTGGTAATTTTTACGCTGATCCAGATTCCAGTCCGCTCTCCAAAAGAGAATGCCGGCGTCAAGGCCACCGCAATCATTTCCAAGCCGGCGAAAATTAAACAGCGTTTTTTCTCTAACGGCTTGCGAAACGTGCGAATAAAAAGACACCAGAATTACATGTGTCACACGAGATCCGCTCGATTGGTTCGGCGCCATCCCCGACGCTCGCGCCGTTTGGACACAAAGGGACCCACCGCCGTCATTGCGAGGAGGCGGAGCCGACGAAGCGATCCAGGGCCGCGTCGCTGCCCTGGATTGCTTCGCTTCGCTCGCAATGACGGGCTCTGAATAAAACCAGCGCTTTTGTGGCTCTGGATTCCCGGTCGTGCTTTCAGCCCGCCGGGAATGACACGCGCCTGATGCGAGCCGTTCAAACGGAAATGGTATCAGTCCGGTGCAGTTCATTTATCGCCCCAAAACAGCTTGTCTTCAAAAAGCGCGCTGGGGAGTTCGTGGGGCCGTACGACACCGAGCAAGCGGGGCGCCCTCAGTTTTTCGGACCGGCTTCGTTCTTCTGCCCTGCCGAGCGCGCGCGGGCTCCGCCGGGGGCGAATTTGTCGGCCGGGGGCGGCGCGCCGGGAGCCGCGAAGCCGACGATATTCGCCGGGCGGGCAGGCGGCAGCAACAGGCTCGGCGCGGTGGCGCGGGCGGCTGAGCGGACGGCGGTAATCGGCGCGCCCAGCACAGGGCGCGCCGAGACATGCGCGGCGGGCGTCGTCGCTGTCAGCGTGTTGAAATTCGAGCGGTCGAGGCGGGCGGGGACAAGGTCGGCCTTCTCTGCGACCGTCTTTTGCGCGGGCTTTGGTTTTGCGTCCTCTGCGTCGTGTTTCGCGGCGTTCGGCTTCGTGTCGCCATCCGGCGCATAGGCGAGGGCCGGATCGTCCGCGCCTGTCTGATCTTCGGGCTCGACCATTTTCGCGATGGCGTGGGAGGCGCCGTTGCGGCGCTGCTGCGGGCGCCCGGGCGTTGTCGGCGCGTCAGCTTCTTGCGCGGCGAGGGCCAACGTCGCAGGGCGTCGAGGAGGCTTCGGCGCGTTTACGAAGCGCCGAGACGTTCCAGCATCGACAGCTTCGCTTTCCTGCGCGTCGACGGAAGAGCGTAGCTCCCGCGAGCCATTCGGCTCGACCGCCGCGACCGCGGTTGGCTTCTCGTCGAGCGGCGTCGGTCTATCCAGAGAGGCCGGCCGTCCTGCCGGCGGCAGCGGCACGCGGGCGTATTTCGGCTTTTTCTCTTCTTCTTGCGGGATCTCGGCGGCAGGCTCGTTAGGCGCGGGCGGCGCCGCCGTCAGCGGGGCGCGATTGGTTTCCGGCGCGACGGCGACGGCGCCTGTCGCGGTCATGGCGGTTTCGCCGCGTGGGAGGTCAGCCTCGGCGCGGGCGAGCTGGTTGCGCCCGCGGCGGCTGGCCGGTTGTTCGGCTACGCCGCCTTCTTCGCCGTCGGCATCCGCCGCAGCGCCGCGGGCATTGCGCGGGGCGAGCGCGGCCCATTGCTTGCGCGTGCTCGGCGGCGGGGCGGCGATCTCGGCGTCCTCGTCCTCGCCGCTGCTCATGCCGAACAAGGCCGCGAAGAAGCCGCCGAAGGTCCGGCGCGGCGCTGTGACATAGGCGCCGTTGCCGCGCGCTTCGATCTCCGCTTTCGCGACGTCATAGCCGGGGAGCGGCTGGCCATTCGTCGGCAGATGAACCGTCTTGCCGTCCGGGAACAGGCGAACGAGCTGATCGTAGCTCATGCGCGGCCAGGAGCGCACATTGCCGACGTCGAGATGGACGAAGGGCGTGTTGGCGTTGGGGTAATAGCCGACCCCGCCGCGCTGCATGCGCATGCCGATTTCCCGGACGTCCGACATCGGCATGCCAGGCATGGTGGTGTCCATCGCCTTGCCGAGCATATGCTGGGAAAATTTGGCGACAGCGCGCGAACGGGCGCGCAGCATGGCGTTGGTCTCCGGCGAGCGATAGGCGGAGACGACATTGATGACCTGATTGCTCGCGCCGGCGGAGCGATAAGCCTCCCATACCACGTCGAAGAGGCGGGGGTCCATGGTCGTCGGTTCGTCTCTGCGCCAGTCGCGCAGGAACCAGTTCAACTGCTCGAGGACGCGGGTGTCATATTGGCCGTTGACGAGATAGGTCGCGGCGATGTCCTCGCCGGTATGGGCGTGATGGAGATAGATCGTGCGCGTGTCGCCGTTCGCGACGGCGGTTTCCGTCATGTTCGGCGTGACGAAGGCCATGCAAGAGGCGAAAAAGCCGAGTGCGATCGAGCGCGGCGAATTGGGGTGGCGTTTGTCGCTATCGCGCGGCGTCGTCAAAAGGATCGCTTCCCCGTCTTGGCTCGTGGCCGCGCCTTACGGGCGGCCCGAACCATGCTTTGTCTTTGCTCGGCGCCTGCAAAAGACCTCCTTCCGGTTAGCCCGGGGTTCGGCCTTCCGGAGGATCGGTTCGCCAAACCGGACCTCCCCAGACGCTACGACGGCTATGTTAACATCATGGCCAAAAATTGCTCAACAGCGGACCTCAGGCTTGCGCCATATCGTTAACGCGTTTCGGCGCGGACGAATTTGGCGCTGAGAATGGGCTGCGACCCGGGGATCTGCGAGACATACAACCGGGCGTCGCTCGCCGTGAAGGCTTCGGACGGCGGGCGCCGGGGCGGAAGCGGCACATCGACGCGCAGGGCGCCGATCGGCGCCTCGGAACGCGCCACAGCGTCCGACGTCAGGCGTTCACGATCGGCGACCGCGATGCGAATCGAGCCGCTGGTCGGCTGATCCGGGCCAGAAAGCGCGCTGGCGACGGCGCTTTGCACCTTGCTGGCGATGTCTCCCCAGGCGCTCGGAGCCCCACTCGGCGCGGCGCTCGCAATCGCCGTCGGCGCCTGCCGTTGCCGGCGGCTCGCGATCAGCACAGGATTGTCGCCTTCGCAATTGCGCATGCCCAGCGCGATCAGCTCGCGGCCGCTCAACACCCTGTATTCGCGCGTCAAATAGCCCAGGCGCGCCTGCACCGCCGCCGGATAGGAGGCGAAAAGCCTGGACGAAATGTCGAGATCGACCTCTCGCGTGATCGCATTATAGGCTTGGTGGAATTTTACCTGAGCGTCGGGATAGACGCAGACATTGGGCAGGCTGAGCGCCAGCGTGCAGGCCGAGCGGCATTCGTGGAGCCGCACGTCGCGATTTTCGCGGCGATATTGCTCGGTCTGGGCCTCATAGTCCGAGACGAGCCCGCCGACGTCCTTATAGACGATGACCGGCGCCGGCGACGGCGGCGGCGAAAGATAGCCCAAGACGCACCTCTACGCTCTACGGACGCGACGCGTTCAAGGGAATGTTCACCATGTTAGGGTGAACAATATCTTAAAGAGCAAATCAGCTCCTGATGCCCACGCGCAGGCCCGGCGAGGGTCGTTCTTGCAGAACATTGCGGCGAAAATGGAATAGAGCCGCGGGGCGTCCGCCCGTTTTCAGCGACATCTCTCCGGTCGGCTCCACGATTGCCGATGTTTCGACCAGCCGGCGGAAATTCTGCTTGTGGAGATGGCGTCCGGCGATCGCTTCCACTGTTCTCTGCAGTTCGGTGAGCGTAAAAGCCTCCGGCATCAACTCGAAGATGACGGGCCGGTATTTCATCTTGGCGCGCAGCCGGCCCATGGCGGTCGCGAGGATACGGCGATGGTCGTGGCGCATGGGAAGGCCGAGCGGTTCGAGCCGCCGCCGCCGCGCCGCCGCTTCGCGTCCGTCGCGCAGCGCCTCCTCGACCATTCCGGCCTCATAGAGAAGCTCGTATCGCTCGAGCACATTCTCCTCGTTGAAGCCGCGCGCGCCGAACAGCAAATCGACGCGATGGCGGCGCGAAAGGGTTGGCGCGGAGACAGCGTTGGGCGCTTCCGCCACCCAGTCGCGCAGACCGGGGAGGATCGTCGTTTCGATGATCTCGGGCCGGGCCTTGCGCCAATCCTCCCAGGGGAAGAAATCATGCCAGCTCCGCCAGGCCCCGTTGGCCGGACGCCTGCTGTCGTCGCCGATGCGGGTCAACGCCAGATAGCCGATCGAGACGACATGAGGGTCGCGGTCGCCGGCGCGGGCGTGGCGGCCACGATCCCCGAAAGTGTAGAGCTGCTCCACATAGCCGAGCGGCGCGCCGGTCTGTTCCGCCACCCAGGCGCGCAGGCCGATCTCGAAGGTGCGATGGCGCACCGGGTCGAAGGGGCCGGAGGGCAGGGCGGCGACGCCGCTCTGGTCATCGGCGCCGGTGGTGAGGATCAGCGGCTCATCGCCGCGCACGGCGACAATCGCCGCCGTCAGCCCGATCTCGACCGGCGGGGAAAGCGTCGCAACGTCTATTTCCAGGCTCGTGTCGGTCAGGCGAGTTCAAGCGCGAAAGGCGCCCCCTCGAAGCAATCCGCCCCTCTGCCGATTGCGGCGATGGCGGCCACCATCCGCCCCTCCCGCCCCATGCGTCGGTCGGCGAGGGCGACGAGCCGGCGGTTCGGGGTCGCGGTTGGCGAGAGGCGGCGTAATTCCTGGGCGAGCTCGAACTCGCAGCGATGCGGCGCCAGGGCGCAGGCGGCGACATAGGCGGCCGCCGGCGAACGGCTCACGCCCGCGTAACAATGGATGACCAAAGGATCAGCTTGGTCCCATTCCTCGATGAAGGCGAGCAGCCTGTCGATGTGCTCTTCGCCTGGCAGCACATGCCCGTCGACCGCTTTATCGATATCCGAGACGGCGATGCGCAAATGGCGGTCGCGTGAGATTTCGCAAGGCCGCACCAGGGAGGCGCCGGCGGTCAAAATCGTGACGAGCGAGCGGGCGCCGCTGGCGCGCACGGTGTCGACCACCTTGGTCATGGAACAGACGTAAAGCCGCCCGCACGACATCGGAACCCTCTTGGCCTTGCGCTAGCCTCGGTCGATCTCCTGAAACCGGGCGAGGAACCGCGCCTGTACAGCATCGACGGGGGCAGGCGCAATCTCGTCCTTCAACTCCTGCGGCGAGATCGCAGGGCGACCGAAGATGCGCTCGGCTTCTCCCCGTGTAAAGCCGGCGAGCGACACCGCCTCGAAAAAAGCCGCCGCCCGGTCGGCCTGCTTCGCGAGCTTGAGCAGAGACGGCGAGGGCGTCGCCGGCAGGGAAAAACGCAGCAGGATCGCCGAGAGAATCCTGTTTTCGACGGATTTGTAAGCGTCGCCGATCACCACCTTGAAGGGCGAGATCATATCGCCGATGACATATTCGGGAGCGTCGTGAAGCAGCATGAACAGGCGTTCGGCGCGGCCGATCGACGGCTCGATCTGCGCCGCGATCCGTTCGACAAGCAAGCTATGCTGGGCGACGGAGAAGATGTGGGGGCCGAAAGTTTGACCGTTCCAGCGCGCGACCCGGGCGAGGCCGTGGGCGATGTCTTCTATCTCTATGTCGAGCGGAGAGGGGTCGAGCAGGTCGAGCCGCCGCCCGGAAAGCATGCGCTGCCAGGCGCGGGGCGCGGCCTCCTTGACCGCGCGTTTTTTGATCGGCGCCTGCGTCATTCAGTCTAATTTCCGAACATGACAATCAACGAGATGGTCGTTCACCATCCCGACCGCCTGCATGAAGGCGTAGACGATCGTCGGGCCGCAGAATTTGAAGCCCCGCGCTTTCAGATCCTTCGAGAGGCGCAAGGAGACGGCGCTCTGCGTTGGAACGTCGCTGATAAGCTTGGGGTGATTGACGACGGGCGCGCCGTCGACGAAGCCCCAGAGATAGGCGGAGAAGCCTTGCTCTGCCTCGATCTCCAGCCAGGCGCGCGCCGACAGGACGGCGCCCTCAATTTTGGCGCGGTTGCGAACAATCCCATCATCCTGCATCAATTCATGCACGCGCTTGTCGTCGAAACGGGCGATCGCCTCGGGATCGAAGCCTTCGAAGGCTTTGCGGAAGGCCGCGCGCTTCCTCAGGATCGTGATCCACGACAGGCCCGCCTGGAACCCGTCCAGAATGAGTTTCTCGAACAGGGCCCTGCTGTCCCTCTCGGGTTGTCCCCACTCGTCGTCGTGATAGGCGATATAAAGCGGATCCTGACCCGGCCAGGGGCAGCGGGCGCGCCCGTCGTCGTGTAGGATGACGCTATTCCCCCAGCTTGCCGGTTGTTCGCGGGCGGGCGGCAAAAGGCGTTTCTCCGTCAGTACAGGTGCGGCATCGAGGCTATTCGCTTTATCGCCTGATCAGATTGCGTTCACAACATCAATCAGACTATCGTTGCGCTGCCGTAAGACGAGTCGCCGCTGACAAAAATGGCGCGTCCTGTGCTTGACCGCGCCGTCGCAAGTCGCTGCCGAACATCCAAGCGGCTTCCATAAGGGAGAATTTATATGGTGATCCGTCTCGTTGTTTCCCGCGCTGCGGTCGGCCTCGTCGCCATGGGCCTCGGCATGGCCGTCTCGGGCGAAGCCCTCGCCCAGGCCAATGTGCTGAAGGAATGCGGATCTCGTTATCAGGCCAAGAAGGCCGCCAATGAACTCGCCGGCCAGAGCTGGCAGGATTTTCTGAAGGAATGCCGCGCGAGCCTCGCCGAGCCGGCCGCCGCCGCCCCGGCCGAAGCCGCGAAACCCGCCGCCGAGCCGGCGAAGCCCGCCGAAGCCGCGGCGCCGACGCCTGCGCCGGCCGCTGAGGCCGCCAAGCCCGCCGAACCCGCTAAGCCGGCGGAAGCCGCGAAGCCTGCCGAGGCCGCCAAGCCCGCCGCCGACACCAAGGCCGCCACGCAGTCGCGCCAGAAGAAATGCGCCGCCGAGTGGAAGCAAAAGAAGGCCGAGCTTCTCAAAGCCGACAAGAAGATCACCTGGCCGAAATATTGGAGCCAGTGCAACAAGCGTCTCAAAGAGGCCGGCGAATAATCCGGCTCGATTCCAATGCAAGCGCCCGGCGATTTCGCCGGGCGTTTTTTTGCGAAAAACACATCTTGCCCGGCTCGCGGGATCATGTCACAGGACTGAAAAGATTAGGCATCTCGGGAGGCGCGGGTGGAAAAAGGCGAATTGCGAAAGCTGCAGGCGTTTCTGCGTCGCTCCTTCGGCAATGACGACATCCGCGTCACCCTCGATCCGAAGAACACGGAGAACGCCGCCGTTCATCTCGGCGAGCGCAAAATCGCGACCATCTCTGTCGACGACGAGGACGGCGACCGCTCCTTCGCTTTCGAGATGAAAATTCCTGTCGGCCGCGAAGTGCTGCAGTCTTATCTGCGGAAGCTTTTCGAGAACGACCGGCTGACGATTGTGGCGCGCGGCCGCAAAACCGATTCCGTCGAGCTCAACAGCGACGGCGAGTTTCTCGGAGTGATCTCCGCTGACGATGCGAAGCTCTCGAGCTTCACGCTGCAGATCGCCATTCTCGATTTCGATCTCGAGGAAGAAGAGTAATCACACGACAAACCTCCGAGGCGGCCTCGTCCTTCGAGACGCGAGCGTCGCTCGCTCCTCAGGATGAGGCTAAGTGTGTGACGAAATTGCAGAAGTTCCTCATGCTGAGGAGCCTGCGCAGCAGGCGTCTCGAAGCACGAGGGGCGTCACCGCCACTTTTGCAGCAGCCTGTAATCACCGCTTCTTTGTTTGCGGCGCGGTCATTCTGGCGAGCAGCGTCTGCGCGCCCTCATAGAGCGCATCCCAATTTTCGAGAAGCGCCGGGGCATAGCGCAGCTCGACGTCGAGAGCGCCTTTGCGAAAGACGGAGATGCAGCCCTCGCCAGGCGCGCCCGTCTCCGGTTTTGGGCAGCGCGCGAAAAACGCGCTTCCGTCGGGCGGCGCGATGAAAAGCTCTTCGGAATCGTAAGGCGACCCCGGCTCGAAGCGACGCAGCACGAGGCCGCCCGGGCCATCCAGCGTCTCGGGCGTCAGGAAGCGGGCGTAGAGCTTCGCGGGGCGCTCGCTGGGGTCAAGCCCGTCGTCCTTTGAAGTGACAGTAAAAGTCACTGGCTCGCCAACGCGCGGTTTCGCTTTCACAGGCGCAAAGCCGGGGTAAGAGACGATGAAGCTCAATCTGTCCGCCATTCCGCCGACGCCAGTCGTCTCGTCGCGCGCATAGGCGCGCGCGTAGGAAAAGCTTACGCCGGCGACCTCCGCATGGATCGTCTCATTCGGCGCATTCCCCCTGGCCGAGAACAGCAAGACAGTTCCAACAGCGATGCAGAGCGCCAGCAGGATAAAGGCGATGAAGAGCCGCATCGAAGCGACGACGCCCAAGTCAGCTCGTCACCCGCCATTCGCCATTCTCGCGGCAGGCCTGGCCCTTCGCTTCCTGCGGCCGGCCGTTGATGAAGATCTTATGCGTGTAATCTCGGCAGGCGCCATTCTCGGAGCCGGGCGTGACGAAGCCATAGGCGCCCTTTTCGCCCCGCCAGCTTTTGCGGGCGCCACTGGAGACCGCTTCCTGCTGAGCGGCAATGGCCGTGGCGCGGTCCTTTTCTCCGAGCGACTGGCCGATAGAGCCGCCAATGACGCCCGGCGCAGGAGGCGGCGGCGCTGTGACGACAGGCGCCTCCGCCACGACGGGCGTCGGCGCCGGCGTCGAATTGCAGGCGGAGAGGCCAGAGGCCGCGCAGAGGAGGCTCATCGCCAAGGTCGCTTTCGCGCACGTCGTCGACAAAATCCATTCTCCCTCGGTGGTCGCAATCGCGCCCCTCATGCAGGATCGGCAGGCGGCTGTCAAAACCCCGGCAGGCGCAGCCGCGCCCGCAGGCCGCCTGTCGGGCTGTCGTCCAATTCCAGCGCGCCGCCATAGGCGACGGCGAGATCGACCACGATCGAGAGGCCCAATCCCGAGCCCGGCTTGGTTTCGTCCAACCGGCGTCCGCGCTCTGTGGCCTGCGCGCGCAAATGCGGCGCGAGGCCGGGGCCGTCGTCGTCGATCGTGACGATCAATGCGCTGCGGCTCGCGCCGCTGGTTTGAGAGTCGACCGCGACGCAGATCGTGACAGCGCTCTCCGCCCATTTCCCGGCGTTATCGAGAAGATTGCCGACCATCTCCTCGAGATCCTGGCGTTCGCCGAGAAAACGCAGTTCCGGGCGAACGTCGCCCGAGAAGGCGATGCTGCGCTCGCTATAGATCTTCGTGAAAGCGCGCAGCAGCGCTTCGACGCAGGGCGCAATGGGCGTCGCGGCGCCGAGCGCGCCGCCGCGGGCCGCCGCGCGCGCGCGGTCGAGATAAAAGGAAATCTGGTCGCGCATGATGCGCGCCTGCTCGCCGACCTTGTCGGCCAAAGGCGAGGGCGCGGCGTCCGCTTCATTGACCATGACGCTGAGCGGCGTCTTCAACGCATGGGCCAGATTGCCGACCTGAGTGCGGGCGCGTTCGAGAATGTCGCGATTGGCGCCGATGAGCAGATTGAGCTCGTCGGCGAGCGGCGCGATCTCGTTGGGATAGGCGCCCGTGATGCGGTCGCGCTCCGCGCGCCGAATGGCGGCGAGTTCGCGCTGTAAAAGACGCAGCGGCCGCAGGCCGAAACGCACCTGAAAGGCGGCGACGATCGCGAGCGCAATGGCGAGCGCGGCGAAGGCGATGATCAAAGCGAAACGGAAGCGCGTGATCTGCTCTTCCATTTCTTCGACGCTCGCGGCGACCTGGACGAGATAAATGCCCGTGTCTTCCGCGTCGATGACGCGCTCGACGATTCGCAGCTTGCGGCCGTCCGGCCCCCAGGCAAGACCGCGCCGGGAGCCGCCCACTCCCGCCGGCACGCCGAGGTCGGAGAGCTTGGGGAGGCGATCGGCGAAGAGTGAACGCGACGCCTTTATCTCATGCGCCGCATTGTCCATGCGCGTGATCTGCCAATACCAGCCAGAGCCAGGAAGCTCGAACTGCGGATCGCCGAACTGGCTCGGTCCCGTTCGTCCCTCCTGGCCCGACTCCGAGACGTCGGCGACAATGGCGCGAAGGTAGACGTCGAGGCGGCGTTCGAAAATTTCCTCCGCGACCCGTCGGTAATAGGCGGTGAAGAATAGGCTGGCGACGAGCAGCACCACCGAACTCAGCGCGGCTGCGGTCAAAAACAGTCGCGTTGCGATGGAGCGTGTCGTCAAGCTCGGCAGGCGCATGGTTCTTTAGCGTTTCCCGCCGGCGTCCTCTGGGCCGGACACGGCCATATAGCCGAGTCCGCGAATGGTGTGAATCAGCTCCACGCCGAGCTTCTTGCGCAGACGCCCGACAAAGACCTCGATCGTGTTGGAGTCCCGGTCGAAGTCCTGATCGTAAATATGCTCGATGATCTCGCTGCGCGAGACGACGCGTCCGCTGTGGTGCATCAGATAGGCGAGCAGACGATATTCATGCGAGGTGAGCTTCACCGGCGCGCCGTCGACCACCACGCGGCCAGCTTTGGTGTCGAGCCGCACGGGGCCGCAAACGATCTCATTGGTCGCATGCCCGGCCGCGCGGCGCAGCAAAGCGCGCATGCGCGCCAGCACCTCCTCCATATGGAAGGGCTTGGCGACATAATCGTCGGCGCCGGCGTCGAAACCCTGAACCTTTTCGCTCCAGCGGTCGCGCGCCGTCAGAATCAGAACCGGCATGACGCGCCCATTTGCGCGCCATTGCTCCAAAACGGTGATGCCGTCCTTTTTGGGCAGGCCGACGTCGAGCACAACCGCGTCATAGGTTTCCGTTTCACCCAAAAAATGCCCTTCTTCGCCGTCGAACGCACGGTCCACGGCGTAGCCGGACTGCTCCAGAGCCTGCGCGATCTGGCGGTTCAAATCCTTATCGTCTTCGATGACGAGCAGCCGCACCCTTTCGCCCTCCCCATGAAACCCCGGTCTTGTCTCAATTATTCGTGCGGCTGGGATGCGGCTTTCCCGTCGCGGCGTCGAACAAAAGTTTGACGATGCGTCCGTCTGGCCGCAGCACGCTGATCTCGTAGATGAAGAGCTCTTCCAGCCAGCACAGCCGCGCGCCCAGCGCTTCGCCGCTGAGTTCAAGGGCGGCGGCGCGCATGCAGGCGAGAGGCTCGGTCAGTTTGTGCGCCTCGATTTTTTCTCGCGTCTGGCTCGTGGAAAAGCACTGGCGACGGACGGGCAGGCGCTCGGCTATCCGTTCGGGAGCTTCTTCGGCGCGCGCCGGCCCAAGCGTCGCCGCGATCGCGGCGGCGGCCAAAGCGCAGCGAAACCTGAAAAAGGCGACGGGCATTCGTTCTCCTGAACCTATCCTTCTCCATCGGCGATGAACCGCGAATGAACGCCGCCGAAGGCCGTGGCCTGGCTCGCTTTTCAGCATTTTGCCGGCCTTCGGAGGCATATTGCAAGTTTAGCGGGGCGCGCGAAGCAGCGTGGAGATTTTCCCCGGCGGCGTCGAGGTGAAGGCCCGCATCGCCGCCATGAGAGTCGCCGCGCCGACGGCGACGGCGCCCGCCTTGGGATCGTCGAGAAAGGTGATCCAGTCGGTCGATGCGAGCACGCCGAACATGGCGACAAGCGCGGCGGCGAGATAGGTGCGATATCCTGTCATCGTATTTCCTTCGTAGGATACAGGCCTGTCGAGGCCTCAGGCTTGGGGCAGGGACTGGTCCGCCGCGGCGATTGCGGCGCGTAGCTGATCGGCGGTCGCGTGAAGATCGGCGGCCATCTGGTCGACGGCGGCGGCGTCCACCGCCGACGCGCGGGCATAGGCGAGGTCGTGGGCGAGATAGTGGATTCGCTCCACAGCGGCGGCGGCGATCGTTCGCACATCGTTGAAAGCCGCGGCGAGATTATCGAGTGCAGGCATTTTGGTTCTCCTTAGCGCGCTTTCCGTTCGCGTGAAATTACGCGCGAGCGATGAGAAAGCGCGCAGATTCAAAAAGCTGGAGCGCATTCTTATCGCAAAAGTCTGTCAACTTTTGCGGAATGCGCTCTAGCGGCTGACAGCCTGAAAATGCATGGGGTCGCAATCGCCATTGGCGCCGCGCCAGATGAGGCCGCAATCCTCGAAGGCGCGGGCGGCCTCGAGCGGGATGAAGCCCGGCCGCCATTTCGAGCGGAAGGGATTATGTTGCGGATCGATGTCGAGGGCCGCGCCGAAGCTATGCGTCGACCAGCTTTTGGTCGAGCCGCGCTTGAGCCGCACCATCAGCGAGCCGCCGGTCAAATGCAGGCGATGCGCTTCGATCTCGCCTTGCGTTCCGTAAAGCTTCTTGACGGCGAGCAGAGCGTCTCCGAAAGCGTCGCGGCATTTTTTATGGAAGCGCAGCGTCGTCACCGGCGGGCCCCAGGAATAGCGCATGGCGAAAGGCGGGACGAGATCGACGATATTGTCGCGCTCCCATGCCGTATTGATCGAGCTGTGAAGCACCGGATCGCCATAGAAGTCGATGAGCTCCGAAGGCGATCGTTCACTGGGCCATTGCATAGAAAATATCCTTTCTCGCGAGAGGCGCGCCGAACGGCGTTTTCGAATTGTTTGGGGAGGCAGGGCCGCTTCAGAAATATTCGACGACGATCGCGTAACCCGTTCCGCCTGCTCCACCGGCGCCGCCGCTCCCGCCGTTCTGATGTGCGCCGCCGCCGCCCCCGCCGCCGCCGGGGAAGCCCCCGGCGCCGCCATTGCCTGCGGTCGCAAGGCCGGACGCGCCGCCGCCGCCGCCCGCTGCCGCCTGCTCCAAGGGACCGGCGCCGTTCGCCCAGCCGCCGAGGCCATTGGCGCCGTTTATCGCGCCGCCAGCGACGCCGCCCTGGGCGTTCGAGGCGTTGCCGGCGACATACACGCTTCCGCCTTGCCCGCCATTGCTCGCGGCATTCGCTGCGGTAATTCCGCCCCCGGCGCCGCCGCCTGATGAAGCGCCAGGGCATGCGCCGCCTTGCAGCCCGGCGTCGCCTGTCGCGGGGCTCCCGCCGCCGCCCGAGCCGCCGCCGGGATAGAAGGAGCCAGCGCCGGCTGCTGCCGATCCGCCACTCCCGCCGGTCGCGCCGCCAGCGCCGCCCGTCGCGCCGGAGGCGTTTCCAGCAGGCGCCAATCCACCCCCGCCGCCGCCCCCTGAACCGGCGGCCAGGCCGCCGCCGCCGCCAGCGCCGCCGCCTGTTGCGCGCAACAGCGCCCCGAATGACGTATCGCCGCCGGAAGCCCCGTTCTTGCCTGCTGCGCTGTTCGTCGTTTGCGCCGCGCCGCCAGCTCCGCCCGCGCCAATCGTGACAGTTCGGGACGCGCCAATTTGCGCGGCCGTAAATCGACCCCGCGCAACGCCGCCACCCCCGCCGCCGCCACCGCCCGATGCAATTGCTCCCGCCGCCTGTCGCCCGCCTGAACCGCCGCCCCCGCCGGCGCCAAAAAGAATGACGTCGATCAGCGTCACGCCGGGCGTGGGCGCGTAAGTCCCGTTCGACGAGAAAGCCACGATCTTCGTGGGGCCGCCGCTCGGAAAGGCGACGGCGCCGGTTGTTCGGTCGACGACGATCGCGCTTTTCCAAGCGGAGCCATCGGGCGAGACCTTCACGCGGAAATCATCGTCGCCCGAGAGTCCCATCTCGGCGCGTCCGGAATAAGCATCTTGATAGACGAGAGACGCCGTGTTGGAGGCGGCTTCTTTGTTGAGTGTCAGCCGCAGATCGCCCGAGCCGCTTTCGCCCGTGGATTTTGCGGTGAAGAGCGCCGCATTGAGCTTGGCGGAGAGCGGATTGCCGGCGTCCGCGCTCGTGCCGACGCCGAGCCGCGAGAGATTCCCCAAATCTCGCAGGCTGGAGCCGAGGTCGACCCAATTCGCGCCGTCATAGAGCAGCAGGAGCGACTCGGCGGCGACATAAAGGCGCCACCCCGGCCGCGGCGTCAGAAAGCTCCAGCCGCCCGCCAGAAATGTCGCGATATGCCCACTCTTGCCAGCGAAAGCGCCCGCAGCGCCCGCGCCGATCAGAAGCCGTTCGCCTTCACTCGGCGTCGCCGGCGGGACAACGACGCCGCGCGCGGAAACGGCGAGATGGGTCAGCGCGTCGACAAGCGCCAGCGACTCATTATGCGTGACGTGTTTTTGCGCCTGCGCCGCATCGATGAGCGGCAGCGCCAGATGGGTCGTCTGCATGTGCTGCAAATCCTATTGAACGGCGAGCGCGCCAATGAAAGGAAAGCCGCGGCCGACCGTGGCGCTCATCTGATAGAGCGAGAGGGTGAGCGTGCTTTGCGGCGCGCCGAAATCGGCAAGCTCCTGCGCGGCCGGATAGACAATCGAGGGCGCCGTGGCGGAAAGCGTGCGGGCGCCTGTCGGCAGGACGATCTCCGCCTCATAGGCTTCGCTCGCTTCGCCGAGTGGGATGTCGACCGCTTCCCACGCATCCGAGTCGATGCGCGATCGTCGCAAGAAGTCGATGACGATCCCCGTTGGCGTCCGGGTCGCGCGCACCTGTGTCGGCGCATAGGGCTTGAGAGGCTTGTTCGTCGCCGTCACAGTGGCGCGCACATAGAGCGGGTCGGCCATATCGCGATCAGCGGGGCCGACTGCATAAGTTATCGGCGCGCCGATGTCCGATGTGTTGCGCGCCAGCGGCGCGAGCGCGTCGTCGAGCAGGACGACTGTCGAGCCTGCCGGCGCAACGCGCGCCGCAAGATTTTCCTCGCCGCCGACGCCGCGAATGAGTCTGGAGAGACGATAGGTTTTGTCGGCGACGAGCTCAGCGCGCGCGAAGGCGAAAATCTCCCACGCGCCATCGGCGCCGCGAATAGCCATTGCCGTGCGGCCGCTGAGCGCCACGAGATCATCGACCGAAGCGAGCGCGCCGCCGCCGAGCCGCACCGTAACGCTTGACCCATTGTCGAAGCGCCCGACAGGCCCCGGCGCCAGCGCGTCCAGCGTGTCGCCGATCGTCGCCCGCTTTTCGATGGTTCCGATCACCTGCGAGGCGCCGCTGTTTGCGCCTTTCACAATGGCGAGCGGGCCCGGCCAGGGATCGGCGAAGGCGGCGACATAAGACAGCGCCGAGGAGTCGCGCACAAGGGCGAGGTCGAGAACGACCACGCGCGGCGGGCCCATGATCTGGGGAGAGGCTACTGCGGTTCGGCAGATTCTCGGCGCCGGGACATCGTAAACAGCGGGATCGACAGCCCGCGCGCTGACGCTGCGCGCAGCGCCGTCCGTGATCCGTTGGATCTGGAACAGCCGCCCGCCGCCAGCGGCGCCCAGGCGCACGATGTCGCCCGGCTGCAGGCCGACGAGGCCGGGGCGCAAGGTAAATTCCGCCGTATCGCGGCCCACCCAAAGATCTTGCAGCCATATGTCGGCAAGCCTTTGCGCCTCGGAGCGATGGATCATCACCGCCGCCTGGGCTTCGCTCTGCCGCGCCGAGCGGCCTTCGAGCCGACGCGAGAGAACGCGCGCGGTCTGATAGTCGTTTTCCGAGTCACCGTAGGAAAGCGCAATCTCGTGCGGCAAATCGCTTTCCTGCGTGCGCGTCAGCGTGACGAGCGACATATCCTTCCCGGGGACGAGATCGTCTTCGCCAATGTCCCGCGCGGGACTCGCACGCCGATCGACGAAGCGCAGCTTGCCGCCCGCGACAATCGCGTCGAAACCATAAAGCGCCGCGAGCGAGTCCATCGCGTCGCGCGGCGACATCGGCCGGTCGAGCGTATAGCCGTCGATGAAGCCGCCGATGTTGGGGCGTTCGATCTCCAGCGCCGGGGGCGAGGCGGCGCCCGCGAGCGTCGTCAGGAGACGGTCGAGTGGAGCGCCTTCCAGGCGTCCGTTGAGCCAATGGCCGGTCTCCCAATTGGGCCCGTCGCTCCATGCCGCGCTCTGCGTGGGAAACGCCGGGAAGGGACGCGCGTCCCAGCACCAGATATGGATGCGCGCCGGATCGACCATCGGCCCGCCATAGATGCTCGACGTAGGGTTGGCCGCTGCGCCGCCGGGCCGTGACGGATCGAAATGCGAGATCATCGCCTCGATGAAGCGCGCCTGCATGAGATCGTCGCGCCCGTCGCGGGAGAAATAAGGCAGGCCGCCTTCGCTCGATCGCGCGTCTGGGAAAACATTGGGGGCGTTCGCGCCGCGGTCCACCGCCGGGCAGCCGGTCTCCGTGATCCAGATCGGCTTCGATTGCGGAACCCATGCGGTCGATTGCGCGAGCTCGGCGCCGCCGACGCGCTCATAGTGCGGCAGCGACCAGAAGGAGCGGAAATCCTTCTGCCGATAGACCCAGGGCTTGCCGAGGCCATCGGTGATCGGCGTGCGGATTTGCGCGCGCCGCGCGTCGCTATGCGCATAATACCAGTCGTACCCTTCGCCAGCCGCAACGCGGGAGGCGAGATAATCGAGGTCGGTGACGGACGTCGCAATCTGCGCGTCGAGATGCGCATTTCCATCGCGCCAATCGGAGAGCGGCCAATAGACATCCACGCCGATGAAATCGATGGAAGGCGACGCCCACAAGGGATCGAGCGGAAAGCGCAGCTCGCCTGCGGCGGGAACATGCGCGCCATATTCCGTCCAGTCGGCCGCGTATGACACTTTGGTTGCGGCGCCGAGAATAGCTTTCGCATCGGCAGCCAATGTCGTGAGCGCCGTGACGAAAGGATATTCCCCGACGCCCGAACGCACGCGCGTCAGCCCGATCAGCTCCGAGCCGATCAGAAATGCGTCGACGCCGCCGGCCGCTTTGCAAAGATTGGCGTAGTGAAGCGCAAAGTCGCGGTAACGCGCGACAAAGGCGCCGATCTGCGTCGCCGCCGCAGGCGTTGCATCCGGCGTCCCCGGCTGGCCCGGCGCAGGATCGCAGGTGATGCGGCCGCGCCAGGGAAAGACCGGCTGTCCATTGAGGCCCGTATAGGGGTTCGGCAGCGCGTTTCCGGGCGGAACGTCCATCATCAAGAACGGATAGAAGACGACCGAGAGCCCGCGCGCCTTCAAGTCCGCGATCGCCGCCGAGACGGAAGCGTCGCTCGGCGTGCCGCCATAGGCCGAGCGTCCGTCGATTTGCGAGACGAGCGTCGCGGTGGCGCGCCACTTCCCGGCGACGCTCCAATCCGGCGGCCAAAAATGCCCGAATATGAAGTCGAACTCTCCGATGGTCTTGAAGCGCGAGTCGACGCGCGGCTCGATGTTGCAATATTGCGCGCGCAGATCGTCGCCGAACCATGTCACGACGAGCGCGACGCTCTCGAGATTGGGGCAAAGCGCCTGCAGCGCATCGATCGAGGCCTGCCAATCCGTCTGCGCGGTCAGTTGGTGGCGATTCTCGGCGTTGGTGACGCCGGGCGTCCAGAAGTTGAGTTTCAGCGTGGGAAGGTAGCCGGCCTCCGTCGCGCCGGGAATGATGTCGACGCCGCGGATCATCTCGCCGACGCCGGCGACGGGTTTCACCACCTCGAAGGTGAACTGCGGAATCCGATTGCCGAAAGACGCCAGCGCCAATCCATCGAAAACAATATAAGCGAGCCCGCGATAGGCGGGCACATTGCCCGCGCCTTCCTTGGCGACGATGAGCGGATCGGGCTCCTGCTCCTGCGTTCCCGCGTAGATGCGGATGGGGAGAGTCGACATGTCGAGCTCCACGCCATCGGCCCAGATGCGCCTCACGAAAGCGATCGGCCCCTCACAGAGACCGATCGCAAAACTCGCCGAATAGACATAAGTGAAGGTGACGCTTTGCGTGCCGCTGCTGCTGCCCTTGCCGCTGCGCGGCGCGCTTTCAAAAGTGGCGTTGACGCGTTCGAGAAACCGCGTCGCCCAGATCATCTGCCCGCCGATCCGCGCGCGGCCATAGACGCGCGGCACGCCGGCGCCCTCCGTAGACGCGATCCCATCCATCGACTCGAGACGCGGGCCGACGCTGTAGCGCGGCGACGCATGCGGCGCGAGCGCCCGATCGATGAGCGAGCCGCCCAGACCGCCCGCAAGACGGCCGGCGATCGAACCGACGGGTCCGCCAACCGCGCCGCCGACGACGGAGCCGACGGTTTGTAGAACGAGCGTCGCCATGCAGATCTCTGTGTGTTCTTATGTGAAATACTGGCGTCATTCCCGACGCTCGCGCAGCGAGTGATCGGGAATCCAGGACCAAGCCCGTTGCCAGTCGTTCAAGCGGAACGGCAAATGTCAGTCTTCGACGCCGGGGAAGGCGAATGCGCCAGCGATGCGCTTGCCCCAATGCGCGCCGATTGCGACTTCGGTCACGCAAGCGCCGCTGTGGGCGTGGACCATATGCGTGGCGGAGGTCGCGACGCCGAGATGCTTGGCGGGAAGATGATCGCGAAAACGAAATGCGAGAACGTCGCCGGGGCGAAAGTCGCGAACCGCGACGGCGCTGAAATGGCGATGCGCGGCGTCGAGCAATGTCTCGACGCCCAGGCTTTCCGCCCAATCGGGCGTATAGGGCGGGGCGGCTTCCGGCTCCTGGCCGACCACTTCGCGCCAGACGCCGCGCACGAGGCCCAGACAATCGCAGCCGATATGAATGAGCGACGCTTGGTGGCGGTAAGGCGTGCCGATCCAGCGCCGCGCCGCTGCGATAATCATCGAGCGTTGGCGGTTCATCGAAAAAAGCTCCCCCCGTCCATCGCGGGCGCGAGAGCGCTCGGATAGGCGATCACGCGATAATTGCCGGGCATATGCGGAAAGCCACGGAAATTGACGATATTGTCGAACTTCTGCTGGCAGGCCGCCGCGGATTTGTCACAGCCTGCAACAAGCGAGACCCTATCGCCTGCGGCGATTGCGCCGCCCGGCGGAGTCCAGAGAGCGACCGAGGCGCGCAGACCGTCCTGTCCGTGCGATTTGATTGTGAATCTGGCGCCGTCGTTTGCGCCACTCGTGAAGGTGAGCGCGCCGCCGGAGAAATATGCGCTGTTGAAAACGCTCGCGAGATCGAGTGTCAATATGCCCCCCGAGAAGCCCATGACAGTCGCCGCCGTCTCGAAGGCGGCGAGGTCTACTCCGCACTGCGGATCGCCGAGATCAGCGGCGCACCCGCGCTGAAAGGCGCGGCCTTGCTGCTGGTCAAAGACATGGGCGTTGGAGCGCAGCTCCGCCGCAAAGGCGTGTTCGCCGCGTCGGATGTCTCCCATCGTCGCCACGTCGAGCAGCACGCGATCACTCACATTCGACCAATCGACGAGCCATGTTTCGATCGAAGCGCCATCATAGAGACCACCGAACAGATCGCTTTCGGTCAGGCCATCGTCCCGCAAGGCGCCGGATGCCTCGGCGGTTCCAGCGGCGAGCCCCAGATTTGTTTCGAGCTGCGAGGCTGAAAGTCCCGTATCGGCGCGAAAGGTCACGCCGTTGAAAATCAGGTCTCGATCATGATCCGTAAAGCCGAGGACGGCGCCGTCGTTCCTCGTGAGGCGCCAGCACTGGCAGAAGGTCGTGGCGGCGGCGTCTAATTTTGCCTGCATGGCGGCGGAAAGCGTCAGCATCGTCGGTTACTCAAACAGCAATTTCAATGATGGGGATTCTCGGAATCGCGCCGGCCTCGAAGGCCTGCATGTCGATTTCGAGAAAATCGGCGTCGAAGCGCACGGGCACGTCGAAGAGATAACCGGCGGTCACGACGGCGCCCAGCGGCGGGATAGCGGCGGCCGTAAAAGCGACGACTCCCGTCGTATGATCGACCGAAAAGTTTGCGGATATTTTTTCCACGCCATTCACCGCCACACGCACGCTTCCAGCGACAGGCTTGGCGATGTCGCGCACATAGGCCGAAAAGGCGCCGCCATATGTTTTCACCAGCGGGAACGACGCCCGCGCGCCATCGCCTGTCCCGAGTTTCTGATCCGTTGGCGCCGGCGCGACGCCGGGCGCGCAAGAGGCGTAATCGGCGCGGTCGCGCCAGCGAAAGCCATAGAGGCGGCCCCGCCGTTCTTCGAAGAAATCGATCACCTGCGCGAGCTGCGCCAAGGTCTTTACGCCATAGCCGGCCTCGTAACGACGTCGCGAATGCGCCCATCGCGCATTGCGCGACTCGCGGTTCGAGCCCAGCGTCACGATCTCCGTGCGCCGCTCTGGCCCGCCGCGTCCGTCGAGGGAGACGTCGAGAGGGAACCGAATTTCATGAAAGCCGTTCATGCCGTCTCTCAAAGATTGCGTTGGCCGCGTGCGACGGCTCGCGCAAGCGCGCCGGTGATTTGTCCTTCGGAGCGGCGAAAGCTTTCCATGTCCTGCGCCGCGATGTTCACTGTCACCGAAACAGGCCGCCCATTTCCCTGCGGCGCGACGACGCCCAACCGTCCGTCCGAGCCGCGCGCGAGCGGCATGACGGCTTCCGCGCCGCGTTCGCCCATCAGCCCGGTCGAGGCGCCATTGGCGAAATAGGCGGGGCTTGCGATCACGCCGCCCTCTGCGAAAGGCGTTATTTGCTGATTGCCGAACGAACTGGCCAGTAGGCTCGAGAGATTGCCGACGAGCCCGTTCGTCAGCGCGCGCGTTCCATCGCGCAAGGCCAGGCGCGCCACAGACAGCGCGACGGTGGCGAGCGTATCGTTGAGGCTTTTTCCACTCGCCGCCGCAGCCATCAGGCCGTTTGTCAGCGTCTTTGCGGCCTTGTCGCTCGAGGCGTTGATCTGGTCGAGCAGCAGCTTCGTCGACTCGAGATTCTGCGTTGCGAACGGTAAGGCGGCGTCCGGCTGGTTGAAGACGTCGGGAAAATTATTGCCGTTGTTCATCTCGGCTCCGGTCGGGGAACTCCCGCATCATCGCGTCGAGCATTGCGCGGCTCGGCGGTCCCGCCGCGCGCCCATAGACGCCTTCCGTCGCGTGAAACAGCTCACGCGGCGTCATCGACCAAAAATCTTTTGGCGCAAGCCGCAGGACGCCCAGGCCGAAGGCCATGGCGCGCGAAAACGGAAAGGGCGCGCGCGGGGAGGACGAGTGCGCCGCTACGTCGCTTTTCGCTATCGGGCGTCCTGCGGCGTCCGAGGGTTTGCGGGCGGCGGCTCCGGTGCATCGCCGAATGTCGCAGCCAGCAGGTCGGCTGCGATCCGCACATAGCCTGCAAGCCCGTCGGAAGCTTTCATGAGTGAAACCTGGTCGTCGGTCAGCGCATGGCCGGCGCCGCGCAGGCCGCAGCCGATGATGCGCAGAATGTCTCTCGCCGAGAGCCTGTTCGCCTCGAAGCGCTCAGCAAGCGCGACCAGGTCTTGCGCGCCGAAGCCGCTTTCGAGCTCCGCGAGCGCGCCGAGGGTCAGGCAGAGGGTATAGACTTTGCCGTCGAGCAGCGCGTCGATCTCGCCGCGTTTTGCATTCGCCATCGCAAGCCTCACATCGCGCTGAAGGTAAGCGCGCCCGCGGAATCGAGGGCGATGTCGAAGGTGATCTCCGCGGCATGCTCGCCGCGATAGTCGAGATTGGAGATCTGGAACGGCCCCTGCAAAACGCCGAAATTTGGAATAACGATCTGCCAGTCGCGCAGCAGGCCGTCGAAGAATGTCTGGCGGAGCATCAAATCCGACGATTGGTCCTTGAAGATGCCGGTTCCGGAGACGCTGGCGCGCTTGACTCCGGCGCCGTCCAACAGCTCCCGCCAACGGCCGGTGGATTCCGCGTCGGTGACGTCGACGGTATCGGCGTTGAGCGCAATGCGCCGCGTGCGAAGCCCGGCAATCGTGACGAAGACGCCGTCGCCGTCGCCGATTTTGAGAAGAAGGTCCTTGCCTTTCTGGGCGGCCATCATGGTCCCTCGGGTTCGAGATATTCGGTTACAGCGCGAAACGTCATTGCAACGCGCGCGAAGCGCCCGTTCAGATCGCGCTTCGTCTCCAGCGAGACGAAGCGCAGATCGACGAGCGCATGACCGTCGAGCGCCAGCGGCGCTTCATCCAGCAGGTCGATGATCTGCTGAGCCGCGCCGAGCGCGGCGCTCGTCCCACGTTGCGTCGTCACCACTGCGAGCGTGAAATAGTGTTCGGCGCCGCGCGCCGATTGCGCGGACCAGTCTCGCATCTGTGCGTCGGCAAAGAGCGCATAAGGCGCCTCCGCGCCGCGCGGCGCCTCGTCGTAGATTTTCGCGCCGCCAAGTGCGTCGACGAGCGCCGCATTTGCGGCAAGGCGCGCGATGATCGCCTTGCGCAGCGCAAGAATGGGAGAGCCGCTCATGGGCGCTTCCTCATGAGAATTCTTCGCAAAGACATCTCAAAAAGCGTCGCTTCTCGTTGATGTCGGCGACGCTCTCGATGATGAGCTTGCGGCCGCGAAAATCGAAGCGCATCTGGCTCTGCACGTCGGCGCGCCAACGGATCGTCACGGTAACTTTGCGCGATTGTTCGAGGCGCTGTTCGATAAATTGCTCCTCAGCGCCTTGCGTTTCGATCTGCGCCCACAGCCGGACGAGCGGCGCATAAATGCGTATGATGCCGCCGACATCATCTCGAGCATCCGTGGGCGCCTCCAGCGTGACGCGCTGGCGCATGGCGCCGATCATGGGGCGCGCGCTCATGACAGCCGCCTGCGCCGGAACGGAGCCGCAAGCTGCAGGACAGAATTCGGAAGCGCATCGTCGGCTTCGTCGCCACGTTTTTCCCACCAATGTGCGACGAGAGTCAGGATGGCGCGCCGTAGCGGCTCGGGCGTCTCATTTGCAAGGTCGCCATAGCCAACCGTGAAGTCGATTTCGATCGCGTCGGCGCCGCGCTGTGCAGCCGGCGGCGCGACGGAGAAGATCACGCGTCCCTCGCCCTCCGCCCTCGGCGCGCGATAGCTTTGCGCATCGATTGCTTTCGCCACGCCACCGGCGTCATTAATTCGGATGGCGTCGACCGACCGGAACGGCGCAAAAGGAATGATGAGGCGCGATGCGGTCGCGACGCTTTTCGGCCAGGCGTCATACACGAGCCGCCAGCTTTGGGTAACGAAAAATCGCCGCGTATAGGCTTCGAGAGTCATCCGGGCTGAAACGATCAGCGCCTGAATGAGCGGGTCTTCGTCGCTGGCGTCTTCGCGAAGCCATGACTTCGCCTCCGCGAGCGCGACCGGTTCGATCGCGGGCGCGCCAATGAGCATCGGTCGCATGCCGGCTCCTGTTGCGTAATGGGAAAGAGGCCCGCGGCGCCGCCGCCGCGGGTCGCGGGATCATGAAACGCCGAGCTTCAAAAGCTTGATCGCCTCGAAATTCTGCACGCCGCCGCCGACGCGTTTCGTGGTGTAGAAGAGCACATAGGGCTTTGCGGAATAGGGATCGCGCAGCACGCGGATGCCGACGCGATCCACGACGATATAGCCGCGCTCGAAATCGCCGAAGGCGATGGAGAGGCTGTTCGCGCCGGGGTCCGGCATATCCTCGGCTTCGACAATGGGAAAGTTGATCAGCGACGCCAGGCCATTCGCGTTTTCCGGCGGCGCCCAGATATAGTCGCCGGTCGTCGTCTTGAACTGGCGGATCAGCGACTGCGTGCGCCGGCCCATCACCCATTTGCCGTTTTGACGGTATCCGGCGCGCAGCGCGTAAACCAGATTGAACAGCACGTCGGAAGGATTGGTCGCCGGGAAGGCGCCTGAGACGCCGGTGGCGACATAACCGATATTGCCCCACGTCCAGCTCGTATCGGCGACGGTGGTGTAGGAGAGGAAGCCTTTCGGCTTGTTCACGCCGTCGCCGCTGACGAAGGCGGCGCCTTCCTGCTCGGAAAAAGCCACTTGCACTTCGTCGGCGATCCATTGCTCGATATCGACGACTGAATCGTCGAGCAGCGCCTGGGTCGCCGCGGGCATGGCGTAAAGCTCCATCGCCGGAAAGGTCATGTCGGCGATTTGCTGGTTTGCGGTCTGTGGACGCGCGTCGGTTTCCGCCACCCAGCCGGCGGCCGGTCCGGTCGTCGAATAGGCGCGGCGTAGCGTCTGCGTCGAAATCTCGCGCACGCTGGCGATGGCGCGGATCGGCGACAGTTTCGCAAGGCGGCGCAGGATTTCGCGCTCCGCTGGAACCGGCACGAGATAGCCGCCGTCAGGGCCAGAGGCGCCGGACATGGCCTTGGCTTCGAGCGCCTTCAATCCTCCGGCTTCGCCCGAGCGCATATAATGGTTGAAGGCTGATTTGTGTTCTCGCGCGCCATGCTCCTCCGGAGCCGCGCCGCCGATGCGCGGTCGCGCGAGGTCGAGCGCCAGCCGATCGAGACGGCTTTTGGTTTCATCCAGCGCCTGGTCGATGCGTGCGAGTTTTTCCTCGGTGACGACATCCGCGCTCATGCGCGTTTCGATTTGCGCCAGACGTTCGTCATTTGCTTCCTTGAAGGTGGAGAAGGCGCGGTTGAGATCGTCGACGATTTGCGCGCCGGCGGATTTTATTTCGATGGATGACATTGGGGCCTCGAGCAGCGCACAGAAAATCGCGCCGGCGGCGGCCAGCGTGAAAATGTTCTGCGCATGTTGAAGAACCGTCTTGCACTCTTTTTTCCGCGACCGACGGCGCGTCGCGGTTATGGCGGTTAAAGCTGCGCGCTTTGCAGCCTGTGCTGGAAGCGCAGCGCCGCCTCCTGCGCCCGCAAGCGGACCAGCGCCGCGCGCATATCGTCGGGCGTACGCGCGGCGATGCGTTTCACCGCTTCGATGCGGGCCTGTGTGAGCATCGGAAATGTCACGATCGAAATTTCCCAAAGGTCGATCGTCTGCAACCGTCGCAGGCCGCTTGCCTTATCCGTCGTCGCGCGCTCGGTCTTGAAGCCGATCGAGAGCCCGTCGACGGCGCCGGCGCGCAGAAGCGACAGCGCTTCGCGGGCGCGCGCCACGGAGAGATCGAGGCGGCCCGTGACCTTCAAGCCTTTGGCGTCCTCGACAATCGTGGTCCAGACGCCGATCGGCTCGGCCGCGTTATGCTGCCAAAGCATTTTCACGCCGGCGGCGCCGCGTTTGGCGAGAGAGCGCGCGAAGGCGCCTTTCATCACAATGTCGCCCCCCGTGTCGGCGACGCCGAAGTGCGAGGCATAGCCTTCGATGATCCCCGCCGCGCTTGTGCGCGCGAGCGGCGTTTCGGCGCGTTTGGTTTCTGGCGGGGCCATCAAGCCTTCTCTCCCGATGCAGGGTGTGCGGCGGAGCCGCGCGCATGCATGCGCATCAGCACTTGCACGAAGGTCTTGAACACGTCCGAGGGATCGTCGGCGCGGCGCGTCATGCGTCGTTTGACGCGGTTGGCGAAAAGAAGTCGTTTGAGATGCGTCATGAGTCGCTCCCACAGCGTCGGTTGAATCTGGCGAGCTCGCGCACGAAGGCGTCGATCCGCCGTGTCGCCTCGCCCAGCTCGCGCAGGGCGAGATGGGCCTGGGCCGTCGCGACGCAGGCCCACAGAAAGAGCGCGAGATGAGCAAGATCGCCGCGCTCGAGTATGGCGTCGAGAATGTCGGACATGAAAGCGTGGTTTCCAGCAGGGAAGGCGTATCGTTAGAAAATGTGACTAGCCGACCGGCGTTGTAATCGAAGGGGAGGGGGCCATAGCCCGGCTGCAGTCACACGTGAATCTGCACGCGCGTGCGGCAGCACGATCTGGCGCCAGAAGGCGCGATGCGCTTCACTGTAGTTGGAAAAAGTGTTGTCGCCGGGCAGGCCGAGGATCGGCGGCGGGACGCCGGTCCCGACGCGGCGCGGCGTTACCGTATATAAGGCCGCGTGATGACGTCGCAGGTGTCATCGCGGATCAGGAGATTCTCTTCTCCGAAAACCTCCCAGAAAATCTCCGGGATCATCCGAATGAATTCCGAGCGGTCCTTGTTCCACTGGACCATGAAGTTGGCTTTGGGATGAAATCCGTAGTCTGCGTCGATTTCGATCCCGCGAGCAGACGGCTCGCCGACGTCGGAAATCCAGAAATAATGGAGAATTTCGGCGTATTTTGACTGGGCCAGCGCGATGCGTTCGATTGTCTGCTCGACTGGTAACGCGCTAGCGATAGAGAATGAAATCGACATCATGAGCCTCAGAAGAGATAGTGGAGTCTGCCGCTTTGGTCGATCACCCAGAGACGCTTCAAGCCCGGGATTGGATACGTCCGAAATTGCGCGATAACCTCTTCAATCGTCACGGGCGTGTCCATCAGATTGATCAAGATATTTTCGGACCACTAGGAGTTGCTGAACCCTCATGGCAGACGGCGTTGCGCTCATAGACTTCGCGCGCCTGTGTGACACGGCCCTCTGGCGCCACCATTCGCTACTTTTCGACGATAGGTTCGTTTTGCGCCAGCGTCATTGGGGCCACCTGTAAGGTGAAAACCTATTGTCGTGGGCGCTGAGATTGTTACGCTGAGGCAATATATTTTTCTGCAAGCGTGGCCAAGACGGCCGTGTATACGTCCGGCGCGGGAAACTCGATCGTATAGCCGACATTGGTCGGGTCAGCGTCGTGCACGCCAACAACCGTGCCAACAGAACCTTCAGGCAATGTGATATTTGTCGTCTCGTCCCTGATAAGCTGAGCTTCGACGGCGCATGTCGTCCGGACGAGTTCGAGTTCGTTGAATTTTGTCTTCATGGCGGCTTCCCCGTTATCAGCGTGACCATATGAACTTTACGGTCACGGTACGGCCATCGAGGCCTTTAATCGCAATCAATTGCTCGAAGCGATCGCTTCTCGCGGCGGAAGCTTTCGACGCGGCGAAATCCATGTCTTTTGGCGACAGCGACAACGCTTTCCAATCGAGCCCGCCTTCGAGCAGCGAGGGACGCCCCGCGTTTTCCGCGCCGGAGCTTCTAAGGCTTACGGAGGCGGGACGACGTCGTAGTTATTGTCACGGATGAGGACGTTGTCCTTTCCGAAGATGTCGTAAAAGATGACGGGAATTAGCCGGATCAGTTCCGAACGCTCCTTATTCCATTGAATCAGGAATGTGCTTTTCGGTTCGAAACCGAATTCGGCGTCGTCTTCGCGATTGTAGGACTCCGCTTCTCCGACTTTTGAAATCCAGAAGTAGCGGAGAATGTCTCCATATTTTTCCTGGGCCTGTGAGATTCGTTCCTTCGTCTGATCGGGCGATAGCGCACTGTTGAGAGCAAAGCAAATAGACATTGTGGCCTCAAAAAAGGTAGTAAAGCTTGCCATACCGGTCGATAAGCCAAAGGCGCCTCAGCCCCGGAATCGGAAAAGCTCGGAACTGCGCGATGATCTCCTCAATCGTCAGCGGCGAGTCCATAAGGTTAATTACAACATTCTCAGACTGATCTGTAGTCACTTTGTATCTTGCGGAGCTCCACACATTCCGGGCCCGATCCGTTCGCGGTGCGAATGCGTCGAAGATTTCGCTATCGATCCGATAGTCAGGTTGCTTGACGCCTTGAGCGTTGGAGCGCTGATGGAGTTGCTCGACATTGTGCCCGTTGAGCCAAAGAATGTCAGCTGATTCATTTTCTCTAATTTTACCGCGCCGCGTGTCGGCGTCATCCTTCTCCAGCACATGCGCCCTTGGTCCAGTCAGATTCCCTCGGGATGCCCGACCGCTCTGAGGCACGACGTCGCCGTATTTCTCCCGCAGATACTCCGCGTATCGCGCATTTGCTTGCCTTGTTAAGTCCTCGTTGCGCGCGATGAGGCTTTCGATGTCATTCGGGTCTGAAAGCGATGGTTCCGGTTTCCAATGCGGATCGATCTCGCGCACGCGGGTTTCCGCGTCCCGCACGAGGTCGCGGCTCATTTCGAAACGGTCGAGCTGCGATGAGGTTGCCGTGCCAGGCTGGTTCGCCGCGCCACGCCCGCGTCCGCCGCCGCGGCTTTGCGCTAATTGCACGGACCCGCTGAGGGCTTCGCCGACGTTGCGGTCGACATTCATCGGGAGCCTGTCGACCCTCTCGCCGATACGTATCGGCCCGTCGGGGCTTCCGTCCGAAGGCTTGCGGCCCCCGCCTCCGCTCGTCCACTGCCCGCCTTCGGGCGATCCCGCGGGGACGCGCGGCTGGCTCGGCGAGTAGCGCCGCTCCAAAGGCGCCGCTCCGTCTTTGCCGAAGAGCGCCTCCTTCGGCGTCGGGCCGTAGCCCACTGCCTCGCGCTGCTCGTCAAGCGTAAGAAAACTCGCCTTGCCGACGCGGTCCCATTCGGCGGCGCGTTCGCTCGCCAAGGCTTCCAGCCGATCGGCGTTGTAGTCGAAGCGGAACGGCCCATAGCCCGGCTGCAGCCACACTTGAAAACTCTTCTGCACGCGCGTGACGAGCGGCAGCACGGTCTGGCGCCAGAAGGCGCGATGCGCTTCGCTGTAATTGGAAAAAGTGTTGTCGCCGGGCAGGCCGAGGATCAGCGGCGGCACGCCGAAGGCGAGCGCAATCTCGCGCGCGGCGGAAGCTTTCGACTCGGAAAAATCCATGTCCTTGGGCGACAGCGACAACGCCTTCCAATCGAGCCCGCCCTCCAACAGCAGCGGCCTTCCGGCGTTTTCGGCGCCGGAGAAATTTTCTTCCAGCTCCTGCTTCAGCCTGTTGAACTGATCGTCGGTGAGATGCGCGCCCTCGGGACCTGCATAAACGAGCGCGCCAGAAGGGCGCGCCGAATTGTCGAGCAGCGCCTTGTTCCAAAAGCTCGCAGCGTTATGCGTGTCGAGCGCGACTTGCGCGGCGGCCAGCGGCGCGAAGCCGTAATAATCGTCGAGCGGGTTGAAGAAGCGGATATGCAGAATGGGCTCGATTCCTTCGCCCCGCATGTCGTAGCGGATCTCGTCGCCGAGCGCGCGATAGACGTAAGCCGAAGGCCAGCCGTTGCGTCCCGGTTCGACGCTCATGCGGTCGGGCCGCAGCGCATAGAGTTCGCGCAATTGCCCCTCGATGAGAACAGACTCGATATAGGCGTTGCCGTAGAGCAGGAGATTGGCGCAGATCGTCTCGATGAAGGAGACGCTGGTGTCGAGCGGATTGGGCCGTTCGATCAAAGCGAGCAGCGGATGATCTATCAGCTCCTCGCGACCCTGATACATGAGCCACGGAACAGAAGCCGCGGCTTCCGCCACCATGCGCACGCAGCGGTGGCAGACGGCGTTGCGCTCATAGCCTTCGTGCGTCATGGCGGCGCTATTGCGCGATGTCCATTGCGGCAGGCCGATGGAATGCATGGCGAGCAGCTTCGCCGCGCGCGAGTATTTGGCTTCACGCGCGGGCGCCGCCGCGCCGAAAAGGCGCGAGAAGAATGAATGCATGAGAGGTCTCTTGAAATGACCGGATTTCCCTTCTCCCGCTTGCGGGAGAAGGTGTCGCGCGGAACGCGTGACGGATGAGGGCGGCCCTCACCCGACCCTCGCTCACGCGAGGGCCACCCTCTCCCGCAAGCGGGAGAGGGGAAAAGCTGGCTAATTACACCCGCCGCATGCGCGGCTCCGGCGCCTTGGGCGTCAGCGCCAGCGCCGTCGCCGCCCATACGAGCGCGTCGAGACGATCGGGCGAACGCCCCGACGACAATCCGTCGAGCCCGAAATCGCACATCTCGTCTTCGAGCGCCGGAAAGGCGCCGACATGCTTCACGCGGCCCTGCTCATAGAGCTGCGCCACCGGCGCGGCGCGCAGATATTTACCCCTTGTCGCGCGCGCCATCGTGACAGGCGCGCTCGCGTCGGCTTCGTTCAATACGGCGCGCACCATTTCGCCGCCCTGGTTCACTTCGGCGATCAGCGCATCGGCGGAAAGCTTGTGATAGAGCGCGATCGCCGCGCGCGCCCATTGCGCCGGCCGCGCGGTTTCCAGCGTGGCGTCTTCGAGCACATAAACAAGCCCCGCTGCGTCGGCGCCGGCCGCGACGATGCCGCAATTGTCGGCGCGCTTGCCGGAGGTCGCCGGCGGATCGACGGCGACGACGATGCGCGCCAGAGAGGGCGCCTCCGTCACGCGCGCCGCGTCCATCATGTCGCGGGTCCACAGCGCGTCCTTACGCTCTTCGACGATCTCGCCGTCGAGTTCCTGCCGCCCGAGCCTTGTGCCGGCATATTGCGCGATCACGCTCTCCAGAAAGGAGGGCGCAAGATTGGCGGCGTTCTCGCGCGTCAGCGCACGGGTGAGCGCGGTCGCGGGATGGGCGATCAGCTCTTTCAGCAAGGGCGTGGGTCGCGGCGTCGTGGTCACGAGTTGGCGCGGCCAATCGCCGAGACGCAGGCCGAATTGCAGCATGTCCCATGTCTCCCTGGCGTAGCGCCATTTGGCGAGCTCGTCGCACCAGGCGGCGTGAAATTGCGGGCCGCGCAGGCTCTCGGGGTCTTCCGCCGAAAAGGCCTGCGCGACGGCGCCGGTGTCCCACAGCAATCGTCGTCGCGAGCTTTCCCAGCGTGGCCGCTCGCGTCTGCCATGCACGGAGAGAAGGCCGGAGACGCCTTCGACCATCACGTCGCGCACATCCGCCGCCGTCTCGCCGACAAGCGCGATGCGGCCGGCGGGATGCAGGCAGAATTGCGGGCGTCCGAGCGCGAGGCCCTTCACCCATTCGGCGCCGGCGCGCGTCTTGCCGGCGCCGCGTCCGCCGAGAATGAGCCATTGGCGCCAGGGCAGGCCGTTCGATGTGGCGCCCGGCGGCCATTGATCCTTGCGCGCCACGAATTCCCAGTCGGCGAGCAAGCGTTCGAGCTCGCGCGGCGTCAAACCGTCGAGCAGCTCATCCAGGCGGCCCGCCGCCGCGCAAGCGCTCGAGCCGTCGAGCAAGCTCCGCGCGGAGCTCGGCCAATTCGCGGGGCGGCGCGTCGCTGGCGTCGTCATCTTGGGCGGTTGCGTCCTCTCGGGTTTCGCCAGCGTCGCGCTGCATGCGCTTCAATTCGGCGAGCGTCTTGACGAGCGTCGCGAGGGTTCGCGCGCTGGCTTCGATTGTCTTGGGCGCATGTTTGTCGAGCGCCGCCTCGGCGCGCGCGAATTCGCGCTCGACCGCATCTTCGAGTCGCGCGATGAGCCGGGCCGGGTCGGCGGGTTTTGTCTGCGGCGGCGGCGCTTCGGCGTCCGCCTTGCGCTTGCAGGCCGAGGCGCGTTTGGGCCAGTCGTTCCTTTCGCGAAAGCTGCGAAATTGTCCGTCGGTCATGCCGAGGAGCTTCGTGATCTCCGCGAGCGGCGCGCCGGCGTCATAGAGAAGTTTCGCCTGCGCGACTTTGGCGCGCGGCGGGGAGGGGCTCGTAGCCATGCGTTCTCGTCTGGGCATTTTAAAGCGCGCCTGAAGGCGCGCGCAGTTTGTTGACAAACCTTCGAGGCGGCCTCGTCCTTCGAGACGCGAGCTTTGCTCGCTCCTCAGGATGAGGCCTAAGTGTTCGGCGAAGTTGTAGAAGCTCCTCATGCTGAGGAGCCTGCGCAGCAGGCGTCTCGAAGCAGGAGGGGCGTCACCGCCACTTTGTCAACAATCTGAGCGCGCCTGAAGGCGCGCGGTCCGGACCGCGGGCCTTCAGGCCCGCTCGAGGCGCCGAAAACGACGAAGCCATCCAGAGCCGGGCTCGGGATGGCTTCGCTTGATCGGCGGATGGTCCCCGCGTCGCAGCGGCGGCCTCGCCGCTCGGGCGCAATTGTGGAGCATGGGCTTTATCTACCCGACTAGCGTCCCGCTGTCAAGAATAAAATCCTTGCGAAGTCGGGGTGTCACAGGAGGCGAAGGCCGTTGAAATCGCGATAGTCCATCAAAAATAGGGCTGTATTTCCGATTTGCATGAAGAGCAGATGCTAGGAAAAAATACCTTTTGCAGATCGCGGGCTGTGCCCTGCGTTCGGGCCGATAAAGGTTATCTCTCGAAGGGCATTGTGGTCCTCAAGAGTGAGCCGGGGGAAGGTATAAAATTGCCAAGTACCTCTGGGGGTGAGATTGTTGCGCTTGGACGGACGGCCAAGGTGGACGGATGCGATGTGTTTTGCGAATGGAAAATATTATTAATTATCTGTTGAGCTGGCGCGCATCGCCTTTAAGGAAGGTCATTTCGTTTATCGCTAATATCGCCGCTCCTGATAAAATATATTCTTTGGGCAATTTCATTGCATGTTACCATGAAGCGAGTTCTTGGGTGGGTTTTGTCTGAGGCCTCAGCAAGGCGGGCTTCTGTGACCTTGTTTAAGTAGTCGAATGGGATGAATACACTTGGCATATCAGGGTATGAAAGCTCGTTGCAGCAGCGCTTAACAACGTCTGTTGTGAACTGGATTGGCCTTCGAGAGTGAGCAAACTGATTTCTCAAAAGTCGGATTATGTTGAGGTCGTGTCGAGTGACTCTTCCGACCAACTTTAGGGCGTACGACATCTCGATTTTTGAGCTGAAATCGCCGAGTACCCCAGATGGCTTGAAGAGTTCCTCTGCTTCATCTTCTCTCATATGGTTACGCAAAAGCTTGCCTAGCGAGCGTTCCACCAGCGACCCCATCACAACCGCCATAGCGCGGTCCGGTCCTTCGTATAGCTCTGCCTCAAGCGACTGTAGGTCATCTTGTGTTGGATCACCTGATCCATATTTTCTTAAATCACTAAGATACTTTGGGTCGTTCATATCCAGTCCTGTGAATTCTGCGGCCAAAAAGGCGATCCGATTGGCTCTTATAGCGATAAGGAAGCGTAACAGCGTATGGATGGTGCGCGTCGTGGCGCGCAGATCGTTAGTCCCGCTCCAGCTAAGAGCGTGACTCCGAAAAAAGAAAAAGGGAAGCCCGTTAAAGCTTCCCTTTCTTCACCTTCTTCCTCCAATGAAGGAAGCGAGCGGCCTTAACCCCCCAACGGGATGGTTATAGGTGAGGCGCTTGACTTTGGTGCCCTTCATCGCGAGCGCGGCGCGCTCAATAGTCACCTCAATACCGCGCCTTCTTCGGCCAACGCTTCGGCCACAACCGGATGTAGTCCGGCGTATCCTCCTCGTCGATGTCAGCCTCGCTGACCTCAACCTTCCCGCGCACCGAGACCCCGACGCGATGCACGCTCTCGGGGTCGCCCGAGATCAGCGGGTGCCAGGGCGGCAGGGGCTTGCCGGCGTCGCGCAGCACATAGGCGCAGGTGGGCGGCAGCCAGTCGATCTCCTGCAGCTTCTTCAAGGTCAGCCGCACGCAATCGGGCACATGGTCGCGGCGGTTTTTATAGTCGCCGCACTGGCAGGACTCGTGGTCCAGCATCTTGCAGGAGACGCTCGTGTGGTAAATCGCGCCGGTATCCTCATCCTCGAGCTTTACCAGGCAGCAGCGCCCGCAACCGTCGCAGAGCTTCTCCCATTGTGCGCGCGTAAGTTCCGATAGCGGCTTTTCCCAAAATGGGGTCGCCGCGCCTTTTTCGCCTTTTTCCCCTGACATTCTTCCCTGTCCGGCTGTTCCGCCTTCGGGCGGAAACCATAATCGGAATGGGGGGCCGCGGCGGCGTCGTCAAGATGGTTTAAAAGATGCTAACGTCGCGCGCCGCGATTTTAATTGTCCCGCCGGGAGCCTGCGAGCCTTGTTCGAGCGTCTTTGGTCCTCGTCCTTTGTGAAGCGTATCCGGCGTATTCTGCTGTCGGCGGACGCGCTCATCGATTCGAGCGTCTTCGACAGCGGCCGGCGGTCGCGCGAGCTTTACGAGAATTTCTCGACCTTCATGGAGCGCTTCCATGTCTCGGGCTTTGCGCGCCTCGGGGTCGAGCTTGCCTGCGAGACGCTCACCTGGGGCGTCATCGGGCTCATCGCCATGGCGGCGCTCGCCAGCTCGGCCTTCCAAATGACCAGCGAGGGCGACTGGCTGAAGCAGACCGATCTCGCCGTCACCTTCCTGGACCGCTATGGCAATGAAGTCGGCCAGCGCGGCATCAAGCACGACGACGCGGTGCCGCTGGAGGAATATCCCGACTATCTCATCAAGGCCGTGCTCGCGACCGAGGATCGCCGCTTCTACGAGCATTTCGGCATAGACGTGATCGGCACGGCGCGCGCGCTGACGGTCAATGCGCGCTCCTCGGGCGTGGTGCAGGGCGGCTCCTCCATCACGCAGCAGCTCGCCAAGAATCTGTTCCTCTCCAACGAGCGCACCATCACCCGCAAGATCAACGAGGCCTTTCTCGCTTTGTGGCTGGAGCATCACCTCACCAAGCGTGAGATCCTCAAGCTTTATCTCGATCGCGTCTATATGGGCGGCGGCGCTTTCGGCATTCAGGCCGCTGCTGAGTTTTACTTCGGCAAGTCGGTCAAGGACGTCACGCTCGCCGAGGCGGCGATGCTCGCCGGCCTGTTCAAAGCCCCGACGAAATACGCCCCGCACAATAATCTTCCCGCAGCCCGCGCCCGTGCCAATGACGTGCTCAACAATCTGGTCGACGCCGGCTTCATGACCGAGAGCCAAGTCATCGCGGCGCAAAAGAGCCCGGCGACGCCCGTCGACCGGCAGCGGCAGGACAGTCCCGACTGGTATCTCGACTTTGCCTATGGCGAAATTCGCAAGCTCGCTGCCGCCGGCAAGCTCGGCGACAATCGCGTGCTCGCGGTTCGCACGGCGCTCGATTCCAATGTGCAGAAGCACGCGGAAGAGGTCATCGAGAAAAATCTACGCGAGCAAGGCCGCTCTTATCACGTGAAGCAGGCGGCGATGGTCGTCATGGAGCCCGACGGCGCCGTGCGGGCCATCATTGGCGGCCGCGACTATGGGGCGAGCCAATTCAACCGCGCGACCGACGGCTCGCGTCAGCCGGGCTCTTCCTTCAAGCCCTATGTCTATCTCACGGCGCTGATGACCGGCCGCTTCAAGCCCACGACCATCGTCACCGACCGGCCGACCTGCATCGGCAATTACTGCGTTCACAACTATAGCGGCGGTTATGCGGGCTCCATGCCGCTCGCCATGGCGCTGGCGAAATCGCTCAATACCGTCGCCATCCAGCTCTCACAGGCGATCGGCAACGGCGACTCGCGCATTGGCCGCGCGAAGATCATCGAGACTTGCCGCAAGCTCGGAATCAGCACGCCGCTCGAGGACACGCCGTCCCTGCCTGTCGGCCAGAGCGACGTGATCCTCATCGAGCATTCATCCGCCTACGCCGCCTTCGTGAATGGCGGGAAGCGCGTCATTCCTTTCGCCGCCGTCGAAATCCGCAATCGCCAGGGCGATCTGCTCTATCGCCACGATCGTGACGCGCCGCCGCAAAAACAGGTGTTGCCTTATGAGAAGGTGGTCGATCTCGCGGGCATGATGAAGAAGGTGGTGGAAGAGGGCACAGGCAGGCGCGCGCAGCTCGGCGAGGGCATCGACGTCATCGGCAAAACCGGCACGACCAATGGCTATAAGGACGCCTGGTTCTGCGGCTATTCCGGCACGATGGGCGGCTGCGTCTGGTATGGCAACGACGACAATGAGCCCATGAACAACATGACCGGCGGCACGCTGCCGGCCGGCACCTGGCACGACGTCATGGCCTATGCGCATCAGGGCGTGGCGCTCAAGCCCATTGTCGGGCTCACGACGCAAGCCAGGCCGGAGGCCGCCACAGTCAGTGAGAACGGCGCAAAGCCTCTGGAGCTCGGCGCCCCGCAACGGCCGGCGACCCTCTCCAAGGGCGCGGCGCAGGCGCTGGAGTCGATCGAGAAAAAGGCGCGGAGCGCCGCGACCGGCAGGCAGAGTTCGCTCGTCTCGCCCGCGACGATCGCGCAGACGCGCGGCGGCGATTTCCCCACGATCGGCGCGGTCCAATAGCGAGGGGCCAAATGAAACGCCAGACGGCTTTTGGAGCGAATCCCCCTTACACAAAATATCTGCGGGCCGCTTCGGCGATGATGGGCGGCCTCGCGCTCGGGCTCGCGGCGACGGTCGTTTCGCTCAACGCAGGCCATGGCTTCAACGCCCTGCGGGCGGGCCCCTGGACGGCCTGGCCATCCGTCGGCGGCCCCAATATCGATCCCTACGCCCGCGCCGGGATCGCGCGTTCTGGAGAAGCGCCCTTGGGGCGCGACCAAGGCCTGGCCTTTATCGCGACGGCGGATTCGAGCGGCGCCCCGCTCGACGGCGCCTGCGAATATAGCGTCGTCGATCCGCTGCCGCCGGCGCGTTTCTGGACTCTGTCGCTCGCGACGCCGAGCGGCGGGCTCATCGACAATCCGGCGGGGCGCTACGGCTTTTCGTCGGTCGACGTGTTGCGGCGCGAGGGCGGCGGCTTCGAACTTGTGATCGCCCGCCGCGCCCGCGCCGGCAACTGGCTGTCTCCAGGAGAGGCGCGCAAATTCGTGCTCATGCTGCGGCTCTATGATACGCCGCTCGATGTCGACGCCCGACCCGATCCCAATACTTTCCCCCGTATCGTGAAGCTGAAGTGCGCCTAGCTCCTCCCGACCGCTTTTTCGATTATTTGCCCTGGGCCGCAGCCACGCTGCTCGTCGCAGGCATCGTGCATATCGTTTCCGTGCTGCTGATGCCGGCGGTCGCGCCGCAGGACGCCTATGCGCGCGCACGCGCGGCCGTCGGGGACGCGCCGACATTCGCGCTCGTCGCGCTGCCGCCGATGGCGCCCGGCGCCGAGCCCTTGCCGTTCGAAGACCCGGCCTTTGCGGAAGGCGTCTGCGTCTATGATTTGTCGAAAGGGATGCTGCGGGTGACGGCGCCGGCGGATGGCGAGGATTATCTTGCGCTCTCCTTCCACGCCAAAGCCGGCCGCATTTATCACGCCATCACCGACCGCGCGGCGATCAAGGGCAAGATCGACATCGTGATCGGCGACGACAGGCAGATGGACGCTTTGAGCGCCAGCGACGACGCGCCGCAGCAGCAAGTGCGCCTCACGGCGCCGGCCAAGCGCGGCTTCGTGCTGGTGCGCTCGCTGGCGAAGCGCCCGTCGGATATGACGCGCGCGCGGGAGCGGCTCGCAACGGTGATGTGCGAGCGCGTCGATCCGCCGAAGGATTAGCGGCGTCGCCCAATGGCAGGCAAAACCGGCGCTATCTTGGCCCGCCGTCATTGCGAGGAGCGTAAGCGACGAAGCAATCCAGGGCAGCTATCGCGGCTCTGGATTGCTTCGCTTCGCTCGCAATGACGGGAGGCTCTGGATTCCCTGTCGGGCTTTCAGCCCATCGGGAATAACGCCGTCATTCAAACGGCAATGGCGTCAGTTGTCCTGCGGCAAATCCGGCAGCGGTAGAATCTCGATCCCATCCTCGAGCAGCGCCTTGGCCTCTTCGAAGGTGGCGCGACCGCGGATCGGGCGGCGTTCCGCCTCGCCGTCTTCGATGGCGCGCGCCTCGTCGGGGAAACGCTCGCCGACATCTTCCGTCCCGGCGACGACATGCTCGCGCAATTCCTTGATCATCTGGCGAAGGCGCGCAGGGGCCTCTTCCCGCCCGCTGCGCGCGACATGCGGCGCCATCACGCCGCGTGTGACCTTCTCCGACGCGCAGAAAGGGCAGACGACGAGATGCTGCTCGACTTGCTTCTCGAATGTCTCGCTGTCGCGAAACCAGCCGTCGAACTGGTGCCCTTCGTCACAGACCAGCGTGTAATGCACCATGGTCAGGCTCCCGCGGCGAGGAGCGGGTCGAGGCCGCCCTCGCTGTCGAGCGCATGGAGATCATCACAGCCGCCGACATGTTTTCCGTCGATGAAAATCTGCGGGACGGTGGTGCGGCCATTGGCGCGTTCGCTCATCGCCTGGCGGCCCGCCGGATCGCCCGCGACATTGATTTCCTCGAACGCAGCGCCCTTTTGCGTCAGGAGCCGCTTGGCCGCGATGCAATAGGGGCAGGTCGGGGTCGTGTAGATTTCGATACGCGCCATTTTGGGGGAAGGCCTGGACCTATGGTTTCGTTGGCCCGCTTATAGCCCCGATGTCACGCGCTTGTCACCGCCCGCGCGAAGACCAGCAAATCGACCTGCGCGGCGCCGGCTTTCAAAAGCGCCCGGGCGGCGGCGTTGGCGGTGGCCCCGGTGGTGAGCACGTCGTCGACCAGCACAAGCTTAGCGTTATCGATGAGGGCGGCGCGCTCGGGGTCGACGCGGAAGGCGCCTGACAGATTGACCGCGCGCTGGGCGCGCGAGAGGCCGACCTGGGGCGCCGTCGGCTTCACGCGCAGAAGCGCTTGCGTCTCCACCGGCGCCCCGCATTCGCGGGAAATAGCCCGCGCCAGCTCCGCCGATTGGTTGAAACGCCGCGCGGCGAGGCGCAGGCGATGGAGCGGAATCGGAACGAGGATATCGGCGTCGGCGAGAATATCCGCGCCGGCGCGCGCCATCCAGCGGCCCATGGGGACGGCGAGCTCCAGCCGATCGTAATATTTGAGCCGATGCGCGAGGGAACGCGCCTTGTCGCTATCGTAGCGGGCCACCGCGCGGGCGCGATGGAAGACCGGCGGATTGGCGGCGGCCTCCGGCGAGATAAGCCCGGGCTGGTCGAGATCGAGCGCGAAAGGCGTGCCGAGCCGCTCGCAGAAGGGCCGCTCGATGAAGGCGATCTCCCGCCAGCACGCCGCGCACAAGGCCCCATGCTCCGCCACCGCCTTGCGGCAGACGAGGCAGGAGGGGGGATAGACGAGGTTGAGCAGCGCGGAGGCGGCGCGGCGGGCGGCGGCGGTGAGGCGGTCGAGGGGGAGCCGGTCGAACTGCATTTTGGGAGTATGGCGCAAGACCCCCTCCCTGTCCCTCCCCCGCCATAGGGCGTCTGGAAGACGCCCGTCTTTCGCCGGGCTATGCGCGGGAGAGGGAACGCGCGCGATCAGCGTTGTCAATGAAGGCCGCAACCTGCCCCCTCTCCCGCGATAGCGCTATCGAATGCACACATCGTGATTGCCTCGGTGGGGTCTGTTTGATTCCGTGGGTCGCGTATTGATTCGCGGGGTGGGGCATGGCGATTTCGTATGGACTGGGGCGGTTCGGCGACCGCCGCCTGGAAAAAGGGGGGTCTCGTTGCATCGGGGCCTTGTCGCGCGGCCGTGCGCGCGCATCCGTCGGATCGCCGGCGGGCGGCGGGCGCAGGAGGTGCGGCTCACGCGCTTCCTGCGCAATCCTGCGGTGACAGCCGAGGAGATGGCGCGGCACGCCGCCGGGCTCACAGCGGCGCGGGCGGCGGGTCGCGACATAGTGGTGGCGCAGGACACCAGCGAGCTGGCGCTCGGCGGCAAGCGCGCGCAGGCGAACGGCTATGGGCCGGTCGGCAAGGGCGGCGGGACGCGCGGCCTTTTGCTGCACGCGGCCCTGGCGCTCGACGCCGGCACGGGCGCGCTGCTCGGCCTCGCTCATGCCGAGGTCTGGAACCGCGACACGGGGGCCAAGGTCGCGGCGCGGCGCTCGCGCGCGCTCGCGGACAAGGAATCGCAGCGCTGGCTCGATGTGGCGGCGCATGCGCGCGAGGATTTCGCGGCGGCGAAGCGGATCACTGTCGTCTCGGATCGGGAGAGCGACATCTACGCGCATCTCGCGCAGCGTCCGGGCGGCGTGGAGCTGATTGTGCGCGCCTGCCAGAACCGGACGATCGCCGCAGACGGCGAGGATGCGATCGAGCTTTTGTTCCCCTTCGCCGACGGATTGGCCGAGGCGGGCCGCTTCGTCGCCGAGATCCCGGCGGCTCCGGGACGCAAGGCGCGCAAGGCGGCGCTCGCGGTCCGCGTCTCGCCGGTCACTTTGCGCAAGCCGCGCCACGGCGCGCGCGACTTGCCGGACGCGGTCGGCGTGACTTTGGTCGACGTGCGCGAGGTCGGGGCCGCGGAGGGCGTCGCGCCCATTCATTGGCGGCTTCTCACGACCCATGCGGCGACGAGCCTGGCCGAGGCGCGCCGGGTGATCGACCTCTATCGAATGCGCTGGACCATCGAGGAATTCTTCCGCACGCTGAAGACGGCGGGCTTCGAGATCGAGCAGGCCGACATCTGCGATCCGAAAGTGATGATCAAGCTGGTGGCGGCGACGGCGGTCGCCGCGGTGACGGTCATGCAACTGGTCAAGGCGCGCGACGGCGCGACCGACCAGTTGCTGACGGACGCTTTCGAGCCCGAGGACGAAGCGCTGCTGGAGGCCGTCTCGGCCAAGCTCGAGGGCGCGACGGCCCGCCAGAAGAACCCCCACCGCAAAGGCAGCCTCGCCTTCGCCGCCTGGGTCGTCGCCAGGCTCGGCGGCTGGACCGCCTATTACGGAAAGCCCGGCCCCAAAGTAATGCGCCAGGGCCTCGACGACTTTCGACGAATAAAGTTCGGAGCCGCGCTGACCTTCTACGATGTGTGAATCCGATAGCGCGATAGCGGGGGAGGGTTGGGGAGGGGGCCTCAGCCGAGGGGGCCTCAGCCCAGCAACCCACCCTTCGCCGGGGCCAGCGGATTATTGGTCAGCGCTTCGGCGTCGGGCGTTCCCACCGCCGGCCGATGAATCAGCGCGGCATAAAGCCCCTCGACGAATTTGCGGTCGAGATCCTTCACGATGAAGACGATGCGCGTTCGCCGGTCGTCATCGGGCCAAGCCTCCAGCCGATGCGGCGGATGGAAGACGTGCTGCACGCCATGGATGACGACAGGCCGTTCGGGCTCGTCGGAAAGCGCCACGATGCCCTTCACCCGCAGCAGCCGCGGCCCGTGCGTATGGCGCAGCAGATCGATGAAAATGTCGAAGGACGGAGGCGTGAACGGTTCGTCGCCCGTCAGGCAAAACGCCTGAATGTGCGCGTCGTGGCGATTAACGTCGTGATGGTGGTGATCGTGATGCGCGTGGCCGTGATCGTGATGATGGCCATGTTCATGCGCCTCGTCCACCGCCTCGGCGTTCAACCAGTCGCGCACGCGCGGCGTCTTGGTCGCGGGGTCGTAGAGGCCGCAATCGAGTAAAGCGGCGGGCGTCGCCTCGTCGGCGTCGAGGATGCGCGCGCCCGGGTTCAGCGCCGCCAATCGGGACTTCAGGCTCGCCGCCTTTGCGGCGCCCTCGGGCAGGTCCGTCTTCGTCACGACCAGACGATCGGCGACGGCGGCCTGCTTCACCGCCTCCTCATGCGCGTCGAGCGTCGCTTCGCCATTCACGGCGTCGATCACGGTCACGACCCCGTCGAGCCGGAAGCGCAGCACGAGATAGGGGTGGTTCATGATCGTGTGGAGGATGGGCGCCGGATCGGCGAGGCCCGTCGTCTCCAGCACGACGCGGTGGAACGGCTTGATCCGCCCATTGTCCAACCGCCGCAGCAGATCCTCGAGCGTATTCACGAGATCGCCGCGGATCGTGCAGCAGATGCAGCCCGAGCTCATCATCACCATGTCGCCCTCGACCTTCTCGATGAAGAGATGGTCGAGGCCGATCTCGCCGAACTCATTGATGAGGACGAGCGTGTCGGAAAGCTCCGGCGCGGCGAGCAGGCGGTTGAGCAGAGTGGTCTTGCCGGCGCCGAGAAAACCGGTCAGCACGGTCAATGGAAGGGGCGGCGGCGGCCGACGGCCGGCGGCGTTGGGACTTTCGTTCACAGCGTCTTCGCTCACTGGGCTTTGCCGTGCGGCTTGGTCTCGGCGTGGACCTTGCCGGGCGCCTTCGGCTTTTCAGCGGCGGCCTTTTCGGCGGGCTTGGCGACGATTTTCACCGGCGCGGCTTTCTCCGCCTGCGCCTTGCCTTTCTTGGCCGCTTTGCCCTTCGCCGGTTTGTCGTGTGAAGCGGCCTTGTCTTCGTGAATGATGTCCGCGACTGGCGCCGGCGCGGGGACATGGGCGTGGCTAATGTGTTTGCCGGCTCTGCCCTTGCCCTTTCGCATCGTGACGGCGTCGGGGGCGGCGCGGCTGATCGGCGATGCCTCCCCGCCCGTGGGCTCGACATTGGCGTAGGCGGCGAGATCGGGCTGCTCGCCGATCGGCGCGCCGGGCGCGCGGGCGCGGGCCACGGGGCCGGTATAGCCTGCCGCGCGTCCGACGAAGACCGGCACAGGCTCGAAATGCGGACGCGGCAAGCGGGCGATGTCTTTCACGCTGATCTGCTGCTGGCCGGCGCCGACCGCGTCGAGCAGCGGAATGCCCGTTGGCGCAGAGCCGACCGGAATGCTCATATCCTCGACTTCGTTCATGAATTCCGCCGTCGCCGCGCCGCGGTGATGGCAGACGCTGTCGCGCATGTCGGGCGCAGCCGTCGGGCCGGCGCTGGGCAATGACGCGAGCGAGCCGATCGAGCCGCCGGTCTGGAAGGCGCGGTCGAGCAGCGCCGCCGCCTTCGCGGTGCGCGCCGAGGCGGAGGGCGCGCCGAGCACGACCGCAATGAGACGCTGGCCGCCATGCGTGGCCGAGGCGACGAGATTGAAGCCGGCGGGGCAGGTGAAGCCGGTCTTCATGCCGTCGGCGCCGGGGTAGCGTCCGAGCAGGCCGTTATGGGTGGCGTGGACGCTGGCGCCGAGCTTCATGGCGCCGATGTTCCAAAGGTTCGAATATTCGGGAAACTGCACGTAAAGGGCGCGGCCGAGAAGGGCGAGGTCGCGCGCCGAGGTGACCTGGCGCGAGTCCGGCAGCCCGTTGGGATTGACCCAGACCGATTGCGTCATGCCGAGCTTCTGCGAAGCCGCGTTCATATCGTCGGCGAAGGCCTCGACCGAGCCTGAAACGCCTTCCGCAATGGTGACCGCGATGTCATTCGCCGACTTCACCATCAGCATGATGAGCGCATTTTGCAGGGTGACCTCGGAGCCGGAGCGGAAGCCCATCTTGGACGGCGCCATGCGCGTTGCGCGCGGCGACACCATCAAGGGCGTGTCCATCGTGAGGCGCCCGGCGCGCACCGCGTCCAGCGCGACATAGGCGGTCATCAGCTTGGTCAGCGAGGCCGGGTACCAGGAGGCGGTCGCCTGGTCCTGTTCGAGAACCGAGCCGGAGGCCACGTCGATGACGAGCGACGGGGTGGCTCGCGCAGGCGGGGCGGCGAGCGCGGCGGCGGCGAGGCAAGATGCGAATGCCCCGAGACGGGAAAGCCCCTTTATCTTGGCCATTGGCAAAACGTCTCCTTGGTCGCCGCCCGTTGAGAGCGCAGCAAAAAACATACTGGCCTTTCGAGACGGTTCAAATATGGGCAAATTGTGACAGGCGCCAGTCAAAAGCTTTGCAAGCCTCAATCGCGCGCGCCGCTATCCACCGACTCGGAGCGACTCGTTTCCTCTCGATTTCGCGGGCGTTTGCGTCGCCGGTATGGTATGGCACGGCCAGCGCGAGGCAGAGGCGCCTGGGGGAGCCGCCGCCCAAGTGGTCGGGCATGCCGCGAATGAACCCAAGAGGCGGCGCCGTCGGCGCCGACACGTTCCGAAGTGATCGACAAACTCGAATTTCTCATCGCGGTCGCCAGCGAGAAAAGCTTCTCTCGCGCGGCGGAGATTTGCGGCGTCACCCAGCCCACGCTCTCCGCCGGCGTCAAGCAGCTCGAAGACTCGCTCGGGGTGCTGCTGGTCAACCGCTCGTCCCGCTTCCACGGCCTGACCGCCGAAGGCGAGCGGGTGCTGGAATGGGCCAAGCGCATCGTCGGCGACGCCCGCGCCATGCGCCAGGAGGTCCGCACGCTGCGCGAAGGGCTCTGCGGGCAGCTCAAGATCGCCGTCATTCCCACGGCGGAGGGAATCGTCTCGGCGCTCACCACGCCCTATCGCGCCAAGCATCCGCATGTGCGCTTCAAGGTGGTCTCGGCGTCATCGACCGAGGTGCTCGCCATGCTCGATAATCTCGAGATCGACGCGGGCATTACTTATCTCGATAATGAACCGCTCGGCCGTGTCAGAACCGTGCCGCTTTGTTCGGAACGCTACCGGCTGCTGACAGCCGAGGGCAATCCGCTGAGCGACCGCGATCGAGTCACCTGGGCCGACGTCGGCCGGATCGATTTGTGCCTGCTCACGCCCGACATGCAGAATCGCCGGATCGTCGAACGGCTGATCGGCGCCAACGGCGCCGAGCTCGCGCCGATTCTCGAGTCGAACTCGGTCATTCTGCTCTACGACCACGTCAAATCCGGCCGCTGGGCGACGATCATGCCGGAAAAGCTCGCGAAAACCTTGGGGACGCAGCCGCCGCTCCGCTCCATCCCCATTGTCGAGCCCGAGGCTGGTCATGAGATCGGCCTGGTCGCCCCGCTGCGCGATCCGGTCATTCCGCTGGTTGGCGCGCTCGTTGCAGAGGCAAAAGCGCTCGCCGAAAGCGGCAGTCTGGCCGATTGATAGGCAAGCCCTATGGCGCAACGGCCGGGACGGTATTGATCGGCGCCGGGAATTCCGGCAGTGTCATCGGAATAATATAAATGAAGGGCGCCTTGTCTCGAAGGTCGACGCCCCAAAGCGAGGGAAGAAATGGCTGGCGCTGCTCAGTATAGCGACGAGCGGGCGCGGGAGATCATTGCGGCCCATATGGGCCTCGAAGGACCTGCACTGCCCATATTGCATGCGCTTCAGGCTGAATTCGGCTATGTGCCGGATTCCGCGGTGAAGGAAATGGCGACGGCGCTGAACATCAGCCGCGCCGAAATGCATGGCGTCGTCACCTTTTATCACGACTTCCACAGCGCCCCGCACGGCCGCCACACGCTGAAAATCTGCCGCGCCGAATCGTGCCAGTCGATGGGCGCCGAGAAGCAGGCCAACGACTTCCTCGCCCGCCAGAAGCTCGAATGGCATCAGACGACGCCCGACGGCTCCCTCACGGTCGAGCCGGTCTATTGTCTGGGCCTGTGCGCCCATAGTCCGGCCGCCCTGTACGATGGCGAGCCGATTGGACAGGTCGACGCCGCGACGCTCGACGAGATCGTAGCAGAGGCGAAAGGCGAATGACCAAGATCTACATTCCGCTGGATATGGCCGCCGTGGCGATGGGCGCCGATCGCCTCGCCGCCGCCGTCGCCAAAGAGGCCGCCGCGCGCGGCCAGCAAGTCGAGATCGTGAGAAACGGCTCGCGCGGCATGCTCTGGCTCGAGCCCCTGATCGAGGTGGAGACGCCCGCGGGCCGTGTCGGTTACGGCCCCGCCAAGGTGAAGGACGTCGCCTCGCTGTTCGACGCGGGCTTCCTCACCGGCGGCGCGCATGCGCTGAGCATCGGGGTGGTCGAAGAGCACCCCTGGATGAAGCGCCAGAACCGCTTCACCTTCGTGCGCTGCGGCGTGATCGACCCGCTGTCGGTCGCCGACTATGAGGCGCATGACGGTTTCAAGGGTCTGAAACGCGCTTTCGAGATCGGCTCGGCTGCGATCGTCGACGAGGTCGCCAAGTCCGGCCTGCGCGGCCGTGGCGGCGCAGGCTTCCCGACCGGCATCAAGTGGAAAACGGTCGCCGATTGCGCGCCCGGGCAAAAATATGTGGTCGTCAACGCCGACGAGGGCGACTCCGGCACTTTCGCCGACCGCATGATCATGGAAGGCGATCCGCTCTCCCTCATCGAGGGCATGACCATCTGCGGCTATGCGATCGGCGCCTCCAAGGGCTACGTTTATCTGCGCTCGGAATATCCGGTCGTCGCCAAGGTCTTCCAGGCTGCGATCGAGAAGGCGCGCGACGCCGGCGGGCTCGGCCAGAACATCAAGGGCTCGGGCTTCGATTTCGACGTCGAGCTGCGCATCGGCGCCGGCGCCTATGTCTGCGGCGAGGAGACCTCGCTGCTCGAAAGCCTCGAGGGCAAGCGCGGCATCGTGCGCGCCAAGCCGCCGCTGCCGGCCCATGTCGGCCTCTTCGGCAAGCCCACGGTCGTCAACAACGTCCTCTCCATGGCCACCGTGCCGATGATTCTGGAGAAGGGCGCGAAGCATTACGCCGATCTCGGCGTCGGCCGTTCGCGCGGCACCATGCCGCTGCAGATCGCCGGCAATGTGAAATTTGGCGGCCTGTTCGAAACCGACTTCGGCATTCCGCTCGGCACGATCGTCAATGACATCGCCGGCGGCACGCGCACGGGCCGTCCGGTGAAGGCGGTGCAGGTCGGTGGTCCGCTCGGCGCCTATGTGCCTGTGTCGCTTTTCGACCTACCTTTCGACTACGAAGCTTTTGCGGCGAAAGACAGCCTGATCGGCCATGGCGGCCTCGTCGTGTTCGACGATACGATCGACATGCTGTGGATGGCGCGCTTCGGCATGGAGTTCTGCGCGATCGAAAGCTGCGGAAAATGCACGCCTTGCCGTATCGGCTCGACGCGCGGCGTCGAGACGATCGACAAAATTCGCAATGGTCAGGATGTCGAGAAGAATATCGAGCTTCTCAAGGACCTCTGCCACACTATGAAATTTGGCTCATTGTGTGCATTGGGCGGCTTCGCGCCGTATCCCGTCGAGAGCGCTCTACGCCATTTCCCAGAGGACTTCCGCAAGTCGGCCCTTGAAGCCGCTGAGTGAGGTAGCCGCCATGACGCTTATCAAAGAGACAGATTACGGGACGCCAGAGTCCAAGTCGGCGAACATGGTCACGCTGACCATCGACGGCAAGAGCGTCACTGTTCCCGAGGGAACCTCTATCATGCGCGCGGCGATGGAGGCCGGGACCGAGATCCCGAAGCTCTGCGCCACGGACAGCATCAAGGCCTTCGGCTCCTGCCGCCTCTGCGTGATCGAGGTCGAGGGCCGCAACGGCACGCCCGCTTCCTGCACCACGCCGGTCGCGCCGGGCATCTCCGTGAAGACCCAGACTCCGCGTCTTTCCGCCATCCGTCGCGGCGTGATGGAGCTCTATATCTCCGACCATCCGCTCGACTGTCTGACCTGCGCCGCTAATGGCGATTGTGAGCTGCAGGATATGGCTGGCGCTGTCGGCCTGCGCGACGTGCGTTACGGCTATGACGGCTCCAACCATGTCTTCGCCCGCAACAATGGCGAAGCCAATTTCAATTGGAAGCCGAAGGACGAGTCGAACCCTTACTTCACCTATGATCCGGCGAAGTGCATCGTCTGTAACCGCTGCGTGCGCGCCTGCGAGGAAGTGCAGGGCACTTTCGCGCTGACAATCTCCGGCCGCGGCTTCGACTCGCGCGTTTCGCCAGGCATGGACGAAGCCTTCATGGAGTCGGAATGCGTCTCCTGCGGCGCTTGCGTCCAGGCCTGCCCGACCGCGACCCTCACCGAGAAGTCGGTCATCGCCATCGGCCAGCCGGAGCACTCCGCCGTCACCACCTGCGCCTATTGCGGCGTGGGCTGCACCTTCAAGGCCGAGATGCGCGGCGAAGAGCTCGTGCGCATGGTGCCCTGGAAGGACGGCAAGGCCAATCACGGCCATAGCTGCATCAAGGGCCGCTTCGCCTACGGCTACGCCCATCACGGCGACCGCATCCTCAATCCGATGATCCGCGAGTCGATCGACCAGCCGTGGCAGGTCGTCTCCTGGGACGAGGCTCTGACCTTCGCCGCCGACCGTCTGAAGGCGGTGCAGGCGAAATATGGCAAGGGCTCGGTTGGCGCCATCACCTCCTCGCGCTGCTCGAACGAAGAGACCTATCTCGTTCAGAAGCTCGTGCGCGCCGGCTTCGGCAACAACAACGTCGACACCTGCGCCCGCGTCTGCCATTCGCCGACCGGCTATGGCCTGAACCAGGCCTTCGGCACCTCGGCCGGCACGCAGGATTTCGACTCGGTCGACGACTCCGACGTCATTCTCGTCATCGGCGCCAATCCGACCGACGCGCATCCGGTCTTCGGCTCGCGCATGAAGAAGCGCCTGCGTGACGGCGCCAAGCTGATCGTCATCGATCCGCGCCGCACCGACCTCGTGCGTTCGCCCCATATCAAGGCGGACTTCCACCTGCCGCTCAAGCCCGGCACCAATGTCGCGATGGTCACGGCGCTCGCCCATGTCATCGTGAAGGAAGGGCTCGTCAACGAAGAATTCGTCCGCGCGCGCTGCGATTGGGACGAGTTCCAGGCCTGGGCCGACTTCGTGTCGCTCGACCGCAACAGCCCCGAGGCGCTGGAGTCGGTCATCGGCGTCAAGGCCGAAGACATCCGCGGCGCCGCGCGTCTCTATGCGACCGGCGGCAATGGGGCGATCTACTACGGTCTCGGCGTGACGGAGCACTCGCAGGGCTCCACCACGGTCATGGGCATCGCCAATCTCGCCATGGCGACCGGCAATCTCGGCCGTCGCGGCGTGGGCGTGAACCCGCTGCGTGGCCAGAACAATGTGCAGGGCTCCTGCGACATGGGCTCGTTCCCGCACGAGCTGCCGGGCTATCAGCACATTTCGGGCGAGGCGGCGCGCGCCGCTTTCGAGGCGGACTGGGGCGTCAAGCTCGACCCCGAGCCCGGCCTGCGCATCCCCAACATGTTCGACGCGGCGGTCGAGGGTCGGTTCAAGGGCCTCTATCTGCAGGGCGAGGACATTCTGCAGTCCGATCCCGACACGCGCCATGTTTCGGCGGCTCTCGCCAATATGGAAATCGTGATCGTGCAGGACCTGTTCCTGGTCGAATCCGCCCATTACGCCCATGTGTTCCTGCCGGGCTGCTCCTTCCTCGAGAAGGACGGCACCTTCACCAACGCCGAGCGCCGCATTCAGCGCATCCGCCAGGTGATGAGGCCCAAGAACGGCTATGGCGATTGGGAGATCACCCAGAACCTCGCCAATAAGCTCGGTCTGGGTTGGAACTATGCGCATCCGTCCGAGATCATGGACGAGATCGCGCGGCTGACGCCCTCTTTCCGCAATGTCTCCTATACGATGCTGGAAGAGGTCGGCTCCGTGCAGTGGCCGTGCAACGACGCATCGCCGGACGGCATGCCGATCATGCACATCGAGGGCTTCGCGCGCGGCAAGGGCAAATTCGTCATCACCGAATATGTGCCGACCGACGAGAAGGTTGGGCCGCGCTTCCCGCTGCTGCTGACGACGGGCCGCATCCTGTCGCAGTACAACGTCGGCGCGCAGACCCGTCGCACCGAGAACAGCCAATGGCATCCTGAGGACGTTCTCGAAATCCATCCGCATGACGCGGAGGATCGCGGCGTCGTGGAAGGCGATTGGGTGAAGGTCGCGAGCCGCGCCGGCGAGACGACGCTTCGCGTCAAGATCACCGATCGCGTGGCGCCGGGCGTGGTCTATACGACCTTCCATCATCCGCTCTGCAACACCAATGTCGTGACCACCGACAATTCGGATTGGGCGACGAACTGCCCTGAATACAAAGTGACGGCCGTGCAGATCTCCAAGAGCAACGGCCCCACCGAGTTCCAGGAGAAGTATCGCGAGCTGTCCGAGTCCGCTCGGCGGATTGCGAGCACGATCGACGCGGCGGAATGACCGAGACGCCGTCGGCCACTCTTCGGGTAGAATGCCTGGCGCGCCGTCACGATGTGACGGCGCGCTCTTCACGCGTGATCCCCGAAGAAACGCCGATCGCCTTCACCTATGGCGGCTCCACTCATGCAGTGATGATGGCGACGCCCGCTGATCTCGAAGATTTCGCGGTCGGCTTCGCCATTACCGAGGGGCTGATCGATGCACCCGACGATACAGGCGACGTCGAGATCGTCGCTTCGGACGCGGGCATTGAGCTGCGCACCTGGCTCGGCGGCGGCCGGCAGGAGGCCTATGCCGCGCGCAAGCGCTCCATGGCCGGGCCAACGGGTTGCGGGCTTTGCGGCATCGAGAGCCTGGAGGCGGCGACGCGCGCGCTGCCGACGCTCGACAATGCACTCACCGTCGACGCCGAAGGATTGATCGCGGCGATGGACCGGTTGCCCGGCGCGCAGAAGATCAATCAGGAAACGCGCGCGGTTCACGCCGCGGCTTTCTGGAGCCCCGTCTCGAACGCGCTCATCGTGCGCGAGGATGTCGGGCGTCATAATGCGCTCGACAAGCTTGCCGGCGCGCTGGCGCGCCAAGGCCTCGCTGCGTCGCAGGGCGTGGTTCTGATGACGAGCCGCGTCTCCGTCGAGCTCGTGCAAAAGGCCGCCCGCATCGGCGCGCCGATCATCGCGGCGGTGTCGGCGCCAACGGCCTTGGCTGTTCGCAGCGCCGAAAAATGCGGTATGACGCTCGTGGCCGTGATGCGGGGCCGCGACTTCGAAATCTTCACCCATCCAGGACGCATCGTCGAACAGGTTTCCGCACATGTCGCATGATTCAGTTGAGAAGCTCGTGAAAATGGCCAATCAGATCGGCTCCTTCTTCGGCGCGCAGAAGATCGGCGCCGCCGCCGGCATGGCCGAGCATTTGCGCAAGTTCTGGGCCCCCCATATGCGCGAAACCATCCTCGAACATGTGAGCCATGGCGGCGCAGGCCTCGAGCCGATCGCGATCGAAGCGGTCAAGATTCTTCAGGCCGAAAAGAAGTAAGACGAGCTGTCGCAAGACGAAGGAGAAGCGGCGCCGGCGATGCCGGGCCGCTCTTTTCGTTTCCGGAAAGTGATGGACGGACCGAGCGCCATCCCTTAGCTCTTCGCCCGCAAGATGACTCATCAGAAAGCCCAGCATGACCGACGCAATCTGCCCCTGCCGCGTAACCGACGCCGACAAGCGCGCCTATGCCGATTGCTGCAAGCCCTATCTTGAAGATGGCAAGGCGCCGCCGACAGCCGAAGCGCTTATGCGTTCGCGCTACACGGCCTTCACGCGCGCCGACATCGATTATCTCGAAGAGACGCTGGCGCCAGGCACGCGCGACGATTTCGACCGCAAGGCGATCACGCATTGGTCGAAGCAATCGCAATGGCTCGGCCTTGAGGTGCTCTCCACCGAAGCGGGCGGGGAGAGTGACGACAGCGGCTTTGTCGAGTTCGTCGCCAGCTTCACCATCGAGGGGCAGCGCTACGATCATCGCGAGCGTTCGCTCTTCAAGAAGGTCGACGGCCGCTGGTATTTCCAGGAAGAGGCCAACCGCAAGAACGAGCCGATCGTGAAGGGCAAGCAGCCCGGCCGCAACGATCCGTGCCCCTGCGGCTCCGGGAAGAAATATAAGAAGTGCTGCGGGGCCGCCGCGTAAGGCGGCGCGCCCTCATCCGACCCTCGCTAACGCGAGGGCCACCTTCTCCCGCAAGCGGGAGAAGGTGGCCCCTGCGTTAGCAGGGGTCGGATGAGGGCAGCCGATCAAGCGACATGGCGGGGCAGCAGCGCCTTCTCCCGCGCCAGCAGGACACGCTTGCGATCGGCTCCCCAGTGGTAGCCGGACAGCGAGCCATCGCTGTGCAGCACGCGATGGCAGGGGACCGCGACCGCCACAGGGTTTGCGCCAATGGCGCTACCTACCGCTCGCGTCGCTTTCGGCGCGCCGATGCGACGGGCAATCTCCCCATAGCTCGTCGTGTGGCCGGGCGGGATTTCACGCAACGCCGCCCAGACGCGACGCTGGAAGTCCGTGCCGCGCGCGTCGATGGGGAAGGCGGCGGGAGAGTCGGGCCTTTCGATCATCGTCAACGCCGCGTCGACGAGCGCGTCGCCATCCGCATCCTCGATGAGCAGGGCCTTTTTGAAACGCCTGCGAAGGTCGTCCTGCAGAACCTCGGCGTCGTCTCCGAGCAATATGGCGCAGACGCCTTTGTCGCTCACGGCGATCAGCGCCTTGCCGAGGCTGCATTTGCGCAGCGAATAATGGATCGTCTCTACGCCCCGCGTCGGAATCGCTGGCGGCGTCTCATGCAGGCTTTGAGCTTTCATCATCGAAACCTTCCAGCGTAAAGCGATGAACGAGTCAGCTAGCAATGATTTGGGTCTTGCGACGCGAAGGCGCTGAGCTCCTCGTCGGAGAATAGCCTAGAACGGGTCAGGAATCTCTCCCCCGTGCCATTGTCCAGAGAAAACATGCCGCCCTGGCCGGGCACAACGTCGATAATGAGCTGGGTGTGTTTCCAGTAATCGAATTGCGCGCGGCCGATATAGAAAGGCGCGCCGCCGATTTCGCCGAGCTTCACGTCATTGTCCCCGACGAGAAACTCGCTCTCCGGATAACACATGGGCGCCGAGCCGTCGCAGCAGCCGCCGGATTGGTGGAACAGGATGGGGCCGTGGGCGCGGTGCAGGCGTTCGATGAGGGCGAGCGCGGTTTCGGTGGCGATGACTCTTTGGGGCTGGTTCATTGTGTTCAAGCCCCCCTCCCCAACCCTCCCCCGCTTCGCGGGAGAGGGAGTAAATCGTGGCCTTCATCGACAACGCCGATCGCGAGCGTCCCCTCTCCCGCGAAGCGGGGGAGGGACAGGGAGGGGGCCTTTAGAAGAACCCCAGCTTTTTCGGGCTGTAGCTCACCAGCATGTTCTTCGTCTGCTGATAGTGATCGAGCATCATCTTGTGGTTCTCGCGTCCGATGCCCGATTGCTTATAGCCGCCAAAGGCCGCATGCGCCGGATAGGCGTGGTAGCAGTTCGTCCAGACGCGGCCGGCCTGGATCGCGCGGCCGAAGCGGTAGCAGCGATTGATGTCGCGGCTCCACACGCCGGCGCCGAGTCCGTAGAGCGTGTCATTGGCAATGTGCAGCGCTTCGTCGTCGTCCTTGAAGGTCGTGACCGACACGACAGGCCCGAAGATTTCTTCCTGGAAGACGCGCATGCGGTTGTGGCCGTGCAGCACGGTCGGCTTCACATAGTAACCGCCGGCGAGATCGCCCTCGAGCGTGTTGCGCTCACCGCCGGCGAGCACCTTCGCGCCCTCCTGCTTGCCGATGTCGATATAGCTCAGGATTTTTTCGAGCTGCTCGGATGACGCCTGCGCGCCGATCATGGTCTCGGGGTCGAGCGGATGGCCCTGCTTGATTGCGTTCACGCGCGCGAGCGCGCGCTCCATGAAGCGGTCGTAGATCTTCTCGTGAACCAGCGCGCGGCTCGGGCAGGTGCAGACCTCGCCCTGATTGAGCGCGAACATCACGAAGCCTTCGATCGCCTTGTCGAAGAAGTCGTCGTCCTCGCGCGCGACATCGTCGAAGAAAATGTTGGGCGATTTGCCGCCGAGCTCCAAGGTCACCGGGATCAGCGACTGACTGGCGTATTGCATGATCAGCCGGCCGGTCGTCGTCTCGCCGGTGAAGGCGATCTTGGCGATGCGGTTGGAGGAGGCGAGCGGCTTGCCGGCCTCCAGGCCAAAGCCGTTGACGATATTCAGCACGCCCTTCGGCAGCAGATCGCCGACAACCTCCGCCCAGACGAGAATGCTCGCGGGCGTCTGCTCGGCCGGCTTGATGATGACGCAGTTACCCGCGGCGAGAGCGGGCGCGAGCTTCCACGCCGCCATGAGTAGCGGGAAGTTCCACGGGATGATCTGTCCGACGACGCCGAGCGGCTCGTGGAAGTGATAGGCCACCGTGTCGTGGTCGATTTCGGAAATGCCGCCTTCCTGCGCGCGGACGGCTCCGGCGAAATAGCGGAAGTGGTCGATCGCGAGCGGGATGTCGGCCGCCATGGTCTCGCGGATCGGCTTGCCATTGTCCCAGGTCTCGGCGGTCGCGAGGAGCGCGAGGTTCTCCTCCATGCGGTCGGCGATCTTGTTGAGAATGCGCGCGCGTTCGGCGGCGCTGGTCTTGCCCCAGGCGTCCTTCGCGGCATGGGCGGCGTCGAGCGCGGCCTCTATGTCGTCCTTGTCGGAGCGGGCGATCTCACAGACCTTCTGGCCCGTGATCGGCGAGAGATTGTCGAAGACGCGGCCGGACTTGGCGTCGGCCCATTCGCCATTGATGAAATTGCCGTAGCGCGCCTTGAAAGGGGGCTTTGCGGCGGCGAAACTCTCATGCTTGGTCATGGGTGGCCTTCCATCGGGTTTCCAGCGTCGCGCGCCTTGGCGGCGCGTCTTTACCGTTGGAAGATAGTAAGGCACAGCTCCGCGCCAAGGGAAAGGCGGCGCCAAGCTTGATCCTGTGTAATTCCGATGCTGCGTTTGTCGACGCCGTCATTGCGAGGAGCGGAGCGACGAAGCAATCCAACGCAGCCTTTGCGGCCCAGGATTGCTTCGCTTCACTCGCAATGACGGGTAAGCCGCGGTCAATAAAGGGCTAATCCAAACACGCCTTCGCCATGGCCTGAAACGCCCGCGCCCGGTGCGAGAGCGCGCGCGAGCCGTCGCCGGGCAGGGCGTGTTTCTCCGCCGACATCATCTCGCCGAAAGTCTTGTCGAGTTCGTCGGGCTTGAAGATCGGATCATAGCCGAAGCCCTTGTCGCCCTTGGGCGGAAAAACCAGCACGCCGTCGACGCGGCCTTCGAATTCCTCGATATGTCCGTCCGGCCAGACGACTGCGAGCGCGCAGGTGAAATTGGCGCGATAGGGGGGCGTCGCGCCGCGCTCCTCGAGCTTTTGGCGCACGAGCTGGCAGGCAGCCTTGAAGTCTCGGTTTTCCCCCGCCCAGCGCGCCGAATAGATCCCCGGCGCGCCGTCGAGGGCGTCGACGCAGAGGCCGGAGTCGTCGGCGAAGGCGGGGAGGCCCGAGGCCATCGCCGCCGAGCGCGCCTTCAACGCCGCATTGCCGCGGAAGGTCGTCTCCGTCTCCTCGGGCTCCGGGAGGCCGAGATCGCCCGCCGAAACGGCGTCGACGCCATGCGGGGCCAGCAACTGCTGGAGCTCCCAGAGCTTGCCGGGATTGTGCGTCGCGATGACGAGCTTGCCGTGGATTTTTCGGTGGGTCATGTCGGCCCTGCGTTGTCGTGAGCGGGGAACTTTATGAAGGCGGCAGCTTGTCTCCCTCCCCCTTGTGGGGAGGGGTTAGGGGTGGGGGTCGACAATCTTGATTGTTACCGCGGCTTACCCCCACCCTGACCCTCCCCGCAAGGGGGAGGGACGGGATCATATCGCAAGCTTGTTGATGCTCGCGAAGGGGCTACGCCAGCGCCGCCTTTTGCAGCGCAACCAGCTCCGTGACGCCCTTCTGCGCCAGCGCCAGCATGGCGGAAAGCTCGTCTTGCGAGAACACCGCTACTTCCGCCGTCGCCTGAATTTCGACGAGCCCGCCCGAGCCGGTAATCACGAAATTGGCGTCGGTCTGCGCGGTGGAATCTTCCGCGTAATCCAGATCGATCACCGGCGCGCCGTTGAAGATGCCGCAGGAGACCGCCGCCACATGGTCGCGCAGCGGATTTTCCTTGATGATGGAGCGCGAACGCATCCATTCGAAACAATCGCGCAGCGCGAGCCAGGCGCCGGTGATCGAGGCCGTGCGCGTGCCGCCGTCCGCCTGGATCACATCGCAGTCGAGCATGATCTGGCGTTCGCCGATCGCCGGGAGATGGGTCACGGCGCGCAGCGAGCGGCCGATCAGGCGCTGGATTTCCTGCGTGCGGCCGGACAGTTTGCCGGCGGAAGCCTCCCGGCGCGTGCGCGTATGCGTGGCGCGCGGCAGCATCGAATATTCCGCCGTCACCCAGCCGCGGCCTTGTCCGCGTAGCCATTGCGGCGGCTTGTCTTCGAGTGATGCGGTGCACAAAACGTGCGTGTTGCCGAATTTCACGAGACAAGAGCCTTCGGCGTAGCGGGTGACGCCGCGCTCGAAGCTTACCGGGCGCATCTCGTCTGGCGCGCGCTTGCTGGGACGCATGAAGGCTCCTTTTTGCGTTCAATATTAGAGCGGTTCTAACGCGCTTTGGCTTGCGTTGGAAGCGCCTGCGGCGTTCATCTCTCTTGCGCTTATAGAGACATGGTGGGACCATCCCGCAACGGGGCCAAGTCCAAAAGGCTCCGATGCAAAAGGGAGGATAGAATGGGCGAGACCTTCTCCCACGAAGCGAGAGCGCGGGGCTCCCGGCTGATCGCGCTGGCCGGCCCCTTCCAATGTGGCAAGACCACGCTGCTCGAAGCCATTCTCGCGTCCAACAAGACAATCGCAAAACAAGGCTCGGTTGTAGACGGTTCGAGCGTCGGCGACGCCAGCCCCGAAGCGCGCGCACACAAGATGAGCGTCGAAGCCAATATCGCGGCCGTCGATTACATGGGCGACCGCTACACTTTCGTCGATCTGCCTGGCTCCGTCGAATTCGCGCATGAGGCGCGCAATATTCTTCCCGCCGTCGACGCCGCGATCGTCGTCTGCGAGGCGGATGAGCGCAAGGTCGCGGCGCTGCAACTGACGCTGCGTCAGCTCGAGGAATTGGGGGTTCCGCATCTGCTGTTTCTCAATAAGATCGATGCGGCGACGATCGATGTGCGCGACGCACTGAATATCTTGCAGCCGGCGTCGCGCGCGCCCTTGCTGTTGCGGCAGATTCCGATCTGGAGCAACGGCGTCGCCGTCGGCTTCATTGATCTCGCTCTGGAGCGCGCTTACGTCTATCGCGAACATGCGCCTTCCGAAGTCGTCGAAATTCCGCAAGGCGAGGCGGCGCTCGAAAAAGAAGCCCGCTATTCCATGCTGGAGCGTCTCGCCGATTACGATGACGCCCTGATGGAGGAATTGATTTCCGACATCGAGCCGCCGCGCGATCAGGTCTTCGACGATCTGACGAAAGAATTGCGCGGGGGACTCGTGGTACCGGTTTTCATCGGTTCGGCGGAGCGCGGGGCGGGCGTCACGCGGCTGCTGAAAGCGTTGCGCCATGAGGCTCCGGGCGTCGCCGAGACGCGGGCGCGGCTCGGCGTCGCGGAGAATGGCCCGCCGATGGCGCGCGTCCTTCGCACCACGCATACGTCGCATGGCGGCAAGCTGTCGATTGCGCGCGTGTTGCGCGGCGATGTTTCGGACGGGCAGACGGTTCGCTCCCCGCAGGGCGAGGATCGCGTCTCCGGCATGTCGCGCTTCGCGGGCGCCGCTCTCACCAAGGTGACCGACGCCAAAGAGGGCGACGTCGTTGCGCTCGGCCGGCTCGAACATGCGCAGACCGGCGACACCGTGATCGCTGACGGAAAGGCGGACCTCGCCGGGCTCGCCACGCGTGCGCGCGCGCCCGATCCCGTGCATGCGCTGGCGCTCGTGGTGAAGGATCGCAAGGACGAAATGCGCCTCGCGGCGGCGATGGCGAAACTCGTCGAGGAAGACCCTTCGCTCATCTTCGTGCACGATCAGGAGATGTCGCAGATCAAGCTCTATGGCCAGGGCGAGATGCATCTGCGCGTGGCGCTAGAGCGGCTGCAGTCGCGCTTCGGCGTCACCGTCGAGGTGTCGAGGCCGATCGTCGCCTATCGCGAGACGATCCGTCACAAGGTGACGGTGCGTGGGCGGCACAAGAAGCAATCCGGCGGCCACGGCCAGTTCGGAGATGTCGTGCTGGAAGTCGCGCCGCGCGAGCGTGGCGAGGGCTTCGCCTTCGCCGAGCGCGTGCATGGCGGCGCGGTGCCCAAGCAATATTTCTCTTCCGTCGAGGCGGGCTGCCAGGACGCGCTGATCCATGGCCCGCTCGGCTTTCCGGTCGTCGATGTAGAGGCGGTGCTGACGGATGGCTCGTACCATACGGTCGACTCGTCCGACATGGCCTTCCGCACGGCGGCGCGCATCGGCATGAGCGAGGCGCTGGGCAAGGCCGAGCCGATTCTGCTCGAGCCTGTACTGGCCGTCGATATTTTCGTGCCGAGCGAGGCGATGTCGCGCGCGACCGGGCTGGTGTCGGCGCGGCGCGGGCAGATCATCGGCTTCGGCCCGCGCGAGGGGTGGACCGGCTGGGACAAGCTTGAGGCGCTCATCCCCGAGGCGGAGATGGACAATCTCATCGTCGAGCTGCGCTCGGCGACGGCGGGCGCCGGCTTCTTCCAGTCGCGCTTCGACCATCTCGCGGAAGTCGTCGGCAAGCAGGCGCGCGAGATTGTCGCCGCGCATTCGAGCCAGCCGGCGCGGATGGCGGTGGGGTAACGCTCAGCCGGGAAAACACTTGCCGAAGGCCATGAGCAATCTCGGGTCGCCGCGTAGTTTGATGCGGCGACTCAGCAGCGCCCACGGCAGGCTCGTTTCCTTGCGCAGGAAGCGTATCCAGGTCTCGCTGTCGGCCGTGATGGCGAGGTCCGCCTTACCCAGGAGGCCGTTTTTCACGCGCAGCTTTTTATCGGCGATGGTGATGGTCGCCTGACGGCGACGCGCGCCGGTGAAGGTGAAGTGATAGACCGCCTCTAACCCTTCGGCTTTGTTGCGCTGAAAGAGGTTGCGCATGCCGCCGAGGAAGCCGTCGATATTCGTCGGTCGCAGCACGGCGCCGACATGTTTGACCCGCTTATGCGGAAAGCGGCGCGCGACATAATCCTCCGCGTCGGACCCGCGCCTCACATAAATGGTCTCGACCTTTTCCTTCAGTGGATCGAGGAAGGCGTGCAGGAACTTCTTTTTGTCGGCGTGATAGGCGCCGATAACGTCTTCGCCCGCCGGACAGACGGCGAGGCAATAAGCCGCCTTATAGTTCGGCCCATAGGCGAGGCTCTGCCACATCGAGATGGTTTCGGCGTCGTTGAATTTTTGCTGATAAGCGCGCGCACTCTTCGCGTCGGCGATCGTCTCGACGAAATCTAAGAAGCCGCCCATGAACTCGCGATAATTATGCGTGTAGCAGGCGGAAAAATCGAAATGGCCGTCGGGCGCGATCGCGCCGGTGGGGCAGGCGGCGACGCAGAGCTTGCATTCGAGACAGGGATTGAAGTCGATCGGCGCGCAATCATGCGCAACGTCCAGGTCGGTCACGACCGTTCCGAGCAGGATGAAATTGCCGAACTTGGGGTGAATGACGTTGCGGTGAATTCCCATGCGGCCGAGACCTGCTGCGACGGCGACGGGCTTATGGGCGATGACCCACATCTTGCCCGGCCATCTCTCCGCCTCCATCGGGAAGGCCAGCGGCGGATAGGCGGCGCGGCGCCCGAGCCCTTCGAGCGTTTCGACGATGGCGTGCGCAATCCCGTCGCATTCGCGGCCGGTGTGGTGAAATTCGGTGTTGGCGAGCGAGCGCGCGGGGCTGCGAATATTCTCGCGGTTCATTTTCACGACGAAAGGCATGAGCGTGCGCGCGAAAGGGAATGCGGCGAGGATGTCGGCGCGTTGATCGTCGAGGGCGGCGTCGTCGATCGCGACAAAGCCGACGTCATCGGCGCCGGCGGCGAGCGCGATCTGGCGTAGTCCTTGGGCGTCGAGCGTCGGTGAAACGGCGTTCGCAAGCACATTCATGACATATACCCCTTTTTGGCCAAAAAGACGCGCGTCAGTCTCGCGCACCGATCTCGGCGCTCGCCTTCATCAGTTCGCGCAGCTCGGAGAGCAGTTTTTGCAATCGTTCGGCGCCGAATTGTTTTTCGACGGCGCTCTGCGCCTCGCGCCAATGCGGCATGGCGTTGGCGAGCGTCGCCTCGCCGAAGGGCGTCAGCGCCACTTTGCGCGTGCGCCGGTCTTCGCCCGGCCTCACCTTCACGAGCCCGCGCTTTTGCATAACAGCGAGGTTTCGGGCGAGCGCGCTGCGGTCCATCACGAAGAATTCCGCCAGTTTGCTCACTGTGGCGCCGCCGGTCAGCGAGCAGGCGACCAGCAAGGAATATTGCGTCGGCTCCAACCCCGTCTCGGCCATGAATTGACCGTAGAGGCGCGTCACGGCGCGGCTGGCGCGGCGCACATTGGCGGCGGCGCAGCTTTGCGCACAGGCTTTGACGTCGGCGGGGTCGGGCGCAGTCATGAAAGATGTATATGCCCCTATCTGTCCTTCGTCAATGTGCGCGCCGACACAGCGCCCTATGTGCGCCTCTGACATGATCGCAGGGTCGCGCGGCCGGCAAGGCCCGCAAACAGCTATCGGAGCGTCGACATGCGCTTTTTCGTGGTCCTGACGGCAGCGATCTTCGCGTGCGCTTTGGGCTTCTTCACGAATTCCGAGAATTCGCCCGGAAAGCAAGAAGCGCAAACGGAAGAGGCGGGCGTGCGCTGTGTCAAGAAGATTGCGGTTGGTCCCCGCGGGAGCGAGACTGCTTGTCTGATGCAAAAGCGCAAGGGGCGCGCGTAAGGCCGTCCTCTGCGAAGGCGGAGACGGCGTTCCAGCATGAAAAGGGCAGGGGTCGGCTCACTGTCATTCCCGGCGCGCGAAGCGCGACCGGGAATCCAGAGCAATAGTAGCTAGTGTTGCTCTGGATTCCCGATCGCTCGCTTCGCGAGCGTCGGGAATGACAGTGAACCAATCTTATTAAGCTTCTGCGTCTTCGGCGGCCGGCCCGCTGGCGGGCGCCGTGTCGCGCGCCAGATTGAGCGGCCGGTAGGTTTCGTCTTTCGCCAGCTTTTCCCGCACGGAATCGGAGAGATCGATTTCGAAATCGTTTTTGATCGGAAACGCCGCGACCTTCGCAGCAAGCGCCGGAGAATGGTCGATCTGGCGAATGAAGTCGCCGTTCGGTTGCACGCGATCGATCTGCGGCGCGTCGTCCTTGCGGATGATCTTCAGCAGCGCTCTCGGCCAGTAGACATAGAGCTTCGTCGTCCACTCGTACCAGACCGTTTGCGAATTATGCAGCGGGGCCTGCGGATTCGGGTGGAAGGCGCGTGACGGCACGTCGCCGTAATCGCGCACGCACAAGCCGTGCGCCTTGGCCTTGTCGACCATCCATTTCAGGCCGCAGTCGGAGAGGCTCGAATCCTCATAGCCCCCGCCGACGTCGGAATGCACGCCGGGGAACCAGACCTCCTCATAGTTGAAGGTCGATTTGTCGCCCTTGGCGCGCAGATTGTCGGCTTCTTCTTTGCGCCTCGGCGTCAGCTCCATGCGCGTCGGACGGAAGGGCCAACGCTTCTCGTCGATGGAGGCCGCGTGATAGGCGTTGAGAATGATCGGGCTGATCTTGGTGTCGTGAAATTGCGTGGGGAAGAATTTGTTCAGCAGCCAACCCAGCACGACGCCGAATGGCGCGCCGAGCGCGCCCACCGTGTCCCAGACGCCGAGGAATGTGATCGTCTCCCCGCCATTCGTATAGGCGTTTTTGAAATCCTTCGAGGCTTGGCTGCTCGGATGCCATTGCGGGTCGGCGCTTCGGTAATGATCGAAGGCGTCGTCGACAAGGTGCAGATACTCGCGCTGCAAAATGCCGACGTTGTAAATCATCCCCGCGAGGCTGCGCACCGTGTAGGCGCCGCGGCTGAAGCCGAAGAGAAAGATTTCGTCGCCGGGCGCATAATTGCTGACGAGAAAACGATAGGCGTCCTTGATATTGTCGGAGATGCCGTAACCGAAGCCGCCGCCCTTGATGCGCTCGTCCCAGCGCGTGCCGACGCCGCGGACATAATAAGCGACCTGCGGGCAGCCGTTTCCGTCGTCTATGCGCGTCAATTCGAAGAGACGCAGCACATTGGTCGGGCAGGGCTGGCCGTTCCGGCTTTTCTGATCTTCTTTGTTCCAGGTGCCGTCGCAGAAAACGACGAGCCGCTTGAAACGCTGGCTTGCCGGGGCCTTCGCCATAGTGTCGCTCATTGAAACCACCTCGACCAAAAACGACGCCGCAATGGGGTTTTATCCGCCAGTTTGAAATAGGACGCAACGCGCTGTCCGCGAGAGCGCTTGACTATCAGATTACATAGTCTATTGGATTAATGGATTAGTCTCCTGGAGTCAGGCATGCGCCATCTTCCGTTCTCGAAACTTGCTTGCGTCGTTCTCGCCGGTCTATTCGCGGTCCCGGCTCTTGCGGGGCAGGCCCTGCTCAATGTGTCCTACGACCCCACCCGTGAGCTGTATAAAGCCGTCAACAAATCCTTTGCCGAGGACTGGAAGAAAAAAACCGGGGAGGAGATTTCTCTCCAGAGTTCGCACGGCGGCTCCGGCGCACAGGCGCGTTCGGTGATAGACGGGCTCCCGGCCGATGTCGTGACTTTGGCCCTCGCCAATGACATCGACGCCATCGCGTCGAAAACGAAAAAGATTCCGGCTGATTGGCAGAAGCGGCTGCCAAATAATTCCGCCCCCTATACGTCGACCATCGTTCTGCTGGTGCGAAAGGGCAACCCGAAGGGGATCAAGGATTGGGACGGGCTCGCCAAGCCAGGCGTCGTCGTCGTCGCGCCCAATCCCAAGACCGGCGGCGGCGCACGTTGGAATTTCCTTGCGGCCTGGGCCTATGGGCTGAAGGCCTTCAAGGGCGACGAGGCGAAGACGCAGGAATTCGTAAAGGCGATCTACGCCAATGCGCCCGTGCTCGACACTGGCGCGCGCGGCTCGACGGTCACCTTCGCCCAGCGCGGCATCGGCGATGTGCTGATCGCCTGGGAGAATGAAGCTTTTCTTGCCTTGCAGGAATTCGGCGCGGATAAATTCGAGATCGTCACGCCTTCGATCTCCATTCTCGCCGAGCCCGCCGTCTCGCTCGTCGACGGCAATGTCGACGCCAAGGGAACGCGCAAGCCGGCGGAAGCCTTCCTGGCCTATCTCTTCGAGCCGGCGACACAGGCGACCATTGCGAAATACGGCTATCGCCCGGCCTATCCGCAGCATGCCGCCAAAGAGGATTTGCGGCGTTTCGCCAAGATCGACCTCGTCACCATCGACAAGCAGTTCGGCGGCTGGCCGGCGGCGCAGAAGAAGTTCTTCGCGGATGGCGGGGTGTTCGACGAGATTCAAAAACGGTGAGGGCGGGGCCCATTGGTGATGTGGTTTCCGCTTGAATAGAGCGCTGTTTGTTACTCTGGATTCCCGATCGCTCGCTTTGCGAGCGTCGGGAATGACAGTGAACCAAGGCGGCCTCTCATTTTGTCGGCTGGCCTCTGCCGAACAAGCGTGGAAATCCCGCGACCAGAAAGGCAAAAGCGATCGCCGTATGCGGCGCGGTGATCGAGAAGTGATAGGCCAGCGCCGCCGAGATCGCTTTTTCCGCCGACACCCCATGCGCCGTTGTCAGATAGGCGACGATGCCCGCCTCGAACACGCCGAGCCCCGCGGGGCTGGCGGGGACAGCGATCGCCAGAGCGCCGATCGCCAGCAGCGTCATGGCGGAAAGCATGCCAAAGTCGATCTCGGGAAAGATCGTCCTGAAGAGGACCAGGACCAGGCAGACATTCATAGTCCAGATCAGCGCGGTGCAAAGCGCAGCTCGTGGGACGCTTTGATGTGCGAGCAGCGTTTCCACCTGTCGCACGAAAGACTCCATCCGCGCGCTTTTCAGTATTTTCCATTCGGACGGTCGCAAGCCGGTCTTTGGTCGAACCCGCACGAGCAGCAAAATGCTCGGGGTAAGGATCAGGGCAAGCGCAAGAGGCGTCGAAGGCGGGATGTCGACGAATGGCGAATGCGTGCTGGCGACAATTATGGCAAGCGCGGCGACCGCCAAGAGATCATAAAGCTTTTCGATCACGACCGCGGCGCCGAGGCTACCGAGCGGAAAGCCAAAATATGTCCCGCCTACATAGATCTTGGCGGCTTCCCCGAGGCGGAACGGGATCAGGCTGTTGAGCGTGAAGCCGACATTCGCGATGAGAAAGCAGGGAAGCGGTTTTGTCTGCAATATCGTCGCGAGCCGCAATCCATAAAGCGTCAGAACCGCCGCGTTCATGGCCATTGCGACGAGAATGGCGTGCGCCGGCGTTTGCCGTAGCTGGTCCAGCACATTCCGGTAACTCACCTTATCGCTGAGCCAATAAGCGACATAAATGAGCAAGCATGCGTTGAGCGCCAGCGCGATACGCCGGCCATGTCCGGCGAGGAGCCTCGTCGACAGGGCGAGCATATTGCTTTGCGGCGATAGCGCCGGGGGCATGCTGATTGCCTCTCGGAAGGGCGGCTGGGTGGTTACGAGTGGCTCAGATGGACATCAAAAAAATGGCCGGCGCAAGGGCCGGCCATATCGATCGTGCGGCAATCGCGCCGGTTACGCCATATACTGGCCGCCGTTGATCGTCAGCGTCGAGCCGGTGATGAAGCCGGCGTCATCTCCCGCCAGGAACACAACCGCGCGGGCGATCTCCTCCGGCTCGCCGAGGCGGCCGACGGCGATATAGGGGATGATGTGCTTGTCGAGCACGTCCTGCGGCACGGCCTTCACCATGTCGGTGCCGATATAGCCCGGCGCGATGGCGTTGACGGTGATGCCCTTGGAGGCGCTCTCCTGCGCCAGCGCCTTCACGAAGCCGATGTCGCCGGCCTTGGAGGCCGAATAGTTGGTCTGGCCGGCCTGGCCCTTCTGGCCGTTGATCGACGAGATGACGATGATGCGGCCGAAACCGCGGTCGCGCATGCCGTTGATGACCGGGCGCGTGACGTTGAACAGCGAGTTCAGGTTGGTGTTGATCACCGCCTGCCACTGCGCCAGCTCCATCTTGTGGAACAGGCGGTCCTTGGTGATGCCGGCGTTGTTGACGAGGATCTCGACCGGGCCGAGGTCCTTCTCGATGGCGGCGACGCCCGCGGCGCAGGCGTCGTAATCGGACACGTCGAACTTATAGACCGGAATGCCCGTCTCGGCCTTGAACTTGTTGGCGGCCTCGTCATTGCCGGCGTAGGTCGCGGCGACATTGTAGCCGGCGGCCTTCAGCGCCTTGGAAATCGCCTCGCCGATGCCGCGCGTGCCACCCGTGACAACTGCAACTCTCGCCATTTTGGATGTCTCCCTTGGTTTCGTCTGAAAAAAGCCGGCGCCGGACCGCGAGCCTTCAGGCTCGCTCGTCGACGGCGCCGGAATAATGCCCGCCCGAAGGCGCGCGGTCTGTTCTTAGCGCTCCACGGTCAGGGCGATGCCCATGCCGCCGCCGATGCACAGCGTCGCGAGGCCCTTCTTGGCGTTACGGCGGCCCATCTCGTGCAGCAGGGTGATGAGAATGCGCGCGCCGGAAGCGCCAATCGGGTGGCCGATGGCGATGGCGCCGCCATTGACGTTCACGATGTCCGTGTTCCAGCCCATGTCCTTGTTGACGGCGAGGGCCTGAGCGGCGAAGGCCTCATTGGCCTCGACGAGATCGAGGTCGGAGATCTTCCAGCCGGCCTTCTCCAGCGCCTTGCGCGAGGCCGGGATCGGGCCCGAGCCCATCACCGACGGATCGACGCCGGCGGTCGCCCAGGAGGCGATGCGGGCGAGCGGGGTGAGGCCGCGCTTGGCCGCCTCGGCCGCGCTCATCACGACGAGCGCCGCGCCGCCGTCATTGATGCCGGAGGCGTTGGCCGCCGTCACCGTGCCGTCCTTGATGAAGGCCGGACGCAGCTTGGAGACGCCTTCGAGCGTCACGCCGTGCTTGACATATTCGTCGGCGTCGACCGTCACGTCGCCCTTGCGGGTCGAGATGGTGAAGGGGACGATCTCGTCCTTGAACTTGCCGGCCTTCTGGGCGGCTTCGGCCTTGTTCTGCGAGGCGACGGCGAAAGCGTCCTGCTCCTCGCGGCTGATCTGCCAGTTCTTGGCGACGTTCTCGGCCGTGATGCCCATGTGGTAGTTGTTGAAGGCGTCGGTGAGGCCGTCCATGATCATCGTGTCGATGAACTTCATGTCGCCCATCTTGGTGCCGGCGCGCAGATGCGCGGCATGGGTCGAGAGCGACATGGACTCCTGGCCGCCGGCGACGATGATCTGGGCGTCGCCCGCCTTGATCTGCTGGGCGGCGAGCGCAACGGCGCGCAGGCCCGAGCCGCAGACTTGATTGACCGTGAAAGCGGTCTTGTCGTCCGGAACGCCGGCCTTGATCGCCGTCTGGCGGGCGGGGTTCTGGCCCTGGGCGGCCGTCAGCACCTGGCCGAGGATGACCTCGTCGACCACGCCGGCTTCGAGCTTGGCGCGCTCGAGGGCGGCTTTGACAGCAGCGGCGCCGAGCTCGTGGGCCGGAACCGTCGCAAAGGCTCCGTTGAACGATCCAACGGCGGTGCGCGCCGCGGAAACGATCACGATATCGGTCGTCATTTCTGTCTCCCTCTAAAAGATAGGTCGGGCTCTCGAGCCCTGAGCGCCCAGCCGGGGCGGACGTTGTTGAGCATTTCGCGCTTGCGTTCGTCAAGCCGCGGCCCGTTTTGCACGGAATTAGCCGCGAGCGAAAGCTGTCCATGAGGAAAATATTGCCGCAGGCGCCAAAATGCGCTTATCGTCAAGGCGCTGGGCTTGACCGTTTTTCAGGCAGCCCGCCGGCGAGGGGAGCGGTGTCAGGCGTATGGCGAACGAGAAGAAACCGACCGTAATCAAGAAATACGCCAACCGTCGGCTCTATGACACGGGGACGAGCACTTACGTCACGCTGGAGGATCTCGCCGCCATGGTCAAGCGCGGCGAGGATTTCGTCGTTTGCGACGCCAAGAGCGGCGAGGACATCACCCGGCCGGTTCTGACCCAGATCATCTTCGAGCAGGAGGGCAAGGACGGCCAGAGCCTGCTCCCGATCGCCTTTTTGCGCCAGCTCATCCGCTTCTACGGCGACAGCATGCAGATGCTGGTGCCGAGCTATCTCGAGTTCTCGATCGACAAGCTCACGAAAGAACAACAGAAATTCCGCGACCAATTCTCCTCCGCGCTGCCGGCGGGCCCCTTCACCGAGCCCACCCGCCAGGCTTTCCAGGCGATGGAGGAGCAGGCGCGCAAGAACATGGCGGTGTTCCGGCAGGCGCTGACCATGTTCAACCCGTTCGGCCTTCCGGCCGAGACCGTTTCGAACGCCGCCGTGTCCTCGGTGGACGGGCACGAAGCGTCGGCCGTTACAAGCAAGGAGGCGGGCGACGTCGCCGAGCTGAAACGGCAGCTCGATGAGCTTAATAAGCGGATCGACAATCTTTCGAAGGACTAGGCGCCGAGTCGAGACCGCAATCCGAGCGATTAGATACGAATTTTAAGGGACTTTGCCGTTCAATAGAGGCTCAGATTGCGCCGGTGGAGCGCGCTTTGGGCGTTTTGAGAGCATGGGCCACATTATCGATACGGTTGCCAACCTTACCGACCACCGGGACAGGAACGCGCTCGTAGATACATTGCTGTCGGTGTTTCACGGTTTGCTGGGCGCATCGCGGCTGACCTTGTGGAACATTGTCGACAGGAGGGGATCCATGTGGATTCGCCGGCGGGCGGATTTCGGGTCGCCGCGCGGCGACGAGACGCAAACGTCCGCGCCCCCGCCGGGCAATGTCCTCCTTCCCCTCGAGACGTTCGGCGGCCTGCGCGATTGCTTTTATTCGAAGGAGCCCTTGTGCCGCTCTGCAGGCCCGGCGAACGGCGTGCGTTATGTCTTTCCCGTCATGGATGGCCAGGAGGTGATCGACCTTCTCGAGGTCACGCGTTCGTCGCCGCTGAGCCATGAACAGGAGCGGATGGTGACGGGGATGCTGCGCATCTACCGCAACCATCTCGGCATATTGGACTATGGCGATTGCGACGAGCTGACGGGGCTGCGCAACAGGCGAACCTTTCACGACAGTTTCGCACGGCTCAACTACGGGAGCTGCTCGGAAAAATGCGGCGAGCCGCGGACATGTTGCGGCCGCTGTCCGTATCTCGCCGTCATCGACATCGACCATTTCAAGCGCGTCAACGACAGCTTCGGCCATCCCTTCGGCGACGAGGTCCTGGTTCTCTTTGCGGGCGTGCTGCGCGAATGCTTCAGCGACCACGATCGTCTGTTCAGATTTGGCGGGGAGGAGTTCCTCGTTATTCTCGACCATGTGACGATCGATGAGGCCTACCACACCCTCGAAAGTTTCCGGGCGCGGGTGGAAACCTTTCGTTTCCCGCAGGTCGGGCCGATCACCGCCAGCATCGGATACACGCAGGCGGTCGCCGGCGACACGGGCGCCAGCGCCTTCGGCCGCGCCGACGCCGCGCTCTATATCGCCAAGCAGAGCGGGCGCAACCAAATCCGATCGCATGAGATGCTGGTGGCCGACGGCCTGATACAGGGCAGGATCGCGGTTGGCCAGGACGTCGAGCTGTTTTGAGCCCTCGGACCGCGCGTCTTCAGGCGCGCATATTTGTCGATAATCTCCGAGGCGGCATCGCCCTTCGAGACGCGAGCTTCGCTCGCTCCTCAGGATAAGGCCTAAGTGTTTGACGAAGTGGCGGAAGCTCCTCATGCTGAGGAGCCTGCGCAGCAGGCGTCTCGAAGCACGAGGAGCGTCATCGCCCATTTGTCAGAGCGCGCATTTGTCCAGCGAGCCTGAAGGCTCGCGGTCCAGGGTCGTTACGTATTGAACCGGAAGTGCATCACGTCGCCGTCGGCGACGATATAGTCCTTGCCTTCCAGCCGCAGCCGTCCGGCGTCGCGCGCGCCGGCCTCGCCCTTGTAGGCCACGTAATCGTCACAGGCGATGGTTTCGGCGCGGATGAAGCCCTTCTCGAAATCGGTGTGGATCACGCCTGCGGCCTGCGGCGCGCGCGTGCCCTTTTCGATGGTCCAGGCGCGCGCTTCCTTCGGGCCGATCGTAAAATAGGTGATGAGCTGCAGAAGATCGTAGCCGGCGCGGATGACGCGATTGAGGCCTGGCTCGGTCAGGCCGACGGCTTCCAGAAAGTCCTTCTGCTCCTCGATCGGCATGACCGCGATCTCGCTTTCGATCTTGGCGGAGACCACGACCGAGGCGGCGCCTTCCTCTGCGGCGCGGCCCGCGACCTTGGCGGAGTTGCCGTTGCCCTCGGCCGCGGAGCCTTCCTCGACATTGCACACATAAAGAACCGGCTTCGACGACAAAAGCCCGAGGCCGTTGAAGGCGATCCGCTCCTCGTGAGTGACTTTGGCCATGCGCGCCGGCTTGCCGTCCCGCAGCAGGACGAGGCAGCGGTTCATGAGGTCGAGAAGCTCCTTGGATTCCTTGTCGCCGCCCTTGGCCTTCTTCTCCAGCGGGACGACGCGCTTTTCCAGGCTCTCCAGATCGGCGAGCATCAGCTCGGTCTCGATCGTCTCGATGTCGCGGATCGGATCGACGCCGCCCTCGACATGGGTCACGTCCCCGTCCTCGAAGCAGCGCACGACATGGGCGATGGCGTCGCACTCGCGAATATTGGCCAGGAACTGATTGCCGAGCCCCTCGCCTTTGGAGGCGCCGCGCACGAGGCCGGCGATATCGACGAAGGTCAGCCGCGTCGGGATGATCTGCTTGGAGCCGGCCACTTTGGCGAGATCTTCCAGGCGCGGGTCAGGCACCGCCACTTCGCCGACGTTCGGCTCGATGGTGCAGAAGGGGTAATTTGCGGCCTGCGCCGCCGCCGTTTGGGTCAGCGCGTTGAAAAGGGTCGACTTGCCGACGTTCGGCAGGCCGACGATGCCGCATTTGAAGCCCATTGTCGTCCCGTTCGATTGGTGAGGGTGATCGTTGGCGGGCGGTATGGGCGGCGGCGGCCGAAAAGGCAAGGGGCGCCGAAGCGCCCCCGCTATTTCTGTTTATTCCGGCGACCGCCCGCGGTCAGAGGCTCTTCAAATATTCGAGAAGCGCCTTCTTCTCGTCGGGCGCCAGTTTCGTCCCGAACTCATGGCCGCAACGGCTGTTGCCCGAGTCGCGCTTCGAGCAGTCGTCCGCCGTATAGGTCGAGCTCAGTCCAGGTTGATCCTTGGCAAGACCCACATTCTCGATATCGTAGTTCACGCCGACCTTGAAGGAAGCCGGGCGCTCTGCGGCCGGCTTCAGAAGATCGGCGAGCGTCGGCACCGAGCCATTGTGCAGATAGGGCGCGACCGCCCAAATGCCCTTCATGACCCGCGCTTCATATTTGAACTGGGGCGCCTGTTGGGGCTTTGCATAAAGATTCTGCAGGGCCGTCTTGATCTGGCTGTTGATCAAAGTTTGCAACTGCTGCGGTGATCTCGAATCCCGCTGGATGCAGGCGTCGACGATCGGCTTGAAGACATCCAGGCCAAAATGCAGCGGCGCTTCGAGGATCGAGCCGATCACGGACACGCCGAGGATGGAGAAAATCTTGTCCTTGGGCTTCAGCGGCGTGTCGGCGCCGGGAACCAGCGGGATAAACGCCCCTTCCAGCACGCCCGTGTCGGCCTCGCGGCCGAGAATCTTATACTCGCGCGAATCCGTCTCGACATCCTGGAGCGGCGTCGCCCAGGTGTTGGGATTGCACAGACGCGGGTCTCCCGCCGTTTCCGCGTGACAGCCGCTCGCGCAATCCTTTTCGTAGATCGCCTTCCCTTGCTTGATGAGATCCCCATCGAGCTTCCAGGGCCATTTCGGCGGGTCGATTTTCTTGAGCAGGAATTCGAGTTGCTGCAAGCCGGCGAAATTGAGCGACGACTCGTTCAGATAATCGACGATATTGACGTCGGGCAAAATCTTCGACGGGCGATAGACGCCGAACACGCCGTAAACTTCGCCGACATTTCTCGCGAGGCCGAGAATGTCGTCGCCGTTCTTGGCGAAGCCAGGCCATTGGGTGATGTCCTGGATGGGCGCATTCCAAACGAAAGGATAGCGCACGGGCGCGTCGGCGCGCGCGATATTCTCTTCGATGATCCGCAGCGGCGGGTGGCCGATATCCAGGCCCGCGACGCGGTTGAAGATCATCGACACGGCGTCGGCGCGGCCAACGCCCCAGCCGGGCGTCGGAAGCGCGCGCGCCATCAGCGTGTGATAGGGCTTGAACCAGGCCTCGACGTCGTCGTGTAGCTGCTTATGCGCATGCGGGCTCTGCGCGCCGACGGCTTTTGCGAATGCGTCGAAGGCGGCCGAATCGGTAAGGATTTTATCGACCGCCGTGTCGAGATCGGCGAGGAAGGCCTGGAAGTCGGATAGCGCCGGCCCGCCGTCGATGCGCCAGGAGGCGCCCTGGACGTTGATTTGACGAACGTGGCAGCCGGAGCAGGTCATGCTCAGCGTCCGGACGCCGCCTTCCGACGCGGTCAGGAAGCCGACGGGCAGGCCGGGCGTCGGACTTTCAGAATTGGGCAGATAGCCGTAGCGGGCCATGCTGTCGTCGAGGAACCCCGTGCCGTCGGCGCGCTTCAAGGCTTTGAACCAGTCGAACGGTATGATTCGCGCGCCCTGGTCCCGCGTATAAAAGTCGTTACGGCTCGCCTGGGTCCATTGGCTCCCCTGGTTCGCGTAAGTCACTTCCGCTGCGGATGGAGACACGCTCGTCAGGGTCAGGAGCGATGCGGCGCCGAGTGTGGCGATCGACGACATAAATCTATCATATTTTGACATGTTTCCTCCCTCAAATGAATCAGAATGAATATTTCGCGGGAGAAAAGCACAGAATATGTCTTTCATCAACTGGCGTTGCATTGGGCAACTCATGTCGCGCGACAAGATTGCGAGAAATTGAGTTGACCCTTGCCGCCTCGCGGTTGACAAACCGGGAAAATATTCAAGCCGCGCCCCGGCGGAGCAGGGGCCGTGAGAGAGATGGCTGACGGATGGCGACGAGCAGGATGACGAAAAGCGCGCGGTTGATCGGCGCGGGCCTTATCGCGGGCGCTTGGATCGGCGCGGCGCCGGTGTTGGGGCAAAGCGCGCCGCCGGTGGCCGCGCCCGCTCCCGCCCCTGCGCCGGCTCCCGCCGCCGCGCCGCCCGTTGCTCCCGCGCCGGCGACTCCGGCCGCGCCTGCCGAACAGACTGCGCCGGCTCCCGCCACTGAAGCCAGCGCGCCGGCGCCAAAGCCGAAACCCAAGCCCCGTCCGCCTGCGCCGCCGCGCGAGATGGCGCTTTCCGACGATCCCACCCCGGTGCTTCAACCGGAGACATTCTTCACCACTTCCAAAGCCTCGGAACGATACGCCCAGATCGTCGATCTCGGCGGTTGGCCGACAGTGGGCGTCAGCTTGCGCGCCGGCGCGAAAGGCCCGGCGGTCGCCACTCTGCGCCGGCGACTCGCGGCGGAGGACGACACATTGTCCGACACGCGCAAGCAGAGCTGGGACGGCGAGCTTACGGCGGCGGTGAAGCGCTTTCAGTTTCGCATGGGTCTGAAGCAGACCGGCGTCGTCGCCGGCGCAACTTTGCGCGCGCTCGACGTGCCCGCGACCGTGCGCTTCCGCCAGCTCGCCTCCAGCGCGCAGCGACTCGCCGGCGTCGATTTCCCCTTCGGACCGCGCTACATCATCGTCAATATTCCCTCGACGGCGGTCGACGCCGTCGAGAACGACCGGGTGGTGCGCCGCTATGCAGCCATCGTCGGCGACCCCGAGCACCACTCGCCGGAAGTGCAGGCGAAGGTCGTCGCGGTTAACATCAACCCGACATGGACCGTGCCGGTCTCGATCATCAAGAACGAGATCGCGCCGCATATGCTGAAGGACCCCAGCTATCTCACCCGACAGCGCATACGCGTGCTCAACAACAAGGGCGACGAGGTCGATCCGCGCTCGATCAATTGGGCGAGCGCGCGCGCGGTGAATTACACGCTGCGGCAGGATTCCGGCGTGGGTAATTCGCTGGGCTCGATCCGCATTTCAATGCCCAACCAGCATTCGGTCTATATGCACGACACGCCGTCGCGTAATCTCTTCGCCAACGACTATCGCTTCCTGTCGCATGGCTGCGTGCGCGTGCAGGGCGTCGTCGATCTCGCGACCTGGATTCTCGACGGCGCCAATGGGCCGCAGATGAGCAAGGAAGACATCACCGCCAAGATCGCCTCGGGCGAGCGCGAGGAAGTGAAGCTCGCCCGAGCGGTGCCGGTGGTGTGGGTCTATATGACCGGCTGGGCGTCCGCGGACGGCACGGTGCATTTCCGCGACGATGTGTATCATCTCGATGAGGTGGGCGGCGACGCGCGGCTGTAGGAGCTGCTCTGCATAGGGCGTCTAAAAGGCGCCCGTCTTTCGACGGGCTATGGCGGGAGAGGGGACGCTCACGATCAGCACGCTCAATGAAGGTCCGAACCTGCCCCCTCTCCCGCGAAGCGGGGGAGGGTTGGGGAGGGGGCTCTTATAGAATTTCTGTTTGATAGCGCGCATCGGGGCTTGGTCATTCCCGCCGAGCTGAAAGCCCGACCAGGAATCCGAGCCCGTCATTGCGAGCGAAGCGAAGCAATCCAGAGCAGCGATGCGGCCCTGGATTGCTTCGTCGGCTCCGCCTCCTCGCAATGACGGCGGTGAGTCCCTGTGTGTCCGAACCGCTGCTACAGCGTTAAGCGATAGCGCACGAAATCGTCGGCTCGGACGAATTTATCATAAAGCCGGCGCGCGCGCGCATTGTCTGTTCGCGTATGCCAGTAGATGCGCGACCACCCCTGCGCGCGCCCCAGATCGATCAAATCCTGGATCAACGCCTGTCCCACGCCGCCGCCGCGAAGGCCAGGATCGACGAACAAATCTTCGAGATAGCAGCTTGGCGTCATTGTCCAGGTGCTTTCGTGAAGCACGGAAATGGTAAAGCCGGCGATCCGCCCGTCAGTCTCGGCGATCCGTCCGATCAACGGCAAATTCGGATCGAGAAGCCGGCTTAAAGTATGCTCCGTCACGTCAGCGGGCACCGTCGACTCATAGAAGTCGTTATAGCCAGCCCAGAGCCGCCGCCAGTCTTCGGCGTCGGGCGCGCGAATGTCTCTGACAATCGTCATTCACCGCGCTCCCGCGCGCTCTCATGCCAACCGCGCAGCAGATAATAGGACAGCGCCGCCAGCGCGCCATAGATCGCGAGCCCCGCAGCCGAGATCAGCGCCAGCGCCGCGAACATGCGCGGAATATCGAGCCGGAAGCCCGCTTCGACGATGCGATAGGCGAGGCCCGAGCCCTGGCCCGATGCGCCCGCCGCCAGCTCCGCGACAATGGCGCCGATCAGCGACAGTCCGCCGCCGATGCGCAGCCCCGCGAGAAATTGCGGGAGCGCCGCCGGCAGGCGCAGATAGATGAGCTTTTGCCATGGCGAAGCGTGATAAAGATCGAAGAGGTCTTGCAGCGCGTGATCTACTGAAGCGAGGCCCAGCGCCGTATTGGAGAGGATTGGAAAGAAGGCGACGAGGAAGGCGCAGACGAGCACGGCGTTATCCGGCTGCAGATAGACGAGCAGCAGTGGCGCGATGGCGACGATGGGCGTCACCTGCAGCACGATGGCGAAAGGCAACAGCGCGCGCTCGAGCCACTTTGATTGCGAGAGCAGGAGCGCGAGCGCCACGCCGCTCGACGTGGCGATGAGAAGCGCTTTCAGCGTCACGCCCAGCGTGACGAGGAGCGAGGAAAAGAGCAACTCCCGATCCTCGATCAGCCTGTCGAGAATTGCGCTCGGCGCCGGCAGAACATAGGGCGGAATGTCTCGCGACATCACCACCCATTCCCACGCGCCAAGCGCTGCTGCGCAGACGGCAAGGGGTACGATGATATCGGAAAGTTTCACGCTTCTTCTCTCACCGCGTGGCCGAGCGCGCGCGAGGCGCGACGCGAGATTTGGGCGAATGTGTCGCTCATCCTGAAATCGGGGTTGCGCTCCATTGCAGGATCGACGTCGATCTCATCGACGATCTTTCCATAAGGCGTCGACATCACAATGATGCGCGTCGAAAGGAAGGCGCTTTCGAAGATGGAGTGGGTGACGAACACGATTGTGGCGCCAAGATCCTTCTTCAAGGCGACGAGATCGTCATTGAGCTTGAAGCGCGTGACTTCGTCGAGCGCCGCGAAGGGCTCGTCCATCAGAATAAGCGCCGGCTCGGTGACCAGCGCGCGGGCGATGGCGCAGCGCATTTTCATGCCGCCCGAAAGCTCGCGCGGCAGCGCATCGGCGAAATCGACGAGGCCGACGCGCAAAAGCGCCTCCATCACGCGCTCTTGCGACGCCGCGCGGCTGTCGCCTGCGAGCCGTAGCGGCAGATAGACATTGTCGAAGACGTTCGCCCAGGGCAGCAGCGTCGGCTCCTGAAAGACGACGCTGAGCTTTTTGCGCGCGCGCGGATAGGCCCAGGAGATGACGCCTTCGCTCGGTTGCGTGAGACCCGCGATGAGGCGCAACACCGTGGATTTGCCGCAGCCGGAAGGACCAAGCAGCGTGAGCGTTTCGCCTTGATAGATGTCGAGATCGAGGCCCGAAAGCGCTGTTACGCCATTGGGGAAGGTTTTGGCGATGCTTTGAAGGGAGAGGAGGGGATCAGTTCTCATGGAGCCCCCTCCCCAACCCTCCCCCGCTTCGCGGGAGAGGGGGTAGATTGTGGCCTTCATCAGCAAAGTGAATCGTGAGTGTTCCCTCTCCCGCTTTAGCGGGGGAGGGACAGGGAGGGGGTAAAAAGGCCGCGATAACGAATGCAATTAATCGAGGTCGGCGGGGATGCCCCCCGCCATCCCCGTCATTGCGAGCGAAGCGAAGCAATCCAGCGGCCCCATAGCGGCTCTGGATTGCTTCGTCGCTGGCGCTCCTCGCAATGACGGTCGTTGGTCTCACCGCCGCAACTCCATCCCGATCTTTTTGCCGATGAAGCGCAGCGTGTAGCCCTTCTTGTAATCCAGGTCCGCGGGCACGACCCCCGCCCTGGCCATCTTGTCGAAAAAGCTCTTCATGCGCGCGTCGGTCATGGCCCCGACGCCCATCGTCAGAGAGTCGCCGGAATCCACAATGCCGCGTTCTTTCATCTTGGCGAGCGAGAAGGCGATCTGGCCGTCGGTCATCTCGGGGTTGTCGCGCTTGATGGCGGCGTTGGCGTTAGCGTTGTCGCCATAGACATAGTTGTACCAGCCAATGATTGAGGCGTCGACGAAGCGCTGCACGAGATCAGCTTTCTTCTCGATCGTCTCCGCGCGCGTCTCTATCGTCGTCGAATAGCCATCATAGCCAATGTCCGACAGCAAAAAGACGTTAGGCTTGAAGCCAGCCCGCATCTCGATCGCATAGGGCTCGGAGGTCAAAAGCCCTTCCTGAACGGAATTCTTGTCCGCGATGAAAGGCGCCGAATTGAAGCCATAGGGCTTCACTTTTTCGTCTTTGAAGCCATAAGCCTGTTTCAGCCATTGCCACACCGAGGCGCGCATGTCGCTCGCGATGAAGGCGGTCGCCTTCGGCAAATCCTCGAAACGGTCGAGCCCGACGCCCGGATGCGACATGAAGATCACGGGGTCGACTTGAAACATGCTGGCGACGGTGACGATCGGCACGTTTTGGGCGACGGATTCGAACATCTGGATCGTGTTCGCGCCCATGGCGAAATCGACGCGCCCCGCTGCGAGGAGCAGCCGCGCGTTGATCTGCGGCCCGCCCTGTTGGATGGTCACGTCGAGGCCGTAGCGCGCATAAGTGCCGTCGGCCACGGCCTGATAGAAGCCGCCATGCTCGGCCTGCGCGCGCCAATTGGTGGCGAAACTCACCTTGTCGAGGGCGTGAGCCGGCAGGGCAAAGAGGATCGTCAGAATTGCAATAAAGAGACGAGGAAACATCGGCTGCGGCGCTCCGTTGAGGCGCCGGCAGCATATATCAAACCCGCATCAGACGCCGCTGGATTTGGACGAGAAGTGGAACTTCTCCGCCAGCATAGGCGGGGCCGCCGCAGCGCCGCCGCCCCCTGCCGCCCGCCAAGTACGCTCGGTCTTGCCCAGCGCGACGATCTTGCCGAAGAGCTCCCCCAGCCGCTGGTTGAAGCGCATGTTGCGCACTGGCGCGCTCACGCGGCCGTTCTCGATGAGGAAATTGCCGTCGCGGGTGAGGCCGGTGAGCAGCAGGCTCTTCCGGTCGACCATATTCTCGTACCAGAAGCGCGTGACGAGCACGCCGCGCTTCACCGAGCGGATCATGTCGTCGAGCGAGGCGTCGCCGCCTTCGACGACGAAATTGGCCGCGAAGGGAACGGCCTCCGCATTCGTCTTCTGCGCCCATGCGCGCGAGCGATAGAGCCCGCTCACGACGCCCTTGTCGATGAAGGCGCGGGCGCGATGCGGGACGCCTTCCCAACCGACGCCGCCTTCCGGCGCAAGCGGATCGGCGGGGTCGATGCGGATGGTCAGCTTCTCGTCGAAGAGCTTTTCGCCGATCTTCGTCCCGCCGCCCGCGCGCGCATAGAAGCTGCGGCCTTCGTCGGCGGCGCGGGCGTCCATGGCGCTCATCACCCAGAAGGCGAGCTCCGCGACGGCCGCGGGCTCGAGAATCACCGTGTAATCGCCGGGCTCGAGATCAACGGGCTCTGCGTCTTGGGCCGCCTTCGCGCAGGCGCGCCGCGCAATGCTGTCCGCATCGAGGCGGGCGCTGACGAATTCATGCGCGCCGGCCCAGCCCGACCATGTGTCCGTCTTGTTGCGCGCCGTCGCCGAAAGGTCGATCTCGCTCCAGCGTTCAAAGGCGAAAAGCCCGTTGCTTGTGGCGAGCGCGGAAAAGCGCCGCGCGCCGGTCGCGCAGCCGAAAGTATCGACGCCTTTTCTGGCGCCTTCTGCGATGACGCGCGCCGCTTGCGCCGCGAGCGCGTCGAGGCGAAAGCCGGACGCGTCTTCGTCATAGCGCGCCGAGGCGTCGAAATTCTGCGGGCCGAGCGGCGCGACATAGTCGGGGTCGACCGGCAACATGCGCGCGATCTCCTCCGAGCGCACGCGCGCGGCGTTAAGCGCATCATCGTCGAGGCGCGTCGTGGTGACCGCGCCGACGCGCCCGCCGATATGCGAGGAGATGCGCAGGCGCGCTTTCGAGGTTGTGATATTGGTGGTCGCGCCGCCGCGCGCGAAGCGCAGGCTGTTGTCCTCGCCGCCGTCGATTTTCACCACGCAGGCGTCGGCGCTGGACCCTGCGATGATCTTCTCGCTGATGGCTTTGGCGTCGTTAGAAGAAAGAAGCATGGGTTACGCGCCGGGGCTCGTATTCAACACGCGCACATTACGAAAGCGCGCGGGCGGGCTGCCGTGCGAGACGGGCGCCACCTGCACGGGCTCGGCCTTGCCGCAGGTGAAGGTGCCGTCGAGATGATAAGTGCTGGCGTCGCCGAGCCCGTCGAGCGAATTCCAGAAGGGGATCGTGCGGCCCTGATAGGCCACATCGCGCAGCATCTCGCCCAGCCTGCCGTTCTTGATTTCGTAGAAGAGCTGGCCGCCGAATTGGAAATTGTCGCGCTGCTGGTCGATGCTCCAGCTTCCCGCGCCGACGATGTAAATGCCGTTCTCCACGCCGCTCACGAGGTCATTCAGCGTGCATTTTTCGGGGTTCGGCGCGAGCGAGATATTCGGCATGCGCTGGATTGGGAAGGAAGTGGGGTCGTCCGCATAAGCGCAGCCATTCGAGGCGGAAAGGCCGATATGATGCGCTTGTCCCAACGCCATCTGGAAGTTCTTCAGCACGCCCTTCTCGACGATGTTGAATTCGGCCGAGGCCGCGGGCGCGCCATCGTCATCATAGCCGATGGTCGAGAGCGCGCCCGGCTGCGAACGGTCGGCGACGATGGTCATCAGCTCCGAGCCGAAGCGAAGATTGCCGAGCATCGCCGGCTTGATGAAGCTGGTGCCGGCGAAATTCGCCTCCCACCCCAGCACGCGGTCGAGTTCGGTGGAATGGCCGACCGTTTCGTGGATCGTGAGCCAGAGATTGGTCGGGTCGATGACAAGGTCGTAATCGCCGGCGACGACGGGTTTGGCCGCGAGCTTGGCGCGCGCCTCGCGGCCGGCCCGCGCGGCTTCTTCGAGGAGGCCGGCGCCAGTCACATATTCCCAGCCGGCGCCGCGCGCCGGGACAAGGCTCTCGCGCGAGGCCATGCGGTCGGCGTCGCGATCGACGGCGGTGGCGGTAAAGGAGGGATGCACGCGCGTGCGCGTCTGCCGAATGCGCGCGCCGAGACTACTCGCAAAGAGGCGCTCCTCACGCGCGAGGGAGAGCGAGGCCGAGCAGAAATCCGCGCCATTGTCGCGCGCCGTGGCGCAGATCGACAAAAGAAGGTCGGATTTCTCCCGCGACGAGACAGAGAAAGGATCGACGCCCATGGGCATGATCCATTCGGCCTCATGCGCCGGGAGCTGCTCCAGCTCGATCGGGCGCGGCTGGATCGCCCGCATGGCCCGGGCGTTGTCCAAGGCGCGTTCGACGCCTTCCCGAATGCTCGCCGGATCGAGACGGCGCGCGCCATAGAAGCCCCAGGAGCCGTCGAGCAGCACGCGCAGCCCGAAGCCGCGCGACATGCTCTCGTCGAAATGCTCGAGCCGGTCATCCTCGGCTTGCACATATTCTTGCAGCGTTTCGCCGAGGCGAATGTCCGCATAGCGCGCGCCGCCGCGCTTGGCGCCTTCCAGCGCAAGGTCGGCGAGGCTGTCGAGCAAGGCGCACTCCAGCGCGAAGCGGTCGCCGCTGGCCGTCGCGCGCTCGGGCGCGTCCCTGACAGGCGCATATGTCGGCGCCACTTTAGCTTCCTCCTAGGTTCATCCCAATCTTGCGCTCGGATCGTCGTCATTCCCGAGGCTCGCGAAGCGGGCGATCGGGAATCCAGAGCCGTACACGCTTGTTTTGGCTCTGGATTCCCGGTCGGGCTTTCAGCCCGCCGGGTATGACAAGGCCCAAGGCTCAAGCGCAGGGCGTTACTCGGTTATATTGAGCGCTTCCGGCTGGTTTAGCAATTCTGGCGCCATTGTGGCGCTAGCGTTGCTGTCCTTCGGCCAGCCACAAGCGGCCATGGCCTCCAGCATATGCGCCGGCGCCGGCGCTTCAGCGCGCACGGGCTCCTTGCTGTCCTGCATGGGGATCGTGATCGCCCGCGCATGCAGATGCAGCGGCGGCGCGCCTTCGCGTCGTCCGCTCCCGTATATCGGGTCGCCCAGGATCGGCCAGCCCATGGCCTGCGCATGGACGCGGATTTGGTGCGTGCGGCCGGTATGCGGCGTAAACTCGATGAAGGATAAGCCCGCCTCGGGCGCCCGGCCGAGCACGCGCCAGTCCGTGCGCGAGGGCAGCCCCATGGGGTCAGGCTGCATCCACCAGCCGCGCGTGGCGTCGAGCCGGCCCAGCGCAAGGTCGATCTCCCCCGCGTCGCCTTCCGGCGCGCCTTCCACCACGGCCCAATAGGTCTTGGAGATGCGCCCGGTCTTGAAGAGCTTGCCGAGCCGGTCGAGCGCCTTGCGATGGCGGCCGAGCACAAGGCAGCCGGAGGTGTCCTTATCCAGCCGATGGGCGAGCGCCGGGGCGCGCGGCAGGCCGAAGCGCAACTGGTCGAAGGCGTCCTCGAGGCTGGGGCCGCCCTTGGGGCCGCGATGCACGGGAACGCCCGCAGGCTTGTCGATGACGAGCATCAGCCCGTCGCGGTGGAGCAGTCGGGAAAGAAGATCCATGAGCAGCTTATATCAGGGCGGCTTCTATCTGCGCGCCGTGTCGTTGCGGGCGAGCGTCATGGCCGAGCCGATGAAGCTGCCGTATTTGTGATAGGCCGCGTCGGTCAGATGCACGCCGTCGAGCGTGTAATTATCCTCATGCCCTTCGAATTTGTCGATGAAATTATCGAACTCGATCGTCCGTAGCTGCGGATGATCGCGCCACAGCGCGACGCGGTAAACATCGTTCACCTGATAATCGCATCCGTCGTAGAGACAGCGGAAGATCGTGCGCTTGATCAGGCTGAAGAGATTCGGCGGCTTGAACCAGCGTTCGTTGACGCGCGGGATGGAGACGATTTCGACCTCGCTCGCGTCCGAAAAATAATCGACGAGCTTCTCGGTGAACTCCACATAGGCGCTAGCGCCGATATGTTGGATCGCGTCATTGACGCCGGTCATCAGAATGACCTTGTCCGGCGCATTGCCCTCAAAGAGGAAAGAGAGCCTGTCTTTTGGGAATTTCTTGCGCAGCTCCGCGTAGAGAAGGCGGGAGTTGCGGCCGTTGAAGCCGATGCTGCAGGCCCGCACGCCGCGGCCGCCAAGCCGCTCCGAGACGGTCCTGGGCAGGTCCGGGAAAATCTTTCCGTCGGAAGCCCAGGATTCGCCGACGACCAAAATCCGGTAATTATTCGGGCCGTCGTTGACGAGGGAGCAGTCGACCGTCGGCGCGTCGGACCGCTTGAGGCTCAATAGGCCGAGGCCGGTCACGACGGCGAGGAGGAAGCACGCGCGCCGCAGATTTGGCAGCAGAACCGCAAACCTCAGCCTCAGCAAAGCGCCGCCCTCCGCTGCGGCATGACGCCGCAGCGGCCGGAAGCTATCAGCTTCGCGCGCCAGCCGCTACATCGACGAGATCACGCCGCCGCTGTTTGCGCGACGCCCATCGGCTCGGCCGCCATGCGTCGGCCGGAGACCCAGGCCGCGCGCAATTTCCCGATCGGGCGGTCGATCAGCAGCCAGATGAGATAAGAGCCGGCGAGGATGAGGGCGATCGCCTCGGCGCTGAGCAGAAGGCGATCCATATAGGAGCCTTCGCCCGTCCCGATCGCGCCGATCACCGACCAGTGCAGCAGGTAGAAGATATAAGACATGTCCCCAACCATGCGGTCGGTCGAACCGGACGCCTGCCGCGTGGTGTAGATGGCCCAGGGCGTCATCAACACGGCGATGACGAGATTGGCCTTGCTGCTGAAGGCGAGCGCCGCCGTCTGCGTCGGGTCGAGATTTATGAAAAAGAAAAATCCATAGGCCAGGAGCAGCGCGACGCTCGCCGCAAGCGAGCCATAGGCGAGACGACGCGAGGGCCTGAGGTCATGGGTCGCCGCCGCGACGCCGATGCCGAAGAAGTAAAGGAAGGGCAGGACAGTCGCCGAGCCGCCGAGCTTGGGCGCAAACAGTGAGAGCGCCACGCAGCCGAGCACGGCGTAGAGGTTGCGCGAGACGAGGAAGACGACCATCGGCGCGACGAGATAGAACTGGACTTCCATATCGAGCGACCAGCCCGGCACATTCGCCTGATAGGGCAGTGAATTATAGCCGAGGATCATCACATTCGAGAAAAGCTGGTGGATGAGCCCGCCGACATTTTCCGGCGCGCCGCCGCGCCACCAGAGCAGCGCCCAGGCGATGGCCGAGCACAGCGCAAAGACCGGCGCGACGCGCCACACGCGCGAGACGAGAAAGGTGACATAGGACCAGTTGGTCTTCGAATAGGTCTTCGTCCACATGGTCGCGACCCAATAGCCGCTCAGCACGAAGAAGATCAGCACGGCCGACATGCCGAGGTTGAACTTGGTCGTGTGATGCAGAAAGACCGACAAGGCCAGCGCCATTCTCAGCGCGCCGGGCGCGGCGAACTTATCCGTTGTGACCGACATTGCTGCTCCAAGTCGCGCCGGGATCGAAGCTGCCACCATTACGCGCTTGTTGCGCCGCGGCGGTGTGGCAAGAGGTCGCGAGGGGGCGCGGGCGCCTGTGGCGTGGGGTCGCAGGCGGCAAGCCCAAATGCTTGCGTGGATTGTCCGCGAGACTGGTGTTTGCGGCGCAAACCAAGTCCTGTACTAATCCGGCATGTCCATTATCTCTCCCACGCCCAAGCTCCGCGTCGAACTCGCTCATGGCGTCGCGCGGCTCCTCATCGACAATGGTTCGAAGCGCAACGCCTTCGATCTCGAAATGTGGCGCGCCTTGCCGACGCTGATGGCGGCTTTGGAGGCAAAAGTCGACGCGCGCGTCATCGTGCTCTCCGGGGCGCCGGGGCTGCCCTTCTGCTCGGGCGCCGATATTTCGGAGTTTTCGACCGTGCGCGCCACGAGCGGCGGCGGCCGCGCTTATGAGCAGGCCAATGTCGAGGCGTTCGACGCCATTTCGTCCTGCTCCAAGCCGACTGTCGCCGCGATCAGCGGCTTTTGCATGGGCGGCGGCATGGGGCTGGCCTCGGCCTGCGATCTGCGCGTGGCGCGGGAGGGGACGGTGTTCGGCATTCCGGCCGGGCGCCTCGGCGTCGGCTATCCGCCCTCCGCCATGCGCTATGTGGTGACGGCGGTCGGCGCGCAACGCGCCATGGAAATGTTCTTCACCGCCCGCCGCCTCACGGCGCGAGAGGCGCTGGGCGCCGGTTTTCTTTGCCGCCTTCTGGATCAGGAAACCTTCGAGGGGGCGGTCGACGAGCTCGCCGAAACGATCGCCGCCAACGCCCCCTTGACCCTATGCGCCGCAAAAGCCGCGATCCGCGCCGCAGCGCAATTGCCGAATACGCCGACGCTGGAAGAATGCGAGGCGCTCGCCGCGAAATGTTTCGACAGCGCCGATTACATGGAGGGCAGGGCGGCCTTTCTGGAAAAGCGCGCGCCGAAGTTCACCGGAAAATAAGCACGCCGTCATTGCGAGAAGCGTAAGCGACGAAGCAATCCAGAGCCACATCATGGCACTGGATTGCTTCGCTGCGCAATGACGGCGGCGATCATATCATTTCCGTTTAAATAGCTCGGATTGCGGCTTGTCATTCCCGACGGGCCGAAGGCCCGATCGGGAATCCAGAGCCGCGCCCGTCATTGCGAGCGAAGCGAAGCAATCCAGGGCGGCGAGGCGGCCCTGGATTGCTTCGTCGGCTCCGCCTCCTCGCAATGACGGCGGTGGTTTCCTGTGTGTCCAAACGGCGCGAATAGCTAAAAAAAGGCCGCCCGTTTCCGGGCGGCCTCTGTATCTCACGCGCTGAGCAGCGTCACTCCGCCGGCGGCAGGGCCGGGGCGGGTTCGACGCCTTCCGCGCGCTGCGTGATGATGAGTTCGTCACGCCCGCCGGCGATGCCGCGGTATTTGGCCATCGCCGCGCCGGTGCCGGCCGGGATGAGACGGCCGACGATGACGTTCTCCTTGAGGCCGACGAGCGGGTCGATCTTGCCGTTGACGGCGGCCTCGGTGAGGACGCGCGTCGTCTCCTGGAAGGAGGCGGCGGAGAAGAAGGACCGCGTCTGCAGCGAGGCCTTGGTGATGCCGAGCAGCACCGGGGTGCCATGCCCGGGCTTGCCGCCGTTCTCGATCGCCTTGGCGTTCGCCTCTTCGAGCTCGAGCTTATCCACCTGCTCGCCTTCGAGGAAGCCGGTGTCGCCCGGATCGACGATGTCGATCTTCTGCAGCATCTGACGGACAATCACTTCGATGTGCTTGTCGTTGATGTTCACGCCCTGCAGACGATAGACCTCCTGGATCTCGTTGACGAGGTAAGCGGCAAGCTCCTCCACGCCCTTGATCGCCAGAATGTCGTGCGGCGCCGGATTGCCGTCGACGATGTAATCGCCCTTTTCGACGACGTCCCCGTCCTGAAGGTGAATATGCTTGCCCTTCGGGATCAGATATTCGACCGGCTCCGCGCCGTCTTCCGACGGCACGATGCTGAGACGCTGCTTGTTCTTGTAGTCCTTACCGAACTGCACCGTGCCGGAGACTTCCGCGATGATCGCGTGATCTTTCGGACGGCGCGCTTCGAAGAGTTCGGCGACGCGCGGCAGACCGCCGGTGATGTCGCGGGTCTTGGCGCTCTCCACCGAAATACGCGCGACAATGTCGCCGGCCTTCACCGTGCCGCCGGGCTCGACCGCGATGATCGAGTCGACGGGCAGCAGATAGCGGGCGTCGCCGCCGCGTTGCAGCTTGGCGACCTTGCCGTCCGGGCCCTTGATGACGATCGAGGGCTTGAGGCTCGCCGAACGCAGGTTGAGGCGATAGTCCATGACCATGCGCTTGGCGATGCCGGTCGACTCGTCGACCGTTTCCGCCAGCGACTGGCCTTCGACGAGATCCTCGAAGCCGATGGAGCCGTCCACCTCGGAGATGATGGGACGGGTGTAGGGGTCCCATTCCGCGAGGCGCTGGCCGCGCTTCACCTGATCGCCGTCGTCGACCTTCAAGCGCGCGCCGTATAGGATACGGGTGGCCGCGCGCTCCGTTCCGTCGGGGCCGAGGATCACCACGGCGACGTTACGCGCCATGACGATCAGATCGCCGTCGGAGTTGCGGGCGACGTGACGGTTGCGGATGTGGACCGTGCCTTCGAAGTTCGACTCCAGGAAGGACTGGTCCGCAAGCTGCGCCGCGCCGCCGATGTGGAAGGTGCGCATGGTGAGCTGCGTGCCCGGCTCGCCGATCGATTGCGCCGCGATGACGCCGACGGCCTCGCCCATATTGACGGGCGTGCCGCGCGCGAGGTCGCGACCATAGCATTTGGCGCAGACGCCGTTCTTGGCCTCGCAGGTGAGGACCGAACGGATCTTGACCTCCTGAATGCCGGCCTTCGTGATCGGATCGAGATGCCATTCCTGGATCATCTCGCCCGCGGGCACGATCACCGACCCATCCTGCGCCTTCAAATCCTCCGCAGCCGTGCGGCCGAGGATGCGCGACGCAAGCGAGGCGACGATCTGGCCGGCGTCGATGATCGCCCGCATGCGGATGCCGCCCGTGGAGCCGCAATCCGTGGAGGAGATGATCGAATCCTGCGCGACGTCGACAAGGCGGCGCGTGAGGTAGCCCGAGTTCGCGGTCTTCAACGCCGTGTCCGCGAGGCCCTTACGGGCGCCGTGGGTGGAGTTGAAGTATTCGAGAACCGTCAGGCCTTCCTTGAAGTTCGAGATAATCGGCGTCTCGATGATCTCGCCCGAGGGCTTGGCCATCAGGCCGCGCATGGCGGCGAGCTGGCGCATCTGCGTCGGCGAACCGCGCGCGCCCGAGTGCGACATCATATAGATCGAGTTGATGGGCATATCGCGTCCCGCATCGTCCTTACGGACGGCGGAGATGCGCTGCATCATCTCCTCGGCCAGCTTCTCGGCGCATTTCGCCCAGGCGTCGACGACCTTGTTGTATTTCTCGCCCTGGGTGATGAGGCCGTCGTTGTACTGCTGCTCATATTCCTTGGCGGCGGCGCGCGTCTCGCCGACGATGCGCTCCTTCGTCTCCGGCACGACCATGTCGTCCTTGCCGAAGGAGATGCCGGCCTTGAAGGCTTCGCGGAAGCCCATCGCCATGATGCGGTCGCAGAAAATGACCGTCTCCTTCTGACCGCAGTTGCGGTAGACGGTGTCGATCATGTTCGAGATTTCCTTCTTGGTCATCAACTTGTTGACGACGTCGTAGGGAATCTTGTTGTGCCTGGGCATAAGCTGGCCGAGCATCATGCGGCCCGGCGTCGTGTCGAAGATTTTCGCCACACGATTGCCCGCCGCATCATAGGTCCAGCCGCGGCCTTTGATCTTGCTGTGCAGCGTGATCGCCTTGGCCGCGAGCGCATGCTCGATCTCGCCCTGATTGGCGAAGCACATGCCCTGGCCCGGCTCGCCGTCGCGCTCCTGCGTCAGATAATAGAGGCCGAGAACGATGTCCTGCGACGGCACGATGATCGGCTGACCATTGGCCGGGTGCAGGATGTTGTTCGTCGACATCATCAGCACGCGCGCTTCCAACTGCGCTTCGAGCGACAGCGGGACGTGCACGGCCATCTGGTCGCCGTCGAAGTCGGCGTTGAAGGCCGCGCAGACGAGCGGATGAAGTTGGATCGCCTTGCCCTCGATCAGCACCGGCTCGAAGGCCTGAATGCCGAGACGGTGCAGCGTCGGCGCGCGGTTGAGCAGCACCGGATGCTCGCGAATGACCTCGTCGAGGATATCCCAAACCTCGGGCTTTTCCTTCTCGACGAGCTTCTTCGCCTGCTTGACTGTCGCCGAATAGCCCTTCGCGTCGAGGCGCGAATAGATGAAGGGCTTGAACAGCTCCAGCGCCATTTTCTTGGGCAGGCCGCACTGATGCAGCTTCAGCTCCGGACCGACGACGATGACCGAGCGGCCGGAGTAGTCGACGCGTTTGCCGAGCAGGTTCTGGCGGAAGCGGCCCTGCTTGCCCTTCAGCATGTCGGCGAGCGACTTCAGCGGACGCTTATTGGCGCCCGTGATGACGCGGCCGCGGCGGCCGTTGTCGAACAGCGCGTCGACGGCCTCTTGCAGCATGCGCTTTTCGTTGCGGATGATGATGTCCGGCGCGCGCAGCTCGATCAGCCGCTTCAGGCGGTTGTTGCGGTTGATGACGCGGCGGTAGAGATCGTTGAGGTCGGACGTCGCAAAGCGGCCGCCGTCGAGCGGCACGAGCGGACGCAGATCCGGCGGGATGACCGGGATCTCTTTCAGGATCATCCATTCCGGGCGGTTGCCCGACTGGGTGAAGGCCTCGATGATCTTGAGACGCTTGGCGAGCTTCTTGGGCTTCAGCTCGGTCTTCGCCTCGGCGATCTCCTGACGCAGGCTCGCGGCGATGCCTTCGAGGTCCATCGACTCGAGCAGGCGGCGGATCGCCTCCGCGCCGATCATGGCGGTGAAGTGATCCTGGCCATATTCGTCCTGCGCCGTCAGATATTCCTCTTCCGACAGAAGCTGACGCTCCTTGAGCGGCGTGAGGCCCGGATCGATGACGATATAGGACTCGAAGTAGAGGATGCGCTCGAGGTCCTTCAGCGTCATGTCGAGCAGAAGGCCGATGCGCGAGGGCAGCGACTTCAGGAACCAGATATGCGCGACGGGCGCCGCGAGCGAGATATGGCCCATGCGGTCGCGCCGCACGCGCGCCAGCGTGACTTCGACGCCGCACTTCTCGCAGATGACGCCCTTGTACTTCATGCGCTTGTACTTGCCGCACAAGCACTCGTAGTCCTTGATCGGCCCGAAGATGCGGGCGCAGAACAGGCCGTCGCGCTCGGGCTTGAAGGTGCGGTAGTTGATCGTCTCGGGCTTTTTGATTTCGCCGAAGGACCAGGAGAGGATCTTCTCCGGGCTCGCGATCGAAATCTGAATCTGGTCGAAGGCCTGCGTCGCCACGACCGGATTGAAGAGATTCATGACCTCTTGCTGATTCATGGTCTTCTCCTGAGGCGCAGCGGAAGCAGCTTCTAACCGGCTTGCCGTTACGCCGAAAATCTTTCCGCTCGATCCTCTCCCGCTTGCGGGAGAGGGTGATCCTCGCGTGAGCGAGGGTCGGGTGAGGGCCCTCATCCGTCATCGCCATAGCCCGTCTGTAAGGACGGGCGTCTTTGCAGACGCCCTATGGCGGCGACACCTTCTCCCGCAAGCGGGAGAAGGGAGGCATGTGTTGATTACTCCGCCGCCTCCGCGGCGGTGGGCGGCGCGAGCTCTTCTTCCTCGGGCGTCGCATTGGTGAGCTCGACATTGAGCGCCAGCGAACGCATTTCCTTGATGAGCACGTTGAAGCTCTCCGGAATGCCCGATTCGAAGGTGTCGTCGCCGCGCACGATCGATTCGTAGACCTTTGTGCGGCCCGCGACGTCGTCCGACTTCACCGTCAGCATTTCTTGCAGCGTATAGGCGGCGCCATAGGCTTCGAGCGCCCAGACCTCCATTTCGCCGAAACGCTGGCCGCCGAACTGCGCCTTGCCGCCCAGCGGCTGCTGGGTGACGAGCGAGTAGGGGCCGATCGAGCGCGCGTGGATCTTGTCGTCGACCAGATGGTGGAGCTTCAGCATATAGATGTAGCCCACGGTCACCTTACGGTCGAAGGGCTCGCCCGTGCGCCCGTCGAAGAGCGTCACCTGACCGGACGACTGATGCCCGGCCTTGGTCAGCATGTCGACGATGTCCTTCTCGCGCGCGCCGTCGAAGACGGGCGTCGCGATCGGCACGCCGCGCTTCAAGTCCTTCGCCGTCTCGACGAGAATCGTCTCGTCGAGATTGTCGATCTCCTCGTCCGGCCCATAGACGTCGGTCAGCGCGTTGCGCAGCACGCTCGCGTCCCGCGACTTCATATAAGCGTCGACGGCGCGGCTCACCTGCTTGCCCAGACCCGCGCAGGCCCAGCCCAGATGCGTCTCCAGAATCTGGCCGACGTTCATGCGCGACGGCACGCCGAGCGGGTTCAGCACGATGTCGACGGGCGTGCCGTCCTCGAGGAACGGCATGTCCTCCTGCGGCACGATGCGCGAGACCACGCCCTTGTTGCCATGGCGGCCGGCCATTTTGTCGCCGGGCTGAATCTTGCGCTTCACCGCGACGAAGACCTTGACCATCTTCATCACGCCGGGCGGCAGCTCGTCGCCGCGCTGCAGCTTCTCGACTTTGTCGAGGAAGCGGTTTTCGAGGCCCTTCTTCGACTCGTCATATTGCTTGCGGACGGCTTCGATCGACGCCATCAGCGCGTCGTCCTCGATGACGAAAGTCCACCACTGCGAGCGGGGATATTCGTCGAGGATCGCCTGCGTGAGCGCCTGATCCTTTTTGAAGCTCTTCGGGCCGGCGATCGCGTTCTTGCCGATGAGCGTCTCGGCGAGACGCGCATAGGTGTTGCGGTCGAGGATGGCGAGCTCGTCGTCGCGGTCCTTGGCGAGACGTTCGATCTCCTCGCGCTCGATCGCCTGGGCGCGCTCGTCCTTCTCGACGCCGTGGCGGTTGAACACGCGCACTTCGACGATCGTGCCCTGCACGCCCGGCGGCACGCGCAGCGAGGTGTCGCGAACGTCCGACGCCTTCTCGCCGAAGATGGCGCGCAGAAGCTTTTCTTCCGGCGTCATCGGGCTCTCGCCCTTCGGCGTGATCTTGCCGACGAGAATGTCGCCCGCCTGCACTTCGGCGCCTATATAGACGATGCCCGCTTCGTCGAGATTCTTCAGCGTCTCTTCCGAGACGTTGGGAATATCGCGGGTGATTTCCTCGGGGCCGAGCTTGGTGTCGCGCGCCATCACCTCGAATTCATCGATATGGATCGAGGTGAAGACGTCTTCCTTCACGATGCGCTCGTTGAGGAGGATCGAGTCTTCGAAGTTGTAGCCGTTCCACGGCATGAAGGCGACGAGCACGTTGCGGCCGAGCGCGAGATCGCCGAGGTCCGTCGAGGGGCCGTCGGCGATGATGTCGCCCTTCTTCACCAGATCACCGACGCGAACGAGCGGCTTCTGGTTGATGCAGGTCGACTGGTTCGAGCGCTGGAACTTCATCAGCCGGTAGATGTCGACGCCGGGCTTGGCCGGATCGAGGTCGCCCGTCGCGCGGATGACGATACGGGTCGCGTCGATCTGGTCGACGACGCCGGTGCGGCGCGCCGAGATGGCGGCGCCGGAGTCGGCGGCGACCACAGCCTCCATGCCGGTGCCGACGAGCGGCGCGTCGGCCTTCACCAGCGGCACGGCCTGACGCTGCATGTTCGAGCCCATGAGCGCGCGGTTGGCGTCGTCGTTCTCGAGGAACGGGATGAGCGCCGCGGCGACCGAGACGAGCTGCTTGGGCGACACGTCCATCGCGTCGACCTTCTCGCGCGGGACGAGCATGACGTCGCCGGCGTGGCGGCAGAGCACGAGGTCTTCCGTCAGATTGCCGTCGGCGTCGACCGGCGCATTGGCCTGGGCGACGTGATATTTCGCCTCTTCCATCGCCGAGAGATAGGCGACCTCATCCGTCACCTTGCCGTCGCGCACGCGGCGGTAGGGCGCTTCGATGAAGCCGTATTTGTTCACGCGCGCGAAGGTCGCGAGCGAGTTGATGAGGCCGATGTTCGGACCTTCCGGCGTCTCGATCGGGCAGATGCGGCCGTAATGCGTCGGGTGCACGTCGCGCACCTCGAAGCCGGCGCGCTCGCGCGTCAGGCCGCCCGGACCCAGCGCCGAGAGACGACGCTTATGCGTGATCTCGGAGAGCGGGTTGGTCTGGTCCATGAACTGCGAGAGCTGCGAGGAGCCGAAGAACTCGCGCACCGCCGCGGCGGCGGGCTTGGCGTTGATCAGATCCTGCGGCATGACCGTGTCGATGTCGACCGAGGACATGCGCTCCTTGATCGCGCGCTCCATGCGCAGCAGGCCGAGGCGATACTGATTTTCCATCAGCTCGCCGACCGAGCGGACGCGACGGTTGCCGAGATGGTCGATGTCGTCGATTTCGCCGCGGCCGTCGCGCAGATCGACGAGCGCCTTCACCACCGCGAGAATATCGTCGCGGCGCAGCGTGCGCATGGTGTCGGGCGCATCGAGGTCGAGGCGCATGTTCATCTTCACGCGGCCGACCGCCGAGAGGTCATAGCGCTCGGCGTCGAAGAACAGCGAATGGAACATGGCTTCCGCCGTGTCCATCGTCGGCGGCTCGCCCGGACGCATCACGCGGTAGATGTCGAACAGCGCTTCTTCGCGGCTGGAGTTCTTGTCCACGGCAAGCGTGTTGCGGATGTAGGGGCCGATGTTGATGTGGTCGATGTCGAGAATCGGCAGCTCGTCGAAGCCCTTCTCGAGCAGCGTCGGAAGGGTCTTCGCCGTAATTTCGTCGCCAGCTTCGGCGAAGATTTCACCGGTCGACGGATCGAAGAGATCCTGCGCGAGATACTGCCCGTAAAGGTCCTCCGCCGAAACGCGGATCGCCTTCACGCCCTTTTCGGCGAGCTGGCGCGCGGCGCGCACGGCGAGCTTCTTGCCGGCTTCGAGAATGACCTGGCCGGTGTCGGCGTCGATCATGTCGGCGACGGCCTTCACGCCCTTCATGCGCTCAGCGTCGAAGGGCATGCGCCAGTTCTCGCCATCGGCGGCGTAGGTGATGGTCTTGTAGAAGGTCGACAGGATTTCTTCGCCGTCGAGGCCGAGGGCGAAGAGCAGCGACGTCACCGGAATCTTGCGGCGGCGGTCGATGCGCGCATAGACGATGTCCTTGGCGTCGAATTCGATGTCGAGCCAGGAGCCGCGATAGGGAATGATGCGGGCGGCGAAGAGCAGCTTGCCCGAGGAGTGGCTCTTGCCCTTGTCGTGGTCGAAGAACACGCCCGGCGAGCGATGCATCTGCGAGACGATGACGCGCTCGGTGCCGTTGACGACGAAGGTGCCGTTCGACGTCATGAAGGGCATGTCGCCCATATAGACGTCCTGCTCCTTGATGTCCTTGACCGACTTCGCCTGCGTGTCGGGATCGACGTCGAACACGATCAGGCGCAGCGTCACCTTCAGCGGCGCGGCGAAGGTCATGCCGCGCTGGCGGCACTCGTCGACGTCATATTTCGGCTGCTCGAATTCGTAGCGGACGAATTCCAGCAGCGAGACGCCCGAGAAGTCGGAGATCGGGAAGACGGATTTGAAGACGGACTGGAGGCCTTCGTCGGGGCGGCCGCCCTTGGGCTCGTCGACGAGCAGGAACTGATCGTAGGAGGCCTTCTGCACTTCGATCAGATTGGGCATCGCCGCGGCTTCCCGGATATGTCCGAAGAATTTGCGTGCGCGCTTGCGACCGGTGAACTTGCGGGCCAACGTCTGAGCCATGTCGCTTTTCGAGCCTCTTGTGATGAGAGCGAATGGGGATTAGCGAACAGCGGATCTATCCGTCCTGCGCTGCTCGCTATTCGCCACTCCCTCTCCCGATGCGGAAAAACCCTCTCCCGCCGCAGCGGGAGAGGGGAAATAATCGCGAGCTTACTTGAGCTCGATCTTGGCGCCGACCTTCTCGAGGGTCGCCTTGATCTTCTCGGCCTCTTCCTTCGAAGCGCCTTCCTTCAGCGGCTTCGGAGCGCCTTCGACGAGGTCCTTGGCTTCCTTCAGGCCGAGGCCGGTGATCGCGCGGACTTCCTTGATGACCTCGATCTTCTTGTCGCCGGCCGAAGCCAGGATCACGTTGAACTCGGTCTTCTCTTCAGCGGCCGGAGCGGCGGCGCCGCCGGCCGGAGCAGCGGCGACGGCGACGGCGGCGGCGGCGGAGACGCCCCACTTCTCTTCGAGGAGCTTCGCGAGCTCAGCCGCCTCGAGGACGGTGAGAGCCGAGAGGTCTTCGACGATCTTTTCGAGATTAGCCATTTGTAGCGTCCTTTGAATTTGGTTCGATTTGGTTCTGCAAGCCTCTTAGGCCGCGTCCTTGTTGGCGTAAGCGCCGAACACGCGCGCAAGCTTGGCGGCTGGCGCGGTCGAGAGCTGGGCGATCTTGGTCGCGGGCGCATTGATGAGGCCCACGAGCTTGGCGCGCAGCTCGTCGAGAGACGGCAGGGTCGCAAGCGACTTGACGCCGTCCGTATTCAGCAGCGTGGCGCCCATGGCGCCGCCCAAAATCACGAATTTGTCGTGATCCTTGGCGAATGCCACGGCGACCTTCGGCGCCGCCACCGGATCGTCCGAATAGGCGATCAGGGTCGGCCCCTTGAGCAAGGGGCTGATGTCGGCGACGTCCGTGCCATCCAGAGCGATCTTGGCGAGGCGGTTCTTGGCGACCTGAACGGTGGCGCCCGCTTCGCGAGCCTGCTTGCGCAGCCTCTGCATCTGGGCGACGGTCAAGCCGGAGTAGTGCGCAACGACAACTGCGCCGGCCTTCGAAAAGACCTGCTGCAGCTCCGCTACGGCTTCTTTTTTCTCCGCTCTATCCACGGTTGCTCTCTTCTAACAGGCGGGAAACCCCGCCGGTTGCGACATGCCGCCCGCGGGAAGCAGGCGGCGCCGTAGATCCTGTCCCCGAAACGAAGCGCCAGACTGGCGAACCGCTCCGGTTGAAGGGGCGCGAACCAAATTCGAAGGACGGTGGCGTTTCCGCCAGCGGCCAAAAATTTCGGTTTCCCCGTCTGTGCAGGCCGCCTTCGGACGACAGATTTCTCTGAGGTCCTCCGGGCGATTGAGCCGCTTGGAGTTGTGGATAACTCCGCGCCGGCGCCGGCAGTCTCGGACAGGACATGGCCGGACAGGACGCGAGGCTGAAGCCCCGGGTCCGCCGGCCTATCCACCGTCTTTCCCTTGAGCCATTGACAAAGCCGAGGTTCGGACGGAAGCTTCAAAACTGAGGTCGGGGTCGATTGCGTGTCTAGCCCCGGAACGGCCTATTTAATGGGGCCGCGCGCGTTTGCCAAGAGGCAATTTTGATCCCCTTGCCCCTCGGGCATTCGATCTAGCGCCTCCCCGGCGTAAACTCCATCCGTATCCGGCCGTGCGTGTGAAAACCCCGGCCGTAGCTCGATGCGGTTGCGTGGCCTGAGCCGGATTTCGAGGCTCCTCTGCTTGCGCCGCCCTTCTCCCCCTCGCTCGCAACGCCCGGATAGCTCGCGCCATGCTGGCCCCGCATCGGGCCGAAAGAGGCGAGGCAGAGATTATAGGCGTTGGCGTCCTTGATCGCCTCGCAGTCGTCGATCTTGCGCGGACCGGCGAGGGCGGGAGACGCCAGGAAAAGGGCGATGATAGCCAAGAGCGGCGCGTCATTGCGAGCGAAGCGAAGCAACCCAGGGGTGGCGACGCGGCTCTGGATTGCTTCGTCGCTGCGCGCCTCGCAATGACGGCGGGCGCCTTCTTGCTGGCTGGTCGTCACCGCAGCGTCGCCCCGGTCTTCTTGCTCGCCTCGGCGACGATCTTCTGCGCCACAGCCTCGATCTCGGCGTCGGTCAGCGTCTTCTCGCGGGGCTGGAGCGTCACCGCGACGCCAACAGACTTCTTGCCCTCCGGCACGCCGACGCCCTCATAGACGTCGAAGACGCTGACATCGGTGATGAGCGCTTTGTCTGCGCCCGCGACGGCCTTGACGAGATCGCCCGCTGGCGCCGAGCGGTCGACGATGAAGGCGAAATCGCGCGAGAGCGGCTGAAGGTCGGAAAGATCGAGCTTCGGCTTGATCTTGGTCGGCTTGGCCTTGGGCGCTGGCAGCACGTCGAGGATGATCTCGAACGCCGCGATCGGTCCCTCCACGTCGAGCGCCTTGAGCGCGCGCGGATGCAACTCGCCGAAATAGCCGACCACGGCCTTGGGGCCAAATTGCAAAGTCGCCGAACGGCCCGGATGGAACCAGGCGGGCCCGCCGGGGACGACCTGCAGCCCGCCGGTCGCCACGCCAAGCGCGCCCAGGAGCGCCATGACATCCGCCTTGGCGTCGAAGGCGCCGGCGCGCTGCGCGGGCGCGGACCAATGCCGGCCCGCGCCGGAAAGGCCGCGGCGGATGCCGGCGGCGGCGAGCCTTTGGCCTTTCTCGGTCGGGTCGATGAAAATCTGCCCGACCTCGAAGAGGTCCTGATCGCCCAGCCCGCGGGCGGCGTCGCGATGCGCGGCGGCGACGAGGCCCGGCAGCAGGCTTGGCCGCATGTCGGAAAGGTCCGCCGCGATCGGATTGGCGAGGGCGAGGCCCGGCGCGCCGCCGCCGAAGGCTTCCGCTTGCTCCTTGGAGACGAAGGACCAGGTGACGGCCTCGACGAGCCCCTGCGACGCCAGCGCGCGGCGGGCGTTGCGGGCGCGTTTCTGCATCAGCGTCAGCACGGCGGCCGCGACGCCTTCCGGGCGCGGCAGCGGCGTCGAGGGCACATTGTCGACGCCATAGATGCGGACGATCTCCTCGACGATATCGGCCTTGCCTTCGATGTCCGGCCGCCATGTCGGCGCAGTGATCTTGGCGCGCTCGGTTCCGGTCTTTTCGACGGTGAAGCCCAGGCGCTCGAGAATGGCGGTCGCTTCCGCTTGCGTGACGTCGACGCCTGCAAGGCGCTGCGTTTCACTCCAGGGGAAGTCCACGACGCGCCCCTCGCGTGGGACAGCTCCGGCGATCACAAGTTGCGAAGCCTCGCCGCCGCAAAGCTCCAAGACGAGCTGCGTCGCGAGCTCCATTCCGGGGAGAGCGAAGTCGGCGTCCACGCCGCGTTCGAAACGGTAGCGCGCGTCGGTGACGATGCCGAGTTTGCGGCCAGTATGGGCGATGTTCTGCGGGTCCCACAACGCCGACTCGATCAGCACGTCGGTCGTGTCGTCGTTGCAGCCGGAAACCTCGCCGCCCATGACGCCCGCGATGGATTCGACGCCATTGTCGTCGGCGATGACCACCATGGTCTCGTCGAGCGCATGCGTCTTGCCGTCGAGCGCCAGCAGCGTCTCGCCAGCGCGCGCGCGGCGCACGGCAAGATTGCCCGTCACCTTATTGGCGTCGAAGACATGCAGCGGGCGGGCGCGGTCGAAGGTGAGAAAATTGGTGATGTCGACGAGCGCATTGATGGGACGCAGGCCAATCTCGCGCAGGCGCTTTTGCAGCCAGGACGGGCTCGGGCCGTTCTTGACGCCCTTGACGAGGCGCAGCGCAAAGAAGGGCGCGAGATGTTTGTCGTCCGCGACGAAATCGAGCGTGACGCCGACCGGGCAGGGGAATTTGCCCTCGACGGGGAGAATGTCCCTCTCCTTCAGCACGCCGAGCCCCGCCGCTGCGAGATCGCGCGCGACGCCATAGACGCCGGCGGCGTCCGGGCGGTTGGGCGTGAGATTGATCTCGATGACTGGATCGTCGAGCCCCGCCCATTGCGCGTAGACGGCCCCCACGGGCGCGTCCTCGGGCAGCTCGATGATGCCTTCGCTTTCCGTTGCAAGGTCGAGCTCCTCGAAGGAGCACATCATACCGAGCGACTCGACGCCGCGAATGACGCCCTTGCCCAGCGTAATCTTCTTGCCGGGAATATAAGCGCCCGGCGCCGAGAAGACCGTCTTGAGACCGGCCCGCGCATTGGGCGCGCCGCAGACGACCTGCACCAGATCGCCCGCGCCCGTATCGACCTTGCAGACGCGAAGCCGGTCGGCGTTCGGGTGCTGCGCCGCCTCGGCGATTTGCGCGATGGTGAAGTCTTTAAGCTGCGCGGCGGGGTCGTGCACATGCTCGACTTCGAGGCCGATGCGCGTCAGCGTCTCGACGATCTCGGCGAGCGTGGCGGAAGTGTCGAGATGCTCTTTGAGCCAGGAGAGGGTGAGTTTCATTTCTTAATCTCGATGCATTCGCAAGAAGACGTGTCCTTGAATGTCGTCTTCGATGCCGAGTTTCGGCGTAGACTTCTTCGTAGCGCGCTAAGCAGTTGGTCTCCCGACGGCGGGGCATATTTCCGACATCGTCGCAGAATCAGGCTGCCCTTTCCGGCGGAACCGCGCCGGGCGCTCTCTGTCCACGCAACATGCTGGCGACGCTGATATCTTCGTCGACCTGCGGCCAGTGCATTCCCATCGGGGAAAGTTCGACGACGTTACGCTCCTCACGCGACGCCGTCGCCAGACGCGGATACCACCATAGCGGCGTGCGCAAGATGCGACCATCGGCGAGTGCGACAGTAAGAAACTCGTCGTCGCATTTTGCCTCGATTGGCCGGCTGTCTTCGACCTCAATTTGCAAAGTGGTCATGCCACACCTTCAGAAAGGGTTCCATCCCGTTCGTCACGGGTCTTCTTGATGATTTCGTTCAGCTCCTTGGCCGAGAAGCCTATATTGACCGCGAGGGTGACGTTCTCAAGCCAGATTTTCGCTTCGTTCCGGTCCTTCGCAACGTGGATGTGGGCTGGTTCCCACCCATCCGCCGAGTAGAAAAAGAAGCGATAGCCTTTCCATCGCAGCAGCGTCGGCATCGCTACCCGCTCAACCCGCCCGCAAGCGTCGGGAAATCCAGCGGCCTGAACCCATAATGCTCCAGCCAGCGCGTATCGGCGTCGAAGAAGGCGCGCAGGTCCGACATGCCATATTTCAGCATGGCGAGGCGGTCGATGCCCACGCCGAAGGCGAAGCCCTGATAGATATCGGGGTCGTGCCCGCAATTGCGCAGCACATTGGGATGCACCATGCCGCAGCCCAGAATCTCCATCCAATCCTCGCCTTCGCCGAAGCGGATTTCGCCGCCCTGGCGCCGGCACTGCACGTCGACCTCCATCGAGGGCTCGGTGAATGGGAAGAAAGAGGGGCGGAAACGCAGCTTCACGCCCTTCACCTCGAAGAAGCTCTTCAGGAACTCCTCCAGCACCCATTTCAAATGCCCCAGATGCGTCGACTGGTCGATCACGAGCCCCTCGACCTGATGGAACATGGGCGTATGGGTCTGGTCGAAGTCGCAGCGATAGACGCGCCCCGGGCAGATCACGCGGATCGGCGGCTTTTGGGAGAGCATGGTGCGCACCTGCACCGGGCTCGTATGGGTGCGCAGCAGCCTTTTCTCGCCGGCCTCCGGCGAGAGGAAGAACGTGTCCTGCATCTCGCGGGCGGGGTGGCCCTCGGGAAAGTTCAGCCGGGTGAAGTTGTAATCGTCGCTTTCGATGTCCGGCCCCTCGGCCACAGCGAAGCCCATATCCGCGAAGATGACCGAAAGCTCGTCCATCACCTGAGAAATCGGATGGATGCGGCCGCGCTCCAGCGGGCTCCGCGCCGCGGGCAGGGTCACGTCGAGCGTCTCGGCCTTGAGCCGCGCCTCCAGCGCCGCCTCGGCGAGCGCGGCGCGGCGGGCGGCGAGCGCCTCGGTGGCCTTGTCCTTCAGCGCGTTGATCTTGGCGCCTTCGGTCTTGCGCTCCTCGGGCGACATTTTGCCCAGCGTCGAGAGCAGCGCCGAAATCGCGCCCTTTTTACCCAGCGCGGCGAGACGCACAGCCTCGAGCGCCGGTTCGTCGGCGGCCTCTGCAATCTGGCGGAGCGTGTCTTGTTCGAGTTTCGCGATATCGGTCATGTCGGCGCGTCTGTTTGCGGAATAGGCGGTAAGCGCCCGTCATTGCGAGCGAAGCGAAGCAATCCAGGGCGGCGATGGCGACCCCTGGCTCGCTTGGCGGCTTTCCCCTCGCAATGACGGCGGAAGCCAGAGCCTGCCCCGCTGCCTGAAAGATTTCCCGCGCCTTCTGCCACGCGCGGGGCCTTCTGTCGAGGCTAGGTCGTCGCCCTCGGCCGATGCGCGAAAAGCTGGGCCAGGGCCGAGGAGGCCACGCGCGACTTCACATCGTCAGCGCGGCTGGTCAAAACGATGGGAACACGGGCGCCCAGCACGACGCCCGCCGTGTCGGCGCCGGCCAGAAACACAAGCTGTTTGGCGAGGATATTCCCGGATTCGAGGTCGGGCGCGACGAGAATGTCGGGGTCGCCAGCTACCTCGGAGGCGATATGCTTGGCGTCGGCGGCGTCGCGGGAGATCGCATTGTCGAAGGCGAGCGGACCGTCGAGGATCGCGCCGGCGATCTGGCCGCGGTCCGCCATTTTGCACAAAGCGGCGGCTTCGACGGTCGAGGGGATTTTCGCCTCGACGGTCTCGACCGCCGAGAGGATGGCCACCTTCGGGCGTTCCATGCCGATCGCATGGGCGAGGTCCACGGCGTTGCGAACGATGTCGCGCTTGATGTCGAGCGCGGGCGCGATGTTGATTGCGGCGTCGGTGACGAACAGCAGCTTGTGATAGGTCGGCGCGTCGATCACGAAGACATGGCTGATGCGCCGGTCGGTGCGCAGGCCCGTGCCGTCGCGCACCACGGCCGCCATCAGCTCGTCGGTGTGCAGCGCGCCCTTCATGATGGCGTGAAGCTTGCCGCGCCGTACCAGCTCGACCGCCTGATCCGCCGCCGCATGGCTATGCGGGGCCTCGACGATGTCGACGTCCTCCAGCGAGACGCCGGCCTCGCGCGCGGCCGCCTCCATTTTCTTGCAGGGGCCGATCAGCGTCGGCACGATCAGCCCCTTGTCGCGCGCCGCCAGCGCGCCTTCGAGCGACGGCCGGTCGCAGGGGTGAACCACCCCCATGCGGATCGGCGGCAGGGATTGCGCGCGCGTGACCAGCTCTTGCAGCAGCGCCCCGCGCGGCCGGGCGAAGACGGCGCTCCAGGGCGGAGGGGCTTTGCCGCTGTCGCATTCGCTCATCTCTGTCGCCCTTTCAGATCGCCGGGTCGCGCGCCAGCCGCTCGATGAAGAATTTTGCCGCCCGCGCGTAAGATTGGTCGTTGTCGCCGCGGAAGTCGAAGCCTTGATGATAGATAAGCTCGCCGGACGACGCCTGCGTGATGGAGACGCCCAGGCTCAATATCAGCGTGCTCACCTTGTTGACGAGGCCGGTCATGACGAGATCGGCGCCGGCCTTTTTGCCGAGCGCGGCGGCGCAATTGCAGGTGCGAATATAGGTCTGGGCGAGGAGCCTATCGAGCTCGTCCTGCACCGCCGCGCGGTCGACGATCTCATAAGTGCCCTGCGCCGCGAGCCCCGAGGCGATGGCGTCGCGCACGTCCGCGAGCCGCCGCGCGTGCTCGGCGCGCTGATCTACGGGTTCGTTGGAGGTGTCGATAATTTCGAAATCGAGGACGAGAAGACGTTTCTCGGTCTTGACGCCAGCCTGCGCCCGGGCCGCGAAGGGAAGAAGCGCCGTCGCAGCGATGAGCCGCCGCCGGTCGAGCATCATCCTTTGGCTCCATATTTGTGCAGATGCGCGCCATGCGCCGAAAGCCATGCCTCGGCGCGATCGGTCTCGGGACACAGGCGGCGCGCCAGCGACCAGAATCGCGGCGAATGGTCGAGATGCACCAGATGCGCCACCTCATGGGCGGCGAGATAGTCGAGAACGAAAGGCGGCGCCATGATCAGCCGCCACGAAAAATTCAGCGATCCTGTCGATGAGCACGATCCCCATCGGCTGACCGGATCGCGCAGCCCGACGCCGCGCGGCGGCAGGCTGAGCGCCGAGGTGTGGCGCGCGACGGCGTCTTCGAGGTCGCGACGCGCCTCGCGCTTGAAGTGATCCTGCACGCGCCGGTGCACATGCTCGGCCTGGCCGGCGACACAAAGCGCCAGCGGCGTCTCTACATCGTCGCGCTCTTCCGTCCACACGGTGCCGCGCCGATCGGGCAGATGGATGACGGCGTGATCGACGCCGCGGAGGGGAATGAGCGAGCCATGCGCGAAGGGAATCGTCTCGGGCAGCCGGTTCAATCGCGTGGCGATCCAGGCGGCGTGACGCTGGGCGAAGGCGCGCGCCTCGCGAATCGAGGCGCGGCTCGGCATGGTGAGAACCGCGTCACGCGCGGCGAATCGAACCCTCAGGGTAAAACGCCGCGCAGTGGTCGCGCGGCGCAAAGCGACGACGATCGTTTCGCCGGCGTGTTCTAACGTAAGGAGGGACGTTCCCTTGCCGGAAGGGCCGTCGCGCAAAAGGCGAAGCATGCGGACATGCTAGCGAAAGGCTGCGTGAGTCGCGAGTTCGAAAAACGCAACTACCGCAAAAAATTCGCTTGGCGTAGACTTGCGAGTCGTCCTGCGCCGCGGTGAGGGCGCGTGATAGGAGATCGGCTTGTTCGGGCGGCGTCATTCCCGACGCTCGCTCGAGCGAGCGATCGGGAATCCAGAGCAAAACCGGCGCTTTTGTGGCTCTGGATTCCCGGTCGGGCTTTCAGCCCGCCGGCAATGACATGCCCCAGTGCGAGCTATTCAAACGGAAATGGCGTTACAGATAACGCGCCAGATCCTTCGCCGCTTCCTCGGGTTTCCGGTTGACGTTGAAGGAAGTGACGAAGCGGCCGTTCTTGTCCATCAGATAGACAACCGTGGTGTGATCCACGGCGTAGTCCTCATCCTTGCCCGGCGCACGCTTCGCGTAGATGCGATAGGAGCGCAGCATGGGTTCGAGCTGCGCGCGCGGACCGGTGAGGCCGGTGATGCGCGGGTCGAAATTCGCCAGATAGTCCTTCAAAACCTCCGGCGTGTCGCGTTCTGGATCGACGGTGACAAAAAGCCCGCCGACTTTTGCGTCGGGTCCGAGCGCGCGCAAAATCTCCGACATCTCGAAGAGGGTCGTGTGGCACACGTCGGGGCAATGCGTGTAGCCGAAGAAGATGAGATAGGGCTTGCCGAGCAGCTCCTTCTCATTGACCTGCGCGCCCGTCTGCGACGTCAGTTGAAACGGGCCGCCGATGGCGGAGGCCGGCGGCGCAGGCGGCGTGTTGCTCGTCACGGCGACGAAGACGCCGAAGATAAGGGCGAAAACTGCGCCCGCGCCGATGAGCAGGCCTTTGGAGATCGCAGGACCGTTCGCCGCCTTTTTGTCGCCGCGCTTGTTCCTGCCGTTTCCCTTCACCGACCCTCTGGACATGCGTGCCTTCCCTGCGTCTTGTCGGCCGTCGCGTTACGGCGTCTCGTTTTGATTTTCGAACTTATGCGCCTGAATCGAATTCCGCAAAAGTTGGCCGCTTTCGCGATGGAGAACTCGCTTCGCTTATCGGTCGGCGCGGTTTCTGGTCGCTCCGCCAATTGGGGTCGAGCGGAAAGCAGGCCAGGCGATGTGCGCGTCGAAGTCATCGCGCCGTCGGTCTCGAGTTTCGCGACGTCGCGCCGTGGCATTCTGTCCTTCGGGTGCGGGACGATCGTAACGTCGACGGCGCTGCCGGGCTTTGTTCTCCAGATTGACGGCGGCTGCAAGCTAGAGGGCTGCCGGCCGTGGCTTGGGGCGCTTGCCGCATGCGCCCGGTTGCGACGGCGAACCTCTCCGACACGAATTTAGCCCGGCGCAGCGCATTCGCCAAGTCACGGCTTTTCGTCACGGCGTTTCGCCTGCGCGAAGATGCTGCGCTGCAGCGCGGATGCGGGTGGGGCGAGAATGATGTAGCTTCCGTCTCCGCCGATTCCCAGCGAGAGCGCCACGTCATGAGCCAAGCCAGCGAAAGCCGCCCCAACGCCGTCCCCGGTAAGATTCTCGTGGGCGCGGCGCATGGCGGGGCGGGGGCGCGCGCCTATCGCTATCTGACGCTGTCGCTCGGCAACCGCCACGGGCTCATCTCCGGCGCGACCGGCGGCGGCAAGACGGTGTCGCTGCAGCTCCTCGCGGAAGGCTTCTCCAATGCGGGCGCCTCGGTCTTCCTCGCCGATGTGAAAGGCGACCTTTCGGGCCTCTCCCAACCGGGCGACGCCAAGCCTCCCTTCGTCAAACGCGCCGAGGAAATCGGGTTGGATTACGAGCCCGACCGTTTTCCGGTGGTCTATTGGGACGTCTTCGGCGAGCAGGGCCATATGGTGCGCGCCACCGTTTCGGAAATGGGCCCGCTGCTCATCTCCCGCCTGCTCGACCTCAACGAGACGCAGGAAGGCGTCATCAATATCGTCTTCAAGGTCGCGGACGAGCAAGGGCTTTTGCTGCTCGATCTGAAGGACCTTCGCGCCGCGCTCGCCCATGTCGCCGAAAACGCGGCGGAATACAAAGTCAAATACGGCAATATCGCGCCGGCGAGCGTCGGCGCGATTCAGCGCCAGCTCCTCGTGCTGGAGACGCAGGGCGGCGACAAATTCTTCGGCGAGCCGGCGCTGGAGATTACGGATTTCATCCGAACCGATCGCGACGGGCGCGGCGTGGTGAATATTCTCGCCGCCGACAAGCTGATGCGCGCGCCCAAGCTCTACGCCACTTTTCTTCTGTGGATGCTCTCGGAGCTTTTCGAGACGCTTCCCGAGGTCGGCGACCAGGATAAGCCGAAGCTCGTCTTCTTCTTCGACGAGGCCCATCTCCTTTTCGACGATGCCCCGAAGGCGCTGCTCTCGGCGATCGAGAAGGTCGTCCGGCTCATTCGCTCCAAGGGCGTCGGCGTCTATTTCATCACGCAGAATCCGCTCGACGTGCCGGACGCCGTGTTGGGTCAGCTCGGCAATCGTATCCAGCACGCGCTGCGCGCCTTCACGCCGCGCGACCAGAAAGCGGTGCGCGCGGCGGCGGAAACCTTCCGCAAGAACCCCTCTTTCGACACGGCGGACGCCATCATGCACCTTGGCGTCGGCGAGGCGCTCGTCTCCATGCTCGGCGACAAGGGCGCGCCGGAGATCGTCGACCGCGTGCTGATCGCGCCGCCCGCCGCCCGCGTCGGCCCCGTGACGCCGCAAGAGCGCGCCGCGGTCATGGGCGAGAGCAAATTCGCCGGCAAATATGACACGCCGGTCGATCGCGACTCGGCTTACGAGAAGCTACAGGCGGGCGGACAAAACGCCGCAGGCGGCGGCTTGATCGGGACCATCGGCTCCGTGTTGGGCAAGCTCTTCGGCTCGGCCAAGGGCAAGAATCTCTCGCCGGCCGAGGCCGCGCTGCGGTCGGCCGTCCAAAGCGCTGCGCGCACAGCGGGAAATCGCATCGCCAAGGAAATTTTGCGCGGCGTCCTGGGCGGCATCAGTAAATAGAATCTTAAGCTTCGCGAAGTGTCGGGACACCCCGGCGACGCTTTCGCCGGGCCTTTATTACGGAATCTTAATCCCGACTTTAGCGAGTTGTCACGTAGCGGTCATTTTCCTGCCCGTCGTTTCCGGCCTATACTATCCTTGTTGCGATCGGCGAATGCGCGATCGACCGTCGCGGGCTTGCCGCCCCGGGAGCCCGTCAGGGGAGGGACGAGATATGGCGAATACTTTGCCCATCGTCGCGGAAGGCGGGCTCGCCCGTTACCTTGCCGAAATCCGCCGGTTCCCGATGCTGGAGCCGCAGCAGGAATATATGCTCGCCAAGCGTTGGCGCGAACATGAAGACCCGAAGGCCGCTCACGCGCTTGTCACCTCGCATCTGCGCCTCGTGGCCAAGATCGCCATGGGCTATCGCGGCTACGGCCTGCCGATCGGCGAGATCGTCTCGGAGGGCAATGTCGGCCTGATGCAGGCCGTCAAGCGCTTCGAGCCGGACCGCGGCTTCCGCCTCGCTACCTATGCGATGTGGTGGATCCGCGCCTCGATTCAAGAATACATCCTGCGCTCCTGGTCGCTCGTGAAAATGGGCACGACGGCGAGCCAGAAGAAGCTCTTCTTCAATCTGCGCAAGGCCAAGAGCCGCATCTCCGCCTTCGAGGAGGGCGATCTGCGGCCCGAGAATGTCGAGAAGATCGCGACGCGCCTCGGCGTCTCGCAGCAGGACGTGATCGAGATGAACCGCCGCATGGGCGGCGACGCCTCGCTCAACGCGCCGCTGCGGGAGGAGGGCGAAGGCGAATGGCAGGACTGGCTCGTCGACGAGAGCGACGACCAGGAGCGCATTCTCGCCGCGCAGGAGGAGAGCAACAATCGCCTGAAGGCGCTGCGCGGCGCGCTCGACGTGCTCAACCCGCGCGAACGCCGCATCTTCGAGGCGCGCCGCCTCGCCGACGATCCGGTGACGCTCGAGGCGCTTTCCGAAGAGTTCGGCGTCTCCCGCGAGCGCGTCCGCCAGATCGAGGTCCGCGCCTTCGAGAAAGTGCAGGCGGCGGTGAAGACCGGCGTGGCTCGGATCGAGGAGACGCACGCCGCGGCGATGTGAGGGGGCGAGAGCCCCTTCACCCGCTCTCCCCGTCATTGCGAGCGCAGCGAAGCAATCCAGGGCCACGATGAGGCTCTGGATTGCTTCGCTTCGCTCGCAATGACGTAAGCGCGCAGATTCAGTGCGCGCTAAGCGGCGATGTCGAGGCGCTTCAGCTCGGCCTCGAACTCCAAACGAAGCTGATCCCGTTCGTCTTCCGGCAGCCAGTTCGACATTTGCGGGAAGAGCAGCCGGTTCAGCCGCGTCGTCTCATGGGGCCAAGGCGATCCGTGCTGGCCGGCGCGCAGCTCCGCGAGCATTTTTTGCAGGCGACGCCTGATCATCTCGGGATCGACCTTCGCAGCCGCGGGCGCGCGGGCGGGCTCGCCTGCAAACAGATCGCCTTGCGCCGGGCGATGGCCGAAGAGGTCGGGCGCGTCGTGGGTCATCCGCTCACCTTGTTTCCGTGAGGCGAAATTACCCCCTCGACAGCGCGCCTTGAAGGCGCCGGCCGCAGGCGTCCACAGCCGAATGGGCTCATGTCTCTGAATCTGCGAAGGACGCAGGCAGAAGCGGCGCGGCGCAGATGCGCGCGAGGAGGTCCGCTTGCGCCGGTTCGAGCCTGACCAGGCGCCCGAGCACGTGAAGCAGATTCATCAGATCGGTCGTATAGTCGTCGAGCCAATGGTCGGGCTGGATTTTGTCCAGCGGCGAGGGCGGGCGCCGGTCGCCGATGATCGGCCGCGAGCAGTCGAGACGGCGATAGCTGAACCATTGACGAAGCACATTCTTGCCCGAGACCTCATAGTCCCACACGGCCTGCGGAACATTGTCGATGAAGCCCTTGCCGATCAGCAGCCGCCGTGCGATCGGGTCGTAGTCCATCGTGTCGGGCAGAGGCTCGGGCGCGCCGGGAATGCCGCCGCCCTTGGGGATGAGGGGGCCGTCGCCCTTGGGCAGACGCGGCGGACCGGCCGGGCGACTGGCCGTCGGGTCGGCGAAGCGCTCGCCATAGCAATGAAGCCAGACGATCTCGCGGCCGCGCCGCGCCGCTTCCGTGAACAGCGCGGCGTCGGCGGTGAGGGGGACGCACAGGCCCGGCCGCACGAGATCGGCCTGAAAGCGCGCCGCGAAAGCCGGATGCGCGAGCAAAGCGGCGATATAGGCCATCACATCCTCTGGGCCCACGTCGAAGCCATAAGCGGCGGAGAGAAGCGCGGTGAGTTCGGGCTTGATGTTGGGAATCGTTGCGGCGGCGTCGCGCCAGAGCGGGAAGACGCGGCCGCCACGGCCGTGGAAGTGGTCGAGGTCGGGAATCGATCCAGCCAAGGAAACGGCGGGGCCGGCGCTTGGCGACGCCCTAACCAAGGCGGTCAAATGCACCTGCATGTTCGAGTGCCACTCCCACAATTTCGGGTTCGGTTGATTTATCAGCCTCGCGTCGGGAATGATCCACTGACGGTCTAGGGTTCGAAATGCATATCTCTCCGAGCGCGCCATTGGGCCCGTCTCATTGAGAATCCTTCCTGTTCCGGCATGCCGTCCCGCCAAAGCCCGCGCTACGGATTTGCGAATATGTTTGTCGCCGGGCTCGTCGCTGCGAATATGGGGATGGAATAACAGCTCCTTTCGATCGGGGTCTTTCTCATTGAGAAGCTGATTCCACCGCTCTGATAGCGAGCCCGCGTCAGGCGCAACGACCCATGTCCTACCCGGCATGACCCCCGAGCCGTTATACTCAAACAAATCCTCGAGCGCCGCGAACTCGCTCCACGAGCCGCCGGCTTCCGGCAGAAATGGATCGCGCCAGCCACTTGGCCCGTCGACCCAGCCGGCGCCCACGAGCGACACTTCTGCTAGTTCCTCGAACTTTACCTCCCGCTTTCCCTCGGGCAGCGCACGAAAATGCAATCGCGCCGGCGTCGTTCGGTCCTTGCCCGCCGGGCGGACGGCGAGCACGATGCACACCGGCTGCTGCACGCCCTGAAAGATGCGCGTCGGCACATCTGGTTGATGGCCTTCCGGCGAACAGTCGATGACCCAAATATCCGAGCAGTCGCGACGCAGATCGTCACGCATCTTCTGGAAGCCCGGCCCGTTGAGGAAGCCCGCGACAGTGATGAAACAGACGATCCCGGCGCGTTCCTCATCCGGCTCGCCGGTGGCCGCATACCAGCCGGAGCCGAAGACCTTCAGCGTCGCCCAGCGCCAGAAATAGACGTAGAGGTTCTTCAGATGCTTGGCGTGGGCGCTGACGCCCCATTCCGTCGGCGGCGACCAACGGGCCAGCGGCGCCGGGAGTTCTTTGTTCGTGTCGCTCCCCGCCTCGATCCAACCGCCGCGTCCCTTCGCCTTTTCCTTGTAAGGCGGATTGCCGATCACCACCGTGATCTTCTCCCGCCGCTTGATCTCATTCGCCTGCTTGCGCGACTCGCCGATGGGCTGGGTCAGCGCCGAAAACTGCGTTTGCGTCGCGTAAGGGTCGCCGAGCGTGTCGGTGATGAAGAGGCGCAGGGCCGGCAGGTTGCGCCCGTCGCCGTCCTTGACGCTCATCAGCGTCTGGATTTCCGCCATGAGCCGCAATTGCGCCACCGCGAAGGGGCCGAACTGCATCTCGAAGCCGATGAGCCGCTCGACGGCGGAAGCGACGGCGCCGGGCACCGCGCCCGGACCGAGGTCGTTCTCCACCGTCCGGGCGATCGCCCGCAAAGCGCCGAGCAGATAGGCGCCGGTGCCGACGGCCGGGTCGGCGAGCGTCACCTCGCGCGAGGCCAGTCCTTGCGGCAGGCCGAAAAGCGAAGGGTCTCGCAGCGCTTCATCCACCAGCCGCACCATGGCGGCGACAACTTCCGGCGGCGTGTAGTAGGAGCCCGTGCGCTTCCTCAGCGCATTGTCGTAGACCGCGAGGAAGTCCTCGTAGAAATACAGCCAGGCGTCGGCGTCGCCCTTGGTGAGCGTCGGCCAGTGCACGGCGTCGAGCACGCGGGCGAGCGTGCGCAGCGCGCTGTCCAGCGCCTGCTGCACCTCGGGACTGTCGGTCAAGAGGCGAAGCGCGGTGGCGATCAGCGAATTCGACTTGCGAAGCGCCAGCGCCGCCTTGTCGATGCCGTCCTTCAGCTCGATCTCGCGGGCGCGCGCGACCAGTAGGCCAAAGGTCACCGCCTGCGCATAGCCGTCGGCAAATTCTGCGTCGGTCGCTTGCGGGAAGAGAAGCCCGCGCCACTCTTGCGCCAGCGACGTCAGGCCGGGATTTTTGCGTTCCAGCTCCTCCGTCACTTCGTCGCGCAGCAGACGGCACAGCCGCGCGGAGGTTTCGGCGAGCTGCTTGACCGAGCGGGCGGTTCGGGGCGCCAGCGAAGGAAATCGGCGATGAGCGGGAGAAGCGTCGCCGGCGCCGCGAGCTTCGCGCCGGCGGTCTCGACGTCGCCTTCCAGCTCGACGATCTTGTCGATCATTTGGCCATCGCGCCACAGGCTGAAGCTGTTGCCGTCCGTGTAGAGCAGGTTCGGCAAGGATTTCAGTTTCAGCCACTGCTTTTTGTCGTGCTCGTCGGTGAAGCGGTGCGGGTTCGCGCCTTTCCCCGGAGCCTTCACCTCAATGAAGCCGACGAGGGCGTTCAGAACGGCGACCGCATAGTCAGGACGCGTCGCCAGCGCGCCGAGCGCGCTTTCGCCGACCAGCGTGACGGCCGCATCCGGCAGGCCGACGAGCGTCGTCAGCTCCTGGAACAGGCGTTCGAGCGGCGCCCGCAATTGGTCTTCGGGCGCGCCGGAAGCCGCCCGGTTGGCGAGCTTCGCTTTGCAGCTTTTTCCAAATGTGGAGACAACGACGGAAAGAGTAGGGGATGTCACGACGGCTAAAATGTGAGGGTGAAGATTGGGCCGCTACGATGCAGGCCCTGGCGCTTTTTCGCAAGCCCATGATCGTCGCCCGAGTGCATGGGCCCTGCAGCTCGCGCCAAATCAGCCCTTGGGGCTGCTTCCCTCGCAAATCCCCTTCAGCGCATCCCACTCTTCATCGCTCAAAAGCGCCGGCGCCGTTTCGCCTTTGTCGGCGGCTTTCAGCGCCTCCAGTCGGTCCGCGCTCAGCGGATGGTCGTGAAGAATGCTCGACGGGCCGCCGCCGTCCGCGCCGGTGATGCGCACCAGCAATTCGCCCATGGGCTTTGCGGGCCGGCCGAGCGCGTTGAGCGTCCTGGCGGCGAAAGCGTCGGCCTGCGCCTCGTTTTCACGCGAATAGGCGGCGGTGAACACGGAGTTGCCGACCAGAATCATGGCCGAGCCCCCGGTCACATCGCCGAAGACAAGGCTGACGAGCATGGCCGCGCCGCCCGTCTCGATGAGGCGGCGCAGATGGTCGCGGTGCTCCAGATGCCCCAGCTCATGGGCCAGCACGCCGATGACTTCGTCCTGCGAGCGGGCCTTATCCAGCAAGCCGGAGAGCAGATAGACCTTGCCGCCGGGCAAGGCGAAGGCGTTCGGCGTCGTGGCGGCGACGACCTCGATCGTCGCGGGCAGGCGCAGATGGGCGGCGCCCTGGAGGCGGCGGGAGACTTTCTGCAAGGCTTCCACGCCCTTGGGCGCGTTGCAGCTTTTGCCGGAGAAGGTCTTGCGGGCTTCGTCGTCGGCGCTTTCGCCGAGTTTCTTTTCCCAGTCCACGGGAATGGCGGGGGCGATGAGGCCGGCCATGCGCGGCACGCCGCCCCAGAGGAGGGCGCCGAACATCACGCTGGCGGCGAGGCCATAGACGAGCCTCTTGCGCCCTTCGAGGTTAGGCGCGTCCTTCTCGCCCAAAAGCAAGAGGCAGTGGCGCGCGATGTCGGCCTGCGTTTGCGGATCGTCGATTTCGAGGCAGGCGCCCTTGGGCGCGCCGAGCGCCGCGAGCCGCATGAGGCCGCCGGGCGGCGGCAGCCGGCGCACTTCCGCATAGGGCCAGGCTGCGACGAGGACGCCGTTTTCCACGATTTCGAGCGCGGGGCCGAAGACGAGTATGACCGCGCGGCGTCTTTCGACATAGCCGTCGAAAAAACTGGCGTTGCCGGTCGCTTCCCTCGTCACGCGCCCCTCCTCGACCGAAGGCTAGCACCGCGAGAGCCAAAGATAAAACGCGGCGCTATATTGAAAGGCGAAGCGCAGCGGGAGATCGATTATGTCGCATTGGTTTATCGCCGGCGCGAGCCGGGGCATTGGTTTGGAGCTGGCGCGCCAGCTCGCGCTCAGGGGCGCGCGCGTCACCGCGAGCGTGCGGAGCGAAAACGGCCGCGCGGCCCTGCGGGAGGCGCTGGCCCCGTTGGGCGCCAGGGGGCAAATTCTCATCTTCGACACGCGCGATGCGGCGCAAATTCATGCGGCCGCCGCAGAGGTGAGCGAGCCGATCGACGCGCTTGTCGCCAACGCCGGCGCCTATGGGCCGCAGCGCCAATCGACGCTCGATATGGATTTCGACGGCGTGCTCGATCTCGTCAACATCAATACGCTGGGGCCTTTGCGCGTCATTCAGGCGTTTCTGCCGCTTCTGCGGCAGGGCGAGCGGCCGCGCATCGCAGTGATGTCGAGCGTGCTGGGCTCCATGGCGCTGGAAGGGACGTTCAACGTCGGCTACCGCCTCTCCAAAGCCGGGCTCAACAAGATCGTTCAATGTCTCGCCGACGATCTGAAGCCCGAGGGCGTCGCGGTCATTTCCATGCATCCGGGCTGGGTGCGCACCGACATGGGCGGGCCCGACGCGCCGGTCGGCGTCGAGGAAAGCGCCGCAGGAATCATTGGCGTCGTCGAGCGGCTGACGCTCGCGGATACGCGGCGGTTCGTCGATTACAAGGGCGCGGAAATCGATTGGTGAGCGCGGCCGACAGGCCCCCTCCCTAACCCTCCCCCGCATAGGGCGTCTGCAAGACGCCCGTCTCTCCACGGGCTATCGCGGGAGAGGGGACGCTCACGATCGGCGAACTCGATGCGGGCGGCAATCTGCTCCCTCTCCCGCGTAGCGGGGGAGGGTTGGGGAGGGGGTCACTTCTTGGAGCGCCCGACCGCCAACGCCAACAAGGCGGAATACGAACCGCAGGAATGAAACCCGACAGGAACTTCGAATGGACATTGTCGAAACCGACCGGCTGATTTTGAGAAACTTCAGGCAGGGCGACGCCGCCGATCTCTTTGCCTATTTGCGTCAACCCAGGTCGAATTGTTTCGTCTCACTCAGACTTGCGGATCTCGACGCCGCGCAAGCGGAAGTGGAGACGCGCAGTCGCAGTGATGAGCATATCGCTGTGTGCTTGCGGGGCGTCGACAGGCTGATCGGCGATTTGTTCTGCGTCCATGAGCCGCCCGACACATTTTCTGTGGGGTGGAATTTCAACGCGGATTTCGGCGGCGCCGGTTACGCCACCGAAGCCGCGCGGGCGCTCGTCGAGTATTTGTTCACGGTGAAGCAGGCCCGGCGTCTCTACGCTTATGTGGAGGAAGACAACGTCGCCTCGCAGCGCCTGTGCGAAAGATTGGGGATGCGGAGGGAGGGGCTGTTCAGAGAGTTCGTGTCCTTTGTGACCGATGACGACGGCGCCCCAATATTCGAGAACACGATGCAATACGCCATCCTGCGTAAAGAGTGGACGGCGCGACGATAGCCGTCCAGGTCTTCTCGCGGGCTATGAAGGCTCGCGTCGCGCCGCGGCCAACGCCTCGCGCGCTTGCGCCTCCAGCGTCTCGGCCGCTTCCTTGCTGAGCCGCCCCCTTGGCGTCGCAATATCGAGCGTCGCGACGACGCGGGCGGGGCGCGGCGAGAGCAGGAAAATCCGGTCCGCGAGCGCGATCGCCTCGGCAAGGTCATGCGTCACGATCAGCGTCGTGATGTGTTTCTCCTCGATCAGCGCCGCGATCCTGTCGCGCAGCGCGCGCGCGAGCGCGGCGTCGAGCGACACGAGCGGCTCGTCGAGAATGAGAAGATCGGGCTTTACGGCGAGGGCCCGCGCGAGCGCCGCGCGCCGCGCCAGGCCGAGCGACAATTCGCCCGGATAATGCGTCGCATGTTCGGCGAGCGAGAGTTCGTCGAGCAGCGCGGCGATCTCATCCTCGCTCGCCTCCGGCGCGGCGATCCGGATATTGTCGGCGACGCTGCGCCATGGCAGCAGGCGCGGCTCCTGAAACACCATGCCGAGCCGGCCATGCGCGGGCAGATGAATATGTCCGGCATAATCATGGTCGAGCCCGGCGATCAGCCGCAGCAGGGTCGTCTTGCCGCAGCCCGAGGGGCCGACGAGGGCGCCCGCCTGTCCGATCGGCAGAGTCAGGCGCAGATCGTCGAGCGCGCGCAACGCCCGCCCGTCGGCGCTCCTGTGATCCTTATGCGCGATCGCGACGTCGAGCGCCGCCGCGCCGCCAGCGGGCGACATGTCGTTCAAGGGGTTGCACCAGAAAGGTTTCGACGGCGAGCATGAGGCCGACGAAGGGAAGAGCGTAGGCGAACAGCAGCTTCATGTCGAACTGCTGGAACGCCATATTGATCTCGAAGCCCACGCCATTGGAGCGCCCGAGCAGCTCGACGACGAGCACGATTTTCCACACCAGCGACAGGCCGGAGCGCGTCGCTGCGGCGAAATAGGGCGCAAGCTGCGGCAGGACGATGTGGCGCAAGCGCGTGGGCGGCGAAAACTTGAAGGCCTGCGCCATTTCTTCGAGCTGCGGATCGAGCGCGCGGGCGCCTTCGCGGATCATGACGACGGCGTTCGGCAGCTTGTTCAGCGCCACGGCGCCGATGGCGGCGGCCTCCGTCAAGCCCGCCCAGACATAGGCCAAGACGATCACGACCAGCGCCGGCAGATTGAGCAGCGCGACGAGCCAAGGGTCGAGCAGGCGGTCGGCGATCCTGTTGCGGCCCATGAGGTAGCCGATCGCCGCGCCGAGGCTTATGGCGAGAACGAAAGCCACGATCACGCGCGCGAGCGTGATCGCGAGATTGGAGAATAGCGCGCCGGAACGCGCTTCCTCCATGATCGCCTCGAATACGAGCGCCGGCCCCGGCAGGCGCCGCGGCTCCGAGAGCCATGCGCCGATCTGCCAAAGACCGAGAAGCGTCGCGAGCGATATGAGGCGGATCAACGCGCGGCGGCCTCGCCGCCCTTGTAAAAGGTTCCCGGCGCGAGGGTTTTGCCGGGACCGACGAGCTTCTCGCCCCCGGTTTCGGCCAGCACTTTATAGAGCGCGGCGGCGTCCTTCTCCTCCTCCGCGATCGATCGCTTGGGGATTCCCGCGACATAGCGCTTACGGTAGATGTCGAGCGTCGCGGCGTCCTTTTGGCCGATGCGGCTTGCCGCCGCCGCCCAGGCTTTGTCGTCCGTGGCGAGAAGCGTTTTGGCCTTGCCCGCCATCGTGAAAAACCGGGCCAGCACATCCTTGTTTCTGGCGGCGAAAGCGTCGTCGAACACATAGCCGGTGATGACGACATTGCCTTTGGCGCCGAGCGCCTTCTCCACATCGACGATGTCGATCGCGCGCGCGAAACCCTTGCCTTCGAGATCAGCCGCGAAATTCCAAAATTCCAGCGCCGCATCGATTTCGCCCTGCACGGCCTTCTCGGCGATGAGCGGCGGCGCGCCATAGAGAATGGTGGCGCTTTTGGCGAGATCGACGCCTTGCTTCAGCGCGAAGGCTTCGAGCATCAGCCAGCTCTTATCCAAAGGCCCGCCAGCGACGCCGAGCTTCTTGCCGACGAGATCCTTCACGCTTTTGATCGAGGCGTCCCGCGTCATCACCGCGCCGACCCCGGTGGAATAGGGGTAAAGCGTGAGCTTTGCGCCCTGGGCGCGCTCGCGGGCGACCCAGAGCCAGTCCGAAACGATAAGATCCGCGCTTCCGCCTTGGATGGCGATCTTGCCCGCCTCCGGCGAAGCCAGCTCCGTCACCTCGAGCTCCAGCCCCACCGCCTTGTCGAGGCCGAAGCCTTTCACGACGGCCATCTCCCAGCCGGTGGTGCCGGTCTTCTGCAAGGCGAGGCGCAGTTTTTCCGCCTGCGCTGGCGCGGCGAAAAGAACGGCGGCGGCGAGAAAGGCGAGGCGTTTCATGTGCTTTCCTGGATTAGCGACGATGGTCTTACCGCAGGAAAAGCCCTGCGTCGATGCGCTACCGGGTCGCGCGCGCAAGCATTTGGTCATAGACCGCAAGGGTTTCCGCGACATGGCGCTCCAGCGTCGCCGGCGACGCCCAATAGGCGTCATAGGCGCGGTTCGACATTTGCGCGATCACCGCGTCGTTTCTCAGCTCGCGGATGGCGGAGGCCAGCGACTCCACGTCGCCGCTCTTGAACCATAATCCGGTAACGCCATCCTCCACCGCCTCGCGCGCCGCGCAGCCGTCGGCCACGATAACCGGCGTGCCCATCGCCTTCGCTTCCAGCGCGGTGAGCCCGAAGGTCTCGTACCAGAGCGAGGGAAACACCAAGGCGCGCGCCGCGCGCATCGCCGCGCGCACCTCTGCCGGCGAGCGCCAGCCGAGGAGTTGCGCTTGCGGATAGCGCGCGGCAAGCTCCCCGGCGATCGGGCCGTCCCCGATGAAGATCGGCGTCACGCCCACCCGCTGCGCCGCTTCGGCGAAGAGAAACGCGCCCTTTTCGGCGGAAAGCCTGCCCACGAAAAGGAAGCCGCCGTCTGTCGGGTCGCCCTTATGGCCGAGCGGCTCGGCTTCCACCGGATTGGTCACGCGATGGATGGCCGCACCTGCCGGCAGACAGGAGGCGAGCACTTTCTCCTGCAGATCGGAGAGCAGCAGAATATCTGAAAAGGTTTCAGCCAGATGCGCGACATGCTCGGCGATGAAAAGGCGGATGTTGCGCCAGAGTTTGAACGGATAGTTGCGCGAGTCGCAATGCGTCGTCCAGCAGGCGACCGACATGGGTTTCAGGGGGCAGACGTCGTTTTTCTGGAAATTATAGAATCCGCCATTCGGGCAGCTCAGAAAGAATTCATGCATCGTATAGGCGGCGGGCAAGCCGCTCGCCTGTATCGGCTTGGCGATCGACGGCGACAGCGCCTTCGCCCAGCCATGCACATGGACAATCGCCCGCTCCCTCGCGAGTGCGCTCAGCGTCTCGTCGAGCGCCTTTGCGGCTTCGAAATTCCAGATTCCCTGCCGGGCCGCGTCGAGGCGGGAGGGATTGCCGAGAATATCATGCTGGCCGAGACTAACGGTTTCGACGCCGGCCGCCTCTAAGCGCGCATCGGCCGGGCCGCAGGCGGAAAAGAAAATCACTCGGGCGCCCGCGGCCTTCAGGCCCAGCGCGCTTTCGATCGCGACCTTGGATTGGCCGCCGCTGACAAAGGCATGATCCACGCAGATGATGACGGTGAAGGGGCGCATGGCGGCTCCAGGGAAAAGACGCGGAACCTTACCGGGGCGAGCTTGCGCGGGCGTAAATGCGCGACGCCCCAATGTATTCATAGGTTTAAAGCTAAGCTTTATTAATCTTTTGCGCGCAATTCTGGCGACTGTGCAATTATCGAGTGCTTTGTCTGCGAAACGCGTTGCGAGCGAGAGACAATCCATTTGATTTTAGCGCGGGCACGGGAAGCGCTTCATGGATAGGGCGGACATGGACTGCAGCGGCTGCGGGAAGCCTTCCATGCTCGGGCTGAAAGCAATACAGCACGCGGCTCTGGAAGGCGTCGCGCGCGACCAGCCCGTGAAGGCGATCATGAACCGGCTCTGCCTTCAGGTGGAGCGGCTGGCGCCCGGCGTCATCTGCTCGATTCTGTCGGTGGACCCTCTGGGAAAATTGCGTGTGCTGGCGGCGCCCAGCCTGCCGGAGGATTATTCCGCCGCGATCGACGGTTTGCTGATCGGCCCGTCGGTCGGCTCCTGCGGCACGGCCGCCTATTTCGGAAAATCCGTGGAGGTGACGGACATCGCCACCGATCCGCTCTGGGCGGATTTCAAGGATCTCGCTTTGCCGATCGGGCTGCGCGCCTGCTGGTCGTCGCCCATACGCGCCTCCGACGGCCGGGTCATCGGCGCATTCGCCTTCTATTACCGCACCTGCCGTGGCCCGAGCGCGCTCGACCGCACCATTGTCGAGGCCTGCATAAACCTTTGCGCCATTGCTCTGGAGCAAGAGGAGCGCAAAGCCAGCATCCATCGCCTCGCTTATTTCGACGGCCTGACCGGGGTCGCCAATCGCGCGGCGTTCGAAAAGCGTGGACGCGAGGCGGTGTCGGAGGCGGTCAAGAACGACTCCAGCCTCGCCATCCATTGGATCGATCTGGACGGCTTCAAGAATATCAACGATACGCTCGGCCACGGGGCCGGAGACGCGGCGCTGCAAATCATCGCCAAGCGGATTGCGGACGTGCTGCGCTCTGGAGAGTATCTCGCCCGGATCGGCGGCGATGAATTCGTGGTGCTCCAGCAAGCCGCCGGCAAGCAGGAGGAGGTCGAGGCGCTCGCCCGCCGGCTGATCGCGGCGGCGGGCGAGCCCGTCGATTTCGGCTTCGGGGTCTTCACCTCCATCGGCGCCAGCATCGGGGTCGCGCGCGCGCCGCAGGACGGCCTGGCTCTGCCCGATCTGATGAAAAAGGCCGATCTCGCGCTCTATGAGGCAAAGCTCGCCGGCCGCAGGCGGTTCTGCTTTTTCGACGCCGAGATCGAAGCCCATTTCGCCTCGCGCTGGCAATTGGAGCAAGATCTCAAGCTGGCGCTCGCCCGTCAGGAGTTCGAGCTCTATTTCCAGCCGATCGTCGATCTTGCCGAGGCGAAGCTCGCAGGCTTCGAGGCGCTGCTGCGCTGGCGCCGGCCGGGCCACGGTTTGCTGAGCCCCCCGCTGTTTCTCGACATCGCCGAACGCATGGGGCTGATCAACGACATCGGCGCCTGGGTTTTGAAGGAGGCCTGCACATGCGGGGCGTCGCTGCCGCACCCGCTTCGCGTCGCCGTCAATCTCTCGCCGACGCAATTGCTCAAGCCCGGCTTTGCGCTGGAGGTGGCCAAGATCGTCGGCGAAAGCAAATTCTCCCCACGCCGGCTCGAACTCGAAATCACCGAATCGGCGCTTTTTCTGGAGAACAGCGCCACGCTCGCTTGCCTGAAGGATCTGCGGCGCCTCGGCATTTCCGTCGCCCTCGACGACTTCGGCACGGGATTTTCGGCTTTGTCGCATCTGCGGGTTTTCCCGGTCGACCGGATCAAGATCGATCGGTCCTTCGTGCAGGAGGCCGACAAAAACCCCGAAACGGCGTCGATCATCCGCGCCATCACCGGGTTGGCGCGGGAGCTCGGGGTCAGGACGACGGCCGAGGGGATCGAAACCGAGGCGCAGTTGCGCAAGCTCAAGAGCCTGGGCTGCGACGAAATCCAGGGCTATCTCGTCAGCCGCCCCAAGCCGCTCGGGGCCTTCCAGAATTTGGAGGAGCTGGCGGTCGGCGGCTCCCGCCCGGCGAAAACGGCGTAAGCGCGGCCATTCGTCCGCCAGTCCTTTGGCTGGAGCCTCGCGCATCGCCTTCCGAATCGCGCTAAGATGGCCGTATGGCCACGAAACCTGATCTTTTCGGCGGCGCGCCGCGCAAGGCGCCCGCGCCCAAAACCGCCGCGAAACCGACACCCGCGGAATATGACGCCGGCTCCATCGAGGTGCTCGAGGGGCTGGAGCCCGTCCGCCGGCGCCCCGGCATGTATATCGGCGGCACGGACGAGACCGCGCTGCACCACCTCTTCGCCGAGGTGCTCGACAACGCCATGGACGAGGCTGTCGCCGGCTACGCCACCTTCATCGAGGTGACGCTGGAGCCCGATGGCTGGCTGACGGTCAACGACAATGGCCGCGGCATTCCGGTCGGCCCGCATCCCAAGATGAAGGACAAATCCGCGCTGGAGGTCGTCATGACCGTCCTTCACGCGGGCGGCAAATTCGATTCCGGCGCCTATCAGACCTCCGGCGGCCTGCACGGCGTCGGCGTGTCGGTCGTCAACGCTTTGTCCGAGAAGGTGGAAGTCGAGGTCGCGCGCGAGCAGCAGCTCTACCGCATGGCGTTCTCGCGCGGCCTGCCGCTCGGCAAGCTCGTCAATGTCGGCAAGATCAACAATCGCCGCGGCACGCGCGTGCGCTTCAAGCCGGACGCCCAGATTTTCGACGCGAACGCCCATTGGAAGCCGGCGCGGCTCTTCCGCATGGCGCGCTCCAAGGCCTATCTCTACGGCGGCGTGGAAATCCGCTGGCGCTGCGACCCCTCGCTCATCGAGCCGGGCTCGGACGTTCCCGCCGAGACGGTGCTGTGCTTCCCCGGCGGGTTGAAGGACTATCTCGCCCGCGAGACGCATGACAAGGAGCTGGTCACCGACCAGCCCTTCTCCGGCAAGGTGACGCGCGAAGGGGGGCATGGCTCGCTCGAATGGGCGGTCGCCTGGTTCGCCGAGGATGACGGCTTCATCCATTCCTACTGCAACACGGTCTGGACGCCCGACGGCGGCACGCATGAGGCAGGTCTTCGAAACGCGCTGTTGAAGGCGCTCAAGGACCACGCTGATCGCACTGGTCAGACAAAGCGCTTCAAGGACGTGACTGCCGACGATCTGATGAGTCAGGCGGCGGCGATGATCTCGGTCTTCATCCGCGACCCGCAGTTTCAGGGCCAGACCAAGAACCGGCTGATGAGCGCCGATGGCGCGCGCATCGTCGAGGGCACGGTGCGCGACGCCTTCGACCATTGGCTCGCCGCCGCGCCGACGCAGGCCAATAAGCTGCTCGATTTCGCGGTCACGCGCGCCGAGGAGCGCCTGCGCCGCAAGGCCGAGAAGGACGTCGCCCGCAAGACCGCGACGCGCAAATTGCGCCTGCCGGGCAAACTCGTCGACTGCACCAATAATTCGGCGGAAGGCTCCGAGCTCTTCATCGTCGAAGGCGATTCCGCCGGCGGCTCCGCGAAGGAGGGCCGCAATCGCACCATGCAGGCCATTCTTCCCCTGCGCGGCAAAATCCTCAACGTCGCCTCGGCGACCAAGGACAAGCTCCTCGCCAATCAGCAGCTCGCCGATCTCACGCAGGCGCTGGGCTGCGGGCTCGGCGCGCATTATCGCGAGGAGGAGCTTCGCTACGAGAAGGTCATCGTGATGACCGACGCCGACGTCGACGGCGCCCATATCGCCTCGCTGCTCATCACCTTCTTCTACCGGCAGATGCCGCGGCTCATCGAGAACGGCCATCTCTATCTGGCGCAGCCGCCGCTCTATAAGCTCACGCAAGGGGCGAAAACGGTCTATGCCCGCGACGACGCCCATCGCGACGAGCTGATCCGCACCGTGCTCACCGGCAAGGGCAAGGTCGAGACCAACCGTTTCAAAGGCCTGGGCGAGATGAGCGCCGCCCAGCTCAAGGAGACGACCATGGACCCGGGTAAGCGCACGCTGCTCAAGGTGGTTTTGGTCGGCGAGGAGCGCGAGGAGGTGGCCGATTGCGTCGAGCGGCTGATGGGCAACAAGCCGGAGGCGCGCTTTGCGTTTATCCAGGAGAAGGCGGCGTTCGCGACGGAATTGCTGGATATTTGATTGCCCCCCTCCCTGTCCCTCCCCCGCAAGCGGGAGAGGGGACGCTCACGATCAGCGTGGTCTATGAAGTCCGCAATCTGCCCCCTCTCCCGCGAAGCGGGGGAGGGTTGGGGAGGGGGCCAACCAGCTACCACCCGCTCGCGCCCGCGCCCGTCTGCCTCTATAATGCCGCATCTCCGAAAGGTGATGCGTGAGCGATACGGACACATTCCCCGACGCCGGCGAGGCGCGCGGCGCGGCTTCGGACTGCGGCGCGATCCAGGATCAGGCCTATGCGCTCGAGCGCATGCAGCTCGCGCTCGACGCCGGCCGCACGGGCGTCTGGGATTGGAACCTCGTGACCGGCGCGGTGCATCTCGACGCCCGCGTGCGCCAGCTCTGGGGCCTCCACGACGACACCGAGCCGAGCTTCGACGTCTTCCGCAATGCGCTGCACCCGCAGGACAAACGCCGCAGCAAGGAGGCCGTCGGCCTCGCGCTCGATCCGACCTATGAAGGCGATTACGAGATCGAATATCGCGTCATCGGCGTGAAGGACAAGATCGAGCGCTGGGTGTCGATCCGCGGCCGCACCTTCTTTGAGAACGGGCGGCCGGTGCGCATCCTCGGCACGGCGCGCGACATCACCGAGCGCAAGATGCGCGAGCAGCATGTGCGCGTGCTGCTGCGCGAATTGGTGCATCGCTCGAAAAACCTCTTGGCCGTCGTGCAGGCCATGTCGCGCCAGACCGCGGCGGGCGCGCCTTCGGTGGAAGAATTTCAGCGCAAGTTCAGCGCGCGCCTTCAGGCGCTTTCCATGGCGCATGATCTTCTTGTGTCGCAGGATTGGCGCGGCGCCTCCATGCGCGAATTGGTGGGCGCGCAGCTCGCCTATTGCATGGACGTTCCCAAGGACGACCTTCCCGAGCATGCGCGGATCGAGGGGCCGAAGATCAATCTCAAGCCGGAGGCCGCGCAGAACATCGGCCTTGCGCTGCACGAGCTCGTCACAAATGCATTGAGCTATGGCGCGCTCTCCGTGCCGGAGGGAAGCGTCTCGCTGACATGGGATTTCGAGGACGACCGGCTCAACATCGAATGGCGCGAGCGCGGCGGCCCGCCGCTCGTCACGCCGCCGAAGGAAGGCTTCGGCCACAAGGTGGTCAAGAAGCTTGTCGCCCAGGCGCTCGACGGCGAGGCCACATTGAGCTTCCCGCCGGACGGGCTGATCTGGACGCTGTCGATCCCCGCGAGCTTCGCAATGATGCGCGAGTAGCCAATCAGGCCCCGCGCCGTCATTGCGAGCGAAGCGAAGCAATCCAGGGCCGTAATGCGGCTCTGGATTGCTTCGTCGCTTTGCTCCTCGCAATGACAGCGGGTGTCGAATTACTCCGGCTGCGCCGCACGATAGGCGTCGAAGTCATCCTTCGTCTGCTTCGCATAAAGCATAGCAAACGAAGCCAGCGCATCCTCGAAAGCCTCGCCCTTGCCCATGTAGCCCGCGAGCACGGCCGGCCGCGACGAGCGCGCATGGGCGCGCGCCAGCGTGCTGCCGCACAGCTCTGCGTAGCGCGGGAAGGCCTCGTCCTTCAGCAGTTCCGAGATCGAGCCGAGACGTCGCGTCTTGAGATGGCGCATATAAAAGCGCCTCCCGGTCTCGGCGTCATCCGCATGGGCGAGGAAAATATCCGACGCCGCCTGCATGACTCGCTGCCCTGTGGTCACGCGCTTTCCTTGCGACTCTTTCCAGCCTCCCTGGCCGAAACGCTCCAGCACGGAAGGCCGCGCTTCCTTGATCTGCAAAGCGAGCGGCTGGTCATCTTCCGACATATAGAGGCCGATGGCGCAGAATGTGCCGACGCTGCCGACGCCCACGGCCTTGAAGGCGGTGTCGCTGAGCCGATAGCGCTCGAACAGCGTGGCGAAGGGCGCCTGTAGGCCGTCTTGCACGAGATGCTCGAAAAGCTTCGGCAGATCGACATCCGCGCCCGGATCGCGCAGCGACTCGAGATGTTGAAGCTTCGGCGGCTTGTCGACGAAGCGCCAGCCGTCGCCGACCTTTTCGATTTTCGGCAGACCGTCGATGCGGTCCTGAGGACCATTCCCCTCATAGATCGCGGCGCTGAGCTTGTCGTGCAGCACGCGGTCGCGCAGGGCTTTGACAATGTCGCGCAAATGGACGCGCACATTCCAGACCTCGATCGGCGACATGGCCGCGAGCTCGAGCATGCGATTGCGATAGGTCTTGACCGTGCGGCGGGCGAATTGGCGCGCTTGGCTTTTGGAGAAATTCATATCCAGCGCCGCCACTGCGACGCTCGTCGCCAAACGCCGCAGATCGAAGATGATGTCGACATGCGGCAGCGTCTCGTCGAAGTCGTTGACGTCGAAGAGGATGTTGCCTTCCGGCGACGAGAAGGCGCCGAAATTCATCAAATGACAATCGCCGCAGGCCTGCGCGGTCACGCCGGGCGTAAGCTGGCTTGCGAGATCGAACGCCATGACATCGGCTGCGCCGCGCAGGAAAGCAAAGGCGGACTCCGCCATCGCTTTGCGCCGCATGGGCAGCAAGGATTGCAGACGCGGGCGTTCCGTCTCGGCAATGATCGCGATCGGATCGCGGATTTCGGGCGGGACAAAATCCGCGAGCGCCTCGCGCGGGACCGCCTCACGCAGGCTTTTCCCGAGCTTGTAGCAGTCGCGCCGACCGAGGCCGGCGGCGTCGCGATGTCCGAGATCTTGCCAATCGATTTCCGTCATGAGCGGATGTTAGCCCGCCCACATGGCGTTACCAAGTCGTCTACCCAAGCAGATCGATCAGCGGCGCGATGAGCGGCGCGTCGGCGGGCGGCATGTCATATTTGCGCAAATCCCGCGCGCGCGCCCATTTCACCGCCTGGCCTTCCGCGGGCGTCACGAAGCCTTCCCATTTGCGGCAGACATAAAGCGGCATGAGGAGATGGAACTCCTCATAGGCGTGGCTCGCGAAAGTGAGCGGTGCGAGGCAGGGGGCTTTCACGGCAATGCCGAGCTCCTCCGCAAGCTCGCGGATCAATGCATCTTCGGGCCGCTCGCCGGGGTCGATCTTGCCGCCGGGAAACTCCCACAATCCGGCAAGCTGCTTGCCCTCGGGACGCTGCGCGATCAGCACGCGATTATCGGCGTCGACAAGCGCGCAAGCGACGACGAGGAGGAGTTTCATGCAAAGCCCTATTTGCCGGAGATGACGACCTCGACCGGCTTGGTCTCGGCGCCGGTCACTGTGGCTTCCTCATATATCAGGCCGCCTTCCGTCACAAAGGACTGCTCAGGCTTCCAGATCACCTGCGTGGACAGATAGTAGCGGCCCGGCGGCACGTTTTCGAATTTGAATTGTCCGGTGGGCCCGGCCTTGGTCGTGCGGGTGTGGGCGACATAATCCGGGTCGGGGTCGTTCTTCGGGATGGACGAGGCGGGCGCGAATTTGGCGCCGTGGAAGTAATAATCGAGCCGAGCCTGGGCGTAGCTCGTCACCGGGATCAGCCGCACGACTTCGCCCATCGCATAATGAACATGCGCCCCGGTTTTATCGGGCAGAAAAGCCTGGCCTTGAATCGTTGTCTTGCCCGGTTTGTCGAGAAAGGCGGCCTCGGCCGCGTCAAAGCGCGCCTGTGGCGGCGGGGCGGACGTCGAATTGCAGGCGAGGAGGGGGAGAGGAAGGAGAATAAGGAAAAGACGCGATAGAAACATATGCAACGCCTTAAAAACGATTGTGCAAAAATGCAGGTCTCCGGGCAATCGAGTGAATAGAGAACTCGCGTCGTTAGCCCCAATACCTCCCCTTTACGGGGAGGTCGGCGGCCAAAGGCCGCCGGGTGGGGCTCGCGCCGCAACCATTTCGATGGGGCTGGGCCCCACCCGACTCAGCTTCGCTGCGCCACCCTCCCCGTAAAGGGGAGGGATCAGCTCACGCCCAGCATCCACTCGATTGCCAGAAGCAGAGTTTCAGTATGGCGTGTGAAAAGCAAGCGCCGTCATTGCGAGCGGAGCGAAGCAATCCAGAGCCGCGCCGACGTCGCTGGATTGCTTCGTCGCTTACGCTCCTCGCAATGACGGTTGACCTTGCGCGACTGCGCCCGTCATTCCCGGCAGGCCGGAGGCCTGACCGGGAATCCAGAGCAACGGCGACGCTCTTGCGAGCCTTCAGGAAACTCAGCTCCGGTAATCCCCGTTGATCGCGACATATTCCTTCGTCAGATCGCACGTCCACACGGTCGCGGCGCCGTCGCCGAGGCCGAGGTCGACGTTGATGACGATCTCCTGCCGCTTCATGATCTCCGAGACTTCCTGCTCATTGTAATCCGGATCGCGCAAGCCCTTGAAGGCGACGCGCACGCCGCCGAACCAGATGGCGAGTCTGTCGCGCTCGGCATATTCGCCGGCCTTGCCGACCGCCATCACGATGCGGCCCCAATTGGCGTCTTCGCCGGCGATCGCCGTCTTCACCAGCGGCGAATTGGCGATTGCAAGCGCAACCCGCTTCGCCGCCTTCGCGCTTTCGGCGCCGGTCACCGTCACTTCCACGAATTTGCGCGCGCCCTCGCCATCCTTCACCACCTGATGGGCGAGGTCGAGCAGCACGGCGTCGAGCGCCTTCTTGAACTCAACGAGACGCCGGTCGCTGGCCTTTTCGATCTTCGGCGCGCCGCGCTTCTTGGCCGCGCCGGTCGCAAACAGCAGCAGCGTGTCGGACGTAGAAGTGTCGCTGTCGACCGTGATCGCGTTGAACGAGCCCTGCACGGATTTGGCGAGCATCGTCTGCAGCGCTTCGGCGGCGATGGGCGCGTCGGTGAAGACGAAGGAGAGCATGGTCGCCATGTCCGGGGCGATCATGCCGGCGCCCTTGGCCATGCCGCTGATCGTCACTTCCACGCCGCCGATCGTCGCCGTGCGCGTCGCGAGCTTGGGGAAGGTGTCGGTGGTCATGATGGCGCGCGCCGCCTCTTGCCAGCCGTCGGGCCGCGCCTCGGCGGCGAGCTTCTCCAGCACGCCCTCGAATTTCGTCGCGTCGAGCGGCTCGCCGATCACGCCCGTCGAGGCGATGAAGATCTGCCGGTCGCTCGCGCCCGTCGCGGCGGCGGCGATCTTGGCGGAGCGCTTCACCGCTTCCGCGCCGACCTTGCCGGTGAAGGCGTTGGCGTTGCCGGAATTGACGAGCAGCGCCTTCGCCTTGCCGCCCTTCAGTTTTGCGCGGCACCAGTCGACCGGCGCCGAGGGGCATTTGGATTTGGTGAAGACCCCCGCGACCGCGGCGCCCTCGTCCATGACGGCGAGCATCACGTCGGTGCGGCCGGCGTAGCGAATGTTCGCCGCGCCGGCGGCGAAGCGCACGCCGTCGAGCGGCGCGATTTCGGGAATGGTTGCGGGCGCGAGCGGCGAGAGGGGGGCGTCATGGGCCATGGTGAAAACCCTGCGTATATCGATGCGGCCGCCTGAAGAGGGCGGCGCGGAGAATGTGTTTGCAAATGGGGTTTGGCGGCATGGAGCCGCGCCGTCAAGCCGCGACGCGCGCGGCGGCGGCATTTTGCGCAGTCATTCTCCGTTGCGTGCAAAAGTTTATACTCCCGTCACGGCGGCCTGCTTGTCTGGCCCTTCGCCGCAAAGCACTTTTCAAGGAGATTGATGTGTCGAAGCCTTTCTACGAAATCGGCGTGGTGTTATCCGGCGCCATCTCGGCGGGCGCCTATTCGGCCGGCGTCATGGATTTTCTCATCGAAGCGCTCGACGCCTATGAGAGCGCCAAGGCGCATCCCGGCTGGGACGGCCCCACGCATGACGTGCGCATTCCGATCATGGCAGGCGCCTCGGCGGGCGGCATGACCGCGGCGATTTCCGCGCTCCACGCCTTTCGCCGGCCCGAGCATGTGTGGCCCGGCAAGCCGCTGCCGCTGCCGCCCGCCAATCGACTTTATTCGAGCTGGGTTCACGACATCGACATCATGCGCCTTCTCGAGACCACCGATCTCGACGGCGCCAGGGCGGCGCAGGGCGTGAAATCGGCCTTGTGCTGCGACGTCATCGACGAGATCGTCGCTAACGCTTTCGAGCTTTCGGGCGAAATACGGCGGCCAAATTGGGTGGGACGCGGCGCCTCGCGCGATCTGCGCGTGTTTCTCACGCTCACCAATCTGCGCGGCGTGCCCTATTCCTTCCAGCTCTTCGGCTCCGACGATCCGCGCCGATACGGCATGCTCAATCACGGCGATTATCTCGATTTCAACATCGGCGTGGCGCCGGGGCAGGCGGATGGCGCGCTGGCGCTGGACATTGGGAGCACGCAGACCGACGGTTGGGAGCTTTTCCGTACGGCCGCCAAGGCGACAGGCGCCTTTCCGGTCGGCCTCGCGCCGCGCTTCATCCAAAGGAACGAGCTCGATTACTGGCATAGCCAGCGGGTCGGCTTCGACTCCGATGGCGGCTTCACGCCTGTCTATCCGGACGACTGGGTGAAATCGGTCCAGCCCTATTCATTCGTCGCGGTCGACGGCGGGACGATCGACAACGAGCCGCTCGAGCTCGTGCGGCGTTATCTTGCCGGGACAGGCGGAAGCAACGAGCGTAGCGCCGACAGAGCGAATAGATCGATCATCCTCATTTCGCCCTTCCCCAATCTGCAGAAGACGACCCTCGAGGGCCGCGGAGAGAGGCTTCTCGACGTCCTGCCCAGATTATTCTCGACGCTGATCGATCAGGCGCGCTTCAAGCCGGACGAGCTGGCCCTGGCGCAGGACGAGCGCGTCTATTCGCGCTACATGATCGAACCAGAGCGGGCGCCCAATGCGCATCCCGACTCCAAGCTCTATCCGATCGCCTGCGGCGTTCTCGGCGGCTTCGGCGGCTTCCTGCACCAATCCTTCCGCCACCATGATTATTTGCTCGGCCGGCGCAATGCGCAGGCGTTCTTCCGAGCGAATTTCTCGCTGCCTGTCAGCAATCCGCTGTTTGCGGAATTCCCCGAGGCGTTGCGCGAAAAATGGCTCGTGCGCGACATCGACAGCGGCGATCTTCGTTTGCACGACACCGAGCGCGGCAAGGAGCCGGGTCTGCCGATCATCCCGCTCACGCCGGAGATACAAGGGGTCACGCCCGACATGATGAAAGAAATCGCCATCGGCGCCAGCGATCTGCCGCGCCCTCAGGTCTTCGACAACCCGGTTGTCAGAGGCGATCTGCAGAGCGCGATCGAGAAGCGCGCCGCGACGGTCGTCGCCGCTTTGGTGGAAAACGATCTCAAAGCCTTCACCTCGGGACCGCTCGGCTTTTTCAAGCGTCTCGGCGCCCGGCATTTCGGAACGGATATGGTGGTCGCGAAAGCCAATAACGCCATTTTCGGCATTGGGGGCGCAATCGACAATGTCAGAAACGCTTTTTTCGAAACGAAAGTTTGAAGGCGGAAAATGCGCCGTTACTCCCGTCGGGCGAAAAGCCCGACGGAGAATCCGGCCCCCACCGTCATTGCGAGGAGCGAAGCGACGAAGCAATCCAGGGCAGCGAGCGTGGCTCTGGATTGCTTCGCGTCGCTCGCAATGACGGAGCTGGTTTTGCTCTGGATTCCCGATCGCTCGCTTTGCGAGCGTCGGGAATGACATCGACCCGGTCGAGCGGTCGCCTTACTTCTTCTTCTCTTCCGGCTTGGCCGCCGGCGCCGGAGCCGCTGCGCCCTTGGCGGCGTCGGCCGGCTGGTCGGTGCGCTCGATCTTGGCGCCTTCGCGCAGCTTCATCACCAGCTCGCTCTGCGCCTTCTGCACGACATAGCGGGCGACCTGCTCCTTGACCTGATCCATCGGCGGGAAGGTCTTCGGGCGGGTCTCGTCGAGCTTGATGATGTGCCAGCCGAACTGGGTCTTCACCGGCTCGGAGATGTCGCCGGGCTTCATCTTCGAGGCCGCCTCGCCGAATTCCGGCACCATGCGGTCCTTGGTGAACCAGCCGAGGTCGCCGCCCTTGGAGCCCGGGTCTTTCGAGACTTCGCCGGCGACCTTGGAGAAATCCTCGCCGCCCTTCACGCGCGCGAGCGCCTTCTTGGCCTCTTCCTCGGTGGGCACGAGGATGTGATGGGCGTGGAACTCGGTCTCGGGCTTCTGGTTCTTGGCCGCCTCGTCATAAGTCGCCTTGATGGCGGCGTCGGTCGCGGCGTTCTTGGCGACATTGCCGAGCAGGGTCTCCATCAGCGCCTTGTCGCGCAGATAGGCCATCTTCCTGGCGAAATCCGGGGTTTCGGCGAGCTTGTCGGCCTGCGCCTTCTGCACGACGAGCTGCTCGTCGATGAGGAAGTCGATAATATAGCTGTCGCGCGCCTTGCCTTCGAGCTGACGCGGAATGCCCGGGCCGAGGTCCTCCATGGCGATCTTCAGGTCGTCGTCGGTGATCTCGACGCCATTCACCTTGGCCAGCACCTTGGCCTGCGCGGGCGCGGCGGCGGCCATCAGGGCGACGAGACCGAGCGTCCCGAAGGCGACGCCGGCCAGGGAACGCGCGTTATAGCGGGCATTTGACATGATATGCTCCAGAAATCGAGGCAGAAGGCCCCAGAAAAGCCGCCGCCACGGTCGGCGCGGAAAGTTCCTGCGTGACGAATGGGGCGTATCTATGCCGGAGGCGGCGCCTCTGACAACTCCCCAGCGCCGGTAGCGGGCCCAGAAAACGGTCCGATGACAGACAGGAAAATCTCCCGCGTTCTCTTCTGAGAATCGGCGAGCAGCGCCTCGAGATGGGAGAGATTGGGCGAATCCCCGACCCGCAGCAGAAGCTCGGTCAGCCCGCGCGGCGCGTCCGTCGCCCGGAATGGCCCATCGACGGCGAGGCGCAGCACTTGCGTGAGCCCCTGGTAAAGGCTCGCGGCGGCGCGAAGCGTCTCGGCCGCGCCGGCGTCTAGCAGGCCGGCGTCGCGCAGTCCGCGCAGCGCCAGGGGCGTCGTCGTCGAGAAAATCTCCGGATGCGCCGCGCCATGCAGAAGCATCAGATATTGGGCGATGAACTCGATGTCGATCAGCCCGCCCGCGACCTGCTTCACCTCCCAAGGGCTGGTTGAGCCCTTGGCCTGCTCGATGCGCTTGCGCATGGCGAGCACGTCGATTTTCAGCTTATGCGGATCGCGCGGCCGGGTCAGCGCGGCGCGGATCGCCTCTTCGACTCGGGCGGCGAAGTCAGCCGGCCCGGCGACGACGCGGGCGCGGGTGAGCGCCATATGCTCCCATGTCCAGGCTTCTTCCGCCTGATAAGCCTCGAAGGATTTAAGGCTCACCGCGATCGGCCCCATATTGCCGGAGGGGCGCAGGCGAAAATCGGTTTCGTAAAGCGTGCCTTCGGCGGTCGGCGCCGAAATCGCGGTGATGAGACGCTGGGTGAGGCGGGCGTAATATTGCGCCGTCGAGAGCGAACGCTCGCCGCCGACGGACTCCGCGTGGGGATCGGCCTCGTAGAGCAGCATGAGGTCGAGATCGGAGGCGGCGGTCATCTCGCGCCCCCCGAGCTTGCCCATGGCGACGACCGCCGCCGCGCCCTTTTCGATGCGGCCATGCGCCTTTTCGAACTCCTTGCAAACCTCTTCGAAGAGGCAGGCGATCAGCGTCTCGGCGAGGCGCGTATAGGCGGCGCCGGCGTCGGCCACCGAGATCGAGCCGGTCAGCACGCGCACGCCGATCAGAAATTTCTGCTCCTGGCCGAAGATGCGGGCGCGGTCGAGCGCATCTTCATAGCTGCGCGCCTCGGCGAATTGCGCCGTAAGCCGCTCGCGCAGATCGGCGTCGCTCGGCAAAGTGTGGAAGAACGCCGGCTCCATCAAGGCGTCAAGCACGCGAGGCCGCTTCGAGATGGTGGCGGAGAGCTTCGGCGCCGCGCCGGTGATGGCGGCGAGCAGCGTGAGCAGGCGTGGCTGCGAGACGAGCAGCGAGAAGAGCTGCACGCCGGCCGGAAGCTTCTGGATGAGCTTATCGAACGCGAGAAAAGCCTGATCGGCGTTTTCCGTCGCGGCGAGGGCTTCCAGTAATTTCGGCGTGAGTTCGGTGAGGCGTTCGCGGGCAACGGTGGAGCGCGTCGCGGCATAGCGGCCGAAGTGCCAGCCGCGAATGGTCGCCGTGACCATTTTCGGGTCTTTGTAGCCCATGCGCGCGAGCGTCTCGATTGTCTCAGGATCGTCGTCATCGCCCGTGAAGACGAGATTGCCGCCCGTGGCGGAAAGCTCGGGCGCGCTTTCGAAGAGCCGCGCATAATGGCCCTGCACGATGTCGAGCCGCTTCATGAGCGCTTCGGCAAAGTCGTCATAGCCCGCAAAGCCCATCATGCGGGCGATAGTCTCGACGCCTTCCTTCGTGTCGGGCAGCGTGTGTTTCTGCTCGTCGGCGACCATCTGAATGCGATGCTCGACGTCGCGCAGGAAGAGATAGGCTTCGCGCAAATCGTCGCGCGCCTGCACCTCCACCCAGCCGCTTTCGACGAGCTGGTCGAGCATGGGCAGCGTCGCGCGGCCGCGCAATCTTTTGTCGCGTCCGCCGGTGATGAGCTGCTGCGTCTGCGTGAAGAACTCGATCTCGCGAATGCCGCCGCGCCCCAATTTGATATTGTGGCCAATGACCGCGATCTTGCCGTGACCTTTATGCGCGTGGATCTGCCGCTTGATCGAATGCACGTCAGCGATGGCCGCGAAGTCGAAATATTTGCGCCAGACAAAGGGCGACAGCTCCTGCAAAAACTGTTCGCCGGCGTAAATGTCCCCGGCGACGGGCCGCGCCTTGATATAGGCCGCGCGCTCCCAATTCTGGCCCATGCTTTCGTAATAGGAGAGCGCCGCTTCCAGCGGAATGGCGATGGGCGTCGCGCCGGGGTCGGGGCGCAGGCGCAGATCGGTGCGAAAGACATAGCCGTCGCTGGTGCGCTCGCTCATGATCTTCACGATGCGCTTGGTGAGCTTCACGAAGAGATCGACGTCTTCGGAAGGATCGGTCAGACGGGCGCGGGAACGGTCGAAAAAGACGATGAGGTCGATGTCGGAGGAGTAGTTCAGCTCATAGGCGCCGCCCTTGCCCATGCCGAGGAAAATCCAGCCCGAGGCGCGTTCGGGGTCGCGCTGGTCGGCGAGCTCCAGCTTGCCTGCGTGCTGGGCTTGGCGCAGCGTGAAGCGAATGGCGGCGGAAAGCATGGCGTCGGCGATGCGGGTGAGCGCCTCCGTCGCCTGCAAAGTGTCCCAGGCTTTGGAGAGATCGGCGAGCGCGATGACGAGCGCCGCCTCCTGCTTGATGAGCCGCAGGCGGCGCATGATCTCGGCTTCGTCGTCGGTCTCCAGCGCCTTGGTTTCGTCGATCAACGCAGCGATGCGCGTCTGCGGATCGGCCGCCAGCGCCGCCGCCAGCCGCGCCGGATCGCGCGCCGCAAGATCGGTGAGATAGGGGGAGGAGCCGAGAACGCCGAAGAGCAGGTCGCGCGCCTTTTGGTGTTCGGCGAGGAAGGACGCGAGCGGGCCCTTGTCTTTCTCCAGCACGCGGTCGAGCGCCTTTTGCGCTCTTTCGGCGTCCGCGGGGGAGATGATGATTTTCGCGCGGGAGAGCAGGGCGTCGGCGTCGAGCGTCAAGGCTGTCCTCTAGTTTTTGTGTCAGCGCGGCATCGCCATCCGCGCCAATCCCTCCTCTTAACACGCGAAAGCGGGTTCGGGACCCACGGACCGCGAGCCTTCAGGCTCGCATATCGCAGAGCGAGCCTGAAGGCTCGCGGTCCAAGGGCGCCCGGCGTTCTGCGATGGGCTGCTCATGATTCCCAAAACGCCGTGCTCTCCCCTTCTCCCGCTTGCGGGAGAAGGTGGCCCTCGCGTCAGCGAGGGTCGGATGAGGGCCCACCGTTTATCGTTCCCACTCATCCCCAAGCCCCTCACCCAACCTCTCCCCGCGCTGTGCGCGGGGAGAGGGGCAGAGCGCGGCCGTCGCAAAGAATTTCGCCCCCTAATTTATCCCCACCCTCAAAAACCGCCTTATCCTTCCCCCGCCTCGCCAACTTGCAGGGGCGTCGTCAGGGTCGGCGGCGCCGGCGGGGTCGGTTAAGCGCGGGACGCGACCCTCGTTCCGTGCGGGACTCCGGCGCCGCCCGCCGGGTCTCTCCTTCGTGGGGAGATTGCGCGGGAGAAATCCCACGCAAAGGCTGGGCATAGTTTTCGCGCCCGCAACACGCGGCCCGAGTACCGAAAGGGAAAGCGCCGGCGGGCCGGAGGCGGCGCATGTCGAGGCCCTTGCGACGCGCTCGGAGGCTGATCCAGCCTCCGGGAAAGAAGCGGCCGCCGTCTGGCGGTCGTGCCGGACGGAGGAACCGCCACAAGAGGCGCTACTTCGGCCCGGAAAGGTGCGCGCGAATAAAGACCGCAGCCGGGACGCTCCGGCCCCGATGCGCTTATTTTTCACGCTACCGGCCGAACGGGGCCGGGGCGTCCCGGCTTCCTGTATCGCCTCGCGTCGGAAATCGGCGGCGGGATTTGTGGCGCTGCATTGCCCCCTCCCCAACCCTCCCCCGCTTCGCGGGAGAGGGAGCAGATTGTGGCCTTCATCAGCAATGCAGATCGCGAGCGTCCCCTCTCCCGCTTGCGGGGGAGGGACAGGGAGGGGGCGTTTCAGTGATGTGACGGATGCACGTGGTCACACGCGCCAGCGCACCTCACGCAATTTGCGATAAGGTTGCGCTCGAGATTTTTGTTTAGGACGCCCCATGTCGAAAAAGAATATCGCCGCCCATCTTTCCCGCATCGCCGACGCGCTCGAGCGCCTCGCGCCGCCCGCGCCGCCGGCGCCGGATTTCTCGGCCGCCGAAGCCTTTGTCTGGCGCGCGGCGGGCTCGGTCTTCCATCCGGTCGAGCGGATCAACCGCGTGAGCCTCGGCCTGCTCGAGGGGATCAACCTTCAGCGCGATATTCTCTTCTCCAACACCGCGCGTTTCGCCCAGGGTCTGCCCGCCAATAACGCGCTGCTCTGGGGCGCGCGCGGCATGGGCAAATCCTCGCTCGTCAAGGCCGTGCATGGCGCGCTGGCGGGGGAGGGGCTGCTCAAGCTCGTCGAAATCCATCGCGAGGACATCGAGGCTCTGCCCGATCTGCTCGGCGCCCTCGCCGGCGCGCCCTACCAGTTCATCGTCTTTTGCGACGATCTCTCCTTCGACGGGCCGGAGACGAGCTACAAGGCGCTCAAAAGCGCGCTGGAGGGCGGCGTCGAAGGGCGCCCTGGCAATGTCCTCTTCTACGCGACGTCGAACCGGCGCCATCTCATGCCGCGCGACATGATGGAAAATGAAAGCGCCAATGCTATCCACGGCAAGGAGGCGGTCGAGGAGAAGGTCTCGCTTTCCGACCGTTTCGGGCTTTGGATCGGCTTCCATAATTGCAGTCAGGGTGATTACCTCGCGATGGTCTTCGGCTACGCCCGCCATTATGGCCTGGAGGCGGCGGAGGCCGATATACGCGCGCAGGCTTTGGAATGGGCGATGACGCGCGGCGCGCGCTCGGGCCGTGTGGCGTGGCAATTCGTGACCGACCTTGCCGGGCGGTTGGGGAAGACGCTGTAGATGAGACGGACGGCTCTCCTCATCGTCGCGCTGGCGATCGCTCTGCTCCTGCTTTGGCTGTTTGCGCCGAGGCCGGAGGAGGAGGCGGGGCGGCGCATCGAGGGCCACGCCAAAATCGAACTGATTGAAGCCTGCAATCAGGCGGCCGCCGATACCGGGCGCGCCATTCGCTTCACCACTGCCGATGTCGTCGCGCCCGCTAAGGAAGCGGTCGAGACGGCGAGCGGCGTGGCGCTGCTCGCCTCGATCCTGCAAGCGCGCCGCGCCGGCCAGCTCTGCGCCTGGAACGGGATCGACCCGCCGACGATCACGGCGGAGGGATCGAGATGAAATCCGGCTCGCCGACACAGCGTCCGAGGCGGTCTCGCTTGCTCCTCAGGAAGACGCCTAAGTGTTTGGCGCAGATGCAGAAGTCCCTCATGCTGAGGAGCCTGCGCAGCAGGCGTCTCGGAGCACGAGGGGCGTCGCAACGCCGCTTTGTCAGCAGAACCGCCTCAGGGCGCCGGATGCGAGTGGCCTTCGCCCTCCTTGGGCTCGGGGATCAGCGAGCCTTTGCCGTCCGGCAGGCCTGCGGGCAACAGCTCGAAATTCAGCAGCACGACCGGCGCCTTGCCGACATTCGACGATTCATGGGTCTGGGCGCCGGTCTCGGTGAAGCAGTCGCCTGCTTTGTAGACGGTGGTCTTGCCGCCGATGGCGTAGGCCATTTCGCCCGAGACCATGCAGCGGATGCCCGGCCCGACATGGTGGTGGGCGTGCATATAGCCGGCCTCGTCCATCGTGACCTGCGTCACGCGGATTTTGTATTTGCCGGTGAGCTCGGCGAGATGACCGAGGTCCGAAAGCTCCGCCAGAGCCTTGGCGTGGAAGCCCTTGAGATCGACGCCATCGGCGCGAGCGGCGCCGGCGAAGGAGAGGCAGAAGAGGGCGAGGCAGGCTGCGAGCTTATTCGACATGGCGCTTCCTTTATTTCTGGCCCGCCAGTCTATCGGAGCCCGGGCGCCCAGCAAGCGACCTTGTCGCTTTGCGCCGGCGCCAGGGGAGGCCCGCGCCGCCCCCCTTCACTCTCGCGGCCTGCTGGCCTAAGAGAAGCGCCATGCGCGACACGCCCGAGCTCACCTCCGCCGCCGACATGCTTGCCGATTTGCGCGGCGAGATCGACCGCATCGATCTCGATATGCATCGGCTGCTGATGGCGCGCGGCGAGATCATCGACCGACTGATCGCGGCCAAGCGCGCTCAGGGCGGCGGCTGCGCCTTCCGGCCGGATCGCGAGGCGCAGATGATGCGCGCGCTGGTCGAGCGTCATCATGGCCTGCTGCCGCTCGACGCGGTCGAGGGCATCTGGCGCGTCATCGTCTCGACCTTCACTTATGTGCAGGCGAATTATTCCGTGCATGCCGACGACTCGGGCGGCGACGCGCAGATGCGCGACAGCGCTCGCTTTCACTTCGGCTTCACCGTGCCTTATGTGGCCCATCACGGCGCTCGCGCGGTGATCGACGCGGTTGCGGCCTCGCGCGGCGATCTCGGCATGTTGCGCGCAGCCGGCGCCCTGGAGGAGGGCGCCTGGTGGATGCGGCTCATCGGCGAGCGCGCGCCCAAGATCATCGCGCGGCTGCCTTTCGTCGAACGCCCCGATCATCCGGCGGGTCTGCCCGTCTTCATCGTGGCGCGGCTCGCCGCGGACGCCGCGTCGCGCGACATTCTTCTGCACGCAATCAATTTGCCGCATTGGACGCACGCCATCCCCGCCGTCGTCTCGGCGCTAGAGGGCGAAATCCTCGCCAGCGCGCCCCATGCCGGCGGCCTGTCGCTCATGGTGGCCGCCCCGGGCCGCGTCGAGGCCGCGCGCTTTGCGCAGGAGTTGGCGGCGGCCGGCGTGGCCGACGCCATCGTGGAGCCCATCGGCAGCCACGCCGAAAGATATGAACTCAGCGAAGCGCGCAGCGGCGTCTTTGCGCCCAGGAGCTAAGCCATGACGCGTCCCATTCCTCGCCCCGGCGTCCTCGATATCGACGCCTATGTGCCCGGCAAGGCCGGCGCGCCCGGCGCAGGCCGCGTCTTCAAGCTCTCGGCCAATGAAACGCCGCTCGGCCCGTCGCCCGCCGCCGTGCAGGCGCTGCGCGACATGGCGCATCAGATCGCCATCTATCCGGAAGGCTCGTCGGCGGCGCTGCGCGAGGCGGTCGGCGCCCGCTATGGGCTCGATCCTGCGCGCATCATCATGGGGGCGGGCTCCGACAATATTCTCGAGCTGCTGGCGCTTGCCTATATCGGGCAGGGCGACGAGGGCCTCTACAGCCAATATGGCTTCCTGGAATATAAGATCGTGACGCTCGCCGCCGGCGGCGTCCCTGTCGTTGCGCCCGAGACCGATTACACGGCGAATGTCGACGCCATATTGGAGCGCGTGACCGAGAAGACGAAGATTGTCTTCCTCGCCAATCCGAACAATCCCACCGGCAGCTATCTTCCGGCCGCGGAGGTCGAGCGGCTCGCCAAGGGCCTGCCGGCGCGCACGCTTCTCGTCCTCGACGCCGCCTATGCCGAATATGTCATGCGCGCCGATTACGAAGCGGGGATCGCGCTCGTCGACGCCCATGAGAATGTCGTCATGACGCGCACCTTCTCGAAGATCTATGGTCTGGCGGGCGTGCGGCTCGGCTGGGGCTATGGGCCGGCGCATGTGATCGATTCGCTCAATCGCATCCGTTCGCCGTTCAACGTGTCGAGCGCGGCCTCGATCGCGGGCGTCGCCGCCGTTCAGGATACGGCGCATGTCGCGGCGGCCGTGGCCCACAACGAAAAATGGCTGCCCTGGCTGACGCGCGAAATCTCGGGGCTAGGGCTCGAGGTGTTGCCGAGCGTCGGCAATTTCATCGCCATCCGTTTCCCGCAAACGCCGGGCCGCACGGCCGCCGACGCCGATCGGTTCCTGACAGCGCGGGGCCTCGTGCTGCGCGCCATCGGCGCCTATGGCATGGGCGAATTTCTGCGCCTGACCATCGGCTCGCAGGAGGCCAATGAAGCGGTGGTCGCCGCGCTCGGCGATTTCATGTCCGACAGGAAAGCGGCGGCTAATGGCTGAGCCGATCTTCGACAGGCTTGCGATCATCGGCGCGGGCCTCATCGGCTCGTCCATCGCCCGGGCGGCCCGTGACTATGGGGCGGCCGGCGAGATCGCAATTGTCGACGCCTCGCAGCAGGTCATGGCGCGCGTGCGCGAATTGGGCATTGCGGACGACGCAGGCGGCGATGTGGCGCAGGCTCTGAAGGGCGCCGATCTCATCATTATCTGCACGCCGGTCGGCGTCTGCGGCGTGGTCGCGCAAGCAATCGCGCCACATCTCGAAAAAGGCGCCATTCTCTCCGACGTCGGGTCGGTGAAAGGCGCGGTTGTGGCGCAGATTGCGCCCCATGTGCCCTCGGGCGTTCATTTCATCCCCGCGCATCCGCTCGCCGGCACCGAATTCTCGGGCCCCGACGCGGGCTTTGCGACGCTGTTCCAGAATCGCTGGTCCATCCTCACGCCGCTCGAAGGCGCAGACGTGGCTGCGGTGGCGCGGCTCGCGAATTTCTGGACGCGAATCGGCGCGAAAGTCGAAACGATGAGCCCCGAGCACCACGACAAGGTGCTGGCGCTCACGAGCCATCTGCCGCATCTCATCGCCTACAACATCGTCGGCACGGCGGATGATTTCGGTGAGCAGACGCGCTCGGAGGTCATTAAATTTTCGGCCTCGGGCTTTCGTGATTTTACCCGCATCGCCGCCTCCGATCCGACTATGTGGCGTGATATTTTCCTCAATAATCGCGAGGCGGTCCTCGAAATGCTCGGACGCTTCAACGAGGACTTGAGTGCGCTTCAACGCATGATTCGCCGCGGCGACGGCGAGGGACTCTTCGACTTCTTCACCCGCACGCGCGCTATTCGCCGTTCGATCGTCGAGCAGGGACAAGACACGTCCGCGCCGGATTTCGGCAGGAGATAATCAAAACCAAAACACAACTTAGACGAATTTAGCTTCGCCTCGAGCATTGACTGTGCTAGAGTGCTTTTATTCTAGCAGCGCGTTTTCCGTCGACATCGAAACATGTGGACGCCAGAAATCGCGAATTTTTCAAGAATGAAGCGCGCTTGTCGCAGAAGACTTATGAGCTTTTGCGGGTGGCGTTCTAAGACGTTCAAGGACGTCGACATGCCGACTATCTATGTCGTTGCGCAAGAGCAGGACGAACGGGCGGCTATTGCCGCGCTTGTTTGCCAGGAGTGTCGCTCCGTCGAGGTTTTCAAAGACGTGTCGGCCTTTCTCGCCCATAAGGACCCGAGCGAGCCCGGATGCGTCATTCTGGAGCTCAAAGAGCCAGCCTCCGCGTCGATTCGACGGTTGCGAGAGTTCCTCGAGCCGCTGCCGATCATCGTTGTCTCGCCCAGCGCAGTCGTTGCGCGAGCGGTGCAGGCGATGAAACAGGGCGCCGCGGATTTCCTCGCCAAGCCGCTCGAAAAAGAGAGGCTCGTTTCCGCCGTGCAGCGGGGACTCGACATCAGTTGGGCGCGAATGGAGCAGACGCGGCGCAAGAATGAGTTGCTCGCGCGATACCAAACGCTCAGCGCGCGCGAGAAGGATGTGGTCGGCGCCATCCTCGATGGGCGCCCGAACCGGGAAGTCGCTTTGCAGCTCGGCATTCGACCACGCACCGTCGAGATTCACCGCTCGAATGCAATGGCCAAACTTGGGGCGCGAACCTTGCCCGAGCTGGTGCGCATCTGGTTCGACCTCGCAGACGGCGATATGTGCTGAATTAAGCGCCAAAGAGGCACTCGGGAGTCATGTAAATACTTGCGAAAACCTCGTTTCACAGAGAATTAGGTATATTCCCCAAATTGAGCGGCGCGCCTGTCGCGGCTAGGTTCCGGGCCACAGTTTCGGTGTCCGCTGCGGCTTGTTCCAGCGTTTCGTGCGGGGAGTACAAATGACCGAACTCGGCAAATTTGGCGTTGCTTTGGCGTTGAACGAAATCACTCTTTCAGCATCCGTTACCCCCATGCATCGGACGCTTCTCGCAAGTTATCGGATGAATGCGCATCGCGGCGAGACGTCGGCTCGCGAGCTGATTCTGAGCGATCTTCGCAGCTTTCTCGATCTCGGCGCGCTCGACCGCGCCACGGACATACTGATCGTCCTGGCGCTTTTCATGAGAGAATCAGCGCGCAATGAGCGGCGTCTGTCGCTCGCGAAAAGGCGCCATCACGACGCCATTGCCCTCCAACGCGGGCGTGGCGCCACGCGGGCGCATTACGCGGTTGGCAAGAATGCGAATGCTCTACAGCAGCCGAACCTGCGACTGGTGTCGTCCGAAAACATGCATCTCGAGGCGGTGGAAAGCGAGGGGGGCGACGCCCTTCGCTGATCAGGAGGTCTTTTTTCCGGGGCCGATGCGCAAGACGTCATTCGCGTTGCGAGAGATGAAATCCTGAAGCCCGCCGGAGAGCTTGGCGAGCAACCAGGGCAGTTGCACCTCTATCCGAACCAGCTCGGGCAGCACCGTCATTCGCGCCGTCGCGCTTTGGCCCAGCGCGGCGACGCGGACCGTGGCGACGTCGCCCGCCCAGCTTACTTCTGACTGCGCGACCTTATCCACATATTCACGCTGCAGCATCTCGATGCGCTCGGCGAGACGCTTTTTCGCGGTCTCCACTCCAAGATCATGCGGCACGGTGATCGTTATGGTGTTCGCCATGAGCGCTTCTCTCTGCCCGACGCTGATGTAGGCGCCGGCGCGCCTAAAGGAAAGCGTCGCCCTCTCCCTATCTGATAGCATTTCCGTTTGAACAGCTCGCATCGAATCCAGAGCCATAAAAGCGCTGGTTTTATTCAGAGCCCGTCATTGCGAGCGAAGCGAAGCAAACCAGGGCAGCGATGCGGCCCTGGTTTGCTTCGTCGGCTCCGCCTCCTCGCAATGACGGCGGTGAGTTCCTGTGTGTCCGAGCGTCGGGGATGGCGCCGAACCAATCGCGCGGATCTCGGATGAACTATCGCAGTAAGCCGCGCCGCTAAAAAAATGGGCCGCCCAGAGGGCGGCCCACCGATTCTCATCCGTAAGTCTCCAGCTTCACCAGAAGCCGGCTCCTTATGGATCAGTAGCTGTAATACATATCGAACTCGACCGGATGGGGCGTCATTTCGAAGCGATAGACGTCCTGCATCTTGAGGTCGATGTAGGCGTTGATGAAGTCTTCGTTGAACACGCCGCCGGCCGTCAGATAGGCGTAGTCGGCCTTGAGGCTGTCGAGCGCTTCACGCAGCGAGCCGCAAACCGTCGGGATCGCCTTCAACTCTTCCGGCGGCAGATCGTAGAGGTCCTTGTCGGCCGGCGCGCCCGGATCGATCTTGTTGGCGATGCCGTCGAGGCCGGCCATCAACATGGCCGCGAAGGCGAGATAGGGATTCGCCGTCGGATCGGGGAAGCGAACCTCGATGCGCTTGGCCTTCGGGTTGGAGCCGAAGGGAATGCGGCAGGAGGCCGAGCGGTTGCGCGAGGAATAGGCGAGCAGCACCGGCGCCTCGAAGCCCGGGACCAGACGCTTATAGGAGTTGGTCGACGGGTTGGTGAAGGCGTTCAGCGACTTGGCGTGCTTGATGATGCCGCCGATGTACCACAGGCACTCCTGGGAGAGGCCGGCGTATTTGTCGCCAGCGAACACCGGCTTGCCTTCCTTCCAGATCGACTGGTGGACGTGCATGCCCGAGCCATTGTCGCCGTAAACCGGCTTCGGCATGAAGGTCGCCGACTTGCCATAGGAATGCGCCACCTGATGGATCGCATACTTATAGATCTGCAGGTGGTCGGCGACGGTGACGAGCGTCTCGAACTTGAGGCCGAGCTCATGCTGGGCGGAAGCCACTTCGTGGTGGTGCTTCTCGACCTTGACGCCCATGGCCGCCATGGCGGCGAGCATCTCGGAGCGCATGTCCTGGGCCGAGTCGACCGGCGGAACCGGGAAGTAGCCGCCCTTGGTGCGGACGCGGTGGCCGAGGTTGCCGCCCTCATAGGCGGTGTCGGAGTTCGTCGGCAGCTCGACCGAGTCGAGCTGGAAGCCCGTGTTGTAGGGGTCGGACGAGAAACGGACGTCGTCGAAGACGAAGAATTCGGCCTCGGGGCCGAAGAAGGCGGTGTCGCCGACGCCAATCGACTTCACATGCGCCATGGCCTTCTTGGCGATCGAGCGCGGGTCGCGGTTGTAGGGCTGGCCGGTCGCCGGCTCCACGACGTCGCAGACGATCGACATGGTCGAGGCCGCGAAGAAGGGGTCCATGGTGACGGTCGAGAGGTCGGGCAGGAGCGTCATGTCCGACTCGTTGATCGCCTTCCAGCCGGCGATCGACGAGCCGTCGAACATGATGCCTTCGTTCAGCGCCTCTTCGTCGACGATCGACACGTCGAAGGTCACGTGCTGCCACTTGCCGCGCGGATCGGTAAAGCGGAAGTCGACGTATTTTACGTCGTTGTCCTTGATCTGCTTGATTACGTCCTTGGCAGTTGTCATGTCGATCCTTGCCTCTTCCTTGGGTTTAGTTGCATGCGTTTGCGGCGCAGCGGAGCGGCGAAACAGTCTTTCTAGGAAGCTCACGATAGCCCCGAAGGTTAAATCGCGTCCACGCCGGTTTCCCCCGTGCGGATTCTGATTGCGCCCTCGATGTTCGAAACAAAAATCTTGCCATCGCCGATGCGACCCGTCTGGGCGGCCGTGCGAATGGCCTCGACGGCGCGATCGACGGCCTCGTCCGCAAGAACGATCTCGATTTTTACTTTCGGCAGGAAGTCAACGACATATTCGGCCCCCCGGTAAAGCTCGGTGTGACCCTTCTGGCGGCCGAAACCCTTCGCCTCGGTGACAGTGATGCCTTGCAGGCCAGCCGCCTGCAGCGCCTCTTTCACTTCATCGAGCTTGAAAGGTTTAATGATCGCCTCGACTTTTTTCATCGCTTGTCCCCGCTGCGCCTGAAGCTCCCGCCCGCACCCGCGCTTCGCCTTTGCCGACGCCGCCGAGCTTCTACCACCTGAGCGATTTCCGCGCCATGGCCAATCGGTCGGCGCCGAAACCCGTGATGATGCCTGATATTTAGGCTATATGATTAAGTTATGAGCTAAATTTGCTCGATTCATCAGCGCTAGTCCGAATAGGAAACAACCGGCAGATCGGCGCGGGCGCCCCACTCCGACCATGAGCCGTCATAGACTGTCGCCATCGGCCGGCCAGCGGCGGCGAGGGCAAGGCTGAGGATGCAGGCGGTCATCCCCGATCCGCAGCTTGCTATCGTCCGCTTTGCAGGATCGAGGCCCGCCGCTGCGAAAGCGGCTTCCAATCCCGCTTTGTCTTTCATCTTTCCGCCCTCGATCACCTCGCCAAAGGGCAGATTGTGAGCGCCGGGCATATGGCCGGCGCGCAGCCCCGCACGCGGCTCGGGGGCGCGGCCCATGAAGCGCTCAGCGGCGCGTGCGTCGACGACCTGAGCGTCGCCGCTCGAAAGCGACGTATCTAGCTGTTTCCAATCTGCGACGAGTTCCGGATTGAATGCGGGCGTAAAGTCGCGCGGTTCGCGGGTGACATCGCCCGTCTCGAGCGGCCGGCCCTCCGCCTTCCACGCCGGAAGGCCCCCGGAAAGGATCGAGACCTTTTTCACGCCGAAGACCTTCATCGTCCACCAGAGGCGCGGGGCCGAGAAGAGGCCGACGCTGTCGTAGATGACCGCGCGCATGCCGTCTCCAAAGCCCAGCCGGCGCATCTCGGCGGCGAAGACCTCGGGCGAGGGGAGCATATGCGGCAGGCCGGTCGAGTGATCGGCGATCGCGTCTATGTCGAAGAAGACGGCGCCCGGGATATGCCCCGCCAAATATTCGGCCCGCGGATCGCGGTTCGCCGCCGGCATATGCCAGGACGCGTCGAAAACGACGATGTCAGGCGACGCGAGATTATCGGCAAGCCACTGCGGCGGAACGAAAAGCGTGGAGGGGTTGATGTCAGGCGCCATGTATTCTTCTTCCCTCTTCAAGTGGCGGCGCGGGCCAGCGCGCTCGTGACGGCGGCGATTTTTCGCAGAAGCGTTTCGTTCCGGATCTCCCCGTCCGCGTCCAGCGCGTCCCGGCCAACGGGGACGTCGGCGCAGGCGGCTTCGACGACATTTGCGCCGGCCTTGTCAAGGACAAGGCGCAGCGCATGGACGTGCGCGCCGCCATGGGCGGATGGATTGATCCACCCCACGGGGCGGCGGTAGAGGCTGCCTGCGCCGATGGTCCAATCGAGCTGGTTTTTGAAGCTGCCCGGCAAGGACCCGGCATATTGGGGCGTCGAAAACAGGATGGCGTCGGCGCGCGCGAGGTCTTCTCTCAGGTCCCGCACGCCGGGCGGCGGGGCGTCATGGTCGCGATCCGGATTGAAATGCGGCAATGCGTCGAGCCCGCAATAGGGCGACATCTCGACGTCGGGGCCCGCGAGCCGCGCCGCCGCCGCAAGCACGGCCGCATTGACCGAGCCGGCGCGCAGGCTACCGCAGATCGAAACGATTCTGGTCCGTCCTTGCGTCATCCTCGCCGCCGACTCTTCACCGCCGCCCCTTCGTCGCCGTCCCTTGGGCGCCGGCGCTGCTTGCATCCAGCGCCATCCGGGGGACAATAAGCCGATTCGATTCTCACTGTCTCCCTGGCGCGGTTATCATGCTCGACATCCCCGGCAAGGCCTGCGGCCCCTGCCATTTCTGCTGCAAGGTCCTCGAAATCGAGGAGATGAAGAAGACCGCGGGCAAGCTCTGCGAACATTGCGCCGGCGCGGGAGGTTGCGGCGTTTACGCAACGCGCCCCGAGGTTTGCCGGGATTATTACTGCCAATGGAAAGAAGATCGCGGGCTGCCGGCGACGATGCGGCCCGACAAGGTCGGGACGCTCCTCATGGACGATCCGGACAGCGACGAGTACCACGCCGTTTGCGATCCGGAGAAGCCCTTTTCCTGGCGCAATCCTCTCATATTCAGACATCTCGTCTCGGAAGCGAAAGCCGGTAGGATGGTCGTCGCCAAGGCGGGGCTGCGCGCCTGGCGCATCTATTCGGACGGGCATTGGCAGGAGTCGGCGTGAGGCTTCGTTCCGCGGCGCGCCACCTACTGCAGTCTTGAGCAACATGAGCCGGATCTTGAAGCTTTTCCCGCCCTCCGCGGCTTTGCCGATTGCGGCGCTGCTTTGCGCCGGCGCCGGGCCGACCGCGGCCGAAACGATCAAGGCGCACTACGCCTTGAGCCTGATGGGGCTCTCGATCGGCAGCGCCTCCGCCTCGGGCGTGGTCGAGCCGGAAAGCTACCGCGTCGATATTTCCATGCGGACCTCGGGACTCGCCAATCTCGTGAACAACACCAAGGGGGCGGCGACCGCGAGCGGCGGCTTGACCGCCGCCGGCCCGTCGCCTTCGGCCTACGCCAATACGACCTCGAACAATGACGAGACGCGCACGGTGCGGATGTCGCTCGCCAGCAACGCCGTGCGCGCAGTCGAGGTGAAGCCGGAGCCGTGGGACGCGGAAATGCGCGTTCCGCTCAATGACGGCGCCAAGAAACGCATCGTCGATCCCGTCAGCGCGCTGATCATGAGCGTTCCGCAGAGCCAGGAGCTCATTGGGCCGGCCGCCTGCAACCGCACGATCTCCGTGTTCGACGGCGTGACCCGTTTCGACGTCCAGCTCTCTTTTGCGGGCGCTCACACGGCTCAGACGCACGGCTATTCGGGGCCAGTCGCCGTTTGCTCGGCGCGCTACACGCCGATCGCCGGACACCGCCCCGATAGTAAGTCGACCCGCTATTTGGCTGAGAACCGGGATATAAACGTGTGGCTCGCGCCCTTGCCGGACGTGCATGTCGTCGTGCCGATCCATATCGACATGCGCACCGGCGCGGGCCAGCTCGTCATCGACGCCTCGGATTTCCAGATCGCGCCACGGCGCGCCGACGCGGGCAGATGAGCCAAGCGGAGCCTTAGCCGCTTAATCGATACGCACTTCCTTGGTCTTTTTCCGGTTGCGGCGATCGGACTCATATTCGAGGTAGCGGATTTCCTTCGGCTCCCCGTCGGCGCGCAGGCAGAACGCCGGGCGAGGCGTAAAGCCGCCGGCCGGATTTTCGAAGCAATCAGAGAAACGCAGCTCGCACTGGAACATGGTCTCGGTTTTTGGAGCCGCCTGCGCAGCGACGGCGTGGGCTTTGTCGACCGCCTGCTTGCAGAGCCCGGAATCGAACCCCCAGGCCTGACATTCGCTCACCGAGGACATGTATTTCCCGTCTTCCGTGCAGGCTGGGGCCGTGCGCCGCGCATAGAAAAACGAGAAGCCGGCGGCGGCCAGCGCAACGAGGATGACGACCAATTTCAAAGGCGTGTTAGCCATGAGCGCTCGCTTTGTTAATCATTCGGACATTAGTCGTCTGCAATACGGGCGGGCAAGCGCAATCTCCACGGCCGTCTCGCGCGACGACAGTCCCGCGCCTGCGCATTTGCGCGCCGACAACGAGGTCGCTTGACAAGGATCAGCGACTACAATAGTTCGTTGCATCACCGCATTTCGGAACCACGGTCGATGAGCTGTGGAAGCAAACGCTCACCGAGCGCGGACAGGGCAGAACAGATATGCGCCCGCCCTTTCGAGGATCGCGTTAAACGCGCGATGGGAACATGTCGGCGATGCGATCCTAAAACTTGGTATCTGACGATTCCGCCGGCGACGACGGATCAGATGGCAGCATGTCGGCTAATGGTTAGAACCGACAGTTAAGTGTGACAGAAGGAGGAGATAATGGGCGCTATTCTCGAACTCACCAGCTATGCGGCGACCCCCGTCGGCATGATCGCGATCATCGTGATCGGCGCGGCTGCTTACTTCGCTGCGCGTTGGGTCTTCACCGACTAATTCAGCGCTTCTAGCAGCTTACGTTCAGGCGCGACGCGTCGGCACTTGCCGATGCGGCGCGCCTTAATTTTTGCGCGCACGCATTTTGGCTTCTTGTCACGTGAGAACGCTTGCGTCTTGCCGCGCTATGAGTATTCTTGGCCCACCTCCCAACTCGAATGGGCAGGTATTTATTCGGCGTCGCTTCGAGGACGGCCAAACAGATCAGCGGCTGTCGCGATGCATATGAGGCGTTTTTTCCGTTCTCGTGGCGCGGCCATGCGAAGCTGGAAGAAATGGGAGCGCCTACCTTTTCGATCAGGGCTGGGAGGGGCGGATGGACAATATCCGGGCGAGCGGGGAAAGTGCGGATCTCGCGAAGACCGCTCCGCGCCCAGAAGGTGACGACGGCGCGCCCTCGCAGCAGGCCGCCAGCATCGATGTCGCCATCGCCGACAAGAGCCCGCTGATTCTTGCCGGCCTCGACAAGCTCCTGTCCGACGACAAGCGTTTCAACCTCGTCCTCAAAGTGACGGATGGCGAAGAGTTTCTCGAGGCCGCCCGGCAGCAGAAATTCGCGATCGCGGTCATTGGCTGGCAATTGCCTACACTGCATGCGCGCGATGTTTTACGCGCCCTCTCGCGCCAGGTCTCGGCGCCCAAGATCGTGGTCTATAGCGGCACCAACGATCCCGCGGCGCCTGCCGAGACACTGCAGCTCGGGGGCGCGGGCTTCGTCTCCAAGCGCGCCCCGCCGGAACGGCTTCTCGACGTGCTGGCGGCGGTGGCGGCGGGCGATATGGTCTTTCCCTTCGTCGATATCCGTAAGATGCGCAGCGATCCTTTGGAGAATCTCACGCTGCGCGAGAGAAGCCTCTTGTCGGCGCTGGGGTCGGGCCACACCAACAGCCAGCTCGCCAAGGATTTCGGCGTCTCGATCAACACGATCAAATTTCATCTGCGCAATCTTTTCGAGAAGCTCGACGTGCGTAACCGCGCCCAAGCGATCGCTTTGTTTCTCGAAATGAAACACGGTAGCTGGCCGGGCGGCTCCGGCGGGCGCAGCATGGAGCCGACGACAACCACGCGCGGGCGGCGGCGCGCCGAATAAGCGCGCTCTGCAATTTTTTAGGGCGCCGGAAAGAGCGCGTCGGTCTTTCCCGTCAGCCAATAGGCGGCGAGGCCCACCCATTCATGCGCCGCGAATTCGAGGAGCCCGAAGCTTCGCGACGCGTGGCGCGGCACGCTCCAGCCGCTCATCTCGCCGGCCGTGCGGTAATCGACGGGATAGGCGATCACGGGAAAGCCGGCCTTGCGGAAGATGCCGACCGAGCGCGGCATATGCATCGCGGAAGTGACAAGCAGCCAGCGCTCGCCGGGCTTGGGCTGCACGAGGTCGCGCGTGAAGGCGGCGTTCTCGAATGTGTTCCGGGATTTGTCTTCGTAAAGCACATCGCCCTGGTCGAGGCCGACCTCCCGCCAGAAGCGCCGCACCGTCCCCGCTTCCGTATAGGCCGACCCGCGCAAGGCCGAGGTGCCGCCCGTGAAGACGAGGCGCGCCGTCGGATACTGCCGCTTCAAGGCGATTGGCGCGGTGAGGCGCTCCGCCGCTTCGGCGAGGGTGACGCGGTTGCGCATGCCGCTCAGATTTTCGTCGACAGAGCCGCCGAGCACGATAATCCCATCCGGCGCCGGCATGTCATCGGGCGGCGGCGGAAAACGCGCTTCGAGCGGAATCGCGACGAGACCGGCGAGCGGCGAAAAGCCCATGACGAGCAGAAGGACGATCGCGCCGCCGGAGAGCGCGCAACCTGTCCTTTTGAAACGGGTGACAGAAAGTGCGACGCCGAGAGCGCCGATAAACAGCGCGAAATGCGTCGGCGTCGCGAGAAACTCGAAAATCTTGGAAAAGATGAAGAACATGGGAGCTCAGTGAGAAAATGCGCGCCTCACGCCATTGGCGCAGGGTTGGCGCCGAGAAGGGAGAGGAAGTCGAGCATCGATCGGTTCTCTGTCATTCCCGACGCTCGCGAAGCGAGCGATCGGGAATCCAGAACGACATTAGCGCTATTGAGGCTCTGGATTCCCGGTCGGGCTTTCAGCTCGCCGGGAATGACAAGCCGTCCGAGCGGCCTCACATATTCGGATAGTTCGGCCCGCCGCCGCCTTCCGGCGGCACCCAGGTAATGTTCTGCGCCGGGTCCTTGATGTCGCAGGTCTTGCAGTGCACGCAATTTTGCGCGTTGATCACGAAGCGCGGATCGGCCTTCGCCTCCTCGTCGCCATAGACGACTTCATAGACGCCCGCCGGGCAATAGAGCCGCGCCGGCTCGCCATAGATCGGCAGGTTTTGCTCGATCGGAATCGACGGGTCGGCCAGCTTGAGATGCACCGGCTGGTCTTCCTCGTGGTTGGTGTTCGAGACGAAGACCGAGGAGAGCTTATCGAAAGCCGGTTTCTGCGTGAGCTTCTGATAGACGATCGGGGTGACTTCCGAGAGCGGCTTCAGGCAGGCATGGTCCGGCTTGCCGTGCTTAACCGTGCCGAAGAACGAGAAGCCGAAGAGCTCATTCGTCCACATGTCGAGGCCAAAGAGCGGCGCCCCGAGATAAGTGCCGAGCTTGGACCAGATGGGCTTGACGTTTCGCACCGGCTTGAGGTCGCGGCCGATATCCGACGCGCGCCAGGCGGCGTCGTAAGCGCTCACCTCGTCATGCGCGCGGCCTTCCGCGATCGCCGCGGCCACATGCTCGGCCGCGAGCATGCCTGAGAGAATGGCGTTGTGAGAGCCCTTGATGCGCGGCACATTCATGAAGCCTGCCGCGCAGCCGATCAGCGCGCCGCCGGGGAAAACGAGCTTGGGCACGCTCTGCCAGCCGCCTTCGGTAAGCGCGCGCGCGCCATAGGCGAGACGCTCGCCGCCTTCCAGCGTCGGCGCGACCATCGGGTGGCATTTGAAGCGCTGGAATTCGTCGAAGGGCGAGAGGGTCGGGTTCGAATAGTTCAGGTGGACGACAAAGCCGACCGACACCAGCCCATCCTCGAAATGATAGAGGAAGGAGCCGCCGCCCGTGTCGGACTGCAGAGGCCAGCCGAAGGAATGCTGCACGCGGCCGGGGTGGTGCTTCTCCTTGGGGATGCGCCACAGCTCCTTGAAGCCGATGCCAAATTTCTGCACGTCGCTGTTCTTGCAGAGATCGTATTTGGCGAGCACTTGTTTCGACAGAGAGCCGCGCGCGCCTTCCGCGAAGAGCGTATATTTGGCGCGCAGCTCCATGCCGCGGGTGAAGCTGTCCTTTGGCGTCCCGTCGCGGTCGACGCCCATGTCGCCCGTGGCGACGCCGAGCACCTCGCCCTTGTCGCCGTAGAGAATCTCGGCGCCCGCGAAGCCGGGATAGATTTCCACGCCCAGCGCCTCGGCCTCCGAGGCCAAGAAGCGCACGACATTGCCGAGCGAGCCGATGAAATTGCCGTGGTTATTCATCAGCTTCGGCATCAAAATATTGGGGATGCGGAAGCCGCCCTTCTCGGAAAGCAGCAGGAACTGGTCGTCGTGCACCTGCGTCTTCAACGGCGCTTCGTCGTGCGACCGCCAGGAGGGGAGGAGGCGATCGAGGCCGATGGGATCGATGACGGCGCCGGAGAGAATATGCGCGCCGGGCTCGGAGCCTTTTTCGATGACGACGACGGAAAGATCGGGCGCGACCTGCTTGAGTCGAATCGCGGCGGCGAGGCCGGCCGGTCCTGCGCCGACGATCGCGACATCGTAGTCCATGCCCTCGCGCTCGGGCAATTCCGTAATCTCTTCAGACATTTCCGATCCCTTTTCGCGTCCTTTTCGCGCAGCGTCGGCGGCACTCTAGCCTTTTTCTTCGCGGCGCGCCAAAACTAGGCCCTGGAGTCGGCGGATTGGGCGGCTCGGAGGCGATCAACCGATGTTTTCTTGCCTCTCCTGGCCTGCCGCAGTCTGGTTGTTTATCGCGGCGACTGCATTGCACAATCTGGAAGAGGCGATCTGGTTGCCCGGATTCTCGGGCTTTCCTCCTCTCGCCTCGGTTCCGCCCCGCGCATTTCGCTTTGCCGCGGCGGCGCTCACCCTGCTTTTTGGCGCGGCGGGCGCGCTTGCGATTGGCGGCGGCGCGCATAGCTTGGGCGCTTATCTGATTTGTGGCCTGGCGCTGGCAATGAGCGTTAACGCCGTCGCGCCTCATCTGGCTCTCAGCCTCGCGCGTCGAAGCTATATGCCCGGCAGCGCGACGGCTCTCGCGCTCGTTTTGCCGAGCGGCGTTTTCCTTATGGGCAAGTCGCTCGGCGAGGATTATCTCTCCCCGCGCGTCTTCGCTGCGGCGGGGCCAGCGACGGCGCTTCTCCTTCTTCTTGCGACGATCGGCTTGCTGCGTGTCGGCGTCTTGCTCGAAAGGGCGGGCGCATGAGGCGACTCGTCGCGCTCCTCGTTCTCGTCATCGTGCTCGCCGGTCTTTGGTGGGGCCTCACGCGCAATAATGGGGCGCGGCAGATTGCCTTCCTTGGCTACGTGGAAGGTGAAACCCTCTACATTGGCCCCAATGAAGGCGAGCGGCTGGCGCAGCTTTTCGTTGCGGCCGGCTCCGTCGTGAAACCCGGCGATCGGTTGTTCGACATGTCGACCACGCTTCTCGATCGCAGCCGCGCCGAAGCCGTCGCGCGCATCGGCCAGCTCGAGGCGCAGGTGCAGAACCTCCAGGCGGCCATCAACCGCCCGCAGCAGATCGCGGTGCTGCAAGCCGCGCTGGAGCGCGCCGAGGCATCGCTCACCTTGTCGCGCAATGATTACGATCGCCAGCGCAAGCTTTTCGCCACCGGCGACATTCCGAAGTCCACACTCGACCGCGCCGAAATGGCGCTGAGGCGCGACGAGGCCAGCGTGAAGGAGGCGCGGCGACAGGTGGAGGCGGCGCGGATTCCGGGGCGCACGCAGGAAATCGAGGCGGCGCAGGCATCGCTCAATCAGGCACATGCGCAATTGCAGGCGATCGACATTCGCATCGGCCGCCAGAATGTCGTCGCGCCGGCCGGCGGGGTGGTGCAGGATGTGTTTTTTCGACCCGGCGAAGTGGTGAACGCCGGCCAACCCGTGGTGGCGCTGCTGCCGCCGGAGAACCGCAAGGTGCGGTTCTACGTGCCGGAGCCGCGTCTCGCCGGCGTCAGGCTCGGTGGGCGCGCGCGGGTGCAATGCGACGGCTGTCCGGGCGATCTCTACGGCCGCATTTCATTCGTTGCGAGCCGGCAGGAGTATACGCCGCCGGTGATCTTCAGCGATGTCGAGCGGGCGAAACTCGTTTTCAAAGTGGAGGCGCGGCTCGAAGGGAAGGCGCGGGAGCTGCCTTTGGGAATGCCGGTTTCGGTGACGCCACTTGCGGAAGCGGCGGAGGTGGGAAAATGAGAAAGCCGCTGTTTTTGGTTGTTGCCGGAAACCTCTCGGCGTCATGCCCGGCCTTGTGCCGGGCATCCACGCGAGGCAGCCGCGGCGCGGTCGCCATGCCATCAAGGTCTTTGCAGCTTCGGGGCGTGGATGGCCGGGACAAGCCCGGCCATGGCGGTTGAGAGGCGGGCGGGCAATGACAGAATCGGCCTCGCCCGATATTGCGATCGACGTCTCGGGCCTCACCAAAATCTTCGGCGAGAAGAAGGTCGTCGATAATTTCACCCTGCGCGTTCGTCGTGGCCATATCCAAGGCTTCCTAGGCCCCAACGGCAGCGGCAAAACGACGACGATCCGCATGCTGTGCGGCCTGTTGACGCCCGATGGCGGCGAGGGGCGTTGCCTCGGCCTCGACATCCGCACGCAGCAGGACGAGATCAAGCGCCAGGTCGGCTACATGACCCAGGGCTTCTCGCTGTATCGCGACCTCACCATCCGCGAGAACCTTGAATTTGTCGCGCGCATCTATGGTCTCGAGGCGCCGGAAGACATGGCGCAGGCGGCGCTGGAGCGGCTTGGGCTCACGGCGCGGGCGGGCCAGCTTGCGGGCGAGCTCTCCGGCGGCTGGAAACAGCGGCTCGCGCTCGGCGCCTGCATTTTGCCGGGGCCTTCGCTGCTTCTGCTGGACGAGCCGACGGCCGGCGTCGATCCGAAAGCCCGCCGCGATTTCTGGGACGAGATCCACAATCTCGCCAATGAAGGCCTGACCGTGCTCGTCTCGACGCATTACATGGACGAGGCCGAGCGCTGTCACGAGATCGCTTATATTCTCGATGGGAAACTGCTGGTCTCGGGCACGATCGAGGACATTGTGCGCAACGCAGGGCTCACGACCTATGTCGTCACCGGCGAAGGGCTCGACGCTTTGGCGGCCGAATTGAAACATGCGCCGGGCGTCGACATGGTCGCGCGTTTCGGCGCGGCCTTGCATGTCGGCGGTCGCGATGCCGGCGCGATGGAGGCGGTCGCCGCGCGCTACGCCAACGCGAGCCATCGCTGGACGCATGACCAGCCGACGCTGGAAGATGTCTTCATCGACCTGATGACGCGCAACCACCGGAACGGCCAATGACGCAAGCGCCGAGACGCATGGATGCGAGACCCGCGCGGCGGGGGCGCCTCGCGCAATCCTGGCAGCGGCTCGTCGCCATGTTCGTGAAAGAGTTTATTCAGCTCCGCCGCGACCGACCGACGCTCGCCATGATCGTCGGCATTCCGCTCATGCAATTGCTGCTCTTCGGGTTTGCGATCAACACGGACCCAAAGCATTTGCCCACCGCAGTGCTGATGAGCGACGACAGCCCGATTGCGCGCGCGCTCCTCGGCGCCTTGCGGGCGACGGACTATTTCGACGTCAAATATGTTGCGAAGGGAGAAGAGGACGCCGATGCGTTGATCCTCTCGAACCGCGCGCTCTTCGTCATCCAGATCCCGCCAGATTTCTCGCGCCGGCTGGTGCGCGGCGAGCGTCCTTCGCTCCTTGTCATCGCGGATGCCACTGACCCCACTGCGACCATCGGCGCCGTTGCGGCGGCTGCCGGCGCCGCCAATCAGGCGCTGGATCGCGAACTCACCGGACCGCTCGCATCGCTCGCCCAAAACGCGCCGCCCTTCGATTTGCAGGTGCAGCGCCGCTACAATCCGGCGGGAGAAGCGCGCCGCAATATTGTGCCGGGGCTCATCGGCACCATCCTCACCATGACGATGCTGATCTATACGGCGCTATCCGTCACGCGCGAGACGGAGCGCGGCACGATGGAAGCGCTGCTCGCTATGCCGGTGAAGCCCGTCGAAATCATGCTCGGCAAGATCACGCCCTATGTTTTGGTCGGCGCCGTGCAGATGGCCACGATTCTGATCGTCGCGCGCTTTCTCTTCCAGGTTCCGATCGTCGGCTCGCTCTTCGTGCTCGTGCCGCTGACGCTGCTGTTCATTATCGCCAATCTGTCGATGGGCTACACGCTTTCGACCATCGCCGAGAATCAGCTCCAGGCGATCCAAATGACGTTCTTTTTCTTTCTGCCGAGCATGCTGCTCTCGGGCTTCCTCTTTCCCTTCTATGGCATGCCGGTCTGGGCGCAATATATCGGCGAGGCGCTGCCGCTCACCCATTTTTTGCGAATCGTGCGCGCTGTGATGTTGAAAGGCTCGGGCTTCGTCGATCTCGCGACGGACGCCGGCGCGCTGGCGCTGTTCGCGCTTGTCGCAATGAGCATTGCCGTCATGCGCTTCCGCCAGACGCTGGATTGACGGACGGCCGCGGACGCCTAACATTGAGACCATGGAGGCAGCCATGACGAAGCCAGAAGCCGACCCGATCACGCGCTTCAACACAATCTGGAAAGTTGCATTTGTTCTCGCGCTGCTTCTTGGCGCCTATAATCTCTGGTCCTTCTTCAACAGCAGCCGCTATCAAGCCCTCTGCGGCGCCTCCTATTGGGAGCTGAGCCGCGCGCAGCTCGACGCCTGCCTGGAGCAGAAGCAAAATCTGGAAGGCAAATAGGCCGGCGAGGGGAAATCGCGATGGGCAGGACTTTCGCTTACGCCATTTGCTGTGCGCTTATCCCGGCGGCGGCTGGCGCCACCGAAATTCATCTCGATTGCGCGCGGTCAAACCAGACAGCGATGGTCGATATCGACACCGACCGGCAGTTTTTGCAGATCATGTGGGGCGAAGGGGTCGCCGAGGAATATAAGCAGGGCGACTCCTATATTTCCGGGCCGGACAAATACGGGCGCAAGGAAAAGGTCGTCTATGTGATGGGCCTCGACAAGAGCCTCGTCACCTTCGGCACGGACCGGCTCTGCATGGAGGACGGCGCCAAAAAATGCCGCGAGCAGCACGTGCGCAACACACTTGACGTCGCGCGCGGCGAAATGAAATACGATAATGGCGACGAGATCGCCGTTCTGACCTGCCATCCGGCGCCGCCGGGGCGGCGGTTTTAGGCGTAAAACCGCGCTCCCAGCTTCTGACGGGCCCGCTTTCATCCGGAAAGGCTGCGGCGTCGTAAGTCGCACAGCTCCCTCCGTGACAAGGGCCCCTATGATTCGCGTGGAAAACATCAGCAAGCAGAACGGCTCCCAGATCCTTTTCGTCGAGGCGTCCGCGGCGCTCCTGAAAGGGGAAAAAGCCGGCCTTGTCGGCCCGAACGGCGCCGGCAAGACGACGCTGTTTCGGATGATCTCGGGCCGCGAGCTGCCAGACGAAGGCCAGGTCTCGACTGATCGCGGGGTCACGATCGGCTATTTCAATCAGGAAGTCGGCGAAATGTCGGGCCGCAGCGCCGTGGCAGAGGTGATGGACGGGGCGGGGCCCGTCAGCGCCGTCGCCGCGGAGCTGCGGGAGCTCGAGGCCGCCATGGCCGATCCCGACCGCGCCGACGATATGGACGCGATCATCGAACGCTATGGCGAGGTGCAGGGCCGCTTCGAGGAGCTCGACGGCTATGCGTTGGACGGGCGCGCGCGCGAGGTTCTCGCCGGCCTCAACTTCAGCCAGGAGATGATGGACGGCGATGTTGGCGCGCTGTCCGGCGGATGGAAGATGCGCGTCGCGCTCGCCCGCATCCTGCTCATGCGCCCGGACGCCATGCTGCTCGACGAGCCGAGCAACCATCTCGACATCGAAAGCCTCATCTGGCTCGAGGCCTTTCTGAAAGGCTACGAGGGCGCGCTGCTGATGACCTCGCACGATCGCGAATTCATGAATCGCATCGTGTCGAAGGTCATCGAGATCGACGGCGGCGCGCTGAACACCTATTCCGGCGATTACGAATTCTATGAGCAGCAGCGCGCGCTCAACGAAAAGCAGCAGCAGGCGCAATTCGAGCGTCAGCAGGCGATGCTCGCCAAGGAGATCAAATTCATCGAGCGCTTCAAGGCGCGCGCCTCACACGCGGCGCAGGTGCAGAGCCGCGTGAAGAAGCTCGACAAAATCGAGAAGATCGAGCCGCCGAAGCGCCGCCAGACCATTCTCTTCGAATTCCGACCCGCGCCGCGCTCGGGGGAGGATGTCGCGACGCTGAAGAGCGTGCACAAGAGCTACGGAAGCCGCCGTATCTATGAAGGGCTCGATTTCGCGGTACGCCGCAAGGAGCGCTGGGCGGTGATGGGCGTCAACGGGGCCGGGAAGTCGACGCTGCTCAAGCTCATCGCAGGCGCGGCGCAGCCGGACGACGGCGCGGTGACCATCGGCGCCAGCGTGAAAATGGGTTACTTCGCCCAGCATGCCATGGAGCTTCTCGACGGCGACCGCACGGTTTTCGAGGAGCTGGAATATACTTTCCCGCAGGCGGGGCAGGGGTCGCTGCGCACGCTCGCCGGCTGTTTCGGCTTTTCCGGCGACGACGCGGAGAAGAAGTGCAATTTTCTCTCTGGAGGGGAGAAGGCGCGGCTCGTGATGGCCAAGATGCTTTACGATCCGCCGAATTTCCTCGTGCTCGACGAGCCCACGAACCATCTCGATCTCGCGACAAAAGAGATGCTCATCGCCGCGCTCGCCGAATATGAGGGCGCGATGCTCTTCGTCTCGCATGATCGCCGCTTCCTGGGGGCGCTTTCAAATCGCGTTCTCGAGCTGACGCCCGAGGGCGTTCATAAATATGATGGGGGCTATACGGAATATGTTGCGCGCGCGGGCTATGAAGCGCCGGGATTGCACGATTGACCGGCGCGGCTTCTTCTTGGAACTATTATAAAAAGCTCAATATTTGAGCGCTCCGCCCGCTTGGCTAAATCTCGGACATGCGCCACTATGTTGCGTGTCTATATAGCGCTGGCGGGCGGCCTCCAAAGCTGGGCCGGGAGAGAAGATCGGACGCTGCTCTCTTGACCATCGGCGCGCAACCTTGATGACGGAACGCATCCATGACCGATCTGGTTGAACAACGCGCCTTACAGTCCACGCAAACGCTTCCCGGCGCCGCCCCCGCCGAAGAGCAACCCAACGCTTTTGCGAGCGGCGTCGCTCTTCAAGACGCGACTGTCCTGATCCATGTGCGCTTCCGGCCGGATGGCAAGGTTTGGGAAATCGCCGAATGCCCCGACGGTCTCGATAAGGACGAATGGTTCAAGCGGCTATGCGGGCGCGCGGGAGACAGATTCCAGACGCGCTGCGGCGCGCGTGGACTCTTCCGCCTGTCGCTCGCGCAACTCGAGGCGCTGAAAGCGCCCATCCTTCACTGATACGAAATCTGCTGGTTGGCTCGCTGTATTCCCGACGCTCGCAAAGCGAGCGATCGGGAATCCAGAGCAAAACCTGCGTTCTTGTGGCTCTGGCTTCCCGGTCGGGCTTTCAGCCCGCCGGGAATGACAAAAGCCTGCGAGATGCAGAAGCGATTAAGTGTTCGGAGTCGCGTCGCCGCGCGCCTGCATAATTATCTCCCGCAAAAGACGTCGTGCAGCAGCGCGATCACGCGTTGCACGCGCTCGTCCGCGAGCGAATAATAGATTGTGCGAGAGTCGCGCCGCGTCGCCACAAGGCCGTCCTGCCGCAATCTCGCGAGATGCTGCGAGAGCGCGGATTGGCTCAGCCCAACGGCCTCCTGCAAATCGGTGACGCAAATTTCGCCCTTATGCAGCTCGCACAAAACCATGAGCCGATGCGCATTGGCGATCGCTTTCAGAAAATGCTCGGCCTCCTCGGCCTTGGGAATGAGGGCCTGGATAACGTCGGCTTGCGGTTTCGACGTCGAGCTTCTGGCTGTCCTCTGGGGTTTCGGCAAAAGCGTGAGATCCTGAAGCGTCATATGCGTGGCCCCTTGCTGGTCAGCGGGCAGATCGCGTTCTGAAAAAGCCATGTTGACGCAGTGCTAGCGCCAATCCGGACTATAGTCAACTAGTTCTATAGACTTTGGCAGCAACTTCTTGTTCGGCCGTCGCAACTTTGGCGTCCCGGCCTTTGCGCCCAGCGCCGGCGCCGCGTTTAGCGCGGCGAGCGGCCTTGTCGTCTGTCTGCCGGCGCCAGAGCCGCGCATAGGCGCCGCCCTGCGCCAGAAGCTGCGCATGCGTGCCAGTTTCGACGATCCGCCCGGCGTGCATCGCAAAGACCTGATCGCAGTCCACCACTGAATCGAGCCGATGGGTGACGAGCAGGACGGTGCGGCGTCTCTTGAGGCGGTGCAGAGTGTCGATCAGCCGCAGCTCGTTTTCGGGATCGAGCGCGCTCGTCGGTTCGTCTAGGACGAGGAAGGGCGCTTCGCTCACCAGCGCTCTTGCAATCGCGAGGCGCTGTCGTTGGCCGCCGGAGAGATTGGCGCCCCCTTCGCTGAGCACTGTGTTGTAACCCTCCGGGAGCGCGTCGATGAACTCCGCCGCGCCTGCGAGCGCTGCGGCGTCTTCGATATCCGCGTTGCTCGCCGACGGCCTTCCATAGGCGATGTTCTCGGCGACGCTTGTCGGAAGCACGAGATTGTCTTGTGTCACGAAGGCGAAATGCGCGCGCAGATCGACGAGACGCGCTCGGCGTATGTCGAGGCCGTCGAGCCGCACGGCGCCGCGAGACGGGTCGTGAAAACGCAGCATCAACTTGAGCAGCGAGCTTTTGCCAACGCCGCTCGGCCCAACAAAAGCGACCATCTCGCCCGGCGCGACTGTGGCCGTGATGTCCGACAGCACCGGGCAGTCGCGCCGATAGGCGAAGGAAACATGGTCGAAAGAGAGACGTCGCGGGCGCGGCGGCAGCGGTTGTGCGTCCGGCCTGTCCTTGATCGCCTCAGGCTCGTCCAGGACGAAAAACACACGCCGCGCGGCGGCTTCGAATGTGCGAATTTTCGAGAAAAACTCGGCGAGCCATTTCAGAGGGTCCCAAAGCTTACGCAAATAATCCATGAAAATGATCAGCGCCCCGACCGTCATGCCGTCCGGCGTCGGCGCGAGAAACTGGTCATGATACACGAGCCAACCGCCATAGCCGAGAATGATCGCGCCGCCGATCGAGAGGATAATGTCGCGCGCGAGCGGATAGAGCTGCTCCTGCCAGTTCAGTCGCAATAGCGCCTTTACGCTGCGCGCGACGGCGTTCTCGAAGCGGCGGAACTCGAAGGGCTCGCGTCGGAAGGCCTGCGACAGCGGCACGCGCGACATCGCCTGCTGGATATGCGCGGTGAGATCGGCGTCGATCTGCTTCGACTCGAGCGCGCGCTGGTGGATGCGCATGCCGAAACGCCAGTTGCTCCACAAGATCAGCGGAGCCACTGCATAGGCTGCGAAAGTGAGCGGCGCGCTGCGCGACAGCAGGATGGCCGTCATGACGGTAAGCGTTACGGCCGCAACGGAGGTGCCGATCATAATGTCGACGACGCCCCACGGTCCGAAGGCGTCGGTGGTCAGGCGGTAGATGGAGTCGCCCAGCGGGCGCGATTGGTGATAGCCCAGATCGAGCCGTTGCAGCTTGCCGAAAAGATCGGCGCGCACGCGCGTGGTGCCCCAATAGTTCAGGTAAAAATTGATCATCATCCGCACCATCCAGGCCGAATAGCCGATGATCTGCAGAGAGAGGCCGATAATGACGAGGCCGACAATCTGCCCCGGCTTGTCCTCTGGCAGGACGGCGAGAAAATAGCCGTGCAGCCAGCCGCCTTTCGGCTCCGTTGTCAGCACCGAGTCGACGAGGACGGCAAGCGGCCAGGCTTCCAATAATCCGACGCCCACGGAAACGCCGATGAGGAAGACCAGCGTCGCGATCCAGGGCCAATTGGGCGAAAAGTAAGAGAAGGCGCGTTCGTAGACGGTGCGTTTTGCGCCGGCGTGCAGTCGCTCGTCTGTCGGGTTCATGCGCCCTTCAACGCGCGGCCAAGCAAAAAGGTCGCGCTGGCGCGCTGTGCAAACATACTGGCAAACAAGAAAAAACCTGTCTTGCGGAAGCGGGGCCGGCGATCTGCCCATATGAACGTCTTGCTACGTATTCGTACTTACTTCCCATGCCCAACGCGCAAACGATCTAGCGCTGATCGCTTCGATCGTCCGGCGATCGCGACCGGCGTTTCAGTCTCTGAAGCGCCGGCGCTCTGGCAACCGGATGAGAGGCTGCTCGGCTGGAAGGATGCGCTGACCGGCTACGGCAGGGGCTGAAAAGAGCCCTCGAACTTCCAGCGCAGCGGTGGAAACGGGAGGTCAACATGCCACGCAGTCACGGCACGGAACAGGGAAAAGGAACCGAGAAGTCCAAGGGCACCATGACGGTTCAGGAAGCCGGCAAGATGGGCGGCGAGATCCGCAAGGAAGAGCTCGGCCCGGAAGGCTATTCCGAGATCGGCAAGATGGGCGGCGAGGTCCGCAAGGAGCAGCTCGGCCACGAGGGCTATTCGGAAATGGGTAAGAAGGGCGGCGAGGCGCGCAAAGAGCAGCTCGGCCCGGAAGGCTATTCCGAACTCGGCAAGATGGGCGGCGAAGCGCGCAAGGAGCAGCTCGGTCCTGAGGGATACTCCGAACTCGGCCACAAAGGCGGGCAGCGCGTGAAGCAGCTCATCGAGGAAGGCAAGCGCGCCGAAGGCGAGGGCGCTGGCGAGGAGGAAGAAGGCGGCGAGGAAAGCCCTCGCGGCAAACCGCGCCACTGACGCCGACTTTTGAAGGAGAAGCGAGATGGCCCAGCGGCAATCTGGTCAGGAACCCGGGAAGGCCGGCAAGGGAAAGATGACCGTCCAGGAAGCCGGCCACCTCGGCGGCGAGAAGGGCGGCCATAAGGGCGGTCAGCGGGTCAAGGAGCTGATCGAGGAAGGCAAGGAGAAAGAACAGGAACAGTCGACGGGCAAGGGCGCCCAACCCAAGCAGCGCCACTGACGGTGGGCCACAGGAGAAGGAGGCCATCATGCCGCAGAAGCACACTGAGCCCGAGAAGCCGCCGGTTCGGCACGGGCAGATGACGGTCGAGGAGGCGGGACGCCTCGGCGGCCACAAGGGCGGCCAGCGCGTGAAGCAGCTTGTCGAGGAAGGCAAGCGGGTCGAGCGCGCGGAAGGCGCCGAGGACATCGAGAACACGCAGGATGAAGAGGAGGACGGCGAAGCCTGATCCTTGGGTTTCGCCGCAACGGCGAAAGGAACAGAAGATGCCGCAGAAACACAGTGGAACGCAGGGCGGCGGGAAGTCGCCGGCCAAGCCGATGACCGTCAAGGAAGCCGGCAAGATGGGCGGCGAGATCCGCAAAGAAGAGCTGGGGCCCGAGGGCTATTCCGAGCTTGGCCACAAGGGTGGGCAGCGCGTGAAGGAGCTCATCGAGGAAGGCAAGCGCTCCGAGGGCGGCCCCGCGAAGGGCGGCAAGAAGCACTAGCCGCGCTAGGAGGACATCATGCCTCGAACGACCGAAAACACGGGCGAGGGTCGCGGCAGCGGCCATAAGGGACCTGCGAAGGGCTTCGCCTTCGGCGTCGCATCGGTGACGCAGGCGCTCCATGGCGCAAGCTTCCCGATCTCCAAGGAGGATCTCATCCGAGAGCACGGCAAGGAGGAGGTCAACTGGACGAAGGACAGCTCCGAAAGTCTGGGCGACATTCTCAGGGACGTGGATAAGGACGAGTTCCTTTCGGTCGCCGACGTCGCTTCGGCCGTTTCCGAAGCGCACCGGGAGGAGGGGGAGGAGGAGTAGCTTCCCCCCTCCAAGACCATCGACCAAGACCGTCGACCAGAGGGGGGCCGGCGGGCTGCTCGAAAGCAATATTCCCAAGATTGTGAAGCGTTGTTTTTTGCGCAGAGGCCGGCGGCGGAGGCCGACTGGCTGCGGCCTCGATTGCGCCGCCGCGCCCGCGGCGTTACAACGCGCTCCTTCACACATCGCTGAGCGACTCACGCCGATCCGTGTCGGCGAATGAGCGCGACAGGAGCGTCATATGGTTGCGGTTACTTTCCCCGACGGGGCGTCCCGTCAGTTCGAGGCCGGCGTGACGGGCTTCGACATCGCCAAAAGCATCTCCCCCTCTCTGGCCAAGCGCAGCGTCGCCATGACGCTCGACGGCGCGCTCGTCGATCTGATGAAGCCGGTCGAGAAGGACGCAAAGCTCGAATTCGTCTCGCGCGACGACCCCCGCGCGCTGGAGCTTATTCGCCACGACGCCGCCCATGTGCTGGCCGAGGCCGTGCAGGAGCTTTACCCCGGCACGCAGGTCACCATCGGCCCGGTCATCGAGAACGGCTTCTATTACGATTTCCATCGCGCCGAACCCTTCACGCTCGAGGACCTGCCCGTCATCGAGAAGAAGATGCGCGAGATCATCGCCCGCGACGCGCCGATCGTGCGCGAGGAATGGGACCGCGATCACGCCAAGACATGGTTCATCGCCAAGGGCGAGACCTTCAAGGGCGAGTTGATCGACAGCATCAAATCGGACGAGCCGCTCTCCGTCTATAAGCAGGGCCACTGGCTCGATCTCTGCCGCGGCCCGCATCTGCCGTCGGTCGGCAAGATCGGCAACGCCTTCAAGCTGATGAAGGTCGCGGGCGCCTATTGGCGCGGCGACTCCACCAAGCCCATGCTCTCGCGCATCTACGGCACCGCCTGGACGACGCAGGAGGAGTTGGACGCCTATCTGCATCGCCTCGAGGAGGCCGAGCGCCGCGATCATCGGCGTTTGGGCCGTGAGATGGATCTCTTCCATTTCCAGGAGGAGGGACCGGGCGCGATCTTCTGGCATCCCAAGGGCTGGACGCTCTTCCAGTCGCTCGTCTCCTACATGCGCCGCAAGCAGAAGGCCGCCGGATATACGGAGGTCAACACGCCGCAGGTGCTCGACCGCGTGCTGTGGGAGACCTCCGGCCATTGGCAGACCTATCGCGAGAACATGTTCGTCACCAAGACGGAGGACGAGCGCGTCTTCGCGATCAAGCCGATGAACTGCCCCGGCCATGTGCAGATCTTCAAGAACGGCTTGAAGTCCTACCGCGACTTGCCGGTGAAGATCGCCGAGTTTGGCGTCGTGCATCGCTACGAGCCCTCGGGCGCGCTGCACGGCATGATGCGCGTGCGCGCCTTCACGCAGGACGACGCGCATATCTTCTGCTCCGAAGACCAGATCATGGACGAGGCGCTGAAGATCAACGATCTCATCCTCACCATCTATCGCGACTTCGGCTTCGACGACGTTGTGGTGAAGCTTTCGACCCGGCCCGAGAAGCGCGTGGGCTCCGACGAAGCCTGGGACAAGGCGGAATCCGCTTTGTCCCGTGTGCTGGATGAGCTCGCCAAGCGCGGGTTGAAGACCGGCGTTCAGGAGGGCGAAGGCGCTTTCTACGGGCCGAAACTCGAATATACGCTGCGCGACGCCATCGGCCGCGAATGGCAATGCGGCACGACGCAGGTCGACTTCAACCTGCCGGTGCGCTTCGGCGCTTTCTATATCGGCGCCGACAGCGAGAAAAAGATTCCGGTGATGATCCACCGCGCGATGTTCGGCTCGCTGGAGCGCTTCACCGGCATTTTGATCGAGCATTACGCCGGCCATCTGCCGCTGTGGCTCTCGCCGCTGCAGATCGTCATTTGCACGATCACGCAGGAGGCCGACGACTACGCCTATGAGGTGGCAGCGGCGGCGCGTAAGCTCGGCCTCAATGTCGACGTCGACGCGCGCAACGAGAAGATCACCTATAAGGTGCGCGAACATTCGCTCGCCAAGGTCCCCGTGCTTCTCGTCGCCGGCAAGAAGGAGGCGGCCGAACGCACCATCTCCATCCGCCGCTTTGGCTCGCAACAGCAGACGCAGCTCGGCATCGACGAGGCGCTGAGGCAGCTCGCCGATGAGGCGACGCCGCCGGATGTGAAGGGGGCGGCGTAGGTCGCATATGCCGGGGGGGGGGTGCTGAGGCGCCCCCTCCCCACCCTCCCCCGTTTCACGGGGCGCTTTAGCGGGGGAGGGACAGGGAGGGGGCGTTACGTCACGCCCCCGGAATGACCCCGATGCGCTGCAGGAACCAGAAGGCGCCGGCGAGCGCGATCAGCCCGGAGAGGGCGTAGACGAGCTTGTCGTGGCGTTTTCCGTCGGTGTGGCGATCGATGTAGAACAGGATCGGCAGCACCGCCATGACGATGGCGACCTGGCCGGCTTCGACGCCGATGTTGAAGGCCGCCAGCGCCGGCACGACCGCGCCCTGCGGAACGCCCATCTCGGTCAGCGCCGAGGCGAAGCCGAAGCCGTGGATGAAACCGAAAAGAAAGGTGTTGCGCCAACGCTGGTCAATTTTGCGCGACCAGAAGTTCTCCGCCGCGACGAAGATGATCGAGGCGGCGATCAGCGCTTCGGTCAGCGACGAGGGCAGGGTGAAGATATTGAGCGCCGCGAGCGACAGCGTGATCGAGTGCGAGATGGTGAAGGCCGTGACGATCTTCACCACGGGCATGACGCTATGCGCCCAGAGGATCAGCGCGAAGAGGAAGCAGAGGTGGTCGTAGCCGGTGACGATATGCTCGACGCCCGCCTCGAAGAATTTCACCATGAGCTGGCCGGTCGTCTCCATGGGCTGTGAGAGGTCGAGCGGCGGATTTTGCGGATAGAGCATGGTCTCGCCGGCGTTCTCGCCGAAGAGCGAGACGAGATGCTTGCCCTTGGAGCCCTGGGCGGCGAGAAGCTTGGTCGCGTCGTAGAACGCCTTGCCGGTCGTCCCCGAGCAGTCGAAGCGCATGACGATCAGGGCGCTGTCCTGGTTGGTCGGGTCTTCGCCGGCTTTCTCGACCTTGGCGAGGCAGGCGCGGCCGGCCTCGTCACGCATGGCGACGCGCTTGGCGACGAATTTGCCGATCTCCTCCTCCAGCACGCCCGGCGGCGAGAGATCGACGCCGGCGCGCTCGTCCATCGTGTCCTGGAACATGCGCTCGAGGTCGGTCGCGAGGAAGCCGACGTCCACCACATAGACGCGATTTGCCTGCGGCGTGATTTTGGCGGTGGAAATATCCGGCGTATGCGCCAGCGCCGGCGCGGCAACTCCGATCCCCATGCAGAACAATAGAAGGGCGGCCAGTCTCCTCCCGAACCCGGTCATCTCGACGTTCCTCTTGTTATGGTTGGCGCGCACCATGCCAAAGCTGGGGAGGGCGGACAAGATCGCGCGCAGGTGATTCGTTTGGCAGGAGCTTGGCGCTACTGTTTGTATGATGTATTTAGTTATTCATCATACAGCGCCGCTGCGAGGCGCCAAGGAGAGCAGGCGTCCATGTTTCCCAAATTGGCTATTCTTCCAGCGTGTTTGATCGCGGCTTTGAGCTTCTCGACCCCGGCGGCGGCGCATACCGCCGACATTTCCAGCGCCCGGGTCGTGCCGGAAGGCGAGAGCAAATTCCGCGTGGACGTCGGCGTGCTGGGCACAGACATCGAGCGCATGTTCCAGGAAACCCAGGCCGAGCGCGCGGGCGTCGATCTTTCTCCGCCAGGCGTGCTGGAACAGGAGATCGGCAAATTCATTCAAAGCCGCGTCTCTTTGCAGAATGAAGGAGGCGTCACGTGCAAAAGCGAGGTGGGCTCGGTCGGGGAGGACCCGACCAATCCTTACGACGCCAAAATCGTCCTGCATGTCGACTGCGCGGAAGCGCCGGGCCAGATCTTTTACCACCCCGAGAAGCTTCTCGCCGCGCAAGGGGCGCGCGGCAAGCATCTCTTCAGCGTCGGCGAAAAGAAAGAGAGCGATCAGCTTACGGAAGCCCAGAAGCGCGGCGCCGAGCCCGCGCCGGGGCAAACGATGCTTTTTCCCGGCGACGCCCCCGTCGATCTCTCCAAGCCCTTGCTCTCGCCTTGGCAGCTCGCGCCCAAATTTTTCGCCGCCGGCGTCGAGCACATCATGACCGGTTACGATCATTTGTGCTTCCTCCTCGCCGTCGTCCTGTGGGCGACGCGGGTATGGCCGGTCGTGAAGATCGTCACCGCCTTCACGGTTTCACATTCGATCACTTTGACGCTGGCGGCGTTGCAACTGGTCGATTTGCCGAGCTACTGGGTCGAGATCGCCATCGCATTGTCCATCATCTATGTCGCTGTCGAAAATTTCTTCACCCGCAAGACAGAGGGCCGGTGGCGCGACACTTTCGCCTTCGGCTTCATTCATGGTTTTGGTTTCGCCAGCGGCCTGATCGAACTGGGCGTGCCGCAACGCGCCATCGTGCCGGCGCTCGCAAGCTTCAACCTCGGCGTGGAAGCCGGTCAGATCGGCGTGGTGCTTGTCGTGCTGCCCCTGCTTATGGCCACCGACAGGGTCTTCAACAAGGGCGAGCGCAGTCCGCGGCTTGTCTATGCGTGCTCGGCGGTCATCGCGGTTTTTGGGGCGTATTGGCTGCTGGCGCGGGTCGGCGTTGTAAAATAGCGCGTGCGTTGCTAGTTGCTTCGGGGTTCACAAGCCGGAGCAACTGCCTTGCAACGCGTGACGGTGACGATCGACGACGAGCTGATGAGCGCGCTCGATCTCTACATGGAGGCCGGCGGCCATCAGAACCGCTCGGAAGCCGTGCGCGACCTCGTGCGAGCGGGGTTGCTCAAAGAGCCCAAGGTCGATGACGACGCGCGCAATTGCGTGGCGGCGCTCGTTTATGTCTATGATCACGAGACCCGCCAACTTTCCAAGAAGCTCGTTCACGACCATCACAGCCACGCCGATATGTCCATCGCGACGCTGCATGTGCATCTCGATGAAGCGAGCTGTCTCGAAGTCTCGCTGCTGAAAGGGCGGAAATCCGAGGTCGAGCATTTCGCGAGCCATCTCATCGGCGAGCGCGGCGTGCGCTATGGGCAGCTTGTCGTGGTTCCGGCGCAGCCGGAGGATGAGGAGAAGGGCGCGACGCCGGCGTGACGTTCGACTGCTGGAAGGCTCAGGCGTCGAAAGGAAAATTAACCAAGCTTTGCAATTAAATTCTAACTCTAAAGAAGGGTTGGGATTTATGAGAAGGCTTCTGATTACAGGTTCTTTACTCTTTGCTGCCTCCGACCTCGCCCAGGCGGGACATGCGACGTTGTATAATCACCCGGCGAATTTTTCCCCCGCGCCGCTTCCCGCCCCGGTTTTCGCGCCACAAAGCGCGCCGCTCGTCACGAAATCGGGGATCGTTCCGCCGCCGGCTCCACCCATTGCGCCAAGTTGGACAGGCTTCAACCTGGGCGTCAATCTGGGCGCGGGATGGGCGAACACGAGCCTCAACGCCCCCATGCTGGGGAATTTCAGCGGCATCGGAATGTATGGCGTTACCGGAGGCGTAACGGCCGGCTTCGACTACCAATTTTCGCCGCAGATCGTCGCCGGCGTCCTTGCCGAGGGCAATTTGAACAGCACGAGCGCGGTTGGCTCTCTCGCCGGCGCCGGCGAAGCCGATTTCCGGGAAGCCGGTTCGTGGGCATTACGCGGCCGGCTCGGCGCTCTGACGTCCGAGGAGACATTGGTCTATGTTACCGCCGGCGTCTCGGAGGCCTATACGCGGCTGAGCTTCCCCAATACCGGGCTCAACGGCGGCGGCGCCACCTATACAGGACCCGCCTTCGGCATCGGCGTCGAGACGCGGCTGGATGGCGGTCTTTATGGCCGCTTCGAATATGTGCACGCAATCTACGACAGGCATTGGTTCATGGCCGGGCAGCTCGGGGCGGCGCCGGAGGCCGGCTTGGCGCGCGTGGGCCTTATCTTCAAGCCGGCGGAATACCTTGCGACGGGCGTTTCGAGCGCGCCGCCGATGCGGGAGGATTGGACAGGCTTCTATCAGCGCGGTGACGAAGTCGCAGCTTGATTAATCGGGTTCCGGAGCGGCGATGACGGCGAGCAAGGCCGGCGCGCCGCCGATGTCGGCGATGATGACGATGCCCGTGGCGCTATCTGTCCGAATAACGAACAAAAAGGCGTTTCTGGCCGCCTCGGCGCGTTCTCTTGGCGTCCCGCAGCCGACGAGGGCGCGCATCAGGACGCCAAGATTGAAGCCTGCGACGTGGATCAGATAGCGCTTGGCGATGTTCTCGCGACCGCGAAGCCAAGCCCGGCGCATGCCGCCGCCATCCAGCACATGGGCGAAGCTGCGTTCGACCAGCTCACCGCGCTTGCGCATGGCGGCGCGTCCAACGCCCGATTTCAGCCGTGCGCGGTTGGCGTAAACGGCGTCGCGCGCTTCTTCGTCTCCATGCCAGCGCAAATAGCCCTTCGCCGGCAAAGGCTCGCTGATCCGGCTCTTCCACTCGCCGTCGTCAAGGCCTTTCAAAACCTCGCGCGAATGATAGCCTTTGTCCGCGATGATTTCGCAAGGATCGTCCGGCGTCGGCGCGAGGCCGACAGCCGAGAGATTGGCCTTCGCCGTCTCCAGCGTGTCGCCAAGCGTCGTCGTATCGCCCTTGTCCGCCTCGTGGATCGGCGCGGCGACGATCACGCCTGTGTCGAGGTCGACCGCATGTTCCGGCTTGTAGGCGAGATGCGTCGTTCCGTCCTTCATCCGCGCGATCTTCGCCTCGGCGTCCGTGGCGCTCGTCCAATCGTCGTTCGAGAGCTTCTTGCCTTTGCGCTTACGGTCGAAACGCGCCAAATCCTCGGCGTTCGGCGTCGCGATCCCGCTTTCCTTCGCCATGCCCTCGAGCATTGCGCGATAGGTCTCGCCATTGTCGCGCCGCACGATGCTGCGCAGCGCCGCGTTCGCCTCCATGGTCGAGCCGTCGACGCCGATGCGCTCGCCCTTCACGAGGCCGCGCTCGGCGACGAGCTTCAAGATGAAACCGAATACCTTCTCGTGAACCTCATGCGGCAGACGCGAGCGCGTCTTCGACAGCCATGAATGATCCGGGACTTTCTCGCGCGTCGATAGCCGCAAGAAATCCCGCAACGAAAAGGAATCCGCGCAGCGCCATACGATGCCGCGTTCGCTGTCGAGCCCTTCGAAGTAGCCCACCATGTGCATGCGGAAATAGCGCCCTGGTGGCAACGAGGGCGCGCCCATCTTCGCCGCGTAGTAGGGCTTGCAGGCGTTCTCGACGAAAACGTCGAAGCCCGCGTCCAGTAGAACCTTCTGAAGCTCGTCGTAAAATGCGTGCCCCGGAGAGCGCGGCAGATCCGCCCAGCCGACAACCAGATCTTCCTGCGTCCCCGTCTCACGCCGCATCGCCATCGAACCAACCTCGGCCGAATCTCACTTGGAAACGGAATCAGTCAGACGCGACTTCGTCAACGGGCTGCTATGCCGGTCTTCAGGGCGGCTGGGGATGGAACAGCACTCGCCTCGCGGGCAACAACAATGCGTGGAAATTGGATGGCATTGGCGGCAGCGGGCCTATCGGCGGTGGGTTGATCGGCTACGAACGTCAATTCGGCGTCGGGGTGGCGGCGCTGGAGGCGGACGCGAGCGCGAGCGGGGTCAATTCGTCGTTTTCCACGCCGAACCTCAACGGAAAAATCGCCTACGACTGGGATTATTCTCTGCGCGCGCGCTTCGGGCGGCTCTTCGGCAACACGCTTGCTTTTGCGTCGGTCGGCTGGACCCAGACATATGCGAGGCTGACGACGGGCGGGCTTGGCGGCCTCACCACGTCTCACGTCTTCAGCGGCGTGCAGCTCGGCGGCGGCGTGGAGACGATGCTGACGCCGCATATCGGCGCGCGACTCGAATATCTGCACAGCTTCTACGGCAAGTATGCGAGCGTTCTGGGCTCGTCGATCGACGCGACGCCAACCGCCGGCAAAACGCGCGCGGCGGTCGTCTATAAGTTCTGATAAATAAATGGCCTGATCCTTAGAATCAGGCCATTTATTTCGAAAAGAGCAAAAGAGCTTCGTTGCAAAAAAGTCACATAAGCAACCAATCGTTTAGCCCTCATTGACAGCCAAAACATGGCGTAAGAAGCTTTTAAAAAAAGATCACACGTATAGGTTTGGCTGGGGGGCTAATGAAGCACCGTCTCACGTCCGTCTCTGTCTTCGCTATAGGGGCGGCTCTCGGCGTTTCCCCGGCTTTTGCGCAACAGGCGTTGCCGACGATCACCATCGGCCATACCCATGCCGTTTCCCATACGCATGGCGGCAAGACGCACACCCACGAAGTTTACCACACCCATGTCGTGCCGGCGCCGCGTTTGACCGTCGCTCAGCCGGCGCCCGCCGCGCCGGCCGGCCCCACGCCGCCGCCGATCACCTCCTCGAGCGAGAAATTCTTCACCGGCAAGGAAGTCAATTCCATCCCCTTCGCGCGTCCGGGCGAGGCTCTGGAGATCGTGCCCGGGCTCGCGGTCACCCAGCACTCGGGCGAGGGCAAGGCGAATCAGTATTATCTACGCGGCTTCAACCTCGATCACGGCAGCGACCTCGCGCTCTATCTCGATGGCATGCCGCTCAACATGCGCACGCATGGCCACGGGCAGGGCTATGCGGACGCCAATTTCATGATCCCAGAGCTGCTCGGCTATGTGCTCGCCCGCAAGGGGCCCTATGACGCGCAGGACGGCGATTTCTCCTCGGCCGGCTCGATCTATCTCCAATACAAAGACAAGATCGACAAGGGCTTCTATCAGTTCACCGGCGGCAGCTTCGGCTATGGCCGCGCGCTCGCCATCGCCCCCTATAAGGATTTTGCCGGCGGCTCGGCCTATGGCGCCGTCGAATCTCAATATTACAACGGGCCCTGGGAGCGCGGCGACAATCTGCGCCGCATCAACAGCGTGTTTCGCTGGCAGCGCGGCACGCAGGAAGACGGCGCGGCGGTCACCTTCATGGGCTACGCCAACCGCTGGTATTCGACCGATCAAATCCCCGAGCGGGCGGTCAATAGCGGGCTTCTTTCGCTCTGGGGCACGTTGAACCCGACGGACGGCGGCGACACCACCCGCTTCTCACTCTCGGGCCGATGGAGTCAGACTGAGGGCAATCATTCGAGCCGCGTCGAAGCCTATGTCGTGCGCTCCACGCTCGATCTCTACAACGACTTCACTTATTTCCTGTCGAACCAGAATCTCGGCGACCAGTTCCGCCAGTTCGACCGGCGCTGGATGGCGGGCGTCAATGCGCAGCACAGTATCAAATGGGACAGTTTCGGCCTGCCGGTCGAGACGCGCATCGGCCTCCAGGGCCGCTATGACGATATTCGCCTCGGCTTGCAGAACGCGTTCCGCCGCACGCCCTTCGAGACGGTCCGCAACGACGGCGTGGGCGAGGGCAGCATCAGCTTCTGGACCGATACGACCGTGCGTTGGACGCCCTGGCTGAAAACGGTCACGGGCGGGCGCTTCGATTATTTCAACGCCAACGTCAATTCGCTGCAGTCGCTCTGGGGCTCTCCTGTCGTTGCGACGAGCGCGGGCCTGCCCGCCTTTCTCTGGACGGGGCCCTTCAACAGCGGCTCGAAAGACTCGGCCCTCTTCAGCCCCAAAGCCTCGATCATCCTCGGGCCCTGGGCGAAGACGGAGCTCTTCGCCAACTACGGCGAAGGCTTCCATTCGACCGACGCGCGCGGGACGGTGCAGCGTTTCTCGACCTCGGAGCTCTCGGACCAGGATAGTTTCTCGGTTGTCGCGCCCATTCCGCTGCTGGTGAAGTCGCGGGGCGCCGAGATTGGCGCGCGCACCAAATTCATCGAGGGTCTCGATTCGAGCGTCAGCTTCTTCTGGCTCAATCTCGACTCCGAGAACCAATTCGAAGGCGACAGCGGCACGACGATATACGGCCGTCCGAGCCGCCGCTACGGCGTCGAAATCGCCAACCATTACCGTCCCGTGTCTTGGATCAATTTCGACGGCGACGTCGCGCTGGTGCATGCGCGCTATCGCGGCTTCGACACAGGCCAGGCGCTGGCCTACGCCGATCTGCTGACGCCGGAGGCTCTCCCTTACGGAACCTTCCTCGGCAATGCGCCCGGCAATTATCTGCAAAATTCAGTCGCCATAACGGCCATGGGCGGACTGGAGATCGGCGAGGCGACGGGCTGGTTCGGGGCGATCAAATATCGCTATATCGGCCCCCGCCCGCTGACCGAGGACGGCTATCTGAAGTCGCCGGCGACGGGCACGGTCAACGCCCGGCTCGGCTATCGCTGGGCGGATGGCTGGCGGTTGCAGCTCGACGCCTTCAACATCTTCAATTCGCGCTCCGACCAGATCACCTATGGCTATGGCTCGCTGCTGCCGAGCGATCCGCTCTACGGCCAGTGCCGCGCGGGCGTCGCGCCGAGCGCGGTCTGCGGCGTCGGCGTTATGGACCGCCACTTCAAGCCCGTGGAGCCGCCGGCGGTGCGCGTGACCTTCTCGGGGCCGCTGAATTTCGACGGCGGGCCGGTGACGACGTTGCCGAATTTCGCCGAGCCGTTTGGGCCGCTTGCGAAGAACTGAGGGTTGCGATCGCGGTCGCGGCTATTTGGGGAAGCGAGTCGCAAATAAGCCGCCGCCGCATCTAGGCGCGTTTGCGCTCCTGCATGTAACTGCGCAAGACGGCGTTGATGCGGCGCTGATAGCCAGGCCCTTCCGACTTGAAAAAGTCGATCAGGTCCTGGTCCAAGCGGATCGAGATGGCCTGCTTCTTCGGCGGAACGACGAGTTCCGCCTTGCTCCAGTCGATCGGTTCATATTCCGCCCAATCGGGATCGCTCGCGATCGCGGCGTCTTTTTCCGCGTCGTCCATATCCCGGATGGGTCTTTTTTTTCGAGCGCCGTCTTCAAGAGCCGTCGCTGCAAAGCTTGTTGTAGGTTTCACGTTCATTGGTCCTCGCCATTCGGGCCGAGATGATGCGCGTCCGTTCGTTCCGTTCGGTGCAGACTACCGCGACCACCGGCCCCGCCGCGGAGCCGACTGCGATCCAGCGAACCTCACCGTTTCGATCGGATGGAATCCGCAGATAGGGCCCCTCGAACACTTCAATCGCCGTTTCGAAGTCGATGCCGTGTTTCTCCCAGTTCGCCTCATTCTTTGCCGGGTCCCATTCAAAGGCCCCAAAATGGACGCCTGCCATAGATTTCACCTATGATTTTTTGCACCGGAGATGCGGCGCATATCAGTGATTTTTTTGAAAATTATCGCTTCGGAGAAGTGGCGTGGCGCAAAATCGCATATATGATCGTATATACGTCCCGCCTGGAGTCAAGTCCATTTGCCTCGACCGTTTGGGCCTGTAGAAGACAACATGCGTTTCTCTCCCTCCTTCCTCGATGAAATCCGGGCGCGCGTGCCCGTCTCCGAGGTGGTGCGCCATAAGGTGAAGCTCAAGAAGCAGGGGCGCGAGTGGCGCGGGCTCTCGCCCTTCAACGCCGAGAAGACGCCTTCCTTTTACGTCAACGACCAGAAGATGCGCTGGTTCGATTTCTCGGCCGGCAAGAGTGGCGACATCTTCGATTTTCTTACCGAATCCGAAGGGGCCTCTTTCCCCGAGGCTGTCGAGCGATTGGCGGCCATGGCGGGCCTGCCTATGCCCCTCGAAACGAACGAGCAGCGGGTCGAGGAGCAAAAGCGCGCAACGCTGCAAGAGGTTTCGGATTGGGCGGCCGAGTTCTTCCAAAAGCAGCTCGCGGGCCCTGCCGGGCGCGAGGCGCGCGCCTATCTCGATCGCCGGCAGGTCTCCGCCGCCTCGCGCGAAAAATTCCGCCTCGGCTTCGCGCCGGCCGAACGCCATGCGCTGCGCGACTATCTCGCGGGCAAGGGCGCGACGGTCGAGATTATGATCGAGGCCGGGCTCCTCATCCACGGCGACGATATTCCGGTTCCCTACGACCGTTTCCGCAACCGCGTAATGTTCCCGATCTGCGACCGGGGTGGGCGGGTCATCGCTTTCGGCGGGCGCGCCATGGAGGCGGACGCGCAGGCGAAGTATTTGAACTCCCCGGAGACGCCGCTCTTCCATAAAGGAGCCACGCTCTACAATCTCCACAATGCCCGCAAAGCCGCCCATGACGCGGGGACGGTCATCGCCGTCGAGGGCTATATGGACGTCATCGCCCTCACGGCGGCCGGGTTCGCGCATGCCGTCGCGCCGCTCGGCACCGCGCTGACGCCCGAACAATGCAATCTCCTGTGGCGCATGGCCGAGGAGCCCATCCTCTGTTTCGACGGCGACAAGGCGGGGCTCAAGGCGGCCTTCCGCGCGGTCGATACGGCGCTGCCGCTCATTGGTCCCGGCAAGACGCTGCGCTTCGTGCTGCTGCCGGATGGGCAGGACCCGGACGAATTATTGCGCGCCGGCGGCCCGGGCGCCGTGCAGCAGGCGGTGAGCCAGACCTTGCCGCTCGTCGATCTGCTCTGGATGCGCGAGACCGAGGGCGTCGCCCTCGATACGCCCGAGCGCCGGGCCGGGCTCGAACGGCGCTTGCGCGAGATCGTCGGCCAGATCGGCGATGAAACTTTGCGCCGCTATTATGGAGAGGAATTGCGCGACCGCCTCGCCCGGCTTTTCGGCCGCGCGCCTGCGACGCCTACCAGGGCGCGCGATTTCACGCCACGGCGCGGCGGGGCCTACCGTCCCGGCGCAACGGAGGCGGGGCCAGTCCGGATCAGCCAGTCGCTCGCCAATTCCCCGCTCTTTCGCGGCGTCAAGCCGCCGATCGCGCCGCGCGACGCCCTGATTCTGCTCATTTTGATGAATCACCCGGACGTGCTCGCCGCCCAGGTCGAAGAAGTGGCGGGGCTGGAGTTTGCCTCGAACGAGGCCGCCGCCCTGCGCGACGCCTTCGTGCGCTGGACCGAAACCGGCGGCGGCGAACGCGCCGATCTGATGCAACACCTTGAAGAGTCAGGTCTTGGCGGCGTCGCGTCGCGGCTCGAGGGCATGGTCGCGCATGCCGCGCTCTGGAGCGTGCGGCCGGAGGCGTCGCCTGCCGACGCCGCGGAGAGCCTGCGTCAGGCTTTGGTCTTGCATCGCCGTTTCTGGGCGCTAAATAAGGAGCTTCGCGCGGTGGAAGCCCGACTGGCGGCGAACTCCAGCGAGCAAGATTTAGCGCGTCTGAGGGATATTCAAACGCAACTCTCCGCGCTAGATGGCGCGGAAGCGGCTCTGGAGGGGTTCGGCGCCTCTTCGGGCCGTTCGACGCGCTCGCTTTGACTTTCTGGACCCAGCGCGCAATTTGAGTGTGGTTAGCGGGACTTTAAGACCCCGCGCGGAATGTGGAATACGAGCCGGCGCCTGGGTTTTTGGCCCGCGCCCGGGCAGGGGAAAGCCGGAGTTCGCGACCTCCGGCTGGCGATCGACAGATACGAGGCCTGGCCAGCAGCCCCATGAGGCGCTGCGGTCGGGAGCGTGTGGAGCTGTGTATGGCGAAGAAAGACGAAGACAAGGTCGATAATGAAGGCGCCGTGACGGCAGACGCCGCCGACGGGCCGCTTCTCGACCTCAATGACGCCGCCGTCAAGCGGATGATCAAGTCCGCCAAAAAGCGCGGCTTCGTCACCTATGCCGAATTGAACGCCGTCCTGCCGTCGGAGGAGGTTTCCTCCGACCAGATCGAGGACGTTTACGCGATGCTCTCCGAGATGGGCATCACCGTCTCCGAGGGCGAGGATCCGGACGACGCCGAGGAAGAGCAGGCCGCCGAGGAAGAGGAAGCCGAGGGCGGCGAGCTCGTCGAGAACACGCGCGCGACGGCGGTGGCCACGCGTTCCTCCGAGCCGGCCGATCGCACCGACGACCCGGTGCGCATGTATCTGCGCGAAATGGGGTCGGTCGAGCTGCTCTCGCGCGAGGGCGAAATCGCCATCGCCAAGCGCATCGAGGCCGGCCGCGAGGCGATGATCGCGGGCCTCTGCGAGAGCCCGCTGACCTTCCAGGCGATCATCATCTGGCGCGAGGAGCTCGAGGCCGGAAAGGTTCTGCTGCGCGACATCATCGACCTCGAGGCGACCTACGCCGGCCCCGAGGGCAAGGCGGGCGCGAAACCCGCCGAGGAGGAAGAGGGCGAGGGCGGCGAGATGGCGCCGGCCACCGCGCCGCGCACGCCGCCGGCAGGTCTTGCCGAGGGCGCTCCCTCAGAGGAAACCTTCGAGGAAGAAGACGACATGGAGAATTCCGTGTCGCTGTCAGCCATGGAGGCCGAGCTCAAGCCCAAGGTTCTGGAGACCTTCGCGCGCGTCGCCGACGCCTATAAGAAGCTGCGCCGTCTGCAGGACCAGAATGTCGAGAACAAGCTCAAGAACGAGACGCTGACGCCCGCTCAGGAGCGCAAATACAAGCAGCTCAAGAAAGAGATCGTCACCGACGTCAAGTCTCTTTCCCTGAACCAGAATCGCATCGAGGCGCTGGTCGAGCAGCTCTACGACATCAACAAGCGTCTCATCGGCTATGAGACGAAGCTGCTGCGCCTTGCCGACAGTTATGGCGTTGCGCGCGAGGACTTCTTCGACAAATTCCACGGCTCCGAGCTCGACCCTAAATGGGTGATGCGCGTCGCGCAGCTTCGCTCCAAGGGCTGGAAGGAATTCGTCGCCGAGGAGAAGGACCGCATCAAGGATCTGCGCGCGGAAATCCATGCGCTGGCGACCGAGACGGGCTTGGAGATCTCCGAGTTCCGCAAGATCGTGCATATGGTGCAGAAGGGCGAGCGCGAGGCCCGTCAGGCGAAGAAGGAAATGGTCGAGGCCAATCTGCGTCTCGTCATCTCCATCGCCAAGAAATACACCAACCGCGGCCTGCAGTTCCTCGACCTCATTCAGGAAGGCAATATCGGCCTGATGAAGGCGGTCGATAAGTTCGAATATCGCCGCGGCTACAAGTTCTCGACCTACGCCACCTGGTGGATTCGTCAGGCGATCACGCGCAGCATCGCGGATCAGGCGCGAACGATCCGCATTCCGGTGCATATGATCGAGACGATCAACAAGATCGTGCGCACCTCCCGCCAGATGCTGCATGAGATCGGCCGCGAGCCGACGCCGGAGGAGCTGGCCGAAAAGCTCGCCATGCCGCTCGAAAAAGTGCGTAAGGTGCTCAAAATCGCCAAGGAGCCGATCTCGCTCGAAACGCCGATCGGCGACGAGGAGGATTCGCATCTCGGCGATTTCATCGAGGACAAGAACGCCGTGCTGCCGATCGAGGCGGCGATCCAGTCGAATCTGCGCGAGACGACGACGCGCGTTCTGGCCTCGCTGACGCCGCGCGAGGAGCGCGTGCTGCGCATGCGCTTCGGCATCGGCATGAACACCGACCACACGCTGGAGGAAGTCGGCCAGCAGTTCTCGGTGACCCGCGAGCGTATCCGCCAGATCGAGGCGAAGGCGCTGAGGAAGCTGAAGCATCCGAGCCGGTCGAGGAAGCTGCGGAGCTTCTTGGATAACTGAGTCCCAGTTAGGGAAGATAATGCGAGCCTTCAGGCTCGCCGCATTTAGAAAAACGACGCCGTCCTGGCGCGCGGCGTGTTATCATCCTGCGCCATGAACCCGCATCTGCGACCAGACGCTTTGCCTCTCGTCACCCAGGCCGCCGACGGCATGCTCCGGCGGCGCTTCAGCGTGAGCGAGATCGAGGCGATGGTCCGCGTCGGCATCATCGACGCGGACGAGCGCTTCGAGCTGATCGGCGGGGACGTCGTGCCCATGTCGCCAAAAGGCGCCCGGCACGAGTGGATCAAGGGTGAGCTCAATCGTTTCTTTCAAAGAGTCGCGCCGCAGCATTTAACCGTTGCGCCGGAAACCACGCTGCGTCTCGACGCCTCGACCTTTGTCGAGCCCGATTTCTGCGTCTTTCGGCGCGACCTCGATTTGAGGGCGCTCGACGGACCGGCGGTTTTGATTGCGATCGAGGTCGCGGATTCGAGCCTGAATTACGACAAGGGCCGCAAGATCGGCATTTACGCCGCCTATGGCATTCGAGAAGTCTGGGTCGTCGACGCCTTACGAGCGACGATCTGGGTTCACCGCCATTTGGGGGCGGCAGGCTATGCGGAAATTATAGAGGCGCCGGCGAGCGCGGTGGTAACGCCGATGCTTGCGCCCGAGCTTGCTGTCCGCTTGGCGGATTTGGGCATAGGGCCGGTCGCAGAGAGCGTTTGATACGAGATCCGCTTGGTCGGTTCGGTGTCATTCCCGGCGCTCGCGAAGCGAGCGATCGGAAATTCAGAACCAAACCAGCGCTTTTGTGGCTCTGGATTCCCGATCACGCTGCGCGCGTCGGGAATGACAAGGCCGAATGCGAGCTGTTCAAACGGTAACGGTGTGACTGCCCGTCCGACCGTCGAGCCGTGAACACGGCGCGATTTCGATTCAGGCGTCGATATACTCGGCGACTGCAGCTGGCGCGGGAACCGGAAGCCCGTCCGCTTCGAGCCCCTCGATGTGGAAGCGAATGGCGTCGCGGATCTCTTGCTTAATCTTTTCCAGCGTGGCGCCCGTGGCGATGCAGCCGGGCAAATCTGGGACGTAGGCTGAGAAATTACCGGCTGCTTTTTCAATGACGATAGCGTAGCGCATCATTTTTTCCTTATGCCGGGCTATCAGCTTCCAGCTACCTTCGCATCTTCTCTCCCGTCTCGGGCATGGTCGCATAAACAACCAGCGATACGAAAATCGCCGCGCTCGCATACCAATAGAACCAGCTCTCATGGCCCTGCGTTTTGAACCACAGCGCCACATATTCGGCCGAGCCGCCGAAGACCGAGACGGTCGCCGCATAGGGCAGGGCGACCCCTGTCACGCGGATGGCAGCTGGGAATAATTCGGCCTTCACCACCGCATTGATCGACGTGTAGAGCCCGACGATCAGCCAAGCCACGCAGATGAGGGTGAAGGCTGTCCAGGCGTTGCGCGCGTCTTGGATGGCGGCCAGCAGCGGCGCGGTGCATAATGTTCCGAGCAGGCCGAAGGCGATGAGCATGGGGCGGCGTCCGATCCGGTCGGAGAGCGCCCCATAGATGGGTTGCAGCATAAGCGCGAAAAGCAGAGAGCCCGCCGAAATCCATGTGGTCTCCGCGGCGCTCAGCCCCGCCGAGAGCTTGAGGAATTTCTGCATATAAGTCGTGTACACGTAGAAAGCGATCGTGCCGCCGAGCGTCAGCCCCACGACCGTCGCCGTCTCGCGTTTATGCGAGAGCAGCGCGTGTAGCGAGCCGCGCGCCTTCTCCGCGCGCGCCGCTTTGAAGGCGGCGGTTTCGACAAGATCGCGGCGCATCAGCAGAGCGACGATGGCGAGAAGCGCGCCGATGGCGAAAGGAATGCGCCAGCCCCAAGCGCGCAGCGCATGGTCGTCGAGCAAGACATTCTGCAGCACGAGCAGCACGACAAGGGCGAGGAGCTGTCCCGCAATCATCGTGACATATTGGAAGCTCGCGTAGAAGCCACGCTTCTCTGGCGTCGCCGTCTCGGCAAGATAGGTTGCGCTCGACCCATATTCGCCGCCCAGACTCGCGCCCTGCAGCAGCCGCGCGAACAGCAGCAGCGCCGGCGCCGCCGCGCCGATCGTGGCGTAGGTCGGCGCAAAGGCGATGATGAGCGAGCCCGCGCACATTAGAAGCACGGAGAGCATCAAAGCCGCGCGCCTGCCGCGCCCGTCGCCGATGCGTCCGAAAATATAGGCGCCGATGGGGCGCATGAAAAAGCCGAGCGCGAAGACGCCCGACGCTGAAAGCATCTGCGCCACGGGATCGTCGCCGGGAAAGAAAGCGTCGGCGAAATAGAGGGAGAACGCCGAATAAACGTAGAAGTCGAACCACTCCACGAGATTGCCGATCGAGCCAACGAGAATGGCGCGGATGCGCGCTTTGTCGTCGGCGCAAAGCATCAGACGAATTGGCTCGCAATATTCACCATCAAAGCGAGGATGGTGGTGTTGAAGAAAAACGAGACGACGCCATGCATGAGCGCCACGGCCCGCATCGGCCGCGAGCAGATGTTGACGTCGGCTGTCTGGCAGGCGACGCCGATGACGTAAGAGAAATAGAGGAAGTCGATATAGTGCGGCGCGGGCGTGTTCGGGAAGTTCAGGCCGCCGCGCGACGGCGAGGCGCTATCCGACGCATGGGCTTCTTCACTGTAATATTCGTGGGCGTAATGGAATGCGAAAATCAGATGCATGAAGGTCCATGAGGCGACGACGGTTGTCACCGCCAACGCAATATGCGCGCCTTTTTCGTCGGCGAAGAGCATCTTCGACTGCCCAAGCTCTGCGATGATGGCGCCGATCGCCACGAAGGTTGTCGTGGCGGTGAGGAAAAGCACGGCGCTGCGGCCTTCGTCGGAAAGCTGGGCGCGGCGGCGGATCGACTCATGCGTCGCGCGTAGAATGATCCGCGCCGCGGTGAGGAGATAGAGCAGCACGGCGATATCCCAGCCGATCAGCGCGCGCGTCACGAGCGCAAATTCGGTTGGAAGCCAGTCGATGGCGACCTCGGCTCGATCGATCGCTTGCGGGATGGCAAGCCCGGCGGCGGCGCCGATCGCGCCGCAGACGGCAAGCCTGTCGTGCGCGCGCAGCACTCGCCACGGCGCGAGAAATGGCGACCGGCGCGGCTTCGTTTCGCGCACGGGCATGTCGTTTCAGTTGCGCCGTGCGGCGACGAAGCGAGCGGCTTCGGCGAGGATTTCGGTTTTTTCCGCCAGCCCGGTGTCGGCGAGCGCGGTTGTCGCTTCTTTCACGAGCGTATCGCAGCGCGCCTTTGCGCCGTCCAATCCCAGAAGTCCGACCAGCGTCGCCTTGCCGCGTTCGGCGTCCTTGCCGGCGCGCTTGCCGAGCGCGGCGCTGTCGCCTTCGGCGTCGAGAATGTCGTCGGCGACCTGGAACGCCGCGCCGAGCGCTTTGCCGTAACGGGTGAGCGCCGCCGCCTGCGCGGCTGTCGCGCCGCCGAGAATGGCGCCGGCGTCGACGGCGAAGCGCAGCAGCGCGCCCGTCTTCATCGCCTGCATCTGCAGCGTCTCTTCGATGGTCAGAGGCACGGCCGCCGTCTCGGCCGCGAGGTCCAGCGCCTGGCCGCCGACCATGCCGCCGAGCCCCGCGGCGCGGGCGAGCGCCAGCACCAAAGCGGCGCGCAGAGCAGCGTCGGCGTGGGTCGCGGGATCAGCCACGACGTCGAAGGCGTAGGTCAGCAAGCCGTCGCCGGCGAGAATGGCGGTCGCCTCATCGAAGGCCTTATGCGCGGTGGGGCGGCCGCGGCGCAGATCGTCGTCGTCCATCGCCGGGAGGTCGTCATGGACGAGCGAGTAGCAATGGATCATCTCCAGCGCGCAGGCCGTGCGCAGCGCGCTCGCGCCTTCGACGCCAAAGAGGCGCGCGCTCTCGATGACGAGAAACGGCCGCAGCCTCTTGCCGCCGCCCAGCGTCGAATAGCGCATCGCCTCCAGCAGGCGCGCAGGGCGCGTAATCTCATCCGGCAGCGCCGCCGGGCCGAGCAAGGCGTCGAGCGCGGCTTCCGTCGCTTCGGCGGCGGAATCCAGGCGGCGGCGAAACTCTTCGGCGCGGTGGGCGGCGTCCATTGGCTATCCTTTGCAACTTAAGGGGTGCGCCCCTGCTACCAAATTTGGCGGACGAGCCCAAGCCCTCCGCCCAAGCCGACCGAGGCGGTCGCCGCCGCAAAGGCGCCCGAAAGGCCAAGTTAGAATGGCCCCCGGCGGAAACAAACGGCCTGTTGTATTTTCGCGACAGCGACGCGCGGAGCTTTTCTTTAGTCTCCCGTCGCGCCAGAGGCATCGCTGGCGCATCACCCGCGCGGCGGGTCGATCGAAATGTCGCCAAGCTGCGCGGCGGGTTCCTGGGCGTTTGCGTCGAAGACTCGGTTTCGCCGAAGAGTTCAAAACTTGGTTTTGGCGACGACTTGCGGCCGCCGCGCCAGGCGCGCGCGGTCATTCCCGAAAGGAGACGGATATGAAAAAGATTCTGCTGCTGACGGCGGCGATCGTTGCGGCGCCGCTCGCCGGCTGCAACTCGCCCACCGACCGCGCGCTTGGCGGCGCGGCGATCGGCGGCCTGGGCGGCGCCGGCATCGGCGCGCTGGCCTCGGGCGGAAGCGCCACCGGCACGCTGGCGGGCGCGGCGATCGGCGCCGGCACGGGCGCGCTTGTCGGCGCCGCGACGGCTCCGGCGCCGCGCTGCGCCAAATGGGGCTATGACTATTACGGCCAGCGCGTCTGCGTCGCCTATTATAACCAATAATACCATTTCCGTTTGAACAGCTCGCATTGGGGCTTGTCATTCCCGGCGGGCTGAAAGCCCGACCGGGAATCTAGAGCCGCCAAAGCGCCGGTTTTGCTCTGGATTCCCGATTGCTCGCTTTGCGAGCGTCGGGAATGGCAGCGAACCAATCAAGCGGATCTCATAATAAGTTACGAAGGCCGCGCGGCGTTTGCCCGCGCGGCCATGTTTATCCGTTTGGCCACAGGAATTGCGAAAGGCCCGGAATAGGGTCGGTCATCACGCGCAGCTTCTCCTTGCCGATGACGAGCTCCGCGCCGCCGAAAATCTCATGGGCGAGGCGCTTGAGTTGATCCGCCGAGAGGCCGAGCGCCGAAAGCTCGGAGGTCAGCGCAAGCATATCGCCCTTGGCGCCGCCCATCAGCCCGCCCATCCCGCCGAGCACGCCGCTCAGCAGGCTCTTCTTGCGCGGCGCCGCCTCGGCCTCGGCGATGGCCGCTCGCGAGCCCGGAACGCCGTCGATCAATTCGTCGGCGGGGCCGTTGGGATAGCGCTTGAGGAGGAAGCCGAAGACGTGGCCGACCGCAAGACGCGCAATGGCGGGGTCGGTCCCGACGGAATTGGCGATATGGGCAATCCACTGGTCCATAAAGTTCTCCAAGATCGACAGTCTGGGAGCCTTCTCGCGTGCCGAGGCAGGAGGCGCAACCATTGGGCTGGCGTCAGCCCGCCGCGACGGCGATTTCGCCGTTCTCGAAAGAAGCCCTGAGCATGCCCGGGGTCGAATAGGCGGCGCCGCATCCGCCGTTGCGATCAACGATGATCAGGCCGCCCGAACCCTTCACTTTTCTCACGAGATAGGCAATCGCGGCCGTTGCTGCGTCCGTCGCGGTCATGCCTTGCGTCTCCACGAAGACGGAGGCGACGCGCGCCAGCGAGGTGCGCAGGAATTGCTCCCCGATCCCCGTGCAGGAAACAGCGCAGGAGTCGTTATCGGCGAAGACGCCCGCGCCGATCACCGGCGAATCGCCGATCCGGCCGAACATTTGATTGACGAGGCCGCCCGTCGAGGTCGCCGCCGCGAGATTGCCGGCGCTGTCGCGCGCCACCGCGCCGACAGTTCCGAGCTTGCCGTCCTCTGTCGCAGCGTGATCGAGCGTCGTTGCGCTGTGCGCCTTCGCGCGGGCGAGCTGCGCTTGCCTCTCGGGCGTGAGAAAATAGGCGTCTTCTTCAAAGACCGCGCCCTGGTCGCGGCCGAAGCGTTCGGCGCCTTCGCCAATGAGGAAGACGTGCGGCGTCCGTTCCATCACGAGCCGGGCGAGCAGGACCGGATTGCGCACGCGTCTGACGCCAGCAACGGCGCCGGCCGTTAAGCCGCGTCCATCCATGACCGATGCGTCGCAATAGACGGCGCCATCCGCGTTGAGCACAGAGCCACGGCCAGCGTTGAAGAGCGGATCGTCTTCGAGCAGGCGCACACACTCTGTCACAGCGTCGAGCGCGGAGGCGCCTTTTGTCAGCAGGTCGGCGCCGGTTTCGACAATGGCGCGCAGCGAGGGAGCGAAGCGCTCGGGCGCGCCTATGGCGCCGGCGCCGCCATGGATCATCAGTGAGTAGCCCATGTCGTAAGAATGGCGTCTCCTGCGCCGCCCGGCAACGCCGGATACTCGCGTTCGCAAGTTTTACGACATGGCGCTAGCGAGGACGGGCGCTAGCGAGGATGGGCGCTCGAGCGTTCAGTCGCTGGGATAGTCTTCGGGCTCCACCACCGCGCCATGCGGAGCGAGGGGCGTATATCGACCATGCTTGGCGCGGCCCTGCCTCCTTATCTCGCGCGGCGATGCGCCGAAGCGTTTTTTGAAGCAGCGATTGAAGTGGGATTGGTCCGAGAAGCCGACCTGATAGGCGATGTCGCCGATGCGGCTCGTGTCGAAGCAGGAAGAATTCAGCATGCGGAGGGCGGCGGTCAGACGGAGCTCCTGCAAGCGTTCCGAAAATGATTTTCCGCTTTGCTTGAGAAGCGCATGCACATATCGAACGGTGATCGACAGGTTCCGCGCCACCCTCCTCGGTGAGAGCTGCGGGTCTGTATAGTTCCTCTGAATTTCCCTTAAAATGTTGCTCATATGCTTCGCGGGCAAGCCCGTCAGCCCGGGTGGCGCCGTCCGATCCTCGCAGGCGTTCAGCAGGTAGGAAACGCTGTCGATCACAAATAACTTCAGCGTCGAATCGATCAAACGACTGGTTTTTTCGTCGATTTCCTCGTTCTTGACGCATGTATCCAAAATGCCGTCGGTGACGCTGTCGAGCAGTCTCAACAGGCAGGCGATTTCATTGTCGGACGCGGCAGGGTCGTATTTCTTGTGGTATGCATGCTGTCTGGATTTGTTTTTGTCCTCGACGCCGATCACCCGATACAGACAGGAGGTCCGCGTCCCCGCCAGGCGGCTTCTCTCCGCGCTCACAATCCGGCTCAGATCAGTTGAGAGATGCACGAGCTTAGCTTCTGGATGCAAGGCGGAAACGTACCAGATGCGGTTCTTTCCGGATGACGGAGGCAAGCTGTCGCACAGCTCCGCTTCTCCTCGCGCAATGAAGAAATCCCCATTGGTGGCTTTGCTGAAATAATTCATCGTTACGTCCGCCGTCTATTGCCGCGCTCCGCGGTAAAATGTCGACGCGCCACGCCCCGCCAGGGGCGGGGTCGGAAAAATCCGGGCGACGTCCTTCTCCATAGAGAACGAATGTCGGAGCGGCATTGACCTGTCTCAAGATTAAATGTGTAGATAAGGCTCAGGTCAAGAGAATTATAATAGTAAACAGCTTGGATGCGTCCTTTATTTGTTTGTCTGACGTATACATTGATTGTGAACGCGGCGATTAATATTTTGTTTTGGCATGCGAATGCGTCTGTATTTGAGTTTTCCTCGGGACAGGGCGTGCTTGTGCTGTCGCCGGCTCTCTTTGACGATGGCCTGTGCGAGCGCCGGCGCGCGAAGCTACAAATAGCGGCCTGGCCCGATTGGGCTTCCACGCTCATCTCATCTGGGATCGTCGGCCGATTGCGTGGTTCGTGCGATCCGTCGACCATCGGAAGCCGCTTTGCCAAAGGTCCTCCGATACGCGTGAGCGAAGTGGGCCGAGTCGAAAAAGCCCGATGCGTGGGCGGCCTCGGTGAGAGAGGCCCCCTCGGCGACTTGACGCCAGACGCCGCGCAGCCTGCTCCAGGCGCGATACCGACGAAACGGAACGCCGATCTGTCGCGTAAACAGGTGCTGAAAGCGAGAGGCGGATAATCCAACCCTCCGCGCGAGCTCGTCCACCGGTGTCAGATCGAAATAACGTGCGTGGAGCAAATCGACTGCGGCGGAAAGACGGGGATCGATGAGCGCGGCGTTCGATGTTTTCTTGGCAAATACCGTTACGTCGGACAGCGCATCTTCAAGCCACTGCACGCTGGATGAGTCCTCATAAAACGAGCGGAACAGCGGGATTTCGGCCGAGTCGCCGATCAGCGCGCGGTTGGTCTCCGAAAAATTGCGAAGAAGCGGAGACAGGACCCCCGACGCGCCCAAATTCGGCTCCAAATAGAGAGCGGCGAAAGGCTCTCCGGCAAAATCCAATTCATGCGAGACGCCCGGGGGGATGATTGCGGCGCGGCACGTGAGCCAAGGGCCGCCTTGCAAGCGCAAACGAAACTTCCCGTAAAGGCCGGCCAAAAGAACCGGCGCGCCGCCCTGGTGATCGCCGAGATAGGCTGTGGCGCCGGCCCAGAAGGCGCAGCCCCTCCCGACGTGCAGAATTGGCGCTGGCTGCTCCACTCCCGCAGCACGTTTATACAAGCGCGTCGCATCCGCCATCGATAATCTCCTCAGATCGCAATTCGACGCTGAAACGCGTCGTCATTTAAAGAAGGCCAAAAATGCGGATTACTTTTCTTTTAGCGTTTGCCGGCCTGTTGCTGGCAATCGCCCTTACGATCGCCTGGGTTTTGGCGGTAACGCTGTTCTTCCCGCACGGGCAACTCGCAGGGCTCATTGTCGATCGCAACAGTCTCATCAGATCGCATATAGACTACCTGATGATGGCCCAATTCATATTTCTCTTTGCGCTGCTTTTCCGGCAGTATTCAATCATTCCGCCGTGGTGGGTGATGGGCGCTAGCTGTTATGGCGCTTTCTTCAATCCCCTGGGATTTCTGAAGTGGGCGCTAATTGCGAAGCCCCCTGCAGACGCGCCGCCGATCGAGCCTCATTTCTCGCTTCAGGGCGCGGCGACTTTCACCTGCACGACGGTCGGATTTCTTGCAGCCGTCGTGCTCATAATCGGAGCTGCATGGCGATCATCAAAGGCTAGGAGCGAGGCTTTCGCATCGCAAGCCCGCGCGGACGCCAGCGCTATTTAAACCCGTCCGCCGCCGGCCAAAGGACCTGCTCTAATTCGCGGGTCTGCCCGGCGGCATGGGCGCCGCTTCGTAATCGGGCGGCAGCAGAAGCGGCGTTTGCCCGGCCGGCGTGGGCAGCGTCAGTTGTTCCGCCGGTGGCGGGGTCTCGGAGGGCAGAAGATTGCCCCAATCGGTGCGGTTCATCATGCCTGCCTGCATGATCTCCGGCACGATCGGCTTGCCATTGCGGATTTCCCAACCGCCGCCGAGAGCCTTGTAGAGGGCGACAAGATTGGTGGCGATGTTCGAGCGCGTGTCGGCGAGCCGGTTGCGTTCCTCCAGCAATCGCGTCTGCGCGTCGAGCACGCGCTGAAAATTTTCGGCGCCCTCGCGATATTGGATGAAGGAAAGCTCGACGGCGCGCTCCGCGGCTTTCACGGAATTTTGCAGACTGGCGGCGCGTTGCTGCGCCTTCAGGAAGCCGACAAGCGCATCCTCGACCTCGCGGGCGGCTTTGAGCACCGTATCTTCGTAATTGACCAGCGCCTGCTGGAAGCGCGCGTCCTGCGCCCGGATATTGTTGGCGATGCGGCCATAGTTGAGAAGCGACCAGCGAAAGCTCGGTCCCGTCGAGAGGAAAAGACTGCCGGGCGCGAAGATTTTGCCTAAATCCGAGGCCTGCACGCCGATCTCGCCGAAGAGGAAGAAGCGTGGATAGAGATCGGCTTCCGCAATGCCGATGCGCGCGCTCTCGGCGGCCGCATTCATCTCGGCCTTGTGGAGATCGGGCCGGCGCCGCAGCAACTCCGCCGGCAGGCCAACGGCGACGCGCGGCGAGGCGGAGGGGATTTGCCGCGGCCCTTGCAGCAATTTATCCACGCCGCCCGGCGGGCGGCCGAGCAGGACGCTGAGCGCATTTTTGGCGCGCTGCAGACCGGTCTCCAAATCGGGAATGCTGGCGATGGTATTTTCGAGCAGAGCGCGCTGCTGAGCGACGTCGAGCTCGGACGTCGCGCCCGCGCGGAAGCGCGCTTCGGCGATCTGCAGGCCCTCTTTCTGGAGCCGCACGTTCTCACGCGCGATCTCGATGAACCTTTCGAAAGTGCGTACGCTGACATAGCTGCGCGCCACTTCCGCCGTGAGAGAAACGAGCGCATTGTCGTAATCTGCGATCGCGCTCGACATTTGCGCTTCCGCCGCCTCGACATTGCGGCGGTAGCGGCCCCAGAAATCGATCTCCCAGCTCGCGTCGAATCCGATCGAATAATCGGCGAAGGCGTGCGTCGGCAGGCTGGCTCTATTCGCGGCCTGTTCGCTGATCTTGTTCCAGGTCGCGGCGCCGCTCCCCTCCTGCTGCTGCGGGAAAAGCTGGCCGATGGCGACGCCGAGCTGGGCGCGCGCTTCGAGAATGCGCAGCCCGGCGATTTGCACGGGCAGGTTCTGCTCGGCGGCGAGATGAACGAGGCGATCGAGCGTGGGGTCCTTGAAGGTCCGCCACCAATTGCTCATGACTTGTTTGTTGGAAACGCGCTTGTCGCTCTTTTCGATCCAATTGTCCTGGACCGAGGCTTCCGGCGGCTGGAAATCCGGGCCAACCGCGCAGCCGCTGATCGCGAGCGCCAGGCCCATCGCAGAAAGGGCGCTTCCGGCGAAAGTAGCCGACGGCCGCGGCTTTTTCTTTGCGCGCATCATTTCGTCACCGTGATGGATTTTCGAAACAGCGAGAGGCTGTAGCTGAAAAAAGCGAGGCCGATCGCCGCGACCATGACAAATTGCGGCCAGACGGCGCTCAAGCCGCCGCCGCGATAGATGATCTTCTGCGAGAAGCTGACGAAGTGCCGCGACGGCAGAAAGACGGTGATGTATTGCAGCCACACCGGCTGGCTTTCGACCGGCGTGTTGCCGCCCGAAAGCAATTCCAGCACGACGACCACGAGAATGATGAGCAGCGCGAATTGCGCCATGGAGCGTGAGATCGTGCCGAGGAAGATGCCGAGCGCGGTGGCGAAGAAAAGATAGAGCCCGACGCCGGAGAACCATAAGGCCACCGAGCCCGCGAAGGGAACTTCCAGCGCCTTCATCACGATGAGATAGAGCGACGCCGCTGTGGCGAAGAGGATCACGAGACTATTCGCCCAGACTTTCGCCATCGCGATCTCGAAGGCGGTGAGCGGCATGACGAGGAGATGCTCCAGCGTCCCATGCTCGCGTTCGCGGATCACGGCCGCCCCGGTGAGAATGATGGTCAATATGGTGATCTCGTTGATGATGCCGACAATGCTCGCAAACCATGCGGTGACGCCGTTTGGGTTGAACAGGCGGCGAATGACGAGATCGATGGGTTGGGGCGAGGCGCCGCTGGCGCGGCTGAAGAATGAGGTGATGCGCTGATTGACGATATTTTTGATATAGCCGGCGCCGATCGACGCCTGTTGCATCGCGGTAGCGTCGATGCTGAGCTGAATATCGGGATGGCGTCCGGCGCTGAGATCCGACTGGAAACGCGGCGGGATCGACAGGACGAACATATAGCGGCCCTCGTCCATCGCCGGCTCCGCCTCGTCGGCGGTGATCATTTCCGGCTCCTGGAAGCGCGGCGGATAAAAGGCGTTCATCAGCTCCTTGGAGAGCGCCGAGCGGTCTTCGTCGACGAAAGCGATGGAGGCGTTGTTCACCTCGCTCGACGTGCCGGTGGCCTGCGCATAGATCGAGCCCGTGAAAGCATAGGCGACGAAGAAGAGCATGACGGAGTCGCTTGCGAGGCTGCGAAGCTCCTTCAATCCGAGCCAGAAAATATTGAGCAGCGACTTCATCGCTACTTCTCCTGCTTTCTGAGCCCGAGCGTGCTCACGATCCAGAGAACGGGGGTGCAGCAGGCGAGGAAGATCACGTCGCGCATCAGGAGATCGGCGCCCAGCCCCTTGGTGAAGGCGCCGGTGCTCGCATGCATGTAATAACTTGTCGGCCAGATCGAGCCGATGATCTTGGCGTTGCCGGCGAGCGTCGAAACCGGCTGCAGCATGCCCGAGAATTGGATCGTGGGAAGCAAGGTGATGATGGCGGTGATGAAGACCGCCGCCACCTGGCTGCTCACGAAGGTCGAGATCACGAGGCCGATGCCGGTTGTCGCCGTGACATAGAGCAGGGTGCACAGGGTGAGCATCAGGAAGCTCCCCTTGATCGGGATGGCGAATACGGTGACCGCCATGGCGACGAGGATGAAATAATTGAGCATGCCGATGGCGATATAGGGAATTTGCTTGCCGAGCAGATATTCGATCCGCCGCGTCGGCGTGACGTAGAAATTGATGATCGAGCCGAGTTCCTTCTCGCGCACCACGCTGATCGCCATCAGAATGGCGGGGATCAGGATCAGCAGGATCGGCGGGACGCTCGGGACCATCGCATAGACGCTCTCGAACGTCGGATTATACATGTAGCGCTCCTGAAAATTGGCGCTGTACTTTTGCGGCTTCAGATCGAGCCCGTTGGCGGGATCGCGCAACGCCGTGCTTTGCACATTCTGCACATATTGCGACACCGTCTCGCCGCGAAACGTATTGGCGCCGTCGACCTGGGCCATGACCTCGGGCCGCGCGCCTTTGCGCAGGTCTCGTCCGAAACGAGGCGGAATTTCCAGAACGAGCGATATGTCGTCGGCTTGCAGCCGCTTCAGCGCCTGCTCGGCTGACTCCACCGCCGGGGTTTCGACGAAATAGCGCGGCGTGCCCTGGAACTCGTCGAGATAGGCGCGGCTCTCGAAGGATTGGTCGTGATCGAAGGTCGCGTAACGGACATGCTCGACATCCGTCGTGATGCCGAAACCGAACACGAGCATCAGCAAAGCCGAGCCGACGAAAGCAAAGGCGAGGCGAACCGGGTCGCGCAGGATTTGCATGGCCTCATTGGCGCTATAGGCGCGCAAGCGCTCGAGCCGCAGCGCAATGCCGGAGAGAGGGGCCGGCGTTTTCTGTTCTTGGCTCTCACCCGCGGAAGTGGCGGCCGCCTCGCTCTTGCCCGCCGTTCCAGCGCCGATCGCGTCTTCCATATAGCCGATGAAGGCTTCCTCCAGTGTGGCGGCGCCGCGCGCCTCGATGAGCTTCTGCGGCGCGTCGCAGGCCAGCACCTTGCCGGCGTTCATGAGCGAGATGCGGTCGCAGCGCATCGCCTCGTTCATGAAGTGGGTGGTGACGAAAATCGTCACGCCCTGATTGCGCGACAGATCGATCAGCAGCTCCCAGAAACTGTCGCGCGCGACCGGATCGACGCCGGAGGTCGGCTCGTCGAGAATGAGGAGCGGCGGATCGTGTAGAACTGCGACGGCGAGCGACAGGCGCTGGCGCAGGCCCATGGGCAAATCGCTAGCAAGCGCGTCCATATAGGGGCCGAGGCCGAATTTCTCGACGAGAGTGTCGATGCGCGCACGCGCCGTTTCATCGGGGATATGATAGAGCTTCGCGTCGAGCAGGAGGTTCTGACGCACGGTCAATTCGCCATAGAGCGAAAAGGCCTGCGTCATATAGCCGATATTGTTGCGCACCTCTATGCTGCCGGCTTCGACAGAGTGGCCGAACAGCGTCGCTGTCCCTTCCGTTGGCGGCAGCAGGCCGGTGAGCATCTTCATCGTCGTCGATTTGCCGCAGCCGTTCGAGCCGAGAAATCCGAAGATTTCGCCGCGCTCGATGGTCAGCGTCACATGATCGACGGCGACGAAATCGCCGAAGCGGCGCGTCAATCCTTTTGCGTCGATCGCGATTTCCGTCTTGCCTTCCGGGCGCGGAGGAATCGTCAAATCGACATGCCCCGTGCGCTTTTCTTCCGGCAGAAGCTGGATGAAGCATTTTTCCAGATCGCTGACGCCCGTGCGCGCCATCAGCTCGGCGGGCGCGCCGGTCGCGAGCACTTTGCCGGCATCCATGGCGACGATCCAATCCCATTGCTGGGCTTCGTCCATATAGGCCGTCGAGATGACGACGCTCATCGTTGGACGGCTGGCGCGGATGTCGTCGATCAGAGACCAAAATTGGCGGCGCGACAGCGGATCGACGCCGGTGGTCGGCTCGTCGAGTATGAGGAGGTCCGGCTCGTGCACCAGCGCGCCGCACAGGCCCACTTTCTGCTTCATGCCGCCAGAGAGCTTGCCGGCCGGACGATCAGGGAAGGGGCCGAGACCCGTGGCGTCGAGAAGCTCTTTGACTTTGTCTGCGCGCTCCTGCTTCGAGAGGCCGAAGAGCCGCGCCATGAAGTCGACGTTCTCTTGCACGCTCAGCTCGAAATAAAGATTCTTGCCGAGGCCCTGCGGCATATAGGCGATTCGCGGGCAGGCGTCGCGGCGGTGGCGCGCGTCGGACATGTCGCCGCCGAGCGCGACCACCTTGCCTTGCTGAATCTGCTTCGAGCCGGCGATCAACGCCAAGAGAGTCGATTTGCCGACGCCGTCGGGCCCGATCACGCCGACCATACGGCCCGACGGAATCTCGAGCGAAAGATCGTCGACGGCGACCGTCGCGCCATAGCGATGGGTGACGCGCTCGATCGAGACGACGGCGCCCGGCGTTTCAGTCTTTGTGGCGGAGAGCGGCGGCTCTGTGCTCATGGTCCCCGAGCTTCTGCGCGCGTGTCGGTTGGGCGCATCAGCGCCGGCTCACTGGCCGTTCTCTTTGGCGGCGGCCGCCTTGCCATTGGTCTCGGGCGGCTCCAGCGTCTTCTGCAGCCACGACGGCCACTCGACGGAATCGTCGAGCTTCACATAGCCGACCCCGCGCACGCCGGTTTTCAAATATTCGATGAAAGCCGAGACCGTCTTCTCCGGCACTTTGATCTTGACGCGGAACATCAGCTTCTCACGCTCGCTGCGCGTCTCGACCTGCTTCGGCGTGAATTGCGCCTCGGGCGAGACGAAGCTCACATAGCCTGCGACAGTGCGGCCCTCGACGTGATCCGGGACGATGCGCGCTTGCGCGCCGAGCCTCACGCGCGCCGCGTCGGCGGCGGGAAGATAGATTTCCATATAGACGTCTTGGAGATTGACCAGCGTCATCGCCTTGCCGCCGGCCGCGAGAACTTCGCCCACCTCCGCGAGCTTGTAGAGCACGCGCCCGAGCACCGGCGAGCGTAGCGTCGCGTCGTCGATGCGCGTCTGGATCGTCGCGACCTTCGCCTGCGCGACGGCGACCTCCTGCAGGATCGTGCGCAACTTGGCTTCTTCTTCCTGAAGACTGGCGGTCGTGGTCTTCAGTTGCGTATTGCGCACATCGAGCTCACGCTGGGAGCCGGCGCGCTGGGCGACGAGATTCTTGCTGCGAACGACCTCTACTTTTGCAAGCTCGATCTGCGCCTTGATGCGCTCGATCGTCGCCTTCTCAACCGCTTCTTTTTCCTGAGTGGCGACGACATTGAGCTTGGCTTCCTCGAGCTGCGCTTCAATCGTATTGGTGTCCATCAGGACGCAAATGTCGCCGGGATTGACGAGGTCGCCTTCCTGAAAGCGGATTTCCTTGACCCGCAGGGATTCCTTCGGCGAGATGTCGACGAGCTTGGCCTCGACGCGTCCATTGCCGGACGCAATGCCCGCGGGCAGCGCATTCTGCCGGCTAAGCCAATATTGATAACCGAAATAGCCGCCGATGCCGACGACAGCCGCGACGATGATCAAAGTGGTTCTTCGAGACATCGGAGCAAATTCCCCGGCCGCCGCCACAACGGAGCGATTCCATCCGCGAGCGGAACACTAGCATTTTTTCGGCGGGAGCAGGGCCATTGGCGCCCTTGTTCACAGGAGATGGCGAAGCGTCATCCGGCGCTCAGGATCGCCCAGGCGCTTTTCGCGATTTCGAGTTCCTCATTGGTTTTTATGACAAAAACGGCCACGCGGGACCCCGCGGCGGAAATTCTTTGCTCTCCCGTTTGATTCGCGGCCGGGTCGAGCGCGACGCCGAGCCAGGCGCAGCCTTCGCAGACCTCCGCGCGGGTTTCTTTGTCGTTCTCGCCAATTCCGCCGGTAAAGACGATGGCGTCGAGCCCGCCGAGCGCCGCGGCGAGCGAGCCGATCTCGCGCAGGATGCGATAGACGAAAAGCGCGGTCGCTTCCCGGGCCGCGGGCTCGGATGAAGCGCGCAGCGTTCGCATGTCGGAGGATATGCCGGAGACGCCGAGGAGCCCCGATTTGCGATAGATCAAATCCTCGATCTCGCGCGGGCCGAAACCGTATTGGTCGATCATATGCAGCAGCACGCCGGGATCGATCGAACCGCAGCGCGTGCCCATCATCAGCCCGTCGGCGGCGGTAAATCCCATGGTGCTCGCGACGCTGCGCCCGTCCTTTACCGCGCAGAGGCTCGCGCCATTGCCCAGATGCGCAATGATGACGCGGCCTTTCGCGATCTCGGGCGCAATCTCTCTCAATCGGCCCGTCACATATTGATAGGAGATGCCGTGAAAGCCGTAACGCCTGACGCCCGCTTCCGAATATTTCCGGGGAATGGCGAAGGACTGGGCGATCGGCGGCTGAACGCGATGGAAGGCCGTGTCGAAACAGGCGACCTGGGGCAGGTTGGGATGCTCGGCGTGCATGGCGCGGATGACCGCAAGATTATGCGGCTGATGCAGCGGCGCGAGCGGAATGAAGGACGCAAGCCTGTCGGCGATGTTCCCGGTCACGATCAAGGGCGCGGCGAAATCCGGCCCGCCGTGCACGACCCGATGGCCCATGATGGAGATGTCCTTGCCGTCGAGCCAGTCTGCGGCGATGCGCATCATTGTTCTTGTGGCGGCGGCGTGGTCGAAGCCTTCGGGCGGCGGGTTTTCCGTCAGGAGCGTTTCGCCGGCCGCGTTCGAGAGCCTGGCGCGCGGCGTCGCGCCAATGCCTTCGACGAGCCCCTTGAGCCGCAATCGAGGCGCGGCCGCCGCGTCGAAGACCGCGAATTTTATGCTGGAGGAGCCGGCGTTGACGACGGCGATGCTGGACATGTCGTTGATCCGCTACGGCGACGAGAGGAGAGTCGCCGTCAGTATACGCTGCGTCGACGCCGGGGTCCGCCTAAAACCGCTCTACGGCTGGTTTTATGGGTCGGCGCGCGGGCGCGCTGTCTTCATGGCGCATAAGCCCCTCGCAGCGCACACGCATCTTCGCGCCGCCGCCCGGCTGGGATCGTTATGAAACATATGCGTCGGCGCGAACGTCGGGGCGAGAACCCGGCACATGGGCTGCGCGCGCCCGTCTCGATCGCTTCGAGGGCCGCGCCGCTGGCCACATGCTAACTCACGGCGGCGCTCTGCGGCTCTCGCTGCGCGGCAAGCGGTAAAGTCGCCAGGTTTTCGCCGAGCGGATCGAGGCCCAAAGCGTTCATTTTGAAGTAAAGCACCTTGGCGCCCGCCGCATTGGTTCGCTCGTGCCAGATCGTGGAGCCCCAGAAAACGATCAAATCGCCTGGCCGCGTGTCTATCGTCACCGGGTCTACGCCCCTCAATGCGTTTTCGGGCTTCTCGCTTTCGGAAAGCGAAGCGAGGAATTCGTCGTAGCTGTCGAAGGTGTTTTCGCTACGCTCGTGATAGGGATAAAGAATAAGACGCGAGGCGGCTCCGACCTCCAGCGGAACGCCGATCGAGAGTTGCGTTCCGTGCCTGTCCTTGTGCGGCGGCGGATTTTGCGGCGCGTCCTCACGATAGACTTTCAAATGCCGTTCCGAGATGATGAGATCCGTGTAGGGCAGCCCGGTCAATCGGCCGATCGTCTCGACGAATTCCGCGACGGCTTCTCGCTGCTCGGGGAACGTAAAGAGATATTCCTGCTTGAGACGCCGCTTCGAGCGGGAGATGTCGCCGCCGCTTATGCAGCGCTCGATCTGCGCCTTCGCATAGTCGAGGAACTCGGTGTGCATTCCTTGTTTGACGACGATAAAACCATTCGCGGCGAAATCATCCGCGTACGCGCTCAAATTGTCCCGCCACGATCCGAACAGTTTCATCATAGCTCGAGCCCTCTTGCGACAAGGAATTGCTCGCACAAGCCGTCGCGCAAAGGAACGGGTCATGATGCGTAATTCGTTTTTGCCGCACGCTACTCCTCGAAGCGCCTTTTCTCAGCAGATCGGAGGCGTAATTATAAGGCGCTCGAGAACGTACAGGCGGCGGGGTGTTTGGAGAAGCCCTGTGATTTTGGAGGCAGAATGATTTTGCGCGGGGCTTACCTTATTCGCCGGTTTCTCACTTCAGCTCGCCGCAACGAAAAACAGGCGCAGGCGGACAGGATTCGCGATCAGTTCTATGAGCAATGCTGGCGAGAGGCGGCTCAATCGTGTGGCGGAGAATTTGCGCGCATCGGGGAAGGCGTTTCCCGGATTACCCACAAGATCGTCCGCCGGCCTATTTTTGTGGACCGTAACTTGAACGTGCTCGACAGTCACGCCGCGGTTCAGGCAACGGATGACAAGCCGGCGACCTACCGGCTGGTTCGAGAACTCGGGGCGCCTGTTCCGGACCACGTCGTGCTGCGCGCCGATGCGCACAAGGCGGCTTTGGCGTTCATTCAGTCCCACGGCGGATCGTTCGTTGTAAAACCGGCGTCGGGAACCTCGGGCGGCGTCGGGGTGACGTCGAATGTTCGCACTGCGTCGGAGCTGAGACATGCAATGGCGTGGGCTGGGGCCTATTGCTCCCGCGTGCTCGTCGAGCGCCAAATCGAAGGAGACACATACCGGCTCCTTTATTTGAACGGCAATCTCTTGGATTGCGTGCTGCGAATGTCGCCGAGTCTCGTGGGCGACGGAACCTCGACTGTCCGAAAGCTGGTCGAAGAGGAGAATCGTTTGCGGCTTTCCGAGGGGTTCAAACGCAGCCAATCCCTTCTGAGGATCGACCGGGACATGAAAGCGACGCTCGCCGCGCAAGGGCTCGGCCTGAACTCTGTCCCCACAGACGGTCAGAAGTTCATGATCAAGCAAGTCGCCAACGACAATTCCGCAAACGAGAATGTGTCGATGATCGATAGTGTGGCGGTGTCGACGATCGAGATCGGCCAACATATTGCAGCGATATTTGGCCTGAAATTGGTGGGTTTGGATATAATGACGCCGGATATCAGCAAGCCTCTCGGGGAAGCGCATGGCGCAGTCATAGACATAAATGGCGATCCGGGTTTCTACTATCACTATTACAAGGACAGCGGGCGGATCGCCCTTGCCGAACATATTCTGACCGAGGTGATAAAAGCGGCCGAGAGCGACGTTTGTCCGGCGTGATCGGTTCGCGATGAAAAAGTTCGCTTGGGGCTTTCGTCATTCCCGGCCGGCCGAAAGCCCGACCGGGAATTTAGCGCCGCAAAAGCGCTGGTTCGGCGCTGGATTCCCCATCGCTCGCTCGAGCGAGCGTCGGGGTGACGTCGAACCAATCGAGCGGATCTCTTATTGGCCCGTCGCGGGGCGTGTCAGCCCAATGCGGGGAAAGACAAAGCGATGCATGGCCGGGCGTGCATTCCCTCACGCCGCTTCCCTTGCGCTGGCGGGATTCGCGACGCTCTCGCCGAGCTGAGACAGGAGACAAAGTGTGTCGAACTCGAGCTCGCTGAAGCGATAGCCTTCCTTCAGGAGCCTGCGGTAGAGCTTCTCGAGCATCGCGCGCGTCGAGTGGCAATGTTCGAAATGAATGATCTGCGGCCTCATGCCGCAATCGAGGAATTGGTGGACGATCTCGACGTCATAGCCTTGGACGTCGGTCAACAGCACATCGACCGACTCTATGCCGTGCTTTCGAAGCAGGGAGCGAACGGACAGACAGGTCACCTCGATCGACCGCGTCTCGGCGTCGAAATCGTGCACTGCGCGCTGCAATGCGTCTTTCTTGAGGCTTGCGAAGACGGTCAGGTTCGCCGAGCCATCCGGCGAATCTGCGACGTGCAGCTTTGCGACGCCGTCGACGTCGCTGATCGCCGCATTTTCGAAGGAGAGCTGCGGTTCGCAAGCGTAGTTTTGCTTAAGGCTTTCGAATACCCGCCGCTGGGGTTCGACAAGCAGGCCGCGCCAGTGATGTTTCAGCACGAAGCGACGCAGCGGATCGTCCCTGATCCCGTCATTGGCTCCGATCTGCACGAAAGAAAAGCCCGGCCGGTCCGTCGACGCCTGGATCAGAGCCAGCTCCAGGAAATCGATCGGCGCCTCCATTCGCCGTTTGATTGGCGAGAGCCGGTAGCCACAGCGCCCGAGACCCTTCTGAACGAGTGATTTAATTTTGCTCACGATCATTTGTCCGATCCTCCGGGACGGATCAGACTATTGTCGTCGGCGCTTCGGACAAGCGAGATTCAGGGGTAGCTCGATTGATCCATGCTGACCCGCCGCCGATTGAGACTGGGGCCACGTCCATCTGTCATTGCTGGATGGTTCGTTGGCTGCCACGATGGGCTATTACGGATACGAGGGAGGGCTCGCCGCCCGTGCGCCACTCGGTCCTACATCAGCGATATAAGCCTATGATTTTAATGGTGGGCGCACAAGGGCTCGAACCTTGGACCCGCTGATTAAGAGTCAGCTGCTCTACCAACTGAGCTATGCGCCCGTCCGGCGGGCTCACGCCCTCGGAACGAGGGTGCGAATAACAAATGCCGGCGCCCCTGTCCAGCGCCGTCTTGCGTCCGCCGTCAAATTTCTGTCGTGCGGGGACTTATCCCCTATTTTTGCGCCGGCCAGCCATGGATGGCGCGCGCCTTGGTGACGAGATCGGCCCAGGGACCCTTGTAGGCGTTGCCGGCCTCCGCCGTCGCCGCGGATTGCTTTTTCTCGCAGATGTCCTTGGCTGAGGCCGATTTCGGGCCCTCCACGAAGAAATAGACGACGTTCAGCTTCAGCGTCGAATAATGCTGGTCGAGCACCGTGCCGCGCTTCAGCACATTCACGCCCCAGACCGTATTTTTGCGTTCCGCCGGGGCGACGCCGGGCTTGAACCCATAGCCATAGTCGCCTTCGCCCTTCACGAGGTCGAAGCGCACATAGCAAAGCTCGCCCTTGGGCGGGGCCGGCTGGAAGACCAGTTCGCGCGTGACGATGGTGTCCTGATTATTGTAGCGAACCGTCGTATCGACCGGGAAATGCCAGACATCGACTTTGTCGAATTGCTGCAAAAGGTCCGCCTCGTCCTTGTCCTGGGCGGCCATGGCGGAGTCGGCGGCCATCAGAGCGGCGGCGACGATAAGGCTGCGAAAAACAGAAACGCCCATTTATGTTCCCCTCCAGGCGCGGCGAAACGCGCTTCTTGGCAGGTGGGAAGCGGCGCTTGCGCCCGCAAGCCCTGCGCTCATGCGCCCGGGGGCGGGATGCGCGGGATTGAGGCGCCGTCCTGCGGGCGCCATGGATTTGGGCGAAGTGCGACAGAGTTGGGCCCTTTGTTACGCCGGGCCTTTCTTGTGTCGAAAAAGCGGTCCGCGCGTCTTCCATCCGGCGCCAAACCGCGCTAGCAGTTTTCGCGAAGATCCCAGCACGAGATTGATTATGTCGCGAAAGAAAATCGCTCTGGTCGGCGCCGGCAACATCGGCGGAACGCTCGCTCACCTCGCGGGCCTGAAGGAGCTTGGCGATATTGTTCTCTTCGACATTGTTGATGGCGTGCCTCAGGGCAAGGCGCTCGACATTGCCCAGTCTTCGCCCGTCGCCGGCTTCGACGCGCATCTCTCGGGCGCTTCGGACTATTCGGCCATCGCGGGGGCCGACGTCGTCATCGTCACCGCGGGCGTGCCGCGCCAGCCGGGCATGAGCCGGGACGACCTTCTGAGCGTCAATCTCGGCGTCGTGTCGAAAGTCGCCGGCGGCATCAAGCAATATGCGCCGGACGCCTTTGTCATCTGCATCACCAATCCGCTCGACGTCATGGTCTGGGCGCTGCAGAAAGCCTCGGGCCTGCCGACCAACCGCGTCGTCGGCATGGCGGGCGTGCTCGATTCGGCCCGCTTCCGCTATTTCCTGTCCGAGGAATTCAATGTCTCGGTCGAGGATGTCAGCGCCTTCGTGCTGGGCGGCCACGGCGACGACATGGTGCCCTCGGTCCGCTACTCCACCGTCGGCGGCGTCCCGCTGCCCGATCTCATCGCCTTGGGCTGGACGACGCAGGAGCGCATCGACGCCATCGTCGACCGCACGCGCAAAGGCGGCGGCGAGATCGTCGGCCTGCTCAAGACCGGCTCGGCCTATTATGCGCCGGCGACCGCGGCCATCGACATGGCCGAGAGCTATCTCAAGGACAAGCGCCGGGTGCTGCCCTGCGCCGCCTATCTCAATGGCGAATACGGCGTGAACGGCCTTTATGCCGGCGTGCCGACCATCATCGGCGCCAATGGCGTCGAGAAGGTGATGGAGATCAAGCTCGACGTCATCGAGCAGGCTATGTTCGACAAATCGGTGAACAGCGTGAAAACGCTGATCGAGGCCGCGAAAAAGCTCAACTCGGATTTCGCCTGAGGCGGCGTCTCAATGGGGGCGTGAGGCGCGCCCCCATAAAAAGGCGCCCGTCAGCAAGCCCAGCCCCGCCATAATGGCGCCGCCGCGCAAATGCGCCGGATCGACCGCCATAATGTGATCCTTTGCCCTTTGCGTAAAGCGGCCGCGCGGACCATGATCCCGGTGGTCGGGGCCGATGAGCTCGTCCGGGTCTCCCGGTAAAACAGGGTCGTTGGAGAGCTGCTTCTCGTAAGCGTTCCAGGCGAGATAGCGGTCGAGAAATCCTGGCGCGACCATCTGCCCGATAATGCTCTGCACGGTCGGCGCGCCGAGCCACAATTCGCGCGGCGCGCGCCGGGCCTGCGCCGCTTCGACAATCGCTTGCGCGATGGCTTCCGGTTCATAGACGGTCCCGATCGGCTGGTGCCGTTTTACAAAATGCGTATGCGACCAGTCGAATTGCGGCGTGTTCACGCCGGGAAGCTGGGCCATGGTGAGGCGGATGTTGCTGCGATCGTGAATAAGCTCGGCGCGCAGCGAATCGGTGAAGCCGCGGATCGCGAATTTGGCGGCGCAATAGGCCGATTGCAGCGGGATGGCGCGATAGGAGAGGGCGGAGCCGATTTGAATGATGTGGCCCTGGTCGCGCTGGCGCATATGGCGTAGCGCCGCGAGCGTCCCGTGGACGTAACCGAGGAAAGTCGCTTCCATCACGCGCCGATATTCCTCGGGGGTGATCGCATCGACAGGGCCGACGACCGTTTCCATCGCGTCATTCACCCACACATGAATATGACCCCAGCGCGCGACGACCGCTTCCGCCGCGGCGAAGACGTCGTCGGCTTTGGAGACATCCGCCAGAAGCTCGAAGGGCTGGCCGCCCGCATGGGCGACGTCGTGATAGGCGCCGTCCAGGCCCTCCGGGCTTCGAGCCAGGAGAGCAACGCGATAGCCGCAGCGCGCGAAGGCGACGGCTACCGCGCGGCCGATTCCTGCCGAGGCGCCGGTGACGACCGCGACGGGGGCTTCCTCATTCGGGGCAGACTCTCGTGACATGGGGCCACTCCATTCAGCCGCCCGCGACAGACATGTGAGACGCGCGCCGCGCGCGGCAACAGGCGCGGCGCTTTTTCGGCGCCCCTACCGATTTTCCGATGTTTCCGTTTTCTGCTGGACGGCGCGGGGCTCGGCGCGTTCGGGGCCATAGGGCGCGAGCGGCACCTTGAGGCAGACGCTTTGCGCCGGCAGCACTTCGCGCCAGTCCTTGATGAGCTGCTTATAGGCTTTTCCGACCGCTCTGGGCTTGCGGTCGAGATCATAGAGACCAAGCGGATTCACCCTGCCGCGCGCTTCGCGCAAGGCAATGTCCCAGTCGATCTGGTCGATCAGCGAATACCATGTGAAGCCGACGATCGGCATGCCGGAGTTTCTGACGCGCAGCACATTCGCCCATTCCTTGCGAAGCCAGCGCACAGCCTCGTCGCAGCACGGGCCTTCGCTGGTGTTGGTTTCCGTATGCATCACCGGCAGGCCGTAGCGCTCGTAATATTGGCGCGTGATCTCGTTGTAGCCGAAGATCTCGCCGGAGGAGGCGGTCTTGCCGTCCTTCGTCACGGTGTGCTCGTTGCGCCAATAGTAGTCGTTGCCCATGATGCAATGGCTCTTGAGATGCTCGCGCATGAAGAAGTCATATTCGTCGACGCTCATTCCGTTATCCATGAGGAAACGGAACATCTCCGAGTTGACGCGCCGGCCGTAATTGAGATCGAGCGAGAGAAAACGCCGCTCGTTCAGCCGCTCGGCGTGATCGAGCGATTGCGGATTTTCTGCATGGAAATACTCAGTCGATTCGCTCTGGATGAAGATCGCGTCCGGCCGCACGGCGAGGATGGCGTGCATGGCGAGCACATTTGCTTTCACAATGTGCTTGAGCGCCGTGACGAAGCCGCGATCGGTCGTGAGCTGCTCGTTCCACCAGCCGTAAGCGGCGGAGTAGGTGGCGCAGACGAACATCTCATTGACGGGCGTATAGAGCTGCACGGCGGGGAAGCGCTTGGCGAAGGCGCGGGCGTAGCAAGCGAAGAGCTCAGGGAAGTCCGGGTTCTGAAAATTGCCGATCCAATCCGGCACACCGAAATGGCAGAGATCGGTGATCGGAATCACACCACGTTTCTCGAGATCGCCGAAGGTCAGATCGGCGAAGCTCCAGTCGTAGCGGTCGGGGCCCAGCCAGGTAATATGCAGCGGTACGCCGTAGCGCAGCGTTTTGACGCCGAGATCCTGGGTGAGATCGAAATCCTCCCGCCAGCGGCGATAATGGTCGCAGATTTCCATCTCGTCGATTCGCTTGCGGCCATTGTCGATCGTCGGGCTGCTGTTCTCGATCCCCGTGCTGAACATGAAATGCGTCATCGCGCGCCTCGCCGACCGCCGCCCAAACGATTAGCTATGGGAGACGCTGCGGACGGAAAGGCGCGATCAAACAGGAAAACCCCGCCGCCCGAGGCGACAGGGTTTGGGCGAGCCTTCAGGCTCGCAATTCAGGGAGCGAGCTGAAGGCTCGCGGTCCGTTTCCGGAAGATCAAGCCGTCGCGGCGGCGGCCTGCTTCTTCTCGATCTCGCGCTTGAGCACGCGGGCGCCCTGCGACAACTCCTCGTCGCGCGCCTTGGCCAGGAAGGCGTCGAGGCCGCCGCGATGCTCGACCGAGCGCAGCGCCGCAGCCGAGATGCGCAGGCGCACCGAGCGGGCGAGGACGTCGGAGGCGAGCGTCACATTGACGAGATTGGGCAGGAAACGCGTGCGCGTTTTGCGATTGGAGTGGCTGACGAGATTGCCCGTCTGCACGCCCTTGCCGGTCAGCTCGCAACGCCGGGACATTGAACTTCCTTTCGAACCGTTTAGTGCTTCCAAGCGCCGAGAGAGCCAGAGGCCCAGTTTCCACCGGCGATGGGGGAAAACGACAAAAAAGCTCGTCACTCCCGCGCCGAGCCCTGTTCGCGAGCCTTATAAGAGCAAAGCCCGCCGAGCGTCAACCGGGCCAAGCGCATTGCTTTGCGGCGGCGCACATGGCGTTTCGCGGCGCCATATTCGCCTCTGGACATTGGCTTCGTTCTGGGCTCTAAGCCTGTCGGCTCCGGGGGTGAGGCGCGCCTGCGCTTATCTTGCCCGGATAAACTTGAGAAATCGACAGCGCCGGCGCCTGTCCTTCAGACGCGCCCGCCTCGCCAGGGCGCCGGGCCATAATGACAAAGGTTGGGGATCTTCCTATGGCCAAAGCAATTCTGCATATGCTCAGCACCTTGAAGCATATGAGTCCGTTCGACGTGAACATGGCCCTCGACGCCGGCTATGACGCCGCCATTCCCTACACCAATGTCACGCTCGACGAGGTCACCGCGCTGGTGCAGGACGCCATGTTCTCCCGCGCCCCCTCCGCCGCGCTGAAGACGGGCATTTTCTTCGCCGGCCGCGACGCGGTTCTCGCGCTCGACATGCTGGAAGCGGCCAAGAAGGCGCTGCTCAAGCCCTTCGAAATTTCGCTCTTCGCCGACCCCTATGGCTCCTTCACCACCGCCGGCGCGATGGTCGCCTGCACCGAGAAAGTGCTGAAGGACAAGAAGCAGCGCGACCTCAAGGGCGCCAAGATCGTCATCTACGGCGCGACGGGCGTCGTCGGCTATTCCTCCGCGGTGATCGCGGCGCTCGAAGGCGCCGAGGTGACGATCGTCGGCTATAGCGGCCTCGAGCGCGTCACGGTCCAGGCCGAGGAGATGAACAAGCGCTTCAATATCAAGGTGGCCCCGGCCGACGGCAGCACCCAGGATCTCGTGCGCGCGCTGCTGCTCGATCATGAGATCGCGCTCTGCTGCGCCCGCGCCGGCGTGCAAGTGCTCTCGAAGGCGGACCTCTCAGCGGCCAGCAATCTGCTCATCGCCGCCGATGTCAACGCGGTGCCGCCGCTCGGCGTCGAGGGCCTGGGCCTGCACGACAATGGCGTCGTGATCTCGGAGCATGGCGCGCTCGGCATTGGCGCGCTCGCCATCGGCAATGTGAAATACGGCGCCGAATCGGGCCTTTTCAAGCAGATGGTCACCTCCGACAAGCCGCTCTGCCTCGATTTCCGCCACGCTTTCGCTCTGGCGCGCGAGCTCGTTTAACATACCGCGCGTCCGCGGATTTTCCGCCTTGGCAAGGACGCGCGAAACTGATTGAGTGCGCGCCGCGGAAGGGCCCGCGGCGCTTCTCAAGGCCGGCGCAATTTTGCGCACGGCCCTTTCCGAAACGCCTGCCGTCGAGGCAGGGCGTAGGTTTCTTCGAAAGGAAACGCACATGGCCAAGATCACCAAGATGCTGGTCGGCGAGTCGCTCGTCGGCGAGGGTAACGAAGTCGCTCACATCGACCTCATCCTGGGCCCGCGCGGCTCGGCCGCCGAGCTCGCTTTCGCGAACGCTCTCGTCAACAACAAGGACGGCTTCACGACCCTTCTCGCGGTTGTCGCGCCGAACCTGCTCTGCAAGCCCAACACGATCCTCTTCAACAAGGTCACCATCAAGGGCGCCAAGCAGGCCGTCCAGATGTTCGGCCCGGCCCAGCACGGCGTCGCCAAGGCCGTCGCCGACTCGGTCGCCGAGGGCGTGATCCCGGTCGACGAAGCTGACGACCTCTTCATCTCGGTCGGCGTGTTCATTCACTGGGACGCCAACGACGACAAGAAGATCCAGGACTACAACTACCAGGCCACCAAGGAAGCCATCGCCCGCGCCGTCGCCGGCGAGCCGAAGGCCGCCGAAGTCGTCGCCAAGCGCAACGACGCCAAGCACCCCTTCGCTCCGAACTAAGTTCGAGCCAAGGCTTGGAATTGAAGGGGAGCCGACGGGCTCCCCTTTTTTGTTTGGACCGCGAGCCTTCAGGCTCGCTCGATAAAAGCGAGCCTGAAGGCTCGCGGTCCCCTGCACGTTAGCGACAATGACCGCGATCATCGGCTGGGATATCGGCGGCGCCCATGTGAAGGCGGCGCGAGCGGAGAATGGGCGGCTCGTCGCCGTGACGCAGCGCGCCTGTGCGCCGCATCTTGGCCTGGCGCATCTCGAGGCGCCGATCCGCGAGACGCTGAAAGAGCTGGGGCCGGCGACGCATCATCGTGTGACCATGACCGCCGAGCTGTCGGACGCTTTCGAGAATCGCGCGAGCGGCGTCGTTTCAGTGGCGGCGATCGCGGCGCGAGAGATCGTCGGCGATGCGCTTTTCTACGCTGGCGCCCGCGGCTTCGTCGCGCGCGCGCAAATCCGTGAGGCCGCAGAGGCCGTGGCTTCCGCCAATTGGCGCGTCAGCGCGGAGCTTGTCGCGCAGCATTGTGCCGACGCTCTGTTCATCGACATGGGCTCGACGACGACCGATCTCGTTCCGATTCGCGGCGGCCGCGTCTGCGCTGAGGGCGCGACGGACGCCGAGCGGCTCATGAGCGGCGAGCTTTGCTATGCTGGGTTTTCGCGCGGCGCGCCCCAGGCCTACGCCACGCGGGCGCCCATCGACGGACGATGGACGCCCCTCGTCAACGAGGCCTTCGCGTCGATGGCGGATGTTCGTCGCATTCTCGGCGATTTGCCGGAGGGAGATTGCGGCGCTGATTTGTCGCCGACAGCCGATGGCAGGTCCAAGACCGTCACCGCCTCTCACGCGCGGCTTGTGCGGCTCGTCGGTCTCGACACAGGGCAGCTCACGCCATTGCAGGGGCGCGCGCTTGCGGAACATGTCGCGCGGGCGCAGATGCGCGCGATAGAGGATCAGATCGCTCTGCTGGCTTCCCGCGAAGCCGTCGCGCCCGATGCGCCCGTCATCGGCGCCGGCGTCGGCCGCGCGCTTGTCGCGCGTCTCGCGCAGGCGCAGGGCCGCGCCTATCGGGATTTCGCCGACTTTATCGCCGCATCAGACGAGCTGCGCGCTCTGGCCGCTAATTGCGCGCCAGCAGCGGCGTTGGCGCTTCTTTCGGTTTGATCGGTGACCCCCTCCCTGTCCCTCCCCCGCTTTGCGGGAGAGGGGACGCTCACGATCCGCTTTGCCGATGAAGGCTGCGATGTGCCCCCTCTCCCGCGTCAGCGGGGGAGGGTTGGGGAGGGGGCCGCGGCTTTCTCCAAATGCGCAGCGATCTTCCTCATCACCATCTCCCAGGCCTCGCGCTCGTCCTCTCCGGCCGTCTTGTCGATCGCGATCTTGAGATAAGCGATCTCGCTATCGATCTTCTCGCGCGAGAGCCTATCGAGCCGCGTCGCGAGAATTGCCGCCTCCAACACGGCGGCGCGCGCGCGATTCATGCCGAGAAACGGACGGTGCGATTCCGTGTGCTGCACGCGGCAAAAGAAGCGTGGGCGCACGGCGTCCTCCTCCACGCGCTCCACTTCGAGCGCCGCATGCGCGAGCGCCGCCGACAGGCGCGGCGCCGGCCAGCCAGTCACATCCGTCAAAGAAAAGTTACGCACGCCCGTCACAAGGCTCGCGAAGATGCGCGCGTCATCGGTGAAGCTCGCCGTGAGCTTCCCATTGCGTTCAAGATTGCTCAGCGTCGTCGAGGGCCGGAAGGGCGCGGCGATCCAATAGCCGCCTTCCTCGATCAATCCGAGCGGCGCCACATGCGGCAGGCCTTCTGCCGTCAGCGTAGTGACGACGCATTCATGAATCAGAGGCATTGCCTTTTTCCTCGCGGGCCTTGCGCATGGTGTGTCCCATCTCTTTGAAGCGGGCCGCGTCTTCTTCGTCCTTGTCGATGGCGGCGCCGAAATCGAGCGGCTCGTCCTGGCGGTAGCGCTTGCCGAGCTTATAGGCGAGTTCGGCCTTCATCAGCTCCGCGCCGAGATAGAAGGCATGCGCGCCGTCCTGCTCGACGTTCAGATGCGGAAAGAGCGACATGGCGTCGGTCTCGACACAGTGGAAATTCTTGGCGAAGACATGCACGCCGTCGCGCGTGACATCTATGCGGTAGTTCACATCGCGCAATTCGCGGGCAAGTTCGGCGATCTCTTCCGGCGTCGCGGAATAGGGGCGCTTGTCGTGCACTTGCAGCAGCGCGTCGCTGTAGCCTTTTGGCAAAGCGCGATCGGCGCGCGCCGCATACATCAGGCGCCGCGCCGCGTCGTGCTCCTGCAGCGTGCGGCGCGTGTGCGGGCTCACCTGCACGGTGAGAAGATGGCGGATATTCAGCTCCGAGCAGATGCCGAGCATGGCCGCCGTGACGCCGGCCGAATCGGCGTCGGTCAATTCGGTGAGATTGCCCGTGCCCATCATGATCTCTGCGTCGGGCTCGCGCGCGCGGATTTCGACGTAACGCGCGATCGAGGCTGCGAAGCCGAAGTGAATAGGGTCGAGAATCGGATCAAGAATGAAATCGATTCCGCGACGTCTTGCGATGCGCGCGGCGCGTTGCAGCGAATCGAGATCGCCATGCGGGCGCGGCACGAGGATCGGCACGAGCGGCGAATTGTCGGGTAGGATCGAGAGCGTTTCTTCGTCAAGGCTCAAGAGATGATCGACGCCGGCCTTGGCGGCGCGCGTCAGCTCCGCGACGCTGGCGGAATCGACCGAGACCTTGAAGCCTTCTAACTTCAGCGCTGCGATCGTTTCTTCCATATGGTCGAAGGGCGTATCCGGCAGGCAGCCGAGGTCGATCACATCGGCGCCGGCGCGTCGAAGCTCGCGCGCCTTGGCGATCACCTCTGCGACGCTCATCTTCGAGGCGTCGACGATCTCCGCGAAGATGCGCATGTCGTGGCGCGAGAGATCTGGCTTGGCGCCGCCGCGGCCGAGATAGGCGGGGAGGTCGGCGACCTCCTCCGGTCCGCGCTCAAAGGGCACGCCGAAGCGCTGCGAAAGCGTATCGAGATCGGCCCGGCAGCGGCCCGGCACGATGACGCGGTCGGCTTCGACGGGGCGCGGCAGGCGGCGCTCGATGATCTCCTGCGTCATCAGCGCCGCGACTTTCACGCCGATATTGTGAATGCGCCAGCCCTGCGCCGCCTCCCCGAAGCCGGCGACCATCCGCTCCAGACGCGGATAGGCCAGATGGCCGGTGAGAAACAGCAGGCGCTCGCTCATGCTTGGGCTTTCTTGGCAAGGTTTCTTGGCGTCACGCTTGGTCGCTGGGCGTGAGCGTATCCCTCCCCTTTACGGGGAGGGTGGCGCGCGAAGCGCGACGGGTGGGGTCAGCCCCAACCACTGTCGTAGCGGCTCGAACCCCACCCGGCGGCCTTCGGCCGCCGACCTCCCCGTAAAGGGGAGGTAAGGGGGTCAACCACGCCAGATCGCCATTTGCCCAACTACCTTCGATCCGATTTAGCACGAAGTAGGGGCCTTACCCCACCCCGGCCTGCTTTGCAGGCCGACCCCATTTGAACGGCTTGCATGGGGCGCTGTCATTCCCGGCGGGCCGAAGGCCCGACCGGGAATCGCTGGTTTTGCACTGGATTCCCGATCGCTCGCTTTGCGAGCGTCGGGAATGACCCTCGCCCGATGACGGCGCCACGCCACGGACCGAGGGCTCAGCTCTGCCCCGAAAGCTCGCGCTTGCGCCGCTCCACGGCCTCCTGCAGCGCGGCGAGGCTTTCGGCGACTTGCGTCGCCTCGAAGGATTTCAGCCGGTCGGTGTTCTCCAGATCGATGCGGCGCGGATAGACCATCACCATGCCCTTGGGGGCGCGGGTCTCGAGCTCCGGCGCGGTGTCGCAAGCGAAGACGATGGTCGGCACGCGGCATTTGCCGGCCTGCGCGAAGACATTGGTCGCGAGATTATCGGAGATGCCGGCGACGGCCTTGGCGACCGTATTGGAGGTCGCGGGCGCGACGACGAGCGTATGGTAGACGTTGTAATAGAAATTGCCGACCGGCGCGGCGCTTGCGGTCGTGTCCTTAAAGATGCGGATCGTGTCCGGCAGATCGAGGTCGTGCTTATACATCCGCACGACTTCCGCCGCCGCCTTGCTGACGAACAGGTCGCAATGGTCGAGACCGCGGATCATCTCGAGACATTCCGTGAAGAAATGGCCCGAGCCCGTGAGCGCCCATCCCCAACGCGGCGAAACGACGTCTTTCTTTTTTGTCATGAAGCGATCTTCTGTGTTGCGGAAGCGACAGGCGCGCCGGGCAGGGCGCCGCTGGCCATGAGCGCGCCCGCATTGGCGAGCGCGCGTGGGCCGGCGACATTGACGGGCATGCCGTCGACATAGTCACGAAAAGCCGGATCCACAATGCCGGCGGAGGCGATGCTTTCCAAAGCAGAATCGGCGCCGATATCGACGCTTTTGATCAGTAACAAGGCGCCTGCGCCCGTTTGCCGCGCGAGCCAGGCGGCGAGACTATCCGAGGTGACGTCCCAGCCGGGCGCGATGTCGCGCGCCGCGCCGACCATCTTTGCGGCGCGCCACAAAGCGATCTGGCCGCGCCGATGCGCCGCGTCGATCTCTTCGCGCGTCGCCGCCAGCGCAAGGCCATAGAGGTCGGCGAGCGCCAGCGCATATTGCTCCATGGCGAGGATCGCCATGGCGTGCGCGGCTTCTTCGGAAAATTTGAGCTTCGGCTGCGCGGCGCGCACGGCGTCGGCGAAGGGGCCGCCGCCGCAAACCAGCGTCAGCCGGTGCGGCCAGCGCGCGAGCGCCTCGATCCAGCGCGCGAGATCGGGCGAGTCGTGGAGACTGCCGCCGACCTTCGCGACGAGGAGGGGCGCGCGCGTCGTCATGTCAGTCCGGCACAGCGTGCTTATGGTCGTGGCGTTCGCGGCGGATTTTGACGCCGACGGCGCCGGGCGCCACGTCGAGCTTCTCGACCTGCACGGTGACCGCGCGCACGCGCTCGTGCAGCAGCACGCTTTCGGCGAGGCGCTCGGCGATCGTCTCCACCATCGCGACATGCCCGCCGGCGAGGATCATTTTGATCGCGTCCATGATGACGTCATAGGAGAAGACCGCGCGCATGTCGTCGGAGATTTCGGCGCGCGTCACCTCGGCGTCGACATTGAAGCGCACGCGCTGCGTATGGCCATATTCATGCGCATAGGCGCCGACTTCCATGGGCAGCACATAGTCGTGCAGGAAGACGCAATCCGTGTCGTCGACGCCCGGCGGCTGGATGAAGCCGCGGGCGATCAGCGCCCATTCGGCCGCCATTTCCTCGACGACGTCGGGGCGGGTCGGGATGAGGTCGCGGATCAGCGCCACGGCGGCGGCGGAGAGCGCGCCCTGCCGATCGCCTTGCTCGCAGAGCGCGCCGCGAAAGCCGATGACGTCGGCGCCGGTGACGAGAAGACGCGGCACGTCCGGCGGCTCCAGCGCGCCGGCGAGGCCCGCCGCCAACCGCAGCTCGTGGCAGCTCGCCGCAAATTCGGAAAGCGCGCCGACCGTCATGATGTCGATCAAGCGGCCGTTGTTTTTATGCGCCGTGTCGAGCATGGCGCCATGGAAGCCGGCCTTGGCCAGCGCTGGCAGCCGCGAGAAATCCGGATGCAGATCGGCAAAGAGCACGGCGACGAGCTTCACGCGCTTGGCGATCGGCGCGAGGGCGGCGATGATCTCGTCCGCGTCGGGCGTCGAGGGCAGGGCGAATTTCACATATTCGACGCCGGTCTCGATCGCTTCCTCGAAGGCTTGGCGGGCGTGTGCGGCGTCATGCGGGAGATCCACCACGGCGCTGACCGGGCGCCGGCCCGCCACAGCGGCGACGATCTCCTTGATCTGCGCCAAAGACAGCGCGCCCAGTGCGCCGCGGATGGGGTCCTTGCAGTCGATGATGTCGGCGCCATAGGCGAGGGCGGTCTCCGCCTCCTCTCGCGACAGAACGCTGGCCAACATCAGTGTCATTTATTCAGGCTCCAGGAGAAACTCATCGCGCAGTTTTCTCCCTCTCCCGCTTGCGGGAGAGGGTGGCCCCTGCGTCAGCAGGGGTCGGGTGAGGGCCCGCCCTCATCCGTCACCGCTTCGCGGCGACACCTTCTCCCGCAAGCGGGAGAAGGAAGAATTCCGCGCGGGGCGGATTCTCCATATACGCTCTTGTCACTTCTGTGAATTGCCGCGCTGGCTACTCGATCTGCGACCCATTGGCCGAGAGCACCGCCGCCGCGAGATAGAGCGAACCGGCGATCAGCACGCGCGGCGGCTGATCGAAGTGGTGCGAGGCGAGGATTTGCAGCGCTTCCTCGACATTATTGGCGTGCGCCGCCACAGGGATGCCTTCGGCCCTGGCGAGCGCCGCGACTTCCTCGGGCGGCCAGCTTTTGTGCTCGCCCTCCACCGGCACGGCGACCATCTCGCGCGCAAGGCCGGCGAAATGGCGCAGCAAGGCGCGGACGTCCTTGGTGGTTTGCGCGCCGCAGATCAGCGCCAGCGGCCGGGGCGCGCGGTCGTGGAACTCGGCCATGGCTTCGGCCAGCACGCGGCCGCCGTCGTCATTGTGGCCGCCGTCGAGCCAGACTTCCGCATTGGCGGGCGCGAGATCGACGATATGGCCGCGCACCAGCCGTTGGAGCCGCGCCGGCCATTCGGCGCGGGTGAGGCCGGCCTCGATGGCGGCGGTCGGCAGATCAGGCGCGACGGCGCGCAGCGCGGCGATGGCGTTGGCGGCGTTCTGATGCTGGTGGCGTCCGGGGAGGCGGGGCAGGGGCAGATCGAGCAGCCCGCGCTCATCCTCGAAGACGAGCCTGCCATTTTCCTCGCGGACGTAGAAATCCTGTCCGGCGACACAGAGCGGGGCGCCGACGCGGCGGGCTTCGCGCTCCAGCACCCTCTCGGCCCCCTCCGGCTGGAAGCCGATGATGGCGGGGGCGCCGCGCTTGAAAATGCCGGCCTTCTCATAGGCGATCTTTTCGACGCTATCGCCGAGGAACTCCATGTGGTCGAGCGAGACGGAAGTGACGATCGCGGCCTTGGGGCTTTTGATGACGTTGGTCGCGTCGTAGCGCCCGCCAAGCCCGGTTTCGAGCAGCAGCCAGTCGGCGGGGTTGTCCGCGAAGAGCGAGAAGGCCGCCGCCGTCGTCACCTCGAAGAAGGTGATGGGCTGGCCGCCGTTGACCTCCTCGCAGCGTTCCAGAATGGCGTTGAGGCGCGCGTCGTCGACGAGCTTGCCGCCGCCCTCGGCGCCGAGCCGGATGCGCTCGTTGAAGCGGATCAGATGCGGCGAGGTATAGACATGCACCCGCTGCCCGGCGGCTTCCAGCATGGCGCGCAGAAAGGCGATGGTCGAGCCCTTGCCATTGGTGCCCGCGACATGGATCGTCGGCGGCAGGCGCAGGTCAGGGCGCCCGAGCGCCTCCAGCAGCCGCTCGGCGCGACCGAGCGACAGGTCGATTTTCTTCGGATGGAGTGTGAGCAGCCGCGACAGGATCGCGTCCATTGCCGTCGCGCCTTTCGTAAATCAGGCGGCCCGGCGGGGCGGCGTCTTGGTGAGAAGGCCGCACAGGCGCCCGAGCGTCTCGCGCATCTCCTGACGCGCCACCACCATGTCGACCATGCCGTGATCGCGCAGATATTCGGCGCGCTGGAAGCCTTCGGGCAGCTTCTCGCGGATGGTCTGCTCGATGACGCGGGCGCCGGCGAATCCGATAATGGCGCCGGGCTCGGCGATCTGCACGTCGCCGAGCATGGCGTAGGAGGCGGTGACGCCGCCTGTCGTGGGATTGGTGAGCACGACGATATAGGGCAGGCGCGCGTCGCGCAGGCGCTGCACGGCGATGGTCGTGCGCGGCATCTGCATCAGCGAGAACATGCCTTCCTGCATGCGGGCGCCGCCGGAGGCGGTGAAGATGATGAAGGGCGTGCGCTTGGCGAGCGCATGGTCGATGCCTGCGACAATCGCCTCGCCAGCCGCCATGCCGAGCGAGCCGCCGAGGAAGTCGAAATCCTGCACGGCGGCGGTGACCTGCGATCCGTTGAGCTTGCCGGTGGCGAGCGTCACGGCGTCCGGCGCGCCGGTCTTGACGCGATATTCCTTCAGCTTGTCGACATAGCGCTTGATGTCGCGAAACTTTAAGGGGTCAATCGGCGCTTCCGGAGTCGGCAGCAGCTCCAATTCGCCATTGTCGAAGAGGTTGGTCAAGCGCACGTCGACCGGGCAGCGCATGTGATAGCCCGAACTCGGCACGACATAGAGATTGGCCTCGATGTCCTTATGGAAGACGAGCTGGCCGCTCTCGGGGCATTTGACCCAAAGATTTTCCGGCGCCTCGCGTTTGATGAGGGCTTTGATCTTCGGCGGAACGACGTTGGAATACCAGTTCATGCCCAAAGCCTCTTGAGCCAGGAAAATACGCCGCCGTTTTTGGCCGGGGCCCCGCCGGCCGGCGCCCGCGCGCTCCGCACGCCGGCCGCGATGCTCGCGACGAGCGAGGTCACGGCCTCGACGCTCTTTTCCGTCGCCTTGCCGCCCTCGTCCAGCGACGCCTTCAACGCGTCGACCAGCGCCGAGCCAACCACGACGCCGTCCGCATAGCGGGCGATCTCGGCGGCGTTCTGAGCGTTTTTGACGCCGAAGCCCACCGCGATCGGCAGCTTCGTATGTCCCTTGATCCGTTTCACGGCCTCGCTCACGCCGGCGTAATCCGCGAGCGCCGCGCCGGTGATGCCGGTCAGCGACACATAATAGACGAAGCCTGAGGTGTTTGCGAGCACCTTGGGCAAGCGCTTGCCGTCGGTCGTGGGGGTGGCGAGGCGGATAAAGTTCAGCCCCGCGTTGCGCGCCGGGATGCAGAGCTCGGCGTCTTCCTCCGGGGGCAGATCGACGACGATCAGACCGTCCACGCCCGCCGCCTTGGCGTCCGCCAGGAATTTATCGACGCCATAGACATAGATCGGATTGTAATAGCCCATCAGCACGATAGGCGTGGCGTTGTCGCCGGCGCGGAAATCCTTGACGAGCTGCAGCGTCCCTTTCACCGTCATGCCGCCCTTGAGCGCCCTGAGCCCCGCGGCCTGGATCGCCGGGCCGTCGGCCATGGGGTCGGTGAAGGGCATGCCCAGCTCGATGACGTCGGCGCCGGCCGCAGGCAGCGCCTTGAGGATGTCGAGGGAGGTCACGGGGCCAGGGTCGCCCGCCATCACGAAAGTCACGAGAGCGGCGCGCCCTTCGGATTTCAGGGCGGCGAAACGGTCGTCGATACGGGTGGACATATTGGCGGCGATCTCTCGGTTCCCCCCTTCTCCTGTCGGAGAAGGCGCCGCGCGGAGGCGCGGCCGATGCGGGCTCTCACCCGGCCCCCGCTCACGCTGGGGCCACTCTCTCCCGCAAGCGGGAGAGGAGAGAGCGTGGGTGCTGATTATTCCGTGGCCAGCGTTCCGTCCACCCTCTTTATGAATCCCTCGTCCAATCCACGACTTTCATGATCGGGGCGAGCTTTAGAAGCGCGGCGTCGTTGGTGACGAGGACAGCGCCAGCGGCGCGCGCGTGGGCGGCGATCAGCATGTCCATGTTCGTAAGAGACAAACCTTTCGCCGCGAGATCGCAACGAAGCAGCGCGTATTCCGCCGCCGCTTCCGATGTCCACGGGAGAATCGCGACATGCGAGAGGAAATTCTCGACCAGACGTGCGAGGTTCGTGGCGTGAGCCGTTTTGGCGACGCCGAAACGAAGTTCCGCCTCTGTCAACACCGAGACGCTGAGGTCTGCGGGCGGCGTCTTTTCCAGATGGCGCTTTAGCGGCTCAGACGCCTTGCGGATGATAAAGCTCGATATATTGGTATCGAGCATGAAGTTGGGCTCCCGCATCAGGCTAATCAGGGAAAGTCGCGCGTCGGCGGCGGACTGGCGTCCCTGTCTGTCAAGAAATCCGAGGGCACTTCGGTTTCCGACGCAAGCTCGAAGAAATCCTCCCAGCTCGTCGGGCGTCTCGAAAGAATGACATCGCCGGTGACTTCGTCTCGACGGATGAAGACTTCTTCACCCTCGAACCGATATTTCGCAGGCAAACGAACGGCCTGGCTGCGGCCGTTCATAAAGAGTTTGGCTGTATCGGTCATTGACGCACCCCGAGCTATACCAGAGTATAGATCGGGTTCGATCCTCAGACAAGCCTAGATCGTCACCTGCGCCCCAAGCTCCACCACGCGATCGGACGGGATCGAGAAGAAGTTTGTGGCGTTCGCCGATTGCTTGGTGAGGGCCACATAGAGCTTGTCCTGCCAGGGCGGCATCTCCGAGGACGGGCTTTCTTTGATTGTCCGCCGGCCGAGGAAGAAGCTCGTGGTCATGATGTCATATTTGTAGCCGGCCTTGCGCATCAGGGCGAGCGCCGCGGGCACGCGCGGGCTTTCCATGAAGCCGAAATGCAGTATGGCCAGGTCGAAATCGTTCGAGATTTTCGTTAGCTCGAAGCGCTTGTGCGGCGGCACGCGCGGGCAGTTTTCCGTGCGCACGCACAGGATCAGCACGCGCTCGTGCAGCACCTTGTTGTGCTTGATATTGTGCATGAGCGCGGTCGGCGCGACATTGGGGTCGTTGGTGAGGAAGATCGCCGTGCCCGGCGCGCGCATCGGCTTCGATTTCTCGAGCATCGGGATGAGTTCGGTCAGCGGAATCGAGTCGCGGTGAGTCTTTTCAGTGAGCAGCCGCGTGCCGCGCACCCATGTCCACATCACGATCATCGAACAGGCGCCGAGCGCTAGAGGCACCCAACCGCCCTCGACGATCTTGAGGAGATTGGCGGCGAGGAAGGCGAGATCGACGGTGAGAAAGGAGGCGATCACGCCGACGCTCAACCACAGCGGCCATTTCCACTCGCGCCAGACGACGATGAAGGCGAGGCTGGTCGTCACCACCATCGTGCCCGTGACCGCAATGCCATAGGCCGAGGCGAGCGCCGAGGAGCTGCGGAAGACGATGACGAGCAGCAGCACGCCCAGCAGCAACAGCCGGTTGACGCGCCCGATATAGATCTGCCCCTCCTGCGCTTCCGACGTGTGGGTGATTTCGAGGCGCGGCAGCAGGCCGAGCTGGATCGCCTGACGCACGATCGAAAATGCGCCGGTGATCACCGCCTGGCTGGCGATGATGGTCGCGACCGTCGAGAGCAGAACGAGCGGCAGCAGCGCCCAATCGGGCGCGAGCAGGAAGAAGGGATTACTGACCGCTTCCGGATTCGACAGAATGAGCGCGCCCTGGCCGAGATAGTTCAGCAGCAGCGCCGGCAGCACGAAGCCGAGCCAGGCGGCCTGAATGGGAAAGCGCCCGAAATGGCCCATATCGGCATAGAGCGCCTCGGCGCCGGTCACGCCCAGAAACACCGAGCCGAGGATCGCGAAGCCGAGCCAGCCATGGTTGAGCAGGAAGCTCACGCCGCTGCGCGGATCGAAAGCCCAGAGCACCTGTGGCGCGTCGCCGATATGCATGGCGCCCAACGCGCCAATAGCGGCGAAAAAGACGACCATGATCGGGCCGAAGAGCGTCGCGACGCGCGCCGTGCCATGGCTCTGCACCCAGAACAGGGTGATGAGGATGAACAGCGTAATCGGCAGCACATAATCGCTGAAGCGATGGGTGACGAGCTCGAGACCCTCGACCGCCGACAGAACCGAGATGGCCGGGGTGATGATGGCGTCGCCCGAGAAGAGCGCCGCGCCGGCGACGCCTAACAGGAAGATCGCGAGCGAACGGCCGCCGACGGAGGATTCGGCGAGCGCCATCAGCGACAGCGTGCCGCCTTCGCCGCGGTTGTCGGCGCGCATCAGGAAGAGGACGTATTTCAGCGTGACCGTGAAGACGAGCGCGAGAATGAGGAGCGAGATCGCGCCGATCACCGCCTCCTGGGTCAGCGCGTCGGCCTTCACGCTATGCGAGAGCGACTCGCGCAAGGCGTAGAGCGGGCTCGTCCCGATGTCGCCGTAAACGACGCCGATGGAGCCCAGGATCAGCGCGGCGGTCGACTGTTTCGCGTGCTCGGCGCCTTCTGCGCCGGCCGGTTCAGATGCGCCCGCGCCGATCTGCATATGCTTGGTCATTTACCGTCTCCGATAAAAAGCGGATCAGATGGTTAATTGCGCGCCGAGCTCCACGACCCGGTCGGACGGAATGGAGAAGAAGTCCGTGGCGTTCGCGGACTGTTTTGTCAGAGTGACGTAAAGCTTGTCTTGCCAGGCGGGCATTTCGGAGGCGGGGCTTTCCTTGATGGTGCGCCGGCCGAGGAAGAAGCTCGTGGTCATGATGTCGTATTTGAACCCCGCCCTGCGCATGGCGGCGAGCGCGGCGGGGACGCGGGGGCTCTCCATGAAGCCGAAATGCAGGATCGCCTTGGAGAAATCTTCCGAGAGGCTCGTCAGCTCGTAGCGTTTTTCGGGCGGAACGCGCGGGCGGTTTTCGGTTTTGACCGAAATGATCAGCACGCGCTCGTGGAGCACTTTGTTGTGCTTCAGATTATGCAGCAGCGCCGCCGGCGCGACATTGGGATCGCTGGTGAGAAAGACCGCCATGCCCGGAACGCGGGTGGGCTTCGACTTCCGCATCATGGCGATGAGATCCATGATCGGGATCGAGTCGCGGCTCGTTTTCTCGGCGAGGAGGCGCGTGCCGCGCACCCAGGTCCACATCACGATCATCGACGCGGCGGCAAGCGCGATCGGCGCCCAGCCGCCTTCGCCGACCTTCAGAAGATTGGCGGCGAGGAAGGTGAGATCGACCGAGAGGAAGGCGCAGACGACGAGCGCCGTGAGCCACACCGGCCAGCCCCATTTTTTCCACACGACGAAGAAGGCGAGGGCGGTGTCGACGACCATCGAACCAGTCACCGCGATGCCGTAAGCCGAGGCCAGCTCGGAGGAGCCTCGAAACGTCACGACCAGCAGCAGCACGCCGATCAAGAGCAGGCGGTTTATCCGGCCGATATAGATCTGCCCTTCCTGCGTCGCGGAGGTATGGGTGATTTCGAGACGCGGCAGAAGGCCAAGCTGGACAGCCTGACGCGCGATCGAAAAAGCGCCGGTGATGACGGCTTGGCTGGCGATCACGGTCGCGAGGGTCGAGAGGATCACGAGCGGCAGCAGCGCCCATTCGGGCGCAAGCAGGAAGAAGGGATTGGCGATCGCCTCGGGGCGCGACAGGATCAGCGCGCCTTGGCCGAGATAATTGAGCAGCAGGGCCGGCAGGATGAAGCTGAGCCAGGCGACGCGGATCGGGCGGCGCCCGAAATGTCCCATGTCGGCGTAGAGCGCCTCGGCGCCGGTGACGCCGAGAAAGACGGAGCCGAGCACCGCGAAGCCGAGCCAGCCGTGCTCGGCAAAGAATGTAAGGCCCAGCGCCGGATTGAAGGCCGCCAGCACCTGAGGCGCGTCTTGAATATGCGCCGCCCCCAGCCCGCCGATGGTGACGAAGAAAACAGTCATCACCGGGCCGAAGAACGCCGCGACCCGCGCCGTGCCGTGACTCTGCGCCCAGAATAACGTCACCAGGATGAAGATCGTTATCGGGACCACGAAGTCACTGAAACGATGCGTGACAAGCCGCAGTCCTTCGATCGCCGACATGACGGAAATCGCGGGCGTAATGATGGCGTCGCCGGAAAACAGCGCCGCGCCGGCGACGCCGAGCAGAAACACGAAGAGGGGCTTGCCGCCGACAGACGATTGCGCCAGCGCCATGAGCGACAGCGTGCCGCCTTCGCCGCGGTTGTCAGCCCGCATCAGGAAGACGACGTATTTGATGGTGACCGTGAAGATCAGCGCGAAAATCAACAGCGAGAGCGCGCCGATGACGGCCTCTTCGGTCAAAATATCGGCTTCCACAATATGCGCGAGCGACTCCCGCAAGGCGTAAAGCGGGCTGGTGCCGATATCGCCGTAAACGACGCCGATCGAGCCGAGGATAAGGCCGATGAGTCCGCCTTTAGGCTGTTCATGCGCGTGTTCCGACGGGGCCTCTTGCGGCGCGCCGGGAGGCTGTTTGGTCGGCGGGACCTTTCGTATTTCCGCGCCCGATTGTTGCGTCATGAAAACGTCCCTTCGGGAAAGCGGATATAGCGCGCAGCGCGCCGCGCCGGGAGTGGCTCGACCACGAGCTTCAAACAAACGCAACCTCGGCCCTCTCAGCGCGAGAGGTCTCTCCCTCCCGCGAAGGGCGCCGCGATATACGCCCTTTTGTGGTCGAAGAGAAGGCTTAGTTTTGCGCTGCGAAAGCCCCCTTGCGGGGGGAGGCGCCGGCGCGCAATTTGATGTGGACAAAAGAGGATCGTCGATGAAAGACAAGCATGTCCCCGGCTTCGCCGCCGCCGCCGGATCGGTGTCCGCCCACGCGATCCATACGGATTCCGCGGGTCTGGAGACTGGCCTCACGACGCTTCCCGGCGGCGCCCCCGCTTATTTCGCGATGCCCCAGGGCGGCGAAAGCCTGCCGGTTGTTCTCGTCGCCGAGGAGATATTCGGCCTGCACGAGCATATGCGCGATGTCGCGCGCCGCCTCGCCAAGCTCGGCTTTTTTGCGATAGCGCCGGACTACCTCGCCCGCTATGGCGACCCCATGGCGGCGCCCGACATCGACGCGCTTCGCGCGATCGCCGCCAAGGTCCCCGACGCGGAAGCGATGGCGATCTTCGACGAAGCGCTGGCTTTCACTGAGGGCAAGGGCGCCGACGCGGCGCGCGCCGCCGTCATAGGCTTTTGCTGGGGCGGCCGCATCGCCTGGCTCTACGCGGCGCATAATCGGGCGCTTTCGGCTTGCGTTCCCTGGTACGGGCGCCTCGATGGATTGCATACCGCCGTGCAGCCGCGCTGGCCGATCGATATTGCCGGCGAGATCGAGGTTTCGACGCTCGGACTTTATGGCGGCGACGATCCGTCCATCCCGCGCGATGTCATCGCGCAAATGCAGGACAGGCTCACAGCGACCGGCGCGCCGGCGGAGATCATCGTCTATGACGACGCGCCGCACGGCTTTTTTGCAGACTATCGGCCGAGCTATCGCGAGACGGATGCGCATGACGCCTGGGCGCGCATGCGCGCCTTTTTGCGGGCGCAGGGCGTCGGCTAGCCGATATGGGCTCGAATTGCGCTGAGCCATTTTCGCCTTGCGGGCGGGTCCGCAATCCGGCAATTAAGACGATTAACGCGAATTGGGTCGCGCGAGCGGCAACACGCGACGAAGCTTATCGCGGGAGCAGGAATTTGGCAGGGACCGTTCGGCCCGCTTATGCGGGCCCAGGTCTGGGGGCGGCTGGCCATGCGGCGCGGGCGCAGGCGGCGTTGACGGCTGACGCCGCCGGCGACGATCACGCGGCGCATGGCAACGGCCACACCTACGCCGCGCTCGATCTCGGCACCAATAATTGCCGCCTGCTGATCGCCCGGCCGGAACGGCGCGCCCGCCGGCGCGCCAATGAATTTCTGCGAATCATCGACGCTTTCTCGCGCATCGTGCGCCTCGGTGAGGGCCTGGGCCGCGCCGGCCGCATCAGCGAGGCCGCCATCGAACGCACCATCGTCGCGCTGGAAATCTGCCGGGACAAGATGGAGGCCCGCGGCGTCACGCGCGCGCGGCTCGTCGCCACCCAGGCCTGCCGCGGCGCCGCCAATGGCGAGGAATTCGTCGCCCGGGTGCGCGAGCGCACCGGCCTCGAGCTGGAGGTGATCGACCGGGAGACGGAGGCGCGCTTCGCCGCGCGCGGCTGCGGCTCGCTCGCCGATCCGCAGGCGGCGAGCGTGCTGCTTTTCGATATCGGCGGGGGATCGACCGAGCTGGTCTGGCTCACCCGCGCGCCGGCCGGCGCCGAGGGCCGCGAGCTGCATAGCTGGACCTCGCTGGAGCTCGGCGTCGTCACGCTCGCCGAACATTTCGGCGGCCGGGTGGTCGACGCGGCGACATTCGCGGCGATGAAAAATTACGCGGTGGACGCGCTGGAGCATTTCGTGCGCGAGACCGCCGAGGTGCGGCGTTGCTCCCGTTTCCATCTGCTCGGCACCTCGGGCACCGTCACCACCCTCGCCGGCGTGCATCTGGGGCTCGAGCGCTACGACCGCTGGCGGGTCGACGGGCTGTGGATGACCGACGCCGAGGCCACCAGGGCCATCGACCGCCTGCGCGGCATGGATTTCGAGGCGCGTGTGGCAAATGGCTGCATCGGCCCGCAGCGCGCCGATCTCGTGCTCGCCGGCTGCGCGATTTTCGAGGCGATCCGCGAGATGTTCCCGGCCGCGCGCACCCGCATCGCCGATCGCGGCCTGCGCGAGGGCATGCTTTTGGAGCTGATGGAGGCGGATGGGGCGCTGTGAGCGTCTCGACGGGTCGCGGCTCAGCCGTCACAATGTAGCCAAGATGATTCGCCCCGCGAGCGCCCGCCTGTATGACCGATGAATTGAACCAGCCCCTCGGACGGGAAGCGCCGCGGCCCGCGAAGCGGGAGCCGCGGCGCCCGCTCGCTGTTGCGATTGGCGCGTTGGCGGCGGCGGGCGCGGGCGCGCTTTACTTCCTTCCCCCCGATCCCTTCGGCGGCGAACCCTACGCCATCGCCAGGATCGAGCCCTACAAGCCGCCGGAGACCGCGCCCGCCCTGCCGCCGGCTCAGCCGCAGACCGCCGCCGTCGAGCAGACGCAGGGGCAACTGCCGGATGACTCCGGGATCAGCGAGATCGAGCAGCTTTCCGGCGTCAAGGTCACCCGCCCTGGCGGCGAGGGGTCGACCGCCCGCATCATCCGGGTCGAGCCTACCTCCGGGGTGCGGCTCACGCCGGCCCCCGACCGCCGCGTAACCGAAAAAGGCCCCTATGGCCTGCTACCTAAGATCGGCGCCGACGGCGCGCGGCCGATGGACGTCTATTCCCGCCCCTTCGTCACGGCGACGACGATCAAGCCGGGCGCCCCGCGCATTGCGCTCGTCGTCGGCGGGGTCGGGCTCAACGCCCAATCGTCGCTGGAGGCGATCGACCAGCTTCCCGAGGGCGTGACGCTCGCCTTCGCCCCTTACGGCGCCAATCTCGATCGGCTGGTCGCCCAGGCGCGCGCGCGCGGCCATGAGGCGCTGCTGCAGGCGCCCATGGAGCCCTTCGACTATCCGCAGAACAACCCGGGCCCGCATACGCTCGTCACCAGCGCGCAGGATGGCGGCCTCGACGATCTGCGATGGCTGATGAGCCGGTTCACGGGTTATGCGGGCGTGATGAATCATCTCGGCGGTCGCTTCATGGCGGATGAGACGGCGCTCTACGGCGCCTTGAGCGAAATGGCGCAGCGCGGCTTGTTTTTCCTGGACGACGGCGCCTCGGCGCAATCGCTTGCCGGAAAGCTCGCGCCCAAGCTGTCGCTGCCCAACGCCAAGGTCGACGTCGTCATCGACCAGCGCAATTCGCTGCAATCCATGGACGCGGCTTTGTCGCAGCTCGAAACGGCGGCGCGCGACAAGGGCGCCGCCATCGGCTTCGCCAGCGCCACGCCGACGGCGATCGCGCGCGTCGCGCGTTTCGCGCGGGATCTGGAGCGGCGCGGCATTGCGCTGGCGCCGGTCTCCGCCGTGCTGTCGCAGAAAATTTCGAACGGAGCCGCCGCAAACATGGGCCCAATCAGATGATCACGCCCGACAACCGCTACCGCCCCTGCGTCGGCGTGACGCTCATCAACGCCGAGGGGCTCGTCTTCATCGGCCATCGCAAGGCAAAGGGGACGTTCGATCAGACGACGGAGCCCTATCTCTGGCAGATGCCGCAGGGCGGCATAGATGCAGGCGAAACGCCCTATAAGGCGGCGCTACGCGAGCTGCAGGAGGAGACAAATGTCGCGAGCGTCGAGTTCCTCGCCGAGGCGCCGCTGTGGCTCTCCTACGATCTGCCGCCCGAGGCCAATAAGCGCTGGAGCGGCAAATATATCGGCCAGACCCAGCGCTGGTTCGCGCTGCGCTTTGTCGGGTCCGAGAGCGAGATCGACATTCACGCGCCGGGCGGCGGCAAGCACAAGCCGGAATTCGACGACTGGCGATGGGAGAAGCTGTCCAAGCTTCCGGATTTGATCGTGCCGTTCAAGCGGCAGGTCTATTTGGATGTGGTGGAGGCGTTCAGGCCATTTGCGGCGGCTTAACATGAGATCCGCTTGATTGGCTCACCGTCATTCCCGACGCTCGCAAAGCGAGCGATCGGGAATCCAGAGCAATATCATCGCTATTGCGGCTCTGGATTCCCGGTCGGGCTTTCAGCCCGCCGGGAATGACAAGGACCCCATGCGAGCTGTTTAACGGAAACGGAATGAGTGACGCTTCCGAAGCAATTATCAGCCTCTATCAGCGACACGCGCACGCTTGGGCGAAGAAGCGGGGGCGTGGAGTTCGACAGCTCATGGAGGCGCACTGGCTCGATCGTTTTGTCGGTCTCATGCCGCGCCAGCCTGCCGTTCTCGACATCGGTTGCGGGTCTGGCGAGCCGATGAGCCGCTATTTGGTCGAGCGCGGCTGCGCAGTAGCCGGGATAGATTCTTCTCCCGAAATGATCGCTTTGTGTAAAAGTGCGTTGCCCTGCCAAAGTTGGCGGGTGGCCGACATGCGGTCTCTGTCGCTGTCCGTGCGTTTTGACGGCCTTCTCGCATGGGACAGCTTTTTCCACCTGTGTCCTGAAGACCAAAGAAAGATGTTCCCCATCTTTCGCGACCACGCTTCGCCACGCGCCGCCTTGATGTTCACATCGGGGCCCAGCCACGGCGTCGCAATCGGCGCATTCGAAGGCGAACCTTTGTATCACGCGAGCTTGGACGCCGACGAATACCGCACTCTGCTCGACGAGAATGGATTTGCGGTCGTCGCGCATGTGGTCGAGGACGAGGCCTGTGGGCGTCATACAATTTGGCTCGCGCAGTTTATTTAGCGAGGCAGGCTCGGAAGGCGCTGCTGCTAGGACGTTGCGTTATGCGAGGCCGAACACTTGTTTGATTTTCATGTCAGGCGTCTCCTGTCCCGATCTGTAATCCATTATTCTGCGACGATAACTGTTTGTGTAATAATGCAAGTGTATCAACACGCCATACCTGTCATCGAGCTCCATTTTCGAGATGATAAATCCGGCTTTCAGCTTAGGAATTATGACGTCGTTATTTGTGGCGCAATGCCTGGAATAAACCAGTTGGAATCCCGCTTTCGAAAGGCGCTCAATGCTGTGAGCGATCAAGGCGCTATAAATTCCTTTTCGCCGATGTCTTTCAAGAATGGCGGAGCTGACCATGTAGAAGGTGGACGCATTTTCCTGCTTCCCCCAGCTCCAACCGACAAATTCATTATCGATGTCGAAAACACCGAGGTAGAGCTTGTAGGGCGCGCCCAGATTCTCCTCTAGCTCTTTAATTCGCTGTTGTTCGGCGTCAGTTAGAACATGCTGGATGTCATAGCTGTGGACGCCCGCGAACATCGAAAACTTGTGTTTGTCGAAGAGTGGCTCGAACTCTGCCTCGCTCAGCTCCCGTATTGAATAGGATTCGTCCATATCTGTTTCCGAAAGCATTTTGAGTGCACGCCGCGTAATTCCACGAAAATAGCGCCGGGCGTTCAAAACGCAATCTGCACCCCGCCGGTGGCGCTATGAATGGCGGCGCTGCTCGCGACCATGCCGTCATAACGAACAAAAATATTTGCGCTCTCCACTGGCAGGCTCAAACGCGCGCCGACTGCCGCCGCGTCGCGCGGCCAACGCGCGCCATTGACGATGAAGTTCGAACCCAGCGCGCCCTGGAAATTCGCCATAACGCTGCGGCGGACGTCCGCATAATCATGCATCCAGCCGGCCCGCGCCGAAAAGCTCAAGGGCTTTGCGAGCCGAAGCGGCAAATCATAAGTCAGCTCGGCGCCGAGCGTGCTTTGCGCGGACGCCGCGGTTCGACCGGCCACATTGAGATTGATCGCTCCCGCCCCATTCTCGGCGAAGCTGTTTTGCGCGGCCACAATTCCTTGGAATGACGCGAAGGGGGTCGCGCTGATCTGTTCGCTGAATGGGAGGCGATACCCCGCCTCGAGGCGCGACAGGAAAACATTGTCATACACATTCGCCGAAGCGCCGCGGGTAACGCCGGGAAAGACGATGTTACGTCCCGCGCCGAAACGATTGTAGGAATAGCCGAGCGCGCCGTCGACATAGAAAGGCCCAGCCGCGTAACCGGCGTATGAGATGACAGCGAAACTATCCAGCCCGCCGCTTCCCGAAGCGCCATTCAGGCCGAACGAGCTGCGCATATAGCTCAAGGCGACGCCCGCCAGAAGTTCGGGCGTCAGGCGATAGTCCGCGCCCACAGAGACGCCGCCGCCACTGAAGCTGACGCCGTGCAAGTCGCCATTGCCGTAGATCGCGCCGCCGCCGCCCAAACCGCTGATCCATGTCCGCAGCCCTCTGGCGCTAGTAGTCCGGGCCAAATGGGTTTGGGCGCGCACCGCGTCGAGAAACATCCGCGACACGCCGATCGAGACCGACAGCAAATCCGCGTAAACCTCGCCGTCGAGTTGGGATAGCGCGGAGCGCAGCGCTGCGGGGTCGCCGAAGTTCAAGAGGTCGAGCGCGTTGTAGATCGAGTCCATGTCGCTGAATAAAGGCGGCGGCAGCGCGTGATCGAGCGCGAAGGCGACCGCTCCGGCGTTGCCGGCGCCGGCGCGCGGCACATAGGCGAGAGCATATGCGCCGATCGGCTGCCCGTTAACGAAACTGCTGGCGGACAGGAACACCGGCTGAGAGCCCGGCCCGCATCCGGGAACCGCGCTTTTGCCAATGATGAATTCCTGCAGGGCGCCGCCGCGTCCCCAGACGCCGACCGGGCTCGCCGGAGGTTGGGCATCGAGAATTGGCCCCGCCGTTCCAACGAGAAGGCAGGTGCCAGCGGGCACCTGCACGATCGCCTCCATCGTAGGCGTGCCGGGCAGCGCGAGAATATCTCTTACCTGCGCCGGGGTCAAACCGCGCACCATATTCGAGCCGGCGATAAAGTTTCCGAGGATGCTGTTTCCCGAATAGAAACGCACATATTGCGTTGGGGCGGTGGTCAAGACGACGACTGCCGGCGACGATGTGGAATTGGTATAAGAGAGTGTCGAGGGCGTCACGAGCGGATTGACGAGCGGCGGGTTGCTGTTGAGCAAATATTGATTGGCGTCGAAACCGTTCGAGATCGAGGGCGATCCGATCATGCCGACGCAAGCCTTGGTCGTTCTGCAGAACGCTTGTCCCAGCACGATTGGCCCTGTGACGATTTGGCCAGGGGGCAGAGCTAATCCAGCGCTTTGAGCCGATGCTTTGCCCGCCAGTCCGATTGCCAGGGCGCATGAGCCGCAGAAGAGCAAATTGCGAAATAGGCGCATCGAGGCCCTCATAAAGTCAGTTTGAATTTTGTACAGTAATTATGGCTACAAATGTCTATTCCGCCTCGCGATTTACGCTCTCGGGGAGGGGCTCTGGAATTCTGCCTAAAAACTATCCGCAGAAATACGAGGGTGTCAATGCAACGCGCGGCTAATTCAAATGATTTTATTGGACTTCGATGTGCATAAACTTGTAAGGCGTAGCTTGTGTTAGTTTAAATCTAACCGCCGACTGTCAGCTTAAGCTTGCAGCGATTTCTTGGTCTCCGCTACAGCGGGCCGTGACCAGCACACCTCAGCTTTCGTCGTTCACTTTCCCTGAAGCGGATTGCGCGGCGGATATTGCTGCGGCGACTGCATTTCGTGCTTGTGGGCTGTTCTTCCAGCATGTGCCGCCGACCAGCAATGAAGCCTGCTCACAGATCGCTCGCGCATCCTGCTTCGCAAGCTTTCGCAGCGTATGAATGCCAAGTTGCTCGAACCGCTCGACAACCGTCGGGCCAATCCCTTTGACTTCGAGCAACAAATCTCTTTCAGCGGGGAAAAACCGTTTCACACTCATTTGCGCTCTCCCGATTAAAAAATGGAACAATGATGTAGCCGGATTAGCTGCTGGCGCCGCCGTAATCCAGGCTGCGGCTCGCCATCGTGCGATCGTATAACTCGAGCCTCACGCGCACCGAAGCCCCTCGCCTTGAGGAGGCCGCAAAGCGGCCGTCTCGAAAGGCGAGGGGCTTGCGCCGGCTTTACATCAATGCGGCGTGAAGCGCGTTTCGATGAAATAGCTGTAGCCGATCTCCGATCCGAAACGCACGAAGACGGAATCGAGATTGAGGAGACGCGTGTCCGTCAGCGGCACATCCTTCACGACGCGCGAGTTGATCGTCACCTGCACCTGGTCGGCGATCGGATTGCCGGGGTGGAAGGCGTAGAGCGTATAGGTGACGGGCGCTGTCGTGCTGGAGAAGACATTCGTCGCGAAGAGCTTCAGCCCCGTGAGATCGAAGGTCTTGCCGGGCAGCTTGAAATAGCCGCCGATGCGATTGGCGATATAGAGACCGCTGCTGCTCGTCTTCACATCCCAGCCGTTCGGCAGCAGCGTGCCATCGGCGTAGACGACGAGGCCGGTCGTATCCTTGGCGGTGCAGTCGGGGCAGCCCGAGACCGGCGCTGCGGTGAAGGTCGCCGTGTCGGCCAAGGCGCGCGCGGGCGCTACAGCGAGAACGGCGAGGCAGGCGTAAGCAATCAGTTTTCTGGCGTGAATATTCGTCTTCATGCGAGCTCCATCCGGCCGAGTCTTGCTTGTTCGAGTCGGCGCGGAGCGGAAGCTAGGTCGCATATATGTTGGGAATGAGTCTTTTAGCGTAACTCTATGGATTCTCAGGATTGTCGCTTTGGAACGACCTTTTTGCCTCGCTTGTTCTCGGCCTGCGACAAGCAGAGGCGACGACCCGCTCCTCTCCCCGCTTGCGGCTATCGAATGCACACATCGTGATTGCCTCGGTGGGGTCTGTTTGATTCCGTGGGTCGCGTATTGATTCGCGGGGTGGGGCATGGCGATTTCGTATGGACTGGGGCGGTTCGGCGACCGCCGCCTGGAAAAAGGGGGGTCTCGTTGCATCGGGGCCTCGTCGCGCGGCCGTGCGCGCGCATCCGTCGGATCGCCGGCGGGCGGCGGGCGCAGGAGGTGCGGCTCGCGCGCTTCCTGCGCAATCCTGCAGTGACAGCCGAGGAGATGGCGCGGCACGCCGCCGGGCTCACAGCGGCGCGGGCGGCGGGTCGCGACATAGTGGTGGCGCAGGACACCAGCGAGCTGGCGCTCGGCGGCAAGCGCGCGCAGGCGAACGGCTATGGGCCGGTCGGCAAGGGCGGCGGGACGCGCGGCCTTTTGCTGCACGCGGCCCTGGCGCTCGACGCCGGCACGGGCGCGCTGCTCGGCCTCGCTCATGCCGAGGTCTGGAACCGCGACACGGGGGCCAAGGTCGCGGCGCGGCGCTCGCGCGCGCTCGCGGACAAGGAATCGCAGCGCTGGCTCGATGTGGCGGCGCATGCGCGCGAGGATTTCGCGGCGGCGAAGCGGATCACTGTCGTCTCGGATCGGGAGAGCGACATCTACGCGCATCTCGCGCAGCGTCCGGGCGGCGTGGAGCTGATTGTGCGCGCCTGCCAGAACCGGACGATCGCCGCAGACGGCGAGGATGCGATCGAGCTTTTGTTCCCCTTCGCCGACGGATTGGCCGAGGCGGGCCGCTTCGTCGCCGAGATCCCGGCGGCTCCGGGACGCAAGGCGCGCAAGGCGGCGCTCGCGGTCCGCGTCTCGCCGGTCACTTTGCGCAAGCCGCGCCACGGCGCGCGCGACTTGCCGGACGCGGTCGGCGTGACTTTGGTCGACGTGCGCGAGGTCGGGGCCGCGGAGGGCGTCGCGCCCATTCATTGGCGGCTTCTCACGACCCATGCGGCGACGAGCCTGGCCGAGGCGCGCCGGGTGATCGACCTCTATCGAATGCGCTGGACCATCGAGGAATTCTTCCGCACGCTGAAGACGGCGGGCTTCGAGATCGAGCAGGCCGACATCTGCGATCCGAAAGTGATGATCAAGCTGGTGGCGGCGACGGCGGTCGCCGCGGTGACGGTCATGCAACTGGTCAAGGCGCGCGACGGCGCGACCGACCAGTTGCTGACGGACGCTTTCGAGCCCGAGGACGAAGCGCTGCTCGAGGCCGTCTCGGCGAAGCTCGAGGGCGCGACGGCCCGCCAGAAGAACCCCCACCGCAAAGGCAGCCTCGCCTTCGCCGCCTGGGTCGTCGCCAGGCTCGGCGGCTGGACCGCCTATTACGGAAAGCCCGGCCCCAAAGTAATGCGCCAGGGCCTCGACGACTTTCGACGAATAAAGTTCGGAGCCGCGCTGACCTTCTACGATGTGTGAATCCGATAGCCGCTTGCGGGGAGAGGCTGGGTGAGGGGCCGGGGGATGAGCCCGCGCGTGCATTAAGAACCCGAGCGTCTTGCGCCGTTTATCGTTCCCACTCATCCCCAAGCCCCTCACCCAACCTCTCCCCGCGCGCGGGGAGAGGGGCAGAGCGCGGCCTTCCTCGCGCACTTGGGATCAAGTGTGTGGGGGGCGTTTCAGTGATGAGGACGATGCACGATGTCACACGCTCGACCGAAGAGCACCGCCCCCGCCTAAGCCTGCCGCACCAGCCGCGCTGCGAAAAACCCGTCGATCCCCGCAAGCCGGGCGTCGTCATTCGGCCAAAAGCTCGGCACAGTGCGCAGATCGCCGTCGCGGTTGATGAACTCGGCGGGTATGCCCTCGACCGTCGTCACCGGCTCGCGACGGAAATCCGGGTTGCGGCGCAGGAAGGCGGCGATCTGCTGCTCGCCCTCCTCGGGTTCGAGCGAACAGGTGCAATAAACGAGGCGTCCGCCCGCCTTCGTCAGCAGCGCGGCGCGGGCCAGCATTTTGGCCTGCAAGGCGGCGAGCGTCTCGATGTCGCCGGGCTTCTTCGTCCAGGGCACGTCGGGGTGGCGCCGCGACGTGCCAGTCGCGGAGCAGGGCGCGTCGATGAGGATGGCGTCGAAAGGCTGCGCCTGATAGCCCGTGGCGTCGGCCACCGCCACATCGGCGTGGAGATCGAGGCGCGAGAGATTGGCGGCCAAAAGCTTCAGCCGCTCGGCGGAACGGTCCAGCGCAACGACATGGGCGCGGGTCAGGGCGAGCTGCGCAGTCTTGCCGCCCGGCGCCGCGCACATATCGAGCACGCGCTCGTCCGGCTTCGTCGCCAGCAGCCGCGCCGGCAGCGCGGCGGCGGCGTCCTGCACCCACCATTCGCCGTCGCTGTAGCCGTCGAGCTCCGTGATCGGCGTGCGGGTCTTCAGCCGCACCGAGCCTGTCGGCAGCACGACGCCGTCGAGGCGCTCGGCCCATCCTTGCGGGTCGGACTTCACGGAAACGTCGAGCGGCGGCTCCTGCATATGCATGGCGATGATCGCCCGCGCGCCCGCCTCGCCATAGGCCTTGCGCCAGCGCTGCGCGAGCCAGGGCGGCGCGTCATGCTCGCCGCTCGCCGCGAGCGCCAGGAATTCATCGCGCCGGCGCAGGAGATTGCGCAGCACGCCATTCACCATGCCGGAATAGGCGCCGGTCTTGGGTTCGAGCTTGGTCGCGCGCACGGCGAGGTCGATCGCCGCATGGTCGGCCGCCTCCAGATAGAGAAGCTGGGCGGCGGCGGCGATTAACGTATATTCGAGCCGCCCGGCCTGACGCGGCAGTCCCTTTTCGAGAAGCTCGCCCAGCGCATGGCGGATGACGCCCAGCCGGCGGAGCGAGACGGTCGCGATGGAGCGCGTCAGCGCCACGTCGCGCGGCTCGAGCCCGGCGAGGCGGTTGGGCACGGCCTGGGGCGAAAAACATTCGTCCAGCCGGTGGCCGCCCTGAATGACGTCGCCGATGATGCTGGCGGCGGCGAGACGCGCGGGGAGGCCGGGGGTCCTTGCCGCCTCGGCCTCGCGGGCCGCCTCGGCCGGCACGAATCCCTGACGTGAGGAGTAGCGCGATGGTTTCGACCGCCCGAATGATCTACTGTCGCTCAAACGGTCTCTCCGCTGCCCCGCTTCGCGAATCATAGCACAAGGGGCGGTCGAGGGGCGAGACGCTCAGGAGCCGGATATGTCTCAAGCCGAAGGGACGGGCGGCGACGCCAAGCCGGCCCAAACAGCGGAGTCTGCCCGAAAAATAGCGGATATGCCGCCCGCCGCGCAGCGCGCGCTGGCCGAGGCGCAGGCGCGTAGAAACGCCGCAGCCGCTGGCGCGGCCGCTCCCGAGGAACAAGGCGGCCGGGGCGGCCTCGATCCGTCGCGATACGGCGACTGGGAGGTCAAAGGAGTCGCGAGCGACTTTTAAGCGCGCTACGCCGTTGCGGCCTCGCGCGCCTCTCTCTTGATCCGCTCGACCATGGACCGCAGCCCATTGGCGCGCTGGGGCGTCAGATGCTCGGCAAGCCCAAGCTGCTTGAACAGGGGCGCGGCGTCGGTGTCGATGATCTCCTGCGCCCGGCGCCCGGAATAGAGCGCCAGAACCAGCGCCACGAGGCCGCGCACGATATGGGCGTCGCTGTCGCCGCGGAAAGTGAGCGTCGGCGCGCCGGCGGCGTCCTGACCCTGCGTGGTTTCCAGCCATACCTGGCTGGCGCAGCCGCGCACTTTGTTCTCGTCCGTATAAGCTTCCTTCGGCAGCGGCTCGAGCGTGCGGCCGAGCTCGATGAGATAGCGGTAGCGATCCTCCCACTCGTCGAGCAGCTCGAAATTGCCGATGATGTCGTCTATAACCATAGCTGTTTCCTTCTCAGGCTATTCTAAACGAAATGCGCGCCCTTTTCATGCTTTTGGCGAGCCCTTAAGTTTGCGCCTGTCACACGCGCGGGTCCGCCCCGCTTTTACGGAGATGCATATGAGCCTCACGTCCCGGTGGCGCGCCCTCGTCGTCGCGATTGTCGCCGCCCTCTCGCTTTCGGGCTGCGGCTACAATACGATCCCGACGCTCGAGGAAAACGCCAAAGCCAAGTGGTCGGAGGTGCAATCCCAGTACCAGCGCCGCGCCGACCTCATCCCGAACCTCGTCGCCACCGTGCAAGGCTACGCCAAGCAGGAGAAGGAGGTGCTCACCTCCGTCGTCGAGGCGCGCGCCAAGGCGACCTCGGTGAAGATCGACGCCTCGACCCTCACCGACCCGGAGAAAATGAAGCAGTTTCAGGACGCGCAGGCGCAATTGACCGGCGCGCTGGGGCGGCTGTTGGCGGTGAGCGAAGCCTATCCGGACCTCAAATCCAATCAGAACTTCCTGGCGCTTCAGTCGCAGCTCGAAGGCACGGAAAACCGCATCAATGTGGCGCGGCGCGACTACATTGAGGCGGTGCGCGAGTTCAACCTCTCGCTGCGCACCTTCCCGACGTTACTTTGGGCCAAGACCTTCTTCGCGGGGACGAAGCCGATGGCGGAATTTTCGGCAAGCGAAGCGGCCCAGCAGCCGCCACAAGTGAAATTCTAACGGAGCAACGATGGAGCCGCGCCAGCCCGATGAGCTCTCCGCCCTTTGCGCGCGCAGCGACGCCATGTGGGCGCATATGCGACAGGAGGCTGAGGATGCGCTGCGCCTCGATCCGGCGCTTGCGCCTCTGTTTATCGGCGAGCTGCTGAACCGCCATAGTCTCGAAGAGGCGGTGATCCATCGCGTCAGCGGCCGGCTCGGGGCCTCGGCGCTGGACGCCGCGGCCATCGCCGACGCCTTTCTCGCCGCGCTCGAGAGCGAGCCCGAGCTCGGCGAGGCCTTCCGCATGGATGCGGCGGCCTATGTCGAGCGCGATCCCGCCTGCCGGCGGCTCATCGAGCCCTTGCTCTATTTCAAGGGCTATCACGCGATTCAGGCGTCGCGCCTCGCCCATGCGCTGTGGCGGGCGGGCAAACGCGACTTCGCCTTCTATATCCAGAGCCGGACCTCCGACGCGCTCGCCGCCGACATTCATCCGGCGGCGCGCTTCGGCAAGGGCGTCTTTCTCGATCACGCCACCGGCTTCGTGGTCGGCGAGACGGCGGTGGTCGAGGATGAAGTCTCCATCCTCCACGGCGTGACGCTCGGCGGCACCGGCAAGGTCGCCGGCGACCGGCATCCTAAAGTCGGGCGCGGCGTCATGATCGGGGCGGACGCGAAGATCCTCGGCAATATCGAGATCGGCGCCTGTTCGCGCATCTCGGCGGGCTCGGTCGTGCTGCATCCCGTGCCGCCGAACTCCATCGTGGCGGGCGCGCCGGCGAAGGTCGTCGGCGTCGAGCCCAGGGCGCTGCCGGCGCGGGACATGGACCAGCTCCTGCGCGGCCTGGCCTATGATTCCTTCGATTATGTGATCTGAAGGCGCCGATGACCTCGCCCGTCGCCCTGCTCGCCCGGGGCTTGATCCTTCTCTATCGTGTGACCTTCTCGGCCTTTGCCGGAAGAAGCTGCCGCTACGCGCCGACATGCTCGGAATATGCCGACGAAGCTATTGCGCGCCATGGCCTGTGGGCCGGCGGCTGGATGGGCTTCGCGCGCATCTGCCGCTGCCGGCCGGGCGGCGGCGAGGGGTTCGACCCCGTTCCCCAAAAATTGCCGGAAAACGCCGGCCCGTTCACACCCTGGCGCTACGCCCGCTGGCGCGGGCCATTCCGCTGCGAGGAGATCGAGGAGGAGAAGTAGCCTCTCCCTACGACTTCGCCATCAGCTCCAGCGCCAGCCCATAAATCCGCGAGCGCGGGGCCTCGGGCAAGGTCCGCAAGACTTCGAGATAGGTTTGTCCAGCGGCGCACATTTTGGCGTCTTCCAGCGGCGGGTCCGGCATTTTGCCGTCGAGCAGCGCTTCGATCTCCGGCTTGGCGAGGCCGCGCGCGGCGAGCGCCGTCTCCAGCGCCTTGAAGTCGGCTTCGGTCGGTTGCTCGCGGGCGATGTTCTTGGCCTGGCCGTCGACCATGGCCTCCAGGCTCGCGCTCGCCATATCGGCGACGAGCGGGCGCCGCGAGGCGGCAAAACGCTGGAAATCGAGATTATTCGCGCCGTAAAGGAAAGCGACGCATAGTTTTTTGTCCTCGCGCGCGATCGCCTGCAGAACAGCGAGCTGCTTGGCGAACACGCGCGACATGGCCTCGGGCTCGGCTTTGGCGGCGAGCGCGCCGCGCGATTGGCGCAGGCGGCGCATCGCCTCGGACAGATAATAATCGGCGCCCTGATCGGCCTTCGTCTCCGAGAGACGCGACGCGAAGCCGCCGATCGTTCCCTCATAGTCCTGGGGGAATTTCTCGCGCAGCCGCGCGAAAAAACGCCCATATTCCGGCGCGGAGGCGATGGTCGTCTCGACGGCTTGCCGCGGGCTCGGCTTTTCGGAAGGGGCCGTTGTCGCGCTCAGCGCGCCCCGCGCAGGCGGCGGCGACAGAGCCATCATCGTCAGGCCGACGCCGAGCGCGACGGCGACGACAGCGGCGGCGGCAAGGGCCAGAATTCGTTCGATCATCATCGCAAGCCCTGGGCGCGGCGGAAAGACGCTCGCAATTTAAGCAAAACGAGGCTGTGTGAAAAGCGCTTCCCACGCGCGCGCCCTGTGGCCGGGCGACGGACGTCCGCCGTCAAAGGACTCTATTCGAGGCCTCTTCACGATGAAGGGGAGGAAAACAATCCTTCAGCCGTGTCTGATGCCCGCAAGCCGGGCGCTCTCCGCGCGATGCGCCACGAGCAAAGCGATATGGCGGTTGAGATCATAGGTCCAATGGCCGCGCCTGGCGCGCTCTTTCCGTAACGCCTGCTCGATTTCACGGAGCACGGCGCGCGCCGCCTCGGGCGTTTCGCTGAGGATCGTGTCTCGCGAAAGCCGATGAAAACGCGCGAGCGCATCAAGCCGGTCGTAACCGGCGAGATTGGCGCCGAGCGCGGCCTCGACGGCTGGGCGGGCATGGGCTTTCAGGCGTCTGACGGCGGCGGATTGGGCGACCGGCTTGGCGGCGGGGGCTGGATGGGCGATGGGCATGGCTTGCTCCTCCTTTGCGGTGAGCATGACCGGCGGCGCGCCCCTGGGGATAGATTTTTTTCCTTGAATAGGATTTTTTTCAGAACTAGCCTGATCGACGTCGATTAGGAGGTCTCATGCCCAACGCCTTTTCCAAACGAAAGCTGTTTCCCCCCATCCCCGGCTTGAGCATTGCCGCCGCCGCGGCGGCGTCGGGCGTCCCTGCCGCTTCCTTGGCGGCGCCGGATCGCGGCCGGGCGAGGATTGCCCGGGCGCGCCAATATGCGGTCTATCTGCACCATGTGGCTTTGAGCGCGAGCCTTTCCGCTTGCGCGCGGCAATTCCGGCGCGATCGCGCCACCATGCGGCACGCCTGCGCGGTGATCGAAAATCTCAGAGACGCGCCGCGCTTCGATCTGGCGGCGGCGCGAATGGAGCGCGCGGTCGCGGCGCAGCGCGACATGGTCCTGGCGTTGCTCGCGGACTGTGAAGGAGCGGCGCAATGAGCAAGAGCGACCACAAAAATGAGGCGTCGACACGTATGCTGCGGCGTTTCCTGCAGGCGCTGGACGAGCCCCAAGCCCTTGCGGCGCCGAGCGGCCTCGACGATGGCGCGCTTGTCGTGGCGGCGCCTCGGAACGGGATCACCGTCGTGCGCGCGCGCCTGCCGGAGACGACGGGTAAGGCCGCCTTGGCCGAAGGGCTCGTCGTCGACAGCGGGGCAGGGCGGCTGCGCCTCAACGACTCTGGCCGCGCCTATTTGCGCCGGCTGGCCGTGGCCGAGCCGGCGCTCGATCCGTTCCGCGCTCAGCATGGGGAAATCGAGAAACGTCCGGGGCCGCAAGGCGAAAGGCCGACGCTCGTCAACGAGGCCGAAAGCCCGCTCGCCTGGCTCGCAAGGCGCAAGGGCGCAAACGGCAAGCCTTTTCTGGATCGTGCGCAAGTGGACGCCGGCGAACGCTTCCGGCGCGACATCGAGCAGGCGCAAATCCTCCAGCGCGTCACCGCCAATTGGGAGGTTTCTGGCGCCGGCGCGCGGCGCGGCGCCGACGCCGGCGTCGTGGTGACGGAGATCGCCATGGACGCCCGCAGTCGTCTCGCGCGCGCCTATGACGCCGTCGGCCCGGAGCTCGCCGGCCTTCTCACCGACGTCTGCGGCTATCTCAAGGGGCTCGAAACCGTCGAAAGCGAACGCGGCTGGCCGGCCCGCTCCGGCAAGGTCGTCTTGAAGATCGCGCTCGACCGTCTGGCGCGGCATTACGGCATCGCCAGCGCGGCCGTCGGGCCGGCGCGGGCAAGAGGGACGTTGCATTGGGGAGCGGAGGACTACCGGCCGACAATGTGAGGCCCATGGCTTTCCGATGCTTCGCGCCGGCCGCCCCCGTCACTGCGAGGGGCGTAAGCGACGAAGCAATCCGGGGCAGCTACGGCGGCTCTCGGATTGCTTCGCTTCGCTCGCAACGACGGAGCACGTCAGCGACCCCGCGCCAAATGCGGGTCGCAGGCTGCTTGCGGACCCGTGCGCGCGGTAGGCGGCGCGAGCTGGGCGCTCAAGTTGGGGCGCAGCGGACGATGCACATAGGGAAAAGCCACCCCCAGGACCAAGCCCCAGAGCAACTCGCCCAGCAGAAGCCCAACCGCTGGATAGCCGGTCAATAAGGGCTGCGTCGGGAGCCATTGCAGGAGCGGGATCGGCCCGAGCATCCACAGCACGAACCCGAAAGCCATGCCGAAAAGCCAGCCTCCCCGCGGGTCGTTCGCGGCCCGCTGAAACAGCCAGCCATACAGCACGCCGCCAAGCAGCATCAGGCCGATATAGGCCAGGGCCGGGAGGATGACGGAAGCATGCGTCGCCTGAGCGAGGGCGCCCAGCGATCCAAAGGCTTGCAGCAACCCTAAGGCTGGAATGTCGGCGACAATGCTCGCCGCCATGCCGGCCAGCAGCGGTCGCTGCGTCGGACCGGCGTCCAGCCCATGGGCGCGCAGAATCTCAAGCATGACGTCTTCTCTTCTCGATCGTCATCTGTTGCTGGGCGTCAGTCAGCACGGCTTCGATGGTCGGCGCCTGGCGAAGGTCCGGCTCGAAAAGTTGCGCCAAATATTTGTAGGTCAGGCCGACGAGGCGGGGATCGCGATTGAGATCGAAGAGCCCGACCGGGTTGACGTTGCCCAGCGGCGCCCGCAGCGCGATGTCCCAATCGACCTGGTCGGTGAGCGAATACCAGGTAAAGCCGACGATCGGTACGCCCGCCTGGCGCATGAGCTGCACATTATGCCACTGCCGCCACAGCCAACGCGGCGCGTCGCGCGCGTCCAGGCGGTTTGTCTCAGTGTGCATCATGGGCCGTTCGTAGCGTTCGTAATATTGGCGGGCGATGACGTACCAACCGAACAACTCGCCGAGCGCCTGCGCGTCGCCATTGGCGTTGATAAGCTTTTCGTTCCATTCGTAGTAATCGACGCCGAGGATGGCGCGTGCGCCGACGTCCTGTTGCATGAACCACGCATATTCTTCGGGCGGCATGCCATTTTCGATCAAATAGCCGCGCATATCGTCGCGCACGCCGCGCGCATAGAGCAAATCGAGCGCGATGAAGCGGCGCTGGTTTTCAAAGTCCGCGATGCGGCGGACCTTCGGATCGGGGCAGCAAGGCTGATAAAACTCGCCGCTCTCGCTGTTGACGAACACCGCATCTGGCCGCGCGGTTGAGATGGCCTGCATCATCAGCACGCTGGCTTTGGCGAGATGTCGCGTCGCGGTGACGAAGGCGCGCTCGTCCCGGCGTTGCTCGTTCCACACGCCTTCCAGCGCGCTGAGCTTGGCGCACACATACATCTCGTTGACAGGCGTGTAGAAGCGCACCCAATCGTAGCGACGAACGAAGGCGCGCGCATAGTCTGCGAGCGCATAAGGCGCCTCGGGATTTTGGAAATTCTCGAGCCAGTCAGGCAAGCCGAAGTGGCAGAGGTCCATAATCGGCGTAATGCCGAGTCGCTGCATTTCGTCAGCGACGTCGTCGAGAAAAGCCCAGTCGTATTGGCCCCTGCGCGGGTTGATGAGATGCAGCGGCGGCCCGTAACGCAAATAGCGCAGCCCCAAGTCGCGCACCAGCGCGAGGTCCGTGCGCCAGTGACGATAATGGCCGCAAGCGGCCATCTCATCGATACGCCAACGCCCGCCTTGAAGAGTTGGGTAACTGCATTCGACGCCGGTGGCGAACATGAACCTGTCTTCGGCGGGCGGGCGCGCCGCGGCGATGGGACGCGCAGGTCTCCGCCCTTCGAAGATGAAGCGGGGCAGCCGCTCGGCGGCATAGCCGACGGGTCTGACATAGACGAGGCCGAGAACCGCGCCCCAGATAAGATGCCCCGCGGCGATCGACGCCGGCTCGCGCCATCCACCCGAAAGGCCGAACAGGCCCGAGTACGGCAGCTCGCCGCTTTGGACGAGCGGGTGCATGAGTTCGAACTGCGGATGCATGATGAAGAGCGCCAGAGGCATGGGCACAAAGGCGAACAGCAAGCCTTGGAGCATCGGCGGCAAAGGCAAGACCGACCAGAAAAAATAGGCGTAGAAAACGCCCCAGATCGCGCCCACCAGCAAGTGCAGCGACATGCCGACCGCCCACCACGCCCATGCGCTGGCGTGAGGGAGCGCCAGCGTGCCCAGCGTGCCGACAATGTCGAAGTAGGGGACGCCGGCCAGGATGAGCGGACGCGCGACGGCCTCCCAAGCGACGGCGCCAGCCATGCCCGCGAGGACCGCCTTGCGATAAGCGACGTAACGGATCATGCTCCGCGCTCCCGGTCTCCCGCCGCATCCATTCCGAGCGGCACGCCGTTTGCTCTTGAATGCAATGGCGGAAACCCGGGCCGACGCGGCAAGTTCCTCTGCGCGGCCGGGGCCAGCGCGGCCACAAGAAAAGCCGAGGTTCTTCACATTCCTGAAAGCGAGTTGACGGCAATCTCACAGCTCGCCAAAAAGACGTTCGGCGGGTTTATGTCAGCGTATTCTCGGGTGATAGGACATGGGAAACTCCAAAATCGTGATCACGAAGGACGGGATGTCAGGGCGGCTCGACCGGCGGTCGTTTCTGTCCGGCTCCGCCGCCAGTCTCGGCGCCCTGGGGCTCGCCGGTTGTGTGACCTCCGACGACATGGGCCGCGCCGAGGCGGCGAAGTTTTACGCGGCGGTCCCGAGCGAGAAATTCCCGATCCCGGCGGTCGATATCAGCAAGATCGATCCGAAATATTTTCGCCGGCTCGTGCGCTACGACACCAAGGAAGCGCCCGGCACGATCATCATCGATCCCAAGAATTACCACCTTTACCGCGTCGAAGGCGACGGAATGGCCACCCGCTATGGCGCCAATGTCAGCCGCCCCGGTTTCCTGTGGAGCGGTGAAGTTTATGTCGGGCGCAAGGCGGAATGGCCCACCTGGACGCCGCCCAAGGAGATGATCGCGCGCCAGCCGGAGGCGCGCCAATACGCCCGCGGCATGCCGGGAGGTCTGGACAATCCGCTCGGCGCCCGCGTGCTCTATCTCTATAAGAACGGCGTCTATACGGTTTACACGATCTACAGCACCAGCGACCCCGAGACGATCGGGAACGGCATTACGAGCGGCTGCACCGGCCTGCTCAGCCAGGACATGATCGACCTCTATTCCCGGACGCCGGTCAAGACGAAGGTCGTAATGCTGCCGGCATAGCGCGGGCGGCGCCGACCACTCCGAGGAACGTCATCCAGAGCCGCAGAAGCGTTGGTTTGGCTCTGGATTCCCGATCGCTCGCTTTGCGAGCGTCGGGAATGACACCGAACCTTCCCTACTGGGAAACAGCGATGCGCCTTCGCGTCACGATGGCTTGGCGAAGTTCGGGATTTTGAAAAAGAGCTTCCCCTGCCGCCACATGGTGAACGCCACGCCGCCGGCCAGGACGATGAAAATTCCGAAGCCGATGTAGAGGTAGAATTCCTCGTCGGTGACGAGGCCCACCGAGAAGGGGTGGCGGCCCTCGTAGCTCTTGGCGCCGTCGTCGCTCGTGAGCTTCACATAGAGCTGGTAATTGCCGGCCTGTTTGAAATTCTGGTCGAAATTCATCATGCCGTTGCGGAACTTCTGGATCGGCTGGCGGCTGACGGCGTCGGCCTCCGGGTCGGGCTGGCTGTCGGGCGCCTTGGCGCGCAGCACGCGGACGTCCCAGTTCATGTCGCGCAGCTCATTGTCGCTGGCGTCGAGCACGATGACGGAGGCGCCGGTGTCGGGCAAAGCGTCGCATTCGCGGTCGATGTTTTTCTTGGGCTGCATGGCCACGAATTTCATCGACTTCGGCCCGATCGCGATGGGGCAGTCGGGGTCGTAATAATGCCAGCCGGCGGCAAGCGCATGTGATGAGACGCCCGCGGACGCCAGAATGGCGAGCGCCGCGCCAAAAAACAGTTTCTTCACCTTACAACCCCGCCCTCTTGTCCATTCCCGCATCTAGAACCGCCAGCATCTGGTCCATGGCCAGCGCCGGTTCGGCGCATTTCGAATCGCCGACGATTCGCGCCGGCACGCCCGCCACCGTCTTATTCGCCGGCACCGAATCGAGCACGACCGAGCCGGCCGCGATCATGGCGCAGCGGCCGATCTCGATATTGCCGAGCACCTTGGCCCCGGCGCCGATCAGCACGCCGCGCCGCACCTTCGGATGGCGGTCGCCGCGCGCTTTGCCTGTGCCGCCGAGCGTCACGCCATGCAGCATGGAGACGTCGTCCTCGATGACGCTCGTCGCGCCGATGACGACGCCCGTGGCGTGGTCGATGAAGACGCCCTTGCCGATCCTGGCCTGGGGGTGGATGTCGGTCTGAAAAATCTGCGAGGACAGGCTCTGCAGCGTCAGGGCGAAATCGCTGCGGCCGTTTTTCCACAGCCAATGCGCCAGCCGATAGGTCTGCAAGGCGTGGAAGCCCTTGAAATAGAGCGCCGGCTCCAGGAGCCGCGTGCAGGCCGGGTCGCGCTCGACGACGGCCAAAAGATCCGCCCGGAAGGCCTCTGCAAGGGCGCCGTCATGGGCGAGGCAGGAATCGAACGCCTGGCGAATCGCCGCATAGGGCGCTTCCGGTCGGTCGAGGCGCTGCGCCACGCGATGGACCACGACGCCGGCGACGCTCTCCTGCGCCATGACGGCGGGGTAGATGAAACCGCCGAGCTCCGGCTCGCGGCGCAACACATCCTCCGCCTCCAGCCGCAGGCGGGCGAGGAGCGGGTCGAAATCGATGACGGACGCGGCTATTTCCCGCTGTTCGGCGGCCATGGGACGCTTCCTCTTCTCCGTTTCCGCTCGAACAGCTCGCGTTCGGCTCCCGGCGGGCCGACGGCCCGACCGGGACTCCAGAGCCACGATGGCTTTGATTTGGCGCTGGATTCCCGATCGTTCGCGTCGCGAGCGTCGGGAATGACAGTGAGCCGTTCCCGGAAAGCGCGCATCTCGGAACGAAAGCGCGCCAAGCGGCTATATAGCGCCTCGGGCGCGGCCGCGCATCAGGGGCGTTGGCCCAGGAATTCCAGCACAGCCTGCTTATAGATGCGGTCGCCCACGGCGCGGTTGTGGTCGCGGCCAGGAATGTCGACAACGCGGGCGTTGCGGAACAGCGGCTGCAGGGGCGAGGGATCGCCGGCGACGTCGTCGCGCGTGCCGACGCAAATCAGCACCGGGCATTCGATCTTCGAGAGGAGCGCCGGGTCCAACGCCTTGCGGGCGCCGCGGACGCAGGCGGCGAGCGCCTTGAGATCGCTACGGGTCGATTCGGCGAAGCCTCTAAAAATTTTGAGCATCGAATTGTCGATGTCCTCGATTCGCTCGGCCTCCATGGCTTCGGCGAGCCCTGAGGGCAGGCCGGCGTCCTGCACGAGATATTGCCCGATGCCGCCGAGAATCAGCGAGCGGACGCGCTCCGGATGGGCGAGCGTCAGCACCGTCCCGATTCGCGCGCCGAGTGAATAGCCCATGACGTCGGCGCGGGCGATGGACAAATGGTCGAGGAGATTGGCGACGTCCTGCGCCATTAGGTCGAGCGCATATTCCGCTGGATCGTAGAGCTTCTGCGACCGGCCATGGCCCCTGCTATCCAGGACGACGACGCGGCGTCCGTCTTCGGTCAGCGTCTTCACCCATTGGGTGAACATCCAGTTCACCGCATGGGTGGAGGCGAAGCCATGAATGAGGACGATCGGCTCGCGTCGGTCGTCGCCAAGGGGCTCGAAATCCGAATAGGCAATCTCGACGCCGTGCGAGACGAAAGTTTCCATGGCAAATCCTGTGTGACGATTCCTACTTAAAGAATCAGATCGGCGGCGCAAGCGCGGGCCCATAAAAATAAACAGGCCTTGCCAAGCGCTCCGGTTGTCGCTAAACGGTCGCATGTCACGGCGCTGATCCCCAAGCGGGATCGAAACCGCCGGCCGACAGGCGCCCGTAGCTCAGCTGGATAGAGCACCAGACTACGAATCTGGGGGTCAGAGGTTCGAATCCTTTCGGGCGCGCCATTCAAATCAACAAGTTGCGCAGGTCGAGCCGTTCTAAAATTTGATTTAGAACGGTAATTAGAACGGCATAAATATAGGGTCGGATCGCCGATCCAAAACGCGCATTCGGTGAACTGAAAAGTGCGCCAGTTCCGATGCCCAACGGTTCCCAATCAGAGGGTTACAAATGGGCCGCCGCAAGGTGGCCTTCGTCGTTTCGGGCGTGGTGTCTACATAGTGTCCGCCCCGTTCAGCGACGACGTCGTGGAAGGGCAATGCAGCAGTCCTGGTAGCGTGGCAGTGTCGGTCTCATTGGGGCGCAGGGCGAAGACCGTCCTCGGCAAGATTGCCAAGGGCGTCGATCCGCTCAAGGAGAAAGCACGCGGCTGTCGGCGACGCCATCACTTCAGCCGCGGCGGCGTTACGACCGGCGGCGAAGGCGTCGCCGCGCGCACCATGTCGACGCTGCACGCCGTCTTCGAACACGCAGTCCGGCTCGGGAAGATCGAGAGCAACCCAGCGAAGGGCGTACGCCGCCTCGCCAGCACGCCGCGCGACAGCCGGCGGAGCCGCGCCGAGATCGAGAAGCTCGGCAAGGCGATGCGGAGCCCGGAGCAGGAAGGGGAGCATCCGACCGGCCTCGCGGCGGTTCGTTTCTTCCTGATGACCGGTTTCCGTCGCATGGAGGGGCTCGCTCTGGAGCGAGCCTGGCTCAACGACGAGGAGGGCTCGATCCGCTTTCCCGACACGAAGAGCGGCGCGCAGACGCGGGTTCATCGGCCGCGTCTTCGTCGGAATCCGCAGGCGGATGTCATCGAGGAAGAACGCCTGGCCGCATAGTTCCCGCCGAGCGCCGCCGCCAAACTTAATTCGCGAACGAACAAAATGCCCTACAAGTTCGTCGACGCCATTCTGAAGCCCGACGCTCGCTTCGCTGATCTTTGCGTTGTCGAACATGGCACGGTCCGGCCCATGAGCGTCGTCGATCACCATGCAGCGCTCGCCCGCATCGGGCTCGCCGGCGCCGCTCCCGAGGAAGTCCGCGCGGCCTTCGATCGGGCCCGCAACACAATGATCTACGCGTTCTTCGATTACGACCTCCTTGTAGTCGGCGAGATGCAGGCCTTCGGCGCATTTGAATTGTCGTTGAAGCACCGCCTCAACGGCCACGGCGGAGCGTCTCGCGGTACGCTGCTGCGCAACCTCGTCGAACGAGGCGAGAAGCGGCCGGATGGGCCATCGCTCAAACTGCTCAATCTCGTGAGGGCGGAAGGCCTGCGAGCGATCGCCTAAGCTATTCGCAGGTACCTTCGATTTGCTCGGGGTGACTGAGCTGCTGCCGGTTTCATGGACGCCGAGTTAAGTTACGCCGACCTTCTTTTCGAACTCAACCGGGCTGAGATAGCCGATCGTCGAGTGCCGGCGGACGGGGTTGTAGAACCGCTCGACATAATCGAAGACATCGGCCCGAGCGTCATCACGCGTGCGGTAGACTTTCTTTCCGATCCGCTCGGTCTTCAGCGAGGAGAAGAAGCTCTCCATCGCCGCATTGTCCCAGACATTGCCGGATCTGCTCATCGAGCAAACTACGCCATTGTCGGCCATCAGGCGTTGGAACTGCTCGCTCGTATATTGGCTGCCCCTATCGGAGTGATGCAACAAGGCGTCCGGCTTGCCGCGGCGCCAGATCGCCATCATCAACGCATCCGCGACGAGTTGCGCAGTCATCTCGGTTTTCATCGACCAGCCGACGACCCTTCGTGAGAACAGGTCGATGACCGCCGCGACGTAGAGCCAGCCTTCCGCCGTCCAGATATAGGTGAAGTCCGCAATCCATTTCTGGTTCGGCGCCTGCGCGGCAAACTGCCGGTCGAGAACATTCGGCGCGACGACTGCTGACCTTTGTCCGTCATCTTTCGGCAGACCGCGGCGGCGCGGTCGCGCACGTAAGGCGTTCGCCCGCATCAACCGTTCGATCTTGTGCAGGCCGCAGGAGACCCCTTCGGCCAGAACGTCCCGCCAGACGCGGCGGGCGCCGTAGGTTCGGGCGCTGCCCACGAAGCTCGCGCGGATTTTCTTGGTCAGCTCCTCGTCGGTGACCGACCGGGCGTTCGGCCCGCGACGCAGCCAGGCGTGAAAGCCCGAGCGGGAGACGTCCAGCGCTTCGCAGAGCCACGCCACCGGCCAGACGCTCCGGTGCTTCGCGATGAAGGCGAACCTCATTTCGCTTCCCTCGCAAAGAAGGCTGCGGCCTTTTTTAGAATGTCGCGCTCCGCCCGCAGTTTAGCGACTTCACGGCGCAGCCGCTCGAGTTCCTGTTGCTCCGGCTTTTGCTGGCCGTGGCCGGGGAACGCCTGCGCGGGATTCGCGGTCAGCTCTCGAATCCAGCGCCGCAGCACATTCTCATGCACGTCCAGATCGCGGCATGCCTGCGCAACACTGACGCCGCGCTCCTTGACCAGCCGAACCGCCTCGACCTTGAACTCCCGACTGAATATCCGTCTCGCCATAACCAACCTCCGGTCTCATGAAACACCGTTTCTCGGCGTCCATGAAACCGGCAGCAGCTCAGACAAATCTGTTAGCCAGCACCGAAATTGAAGCCCACATCGATCTGCGTCAGCACACTGAGAAAGAAACATTCATCCTGGATGAGGCTTTTCGATTGATGCCGGTCGAGCCCCCTCAGGATTAACAATCTGGTCACCGAACTCCAATCATGCGTGAATCCACCCGGGGCCTCACTTCGGTCCCGACTTACAGTCCGGATCTTTCTGTGCATGTTAATCGAGCCGGATATAGAAAAGTCACACGCGAGCGTAACGAAAATTCCCCTTAATGTTGGCGTTGAGATACTGCCCGACCGAACCAGCTTGCATCAACTCCGTGTAAATTTGCGGAGGAACATCAAAATACTGATATAGATTTCCACTCGTAAATAGAACTTCAAGCGTTCTACTGTTCTCATCGTATCCAACTTCAGAGATATTGGATGAAGTAACCGCCTGTCGTCTCATGCTTTATCCCCCTCGGTCTCCGAAACCGCGACTTCCACCTCGACGTCTGAATGTGTGCGGTTTGATCGCGAATTTTGCCGCCGCCAAAGTTCAACCGCCTCGGCATAGTCGGCGGGATCACGCTTTTGGTTCCAGCCTCCCGGGCTCTCGTAACCTTCTTCTTCCGTGCCGGGCACAACAACCTTCGGGTCCGTACTATCTGGCCGCCGTCGCGAATCTGGCCGATCGATTAGGGTTCGCACCGGCAGATTCACGGCTTCGCCGACAATGATCGCTTCGCCAGTCCTCAGTACCGGCAACATAGCGAACAGGCCCTCAAGGTTGTCGCTCGCCGCCCCCTTAACGTGACCCCGGTCGGTCGAATTGCTCAGTCGAAGCGCGAAAATCGTACCGCACTGCGACAGGATCGTCTGATCGATTTCTGCAGGACGCTGGCTCACGAGCATCATGCCGATGCCGTACTTCCGTCCTTCCTTGGCGATTTTTCGGACGGCCACCGCCGCGATCTGCCTCGGGTCGAGATAAGAGTGCGCCTCTTCCAGCACGATCAACAGCGGGCGCTCACGGCCGCCCTCGGGGAGGTTTCGAGCCCAGAAGAGGGCATCGTAAACAATCCGCAGAACCGAACCCACGAGCTCAGACTGGATCATGGGCGGGATGCCGGAAAGGTCGAGAATGGTGATCGGACTAGCGTCCCCGAGCCATCCCGCCAGAAGAGAGTCAAGATCCTGCTTTACCCTACCGTCTTCGTCCGGCGTGTAGGGGCCAGGCCGTAGCAGAAAGTCGAAGCGTGGATCGCGGAGCTTCGAGCCGAGGGCGTCGATGGGTCGGCCAATGCCAAGATTGGAACGGCTCAGCCGAATTTTCTCCGGGTCGTCCTTGTTGTCCTTTGGCGGGAGGAAGCGTGGCGGGATGCCTCGCATGGCATCGCCGGCGTGCAGCGGTCTTCCGTCGGCGCCTTTCTCCAAGGCCCAGGTCGCCCGCGTCTGAGGCTGGCCCTGCTTCTCATAATATGTCGCGCGCATCTCGCAGTGCAGATCGAACCACAGTTTGTGAATCGAGAACGGCACCGGTGTATCAACGCTCAGACTGTCGGATGAAACGCCTGGTTTCGCCGACTTCTGAAGCGCCCCAAGCTTCAATTCCGTGATCTTGTCTATGACGGCGCCGCGATCCCCGCCGTTCTCGATTGAGCCAACGGTCACGGGCAAAAGTTCATCGAGCGTCATAGCCCAGTACGGGATGTAAAGCGCGCGTTCGCCTTTCGCCGTATCCGGATTAATACGGAAGATCGCGGCTCGGTCAGCAAGGGCCTTGCCGTACTCCCCGTGGATATCGATCACCAAGATGCGGGCCGAGGGGTAGTTTTCGGCGTCAGACAGCGCGGTAAGAATCCCGGCCACGGTCGTCGATTTCCCAGAGCCCGTGGTGCCGACCACTGCACTGTGACGTGTCACGAGTTTGTCGATTTCCACCAACGCGGGGATCGAATTTGCGCTCGCGAGGCGACCCACCTGAACATAGCGGCGATCATTCGGACGCCCATAGATCGTTCGAAGGTCAAGCTCGGTAACGATGTGCGCAGAGTCACCGACGGTGGGAAACTGCGAAATGCCGCGGTCGAATCCCGCGCTCGGGTGCCCTTCGCCAACCAGTTGAACGGTCATCCAGCGATTGCCGTGTTCTTCAATCTCCGCGAGCCGCTCGGGAACCGCGCTTGCTCCGACTTGCGAGATCACGCCGTATAGGTTGACGAATCCGAGAGGAATTCTAACGAATCCGCCAACCTGGCCGACGCGGTAGCTTTGTCCCTCGATAAAGCTGAGCCCCGATACCGTCCCCTGAGCCAATTTGATGCGAATTGAGGCGCCGCTGACGTCTTCGACGGTGCCTAGAAGGGTGGGGTCGGAATTCATTGAGACGCCCCCGCGCTGCCGGGCGCGCTGAAGCCCGAGAACTCATCGAGGAACTCCCCAAATCGCTTGAAGTCCCCCAAAGTCATTCGACAAGGACGAGGCGCTTCAGGTGCCGACGCGTCAGCTGCATCCTTCTTTCCGTCGCCGTCTTCGACGATCTCGAAGGCACCCCCCAGAGTCGCAACATCGGTCGTCGGATTTGCCAGCCACACCCCTGCACGGCGCCGGATGACGGCCCCATCCGATGCGAGCACAGACAGGTTGGCATTGTCCTTCGCAAGTGCCGTGGCGGCTTGATAGTCCGCGAGCTTCCCAAACTGCAGCGCGAAGCACGCCGCGGATGCGTTGGCCTTGAGGCTCTCCACGATCGCCTCGTTGATGTGCTCATCTCCAAACGAATAGCCCGTCAGGATCAGAGCGACCGGGCGTTCCGAATGACGAAGAAAGCCGCGAAGCCTGTCGATCATCACGAAGTAGGGCATCCGCCGGCTCTCATCGTATTTCAGATGGGAGGGGTGGATCAGCAGTTCGTCGCCGTCGTCGGAGTTGTCGCTCCGAAATACGGCCTTCGTCGTCTTGTTGTAGCGCCAATTGATGGACCCGTGGAGCTTCCAGAGGCGCGACCACCGCTTTGGAATTTCCTTATCTTCGATCGCGCGCTGGTCGAAGAAGGGCCGCGACGAACCCACAAACCCGTCGAAGTACGGAACGCGCCGTTCCTCGAGGGCCTGTTCGACTAGCACATCATAGTTGGTCGTGAAGATCTCCGTGAACGGAGAGCGATGACCGTCAATGAAGCTCGCGAGGGCATGGTAGGGGGTTGGTTTGGCCGGAAGCGAGCAGGTTACAACCTTCCGGATGGACTGGCATATCTCACGGTCCAAGTCATTGAGCTGATCGAATGACAGTCCGCGAACCCCGGCCTTCCCAGCAACTTCGCGAAATGACCGAATCCGATTGAGTTTCGCTTCGATGGTCGGGTCTGCGATTTCGTCTTCGGCGAATGTCTTGGTGAGCGCTTCGTAAGGGGTCTTGAACGCGTCCGAGGCGGCCATGGTCGCGTGAACTTGGTTCGTCAGGCCCCTAATATCGGGAATGATAGCCCGTTCGCCGCTCCCATCCTCCTTCGGGACGTGCACGGCGCATGGACATCCGGCACCGAGGAAAAAGCCGATCGACAGTTTATCCGCAGACAATGTTTGGCGGATCTGTGTTAAGAATTGAAGCGGGTCGTGACGTTCTTCGGCCATTTCGCATCCCAGCTAGATTTGTCGCCCTTTGTCGACGACTTAGGAGTTTCCTAGATTAACTTCCTTATTGCGACGCCCCGAGCCTGATGAGCCTCGCCATCTCAAAATAGCGGCAGAAGGCGTTCGCCAATTGAATCTGCCGTGGCGTCCGGCATTCCGCTTCGAAAATCTGCGGCGAACCGACAAGGATCGATGCACACTTGGCGCGGGAGGTCGCGACGTTGAGCCGGTTGAGACTGTAGAGGAACTCCATCCCGCGCGGCGCATCCGCATGACTCGACGTTGCAGTTGAATAGATGGCGATCGGCGCCTCCTGGCCTTGGAATTTATCGACCGTGCCGACGCGGGCACCCGGCAGGCACTGCTGAATCTCGAAGACCTGCGCGTTGTAAGGTGAGATGATAACAATGTCGTCGAGCGTGATCGGCTTCTCCCGCCCCTCGCGATCAATCCAAGTCGCGTTGCCGGCGAGGATTGCCCTTACGAGATCGCCAATCGCCTGCGCCTCCTCGGGCGAGCAATTCTGGTTGCCGCTGTGCGCGACCGGGAGGAAGTAGAGGCCCGATCCGTTGATCGGCCCGGCCCCTTTGGCGACCTGCTGCTCGAGCCCCCGCTTCGAGTGGAGCTTGCCGTCGTAGAAGAGCTCGGAGGTATAGGCGCAAATGTCCGGGTGGAGCCGCCAAGTCTCCTCAAGGAACAGCCCTTTGTCCGCCGGAACCGTTCGTTCGCCACCAAGAATGTGATCAAACGCTGATACATCGGTGCCCTCGGGATGGCTTCCCTGCATGGGCTGATCGAGCTGCTGCGGATCGCCGATCAGCACCACCGCCTTCGCCGCCTGCGACACCGCGAGCACGTTGGCGAGCGACATCTGGGCGGCTTCATCGACGAACAGCACGTCCACCGTGTCGAACGCGTGAGGGCGCGACCAAAGCCACGCCGTGCCGCCCCCGACGGCGGCAGAGCCGCTGCTCAACGCGGTGAACAGGTCCTCATTCTTCTTGGCGAAGAAGAGGCGGTGCTGCGGGTTTCCGACCTCATCTGCCTTTTGGCAGCATTGCAAGGTAATCCCCAGTTCATCGGCAGCCTTGATGGTCGCGTCAATCAGGTTACGGATCACCTTGTGGCTGTTGGCCGTGATCCCCACCTTCTTGCCGCAGCGCACCAGCTCGCAAATCATCCGCGCTCCAGTGAAGGTCTTGCCTGCACCCGGCGGGCCTTGAATCGGCAGAATGCCGCCGGCGAGATGCGCGCAGAGCCGAACTGCGGCATCAACAGTCGTCTCGTCCGTGCGATGCAGAGACTCGCTTCCGACGCTCGGCCGCTCCCGGAGCAAGAGATCGCGCGCCGCTTGATAAGGCCCGTCGCCTCTCATGCCATGATCGGCGACATACTCGCCGATCTGCACCAGCGCCTCGGCAATGACCTTCGTATCGATATGGCTGTGGGCGAACACGGCCTGCGGATGAAGGTCGGCGGTGTCCTGGCGCTTTTTGACGTCGATGGTCTCGTCGGCGAATGAAATCGCCTCGACCTTGCCGAATTTGTCGCCGCCTAGATTGCGGAGCTCCTCGCCGCCGCGAAGCTCGGTCTCTTGCGGCTGGAAGCGATAGCGATGGATCGGCGCCTTGGCGGTGCCGCCGACTACCCCGACAAATTCCAAGCCGGCAAGACCGGCGCGCTCCTCGCGCAAATCTTCCGCCGAAAGATCGGCCAGCCGAAAAAACTCCCACCAAACCGCCTTTTCTTCGCGCCGGTGCCAATCCAGGATGTTGGCCAAGATCCACCGAGCTTGCTGCTCGTCGCTCCGTTCCGCGGGATCGGCCGGCACATCGGCTGTCAGCCTGCCGATCAAGGCGTTGATCTTGATCAGCCAGTCGGTGATCTTTTCGTTCGGTGCCCCATCCCCGGGCTGGGGGCGGGGCACGTCAATGCCGTCAGCGACGAGCTTGGTCCGGAGCGCTTCGAGCCAATCGCACAAGCTCGCGGCGGAACGGCAATCGTCCTCATTATAGGCGCGGACCGTAGCCTTGATGTCGTCGGCGATCGACGGAGCGTCGCTGAGCTCCAGATGAGCCTGGAAATTGGCGAGGGCAACATTTGCATCAGCGAGCGGGATTCCGCGCGTAAAGGCGTAGAAAGGCTCCATCTGCTTGATCGAATAGCTCTCGACGCTGGCGCGCAGGCCGTGCCGCACGATCTGGTAGAGATCGACGAATAGGCCGGCGCGGAGCATCCGGTCGATTTCTTCCTCGCGCGTCGCATAGCGGCCCATCAGGCGCTTCAAGGCTGCCGGCTCGTATGGGGCGTAATGGTAGACATGCAAGCTGGGGAACTGCGCCCATCGCGCCATAACGAAATCGACGAATTTCTCGAAGGCGCGCTTTTCATCGACGCGCGTGAGCGCCCAATCGCCTTCATAGGCGAGGGTGCCGTCCGCATCCTTGAACAGATAGCCGAACAGATATTCGAGACCGTGCTCGCCTACAAAAGGATCGCCCTCGAGGTCGAGAAACACATCTCCATCGGAAGGCTCGGGCAGGCAGGTGAGCCCGAATCCAGTCTCCACCGGCAGCAGCTCGAACTTGCCCACGCCCGCTGCGCGAGCTTCGACTACGATGCGTGCCTGTTCGCGAACGCGGATGTAGGAGTCGGCCGAGCCGCGATCGGGTTTCCAGGCGAGCGGCAATGGCATGCCACCCAGCTTCTGCACCGTCGCGATGCCATGCGCCTTCAGCTCGTTGATCTGTAATTTGGAGATGCCGGCGACGAGGCAAAGATGGTCATCGTCGCGACGGCGCTTGTCGCACGTTTCGCGCCAGCGGCAGATGTCGCAATGCTCGATCGGATCAGGATAAGTATCATCGGCGGCCGAGGCGGCCGCGGCGGCAACGAGCGCGCGCTTTGCCTTCCGGAAGAAGGCCGCGTAATCGGCAAAGCGGAATTGCTGCGGCTTAAACTCCGACCACGGCGCCACGACATGCATGTATTCAGGCGGAAGGCCCTGCATGTCCGCGAGTAGATCGGCATAGAGACAGAGTTGGAGAACGGCGCCGGCTTTCGTTTCGCGCGCGAGCTTGGTGTCGATCGGTTCATAGGACCAGCCGCCGAGTCCGCTCGGGCTTTCGACGCGGCGCAAGATATCGGCGCGCCCGTTCCAACCCTGATGCGTCAGAGCCGCCTGGACGATCACCGGAGCGCCACGCTGCATGGCGGCGTGCGTCTCGGTGACGGCTGTGGTCGTCACGTCTATGCCGTCGATGCGGACGACGTCCAGCCCAGCTTCCGTCAGATGTTCGACATAGCTCTGCTCGTGGGCGGCGCCGCGCTCCGACAGGATTTGCAAGAGCGGGTCCCATACCTTTGGCTTCGATAACGCCCCGTCGGCTACCGCGCGGTCCAAGGCCGTGAGGTGATGGCAGTTCAGATGACCGACCAAGTCGGTCGCGCTGAATTCGAAGGTAGCCCCGACCTTTTTCATCGCCATCCCTCCGCCTTGGGCCGGATGGCACAAAGAGCCAGCGACCGTAGATTGACATCAATCCATGCCGGCAAGTTTGCCGGCGGAGCGATTCCCTAATATGGGTTGACCAGAGAGTCAAGATTGGCCATTTTGCGCCGGCAAATTTGCCGGCGGGGTGTCGAATGGATCGGGCTGGTCCTTTTTCCTTGTTTTCTGGACCAACTCAGGAGGCGGAGCGTGCGGGCTTCCGATTCGGAGCGAAGGGTACGCACACAAGCCGGACGATGATGCTGGAGGAGCTCACCCGCGTGCTAGAGGCGACTAGACAGAACGCGCGGCGAGCCGACTACGCGGCGGCGATAGTCGACGGCAATTGCCTGTCAAAGCCTACAGCTTCAACGCGCCGGCTCAGCAACCAACGGCTCGGCGAACTGTATGGCCTCGATCCCACGATCCCCCTGTTCCGGGTTCTGCGCAAGCTGTGGGACATTGGCCCCGACGGCCGACCACTTCTTGCGCTCCTGGCGGCGATCGCGAGAGACCCGCTACTGGCAGCGACCTGTGCTGCAATCGTCGCCATGGCCACTAACACCGACCTTCAGCGCGACGCCTTGAAAGAAGCGCTTCAAGCCGTTGTCGGCGATCGGCTGAACGACAGCACGCTGGAGAAGGTGTGTCGCAATGCGGCGAGCACCTGGGCGCAATCGGGCCACCTGGAGGGCCGGACATTCAAGAAGCGGCGCATAGTGCTGCCGTCGGCGACAGCAGTAACGTTCGCCATTTACCTGGCCCATGCCGCCGGTTTCCGCGGCGCTGAAATCTTCGCGTCCGGCTGGTTGAAGGTGCTCGACTGCGACCCGTCTCAGGCGCGAGCGCTGGCGCTCGATGCCAAGCGATCCGGTTTGCTCGACTTGCGAATGGCCGGTGACGTTGTCGAGCTCAATCTGTCGCGCCTCGATCCCCACTCGGCAAAGGCCTGAGACCATGGCTCGCATCGAAGACATTGCGGAGCGCTACGGCCGTCATATCGCCACTCCCTGGCAACGAACGATCGCGGGTGCCCAACGCGTCGTGATGGTGGTCTATGACAAGGAGCTGGAACGGACCCTTAGAGCCCGCAAGCTCGCCTTCGAGACAGCCACCCGCGAGGCCGGACATGACTGGTTTGAAGTCGACCTTTCCGACGCCTTCGCCGAATGGATGGCGGCCGACGATTATCGCGACGAATACTTCTCGTCGCCGGAAGACCTTCAGCTAAAGCTGGATGCTGAATTTCCAGAGTTCGTTGCCGGACGAATTCGGTACATGCTTCGCAAGCCCGAGGTCACCGCAAACAGCGTGGTCGCTGTTATTGGCGTAGGGTCCCTCTTTGGCTTCGCTCGAATTTCTCAAGTCCTGAAAAAGATCGAGGCCGACATCAAAGGGCGTCTCGTCGTTTTCTTTCCGGGTCAATTCGAGCGGAATAATTATCGGCTCCTCGACGCGCGGGATGGCTGGAATTACCTCGCAGTACCAATCACGCAGCATGGCGAATGAGGAAACACATGAAAATCAAAGACGCGCTCCAGCGTGACCCAGCGACAAATCCTCTCGTCAATCAGGGCCAGGCGCGCATCTCGGACACCCGGGACGAGCGAACGCAATCGGAATTGCGCGGCGAACTTGAAACATTCGTCTGCGAGGGTCAGTACGCCGATGGCGTCCAAAAGATCATCCGCTCGTTCCTCGACAACCTCAGCAAGACGAGCCAACGCGGCGCTTGGGTCAGCGGCTTCTTCGGAAGCGGCAAGTCGCATCTTCTGAAAATGCTCTGCCATCTTTGGCAGGACACCGCTTTCCCCGATGGCGCCACCGCACGCAGCCTCGTCCCGTCGGTTCCCGAGGACCTCAAAGCTCTGCTGCGTGAACTCGACACGGCCGGACGACGCGCCGGTGGTCTAATCGCCGCCGCCGGGGCATTGCCTAGCGGCACGACCGACAACGTGCGCCTGACGATTTTAGCTATCCTGCTTCGCGCCGTCGGCCTGCCCGAGCAGTATCCCCAGGCGCGGTTCTGTCTGTGGCTCCATTCTCAGGGGCTGTTCGACAAGGTGAAGGCCGCCGTCGAAGCGGCCGGCAGGTCCTTCGAGCGCGAGCTCAACAATCTCTACGTGAGCGGCCCTATCGCCCGCGCCGTCATGGCCGGCGACGCCAACTTCGCCGCAAGCGAGGCGGAAGCAAAGCAGCTTCTCAAGGCGCAATTTTCGCCTCAGACGACGGACATCACGACCGAGCAGTTCCTCTCGATCGTGAAGGACGTGCTGCGGCTGAAAGGCAAGGATGGCCGGCTGCCATGCACACTCCTCATCCTCGACGAGGCGCAGCAATACATCGGCGACTCTCAGCAGCGCGCCTCGCTCCTGACGGAAGTCACCGAGGCCGTTTCGAAGCAGCTAGACAGCCACGTCATGGTCGTCGCGGCGGGCCAAAGCGCGCTCACCGAAATTCAGCTTCTGACCTATCTACTCGACCGCTTCACAATCCGCGTCCCTCTGTCCGACGCGGAGGTCGAGACGGTCACCCGCAAGGTTCTCCTGCAAAAGAAACCCACCGCAGTCTCGGATGTGCGCGCCCTGCTTGATAAGCACGCCGGAGAAGTATCGCGCCAATTGCAGGGGACGCGGATCGGCGAGTCCATCGAGGATCGCGCGATCGTCGTCGACGACTATCCGCTCCTGCCAGTTCGCCGTCGTTTCTGGGAGAACTGCTTCCGCCAGATCGACGCGGCGGGCACGCACAGTCAGTTGCGTTCGCAGTTGCGCATCATCCACGATGCAGTGGCGAAGGTCTCCGAGCGCCCCCTCGGTTCGGTCGTCCCGGCCGACGACCTCTTCGAAGCTCTCGCCCCGGAAATGGTGAATACGGGCGTCCTCCTTCGGGAGATCAACGAACGCATCATCCAGGTCGGCCGCTCGGAAGGAGCCACAGCGCAGCGCATTTGCGGCCTGGTCTTCCTGATCGGCAAACTCAAGCGCGAAGCCGGCGCCGACATCGGTGTTCGCGCCACCAAGGAGCATATCGCCGATCTTCTGATCGACGACTTGACCGCCGACAACGGCAAGCTGCGATCGGACGTCGAGGACCTGCTCAAGAAGCTGAGCGACCAGGGCGTCCTCATGCCGGTCGGCGACGAGTACCGCCTTCAGACGCGTGAAGGCAGCGAATGGGACCGAGAGTTCCGCAACAGGCAAACCAAGCTGAACAACGACGATGCCGCGATCCAGTTCAAGCGCGACCAGTTGCTGTACGGCGAGATTGACAAGACGATACGCGGTATCCGCGTCATCCAGGGCGCGGCCAAAGAGCCCCGGCAATTTCTGATCCATCGGGAACAGACGGCGCCGGTCGTCGACGGCAGCAGCGTCCCAATCTGGATCCGCGACGGTTGGTCGTGCGCCGAAAAGGACGTGCTGGACGCCGCGCGCGCTGCCGGCACTGACAGCCCGATCCTATTCGTCTTCATTCCGCGTCAATCGGCTGAGGATGCCCGGCGGCTGATCGTAGAAGCGGATGCTTCCCAGCAAACGCTGGACGCCCGGGGCAATCCCACGACGGCGGAAGGCCAGGAGGCCAGGCAGAGCATGGATAGCCGGCGTGCGCGGGCCGTCGGCGATCGCGATCGGCTGATCGGCGAGATCGTCGCCAACGCCAAGGTGTTTCAGGGCGGCGGAAGCGAAGTGCTGCTGACATCGCTCGGAGAGCGCATCAAGGCCGCGACCGATGCTTCCCTCGTGCGGATGTTCCCGCGCTTCAAGGAGGCGGATTCGGCGGCCTGGGAGGCGGTCATCAAGCGCGCCCGTGAGGGAGCGGATCATCCCTTCCAGCCGACCGGCCACACGGACGCGACGGAGAAGCACCTCGTTTGCCAGCAGGTGATCGCGACGATCGGCGCCGGCAGGTCGGGCTCGGACGTTCGAAGGGCGCTGAGCGGAACGCCCTTCGGTTGGCCCCGTGACGCGGTCGACGCCGCGCTGATCGCGCTTCACCGGCTCCAGCACATCACCGCGACACTGAACGGCCAAGCCATCCCTCTTGGCCAGCTCGATCAGAACAAGATCGCCAAGGCGGAGTTTCGGGTCGAGCACGCGACCTTGTCGGTCAGCGACCGGCTGGTTCTGCGCAAGCTGTTCCAGGCGTTGGGCCTGTCCTGCAAGAGCGGCGAGGAAGCCGTCCGTGCCGCGGAGTTCCTTTCCGGGTTGATCTCTCTAGCAGGCGCCGCCGGCGGTGACGCACCAGCGCCGGTGGCGCCGGCGACCGTCGACATCGAGGACATCCAGCGGCTCGTCGGCAACGAACAGCTCGTCGCCATCAAGGCCAAGGCGACCGATTGGGAACAATGCATTAAGGACTGGACCGCTACGCGGGACCTGATCGCGACTCGTCTCCCACCCTGGAGAATTGTCGAGCGGTTAGCCAAGCCCGCCGGCGCGATTGCGGAGGCCAAAGCCACCCTCGAACAGGTCGACGCGATCCGATCCCAGCGGCTGCTGCTGGAGACCTCTGACCCGGTCAACACCGCTCGCCAGTCGCTTGGAGGTCTACTCCGCGACGCCGTCCAAAAAGCCCACGCCGCGCACGAGAAGGCGTTCGCCGACGCCGTTGCGGCTCTGGCTGCGAATACCGTTTGGACGAAGCTGACCGCCGCGGATCAGGACAGCATCAAGGCAGCGGTCGGGCTGACGCTGCCGGCGAAGCCGAACGTGACAACGGATGAGGCGCTGGCGGATGCGCTCGATCGCAAGCCGCTCTCCAGCGCTCAAGCTGAGATCGACGCGATCGCAGGCCGGGTCAACCAGGCCATCGAGCGCGCGGCCCGCCTCCTGGAGCCCAAGGTACGGACCGTGACGCTGGAGCGCGCAACCCTGCGCGACGCCGCCGAAGTGAACGCCTGGATCGAGCGGCAGAAGACGACGCTGCTCGAAAAACTCGCCGATGGCCCCGTGCTGGTGAACTGAGGAGACGGCCGCATGGCGTCGTTGGAACGCAATCTTCGCAAAGACCTGGAGCGCGCCGTCAAGAGAGCGCGAAATGTCGCTGAAGCCGGCGCGCGCCAGGCGATAGCGCAGCTCGGCGTCGGCGAGGCGGAGTCGCCGAGGCATCTGACGGCCGAGCAGCGCGCCTTGCGCACCGGGCTTCGCGCCCATGGCCGGCAGTTGGGTGATCGGCGAGACCCAAAGACGGGCGCGCAAGCGACCGCGCATCTCGCGCAGGAATGCGCTTACGAACATTGGCACCGGATGCTCTTCGCGCGCTTCCTCGCCGAGACCGACCTGCTGATCGAGCCGGAGTCCGGGGTCGCGATCAGCCTGGATGAGGTTCAGGAACTCGCTCGTGAAAAGCGGTCCGACTGGCTGCCGCTCGCCAGCGAATACGCCGAACGCATGCTGCCGCAGATCTTTCGCAAGGACGATCCGGTCCTGGACATCGCGCTCCCGCCGGAGACGCGGTCGGAACTCGAGGACCTGCTTAAGGCGCTGCCAAAGGCAGTGTTCGAAGCCGATGACAGCCTTGGATGGGTCTATCAGTTCTGGCAGGCGGAGAAGAAGGACGAGGTCAACAAGTCCGAAGTGAAGATCGGCGCTGACGAGCTGCCGGCGGTCACCCAGCTCTTCACCGAGGACTACATGGTCCTTTTTCTTCTGCACAACACGCTCGGGGCCTGGTGGGCGGGTAAGATGCTAGCCGGCAATCCCGCCCTGGCAGGTTCAGCGGCGAGCGAGGATGCTCTCCGCGCGGCTTGTAGTGTCGGTGACGTGGATTGGACCTATCTCCGCTTCGTCCGCGACAAAGCGGAAGATGGCGCGGAGGGACCGTGGCGGCCGGCAGCCGGCACGCTCGACAGTTGGCCCAAGGCCGCCAAGGACATCACCGTGCTGGATCCCTGCATGGGATCGGGACATTTTCTCGTCTTCGCCCTGCCGATCCTCGTCGCCTTCCGCATGGCCGAAGAGGGCCTCAGTGAACGCGAAGCCATTGACGCAGTGTTGCGCGACAATCTGTTCGGACTGGAAATCGACCCGCGTTGCACCCAGATCGCGGCGTTCAACCTCGCCTTCGCGGCGTGGAAGCGGACGGGGTTCTATGTCCTACCGCAGCTTAACCTTGCATGTTCGGGCCTCGCCATCGGCGTCACCAAGGCCGAGTGGTTGAAGCTGGCGGAGAAGGCCGTGACGGTGGCCGATCCGGCGACGAAGCGCGATCTGCTCGGCGTCGAGCAGAATCTCCTCACCCATGGGTTGGAGGAGCGCGTCAAGAACGGGCTCGAAGCGCTCTACGACCTCTTCGCCAAAGCGCCATGGCTCGGCAGCCTGATTGATCCGCGTCGCGCCGGCGGGGACATTTTTCGCGAAGGTTTCGACAAGCTGGAGCCGTTGTTGGCGTCACTCATGGCCGCCGCCGATACGGATGATGCCCGCGAAATCGCGGTCGCAGCGCAGGGCATGGCAAAGGCTGCCGAATTGCTGGGACGCAAGTTTACGGTGGTGATTACCAACGTTCCCTATCTAGGCCGTGGGAAACAAGCGCAAACGTTGGCTGACTTTGTCGTCGGAGCATTTCCGGATGCAAAGGCGGACTTGGCGACCGCCATGTTGTCGCGCCTAATGAAGTTAGTCGCCGAAGGCGGCACCCTCGCGTCCGTCACACCACAGAGTTGGCTGTTTCTTGGCAGCTATAAGAAGGTGCGTGCGGCAATCTTGAAGGCAATGACACTCGATCTTCTTGTCGCGCTCGGTCCACGCGCGTTTGAAACCATCAGTGGCGAGGTAGTGAATACCGCTCTGATCGCAGCGTCCGCAAACCAACCGGTTGACGCCAGCACATTCTGTGGCTTGGATTCTATTGAAGCTGAAACACTGCAGAAGAAGAAATACGAACTGCTGTTGGGAAAGATTTCGATTCTTAATCAGAAGGAACAAAGAAGCGATCCAGAATATAAGATAACGGTCCGTCAAAATCTGAAGATTGGTCAGTCGCTCCGAGAGATTGCATCGGTTTTGGTCGGTGCAACGACGGGAGACTCACCGAGATACATTTATAAATTTTGGGAGTGGCATGAAAAATCAGATACATGGGAGTACTTTCAGACTACCGTTGATAGGACGGCCAATTTTGGCGGAATGACTGATTCTATATTATGGGAAAGAGAATCCGGGGCGCTTTATCGCTTTGCTGAATCTGTAAGGCATCTTAATCACATCGCGCAGAATTGGCGTAGAGGCAAGCCGAACTGGGGGCGGCGAGGCGTTTCCGTCAGCATGATGACCCAGCTCGAAGCAAGCATCTACACAGGGGAGCGGTACGACTCAAATTGCTGCGCCATAGTTCCGAACGATGAAGAAGATACTGCCGCTATTTGGGCTTATTGTGCATCCGGAAAATTCTTCGAAGAGGTGAGGTCATTTAATCAAAACCTAAAAGTAGAAGTTGGAACGATTCTCTCATCGAAGGTTGATCTGGCGCACTGGCGGAAGGTAGCTGCTGAGAGATACCCCGCAGGTCTGCCAAAGCCATATTCCGATGATCCAACGCAATGGTTGTTCCACGGCCATCCAGCCAAATGCGGAACAGGTTACACGTTGCAGGTTGGCCTCGCCCGTCTCCTTGGTTATCGCTGGCCGGCTGAAACTGATGCATTAATGGATCTGGCACCCGAAGCCCATGAACTCGTTGCCAAGTGTGCCGCATTCGAGATCGATATTCTATCAAGTGACGATGGCATTATCTGTCTCTCATCCACAAAGGGCTTGCCCCCAGCGCATGAGCGAGTTGTCTCGATTCTCGCTGAGGCCTTTGGGGCGGAGTGGTCAGCCGCAAAACTCGCAAACTTACTTTCAGAAGCCGGCTTTAGTGGTAAGTCGGTTGACGAATGGCTGCGCGACTCTTTCTTCGAACAGCACTGCGAGCTGTTTCACCAACGGCCCTTCATCTGGCACATTTGGGACGGACGGCGCGATGGCTTCCACGCGCTGGTCAACTACCACCGGCTCGCTGCGCAGAACGGCGAGGGCCGGCGCACGCTCGAGAAGCTGATCTACTCCTATCTCGGCGATTGGATCGACCGGCAGCGCGACGAACAGAAAGCAGGTGTCGAAGGCGCCGATGCGCGCCTCGCCCATGCCGAGCATCTGCGCGCAGAGTTGATCAAGATCTTGGAGGGCGAGCCTCCCTACGACATTTTCGTCCGCTGGAAGCCGCTCCACGAGCAGCCGATCGGCTGGGACCCGGATGTCAATGACGGCGTGCGGATGAACATCCGCCCCTTCATGACGGCGAGGCCTCTCGGGGCGAAAGCGAAGGGCGCGTGCATCCTCCGAGCAACGCCGAAGATCAAGTGGGACAAGGACCGCGGCAAGGAGCCCAACCGGGACAAGACCGACTATCCGTGGTTCTGGGGTTGGAACGAGGCGAGCGCCGATTTCGTCGGCGGCGCGACGTTCGACGGCAATCGCTGGAACGACCTGCACTACAGCCGCGCCGTCAAGCAGGCGACTCGGAAACGGCACGCTGCTAAGGCCGGAGCGGAGCCGTGAGCGACACCGCTCCCCGAACCCTTGTCGATGCGATCGACGTTTCGTTGAAGCGGGCCTTGCGCACGCCCGACGGCGTCGCGCCGCCGACGGCGCTGCTGTGGACCGACACTGACGGGCAATGGGCGCCGCTGATTCCCACGCTGCAGAAGGTTCTGCCGCAACTCTACGTGCTCAGCGCCTATGCGCCTGAAGATCGTCATGGGCCAGTGATATGGCTCCGGTGCATCGTCGAGCGGAGCTTGCCCGAGGTCTCCCCGCCGCCCGACGTTGTGCCAATCCTCTATCTGCCGAAGGTAAGCCGGCAGGACCTCCGGGCCGGCGGCGACTGCCCAGCCGATCTTCGGCCCCTCATCGAGCTTCAATACCGTGGGGCCGTCTGGCATCAGCGCAACGGGCGCGAGTGGACCGTTGAGGCCTTCCTTACCTCCGAGGATGGCGTCGGGCTGGACGTCGCCAAGGACAATCGCACTCGCGATGCGATGCTGCGGGCCTTGGCGCTGCTGGCTCCCGAACCCATTGCAGGACTGCGCGGCCGTCGCCTGGAAGCCGACGATTTTGACCGCCTGGCGATCGGCGATCCTGTCCGCGACCTGCTCAGTTGGATGAGCGACAACGAAGGATTCGAAAGCCGATGCGATCCGACCCGTTGGGCGACTTTCAAAGACATCTGCTGGCGTGAATTCGGCCTCGATCCTGACGAGGATGGAATCCAGGGGGCCGCCGACGCTTTGCTTCACGGCGGTGGGAAATGGGACGACGTCTGGCGACGCTTCTGCGATGCGCCACGCCTATATCCAGGCGTTTCGACCGTGTTGCGTCAGGCTCGGCCGCGCGACTTGCTCGGCCTCGCCGATCATTCCCGCCGGCCCGGCCTCAACGAGGAGCGGGAGGACAAGCTTCGCAAGGAACTCGAAGCAGCGCTTTCCCTGCCGCATGGGCAGGCCTGCGACAGCATCGTGGCGCTGGATGCCGAGCACAAAGAGCGGCGAAGTTGGGTTTGGGCCCAACTAGGTGAAAGTCCCTACGCGATCGCGCTGGAGCCGCTCGGCAAGCTGGCGAAGGTAGCCAAGGTCCCTCTCGGAGGAATCACCGCCGAGGCCATGGCGGCAGACTATGCGGCGCAAGGCTGGCAGTGCGATCGCGCCGCGATCGACGCGCTCAGCCGCCTCAGGCAAGGCGGCGAGAGCGTCCTCGTCACTAAGGTCGTCCGAGCTCTTTACCAGCCATGGCTCGATCGCACGGCGCGTCGGTTTCAGGAATTGATGTCCGCGCCAGGCATGGATCCTCGCAAGCTCACGGCATCCGTCAGCGCAGAGCGCGATGCCTGCGTTCTTTTCGCGGATGGCCTTCGATTCGATGTCGGCGCCGTCCTTCAGGAACGCCTGGAGGCGCGGGGGTTCCGGGTGCGGATGTCGCACCGTATTGCGCCGATACCCACCGTCACGGCGACGGCGAAACCGGTCGCCTCCCCGGCGCATGGCTCATGTTCAGGCAGGACTGACACAGAGGATTTCGCACCAATCATCACGACGAGCGGCCAGCCCGCAACGGCATCACGGCTTCGCGATGCGATGGCCCGGGCCGGCACGGCGATACTCGATGACGATCAAGCGAGCATGGCGGTCAGCAGCGAGGGCGGCGGTTGGACGGAGACCGGCAAGCTCGACACCTTGGGCCATTCTCTCAATGCCTTGCTCGTCCGCCAGATCGACTCGGAAGTCGATGCGCTCGTCGATCGTATCAGTGCTCTGCTGACCGCAGGATGGAGCCGTGTCCGTGTCGTCACGGATCACGGGTGGCTGCTGCTCCCCGGTGGCTTGCCCAAGGTGGAACTCTCACCGCACCTGGTCGCCACCAAATGGTCGCGGTGTGCGGCGGTGAAGGGCGGCTCGACCCCGGACATTCCGACTTACCCCTGGTACTGGAATCCGATTTTACGCATCGCTTCGCCGCCGGGCATCGGCGCGTTCGTTGCGAACACGGAATATGCGCACGGCGGCGTCAGCCTTCAGGAATGCGTCATCCCCGAGCTCATCGTGGAGCGGGGCGAGGCCGCCGTCGCCGCCACGATTACCGGTATCAGTTGGCGCGGCATGAGATGCCGCGTGACGGTCGAGTCCAACGCGGCCGGACTGCAAGTTGACCTGCGACTGAACTGGAAACAGGCGGCATCCAGCATCGTCGCAGCCGCCAAGGAAGTAGGACCGAACGGCGAAACGAGCCTTGCTGTCGCAGATGACAAACACGAAGGCGCCGCTGCCTCGGTTGTCGTGTCCGACGCATCGGGACGAGTGCTCGATTACAAGCCGACAACCGTCGGAGAAGACGCATGAGTATGGAACTCGATCAACTCGATAATCTGGGCGCATCGGTCTTCGATGGCTATCTCGTGCGGAAAGACCTGGTGCGGAAATACTCGCGCCAATACCCTGTGCCAACCTATGTGGTCGAATTCCTGCTTGGGCGCTACTGCGCCAGCGTTGACGAGAAGGAAATCGCTGAAGGCCTGGAGATTGTTGAAAAGCAGCTCAAAGATCGCACGGTCCGCACCGGCGAAGAAGAACTCTTCAAGGCCCGCGCGAAGGAGACGGGATCGGTCAAGATCATCGATATTCTACGCGCCCGCCTGGACGCGAAGAACGACTGTTATGTCGCGGAACTTCCCAGTTTGAATCTGAGAGATGTCCGTATCGATGACCAGCAAGTGCGCGAAAACGAAAGAATGCTGACCGACGGCTTCTATGCCGAAGTCACGCTCGCTTACGATGGTATTATCGCTCAGGAAAAAGGCGGACGTCCGTTCAAGGTGGAAGGTCTACGCCCGATCCAGATGTCGAAATCCGACGTCTTGGACACCTTCGCCAAGGCCCGTGAGAAGTTCAGCACCACGGAATGGATCGACTTCCTGATGCGGTCGATCGGTCTCGAAGCGTCCGCCTTCACCGAGAGGGCGAAGCGCGTGGTACTGCTCCGCATGATTCCCTTTGTCGAACGGAACTATAATCTCATCGAACTTGGCCCGCGCGGAACGGGCAAGAGCCACCTCTTCCAACAGATCTCGCCATACGCCCACTTGATTTCCGGCGGTAAAGCCACCGTGGCGAAGATGTTCGTGAACAACGCCACCGGCCAGCGCGGGTTGGTCTGCCAATATGACGTCGTGTGCTTCGACGAGGTAGCCGGCATTTCCTTCGACCAGAAGGACGGCGTGAACATCATGAAAGGCTATATGGCCTCAGGCCAATTCAGCCGCGGCAAGGAGAACATTCGCGCCGAAGGCAGCATCGTGATGGTCGGCAACCTCGACGTCGATGTCGAGCAGCAGCAGAAGATCGGACACCTTCTCAGCCCGTTGCCGCCCGAAATGCGGGATGACACCGCCTTCATGGATCGTATCCACGCCTATGCGCCTGGCTGGGACTATCCGAAACTGAAGCCGAGCGAGCATCTCACCGATCACTTCGGGTTGGTCAGCGACTTCCTCAGCGAGTGTTGGAGCCGATTGCGGTCTGGCAACCGGGTCTCGGTCTTGCAGGGGCGTGTGCATCTCGGCGGAGCCCTCAGCGGACGCGATATTGAAGCCGTCAACAAAACAGTCAGCGGGTTGACCAAGCTCCTGTTTCCCGACCCGGAGACGCCGGTGCCCGACGAGGATCTCGAATGGATCGTGCGGGTGGCGCTGGAATCCCGCCGTCGCGTCAAGGAGCAGCAGCGCCGCGTCTTCAAGAGCGAATTCCGCAACACGCACTTCAGCTACATCATGGGTTCAGATGGAGCGGAGCAATTCGTCTCGACACCGGAACTGCACAGCGACGAAGCCATCGAGAGCGATCCTCTGCCGCCGGGCCAGGTCTGGGGCGTCAGCTTGGGCGCAGGCGAAACGGGCCCCGGTCTCTATCGTATCGAAGTGACGTGTGGACCCGGCAGTGGGGTCAGAATCCTGAACCAGCCGACCCCCCCGGCCTTTCGCGAGAGCGTGCGCGTTGGCGAGCAGAACCTCTACACCAGAGCCAAGGAGCTGGTTGGAGACCGCAATCCCAGAGAGGAGGAATTCTCGCTTCAGATGCGTCCTATGGATGCCGACAAGACAGGAGCCGGCCTCGGCGTTCCCGTGCTTGTCGCTCTGTGTGGCGGCTTGCTCGGACGAAACACGCGCGGCGGCACGATTGTTGTTGGCGCTCTTAATCTCGGGGGCTCTATCGAGATGATCCCAAACGCCACCCGGATAGCCGAGCTCGCGATCGACAAGCAGGCGCAGACACTGCTCATGCCTGTCTCTGCACGTCGGCAACTGAACGACCTTCCGGACGATCTTTGGACGAAGATCAGCATCGAGTTCTACAAGGATGGGGCCGACGCGGTATTCAAGGCGCTGACGGAATAGCCAACGGTGGCCTTGGCCTCCATCCCGGCAGATTGGTAGCCATCGCGCCGCCAGTTGGTAGTCACCAGGAGGTTTCGATCCGATAGGCCCTTGAGGGGAAAGCCTTCCCCTGCGGCCGAGCCGAGGTCTCTGCCGACCCCTTCTGCGGGGCGGTCCCCGCAACGCCCCCGGTAGAGTAAGAGTGCGGACCGGATTCGCCGTGACGGGTTGAGGGCTGGAGGAAAGGCCTCCGGCGCCCGTCGCGGAGACCCGCGATGTCCAGAAACACCGCCCCCGCTCGCGCCGGCTCGGACCGGGCGAGCCTCTATGACGAAATCACGAGCAAGATCGTCGCCGAGCTGGAGGCCGGCCGCGTGCCTTGGGTTCAGCCCTGGGGAACCGCCGCGGCAAAGGCGCCGCTCGCCATGCCGAGAAATGCCGCCACCGGGAGGCAGTATTCCGGGATCAATGTGCTGATCCTCTGGGGCGCCGTGATCGAGCGCGGCTTCCCCGCCCAGAGCTGGCTGACCTTCCGCCAGGCGCTCAGCATCGGCGGCAATGTGCGCAAGGGCGAGCGCGGCACGACCGTCGTCTACGCCGATCGCTTCGTGCCCGAAGACGAGAGACAGCGGTCGCGCGAGACCGGGGAAGAGGCCCAGGCGATTCCGTTCCTCAAGCGCTTCACTGTCTTCAACGCAGCCCAGTGCGAGAACCTGCCCGAGACCATCGCCGCAGCCGCGCCGCCTCCACCTGCGGGGTTGATCGAACCCCAGGTCGAGGCAGTGATCCGCGCGACCGGCGTCGATTTCCGCATTGGGGGTGACCGGGCCTTCTATGCGCCCGGCCCAGACTTCGTGATGGTGCCGCCGCCGCAGGCCTATTTCGAGCCAGTCAACTGGCACCGGACGGCCCTGCACGAGCTCGGGCACGCCACCGGTCACCCCTCCCGTCTTGACCGTGATCTGAGCGGCTCCTTCGGCACGAAGAAATACGCCTTTGAGGAGCTGGTGGCGGAGATGAATGCCGCCTTCTGCTGCGCCTCGCTCTGTATCCTCCCGACGGTGCGCCATGCCGACTATATTGGCTCCTGGCTGGAGGTGCTGCGCGAGGATAATCGCGCCATCGTTCGCGCGGCTTCGCAGGCGAGCAAAGCTGCGGACTGGCTGCTCGGCTTCTTGCCGGCGCAAGACCAAGCCGAACCCTCGGTCGAGAGGAGGGCGGCATGATCCTCCTGACATCCGAGTTACGCGAGCGGCTGCTGGCCAAGGCCGTCATCCCGACGTCGACCACGTCCCGGTCGTCAAATTCTTCAACCCGCTCGGCGAAAGCGTCTGGCTTGCCACCGAGCTCGGCGCGGATGGCGACACGTTGTTCGGCTTGGCCGACCTCGGAGAACCGGAATTTGGCTCGTTCAGCCTAGCCGAAATGATCGCGGTGCGCTTGCCGCTCGGTCTCGGGATCGAACGTGACCTCCTGTTCGAGGGGATGTTCCCGATCTCGGCTTGGGCGGATGCGGCGCGCCGGACCGGCAGTATCCGGGAGGGGGAGCGCGTGCTCTACGCCGCCCTTCGCGCCCAACGGCAGTATGGATGAGGCGTTCCTGCTCGGCGCAGGCGGTCCCAGGAAGCAGAGAGCGAAAGGGCTGCGCCGGTTTTCGCGGCGGGTTGGAGGTCGAGAGAGAGGCTCTCGGCCGCCCGCCGCGGAGACAACCGAGATGGCCACTGCCGTTCAGAAAATCACCCTGTCGTCCTCGCGCGACATTCCCTTCAACAAGCTGGTGCTGAGCCAGTCCAACGTCCGGCGCGTGAAGGCCGGCGTCTCGATCGAGGAGCTTGCCGAGGACATTGCGCGACGCACGCTGCTCCAAGGCCTGAACGTCCGGCCCATCCTCGACGCGGACGGCGCTGAGACGGGCATGTTCGAGATCCCCGCCGGCGGCCGCCGCTATCGCGCGCTCGAATTGCTGGTGAAGCGGAAGCGCCTCGCCAAGACCGCGCCCATTCCCTGTGTGGTCCGCGATCCCTCGACCGATATTCTGGCCGAGGACGACTCTTTGGCCGAAAACATCCAGCGCGCGCCGCTCCATCCCCTCGATCAGTTCCGCGCCTTCCAGGCCCTGCGCGACAAGGGGCGGTCCGAGGAGGACATCGCCGCCGCTTTCTTCACCTCGGTGAACGTGGTGAAGCAGCGTCTGCGGCTGGCCTCGGTCTCGCCGGCGCTGCTCGACGTTTACGCCGAGGACGGCATGTCTCTTGAGCAATTGATGGCCTTCTCCATCACCTCAGATCACGCCCGCCAGCAACAAGTCTGGCAAGCGATCTCCGCCTCCTGGTCGAAGGAGCCTTATCAGATCCGCCGCATGCTCACGGAAAAGTCCGTGCGCGCTTCCGACCGCCGGGCGGTCTTCGTCGGGCTCGACGCCTATGAGGCCGCCAGCGGCGTCGTGCTGCGAGACTTGTTCCAATCCGATGACGGCGGCTGGCTCGAAGATGTCGCTCTGCTCGATCGTCTGGTCGCCGAGAAGTTGAAGACCGAGGCCGAGACGATCGCCGCCGAAGGCTGGAAGTGGATCGAGGTCGCGGTCGATTTCCCTTACGGACACAATCGCGGGCTGCGCAGGCTGGAGGGCGTCGCGACTGCTCTCACGGAGGACGAGCAGGCGACCATCGCGACGCTCAACGCCGAATACGCCAAGCTCGAAGCCGACTATGCAGAAGTCGACGAGCTGCCGGACGAGGTGGATCAACGGCTGGGCGAGATCGAGAAGGCGCTCGCCGGTTTCGACGACCGGCCTGTGGCCTATGCGCCTGCCGACATCGCCCGCGCCGGTGTCTTCCTCAGCATCGACTCGGAGGGCGCGCTGTCGATCGATCGCGGCTATGTCCGTCCGGAAGACGAGGCACCGGCGGTGGAGCCCGAGCCGGACGGCGATGCCGCTTCTACGACCGGCCCGGAAGGCGCCGCATCGGCGGCGCCCGTGATCCAACGCGCGGTCATCACCATCGGCGGTCACACGCCCGAGCCGGAAGACGAGGACGACGATGTCGTGAAGCCGTTGCCGGACCGTCTGGTGATGGAGCTCACGGCCGAGCGCACCTTGGCGCTGCGCAACAAGCTGGCAAGCACGCCGTCGGTCGCCTTCCAGGCCGTGCTGCACAAGGTCTGCCTCGACGTCTTCTCTCGCGATCTGGCCCATGGGACGGCCATGGAACTCGCGGTGCGCAGCGTCAGCTTCCCGGTGCAGCCGCAGGGCCTGAAGGACACGCAGGCGGCGAAGGCGATCGCCGAGCGTTACAAGGCTTGGGAAGAGCGCCTGCCCAAGGACAAGGCCGACCTCTGGGGCTGGCTCGCTACGCTCACGGGCGACGAGCAGGCCTCGCTGTTCGCCCACTGCGCGTCGTTCGGGGTCAACGCGCTTTATGAGAAGGCCGACCGCTATGGTGGCGGCGTCTCGTCGCTCATGGTCGATCAACGCATCGCTGACGCCGATCGCATCGCGAAGGCCGTCGACCTCGACATGGTGCAGGCCGGCTGGCGTCCGACCGTCGAGAACTATCTCGGCCGCGTCCCGAAGCGCCGCATTCTCGAAGCGGTGCGCGAGGGCGCCGGGGAGCGAGCCGCCCAGCTCATCGACCACTTGAAGAAAGGCGACATGGCCAAGGAGGCCGAGCGCCTTCTGGCCGACACCGGCTGGCTGCCCGAGCCCCTGCGCATGGCGGACGCCAGCGACGCCACGTCCGACGACGCCGCCGAAATCGAGGGTGACGGCGATGAGCTGCCGGAATTCCTCGCCGACGACGATGAAGAGGCCGCCGAAGAGCCCGACGAGCCGGACATGGTCGCCGCCGAGTAACGCAGCTTGGCGGGGCGGCTTCGGCCGCCTCGCTCCTCAAACAACTATTTCGGACGAGACAACCTTATCGTTACTCGATCCCGAGCTTGCTGAAGAATATCCTGTTTCGCATCTCGGCGTCGCGCAGGATCTTGGTCCAGCTCACAACCTCGATATAGAGGTTAAGCTTGCTATGCCAGTAGAACCAGCCAAGCCCGTCTGGCATCGACTTGAAGTCCTTCTCAAGCTCCAGCCAGTCAGCGACCTTCTTCGGGGTATCGCATACGATATAGCCATAGAAGGGCGTGTTCTCGTTGACCAGGATGTCGCGGTTCTTGGGCGTCTTGAACTTCCCGGTCCTGATCTGGTTCACGTACCGTATGATCTGCGCCACCGGATCATCGTCCGACGACGGGTTCGCGAAGTCGGTTCGCTGGGGCCTTTTGAATTCGAAGATGGTGATAGGATTGCTGGCTACGTTTTCTCCCCGAAACGCGACTCTGTTGTTGAAAATGGTGATGTCGGTCCGATCGCCGTTCGGCTTATTGATCGCCTTCTCGGAGGATATGTAGGTACAGAAGTTCAGGCGCTCGTCCAGTATCCAAAGGTTATGGGCGTCGAAGTCGATCTCGTCGGAATCCTTTCGCCTCTGCATGATAATGTCATGCACCTCGCCCTCGGATCTGTGGCGCCCGTCCTCATCGGCCTCAAGCGCCTTGCCGAAGATGTCGAGAACGCACTTCCGCATTGAGACATAGTGGATCAAGTCGTTCTTGCTGGTTTCCGAAATGCTCTCCATGACCTGCGCGATACGCGAATCGAGGTCGGTCTCGTTCTTTGATTCGAGGATCGCCGCCACTTGCGCGCGCGTGGCTACCTCCTTTTCGAACTTCTTCTGCTGCAGGTGCAGCTCGATATCCTGATTGCTCGGACGCATCGGGAGCGCGCTGAAGTCGACCTCGCTGCTGAGCGAGCGATGCCACGGTGCCTGGGTCGAGACGTAATCGTCGATGCGAGCCTGCTTGCGCTGCTTGCGCTCGGATATTTCATCACCGACGGTTTGCTGGGCGATCTCGGCGGCGCGCTGCTCGATCTGGCTCTGGGAGATACCGTTCAGCAGGTCGGACTCGGTCTGGAACCGGAACTCGCCGCGTTCCAAAGACACATTGTCGTTCAGATAGTCGCCAAAGACATAAGCCTTGATGACGAAGTTGCGCCCCCGACCGCTGTCGTCCCCGGGCACCGGCTCGAAGAACTCGTCGGCGAACTCTGGAATATGGGACTGCAATGCGACGTCGGTCACCTCGCGCCGGTGCGCAACGAGGCTGATCTTGCTCCGGCTCACGCGCGGTGAGTAGAATTTGAACACACGGACTTGAAACGTCTTCTCCTCGCCGTTCGCTGACAAGGCAAACGAGCCGTCGGAGACGGCCATCTCGACGATCTGGCTGTTCTCCTTCGCCAGATAGTCGTTGAGCGCGATGGGAGGCGCGACGCTCCCTTCGTCGCGGATTACGACGCGCGGACACGGCCTCTCGTCGTCAACAAAATAGGGAAGGAGCCGCTCCACAATCACGCGGCTGATGGTGTCAATGCCCTTGTCGGGGAACTTAACCGACTTGACGCCGGCGATCTCCACGACGCTGCCGGTCTCGCCCTCCGTCACCGCGCGGACACTCTCGTCGACGATGATATCCTTGTCTAGGCCCATGCGGAACGTGCGTTCCTGGCGCGTGCCGCCTTCAACGAAGATGCTGCGGACGTGCATGCGGTCGAAGTACTTGAGGCAGGTGAAGCGCCCGAAGCCTTTTCCGCCATCCGGCTTCTTTTGCTCCGAATAGAGTTCGTCGAACGAATCTCGGTTCCGCTGATTGAAGCCGACGCCGTTGTCCGAGACGATGAAGCCGTCGACGCTACGCAGGCGCTCAATTAGGTCCTCCGGGCCATCGCGCTTTATCTGGATGTCGACCAGACCTCTGCAGGACTTGGTCTCGTCTATGGCCTGTATCGAATTGACGATCAGCTCGACGACGGGTGTGTAGACGTTGGTGCCGGAGCGGATGTTCTCGACGAGACGCTTGATGTTGACGTTGCTCATTCTGTCCGACCCAAGTGCGTATGCAGGCGGTTGAATCTAACTGATAAGGCTAATGCAGGCGCGCCTCAACACTGCGCGGTCTTGAGCTAGCCTCCTTTCGGAGGCGAATGATCCGCCTAGAGCGAGAGATGGGCCCGGACGGGTTCGAGCCGGTGGGGTCCGAGAGAGAGCGCCGACCGGCTTGTCCGCTCCCGCTCTCCCGAGGGTTCCTACATGAACGACCTTTCCCCGATCGCGGCCGGCGACGCCGCGCAGCGTCCGCTTGTCTGCGACCGCGATCCCGCCTCCGCCATTCTCGCGGCGGCCGGGCGCCTGCTCCCACATCTCGAGCACGGTCAGCGTATAGACGCGACGATCCTGCGCGCCGCCATGGAGGCGGCCTTCGGCGCGTCTGATGCGACGGGCGCCTGGGACTGGAAGAACGCCTACGACGCCTGCGAAGCGGCGACGGTCCTTTTCTTGAGCAAATACGGGAAGGCGTTGTTCCGTAAAGCCGACTCTCCGGCTTCACGGCTTTCCGCGCTGACCAAGATCGCGGGTCTTCTCCCAACACACACACGCCGCTCCGTCGAGAGCGATACCTTCCAGCAATTCTCGACGCCGATCCCGCTCGGACTTGCCGCTCTGACCGCCGCCGCCGTCACGCCCGGCGATCGCGTTCTGGAGCCTTCGGCTGGCACGGGGCTGCTCGCGATCTTGGCGGAGATTGCCGGAAGCGCCCTGATGCTGAACGAGCTGGCCGAGACGCGCGCCAGCCTGCTTTCCTCTCTGTTTCCGGCTACCGCCGTCACCCGCTTCGACGCCGCACAAATCGACGACCACCTCGACCCGGCTCTCGTCCCGACCGTCGTCCTGATGAATCCGCCATTCTCGGCGATGGCGAATGTTTCCGGCCGGATGGCCGACGCCGCCTGTCGCCACATCAAGTCCGTGCTGGCGCGCCTCGCCGATGGCGGACGATTGGTCGCGATCACAGGCGCCAACTTCGCGCCCGAGGTGCCCGCCTGGCGTGATGCCTTTATCCAACTGCAGGAGCGCGGTCGCGTGGTGTTCAGCGCCGCGATCGACGGCGGGATCTATGCCAAGCATGGGACAACGATCGAGACGCGGTTGACCGTCATCGACAAGGCTCCTGCGGACGATCCACGTTCGTTCCCGGAATCTCCGGGCATGGCTCCCGACGTCGCGACGTTGCTCCGATGGATCGGTGATCGCGTTCCCGACCGCCTTCCCGTTGCGCCAGATGTCGCCATCCCTATCTCGGCGCCCAACGGGCCACGTCCCGTTCGCGGCTATCTCGCGCGCACAGTCGGCGCGCAACCGGCGAAGCCATCTCTCGCCGATCCAAAGGCCATCGATCTCGTCTATGAGACGACCGACTGGACGCCGCCCGAGGGCGGGCGCCTCAGCGACGCGATCTATGAGGAATACCGGCTTCAATCGATCCGGATTCCCGGCGCCCAACCGCATCCCACCAAGCTCGTGCAGTCCGCGGCGATGGCCTCGGTCGCGCCGCCGAAGCCGAGCTACCGGCCGCATCTGCCGCACCGTCTCGTCAGCGAAGGTATTCTGTCAGATGCCCAGCTCGAGACCGTGATCTATGCGGGCGAGGCGCATGGCGAATATCTCGCCGGCGCCTGGCAGGTGGACGAGACCTTCGATCTCGTCACCGCCGCCCACGACGACGCGCCGAACGCCCTGCGCTTCCGGCGCGGCTTCATGCTGGGCGACGGCACCGGCGCTGGCAAGGGCCGTCAATCGGCCGGCATCATCCTCGACAACTGGCTTCGCGGCCGGCGTAAGGCGCTCTGGATCTCGAGGTCCGACAAGCTGATCGAGGACGCGCAGCGCGATTGGTCGGCGCTCAGCATGGAGCGGCTGCTTATCACGCCGCTCTCGCGGTTCCCGCAAGGCAAGCCGATCCGGCTCGACGAAGGTATCCTATTTTTAACCTACGCTACGCTGCGGTCCGACGACCGCGGCGAGAAGCTTTCGCGCGTGCGGCAGATCGTCGAATGGTTGGGCTCCGACTTCGACGGCGTCATCATCTTCGACGAGAGCCACGCCATGCAGAACGCAGGTGGCGGCCGGAGCGAGCGGGGCGATGTTGCACCCTCGCAGCAGGGACGCGCGGGCCTGCGCCTGCAGCACGCCTTGCCCGGCGCGCGCGTGGTCTACGTCTCGGCGACGGGCGCTACCACCGTCCACAATCTCGCCTACGCCCAGCGCCTCGGCTTGTGGGGCGGCGAAGACTTCCCCTTCGCCACGCGCGCCGAATTCATAGAGGCGATCGAAGACGGCGGCGTCGCGGCGATGGAAGTTCTCGCCCGCGATCTTCGCTCGCTCGGGCTCTACACCGCCCGTTCCCTCTCTTACGACGGCGTCGAATACGAGCTGGTCGAACACCAGCTCACCGATGAGCAGCGGCGCATTTACGACGCCTACGCGGGGGCGTTCGCCGTCATTCACAACAATCTCGACGCGGCGATGGAAGCCGCCAACATCACGGGCGAAACCGGCACGCTGAACCGTCCGGCGAAGTCGGCCGCGCGCTCGGCATTCGAGAGCGCCAAGCAGCGCTTCTTCGGCCATCTCTTGACCAGCATGAAGGTACCGACGCTTATCCGCTCGATCGAGCGCGATCTTCAGGAAGGCCATGCCGCCGTCGTCCAGATCGTCTCGACCGGCGAGGCGCTGATGGAACGCCGGCTTGCCGAAATTCCCACCGAAGAATGGAACGACGTCCGGGTCGACATCACGCCGCGCGAGCTCGTACTATCCTATTTGCAGCACTCCTTCCCGGTGCAGCTCTACGAGCTCTTCACCGACGGCGAGGGCAATTTCTCCTCGCGGCCCGTCTTCCGCGACGGGCAACCCGTCGAGAGCCGCGAGGCGGTCGCCCGACGCGACGAGCTGATCGAGCGGCTCGCTTCGCTCCCGCCCGTGCCGGGCGCGCTCGATCAGATCGTGCAGCGCTTCGGCGCCGATCTCGTCGCCGAGGTGACGGGCCGCTCGCGCCGGATCGTTCGCAAGGGTGAGCGCCTCGTCGTAGAGAACCGCGCCGCCTCGGCGAACCTCGCCGAGACCGCTGCCTTCATGGACGATCTGAAGCGGATTCTCGTGTTCTCGGACGCAGGCGGCACCGGGCGCAGCTATCACGCCGAACTCTCGGCGCGGAACCAGCGCCTCCGGATCCACTACCTGCTCGAACCAGGCTGGAAAGCCGACGCCGCCATTCAGGGGCTTGGTCGAACGAACCGCACCAACCAGGCCCAGCCGCCGCTCTTCCGCCCGATCGCGACGGACGTGAAGGCCGAGAAGCGCTTCCTCTCCACCATCGCCCGCCGGCTGGACACGCTTGGCGCGATCACGCGCGGGCAACGGCAGACCGGCGGCCAGGGCCTGTTCCGCCCCGAGGACAATCTCGAAAGCCCCTATGCGCGCGACGCCTTGCGCCAGCTCTATCTCCTGCTCGCCCGCGGCAAGGTCGAAGGTTGCTCACTTCAGACCTTCGAGGAGGCCACGGGCCTGTCGCTCATGGACGCCAACGGGATCAAGGACGACCTGCCGCCGATCACCACCTTCCTCAACCGGCTGCTGGCGCTGACGATTGACTTGCAGGGCATTCTGTTCACCGCCTTCGAGCAATTGCTGAACGCCAGGATCGAAGGCGCCATCGCCAGCGGCGTCTACGATGTCGGCTTGGAGACCTTGCAAGCCGAGAGCTTCATCGTCACCGATCGGCAGACGATCTACACCCATCCTGCGACCGGCGCTGAAACAAGGCTGCTCACCATCACCGAGCGGCGGAGCAACCATCCCGTCAGCCTCGACCGGGCGCTCGACCATCTTTCCGATCGCCGGGCGGTTTTGCTGCTCAACGAGCGCTCTGGTCGCGCGGCGGTGCAGATTCCGGCGCCGAGCGTCATGCTCGACGACGGTGAGATCGAACGCCGCGTGCGGCTGATCCGGCCGACGGAGCACCACAACGTATCGCTAAAGGCGATGGCGGAAAGCCATTGGAGCGAAGCCGATCCCGATGCCTTCGGCGCCGCATGGAACGGCGAGGTCGCGCAGATTCCCGAATTTTCGGACAGCACGCTGCACATCGTCGCCGGCTTGCTGCTGCCGATCTGGAAAAGGTTGCCGAACGAGTCGACGCGCGTCTATCGGCTTCAGACCGACGAGGGCGAACGCATTATCGGCCGCAAGGTCTCGCCGGCCTGGGCGGCAAACGCCACGACCACGGGGATCGACAAATTGACTCCCGACGCCGCCTTCGCGGCGCTGATGGAGGGGCGCACGGTGCTCGACCTCGCCGAGGGCCTGCAGCTCCGGCGTGCTCGCGTCATGGGCGCCAATCGCGTCGAGCTGTCCGGCTTCACCGACGCGATGCGCGATCGGCTGCGCGCCTATGGCCTGTTCAGCGAGATCATCTCGTGGAAGCTGCGCATGTTCGTGCCGACCGACCCATCCGGCGTCGACGTTCTGGCGCGGGTGCTCGACCGCTATCCGGTCGAGCGCATCGGCAAAAGGGAGGCGGCGTGATGGAACGCCTCGACGCCTCCGAATTGGCGCATCGCCTCGCACGCAATGCCGAGGCGGTCTGCCGTCATTACCTTTCGACAGGGCGGCGCGAAGGCGCCTACTGGCTTGTCGGCGATGTCCGCAACACGCCGGGTCGATCCATGTTCGTGCGGCTCAAAGAGACCCTCAGGGGTCCGGCCGGGAAATGGGTGGATGCGGCCACGTCAGAGCATGGCGATTTGCTCGATGTCATCCGCGAAAGCCGGGGACTCGCCGATTTCAAGGATGTCGCCGAAGAAGCGCGTTCGTTTCTCAGCCTGCCGCGTCCTCAGCCACGGCCGATGGCAACGCGTCCTTCGTCGCCGAGATCGAACGCTCCAACCGGACCATCCGACGCGGCGCGACGCCTGTTCGCCATGTCACAGCCGATCGAACGCACTTTCGTAGAAGCGTATCTCCGCCGACGCGGCATTACGGCTTTGCACGGAACCGGGAGTCTGCGCTTCCACCCGCGCTGCTACTATCGGCCCGAAGAGCACAGCCCAACCGAGACCTGGCCTGCCATGATCGCCGCCGTCACGAATCTCTCAGGCCACGTCACCGGCGCGCATCGCACCTGGCTCGATCCGGGCGGATTCAGCGAGGCGACGCTAGGCAAGGCGCCGATCGACACGCCAAGACGGGCAATGGGCGACCTGCTCGGTCACGCCGTGCGTTTCGGCATTGCTGGCGAGGTTCTGGCGGCCGGCGAAGGCATCGAGACGATGCTTTCGCTTCGTTGCGTTCTGCCCTCCATGCCGATGGTCGCAGCCCTCTCGGCGGCGCACCTCTCCGCCATCCTGTTCCGGGACGCGCTGCGGCGCCTCTATATCGCCCGCGACAACGATCCGGCCGGTGATGGCGCGATGACAACGCTCATCGACCGGGCGCAATCCGCGGGGATCGAGGCGCTCGTTCTTTCGCCACGTCTCGGCGACTTCAACGAGGACCTGCGGCTGCTGGGGGTCGACGCGCTTCGGGCGGCGCTCCGGGTGCAGATCGCGGCGCAGGACGTCGCCCGTTTCATGGAGCTCGCGGCATAGCCGGAACGGGGACTAGGGGCGTCGCAGCATCGTCGCGAAGAAGCCGGCAGTCTTCCCCTCGGCGCCGGAGAGGACCGCGCCCACGGCCTTCTCAGAGGGCGATCGGGCGGCGAACGGCGCGGACCGGCAATGGCTGCGGCCGACGATTTTCCGGCGCGACCCGAAGGCCGCTTTCCATCGCGAAACAAAATCGCCGGCCTTCGCCGTCCTCCGCCAAGGCTTCGGCCCTCCGCTTCGCTGCGGGTGCAGATCCGCGCCGCCTGCCGCCTTCGTCGCCATGAAGGCCGCGATGGACGCGGCCGATCCGACGAGGGAAAGCCGCCATGACCACCGACCACCACGACGATTTCGAGCCGCCCCACAGCTCATCCCCGACCGACCGGGTTCTCAACGAACTCCAGCTCTATGGCTACCGGCCTTTTCACGACGAACCCGATCCCCGGCCGCTTCCCGAAGCGCATGTGCTCGCCGGCAGCGTGGCCGACATCTTCGACGCCCTCGTGGTCGCACTCTCCGAAACCCGCCTCGAACCCGACCTCGAGAACCTCCTCTGGTCGACGGTGAACGTCTTCCACCGGGCCATCGATCGGATCGAGCGCGAACTCGACGACAACGAGCTGGCGCAGCGGCGATTGCAGCGCGAACAGGATGGCAGCGAGGTCAAATCCGTCGAGCTCGAACGACTGACGGCGCAAGGCCAGACGCTGATCGAGCGGCGCGACGCTTTCGAGCTGATGCGCGACCAGGCCGCCGACGAATTCGAGCGCCACACGCATTCAGCCTGGCGCCCCCGCAACGGATCGAAGGTCAACCATCGCCATCTCACCGCTGCGATGATCGATAGCCGCGACTTCCTCGCCGCGAAGAAGCGCGCCGACAAAGAGGTGCTTCTGCCAGCAGGACCGAAAGTGGCGGTGACCGGAGGGTTTGAATTCAACGATTACCGGCTGATCTGGGCCAAGCTCGATCAAGTCCACGCCAAACACCCCGACATGGTGCTGCTGCACGGCGGCTCGCCCAAGGGCGCCGAGCTGATCGCCGCCAAATGGGCCGACACCCGCAGGGTGCCGCAGATCGCCTTCAGGCCCGATTGGACGAAGCACGCCAAAGCGGCGCCCTTCAAGCGCAACGACGCGATGCTGGAAACGCTGCCGATCGGCGTCCTTCACTTCCCCGGTACCGGCATCCAGGACAACCTCGCCGACAAGGCCAGGAAGCTGGGCATCCCGGTCTGGCGGTTCGCGAACGGCGGCGCATAATGCGCCGCAATCCCATTCGTCTTTTTCGGGTGAGGTTGAATCGCTATTATCAAATGCATGTTCAATATCGATTCGAACACAGAAAGCCTGTTTCGACCCTCTCAAGAATTGCCAAAAGGGGACGATGCGGTGTGGAAGAACCACAGATTCTGCTGGAGATCAGCTGATACCTGGGTTCCCCAACTTTCGGCTTGGCTAACTCCAAAGTTCCACAAAGACGGCATCCGACGTCTGAAGCCCGGCCACTTCCGCAATCTCCCATGGGATGATCTCGAATGGCTTGACTTGCTAGGGCGTTGTCTCACCTCTGACATCCAGTACCACACAGAGACGTTGGCCGACGCCCTTGAGCCCTCGACCCTACGAACATTTCATGGCTGCCGTACGGATGATGCCGGCAGGTATTTCAGGGAAGGGCTTCACCTTCACGACCGCGACGCGATGACGCAAAGGCTGACTGCGATCGTCGAAAAGAACGACGAACTCGCATGGATGAGGTCTCGTCTGGATGATGCAATCGCCGAGATCAACAGTACACTGGATATAGGTTGTCTTTACGTCGTCGCGGATGACACTGCGCTGCTGGAGTACGCCGCTCATTATCTTATATACGGAAGTGAATGGATCACTGCCGTGCTTGGGTACGGACGGCGCGCTCTGCTAAAGACCGGCGTGCCGACCTTGATCGAGGTAGACCTGCCGCTTCGGGTCACAACACCCGATACCCGCGTCGAGTTTGCGCGGAAGATGCTGGGTGAATGGACACGTCGCGCCTGCAATCTTCCTGATTGGCACGCGCCAATCGATTTCTCGTTCTGTCTGCGCGAGAATATTCCCCCGGCTTGGGTCGTCGGTCACTCCCATCCAGCGCAATTGCGCGATCCGCTCGAACGGCAGAAGCTCTATCAATCGCCCCGGACGCGCTGCGCCCATTGTTCGTCCGACTCCTGACCGACAGGAGCCATCCCCCCATTCATTGCGCAGTTCCTTTTTCCGGCCGACGGCCTGACGCAACCCATGAAGGGTCGGACTATGCATGGGCGTGCCGCCGCTCCGTCGTCGTCTACGCGGTGATCGCGGCCCTCGGCCCAATACATTGGGCGACTGTCACGCCGGCGATGGCCCCCAGAAACCGTCCCCTAGTCGTCGCTTCGCTCCAACGACAGAAAGTTGCGCGCCGTCAGATCGTCAGCGCGCACAATCCTCCGTCAACGAGAAGGTTCTGGCCCGTGATGAAAGCGGCTTGCTCGCTGCACAGGAACGCGCATGCGGCTCCGAATTCCTCTGGCTTTCCGGCTCTCCCGGCGGGCACACGGGCTATCAGCGCATCCGCCGTCGCCCCGAGTTCGAGGAGCCGCTCCGTCATGACGGTTCCCCGCAGCAGATTGTTGATCGTCACGCCATCCTTGGCGATCTGTCGAGCGACGCCCGCCACATATCCGGTGAGCGCCAGCCGAGTCGATGTGGAGAGGTCAAGTCTCTCCACCGGCATCCGGACCGTCGCCGACGTGATGTTGACGATTCGGCCAAAGCGCCTTGTGCGCATGTCAGGAGCGAACATCCGGATCATCTCGACCGCGGACAGGAAATTGGCGTCGAGAGCCCGCTGCTAATCCTCGCGCGTCAAGTCCATGAAATCTTTGGTCGGGGGGCCGCCGGCATTGGTGACGAGGATGTCGACCTCGGCGTTCGACGCCTGGACTGCGGCGCGCCCTTGCACGGTGCCGACATCAGCGACGATGAAGGAGGGCCGATTTCCGGTCGCCTCCGCAATACGGTCAGTGGCAACCTGTAGGGCCTCGGCCCGACGTGCGACGAGCGTGACATGGACGCCTTCGCCGGCGAGCGCCCAGGCGCACGCCATCCCTAGCCCTCGAGAAGCATCACAGACGACGGCGGTTCTGCCCTGTATCCGAAAATCCATCCGCCTGCTCCTTGTCTCAAACGGCAAAAGAGAGCGGTGGGCCGTCTTAGCGTTCGATTACCAGTTGGTTCGACACACCGCGGCGGAAATTCGAAGATGGCCCGACGTGTGTCAAGCGCCAATAAGCCAAGGCATTGAACACCTCCGGGATTTCCGCTCCGGCTCGTGGCCGTTTGCGGCTATGCTCGCCATTGCGCCGCCATTCAAGCGCAGCGACGCGATGCTGGAAACCCTGCCGATCGGCATCCTTCACTTCCCCGGCACCGGCATCCAGGACAACGTCGCCGACAAGGCCAGGAAGCTCGGTATCCCGGTCTGGCGGTTCGGCGGCGAATGACCGCCGCCTCGCCACCCTTGCCCAATGCTATCGCATACCTTATATTGATGGCAACGCTATCATTTTACGTAGAGATGCTATCATGCCCGCCGTCACCATCCGCAATCTCTCCGAAGAGACGCATCGCGCCTTAAAGGTCCGAGCGGCGCAGCACGGCCGCAGCACGGAAGCAGAAATGCGCGACATTCTGGAAACCGCCGTGCGCCCGGCCGATCGTCTTCGCCTTGGCAGCGCGCTGGCGGAAATGAGCCGGAAGATCGGCCTGACCAACGCCGACGTCGAAGCCCTCGAACAGGCCCGCGACCGCAAGCCCGCAGAGCCGCTGCGCTTCGGATGATCCTGCTCGACACGAATGTCGTCTCCGAGGCGATGAAGCCTGAACCGGACCCGGTGGTCCGCCGATGGCTCGATGAACAGGCCGTGGAAACGCTCTATCTCTCCAGCGTCACGATCGCCGAGCTGATCTTCGGCATCGGCTCGCTTCCCAAGGGCAAGCGCAAGGACAAGTTGGCCGCCGCGCTCGAAGGCGTGCTGGAGCTGTTCGCGGACCGCATCCTGCCGTTCGATACGAATGCGGCGCGCCGCTATTCCGATCTGGCGGTGAAGGCGCGCGCCGCCGGAAAGGGCTTCCCCACGCCGGACGGCTATATCGCCGCCATAGCCGCGTCGCACGATTTCGTCGTCGCCTCCCGCGACGCCAGCGCATTCAGAGCCGCCGGCCTCACTGTGATCGACCCCTGGACCGCCGGCGCCTGAACTGCCGGTTTGCAAAGGCGCAGAATTCATCGCCGCCAAATGGGCCGGCAATCGCAAGGCGCCGCAGATCGCCCTCAAGCCCGAAGCACGTCAGGGCGGCTCCGTTCAAGCGCAACGACGCGATGCTGGAAACCCTTTCGATCGGCGTCCTTCACTTCCCCGGCACCGGCACCGGCATCCAGGACAACCTTGCCGACAAGGCCAGAAAAATCGGCATTCCGGTCTCGAAGTTCGGCAAAGGAGGCGCGTGAGCGCCGCTTTACAAGCCCAAAAAATGCTTGGCTGCTGCAAGGTTGGGAGCGAATTCCAGGGCGAGCGATGCGAATTCGCTGGCGAGATCACTGTGCAGTCGCGTTCCCGTTCCCTCTGCGTAGTCTTTTACATTCGAGGACACAAAGACAATCGGCGCGGACAGACCAGCAGCGCGAAGCCCGGTCACAACATCCAGATATGTCTCGATGACCACGCAGTCCTTGGTCGAGTCCTTGCCCTTTTTCGCCGGTGTTCGCGCTTCAAGCACCCGCTGAACAGCTCTCGAAGGGATGTCAGCTCCTGGCCGTACGAGCGCTGCCGCTCTGATCCATCGATCCGCAACTTGCCGAGCCTGAATGACGTGATTGTTGAGGTGGTCGAGGTTTGTTAGCCCCACTGCACCATAAACGGCTGCAATTTCGTCGATCCTCTGAATTTGCGCCTTGAGCTTGCGAAGAGCTGCCCGCGCGTCTTCTTCCACTCCGTCAGCGTTCTCGTTAAATTCTCGTTGAACCTGCTCGGCCATGAGCAAAGCGGGAGGCCCCAAATTTTCAATTGCACTCAGAAGGTCCAGCGCAGCACGACGTTCGTGCGCTTTAATGGCCTCTCGGGTTGGATCACGCATCAGATCAAGAGCCGTACATGTGTCGAAGCATAGCACAGGCACTCCCAAGGCAACGATGCGGGCGACGTCAGCTTCGGCCATCAGTTCAGGCCCGCCGGCTGTCGTATGCTTTCAGAAGATCCAGGCCGAACTCGTATTGAATAGCGAGGTCGTGCGCCTTTTCTTCAGGCCAATTCTCAACTTCAACCAGCCAGCGCATTAAGCGATCCGTATCGAGTGGCTCTGACGACCGGTGCGCCAAGAAGAGGAATGCGAACCAACGTTGGCGATCAAGAGGGTGCGAAGACCCAGTTGACTTGTTCGCCAATGAAGAAAAACGGCTCAGCGCCTCGGCCATATCCGAAGACACCCAATCGTTCAACGATTGCCGTTCGGGCGTAATCGCAATCTGAAAACTGGCAACTTGCCTCGCGGGCTCCACTACACGCGAGACGAAATCCTGCAGCGCCGCGTTGTACGCTTCAAATCCCAATTCACCGACATCGCGAGGAACGATGTTGGTGACTTTGTAACTCGCACCTTCTGACCAAAGCAGGAGACCAACAGCTTCAATGCCATCTCCTTTCTCCCGAGTGAACGCGACGACATCGTGGCCGGGGGCGGAATGTACAGAAATTTCCTTCTCTCGTTCGTCAGCGTGCTTCCAAGGAGCTGCCGTGTGGTCGAGCAGCGCTGTACGAACAGCCTGCAAGCTACCCCGATTCGCACGCAGGACGAGGTCCTGGAAAACCAACATTTCCTTCGCCACGACTGTTATCTCCCGCCTTATGCTCACCCAATGCTGGCCGGGCGTTGGAACTCGATCTCGATTCCCACTGCCGTGCGCGCCTGTTTGCTGTTATATATAAGCTGCGCCGTGGTGGTGGTGGAAGGCGCGACCGTCAGAAGTTGATCTCACGGAGACCGCCACCATGACCGTCCTCGGCCCACTGCTCGTCCTTCTCGCCATCGCTTCTTCTGCTGGCTGCTGTTCACCCTTGCTGTTTTTGCGCTGCCTTTCTTCGTCGGCCTGACGGCAGGCGTCTGGGCCTTTCACACCGGCGCCGGCGCGCTCGGCGGCATCCTTGTCGGCCTTGTCGCAGGCGGTGTAACCTTCGGCGCGGGGCAATTCGCGCTGGGCTTCGCGCCCTGGACCTGGCTCCGACTGCTGATCATCCTGCTCTACGTCGCGCCGGCGACCATTGCCGGCTACAACGCCACGCATGGGATCGCTCAGATCGCCATGCCCTCCACGACCTGGCAGATGATCTTCTCGGTGATCGGCGCCATCGCCGTCGGTGCCACGACGTTTATCCGCTTCACGGGAATAGCAGCCCCCGGCCGGACCGGACAGGGCATGGCGCGGGGGTAACGCCACCGCGGGGCGGCGGCGAGATCGGATCAGGCGTTTTGCAACAGGGCGTCTCTCATCGTGAGGGCGCGAGCTTGATTGGAGCGATGTACAGACCATCGCAACGCAGGCGCCAGTCGACAGGCCCTTCAAGAGCGGCGCCAAGGCAAGCGATGACGTCTTTCGCGGCGCAGACGACATCCAGGCAAAGCTGGGGCGCACGCATCCCCGAAGCGATCTCGGAAACGGAAGAACGTCGGGTCTGCTCGGTAGAGGTTTCAACGCCGTTCGAATCTGTCGCTGCGGTTTTGGCGGCGGCACGAAAGCCGCCACGTTCTCCCTGACGCCATCTCTGTTTGGATCGAGCGCACCGAACGGCCTCTTCGATGGGTTGATCTAGCCGGAGGCCGGCTGAAGCCTCGACCGCCTATGACGCAACGGCGAATGCGCGACTTTCTTCCCCTGACGCCGGCGGCGTCATTCCGCGCGAAACAAGAAAGTCGCTTCTTCTCCGTCCTCCGCTCTGCTTCGGCCCCAAGGGGTGCGCCGTCGATCGCCTCCGGCCTGTCGATCACCATCGAGGCCGCAATGGTGCGGGCTCGGAAACAGAGATCAAGGAGAACTACCATGGCGACCATCGGCACCTTCAAGAAGTCCGGCTCGAACGAATTCACCGGCGAAATCGTCACCCTTTCGGTCCAGGCCAAGAACGTCCGCATCGTCCCCGAGACGAGCCGCTCCGGCGAGAACAGCCCCAGCCACCGGGTCTACTGTGGCCGAGTCGAGATCGGCGCCGCCTGGTCGAAGCGCTCCAACGAGGGACGCGACTATCTAAGCCTCAAACTCGACGATCCGAGCTTCACCGCCCCGATCTTCGCCAACCTCTTCGACGACGAGGACGGCGAAGGCTACAGCCTGATCTGGTCCCGCCCGAACGGCCGCCGCAGCGGCGACTGACCCACTCACGCTGCCCCGCCCGGCCAATCCGGGCGGGGCAGCGCCCGTATTGGAGCTGATGCTAAAGCGGCTTTCGGCTCTTCGCGCTAGGCTTCAAGCGCGATAGGGTGTTGTGAATCGAACCGAAGGTAGGCTCCGAGGCGCACGGGGGAGAACTATCTCTAACGTCCCAAAGAGAGTTTCAACACGTCCAGCGTCTCCTTCAGCCTATCTCGTTCCGACGTATACCGGTTAAAGCCGGGAGGATCTTCCCCGTGCGCGCCCCCAGAACAATTGTTATGCACACCATTGACCAATGCGACCAACTCCCGTTCAGCAGAATCGATTTGTTGCAGAACATTCTCTGTCTGCCCTTGCGCCAAAGCCACTTTTGCAGCGGTGAGCGCATTCACAGCCGCGTTGCCGTGGGGCTGCAAATCGGTCCAGTTAACCGGGGGCACTCCGTGCGGCCCACCTGAGCATCCCTGGCTCAGCGACACCATTAAGTTTTGGATCCGAGAGATTGTGCCGCTCAGTACCTGCGCTTGTGCAGCATCCCTTGCAACCTTCGCTGTAGCCGCCTGCGCTTGCGCGACAGCCTTTGCAGCCTCCGCTGCAGCCGCGGCATCTACAGCTTCAGCGGCCCTTTTTGCATCGACGGATGATTGCAGAGCGAAGAGAAGAGTTGGAGTTGCTAGAAGGAGACAAATGAAAAGGGCATAAAACCCGGTGATCCAGCTTATCGGATCACCTCCCGACCACAGCCGCCACTTTCTCAGACGTGAACGCTGGAGTTCGATGGCGGGGAGTGCCTTTACCACCTCCCAATTTCCTAACGGATCCCAGGCGAATTTTGGGGCATCAGACCCTACCAAATTCTTGTCGAGCAAGGCTTCACGCGCCTTGCTATATCCATGAGCGATGAGCGCAGTTACCTCATTAGGTGTAAAGAGATCCAAGTCGGTCCTAACATTGATCAATGCGCGCTGAGCCTCTGGCTCAAGAACCGTCCTGTCATCCAAATCACGAACTGGCTCCCTTATCTTAACTCTGACAAATGAAGCTTCTTCCTCTTCGGCGGCCCGTCCAAAAACGCGGTCAAAGTCTTGAAGCTGTAAAATGCTGACTCGCTTCATTAGGAGATCATTGGCTCTAACATTGCGATTCACAGGAAATAGATATTTAGCATCAAAATCTGAGTCGAAGTTTCCTTCCGCATCGCTGATGATGATGGTATCGAGCGGTATCCGTTGGTCCGGAGCGGACGTTCCCTCCTTATAGCTCGCAACAAGCGCCTCAATGCCAAGATTGTCGTACACTCCACCATCTGTAAGACAATGGTCGTGCTCAAAATTTCTTTGATCACAAGATAGCGTCTCGTAAGAAATCTCAACCGGTGGAAACAAAGGCGGGAATGCCGAAGAAGCTGCAACCGCATAAGCCACCCGCAAGCTGAGCGCAGGCATAGGTGCTTCTATTACACCATCTTTATAGCGGCCGAAGCCGGCTTGATCGAAATAGCACGGGTCCCCGGTCGTTAGACTTGTGCAATTAAACCTCACTGCCGGACGCCCGCCCCGAAGATCCCTAATGGTTGCTTCACGATAAGTGGCGGCTCTGGTGGGTCCCATCGTAGCTTCTCGAGCGCCGCCAGACCCCTGGATAGCAGTAGGTTCCGACGCAACTTCAGACCTCGCGACTGGGACGCGAAAAAGGCGCGCATATTGGCGTTGCAATAGGTTGACTAATGACCATTTCCATTTTTTCGGCAGCAAGAAACGCGGTATAACTGTTGAACAGCCAAGCATCCAACGTCGAAGTACCCGCCCGCGAATATCGGCTTGGACAAAATTCAAAACTTCACTGGCTGCGTCGTCGAAGTTTTCCTTAGAACCTATGTATCTCTCCCAGTTAAGGATGAGGTGAGCCGCTAAGATACTGCCCCCAGAGACCGCGCTCACCAGCTTGATATCTTTCAATAGCTCAGCTTCGAAAAGAAATCTAACTGCGCCAAGGTGGAATAACGTTGCCCGGAATCCTCCTCCGGACAGCGCCAATCCGATGCGGCCGCCCTCATGCTTCATAGTCATGGTCCCACTATAGTGAGAGGCCCGATAGGCCGGAATCAGGTTCGACCGCCCGTAATGCAATCTTGGCTGAGTTTGCAACACGCCTGAGGGCCGCGTCTACTTCCCGCCTCTCGACGGCAGGGCGCGCACCAATTCGCACGCATCCACTTCGAGCGCATCGGCGATCTGACCGAGAACCGTAACGCGCGCCGAAACGTCCGCGCGCTCGATCGCGCCGATGTAGCGGGCGCTCCGCCCGGCCTTCTCGGCCAGTTCTTCCTGCGTCATTCCTTTCGCATGACGCAACCGACGCAGATTGACCGCCACGACCTCCTTGAGATCCATGGCTATGATGGAGCCCGCGCAGGAACAATCGTTCCAGGAACGTTCGTTCCGATTCGTGCAAGGCCGTGCTACCTTGAGGCACGAGCGACGTTCCTGTTTGCGATAGGGGAGCTGCGCGTGATGCACGGCTCGCATCGCTGATCGGAAGCATTGTCAGCCCAAACCCTGGAAAATCTGCAATAAATCCGCGAGATAACTTGCGCGCAGCACTCACGAGGTTCGAAATGGGCATACAGCCTTTCGAGGATCGGCCACCGGTGACCGAGCGCGTGAACGCCTATGACGAGCAGCACCTCGTGACCTATCTGCGCCTGCTCGACGCCGACGCGGAGGGCGCCGACTGGCGTGAGGTCGTGATGATCGTCTTCGGTCTCGATCCGGCGCGCGAGCTCGAGCGCGCCAAGATCGTCCACGACAGCCACCTGGCTCGCGCGCGTTGGATGACCAAGAGCGGATACCGCCACTTGCTGGAACCGAGAATGCAGTAAATCTCGGCGGCGTCTCCGATGCCGTCGCCCAAAGGTTGTGCGTCGCGACGAAGGACGTGATGCAACCTCGAGGTCTATCGAAAAGCTGAGCTTTTCGGAATCGTAGGCGCTTCCTCCGAACAAGGGCCACATTGTGAGGGAGGCGCCCATGCCCAGATCCTTCTGGCGGTCGGCAGATGCCGTCGCGCAGCTGAACCAGCTTGAGCGTACCGGCTTCGCGCTCGAATTCCTTCGCCGCAACCCCGCCTACCGTGACGATTACGCCCGCACGCAGCGGCGCATCGCACGCCGTCGCGTCGACCCCGACGAGGCATGCGCTGACCTTGCGCGACGATGGGGGTTGCGTTTTCGCCTATGACCCCAACATCCCAACCACACACAGCTCGGTTCTCTGGCGGCCTGAAGTCTTTCCCGGCGTATTGCTGCTGACGGAGGCGCCGTCCGCCTTCGCCACTGCGCCATTTTCCGCGGCGGCGATTGGCCCGGTGTTCGACGAGCGCGCCGACGCCGATGGTCGCGAGATCGTAATACGCGACTCGTCGGGAGAGCTTCACATTTCGCTCCGACATGCCGAGGCGGAGAGGCACCCGGCGATCATTCTGCCGCTCGACGACATGATGGAGCTGCGCCTCGATGTCGCCGCGAGCCTCGTTCGCCGCCTTTGCCGAAAGGACGTCGATTTGCTTCCGGCGCGCTTGCGCCTCACGCCGTTGCAGAAAGCGAGGCTGATCCAGCTTTTGCACACCTTCGACATTCTTCGCGACGGTGGCGGTCGGCGCGATATCGCCAAAGAGATTCTGAATTCAGAGCAAGCAAGGCTTCCTTCCGTCGAATGGAAGGATTCGGCGGCCCGCCGCAAGGCCACGCGTCTGGTCCAGGACGCCACCGCGCTCGTCGAGCGCGGCTACCTGAAGCTCCTTCGCGGCGACTAATCCAGCCATTTCCCGCGCGCCCATCCTCATAAACTGGAAGGTCACACACGGCTCGTCCGCCCCAAAGGGGGACACGCAAAGAACTCGAATCTTCGTCCACCCCCTGCGCCGGACTTCTCCGCCACTCTGGTCCAGACACGCCGCGGCTTTGCCTGCGGCGCATGCGACCGACACGGAGATCGCTCATGTCCGCCAGACTTGCCGAATTCGCGGCGCGCTTCCTTCGAACCCATGAAGCCGCGCGCCTTCTCGGCCTCTCGCCGCGCACGCTGGAAAAATACCGCTGCCACGGCAGCGGCCCGACTTTCCGCAAGCTCGGCGGCCGCGTCGTCTATGCGATCGACGATCTCGAAGCCTGGGCGGACCAGGCGGCTTGTCGCTCCACGTCTGATCCTCGCTATGTCGAGGCCCGCACTGCCGGCCACGCGTCCCGCTGAAGCGACGCATCGCCCATGTCGTCGCGCCGCCCCATCACTGTCAGCGAACGCAGCAAGCTCGACCCGTTCGTCGTCGCCACGGGCGACGCCAGCCCGCGCGACCAGCGCGACCTGATGGAGCGTCCGTTCTTCTCGCTCGCCAAAGCCAGGCGCATCGCGCCGATCCTCTATGAGGCCGGCGATGTCCGGGTCGAGGTCCATGCCGTGCCCGAGCACGGCATGGCGACTATCTGGGACGCCGATGTGCTCATCTGGGCCGCGAGCCAGCTCGTCGAGGCCGAGAACCTCGGCTTCAAGACTTCGCGCTTTCTGCGCTTCACGCCCTACCAGCTTCTCACCTCGATCGGCCGGAAGACCGGCGCCCGTGACTACAAACTCCTGAAAGGCGCTTTCTCCCGCCTGCAGGCGACCGTCATCCGCACCACCATTCGCAATGGCGAACATTGGCGGCGCCACCAGTTCTCCTGGATCAACGAGTGGGAGGAACGCACAACGCGCGACGGCCGCGTCGAGGGCATGGAGTTTGTTCTCCCCGATTGGTTCTACCGCGGCGTCATCGATCGCTCGCTCGTCCTCACCATCGATCCTGCCTACTTCCGGCTCACCGGCGGCATTGAGCGCTGGCTCTATCGCGTCGCCCGTAAGCACGCCGGCCGCCAACCCAAGGGCTGGTTGTTCGAGATCGCCCACCTTCACCAGAAATCCGGCAGCCTCGCCAAACTCGCCGACTTCGCCTTCGACCTGCGCCGGATCGCCGCCCGCCAGCCCCTTCCGGGCTATCGGCTGCTCATAGAACGCGAAGATCGTCGCGAGTTGCTGCGCATCCTGCCTGCCGATTTATCCACAGCTCCTGTGGATATCCCTGTGGACAGCCTCGGGACTTCCGGCGTTCCCCCTATCGGGACTTCGGGCGTGGCGGTATCGGGACTTCGGGAGTGCGAACCGCAGCTAATACTTTGGCCTGAAACGAAAAACTCGGCGCGTAACTTAGAGTCTAACTTAGAATCTAACTTTTGTTATCGGCCCCCGCGACTTCGGGACCAACGAACCAGGGCCGCCGCGCCGGTCTCCAAGCAATCAGAAAAACACCCCTCCTTGCCCTTCGGTCGCAAGCCGGGAGGGAAGCGATGATCGTCGCTCTGCTCAATCAGAAGGGCGGCGTCGGCAAAACCACGCTCGCCTTGCACCTCGCCGGCGAATGGGCGCTGCAAGGCAAACACGTCACGTTGATCGACGCCGACCCGCAGGGCTCGGCCTTGGACTGGTCGCAGCAGCGCGCACGAGAAAGTCTTTCTCGTCTCTTCGGCGTCGTCGGCCTGGCGCGCGACACGCTCCATCGTGAGGCGCCGGAACTCGCCCGCGCCGCCGATCACATCGTCATCGACGGACCGCCACGCGTCGCCGGCCTGATGCGTTCAGCATTGCTTGCCGCCGACCTGGTGCTGATCCCCGTGCAGCCGTCGCCGTTCGACGGCTGGGCGTCGGCCGAGATGCTCGGCCTGCTCCGCGAGGCGCGCATCTATCGCCCGCAGCTCGCCGCGCGCTTCGTGCTGAACCGTTGTGGCGCTCGCACCGTCATCGCCCGCGAAACGGCGGAGACCCTGGCCGATCATGATCCGCCGGTGCTCGCCAGCACTATCGGCCAGCGCGTCGCCTTCGCCGACGCCGCGCAATCGGGCCGCCTCGTCTTCGAGCTCGCCGAGCAGAGCGCCGCCGCCCGCGAGATCGCGGCGCTCGCCACCGAGGTCGCGAGGATCGCGCCATGACCGAGCGCTCGACCAGACGCGGCTTCGCCTCGCGACCCGGCGACGCGGAGAGCTGGATCAAAGCTCCCGAGGCTCATGCGCGTCGCGCCGATGAAGCCTCGGCTTTCACCGCGCGGCTGACGATTGACGTCACGCCGGCGCTACGCGGCCGCATCAAGGTCGCCGCCTTCCGGCGCGGCGTCACCGTCGCCGACATGCTGCGCGACCTCCTCGCGCGCGAATTCCCCGCCGATCCCGGAGAGCCCTCATGAACGACAATGAGCCATCACCCCAGCAAGCCATGCCGCCGGCGCATCGGCGCGCCGTCACACTCACCCATGTCGAGCTGACCTGGATCGAGAAGAAGATCGAGCACTGGCTGCGGTTCGGCCGCCGCGCCGAGGAGAAGATCCTCGACCGCCGCCGCAGCATCGCGAGCTTCACGCCCAACAGCATCTTCGCGTTCGTACGTTGGGCCTCGAACGATTATGGCACCATCATCTCGCGGATGGACATCGTGCGCGCGGTCGAGGCTGGCGCACGCTTCCAGACGCTGCCTTTTGTCCGTCCGGGCGGCGAGATTCTGCTTCGGGTCGACAGCTGGCCGAAGGTCGAGCGCGCGCTGCGGGCAATCGACGCGATCGAGGCGCTCAGAATCGATCCCGCCGACGTCGCTCCGGAATACTGGCGTCACCTCCATAACCGACTCGCTGCCGGCCACGAGCCGCGCGCCTATACGCGCGAGCAGCACGCAGCGTGGCTCAAACGCCGGAGCGTCACCCGATGAGCCGCTTCGGCTACGTGATGGCGACGTACTTCGCCGCGCTCGCCGCTGGCGGGTTTGTGTTCGTTCACCCGGCACCACGGCTGATCTGGAACGCCACCGCGAGCACGCCGACTGGGCTCTATGTGCTGCGCCCGGTCAGACAACTTCGCAGCCTTGAGTTGATCGTTTTGCATCCGCCGGAACGCATTGAGAGCTATCTCGCCGATGGCGGCTTCCTGCCGAAGGGCGTGCTGCTCCTGAAACATGTGATGGCGCTGCCTGGGCAGACCGTGTGCCGGGCAGGCGACGTCGTCACGATCGATCACGTCGAGGTCGGCGCGGCGCAAAGCCGTGATCATCTCGCTCGCCCGCTGCCGCGCTGGAACGGCTGCCGCACGCTTCAGCCGGGTGAAGTCTTCCTCATGAATCCGACCATGCCGGACAGCCTTGATAGCCGGTACTTCGGCCCGCTTCCCGTCGCTTCGATCCTCGCTCGCGCGGTTCCGCTGTGGACCGACGAAGCTGGCGACGGCCGCTTCATGTGGCGCGCCGCCACCGAGTGACTCGCTTTCCAATCGCCAAGCACGGAGTCTTCTCATGGCCCAGATCGGTCAGTTCACACGCGACAAATCCGGCTTCGCCGGGCGCATCCACACTCTCACCGTCGACTGCGACCTCATTCTCGTCCCGGCCGAATCGTCGGACGCCGAGAATGCGCCGGACTTCCGCATCCATCTCGGCGACGCCGACGGCCCCGAAATCGGCGCGGGCTGGAAGCCCACCGGCGAAAAGGCAGGCGATTACGTGTCGCTCGTCATTGACGACCCGTCTCTGACGCAGCCGATCCGCACCAACCTCTTCCAATCCGGCGACAACAAGTCCGCGTGGGTTCTGAACTGGAATCGACCGCCGAAGCGCAGCGAGCGGGACTGAACTCATGTGTTTACAGATCCCTTCCGCGCGCGCGATGGCGCGCCCAAGCTCCATCCCTCTGTTCGTGGACGGACCGTCTCATCCCTCCGTCCCGCTTGAGGAGATTCCAGCCGTCGCGCGCAGACGCGGTCAAGGGCGGCCTTTGGCCGGCGCTTGCGCCTTGCCCTTGACGGCGGCGAGCACGATGGCTCGCTCGCGCCGGAGCGGAGGCCGGGCATGCGCTCGCATTGCATTGCTGCTTGTCGCCGGCGTGATCTGGCTCGTCGCTTCCGTCACTCCGGCGCATGCGCAAAGGGCGACGACGCGCCTGCAGACAGCCGGCGATCCGTTCAGCGCTTTCGTGGCGGAGGCGGCGCAGCGCTTCGGCATTCCGACGGCCTGGATTCGAGCGATCATGCATATCGAGAGTCGTGGCGATCGGCGCGCGATTTCACCTAAAGGCGCGATGGGCCTGATGCAGCTCATGCCCGACACCTGGGCTGGCTTGCGGGCGCGCTACGGCCTCGGACGCGATCCCTACGATCCACGAGACAACATCCTGGCGGGCGCCGCGTATTTACGCGAGATGCATGACCGCTACGGATCGCCCGGCTTCCTCGCGGCCTATAATGCGGGACCTGGACGCTATGAGGACTACCGCGATCGGCGCCGTCCGTTGCCGGGTGAGACCATCGCCTATGTCGCCGAATTACTGCCGCTGATCGACGGTGGCGACGTCGACCAGGCAGTTCTCACCATTCCCTTCACTCGGTTCGCCTGGGCCAAGGCGTCGCTCTTCGTCACGCGCCCGGATGGCGCGCAAGCCGCAGATCGCACGGCCTCGGATCGGCCCTCGCGCGATGCCTCCGCCGCTGTCGGCGTGCGCGACGTATCGGCGATCGCGCCGCAGTCCAAAGGCCTGTTCGTTGCGCTCTCGTCGTCAGGACGAAAGCCATGATTGCGCGCATTCCACCTCGACTGAAACTGAAAGGCCCATTCTCTCGTCTCGGCTCGCTGGAGCGCGTGCTGGCGCAGATGAGCGAACATGAGCAAGCGGACGGGCGATATCGCCGACAACCGACCGAAGGAGGGCGAGATAAAAGGCCGCAAGGTGCGGCTCGGTCGGTTGGTTGTTTTTGCTGGCGTCGTTCGCTGATCCGGCAATGTTCGGCCTCCGCGCGCAATGTGCACGCGATGATCAGCCCATTGCTTCGACTCCCATTTCCGCACATTGCCGAGTTTGACGATGGCCGACGAGAGCGATTTCCAGCCCCGACCTGGCCGCATCCGTTCCTCGCGCAGCCAGCGCGCCAAACCCTTCATCGCTCAAGCGCTCGCCGCCGCGCAGCGCGCCGGCGGCGGCGTCTCGCAACAAGGCATGCTGAAGTCCGGGGGCCGCTCGACCTTCGGGCGCGGGCGCGTCGCCAGCGTGCGGGCGAACCATTTGCTGACCGGCCGGTCTCGTCTGGTGACGGTGAAGGCGCGCGTCGTCCGCCACACCGCGCGCTCGACGCCGCTCGCAGCCCATCTCGGCTACCTCCGGCGCGAGGGCGTCGCCCGGGACGGGGAGAAGGCCAGGTTGTTCGGTCCAGAGACGGAGGACGCCGATCCGAAGGCCTTTGCCGAGCGGTGCCAGAAGGACCGTCACCATTTCCGCTTCATCGTGTCGCCCGAGGATGCGCCGGAGATGGCCGACCTGAAAGGCTTCGCGCGCGAGCTGGTCGGCCAGATGGAGAAGGATCTCGGCGCAAAGCTCGATTGGGTCGCCGTCGATCACTGGAATACGCAGCATCCGCACGTCCACATCATCCTGCGCGGCGTCGCCGACGACGGCCAGGACCTGGTCATATCGCGCGACTACATCAAGGAAGGGATGCGCGCCCGCGCCCAGGATCTCGTCACGCAGGAGCTCGGCCCGCGCACCGACCGCGACATCCAGCTTGCGCTCGAGCGCCAGGTCGAAGCCGAACGCTGGACCCAGCTCGACCGGCAGCTTCTTCGCGATGCCGACCGGCATGGCGTCATCGACCTTGCCCCGGACGCAAGTCGCCAGCCCGACCAGTTCCACGCGCTCAAGGTCGGGCGATTACGGCGTCTGGAGAGCCTCGGCCTCGCGCACCAAGTCGGGCCTGGCCAATGGACGATGGACGAGGGTGCCGACACGACGCTGCGCGAGCTCGGGGAGCGCGGCGACATCATCAAGCGCATCCACCGCGGCCTGACCCAACGCGGCATCGAGCGCGCGACCGCGAGCTACGTCCTCGCTGGCGAGAGCCTCGACGCGCCCATCATCGGCCGGCTGGTCGATCGCGGCCTAGATGACGAGCTGAAGGGCACCGCCTACGCCGTGGTCGACGGCGTGGACGGCCGCACCCATCACATCAAGCTCCCCGACCTCGACGCCGCCGGCGACGGCGCGCCGGGGTCGATCGTCGAGCTGCGCAAGTTCGATGACGCGCAGGGGCGGCGCCGCGTCGCGTTGGCCGTGCGCTCGGATCTCGCCATCGAAGATCAGGTGACGGCCAGCGGCGCGACGTGGCTCGACCGGCAGGCCGTGGCGCGCGATCCGGCGCCGCTCGGCCAGACGGGCTTTGGCGCCGAAGTCCGTGATGCGATCCAACGCCGGGCCGAGCAGCTCGTCGAGCAGGGCCTCGCCGAGCGCCGGTTGCAAGGAATCGTCTTCTCCCAAAACCTGATCGGCATGCTCCGGCGCCGCGAGGTCGAAGCCTTGGGCGAGCGACTCGCTGCAGAGACCGGCCAGCCATTCAACACCGTCGCGTCCGGGGAATTTGTCGCCGGAACCTACCGGCAGCGCTTCGCGCTCGCCTCCGGCCGCTTCGCCATGATCGACGACGGCCTCGGCTTCCAGCTCGTGCCCTGGACGCCATCCCTCGAGAAGCAGCTCGGCCGCCACGTCTCCGGCGTCGCGCGCGATGACGGCGGCGTCGATTGGGGCTTCGGCCGCAAGCGGGGTCTTGGCTTGTAGGTCAAGGCCCGGGAAGGGCGGTCCTGTTATGGGAGCGCTCATCATGAGCCTTGCCCCTGCAACCGGCGACTGCGATCAGCAAACGCGATCTTCAACTTTGCCGTCGGCCAGGAGGCAAGGTCGAAATCGGTCGCGCTGACCCGGCCCAAATTGACTATGATCCTGAAGAACGGCGTCCGCGCGTCAAAACGCGGCACTGCCGCCGAAGGTGGCAGAGAGGGGGAGGAGAGGCGTGACGGCGAAACGGCAGGGCGATCGGACCGAAATCGACGAGCAACTAGCGAAATACGCCCGCAACTACATGGCTCGGCAGATCGTGCAGGATCCGGGGGACGCTCTTGGAGACCCTCAGCTCGGCAGCATCGTAGGTCACCTGAGCGAGGCGCTATCTGCTGCGAACGAAGGCCGGCTGTATGACGTCGGCTGCGGCCACGGCTCGTTGCTGTCCCGCCTGGCGAAATTGCCGGCGTTTGCGTCGCGCCCCGGCTGGCGCTACTGCCCGGTTGATTTCGAGGAGCATCTGGATGAGGTGCATCGGCTTGCCCGCAAGCTGAGGCTGACCGGCCGAACCGATGAGCTTACCCTTGATCAGTTCGCCACAGAGCCGCCAACCTCTGTTCCCAAAATCTTCTTTTGCCGCAATGTGCTGCACGAGCTGAGGATCGGCGAGACAGCCGAGCTCCTCCATTCTGTGCTTCGGCTGCTGCGTCCGGATGATGTAGTGCTGATCCAGGACCTGCTTCGATTTCCGGAGGGCGAGCGCAACAACCACTGCTGGACGTCCGAGCTGCTGGCCGAAGCTTTGGGCGAGATCGGGTTTTCCAACATCCTGGTCTATGAACAGGGAACCACTAGAGGGAACGGCTGGCTAAACCTGAAGACCCGTTTTACGGGCGCTCAATTACCCGGGAAGGAGGTCATTCACCAAGCCCTGCTCTCGGCTCGTCAACGGCAGTGGACGCTGTGGTCCGCTTTAGAGGCGGCCGGCAACACGCTTCCAGAACGGGACCAACTGATCGAGGCCTTGGACCTCGACCTCCAACTCGCGTCACTAACCCGAGAGCTGCGCGGAATTGGTGGGCTGGAGGTGAGGCTTGATCCGGCCGTCGAACGCCGGATTCGGCTCGCGGAGATTAGCAGACGGATTGAGGCGCTCGCCGACAACGGCGTGAAGCCCGGCGAACCCGTACAGCCGCACGCGCACTTTCGGGAGCGCGGCGCCCAAATGACAGAGGCTGAGACGTTTCTGCGCTCGCAGGCGCGGCTCGCAGTCGTTCACGGCGGCGGCGGAACCGGTAAGAGCACGTTCCTTGACCAGCTTCTTGCCAACCGCCTGTACGATAAGTTGCTGGTCCGTATCGAAGCACGGCTGGCGCGAGGCGTGTGGGCCATGATCGAGCAGATGATGGCGCAACTCGGTGTCAATCTCGCGGCCGACGTCATCAGCGTGCTCGGCGACCTGACCTACAATCAACTGTCCCCGTCGATAGGACGACTTCTTAACGCCATCGCCCCCCGCCTGGTATTTGTCGTGGAGGATCTCGACGAGGTTCTTGACTCCAACCAACGGTTTATCGATCCGCAGGTCGATGCATTCCTGACGCAGGTTGTGGGCAAAGACGGCATTAAAGTCCTCGTGTCGTCACGTCGTGAGTACCTCCCCGCGACTCTCCATAGGGCGGCGGGAAATTATCCCTTGGTCTCCGTTAGGATGGGGCGATACGCCACAACGGAGACGGTGATCAACGTTCTCGATGATTATTTCGACCGGGCCAAGGCTGGATTGGCCGAGTATCCGGCGGCCCTCATCGACGCAATCGACCGACATCCGCTCGTCGCGGCGTTGACGGGCCGCATTCTTCAGCAGGATGGCCAGGGGGTACTGTTAGACGAGAGTTTCATCAAGCAAGTCCGGCAGAAGCTACAGGTCAACCTTTTCGCGCGTCTGGTGGACGGCCCTGCCCAGGCTGCCATGGAGGCAGCCTCCGACCTTCGCATCCCAGTCCCGTCCCGCGTGCTTGAGGCGCTCGCCGGGCACGAAAGCGTGCACCATGCCCGCGGGAACGACATAATTTATGCGGTGCGCGACCGACGCTGGGGTGAGCTCCTTACCCCGCTCGGGCTATTCAGAAAGAGGGCCAGCAACGACCTTATGCCTGCTTCCGCTCGCGACGTTGAGGACAACCGAACTGTCAACCATGCCCGCATCGCCGAGCAGCTCGAGCGCGTATACCGTGAGGACGATGACCCAAAATGGCTTCGCGAGAGCTACTATCATCGTATGCTCTCCGGACAGACGCAGGGGCTGAGCCTTACCGAGTTCGCGGGTAGATATTACTTCACCGAGCTCGTAGCGTCAGCGGGCTATTGCTTCGACCACCACGACTACGGAGCAGCGCTGGCGCTGTACAATGCAGCTTTGACCCTCGGTCCGATGGGCGAGAGTGCGCTAATGCGCCGTGCGTCGTCGATGGTCAGGACTGGAGCGATCAAACAGGGCAGTGAGGAGTATCGCTCGCTGGTCTCGGTCTATCCGAACAATGTGGGCATGCGTCGATCGCACGTAGACGCGCTGCTCTACAAGAGCGAGTTCGAGCAAGCTAAAGAGTTTCTGAACGAGTACGGGCTGTTGCCGTCTGAAAACGCTTGGCACGCCCTCCAGTGGGCTCGAGCGGAGCTCGGCCTGCACAACTATGCGCGGGCAATCGAGTTGTTCACCGATCTCAGGAAGGAACGCAACGACGATCCGTTTATCGTGACATACTTGGCCCGCGCCCTCCAACAATTCGGCGACCTATCGCGCGCGATTGAGGTACTCCAGTCCGGTGCCGCCGAGTTCAGGGATAACGTCGCGATCCTGACCGCGTTGGCTAACAATCTAGAGCGCGCGCGCCGCGACGAGGAGGCGCGGCCGCTCTTGATCAAGCTCCTGGCGGATGACGCCGGCAATGCACGCGCAGCTCTGTCGATGGTGCGCATTCTGCTGCGCGAAGAAAATCGCGACGAAGCGCAGAAGGTCGCCAAACGTGCCGAGCGCGAGGCGTATGGCTCGCTCAAAACCTTCGCTCTCATGGCCTTAGCCGAAGTGATGCTAGCGGACGGCCAGCCGGAAATCGCAGCCGATTTCTTGCGCGACCATCTGCAAGAGGACGAGGGCGTCGGCGCTTTCATCATCGACGCTCTGCTCCGCGCAGCCGACGAAGCAGAAGACCCCGCCGCGCGTGCCGCGTTGATACGCAAAGCTGTCGAGGTGCGCATACCGCCCGCAATGGCGTTCAATGTGCCAGTGCAGATTGTGATAGTGAGGCTTGCCGTCGCCGCGCGCGACCGCGCTGCTTTTGACGCGGCGATCACGAATCTCGCCGGCACGCGAATTGACCTTGCCGAGCTGGAGCGGCAGCGCGCCCTATGGTGAGCGTGGCTGGCGCCGATGGTAAGGATTCAACTCTCGAAACCAGGTAGGTCACTTTCTGACTTTCCCCGTGCCGATCCATGGACTAGTCACAATTTCGCCCCGTCCGCCTTTAGTTAGCGAATCGCAATGGCTCGGATTTCATACAACCGCTAGTCATCGCCGGGTTGAAGAGAAAGAGCGGGCACGAGCCGTCGGTTACTGAGATCCCAAGTACGCTGCATCCAATATTTTCACGCGCCGATACGCCAGGCTACGACACCGGCTTCATGAGCCTTGCAATCCACGGCATCCGGCACCGACTACTTTTCCTTGAAAGGAAACCTGCAATGTCGGCGACCAAGATTTTGTGGGGTCCAGTGACCACCGTCTTCGCCATCGTCCTGCTGGCTATCTGGGCCGCGACGGAGTGGACGGCTTGGCGTCTCGGATTTCAACCGGAACTCGGACGCCCCTGGTTCGAGGTTCTGCATTTCCCCTTTTACCTGCCGCCGGCCTTCTTCTGGTGGTGGTATGCCTACGACGCCTATGCGCCGTCGATCTTCGAGGAGGGGGCCTATATCGCGGCGTCGGGCGGGATCATCGCCGCTGCTGTTGCGATCGGCATGTCCGTCTGGCGCGCCCGCGAGGCGAAGAACGTCGAGACCTATGGCTCCGCGCGATGGGCGCAGCCGAAGGAGATCGAGCAAGCCGGCCTGCTCGGACCCGACGGTGTGGTGCTGGGACGTTATCAGCGCAGCTACCTCCGCCACGACGGGCCGGAGCATGTCCTTTGTTTCGCGCCAACCCGGAGCGGCAAGGGCGTCGGCCTCGTCATCCCCTCGCTCTTGACCTGGCCGGGCTCGGCGATCGTCCACGACATCAAGGGCGAGAATTGGCAGCTCACAGCCGGCTTCCGCGCGCGGCACGGCCGCGTGCTCTTGTTCGATCCGACCAACGCGAAGTCGTCGGCTTACAATCCGCTGCTCGAGGTTCGTCGCGGCGAGTGGGAAGTGCGGGATGTGCAAAACATCGCGGACATTCTCGTCGACCCCGAAGGCAGCCTGGAAAAACGAAATCATTGGGAAAAGACCAGCCACGCGCTGCTGGTCGGCGCCATCCTTCACGTCCTTTACGCCGAAGAGGACAAGACGCTCGCGGGCGTCGCGGCCTTCTTGTCCGATCCCAAGCGGCCGATCGAGTCGACGCTCTCCGCCATGATGCGCACGGCGCATCTCGGCGAGGCCGGCGTCCATCCGGTCGTAGCGTCCGCCGCGCGCGAGCTCCTGAACAAGTCGGCCAACGAACGGTCCGGCGTCCTGAGCACGGCCATGTCTTTTCTCGGCCTCTACCGCGATCCAGTCGTCGCGGAAGTGACGCGGCGTTGCGACTGGCGGATCGGCGATATCGTCACCGGCGATCGGCCAACGACGCTATATCTCGTCGTTCCGCCCTCGGACATCGCTCGCACCAAGCCGCTGATCCGTTTGATCCTCAACCAGATCGGCCGGCGCTTGACCGAGGACTTGCAGGCCAAGGCCGGTCGGCAGCGATTGCTGCTCATGCTCGATGAATTTCCCGCGCTCGGCCGGCTCGACTTCTTCGAGTCCGCGCTCGCCTTCATGGCGGGCTACGGCATCAAGAGCTTCCTGATCGCGCAATCGCTGAACCAGATCGAGAAGGCCTACGGCCCCAACAACTCGATCCTCGACAACTGCCATGTGCGGGTCAGCTTCGCGACCAATGACGAACGCACCGCCAAGCGGGTCAGCGACGCGCTCGGCACCGCGACCGAGATGAAGGCCATGAAGAACTATGCCGGTAGCCGGCTCAGCCCTTGGCTCGGCCACCTCATGGTTTCCCGTTCGGAGACCGCGCGTCCGCTGCTGACGCCGGGCGAGGTGATGCAGCTCCCGCCGACCGACGAGATCGTCATGGTGTCGGGGGTCCACCCCATCCGCGCGAAGAAGGCCCGCTATTACGAGGACGAGCGCTTTCAGGAGCGCATCATGCCGCCGCCGGCGCCGAAGCGGCTCAAGAAAGCACGGCCCGACGACTGGACTTCCCGTCCACTGCCGCCGCGTCCGCCGACGCCAGCCATGCCTGACGGCGAACAGATGGACGACGAAGATCCGAAGCACGCGGATCGCCGGCGGCAGCCCGAGCTCGGTCAAGTCGCCGTCGAGAAGAATGCGCCGATCGAGAACGAATTCGTGCTCGATGAAATCGATGAGTCCGACGAGGACGCTCCGCGGATCGGCCGGATGAATGACCTCATGCGGGGCCTCGCTCAGCAAGCCGCGCTCGATCCGGGCGACGATCTCGGAATGTGAGGCCTGCATGGCCGCGCCAAAGAAAAAGATTCAGATCTCCGTCTATCTCGATCCCGCGCTCATGCAGGCCCTGTCGGCCTATGCGGCCCGGCGAGAGCAGTCGATGTCGCTCATCGCCGAAGCCGCCATCGCCTCCTTCCTGTCGCCGGATGCCGACGAGCGACGCGAGGCGGCAATTGCCAAACGCCTCGATCAGCAGGACCGGCGCCTGGCGCGCCTCGAGCGCGACATCGGCATTGCCGTCGAGACGCTCGCCTTGTTCATCCGGTTCTGGCTCACGACGACACCCGCGCTGCCGGAGCCCGCTGCCAAGGCCGCGCGTGCGCAAGCAGGAGCGCGCTATGATAATTTCGTGTTGGCATTGGGGAGGCGGCTTAGCCAAGGCCCCAAACTACGCCAGGAAATCCCGGAGGATCTGGATAGCAGCAAAACCAGTGAGTAGCCTCGGTCCTGGGCCCATTCCTCTGCTCCGCTCAGCCCCGAAAACCGCCATTAGTAGAGGCGGGCTGTCCCCTCCGCCGCAGACGCCGATCGATTGGGATATAAACGGCCAGCTTCGCCCCGCGCTCGCGGGCAATCCTATAGAAAAACCTATGGATGTAACCAAGGATAAGTCTCGGGTCTTTCCGTCGATCGGTTGCTGTATTTATTGCGGCAGCGACGGCAACGGAGAGCCGCTCACGACAGAGCATATCTATCCGAAAGGGATGGGTGGCGGCCTCGTCTTTCTCGATGCAAGCTGCAAGGCCTGCCAGCTTGTTATCGATGGCGTCGAAAACGCGTACATGAAGAGAACGCTGCTTCCTTATCGCACCGTCTCGCAGCTGACGAAAAACAAGAACGGTCCCAAGACCGTGCCACTGCTCCTCGATTTCGATCTCAAGGGACCAACAAAGGTCGCGGTCGAGGACCATCCGCAGATTGTCATCCTCCCGGGACTGCGGTCGATTCCCGGCGTGCTGGAGGGCAGGCCTCGGCAGTCGGTCTTAAACTTCGAGTACAAAATCTTCGGGGCTACCGGGATAGTCGACGAGACCAAGGAAAAGCTGCAACGACAAAAGCACGTGGGGTTTGACCTTGACGGCGTCGCCTGGCTGCGGATGCTGGCGAAAATAGCCCACGGCTACGCGGTCGCCGAGCTTGGACACGATGGCTTTTTGCCGATGCTGCCGGATCTTATACTCGGCCGTGATCTGAGCCTTTGTACGCACCTGGTCGGCCAGTATCCCGAAGCGTGGCCCATTCCGGAACTTCCGCCCATAGCGATGATCGACATGAGGCGGGCTGAGGTGAATGGGCAGGTCTACGTAGCCGTCATTCTTCATCTGTTGGCTGAACTCGGACCAGTAACGCCCGCATATGCGGTCATCGCCGGCACCTTCATCGACAAACATTGACCGGTTGCGGCTCAAACGATAGGCGCCGTATTTTTCTCGAACCAGAGAAAGTTTCTTATCTCCAACAAGGTTAGGATGAGGATCAACGAATTTTCCTCGGTGTTGTACGTGACGTTGGCACCATGCAGGACCGGGTTCCGATTGAATTCGTCTGCCCTCCGCCTTCCCTCATAGAGACGGCTGAGGAAGGCGTTGAGCATGACAGCGCTTTCGCTCATGCCAAAAAGCATTCGACTGTCCCAGTCGCGCTTTATCGTGGCCTTAAAGTCATCGCGGGGATCGATCTTGCCGATCGTCCGCAGTACGCCTTCCAGCTGTACGAATAAGACCGGCACCGATAGCGTATATCGCCCCTCGTAATGTGCCGACACGGCGTCCAAAAGGATATTACGCCTCGGACCGAAGGAGGGAAAATTCCCACACGCATCTTCGATCCAGGCGACAACGTGCTCTTCCTTGGCGACCTCGATGTAGTGCTCGATCAGGGCCGTCTTGGTCAGCATTCCGGCGGACAACGCCGCGGTTAGTTCCTCCATCTTCCCGACCGTGACAACAGACGAAAAGAAGAAGATGCCGTTATCTTTACAGAAATAATGAAGCGACCGGCCCAACGCGGAGGCGAAGTTCATCCAGTCATTGGTTAAGTCGACGGTTTCGGGCGAACCTGGGGCATGCATTCCCTTTGTGATGGGAACGATCCGTTGCCGCGTCTCCTTGTTGATGCAGCAATACTTGTATTTCCAACCCGAATTGCACGGGCATGGATCGTTCCGGCCGACCTTGCTCATTGATGCGCCTACGCTTTGAATCCCCACCCCTCGGAAGGGCGTAGACTAACATCGAGGTTAAGACCGGCGCCAATCTGACGCAGGTCCCATGCGCCTCATCGGCGTCGACCGTTTGCCCGGACATTCCCTCCGTAAGTTACGGAACGCCTAAGGGTCGCCTGGCTCGCTTGGCGCAGGGCGGCTGCTTCCTTCGGCATCATGGAAATTGGCCTGCCGCGACGCGCGCCCTTGGGGCGTTTTGTTCCGGCACCGATGGCCGGAACGTCCGCTCCCCCGTGTCGGCTGTTTGTGCGCACGCTGATGCGCCACCGGTGACGGCGATACAAGAGCGCTTCGGCCAGACCACGCCTTTCGCGCCCCCGGATATGCGCTTTCCCTGACCGGACGCGAGTCGCGGAGCGAAGGCCTCGCTCAAGCCCATACTTCTCGGGAAGAATCGTTGCGCCGCACCCAGCAAGTATTTTTTCTCTCCACTACGCCGCGTTGCTATGCCGTCCAGAACCGTGTTGAACTGCCGCATCTATTGCCTTTTCTAATCATCCCCGTCGCCGATCGCGCTTCGCGGTCGGCCGTCGACGGGGACGATCGTGGCGGCCACACTTGATGCTTCTTCCGAGGCCTTTTCCCGCGGCGCGCGCATGCTGCGCACCGCGCTTGGTCCGGCGATCGCGACCTTCCTCGAAGACCCATCCATCGTCGAGGTAATGCTCAATCCCGACGGTCGGCTCTGGATCGACCGGCTGTCAGGTGGGCTCGAGGATAGCGGGCGCACCCTGTCCGCCGCAGACGGCGAGCGGATTGTACGCCTGGTCGCCCATCATGTTGGCGCAGAGGTTCATGCCGAGCGGCCGCGCGTCTCCGCCGAGCTCCCCGGGACGGGCGAGCGGTTCGAGGGCCTGCTGCCGCCGGTCGTCGCCGCGCCGGCTTTCGCCATCCGCAAGCCCGCGGTCGCGGTCTTCACCCTCGATGATTACGTCGGCGTGGGCATCATGGCGACCGACCAGGCGGCGGTGTTGCGCAAGGCCGTGGCCGCGCGGAAGAACATCCTCGTCGCCGGCGGCACTTCGACCGGCAAGACCACGCTCACCAATGCGCTGCTCGCCGAGATCGCCGGCACCACGGATCGCGTGGTGCTGATCGAGGATACGCGCGAGCTGCAATGCCGCGCGCCGAACCTCGTGGCGATGCGCACCAAGGACGGCGTCGCTTCGCTCTCCGATCTCGTTCGCTCTTCGCTGCGCCTCCGGCCCGACCGTATCCCCATTGGCGAGGTGCGCGGCGCCGAGGCGCTCGATCTCCTGAAGGCGTGGGGGACAGGTCATCCCGGCGGCATCGGCACCATCCACGCCGGCACGGCGCTCGGCGCTTTGCGCCGTCTCGAACAGCTCATCCAGGAAGCCGTCATTACCGTCCCCAAGGCTCTTATCGCCGAAACCATCGACGTGGTGGCGGTGTTGCGCGGCCGCGGCGCGGAACGCCGCCTCGCCGAGCTCGCCACCGTAGCCGGCCTCGATCCCGCCACCGGCGACTACCGCGTTCTCTCCGCCGCGGCGGGCGGCGACCTATCACTTCCGGGAGAATTGTCATGATCCGCTTGCTTTCCGAGGCCCGTCGCGTTCGTCGCCGCATCGGCGCCCTGATTACGCTCACCGCAATCTCGCTGGCCTTTGCGCCAGCGGCGTATGCGTCGGGCTCTTCCATGCCGTGGGAGACGCCGCTCAATCAGATCCTGCAATCCGTGCAAGGCCCGGTCGCCAAGATCATCTCGGTTATCATCATCACCGTTACCGGCCTGACGCTCGCCTTCGGCGACACCTCGGGCGGCTTCCGGCGACTGATCCAGATCGTTTTCGGCCTGTCGATCGCCTTCGCCGCATCGAGCTTCTTCCTCTCGTTTTTCTCGTTCTCGGGCGGGGCGCTGATCTGATGACGGCGATCGTCGATCCGGACGTGCCCGGCTTCTTTGCGCCGGTCCACCGCGCGCTTACCGATCCGATTCTTATGGGCGGCGCGCCGCGCGCCGTCGCGATCGCTAACGGCACGCTCGCGGCGGCGATCGCGTTGGGCCTGCGGCTATGGATTGCTGGCGCGCTGATCTGGGTCGTGGGTCACGCCGCCGCCGTCTGGGCCGCCAAGCGCGACCCGCAGTTCGTCGACGTAGTGCGCCTGCACCTGCGTTACCCCGCGTATTTCGGAACGTGAGGCGGCCATGCTGAACCTCGCCGAATACCGCAAACATCCCGCGAGCCTCGCCGACTTCCTGCCGTGGGCGGCGCTCGTGGCGGAGGGCGTCGTCCTCAACAAGGACGGCTCGTTCCAGCGCACGGCGCGTTTTCGCGGACCGGATCTCGATAGCGCGACGCCCGCCGAGCTGGTGGGAGTGACGGCCCGGCTCAACAATGCGCTCCGCCGTCTCGGCTCCGGCTGGGCCATCTTTGTCGAAGCGCAGCGGATAGCAGCCAAGACCTATCCGCGCAGCAGCTTTCCGGATGCAGCGTCGGCGCTGGTCGACCTCGAACGGCAGGACGCCTTCGAGGAGGCGGGAGCGCATTTCGAGAGCCGCTATTTCCTGACCTTCGTCTGGCTGCCGCCGGCCGAGGACGCCTCCCGCATCGAGGGCTTCCTCTATGAAGGCCGCGCGCAGACCGGCGTCGATCCGTGGGAGCTGCTGCGCGGCTTCGTCGATCGGACCAACCGCGTCCTTCAGCTTGTCGAAGGCTTCATGCCCGAGGTCGGTTGGCTCGATGACGGCGAAACGCTGACCTACCTGCATTCCACCATCTCGACCCGGCAACAGCGCGTCCGCGTCCCCGAGACGCCGATGCATCTCGACGTGCTGCTCGCGGATGAGTCGCTTGCAGGCGGCCTCGAGCCCCGGCTCGGCGCGCACCATCTGCGCACTCTGACCGTGGTCGGCTTCCCGACGGCGACCCATCCCGGCATTCTCGACGAGCTCAATCGGCTCGCCTTCCCGTATCGCTGGTCCACCCGCGCGATCCTCATCGACAAGACCGAAGCGGTGAAGCTGCTGACCAAGATCAGGCGTCAGTGGTTCGCCAAGCGCAAGTCGATCGCGGCCATCGTCAAGGAGGTGATGACCAACGAGGCGTCGACGCTGGTCGACTCCGACGCCGCCAACAAAGCGGCGGATGCGGATCTCGCCCTGCAGGAGCTCGGCTCCGACGATGTCGGCGAGGCCTATGTCACAGCGACCGTCACCGTGTGGGACGAGTTCGCGCCGATCGCCGCCGAAAAGCTCCGCCTCGTCGAGAAGGTGATCCAGGGGCGCGATTTCACCTGCATGCCGGAAGGGGTGAATGCGATCGAGGCCTGGCTCGGGAGCCTTCCAGGCCACGCTTACGCAAACGTCCGCCAGCCGCCGGTCTCGACTTTGAATTTGGCGCACATGATCCCGCTCTCGGCGGTTTGGGCCGGGCCTGCGCGCGACGAGCACTTCAAGGCGCCGCCGCTATTGTTCGGCAAGACAGAGGGCTCGACGCCGTTCCGTTTCTCGCTCCATGTCGGCGATGTCGGCCACACCTTGATCGTGGGGCCGACCGGCGCCGGCAAGTCCGTGCTGCTGTCGCTGATGGCGATGCAGTTCCGTCGTTATCGGGATAACCAGATCTTCGCCTTCGATTTTGGCGGATCGATCCGCACGGCCGCGCTCGCTTGTGGAGGCGACTGGCATGACCTCGGCGGCAGCCTCTCGGCCGGAGCGGAGCATTCCGTGTCGCTCCAACCGCTGGCTCGCATCGATGATCCGTTCGAGCGCGCCTGGGCGGCCGAATGGGTGACCGCCATCCTCGCCAAGGAGGGCGTCGCGATCAGTCCGACGGCCAAGGAACACGTCTGGTCGGCGCTGACCTCGCTGGCGTCGTCGCCGATTCAGGAACGAACGATCACTGGCCTCGCGGTCTTGCTGCAATCGACCGCGCTGAAACAGGCGTTGCAGCCCTATTGCGTCGGCGGCCCTTCCGGCCGGCTGCTCGACGCCGAGACCGAGCAGCTCGGGTTCGCCTCTGTGCAAGCCTTCGAGACCGAGGGCTTGATCGGCTCTGCCGCCGCGCCCGCGGTCCTCACCTATCTCTTCCACCGCATCGAAGGACGTCTCGACGGAAGGCCCACGTTGCTCATCATCGACGAGGGCTGGCTCGTCCTCGACGACCCCGCCTTCGCGCAACAGCTTCGCGAATGGCTGAAGACACTGCGCAAGAAGAACGCCTCCGTCGTCTTCGCCACCCAGTCGCTCTCGGACATCGACGGCAGCAATATCGCGCCGGCCATCGTCGAAAGCTGTCCGACGCGCATCTTCCTGCCGAACGAGCGGGCGATCGAACCACAGATCACCGCCATTTATCGCCGCTTCGGTCTCAACGACCGGCAGATCGAGATCATCGCCCGCGCGACGCCCAAGCGTGACTACTACTGCCAATCCCGCCGCGGCAATCGCCTGTTCGAGCTCGGTCTCGGCCCCGTCGCGCTCGCCTTCTGCGCCGCATCGTCGAAGAGCGATCATGCCGCAATCGAGCGGATCCTCGCCGAGCACGGGCGCGAGGCCTTCGTCGAATCCTGGCTCGTCGATCGCGATCTCGCCTGGGCGGCCGATCTCATCCCCAATCTCTTGAACCTGGAGACCTCGCCATGAACAAGCTCCGCACCCAGGCAGTGGCAAGCGCCGCCGCCCTCACGCTCGCTGTCGCCGCGCCGCCGGCCTCCGCGCAATGGATCGTGTTCGATCCCAACAACTATGCGCAGAGCGTGCTAACGGCCGCGCGCGAGCTGCAGCAGATCAACAACCAGATCCAGATGCTGAACAACCAGGCTCAGAGCCTGGTCAATCAGGCGCGCAATCTTGCAAGCTTGCCGATGTCGACCCTGACCCAGCTTCAGTCGACGATCACTCGGACCCAGACGCTGCTCGGCCAAGCGCAGAACATCGCCTTCAACGTCCAGCAGATCCAGCAAGCCTATTCGACGAACTATGGCGCCGCCGCGGGCACGGGCTCGACCAGCGCCATGCTCGCCTCAGCCCAGACCCGTTGGCAGAACTCGGTCGGCGCCTTCGAGGACTCGCTCAAGATTCAGGCCGGCGTCGTCGGCAACATCCAAAGCAATTCGAGCGCGATGACCTCGCTCGTCTCGGCAAGCCAGTCTGCGACGGGCGCGCTTCAGGCCGCCCAGGCCGGCAATCAGCTCCTCGCCCTCCAATCCCAGCAGCTATCCGATCTCGTTTCGGTGCTTTCCGCCAAGAGTCGGGCCGATGCGCTGGAGCAGGCGCGAACTGCATCGGCCGAAGCACAGGGGCAGCAACAGTACAAGACCTTTTCGACGCGCACGGGCTATGTGCCAGGCAGCGTCACCATGTTCAGCGGCAACTGAGGGCTTAGATCATGGGGCGCCTCGACGGCTTCCGCATAGTGGCGATCGGCATCCTAATCGGCGCAATCGTCGCCGCCCTGATCGCGACGCATCAGCATCCGCCGGCGCCTTCAGTGGTGAGTCTGCCCTCCACACCAACATCTGACGACCTCGCGCCCGAGCTGCGCCGTTGTAGCACACTCGGGCCTAGTGACGCCGAAGATCCGCAATGCCTGGCGGTCTGGGACGAGAACCGCCGCCGGTTCTTCGGCAGGCCGGCGCGGCCGCTGCGAAATCCTCCCGCGCATGAGGCGACCGCGCCGGCCACCCCATCATCATCTGCCCCTCCATCTGGAGGGGCGCGATGAACAACGTCGGCGTCATCGACACCTTCCTCAACACCTTCACGACCTACATCAATTCCGGCTTCGGCCTGATCAAGGGCGAGGTCGGCTATCTTTCCTCGACGCTGATCGTGATCGACATCACGCTCGCCGGGCTCATCTGGGCCTGGGGCGTGGACGAGGACATCCTGCAACGGCTGGTGAAGAAGACTCTCTACATCGGCTTCTTCGCCTTCGTCATCACCAACTTCAACAACTTCTCAGGCATCGTCTTCAATAGCTTCGCGGGCCTCGGACTGAAGGCCGGCGGCTCGTCGATCTCGACCGCGACCTTCCTGCAGCCTGGCCATCTCGCCCAGGTTGGCCTCGACGCCGGTCAGCCGCTGCTCGATGCGGCGAGCCAGATGATGGGGTTTTCGAGCTTCTTTGCGAACTTCGTCCAGATCGCCGTGCTCATGCTGTCCTGGCTCTTGGTGCTGATCGCCTTCTTCATTCTGGCAGTGCAGCTCTTCGTAACTCTGATCGAGTTCAAGCTCACGACGCTCGCGGGCTTCATCATCATTCCCTTCGCCCTCTTCAACAAGACCGCTTTCCTCGCCGAGAAGGTGCTCGGCAACATCGTGGCTTCCGGCGTGAAGGTGATGGTGCTGGCCGTCATCGTCGGCATCGGCACGGGCCTCTTTTCCCAATTTAGTCTAGGCTACGGCGGCGGCCAACCGACGATCGAGCAGGCGCTCTCCGTCGTGCTCGCGGCCCTCGCGATGTTGGGCCTCGGCATCTTCGGTCCCGGCATCGCCACGGGCCTCGTCTCCGGCGCGCCGCAGCTCGGCGCGGGCGCCGTCGTCGGCACGGGCCTCGCCGTCGCCGGCACGGCCATGGCTGGCGGCGCGGGGCTGGGCCTGGCCGGAAGGGGAGCGGTGGGCGCCGCATCCGGCGCGGCCGCCGCGGCGCGCGGTGGGGCGGCGATCGCCGGCGGAGCGGCCTCCGCCTACAGCCTCGCTTCTTTTGGGGAGTCCGGCGCCGCCGGCATGGCGTCCGGCCTCGCCGGTGTGGGGCGCGCGGCGGGCGCGGCCGCCGTCGCGCCCATGCGCCGGGCCGCGTCCCGAGCCGCGAGTTCGCTTCAGGAAAGCTTCGCCGCTGGCGGTCGCTCTGGATTCGCCGCGACCGGCGGCGGCCAGCTCGTGGGAGCCGCGAACGGCGACATCGCTGGCGGCGGCGAGGCTGCGACCACAATCGATTCCGGCGTGCCCGCTTGGGCTCAGCGCATGAAACGCAACCAGGCGCTCATGCGCGGCGCTGAGACCGCGGGCCACGCCCTGCGGTCCGGTGACAGCCATGGCGGCGGCCATTCCATCGACCTTTCGGGAGGAGAATAGGAGATGTCGATCTTCAGCCGATCGTCGGTGCGCTATGGGCGCACCCCCGAGCCGGAGACGCCCTATCAGCGCGCCGCCCAGGCCTGGGACGAGCGCATCGGGTCAGCCCGGGTGCAGGCGAAGAACTGGCGGCTCATGGCCTTCGGCTCGCTGTTCCTCTCACTGGGCCTCGCTGGCGGTCTCGTCTGGCAGTCGACGCACGGCAGCGTCGTTCCCTGGGTGGTCCAGGTCGATAAGCTCGGGCAAGCCCAAGCAGTTGCGCCGGCGACCGCGGATTATGCGCCGTCCGACCCCGAGATCGCCTGGTATCTCGCCCATTTCATCGAAATGGTCCGCGCGCTGCCGGCCGATCCGATCATCGTTCGGCAGAACTGGCTTCAGGCCTACGATTTCACGACGACGGGAGGGGCGCAGGCGCTGAACGAATATGCGCGCGCCAACGATCCCTTCGCGAAGCTCGGCAAGCAGCAGGTCGCCATCGACGTATCGAGCGTGATCCGCGCCTCGCCATCGAGCTTCCGCGTCGCCTGGGTCGAGCATCGCTACCAGAACGGCGCGCTCGCCGACACCACCCGTTGGACCGCGATTCTTTCGGTCGCAATCCAGACGCCCACCGACGCTGATCGCCTGCGCAAGAATCCGCTCGGCATCTACGTCAACGCCATCAATTGGTCGAAGGAGCTGGGACAATGACCCCGCCGAATTCCTCTGGAGCCGGCGAGCCGGCTTCACGCATTTCCGCAATTCCGTATCGCCGGATAGGCGAGACGACGGCTTTCCTCAAACCCGTCGATCCGCAAAAGCGCAGAAGCGCGATCATGCTTTTCCGAGGATGCGGAGTGGCGGCTTTGCTGATTGGAGCGACGGCGCTAGGAGGCTGCGCCAACAAGTTCATCCCGCCCGACGTCGACTATGATGACGCAGCGCCGGCGAAACTTTCGGGCAATCCGCCGCTGCCGGTGAAGGTCGTCGAGCTGCCCAAACTCCTGCCGCTCCCCGGACAGTTGAAGCCGCTTGCGAACGGCAAACCCATCCCTGAAGCGACCGATCCGGCGGTGCGTGTCAATCAGGCCAACGCCGCCGCGCGCGTGCAGCCGGTGAGAAACGGTTTCATCAACGCAGTGCAGGTCTATCCATTCTCGGCCGGCGCGCTCTATCAGGTCTACACTGCGCCTGGCGAAATCACCGACGTCGCGTTGCAGGAGGGCGAGCAGCTCGTGGGCTCTGGCCCCGTGGCCGCTGGCGACACGGTGCGCTGGATCATTGGCGACACCGAGAGTGGCGCGGGCGCCGCGAAGAAGATCCACATCCTGGTGAAGCCGACCCGGCCGGACATCACCACCAACCTCGTCATCAATACTGATCGGCGAACCTATCTCCTTGAGCTACGCTCGACCGAGAAAACCTACATGGCCTCGGTCTCCTGGCAATATCCGGAAGACCAGCTAATCGCGCTTCGCCGACAGAACCAGGAGGCGCAAGAAGCCGCGCCAATCGAGAAGGGAGTCGATCTCGCCGCGATTAATTTCCGCTATGCGATCCAGGGCGACAATCCCGCCTGGCGGCCTTTGCGTGCCTTCGACGATGGCCAGAAGGTCTATATCGAGTTCCCGCGCGGCATAACGCAGGGCGAGATGCCTCCGTTGTTCGTCATCGGTCCTGCGGGCGGCTCGGAGCTCGTCAACTACCGCGCCAGCCGCAACTACTACATCGTCGATCGGCTGTTCGCCGCCGGCGAACTGCGCCTCGGAGACAAGGACAGCGAGCGCCGTGTCCGCATTATCCGTACTGATGGAAGGCCGCGGTCATGACGACGAACGGCGAAGAGGACGACCGCCCGACTCCCTCCCTTGCGCCGGCCGATCTGCGATTGCGCGGCGAGCAACCGCGCGTCACTCGTCTGTCGCGCAAGGTTTTGATCGGCCTAGGCGCAGTTTCCGCGCTCGCGATCGCCGGCGCGCTCGGTTACGCGCTTCAGCCGCAACACAACTCTCAGAATGGCGAGGAGCTGCTCAGCACCCAGAACCGCCTTTCGGCCGAGGGCTTGGCCGGATTGCCTAAGGATTATACAGGCCTGCCGCGCCAGATTCCCCAACTTGGCCCGCCGCTGCCCGGCGATCTCGGCAGGCCGATCCTGAACGCCGGTGCTGCGCCGACGACTGTTGGGGCCGCGCCGGATGCGGAAGCACAGCGCGTCGCCCAGGAGATGGAGGCCGCGAGGGTCAGCCGACTGTTCGCGCAGACGAGTCAGCAGGCCCCAGCTATCGCCGCCGTCGCACCGCCGGTGACTCCTGCAATAGCGACGGGCGCGACGCCGACGGCGCCGGTCGACGCCGGCTCGGCGCAGAACATGCAGGACCGCAAAACGGCCTTCCTCAACGCCTCGATCGACCGACGAACGGTCAGCGCCGACCGGCTCCAGACCAAGGCGTCGCCCTATGTCGTCCAGGCAGGCACGGTTATCCCCGCCGCGCTCATCACCGGCATCCGTTCGGACTTGCCCGGCCAGATCACGGCCCAGGTGACTGAAGCGGTCTATGACAGTCCGACCGGCAATTACCTATTGATCCCGCAAGGCGCGAAGCTGATCGGCCAATACGACAGCTCGGTCGCCTTCGGCCAGTCGCGCCTTCTGCTCGTCTGGACTCGGCTCATCATGCCCGACGGGACCTCGATCGTGTTGGAACGTCAACCCGGCGCCGACACGGGCGGCTATGCCGGGCTCGAAGACGAGGTCGACAATCACTGGGACAAGCTGCTCGAGGGCGCCGTACTTTCGACGCTGCTCAGCGTCGGCGCCGAAGCCGGCACGAGCCAGAATGAAAACAACCTCGTTCAGGCCATCCGCTCGGGCGCGTCCAACTCGATCAGCCAGACCGGTCAGCAGATCATTCAACGCCAGCTCAACGTCCAGCCGACCCTGACCATTCGCCCGGGGTTTCCGGTCCGCGTCGTGGTCACGCGCGATCTCGTATTGGCGCCCTACGGACAGGGAGCGAAACCATGACGAAATTGAAGCTCGGACCGCTTGCCGACGACAAGCCGCTGAAGGTCACCGTCGAGCTGCCGGCGGCGGTGCATCGGGACCTTGTCGCTTACGCTGAGGCGCTCGGGCGGATGAACGGGCAACCAGCCCCGGAGCCTGCCAAGCTGATCGTGCCGATGATTGAACGGTTCATGGCAACCGACCGAGCCTTCCTAAAGGCGCGCCGTTCAGGCAATCTTCAGGCCGTCGCGACAACTGGTGAGAGATCCGGATAGCGCTCGCGCAAGATGTCGAGAAACGGTCCGAGCGTCGGATTCTTGTTGGCTTGGCGCCAATAGGCGGCGAAATTGAATCGGGTAGGCCCGTCGTTGTCGTGAATCTCTCGATAGACGACGCCATCATATCGGGCCCCGGTGGCGCCCTCGAGCATCAGGCAGATGCCGATCCCGGCGCCGACCAGACTCATCAACCGATCGAAGCTGACATCCTGATGCAGCATCCGCTGCGCCCCAAACGCATCGAGCTTGGTCGCAATGAGCTTACGCATCTCAGGCCCCAAGCCGCGCTGCTTGCCAAGCAACGGCTGGCCAGCGAGATCAGCCCACTGGATCGCTGGCTTCTCGCAAAGCGGATGTCCATCCGGCAGAGCCGCAATCACGCGTTCGCTCCAGAGCGGCAGCTTTCGATCGTCCCAACCCGGGCAACAGGTCGTCATGATCGCCACATCGACGGTGCCGGCGATCAGATCGCGGAGCAGCCGATCCTGAGCGCCGTCGACGGTGTGTATGTCGACCTCCGGGAGCCGCCTATGGTATTCGGCCAGCGTGGCTCGCAGGTTTCCGGCGGCAAGCGATACATAGACGCCGATCGTCAGTCGCCCCGTTTGGCCGCTCGACATGGCCTTCAGCCTTGCGAACGCGGCGTCGGTTTCTTCAATGATGTTCCGGGCCGCTTCGAGGAACTCGCGGCCGACCGCGGTCGGTCGGGTGCCGCCGTTGGTTCGTTCGAATAGTTCCGCTCCCAAGCGATCTTCGAGATCGCGGAGCGTGCGGCTTAATGTCGACTGGCGCACGTGCAAACTTTCGGCGGCCTTGCGAAGGCTACGATGCTGAGCTGCAATGATCGCCCATCTCATATATCGTAAATCGAAATCCATTCCGCAGCCCTTTCAAAAGGGGGGAACCCAAGCCGATACCCATCGAAACCTCATTAGCGTGACGAGTGTGGCCTGAAATTGTTTTCAGAGCCGGCAGCGATTTCATCCAGCGCGGCGACGGTCTCTTGAGGAAGGCGAAGCGCAGCCGCTTCCAGGTTCTCGTGGAGATGTTCGACTGACGACGTTCCGGCAATTACCAGGATGTTGGGCGATCGCTGCAACAACCACGCTAGCCCGACCTGCCGCGTGGTAGCGCCTAGAGAAGCCGCTGCGGAATCGAGCGCCGGCGATCTCAGCGGTTTAAATCCGCCCAGTGGGAAGAAGGGTACGAAGGCTATCCCCATCTGCGCGAGTTCATCAATGAATGCGTCATCACGACGGAAGGCTGAGCGATCCGCGCGTGGCCGATTTTGGGCGCCCATTGCTCGCGCGTTCAGTCGAGCTCATTCGTCAAATTGCTCCGGCGCCGGGAGCCAGCCGGGTTTCAGATGACCCGGAACGTCTCTCGCTGCTCCTATGGACAGGCCTTCATGGAATCGTGTCGTTACGCGTGAACAAGCCCACGTTGGAGTGGCCTTCGGCAATCGAGCTGGCCGAGCAAATGACACGTGCGATCATCCAACCCGATCTCGCCACTCTGGGGACAAGTTGAAATGCGGCGGCTAGCCGAACGCGCACCAGCAATTCCTCAACCCCGCAGTTTATCCGATCCGGCAGCGTTTCCGTCCACCGCGGCGAAGCGCGATGTGCGGAATCTATTCGCTTCGGCTACGATGCGGACGCTGAGGCGCCCTTCGTAGTTTTTTAGAGAAGGAGATTGAGGACAGTCTATTCGGACGCGTTATGCTACCACCGAACTCTCACCCATATTCATGGACGCCGGCCCGTGAGATCCAATATCTTGGAGAGGAAATCTCGGCCTCCCACCAGTGGCCATGTCCCCCGTGGGCTACTCTTGCCTTTGCGGTCGGCGCGAGCAGCTTCGAGGATTTTCCGGGAGATGCTCTCTTGCTGGCTGCGCAGATGGTCGCGCAATAACGCATTGCGCGTGATGTAGCCCGCGTTCACGCCCGGTATCGAATGATTCATCAGCAAATGGACGTCGAGCTCCGGCACACCGGCCGCCTGTGCAATGGTTCGGAAAGTCTGCCGAAGCTCGTTGCCCCATTTGGATAGATCGCTTCGCTTTTCCTTATGCTCCGCGAGATGCCCGCTCTTGCTGTCCGCGGGAAACAGCCATTCACTCGCCTGATCAGGGTAAAAGGTGCGGCCGATCCGAATAGCGCGAACCAGGCAACGGATCATTGGTCGCGACAATGGGATATCGAACGCCTTCGTCTCTCCGCCTTTTGGTTTCGGAATGTGAAGCACTCTGTTTTTGAAATCGAGGTGTTCAATGCGCGCCTTCTTGATGGCATCTGGGCGATGCCCCGAAAATAGCAAGAACAGGTGGAATTCCCGTCGCATCGCGTTGTCGAGCGCGGCCAACTCGGCGAACCACCCGGGCAGGTCGCTTAAGCCTAAAGCCGTATCTCGCCTGCTTTCGGCGTTCCAATCGACTGCGGAAACGGGATTGTCCGCCGGGAGCGCCCGCGCCGCCTTGCGCGCATGGTTATATATTGCGCGAAGGGTCCTCATGCACCCGTTGGCGATATAGGATCCGTGCTCTTTGGTGATCTTTTCGTGTCTGACGACTACCAAAGCGGGATCCTCGCCAAAACGCGAAAGCGGCTCGTCGAGCCAATCCGACATCAAGCGCTCGACGTGATCCCGGTAGTTCTCGATCGTTCCTTCACTCCTGTTCTTCCGCTTCATGTGGCCATCGCGATACCGGCCCCAAGCCTCGCGCAACGTGGGATCGTTCGAGTTCGACGGAACGCTTGCCCCGGGTTTTGCCTTCGGGCGAGGGTCTATGCCGTCCGCAATTGAGCCGAGCAATGCCTTTGCCTTTGCCCTGGCCTCGCGAGCAGTGATCTTGCCTACCTCTCCGACCTTGATCCGGATCGTTTGGCGCTTGCCGGCCACACGGAGGTCGCCTTGGATCATGAAGGTTTTCGACCGAGCGCCGACTAAGAGGAAGAAGCCGGAGAGATCCGCGTCGCGCACGATCTCCTGTCGTGACGCGACGAAGGGGAGGGCGGCGATGTTTCGATCCGAGAGGGAGTTGCGATGCTGGGTCATGGCTTTTAGAACGGCATTAAAACGGTGAATGCATCCATGAGAGTCTTTGGGGTTGGCCACGCCACCATACGCCACGGCCACATAAAGGCAATAAAAATCATTCAGATCCGTCGTCGTCGTAGGGGCGGCGCGCAAAAGAGGAAACTGCGGGGTAGCGTATGCGACTAACTACGAATCTGGGGGTCAGAGGTTCGAATCCTTTCGGGCGCGCCATTAAACCCGAGCAGTTGAAAAACGCCAGATCGAGCCCTGCAAGGGGAAGCGTGCGCGGCTGTTTGCCGCGCCGAGGGGGCGCTCCAGGTCGCGCGCTGCTGCGCCTTGGCGGAGTTAGCCCCGGCGCGCCGCGCCTGCGTCTCTGTGAGAGGAAGGGGCCAATAGCGAGGGGCTTCGACGCGTTGCGTCAGTCGGATCAAAAGACTGAAAATCGCATCCCGGTCGATATGTAGTTGGAAGCGCCATGCACGCCGTCGATGAGGCCGTAGACGCCAGACCGATGATGCACGCGTACGAATACTTCGAAAGGCGCGTCTTTAGACGGCGCGAAGGTAAATTCCGGCACAAGCAGATTCAGGAACCGCGCGCTGTGATGGCTACTATCGAACTGCCTTTCGAAATCTGAAATGCCGGTCACATAGCTTGCGCCGATAAGACCCACCCTGAAGTTCGTATAAATGAAATCGTTCCATGGAAAATATTTCCACCGCGCCATCGGAATGAGGTCGAACTCCCACTGACGCCCGCCAGCGTCGCTGCCAAAACGCTTGGCGACGCCGCCCTCGATTTCGAGGTCTAAAGGGACGCGCTCGAAGCGATAAGCCGTATAAATTGCGTGGGCGTCCACCATCGCGCCCGGAACGAAATGCGCGTCCCAAGGGCGACGCACTGTGATGTTGATCAGTGATTGATTGCTGAGCGCCCCAACATAGCAGCCCGTTGACGAAGTCGCGTCTGACTGATTCCGTTTCCAAGTGAGATTCGGCCGAGGTTGGTTCGATGGCGATGCGGCGTGAGACGGGGACGCAGGAAGATCTGGTTGTCGGCTGGGCGGATCTGCCGCGCTCTCCGGGGCACGCATTTTACGACGAGCTTCAGAAGGTTCTACTGGACGCGGGCTTCGACGTTTTCGTCGAGAACGCCTGCAAGCCCTACTACGCGGCGAAGATGGGCGCGCCCTCGTTGCCACCAGGGCGCTATTTCCGCATGCACATGGTGGGCTACTTCGAAGGGCTCGACAGCGAACGCGGCATCGTATGGCGCTGCGCGGATTCCTTTTCGTTGCGGGATTTCTTGCGGCTATCGACGCGCGAGAAAGTCCCGGATCATTCATGGCTGTCGAAGACGCGCTCGCGTCTGCCGCATGAGGTTCACGAGAAGGTATTCGGTTTCATCTTGAAGCTCGTCGCCGAGCGCGGCCTCGTGAAGGGCGAGCGCATCGGCGTCGACGGCTCGACCATGGAGGCGAACGCGGCGCTGCGCAGCATCGTGCGGCGCGACAATGGCGAGACCTATCGCGCAATGCTCGAGGGCATGGCGAAGGAAAGCGGGATCGCGACGCCGAACGCCGAGGATTTGGCGCGTTTCGACCGTAAGCGCAAAGGCAAGAAGCTCTCGAACGACGATTGGACGAGCGCCACGGACGCCGAGGCGAAGATCGCGCGGATGAAGGACGGAACGACGCATCTCGCCTACAAGCCGGAACATGCGGTCGACCTCGACACAGGCGTGATCGTCGCCGCGCCGATCCACGAGGCGGACAAGGGCGATACGACGACGCTTGGCGACACGCTGGAGACGGCGAAGGCCAATCTCTCGGCTGTCGGCCTCGCGCCGACGCCGGACGATCCTTGCGAAATCATCGCGGACAAAGGCTATCATTCGCGCGAGGTTTTGAAAGGCCTTGACGACGGCGAGTGGAAGAGCCGGATCAGCGAGCCTTTGCCGGCGAAGGGCTATTTGCGCTGGCATGGAGACGAAGAAGCGCGCGACGCCGTTTACGCCAACCGCGCACGGCTGAAATCGGGCGTTGGACGCGCCGCCATGCGCAAGCGCGGTGAGCTGGTCGAACGCAGCTTCGCCCATGTGCTGGATGGCGGCGGCATGCGCCGGGCTTGGCTTCGCGGTCGCGAGAACATCGCCAAGCGCTATCTGATCCACGTCGCAGGCTTCAATCTTGGCGTCCTGATGCGCGCCCTCGTCGGCTGCGGGACGCCAAGAGAACGCGCCGAGGCGGCCAGAAACGCCTTTTTGTTCGTTATTCGGACAGATAGCGCCACGGGCATCGTCATCATCGCCGACATCGGCGGCGCGCCGGCCTTGCTCGCCGTCATCGCCGCTCCGGAACCCGATTAATCAAGCTGCGACTTCGTCACCGCGCTGATAGGCCCCGACTCTGAGAGTTGGCTGTGGCTTTGGCGTAAGCATCCAAGGTAACGCAGGAGGCGCCAAAGCGGACAAGTCGCCAGCCAGCGCCGAGATTCCCGAGAAGAACAAAGACATAAGCGAGGCAATAAATAATTTCCTCATGCTTGCGCGCCCTTTATCCTGAATACGCAGTGGAAACGAAGTGGGTGCTGTTGATTCTGTAAGATAAAACCGCGACTTAGATAAATATTCTCTCATCAGAGCGCAGTAAAAATGCTGCGAAAAAAGGTCGTTTTTGAGGCGCGTCCGAATAATGCGACATAGCTGCGCTCGAGCCTTACTATGTTTGTCTAGATTTGCATTGAAATCATGGGGATGGGCCTTGGCCGCCGCGCTTGTCCGGGTAGGCGCGCTGCTGGCCGCGCCGAAGCGCCGCGCAGAGACATTTTATGGGTGGCGTTGCGGGGCGGCGTGGGCACAGGTAAATAAATCTTGTCTCGGGAGACTTTCGAAATGATCCAGCGTCACCGCTAAGGCGGGAAGGCATTCGATGGCGGAGCGATCCGCCGGCTGGACTCTTTTTCGAGATCATCATGGAAAGACTTCACAAAAAGACCTGCGTCATTACTGGCGCGGCGCGGGGCATTGGTCGCGCGATTGCGCGCCGCTTTCGTGAGGAAGGCGCAATCGTCATTCTCACAGACATAGACGAAGCGGCTGGCGCCGCGGCCGCCACGGAAATCGGCTGTCGGTTCGAGACGCTCGACGTGCGGGAGGAAGCTGATTGGCGGCGCCTGGCCGAACGCGTCCCGACAGCCGACGTGGTGGTCAACAATGCAGGCGTAACGGGATTTGAGCAGGGCGCCGCGGCGCATGATCCCGAACAGGCCAGCCTTGCCGATTGGCGGGAGGTCCATCGGGTCAATCTCGATGGGACCTTCCTTGGCTGTCGCTACGCCATCAAGGCGATGAAGGCGCAGGGCGCCGGCTCGATCATCAACATCTCGTCGCGTTCCGGTTTGGTCGGCATCCCGCTGGCGGCTGCTTACGCCTCATCCAAGGCGGCGATTCGCAACCACAGCAAGACGGTTGCGCTTTATTGCGCGCAGAAAGGATGGAAAATCCGCTGCAACTCGATCCATCCGGCCGCGATACGCACGCGAATTTGGGAGCCGATGCTGGGAACGGGCCCCGACCGCGCGGCCAAGATGCAAGCGTTGGTTGCCGACACGCCGTTGAAGCGTTTCGGGATGCCCGAGGAAGTCGCGGCGATCGCCGTCACTCTGGCGTCTGACGAAGCGACCTATGTGACGGGGACAGAGATTCATGTCGACGGCGGGTTGCTGGCGGGCTCCGCCGTATCCCCCGGCTGATGCGAATTCCGCTTGAGTGGTTCGCTGTCATTCCCCACGCTCGCTCGAGCGAGCGATCGGGAATCCAGAGCCGCAAAAGCGCTGGTTTTACTCGGAGCCCGTCATTGCGAGCGAAGCGAAGCAATCCAGGGCGGCGATGTGGCCCTGGATTGCTTCGTCGGCTTCGCCTCCTCGCAATGACGGCGGTGACTCCCTGTGTGTCCAAACGGCGCGAGCGTCGGGGATTGATTGAGCGCCCGCGCGAAGCCGCGCTCGATCAATCGGCCGTGTAACGCCCTCACCCTCGATCGAGCGTCGGATAATCCACGTAGCCTTCCGGGCCTTTCGAATAAAAGGTCTCGACCTTTGGCTCGTTGAGGGCCGCGCCCAGGCGTAAGCGTTCGACGAGGTCGGGATTGGCGATGTAGAGCTTGCCGAAAGCCACGGCGTCGGCATCGCCCGCCGCAATAGCGGCTCCGGCGGTTTCGCGCGTATAGGCTTCGTTGGCGATATAGGCCCCGCCGAACTCTTGCTTCAGATAAGGCCCCAACGCATCCGGGCCCTGGTGCTCGCGCGCGCAGATGAAGGCGATCTTGCGCCGGCCCAGCTCGCGCGTGACATAGCCGAAGGTCGCCTTTGGGTCTGAGTCGCCCATGGATTGGGCGTCGCCACGCGGCGCGAGATGCACGCCGACGCGCCCCGCTCCCCAGATGTCGATGGCTGCGTCGGCAACCTCCAGCATCAGACGCGCGCGGTTCTCGATCGAGCCGCCGTAGCGGTCGGTTCTTTTATTCGCGCTGTCTTGCAGAAACTGATCGAGCAGATAGCCATTCGCGCCATGGATCTCCACGCCGTCGAAGCCGGCGCGCTTGGCGTTCTCGGCGCCTTGCCGATAGGCCGCGACGACGCCGGGAATCTCGTCGATGTCGAGCGCGCGCGGGACGGGATAGGGCTGCTTTGGCCGCAGCAGGCTGACATGCCCTTCCGCGGCGATGGCGCTGGGCGCGACGGGCGGCGCGCCATCGAGATAGACCGAGTGGGAGAGGCGCCCGACATGCCACAATTGCAGCAGAATGCGGCCGCCTGCTTCATGCACCGCGCGCGTGACCTCGCGCCATCCGTCAACTTGCGCGTCCGACCAAATGCCGGGCGTGTCAGGATAGCCGACGCCCATCGGCGTGACGGAGGTGGCTTCCGATAAGATCATCCCGGCGGAGGCGCGCTGGACATAGTAATCCCGCATGAGCGCATTCGGCGTGCGGCCCTCGCTCGCCCGGCAACGCGTCAGCGGCGCCATGACGATCCGGTTGGGGAGGCGCAGATCGCCGATATGCAAAGGGTCGAAGAGATTGGACATCGAGGCTCCGGTCAGTGCGATACGGGGTGGATTTTTTATAGCTTAACAGCCCGTTGACGAAGTCGCGTCTGACTGATTCCGTTTCCAAGTGAGATTCGGCCGAGGTTGGTTCGATGGCGATGCGGCGTGAGACGGGGACGCAGGAAGATCTGGTTGTCGGCTGGGCGGATCTGCCGCGCTCTCCGGGGCACGCATTTTACGACGAGCTTCAGAAGGTTCTACTGGACGCGGGCTTCGACGTTTTCGTCGAGAACGCCTGCAAGCCCTACTACGCGGCGAAGATGGGCGCGCCCTCGTTGCCACCAGGGCGCTATTTCCGCATGCACATGGTGGGCTACTTCGAAGGGCTCGACAGCGAACGCGGCATCGTATGGCGCTGCGCGGATTCCTTTTCGTTGCGGGATTTCTTGCGGCTATCGACGCGCGAGAAAGTCCCGGATCATTCATGGCTGTCGAAGACGCGCTCGCGTCTGCCGCATGAGGTTCACGAGAAGGTATTCGGTTTCATCTTGAAGCTCGTCGCCGAGCGCGGCCTCGTGAAGGGCGAGCGCATCGGCGTCGACGGCTCGACCATGGAGGCGAACGCGGCGCTGCGCAGCATCGTGCGGCGCGACAATGGCGAGACCTATCGCGCAATGCTCGAGGGCATGGCGAAGGAAAGCGGGATCGCGACGCCGAACGCCGAGGATTTGGCGCGTTTCGACCGTAAGCGCAAAGGCAAGAAGCTCTCGAACGACGATTGGACGAGCGCCACGGACGCCGAGGCGAAGATCGCGCGGATGAAGGACGGAACGACGCATCTCGCCTACAAGCCGGAACATGCGGTCGACCTCGACACAGGCGTGATCGTCGCCGCGCCGATCCACGAGGCGGACAAGGGCGATACGACGACGCTTGGCGACACGCTGGAGACGGCGAAGGCCAATCTCTCGGCTGTCGGCCTCGCGCCGACGCCGGACGATCCTTGCGAAATCATCGCGGACAAAGGCTATCATTCGCGCGAGGTTTTGAAAGGCCTTGACGACGGCGAGTGGAAGAGCCGGATCAGCGAGCCTTTGCCGGCGAAGGGCTATTTGCGCTGGCATGGAGACGAAGAAGCGCGCGACGCCGTTTACGCCAACCGCGCACGGCTGAAATCGGGCGTTGGACGCGCCGCCATGCGCAAGCGCGGTGAGCTGGTCGAACGCAGCTTCGCCCATGTGCTGGATGGCGGCGGCATGCGCCGGGCTTGGCTTCGCGGTCGCGAGAACATCGCCAAGCGCTATCTGATCCACGTCGCAGGCTTCAATCTTGGCGTCCTGATGCGCGCCCTCGTCGGCTGCGGGACGCCAAGAGAACGCGCCGAGGCGGCCAGAAACGCCTTTTTGTTCGTTATTCGGACAGATAGCGCCACGGGCATCGTCATCATCGCCGACATCGGCGGCGCGCCGGCCTTGCTCGCCGTCATCGCCGCTCCGGAACCCGATTAATCAAGCTGCGACTTCGTCACCGCGCTGTTAAGGCATGGCGGATTTCAGCTTGATCCTGTCGCCATCGACGACGAAGCTCCCATGCCCTTGATGGTGGATCGTCTTCGACGCTTTGCGCGCCGGATCGATCCAGCCTTTCACGCCTTGCAGCACAAAGAGACAATATTTGTTGGCGAGGCGCGTATCGACGACCTTGCATTCGATGTTGGCGAAGCACTCGAAGATAAGCGGCGCAGACACTTTTTCGGCCGCCTGCCTGGTGAGCGCGAAAGCCTCGAATTTATCGACTTCCCGCCCCGAGCAATTGCCGATCGCCACGACCGTCTCCGCCATCTCCGCCGGCGGGATGGCGATGACGCATTCCTTTGTCGCCCGCAAGGCGGTGAAGCTGTGGTCCCGGTCGCTGACCACGCAGGCGATGAGGGGCGGGTCGAAGTCCACCATCATGTGCCAGGACATGGTCATGACATTGGCCCGGCCTTTATGGGCGGTCGTCAGCAGAACCACCGGGCCGGGCTCGATGAGCCGGTAAACTTCGCCCAGAGCCAAATCTTTCATGGCCGGACCTCCGCGATAGCCGCCACAGGGTTGGATTCCATAAGGCATCGCATCTCGTGCTTTTGATTGAGAAGATGGGCTCTGTCTCCGCCGCTTTCAAAAGCTTTATGTGGCGAGCAGAGTCGAGTTTGTTTGGTTGTCCCGCCCCCTGCGACTCTAGGTCGCGCAAACTAGACAGTTTTGTGCAAACCATGACATGCTTGTCGTGATAGAAACGAAATTGTCGGCTTTTCCGGGCGTGAAGCAGCGGCTGATCGTTCTGAAGCGCCTGTTTTCCTGCAGGTTTGAAGACTACGTCGCAGGATCGCGATTGGCTCGTTCCTTGCTGCGATCTTTGCGAAAGAAGAGTGGCTCCCGTCCTCGACGCGAGAAGCCGCCGCTTTTTGGAAACGCAATGGGGGAGAGGAATGCCCGCCATCGAGTCGTTTTACGACGTGATCCGACGTCAGGGGATCACACGCCGCAGCTTCACGAAATTCTGCTCTTTGACGGCTGCGAGCCTGGGGCTCGGTCCCCTTGCCGCCTCCAAGATGGCGCAGGCGCTGGAGACAAATCCGCGCGTGCCGGTCATCTGGATGCATGGCCTCGAATGCACCTGCTGCTCCGAGAGCTTCATTCGCTCGGCGCATCCTCTGGTGAAGGACGTCGTCCTTTCCATGATCTCGCTCGACTACGACGACACGATCATGGCGGCCGCCGGCCATCAGGCCGAGGCGATTCTTGAGGAAACCAAGCAAAAATATAAGGGCAAATACATTCTCGCCGTCGAGGGCAATCCGCCGCTCAACGAGGGCGGCATGTTCTGCATCGACGGCGGCAAGCCTTTCGTCGAAAAGCTGAAATGGATGGCTGAGGACGCTTTCGCCATCATTGCCTGGGGCGCCTGCGCCTCCTGGGGCTGCGTGCAGGCGGCGGCGCCCAATCCGACGCAGGCGACGCCGATCGACAAGGTCATCAAGGACAAGCCGATCATCAAGGTCCCCGGCTGCCCGCCGATCGCGGAGGTCATGACCGGCGTCGTGACTTACATCACGACCTTCGGCCGTCTGCCGGAGCTCGACCGCCAGGGGCGGCCGAAAATGTTCTATTCCCAGCGCATCCACGACAAATGCTATCGCCGCGGGCACTTCGACGCCGGGCAGTTCGTCGAGGAATGGGACGACGAGGCCGCGCGCAAGGGGCATTGCCTCTATAAGATGGGCTGCAAGGGGCCGACGACCTACAACGCCTGCTCGACGGTGCGCTGGAACGGCGGCGTCTCTTTCCCGATCCAATCCGGCCACGGCTGTATCGGCTGCTCGGAAGAGGGCTTCTGGGACAAGGGGCCGTTCTACGAGCGCCTCTCGAACATCAGGCAATTCGGCATCGAGAAGAACGCCGACGAGATCGGCTTGGCGGCCGTCGGCGTCGTCGGCGCGGCGGTGGCGACGCATGCGGCCGTCACGGCGGTCAAGCGCGTCGTGACGAAGCGGGACGGAAACCAAGTGTAATCCTTGCCCTCATGCTGAGGAGGCGGCGAAGCCGCCGTCTCGAAGCACGAGGGCGATCCACGGACGACGGTTTCCTCTTCCTTCGAGACGCCCGCTTCGCGGGCTCCTCAGGATGAGGAAATCTTTTCGGCCGATCACCCAGGACGAAACACGAAAGACGCCGATCCAACGGCCGATCTTCGAGGAAACGCAATCATGGGCATCCAGACTCCCAACGGCTTCAAACTCGACAATTCCGGCAAGCGCGTCGTCGTCGATCCGGTCACGCGCATCGAAGGCCATTTGCGCATCGAGGTGAATGTCGATTCCAAGAACGTCATTCGCAACGCCGTCTCCACCGGCACGATGTGGCGCGGCATCGAGGTCATCCTCAAGAACCGCGACCCCCGCGACGCCTGGGCCTTCACCGAGCGGATTTGCGGCGTCTGCACCGGCACCCACGCGCTCACCTCCGTGCGCGCGGTCGAGAATGCGCTGAACATCAGCATTCCCGAGAACGCCAATTCGATCCGCAACATCATGCAGCTCTGCCTGCAGGTGCACGATCATCTGGTACACTTCTACCATCTGCATGCGCTGGATTGGGTCGACGTCGTTTCGGCGCTCTCCGCCGATCCGAAGGCGACCTCGGCGCTGGCGCAGTCGATCTCGCCCTGGCCGCTGTCCTCGCCGGGCTATTTCAAGGATTTGCAGACGCGGCTGAAGAAATTCGTCGCGTCCGGCCAGCTCGGGCCGTTCAAGAACGGCTATTGGGGGCATCCCGCCTATAAGCTGCCGCCCGAAGCCAATCTGATGGCGGTGGCGCATTATCTGGAGGCGCTCGACTTCCAGAAGGACATCGTCAAGATCCACACGGTCTATGGCGGCAAGAATCCGCATCCCAACTGGCTCGTCGGCGGCGTGCCCTGCGCCATCAATGTCGATGGAACGGGGGCGGTCGGCGCGATCAATATGGAGCGCCTCAATCTCGTCTCGCAGATCATCGATCGCTCCATAGAATTCGTCGAGCAGGTCTATATTCCGGACGTTGTCGCCATCGGCGGCTTCTATAAGGACTGGCTGTATGGCGGCGGGCTCTCGGGCAAGAGCGTCATGAGCTATGGCGACATTCCCGAGCACGCCAACGACTATTCGGCCGGCAATCTCCTGCTGCCGCGCGGCGTGATCTTGAACGGCAATCTCAAAGAGGTTCTGCCGATCGACAATGCCGATCCGGAGCAAATACAGGAGTTTGTCACCCACTCCTGGTACAAATATCCGGACGAGACCAAGGGGCTGCATCCTTTCGACGGCGTCACCGAGCCGAACTACAAGCTCGGCCCCAACGCCAAGGGCACGCCGACCAATATCGAGTCGCTCGACGAAGGCGGCAAATATTCCTGGATCAAATCGCCGCGCTGGCGCGGCAATGCGGTCGAGGTCGGCCCGCTCGCGCGCTACATCATCGGCTATGCGCAGGGCAATCCCGAGTTCAAGGAGCCGGCGGACCGTCTCCTCAAGACGCTGGGCGTTCCCGTCACGGCGTTGTTCTCCACGCTCGGCCGCACCGCCGCGCGCGGGCTCGAATGCCAGTGGGCGGCGCGCAAAATGCGCCACTTCCAGGACAAGCTCGTCGCCAATATCAAGAATGGCAAGACGGCGACCGCAAATGTCGATAAGTGGGAGCCCAAGAGCTGGCCGACGGAAGCTAAGGGCTATGGCTTCACCGAGGCGCCGCGCGGCGCGCTCGGGCACTGGATCAAGATCAAAAACGGCAAGATCGACAATTACCAGTGCATCGTGCCGACGACCTGGAACGGCAGCCCGCGCGACCCGCAGGGCAATATCGGCGCGTTCGAGGCGTCGCTCATGGACACGCCCATGGCTGATCCCGAAAAGCCGCTTGAAATCCTACGCACCATTCACTCCTTCGACCCTTGCCTGGCCTGCTCGACTCACGTGATGAGTCCGGACGGCCAGGAGATGGCGTCGGTGAAGGTCCGTTAAAGGAGGCGTCCATGGTCGACGGCATCCAAGTTGCTGGCGTCGGCGACGCGCATGGCGCGCGCGCCGTCGAACGTCAGACCGTCTATGTCTATGAGGCGCCCGTTCGCGTCTGGCATTGGATAAATGCGCTCTGCATCACCGTGCTGTTCGTTACGGGCTATTTCATCGCGAGCCCTTTTCCGAGCGTGACCGGCGACGCGAGCAGCAGTTTCCTGATGGGCTATATCCGCTTCGCGCATTTTGCGGCGGGGCAGGTTCTCGCGGCTTTCTATCTGCTGCGCATCTACTGGATATTCGCCGGCAATGCGCATTCCCGGCAGATATTTTACGTGCCCTTCTGGAGCCGAGACTATTGGGCGGGCGTGGCGCATGAGGCCGCATGGTATCTCTTCCTCGCCAAGGCGCCGAAGAAATATGTCGGGCACAACCCGCTGGCGCAGCTCATCATGTTCTCCATGTTCACCGTGCCGCTGATCTTCATGATCGTGACGGGCTTCGCGCTTTATTCGGAAGGCGAGGGGATCGACTCCTGGCAGTATAAGGTTTTCGGCTGGGTCTTCCTGATCTGGCCGAACAGCCAGGAGGTGCATACGCTGCATCACATCGGCATGTGGGCGCTCGTCACCTTCACGATCGTTCACATCTATGCCGCCGTCCGAGAGGATATTGTGAGCCGCCAGAGCATCATCTCGTCGATGATCTCCGGTGAGCGCATTTTCAAGGACGAGGCGGCGGAGTGATGAGCGCGGGCGCCCCGAAAATCCTCGTGCTGGGCATCGGCAATATTCTGTGGGGGGATGAGGGTTTCGGCGTGCGCGCCGTCGAGGCCTTCCACCGGCGCTTCGAGACGCCCGAGAATGTCACCGTGCTCGACGGCGGCACGCAGGGGCTTTACCTCGTGCATTTTGTCGAGGAGGCGGATTATCTCCTCGTCTTCGACGCCATCGATTACGGCCTCGATCCCGGCGCCTTGAAGATCGTCCGCGACGAAGAGGTGCCGAAGTTCACCGGCTCCAAGAAAATGAGCCTGCATCAGACCGGCTTTCAGGAAGTGCTGAGCGCCGCGGATTTGCTCGGCCATTACCCGCAAAAGCTCGCGCTCATCGGCTGTCAGCCGCTCGATCTCGAAAATTGGGGCGGCGCGCTGACGGCGCCTGTTCAAGAGGCGATCGACGTCGCGGTCGAGGCGGGCGCACAGCTCCTCGCCGAGTGGGGAGTGGCCTTGTCCTTGCGTGACGACAATACGGCGATCGCGTTGCTCGCCAATGACATCGATCATCAGAGCTATGAAAGGCGCGTCTGATCCGGCGCGTCGGAGGTTCACAAGGAGCTGGCCATGAAGTCCTTCGCCAAAGTCGCCTTCGCTCTCCCCCTCATGGTCGCGGCCGGGGCGGCGCAGGCCAATCCCGGGTTGCATGTCCATCCGCATCTAACTGAAGCCCCATTGGTCGATCTTCATCCAGCGCTGGGGCTGGCGCTCGTCGTGGCGTGCTGGGCGGCTCTCGTCTGGGCCGCGGAAGCTTACGTGACGGCGCGTCGTCGTCCTTTGGCGGCCCTCACGAGATAGCGCCGACGATGTGTCTCGGTTTCCCGATGACCGTGCTGTCCGGCGATGACGCGCGGGCGCTTTGCGAGCGCAAGGGCGAAACGCAATCCGTCTCGATGCTGCTCGTCGGGGCGCAGACGCCGGGAACGAAAGTGCTGGTACATCTGGGAACTGCCATGCGCGTTCTCGACGCCGAGGAAGCGCAGTCGATCGACGATGCGCTCGATGGGCTCGAGGCGGCCCTGAGCGGCGGCGACTTCGAGCAATATTTTGCCGATCTGATTGACCGGGAGCCGCAATTGCCGGATTTCTTGCGGGATCAGAAGTAAGGAGTAGGCATGCCCCTGCCGCAGGCTATCATCGACCGCATCGGCGCCCCGCTCATCGATGATGCGAATGCCGACGCCCTTTTGAGCGCGCAGGGCGAAGACGGGCGGTTCCTCCTGCTTTTCGCCGGCGACCCGGCGCAGCGTCCAGAGGCGACGGATGTCGCGGTGATTTTCCCCGAGCTTCTGATCGCCTTTGACGGCCGTCTCTCCGGCGCGCTGGTCGCAGCCGACGCCGAGAAGAGCCTGGGTCAAAGATTTCAGGTCGACGTGCTACCGGGCCTCGCTGTGATCCGCGGCGGCAAGACCATCGGCGTCATTCCGCGTATCCGCGACTGGTCGGAATATCTCGACAAGATCGAGGCATTCCTCGCCCCCGACGCGACGCCGCTCGCCAAGGCGGGCCCTCGCGTCGAAATCACTTTCTCGCAAAAAGGAGCGACCGCGTGAAGGCCGGCTTTTGGGTGGCGCCCGACGGCGCCGACGACTCCATAACGCTGCTGCCGATCGGCGGCGAGGAGGCGCTCGATACGCGCCGGGAGGTGAATTTCCTCGCAACCCGTTCGGCGGCGGAACTGATTGCGCGCTGCCCTGCCGTCGCGAACCTCCTGCCGCAGCTTGCCGACGCGCTTGCCGCGCAAACGGCGCAACAGCCGAACAGGCTGTTCGACATCACCGATCTGCCGGCGGACGATCGCGAGCTCTTGTCGCAAGTGGTGGGCGAGGGCGAGGTCGCAGGGGTCGCGGTCTTGACCGATGGCGTCGTCGCGCAAGTTCAGGAATCCGTCATGGCGGGCCTGTGGCGGGTGCGCTTCACGGACGCCAGCGGCGCGCTGGTCGCGGATTATCTCGAGATCGGCGCCATTCCGCAGGCGGTGCGCAAGGCCGCGGAGCTTGCCGCGGCCGACATCAGCTTCGGCGCGCCGCCCCAGGGCGCAATGAACGTCATGCCGGTGCTGGCGGAAATTCGCGAGCGGATGGCGGCCCACACGCCGGGCGCCGCAAGCCATATCATCAACTTCTCGCTTCTGCCGATGAGCGAAGCGGATATGGGCTTTTTGCAGGAGACGCTCGGCGACGGGCCTGTAAGGCTGGTCTCGCGCGGCTACGGCACCTGCCGGGTGCTCGCGACCGGCGCGCGCAATGTCTGGTCCGTGCAATTCTTCAACGCCATGGATACGATCATCCTCGATACGCTCGAAATCGGCGGCGTTCCCGCCGCCGCCTGCGCGGCGGATGAAGATTTCCGCGACTCCGCCGAGCGGCTGCGAGAGATCGACGAGGCCTATTTCAAATGAGCTTCGAGAATTTCGGCCAGACGGAAACCTCCGACGACGACCGCATGGAATGCGGCGTCTGCTGGAGCGTCTATGATCCGGCCGAGGGCGATCCCGTCTGGCAGATACCGCCGGGCACGCCGTTCTCCGCTTTGCCGGAGGACTGGCGTTGTCCGACTTGCGACGCGCCGCGTGCGCGTTTCATGCGGCTCGGCAAGTGAGGTCATTCCCGACGCTCGCGCAGCGAGCGATCGGGAATCCAGAGCAACACTCGCTGCTATCGCTCAGGATTCCCGGTCGAGCCTTCGGCCCGCCGAGAATAACAAGCCCCGATGCGAGCTGTTCAAATGGAAATGGTACGGGACACCGCGATGGACGATGACGCGGTCAGGACGATCGGGGAGACTCTCGCCGAGATTTACGCCGGCGTGCGCGCCGGGCCGATGCGCGGCGTGCCGATCTGCAACGACGCGCTCGACGTCGAGGCGATCGGCTTCCGCGCTCTGGGAGAGACCGCTGTCGGTATCGTCGTGACGCCCTGGTTCATGAATCTGATCGTCGTTCCGCAATCCGCCATTTCGTCGAGCGGCGCCGTCCGCGTCGCCTTGCCGGCCGGCGACGTCGAATGCGTTCCCGCTGAGCTCGACGGCTTCGGCGCGATCCTTGCCTGCTCGCTGTTCTCGCCCATGTTCGAATTTTCCGATATGTCAGCGGCGCGAGAAGCTGCGAGAGAGGCGATGAAGGCGCTCTTCGATCCTGAACTGCTCGACCAAAAGCCGGCGCCAAAACCTGCAGGGCTGGATCGCCGCGCCTTGCTGCGAGGAAGGCTGGCGACCGAAGAGGCGACGTCATGAGCGCGCTGGCCGGCCCCGGCGCGATACGCATCGGCGCGGACGTCGATACGGACGGGCGCGTCGTCTCGGTGTTCGTGAATTCGAGCAGGCCGGCGGGCGTCGCGCGTATCTTTCGCGGTCGCGGCCCGCAAGAGGTCCCCCGGCTCGCAGGTCAGCTCTTTAGCCTGTGCGGTTTTTCGCATGGCGCGGCGGCGCAGCTCGCCATCGCTGCCGCACGGGACGAAGAGTTGAGCGCCGCCGCGCAATTCTCCGTTGTCGTCGGCCTCGCCGCCGAACAGGCTGCGGAATCGCTTCGCTCGCTGGCCCTGGGCTGGCCGCAGACGGGCGAGTCGATGGATATAGCGTCCGCCGCCGCGCCCCTGCGCGAGGCGATGAGCGCCGCGCGCCTCATCATGGCCATTGCGGCGCGCGGCGAGGCCCGGGCGCAATGCGCCGAGCTTGGCGCGCCCGTAAACGCCATAGAGGAGGCGGCGCGGTCCTTGGGCCTGCGCTGCGAGGCGCCGGATGCGCCCGAGCGCGAGAGCTTTCTGGCGGCCGTCATGGCGCAAGCCCAGGCCGACGCCTTTCTCCACCCACACGCGCCCGACGCCTTGGAGAGGGCGGACGACATCTTCGTCATCGAAGCCTTGCGAAAGGGCCGGGATCATTTCGCAGCCTCTCCAACCCTGCCGCATCGCATCGTTGAGACGGGGGCTTTCGCCCGGCATTGGCGGGAGACCGAGAGCGGCGGTTCGGCCGTTGCCGCGCGCCTCGCGGCGCGGTTGATTGCGATCGGCGAGGCGCTGGACATTCTGCGTCGCGCGCTGTCGCGGGGCGAGGCCGACATGAACGGCGCGGCCATTCTTTGCCCGCTTGCCGCGGCGGAAGGCTTCGCCGCCGTCGAGACCGCGCGCGGGCGCCTCTATCACTGGGCGCGCCTCGACGACGCCATGCGCGTGCGCGACTATGCGCTGCTCGCGCCGACCGAGTGGAATTTCCACCCGGCGGGCCCTTTCGCCGCAGCGCTGCTCGGCGCCAATATCGGTTTTGGCCCCGAGGCGCGGCTGCGCATCCGGCGGCTTGCGGCCGTCTTCGACCCTTGCGTCGCCTTTCAGGTCGAGCTGCGCGAGCCGCTTCATGCATGAGATGGCGCTGACGGAAAGCATCGTCGACATCGTCTGCGAGGAGGCGCGCAAGCAGGGCTTCGGCAAGGTGCGCGTCGTGCGGCTCAAGGTCGGCGCAATGGCGCATGTCGAGCCCGAGGCCTTGCGCTTTTGTTTCGACGCCGTCTCGCGCGGCACTGTGGCCGACGGCGCGACTCTGGACATCATCCGCGCGCCGGGCGAAGGTTGGTGTCTCGACTGCGGCAAGACGGTGCCGCTCGACGAGCGCTTCGGCGCCTGTCCCGAATGCGGCGGGCGGCATGTGCAGATGACCTCGGGCGACGAGTTGCGCATCGAGGAGTTGGAGGTCGACTGATGTGCACAGTGTGCGGCTGCGGAACGGCGACGGTCGAAGGCGAGAAGGCGGGTGCGGAGAAGCACGCGGCTGACCATCACCATCATCACAACCATGCGCATGATCATGATCACGGCCATGATCATCACCATGGCCATGATCACGATGGACACCATCATCATCACGATCACGCGCATGACCACCACCACGATCATGCGCATGGCGAGGCCATCGATTTCGGCGCCGGCGCCGCGGGCGTGCATGTCCCCGGCCTGAGCCAGGAGCGCATCGTCCGCATCGAGCGCGACATTCTTTCCAAGAATGACGCTTATGCGCGGGGCAATCGCGCGGTCTTTGCGCAAAAAGGCGTGCTGGCGCTGAACCTCGTCTCCAGCCCCGGCTCGGGCAAGACGACGCTGCTGGTGCGCGCGATCAACGATTTGAAGGAGAAAGCCGCGGTCGCCGTCATCGAGGGCGATCAGCAGACCTCCAACGACGCCGAGCGCATTCGCGCCACCGGCGCGCCAGCCATTCAGATCAACACCGGCAAAGGTTGCCATCTCGACGCGCATATGGTCGGCCATGCGCTCGAGAGCCTCGAGTTGAAAAAGGGCAGCGTGCTGTTCATCGAGAATGTCGGCAATCTCGTTTGTCCGGCGGCTTTCGATCTCGGCGAGGCGCATAAGGTTGTCGTGCTTTCCGTGACGGAAGGCGAGGACAAGCCGCTCAAATATCCGGATATGTTCGCGGCCGCGGATCTCATGCTGCTGAACAAATCCGATCTGCTGCCGCATCTGACCTTCGACGTCGGCAAATGTCTCGCCAATGCGCTGAAGGTCAATCCGCATCTGCAGACGCTTGTCGTCTCGGCGCAGACGGGCGAGGGAATGGCGGCGCTCTACGCCTGGATCGAGGCCCGCGCCGCGCACGCCGCCGCCGGCGCCGCAACAGCGGGCTGAGAGGCATGAGCGTCGTCGCGGCCACGGGCGCTTCGCGCGAGCCGAGCGCGCGGCTGCGTATCCGGCTGCGTGGGGCGGTGCAGGGCGTGGGTTTCCGACCCTTCGCCTATGGCCTCGCCGCGCGTTACGGCTTGAGCGGCTTCGCGCTGAACGACGGCGAGGGCCTGCTGCTCGAAATCGAAGGCGCGCGGCACGAGGATTTTTTGTCGGCGCTGCGCCGGGAGAAGCCGCCGCTCGCGACGATCGACTCGATCGACGTCGAGCGCATCGATTTATGTGGCGACAGCGATTTCTCGATCCGCGAAAGCGCGGGCGGTCGAAGCCATACCCGCATCGTCGCGGACGCGGCGACCTGCGAGGCTTGCCTCGACGAACTTTTCGACGCGACGAGCCGCTTCCATCTCTATCCCTTCATCACCTGCACGCATTGCGGGCCGCGCTTCACCATTTCGTCTTCGTTGCCATACGATCGCCCGCAGACCTCTATGTCGCCCTTCGTCCTGTGTGCGGATTGCGCGCGCGACTATGCCGATCCGCGCAGCCGTCGCTTCCACGCCGAGACGATCGCTTGCCCGAGATGCGGCCCGCGGCTCGACGTCGATCCGGGCGTCATTGTGGAGAGGATACGCGCGGGCGCCATTGTCGCGGTGAAGGGGATCGGCGGCTATCATCTCATGTGCGACGCGCGCAATGAGACGGCTGTCGCCGAGCTGCGCCGCCGCAAGGAACGTGACGCCAAACCCTTCGCCGTCATGGCGGCCAATGTCGCGTCGCTCGCGCTTTTCGCCGAGCCGACTGAGGCGGAATTCGACCTGATCCAGCATCGCGCGCGGCCGATCGTGGTGGTGAAATCGACAGGAACGCTTGCGCCCGCCATTGCGCCGCGTCTGACGCGCATCGGCGTCATGCTGCCTTACGCGCCTCTGCATCATTTGCTGTTTCACGCGGCGGCGGGTTTTCCTTCCGGGCGCAACTGGCGTGAGGATGTGAATGAGTTTGTCATCGTGGCGACGAGCGCCAATCCGGGTGGCGAGCCGCTCGTGGTCGATGACGAAGACGCGCGCCGCAGACTGTCCTCCATCGCCGACCTCATTGTCGGCCATGACCGCGCCATCGTCGTGCGCGCCGATGATTCCGTTGCTGCGGTCGTCGACGGCGCGCCCGCCTTTCTGCGGCGCGCGCGCGGCTATACGCCCGACCCGATCGATCTTGGCGCAGACGGGCCAAGCGTCGTCGCCTTGGGCGCGCATCTCAAGACAACTGTGACGGTGACGCGCGGGCGGGAGGCTTTCGTCTCGCAGCATATCGGCGATCTCGATGACGCAGAGAGCGTGCGGTTCTTTGATGAGACCCTGCGCCATCTCCTCTCGATACTCGACGTAACACCGGAAGCCGTCGCCTGCGATCTTCACCCCGATTTTTATTCGACGCGTATCGCGGAGGAGATGACTCTCCCGCTTCTGCGCGCCCAGCATCACGCGGCGCATGTCGCGGCGATTGCGGCGGAGCATGTCGTCTCGGGGCCGGTGCTCGGCGTGGCGCTCGACGGCTATGGCATGGGCGGCGATCGCGGCGCCTGGGGCGGCGAATTGATGCGCGTCGATGGGCCGACATGGACGCGCCTTGGCCATCTTGCGACGCTCGCGCTGCCCGGCGGCGACCGCGCTGCGCGCGAGCCCTGGCGCATGGGGCTGGCGGCGCTCGCAGCTATCGGGCGTCTCGATCTCGCCGAGCGCTTGTTTCCCGACGCGCCCCTTTCGGCCAAGATCGCCGAGAGCCTGCGTCGCGGCATGGCGGCGAAAACCACCAGCATGGGGCGCCTTTTCGACGCGGCGGCGGCGCTCGCAGGCGTCTGTCTCGAACAGCGTTACGAGGGACAGGCGGCGATGGAATTCGAAGCGCTTGTCGAAGCGCCGCGTACATTGCCGGGCGCTTTCGCCCTTCGTGGCGGCGTTCTCGATTTCTCGCCACTCCTGTCCCTCATCGCAACCGAGCGACCAAGCCCGCGCGAGGCCGCAGAATTTTTCCACGGCGCAATGATAGAGGGTTGCGCCGAATGGATTGCCGCTGCGTCGCAAGCGCAGGGGCATTCGCGTGTGGCGCTCGGGGGCGGCTGCATGATGAACCGGATTCTGGCCGAGGGTCTCGCCGAGGCCCTGCGCTTGCGGGGGCTTTTTCCTTTGCTGGCGCGGGCCGTTCCATGCAATGACGGCGGCCTGTCGCTGGGACAGGCCGCGATGGCGCGCGCCGCTTTCGCGGCCGCCGAGAGAGAGAAAGAGAGCGCGGCATGTGCCTAGCCGTTCCCGTGCGCGTCACCGAGCTGTTGCCTGATCAGATGGCGAAAGTGTCGCTCGACGGCGTCTCCAAAAGCATATCGGTCGCGCTGGTCGATGATGTGTCGGTCGGCGATTATGTGATTCTGCATGTCGGCTTCGCGCTCTCCAAGGTCGACGCGGTGGAAGCCGAGCGCACGCTCGCTATGATCCGCGACTTCGCCGGAATGAACGAATGAAATATGTCGACGAGTTTCGCGATGGCGACTTGGCGCGCGGTCTCGCGCGCAGCCTTGCGACTTTGGCGCGCGATGATCGCGACTATCGCTTCATGGAATTCTGTGGCGGCCATACCCACGCCATTTCGCGTTACGGGCTTGAAGATCTGCTGCCGCCCAATATTCGCATGATCCATGGGCCCGGATGTCCCGTCTGCGTTTTGCCTGTGGGGCGCATCGACGCGGCGATTGCGCTCGCGCGCGATCCGAAGGTGACGCTCTGCACTTATGCCGATCTCATGCGCGTGCCGGCCTCGGGCGGCATGAGCCTCATCAAGGCGAAGGCGGCGGGCGCCGACATCCGCATGGTCTATTCCACGCTCGACGCCATTCGCATCGCCGAGGCGGAGCCATCTCGGGAAGTCGTCTTCTTCGCCATCGGCTTCGAGACGACCACGCCGCCGACGGCGCTGGCCATCAGGCTTGCCGCGCAAAAGAAGCTCTCGAATTTCTCCGTCTTCTGCAACCATGTGCTGACGCCCGCCGCCATGCGTGCGATCCTCGCCGGGGAAGGCGAGGGCGTGGAGATCGACGGTTTTGTGGGGCCCTCGCATGTTTCCGCCGTCATCGGCGTGCGGCCCTATCAATTCGCCGCGCAGCAATTCAACAAGCCGATCGTGATCGCGGGCTTTGAGCCGCTCGATGTGATGCAGTCCATCATGATGCTGGTGCGCCAGTTGAACGAGGGCCGCTGCGAGGTCGAGAACCAATATGGCCGGGCCGTCACGCACGAGGGCAATCTCAAAGCGCAGGCCGAAGTCGCCGATATTTTCGAGCTGCGCGACTCCTTCGAGTGGCGCGGGCTCGGCGAGGTTCCCGCGAGCGCCTTGCGGCTGCGCGAGGCTTATGCGGATTATGACGCGGAGCGCCGCTTCGGCGTCACGACGCCTAGCGCCAAGGACAATCCCGCCTGCGAATGCGGCGCGATTCTGCGCGGCGCCAAGCGGCCGCATGATTGCAAGCTGTTCGGCACGGTCTGCACGCCGGAAACGCCAATGGGCTCCTGCATGGTCTCATCCGAGGGCGCCTGCGCCGCGCAATGGACCTATCGCCGCTTCGACACGCAGAGGGTCGCCTCGTGACCAAGACTTATCGTCGCAAGCTCGACATCGGGAACGGCCGTGTCGATCTCTCGCATGGCGCCGGCGGGCGCGCGATGGCGCAGCTCATCGCCGATATTTTTCACGCGGCGCTCGACAATGACTGGCTGCGGCAAGGCAATGATCAGTCTATTTTCGAGGCGCCCAAAGGCCGCATGGCGATGACGACCGACGCCTTTGTCGTCTCGCCGCTGTTTTTCCCTGGCGGCGACATCGGTTCGCTTGCAGTGCATGGCGCCGTGAACGACATCGCCATGTCGGGCGCGCGGCCGCTGTATCTCTCGGCGAGCTTCATCATCGAGGAAGGTTTTCCGCTTTCCGATCTCGCGCGTATCGCGGAGAGCATGGGCGCCGCGTCGCGTGCGGCGGGCGTGCCGGTGATTACCGGCGACACCAAGGTCGTCGAGCGCGGCAAGGCGGATGGCGTGTTCATCACCACGACGGGCGTCGGCGCCGTTCCAGATGGGCTTGATCTTTCCGGCGACAAGGCGCGGCCAGGTGATGTTCTGTTAGTGTCCGGCTCGATCGGCGATCATGGCGTCGCCGTGATGTCGAAGCGCGAGAATCTGGAGTTCGACTGCGAGATCTTATCGGACTCCACGGCGCTGCATGGGCTCGTCGCGGATATGGTCGCCGCGGCCGGCGCGGCGCTGCGGCTGATGCGCGATCCGACGCGCGGCGGCCTTGCGGCGACCTTGAACGAGATCGCGCAGCAGTCGCGGGTCGGTTTCCGTATCGAGGAAGCCGCTATTCCGGTGAAGCCGGAAGTCGCCGCCGCCTGCGAGTTGCTCGGCCTCGATCCGCTTAATGTCGCCAATGAGGGCAAGCTGATCGCTGTCGTCGCGCCGGAGGCCGCGCCGGCGCTGCTGGAGGCGATGCGCGCCCATCCGCTCGGCCGCGACGCCGCGATCATCGGGGCGGCGGTCGAGGACGAGCGGCGCTTCGTGCAGATGACGTCGTCCTTCGGCGGCGCGCGCATTGTGGATTGGCTTGCGGGCGAGCAGCTTCCGCGTATTTGCTGAGCTTGGCTAGAGTGACCAGCTCGGGTGTCGGGCGCCCATACCTCCCCTTTACGGGGAAGTCGGCGGTCGAAGACCGCCGGGTGGGGCTCATGCAGCAACCACAGTGGGTGGGGCTGGACCCCACCCGACGCCGCTTCGCGGCGCCACCCTCCCCGTAAAGGGGAGGGATCGAGCGCCGGCACTTTGCTATCATCTCACTCAGAACGTCGCCTTCACCGCCAAATACATGCTGCGCCCCGGCTCGGGGAAGCCGTCGGTCAGGACGTAGAGCTGGTCGAAGAGATTGCGCACGCCGGCGGTGACTTTGAAATTGCTGGTCACCTGGTAATCCGCGTTGAAGTTCGTCAGGAAATAGGCCCCCGTGCGGTAGTAGGATTGCGTATTCTGATAAGCCGTCCAGCGGCTGCTGGCGATTTCGATATTCGGCGTGAGCGTGATCTCCGGAATGGGTCGGTAGCCGGCATAAAGGAAGAGCTTGGTGTCCGGCACGCCGATCGGCTGGAACGTCGGAATATAAGGCGCGTAGACGCGCCGGCGCATGACCGTAAGATTGCCGCCGAGCGAGAAATCTTCCCGCGGCTCGTAATCCACGGAAACTTCTGCGCCAGTGAAACGCCCCGCGCCGACATTCTGTGATTGCGTGACATTCGGCCCATAGATGGGCATGGGCACATTCTGGATCAGGTTTTGAACCCAGCTATGGAACAGATCGACCGTGAGACGCGCATTGGGCGCGAATTGGGTCGACCAGCCGAGGTCGTAATTGACCGCGCGCTCGGGTTGAAGCGTGGGGTTGGAGGTGGCGCCGCCGAAACGCGTGCTGAAGCGCTCGAATAGCGTCGGATAGCGCACGCGGTCGGAGACGTTGAAATAGAGGCGGTCGGCGTCGGTTCCGTTATAGCGCCAGATGACGGCGCCCTGGTAGTTCGGCGCGCTCATGTCTTTTGGCGTATAGGTGATCGTGCCTTGAGGCAGAGCGAAACCTTGCGCCTGACGCAGATGTCGCCAGTCGTAGCTGAAGCCGCCGACGATATCGATGTCCTTGCGCGGATGAAACGTATTTTCGATCGCGACGGAATAAGTGTCTTCCAGGCTCGCGATCACCGGCTGAGAAGAGCAAGGCACATTCGCCACGCAGCCTTTCGGCTTGCCCTGATAATTCGTGCCGTAGTTGTTTTGCCACTCGGTGTGGGTGTCGAGGCGGTAGTAGAACAAGCCCTTGAGCGTATCGATGTCTTCGAACTGCGTTCCGGCCTCGACTTCGGCGCCTAGCGCGTAATCGGAATAATGGCTGTCGAAGGATTTGGGCGTCGCCTGGTTGAATAAGCCGTAATTGTCAAAGGCGAGGATGGAGTTCTCATATTTGCTCCAATAGCCCCGCGTCTTGACATAGGAGGCGTCGCCGAGCTGCGTTTTCGAGAGGAAGTAGAGGTTCTGGACGCGCCAGTAAGGCCATTTCCAGTTGTTTTGCGTGTTGATCGGCTGAGAGACATGAAACGGCGCGCCCTTGTCGCCGTCCTGCCGCGAAAAGGTCAGTGAATATTCATCCGTGGCGTTGGGCGTCACGCCGACCTTGGTGTTGACGCTGTAATCCTGCGTGTAGGATTGGTTGCGAAAGCCCCAGCCTTGGATGGGCGTCGAGACATAGCTTTCGGGCAGCAACCAACCGTCGAACTTCTGCCAGGCGCCGCTGAGCTGCGCGTAATAGAGATCCTTCTTCGTGCCGACGAAACCGTAGTTCTGGACGCCCTGATAGGTTCCGTCGCGCCCGAACTCCACACGGCTTCTGAATTCGCTTTCGATCTCGCGCGAGGGTTTGCGCGAGACGAGATTGATTTGTCCGCCCATGCCGCCGGGCCCGTCGAGCACAGAGGCATAGCCCTTGGCGATTTGCGCCTCGGCAATGTCCGGCGTCATGAAGCGGGCGAAGTCCAGCCGGTTGTCGACAGGGAGCATGACTCGCACGCCATCGACAGTGAGCGGAACCTGCCAGCGATCGAAGCCACGCACATAAATATTCTGCTCGTTGCGCGCGGTGCCGGTCGTGTTGGCGTTGACGCCCGGTGCAATATTGATGGCGCGATCTAGCGTGTCGCGTGCAAAGGTTTCGATCTGGCGATTGGTGATCGTGTAGCCGCCGAAAGCGTCGGTATGCTGCTTGGGCGTCGGCGCGTTATCCGCATTGGCGGACGCAGCAGATGACGAGGCGCCGCCAGCGCCAGAGCCATTGCCTTGGCTGGGGGCGGTCGGCGTCGCCAGTCGTCGCTCGCCGACCTTGATCTGCCCGAGCTCGAAAGCCTTTGGCGTGCGAATTTCGATCGGCGGCAGGGCGGTTTGCGCCAGCGCCGGCGCGCAGAGCGCCAGCAACAGGCTGCCGGAAAGCGAAGTGGAAGTGAGATATTTGGTCACGCGCGCCCCCCGGCCGCTAGAGAGAGTTGAGAAAAGCGAGCAGGGCGTCGCGCTCCTGCTTTTGAAGTTGGCGAAAGGCCTCGGCGGCAGGTTGGGCTTCGCCGCCATGCCAAAGGATCGCTTCCGTGAGCGTGCGCGCGCGTGCGTCATGCAGATAATTTGCGCCGTCGCCGCCCTTGCCGGCGAGGCCGAGGCCCCAGAGCGGCGGCGTGCGCCAGTCGCGCGGGCCGGCGTCGTAATCCGGGCGCCCGTCGGCGAGGCCCTCGCCCATGTCGTGCAGCAGCAGATCCGTATAGGGGTGAATCTCGGCGCCGCTCAGCGCAGGGAGCGCCGGAAGGGCCCCGAGCCGCAGCGTCTCGCGATGGCAAGTCGCGCAGCCGAGCGTGTGGAATTGCTTTTCGCCGGCGACGACCTGCGGCGCGTCGGCCGCGCGGCGCGCGGGAACCGCAAGCCAGCGGATGTAATCCGTGACCGCGTCGAGCTGTGCGTCCGTCAGATCGGGCTTTAGCGAGCCGGCGGCGCGGCAGGCTTCCTGTGTCGCCGAGCACGTCTCGGTCGGAAACATCGACGAGGTGACGCCAATGTCTTCGGCGAAGGCGTTGGCGATCTGCTGGCGCAAACTGGGTTGATTGGCCTTCAATCCAAAGCGGCCGAGCATCCTGGCGTTGGTCTCGAGGCTCCAGACAAAATTGCGCCTGCCTTTGCCGGCGAGGATTTCCGCATCCGGGACGGCCTCCAGCAGTCCCAGGCCAAAGACCGGCGGCGCGTTGCGCAGCGAGGTCTTCGTGTCCTGTCCCAGCGCGCCATAGGCAAGGCGGCGGAAAGCGAGCTTGGGGCGGCGCAGGGACACGCGCTCGCCATCGGCGAGAGCGACGGTTGTCTCGTCGAAGGCGGCGGTCGCCTGGCCTTCTCCAGGGACTCCGGGAACGCCCTCGGGATTGAGCTGAGCGCCGTATATGGGATGGGCGCGCGGTCCGCCATGCGCATCCGTTCCCTCGACGCTCAGCCTCGCCACCATATGTCGCGTCACGCCATTCTCGGGGTCAGGAGCGGCGCCGCGTCCGTTTTTGACATGGCAGGCGATACAGGAAAGGCGGTTATACAGCGGACCAAGCCCGATGAGATCGGGGTGATCGTCAGAGGGGCCGATCAGCCAGGCCTGGCGGAACAACCCCGAGCCGCGCCGGAAGATCGGCGTCTGCGCGGCCGTCAGGCCGTCGATCGGCTGGGTGAAAGCCTCTCTCGGCGGCGCGCTGGTTTCATAGCGCGCCGCGCCCATGAGCAGCAGCGCGCCGAGAAGAAGGCCGGCGCGTTTCATGGCGCGATCCCGAGGCTCGCGAGCTTTTCTTTCGCCTGTCGGCGCGCCGTCGCAAGCTCGTCGCGCCATTTGGCGATCCGCTGGGGATCGACGGCGTCGCGATTGCTGAAGGCGTCGAGAAAGGCGGGGTCTTTCGCTTCACGCTCCGAGACCGGCACGACGCTCAAAAGCCGGCGCACCTCGCTCAGCGTCTCTTTGGCTTTGGCCCCACTGTCCTTGCCTTCGGCCTCGTGGACGGCGCGCCACAGCGCCGCGCGCTCGTCATGGCCTTCGACGATGGCGAGGTCGAAGAGGAGCGTGATCAACGGCGGCCGCCGCCGCCCGATGTCCATATCGTAATCGAGGATCGAGTCGGCCGGCAGTTTGAAAGGATCGACGAGCGCCGCCGGCGCGCCCTGATAGGCGTCTGGCCTTGCGGGATGGCGCATGCTGTCGCGCTCGATCATCAGCTTTTGGCCGTCCGCGGAAAGCGCGAAATCGACGAAGGACTTGGCTTCCGCCGCATGTTTCGTCGCGGCCGTGATGGCGATATGCGCCGGCAAGAAGGCGCTGCGCTCGGGATAGATCATCTCCACCGGCGCGCCATTGGCCTTGGCGCTCACCGCGAAGAAGTCGATGGTGAACGCAAAGACCGCCGCGCCGTCGCGCACTTGCGCGGTCGGCAGCGCGCCCTGGGCGAGGAGCGCGGCTTCTCCCGCCATTTCGCTCAACTGCGCCCAGCCGTTTTCCCATCCTTCGCTTTGCAGGAAGATGTCGTAGAGCGCAGGGGAGAAGCCGACCTTCGCCGCAATGGGCATCGCCAAGCGGCGCGCATAGTTCGGGGCGGCGAGATCGCGCCAGCGCTTCGGCGCCGCGAGACCGCTCGCCGCGGCGAGCGCCGGATTCATTACGACGCCATAGCCGGCGACGTCATAGGCCTCGTAAAATCCTTCCCGGTCTGAGATTTGTTCGCGCCCGAGGCGGCCCGGCAGCGCCGTGCGGTCCACCGAGATTTTCTGGAAGGCGCCGCGCTCGCGCAGGGTCGCGAAATTGGCGATGGTCGGCGCCCAATAGACATCGGCGCCGCCTTGCGCGGGCTTTCTGAGCTCGGCAAGCGCGTCCCGCGATTGCTTCCAGACGAACTGAATATGGATGTCCGGATAGCGTTTTTCGAATTCTTGCTCGTAGCGCGTCGTGAGCTCTTCCGGGAAGCTCGTGACGACGACGATCTTGGTTTCCTCCGCCTGCGCCAGGCGAAGCGGGATAGCGGGGAATGCGATGCATCCCAGGAGCGTCGCGCGGGAGAGGGCGGCGACGCCGCGCTTGAATCGATTCGATATGTTTATCTTGTACATAACGGAAAGCTATGACAAGCTGTGCAATACTGTCAACAGAGGCCAAGCTTAAAAAGTACGCGAATATAGCGCTAAATGACGGCGCCAGAAGGCTTGTAAGCAAGCGCGGTATCGCAGTCCTGCATTATATAGGGCGCCTATATGTATATGGCGCGCCGGCGTGGCAAAGGCGGGCGCAAGCGCAGATCGCCCGCCCGCGGAGGGCAGGGGCGTGCGCAGATAATCCTGTGGCGGCGCGCGGCCGGCTCAGAGCGCATTCCGCAAGAGTTAGTAGACTTTTGATTCCATGCGAGCGAAAGCGCGCTAGAGTTGGAACGGGACGAGAAGCTGGCTGATTGGCGCCCTCGCCATCGCCGCAATCACCGCCTCTGCGATGGCGCGGCCTCTCTCGTCCGTGCCCGTCCAACAAGCGGCGCGGCCGCGCGGGTCGATCTCGACGAGCTTCACTTCGGCGGGCGCAGCAACGCCGTCGCGCGCGATCCCGCGCAGGAAACCGTCCATCGGCGCCTTTACCGGCTGGCTGTCCAAATGGCCGAGCACAAAGCCCTTGAAGACCTGCGCGCCGATATCGAGCGGCGTGCGCCACACGCCCGGCCGCGTCGAATAGATGAAACGCTCCTTGCCGACGCCGCCCAAGGCGCGCGCGACTCCATCGGCGTCTCGCGTCTCCCCGGCGTCGAGAAGCGCGCCGGTCTTTGCGGGGTGGGTTTCAACGGCAATGTCGCAATTTTCGCCCACGGCGAATTTAGGCCCGACGCCGATCGCGAGTCCGGCGACGCCGCGAAGGTCTGGCGTGACGCGGTGTTTTTGAAGTCGCGCGTCGACGACGGCGACGGGCGCGCGCAAGGTGATCAGATCTGTCAATTGAAGATGCGTGACAGCCGCCCGCCCGCGCAAGGCGAGGGCGTCGATGATCTCCAGAGCGGTCTCGGCGCGCTGCCCGACGACGCCGTCGACGGCGACCTGATCGTCGAAGAGCGCGTCATGGAACGCCATCCCACGCCGGATGACGGGTGGGAACGGGTCATGGCTCAGCACGACGCGGAAACGCTCCCAGCAGAGCCTGACGGCGATCGCCGAGGCGATCTCATTCGTCCCGAGGATAATCGCGTATGGATCGGCCTGATTATGCAGAAAGCTACGCGGCTGGAGATCGTTCATCGCTGCATCCCTTTTCTCGGGAGATTGGCAGCAAGGAGCGGGCCAATGAGGCGTCTAACGGGCAATCGAAAGGAATTCAATATATATAGCGCTGCAAAGTAGAGGCGTCCGGTTTCCGGCGTCTTGAAGCGTCATTGGGCCAGCCTTGTGCCGTCTGACGCAATTTGTGGCAAAGCGGACATCGAGGGCGCTCGCCCGCGCCGGCCTCAGGCGCCGAGCTTCTTCTTGAGCGCCGCTACCGGGTCTTGCGACGTTTCCAGATTGTCCAAGACGATCGCCGCCCCGGCAAGATTGGCGTTGATCAGATCGCTGACCTGCGACAGCCATTGTTCCGCATCGCTGGCGTCAGCCTCCGCCTTGGCGGCCCGTGCTTCGGCGGCCCCGGCCCTCGTCCGCTCTTTCAAAAGCTCGGTTTCCGCTCTCACGGCGCGTTCTTCAGCCTGAATGGCGCGTCGCTCGGCGGCGGAGAGTTTCTTGCCGAGGTCGCAGTTGAGCTGCTCGGCCTCGCGGACGCGATCGCGGTAAAGCGCAACTGTGTTCTCAGAGGATGCAAAATCCGCCTGAAGTTGGCGAATAGCCTCGACAGCCCAATTCTCTATGTCGGCGTTCCGCTTTTCGAGAAACTCCAGAGCCGTGTTCGCTCTCGTCAGGAGGTCGAGGGCGGCCGTCAGCGCCGGGCGCGGAGGAAAGCCGAGCGCGCTGTTCAGCTTTTTCCGCAAGACGTCGAGGTCGTTGTCCAGCGCGGAACCCAGGGGATTTTGAATAAATTGATGCTTCATAACGGCCATCGAAGTCTGCCAGTCAGTGGAGGATTTCGAGAACGAAGAGACGGCGCAGGGCGTCGTCTAGAAGCCGGCGCCGTTCGCTCTCCGCGGCTGGGGCATCGGTGTCATCGGTAAAGGCAAGTCGAATCATATGCGCGTGTAACCTTGGCAATTCTTGCTGTTTAATGACTGATTCGTGAAGAAAAAAGAAGCGGGCTCAGTTCCCCAAGCTGAAGGTTCCATGGAGTCGTAGACTAAGGTAGCGGAAATATTTATTTTTTAGTTAGTGGGTGTGAGGGAAGGCGTATGCGGTTTCTTGCCGCGGCAATGCTCTGCGAGTGCCAAAACGACCGAGGCTGCTTTCTGCAGCCGCCATTACTTCTGAAACCCGCCGACTGCGCGCAGTCGTGCATCGACGCGCGCGGCAAAAGCGCCAAGGGAAAAATGACGCTGGGCGAACTCGCGCGCGTTCTCCGCCAATCCTTCGCGAAATCTCGGGTTCGCATAGATTGTCCTCATCGCGGCAACGCTTGCCTCGAAATCGGGCTCGGCCCATGTCTGCGCGGCGCTGGCGCGGGGATAATCTCCGTGCTCCAGATGGACGATTTCCGCGGGGATGAGAACGCTCGTCAGCTCGTTGCAGAAATCCATGTTTCCGGAATAGGCCGTCGCGATCACCGGCGTATCTAGGGCCATCGCCTCGAGCATATGATAGCCAAAGCCCTCGGCGCGGTGCAGGGACACAAGGCAATCGGCTCCCTCGATGAGGGCCAACTGCTCATCGTCATCGAAAACCTTGTCGAGCAAGATGATGCGCGAGTCTTGCGCGGCGATTGCCTGGATGATCTGCCAGATATGGATTTCGCTCCCTGGGGCAACCCGCTCGAGACTGTGGACCTTGACGACGAGCTTGACATGACGATCGTTCGGAAAGGCATGAACGAACGCACGGATTGCTCCGAGTGGATTTTTGCGGCGAGCGCCCGAAAGCGCGTCGCCTGTGGTCAGAAAAACAAAATCCTCCGCTTCTACGAGAGTCCGATAAGCAATCCGGCGGGCGTTTGCTTTGCCCACCGAGCGGATAGGCCGGAGGGCTGTTCCGACCGTAAAGGTTTGCTTGTGGGCGCTCAGCGTTCGCGTCGTGAATTCCGAGGCGGACCAGATTTCGTCCACGAGTGAAACGCCGAGACGTTGAGCGGCTGAGAGTGTTGGCAGTTCGAGATAAGGAAAGGCGACGAGCGGCGCGCCCGTGAAGACGTCCGGGAAATAGGCGACGGCGTCGGGGAGATCTTCGAGGTTGAGGTGAACGATATTGACGCGCGTGGGGCCGGGTTCGCGCAGATCGCGCTTGGAATCGCGCGGAGCGTTGGGGTGCTCGCGTGTGAAATCACAAAGACGCAGCGAATATCCGAGCGATTCTATTGCGTCTGCGAGCGTTAGGGCGCTTTGTGATATTCCTAACTGCCGAGAGAACGGCGCGATTATTTGAACGTCGACAAGCCTCTCTCCGGTCGATCGAAGAGAAGCCGCTTCGAGCCTGTCGCCCCTCGGCGTAACGGACCTGAACTTTTTCTGGCGAATATCGAAGCCTGCCGCGTCGAGAAGCGCGCGCCAACGGTGGGCGTCAAGATCGACGCCTGGAAGGACGTGCGCCGCGACGAGATCGAAGGGCGCGCATCCTGCTTTGCCGTCGTCCAAAAATGCGTCGAGCCATCCCGACGGCACATAATTGCAGAGGTGCGGCGCCGTAATGGCAAACAGAAGCACAGCGAAATAGGCCAGCATGCGGCCGTCTTCCGTCCCGATGTCTATGTCTGCGAGAAACGTATTTTCAGCGAGGAAGCGCTTCATAAAACGCGACAAAGGATAGGGAGCGCCGTCATTTTCGCAAGCGCTCAACGCGTCGCGCAACGCGGGGGCTAACAGACAGTCGTCGATATTCAGCGCACGACTGTGGTAGACAGCCCATCGATAAGAGTTCGCGGCCTCATCATTCTCACTGTCGCGCGCGGGCGCGCAAAGCGATTGAAGCTTGCTGGGCCCGAACGGACTCTCGTGCGTCGGCCCCTTATTCAAATAGGCGATGTCGTCGGCGGAAAGCGGGACCCGCTGCGGGCGCGCCGAGCGCCCATACGACCCGATATAATGCTGGAGAAATCTCTCATATTCCTCGACGGCCTCGCCCACGGCGAATTTATTCTGAAGCTCCCACCTATGGCGCTGATAATCTAGGTAAGCGCAAAGCGGTCGCCCTGCGATGGGCGGCGGGGACGGAACCGGGGATTGATCGAATAGCTTGTCGAAGACACGGCCGGCGCCGGCTTCGGTCGAGACTTTCGAGGCAGTTGATCTGTTTTTTGGGGCGGCGTCCAAGAGGGCGGCTGAAAAGGTCGCACGCAGGTAAGTCTCGGGGCTGCGGACACGCTGAAACTCGATAACTGTCCCCGGGCGGAAGGAGATCAGCTCCGGCCGATTGGCCCCCACGACAAGCGCGCGCACGCCTTGCTCCTTTGTGCCTGGCCGAAGGCACAGCTCGAAGCCATAGCAGCCGTCGCCAATGTGGTTTGCTGCAAGATCGTCGCGTCGAAGGCAGGCGCAGGTCTGTCCCTCGAAACGACCGTCGATATAGACATCTATGAGGGGACGAAGCTCCGGTTTTGCCGGATACCAGGCCCAGCCGTAAAGGACGCCGTTCTGAATCTCGTCGACATGGCCGACGACCTTTGATGTGGCTTGTTTTCCAGCGATCAAAGCAAGCAACTGTCTTTTCACCGGCCTATCGTCTCCGTCTGGCGCCAATTCCATTATGCCAGTCAAACGCCGTCAGCCAAATCAGGCTGGTTGGGACTGGGATATGGGCTCGGGGATACGAACTGCTCCCAGGAGCAGGCATGGTGCTCGCTGGCAGTCTGTGAAGTCATATGTGATTAAGGGTAGCCGAGGCTCGGTACGCGGCGGAGCGCGGGCGGGCCGTCAATCTTAGAAAAATCCACTGAACGATCGCGCTCGGCCCCCGTCGACCACGGAGGCTTGTGGGAGCTGCTGCGATTACAGCCGGATCGCTCCTGCTGGGGGCAGGACCAAGCGTCTCGCTTATCTATTCTTGATTGATGGTGGAGCCAGACGGAATCGAACCGACGACCTCTTCAATGCCATTGAAGCGCTCTCCCAACTGAGCTATGGCCCCATCTTTTCTACGGGCCTCTTGGGGGAGGCTGCGGCCGACGCGGCGTCGACGGGCGGTGTATAGTTCAGCCGGGCTTTGTCTGCAAGCCCGGCGAGCGGCTTTATGTCAATTTTCTCACAGGCCTCAAGCGGCGGCCGCCGTCACCCTGTTGCGGCCCGAGGTTTTGGAGGCGTACAGGGCCTTGTCCGCGCGCCGCATCAGGGCGTCGGCGTTGGCGTCGGCGCCGCGCTCGGCGAGGCCGATGGAAGTGGTGACCGGAATCGTCCGCGTCGCCTTGGGGTCGACCGGGAAGCGCGCGCCCTCGACCGCCGCGCGCACGCGCTCGGCGATTCGCTCCGCAACGGCGAGCGGCGTGTCGGGCATGACGACGACGAACTCCTCGCCGCCCAGGCGGCAAACGAGATCGGCGCTGCGCAGGACGCGCTTGATGCGTTGGGCGAAGGCCTTCAGCACCTCGTCGCCGGCGTCGTGGCCATAGGTGTCGTTGACCGATTTGAAGTGGTCGATGTCGAGAATCATCAAGGACAGAGGCCGGCCCTTATGGGCGGTCTGGTCGAGCGCCGTGGCGAGATGGGTCTCGAGGAAGCGGCGGTTGTTCAACCCGGTGAGCGCGTCGACGACCGCGAGCTCGATCGCCGCCTGCACGTTTTCGTGCAGCGAGTCCGTGTAGCGCTTGCGCCGCAACTGCGTGCGCACCCGCGCCAGAAGCTCGTTCCGGTCGATCGGCCGCATGATATAGTCGTTCACGCCCAGATCGAGACCCCGCAGGACGCGCTGGCGGTCGTCCATATCGGCCAGCAGGAGGATCGGCAGCGTGCGGGTGCGTTCCAGCGAGCGCAATTGGCTGCACAGCCGCAGCGCGTCGAAATGGGCGAGGTTGAGGCTGACGACGACGAGCTCGTAATTATTCTCGGCGGCCCGGAACAAGGCTTCCTGCGGATGCTGTTCGATGTCGATGTCGTGGAAGTCGCGCAGCGCGGAGTCGATCCGGTCGGCCGAGCTCGGGCGATCCTCGACCAGCAGGATGCGGCCGCGCGCCCCGTCGTTGGGCTCGCGGGAGGCGAGGCCGAGATTGGCCGAGGTGCTGGCGCGGGCGCGCAATTCGTCGATGGTGATCTTGAGGCGCGCCAGCGACCGGACGCGCGCTATCAGCGCGATCTCGTCGACGGGCTTGGTGAGGAAGTCGTCGGCGCCGCATTCGAGGCCGTGCACGCGATCCTCCGGTTGATCGAGCGCCGTCACGATCACCACCGGCAGATGCATTGTGGCGGGGTCGGCTTTCAGCCGGGAGCAGACCTCGAATCCGTCCATGCCTGGCATCATGACGTCGAGCAGAACGATGTCGCAGCCCCCTTCGCGGCAGAGTTCCAGAGCCTGCGGGCCGTTCGTCGCCGTCACCACGTCGAAATATTCAGCAGAGAGGCGGGCTTCCAGCAGTTTGATGTTGGGGAGCAGATCGTCGACGATCAGGACGCGCGCGGTCATAGGGCTGACGTCTCCTAGTTCTTGTCCGCAAGGAAGGAATTCACCGTCTCCAGAAATTTCGCGACCGAGATCGGCTTGGAGAGATAAGCCTCGCAACCGCCCTGGCGGATTTTCTCTTCGTCGCCCTTCATCGCGAAGGCGGTAATGGCGATGACCGGAATATCTTTCAGTTCATCGTCATCCTTCAGCCAGCGGGTGACTTCCAGGCCGCTGACCTCTGGTAATTGAATATCCATCAAGATGAGATCGGGCCGGTGCTCGCGCGCGAGCGAAATCGCGTCCACGCCGCTCTTGGTGCGAAGCGTCGCGTGCCCATTCGCCTCCAACAGATCGTTGAAGAGCTTCATGTTCAATTCGTTATCCTCTACGATGAGGACTGTTTTCTTCATGGCCCAGCTCTTGAAACGCGGCTGCTTCGAGGCGGCAAAAGGATCGAAGGGCCGTTTCGTTCATGCCTAACATGGGAGTATTAATGAAAATCGGCCGGAATGCGCGAGATATTCGCGCCCCAAAGACGATCGAGCCGGCGCCGGCGGAATTGGCTTTGCGCGCGCTGGCTTATCTCACCCACGACGAAGAGCGCGTGTCGCGATTTCTCGCTTTGACAGGGCTCGACGCGGGCGATGTGCCGGCGCTTCTCGGCGATCGCGGCTTTCATCTCGCGGTTCTCGATCATTTGGCCGGGGATGAGGATGTGCTTTTGGCCTTCGCCGCCGCCGAAGGGCTGTCGCCGGAGGCCGTGGGTCGCGCCCGAAGGTCTCTCGGCGGCGGCGATTAGGCTACAGGCCCTGTCTGATTGGACATGCTCGAAAGATCGCGCGGGCCTTCGCCATTATCGTAACGAGAGGCTTAAGCGCTTGCGCCAAGGGCATCCGCGCCGGCCTTGGCGACGATCCCATCCTCGAATGATTGCACCCCGGACACGCCGATGGCGCCGATGACTTGCCCCTCATAGACGAGCGGCAGGCCGCCTTCGACAGGGATGATATGGGGCAGGCTCAGCAGCGCGACCCTGCCGCCTGCGACGGTCTCTTCCAGCGCTTTGCTCGGGCGTTTAAACAGCGCCGCGGCGCGCGCCTTCGCCTGGGCGATGTCGCAGGAGGCGGGCTGCACGCCGTCGAGCCGCTCAAGATAGACGAGCAGGCCCGCGTCGTCGACGATGGCGATCACCACGCTCCAGCCGTTGCGCTGGGCTTCCTCCGCGGCCGCCGCCGCCACGCGCTTGGCGTCGGCGAGCGTCAAAACGAACTTCATTTTCATTGCGTCTCCTTTTGATTAGACCGTGAGCCTTTAATTGGACCGCGAGCCTTCAGGCTCGCTCGAGAAGCGCGCGGCCCGGAAGCGTCGGACTTGCGCCCATCCTGCGCCTCGACTAGGGAAAATTTCCGAGGCCGCTGCAATCCCACGCCCGGAGCGCCGGCGCAACGGCGCGCTCGATGCGCTGAGGAGGCGCTGATTAATGACGCTGGCCATGCCTGCGCCCGAGCCCGAGATTCTCGCGCGGCGCGACGAGCTGATCGAGCGCCTGCGCGCCATATTGCCCGCGCAGAACCTCATCGTGGACGAGACGGCGCGCCGCGCTTACGAATGCGACGCCTTCACCATGTATCGCGCGCTGCCGCTCGTGGTCGCATTGCCCGAGACCGTGGCGCAGGTGAGCGCCGTTCTGGCGCTTGCCGCCGAGATGAACGTCAAGGTTGTGCCGCGCGGTGCGGGCACCTCGCTTTCCGGCGGCTCGATGCCGCTCGAAGACGGCATTCTGCTCGGCATGTCGAAGTTCAACCGCATTCTCGAGATCGACTATGAGAACCGCTGCGCGCGCGTGCAGCCTGGCGTGCAAAATCTCGCCATCTCCAAGGCGGTCGAGAGTCGCGGCTTTTATTACGCGCCCGATCCCTCCTCGCAGATCGCCTGCTCCATCGGCGGCAATGTGGCCGAGAACGCCGGGGGCGTGCACTGTCTCAAATATGGCCTGACGACCAATAATATCCTCGGGCTCGAAGTCGTGCTGATGGGGGGCGAGGTCATTCGCCTCGGCGGCAAGCATCTCGATAGCGAGGCCTATGATCTTCTCGGCCTGATGACCGGTTCGGAAGGCTTGCTCGGGGTCGTTACCGAAGTCACCGTGCGCATTCTGCAAAAGCCGGCCGTTGCGCGCGGGCTGCTCGTCGGCTTTTCGAGCGTCGAGGCCGGCGCGCGCTTTGTCGGCGCCGTCATCGCGCGGGGGATTATCCCCGGCGGAATGGAGATGATGGACAAAGCGACGATCCACGCCGTCGAGCGTTTCCAGCCCTGCGGCTATCCGCTCGACGCCGAGGCGATCGTGATCGTAGAGCTCGACGGCGCGCAGGCGGAGGTCGACCACCTCGTGGACCTCGTCGAAACAATTGCTCGTGACGAAGGGGCGACGACGACCAAGGTTTCCACAAGCGAAGCCGAGCGCTTGCAATTCTGGGCCGGCCGCAAGAACGCCTTTCCGGCAGTCTCCTGCATCAAGCCGGATTATCTGTGCATGGACGGCACGATCCCGCGCGCGCGCCTGCCGGAGGTGCTCGCGGGCATGGATGAGATCGCCAAGCGCGAGGGCCTGCAGGTCGCCAATGTCTTCCATGCGGGCGACGGCAATCTGCATCCGCTCATTCTTTATGACGCTTCGATCGAGGGGGAAATGGAACGGGCGGAGAAGGTCGGGTTCGACATCTTGCGTCTTTGCGTCGCTGTCGGCGGCGTGCTCACCGGCGAACATGGCGTCGGCGTCGAGAAGCGCGATCTGATGAGCGAGATGTTCAACGAGACTGATCTCGATCAGCAGTTGCGCGTGAAATGCGCCTTCGACTCCTTGAACAGGCTCAACCCCGGCAAGGTTTTCCCAACGCTGCATCGCTGCGCCGAGTTCGGCATGATGCATGTGTCGGGCGGCAAGACGCCGTTCCCCGATCTGCCGAGATTCTGACATGGACGCTCTCCTGGCCACGCTCGATATTCGCGACGCCGCCGACGCCGTCGACGCCTTGCGCGCCGCCAACACGCGAAAAGCACCTTTCGCCATTGTTGGCGCCGGCTCGAAGAAGCGCCTCGGCCGCCATGCGCCTTTGCAGCAACACATCTCCACGCGCGCGCTGACGGGGGTGACGCTCTATGAGCCCGAGGAGCTCGTGCTTTCCGCCCGTGCCGGGACGCCTTTGCGCGAGATCGAGGAGTTGCTCGACGCGCATGGCCAGCAGCTCGCTTTCGAGCCGATGGATTATGCGCCGCTGCTCGGCGGCGCGACGCGGAGCGCGACAATCGGCGGGGCGATCGCCGTCAACGCTTCCGGCCCGCGCCGCATCAAGGCAGGAGCCGCGCGCGATCATCTGTTGGGGTTTCACTGTGTGACCGGGCGCGGCGAGGTGGTGAAATCCGGCGGCCGCGTCATGAAAAACGTTACGGGTTATGATCTCTCAAAGCTTGTCTGCGGCTCCTACGGCACGTTGGCGCTTCTCACCGAAGTGACGTTGAAGGTTCTGCCGAAGGCCGAGACCGAACAGACTCTCTTGGTTCTCGGTCTCGACGAAGCGCAAAGCCTTGCTCAATTGCGCCGGGCGTCGGGATCGCCGCATGAAGTGTCCTCCTTCGCCATGCTGCCGGCCGGCGCCGCGCCACTCGGGCTCGACGCCAACGCCGCTCTGCTGCGCATCGAAGGCCCCGAGATTTCAGTTTCCGCGAGGCGCGAGGCGTTGATCGCGCAACTTGGCGACTGCGGCGCGCGCTTCGAGACATTGCCGCGAAACGAGTCGGCGGCGCTCTGGGCGGCGCTGCGCGACGTCACGCCGCTTGCCGCGCACAGCGGGCAAATCTGGCGCGTTTCGGTCGCGCCGACAGACGGGCGCGCCGTCCTGGACGCGCTGCGCAACGCCGGCGCGCCGATCATTGCCTATTACTACGATTGGGCGGGCGGGCTCGTCTGGCTTTGCCTGGAGCCGGCCGGCGACGCTCATGCGGGGACAATACGCGCTGCTGTCGACGCCTGTGGTGGCCATGCGACCCTCATCCGCGCGTCCGACGATATTCGGGCGCGCGTAGACGTCTTTCATCCGCAGCCGGCGCCGCTGGCGGCGCTGAGCAAGCGCGTGAAGGAGAGTTTCGATCCCGCGCATATTCTGGAGCGCGGCCGCATGCGCGAGGCGTTTTGAGATGCAGACGCATTTCTCTCTTGCCGCTCTCGCGGACCCGGATATGGCGCAATCGGAGAAGATTCTGCGCGCCTGCGTGCATTGCGGCTTCTGCACGGCGACCTGCCCGACCTATCTCCTCACGGGCGACGAATTGGATTCGCCACGCGGGCGCATTTATCTCATCAAGGAAATGCTGGAGAATGGGCGCGCCGCCGACGCGCGCACGGCGCGGCATGTCGATCGCTGCCTCTCGTGCCTTTCTTGCATGACGACCTGTCCGTCGAGTGTGCATTACATGCATCTCGTCGACCATGCGCGCGCCCATATAGAGGCGACCTATCAGCGGCCATTCGCAGACAAGGCGCTGCGCGCGTTGCTTGCATTCGTTCTGCCGCGCCCGACAGTGTTCCGGTTTGCGTTACGCTTGGCTGGTGCGGCGAGGCCGTTCGCCCGTTATTTGCCGGAGCGCCTGCACGCGATGCTATCGCTCGCGCCACCAAATTTGCCGGCGCCGTCGGATGTCGACCGCCCGCAGGTTTTTCCGGCGCAAGGCGCCCGCCAGATGCGCGTCGCGCTTCTGAATGGTTGCGCGCAAACCGTGCTGGACACGCGGATCAATGAAGCCACCGTGCGTCTCCTCACGCGCCACGGCGTCGAGGTCGTCGTCGCCGAGGGCGCCGGATGTTGCGGGGCGTTGCCGCATCATCTCGGCAAGGTCGACCAATCCCATGTCTTCGCGCGCCGGAACATCGACGCCTGGACGCGCGAAATCGAGACAGGCGGGCTCGACCATATCGTCATCAACACGTCGGGCTGCGGCACGAGCGTGAAGGACTACGGGTTCATGTTCCGCGATGAGGCTGATTTGGCGGACAAGGCCGCACGCATTTCCGCGCTGGCCTGCGACGTGAGCGAGCTTGTCGATAAATTGCAGTTCCAGCGCGTCGCCGTCCCGCGCCTGAGGGTCGCCTATCACTCGGCTTGCTCGTTGCAGCACGGCCAGAAAGTCACGCGCGAGCCGGTTGCAGCGCTGGAGAGCGCCGGCTTCGAGGTTGTCGCTGTGCCCGAGGGGCACATCTGCTGTGGTTCGGCGGGAACTTATAACTTACTCCAGTCGGAAATGGCCGACCGGCTTCGCGCGCGCAAGGTCGCCAATATCGAGAGCCTCGCGCCGCAAGTCATCGCCGCGGGCAATTTCGGCTGCATGGCGCAGATCGGGGCGGGGACCGCCATCCCGATCGTGCATACGGTGGAACTGCTGGATTGGGCGACCGGCGGGCCGAAGCCGGAGGCGTTGACAGGCTGATTTATGTTATAGTGGGCGCGAGGTGTGTGCCATGCCGTTGCTCGAATCCCTGCTCGATAAACGCTCGGAGCTGATTGCAGCCGCCCGCCGCCATGGCGCGTCGAACATCCGCCTGTTCGGCTCGGTCGTTCGTGGGGAAGAGACGCCGTCGAGCGACGTGGATTTGCTCATCGATCTCTCTGAGGAACGCGGGTTCGACGATTATCTCGCGTTGGCGGAGGAACTGGAGGCGCTGATCGGGCGCAAGGTCGATCTTGTGACCTCGCGGGGCGTGAGTCCCTTTCTCAGGCTGCTGATCGAACGTGAAGCGTTGCCCTTGTGAAGTCCGATCGCTTCTATCTGGAGCATATCGCGGACAGCATCCGTGCGATCGAGAGCTATGTTGCGGGCGGCCGGGATGTCTTTTTGCGCGAGCGCATCATCCAGGACGCTGTCATCCGCAATTTCGAGATCATTGGCGAGGCGGCAGGCAAGCTCTCGCCCGAGCTAAAGGCGACGGCGCCAGCTCCCTGGACGAAAATCGTGGCCTTCCGAAATCGGCTCATCCACGCCTATTGGGGCGTCGATCTTTTTCTTGTCTGGGACGTTATCTCGAAGGACCTGCGCCCGCTCGGGGAGGAGGTCGAACGCCTCCTCGCCAAGCGAGGCGAGTAGGCTGATTTACCGCAAGAACCCTACAATATCCTTCACGGCGTTCATGTTCTCGCGCGCCAGCGCGCGGGCGCGGTCCGAACCGTCTCGCAACACCTGATCGATATAGCCTTCATCCTCGCGAATGCGGCGCATCTGCGCGGTAATCGGCGAGAGCTTGGCGACCGCGAGATCGACCAGCGCGCTCTTGAAGGTCGAGAAATTCGCGCCGCCGTATTCGCTCAAAACCTCCGCCTTCGCGCGCCCCGATAGCGCAGCGAAAATGCCCACGAGATTATCCGCCTCCGGCCGGCCTTCGAGACCCTTTTCCTCGGAGGGCAGGGGCTCGGGATCGGTCTTGGCTTTCTTCACCTTCGTGGCGATCTGGTCGGCGTCGTCGGAGAGATTGATGCGTGAATAATCCGAGGCGTCGGATTTCGACATTTTCTTCGTGCCGTCGCGCAGGCTCATCACCCGCGTCGCCGGGCCGGCAATCAGCGGCTCGGGCAGGGGGAAGAAACCTTCCCCGAAGCCATTGCGCTCGATCGAGGCGCCGAAATCATTATTGAACTTCTGCGCAATGTCGCGGGCGAGCTCGAGATGCTGCTTCTGGTCCTCGCCGACCGGCACATGGGTGGCGCGATAGAGGAGGATGTCGGCGGCCATCAGGACAGGGTAATCCAGAAGGCCCATCGAGGCGTTCTCGCGGTCCTTGCCGGCCTTGTCCTTGAACTGGGTCATGCGGTTGAGCCAGCCGATGCGGGCCACGCAGTTCAAGACCCAGGCGAGCTCGGCGTGCTCGGCGACCTGGCTCTGGTTGAAGACGATGTTCTTCTTGGGATCGATGCCGCAGGCGAGAAAGGCCGCCGCGATCTCACGCGTGTTGTTGCGCAGCTCGATCGGGTCCTGCGGCACGGTGATCGCGTGCAGGTCGACGACGCAATAGAGGCACTCGAAGCGCTCCTGCAGCTCGACGAATTTGACGATGGCGCCGAGATAATTGCCGAGGTGCAGATTGCCGGTGGACTGCACGCCCGAGAAAACGCGCTGGGGGAAGCTGGACATGGATTGCGCCGTCGAGGGTTGAGGAACTTTGGCGGGGGTTATGACAATGCGCGGGCGCGGGCGCAAGTGTGGACAGTTTGACCCGCGCCAGTTGGGCCAATATACAATGTCTTTACATCCTTGGGAGCGCACATGGCGCAGGCGACCAAAACCAGCGATCGTTCCCGCCGCGGGCTGGTCAATGTCCGCATGGCGGCGGAAGACCGCAATATCATCGACCGCGCCGCGAAAGCGGCAGGCAAAACGCGAACCGAATTCATGGTCGAGGCGGCGCGCCGGGCGGCGCAGGAGACGCTGCTCGACGCCAATTTGATCGTGGTCGACGCTAAGACCTTCGAGCGTTTTCGTAAAATCTTCGACGCGCCGGCAAAGCCCAACGAGGGCCTGCGGAAGCTCATGAATCTGAAGGCGCCGTGGGAGAATTGACGCCGCCCTCGGCGCCCGCGCCTTTGGGCGAGCGGCACGACGTCGCGCAATTTGATTGCGGCGTGGCCGTCTTGAACGACTGGCTGCAGCGTCGCGCCCGGGCGAACCAGCTCAGCGGCGCTTCGCGCACTTTCGTTGTTTGTCGCGACGAACGGGTCGTTGGCTACTACGCGCTGGCGGCGGGAGCGATCGCCTCGAACGAAGCGCCCGGAAGGCTGCGGCGCAATATGCCAGACCCGATTCCGGTTTTTGTTCTCGGACGGCTTGCCGTCGACCTCCAGGAACAAGGACGCATGCTCGGCTCACTCCTGCTCCGGGATGCTGTCATCCGCACCCGCGCCGCCGCCGAGTTCGGCGGCGTCGCAGGGCTTTTGGTCCATGCGCTCTCCGAAGACGCCAAGCGTTTCTACATGCACCGTGGCTTCTCGGAATGCCCGTCCAACACGATGACGCTTGTTGCGCGGCTCAAGGACATCACAGAATAAACCGGCTCAAATCCCGGTTCTTCGCCAAATCCCCGATGTGCTTCTCGACGAAATCGCCGTCGATCGTCACCGTCTCGCCCGCGCGGTCGGAGGCCGTGAAGCTGATGTCGTCGAGGACGCGCTCCATCACCGTCTGCAGGCGCCGGGCGCCGATGTTCTCCACCGAGGTGTTCACGGCCACGGCCACTTTGGCGATGGCGTCGATGGCCGAGGGCGCGAATTCCAGCGTCACGCCTTCCGTGCCCATCAAGGCCGAATATTGCTTGCTGAGACAGGCTTCGGTTTCGGTCAGGATGCGGCGGAAGTCTTCTTCATTGAGCGAGGCCAATTCCACGCGGATCGGCAGGCGGCCCTGAAGCTCGGGCAGGAGGTCCGAAGGCTTCGCGACATGGAAGGCGCCGGAGGCGATAAAGAGCACATGGTCGGTCTTCACCGACCCATGCTTGGTCGCGACCGTCGTGCCTTCGATCAGCGGCAGCAGGTCGCGCTGCACGCCCTCGCGCGAGACATCGGCGCCGCCGCGTCCTTCGCGGGCGCAGATTTTGTCCATCTCGTCGATGAAGACGATGCCATTATTCTCCACCTCGTGGATGGCTTCGCGGACGCTCGCTTCCTGGTCGATGAGCTTGTCGCTCTCTTCGGCGATCAGCGGCCCATGCGCTTCCTTCACCGTGAGCTTGCGCGGCTTGCCGCGCTGCATCTTGCCGAAGAGGTCGCCGAGCGAAAAAGCCGAAACACTGGCGCCCGGCATGGTCGGCAGCTCGAACATGGGCGTGGAGCCGCCCGATTGCTGCAATTCGATCTCGACTTCCTTGTCGTCGAGCTCTCCGTCGCGCAGCCGCTTGCGGAAGGTCTCGCGCGTCGCGGGCGAGGAGGCGGGGCCCACGAGCGCGTCGAGCACGCGTTCCTCCGCGGCCTTTTCGGCGCGGGCCTGCACATCCTTGCGGCGGCGGTCCTTCACCATCACCAGCGCGACTTCGATGAGGTCGCGCACGATCTGCTCGACGTCGCGGCCCACATAGCCCACCTCGGTGAATTTCGTCGCCTCGACCTTCAGGAAAGGGGCGTTGGCGAGGCGGGCGAGGCGGCGGGCGATCTCGGTCTTGCCGCAGCCCGTCGGGCCAATCATGAGGATGTTCTTGGGCATCACCTCTTCGCGCATCTGCCCTTGCAGTTGCAGCCGGCGCCAGCGGTTGCGCAGCGCGATCGCGACGGCGCGCTTGGCGTCCTGCTGTCCGACGATATAGCGGTCGAGCTCGGAGACGATCTCGCGGGGGGAGAAGTCGGCCATCAGATTTTCTCCACCACTATGCTATGGTTCGTATAGACGCAGATGTCGGCGGCGATGTTCATGGCGCGGCGCGCGATGGTCTCGGCGTCGGCCGGCGTGTCGATAAGCGCGCGGCCGGCGGCGAGCGCATAATTGCCCCCCGAGCCGATCGCCGCGACGGCGCCGCCCTCAGCCGCCTCGGGCTCCAGCACGTCGCCGGAGCCTGTGAGCACCAGGCCGACATTTTTGTCGGCGACGAGCATCATGGCTTCGAGACGGCGCAGATAGCGGTCCATACGCCAATCCTTGGCGAGCTCGACGCAGGCGCGCATGAGCTGCCCTGGATATTGCTCGAGCTTGGTCTCGAGACGCTCGAAGAGGGTGAAGGCGTCGGCGGTGGCGCCGGCGAAGCCCGCGATGACGTCGCCCTTGCCGAGACGGCGGACCTTTCGGGCGTTGCCTTTCATGATGGTCTGGCCGAGGCTGACCTGGCCGTCGCCGGCAATGACGGTTTCGCCTTGTTTTTTCACCAGTATGATCGTCGTCGCATGCATCAGGAGCGACTTCTCGCGTTCGCTTTCCATTCTCGCCATCCAGACTAATATGTCAGGCGGATGTAGGCGTTTGGCGGGTGTTGAGCAAGGGCGGGGGCCCTCATCCGACCCTCGCTGACGCGAGGGCCACCTTCTCCCGCGCGCGGGAGAAGGAGAGAACCCCGTGTTTAGAGATCACAAAGATTGCAACGCGATTCCTTCTCCCGTTTACGGGAGAAGGTGGCCCCGCAAAGCGGGGTCGGATGAGGGCGCGCTACTTCCCGCCGAAACGATCGGCGATCTCCTGCGCCTCTTTCACCAGCGCGGGGAAAAACGCTTCGTTCGGCGCGCGCTGCCGGTAGCAGGCGCGAAAGTCGGCGTCGCCCTTTTCGCGCGTCTGCGTATAGTCGTTGAAGATCTTTTCGTCCTTCGCGCTGCTCGCCTGATATTTCTTGAAGATTACGTCGGCTTTCGCTTCCGCCGCCTTCAGGCTGGCGTCGCAGGCGGGGATGGGCTTATAGGCCTTGGCGCGCTCGCTCGCGATATAGACCTTTCCCTCCCGGCGCACCGCCAGGACAATATCCTGTATCGGGTTCGGGCCGTCATCCTGCGCCCAGCCGCCGAGCAGCGCGACTGCGAGGGTCGCCCCTTCGGGCTTTGCGATGGGGATGTCGGCGGTTTTTGTCAGGGCGGCGTCCTGTCCAACGGCGAAAGTATAGAATTCGGCATTGGCCAGCGCCTCGTCGATCGACGGCCGCTTGCCTTTCTTCGTCCCCCAGTCCCGCGGCCGCTTTAGCCATGTTTCCAGCAGGCCGTCCGTCGTGACGACGAGCTGCGGCCCGTCGCCGTCCTTGCCGAAGCGCAGGCCGTCCAGTCCGTCCGCGCCGAGCTCGCCCTCGGAAAGACTGTCGTACTCCATTCTCCCCTTCTCGGGATAAGGCTTGATCGCAACCGGGCCGATGATCGCCTGCAGGCGTTTCTCGAGAGCGGCCAGAGCGCTTTTATTGATTTTCGAAATGTCGGCGTCGGGGTTCTTCGCCTCGATCTTCTTGATTTTGGCGGTGGCCGCGTCGCGGGCGGCGACGTAATCTTCCTCGGGCGTTCCGGCGACGGCGGCCGCAAGGCCAATGAGCAGCGCGGGAGCGGCGAAATAGGCGAGCTTCATCAATTCTCCTGAAAACGTGCTATGTTGGCTAGGAACCTCCGGCGAGCATAAAGAAGCGCAAGCGCAGCGGCCAGTGACTTGGCGCACGGCTCAGGGCTCCGAATTCGGGGGAACGAGCAGATGTGTTCCAGCGTCATGGCCGCGCTTGTCGCGGCCATCCGCGCCGAGGCGGAAAGCTTAAGAACATGAGCGGAACAACGCCGCTTCTTCTTCCCGCTTGTCTTAATGTCCTGGCGTCATGCCCGCGACAAGCGCGGGCATGACGCGGCTGCGTAGGGTTGTTAACCTGGATTAAGAGCCCTGGCGCACGGCTCCGGCTGGCGCCGTTGCGACGAAATTGCTACAACCCGCCCGCTTGCGGCCGGCGAATGTTCGGCCCGCGTCCCTTTGGAAGGCCTATTCTCCATGCGCAGCGCCCAGATCGAGCGCGTCACCAAGGAAACGACGATCTCCGTCGCCGTCGACCTCGACGGGGCGGGGAAATCCGACATTTCGACGGGAATAGGCTTTTTCGACCATATGCTCGACCAGATCGCCCGCCATGCGCCGCTCGATCTGACCGTGCTCGCCAAGGGCGATCTGCATATCGACGGCCACCACACGGTCGAGGACGTGGGCCTCGCGCTCGGCCAGGCGGTGGATCGCGCGCTCGGCGACCGCAAGGGAATCGCCCGCTATGGCGACGCCCATGCGCCGCTCGACGAGGCGTTGACCCGCGTCGTCGTGGATGTCTCCGGCCGGCCCTTTCTCGTCTATGACGTGAATTTCCCGGCGGAGCGCATCGGCGCCTTCGATACCGAGCTCATGCGCGAATTTTTCCAGGCCTTCGCCGTGCAGGCGCGCATCGGGCTGCATATCGACAGCCTCAAGGGCGTCAACAGCCATCATATCGCCGAAAGCGCCTTCAAGGGTTTCGCCCGGGCCTTCGGCAAGGCGGTGGCGATCGACCCGCGCCGCGTCCAGGGCGAAGCGCCCTCCACCAAGGGCACGCTGACTGCCTGAGGGGCGGCCGGCAAAAGCCCGAAAAAGGAGGAGGGAAGCCGAAATGGCGATATTCACCGTTCATTTGCCGCCGGAGGGCGCCGCGCGCCCCGAAAAGATCGTGTTCCTGCGCGATTCCTTCTCGACCCCGGCCTTTATCTTCGGGCCGCTCTGGCTGCTTTGGAAGCGCGCCTGGATCGCCGCTCTCGGCTGGTCGCTCCTGCTCGCCTCCATTTCGGCCTTGGGCGTATCCTTCATGCTGCCGAAGCTGACCACGTCTTTTCTCGCGCTCGCCGCCGCGCTCGTGCTCGGCTTCGAGGGCGACCGCATCCTCGCATGGAGTTTGCAGCGGCGGGGCTATGTCGAGGGCGACCTGGTGAACGCCGACACCGAGGAGGAGGCCGAAATGGTCTACTTCGGCCGGCTGCGGGCGTCCTCCCCTGAAACGCTTCCCTCGGAGAGTCGCGCGTGACGACGGCGATCATCGATTATGGTTCGGGCAATCTACACTCGGCGCAGAAGGCCTTTGAACGCGCCGCGCGCGAGGCGGGGCTCGAGGGCGCCATTCGCGTGACCAACGACCCCGAGATCGTGCGCGTGGCTGACCGCGTCGTTCTGCCGGGCGTCGGCGCCTTCGCCGATTGCCGCGCCGGCCTGCTGGCGCTGCCCGGCCTCTATGAGGCGCTGCATGAAGCCGCAATCACGCGCGGCCGGCCATTCCTCGGCATTTGCGTCGGCATGCAGCTCATGGCCGCGCGCGGACTGGAGCATGGCGAGACGCCCGGCCTCGATTGGGTCGGCGGCGACGTCGTCGCCATCGAGCCGAAGGACCCGTCGCTCAAAATCCCGCATATGGGCTGGAACACGCTGTCGCTTGCGCGCGAACATGCGGTCTTTGCCGGCATCCGGACAGGCGAGACCGGCCTGCACGCTTATTTCGTGCACTCTTATCATCTGACGCCGGCCGAGCCCGACCATGTGTTGGCGACCAGCGACTATGGCGCGCCGCTCACGGCCGCGGTCGCGCGCGACAATCTCGTCGGCGTTCAGTTTCATCCCGAAAAGAGCCAGAGGCTCGGCCTCGCGCTCATCGCCAATTTCCTGAGGTGGCGCCCGTGATACTTTTTCCGGCAATCGATCTGAAGGAAGGCCAGTGCGTTCGTCTCGCCCAGGGCGACATGGACCGCGCCACCGTCTTCAACGACGATCCCGCCGAGCAGGCGCGCGCCTTCGAGCGCCAGGGCTTCGAATATCTGCATGTCGTCGATCTCGACGGCGCCTTCGCCGGCGCGCCGCGCAATGCGGAAGCCGTCGAGGCGATTCTTGCCGCACTGCGCATTCCTGTGCAGCTCGGCGGCGGCATTCGCGACATGCGCACGCTTTCGGGCTGGCTGGAGAAGGGCGTCACGCGCGTCATCATCGGCACGGCGGCGGTGAAGGACCCGTCCTTCGTGCGCGAGGCGGCGCGGGTCTATCCCGGCCGCGTGGCGGTCGGCATCGACGCCAAAAACGGCATGGTCGCCGTCGACGGCTGGGCGCGCACCACGCGCATGTCGGCGCTGGATTTGGGCAAAAGCTTCGAGGACGCCGGCGTCGCGGCGATCATTTACACGGATATCTCGCGCGACGGGATTCTGACGGGACTGAACATCGAGCAGACGCTCGCGCTCGCCAATGCGCTGACGATTCCGGTCATCGCCTCTGGCGGGCTGGCGTCGCTTGCAGATATCGAGCGGCTGCTGCAGCCCGACTGCGCCAAGCTCGCCGGCGCCATCACCGGCCGTGCGCTTTACGACGGCCGTCTCGATCCGGCTGAGGCGCTGGCGCTGATCCGGAGCGCGAGGGCGTGATGAATAGCAGGCAATTGCGCGAACGCTGGGCGCGAGCAAATCCCTCCCCTTTACGGGGAGGGTGGCGCAGCGAAGCTGCGTCGGGTGGGGCCCAGCCTCAACCACTATCGTTGCTGCGCGAACCCCACCCGGCGGTTTTCAACCGCCGACCTCCCCGTAAAGGGGAGGTATGGGGATCGCTAAGCCAGATTGCTATTCGCCCGATGGCGACCGAGGTAGCCTGATGCTCAAAGCCCGCGTCATCCCCTGCCTGGACGTCAAGGAAGGCCGCGTCGTCAAAGGCGTTAATTTCGTCGATTTGCGCGACGCCGGCGATCCGGTCGAATGCGCCATCGCCTATGACGCCGCCGGCGCCGACGAGCTCTGCTTCCTCGACATCACCGCGAGCCACGAGAATCGCGGCATTCTCTTCGATGTCGTGCAGCGCACCGCCGAGGCCTGCTTCATGCCGCTCACCGTCGGCGGCGGCGTGCGCACGCTCGACGATATCCGCAATCTTCTGCTCGCCGGCGCCGACAAGGCCTCGATCAACACGGCCGCCGTCTCCAACCGCCAATTCGTGCGCGAGGCCGCCGAGAAATTCGGCTCGCAATGCATCGTCGTCGCCATAGACGCCAAGCAGGTCGGGCCCGGAAAGTGGGAAATCTTCACCCATGGCGGGCGCCGGCCGACAGGCATCGACGCCGTCGATTACGCCCGCGAGGTGACGTCGCTCGGGGCCGGGGAAATCTTGCTCACCTCCATGGATCGCGACGGCGCCAAGATCGGCTTCGACATTGCGCTCACGCGCGCGGTGGCGGACGCGGTGCGCGCGCCGGTGATCGCCTCGGGGGGCGTCGGCAATCTCGACCATCTGGTTGCGGGCATTCGTGAGGGACATGCGACCGCCGTCCTGGCGGCGTCGATCTTCCACTTCGGCGAATATTCGATTCCGCAGGCGAAGCGCCATATGGCTGCGGCGGGCCTGCCGATGCGGCTCGATGGTTTGGAGGCGTTGGGATGATGGGGCGTTTTCGCGCAACCTCCCAACCGCGTCATGGCCGGGCTTGTCCCGGCCATCCACGCCTTTCGGTTTCGGCTAGGATTGAGTTTGGAGCGCGGAGCCGGCTTCCTTGCAAAGACGGCTGTAGCGGCCCGGCGTGGATGGCCGGCATAGAGCCGGCCATGACGGGTGAGAGGCGGGAGAACATGCTGTGACCTTCACCCTCGACGATCTCGCCGCGCTGATCAAATCACGCCGCGACGACAGCGCCTCGAATTCCTACACAAAGCAGCTCTTCGAGGCCGGCCCGCCGCGCATCGCCAAGAAATTCGGCGAGGAGGCGGTGGAAGCCGTCATCGCCGCCATGGAGGGCGACAAGAAAGCGCTGACCAGCGAAGCCGCCGACGTTCTTTACCATCTCCTCGTGCTGCTCGAGGCGCGCGGCGTCTCTCTCGAGGAGGTTGTGGCGGAGCTTGGCCGGCGCACGGCGCAATCCGGCCTCGCCGAGAAAGCTTCGCGCGGAGCGGGCAAATGATCGACGTCGCCGGGCAGGCGAATGGGGCCCTCTCGCCCTATCGCCGCTTCATGCGTTCCGAATGGGCGAGCCTGCGCGCCGATACGCCGCTGACATTGACGCTCGACGACCTCACGCGGCTGAAATCGGTCGGCGATCCGATCTCGCTCGAAGAAGTCATCGAAATCTATCTGCCGCTTTCGCGCCTGCTTGCCCTCTACGTCGCCGCGACGCAGGGGCTCTTCAAGGCGACGCAGCGGTTCCTGGGCGCCGAGGACGGCAAGGTTCCCTATATCATCGGCGTCGCGGGCTCCGTGGCCGTCGGCAAATCCACGACCGCGCGCATTCTCAAGGCGCTGCTGTCGCGCTGGCCGAACACGCCGAAAGTGGAGCTCATCACCACCGACGGCTTTCTCCTCCCCAACGCCGTGCTGGAGCGCGAAGGGCTGATGGAGAAGAAGGGCTTTCCGGAAAGCTACGACAACAAGGCGCTGCTGCGTTTTCTCTCGGCCGTGAAGGCCGGCCAGCGTTATGTCTGCGCGCCGGTCTATTCGCATCTGACCTATGACGTCGTTCCGGGCGAGTCGGCCTGTTTCGATGGGCCGGACATTCTCATCGTCGAGGGCGTGAACGTGCTCGCCGCGCGGCCGTCGCGGCAGCCGAAGGAAATTCCCTTCGTCTCGGATTTCTTCGACTTCTCGGTCTATCTCGACGCCAGCGAGGAGCTGCTGGAGCGCTGGTATGTGGAGCGCTTCCTCCAGTTGCGCGAGACGGCGTTCCGCGACCCGCGGTCCTACTTCCGCAAATACGCCGATCTTTCCGACGAGGAGACAGTGAGCGTCGCGAAAGACATCTGGACCCGCATCAATCTCGAAAACCTGCGCCAGAACATCGCGCCGACGCGGCCGCGCGCGAGCCTGATCCTCACAAAGGGCGCCGATCACCGCATCGAGGAAGTGGCGCTGCGGAAGTTGTGAGGTGGCCCTCATCCGACCCTCGCTGACGCGAGGGCCACCTTCTCCCGCAAGCGGGAGAAGGAGTGATCGTATCCTAGTTTGGTTATTTACCCGCGGCGCCGGCGGCTTTCTCCTTCTCCCGCGTGCGGGAGAAGGTGGCCCCTGCGTCAGCAGGGGTCGGATGAGGGCGCTCTCGTTACGCGTTCCCCACGGTCCGCAGCAGCGGCTTCGCCGGCCCGTGCGTCGGCTTGCCGTCGATCGTGAGCGACGGGCCTTCGGCGGAGATCTCCACCGTCGCGCCGTCGATGATCTCGCCCGCGAGCAGACGTTCGGCCAAAGCGTCCTGTAGCTCCTTCTGCATCACGCGCTTTAGAGGCCGCGCGCCATAGGCGGGGTCGTAGCCCTTGGCCGCGAGCCAATCGCGCGCCTTCAGGTCCAGATGCAGCGTGATCTTGCGATCCTCCAGGAGCTTCTGGAGCCGCTTGATCTGGATATCGACGATCGCGCCCATATCCTCGCGCCGCAGGCGGTGGAACAGGATGATCTCGTCGACGCGGTTCAGGAACTCCGGCCGGAAGTGCGACCGCACGACCGCCATCACCTCGTCGTGCACGGCCGTCGAGTCCTCGCCCTCCTGCTGCATCACCAGGAATTCGGCGCCGAGGTTCGACGTCATGATGATCAGCGTGTTCTTGAAGTCGACCGTGCGGCCCTGGCCGTCGGTCAGGCGCCCATCGTCGAGCACCTGCAGCAGCACGTTGAACACATCCGGATGCGCCTTCTCGATCTCGTCGAACAGCACGACCTGATACGGCCGGCGACGAACCGCTTCGGTCAGCGCGCCGCCTTCCTCATAGCCGACATAGCCGGGAGGCGCGCCGATGAGGCGGGCGACCGAGTGCTTCTCCATATATTCCGACATGTCGAGCCGCACCATCGCCGTCTCGTCGTCGAAGAGGAAATTCGCGAGGGCTTTGGTCAGCTCCGTCTTGCCGACGCCCGTCGGGCCGAGGAAGATGAAGCTGCCGATCGGGCGGTTGGGGTCCTGCAGGCCGGCGCGAGCGCGGCGCACGGCGGTCGAGACCGCAATGACCGCCTCATGCTGCCCGACGACGCGCCTGGCCAGCTCCTCCTCCATATGGAGAAGCTTCTCCTTCTCGCCTTCGAGCATTTTATCGACCGGCACGCCGGTCCAGCGCGACACCACCGCCGCGACGTCATTCGCGGTTACGGCCTCTTCAATCAGCGCGCCTTTGCCTTCGCTGGCTTCGGTCGCCGCGAGCTTCTTTTCCAGGTCGGGGATCTGGCCATAGGCCAGCTCGCCGGCGCGCTGATATTCGCCGCGGCGCTGCGCCTGGGCGAGTTCGTTGCGCGCGTGTTCGAGCTGTTCTTTTAGCTTCTGGGCGTTGCCGAGCTTGTCCTTCTCCGCCTTCCAGCGCGCGGTGAGCGCCGCCGACTTCTCTTCGAGGTCCGCGAGTTCGCCTTCGAGCTTTGCGAGCCTGTCCTTGGAGGCCGTGTCGGTCTCCTTCTTCAATGCCTCCTGCTCGATCTTGAGCTGGATGATGCGACGGTCGAGCTCGTCCAGCTCCTCGGGCTTGGAGTCGATCTGCATGCGCAGGCGCGACGACGCTTCGTCGACGAGGTCGATCGCCTTGTCGGGCAGGAAGCGGTCGGTGATGTAGCGGTTCGACAAAGTCGCCGCCGCGACGATGGCGCTATCGGTAATGCGCACGCCGTGGTGCATCTCGTATTTTTCTTTCAAACCGCGCAGGATCGAGATGGTGTCCTCGACTGTCGGCTCATCCACGAAGACGGGCTGGAAGCGACGGGCCAGCGCCGCGTCCTTCTCCACGTGTTTGCGATACTCATCGAGCGTGGTCGCGCCGACGCAATGCAGCTCGCCGCGCGCCAGCGCCGGTTTCAGCAGATTGGAGGCGTCCATCGCGCCATCCGCCTTGCCGGCGCCGACCAGCGTGTGCATCTCGTCGATGAAGAGGATCACACTGCCCTCGGCCGCCGTGACCTCGTTGAGCACGCCCTTGAGGCGCTCCTCGAACTCGCCGCGATATTTCGCGCCGGCGATGAGCGCGCCCATGTCGAGCGCCAGCAGCTTCTTGTCTTCGAGAGATTCCGGCACGTCGCCGTTGACGATGCGCAGCGCGAGGCCCTCGACGATCGCCGTCTTGCCGACGCCGGGCTCGCCGATCAGCACGGGATTGTTCTTGGTGCGGCGCGAGAGCACCTGCACGGTGCGGCGGATTTCTTCGTCGCGGCCGATGACCGGATCGAGCTTGCCCTCGCGCGCCGCTTCCGTCAGGTCGCGGGCGTATTTCTTCAGCGCGTCATATTGGTTTTCAGCCGAGGCCGTGTCGGCCGTGCGGCCCTTGCGCAAATCCTCGATCGCGGCGTTGAGCGACTGCGGCGTCACGCCGGCGGCTGCGAGAATTTTCGCGGCCTCGGAGTCCTTTTCCATCGCCAGCGCCAGCAGCAGGCGCTCGACGGTGACGTAGGAGTCGCCGGCCTTCTGGGCGATCTGCTCGGCGTTGGCGAAGAGCCGCGCCGTCGCCGGCGCGAGATAGAGCTGGCCGGCGCCGGAGCCCGCGACCTTGGGGAGCTTGGCGAGGGCGGCCTCGGTCTTGGCCAAAGCCTCGCGCGAGCGCCCGCCCGCGCGGTCGATGAGGCCGGCGGAGAGGCCCTGATCGTCGTCGAGCAAAACCTTCAGAATATGCTCGGGCGTGAATTGCTGGTGCCCCTCACGCGTGGCGAGCGACTGCGCGCTCTGCACGAATCCGCGCGCGCGTTCGGTGTATTTCTCGAAATTCATAAGATCCCCTCTCGACCGGAAGGGCGCAGCCTCTCTTCGAGCGAGGCGCCCCATGTCATGGAATTTTTCGGGCCCCTTTCGGCGGCCTTCGAAAGCGATATGGGGAGGGTCGGCGGGAGTTGAAGAGGGCGCGACACGAAAGCGCGGCCTTTACGTGAAATCGCCAACTGGGCTTTAAGAAAATTGTGTGTGCGACCCTCGATCATGTCAAGCTAGCGACGACTCAGCCTTGGCAATCCGCCCCTCTCCCCGCTTGCGGGGAGAGGCTGGGTGAGGGGCCGGGGCAGGAGCCCGGGCGTGCATTAACGACCCGAGCGCCCTGCAGCGTTTATCGTTTCCACTCGTCCCCCAGGCCCCTCACCCAACCTCTCCCCGCGCGCGGGGAGAGGAGTTGCAGTGTGTCTACGAGTGGCGCGCAATCCACCCGTCATTGCGAGCGCAGCGAAGCAATCCAGGGCCACAATACGGCCCTAGATTGCTTCGTCGCTTCGCTCCTCGCAATGACGGCGGAGGTCGCTACGGGTTTCCCGGCCGGTCGAGTGCGAGCTGCGTCACTCGACGATCACCCGCACCGGCCGCGACGCCACGGGCGCCAGCGCCAATCTCGCCTGAATACGATGCGCGCCGGGCGTCATGGGCCAGAAAACGGTCTCATCCGCCTGCGCAACAGTGAAAGGCGCGCCGTCGATCAGCCAGACGATCTGGGCGTCCTTTCCGCCATCAGCGAGCTTCAAAGCGAGCTTGTTCAAGGGAGCCGGCTGCTCCGGATTGCGCCATATGTGCATATTGTGCTCGGGCGTCGCGATGACGAGCGCGCCGCTCTCCGCTGCGAGCGCCTCTTCGACGGCCGCCGGGGCGTGCGCGGCGGGCCGGGCGGAAATCTCGCCCGGCCGCACCCATTCGCGCAGCGTCTGCTGGCACTCCGGCCCGGCGTCCGCATGGCAGAGATCGATGGCGACGCGTCCGGGCGGCGGCGCGAAAGTCTCGGGGGCGAGATCGCCGGGTTTCGTCCCATGCAGTCTCGTCATCATTGCATGCGCGAGTCGCGCCGCCGAACTCGCGCCCGTGAGGGCCCGCATGCCGCTCGCGTCGCCGCGCCCGATCCAGACGCCGACAATGAACTTGTGCGAGAAAGCGAGCGTCCAGGCGTCGCGATAGTTTTGCGAGGTGCCGGTCTTCACGGCGACGGCGAAGGGATATTCGAGCGGCCCATAGCGCGGGAAGGAGGGCAGGCGCGCCTGCGGGTCGGACAGGAACGACGTCACCAGCCGCGCCGTGTCGAGCGACATCACGCGGCGCGGGGGCGCGCGCGCTTCGTCGCGCGCGAAAGAGAGATCGCGCATCACGCCGTCGTCGGCGAGCGCGGCGTAGGCGCGCATCAGGCGTTCGAGCCGCGTCGGCAAGGCGCCGATCGCCATGGAGACGCCGAAGCTCTCCGGCGCCGCTTCGAGATCGTGCAGGCCGAGCTCGTGGAGGAAAAGGAAATTTGCGTCGAGGCCCACGCGGCGCAGCAGATTGGTCGCCGGCACATTGCGCGAATTGGCGAGCGCCTGACGCGGCGTCAGCGGCCCGAGGTAGAGGCCGTCGGCGTTGGAAACGCCCGAGGCGCCTTCGGGAAGATCGTCGAGAAGATCGGTGGGCTTCAGCGCGCCGCGCTCCAGAGCGAGCGCATAGATGAAGGGCTTGAGCGTCGAGCCGGGCGAGCGCGGCGCGCGGGTGAAATCGAAGGCGCCGGCGCGCGGATCGTTGTAATCGGCGGAGCCGACATCGGCGATGATGGCGTTGGAGCCGCGCTCCGCCACCATGATCGCAACCTGCCGCGCGCCGGCGTTGCGGAAGATGGAGAGATAGCGGCGCGCGAGCTGCGTCGCCTCGCGTTCGACGGAGAGGTCGATGGTCGCATGGATGCGCGGATCATATTGCGAGGCGGCCCAGACGCGGCCCTCGCGTGCAAGGCGTTCGTAGCGCAAGGCGAGATGCAGCGTGTCCGGGCGCCGCTTGGGCGCGAGCGGCCGCATGGCGGCAAGCTCGCGCCGCGCCAATTCGGCCTGGGCGGCGTCCACCGCGCCTTCTTTTTGGAGCTGCGCGATGGCGTAGCGCGCGCGTTCGACAGCAAGCCGCAGGCCGCTCTCGCGCGTGACGTTCATGCGGCCCGGCGATTGCGGAATAGCGGCGAGCAGCGCCACTTGCGCCCAGGAGAGATCGTCGACCGGCTTGTCGAAGTAAAAGCGCGCAGCGTGCGAAATACCGTGGCTGCCGAGCCCATAGGGCGCAAGGCGCAGATAATGAGAGAGCGTCGCCTCGCGCCCCTGGCGCGCGACGATTGCAAGCCCTGTCGCCGCTTCCCAGAATTTGTTGGCGTATGTGCGTGGCCCTGGCCGCTGCATGCGCGCGACCTGCATGGCGATGGTCGAGGCGCCTTCCATTTGGCGGCGATGCGCGAGATTGTTCCACAGCGCCCGCGCCACGGCGCGTGGATCGACGCCGGGGTGCGCATAAAAGCGCCTGTCTTCGAGAATGAGCGTCGCGCGCGCGACGCGCTCGGGGATGCGCTCCAGCGGCCAATAGCCGTAGTCGATGCGCTTCTCGCCCTTCTCGTCGCGGGTCGCATTGCCGATCTGCGTGAGAAAGGCGCCGTTGCGATCACAGACGATCTGGCTCGCGGGCGGCGCCGTAAGATCGGCGCGGCCCGCGGCTTCCTGCGAGATCATGAGCCCGCCGCGCAGCGCCGTCGCGACGAAAGCGAGCGCGGCGAGAAGCGCTAATCGGCTCATGGCTGCTTGGCGATTTCCACGCGCGCGCCGGCGCTCTGGCCGCGCAGGCCTTTCTTATACATCGTCTCCACAAGCGCGGGCGGTTGCGTATAGGCCCCCGCCGTCTGCGCCTTGAGGCGGAAGGCGAAGCGGTAATTGCCCTTGGGCAGCGAGTCATAGGCATAGAGCACGCGGTCGTCGCCATAGGAGACCCAGGTCGGCGGTAGCGTCGGCGCGCTGGAGGGCTGGGCTTCCGCAGGCGCCGTTGCGATATTGGGATTGAGCGGCTCATAGCCCGCCGCGAGCGGCAAAGAGATCGCGACATAAGTGCGATCTTCAGGATTCACGACTTCCGCCGTCTCCTCGATGACGTCGCCCTGGTTCACGCGCAAGGCGCCGTTGGCTGCCTCGAGCTTCTCCGGCGCCTGCCCGTTCTTCACGCGCCAGCTCTGCCGCGTGATGACGAAGCCTTCGCTCGCCGCTTGCGCTTTGGCGCCGGTCTCGGCGGGCATGTAGCGCGTCTCGACAAGCGCGATCAGCGGCGCGTTCGATGTGTTGGCGATGGTCAGCGGCGCGTCCTTGTCGCTTGCGTGGCGCGCCACGGGATTGTTGGCGTCGATCGTGACAGTCTCGGGCGCGCCGCCTTGCGCGAAGGCGACGGTGATCGGCGTCACGGGGCGGCGCCAACCTTCGGCGAGCGCTTCGATGGCGCTGGCGTTGGCGTTTGTGCTGCCCCAGCCGTCGCCTTCGCCCAGCCGCAGCAGCGCGTCGCGTAGCACCGGCGCGCGCGGATCGGAGGGCGCCGCGAGCGCCGCCGCGCGCAGCATCTCCGCGAGGCTGCGCGTCTCGGAGGGCAGGATGACGTCGGAAGCGCTTTCGCCCGCGATGCCCGCATAGACTTGCGCGCCGCCGCGGTTCGCGAATGTCACGCGGCCCCACATGGTTTCCATGAGAGAGGCGAGAATGCGCTGATCGACATTGGCGAGGCGTGCGGCCGCCGCCGCCATTTCGGCGACGCTTTCATTCGGCAGGAAGTCGGCGCGGCGGGCGAACTCCGCGACATAGGATTCGTCGAGCTTTCCGCCTTCCGCAAGCGCCGCGAGCGCCGCCGCGCGCTCGCGCATTTCTTCGCCGCCGAGCAGGCGCGCGTAGTCGGAGCGTAGCGAGAGTTTCAGAATATTGGCGAGTCGCTCCATCAGAGTCTTATCCACCGGCTCGCCCGCGCGATCGGCATGCGCGAGGAAGGCGTAGGCCCACGCCGTGAGCAAGACATTGCCACGCGCGCGCGGCCAGAAGGCCACGAGCCCGTCGCTGTCGACCGATTGCTCGATCTGCGTCGCGGCGCTCCGCACGCTCGCCGAGACGCGGTCCTGCAGGCCCGCCGCCGAGAGAATTGGCGAAAAGCCTTTGAGCGACAGGCTGGCGCGCGCGAGCGCAAGGCGCTGCTCGGTGCAGCCGTAAGGATAATCGACAAGCATATCGAGGCCGGCGACGAGCTTGACGATCGCCGGGTCGGCCGCAACGACGATGTTGCGTGAGAAGGTTTTCGGGCGGCTCGCTTCGCCGGTTGCGGCGAGCGTCTTGGTTTCGCCCGGCGCGATTTCGACAACCTCATAGCGGCGCGTGGGCTCGCGGTCGGGCTTCACGGGAAGGTCGATCTCGACGGCGTCCTTTGCGCGGTCGACGTCGCGGTCGATACGGAAGTTGAGCTTCACGCTGTCTTCGAGCGAAGCCGGCGCCTCCGCGCGCAGATCGACGCGCACCGGCTTGTTCTGCGCCCACTCGATCTTGCGGCTTGTCTCACCTGCGAGTTTCAGCGCCGGCGCAAAGATCGCCGCCTTGCCGGCGCCGCCGGGGCCCTCCACGACGCGCGCCACGAGGCCGATGTCGAAAGAATCGCCGGGGCGGATGAAGCGCGGCAAAGCCGGCTGCGCGACGAGCTCCTGCCGGATGAACATCTCGCCGCCCGCGGCGCCGAAACGATCCGGCCCGCTCACCGCCTTGGCGCGCAGCTTGAAGACAGTGAGCGTATCGGGCAGCGCGACCTTAATTTTCACGACGCCGTCGTCGCCCACTTTCACGCTCGGCAGATAGATCGGCACCGGCGTGAAATTCTTGCGCACGGAGATGTTGTTCTCCGCGCCCCATTCCTGAAGCTCGGCGTCGCCGCCCGCGATCTCTTCGAGCGGAATAACGCCGAAGGCCATGTTGCGCGTGTCGCGCGCCGCCATTTTCGTTTCGCGCGCCACGATGAAATCCGGCAGCGGATCGAGCGGGCGCTCCTTGGCGAGCGAGAGCACCGCCTGATCGACCATCCAAAAAGTTGCTTCGCCTGCGATCGGCTTGCCCGTGTCGTCGGCGAGCTTCAATGTCACCTCGACTTCCTGGCCGGGGCGCGCTTTGGCGGGGGCTTCCAGTTTGACGTTCACGATGTTTTTCACCGGCGTCACCTCGACCCATTTGGTCGCGGCGATGGTGACGGGCTTGCCCTGATCGAAATTGCTAGAGGGAAGCGGCGCGCTGTCCTTGAGGCGCCCGCGCATGATCAGGAAATGCACGGCGAGCTTGGGCGTCTGCTCCTTCTTCACCGGCAGCGCGAAGCGGCCGAAGCCATTGGCGATGTCGACGTAGCTGTAGTCGTAGACGCCGCTCGGCTGCTCGACGATGGCGAGCGCGCGCGCGTTCTGAAACGGCGACTGTATGACCAGCGTCGCGGTTTCGCCCGGCGCATATTTCTCCTTGTCAGTGGTGATCGTCGCCGAGGCGGCCGGCGGGCGCGCGAAGGTGACGGGCGTATCGCCGCCGACGAAGAAATCGACGCTCACCTGCTGCCGGCGCTTCAGTTTGTCATAGGCCTCGAGCTGCACGACATAGACGCCCGCGTCCTTGGTCGTCAGCTCGATCTTCTGCGCCTCCTTGGCGCTCGTCACCTTGCGCTCGAAGACCGTCTCGTCCTGCACCTGCGTGACATATTTCGCCGCGCCTTGCGCGAAGTCGCTCGCCTGCAGCGTCGAAATCCAATTGCGCTTGATGAGCCGCAGCATCATCTCGACGCCCGCGATCATCTCTCCCTTGCCGTCGACGGCGATCAGCTCTGGCGTCACGACGCCGGGCTTTTCGACATAACGCGGCGTCTTCACGCCGAGCACGAAAGGCGGCAGGGCGATGACGTTCTGCACATTGCGCACTTCTATTCCATCATCGCCCGTGACCGTCGCTTCGATCGAGTAGCGGCGGGGTTGCGCCGTGGGCTCGATCGTCGTGTCGAATGTCATACGCGCGGCGCCGCCGGCGTCGGTGCGCGCGTCTCGCTCCAGCACGGCGGTGGATTTGAACTTGCCGTCGCTCGAAAAACGCGCGTCTGTCGAGAAGAGAAAGCCCTCGCGGTTCGGCGGCGTGAACACATGCGGGAATTGCGCGGCGCGCCATTTGATGGGCCGATCGGCCGCTAGGCCGCCAGCGAAATAGCGGGCGAGAAGGTCGACGTCGAAGGTCCCGTCGAGCGCGACAGTCTGCGGCGCGTTGAGCACGACCTCGAAGGTCGGCAGGCGATAGGCCTCCTTTTTGAAGGTGAACTGGCCGCAGGACGTATCCTGCGCGACTTCCGCCGTTTCGCCCTCAGTGGGGTCCGCTTCTTCGCTCTTCTCAAGCTTCTTCGCTTTCGGCGCGTCGGGCTCGAACTTCACCGAATAATCGCCCGTCGCCTGAGTCTGCGCGTCGAATTTGTGGTAGAAGCCGCCGCTGGCGTCGAGCTTCACGGGCACGCGCCATTCCTGATTATTGGGCGCGGTGACGACCAGCGTGCCGCCGGTTTTCGTGAGCTTCAACGCGCCGCCGACATAGCTGCGCACAAAGCCCTTGATATGGGCGGGCTCCTCGGGCCGATAGATCGGCCGCTCGGAAAACACATGGCAGACCGTGCGCGGCTTTTCAGCACGCTGCGAATCCTCGGAAACCCAGGAAAGCCATTGCGCCTCGGGCTTCGACCACAACTCCCTTGAATACTCGGATGGCGCGCTGTCGGGATCGATAACGAGCGTGTCGAGCCCTTTGCTCACCACCACGCGGCGCAACTCGCCGTCGCCGCGCTTGATCGGCGTCCAGGAGAAGAAGCCGTTCGCATCCGTTACGCCGTTCGCGAGCGTGGCAAACTTATCGTCCTTGACGCCCTCGACGCGGATCTGCGCGCCGCTCACCGGCTGCGCCGTCGCGAGCGACGTCACGGCGAAGCGCACGCGCGCGGACTCCTCGATGGCGGAAAGCGAAAGATCCGTCACCTGCACGCGCAGCCATTTGCGCTTGTCGCTGTCGACGGCGCGAAGCCCGACGAGATAGGTTCCCGGCTGCTCGCGGCCCGCAACGCGCGCGAAGTCGTCTTTCAGATCAACGCCGAATTTGGCGTCCACGCCATTGCGCTTGATCGGCAGATCGACAAGCCGAGAGACCGCCGGCGAGCCGAACATTTTGATCCGCTCCTTGATGGCCTCGGCTTCGATATTGCCGCTCTCGCTCCAGCGCGAAGGCTCATTGCCGGGAAGCGGCGGCGTTTCGGCGTCGATGGTTTCGACGCCATGCTCCGGGAAGGGCCAGAAGTCGCGCGCGAGCGGGTCAATGGCGTGGATGCGGATGTCGGCGCGGTCATAGCCGCGGCCGCGCAAGGGCAGGAGCTGCGCGCCGAAACGCTCAACGACGCCATAGCCTGCGTCCCATTGCAAAGCCGGATTATCGCGCGTGAAGGCGAAGCGCTGCGTGAATGGCGCGGCAAGCGGGCGGCCGCGCTTGTCCTTGATGGCGCCCGGCGCGATCGACAGCTCATAGGCTTTGTCGGAGAGAAATTTGCCTGTGATCTTGAGATGGCTGGAGTCGGACTCGACAGCGAGATCGTCGACCGGCGGCGTGATGCGCAAGGCGTCGCGCGCGCGCAATATATCAAGCGTCTCGGGTTCGGCGTTGAGGCTCAGGGTCAGGCGGCGCTTGGCTGTGGGATTATAGGTCGAAGCGGCGTCGCCGCCTTCCTCGTCGCCGCTCTCAGGCGCCGGCGCATCGCCATTCGCCGCGCAGCGCAACACGCCGCCGAGCTTCTCGTCGCTCCAGCCGCGCCCGCATGTCGTTTCCGTCACGGCGAAGGGAAGGGCGGTGCGAATGCGCAGCTCGTAAATTTCGTCGTCGAGACCGGGTTCGTCGGAGAGCTTGAGGCGCACAATCGCAACGCGGCCATCATTGATGCTGTCGCGCAGCCGGAGCACATAGGTCTGTTCGGCCGCGCTGCCCGCGCGCTCCAGCGGGCGAATATCATAGGCCGAAGGGCTCAGGAGCTGCCCGCCCTGCGCCGAGACTCCCGGCGCCGGACGCAGCTCGACCGTCATAAGCCGCGCGAGCGCCGCGACATCGACGGGTTGCGCGAAAGTGAGCGCGATCTGCGCCAATTCAGGCGTGGGATCGTCGCTCGCGGAAGGATTGTTGGAGACGGGCGTTGGCAACAATGCGACGAGCTTCTGCTCGGCGCCGCCGCTCTTCACCGTGATGTGCGAGAGCGGCTTCCAGGGCTCGGCTGGCCGGAACTGCAGCGCGCGCGCGCCGATCCAGCGCCATTCGCCGGCGGGCTGCGGCGTGATGGCGGCATATCTGGCGGGCAAATCCTCGGGGCCGCCGGCTTTGGGGCCGACGTCGCCGGGGAAGAAGATCGTCAGCGGATCATAGGCGCGCAGGAAACGGTCGGGCGTGATGCGGGCGCCGTCGGCGCGTTGCGCGCGGTCGAAAACCGGCGGCGCTTCGGCGCGCAGCGGCGCTGCGAAAGAGACCGCCGCCAAAAAGCAGAGAGCAAGAGTCTTTTTCATCGCTGCGACTTTCATTGGCTCAATCAAGCAAAAATTGGGTTGAATGACGGGCGCGAGTTGGACCGCGAGCCTTCAGGCTCGCTTCTTTCTGGCGAGCCTGAAGGCTCGCGGTCCAAGTGTTCGGCCGGCTCATTTGGTCTTCCTCATGCCCGCCTTGTCGAGGAGGTCGGCGACGGCTTCTTCCGGCGGCGTCGCGGGCGGGGGCGATAGGCCGACAATGGCGGCGCGAATGGTCGTCGCGCTGGCGTCGGCAGGGACGCGCGCTTCCACGAAATAGCGGCCCGGCGCGAGCTTCGTGATTTGGTTGACGCCTTCGGAGAGCGTTTTGCCGCTCGCGTCGAGAAGTCGCACGCTCACGCGGTCGGGCTCGGCGCGTATGCCAATGCCGACGTCGGCGTCGCGTTTCGTCTCAAAGGAGAAAAGCGCGCTGGCGCCGGGCGCGACAGCGATGGCGTCGTTCACGCCCTCATGCGCCTCGATCACCTTCTGCGCGGCGAGGTTGAGTGCGCCCGAAAGCGCGCCCTCATTCGGCGCATAGATGTCGAGGGCAGCGTCGCCCGCCGCCACATAGTGGCGGAATTCGACGCCCGCGGGGAAGGCGAAGGTTTCGCGCTTGCCGTTCTGCGTGAAGGAGATCAGCGCGGGCGCGCCGCTCGACGCCGTCAGCATCGCTGGCGCATCGCGCTTGATGGCAAAGCGCATGGCCTGGCCTTCGAGTGTGACGCGTTGCGGCAGGTCGATCGCGCGCGCTGCGGGAAGTGGCCAAGGCGCGGCGCCGTTGCGTTCGATCCAGGCCGCGACCAGGCCGGGCTTGTAATCGAGGATGGCTTCGCCAGCGCCATCGAGAGCGAGATCGCGCCCACGCAGGATGCGCCCGCTCTGCGAGACGAAGGTCGCATCCGCGCCGATGGCGATGAGGCGATCGCCCTTCTGCGCATCTACTGGGAGAGAGATCTGTCCTGCGACGCCGAAGAAGCGCTTGAGCGCGATCTTCGTGTTGAGAGTGACGCTTGCGTCGGTCGCGCGCGCAATGCGGGCGGGCAGCGGCGCATTCGTTGTGTTGACAAGCAGCACACGCGCGCCTGCGCCGTGGATCGTGCGCGAGACCGACGCGCCATCGCCGAAGATGCCGCGCTTGTCGATGAAGGCCGCGAGGCCGCCCGCGAGGTCAAGGGCAAGCGGCGCGTCGGATTTCTCCATGTCTACCGGCTGCGCGCTCATCGGCGGAATGACGCCCGCAAACAGCGCGCCGCCGTTGAGCGCCGGGCGCGTCTCCGTGTCGATCGCCGAAAGCGTGGCGCGCATCGCGCCGGCGTTGCTCGCGTTCCACAATTGTGGGGCGGCGTCGCTTGCGAGCGCCAGCGCGGCGCCCTCGGCGACGCCCATGCCGTTTGCGGCGTCGATCGCTGGCTGCGCGAAGGTCGAGCGGGTCACCCAAAGACGCGTTTTGCCGCGGGGCGCGCCGAGCGGGGGCAGGAAGGCGCGTTCACCTTCGCCGATGTCGAGCGCGACATCTTCGCCCAGCCATTCGAAGGCGGCGACGCGGGCCTTCGACTTGCAGTCGCGCGTCATCAACCACAGCGCCTGTGATTGCGGCGCGAGCGCGCCCGAGCGTACGGGGCGCAGGAGGCGGTCTTGCGCCGAACCGGCAATAAGGGAGTCGGCGGTGGTCACGTCGACGAGCGCCGCGCTGGGCGTGTCGATCTTGGCGACGCAGAGCTGAGGCGCGACGTCGCTTACCGTTTCAAAAGCAATGTCGCCGGGGCTGCGCGCGCGGCGGTCAATGGCGCGCGCCGCAATCGTGATGGGCTCCGCGCCGCCGCCGACGGGCCATGCGGTCACGCGCCATTCGCTCTTGTCGCCCGTAGACGGCCATGCGGCGACGGGCGCGAGGCCGCGGTCGGCGCCGATCACGCGCCAATCGCCATTGGTCTCGCGATGCTCGATGGAAATAGCGACTTCTGCGGTCGAACGCGCGGCGACGAGCGTGAGCGCGCCGGCAGGCGCGGCGGGCAAAGCGAGCCGCTGCGCGCCGGCGCCCGTCAGAACCGCCTCGCCACTCGCGGCAAGCGGCGCGCCATCCGTCTCGCTCATGATCGCGAGACGAACCTCGACGCCGCTGTCATCCTCTTCGCTTTCCGTCTGCGTGTTTTCGTCGGAGGCGGCGTTTTCGGCCGAAGCGGATTCCTCACTCGAATCCGCTTCCGACTCGTCGGACGCCTGAGTGTCGCTCGCCGCGTCCGACGCGGCCTTGCGCGTTGCGCCAAGTTCCTCCAGCTCCAGCTTGTAGGCGCCGGCGGGCAAGCGGCGGGCGAGCGCCACATTCCAGTCACTGGCGCGCGGTTCGAGGCGCTCCACCAAGCCGCCTGCGGCGGTTTTCAGAACTCCGATCGTTTCCTTGTCGCCGAAAGTCGAGAGATCGACGACGCTTTCCTTCGCCAGATTGAAGTCGAGCGTCGCCGGCAGGTCGACGCGCTGCGGCGCGCCGGGTTGGAGTTGGTCGGATGACAGCGCGATCTCGTAATCGAGCCGGTCGTCATGCGCAAGGCTGCGCGCCTCGACCCGATAATCGCCGGCGCCGAGCTTGCCCTTGAAGGGACGATCGCCCACCACTTTGCCAATGTTCTCGGCGTCGCCCTTCACGATATCGCCGATCATGCCTTCGCCGATGGAAAGCTCGATGTCGGAGTCGCCCAGGAGCGTGAAGCGCCAGACGTCCGGCGCGCGCGGCGCGTCCTTCGCCTGCGGCTCGCGCCATTGCAGCTTCTGGGGCTTCTCGAAGGGCAGGGGATGCGGCCCATGGCCTTCGAGCGCCGCCTCCGCGACGATCGGCGTCACGCGCGCGATCATTCTTGCTTCGGCGTCGGCGGGGCTCACCACAAGGCGATAGGCGCCGGGCTCCAAATGTTGGGTCTCGCGCTTGAAGGCGCCGGGCTTGGTCAGCGGCCAGCCGTCGGCGTCTTCGAGACGCGCCTGCCATTGCTGCGTCAGGCTGAAAAGCTCCAGGCGATAATCGCCGGCGCGGGTAATCTCGATTGGAACGATGGCGCCCTTCGCCGGCGCGAGCGTCGCGCGCGCAACGCCCTTGTCGGTGATCTTGGGGGTTGGCGTCAGCGACGCCGGCGCGACCGAAAGGCCAAGATGGCCGGCGGAGTCTTTTGCCGTGACGACGGCGCGATAAGCGCCTGCGCGCAGAAAAGTGGCGACCAGCGCATTATTGCCGGGGCCGTTGGCTTTTCCTTCGGCAAGCTTGGGCGACATGATCGCGCCGATGCGCAGCGCCGTCTTCATGCGTCCGAGCGTTTCGAGCCGATACAGCCCGCCCTGCGCGACATCGAAGGGGACGTTTTTTGTTTCATCCCGCTTGAGGTCGAAGAAGGCGGGGCGGCCAGAAGCCGCGCGCGTTTTGGCGACCTCGGCGCCGTCGGGCGTCTCCGGCATGGAGACGAGCGTCTCGGGCAGATAGATGATGGCGAGCGCGCGCTCCTTGGCGGCGGGCGCGATCGTCGCCGTGAGGATGCGGTAATCCCGTTCCGCCTTTTCCTGCGGGAAGGAGAGCGGCACATCGGCGCCGGTGGCGTCGCGCGCGACGATCTTTCCGCCATTGGGCGCGCGCAGCGTCACCGAGATTTCCTGCCCAGCCGCTTGATGCAGCGCGAGCGGCGCTTTGGTCAGATCGGCGGGCAGCGGGACGACGCGCGGGCCGGTGAGAAGCTGCGGCGCGACATTCGTGAGGATGAGATAGGCGCTGTTCGAATCCAACGTCTGCTCGCCGAAGGAGAGAGACGCGCGCGAGGGCAAAGCCGTGGGCTGGGGCGCGGTGAGGCCGGGGGGCCCGAGCGTGACGTCGACCACGCCGCCGGCGCCGTTCAGCGGCTCCAGCGTGAGCAGATAAAAGCCTGCGACGACGTCGTAGACATTCGAATCCTTCGCTGTCGCGTGTGGGGCGAGATTGCCCAGCGCCGGCTCGACGCTCGCATGCAGCCGCACGCCCTTTGCGTTGATCGCGACCTGGCCGTCGCGCGTCGCCTCGAAGAGCAGCGACACGGGATCGAGCAGATTGAACTTGCCGCGCCACGCCTTACCGGCGCCGATGCGCGGCATGTCCGAGGCAAGAACGCGCGTGCGCCCGTCTCTCTCGATGCGCGCGAAGAGCGCGGTGAGAGGCGCCTCGTCGCCGCCTTCTCCGGCGACGTCGATCGAGACGAGATGCGGGCCGGCGCCCTCGAAAGTTTCGCGGTTCGATTGATGAACGGCGTGCAGCGTGTAGGACTGGCCCTCATAGCCGGTCACTTCCAGGCGCGCGGGCGAGACGCTGTCGCCGGCAAGACGCAGCGTGGCGACGGGCGCACGGCTGGATTTGCCGATCGAGGCGACATCGCGCGCGCCGCCGCGTTTCGCTTCGAGGCGCGCCGAGGCCTGTTGCGGCAGTTCGAGACGGAAGGAATCATAGCTTGCCGGCGCCTCGAAGCGCGCCGAGCCGAAGGGGCCGATCACGCCCTCGGCGACGCCGGCCGCAAGCAGCGCGGGCTCCGCCATGTGCAGCGCGAAGGGTTGCGCAGGGGAGCCGTCCGGCCAGACGAGCTTCTCGCCGCCATAGGCGGTGACGACATAGCGGCCGGCGGGGAGCTTCCCTTCGAGCCGTAAGCGGTTCACGGAATGGCTCGGCCGCGTCTCGATCGTCGTGCGCTCGAAGGCGAGATCGGCCAGCGCGCCATCGGCCTGCCACACGCGAAGATCCTGCAGGGCGCGGCCGATAGCTTCCAGATAGACGGGCTTGTCGGTCGTTACGTTGAACTCATAGGAGCGCTGCTGCAGATCGCCGAGCTCGCCGCTCTGCGTCACGCCGGGGGCGAGCGTCGGGCGAGCCGTCTCCACCTCCGCGAAGGGTTCGACGGCGACGCTCGCTTTGCCGCTCGCGTTCTTCACCGCGCCGATGCGCAATTTATAGACGCCCTTGTCGAGCAGCGCATCGATCCGCCCGTCGCGCAACCCCGCCGCGCCGGATGAGTCGAGCGGCCCTGCGATCATGTCGACGAGCTCGATGCGCGCGCCTGTCGGGCTTTTGGCGCGGATGGAATAGCGGCCGGGCGCGGGGATCGTCAGCAGGCTGGCGCCGTCCTTGTCGAGCGCAACCTCTTTTGGCGAGACCGTTATGGCGGCGGCGGCAGGCCGGACCTCGGCAATTTTGTCCTTGGCGAGGGAGAAGCTGGAGGAGAAGAAATAGGCTGCGCCCGCAGCCAGAAGGGAAAAAGCAATGCGCCGCATGAGGCCACCATAATAAACGCGCGCGGCGCAGCCGCCGCGACAGGAAGATAGGACCAGCTTTGCGCAGGAGTCGAGGCCGTCCGACGGCTTGTTCCCCATTGCCATGACGCGCTCCTTCGCCCGAATTTGAGACGAGCCGTTTTTCTTCTAGACTATGTGAGGAAGAGAGAAGTTGCGCTGGCGCACAGGCCGGCGTCCTGGTGCGTCGTCCGCGTCATTGGTCCGCGCGCGCCGCCCGGTTGCACACCGTTGTCATTCCCGATCGGGCCTTTGGCCCGTCGGGAATGACGGCGCCCGACGAGCCGTTCGAAAGGGAGCGGTTGTCAGTTTTTGTTTGACGACGCCTTAGGAGACAATATGCGGCGCTTCATTTGCACACTGGCTTTTGTTTTCGCTCTCGTCGCCCCGATAAGCGCGGCTTTCGCGGAGGCGCTGACGCTTCATGACCCTGTGGATTTGCGAACGCGGCCGGGCGCCAGGCGTCCCATTGCGCTGACCGTCCCCGCCGGCGCCGAACTCATTATACTTGGCGAGGGCGACAAATGGGTTCCGGTCGCATTCGAGGGCCGGCGTTTCTATGCGCCCTACGCGCAGCTCGTCGCCGCGTCGCCGAGCGATCAGCCGTCGCCGGATCCGACCTGCGACTATGGCTATCCTTATTCGGGCAGCGGTTATTTCTTCACGCGTCCACTCGCGCAATTGCGTCATAGCGAACCGCTCGGAGCGCTACTCGGCTACCACCGATTCTACCCCTGTTGAGCGGTCCGATTCCGGCCGTGCGCGGCTGCGACATATAGGCACAAAGGCATGTCGGGGCGCGTTGGCGAAATGTCGCCATCGCAGTGTTTGCTGCACGAAAATGCTGGCGCGCCTGAGACAATCGCCTTTACATAGATTTGATCTGTGACAATTGCGCGCAGAAGCTGTTCGACTTGAGTTTCTTTGACGCCCGTCAAATTCGGGCGATTGTTGCGCAGTACAATACCCAATGTGAATCGGTGAAAGCGCAGTGAGACTTTGTCACGCCCGATTGGCGTCGGCGAGTTCTCGCAAACGCGGAAAACATGCGGAAACCTCCAGAGGACAAGATCATGGAGCGTACCCTCCCCATCCCCAAGCAAATGACTTTCGGCGAGATATCTCTCAGCGCCGTTTTCGTAGCCTTGGCCATTGCCTCGGCCTTCATCGCCGTCAAGGCTTATACCCCCGCTTACGCTTTCCATGCGGCGCTTTTCGCGCTTGGGTCGCTCGGCGCCGTCGTTGCGATCGTTTTGCGTTTCCGCGCCAGGGACGCGGCGCCGCCGCCGCTCCTGATCAACGGCCGGCCGAACTATAATTACGGGCCGATCAAATTCACCTCGATCGCCGCGCTGTTCTGGGGCGTCGCGGGCTTTCTCGTCGGACTTTATCTCGCCCTGGAGCTCGCCTATCCGGCGCTCAATCTTGATTTGCCCTGGACCAATTTCGGGCGTCTGCGGCCCCTGCATACATCAGCGGTGATCTTCGCTTTCGGCGGCAATGTGCTGCTCGCGACGTCCTTCTACATCATGCAGCGCACGAGCCGCGCGCGCATCGCCGGCGACCTTGCGCCCTGGTTCGTCGTGCTGGGATACAACTTCTTTATCCTGATCGCGGGCACCGGCTATTTGCTCGGCGTCACGCGCGGGCATGAATATGCCGAGCCCGAGTGGTACGCGATCCTCTGGCTCGTCGTTGTGTGGGTGGTTTATCTCCTCGTCTATCTATTCACCCTCGCGCGCCGCGCCGAGCCGCATATCTATGTGGCGAACTGGTTCTTCCTCGCTTTCATCGTGACGGTCGCCGTGCTGGTGCTCGGCAACAATGTCGAGATTCCGATCTCGGTATTCTCGCCGAAATCCGTCATCGTCTGGGCCGGCGTGCAGGATGCGATGATCCAGTGGTGGTACGGCCACAACGCCGTGGGCTTCTTCCTCACCGCCGGCTTCCTCGGCATCATGTATTACTTCATCCCGAAGCGCACGGATCGGCCGATCTATTCCTACCGGCTGTCCATCGTGCATTTCTGGGCGCTGATCTTCCTTTATATCTGGGCCGGTCCGCATCACCTGCATTACACCGCGCTGCCCGATTGGGCGCAGACGCTCGGCATGGTGTTCTCGGTCGTGCTGTGGATGCCCTCCTGGGGCGGGATGATCAACGGCGTGATGACGCTTTCGGGCGCCTGGGACAAGCTGCGCACGGACCCGGTGCTGCGCATGCTGGTCGTGTCGGTGGCCTTCTACGGCATGTCGACCTTCGAAGGCCCGCTGATGTCGGTGAAGGCGGTGAATTCGCTGTCGCACTACACTGACTGGGGCATTGGCCATGTGCATTCGGGCAGCCTCGGCTGGGTCGCCTTCGTGTCCTTCGGCGCGCTCTACTGCCTCATTCCCTGGGTGTTCAACAAACGGCTCTATTCGCTCAAGCTGGTGAACTGGCACTTCTGGATTTCGACGATCGGCATCGTCTTCTACATCTCCTCGATGTGGGTGGCGGGCATCATGCAGGGGCTGATGTGGCGCGCCTATACGCCGCAAGGCTTCCTCGAATATTCCTTCGTCGAGACCACTGAGGCGCTGCATCCTGAATATGTCATTCGCGCCATCGGCGGCGGGCTGTTCCTCATCGGCGCGCTGATCATGGTCTACAACATCTGGCGCACGCTCGCCTCGCCCGCGCTCGAATCCGCGCAAGACGTCGCCGCCTCTCCCCTGCCTGCCGAGTGAGGACGAAAGCCATGTCGCAATCCGCTCAACATGCGCCCGCCGGCGGCGGGCTTCAAAAAATACTCGAAACCAATTCGATTCTGCTCATCGTCGGCATCCTTCTTCTGGTGTCGGTCGGCGGCATCGTCGAGATCGTGCCGCTGTTCTATCTCAAGAACACGATCGAGCAGGTGGAAGGCGTGCGGCCCTATTCGCCGCTGGAGCTCGCGGGCTACAATATTTACATCCGCGAGGGCTGCTACACCTGCCATTCGCAAATGATCCGACCCTTACGCGACGAGGTCGAGCGCTACGGCCATTATTCGCTCGCAGCGGAGAGCATGTACGACCATCCGTTCCAATGGGGCTCGAAGCGCACGGGGCCCGATCTCGCGCGCGTCGGCGGCAAATATTCGAACGATTGGCATCGCGATCATTTGCGCAACCCGCGCTCGGTGGTGCCGTCCTCGATCATGCCGGGCTACGCCTTCCTCTCGCAGACGCCGCTCGACGGCGAGCATCTCGCCGAGCAGATGCAGACGCTGCGCGTCGTCGGCGTGCCTTACACCGACGAACAGATCGACAACGCGCCGGCCGATCTCGCCGCGCAGCTTTCCGCTGACGCACAGGGCGCTAGCGAGATGCAGAAGCGTTATCCCAACGCCGCCTTCACGGACTCGCCGTCGAAATCCGGCGTGACCGAGGAGGATGCGCTCGTCGCCTATCTGCAGCATCTCGGCGTCTCGGTCGATTTCAAGATCTACGACGATAAAGCGAATGTCAGGTGATCCGATGAACGCTGGAAACGCCGAAGTCATCTCGACCTATGAAAGCTTGCGCGCCTTCGCGGCCTCCTGGGGTCTGATCTTCTTCGGCCTGATTTTCCTGGGCGTCATCGTTTACGTCTTCTGGCCGTCGCGGCGGAAGCAATTCGAACAGGACGCCCGAATTCCCTTTCGAGAGGATGACGACGATGTCTGACGACACGTTTGAGAATGGCCAGGCAAGAACAGGCAAGGTCAGAATCGACCCGGCGAGCGGCGTGCCGACCACGGGCCATGAATGGGACGGCATAGAGGAGCTGAACACGCCGCTGCCGCGCTGGTGGGTGTGGACCTTCTGGATCACGATTATCTGGGGCGTCGGCTATACGATTGTCTATCCCGCCTGGCCGACGTTGTCGGGCGGAACACAGGGTCTTTTCGCCTGGAGCTCGCGCACACAGGTGGCGTCCGACGTCGCCGAGCTGCAAACAACGCGTGGCCCCGTGCTCGAGAAAATCGCCGCTGCGCCGCTCGACAAGATCGAGTCCGATCCCGAGCTTCTCGCGGCCGCGCGCATGGTGGGCAAGGTGGCTTTCGCGACCAATTGCGCGTCGTGCCACGGCGCCGGCGGGCAGGGCGCCAAGGGCTACGCCAACCTCAACGACGACGATTGGCTGTGGGGCGGCAAGCTCGCCGACATAAAGCAGACGATCGAGCATGGCGTGCGCTGGGACGCCGATAAGGCGACCCGTTCCTCCTCCATGCCGGCCTTCGGGCGCGACGGCATTCTGACGCCGGAGCAGATCGCGATCGTCGCCGATCACGTGCGCACCTATGCCGAGACGCCGGACTCGGATGCGCCGACGCCGCAGGGCGAAAAGCTCTACGCCGACAATTGCGCGAGTTGCCACGGCGTCGAAGGCAAGGGCAATCCCGAGATGGGCGCGCCGGCGCTTTACGATCAGGTCTGGCTCTATGGCGCCGACAAGCCGACCATCGTCGCGCGCATCGCCAATGGCGGCGGCGCGGTGATGCCGGCCTGGAAAGGCAGGCTGGACGACACGACGATCAAAGCGCTCGCCGTCTATGTGCATTCGCTCGGCGGCGGGCAGTAAGGGAGGATTCTCCTTCTCCCGCTTGCGGGAGAAGGTGTCGCCGCGAAGCGGTGACGGATGAGGGCCCTCACCCGACCCTCGCTGACGCGAGGGCCACCCTCTCCCGCAAGCGGGAGAGGGGGAGCCCGATCATCTGAACCAGTGAGTTCAAAGCCATGTCCAGCGCGGAAGCCCAATCAATTCTTCTCGACGAACCCATCGTCGAAGCGCCGCACAAGGTCTATCCCAAGAAGGTCGACGGACAATTCCGCCGCATCAAATGGGGCATTCAATTCGCGACGCTCGCAATCTATTATTTTCTTCCCTTCGTGCGTTGGGATCGCGGGCCAGGCGCGCCGAGCCAGGCCGTTCTCGTCGATTTCCCGCACCGGCGCTTTTATTTCTTCTTCATCGAGATCTGGCCGCAGGAAGTCTATTACGTCACCGGCCTTCTGATCCTCGCGGCGCTGGCGCTTTTTCTCATGAACGCCGTCGCCGGCCGCATCTGGTGCGGCTATATGTGCCCGCAGACGGTGTGGACCGATTTTTATTTGACGACGGAGCGTTGGATCGAGGGCGATGCGCGCGACCGCGTCAAGCTCGACGAAAGTCCGTGGACGCGCGACAAAATCCGCAAAAAGGTATCGAAGCATTTCTTGTGGCTGCTCATCGCCTGGTGGACCGGCGGCGCCTGGGTGCTCTATTTCACCGACGCGCCGACAGTGGTGTGGAAACTGGCGACATTCCGAAACGGCGCCTTCGACACCTATCTCTGGATCGGCATTCTCACCTTCACGACTTACGTCTTCGCCGGCGTGATGCGCGAGAAGCTCTGCCTGCACGCCTGTCCCTGGCCGCGCATTCAGGCGGCTCTGACGGACGAATATGCGCTGAACGTCACTTATCGCTACGATCGCGGCGAGCCGCGCATGTCGCTCAAGCAAGCGACCGCGGCGCGCGCGGCCAATCTGCCGTCGGGCGATTGCGTGGATTGCGGCCAATGCGTCGCCGTCTGTCCGACGGGGGTCGACATACGCAAGGGATCGCAGCTCGGCTGCATTCAGTGTGGCCTCTGCATCGACGCCTGCGACGCGATCATGGAGAAAATTCATCGCCCGGCGCGGCTCATCGGCTACGATACGGAGATGAACGTCAAGCGCCGCCAATGCGGCGAGAGCGCGATCTATAAGCCGTTCCGCGTGCGGACCGTGCTTTACGTCCTGCTCATTCTCGGCGTCGCCGGCTTCATGTCGGTAACGCTCGCGACGCGCGACGACATGCATGTGAGCGTGCTGCACGATCGCAATCCGCTCGCCGTGCGTCTGAAAGACGGCGGCGTGCGCAATGGCTATACGCTGCGCTTCGCCAATAAGAAGGCGGAGGCGCGGAGCTTCACCATCGCCGTCTCCGGCGTCGCGGGCGCGCAGTTGGAGATCGTCGGCGTGACGCCGGGCGACAAAGGCAAGGCCGTGATCGAGGTCGGCCCGGATCAAACCCGCGAAGCGCGCGTTCTGCTCTCGACCCACGGCGCGGGCGGGAGCAAGGGACAGGCCCCCGTCACCTTCACCACGACCGACGCCGTAAGCGGCGAGGCGACGCAGGTGACGGACGTTTTCATCTGGCCGTGAGGAAGCGACATGAGCATGGTCATGAGCAATCCGCGCAATATGAAATCCGACTATGAAGCCGGCGGCAGGCCGCTCAGCGGGCGGAAGGTGCTGGCGATGATGGTCGGCTTCTTCCTCTTCGTCGGCGCCGTCAATGGCGTGATGATCTACAAGGCGCTGAACACCTTTTCGGGCGAAGTGGTGGCGCGTCCTTATGAGCGCGGCCTCGCCTATAATCGCGACATTGCGCATGCGAGAGAGCAGGCGATGCGCGACTGGAAGGTCGACGCGCGGCTGTCGCGCCTGGCGACCGGCGAGACGGAAATCCGCGTCGTCGCGCGCGATGGCGACGGGGCCGACGTGTCGGGCGCGCAGATGACGGCGCTGTTCGCGGCGCCCGCGGATCTCTCGAAGGATGTGCGCGTGAAGCTCGAGCAGACCGCGCCGGGGCGCTATGCGGGCAAGGCCGCAATCCCCGCGGGGCAACGCGATCTCGTCTTGACGGCGTCGCGGGGCGGCGATGAAGTGTTCCGCTCGAAGAACAGGATCGACGTGGAGTAAGGGTATTGGCGACGGTGGGCGTGAGCCCATCCCTCCCCTTTACGGGGAGGGTGGCGCGCGTAGCGCGACGGGTGGGGCCCGCCCCAACCCCAGTCGTAGCGGCGAGAACCCCACCCGGCGGTCTACGACCGCCGACCTCCCCGTAAAGGGGAGGTAGAGGGGCTCACCCCCAGTCTGGTTGATTCAAAGAGGCTCGCATGACCGCCGCTTTCGATCTCGACTCTCTCGTCACCCGCAGCGAAAATGGCGCGCGCCGCTTCGAGGCGGCAATCGACGGCATGACTTGCGCCGCCTGCATCGGCGAGATCGAGCACGGCTTGAGCGATCTTCCCGGCCTCGATCATGCCCGCGTGAATTACGGCAACCGTCGTCTGGCGTTGGAATGGCGCGGCGATTCATTCGATCTCGCCGCCGCCTTCGAGCGCCTGCGCCGCATGGGCTACACGCTGCATCCTTTCGAACTCGCTGAGAGCGAGCGCGAGGAGATCGAAACCTCGCGCTTTCTGTTGCGCTGCCTCGCCATCGCCGGCTTTGCGGCGATGAACATCATGCTGCTCTCCGTCGGCGTCTGGGTCGGCGGCGACATCGATCCCGCGACGCGCGATCTTTTCCACGGCGTTTCGGCGCTCATCGCGCTGCCTGCGGCGGCTTTCGCCGGCCAGCCTTTCTTCAAGAGCGCTTTCGGCGCGTTGCGCGCCGGGCGCCTCAACATGGACGTGCCGATCTCGCTCGGTGTGCTGCTGGCGCTCGGCATGTCGGTCTATGAGACGCTGACGCATGCCGAGCACGCTTATTTTGACAGCGCAACCATGCTGCTGTCCTTTCTGCTGCTGGGCCGTTTCCTCGATCACGCCATGCGGCGCAAGACGCGCGCAGTCGCGGCCAATCTTGCGGCGTTGCGCGCGCCGCTTGCCTGCCGCCTGTCCAGCGACGGCGCCGAGACGCTCGTTCCGCTCGCTAAAATCGCCGCCGGCGACATCGTGCGGGTGAAGCCGGGCGAGCGGCTTCCCGTCGACGGCGTGATCGAAATAGGCGCGTCGCAGCTCGACGAAAGCCTCATCACCGGCGAGACGAAACAGCGCGCGGTTGTGTCGGGCGATCAAGTCTATGCCGGCAGCATGAATTACGACGGCGCGCTCACCATCCGCGTCGAAGCCGGCAATGGCGAGACACTGCTAGACGACATCGAGCGGCTGTTGGAAAAGGCCACCAATGCGCGCTCGCGCTATCGGCGCCTCGCCGATCGGGTCTCGCGGCTTTACGCGCCCATGGTCCATCTCGCGGCGCTGTCGACTGCGCTCTTTTGGATGTGGCGTGGCGCAAGCCTGCATGATGCGCTCATTATGGCGATCTGCGTGCTCATCATCACCTGCCCCTGCGCTCTCGCGCTCGCCGTGCCGGCGGTGCAGGTCGTGGCGAGCGGCGCGCTGTTTCGCGCCGGCGTGCTGCTCAACAGCGCCGACGCCATCGAGCGCCTTGCGGAAGCCGATACGATTGTCTTCGACAAGACCGGCACGCTGACCACGCCCGAGCCGCGCGTCGTCAATGGCGGCGAGATCGACGCGGGGGCGATGGAGCTGGCGGCGCGTCTTGCACGGGCGAGCAGTCATCCACTCGCGCGCGCCGTCGCGCAAGAGCGTCCGCGCGCATCGGCGCTCGAGGCGCGGGAGGATCATGGGCAGGGCGTCTGCGCCATGGTCGCGGGCGTCGAGGCACGGCTCGGATCGCCGCATTTTTGCGGACTGGACGAAGAAGCGGCGCGTCTCGATGCGCTCGACGGAGATGTCTCGCTCGTCGCCTTCCGGCATGGAGACGCGCATGCGCTTTTCCAAATCCGGCAGGTCTTGCGCAGCGATGCGGTCGAGACGATCGCGGCGCTGAAAAGGCGCGGCTTCGCAATCGAGATCCTCTCCGGCGACCGTGTCGAGGCCGTCGAAAAGATCGCTCTCGCGCTCGACGTTTCGACATGGTCCGGCGCATTGAAGCCCGCCGGGAAGGTCGCGCGGCTCGATGCGCTGCGCGCCGAGGGCCGCAAGGTTTTGATGGTCGGCGACGGATTGAACGACGCGCCGGCGCTCGCCTCGGCCTATGTGTCCATCTCGCCGATCGACGCCACGCAGATCACGCAAGCGGCGGCCGACGCCGTGTTTCTCGGCGAACGCCTCGCGCCCGTCCTCACCGCGCTGGAGGTTGCGCGAAAGGCGCGCGCCTTGATGCGCGAAAATTTGACGCTCTCGGTGATCTATAATGTTCTGGCTGTGCCGCTTGCGATGGCGGGTCTGCTCACGCCTTTGATTGCTGCGGCGGCGATGTCGGGATCGTCGATCCTGGTGACGTTGAACGCCTTGCGGGCTGGGGCAAATGGCGGAAGATGGCCGTCTCCCGAGGCGCCCCCTCTCCACCTCTCCCCCGCTTCGCGGGAGAGAGAGCAGGATGTCGCCTCCGGCGAAGCACGGGAAACAGTGACAAGATTGGAGGCGGCGGAATGACCGTGCTTCTCTTCCTTATTCCGCTCGCCTTGTTGCTTGGCCTGCTGGCGCTTATCGCCTTCATGTGGTCGCTCAAGCGCGGCCAGTTCGACGACCTCGACGGCGCGGCGCATCGCGTGCTGATGGATGATGATGTCGAGGGTGGGAAGTGAGCGTCAATCTGGATGATCTCGTCCTGGGGAGGGACGAAGACAGGGAAACGGCCATGCGTGTCGGGCAGATCGTCTGCGCCTGTCCGGCCTCGCTGCCGCGCGCCGACATCACCGATCATCGGCTGACGCTCGCGATCGGCTTCGGACTCGCGGTGCTGGCGCAGGCGCTGGTTCTTACCGTTCTCCCCGAGCAAAGCCGGCTCATCGCGCCGAGCGCCGAGCGTGTGGGCTGGCCCTTCGCGCTCCTCCTCATCGGCGCGGCGGCGGCGAGCTTTCCGGCGGCGATGCTCGTCGACTCTTTCGGGCGCCGCGCGGCTTTCGGCCTCGGCGCCAGCCTCGGCGCGGCGGGCGGGGCGCTTTGTGCTTTCGCAATCGCCAAAGGCAATTTCTTCGGCCTGTGCCTCGGCGCCTTCTGGCTCGGACTCGCGCAGGGCTTCGCGCTTTTCTACCGTCACATCGCCGCGCAGGGCGCGCCGCGCGACGGGCTGATCGTTCTGGCGGGCGGCGCCGGCGCGGCGTTGCTTGCGCCGCTCTTCGTTTCGCTCGCGGAGAGCCCCGGCGCCGTGCTGCTGATCGCCGCGGGCCTGCATATTGCGGCGCTCGCTCTCTCGGTGCGCATGCCGCATGCGCGCGTCGGCAAGCCGGGCGCAGCCGAATGGCGCCTCTCGCGTGGTTTCGTAATCGCGACGATTGCGGGCGCGCTCGCCTGGTTCGTGATGTCGGCGGGCATGTTGCACGGGCCGCTGACGCTCGCCGTCTGTTCGGCCGCGCCGGCCTTCATCGGCGGCGCCATGGGCTGGCATCTCTTCTCGATGTATGGACCAGCCGCGCTCGCCGCGCGCTGGCCGGCGCTTTTCCCGCCACTGCCGATTGTCGGAATCGGTCTTGCCGCCATGCTCGCGGGCGCCGCCGCAGTGCTTTCGGCCGCATCGGTCACGCGTGTGACTGTGGGGTTGCTTGCGATCGGGATTGGATGGGGCGCGGTGAATGTTGCGGCCCTGCGTTTGCTGCATGAAGGCGCGCGCCCGTCGCGGCTTGCGCTCGCATTACATGATGTATGCCTCCTTGGAGCGGCGGCCGCAGGGGCATTGGTGTTTTAATGGTCAAAGTACAGTAAAGCGCCACAAGCAGACTCCGGTCGCGGGTTTGCGCACGACCGCTTTGGACATAGCGTAGGGACACGCGCGTGCGTAGCGCAGCCGTGTTGACGGTGATTATGGAACGGCCCACCCCTCGCCTCGGGCGATGTAGTCTCGCCGGAGACTCGATGAGAGGGAGGGAAGGCTCGTTGAGTTTATACAGGAATTTCTTATGCTTTCAGGAGGACGGCAATGTTGAACCCAAACCAAATTGGTGAGCTCGTTAAGAACAATATCTCTCCACTGATCGGATCATTAAAAGATCCAGAACCGAATAAATCCGTAGGGATCCTCGTCGGCGTGACCTATGGCGGCGTTCGATACTACTACCACTACGGTCAAGTTGATCTGGCAAGCGGAAGCGCCCAAATAAGGGAGAGCGTCCACATCAAGGATATCGTGTTTTTCATTGGCTCGAACAGCAAGGTCTTTACAGCGACCTTGCTGGCGCTCGCGGCTTCGTCGGCGAATAATCCCGTCACACCCTCAACATCTGTCGCGAGCCTTCTGCCATCGAATGTCAGCATCAACCAACCGTATGGCGAAATTCTCCTTTGGCACCTGGCCACGCACAGCGCCGGATATCCGGACGGGACGTGCGGCGCTCACCCGTTCGGCGACTATTCATTCACATTGATGGGGCGATTTCTGAGTAACTTCGAGCCGTCTTATACGCCGGGCAAATATTGGGTCTACAGCAATCAAGGCTTCGCTCTTCTGGGCGTTTTGCTGTCACATGCCTATGGCGGCGGCGCGAGCTCGGACTGGGACGCCACATATCAGAACTGGCCGGCAGTGGTGGTCGACAACATCTCCGCGCCGCTCGGGATGGCAAGTACACAAGTCGACTACAGCAATGTATCTGGGCGGGTGGCGCAGGGCCATATCTATACCGACGCTGCCGGCGGGCCAGCGTATAATCGCGTCGATCCGCCCAATTGGGCGCTGACGTCTGCGGGCCTCGGCGCGGGCGCGCTGTCATCGACGCTTGAGGACATGCTGACGTTCTTGGAGGCTTCCATCAGCCCGCCGCCCAATCCCCTCGGCGCAGCAATGACCGAGACCCAGCAAGCCTACGCCGGATCCGAGGGACTTTCCATGGGCCTTGGGTGGCAATTGTCGAATGACTACCTCGACAAGAACGGCGGCCTCAGCGGCTATGAAACCTACATGGTCTTTGATCAAGGCGCCAAAATCGGCGTTTTCTTGTTTGGCAATACGAGTGGTGGGAACAAAGCCGCGCACCCAGGGACCGCTCTCGATCAAGCAGGACGTCGTTTGCTGGGCGCGCTCCGCGAAAGCGTGGCCAATCCCTCGAGATTCCCGCGCCCGCCAACGACTCCCCAGTGCCCATAGGATGGGGCAGGCAAGTTGCGCGGACATTGAGGCCCCTGGGATGTCTCCTGGGGGCCCATACGATACCGTCCGGTGGACGTCCATTTGATTGGACCAAGATCCCCTTCCCCAATGCTGAACTTTAAACTGAGACACTGCCAATGGCGGCTTCCGGGTCAAGAGCAGCCTTCCGCACTGGACCGCGTGGCGCCAAAAATGGCCCCTCCTATGAAAAGCTTGATCGCGACTGCAACCAAGATGTGCGTCCGAGAACTTGTGTAACGAGATTGTTCGGCGCGGAAGCGGATTCTTCACAAATTCGCCTGGTTTGCTTCTTCCTTTCTCCAGGTAGCAGCTTTCGATCTGAGTAATGAAAGTTGAGAAGCGCTCTCCGTGTCCGACGGCGGCGGAAGTTGTTCCGCGTCTGACAGAGACGTAGAGTTGATAGGAGCTCCAACCGCAACGCCAGCGCTTTGCATCTTGCGGGGCAAAAAAGCCGGAAGTTCAATCTGGCAAGTCATAAGAAACTGACGAACGGGAGTGACGCATGAAAAAAGCTTTCCTCAGCGACTGGACTCTCGACGCTTTCGAACAAAGAGAGGAAGAGCGCCGCAGCAAGGAGCGGGACGAGGCGGCTCACGTCCGGTCGAGCGAGGAAAAGCAGCGCGGCAATGAAATACTTTGCGGCGAGTGGACCGTCGCCGGTCTACAAAAAAGATTCGCTTCTATAGAGCAAAGGCTCGCAGCTCTGGAAAAAAGAGAAGAAGAGCGGCGTCAGAAAGAACAGCCCGAGCCGCCTCGGGCCGCTCGCCCCCAATTGCTGGAGGAAAAGCACGGCAACAGGGAGGCGTTTCTCAACGACTCGACTGAGCTTGGCGAAGCGAGGATCGTGCGCCAACAGACAGAAGCCATCCGCTGCGCCGATGAGCGAGGGCTCGAGCCAGAGGCGGCTGCAACCGTGACGCTCGACGAACAAGTGAGGCTACAGAGGGCTCGTTTGAAAAACCGCACCCTCGAGGAGGCGGAGAATGTTCGAGTTGGAGACGCGCATAGTATGCTGCGCGGTTTGTTTTCTTTCGTGATCATTGCTTCTATTGCCGGAGCGATCGGTTTTGGGATTGGCCTTTCCATAGTGCCGATCGACAAAGCCGTTCAATTTCGCTCTCTGGTAGAGCGGGGGCTCGACTCCATCCATGGAACGATAGTGACCTTCGAAGAACGACTTCGGCAGATATCCAAGTGAACTCAACCGGCAGGCTTTCACAGACGCGTCATCCGAAATCCGCTTGATTGGTTCGGTGTCATACCATTTGCGTTTGAACAGCTCGCATCGGGCGCGTGTCATTCCCGGCGGGCAGCCACAAGAGCGCTGGTTTTGCCCAGAGCCCGTCATTGCGAGCGAAGCGACGCAATCCAGGGCGGCGATGCGGCCCTGGATTGCTTCGTCGACTCCGCCTCCTCGCAATGACGGCTGTTCAAATGGAATTGCTCACAGCCGCACGCCCGCATGCGCGAGCTCCACCTGCGGGGCGCGCGTGTCCCTGTCGCCGAATTTGGCGCGATAGACCACGAAATTCTCCATCACGCGCTGCACGTAATTGCGCGTCTCGGAGATGGGAATGCGCTCCACCCAGTCGATCGGATCAACGCCGGGCTTGCGTGGATCGCCATAGGCGTCGATCCATTGCTTCACGCGGCCGCCGCCGGCGTTATAGGCCGCGAAGGTGAGGAGATAAGCGCCTCTATATTCGCCGAGCAGAATGCCGAGATGCGCCGCGCCCAATTTAGCGTTGAAGGCGGGCTCGCTCAGCATGCGCGGGAGATCAAAGGCGACGCCATGCGTATAGGCGGTGTGGCGCGCGGTCGAGGCGATCATCTGCATCAGGCCCATTGCGCCGGCGGACGAAACCGCTTTCGGATCGAAGGCGCTTTCCTGACGCGCAATGGCGTAGACCACCGAGCGCGGCGCCGAATTCGGCAGCGCGTCGAAATTCGGGATGCCATAGGAGGGGAAGGCCACGTCGTCGAGCGGCACGCCGCGATAAGAGGCGCTCTTGCCGAAGACGAGGGACATTTTCGCGTCGCGCTGTTTCGAGACGACCTCGCCGAGCGCCGCGACCTGCGCGATGTCGCGCATGTTTTTGGCGGCGTCGAGCGCGAGCGGGGCGGCGATGTCCTTGTCGCCGGTGGCAAGCAGCAGCTCCACCACTCTCACGGCCTCGTGACGATCAGTGTCCTTTGCCGCCGTGGGGGCGGGGCGCAGCGGGCGATCTTCCGCGCCGAGCTTGGCGCAGGCGAGCTGGCCGTAGAAGGTCGTCGAATGGGCGGCGGCCCGGCGGTAGAAATCACGCGCGCTCGCGTCGTCGTCCGGCGTGCGATAGGCTTCCGCCGCGCGGCCGCGCCAATAAAGCGCGCGTGACTTCTGCAGCGGCGTTTCGGCGACCTGCTCGAGCGCCGCGAAATGGCGGGCGGCGCGGGAGGGATCGTCCAGGAAGCGCAGGGCAATCCAGCCGGCCTGAAACTCGGCCTCCACCTTGTTGCTGGTCGAACGGGCGTTGTGCTGGGCGGCGACGATATAAGCGCTGTCCGCATCGCCGAGGTCGAGCAGCTTGCGCGAAGTCTGACGCCGCTCGGCCCACCAGGCGTCGCCGTCGATCACCTTGCCCGGATCGGTGGGCGCTTTCTTCAACAGCGCGCCGGCGTCGGCGAATTTTTTGGCGTTGTTGAGCATGCGCACGCGCGAGAACAGCAGGCCGGGATCGTTCTGCAGCGCCGGCGGCACGGAGGCGAAAACCTTGTCGCCGGCGGCGCCGACATTCGCTGCGATGCGGGCGCGGGCTAGCAGGGTCACGTCCTTGCCGGCGAGCTCCGCGGCGCGCAGCGCCTGGGCGTTCTTGCCGGCGTAGAGCAGCCGGTCGGCGCGATATTTATGGTCGGCGGGGGTGAGAAGCTCGCCGAGCTCTTTGAGGAACTGGTTTTCGAAGCCGCCGAGATCGTCTTCCCGCCAAGCGTCGCGGGCGTAGAAGGCGGCCGTGTCGAAATCGCCGTCGCGGCCGAGCGCCTTGGCCAGCGCATATTTGCCGTAAGGCGTGAGCGGCGGCTTGTCCTCGAACCAGGATTTCGCGACCTTGTCGGGCTGGTGCTCGGCGACGAGGGCTTCTTCGGCGCGGCGGCGCAGCCAGTCTGCCGCCGGCCAATCTGGATGCGTTTCGAGAAAGGCGTTGATCCGCTTGAAGCCGGCCTCGCGCGGGTGGAGCTTGAGCGCCGTCCAATGAACCGCCGTATGGGCGAGCCCGCTCGTGAGATTGGCGGCGGCGGCGTCGCCCGCCGCGAAGTCGGCGCTCTTGAAGGCAGCGAGCGCATGGGAGAAGGCTTCCCAATCGCCGCCGAGGATCGTCGCCGGGTCGAGCGCGGCCGTCGTTTCGCGCAGCCAGCCCTCCGGGGGCGCGTAATCGGCGAGAGGTGTCGATGTGAGGTCGTCGGAGCCAAAGAGCGCCGGCTGCGCGGGATGCGCCGCCTCCGTGTGCGGCGGCGCGCCCGTGACAAATCCGCGCAGCGTTTCTTCGAGATTGCCGACGCGCGTGCGCCAGGCGCCGAGGCTGAAGGGGATATAGGGAACCCAGCGCGCCGCCCTGGGCGCCGCCTCCTTGTCGCGCAAAGCGTCAAGACCCGTGAAAGCAGGCGTGACGACGGCGATGGCGGTCGCCGTCGCGAGAATATGGAGGCGGATCGAGACGCGTGGAGGCAACGTCATCAGCGTGGGTCCCCGTTGCGCAGAAGCTGCTCTCTAATCATTTACGAAGCGTCAACCATACTTCCCGCCGCCGCGCTCCGGCCTCGCCCGAGACATGTAGGGCGCAGGTGGGGCTTTTCTCCCAAGCGCCCAGCGGCTATGAAGGGCGCTTCCATGATACGGACGCGAATACGGCGGCTGTGAGGCGCAGGGAAGTTCCTGATTCTATGAGAACAAAGCCTATTTTTCACGGGTCGAACACCGCTCTCGTCACGCCATTCGCCAATGGAGAGGTCGATTTCGAGGCGCTCCGGGCTCTCGTCGAGTGGCAGATCGAGCAAGGGACTCATGGGCTCGTGCCGGTCGGCACGACCGGTGAAAGCCCGACGCTGTCCCACGAAGAGCATGGCCGCGTCATCACCGAGACGATCCGCGCCGCGCGCGGGCGCGTGCCGGTCATCGCCGGCGCCGGCTCCAACAATACGCGCGAGGCGATCGCCATCGCCGGCCATGCCGAACGGGCCGGCGCCGACGGCCTGCTGATCGTCACGCCCTATTACAACAAGCCCAATCAGGAAGGGCTTTATCAGCATTTCAAGGCGATCAACGACGCCGTTTCTATTCCGATCATCATCTACAATATCCCGCCGCGCTCGGTGGTCGATATGAGCGTCGAGACGATGAAGCGGCTGTCCGACCTCAAGAACATCGTGGGCGTGAAGGACGCGACCGGCAATATCGGACGCATTTCCCTGCAGCGCGACGCGATGGGGCCGGAGTTCATCCAGCTCTCGGGCGATGATCTCACCGCGCTGTCCTGCATGGCGGCGGGCGCGCATGGCTGCATTTCCGTCGTCTCCAATATCGCACCGCGGCTCTGCGCCGATCTGCAGAACGCCTGCCTGGCCGGCGATTACGCCAAGGCGCTGGAAATTCAGGATAAACTTGTGCCGCTTCATGTCGCGACCTTCCTGGAAGCCGGCGTGACGGGCGCCAAATATGGTCTGTCGCTGCTCGGCAAGGCGCGCGAGGAAGTGCGTCTGCCGCTCGTTCCCTCGACGCAGCCCACGAAGGACCGCATCCGCGCCGCGATGATCCACGCCGGCGTGCTGCCGGCTTGAAGGTAATCCGTGGCCGCTAAGCAAGAGCCAAATCACAAGGTCGTCGCCGACAACCGCAGAGCCCGCTTCAATTATGAAGTCGGCGAGACCTTCGAGGCCGGGCTTGCGCTGACCGGCACGGAGGTCAAGTCGCTGCGCAGCGGCAAGTCGACGATCGCCGAGAGCTACGCCCATGTCGACCGGCATGGCGAAGCCTGGCTGGTGAACGCCAATATTCCGGAATATCTCTCGGGCAATCGCTTCAATCACGAGCCCAAGCGGCCGCGCAAGCTGTTGTTGAAGACGCGCGAACTCGCCAAGCTGTCGCAGGCCATTGAGCGCGAGGGCATGACGATCGTGCCGCTCAAGCTCTATTTCAACGACAAGGGCCGGGCGAAGCTGCTGATCGCGTTGGCGCGCGGCAAGAAGATCCACGACAAGCGTGAAGTCGAGAAGAAGCGCGATTGGAGCCGCGAAAAGGGTCGGCTCATGCGCGAGAAGGGGTGAGCCTCTCTCTTCCCCCCAACAGGAACGCAAAAAGCCCGGCCTAAGACCGGGCTTTTTTGATGAGAAATCCGTTTGCTGTTACTTTCCCGGTCGGGCCGCCGCTTGCCCGCCCGGAATGACGCGGCTCGAGTGAGCCGCTCACGCGAAAACAGGATTACTCCTCGTCTTCCTCGTGTCCGACCGGAGCCGTCGCAGGCATGGGGCGGCGTTCCTGATAGCGCTGCATGCGCTCGGCGCGCTCGCCGGGGTCGCGGCCGATCTTGCCGACAAGATGGATGAGGTCGATGAACTCGTCCGCCTGGCGGCGCAGCTCGTCGGCGATCATCGGCGGCTGGGTGGTGATCGTGGAGATCACCGAGACGCGCACGCCCTTGCGCTGAACGGCCTCGACCAGGGAGCGGAAGTCGCCGTCGCCGGAGAAGAGCACCATGTGGTCGATGTGCTCGGCCATCTCCATCGCGTCGACCGCGAGCTCGATGTCCATATTGCCCTTGACCTTGCGGCGACCGAGAGAGTCGACGAATTCCTTCGTCGGCTTGGTCACGACGGCATAGCCATTATAGTCGAGCCAGTCGATCAGAGGACGGATCGAAGAATATTCTTGATCTTCGATCAACGCCGTATAGTAAAAGGCGCGGATCAGGCGACCCTTGCCCTGGAATTCGCGTAGTAGACGTTTATAGTCAATATCGAATCCCAGCGATTTGGCGGTCGCATAGAGATTCGCGCCGTCAATGAATAGCGCAATTCGTTCGATATCTGCCATTTTTTTCTCGCGTTCAAGCTGTGTGTAACATTGCCTGATCTCCGTCGCCCGCCACGCGACTTTCGAGATCGTGGTGAGTGTTGGGCGTCCAATTTCAGCGCAACTGGCTCGGCTCTCGGGCCGACTTCAAATCTTTTAGGTTTGAAAGCGGCTTACCGTCGACTCACGTCGCCGGCGCGACCGCCATAGCGATTATTTGTCGAAGTCGAGACGCCAAAGCGTCATGTTCGATAAATTGCCGCTCTCGGGCGCGAGGTCAAGAGGATAGATACACTTTTACCATAAATGATTGCCCAAAAGGCGAAAAACTTCCAGTCTCGCTACAGTCGAGTTCGATTCCAAACGAAGGCGGGCGATCCGGAAGCGGCGCAAATGTGATTGATTAATCTGCATAGCTGTTGTAGCAGCGCTCTTCCCCCTCTTCAAGTAGGAGCCAGAGAAAAATGGCGCGCGTCACAGTCGAAGACTGCATCGACAAGATTGAAAACCGCTTCGATCTGGTTCTGCTCGCGGCGCATCGTGCGCGGCTGATCTCCTCCGGCCAGCCGATCCTGGTCGATCGCGACCGCGACAAAAATCCCGTGGTCGCCTTGCGCGAAATCGCCGAGACTCATCTTTCTCCGGAAGATCTGTCCGAAGATTTCATCCATTCGCTGCAGCGCCATGTTGAGGTCGATGAGCCGGAGGCCGAGGCCGCTCCGGCGCTCACCCCCGCCGTCGGCGGCGATATCGAGGGCGAGGCGCAGTTCGACCGCATGACCGAGGAAGACTTGCTGCGCGGCCTCGAAGGCCTCGTTCCGCCGGCCGAAGTCGAAGAGGACGGCGAGTAAGTCGCGTCTTCTTCAAGACAATCGGGTCAATAGCAATTGGCGTCGTGAACCCCAAAATACCTCCCCTTTACGGGGAGGTCGGCGGCCAAGGGCCGCCGGGTGGGGTTCGCGCCCAACGATGGCGGTGGGGCGCGAACCCCACCCGACCCCGCTGACGCGGGGCCACCCTCCCCGTAAAGGGGAGGGATGGGCTCATGCCCGGCGCTCGCCCGATTGCCCACCCTCTTTTTGCGCCGCACTAGAGGCGGCGGCGAAGCTGGGTTACACTTCTTCCTGAATCCCTGCGGCCTCGCGCCGCTTTGTCGGGCGAAGCCGCGCGCTGAGCGCGCCATGGCGGCGCCCGCGTAGCACTGCCGTGGCTTTCGCCCATGATGCGTCAATACGAGCTCGTCGAGCGCGTTCGGAAATATAATCCGAACGTCGACGAGGATTTGCTGAACCGCGCCTATGTCTACGCCATGAAGGCGCATGGCCAGCAGACGCGCGCCTCCGGCGACCCTTATTTTTCCCATCCGCTCGAAGTCGCCGCGATCCTTACCGATCTCAAGCTCGACGACGCGACCATCGTCGCCGCGGTTTTGCACGACACGATCGAAGATACGGAGACGACGCGCGAGGAAATCGATCGTCTCTTCGGCGTGCAGATCGGCAAGCTCGTCGACGGCCTCACAAAGATCGAGAAGCTCGACCTCGTCTCCAAGCAGGCGCGGCAGGGCGAGAATTTCCGCAAGCTTCTGCTCGCCGTCGCCGACGACGTGCGCGTGCTGCTGGTGAAGCTCGCCGACCGTCTCCACAATATGCGCACGCTGCATTATGTGCCGCCGGAAAAGCGCGCCCGCATCTCGCAGGAGACCCTCGATATTTACGCGCCGCTCGCCGGGCGCATGGGCATGCAGCGCCTGCGCGAGGAGCTGGAGGGTCTGGGTTTCCGGCATCTCATGCCGGAGGCGCATCGCACGATCGAACAGCGCCTGCATGATCTGCGCACGAAAAACGGGCGCATCATCAAGCGGATCGAAGAAGAGCTGACGGGCGAGTTTTCGCAGCGCGGCATCGAGGCGGCGGTCACCGGCCGGCAGAAGACGGCCTATTCGGTCTGGCGCAAGATGGAGCGCAAATCTATCTCCTTCGAGCAGCTTTCGGATATTTTCGGCTTTCGGATCATCGTGGGTTCTGTCGAGGACTGCTATCGCGCGCTGGGCGTCATCCACACCAAATGGCCGAGTGTGCCGGGCCGCTTCAAGGATTACATCTCGACCCCCAAGCAGAATGATTATCGCTCACTCCACACCACGGTGATCGGCCCCGGCCATCAGCGCGTCGAGCTGCAGATCCGCACCGCCCAGATGCACGAGATCGCGCGTTTCGGCATCGCCGCGCACGCGCTCTACAAGGACGCCACCGGCGACGAAGGGCGCGAGGAGCTCGCCAAGGAGAGTCGCGCCTTCCGCTGGCTGCAGGAGACGCTCGAGCTGCTCGCCCATGGCGACAGCCATCCCGAAGAGTTTCTGGAGCATACGCGGCTCGAGCTGTTTCAGGATCAGGTCTTCTGCTTCACGCCCAAGGGCGGGCTCATCGCCTTGCCGCGCGGCGCCACGCCGATCGATTTCGCTTACGCCGTGCATACGAAACTCGGGGACTCGGCGGTCGGCGCCAAGATCAATGGCCGGGTCGCACCCGTGCTGTCGCATCTTCAAAATGGCGACGAGGTGGAGATCATCCGCGCCGAGGGCCATGTGCCGCCCGCCGCCTGGGAGGCCGCAGTCGCGACCGGCAAGGCCCGCGCCGCCATCCGTCGCGCCACGCGCGAGGCGGTGCGTCAGCAATATGCCGGGCTCGGGCGTCAGATCGTGGAGCGCGCCTTCGAGCGCGCCACGCGTCCCTATTCGGAGGACAAGCTGAGGGCGGCGCTGACGCGTCTGGCCCGGCCTTCGGTCGAAGACGTTCTCGCGGCGGTCGGACGCGGCGAAATCTATTCGGGCGATGTCGTGAAGGCGGTTTACCCGGATTTCACCGAGGAGCGTAAGGCGCCGATGGCGCCGATCGCGCCGGGCGAGCCCGGCTGGTTCGGCGTGAAGGCCAACGCAAATGTCGTCTTCAAGGCGCCGGGCGCCGTGGGGGACGGCGCCGCCGGGGCCATCCCCATTCGCGGGCTGCGCGGGGATTCGCCGGTGCGTTTTGCGCCGGAGGGCGGCGCCGTGCCGGGCGACCGCATCGTCGGCATTTTCTCGCCGGGCGAGGGCATCACGATCTACCCGATCCAATCGCCCTCGCTCATGGCCTTCGACGATCAGCCCGAGCGCTGGCTCGACGTGCGCTGGGACGTCGACCCCGAAACCCGCGCGCTCTTCCCGGCGCGCGTCATCGCCACCGCGATCAACGAGCCGGGCACGCTCGGCGCCCTCGCGAGCCTCATCGGCGAGACCCACGCCAATATCGACAACATCACTTTCCGGGCGCATTCGCCGGATTTCCGAGAGATGACCTTCGATCTCGAGGTCGCGGATCTGAAGCATCTGACGGAGGTGCTCACCCGGCTGCGGGGATCCCCGCTGGTGAGCAAAGTTGAGCGCGTGATCGGATGACGCGCGCATTATAGGCTGAGAAGCGACACCCGCCGTCATTGCGAGGAGCGTAGCGACGAAGCAATCCAGAGCTACGCTACGGCCCTGGATTGCTTCGCTTCGCTCGCAATGACGAGTTCCTATTCGACAAGAGAAGAGCGCCCGCTTAGCGAGCGGACGCTCTCATCATGCTCAGCGCTCAGCGCTCATACGGCCCCGGGTCATTGGACGACACGCGCGGATCGCGTCCCCAGATTGGATAGCCGTCGGTCAGCGTTTTCAGAAATGCGACGATCGCGGCTTCCTCTTGCGCGGTGAGACCAAGGTTTCCGATCGAACTTGCGTTGACGTTTTGGGGAACCTCGGGAAGCGGCCAGCCTTTGATCCCGAAGCCCGGGTCGCGGTTGTCCGCCACGCGCCCGAGCGTGTCGCGCGTGTTGTAGAAATGCGTGATCTGCTCGAGTGACTTGAAGACGCCATTATGCCCATAGGGCGCCGTGATGGCGATGTTGCGCAGGGACATGGTCTTGTGCTTGCCGATCTCCAGCCCCTGCGGATCGCGGGCCGCGATGTCGGGCCGGCCGCCCAATCCCTTATTGGGTTCGGGATTGCCGGGGATGTCGAGATTTCGCGGCGCGCCGATGTTGTCGTAGCCGTAGTCGGTGAACAGCGCCGGCGTCCACGACCCCTCGCGGTTCTTCTTGGGCGCGCTGACATGGCAGCTCGCGCATTGGGCTTTATTGTTGAAGAGATCGAGGCCGAGCCGTTCCTGCGGCGTCAATTCGATTCTGCCGGCCATGAAGTAATCATATTTCGACGTGAACGGACCGAAGGAGCGCGTCCGCTCGAAAGCGGCGATCGCCTTCCCCATGGCGTTATAGGCGACGTCGGTTTCCGCAGCGGATAGCAGGCCGGCGATATTCAGCCGATAGGCGGCCCAGAAGAGCGCGCGATAGGCGGCGTTCTCCTTCAGCCGCTCGATGACCGCGGCTTTGCTGGGCATCGCCATTTCCGCCGGATTGAGCGGCGGCCCGCCGGCTTGTTCGGCGAGCGTCGAGGCGCGACCGTTCCAGAACTGGCCGCCGACATAAGCCTTTTGCGTCTGGTCCCAATGAAACGGCGGGGCGAAGGAGGCGTAACCGGCGCTGGGCGCATTGAGGGCGCCGAAGGCTCCTGCAACCGAGCCGTCGGATACGGGCGTGCCTTTCTCGACATTATCGGCGTCGACAAACCCAGGCGCCTGGTAGGGTTGCCCGGTCTCCGGATTGATTGCCGGCGTGATCTGATGACACGTCGCGCAGGACTGGTTTCTTTGGAGGGAAAGATTGTTGTCCGAATATAGCTTCTCGCCGAGAAGGCGCTCCGGCCAGTTTCGCGTTTCTTTGTCCGGGTTGAAGGGCAAATGCTGGAGATCGCTCTGCAGCGCATGCCGGATCGACTCGAATTCGCCCGGCGTCAGCAAAGGCTCCGCCGCTGCCGCGGGTTGAGATGACGTGATCAGGCCCGCCGCCGTTGCGGCGAGAAACATCTTCCGGGGATCGACAGCGCGCCACAGCACGCGCAGTAAGTAAAAATTGCTATATTTCTTCATGATACGCCTCCGCCAGTCGGCGTTGCTTCGAGAAGGCTGCTCACAAAGCCTCTGATGATGACGAAAATTGAAAAAGGTCAAAAAGAGGCTCTGAAATGAGCAACCTTGCGAGATTTTGCAACTTTATGAGGCGGAGTAATGGCTGGAAGACGTCGTTTTCATTCGTCGACAAAGAACTTCTGCGCTTTTGATGCGCGTTTTTCTGAGACGCCGGTGCCGCTAGACTTGATATTTCTCAATTCGAGCGGCTCCGGCGTGAGCAAAAAGCTTTTAGGCTTCTATCTCGACAGCATCGCCGCGCTTCAACGCGCCGCCAGAAATCACTCGGGCGTAGACGCCCACCGAGGGAAGCGCTTTGCCGGCGAAGGGGACATAGACCTTGTTCTGCAAGACCCCCTTGTGAAGGATGCCTAGGTCCTTCGGCAGATCGCCCTGGGCGAGCGTCGGCATGACGCAGCGGGGGCAGGGGTCGGTGATCTGCAGGCGAACCTCGCCAATGCGGATGGTTTTACCGATCCAGTCATTTTCGACAAATTCAGCCGCCGCGCCGGTGTCGATAACGATATTGGGGCGGAACCGCCGCGCTTCGAAACGGCCTTCGGGATAAAGCTCGCGCAAGCGGTTGATCGTTCCGGTGGTCAGCAGATGCACCGTGGCGTAATCGAAAAAGGTGCCCGCCGGCGCGTCTGCGGCGACGGCTTCCTCGCTCACTTCGTTGGCTTCGCCCTCATTCTCGGGCCAATATTGCTCCAGCGTCGGTTTCTGATGCGCCGAGGCGCTGAGACGCACGCGGCGCGACAAGGCCGCCGAGAGCACGTCCTCGACGTCGGGAGCGTCGGTGCGGACCATTTGTCCGGACGGCAGGCTGATCCACACCGGCGGAATGGACTGCGCGTCGAGCGGCGACGCATAGGCGGCCCGGTAGAAGAAGAAATCCGGCCATTTCTTGGGATTTTTGGCGCTGACCACCTTGCCGGTCTCGACGTCCACGAGCGCAAAGGCGCGATCGCCGAGCAGGCCCGCGGGCGTGACGACGGAAGCGGTCAGCTCCTCGCCCATCATGGATTTGACCGGATATCTCCAGACGGTGGAAACGGATAATGAGGAGGAAAGAGTCATGGCTGTCGCCCATCTTAAGTTGAGGCCGTGGGCGTCAATTGAAGCGACTTTGCTCGAACTCCTAGCGCCACACAGCGTAATTTCGGTTGGTCCAGCAGGGGGGGTGGCGCGCCAATCACGGCGCGGGCGCTGGCTCCGAGAGCGGACGCCCGTTCCGCTTGGACAGCGCGCATGGGGATTTGTCATTCCCGACGGGCCGAAGGCCCGATCGGGAATCCAGAGCCCAAAAGAGCGATGGTTGCTCTGGATTCCCGATCGCCCGCTGCGCGAGCGTCGGGAATGACAACGAGCCATTCGAGCGCAATGATATTACTTGAGAGGCAAATAAATTTCGGTCAGATGGCTCTGCTCCGGCGTATCGTGGTCGAGATTGAGATAGTGGAAATAGACCGGAAAATCGCGAAGCTCCTCGCCGCTTTTCGGTAGCCACTCTCGATAGAGCGCATAGACGCTGTCGCTGATCCGCTCACGCGAGCCGGCGTGGATGGTCAGGGCGCAGCGCCCGCCCGGGATCGTCTTCGTCACGATCCCCTGCGGATTGGCGGGCGCCGGTTCCGTCAGCGAAGCGCAGATGTCGAACCGGAATTCGTCTGGCGGCGTGACATTCGGGTCATTGTACGGAACGCCGTAGGTTTCGCATTCGTTGATCGGGGAGAGGCCGAAGGCCTTCCGCCATTCGATGAAACGCTGCACCGAGGCGTTGAGCAAAGTGTGGGGGCCGCGATGTTCCAGCGCCGCGACCAAGACAGGTTCGACTTCAACGATTTTGACCTCCATTTCATTGGTCCTTTCACGAGGGGGGAGGGGAATGCGATAGCGTTCGCTCCACGAGGCCCAATCGGGCTTTTTGCGGAACGCGCTTGGGGTTTGGCCCAGACTGTTCTTGAAGGCGCGGGAGAAGGACTCCGGATTTTCGAACCCGGCGTCGAGCGCAATGTCGATAATCTGCGCGCGCGGATTGAAGGCGAGCCGGTAGGAGGCGCGCTTGAGCCGCATGAGCTGAACGTAGCGGGAGAGGCTTATCCCGCAATATTCCGAGAATTGCCGGTGAAAGTGGAATTTCGAGAAATTGGCGACCGCGCTCAGGCGGTCGACCGAAAGCTTTTCATCGAGATGCTTGTCGATGTAATCGAGCACGCGATTGATGCGTTGCGCATAATCTCGTTCCTGGCGGGTCGCTTCTTGTTCCATACGCATACAGTAATGGAACCTGGCTTTCGCTTCCTGACCGAGATTGCTTTTTGCGTAGCAGGTTGGCAGCCCAGATGGACTCGCGATCCACTCGGTTGGCCGCTGTCATTCCCGACGCTCGCGCAGCGAGCGATCGGGAATCCAGAGCAGAAGCAGCGCTTCTGTGGCTCTGGATTCCCGGTCGGGCCTTCGGCCCGCCGGGAATGACAGGAGCCCGATGCGGGCGGTTCAAACGGATTGTCTTCCGCCAGCCTCTACTGCGTGAGGATCGAAGGATAGAGTGATTTCCAGAAGCCGCATTTATGCGCGCTCGACGCGTCGAAAAGTGCTGTCTCGCCGGGCGCGAAGCGCATCACGTCGCTATCCGCCGTGAAGAGCGGCCAGGTCGGCCCGTTGCCCGCGACCGGACGGCCGGTCTTTGCGAAGCTCGTCCAGTAGGCCGTCATCTGCTCGGCTATCAGTTTCGACCCGCCTTGGAGATCCGGCCCCGCAATTTGGCGCGTGTTGTCGAAATGCGGGAAGAGATAGGGCAGCTCCGACGAATGCACGGCGCCCATCTCGAAGCCCGGATTGGTCGTGACGGCCGGCGCGTTGCGATCGGCGAAAACGAACTCGTAGACGGGGACAGACTTTCTCAAAAGCTTCGCGGTCTGGAGATAAATGCAATTGTTGATGCCGACATCCGGACGGAAATCCGACCACACCGTGCCGAGAGCGGCGGGGGCCGAGGAGTAGTCGGCGAGCGGATATTTGGCGGCGATCGCGTCTGCGTTCTTGCCATAGGTGTGCGTGAGCTCAGTGGTGTAATTGTCCTTCGTCACGGACAGGCCCGCCTGAATGGCGTAAGCGACATAGAGTCGAAGCTCGTCGCGCGTGCCGCCCATGATGACGGGCGCATGCACGAATTTCCCTTGGGGGATCGCTTCGGCGCCTGGCAGGGGCACAGTCTTCGTGCCGGTGACTGGCAGGAAGGTCACGATATTGCCGCCGGCGATCGTCACGCCGGCGTCGAGCAAATCCTTCACGGGCTTCTTTCGAAGGCAGGCAAGGGCGGTCGACTCGTCCTTGCAGTCGACGAGATCGGACATCTTCTTGCCGATCTCCTTGCCCTCCGCGACGGTCGGGAGCGGCGTGACGCAGCCTGCGCTTTGAACGATCGCCTTGTTGTAGAGGCCCGTCGTCTCTTCGGGCGCGAGAAGATGCATGCAGACGCCCGCCCCGCCGGCGGACTCGCCAGCGACGGTGATATTGTTCGGATCGCCGCCGAAGGCCGCGATATTGCGCTTCACCCAACGGAGCGCGGCGCGCTGATCCTCCAACCCATATCCGCCGTTGTGATCCGGTGCGAAGGCGGGATGGGCGATGAAGCCGAAGACGCCGAGCCGGTAATTGAAGGACACGACGACCGCGTCGCCGGATCGCGCCAGATGATCGAGCGGGTAAAGCGCGCTCGATCCGCCGACGAAGGCGCCGCCGTGAATCCACACGATGACCGGGCGTTTGCGTTTGTCGGCCTTTCCAGGCCAGGGCGCGGTCACATTGGCGTAGAGGCAGTCTTCGTCCTCGCTGGCTTCGGGAATGCCATAGCGCGCGGCCTGCGGGCAGGCGCTTTTATATTTGGTCGCGTCCAGAAGCCCGCTCCAGGCGCGCGCAGGCTGCGGCATCGCCCAGCGTAGCTCGCCCGTGGGCGGCGCGGCGTAGGGGATTCCCTTGAATTCGCGCAGGCCGTCACGCACGACGCCGCGCACCAGGCCCTTGTCGGTTTTGACGATCGTTGGGTCTTGTTGCGCGTTGCGGGCGCTGGCGGAAGAACCGCAGACCAAGAGCGCGGCGATCCCTATGAGTTTAAGGCTGGAGACAAATAGACCCGTTGTTATCTTCATTTTCTCTCGCCGTTTTTTCGCCGGAGGTCGCGACGCCGCCAAGCTTATCAAGCGGGAGAGGGATGCAGAATTGGTTAAACCCTTGCGGGCGCGCCGGCTGAACGCAACGACACACCTCCGCCCAATGACAAAGGCGGCGTCGGCGGGTTATGAAAGCGCATGAGCGCCAAACCTCTCCGTCTCGGAATCAATGTCGACCATGTCGCCACCATCCGCAACGCGCGCGGCGGCCCCAGGCCCGACCCCGTGCGCGCGGCCTTGCTCGCGATCGAAGCCGGCGCCGATGGGATCACCGCCCATCTGCGCGAGGATCGCCGCCACATCCTCGACGCCGACATGGCGCGGCTGAAGGCGGCCATCTCCAAGCCGCTCAATTTCGAAATGGCGGCGACCGGGCAGATGCTCGACATCGCCCTCGCCACCGCCCCGCACGCCGTCTGCCTCGTGCCCGAGAAGCGCACCGAGCGCACGACCGAGGGCGGGCTCGACGTCGTCGGCGGGCACGACTACCTCGTGCCTTATGTCGACCAGCTCGCGCGCGGCGGCATTCGCGTGTCGCTCTTCGTCGAGCCGTCGACCGAGGCGATCGACGCTTCCGTCTCGATCAAGGCGCCGGTCGTGGAGCTGCATACGGGCGCCTGGTGCCATGCGGTCGAGGTCGGTGACGCGGCGCTGGCCGAGCGCGAATTTGCGCGGGTCACGGCCGCCGCGGCCTATGCGGGCGAGCGCGGGCTCGAAGTGCACGCCGGCCACGGCCTCGATTACGAGACCGCGCGGCAGGTCTCGGCGCTGCCGCAGGTGGTCGAACTCAATATCGGCCATTTCCTGATCGGCGAGGCGGTTTTCGTCGGCCTCGCCGAGGCGATCCGCCAGATGCGCAAGGCGATGGACGAGGGGCGGGCGGCTGTGCGCGCCTGAAGGCGCGCGGTCCAGGCGCGCGCGGCCCCGGACCGCGCGCCTTCAGGCGCGCATTGATCACGCCGCGATTTGCATCAGCTCCGCTTCGAACGCCACGAGATCGATGAGCGGCGCCGAACGGGCCGGCACGCAGGAGAAGGCGGCGGGCGCCGCAACCTCGGGCGCTTGCGCCTCGGCGGCGATGCGCGCGGCTTCCATCCGGGCGTCGTCGAGCGCCGCTTCCATCTCGAAGCGGCGCAGCAGCGCCATCAGCCGATCGAGCTCGCCGCCGTTGATTTCGTCGCAGGCGGTCAGCACGCGTTCGATCATCATGAGCGAGAGGCGCGTCTCGCCGTCATGGATGCCGGCGTATTCTCGCTGGGCTTCGAGCGCCGCGCGGAAGGCCGGCAGGAATTTCTCCGGCAGTCCGGCGCGGCTGTAGAGCGCGGCGAAGCCGGCGCCGCGGAAGTCGCGCAGCAGCCCGGCGACTTTTTCCTCACGCAAGCCGGAAAGCTCGACGAGCGCCGCCTCGAAGAGGTCGCGATTGCCGCTGAGCAGCGCGCGCAGCACGAGGCCGGCGGTAAGTTGCTGCGAGGCGCGTAGATGCGAGACGAGATCACGGACGCCCTGGCGGCCGTCGCGCTCGGCGGTCTCCGTGACGATGATGACATTGGCCTTGTCGCGCTCCTCTCGAGAGAGGCGCTCGGCGCGCTCATTGGTGAGCCAGCCGCAGTCGACGACAAAGGCGGAAAGGCGCGCCGCTGTGGCTTTGACGAGATCGTTCTTGACGGTCGCCGGCAGCCAGGGGCGGGCGAGCAAAGCTTCACGCATTTCGGCGTCGTCGCCGAAGCGCTCGATCATGCGGCGCATGGAGAATTCCGGGAGATCGGCGCCGGGATTGACCGCGAGCGAAATCGCCGCTTCGCGCGCGCCGACTTCCGCCAGCGCCGCGCAGACGCCGGCCGGCACGCGGGCGCGCAAGGCGATGGCGCTCTGGGCGAAAGCGTCGCCGATGGCGGCGCAATCGATCAGCTCGGCCTCGGTGAGGAGCGGCGAACGCGACAGAACCGGCGCGGCAATATCCGACTGGTCGGCGGCGAGGGCGGAGACGATGGCGTGGGGCGCGTCGACGGCGCTGGCGACATTATCGGCAAGGGCGCGCCGCACCAGCGGCGAGGGGTCGTCGAGAAGCGACATCAGCGCGATTTCCGCCGCACGCCGCTCCTGCGGCTCGATATCGCCGTAGAGATAGGCCCGCGCCAGCGCCCCGGCGCCCTCGGCCCGCTGCGCCGCATTCGCCGTCTGCGCCCAAGACAGGAAATTACGCACGATCATGGACGCCTCGGACCTCCGTTAACGCAGCGGCTTACGTAAACGAACAATGGCGATTTATGGTAAATTCTCGCTTAAACCTCGGCGTCGCCGTCTGAAAAAACTTGGCAAATGCGCTCTGTGCTCGTTCTTCCGGCCGATGGGCCGCTTCCAATGCGCGCGCTCGATAGCGGCGCGGCCGCGCTGCTGCTGCGCCTCGGCGGCGCGCTTTCCCGGAACGATGCGCGGGCGCGGGCGCGGGCCTTTGTCGAGGCGGCGCGGATGCGCGGCGAGCGGCCGAGACTCTTTGTTCAAGTCGCGCCCGTGACGAGCCGGGAGATCGACGGCGATCTCGACGCAATCATATGCGCGGGCCTCGACGGCGTTTTCCTCGAAGGCTGCGAAGGGCGCGGCGACATTCAAGGGCTTTCCGTCAAGCTTTCTGTCAGAGAGGCCGAGGCCGGCTTGCCTGCCGGCGCGCTGGCGATCGTCGCGCTTGCCGCACAGACGCCGGCCGCCGTGTTTCAGCTTGGCGGCTACAAAGGCGCTTCGCCGCGTCTCGCCGCGCTGGCGATGGACGAGAGCGTTCTGCCAGGCGGCGCGCAGGCCCGGGCGGCGGCGCGGGCTCTTCTCGCTCTCGGTGCCGCGGCGGCGGGCGTCTCGGCCCTCGATCTGGCGGCAGGCGAGGGCGCGCTCGCGGCTGCTCGGCGCGAGGGGTTTGCGGGCGTCATCGCCTTTTCCGAGGCCGAGATCGTCGCGATCGAGGCGATCTTTGGCGGCGCAATCGACAAAAGGCCATGATCGGCGCAATAGAACGGGCGATGAGCAAGAGAGACTTCCGCAGGATTGGCCCTATTCTCGCCGTGGCGCTTGCCCTGACGGCCGCGACCGATCCGGCGCTTGCCCGGCGCGGGCAGCTCCCGCCCGCGCCATCGGCCCCGTCGCAATCTCCGGCGCCGGCGGCGCCCGCGAATACGGAAGGCTTAGCGACGCTGCGCTTGAGCGCGACGCTCGGCGCCAATGATTCGCAGACCATCCGCTCCGGCATGGTGTGGCGCGTCTTCGAGGAGGCGGCGCAGCCGGACGGCTCCCACAAGCTCATCGCGCAATCCGACGAAGCGACGCCGACCCTGCCACTGCCGGACGGCGCCTATGTCGTGCATGCGGCCTATGGCCTGGCGGGCGCGACGCGGCGCGTCGTCGTGGAGGGCCACAACGTCGCCGAGCGGCTGCCGCTCAACGCCGGCGGCCTGAAGCTCGTCGATATGCTCGGCGAGACGAAGATTCCGTCGCAGCGCCTCGCCATCTCGATCTATGTGCCCGAGCGCGGAAACGCAGAAGCCAAGCTGGTGGTCGCCAACGCAAAAAGCGACGAGGTGATCTGCCTGCCCGAGGGGGCCTATCATATCGTCTCGACCCTGCTCGATACGAGCCAGGGCGCGCAGGGCGGCAATAATACGACAAACTCCGTGGTCACTGCCGATCTGAAGGTGCCCGCCGGCAAGCTGATCGAGGCGACGCTCAAGCATCACGCCGCCGCCATCACCCTCAAGCTCGTGAAGGCGCCGGGAGGCGAGGCGCTGGCCAACACCAGTTTTTCCGTGCTGACGCCGGGCGGCGACGTCATTCGCGAATTGATCGGCGCTTTTCCCTCGCTCGTCCTGGCGGAAGGCGAATATGTCGCCATCGCGCGGCACGACGGTAAAACCTATCAGAACACCTTCCGCGTTCAGTCGACCAAGGACGCCGACGTCGAGGTCGTCATGAAGGAAGAGGCCGCGCCGCAGGATGAGCGGCCGCAATAGCGAACGAGATCCGCTCGATTGGTTCGGCGCCATTCCCGACGCGCGCGCCGTTTGGACACGCAGGAAACCGCCGCCGTCATTGCGAGGAGGCGGAGCCGACGGCCGCATCGCCGCCCTGGATTGCTTCGCTTTGCTCGCAATGACGGGCTGTGGGCAAAACCAACGCTCTTGTGGCTCTGGATTCCCGGTTGGGCTTTCAGTCCGCCGGGAATGACAAATGGCGATCCGAGCTGTTCAATCGGAAACGGAAATCACGCCTGAGGAGCGAACATAGCTCGCGTCTCGAAAGACGAGTCCGCCGCGGAGGTTTGTCAAAAAACAATGCCGGCGACCGAAGGTCGCCGGCTGATTTTGTGGTGTCCCCGCCGCTCGCTTCACGAGCGCCGGGGGAGACGCCTCTCGCTCAGAGCAGCGAGAAGGGGATGATCACGTCCATGTTGAACATGCCCTGCGAGGAGCTGCGAGCGATCCCGTTGCCGGTGTTCTGGCCGCGGAAGAAGGGCTGCGTGCCGTTGACCGAGGTGTCCCAACGGAATTCCGGACGCAGGATCAAGCCGGTGATGATCGGCAGCTTCGGCAGCTCGGGGGTGATCGTCGCGCCGAGGGTGAGCGCCAGATAGCTGGTGCCGACATTGGCGGGCCCGAACTGGCAGGAGTAGCAGGGGTAGCCGTGGAGGAAGTTCGCGGCGTCGAAGTAGCCGGGGAAGCCCGCGACGAAGAAGTTCTTATTGTCGCGGTAGTATTCGATGCGGCCGTTGATCTTGAGGAGGTCATTGACCTTGTAGGACGCATATTGCGCGATCGCGTAGGACTCGGCGCCCTGCGGCTTCTGCGGGAGCGCAGCGAGGCCCGGCCACGCCGGATTCACGCCGGCAGCGAGGGTGTCGAAGCTGCCGTAGAGATTCTGCGGGATGCCGGTGACCGTGGAAATCGGGTTCCAGCCGCTCTCACGATTATACGCCATATCCGTGATGAGCGTGAGGTTCTCCGTCACCTTCCACGTCGTCGTGAGGTTGGTGTAGGTGCGGTTCGCCGTATTCGGATCGCAGACGCAGGCGATCGGCGTGTTCGGCCAGGTGAGCGGCGTCATGCCGGGGAGGGGCGCGAAGGCGATGGCGGGATTGCCACGCTGCACGGGGTTTTCCGGGCCGTGGTGAACAATGCCGAGGATGGTCAGATTGCCGTCGAGCAGGTTGAGGCCGAAACCGCCATGGAAGGACGGCGAGTTGTTGTTGTCGCCCGGCCAGCCGATGAAGGTGTTCACGCCCGTGGTGACGCCCGCATAAACATCGAGCCAATCGCGCACATGCGTCGTGGTCATCAAGCCGGTGTGAAGGAAGGGCCCGAAGTTGAAGATGTACGAGTGCGAGTAGAAGAGGTTGTCCTTCGCATACATCACCTCGGCGCCGTTATACGTCGGGAATATGCCGGCCTTTACGTCGACGCCGCCCTGCGAAATAAAGCTCGTCCAGGGAAGATGCGCCTGGACGTTGGCCTCCAGGAAGCCGAACTGCGTGCGGTCGTGGATCCAGTAATCGGTCGTGCCGATAGTATGGTTGTAGCGCATGTCCTCGCCGATCTGGGCTTGGACTTTAAAGCCGAAGTCATAGGACGTCGCTTTGGGGTCGATCGGGCGCTGCACGGTCAGAACAGCGCCGTTGAACGTCGGCCAATTGGCGCGATCGGTGTAGAGATGGCCCCAGTTCAGCTTGTTGTAGGGCTGGTTGAAGTTGATGGCGATGCCCCCCTCGACATAACCGTCGATGGTGAGCGTATCGAGCCATGCCGGAGGCGGCGCGGGAACTACGGCCGCTTTCTTGTTCGGCAGGTCGGCCGCGAGGGCCATGCCGGCCGCGAGCGACGCCGCAGTCACAACGGGAAGACTATACCATTTCATGCCAGGAACTCCGGTCTGGATAAAAAACCTGCATGAATATCAGCTCCGGCGAAGACTTCGTTCAAGCTTATCCGAATTGCATTTGCCTAATGAATAGGCAAAGCTGACGGATTGTCCGGATATGTTGCTGTGATGTCACATTTTGACAGGACTGCAATCTTGAGAAATTTGCCTTTTGTTAACCGGCGTCGCCGCGGCAAAGGCCTCGACGACGCCGAGACGCGCTCCTTAATGATTGATTCGGCGAGGTGATCACAAAGGCTCGCTTGCCGGCCTGCTTCGCCGTCCCACTTTCCCTCATGGGCGGCCACGTTCAGGTCCGCGCAAAAGGGAGGCACAAAATGTCTGAAAGCGGACAGCCAGAGCAGCCGGATTTCGCCAAGGGCGTGGCGCTGAGCGCGCTCGATGAGGGCGTCCCGTTACGCGGCTCTATCGACGGCGCTGCTGCGATCATGGTCCGCAAGGGGGCGGATGTCTTCGTCGTCGGCGCCGAATGCACGCATTATCATGGGCCGCTCGCCGAAGGGCTCACCGTCGGTGAAACGGTCAGATGCCCCTGGCACCATGCCTGTTTCAGCCTGCGCACCGGCGAAGCGATTCGCGCGCCGGCTTTCGATTCGCTGCCGCGCTGGCGGGTGGAAGAGGTCGACGGCAAAATCTTCGCCCGCGAGCGATTAGCCGCCCCGATGGCGAAACCTGCTCCAACGCGCGCGCCCAAGAAAATCGTCATCGTAGGGGCTGGCGCGGCGGGCTTTGCGGCGGCCCATAGGCTGCGCGCGGAGGGCTATGACGGCGCGCTGGAGATGATCGGCGCCGATTTACTTGCGCCCTATGATCGGCCCAATCTCTCCAAGGACTATCTCGCCGGGTCGGCGCCGCCCGAATGGCTGCCGCTGCGTGAACCCGCCTGGTATCACGACAATGGCGTCGTGCTGCATCTGGGACGGCAGGCGACGGCGCTCGATGTTTCTCAAAAGCTGCTCACCCTCGGTGACGGCTCCAGCGTCGGTTTCGACGCCTTGCTGCTCGCGACGGGCGCGGACCCCGTGCGCCTCCCGATTCCGGGCGCCGACCGGCCCAATGTCTTTTACCTGCGCCAGCTCGCCGACGCCGACCGAATCGCCGCCGCTTGCGGCGGCGCATCCCGCGCGGCGGTCGTCGGCGCGAGCTTCATCGGCTTAGAGGTCGCCGCCTCACTGCGCACGCGCGGCCTTGCGGTCGATGTGATCGCGCCGGAGGCGGTTCCTATGGCGCGCATCCTCGGCCCCGAGCTTGGCGCGCATATCCAGCGCCTGCACGAGTCGCATGGCGTCGTCTTCCATCTCGAGGACACGGTGACGGAGATCGGCGACGGCGCGTTGACGCTGAAGAGCGGCGCTGCGGTCGCCGCGGACTTCGTCGTCATCGGCATCGGCGTGCGGCCGAATCTGTCGCTCGCCGAGCGGGCGGGGCTCGCCGTGGATAAAGGCGTGCTGGTCGACGAGTATCTCGCGACGAGCGCGCCGGGCGTCTATGCGGCGGGCGATATTGCGCGCTGGCCAGATCGGATCACGGGTGAGCGCATCAGAGTCGAGCATTGGGTCGTGGCCGAGCGCCAGGGGCAGACGGCGGCCCGCAATATTCTGGGCTTCAACGAGCGTTTCGACGCCGCGCCCTTCTTCTGGAGCCAGCATTACGATCAGACGATCTCCTACGTCGGCCATGCGCCGCAGTGGGACCGTTGCGAGGTCTCGGGCGATCCGGCCTCCGGCGATTGCGCCGTCGCCTATTGGCAGGGCGCCCGCAAGCTCGCGGTGGCGACGCTGGGGCGCGATATCGAAAGCCTGCGCGTCGAGGTCGCTTTCGAAAAAGCCCTCGGCTAGGGCGGGCAATAAAAAGCGGCCATTCATTGGAGCGAATGGCCGCTGGGGGCAAAGTGGCGTTGACGCCCCTCGTGCTTCGAGACGCCTGCTGCGCAGGCTCCTCAGCAGGAGGGGCTTCTGCATCTGCGCCGAACACTTATACGACCGCTCGATCGGTTCGGCGCCATCCCCGACGCTCGCGCCGGTTGGACATAGAGGGACTCACCACCGTCATTGCGAGGAGGCGGAGCCGACGAAGCAATCCAGGGCCGCATCGCTGCCCTGGATTGCTTCGCTTCGCTCGCAATGACGGGCTCTGGGCGCGGGCTGTTCCCCGCGTCGCGCCGTTTTAATCGAAGCGCCCGGCGGCGTGGCCCAGCATGGTGTAGACCTTGCCGGCGTCGCCGGTCAGCAGATCGAGCGCCTTGGCGCCTTCGCGGTCGCCGCGGCTCGTCTCAACCAGAAGCTCCTCGAAGTGGCGGACATAATGGTCCACCGTCGCGCGGAACTCCGGATCAACGCTGTAGCGGCGACGGATTTCCTCGAAGGTCTGGTGGCCCTGCGCGGTGTAGAGGCGCCGCCCGAACAGGCCGCCCTTCTCGCCGCGCTGATAGCGCCGCCACAGCTCCGCGACCGCTGCGCTGTCGACCATGCGCGCGATGTCGAGCGTGAGGCTGTCGAGCGCGCCGCCGTTCTGCTGGCGCGTTGGCCGTAGAGAAGCCGTCTGGGCGGGGGCGGCGGGCTTTTGCGGCGCTTCCTCGCGCGATGCGCGGGCGAGGAGGTCCGTCAGCCAGCCGCCTTGCCCGTCGCGCGCCGGTTGGGCGGTGCGGGGAGCCGGGGCGGGGGCGGGCGCCGCCGCGAGCCGCGGCTTCGGCGCTTCGGCCTGTTGCGCCGGCTCGAATGTCCGCCGACCGGCGGGGGGAGCCTGCTCGGCGACGTCATAGACGCGGCCCGAACGCGCGACGATGTCCGTCAATTCGTTCAGCGCCTTCACCTGATCGCCGACGACGCGGCGGAGCGCCGCGGCCTGCTCGGCGGTCTCGCGCGGCAGCTCGGTGGCGCCGCGCCGCACCTCCTCGCGCGTCTCCTCGAGCTCGCGATGTATCTCGCGCGACAGGTTGCGGATGTCGGCGGCCGTCGACTGGAAGCGCGCATTCGCTTCGGAGAACAGGCGATTGATCTCCTCATTGGCGTTGCCGAAGGCGGCGCGCAGCGCCTGTTCGGTTTCCGTGCGCTGGCTTTCCGCGGTGGAGCGCAGATTGGCGAAGCGCGTCTCGACGAGATTGGCCGTCTCATTGGTCGCGGCGGACAAAGCGCCGCCGATCTCCTGCGAGCGGTTTTCGATCGCCTCGAAGGTCTGCTCCATCTTCTGCGCGAAGGTCGCCATCACATTCTCGACCTCGCTTCGCTTCTGCTCGACGAGGGACATGACGCTCTCCAGCGAACGCTGACGCGCGTCGAAGGCGGTGTCGAGCGCCTGCTGGGTCCGCGCGAGCCGCTCAGTGCTCTGCGCCAGCGCCTGCTCGCGTTCGCCCAAAGCGTCGACGAGATCGCTTGCATTGTTGACGGTCCCGCCCGCCACGTCGCCCATCCGTCGAACCTGGTCGGACACGGCTTCGACGGCCTGCTGGAATTCGCCGACCCGGGCGCCGAGTTCGCGCTCGAGAGCGACGAGATTGCCGCCCGTCTTGTCGATGATGGCGTGCAGCGACGTGTTGGTTTGGCCGAGCTTGTCGAGCAAGGTCGGCAGCTCGGCGCGGATCTTCTCGTTCATTGCGACGAGGGCGCCGATCGAGCTCTCCGCGCCGGCGTCGAGCGCCGCCGTCAGCGAGGACGTCGATTGGTCGATCGCCTGGGTCAGCTCCTCGCGCTTGTCGCCGAGGTGGCGCACGATGGCGGCGCCGCGCGTCTCGATCGTCTTGGCGACCAATTCGCCGACGCTCGCCAGCTCCTGCGTCACCGCGCCGCCGCGTTCGCCGAAGGTCGTCTCGATCTGCGCCATGCGCGTGTCGAGCGCCGTCTGGATCTGCGTGAGCCGCTCATCGAGGGCGCCGCTGATTTCGCCGACCCGTTCTGCGAGCGCCTGGCCGAGGTCGCCGGTGCGCGCATGCATGGTCGTGTCGAGCTCGCGGCGCGCTTCGGCCAGCGTGTGGTTGATGTCCTGCAGACGCGACGTGACCGACTCGATGACTTCGCGGCCGCGATCGTCGATTTCGGACGACACGGCCCCGAGACGCGCGACGACATTCTTCTCGAACAGTTCGATGCGGCCGTCGAGCGTGTTGGCCAGATCCTTGGCGCGGCCGTCGAGCGTCTCGTTGATCTCCGACGCCTTGGCGGACAGCGTCTGCGCCATCTCGCTGGAGCGCGCGACGAGCGTCGAATCGACGTCTTTGATCTTTTCGTCGAGCGTCCTGACGACCTCGCGGCCGCCTTCGCCCATCACGCGGGCGATCTCGAGCGCATGATTGGCGAGCGATTCTTGCAGCTTTTGGCCGCCGACGCCCAGGCCCGCGTCCATATGCTTGACGAGTTCCTCGATGCGCTGCGCGGCCTCGCGGGTGCGCGTGTCGCTGACGGTCTCGAAGGCTTCGATCTTGCTCGACATCGTCGCGGCGATATTCTCGGCGCGCGCGCCGAGCTTCTCGACGAGCTGCTCGCCTTTCTCGCCGAGCGCATTGTCGATGGCGTCGAGCTTGGAGGTGACCTCGTCGGCCAGCTTGCCGACCTGCTCGCTGAGCCGCGAGAAGGCCGTGACCGTGGTCGAGTCCAATTCGCTGAGCAGCTTGCCGCCGCGCACCGAAATGGCGTCGTCGATCGTCTCCAGGCGCGTGTCGATCTCCGTCGCGAAGTGGCGGGAGTTGTCGCCGATGCGCGCCGAGAACTGGTCGATCTGCTCGGCGATCCGATCGGCGAAAGCGCCGCCCTGGGCGTTGACCGTCTGGTCGAGCTCGCCGATCTTGGCGTCGATCTGCTGCGCGAGCTGCTGCGAGGTCTCGCCGATGCGGGCCGTCATCTCGTTGGACCGCGCGGCGATCTGCTCGACGAGCGCGGCGCCGCGCAAGGAGACGGCGTCGTCGAGGGCGCTCAGACGCGCGTCGATCTCCGCCGCGAAATGGCGCGAATTATCGCCGATCCGGGAGGTGAACGCATCGGTCTGCGCCGTGAGGCGATCGACCAGCGCGCCGCCCTGCGTGGCGATCGTCTGGTCGATGGCGTTGAGGCGATCGTCCACACTCGCGACGAAGCGTTCGGTCTGCGCGCCGATGCGCGCGTCGGCGTCTTCAGCGCGCGCCGCGAGATGTTCGACCAACTCGCTGCCGCGCGCCCCGATGACTTCCTCGATCGTCGTCAGCCGCGCCGCGACGTCCTGGCTCAACTTTGCGGCATGATCGGCGACGCGATCGGCGAGGACGCCGCCGTCGCGCAGCAAAGCGCTCTCGAACTGACCGAGCTGCTCGCCGAGCGTCGCGGCGATCTGTTCGCTATGCGAGGCAAGCGCGCCGACGACTTCCTGGCCTTGCGAGAGGACCGAGTTTTCGAAGGCCACGAGGCGCTCGGCGAGCGTTTCGTTGAGGCGCTCGCCCTGCACGGCGATCGCGAGAACCGCGTCGCTCGCGGTCGTCGTGAAGCGTTCCTGTATGGCGTCGGTATTTTCAGCGAGAACCGTCGCTGCTTCCTGGACGCTACGCTGCAAATTATCGCGCAAGGCGGCGCCATGGGCCTCGAACGCCTCGACGGCGCGCTCCCGCGTTTCGTCCATGCTGCGCGCCAGGAACTCGCCGGCGTTTTCCAAAGCGCTCATCCGCTCCATGAGCAATTCGTCGACGCGCTTGGCATGTTCGGCCACCAGCGTGGAGACGCTGTCGCTATGGCGCTTCACAGTGTCTTCAAAAGCGCCGACCCCTGACGTGAGCGTGCCGGAAATACGGGCGCTTTCCTCTTCGAGGCGCCGGGCGGTTTCGGCGTTTGCCTGCTGCACGGCGGTCTCGAAGGCCTGCAACTGCGCGGCGAGATTGTCGCCGGTCGCCGCGGTTTGATCGAGCACGCGGCGGGCGATCTCGTCCTGGCGCAAGAATGTGTCGTCGAAGGCGGCGAGCCCCTGTGCGAAGGCCGAGCTGACCTCCTCGCTCTTCGAAGCCACGCGCGCGGCGGCTTCGCCGCTCAAGCGGGTCACGGCTTCCGCGAAGGCGGCGAGGCCTTCGGTGATGGCGGCGGCGGCCTGGCCGCCATGCTGCGCGACGCTGGCGGTCACATTCTCGCTCTGGCGCAGTATCGCGTCCTCCAGAGACGCCAAGCCGACCGATAGATTGTTCAGCGCGCGGTCGCCATGTTCCGAAACGCGCGCCGCAGCCTCTTCGCTCCGGCGGACGAAGGTCTCTTCGAAGGCGGCGATCTGCCGTCCGAGCTCGCTTGTCGCGAGGTCGCCATGCGAGGACACGAGAGAGGCCAGTTGCTCGCTGCTGCGGGCGACCGTCTCCTCCAGCGCGGCGATCTGACGGTTGAGCTCCGACGACGCCTTCTCGCCATGCGCGGCGGCGAGCGCCGTGGCCTCTTCGCGACTGCGCTCGACCGTTTCCTGGAAAGCGGCGATCTGGCGGGTAAGCTCTTCATTGGCGCTGTCGCCATGCAGCGCGACGAGAGCGGAAATATCCTGCGTGCGGCGCGCGACGCTTTCCTCGAAAGCGGCGAGGCGATCGACGAGAATCGTCGTGGCGCGCTCGCCATGCTCGGCGACGCGGGCGGCGACATCCGCGCCATGATGGGCGACGGCGGCCTCGAAGGCGGCGATCTGCTCGGCGACCTCGGAGGAGGCGCGGCCGCCCTGTTCCGCAAGACGCGCGGCGATCGCTTCGCTACGCTGGAGCACGGCGTCCTCGAAAGCGGCGAGTCCGACCGACAGATTGCCGAGCGCGCGATCGCCATGCTCCGTGACGCGGGCGGCGACTGTCTCGGTCTGAGCCGCCACCGCTTCCTGGAAAGCGGCAAGTCTTTCGGCCAGCGCCGCCGTCGAGCGCTCGCCATGCTGCGAAACGCGCGAGGTCAACTCCTCGCCATGCAGCTCGACCGCGGTCTCGAAATTCGCGAGCTGCTCGGCGATGGTCGCCGCGGCGCGCGCGCCATTCTCGGAGAGGCGCGCAGCGGCCTCGTCGCTGCGCTCGGCGACGGCGGCCTCGAAGGCCGCAAGGCGATCCGACAAAGTCGTGGTCGCATATTCGGCCCGTTCGGCGACGCGGGCCGCCATGTCTTCCGCGCCCCGGGCAATGGCGCCCTGGAATTCCTCGAGCTGCGCCGTCAGCGCGCTCGCAGCGCGGTCGCCATGTTCGGCGATATGGGACGCAAGCTCGTCGCCGCGCGTGGCGAAGACCTCTTCGAACGCCGCGAGCCGCTCGGAAAGCGCAGCGGCGTTTTGCTCCGTGCGCTCGGCGATGCGGGCGGTCATTTCGTCGCCCTGGCGCGTGAAGGTCTCCTCGAAAACCGTGAGGCCCTCATTCAGGGCGGCGCTGACGCGGTCGCCATGCTCGGCGACGCGCATCGCCGCCTCGGCGCTGTTCTTCACAACGGCGTCTTCGAAAGCCGCCAGCCGCTCGGCGAGCGTTGTTTCGAGCTGGCCGCCGCGTTCGGAAACGCGGTCAATCATCTTCTCGCCGCGGTCGAGCACCATGCGCTCGAAATGTTCGAGCCGCTCGGCGAGCGTCTCGTTCACTCGGTCGCTATGCGCGCCCAGCGCAGAAACCGCGTCGCCCGCGACGCCGATGAAGCGCTGCTGCAGCGTTTCGGCCTGTTCTGTGAGCGTCGCCGCGGTCTCGCCGAGGCTCTGGGTCAGCGAGTCGTAGAGCGCCTTGCCGCGCTCCTCGAAGGTCTCGTGGGCCCTGGCGTTGGTTTCCTCCAGCAGGGCGACCAGCCGGGTTTCGGCGCCTTCGAAAGTGGATCTCGCTTCGTCGACCTGTTGCGAGACGTTGGAGGTGAGACGCTCAGTGGTCTCCGCCAGCGATTTGTCGAGCGCGCCGCCCTGAACGCGGATCGTTTCCTCTATGGCCGAGCTGCTCTCGGCGAGACGAATCGTCAGCCGGTCGCCCTGATCGCCGATCGACTCGGCGAAATGCACGCCCAGCTCCTCGAAACGCTCCAGAAGCGCCGCGCTGCGCGCGCCGAAATCGATCGCCAGCGCGTCGCCCGTCGTTTGCAGCCTGACGCCGACGTCTTCCACGCCTTCGGTGAAGCGCCGGGTCACCTCGTCGCTAGCGCCTGCGATCTTGAGAGCGACGACGTCGCCGGTTTGGGTCAGGACGCCGACGACCCTATCGCCATGGGAGGCGAGAGTCGCTTCGAAATTGTCGCCCGCATTCTCGAGCGCGAGTTTGATTTCCTCGCCCTTCGAACCGAGCGAGGAGGTAACGCGCGCGCCGGCGTCGCTCACTGCCTCAGCGAGATGCGCCGACGTCGCGGCGAGTTCCTGCGAAAGCGCATCGCGCGCGCCGAAAAGGGCGGTGCGGGCGTTGTCGGCGTTGACGACGATGGCTTCGCGCTCGCGCGTCAATTCGTCGATGAGCTGGCGGAGGCGGCGCTCGTTTTCGGTGTAGGAGCGTTCGAGATTGGTGACCTCGGTGCGCACGATCACTTCGAGTTCGCCGGCGCGCGCCAGAGCGCGCTCGATGCCGTCGCCCATGGACGCGGCCTCGCGACGGATCGCCTGCGACAGCGACACCACCTGCTCGGTGGCGATGGTCTCGGGCTCGATCAGGCGGATGGCGACTTCCGTCATGGAATTGACGATCAGCCGCATTTCATGGGCGCGGCGCGCCATGAGGCCGGTGATGAAGAGGAAGATCGTCGGCCCGAGAAGCGCTGCGATGGTGAGAAGCGGCTTGGGCGCGAAGAACGAGCCGTCGGCGTCGAGTATCTCGCCGCGATGGAAATAGACATAAAGAGTCCAGCAAACCGCCCACAGCGCGATCGACATGAAGGTCATCGCCAGAATGCCGCGGTTCGGCTGAATCTGCAGCGCAGCGCGCAACTCGCCCACTGTGCGGCGGTCGTCATTGGCCGGCGCGATGGCGGGCGCAACGGGCGAGGGCTTGGGCGGCTCGCTGCGCTCGGGCTTGCGCGCCGACATGGCCAGGGCGATGTCGGCGGCGCTGGCGGTCGCGGGCCGGTAATCGCTCGTGGCCGATTCCGTCCTCGCGTCGATCTTGGCCGTTTCGATCCTGGGCGTTTCAATCTTGGGCGCGGCCGTCTTGGGCGCAGCGCTTTCCGCGGCCGGGGGCGCGCCCAGGTCGAGCGCCTCCTCGATCGCGGAAAGAGCGGCGGCGGCCGCATCCTGAATCTTGCCCGATTTCGACATCGTCCGTCTCTCCGAGCAGCCACCGAGGCGGCCGCCCCCTGCCACGCCCGAGTCGACCCGGGCGCCAAAAAGAATTAACCAAACATTACAGCCCATCACCAGCAATTGAAACACGGCCTGCAGGCGTAATCCGAAACTTCGTTAACGCCGGTTTCAGAACTGCTGGCCAATCTTCTTTGCCGGACCCTTGGGAAGCGATCTTCGGTCTCGACGGATTCGCCTTAAAAGTGCGGCTTTTCAGCGGCTGGAAAGCATAAGCGAGCAAAAGCGGAGCCCAAGCGAATGCCCAAGTCTGCGGCCGTTAACCATGTGGACAATCGACAAATGGGCGATGACGCGGCGCCGGCGCTCGATCTCGTCCATCTTTCCCGCCAGACGCTCGGAGATCAAGCGCTCGAAACCGAACTGCTTAAGCTTTTCGATAGCCAAAACGCGCAATTCGCCGCCCGCCTGCGCGCGCCGCGCCAGCGGGGCGACGCGCGCGCGCGGGCCGATCTGGCCCATACTCTGAAGGGCTCCGCGCGCGCTGTCGGGGCTTTTGCGCTGGCGGAGGCGGCGGAAGCCTATGAAGAGGCGCTGCGTCGCGGCGATGAGAGAAGCGCGGCGCTATGCGAAAGGCTCGTGGCCGAGATCGAACGTGCGCATCGAGAGATCGGGGCTTTGCTCGATAACGCCGAACGCTAATACTTGGCCAGACAGTATTCGAAACCGAAATCGCCCCGTGATGCTTCCACGCGCCAAAGTGTCATCGAAGCCGCGTTCAGTCCCGGATGTTGGTCTGGATCGAAAAAATGTCGTAAGGCGGGGCGTTTTCGCCATTGGCGTAGCCGAGCGGCGGCGAGGGCGTTCCGTCCGGCGCGAGCTGGCGGCGGCTGAGCCCGCCAATCGCGCCGCCATAGACGTGGATCGCGATCGAGAGCTGATCGTCGAGGGCGTTGGATAGAGGTGAGGCGTCGCCGCCTTTCGATCCGAGCGTTTCCGCTGAGCCCGCCCGCAGCAGCCGGCCGCCGCGGTCGATCGCCCCCGTGAGCACGCCCATGATCTCCCAGGCGGCGGGTTGCGCGATCGAGAGGGCCGCGCCGCCCGCCAGGACCGTGCTCACGACGCAAAAGCGCTCCATGGCGTCGCTGTAGAGCTGAAATTGGCGCGCCGCGCCTGGGGGCGCTGCAGAAAAGGCCGCGGGCAAGGCGTCCGTTTCGCAGATGAGGCGCGCCATCAGATCACGGCCGATGAGGACAATCTCACGCTCGCTGTCGGCAAGCTCGACCATGGACTGAATGTCCCAAATGAAACGCTTCAGCGCCCCCGGGATCGGGCCCCTTTCGTCCGTTGGCGAAATCGGTTCGGCTGCGCTCATTGCTGTCCCGGCGTTGATTTTTCGCCCGGTTGAAAAGCAAGCATCGCGCCAAGCCATGTCTTCAGGCCGGCGGCACGAGAATTGATGGAAAGGGAGCGCCCGCCGGCGCTTCGAGCGCGCCAAGCTTGCGGGCGGAGCGTGGCGACAGTGAAGAAAGACTATATTCCCGAGCTCAGCGAGGTCCGCATGGTGCGCCGCGCGCCCGAGCGGCCCTTCGCCCTGAGCGGCGAAGACGCGCGTTACATCGAGGCCTGCCTGCGGGACGTCGAGGCGTCGTTCGGCTTGGAGGCGTTTCCGGGCGTGCCCTTCACGAGCATACCGGGGCGGGCGTTGATTGGCCGTTTCATCGATTGGTGGCGCGCCCTGGCGCCCGCGGATGAACGCCAGCGCGACGCCCATGCGCGCCTGCCCGCAGCAATCCGCTTGTTGGACACCGTCTCGTCGCTGATGGAGGAGAGAGCGCAGCGCGAGAGGACGAGTTCATCATGAAGACTGCCGCGCGTGCGCGAGGATCGCGTGAGAGATGCGACACTCATGCCTGATTGCGACTAGCCGGGGCCTTGCCACCGACCATATTTCCACTATATTCGAAATATGGAAAAGAAAGAAGCCATAACCGCCTTTGTCGCGCTCGGCCATGAGACGCGTCTCGATATTTTTAGACTGCTGGTCCAGGCCGGACCCAAAGGGCTTCCTGCGGGGCAAATCGGCGAACGGCTGGGGCTTCCGCCGGCAACGCTGTCTTTTCACCTCAACCAGCTCAAACACGCGAACCTCGTGACCTTCCGTCGCGAAAGCCGGTCGCTGATCTACTCGGCGGCCTATCCGGTCATGAACGCCTTGCTCGCCTACATGACCGAGAATTGCTGCCAGGGCGACGCCGATGGATGCTGTTCTTCAACCTGCTAGCCAAAGGAACGCCATGAAACGCTTGCACGTGCATGTCTCCGTTGACGACCTCGCGGCGTCCATCCGCTTTTACAGCGCGCTTTTCGGCTCCGAGCCGACAGTCGCGAAACCTGACTACGCCAAATGGATGATGGATGATCCGCGCGTAAACTTTGCGATTTCGGCGCGCGGCGGAAAGGTGGGCGTCGATCATCTCGGGATTCAGGTCGAGACGCCTGAAGAGCTGAAAGAAGTCTATGGCCGCCTGCAACGGGCCGAGCGGCCTGTGCTGGAAGAGAACACGACAACCTGCTGCTATGCCGAGTCCGAAAAAGCGTGGACCTCGGACCCGCAAGGGCTTTTGTGGGAGTCGTTTCTGACCACCGGCGAAAGCACAGTCTTTGGCGATGATACGAGGCTCGCGGGATTTCGCACCAGCGGCGGGAAGGCGGCGCCTTCGCCCTGCTGCGGCTCGAAACCTGCGCCTGTCGTTGAAGCCGCTTGTTGCTCTGGCGCGGCGCGCCACGATGCGGAGGCGTGAAGGTGTCGGTCACGATCTATCATAACCCCGCCTGCGGCACCTCGCGCAACACGCTGGCGATGATCCGCCAAAGCGGCGAGGAGCCGGTCGTCATCGAATATCTGAAAGACCCGCCGACGCGCGCGCAGCTCGTCGAGTTGCTCAAAGCCATGGGCATTTCCGCGCGCGAGCTGCTGCGGCAGAAGGGAACGCCTTATGAGGCGCTCGGCCTTGCCGATCCCAAATGGACGGAAGACGAGCTGATCGGCTTCATGCTCGAACACCCGATCCTCGTCAATCGGCCGATCGTCGTGACGCCGAAGGGCGCGCGCCTCTGCCGCCCCTCCGAGGCCGTGCTCGATATTTTGCCCAATCCGGATATTGGCGAATTCACCAAGGAAGATGGCGAAGTCGTCATCGGCAAGACCGTTCAACCTCAATCCTGAAAGGACTTCCATGACAACCATTCACGTTTTCGATCCCGCCCTTTGTTGCAGCACCGGCGTTTGCGGCGTCGAAGCCGATCAGGCGCTTATCACTTTCGCAGCGGATGTCGATTGGGCGAAAAAGAACGGCGCGCAAATCGAGCGCTTCAATCTCGCCCAGCAACCCATGGCTTTTGCCGACAACGCCACGGTGAAAGGCTTTCTTGAGCGCTCGGGGCAGGAGGCGCTGCCGCTGATCCTCGTCAACGGCGATATTGCGCTTGCCGGACGCTATCCCAGTCGCGCCGAGCTGGCGCGCTGGGCGGGCGTCAAGGAAGCCGCCGAAACCGCACAGGGCTCGTGCTGTGGTGGCAAGACCTCCTGCTGCTGAGATGACGCAATGAAATTCCTCGACAGCGCGCCGCGTTTCCTCTTCTTCACCGGCAAGGGTGGGGTCGGCAAAACCTCGCTGGCCTGCGCCACGGCGATCCGGCTCGCGGAAGCGGGACGCCGGGTGCTGTTGGTCAGCACCGATCCGGCCTCGAATGTCGGCCAGGTTTTCGGGGTTTCTATCGGAAACAAAATCACCCCGATCAGCGACGTTCCCCGGCTGTTTGCCCTTGAGATCGACCCCGAGGCGGCGGCGCAAGCCTATCGCGACCGCATCGTCGGCCCGGTACGCGGCAAACTGCCGGAGACCGTGGTCAAAGGCATTGAGGAACAGCTTTCGGGAGCCTGCACGACGGAAATCGCCGCCTTCGACGAATTCACAGCGCTGCTGACTGATTCCGAGATCGCCTCGGCTTATGATCACGTTGTTTTCGATACCGCGCCAACCGGCCACACCATCCGGCTGCTGCAACTGCCCGTCGCCTGGTCCGGCTTCCTTGAGGCGGGAAAAGGCGACGCCTCGTGCCTCGGGCCGCTGGCAGGACTCGAAAAACAGCGCGCGCAATACAATGCCGCCGTGCAGGCGCTCGCGGACGGGCGACGCAGCCGTCTTATCCTCGTTGCCCGCGCCCAGAATTCAGCGCTGCGCGAAGCGGCGCGCACGCATGGCGAGCTGGCGGCGATCGGCCTCACCCAGCAATTCCTGATCATCAATGGGCTGTTGCCCGACGCGGAAGCGGCGCTCGATCCGCTCGCCAAGGCGATTTATAGACGTGAGCAAGCGGCCTTGGCCGCGATGCCGGACGAACTGCGCGCCTTGTCCCGCGATGATGTGCTGTTGAAGCCGTTCAACCTCGTCGGCCTCGCTGCCCTGCGCCAGCTCCTTGTTGAAACCGCGCCTCAGCCGGACGCGGCGGTGGGGGAGCCGGTCGAGCTCCGTGCGCCAAGCCTTTCCGATCTCATCGATGACATTGCCGCCGAAGGCCATGGGCTGGTCATGCTGATGGGGAAGGGCGGCGTCGGCAAGACCACACTGGCGGCGGCGGTCGCCGTCGAGCTGGCGCGGCGCGGGCTGCCAGTTCACCTCACAACCTCCGATCCTGCTGCACATCTCACCGAGACGCTGCATGGCTCCATGGCGCATCTGACAGTCGGCCGTATCGATCCACACGGCGAAACGGAGCGCTATCGGCAGGAAGTGTTGCGGACGAAAGGGGCGCATCTCGACGCCCAAGGGCGCGCGCTGCTCGAGGAGGATTTGCGCTCGCCCTGCACTGAAGAAATCGCGGTCTTTCAGGCCTTCTCGCGCGTCATTCGCGAGGCGGGCGAGAAATTCGTGGTCATGGACACCGCGCCGACCGGCCATACGCTGCTGCTGCTGGATGCAACGGGAGCTTATCACCGCGAGGTCGCACGCATGCTCGACGCCAAAGGCGCGCATTACACGACCCCGATGATGCAGCTTCAGGACCCGAAGCGGACGAAGGTCCTTCTTGTCACTTTGGCGGAGACAACGCCCGTCCTCGAAGCCGCTAACCTGCAAGCTGATCTGCGGCGCGCCGGGATCGAGCCGTGGGCATGGGTCATCAATAACAGCGTGGCGGCGGCGCGCCCGTGCGCGCCCCTCTTACGCAACCGCGCTCAAAATGAGCTGGCCGAAGTGGAGAAGGTGGCGACGGTCCATGCCCGCCGCTACGCCGCCGTGCCGCTGCTCGAGGAAGAACCTGTCGGCGTCGAACGCCTTCTGAAACTGGCCGACCACGATCCTTGACGCCCATCACCAGCGCCGCGGCCCGGAGCTTGGCGAGGGCGCCATTCGAAAGTTCGAACAGAGAATAAGAATTCCCGACTGGCTGTCACGGTCTTATCGGCAAGGGAGAAAGCGCAAGGAAATCAGTGGCTGGGGGACCTGGATTCGAACCAAGATTAACGGAGTCAGAGTCCGCTGTTCTACCGTTGAACTATCCCCCAACGGTCGGCGTGTCGCCGTGACCGGACGTGATCTAGAGAGAGCGGCGCGCGCTGTCAACAGCTTGTCGCGTGGTCCAGCGAACTTGTCTATTCGAGCGGCGCAGGTTGGACGACGCGCGCGCGTATCTCTCGCAAGCCGTCACATCCCGCCGCCGTTCGCAGCGGGGGGAGGGGCGCTAGAGGCGGTCGATCGTGTCGAAAATCGCGGCGGCGCGCTGGCGGTCGAACTCCGGCGCCGAGGCTGGCGCGAGCGGATCGCCCCCGGCCAGCCATTCGCGCGCGGCCATCGGGGCGTCGCGAACGATTCGCAAGCCTGCGGCGATCTCGTACAGACCCCAGGACATCCCTTCGTAACGAAGCGCATTCATCATCGCGTTCTGCACCAGGCTACGCACGACGAGATGGGGCTTCGAGAGCGACGCTTCATTGTCTTCGCCGTTGTCGGCGGCGCAGGCGAGCTTGTCGCAGTCGCGCGCGCCGAGACAGGCGAGGCCGCGACAGGCGAGCGGGCGCAGCTTATGGGCGCGGCAGAGGCGGTTTTCGACGAGGGGGCAATGCGAGGGATGGTCTGGGCGTTGCGTCTCGTCATCGCTCTTGGCCGCGCCGCCACGCTCCACGCCGTAAAGGAAATGCGCCAACAGCAATATCTCCGGGGCCGTGGCGACGGCGCGCAGCCGGCTGCAGCCTGAACACTCCCTTTCACAGGCAAGCCCCGCAGCGTGCGGCAGGGCCGGGACCGTCTTGTCGAAACTCTCGAAAGCCTGCGCGCAGAGGACGCCGATGAGGCCCGCCTGGCCGCGACGGGCTTCGATCGCATCGCGGAAGCGTCGAGAGGCCGCCCTGAAAAAGGCGGCAGGACCATTTTCGCGCATGGCAAAAGTCCTTTCTCGCGATTGCTGAATCAAAGAAGTCGGACTCTGAACACATACGGCAGTCGGAAACCAACAGAAGCTTAACAGAAATGCGTCTCTCGGGCGAGACCCTTGCCGCGGGCGACGTTCGACGCGCCGCCGTAGGCCGTGAAAATAAAAATGCCCGCCAGGAAGACCCGGCGGGCAAGTCGCACCAACACGCGGAGAAGAGGAAGAGTAGCCGCGTGAAGAGCTGTTCAGCTTAGAGCGCAGCGCCAAGCTGGAATTTCGGGATCACCGGACCGCCGATCTCCACCTGCTTCCGCTCGCCCGACGGGCTGAAGAGGAAGAGGAGGCCGCCGAACTGGCTGTCCGTGTCGTAGGCCAGATCCGACAGACGCTCGACGTCGAAGCGGGCGTCCTGCACGGTGACGACCACATTCTTGGTCTCGCCGGGCTGGATCGGCGTCGAGTCGTCGAGCGACAGGCCGCGATCCGCCAACAGATAGTCGGGGAAGTCGGGACGGCTGGTGAACACGTCGGGGTTGAGGAAGCGCAGACCCGCCGTGGTGAACTCGCCGATCCGCAGCGGCTCCTTGCCATTGTTGGTGATGCGGAGGTTCACGGTCAGTTCGCGGCCCGGCACCTTGTAGGAGCCGCCCGAATAATGCGCAGTAACGGTGTCCTGTCCGAGGTAGAGCGGCGAGATGCCCGTGAGCAGACCGGCCTGCATCGGCAGCGTGCGCGGGAACTGGCTGTTGGCTTGCGCATAGAAGAAGAGCAGCGCGAGCATCGAGCCGGCGAGCCACAGACCGCCGAAGCGCTTGTCCGCCGTCGTGATGATCTCGTTCTTCTTACCGGCCGCAACCTGCCAACCGCGGACGATGATGCCCTTCTGCATGAACCAGTAGAGGATCCACACAGCCGCAGCGCCCATCCACAGGAAGTGGTAAGCGTACGTCCAGTTGATGCCGTAGGATTCGAGGTCGATCGTCGAGCCGTCGAGGAGCGTCACCGGATTGGTGAAGTCCTTCATGTCGCCCTTGATCTCGATCCACTGGCCGGGGCCGACGATCGGACCGCCGTCCTTCACATTGACCTGGACGTGGACGTGGAAGCGGCCGGGACGGCGCGCCTTCAGGACGATTTTGTAGTCATAGTCCTGACCGACATCCAGCGAGAAGGTGCGCGGCACCGGCACTTCGCCGACGAAGGCGCTCTTGCGGATCAACACCGGGCCGGGTTCGCCGACGTTGAGGAAGGCTTCCTGCGGCTTCGCGACGGCCTGCGGCCAGCCGGAGAAGACGTGGACCTTGCCGGTGAGCTCCATCTCTTCGTTGACGTTCAGCGTCGTCTTCGACCACTTCACGTCATACCAGTTGAGCGTGCGCATGCGCAGGAAGGCCTGCTGCGAGCGTTCGCCATGCGCCGCGGCCGGCGTCGCGGCGAAGGTCGTCGCGGCGACGATCGCAGCCGCGCCGACGGCGAGCAGACGGCCTGCGCGGCCCGACGCCGTTCTTGCCAGTTTCTGGAAGAAAGATTGTTTCATCTGTATTCGACTCCCTTTGTCGTCTTCTGCGCCGGGGCTCTGCGCCCCGGCCGTTGTTCGGTGTTTCGATTAGATGTCGTCGTTCTCGAGATACTTCGTCGTGGAGAACCAGCCGCCGACCTTCCACCAGAGGAAGTAGACGAGCATGGAGACGAAGCCGGAGAAGAAGGCCGCGACCGGCACGACGTCCTTACCGAAGGTGCGAAGCGTGCCGCGCTCGATCATGCGGATGTATTCCGGCGTGCCCGTGCGGACGTAGTTGAAGCCGATGAGATCCGCGAGCGTCAGCAGAACGCCGTCGACCTCGGTGGCCTGGTGGAACTGCGCCAGAACCGGCCAGTTGCTCGGATAGAACAGCAGACCCCAGCCCATCGCGCCGAGCACCGCCGTGACGATCCAGCTCCCCGAGAGCAGCAGGATCACGTCGAGCCAGAAGCCCATCGGGATCAGCGCGGACGGGAAGACGAGATTGATCGGGAAGAAGGTCCAACCCCAGAAGTTGTCGTAGCGGTTGATCCATTCGCCGACGAGCAGCGCAAAGCAGGCGACCGTCGCGCCGAAGGGCAGGCGGAACTTCTGCCAGAAGAAGGACTGCGCGGCGGCGGCGAAGCACATGGCGACAATCGGCGCCACGGTCGGCCACATACGGCGATCCTTGAAGTCGATCCAGAAATCCCAGTCGCCGGCGAGCAGCATGTAGTGGATGTGGAACGAGCCGAGCAGCACCAGGAAAAGGACGAGAAGCAGGATCCAGTCGGTCAGCTTGACGCAGCCGAGGAATTCCTCCTTCGACGCCCAGGCCCGGCCTGCCGCCGGAGCCGTTTCATTCGAAATAGACATATCTTGTCTCTCCTTGATTGTTCCTCCCGGCGAAGCCGCCGGGTTTTGTTTTTGCCGAGCGCTCTTCTGCGATCGGGCCGCAGCGCTCTTGGCGTCGGCCGGAAGCGGCCGCTCGCGACATCAGAGGGAGAAATTGTCGAAAGCGGCCGCTTCTTCTTCGGTCTCGCGCGCGCCCTGGGAGCGATGCGCGCGCCACCGAGAGCGACACTCGCAATCAGATCGCGAGCACGTCCTTTTCGTACTCCTTGCTGAGCTCGATCACGCGACCGAGGATCTGCAGCACGGTGCCGAACATGGCGAGGCCGAACCAGCCGAAGAACACGAAGCCCCAATGCAGCGGCGCCGTGAACAGTTCTTCCATGAACCAGAAGGTGTGGCCCCATTCATTCAGGCCGACGTTCGGGAAGATCATGAACGGACCGGCGAAGAACAGCAGGAAGGCCAGCGAGATGCGGTTCGCGAACTGCGGAATGCGCGTGCGGCCGTACATGAAGGCGCCCCAGCCCGCGATGATGTAGATCGGGTAGCTGAGGTAGAACTCCAGGATGTGCGACGGCGTGAAGTCCGTGTCGCGAATGACGGTCTGATGCCAGGTGCCGTCCTGCTCGGTGAAGTAGCTCGCGCCCCAGTAAACCGTGAAGGCGTAGACGAGCAGCCAGCCGATCAGCGTGATGAGGCGACGCATTTCTTCGCGCGGCGCGACAGCGTTGATGTTGCGGTCGCGGGTCTTCCAAAGATAGCCGCCGACCGCACAGAAGGCGATGAACTCGAGCGGCAGCTCGGTCCACATGATGTTGAGCCAGTAGGTCTGAAACTCCGGCGCGAAAGAATCGAGCCCGGCTTTCCAGCCGAAATACTGCTCATAGATTCGGATGCCGACGTAAAAGGTGCCCAGCGCCGCCATGGCGAGATAGGCCGGACGATAATTGACGATCGAGTCCGTCTGCGCCTTGGCCGCTACCCCTGCTTTTTCTGTTAGTGACATTCCTCTCCTCCAGTTTTCAGTTTGAACTGGGTTCGCGCACCCACGCGAAGCTTTCGCGCCGTTTCTGGGCGAAAAATTCCCGCGAAGTTGCGTGTCCTTTCATGTCTATCAGGCAGACTTTCAATGCTTTCTAAGCACTTTAGGCTATGGAGAAAGCATTCCTGACAGGGTCGAAAGCTATCATGGACGGGATGAGCAACGTCAATTGCCCAGTTGATGCCAAAACTGCGTCAATTGAGCGCATTGCATTGAATTGTATCAAATACATGTATTTTAAACTGAGATTCTTGCGTGTGTATTTAAATATGAGACTGATGTATATTATGATGATACTTGTGAATCGCGACTTTCTGCCGCACCAAAGTCTGTTGATTTGAAGCTTCGTCCGACGATTATGTGCGCTTGGCTGAACAACGGCCTTAGAAACTAGGGAGGCGCCAAGCAATGAAAACATTTCACTCCGCCAATGAACTCGGCTGGGTCGCGTTCTGGATCGGATTCATCATCTTCCTGTTCGCCGTCTTCATCCCGACGGTAAACCGCATGCTCAATCTCTGAGCGCGCAAACCAACCCTTTCTCCCAGCAATTTTGTCCCGGCTCGAGAAATCGAGTCGGGACATTTTTGTTTGTGCGACGCAATGGCGATAAATGGTCCGGCAATTCAGCGAGAGTCCACTGAATGTAAAAATCGCGCCTGTGGATGAGTCCGGCGTGCGACACTTTGAAGCAGAGCATGTATAAAATTGTCTCACTGCACAAAAATCGTCGGTTCAACTTTTGAACATTTCTATTTTTGGCAAGAACCCCTTGAATATTCGACATCCGTTCCCGTTGTTGCAGGGGGCGCGGGTGAGACGCTGGCCCCCCGGTTCTGGCGCGCGGCCCGTCAGGGGCGGAAAATCAAACATTCCCTTAGCTTTGTATTTATGAGAGAAATGATGGCCTGGCTTCCGGTTGCCACTCCTGGAGCCGATATCGGAAAAGCCCTAAATCGCTCCGTCAGGCACACGGCCGCCGTTGAAATGTCAGAAAATCACAAGAATAAACAAAATGTAGACGACGCCATGGATAGTAGAGAAGACAGGCAAAATCTCACGTTGCAGCGCAGGCGGGAAGACGCGCTGCGCTGCCTTCTGGCCCATGTGAATCGTGCGCCGACGCGGACGATCGTCGATGAGCTGAAGAAAGATTTGGGCGTCTCCCGCGCGACGGCCTATCGCATGATGAAGTCGTTTCGCACCTGCGGCGCCATCGCTCCGTCGTCCGCGCGCTCCGTGGGGCGCCCGAAGGGCACAAAGGGGCTCGATCCCAAGCGCGAGCGCATCATAGAAACGGCGTTGGCGGCCTTTGTCGCCGAGCCGGAGCGGCCGCGATTCAGCACGCTCGTTCAAGAGATTGCGCGCCAGTGCAAAGAAGAGGCGCTCCCTGTCCCCAATTGGCGAACGATTCGGGCGCGCCTTCGCGAACTCGAAAGTCAGCAGGCCGGCGGCGGCAATTAGCCAGCCCTTACGACCATCAGGCGGGCAAGTCATTCCAGACGCTCGCGACGCGGGCCGTAGAGCAAAACCAGCGCGACATTGAGAGCGACGCGAAGCAATCCAGGGCCGTGATGTGGCTCGGGATTGCTTCGTCGCTTTGCTCCTCGCAATGACGGCGGTGGTCGTTAGACGAGCGCGCGGCGGGGACGCTCATGATCATCCTGGATGAAGGCCACGCTCTGCCCCCTCTCCCGACATAGGGCGTCGAAAGACGCCCGTCTTTCGACGGGCTTTGGCGGGGGAGGGTTGGGGAGGGGGTCTCTCAATCCGCCGCGAGAATCACATTCTGCGGCGCGAATTGGGCGACGACATTGCCCCCTTCCGAGAGTCCCATCGCTTCGACGTCCTGTCTCGGCAGGACAGCGGTCATCGTCTTTCCAGAGCCGATATCGATCAGCAGCTCGCAATTGCGCTCGGCGTCGATGCGGCGCGTGATCACGCCGGCAAAGCGGTTACGGGCTTCCTTGGGCGTTTCCTGCGGCGCGCTCAATTCGATAAAGGAGGATTTGACCAGAGCGGCGACCTTACGGCCGGGTTTCAAATCGAGCTCCTCAGTCGCTTCATTGGTGATGATGGCGAGGAGGGTGTGCTCGCCGGAGATTCGCAAAGTGACCTCGACATCGACGGGCCACTTCTTGATCGAGACGACCTCCGCCTGGAAAACATTGCGGGCCGAGATGCGCACCGCGACGCCCCACAGCAGAAAATCCTCCTGCCCGTCGAGGCCCACTTCCGCAATCATCGAGGAGATGCTCGACAATCTGTCCTCGAGCCTGTGAAAGGTCTCGATCAGCTTGCGGCCCTCGGGCGTCACTTCGGCGCCGCCGCCGCTCTTGCCGCCGGCCTTCGTAACGAAGGCGGGGCTCGGCAGCAGATTATTGATGGCGGCGACGGCGTCCCACGCCGCTTTGTAGCTGAAGCCGGCCGCTTTCGCCGCCTTGGAAATGCTTCCATGCTGCGCAACGGCCTCGAGCACCTTGATTCGGTCCCGCCCGATGAGAAATTTGCCCTCGCTGCGGAGCGCAAGAAGCGCGTCTATCTTTTTGGCTGTCGTCATCCGTCTCGCGCCCGCTGACAAGTTTCACGTCAAGTCTATCATATCCTCGGTCGACGCCTCACTCATAAAGAAAGGCGGCGACGCGCGCCGGCGCGGCGGAGGCGCCCTTCAAACGCAGCGGAAAGATCGCCACGTCGAAGCCATGGCTCGGCAATTGGTCGAGGCCGCGCAATTGCTCCATCTGCCAATAGGGCTTGCGACGGCCGACGAGATGGCCCTGCCAGAAGAGATTCTCGTCGTTTTTCTCTTTGGAGACGCGGATTTGATGATGGAACGGCAGATCCCAGCCCCACTGATCGATCCCCATCACCAGGACGCCTTTATCGATCAGCCATTCGGTCGCCAGCGCGCTCATGCCGGTTCCGCGTTTCCAATAGTCTTTCGTTCCCTGCAGGCGGTCGCGGCCAGTGTGGATCAGGACGATGACGCCGTCGCCGAGCGCCGCGCCGCTGTCGCGCAGGCTTTGCTCCATATCGGCGACAGTGATCTCCTCGCCGTCGGCCTTGTGGCGCATGTCGAAGACGACGCCGGGGCCGAAGCACATGTCCAAGGGCATTTCATCCACCGTCGCGGGGCGGCGGCCGTCGGAAAGCTCCGGGCCGTAATGCCAGGGCGCGTCGATATGGGTCGTGGAATGGACGCCCATGCGCGTGATCGTGTCATCGGCCCAGCCGGCGAAATCCTTGGGGAAAAGCCGGAAGGGAAGCCCGAGCGCCCGCACCAGCCAACGCGCCTTGCGATGGCCGTGGTGTTTGATCTTCACGCGCATGAAGAAGGGGTCGTTCGGGTTATCGACGATTTCCTTGGACAGATCGACGATGCGCTTTGGTCTGATACGGGTCATGGAAAATCTCTATGCAAATTCTCTGAGGCGTCGTGGACCGCGAGCCTTCAGGCTCGCCAGACGATTGCGAGCCTGAAGGCTCGCGGTCCATGCGCGGCTCTAGTGGCGCTAGCCCCAGTCCTCGAAGGAGAAGGGCTTGATTCCCTCATTCTCCAGTTCGATCGCGAAGGAAGCGGCGCGCGCAACGAGCTGGCTTCGGCGGCTGACGCCGGCGACCCGCGCCGTCACATTCTCCGCGATCTCCGCGATGGGCGCGCCTTCGGCCACCGCCTGCTCCCTGCGGGCAATGCCGACGATGCGTCCGCCGAGCGGCGCGGGAATCGGCGTTTCCCCGATATATCCGATGGGCGCGCCCTGCGTCGCCAGCGCGCCGATCGGCATATCGGCGCGAAATTGCCCTGAGACGGGAGCCGAGACGACGCTATGTTGCGCTTCCGGCCATTCCTTTGGCCAGCCGTCGCCGGCGCGCAGAATCGCGCCTGGGTCGGGCCCGTGAGTGGCGATGGCCACGTCGCAATCGACGCCCGGCGAGAAGCTCGATCCGAGGCCGATCGTGAACTCCGCGAGATTGAGGAAGGAGCCGACGTCGTCTTCCTTGTCTTCCCGCGCCGCGATGATGACGTGCCAAGGCCAGCGCTCGATCACATCGGCGAGCTGCCCGCGCAGCAAGGGGATGAAGGCGCGGCTCTGCAGTCCGAGCATAAATTCCGACGCCACATCGGCGCGCCGGGCTTCGACGCCGTCGAGGACGGCGTAGCCGTCGTACCAGGCGTCGGCGAAGCTCATGCGGCGTCGCAGGGTGAGCGGGCTCGCGCATTTGTGCAAAGCGACCGCATAGCCTTCGCCAAAAAGCCCACGCGCCACGGCCGAGGCGTCTTCGCCGATGCCGCACACCAAGACGGTTAATTCACTGGACATTGGACCCGCTCCCCCGCCTGATTAAGCCCCGTGTGGCCCCAATTGGCAAGATTGGGCCGACGCATCGCTCGACCGCTCGAGGGATTCTCAGGGGCCGTTGAAGTGGACGGTTCCGAGGTTTGCGCAATCATAGCCGCCGAGGGCGGCGGCCCGGTCGCGGAAGGCGTCGCAGGCGCAAAAGCGGATCAGCTTCTGGAACGGCGGGTCGAAATAGGCCTTGCGCCACACGAGGATATCGAAACGCTCGACCACCAGCGGCGCAAAAGCGAGCTTGAATTGATTCGCCGCGGCTTCGATCCCGAGCCCGACGTCGGCGCGGCCCGAGGCGATCGCCATGGCGAGGTCGGTCTCCGACCGTTCGATCGCCTCGATCGCGTTCAGGTCGGTTTTTCGCATCTTTTCCTTCGCCAGCAGTTGCGAGAGCACCAGCTCGCTGCCGGCCTCCGGCTGGCGTGACTGGAAGCGACGATCGCCGATATCCGCGAGCGATGTGATGGACTGGCCGGGGGAGGAGCGATACATGAGGCCCCGACTGCGCTTGGCCCACTCCAACAGGACGACGGGCTCGCGGCCCATCGCCTCCTGCACGGCTGCGACGTTCCAATCGTCGAGGCGCGCTGAGGGAATATGCAACCCCGCCGCGACGCAATCTTTCGATTTCAACCGGGCGAGACCATCGAGCGCGCCATCGAGCAGCGCCGCAATGCCCGACCGCGATTCGCGCAGCGCCCATTCGAGGAGCGGGTCGTGCCCGCCCGCCATGACGAGCGGGAAATGTGCCGCGGCCGACTCTCGCTCCATCGACGCGCTCTCCTCGCCGCTGCCGGCGATCCAGGCCTCGATCTCCTTTTTCGGGAAGAGCAGCTTTCCCGTCACGCGCCGCACCGGCAGGGCCTTTTCAGAGACGAGATCGTAAACCTTGCGCTCCTTCACGCGCAGCAGCGCCGCGAGCTCGCGGGTCGTGAAGTAATCGGACATCCGCAAATTCCTTTCCGCGATTCGCGGAAATTTTGCATAGATTAGACAGGCGGGAAACGTCCGGGCGCTCTCCGGAGTGCATAAAAATACAGCATATTTGGGGGTGCGGGGGGCAGAGGCTGCGCCGCGACGTTCCGAAATAAAGACGCATGATTGCAGGGCATGCAGGGCTAAGGTCGCCGTTCACGCCGAGCTCAATCGCGCGCGCAAGTCCCATGCGCTGGGATGGCCCATTAACGGCATGATCGAAATTCGCCGGATGCCCAACCCGGATCTCTTCAGCGGGTATTACCCGCCTACTTTGCCATAAGAAGAACGTATGGCGCGTGAGGAGGCCGTTCTCACCTCGGAACTCAATCTGCTCCGAAATATCTAACAGCTCAAAAGGCTAATTTTCAATCAGGTTCCGAGCTGCCTCAGGGTTCCGAATTCGGGTTAACGAGCAGATGTGTTCCAGCGTCATGGCCGCGCTTGTCGCGGCCATCCACGCCGCGCCGACGCGGAAAGACGAGAACGTGAGCGGAACAACGTCGCTTCTTCTTCCCGCGTGCCGTAATGTCCTGGCGTGGATGCCCGCGACAAGCGCGGGCATGACGCGGTTGCGGAGGGTTTGTTAACCTGGATTTAGAGCCCTGCAAGCTGCTTGCTTGGCTCATTTCTTATTTTGATGCCCGATCGCCCACACATAGGCCGCAACGGCCGTCACATCTGAGTCGCTCAGTTGCGCGCCGCCTTTGGGCGGCATGGGGCTGCGATATTCCTTCGGCTTGGCGACGCCCTGGGCGATCACCTCCCGGATCGACTTCAAACTCCCATCGGACCAGAGCCATTTGCCGCTCGTGAGATCGGGCGCCAGCGGCGCGCCCTTGCCGTTTGCGCCATGGCAGCCGGCGCAGGTCCCGCCCGCCGCATGGCCGTTGAAAATGCGCTCTCCCAAAGCGACTTGCGCGTCCGTTGCACCCGGCGGGACCGGCAGGCTTTTCCCCTCCAAGGCCCCGGCTTCCGGATTGACGCCCTCCGGCGGGCCGGCTTCCTTTGCGCGCGCCGTCGTCTGCGCGGGCGCGGGCGCGGCTTCGAGGCCCTGCGCGATGTCGCCATGGTAGGTGATGCGCCAGATGCGGCCGTTGGTGTCGTCGGAGACGAAAAGGGCGCCGTCCGGCCCCTGCGCGAGACCCGAGGGCCGATGCGCCGCGCCGCCGGGCTCCTTGGCCCCGCCCGCGAATCCATCGGCGAAGGCGATGAAATCGCCCGCGGGCTTGCCGTCCTTCGCGGGTTGGAAAACGACATTATAGCCGCTCTGGGGGAAGGGGGCGCGATCCCACGAGCCGTGAAAAGCGATGAAGAAACCGCCGTGATAGGCGGTCGGGAATTGCCCGCCGCGATAGGCGAGCAGCGCATTCGGCGCCCAATGCGCCGGGAAAGCGGCGATCGGCCCCTGCTTCTCCGCGCAAACGCCGACCTTCTTGCCGCCGTCGCCGCCATATTCGGGCGCGAGCACGAGCTTCTTCTGAAAGCCGTCATAATAGCATTCGGGCCAGCCGTAATCGGCGCCCTCGCGCAGCTCGAGAAGCTCTTCGGCGGGAAGATCGGCGCCTTGCTGCGCCGTGTAGAGCTTCGGCCAGTTTTCCGCGAGCTGATCGCGCCCGTGCTGGGTGGCGTAGATTCGGTCCCCTTCGACGGTGAGGCCCTCGGCGTTGCGGATACCTGTGGCGAAGCGTTCGGCGGGCGAGAATTTCTGGTCGCGCTTCTTGGCGTCATAGCGCCAGACGCCGCCGCGCGTCTCGAGCTCCTTGCAGGGCGTGAGGCCCGGCGACTCCGGCATGCGGTTTTCTGCTTGGCAGGAATCGGTCGCCGAGGCGGAATCGAGATAGAGATTGCCGTTCGCGTCGATGACGAAAGGATGCATCGGATGGTCGCCGGTAACCGGCAGGCCGGAGATCACTATTTCGGGCTTGGCTTTCGGCGCGACGTCGCCGGTCGACAGCGCGTAACGGACGATCCTGTCGCGTTCTTCCGCATAAACGGCGCCGTCATAGAAGCCGACGCCGGTGCCGCCCGAGCCGCCGCTCTCCGGCGTCTCGCCGAAGCGCTCGACAACATCCGCTGCGCCGTCGCCGTTCTTATCCTGAAGCGCAACGAGGAAGCCGCCCTCATGCGTCTTTCCCCGCTTCCCGTAATAGCGCCCGCTCCATGTATTGACGTAAACGACGCCGTTATCGGCGACGGCGATATGGCGGGCGTGGCCGATCTTATCGGCGAAGATCGTGGCGCAGAAACCCGAGGGCAGCGTTATGCCGGGGTCGCCGCTGGGGCAGGCCGCTGGCTTGTTTTCGCTTTGCGCGGCGCGCGCGCAAAGCGCGGGGAGAGACGCCAAAACGGCCAGGGAGATCGTACCGAGCAATCTTCGACCCATCGACGCCTCATCGGTTTTCATGCTGAAAAACGTGCTCGCGGCGCTACCTCATTTAGAGCGACACTGGCGTGCGGCTAGCTGGGTGGGCGACAGGCGCGCGCCCGTCCGCCGCTCTCTAGCGCTTGTCATTCCCGATCGCTCGCTGCGCGAGCGTCGAGAATGACAACGGGGCCTCACATGAAGCGCTTTAGACGCCCTCAGGGCTGGAGAGTTCGCGCCAAAGCGCCATCAGCGCCGCCATGATAGCCGGGCCGATGAAAAGCCCGAGCAGTTGAAAACTTTCCGCGCCGCCAAGGATGCCGAGCAGGACCCAGATGAAGGGCAGCTTGATGGCGCTGCCGATGAGATTGGGCCGGACGAAATGGTCGGCGGCGAAGACGACGACGACTCCCCAGGCGGCGATGATGAGCGCCGGCGCCATGCCGGCGGTCGCCGCCGCCAGCAGCGCCGCGAGGCCGATGGCGAAGGCCGCCGCGAAGGGGATCATGGCCGCGAAAGCCGTCAACACGCCCAGCAGAATCGGATGCGGCGTATGGCTGAGCATATAGGCCGCGCCCATCAGAACGCCTTCGCCCAAGGCGACGAGCACGAGCCCGATCAGCGTGCCATGCACGGAGGCGATCATCTGCGCCGCCAGCAACTCGCCGCGCGCGCCGAAGAGTTTCGTCGAGGCGATGCGGCATTGGGAAACAAGGCTCTCGCCGCTGCGGAACAGGAAAAACAAAGTCAGCAGCGAAATCGCAAACAGAATGGAGCGGTGGGCGATATTGGCGGAGAGCGACGCGCCGATCTCCCGCGCCGAGGACGTATTGAGCTGCTGGGCAAGCTCCTTCGCCCAGCCCGCATGCGAGAGATGCTCCGCCCACCATTGCGACGCCCAGGCCCCGACGCCCGGCAGGCGCGCGAGCGCGTCGGGGACCGGCAGGCCGGTTTCCTCGGCGGCGCGGGCGTAGTCGAGAAGCTGGCGGAACTCGGCGGCTGCGTCGACCGCGAGCCCGGCGATCGGCGCCAATATCACGAGCCCGACGAGCAATGCGAATAAGGCGGGCGCAAGCTCTTTCGAGGCCGAGGGGCCGAAACGGCGTTTGAAGCGGCCATAAAGCGGCCAGACGGCGACGGCGAGAACCAGGGCCCAAAGCAGGGCGTGGAGATAGCCCGAGAGGATATAGACGCCCAGCCCCAGCAGGATCGCGCTCGCGACCAGGGACGCAACGCCTTGGCGCCAGGACAAGGCTTCGAGAGGGGCGGCGCTGTTTTGCGGTCTCGCGGGCTGATCCATGCGGCAATTCTCCGTGGGCGAGATTATCGCCGAGTTTCTTTGCGCGCCAATAGACCGGCAGCCGGTATAATTTCCGCCATGACCAGGCGCGAGGCGGATAGCGGGAAGATCGAGGAGACGAGCGACGCCGCCCGGCCGCGCAAGATCATCCATATCGACATGGACGCCTTCTTCGCCTCCGTCGAGCAGCGCGACAATCCGGAGCTGCGCGGCAGGCCGGTGGCGGTCGGCGGCGCAAGAGAACGCGGCGTGGTGGCGGCGGCAAGCTATGAGGCGCGCAAATTCGGCGTGCGTTCGGCGATGGCTTCCGTCACAGCGCGGCGCAAATGCCCCGAGCTGATTTTCGTGAAGCCGCATTTCGACGTCTATCGGCAGGTCTCGATGCAAATCCGCGCGATCTTCTCTGAGTATACGCCGATCATCGAGCCGCTCTCGCTCGACGAAGCCTATCTCGACGTGACCGATAATTTGAAAGGGATCACTTCCGCGACGCAGATTGCAGAGGAAATCCGCGACAAGATCAAAGCGACGACACGCCTGACGGCCTCGGCGGGTGTCTCCTACAATAAATTCCTTGCGAAGATCGCCTCCGACTATCGCAAGCCCGACGGGCTATTCGTCATCACGCCGAAGATGGGGCCGAGCTTTGTCGAGACGCTCGAGGTCGGCCGCTTTCACGGCGTGGGGCCGGCGACGAAAGAGAGAATGAATCGCTTAGGCATAGAGACGGGCGGCGATCTCAAGGCGCAGACGCTCGACTTTCTGCAAAGGCATTTCGGCAAGGCCGGCGCCTATTACTATTGGATCGCGCGGGGCGTGGACGAGCGGCCGGTGCGCGCCAATCGCATCCGCAAGTCGATAGGCGCGGAAAACACCTTTGCGGAAGACCTCTTCACCTATGAGGCCGCTTGCGCGGCGCTCGCGCCGATTGTCGCCAAGGTCTGGCGCGCGATCGAAAACGGCCCGGTTCGCGCACGCACGCTCACGCTCAAAGTGAAATACGCAGACTTCCGGCAAATCACCCGCGCGCGCACCCATGCGAGTCCGATTGCGTCTCTTCAAGAGTTCGAAGCGCTGGCCTTTTCGCTGCTGGGGCCGGTTTTTCCCCTGGAAAAAGGGATCAGGCTGCTCGGCGTGAGCCTGTCGTCGCTGAGCGCTGAGGAGGCGAAGGGTGATGGGCAATTGAAACTGGAAATTTGAACGCAGCGCCGGTTGGCGATCCACGGTGTCATTCCCGACGCTCGCTTGAGCGAGCGTCGGGAATCCGAGAATCAACAAACCCTACGCTAGCGCGTCATGCCCGCGCTTGTCGCGGGCATCCACGCCGGGACGTTGCGACACGGGGGAAGAAGAAGCGGCGTCGTTGCGCTCATGTTCTCAGCCTTTCCGAGGCGGCGCGGCGTGGATGGCCGCGACAAGCGCGGCCATGACGTCGGAGACGGTGTTACTCCTCGAAGACGCCTTCGAGCGCATAGTGGGAGATCGTCTTGCGGTTGGCGATCAGCTCGTCGATCGTCGGCTCGCCCTTCAGCGCGCGGGAGATGGCGAGCTTCGTCGCCTCGTAATTGGTGCGGTAGAGATCTCTCTTGTCGAGGTTCTCGTCCTTGGCGCAGCGCGGGTCGAGCCAGACCATGATGATCATGCACAGCTCATTGGTTTTATCCTTGGGGATAATCCCTTCCGCCACGCAATCGACGATGGCGTCGGCGGTCGCCGCCTGCACCACGCCGCCGAGCAGCTCGACGTAATCTTCCGACTTCACCGTCATCTTGGTGGTCATCATGGTCGCCGGGCGGACCTGCTGGTTCAGATCGCGGATGACGAACATGCGCGGATGGCCGGCGACCTGGCCGGTCATCGAGGCGAAAGCCTGGCCCACCGGACCCTTGACGCTGCCGATCAAGACTTCCGGCATGGCGTCGGTGTATTGCCCGTCCGCCGCGAGAACCGTCGCTTCGCCGGTCGCAAGCCAGATTTCGTCGCTCATTTCATGTCCTTTGGTTACGGTATGGCGCGGGGAATAGCATTGGCGCGCGGCCTGCGAAAGTGGCGCGCAAGTCTATGGGCCGCGCCGTGTCAACGCGCGTCGGCGGCGATGTAGGTCGAGGTCAGCGAGGCTCCCGACCACTCGGCGGTCATCGACAATTCCAGCTCGTCGCCGCGCGCTCTGAGACGCACCTGAAGAGGGCCGCCCCATGCGCCTTGCGTATTCCAGGAGCCGCCGCCAACCGCGCCGTGCGGCCCGCCGATCACTCTAGCCGACCAGCCGTTGCTGCTCGAGACGAGGTAGCCATCGCCATCCCGGCGGATGGCGATCGAGCAGGTGGGGCATTGGCCGGCGGTGGAATAGGTCTGGAGCCAGGTGCCCGTCAGCGGACGGCCACCGCCGTAATCGCCATAATCTTGCGCAAACGCGCCGAGCGGCGCGGAGAGGCAGGCGAGAAGACCGAGCGTCCGCAAAACTGATCGCATATTTAGGAAGCCTTCGCTTAGGTTTGCGCCGTGTGGACACGGCTCCGCCTAAGTATGCATTTTCCGCGTCGGCGCAAAAGCGCCGGACCCGTGCCTGCGGCTTGGGCTTCAACCGCTAGTCGGGGCGCGCTGCAAAGGCCGCGGCCTCGCGCCCGACGAGCGCCGCGAGGGAAATATTTTCCTGTTCAAGCCGCAGGACGAGGCCTCTTTTGATGCGCTCCACGAGGCCAGGGCCTTCATAGGCCAGCGCCGAATAGAGCTGCACGAGCGTCGCGCCGGCTTCGATTTTCTTCCAGGCTGCGTCGGCGCTGTCGACGCCGCCGACGCCGATCAGCGGGAACTGTCCCTCGACGCGCAGATAGGTTTGCGCGAGCATCGCGGTCGAAAGATCGAACAATGGCGCGCCGGAGAGGCCGCCGGTTTCCTTAGCGAGCGCCGAGCGCAGCGTGGGGGGCCGGGAGATCGTCGTGTTGGAGACGATCATCCCGTCGATACGCCGCGCACGCGCCACGTGCACGACGCCGTCGAGCTGCGCGAGGGAGAGGTCCGGCGCGATTTTCAAGAGTAGCGGCCGCCGCACCGGCGCGGCGTCACGCGCCTCGATCACGCGTGCGAGAAGATCGGAAAGCGCTTCCGGCTCCTGCAAATCGCGCAGGCCCGGCGTGTTGGGCGAGCTGATGTTGATGGTGAAGTAGCTGGCGACATCCGCGAAGGTCTTGGCGCCTTCGACGTAATCCGCGACGCGATCAGCGGCGTCTTTATTGGCGCCGATATTCACCCCGACAATCCTGTCGTCGCGGTGCTCCTCGCAATGACGGGCGGAGAGGCGCGCCAGCGCCGGCGCGTGGCCTTCGTTGTTGAAGCCGTAGCGGTTGATGACGCCGCGATCTTCCATCAGCCGAAAGGCGCGCGGCCGCGCATTGCCCGGCTGCGCGCGCGGCGTGAGCGTGCCGACCTCCACAAAGCCGAAGCCGAAACCGAGCATGGCGTCGGCGACCTCGGCGTTCTTGTCGAAGCCGGCGGCAAGGCCAACCGGGTTGGGAAAATCGAGACCGAAGGCCGAAACGGCGAGGCGCGGGTCGCTCTTCGGCGCTCGGCGCGCGGGCAGCAGCTTCAGCGCCGCGATTGTGGCGCGATGCGCGTCTTCGGCGTCGAGCAGGCGCAGAAAGGGGAGGGCGAGGCCGAAGACGTCGATCACAGCAGCCCCCCGAAGTCATGGCGTCCATCGGCGCCCAGCGGCAGCGGCGCCACGCGCGTCACGGCGTCGAGCAAAAGCGGCGCATAGAGATGCGGAAACAGCGCGCCGCCGCGGGAGACTTCCCATTTCAAGCCGTCGCCCAGCCTATCGGCGTCGATGGAAACGAGCAGCAGGTCGGGTTTCCCGGCGAAATGTTTTGCGGCGGTCTCTTCGACCTGTTCGGCGGCGGAGAAATGGATGTAGCCGTCTGCGAGATCGATGGCCGCGCCATGGAAGACGCCCTCGGCTTCCGCCGCGCGCCATTCGGGGGCGGAGATGATTTTGTAGATGATTGTCATGATTTCAAAAGGCGCGCTTCGCCTCTCGCTTTTTCGATTGTTTTAACAGCTTTGCGATCGAAGCTCACAAATACGTCGCCGCCTTTGCGCCTTCCGTCGAAAGCAATGACGCCATCCGCGAAATCGCCACCCGACTCGAGCATGGCGAGGCCGGCTTCCACTGCGGATCGATCTGTGACCACGATCGGGATGTCAATGAGTGTGCGAATGGCCTCGGCGATATCTGCCCTCGATCGCTTATAGCCCCGGCTCAATACCCAGCCGAACTCGCACAGGGTTGGAAGGGTTACAGCGATCAATTGGGCGTCTTTCAGAATGGCGACCGCAGCGGCTTGCTGCCGGGGATCGTCGCCCACTGCGATGCGGACGAGGACGTTCGTGTCCGGCGTTATCTTCACGCGTCGTCCGCCTCGTCCAGTTCGCCAGCCCAACCCTTCGCGATGAGAGTGTTCATCTCGTCGATCGACAGCGCGCGCATCCGGGGTTCGTGCAGGCAACCGATGAATTTATCGAGGGCTCCCTCCAGCTTCGCTGGTTTCAACTCGGCGCGCCCTGGCTCGACGACTTCGACGGTGATCTTGTCGCCCGGCTGCACGCCGAGTTCGTCCATCATCTTCTTGCGAAGCGTAACCTGGCCCTTCGACGTGATCTTCAGCGTGCTCTTCATGGGCGTGAAAGTAAGGCGCCGGCGCCTTACTTTCAATCGGGCCTACTCCGCCGCCTGAGCCTCTTGCAGATCGGCTCTGCGCGGCAGTCTCGCGATCATGCCGATCAGCGCGCGATCGGAGAGCGCCACGACACGCTCGCCGCGATTGAGCCATGCGACGGCGTCCTCGATCGTTTCGGCGTCGGCGATCTTGGCTTCGGCGACGGCGCGATCGGCGGTGATGGCGCCGCGCTGGCGCGGCTTGCGGGTCGGAAGCCAGGCTTCGTGCAGCGCGCGCAGCTCCGGGTCCGCGTGGATCGCGACGATGGCGTTCACCTCGTCCTCCTCGCCGCGCGCCAGCGCCTTGGAAAGCGCCTTGCCGCGCTTGGCGATCGGCGGCGTCGTGGTTTCCTCGGGCGTCACCAGCACGCCGGCGCGACGGAAGACGAGGCCGAGCCAGCGCTGGCTCGTGAGCCAGGAGATCGGAATGGCGAGGATGAGGCCGGCGATGGTCGGCGACATCCAGGCGACGAGCGAGGGCGAGATCAACAGGCCCGCGACAAGGGAGAGCGCGCCCATCGCCATATGCGAGCGGTGGCGGCGCACGATGTCGATCAGCGGCACGGAGCCGTCGTCGCGGCGCTGCGGGTCCCAGCCCGTGTCGAAGCCGAAGACGATATGCACGACATGGCCCGTCTGGATCAGCATCATGATCGGGGCCAGCAGCGCCGACAGCACGATTTCGAACAGGGTCGAGATCAGCAGCATGATCACGCCGCCCGAGCCCCTGCGCGTCTCCGGCTCATAGATCGCGACGAGCAGGCCGAAGAACTTCGGCGCAAGCAGAATGCCCATGGTGAGCGCGAAGAGCTCGAGCGAGCGCTCCGCATCGAAGCGCGGGAAGGTCGGGAAGAGCGCGAATTCGCTCGTGAAATACTCCGGCTTGAAGTAGCTCGCCTGGAACACGATCACGATGCCGACGAGCAACTGCAGCAGCCACAGCGGCGAGGTGAGATAGCCGAAGATGCCGGTGAGGAAGTGCTGGCGTGACGCCCAGCTCATGCCCCGTCCGAACAGCACGCGGGAGTGCTGCAGATTGCCCTGGCACCAGCGCCGGTCGCGGATCGAGAGGTCGATCAGCGAGGGCGGGCTTTCCTCATAGGAGCCGCCAAGCCTTGGCAGCATATAGACGGCGTAGCCGGCGCGGCGGATCAGCGCCGCCTCGACGAAATCATGGCTCATAATGTGCCCGCCCCACGGCGGACGGCCGCGCAGGTCGGGCAGGCCGCAGTGGCTTGCGAAAGCCTCCGTGCGGATGATCGCGTTATGGCCCCAGTAATTGCCGTCTCGGCCCATCCAGCAGGCAAGGCCCGTCGCGATGACCGGGCCATAGATACGCGCCGCGAATTGCTGCACGCGGGCGAACAGCGTGTTGCGGTTGATGATGAGCGGCAGCGTCTGGATGATGCCCGAATCCGGGTCCGCCTCCATGGCGGCGGCGAGCTTCACGATCGTCGGGCCGGTCATCAGGCTGTCGGCGTCGAGCACGACCATATGAGCGTAGGCGCCGCCCCAGCGCGAGACGAAATCCTCGATATTGCCCGCCTTGCGGCCGGTGTTCTTCTCGCGTCGGCGGTAGAAGATGCGGGCGCCCGGCCCGAGCCGGCGGCGGATGGCGATGAAGGCGCGCTCCTCGGCGATCCAGATGTCGGGATTGGTCGTGTCGGAGAGGAAGAACCAGTCGAAGCTCTCGCCCAGTCCCGTCGCCTGCACATCCTCATAGATCGTCTGCAGCGCCGCAAAGACGCGGCTCGGCGCCTCATTATAGATCGGCATGACGACGGCGGTCTTCTCGCGCAGCGTCTCGGGCAGGCCGGCCGACGGGCGGCGCGAGAGCAGCGCGACGAAGCCGACGACGCAGCTCGCGAAGCTCAGCGCGATCCAGGAGAAGTTGAGGATGAAGAGCGCGAGCAGCGCCCATTTCAAGGTCGTGACGCCGCCGACGTCGATGACCTTGTACATCTGCCAGCCGCCATAGACCGTGAGCGCGAGACCGCCGCCGAAGGTCACCAAGCGCGCGAGCCATGGCGAGCGCCACAACGACGGCGTCTGAAGCTTACGCCGCTGCCGCTGCTCGAATTTGAAGAGATTTTGCGCCGGCATCGAGAGCCGGTTTTCGATCGGCGTCGGCGGCGCGGCGGCCGGGTCTTTGAAGGCCGGCGCCGGCTGGGCGGAGTCGACGGGCGTAAGCGTCAGGGTGTCCATCTGTAGAGCCACGTTTCGCTGATCGGCTGCTCATCCGCGCGCAGGACGAGACGAATTTCACAGTAGTTTTCGCCGGCGGGATCGACGTCGAACACGACGCGGCATGTTTTCGCCTGCGGATTGAGAAACGTGCGCACGTTCGTCGCTGATCCGGGCGAAGTGGTCAAAGCGGCCGAAAGACGCGCCGTTTTTTGCGGGTCGCCCAGAACCTCGCCAGAAAAAACGACAACAAAACGGCGCAGCTTGGCGCTTGGGACTTTACCCGAGCGGGACTGAACGGCGACCGCCAGCGGCGGACGGCTCGGCGGCTCCCAGCACCAGAACTGGCGATAGGCGAAATTGGCCTGCGCGCCGCCGACCAGGGGCGACTTCGGGCGCCAGTAAGCGACGATGTTTTCGTTGTTTTCGGACTCTGACGGGATTTCGACGAGCTGCATGGCGCCGTCGCCCCACTCGCCGAGCGGCTCGATCCACAGGGAGGGGCGGCGCTCCCAATGCTGGTCGTCATCCTGATAGCTGGAGATGTCCCGATCGCGCAGCAGAGCGCCGAAGCCCTTGGGATTGACGTCGACGAAAGACGAAAATTGCAGCTCCTCGCGATTGGCGACCGGCCGCCACAGCCACTCGCCGGAGCCGGTCAGCATCTGCAGACCATTGATCGCAGTCACCATCGGCCGCAGATCGTCGTTGCGGCGGCGGGGATTGAGTGGCGCGTAGAGCGAGGCGGCGGCAAAGCCCGCGACGCCATAGTGATCGACATTGGTCCGCGGGAAGAGCGTCAACTCAGTGTCGATGATCGTCGCTTCACCCGGGCGCAGGGTGAAATGATACACGCCGGCGACGCTCGGCGAATCGAGAAGCGCGTGGATAACCAGCGCATTGGCCCCGAGAACGGGCTTCTCGATCCAGAAGCTGCGGAAGGCCGGGAATTCCTCGCCGCGCGGGTCGGCCGTGCGGATGGAGAGGCCGCGCGCCGTCACCCCGAGATTCTGGCCGGCGGCCACGGCGCGATAGAAGCTCGCGCCCTGGAAAATCGCGAGCTCGGCTTCCTGGCCGCCGGGCGGCGCGCGCAGCACGCGAAAGCCGGAATAGCCGATGTCCGGCAGTTTCTCTGGGACTTTCAGGCCGCCGTAGTCGAAGCGGCTCTGGTCATAGGCGATTTTGACCGCCGCGCCATTGTCGATGACGAAGAGGTCGACGGCCGCGGTGAAAATATTGCCGCGATGCAGCGGTTCGATCGAGAAGCCTTTGTTTTCTCCGGCCCATAAGGCCGATCCAGGCTTGGTCTTGATGCCGACGAATTGCTCATAGGTGAGGCTTGCGAAAGGCTCGCGCAAATCGGCCGGCGGCGCGGCGTAGGGGCGGGAGGCCAGCGTGCGCGCGAGCTCGACGATCACATCTCGCGAGAAGGTCGCCGGCGGCGCCGGGGTGGCCGGGGGCGTCGGCTCGGCATGGAGGATAGAAGGCGAAATGCCCGACGCAAGGGCGCCGAAAGCCGCTTTGAGAACATCTCTACGTTCAAACATTGAGCAACCGGGAGCGAGGTCGGACGTCGGTCGGGATGGCGCGTCGCTCCTCTATAGAAGAATTTCTGGGAACAAAAAGGAATTCTTGCGGCGCAAGCGCGCCTCTCGCGAGCTGCCCCTCATTTGCCAGTCCTCCGCTTGCACCCTTGCCCTCGGCGCTTCGAATCTGCAACAAACGGGCCGAAATTACCGCGGCCTCGCCGCGCTGCACATAACCAAAGGCGCCTCATGTCGAGCTCCCGCAAAGCGCTCGCGATCGTCCTCGCCGCCGGCGAGGGGACGCGTATGAAGTCGGATACGCCGAAGGTTCTGCACCAGGTCGCCGGCCGCTCGATGCTGGCCCATGTGCTCGCCGCAGTCGCCGAGGCTGGCGTCGAGACGGTCGCCGTCGTCGTCGGGCCGGGCCGGGAGGACGTTACGGCCGAAGCGCAGAAGCGCGCGCTCCACGCCCAGACCTTCGTTCAGTCGGAGCGCCTGGGCACGGCGCACGCCGTCCTCGCGGCGCGCGCGGCGATTGCCGGCGGTTGCGACGATCTCCTTGTTCTTTTCGCCGACACGCCGCTCGTGACCGGCGCGACGATCCGCGCGCTGCGGGAGGCGCTCGCGGCCGGCGCCGGCGTCGCGGCGCTGGGTTTCTCGGCGGCCGACCCCTTCGGCTACGGGCGTCTGCTGCAGGACGAGGCGGGGCGCCTTGTCGCCATCCGCGAAGAGAAGGACGCGAGCGCGGCGGAGCGCGCCATCCGGTTGTGCAACGCCGGACTGATGGCGATCGACGGGGCGGCGGCCGCGGATTGGCTCGGGCAGATCGGCAATAACAACGCCAAGGGCGAATTTTATCTGACGGATATCGTTGAAATCGCTCGCGCCTCCGGGCGCGAGGCGGGGGTTGTCGTCGCCGACGAGACGGAAGTGCTCGGCGTGAACGACCGCATTCAGCTCGCTCAGGCCGAGGCCGTGGCGCAGAACCGCCTGAGGCGCGCCGCCATGGCCGGGGGCGTCACCATGATCGCGCCCGAGACGGTCTTCCTGTCCGCCGACACGCTTTTGGGCAGAGACGTGACGATCGAGCCCCATGTCGTCATCGGCCCCGGCGTCTCGATCGCCGACAGGGCGGTGATCCACGCTTTTTCGCATCTTGAAGGCGCGAGCGTCGGGCAGGGCGCGACCATCGGGCCTTTTGCGCGGCTGCGGCCGGGCGCGGCGCTTGCGGAAGCGGCGAAGGTCGGGAATTTCGTCGAGATCAAGAACGCCACTGTCGCCAAGGGCGCGAAGGTCAATCACCTGACCTATATCGGCGACGCCGACATCGGCGCCAACGCCAATATCGGCGCGGGGACGATCACCTGCAATTACGACGGCTTCTTCAAATATCGCACGGAGATCGGCGAGAACGCCTTTATCGGCTCCAATTCCGCGCTGGTCGCGCCGGTGAAGATCGGGGCGGGGGCCTATGTCGGCTCGGGCTCGGTCGTCACCAAGGATGTGCGCGGCGACGCGCTCGTCGTGGCGCGAGGACGGCAGATGGAGAAAGCCGGCTGGGCGGCGTCTTTCCGGGCGATACAGGCGGAGAGGAAGGCTGCGGCCAAGAAGTCGTGACTATAGTTTGCGCGAGGCTGTGCTAAATTCGACGATATGATCGCCCTCTCTAAAGACTCAGAAGCGCTCGCTCGCCGTTTGGCCGAGGCGAGGCATCTTCCTGTGCAAGACGTAATCAAGCAGGCGCTCGAGGCGAGCGCCTGCTCGGCTGGGATTTCGCGTGAGCCTTTCGAGCCGAGCCGGCTGGCCGAAACCACGGCTGGGCGGAGAGCATCCGTCGCCCGGATAGTCGCCCAGGTTAAGGCCTTACCGATCCTCGACCCTCGGTCGCCGCAGGAGATCGTGGACGAACTCAACGAGCTGTGAGAATCTTGTAGGCTGCGTTGCCTAAGCCCTCGCCGCGTTGGTACGGCTGCCCCTCTCTGGATTTCGCCGCTACAGACATCCGCTTACGCCTTAAGGGGATCTAACGATCCGCTTAGCGGTTCCCTTAACCTTGAATCAAACCCAAGCGTGCTGCAGCGCTTTTGCTATGATCCTTTTTCGGAGGCAGCCCCATGTGCGGTATCGTCGGAATTCTCGGAAAAGGCCCGGTTGCCGGACAGCTCGTCGAGGCGCTGAAGCGGCTGGAATATCGCGGTTATGATTCGGCCGGGATCGCCACCCTCGAAGACGGTCGCCTGACGCGCCTTCGCGCCTCCGGCAAACTCAAAAATCTCGAAGAAAAGCTCGCCGCGAGCCCCATGCGCGGGTGCGTCGGCATCGGCCACACGCGCTGGGCGACGCATGGCAAGCCCAATGAGGACAACGCCCATCCTCACGCCAATTCCCGCGTCGCCGTGGTTCACAATGGCATTATCGAGAACTTCCGCGAGCTGCGTGAGGAGCTGATCGCCAAGGGCCATGCCTTCACCTCGCAGACCGATTCGGAGGTGGTCGCCCATCTCGTCGCCGACGAAATGCAGGCTGGCATGGCGCCGCAGGCGGCGGTCGCCGCGGCTCTGAAAAGGCTCAAGGGCGCCTTTGCGCTCGCTTTTCTCTTCAACAACGAGCCCGACCTGCTCATCGGCGCGCGGCGTGGCTCGCCGCTCGCCGTCGGCTGGAGCGAGGAGGGCGCTTATCTGGGCTCTGACGCGCTGGCGCTCGCGCCCTTTGCCACGTCGATCGCCTATCTCGATGAAGGCGACTGGGTCGTGCTGCGCCGCGAGGGCGCGCAATTCTTCGACGCCCAAGACGCGCCCGTCGAGCGGCGCCGCCTGCCGTTGCAGCAGGGCTCGTTCCTGGTCGACAAGGGCAATTATCGCCACTACATGGCCAAGGAAATTCACGAGCAGCCCGAGGTCGTCGGCCGCACGCTGTCGCATTACCTCGACCTCGCCGAGGGCGTCACACGCCTGCCCTTCGAGCTGAACTTCGATCCCAGCAAGCTGACGCGGGTGACGATTTCCGCCTGCGGCACCGCTTATTACGCCGGTCTCGTGGCGCGCTATTGGCTGGAGCGTTTCGCGCGGCTGCCGGTCGAGATCGACATCGCCTCGGAGTTCCGCTACCGCGACCCGCCTTTGGCCGAGAACGGGCTCATGATCGTCGTCTCACAGTCGGGCGAGACGGCCGACACGCTTGCGGCCTTGCGCTACGCCAAGGCGCATGGCCAGCACATTCTCTCGATCGTCAATGTCGAGACCTCGACCATCGCCCGCGAGAGCGACACGGTGGCCAAGACCCTCGCCGGGCCGGAAATCGGCGTCGCCTCGACCAAGGCGTTCACCTGCCAGCTTGCCGTTTTCGCCTGTCTCGCTTTGGCGCTCGGGCGCGCGCGGGGCGTTTTGACGAAGGAACGCGAGCGGGAGCTGGTCTCGGAGCTGATCGCCGCGCCTGGCCAGATGGCCGAGGCGCTATCCCGCGAGGCGGCGGTCGAGCCGGTGGCGCGCGACGTGGCGCGGGCGTCCAGCGTGCTCTATCTCGGGCGCGGCCCGTCCTTTCCGCTGGCGATGGAGGGCGCGCTCAAGCTCAAGGAGCTGTCTTATATCCATGCCGAGGGTTATGCGGCGGGCGAGCTGAAGCACGGCCCCATCGCGCTCATCGACTACGCCATGCCGGTGATCGTGCTGGCGCCGCCGGACGCGAGCCTCGAAAAGACGGTGTCGAATCTACAGGAAGTCGCCGCGCGCGGCGGGCATCTGATCCTGATCGGCTCGCCGCGCGCCCGGCAGGAGGCGGCGGCGGAGCTGGCCGGCTATATCGAGATGCCGGAGACGGTCTCGGGGCCCTTCGCGGCGATCGTCTACGCCGTGCCGGCGCAGCTTCTCGCCTATCATGTCGCGACTTTCATGGGCAAAGACGTGGATCAGCCGAGAAATCTCGCGAAGAGCGTCACGGTGGAGTAGGGGCGCCTTGCGCCTGATAAACCTCCTAGGCGGCCTCGTCCTTCGAGACGCGAGCTTCGCTCGCTCCTCAGGATGAGGCCTAAGTGTTTGATGCAGAAGTGTTTGGCGTAGATGCAGAAGCCCTTCATGCTGAGGAGCCTGCGTAGCAGGCGTCTCGAAGCACGAAGGGCGTCACCGCCACTTTATCAACGCTTTGCTCCCATTCACTTGCCCCTGATGACGGCGGCCGCCCGATGCGCCTCGGTGATCGCGCTTTCGACGGCCGGCATGCCCTGGCCGTCGGAATGGGCCAACAGGACATTGCCATAGCGCTTCGGCAGCGCGCGCATGGTTTCGACGATCCCGAGCGCCGGGATGAGATGGTGGTGCCCCCAGCGCGTCAGCCGCACTTCGGCGAGGCGCGTCCCTGAAAAGGCCTCCGGCAGGAAGCGCCGCAGCTCCGCCACGATCGGCTGGGCCAGCGCCGCCCCGTCGCCCGCCAGCAATTGCGCGCGCCCCATCTGCGGGTCTCGGAACGGCGCGTAGACGGTGAGAACCCCGTGGTCCTTCGGCCGTCTCTCGCCGAGCGCGGCGGCGGCGTCGACGGCGTCGGTGACGCGCTCGGCCTCCGGCGTCCAGCAATCATAGGCGCTGGGCGCCAGGGCGCCCTCGAAGCAGCAATTTGCGACGAGAAAGCTCCCCTGCCGCAGGCGCGTCATCGCCGTTTTGGCGGCGGGGTCGATCCCGCGCAGGAGTCGCGCCGCAAAGAAAAAGGGCGCGGCGAGCACGACCCATTTGGCGGCCACGCAGCGGGGCTCTCCGGGGTTTTCGGCGTCGAACCAGGCAACGCGGGCCTCGCCCCCGTCGCCCGACGGCTCGACCGCGAAGACCGCCGCGCCGGTTGCGATACGGCCCGCTCCGGCGCTCGAAACCCGGGCCGCCATCGCCTTCGCCAGCGCGGCGTTGCCGCCCGGAAAGGCGTAAATCCGGCCCGCAAGCTCCGAGAGGAAGTTCAATCCCACATAGGCCGAGACCTCGGCGGCCGGCGCGCCCATGGCCGAGCGGCTGAAGGCGTCCAGATAGGGGAGGAGGGCGGGGTCGATCTGCTCCCGAAGGAGAAATTGCCGCAGCGTCAGCCGGTCGAGCGCCAGCGTCGCGGATGGCGCCGCCTCGATCGGCGTTTTAGGGAGGTCGGGGCCCGCCACGAGCTTTTCCACTAAGCCGCGCAATCTCTCGAAGGGCTCGTGCAGCGGCCCGGCGATAGCGTCGGCAGAGCCGTTGGCGATGACGCGATTCTCAGGCTGCGGGACGGGGCGCGGCGTCAGTCCCAGCGCCTCGTAGAAGGGGCCGAAGGGTTCGGCGACATCGACGAAATAAGCCGAGCCCAGCGCATAATCGATCTCGCGCCAGCGCCCGGATTTAGCGGCGCCGCCGGGCTCCGTCTCGCGCTCCAGCAGCAAAATGTCGCGATCCCGCAGCAAGGTCGCGGCGGCGAGGCCCGCGAGGCCGCCGCCGACGATGGCGACCTCGACCCGCCGCTCCGGCGCGGGCGCCGGCCGGTCCCAAAGGCCGTCCCTGATGGCGTGCATGGGCGCGAAACTGTCGCCGGTCCATGCGCTGATCCGGTAATCCGGCTCGGCGGCCACGCGCCGCGGCGCAAGCGTGGCGGCGCCCAGGAGTCTCATGGTTTGCCGGCGAGTCAGCATTTGCGCCTCCCAGGCGAGCATAGGCCCGCGCGGCCCGCCGGTTAACCCTCGCCATTGACAGGGCGCGGCCGGAACTGGTCTATGCAGGCGACCGGCGCGCCTCATGGCGCTCGCTTTCGTAAAGGACGCTGAGACTGTTGCTCGCCTCGATCCCGCCCGCCTATATCGCCCCCTTCGAGCGGGCCTGGCGTCACCGGGAGCTTATTCGCGCCGTCGTGCGGCGGGAATTCATCTCGCGCTTTCGCGGCTCTTTCCTGGGGCCGGCCTGGGCGGCGCTCTCGCCGCTGGTGATGCTGCTCACCTATACGACGCTCTTCTCGATCACCGTACCGCAGCTCTCCGCCGGCATGAGCGTGACGGATTACGCCAGCGGCATCTTCATCGGGCTCATTGTCTTCAACCTCTTCAGCGAGCTCGCCTATCGCGCGCCGATCCTGCTCCATGAGCATGTGAATTTCGTCAAGCGCTCGATCTTCCCGAGCGAGACCATCGCCTGGACGGCGACGATCCGCGCTTTCACCTATGCCGGCGTCGCCTTCGGCGTTTATATCGCCTTCCGCCTGCTCACGGCGGGGAGCGTGCCGCTCACCATCGTGCTGACGCCGCTGCTCGTCGTCCCCTTCTTCCTGTTCATCCTGGGCGTCGTCTGGTTTCTGATGGCGCTCGGCGCCTTCACGCGCGACGTCTCGCATATCATGGCGTCGATCGTTCCGGTGCTGATGTTCGCGACGCCGATCTTCTACCGGCTCGACCAGATTGCGCAGATGTCGACCTCGACGGCGATGTGGCTGCGCCTCAATATCGTCGGCGACTATATCGAGATGCTGCGCGCCGTGGCGCTCGACGGCTATGTGCCGAACGTCTTCGGCTATCTGCTCGTCGTCGCGGTCTCCTACGCCGTGTTCATCGGGGGCTACCAGTTCTTCATGCGCTACAAATCGGTCATCGTCGATGTCATCTGAGCCGGCCATTCGCTGCAAGAGCATCGGAAAAGCCTTCCAGCTCTATGCGCATCAGAACGACCAGTTGAAGCAGATCCTCTTCGGCCTGTGGAAGACATTCTACAAGGAGAAATGGGTTCTGCACGACATGACCTTCACGGTCGAGAAGGGCGAGCGCGTCGGCATTCTCGGGCGCAATGGCGCCGGCAAGACGACGCTGCTGCAGATCATCTGCGGCATCACCATGCCGACCAAAGGGGAATTCGAGGTAAAGGGGCGCATCGCGCCGATCCTCGCTTTGGGCTCGGGGTTCGACGGGCTGCTGACGGGACGCGAGAACGCGCGCATCGGCGCGGCGATCCTCGGCCTGTCGCGCCGGGAGGTCGACGACTGCATCGAGGATATTGCCGCTTTCGCCGACATCGGCCCGTTCTTCGAGCAGCCGATGCGGACCTATTCGATGGGCATGATCGCGCGCGTCGCCTTCGCGATCTGCGCCCACGCCAAGGCCGATGTGCTCATCGTCGACGAGGCGCTTTCGGTCGGCGACGAAATCTTTCAGCGCAAATGCGAGAAATATATCGCTGACTTCAGCCGGACCGGCACGATCCTGATGGTCTCGCATGATCTCGATTTCCTCGAGAACCTTTGCGATCGCATCCTTTGGCTCGAGCAGGGCGTGGTCAAGGAGATCGGCGATCCCAAGCGCATCATCGCCGATTATCGCGCCGCGATGCTGGCCGAGGAAGCTCAGGCGGCCGGCGCGGCGTAGCCGGCCGTCGCCGTCGGCGCGGGAGCGTCGAAGCGCTTGGCGCGCGGGCTGTAATTCAACCGGCCGATGAGCCAGGCCGAGACGCCGATCTCGACGCCCATTGCGGCGACCAAGGGAATCGCGAACCAGGCGCTGATGCGCAGCAGCGATTCGAGCCCCACCAGAAAACCGATATGCGCCGCCGGAATGGCGATGATCGGCAGGCTGCCGGCCGCGCCGCGCCGACCTGTGATATTGCCGAAGGTCAGGGTCAGCGCCATGGCGAGTAGTGCGTGCGCGAGCGCGAGCGCCGGCGCGCCGAAGCGTTTCGCCGCCTCCGCCATCCACTCGCCGAACTGGCGATGATCCTGCTTTGCGAGCTTCATGCTGGCGAGGAATTCTCCCGCCGACAACTCGTAAACGCCTTTCCAGCCGCGATCGGGCAGGGAGCTGCTGCCCTGCATGGGAAGCGCCATGGCGTATTCGTCGAAATTGGCGATCCGCACCTCATTGCTCGTGACCGAGCGGGTCTGGATGCTGCCGTTGGAGAGCGCGACGATGACGCCCGAGTCGTTGCGGCGGAATTCCGCACGCGCGGCGGTGATCGTTTCTTCTTCCATCTTCTCGATGGAAATCTGCCGGATGAACAGATTGGCGGCGATGTCGGGCGTGATCCAGCGCTCGATGTAGAGCGTCTTCACGCCATTCGAGAAAGTGTAGAAATGCGCCGCGTCGAGCATGCGGTGGTTGAGCGAATTGCGGACGACGTTCAACACGTCCTGCATGTTGCTCGAATAGTGGGGGGCGATGATGTTGGCCAGAATGTAGCCGAGCACAACGACGCCCGCCGCGAGCGATAATGTCGGACGGCAGATCGACCAGACGGAAAGCCGCAGCGCATAGAGCACGGCGATCATGCCTTCGCTGGCCATGCGGGAGAATTCGAGCGCGGCGCCGACGCCGATCGCCATCGGCAAGGTCATATAAGCGACTGTCGGCGTGACGCCGACCAGCGCTGGGATAACGAGCCCGCCGCGCACAGCCGCCGGCGGCAATTGATAGAGCAGATAGGAAAGAACGACCGGAACCGACAAGGCGAGCTGAACAATCAGGACGCTGAAGCCCACGCGCTTGAAGAGGTAGAAAAAGAGGAGCCGGGGCATGGGTTATTGCCGCTTTGGCGTTGTGCCCGTCATTGCGAGGAGCGTAAGCGACGAAGCAATCCAGAGCCACATCGCGGCCCCTGGATTGCTTCGCTTCGCTCGCAATGACGGGTAAAAGATCACGGCGCGTCGTCCTGCAGCGCTACTTCTTGAACCGCGCCCAGGCGGCCTTGGAATATTGCGTCCAGGCTGGATCGAAGACGCCGCGCGCGGGCAGCGCGACCGCGCCGGCCCAGTGGGCGAAATAGATTTCCTTGCCTTCGTAATCCACCGGCTTCCCATCCACGAAGGTTACGCCCGGCGCCTTGTAGAAGCTCTCGTGCGAGGCTTTCTCCACCACATTGGGCAGCAGCTCGATCTTGATCCCCCGACGATGGGTGACAAAGTTCACCAGCGGCTGAGCGAAAAGCTGCCCGCGCTTGCGCACGTCGTGGAAAATCTCGGCGTCTTCCTTCATCGTTTCGATGAAGTCGGAGAGCTTGAGATATTTGTTCGACGTGACCCAGAAGCCGTCGTTGAAGAGCAGCGCGTCGTTGAGGAAGGCGTAATTGCTGCGCCTGTCGTTATAGACATATTCGAAGCTGGGCGAGGCGACGATGAATTCCCTTTTGCCGGCTTCGAGCCTGCCGAAAATGGGCGTGAAGTCGCGAAACAGAATGACGTCCACATCCACATAAGCGACTTCGTCGAGCGGCAGGGCCAGCGCCTGGAGCTTGCGCAGGCGGCGGCGGTTGTTGTTGAAAAAACCCGGATAGAGCTCATGGGAGAGCTTGTCGATCTCGACCGGCTCCTCGTCCACATAGGTCGCGCCGTAAACATCGGCGGCGCGGCGGGTCATTTCGACGTTGTCGTCATAGGGGATGAGATAGATCGGCAGCGACGAATTGGTGTCGCGGTAGCTCTCCAGGAAGGGCAGCAGCCAATCGATGATTTTGTCGTTGCCGACGATGGCGATGCCATAGCGCTTGGCGGGCGCGGCGGCGCCGGTCTCTGACTCCGGGGCGCGCAGGGGTGGATTCGAAGGTCGAAGGCTCATATAGGGGGTGTACTTGTAAAATTCGGGCAAAAGCAAGGGGGCGGTCGATTGGTGCAGATTTCGGAGACGCCGCCTTCCGCGCGGCCGCTCGCCGGGAAGACCGTCGCCGTCGTCCACGCCGCCTGGCACAGTTGCGGCAGCTATCAGGTCAACGTCAGTCAGATCGCCGCCTATAAGGCGCTCGGCGCGCGCGTGCTATCCATCGCGATGATGGATGCGCTGACCCCGCCGGCGCCGGATGGCGGGCGCTGGCCGTCCTATCTCGCCGCCACCCGCGACATCGGGGCCGATCGACGGTATTTCTGCGGCGCGCCGAACGCCGCTCTAGCCTCGCGACTGCTCCTCGACGGCTGGTGGCGCCTCATCCATGGCGATCAGGCGTCATGGCTGATCGAAATCGCCAAGCGCGTTCCGGTCCCCGACGACCTCGAGACGATCGATCTCTTTCACGCCAATCACTATTTCACGCTGCCCTTCGTCGAGCGATTGAAGCGGGGCAGGCGGGTTCCGGTGATCCTGGAGACGCAGGACATTCAGGCGCGGCAATATGTGCTGCGCAATCAGGGCGGCTTTTTCATTCCGCCTTACGTTGGCTACGATGAGATGCTGGCCGTCGAACTCGACTGGATGCGCCGCGCCGATCTCTGCGCGCATCTCAATGAGGAGGAAGATCGCGACTTTCGGGCGCTTTTGCCGCAGGCGCGTCATGCGCTGATTTACCCGGCGGTGCTCGAAGTGCCGCGCGCGGCGGGCGGCGAGATCGTCATCGTCGCGAGCGACAATTACGCCAATTACAAGAGCCTGCGCTGGCTTTTGCAGGAGGTCGTCCCGCGCGCGGAGGGCGCCCGAGTGGCGATCTACGGCAATATCGACGCGGGGGTGAAGCAGCGCGATCCCGCGCTTTACGAGGCGCATCGCCCGCTGTTCCGGGGGCGGGTCGAGAATATCGGCGCGGTCTACGCCAATGCGGGCTGCGTCCTGCTGCCGACGGTCGAGGGGCATGGCCTCTCCATCAAGGCTGTGGAGGCGCTCTCCTGCGGCGCGCCGCTCATCGCGACGCCGCTCGCTTTTCGCGGCATGAAGGTCGATCCGTCGGCATTCTCGAATGTCTCTCTGGCCGAGGACGCCGAGCAATTCGCCCGGCTTTGGCGCGAGGCGCAGGCGCGCGCCGACGCCGGCGAAACGCCCGCGGCCGCAAGCGACACACGCAAATACTATGAGGCAGTCTTCAGCCCCGCGGCCTATGCGCGGGCGCTGGCGGCGGAGCTGGAAACCCTTCCCGCATGAGCGCGATCGATCTTACCGGCCGGCGCGTGGCGCTCATCCATCCGGCCTGGCACTCCTGCGGCACCTATCGGGTCGTGCTCGGACAGATCGAGGCTTACCGGGCGCTCGGGGCCGAGGTGCTGCCGATCGCCATCAGCTCCGACCCCGGTTTCGTCCCTGGCCGCGCCTGGATCTGGAAGAGCTTTACCGAGGCCACGCCCGAGCTTGAGCCTGGCCCGCGCTATTTTGGCGGCGCGCCGTTCCACGCCATGCTCGGCCCGCGGTTCCTGACGCAGACGCTGTGGCCCTATATCCACGGCGATCAGGCGGCGATTCGATTGGGGATGGCCGAGCGCGCCGAGCTGTCGCCGCTGGTCGAGGCGCAAGACTACGACCTCATCCATTGCAACCATTTCTTTCTGATGCCGGTGGCGCGGCGGCTGGCGCGCGGCCGCGCGCCGATCTTGCTCGATACGCATGATTTGCAGGCGCGGCAGTTCGCGCTGATCAATGAGCGCATGCCCTGGCTTTCGCCGCGCGCCACCTATGAGGCGATGCTGGCGCAAGAGCTAGAGGCGATGCGCGGCGCCGACCTCCTGCTGCATCTCAATGCGCAGGAGGCGGAGGATTTCCGCGCCCTCCTGCCCGAGAAGCGCCATGCGCTGCTTTACCCGCCGACGCCCGCTGCGCCCACGGGGCCGGGCGGGTCCGACATCGTCATCGTCTCGAGCAATAACACGGCAAATGTCGAGAGCCTGATCTGGTTCTTGCGCGAGGTCGCGCCGAAAGCGCCCGGCGTTGCGGTCAAGATCGCCGGCAGCGTCGACGCCGGGGTGCGCGCCCGCGCGCCGCAGGAATATGCGGCTTATAAGGACTGGTTTCTGGGCCGGGTCGAAGACCCCGGCGAAGTCTACGCCGGCGCCAGGCTCGTCCTGTTGCCGACGATCAGCGGGACGGGGCTGTCGATCAAGACGGTCGAGGCCATGTCGAGCGGTCTGCCGCTCATTGCGACGCCGCAAGCCCTGCGCGGCATGGATCGCGACGCTCTCTCGCTCCCCGGCGTGACGCTCGCCGAAACCGCGGAGGATTTCGCCGCCGCGCTGCGCTCGGCCGCCGCCATGACGCCGCAGGACGATTCGCAGCGCAGCGTGAGCGCGGCCCGCATTTATTACGAGACCCGCTTCTCGCTTGCCGCCTATCAGCGCAACCTTGGCGCGCTGGCCGCTCCGCTCCCGGGGCGTCCTCTTAATGTTTCCAGATAAAAATCAGATGATTGTATGAAAGTGTGACTCCACGGCAACGCGGCCGGTAAATTCGCCGAACAGGGCGCGCGCGTAATTTCTTCATCAGTTATGCGGTGTTACTTTTACGACATGTTGCTGCGCCGGAGACCGGGCGGCCTTGCTCTTGGAGACTACATATGAATTTCAAGGCTGCGGTTTTTGGCGCTGCCGCGTCGATCCTGTCTTTCGGCGTTGCGACCGCCGCGGATCTTCCGAGCTATAAGGCTCCGCCGCCGCCCCCGCCGGCAATTGGCTTCGACTGGACCGGATATCATCTCGGCATCAGCGGCGGCTATGGCGCCGGCTCGACCGGCTATCTGTCCAACGTCACCGCTTTTGGCCCGACTCCGGTCGTCAACTGGAACAATGTGGCGACCAACCTCGGCACGAGAGGCTATCTTGTCGGCGTGCAGAGCGGCGCCGATTGGCAATTGCCGAACCGTATCGTGCTCGGCTACGAGTCCGAGTTCAACTACGCCGATGTGAGCAGCAACGTCACCGGCGGCTGGAATTGGGGCAATCAGCTCTACAGCCGCCTGCGCTGGTACGGCGCCGAGCGTCTGCGCATCGGTTACGCCTTTGGCCGGTTCATGCCCTATGTTACGGGCGGCCTCGCCTATGGCCAGTTGCACGTCAGCGGCGTGGACAGCGTCGCGGGCTATCTCTTCCCAACCTCAGCCTCGAGCTGGCAGGCCGGCTGGACGGTGGGCGCGGGCTTCGAATACGCCCTGTTCGACAAGATCAGCGTCAAGGCCGAATATCTTTATTCGAGCCTGCAGGGCACGCATGGCTCGGGCCTGGGCTACCCCAACGCCTACCGCACCTTCACCGGCAATGGCTTCGACACGCATATCGCGCGCATCGGCGTCAATTACCGCGTCAAGAACCTGGGCGCTCTGATCGGCATGCCCGATCTGGGGATTTAATCCCTCCACGACCGCTTCGAGGAGAAGCCCGGCCCAGGCGGCCGGGCTCAGTTTGTTGACAAACCTCCGAGGCGGCCTCGTCCTTCAAGACGCGAGCGTCGCTCGCTCCTCAGGATGATGCCTAAGTGTTTGGCGCAGTAGCAGAAGCTACTCATGCTGAGGAGCCTGCGCAGCAGGCGTCTCGGAGCGCGAGGGGCGTTACCGCTACTTTGTCAGCAGCCAGAGCCCGGCCCAGGCGGCCGGGCTTTTTTGATTCTCGACGCCGCGCGCCGATGCGTTATTCTTATGCCCATGATCCGACCATCGCCGATTGTTCCCTCCGCATCGGGCCTGTCGTTGCTCACCGACCGTTCGCGGGAAATCTTTCGGCAGCTCGTCGACAGCTATCTGGCCACGGGTGAACCCGTCGGCTCGCGGCAGATCTCACGCCTTCTACCGATGACCTTGTCGCCGGCCTCGGTCCGCAATGTGATGCAGGACCTCGAAGAGCTTGGTCTCATCTATGCGCCGCATACCAGCGCCGGACGCATGCCGACCGAGCTCGGTCTGCGCTTTTTCGTCGATTCGCTCTTGCAGATCGGCGATCTCGAAGAAGCCGAGCGCGCCCGCATTGCGGCGGAGGTCGAGGCCGCATCCAAGGATCACGATCTCGAAGGCGTGCTGGCGGAGGCCACGGGGCTGCTTTCGGGCCTGGCGCGCGTCGCCGGAGTCGTCGTCGCGAGCAAGGAGAATGTGCGCCTCAAGCAGATCGATTTCGTGCGGCTGGAGCCGGAGCGCGCGCTCGCCATTCTCGTCGCCGACGACGGTACCGTCGAGAATCGCGTCATTCCCGTCTCGCGGGATCTACCGGCTTCCGCTCTGATCGAAGCGGCGAATTATCTCAACGCGCGCATCATCGGCCGCACGCTGGCGGAGGCGCGCGACGGGATAGAAGCCTCGCGCCGCGCCGCGCAGATGGAACTCGACGAATTGACCGCGCGGCTCGTCCAGCAGGGGCTTGCGAGCTGGGGCGGCGCGCCGAGTGACAATCGCCAGCTCATCGTACGCGGCCAGGCGCATCTTCTCGAAGATTTGACCGCCGCCGCCGATCTCGAGCGCGTGCGCCTGCTATTTGCCGATCTCGAAACCAAGACCGGCGTGATCGATCTTCTGGAGCGCGCCGAACAAGGCGAGGGCGTGCGGATTTTCATCGGCTCCGAGAACAAGCTGTTTTCGCTCTCCGGCTCGTCGATGATCGCGGCGCCTTTGCGCGACAGCGAGCGGCGGATCATCGGGGCGCTCGGCGTCATCGGCCCGACGCGCCTGAATTACGCGCGCATCGTGCCGATGGTCGATTACACCGCGAAGATCGTCGCGCGCGTCGTCGGCGGCGCATAACGCGCGCATTTCGGTGTCACCTCCGTCATTGCGAGGAGGCGGAGCCGACGAAGCAATCCAGGGCCGCATCGCCGCCCTGGATTGCTTCGCTTCGCTCGCACTGACGGGCTCTGAGTAAAACCGGCGCCGGGAATGACACGCGCCGATGCGAGCTGTTCAGACGGAATGGCATCAGTCCTTCTTCGACTGTCCGCCATGCTCCTTCATCCCTTGCTCGGAGCGATATTCCCTGCCTTGCTCTTTGCCTTCGTCACGAGCGCTTTGCTCCCGTTCGCGATTCTTCTCCATGCCTTGACGCTCATGGTGTTTATCGCGGTCGATCCCGCCGCGCTCGTCATCCCAGCGGCCATACCGGTCACGATCGCGATATTCGCTGCGCTCGTCACGTTCGTCCCGATCGTAATCGCGACGGTAACGGCGGTAATCATAATCTCCATCGTGATGGCGATAGCCGTGCCGCCAGCCATGGTCGTGATCGTCATCCCAGTATCCGCCGCTGTGGCGCCGGTAGGACCACCAGCAATCGCCGTCGTCGTCGCAGATGCGAACGCCATGCGCTTGCACAACGCCGCTATCCTGACCGGCGGGCGCGAGCGGCATGGCCTTGGAGGCTGGCGCCGCAAGCGCGACTGCGCCGGCGGCCATGGAAGCGAGCAAGAGAAGCGTCTTCGGCATCGATTCGTCCTTTCCTGCTGAAGGCAGGCCAATGCCTCTCTTTTGCGAGGAGGCGCCTGCTATCTGTCGCGCGCCTCCGCGCTTTCAACGCGCGCTGGGAGGACCGCGAGCTCTCAGGCTCGCTTCACAGTTGTGCGAGTTGCGCGCCCGAAGGCGCGCGATCCAAAATAAAAAGGCTCGCGGTTGCGCCGCGAGCCATGTGTCATGCGCATCGTCCGCGCTCAGCGCCAATCATCGCGATCCCAGTCGCGATCGTGATCGCGCCAATGTTCGCGGCGCCATCCGCCGCCGTAACCATGATCGCCGCGCCAACCGCCGCCGTAGCCCCAGTGCTCGCGCGTCCGGAAGCAGCGGCCATGGTCGCAGATCATCAGGGAATGCGCCATTTGCGACTCCACGCCTGGCGCCTTCAGCGGCGCAAGCGTCATGGCGGAAGCCGGCGGCGCGACCGCGGCGACCCCGCCCGCAATAAGCGTGGCGAAGAAGACTGACCTGATCTTCATCTTTCATCCTTCCATGCAGGAAAGAGCAAAGCGCTGATAGGCGCTTTGCGGTCAGTGCTATCTGTCGCCGGGGTAGGTAGTTTCAACGGTGCGGCCCCCTCCCCAACCCTCCCCCGCCAAAGCCCGTCGAAAGACGGGCGTCTTTCGACGCCCTATGGCGGGAGAGGGAGCAGATTGTGGCCTTCATCGACATTGTGGATCGCGAGCGTACCCTCTCCCGCCATAGCCCGTCGAGAGACGGGCGTCTTGCAGACGCCCTATGGCGGGGGAGGGACAGGGAGGGGGCGTTCACAAAAAACTCTGCGGATCGACGTCGATCTGCACACGCACGCCGCCGCGCTCTTTCGGCGCCGCCACAAGGAGATCGCGCAGGAAGCATTGCACGTCGGCGCTACGCGGCGCCTTCACAAGTAGACGGTAGCGAAAGCGGCCGCGAATGAGCGCGATCGGCGCCTCGGCCGGGCCGAGCATCATGATTTCGTCAGCCTCGGGCAATCCGCCGAGCGCGGCGACGCGATAGCGCGGAGACGCCGGCAATTCATGCGCGGCGCGCGCCAAGGCCCGCGCATGCGCTTCGGCCGTGGCCGCGTCCTTGGCGGAGACGATCAGCGCCGCAAGGCGCCCGAAGGGCGGCAGTCCGGCGCGTTCACGCAATGCGATTTCCTGCGTGTAGAATTTTTCCGCGTCGCCAGAGAGCAGCGCGGCGATGACCGGATGCTCGGGCTGGAATGTTTGAATGAGCGCGCGTCCCGGCTTATCGCCGCGTCCGGCGCGGCCGGTGACTTGGTTGAGCAATTGAAAAGTGCGTTCGGCCGCGCGCGGATCGCCGCTGCCGAGCCCCAAGTCGGCGTCGACGACTCCGACTAATGTCAGATGCGGAAAGTTGTGGCCTTTGGCGACGAGCTGCGTGCCGATGACGATGTCGAAGGCGCCTTTGGCGATTTCGTCGAGCTCGCGTCGCAGCCTCTCGGCGCCGCCGGGAAAGTCGGACGAGAGCACGAGAATGCGCGCGTCGGGAAAGAGCGTCGCGGCTTCTTCCGCGAGGCGCTCGACGCCGGGGCCGCAAGCCGTCAGCGAATCTTCGGCCCCGCATTCCGGGCATGTGTCCGGGCGCCGCTCGGTATGGCCGCAATGATGGCAGACGAGCGCGCGGCGGAAGCGATGTTCGACAAGCCAGGCGTCGCATTGCGTGCAGCGGAAGCGGTGGCCGCAATCGCGACACAGCGTCAAAGGCGCATAGCCGCGACGGTTGAGAAAGAGCAACGCCTGTTCGCCGCGCGCTATGGTTTCGCCCATTGCAAGCGCAAGCCGCGGCGCGATCCAGCGTCCGCGTTCTGCGCCCTCAACGCGCATGTCGATCGGCTCGAGCAGCGGCATGGCGCGGGAGCCGGCGCGCGCATGCAGGCGCAAATGGCCGTAGCGTCCGCGCTCGGCGTTGACGCGCGTTTCGATCGAGGGCGTCGCGGACGCAAGCACGATCGCAGCGTTCTCGATACGCGCGCGCACCACCGCCATGTCGCGCGCGTGATAAGAGGCGCCGTCGTCCTGCTTATAGGCGCCTTCATGTTCTTCATCGACGACGATGAGGCGAAGATCGCGGAACGGGAGAAACAACGCCGAGCGCGCGCCCGCGACGACGCTCAGCTCTCCTGTCGCCGCCGCGCGCCAGATGCGCGCGCGCTTGCGCTCGGAGACGCCCGAGTGCCACTCGGCCGGCTTCTCGCCGAAACGCGCCGCGAAGCGCTCCAGAAATTGCGCCGTGAGCGCGATCTCCGGCATCATCACCAGCGCCTGGCCGCCGTCCTTCAAGGCGGCGGCGACGGCCTCGAAATAGACTTCGGTTTTGCCGGAGCCAGTGACGCCTTCGAGCAGAAAGGGTTTGAACGCGCGCGCATGCACGGCCTCGGTTAAAGCGTCCGCTGCCTCGCGTTGCGCGGGCTCCAAAACGGGCGCGGCGAATTCGGGGTCGAGTGCGCGCGCGACGGGCTCCGGCGGCGCTGCAATAGTCTCTAACGCGCCTTCGTCGACGAGCCCGTCGATCACGCCCGTCGAGCAGGCAGCGGCCTCGGCGAGCGCTTTCTTGGAGAAGGCCATGCCGCCTTGCGCCGCCTCCAACACGCGCGCGCGTGTGGGCGTGAGGCGCTCAGGCTTTTTGCCGCCCGCGCGATAGAGCGTGCGCAATGTATCGGGCGCCGCTTCCTCTGCGGCGCGGGTCGCCAGGCGCAGCGCCATGCCGCGCGGCGTCAGCGTGTAGCGCGCGAGCCAGTCGATGAAATCGCGCAGCTTCTGCGCGAGCGGCGGTCGGTCGAGCCGCGCGACGACTGTCTTGAGATTGCCGCGCGGCCGTTCGGCGTCGTCGACGGACCAGACCACGCCATAAGCCTCGCGCGCGCCGAGCGGAACTTTGACGCTGTCGCCCGGCTGCAAGCCGAGGGCGGGCGGGGCGAGATAGGAATAGGTCGTGTCGACGGCGACCGGCGCCAGCACGTCGACGATCTGGGCCCCTTTCGATTCATCCTGCGCCGCGCTCATGGCCACGGCTTAAAGCATCTCATGCGCCGCCGGAAGCCGCGGAACGAAGCCCGCTCCCTGTGGTTGCTCCTGCCGAAGACGTTCTCGGGAGGCCCGCATGACGAAGGTCCTGGACAGCAATTGGTCGCAGCTCGGCGTTTCGGCGGTGACGACGGGCACTGTGGCGGCGCTCGTCTCGGCGGCGGCCCTGGCGGCGCTCGCCAAGGCCGAGGGGAAGGGGGCGTTGCAGCCCTTGAACGCCACGAGCCATTGGGTTCAGGGCGACGCGGCGGCGAAAGTCGAGGCGCCCACCGCGCGCAATACGCTGGTGGGCTTCGCCACCCATCACCTCTCGTCGGTGCTATGGGCGGGGTTTTTCGAGGCCTGGCTGGCGCGCAATCCGCCGCGCTCGATGTGGGAGCTGCTGCGGGACGCCTTCGGTATGTCGGGAATCGCGGCAGCCGTCGATTATGGCGCGACGCCGCATCGCTTCACGCCGGGTTGGGAGCTGGCGCTCTCGAAGAAGTCGATGGTCGGTTCTTATATTGCGTTCGCCTTCGGGCTTGCGGCCGGGGCGCTGGTTTCCGCGCGGGCGCGAGAGGCGGGGCAGGCGGCATGGAGCGAGACGACGCCGCTCTTGCGCGGTTGAGCAAGCCGTCGCGCCTTGACCTTCCGCCTCCCGGTCCCTATCCCTAAAACGAGCCAGTCGGCCGGACGGCCGCTGCGTCATGCAGAGGAAAGTCCGGGCTCCACGGAGACACGGCGCCGGATAACGTCCGGCGGGGGCAACCCCAGGGAAAGCGCCACAGAAAGCAAACCGCCGGGCTTCACGCCCGGTAAGGGTGAAAGGGTGCGGTAAGAGCGCACCGCCTGAGCGGCAACGCTTCAGGGCATGGCAAGCCCCGCCGGGAGCAAAACCGAATAGGGGCGACTGAAGGCTCTCAAAGCTTTCGACCCGTCTCCGGGACGTCGCCCGGGTTGGTTGCTCGAGGCGGTCGGCGACGACCGTCCCAGAGGAATGGCCGTCACGCGGGGGTCGGGAAACCGGCCAACGCCATACAGAACCCGGCTTACAGGCCGACTGGCGCCCGGCTTTTTGGGGCGGGCTGTCATTGGGAGCGAAGCGAAGCAATCCAGGGCAGCTATTATGGCCCTGGATTGCTTCGCTTCGCTCCCAATGACGGGGTAATTGACGCGAATTCTCGCGGGGGCCGGTAACCCTCTCTTAATACTAACAAAGCTTAATGCTGTTTGGCGCCGGAGGCGGCGCCGCGGCTTGTCCGCCGCTCCGCCGACGCTTTGAACGAACCATGGCCCGCCAACCCCTTTTGCCGCGACGCCTTCGGACCGCGCGTGAGCCTCTCAAGGGCCCGGTCGCGCCTGTCCGCTGCGTCGGGGCGAAGGCAATGGCGAATGCGAGGGCGAGCGTGATGGGGAAGGACCGCGGCGCGGATGAGCCGCCGGCCGGCGAGGGGCCGGCCCGGCATGTGCCCGTGCTGCTCAATGAGGTGATCGACGCGCTGCGGCCGCGCGACGGCGGGCGCTATCTCGACGGCACTTTCGGCGCCGGCGGCTATACGCGCGCTTTGCTCGCGGCCGCCGATACGAAAGTTCTGGCGCTCGATCGCGATCCCACCGCCATCGCCGGCGGCGCCGATCTCGTGGCGCAGGCGCAGGGGCGGCTCACGCTTGTCGAGGCGCGCTTCTCACAGCTCGAAGAGGTCGCGCGCGCGCAAGACTTCGTTCCCCTCGATGGCGCCGTCTTCGACATCGGCGTTTCGTCCATGCAGTTCGACCAGGCCGAGCGCGGCTTCTCCTTTCGCGGCGACGGCCCGCTCGATATGCGCATGGAGGGCAGGGGCGTTTCCGCCGCCGACATCGTCAATGAGGCCGACGAAGAGACGCTCGCGGATATTCTCTATTACTACGGCGAGGAGCGCGCCTCGCGCCGCATCGCCCGCGCGATCGTCCACGACCGCAATCTCGCGCCCTTCACCTCCACCAAGGCGCTGGCCGAGATGATCGCGCGCGTCGCGCCGGGGCGGCCGGGCGATATTCACCCGGCGACGAAGAGCTTCCAGGCGCTGCGCATTGCCGTCAATGACGAGCTCGGCGAATTGCTCGACGGCCTCGCGGCGGCGGAGCGCACGCTTGGCCCCGGCGGGCGGCTCGTCGTCGTGACCTTCCATTCGCTCGAAGACCGCATCGTCAAGCAGTTCCTCGCCGAGCGCTCGGGGCGCGGCGAGACTGGCTCGCGCCGCCTGCCCGGCGAAGCCGCGCCGCCGGAAACGAGCTTTACCTGCGAGGGCCGCCAGCCGATCGCGCCGACGCGCGCGGAAGTCGATGCCAATCCGCGCGCGCGTTCCGCGAAGCTGCGCCATGCGACGCGCAACGCCTCGGCTCCGCTGCCGCTCGCCGACAAGCTGACGCGGCTCGTGCGCCTCCCGACGCGCGAGAAAGGAAAAGTCTGATGCTTCGGCTTCTCAACATTCTCGCGGTGGCGGCGCTGATCAGCTCGGCGGTCTACGCCTATACGATCAAATATCAGACGGCCTATCGCCTGGAGCAGATCACCAAGACAAAGCTCGAAATCAAGGCCGAGCGCGACGCCATCGCCGTTTTGCGGGCGGAATGGGCCTATATGACGCGCCCCGAGCGCCTGCAGCCGCTCGCCGACAAATATTTGCCAGAGTTGAAGCCGCTTCAGGTGTCGCAGCTCGTGCCGGCGACGGCCTTGCCGCAGAAGACCCGTAGCGACGCGATCGGGGCCAAGCTCAGCGAGATCGGCCTCTCCGCGCCCGCGACGCCTTCCGCGGCGCCGAGCGCCCCGACGACGACGCCCAAGCCTCAGGCCGCCAAGCCGAAGACGGCGACGCCCAAGACAGTCGCAACCAACAAGGCGCCGAGCGCCAATCCGCAGAGCCCGAGCCGCGAGCCCAAAAAGCCATGACAGAGCGTCAGCCCAATTGGGAACCCACGCCCGAGCCCATGTCGGACACGCTGGAAACGCCGCCGCCGCGTCCGACCAGGAAGCCGTCGAAATATGCGGGCATGGTGCGCGCCGTTTTTTCGACGAGCTTGGAGACGAGCGCCTCGCGCATGCGCCTCGCCGCGCTCGGCTTCCTCGTTCTTTACGGCGTCATCTGCGCAAAACTCGTCTATCTCGGCTTCAAGCCGGAGACGGTTCGTCATCCCGCCGCCGAAGCGGTTTCGGCGTCGCGTCCCGATATTCTCGACCGCAATGGCGAAGTGCTGGCGAGCGACGTCAAGGTGATGTCGGTTTTCGCGGAGCCGAGACGCTTGATCGACAAAGACGAGGCGACGGAGCTTCTCACCGCCGTTCTGCCCGACGTCCCGTCAAAAGAATTGCGCGAGCGTCTCGGCGCCTCGAAGAAGGGCTTTGTCTGGGTGAAGCGCGAAGTCACGCCGCATCAGCGCGACGAAGTGTTTCATCTCGGCCTGCCGGGCGTCGGCCTTATCGCCGAAAATAAGCGCGTCTATCCGAACGGACCGATCGGCGCGCATGTGCTCGGCTTCGCCAATATCGACAATCAGGGCATCGCCGGAATCGAGAAATATATCGACGGGCAAGGGCTCGCCGATCTGCATAATCTCGGCTTCGGCGCTACGCCCGACGAGCTTCAGCCGATCACGCTCTCGCTCGACATTCGCGCAACCCATGCGCTGCGCGACGAGCTGGAGAAAGGCGTCACGCGCTTCAAGGCGAAAGCCGGCGCCGCAGCCATATTGGAAGTGAACACAGGCGAAGTAATCGCGCTCGCGTCGCTCCCCGATTACGATCCGAACCATCCGACCGACGAAAACGCCAACGCGCTCGACCTTACCCACATCAACCGCATGAATGTCGGCGTCTATGAGATGGGCTCGACCTTCAAGGCGCTGACCATCTCGATGGCGCTCGACTCGGGCAAAGTGAACCTCGGTTCGCGCCTCGATGCGCGCGGCGCGCTCTCCTTCGGCCGCTTCAAGATCCACGACTATCATGCGCAGAACCGCGCGCTGACAGTGCCGGAGGTTTTCACTTATTCCTCGAACATCGGCACGGCGCGCATGGCGATGGGGCAGGGCGTCGAGAAGCACAAGGCCTATTTGCGCAAGATGGGCCAGCTCACGCGCATGCGCACGGAGCTGCCCGAAAGCGCCGAGCCGATCTATCCGAAGAACTGGAGCGAGCTGAACACTATGACCATCGCCTTCGGCCATGGTCTCGCCGTTGCGCCGCTACAGGCGATGATGGCGGTCGGCGCGCTGATGAATGGCGGCTATCTCATCACGCCGACCTTCCTCAAGCGCTCGCAGGAAGAGGCGATGAAGAACGCCGTGCAAGTGGTGAAACCCGAGACGAGCGAGGCCATGCGCTATCTCATGCGCCTCAACGCCGAGATCGGCACGGCTAAAAGGGTCAATGTCGACGGCTATTTCGTCGGCGGCAAAACCGGCACGGCGGAAAAGGTCATCGGCGGCCATTACAGCAAGACCCGCCTGTTCACGACCTTCATGGCCGTCGCGCCGTCGGACAAGCCGAAATATCTTTTCCTCACCATCATGGACGAGCCGCAGGGCCGGCCCGAGGACGGCGGCTACGCTACCGCCGCCTATAACGCCGGCTTCGTCACCGGCGAGATCATCGAGCGCACCGGCCCGATCCTCGGCCTCGCGCCGCGCTTCGAGCCGCCGCATATGCCCTTCCCGCTGCTCGCCAAACTCGGTTATGGCATGGCCAATGTTCCTGCTGCCGGAGGCCGTGGCCACTGATGCGTCTCTCTGAACTCCTCGCGTTGGGCGACCTCGACCCTTCCATCGGGAACATCGAGATCGCGGGCCTCTCGGCGGACAGCCGCGTCGTCAGCGAGGACTTTGCCTTTTTCGCCATCCCTGGCCATGCCGGGGATGGTCTTGCTTTTGTGGGGGACGCCAAGGCGCGCGGCGCGGCGGTCGTCATCGCTGAGCGCGCGGCCGAATGCGCCTTGCCGCTCGTCGTCGTCCCCGATGTGCGGGCGGCGGTGGCGCGCGCGGCGGCGCGCTTCTATCCGCGCCAGCCGCATACCATCGTCGCGGTCACGGGCACGAGCGGCAAGACCTCCGTCGTCGCCTTTCTGCGGCAAATCTGGGCGGCGATGGGCCATGAGGCGGCCTCGCTCGGCACGGTCGGCGTCGTCGATTCCAAGGGCGCCCATTACGGCGCGCTGACGACGCCGGGGCCGGTCGAATTGCACAAGACGCTGGCGGAGCTTGCCGAGGGGGGCGTGACTCATCTCGCGATGGAAGCCTCCTCGCTCGGCATCGACCAGCGCCGCCTCGACGGCGTGCGGCTGAGCGCGGCGGGCTTCACCAATTTCTCGCGTGATCACCTCGACCACCACCGCGACATGGAAGACTATTTCGCGGCAAAGATGCGCCTCTTCGATACGCTGCTGCAGCCCGGCCAGATGGCGGTGATCGACGCCGACAGCGATGTGGCCGCGCGTGTCGCCGCGGTTTGCAACACCCGTGGGCTGAGCGTCTTCGGCGTCGGCGCCAAGGGCGAGGCCATCGTGCTGAAAGACGCGCGCCCGCATGCGCTGGCGACGAGCCTCGACATCAGCCACGCCGGCAAGGATTATAAGATCGAACTGCCGCTCGCCGGCGCCTTCCAGACCTCGAATGCGCTTGTCGCGGCGGGGCTCGCCATCGCGTCCGGAGACGACCCTGCGCGGGTCTTTGCCGCGCTCGATCATCTCCAGGGCGCGCCCGGCCGCCTCGAACTCGTCGGCGCCCGCAATGGCGCGCCGGTCTTCGTCGATTACGCCCATAAGCCCGACGCGCTCGAAAAAGTGCTCGCGACCCTGCGGCCGCTGACCAAGGGCCGGCTGATCGTCGTTTTCGGCTGCGGCGGCGATCGCGACAAGGGCAAGCGGGCGCTGATGGGCGAGATCGCCGCGCGCGCCGCCGATGTCGCGATCATCACGGACGACAATCCCCGAAGCGAGGACCCCGCGCTGATTCGCGCCGCCATCATCGACGGCGCCAAAGGCGCGGGTCCGGCGCAGATCATCGAGATCGCCGACCGGGGAGAGGCCATCTCCCAGGCCGTCGCGGGCCTTTGTCCCGGCGACGCGCTCGTGGTCGCCGGCAAGGGGCACGAGACTGGTCAGATCGTCGGCAATCGAATATTGCCCTTTTCCGACCACGAAGCTGTCACGAAAGCGCTGCAGGAGCACGGCTCATGAAGCAGGAACCTCTATGGTCGGGGCTGGCGCTCGTCGGCGCCTTGCAGGCCCGCGTCAGCGGCGCGCTCGCCCGCCAAGCGACGGGCGTCTCGATCGACACGCGCACGCTACAACCTGGCGACCTTTTCGTCGCCATCAAGGGCGAGGCGCGCGACGGCCATGAATTCGTCCACGCGGCTTTCGAGAAGGGCGCCGCCGCGGCGGTGATCGACGAAGAACATGCGCGCGAGCTTGCAGGCGCCGGGCCGCTTTTTGTCGTCAAGGACGTGCAGCGTTCGTTGGAGCTCCTCGGCATGCGCGCGCGCGACCGCACGGCCGCCTTCATCGCCGCCATCACTGGCTCGGTCGGCAAGACCTCGACGAAGGACATGACGCGGCTGATGCTGGCGCATTTCGGCGCCACGCACGCGTCGATTGCCTCCTACAATAATCAATGGGGCGTGCCGCTGTCGCTGGCGCGGATGCCGGCGTCGTCGCGCTTTGGCGTTTTCGAGATCGGCATGAATCACGCCGGCGAAATTGCTGGTCTCGCCGCGCAGGTGCGCCCGCATGTCGCTGTGGTGACGCGCGTCGCGCCTGTGCATCTCGAGCATTTTGCGTCTCTCGAGGCCATCGCCGACGCCAAGGCGGAAATCTTCGGGGGCCTCGAAGGCGGCGTCGCCATCATCAATCGCGACGACGCGGAATATGAGCGGCTCGCAGAGGCGGCGGCGCCTTATGCGGGGCATATTCTCGATTTCGGCGAGGCCGAAGGCGCGCAGGCGCGGCTCATCTCCTATAAGCAGATCGATGGCGGCTGTGAGATAGAGGCCGAGATTCTCGGCCGGCGGCTTTCTTACCTCATCGGCGCGCCGGGCAAGCACATCGCGCTCAATTCGCTCGCCGCGCTGCTGATCGCTGTTTCTTTCGATCTCGATCTCGAAGAGGCCGCCGCGGCGCTTGTCGATTTCGCGCCGCCCAAGGGGCGCGGCCAGCGTGAGACGCTTCCCGTCGACGAGGGCGATTTCACGCTCATCGACGAGAGCTACAACGCCAATCCGACCTCGATGCGCGCCGCGTTGGAGCTTCTCGCTGCGACGGCGCCCAGAGCCGGCGGGCGCCGCATCGCGGTGCTCGGCGACATGCTGGAGCTTGGACCAGAAGGCGGGAATCTGCACGCGGCGCTGGCGGAGGATGTCGCGCACGCCAAGGTTGATCTGCTGTTCACGGCCGGGCCGCTGATGCAGCAGCTCTATTACGCCGCGCCGGAGGCCATGCGCGCCGCCCATCGCGCCACGGCGCTGGAGGTCGAAGAGCCCGTCCTCGCCGCAATTCGGTCGGGGGACGTCGTCATGATCAAGGGCTCCAACGGGACGCGCATATCGAAGATTGTCGCTGCCGCGAAAGCGAAATTCGCGCCCGAGATGGCCAGTTGAGGACTCTTGAATGCTGACGCTGCTTGCGGATCTCTCTTATCTCTACAGTCCGCTCAACATTTTTCGCTACATCACCTTCCGGGCCGCCATGGCGGCGGCGACGGCGCTGTTCTTCGTCTTCTTCTTTGGCCCCAACATTATCGCGGCGCTGCGCCTCAAGCAGGGCAAGGGCCAGCCGATCCGCGAGGATGGCCCCGAGTCGCATCTTCTGACGAAAAAGGGCACGCCCACCATGGGCGGGCTGATGATCCTCTCCGGCCTCATCGCCGCGACGCTGCTCTGGGCCAATCTGCGCAACTATTATGTGTGGATCGTGCTCTTCGTCACGGCCTCCTTCGGCGCGATCGGTTTTTACGACGATTACCTGAAGGTGACGAAACAATCGCACGCCGGTTTCTCAGGCAAGGCGCGCCTCGCGCTCGAATTCCTTGCCGCCGGCATCGCCTGCTATCTGATGATGAAAGTGGGGGGCGAGAACATGTCTAATCTCGCCATTCCGATGGTGAAGGGCTACGTCGCCTCGCTGGGCCTGTTCTTCATCGTCTTCGGCGCCTTCGTCATCGTCGCCGCAGGCAATTGCGTCAATCTCACCGATGGTCTCGATGGCCTCGCCATCGTGCCCTCGATGATCGCGGTCGGCACATTCGCGATCTTCGCCTATCTCGTCGGCAACTCGATCTTCTCGAACTATCTCGGCGTGAACTACGTTGCGGGCGCGGGCGAACTCACCATCGTCTGCTCCGCGCTGATCGGCGCCGGGCTTGGATTCCTGTGGTTCAACGCGCCGCCCGCGCAGATCTTCATGGGCGACACCGGCTCGCTCGCGCTCGGCGGCCTGCTCGGCGCAGTCGCAGTAGCGGTGAAGCAGGAGTTCGTGCTCGTCATCGTCGGCGGGCTCTTCGTGCTCGAAGGCGCCTCGGTCATCATTCAGGTCGCTTATTTCAAGGCGACCGGCAAGCGCATCTTCCTGATGGCGCCGATCCATCATCACTTCGAAAAGAAGGGCTGGAAGGAGCCGCAGATCGTCATCCGCTTCTGGGTCGTCGCCTTCGTTCTGGCGCTCATGGGTCTTTCGACCCTCAAGCTGAGGTGACCATGACGCCGGTCAGAACATTCAGAGGCAAGACTGTCGCCCTCTTCGGGCTCGGCGGCTCGGGGCTCTCCACCGCGAAAGCGCTGATGGCGGGCGGCGCCAATGTGCGCGCCTGGGACGATGGCGAAGCGGGGCGTCTCGCCGCCGCACGGAATGGCGTGCCGCTCGAAGATTTGTCGGACAGCGACTGGTCGTCTTTCGATGCCCTGGTTCTTGCTCCCGGCGTGCCGCTGACCCATCCGGAGCCGCATTGGACGGTCGCGCGCGCCCGCGCCGCCGGCGTCGAGATCATTGGCGACATCGAGCTTTTCTGCCGCGAACGCGCCGCGCATGCCGGCGGCGCGCCATTCATCGCGATCACCGGCACCAACGGCAAATCGACGACAACGGCGCTCATTGCGCATATTCTGCGCGAAGCCGGGCGCGACGTGCAGCTCGGCGGCAATATTGGCGTACCGATCCTCGATCTCGAGCCGCCGTCGGACGAGCGCATCCATGTCATCGAATGCTCGTCCTTCCAGATCGATCTCACGCCCTCGCTCAATCCGACCATCGGCATATTGATCAATCTGACGCCCGATCACATCGACCGCCACGGCACGATGGAGAATTACGCGGCGGTGAAGGAGCGCCTTGTCGCGGGCGCCGAGGTGGCGCTGGTCGGCGTCGACGACGCCTATACGCACGCCATCGGCGCGCGTCTCTCCGCCGATCCCAAACCCGGGCAGCGCGTCATGCCGGTTTCCGCCGCGCGCCGTCTGGATTGGGGATTCTATGTCGAAGACGGCGGCGTCTATTTCCGCGAACAGGGCCACCCGCCGGAAGAGGCCGAGCAGCTCGGCGCTTTGCAGGGCGCTCGCGCCCTGCGCGGCGCGCATAATGCGCAGAACGCGGCTTTCGCCGCCGCGGCCGCCTGGGAATGCGGGCTGGAGGACGAGGAAATCGCCCGCGGCCTGCTGAGCTATCCGGGCCTGCCGCATCGCATGGAGGAGGTCGGCCGCATCGAGCGCACGCTCTTTGTGAACGACTCCAAGGCGACCAACGCCGACGCAGCCGAGAAAGCGCTCGCGAGCTTTGCCGACATCTACTGGATCATCGGCGGCAAGGCGAAGGAGGGCGGCATCGAGCCGCTGCGGCCTTACTTCCCGCGCATTCGCAAGGCTTATCTCATCGGCCATGCGAGCGACGATTTCGCGCGCACGCTCGACGGGGCGCTGCCCTATGAGCGCTGCGAGACGCTCGACGTCGCGACCATGCGCGCGGCTTTCGATGCGCTCGACGGCGATGCGGCGGAGCCGATCGTGCTGCTCTCGCCCGCCTGCGCCTCGTACGACCAATTCAAGAATTTCGAGGCGCGCGGCGACGCGTTCCGCGCGCTCGTCAACGGATTGCCCGCCGTCATCGCCGCTCGCAGAGGAGAGCACCCATGATTTCGCGCGCCGAGCGAACACCAATCTCCGATTGGGCATGGACCATCGATCGTTGGCTTCTCGCCGGCATCGCGCTTCTCATCGTCGCGGGCCTCGTCTTCGGCATGGCGGGCAGTCCGCCGGTTGCGGAACGGCTGCATCTCTCGACCTTCCATTTCGTCAATCGCCAGGTCGCCTATCTTCTGCCGGCGCTGGCGGTGATGATCGGCGCCTCCTTCTTATCGCCGCGCCACGTGCGCCGCGCCGCGCTCGTCGTTTTCGTCGTGTCGCTCGCGCTCGTCGTCGCGACGCTGTTCTTCGGCCAGGAAGTGAAAGGCGCGCGGCGCTGGATTTTCGGCATTCAGCCGTCGGAATTCCTCAAGCCGTCCTTCGTCGTCGTCGTCGCCTGGGCCTTTTCGGAAGGCGCGCGGCGCAAGGACGTTCCCGGCAACTGGCTCGCGCTTCTCCTTTTCCCGCTCACCATCGGGCCGCTCGTTCTGCAGCCCGATTTCGGCCAGACCATGCTGATCTCGGTTGTCTGGGGCGCGCTCTTCTTCATGGCGGGGCTGCATCTCATTTGGGTCGTCGGGCTTGGCGGCCTCGGCGCATCCGCCGCGCTGCTCGCCTATAAATTCGCGCCGCATGTGCGCGCGCGCGTCGACGCCTTTCTCGAACCGCCGCCGCCTGTCGCCGGCGTGCCGACGAACTTCCAATCCGAGACCGCGCTTGAAAGCTTCAAGGCGGGCTCCTGGTTCGGCAAGGGGCCGGGCGAAGGCACGGTCAAGCGCATCCTGCCCGACTCGCATACCGACTTCATCTTCGCGGTCATCGGCGAGGAGTTCGGCGTCATCGTCTGCATTGTGTTGGCGCTTGTTTTCGCATTCATCGTGGTGCGGGGGCTCTTTTCCGCAGCGCGCAATGAAGACCCCTTCTGCCGTTTTGCCACGGCGGGGCTCGTCATGCTCTTCGGCCTGCAGAGCTGCATCAATATGGCGGTGAACGTCCACCTGATGCCCGCCAAGGGCATGACGCTGCCTTTCGTTTCCTATGGCGGCTCTTCGCTCATCTCGCTGTCGCTCGGCATGGGCTTTTTGCTCGCCGTCACGCGCAAGCGCCCGCGCACGCGGGTGCTCACCGAGGTCGCCGCGACGAGCGGGCCTGTGCCGGCGGCGGCCTGACGATGAACGATCGGCCCATTCTTCTCGCCGCCGGCGGCACCGGCGGCCATCTCTTTCCGGCCGAGGCGCTGGCGCATGCGCTCGAAGCCCGCGGCGCTGCGGTGGAGCTTGTCACGGACGAGCGCGCACTGGCTTATGGCGGCAGCTTTCCGGCGCGTGCGATGCATTGCATTCCCTCGGCGACGCCACGTGGCGGTTCGCTGATCGAAAAGGCGCGCGCCGTTGCGCAACTCGCCTACGGCACCGCGCAGGCCGCGAAGGTCATGAGCCGGTTGCGCCCGCGCGCGGTGATCGGCTTTGGCGGCTATCCCACCGTGCCGCCGCTGCTCGCGGCGTCTTTCCTGAAAATCCCGACCGTGCTGCACGAGTCGAACGCTATCATGGGGAAGGCGAACCGCTTCCTCTGCGGCCATGTCGACAAGATCGCCGCAGGGCTCCCCAATCTCGCCGTGCCGCCCGCTTTGCAAAGCAAGGTCGTCGTCACCGGCAATCCGGTGCGTCCGGCGGTGCTGGAAGCGGCGAAGCTCCCTTATCCTGATTTCGCAGATGACAGGTTCCGGCTCCTCGTCACCGGCGGCTCGCAGGGTGCGCGCGTGATGGCTGACATCGTGCCGGAGGCGATCGCCGCTCTGCCGGAGCATTTGCGTTCGCGCATTCGCCTTGTGCAGCAGACACGCGCCGAGGACATCCCCCGCGTCGAGGCGATCTATGAGAGCGCAAAGGTCGACGTCGAGATCGCGCCCTTCTTCAAGGATCTGCCGCTGCGCATCGCGCAGGCGCATTTCATCATCGCGCGCGCGGGCGCTTCGACCGTGTCCGAGCTTGCCGTCATCGGCCGCCCGTCGCTGCTCGTGCCACTACCGCAATCGCTCGACGGCGATCAGGCCGCGAACGCCGCCGTCATCGAACAGGCCGGCGCCGCGGAGACGGTGAAGCAGAGCGATTTCTCGCCGGCCTTCCTGACGGCGCGTCTCGCGCAACTCATCGACGCGCCGCAAGCGCTCGCGCAAAAAGCTGAAGCCGCCAAGCGCGTCGGCGTCGCCGACGCGGCCGAGCGTCTCGCCGATCTGATTTTGAACGTGGCGCAAAGCCGCGCGTCATAAGGAGACACATTGGGATGAAACTGCCGCGCGATCTCGGCCCCATTCACTTTGTCGGCATCGGCGGCATCGGCATGTCGGGCATCGCCGAAGTGCTGCTCAATCTCGGCTACACGGTGCAGGGCTCGGACGCCGCCGAAAACGCCAATGTGAAGCGTGTCGCGGAAAAGGGCGCCAAGGTCTTTGTCGGCCATGACGCGAAGAATCTCGCCGAAGCCGCCGTCGTCGTGGTCTCGACCGCCATCAAGCGCGACAACCCCGAGCTGGTCGCGGCGCGCGAGAAGCGCCTGCCTGTGGTGCGCCGCGCCGAAATGCTCGCGGAGCTGATGCGCCTCAAGCAATGCGTCGCCATTGCCGGCACGCATGGCAAGACGACGACCACCTCTCTCGTCGCGACGCTGCTCGACGCCGGCGGACTCGATCCGACTGTCATCAATGGCGGCATCATCAACGCCTATGGCACCAATGCGCGACTGGGCGCCGGCGATTGGATGGTGGTCGAGGCTGATGAGAGCGACGGCACCTTTTTGAAGCTCCCCGCCGACGTCGCGATCGTCACCAATATCGATCCCGAGCATCTCGATCACTTCCACACTTTCGACGCGATCAAGGAAGCCTTTCGCGCCTTCATCGAAAATCTGCCATTCTACGGCTTCGCGGTGATGTGTCTCGATCATCCGACTGTGCAGGAACTCGTCGGCAAGATCGAGGACCGCCGGGTTTTCACCTATGGCGAGAATCCGCAGGCCGACGTGCGCCTGCTGGACGTCAATCTCGATGGCGGCGTGTCGCGCTTCAACGTGCTGCTGCGCGACCGCAAGACCGCGCAGGCGACTTACCTCGAAAACCTGCTGCTGCCGATGCCCGGCCATCATAATGCGCTGAACGCGACGGCGGCGATCACTGTCGCCTATCAGCTCGGCCTGTCGCCGGATCAGATCCGCAAGGCGCTCGCGGGCTTCGGCGGCGTCAAGCGCCGCTTCACGCGCACCGGCGAATGGAACGGCGTGCAGATCTTCGACGATTATGGCCACCACCCGGTCGAGATCGGCGCCGTGCTGCGCGCCGCGCGCGCCTCCACCAAGGGCAAGGTCATCGCGGTGGTGCAGCCGCATCGCTACACACGCCTGCAATCGCTCTTCGACGCCTTCGCGACCTGCTTCAACGACGCAGACGTCGTTATCGTGGCCGATGTCTATGCGGCGGGTGAGCAGCCGATCGCCGGCGTCGACCGCGATGCGCTGGTCAACGCCATTCGCGCGCATGGCCACCGCCGCGCGGTGAGCCTGCCGTCGCCTGAAGTGCTGCCGGCCATGGTGCGGGAGATCGTGGCGCCGGGCGATTATGTCGTGTGTCTCGGCGCGGGGAACATCACCCAGTGGGCCTATGCGCTGCCGGAGCAGCTTGCCGCGGGCGGGGTCAGCGCATGACGCGCATTCTTCACGACTCCTCCCCTCTCCCGCTTGCGGGAGAGGGTGGCCCTCGCGTTAGCGAGGGTCGGGTGAGGGCCGCCCTCATCCGTCACGCGTTCCGCGCGACACCTTCTCCCGCAAGCGGGAGAAGGAGGAAGCGTCTATGACCTTCCGCGACCTCACCCCCGTCATCGCGCCGCTCATGCCCGAGCTGCGCGGAAAACTCTCCGCCAATGAGCCGCTCGCGCCCTACACGTGGTTTCGCGTCGGCGGACCGGCGCAGCTTCTCTTCATGCCGGCGGATGAAGCGGACCTCGCTTATTTCCTCTCGCGTCTGCCGAGCGATATTCCCGTCACCGTCATCGGGCTCGGCTCCAATCTCATCGTGCGCGACGGCGGCGTTGCGGGCGTGGTTATCCGGCTCTCGGCGAAAGGCTTCGGGGAGATCGCCATTGAAGAAAACGCGCGCCTGCGCGTCGGCGCCGCCGTGCCGGATGTGAAAGCCGCGCGCGCCGCGGCGGACGCCGGCATAGATGGTCTTGCTTTCTATCGCGGCATTCCTGGCGCCATCGGCGGCGCGCTGCGCATGAACGCCGGCGCGCATGGCGGCGAGACAAAGGATACGCTCATCGAAGCGCGCGGCGTCGATCGCGCAGGCAACATCCGTATCTTCTCCATCGCCGATATGGGCTACAGCTACCGCCACTGCTCGGCGCCGGCGGATGTGATTTTCACGCAGGCGCTGTTTCAGGGCCGGCCCGGCGACAGCGCGGCGATCCTCGCCGAGATGGATCGCATCACGCAGGCGCGCGAGGCTTCGCAGCCGATCAAGGAGAAGACCGGCGGCTCTACCTTCAAGAACCCCGAAGGCCATAAGGCCTGGCAATTGATCGACGCCGCTGGCTGCCGCGGCCTCATCGTCGGCGATGCGCAGGTGAGCGAGATGCATTGCAATTTCCTCATCAACCGAGGCCGCGCCACCGCCGCCGACATCGAAAATCTCGGCGAGACGGTGCGGGCCCGCGTGCTGGAGACGAGTGGGGTCGAGCTACACTGGGAAATCAAAAGGCTCGGCGTCGCTTAAATGAGCGCGGACACGCCCCGCGCCGACGAGGGCTCGAAACTCGAGGCGATCCTTGCGAGTCCCTGGACGACGCTTGCCCTGGTCTTGATTGCAATCGGCCAGCAGATCGCCGGCCATCTCGATTGCGACGTGTCCTGGTTCATCACTTTTGCCGAGCGATATGTCGACGGCGCCGTTCCCTATGTCGACATCACCGATCCAAACCCGCCGGCGTCCTTTCTCGTCCTGGCGCCGGCGATCAAACTGGCCCGCGCCTTGGGCCTTGCGGCCGAGCCGGTCGTTGCAGGGCTCGTGTTCTTTTCCGCCTTTCTGTCGATCGCGCTCAGCGCTGTGATCCTGCGTTCGGGCGCACCGCGTTCGCGTAAGGAATGGGGGCTTATCGCCAACGCAGCGGTTTTCCTGCTGCTCGTCGCGCCTGCTTTGGCTTTCGCGGAACGCGAGCATCTGGCGCTTCTGGCGCTGGCGCCTTTGCTTGCGACATTGGCGGCGTCAGCCGAGGGCGGGCGCGTCGCCCGGCCGTTGCGCATCCTCGCAGGTCTCGGCGGCGGGCTTGCGGTCTGCTTCAAGCCGTTTTTCGCGCTCGCGATCATCGCGCCGGCGCTCGCCCTTGCGTTTCGCGAACGCTCGCCGCGCCTGCTGCTAACGGCGGAAATGGCCACCGCCGTCGGCGTCTGCGTCGCCTATGGCGTCGCGACCCTCGTGTTTTTCCCGGGCTACGCGCATTACGCGCTGCCCGTGATCGCGGATGTTTATCAGCCGTCGCGCGAAACGACGGTCAATCTCGCCTTCCGCTCGCTCGCGCCTTTCAACGTCGCGCTTCTTGGCGCGCTTTTCATCGCCTCGGCGCGTGGCGTGGCGCCCGCCGCCGTGCGGGTCTGCGCCTTCGCCTCGGCCGCCTTTCTCGCAAGCTTTTTCTTGCAGGGGAAAGGCTGGATGAATCACGCCTATCCGGGCGTCGTGCTGGCGCTTCTCGCCTGGAGCCTGTTCGCGCTCGGCGACGACCCGCGCGCCAAGGCCGCGCGGGAAGGGCGGCTGTTCAAATTCGTCTTCCTGCCTCTGCTAATCGCCGCGCCCTTTGAATTCGGCGCTCACATGCTTTGGGTCAACGCCGAGGAGTACCCCGGCCTGCGCGCGGCGATCGAACGTGTTGCGCCGTCGCATCCGCGTGTGATCGCCATGGCGCGCCAGCTCGATTTCGGCCATCCCGTTACGCGCCAGCTCGGCGGCGTCTGGGTCGGCCGCCCCAATGCGCTATGGGTTGCGAGCTTCGCCGCCTATCTCTCGAAGGGCGCCGTCGACCCGGAACGGCGCGCGCTGCTGCAAGACTATCGCCGTCGCGATCTCGCCGGATTTGCCGAGGATGTTCGTCGCGGCAAGCCCGACGTCATCATCGTCGAGGATAAAGAGACGCGCGAGTGGGCGATCAAGCAGCCGGAGTGCGCCACTGTCCTCGATGGCTATGAAAAAACCGGGCAATCCGAGGAAATCGAAATCTGGACCCGCAAGACGCGGGACGCCGTTGCGCCGTCTCCGGGGGCGGCATAGCTTCGGCCGGGTAAGGGATTCGGGCGCGGCCCGATCAACGCGCGACAGAGGCAAAGACTTCTCTTTCAGCTTTGCTTTGGCGCCAATCAAGAGATCAACATGACCAAACACGTCGCCGTGCTGATGGGCGGACTCTCCGCCGAACGCGAAGTTTCTTTGCGCTCGGGCGCGGCCTGCGCCAAAGCGCTGGAGGAGCAGGGCTACCGCGTGACGCCGGTCGACGTCGGCCATGACGTCGCGAGCGTGCTGGCGTCGCTCAAGCCCGACGTGGCCTTCAACGCCCTGCACGGAAAATTCGGCGAGGACGGCTGTATCCAGGGCGTGCTCGAGCTGCTGCGCATTCCCTATACGCATTCGGGCGTGCTCGCTTCCTCGCTCGCGATGAAGAAGGACGTGGCCAAGGTCGTGATGGCGGCGGCCGGCGTTCCCGTGCCCAAAGGCCGCGTCGTGCATCGTCTGGAGGCGGCGCAGGCGCATGTGCTGCCGCCGCCCTATGTGCTGAAGCCCGTCTCCGAGGGCTCCTCCTTCGGCGTCTTCATCGTCAGGGAGGACCAGGCCCATCCGCCGCAGGAGCTGATGCGGGAAGATTGGGCGCATGGCGATCTGATGCTCGCCGAACAATTCGTGGCGGGGCGGGAACTTACCTGCGCCGTGATGGGAGACCGCGCGCTCGACGTGATCGAGATTCTCGCCGCTGACGGCGGCTGGTACGACTACCACGCGAAATACGCGAAAGGCGGTTCAAAACACGTTATTCCCGCGAATCTTAAACAAAATATTTACCAAGAGGTTCAACATTTAGCCATCGAGGCTCATCGGGCTCTCGGTTGCCGCGGCGTCAGCCGCGCGGACTTCAGATATGACGATCGCCCCGATGGAACGGGCGAGCTTGTCGTGTTGGAAGTGAATACGCAGCCGGGAATGACGGAGACCTCGCTCGTGCCAGATATGGCGGCTTATGCAGGTTTATCGTTCGGCGAGCTTGTGAAATGGATGGTGGAGAACGCATCCTGCGATCGTTGAGGGAGTCGCTCGCGACTTCCCTCCCGCCTGTACATTTTCCGCTCGCCCAGCCCGAGACGGCTGTCGCGGGCGCCTCCTACGCCAGCGCCGCCGCCACCGCCGATCTTCCGCCCCAGCCGCCGCATCGCCGCGACGATGGACCGTCCGCGCTGCAGCGCTACGCCTTTCTTGCACGCCCGGGCGTCGGCCTGGCTGCCGTGCTTCTTCTCTTTGGTTGCGTCGGCCTTGCCGGCGCCTTGCAGAACGGCGGCTATGACGCGCTGATCCGGCGCGAAGGCCAGCCCTGGGACATCGCCGCCCGCGCTTTCGGCTTCGATATTTCCGCGGTGACCATCACCGGGCAGTCGCGGCTGACCGAAAACGAGCTTTTGGACGCCGCCGGGGTCACGCCGCGCCAGTCGCTGCTCTTTCTCGACGCCGGCGCCGTCCGCGAGCGCTTGCTGGCCATCCCGCTCGTGAAGACCGCGCGGGTGATGAAGCTTTATCCCAACCGTCTCGTCGTCGCGATCGAGGAGCGGCGGCCGCAAGCGCTTTGGCAGCGCGACGGCCGCATCTCGGTTGTTTCCGATGACGGCGTCGCGATCGACGAGCTGCGCGACGAGCGTTACCTCGGCTTGCCCTTCGTTGTCGGCGAGGGCGCGCAGAAGCGTCTGCCGGAATTCCTGGCGATCAGAGAGGGGATGGGCGATCTCGCGCAGCGCGTGAAGGCCGGCGTTCTCGTCGCCAACCGCCGTTGGGACATCGAGATGACCAATGGCGTGATCGTGAAATTGCCGGAAGCCGATCCGGGCCGCGCCATCGGCGCCCTGATCCGCCTGCAGCGCGAGGCGCGCATTCTCGACAAAGACGTCATGGCCGTCGATTTGCGCGCGGCCGACCGCGTCACGGTGCGCCTGACAGAAGAAGCGGCGGCGGCGCGAGAAGCGGCGTTGCCCCATAAAACCAAGAAGGCTGGTGGGTAGAGTCATGAAGTCCCAGCTTGTTCCCCCCCGTCTCAAGCCGCTCTCGCCGCGCCGCGCCGCGACGTTCGGCGTCCTCGACATCGGCACGTCGAAGATCGCTTGCCTGATCGCGCGCCTGACGCCGGTCGGCGACGTTGCGCCGCGCGACTGGCGGACGCATCGTATCCGCGTCATCGGCATCGGCCACCAGCGCTCGCTCGGCGTGAAGCACGGCCTCGTGATCGACATGGACGCGGCCGAGCGCGCCATCCGGCAGACGGTGGACGCCGCCGAGCGCATGGCCGGAACGCAGATCGATCATGTGATCGTCACCGCGTCGGGCGGCCGTCTCGCGTCGGAACACTTTGCCGCGAAGCGCGCGATCGGCGGGCGTGAGGTCGCGGAAAGCGACATCCATCGCGTGCTCGAAGCCTCCGCCGCGCATCACCTGCATCGCGGCCGGGTCGCCGTGCATTCGATCCCGACAGGCTTCTCGCTCGACGGCGTGCCGGACATTCGCGAGCCCAAGGATATGATCGGCGACGAACTCGGAGTCGATCTCCATGTGGCAAGCTGCGATCAGGCGGCGGTTCGCAATCTCGTCCTCGCGGCGGAGCGCGGCCATCTCGGCGTGGAAGGCATGGCCGCTGCGCCTTACGCCGCCGGCCTATCGGCGCTCGAGCCCGACGAGGCGGAAATGGGCGTCGTCCTCATCGACATGGGCGCGGGCTCGACCTCGCTCGCGGTCTTCGCTCGCGGAAAATTGACCCATCTCGACGCCGTGACGCTCGGCGGCAATCACGTCACCATGGACATTGCCCGCGGCCTCGACGCGCGCCTTGCCGACGCCGAGCGCCTGAAGACCTTCCACGGCTCGGCGATCTCGTCTTCCTCCGACGAGCGCGAGACGGTGTCCTTCGATCATGTCGGCGAGAGCGGCCGTCACAAGCACTATGCGCCGAAGTCGCATCTCGTGCGGATCATTCGTCCCCGCATCGAGGAGACGTTCGAATTCCTGCGCGACCGGCTCGCGCGCGCCGGCTATCCGTCCGGCCCCAACCGCCGCATCGTGCTCACCGGCGGCGCCTGTCAGCTCACCGGCGCGGCCGAGTGTGCGCGGTCGATTCTCGGCGGGCAAGTGCGCATCGGCCGCCCGATCGGAGTCGATGGGCTTCCCGATCCGGCGCGCAGCCCCGCATTCGCGGCGGCGGCGGGATTGCTCGTCTACCCGCAGGTCGCGGGGCGCGAATATTTCGAGCCGCATCGCGGCGAAAGGTTTGCGACTGGTACGGATGGTTACATGTCGCGAGTGGGTAGATGGTTAAAGGAAAGCTTCTAGAATCGGAGCAAGTGATTCTCTCTACCGAAGCGATTCGGCCTGTCGAGGCGGGCCTCTGCGTAAAGTTACCGAGGACGACGCGTTCGGCGACGGGGCGTCCAAGGAAAGGACAACCGACGCCGATGAGCTGTGTTAATTCCGAGAGGCCTGGCAAATGACGATCAATCTCAAAGCGCCCGAACTGAGGGAACTCAAGCCCCGAATCATGGTCTGCGGCGTGGGCGGGGGCGGCTGCAACGCCGTCAACAACATGATCACGTCTGGCCTGTCGGGCGTCGATTTTCTCGTCGCCAACACCGACGCTCAAGCGCTTGCCTCTTCTTCCGCCGAGCGCGTGATTCAGATGGGCCTGCAGGTGACGGAAGGTCTCGGCGCCGGCGCCCAGCCGGAAGTCGGCCGCGCCGCCGCTGAGGAAGCCCGCGAGGAGATTCGCGAGCATCTGCAGGGCGCGCATATGTGCTTCGTCACCGCCGGCATGGGCGGCGGCACTGGCACGGGCGCCGCGCCGGTCATCGCGCAGATCGCGCGCGAGATGGGAATCCTCACTGTCGGCGTCGTGACCAAGCCGTTCCATTTCGAGGGTCAGCGCCGTCTGCGCATCGCCGACGCCGGCATTGGCGAGCTGCAGAAATGCGTCGATACGCTGATCGTCATCCCGAACCAGAATCTCTTCCGCATCGCGACGGAGAAGACGACCTTCGCCGACGCCTTCGCCATGGCGGATCAGGTGCTCTATTCGGGCGTGGCCTCGGTCACTGACCTCATGGTCAAGGAAGGCCTCATCAATCTCGACTTCGCCGACGTGCGCTCGATCATGCGCGGCATGGGCAAGGCGATGATGGGCACGGGCGAGGCGACCGGCGAGCGCCGCGCCAATCTTGCGGCCGAAGCGGCGATCGCCAATCCGCTGCTCGACGAAGTGTCGATGAAGGGCGCGCGCGGCCTGCTGATCTCGATTACCGGCGGCCACGACCTGACGCTTTATGAAGTCGACGAGGCGGCGAGCCGCATCCGTCAGGAGGTCGACGAGGACGCCAATATCATCCTCGGCGCCACTTTCGATTCCTCGCTCGAAGGCGTCATCCGCGTGTCAGTCGTCGCGACGGGCATCGATCTCGCCGCGATCACGGCCGAGGATCCGACGAGCCAGAGCCGGATGGCCGAGGCCGCCGAGCGGCTGCGCCAGCAGTTGCACGCTAAGTCGCAACCGGCGCCCGTCGCCGAGGCCGCCCCTTCGGCCCAGATCTACGCGATGCCGGAACGCGCGCCCGCGCCCGCCTATCAGCCCGAGATGCGCGAAGCGGCGCCGGCTCCTGTCTATTATGCCGAGCCGGCCCCGGCTGCGCCCGCCCATATGACGACGAATGGCGTCTATCTGGAGCCGGTCGCCGCGCGTCCGGCCTATGTCGAGCCGATGTCGGAGCCCGCGCCGCGCATGGCGGCGGAGCCAGCCGCGGCGCCTTATGTGCCGCCGGCGCCTGAGATGCCGCGCACCCCGCGCATGCCGTCGCTCGAGGATTTCCCGCGGCCGGTGCAGGACCAGATCCGTCAGCACCACGCCGAGGCGTCGCAGGACCCGCGTCGTAAGTCGATCTTCGAGCGCCTCGCCTCCTTCGGCGCGAGCCGGCAGGAAGACGCGATGCAGGCCGCTCCCGCCGCGCCTTATCCCCAGGCCCCAATGCCGCCCCGCGCGCCGCAGCCTTCTCCGGCGCATGCGGAATATGGCAAGCGCCCCGCGGCGCCTGCGCCGCAGGCGCCGGGTCACGCCGGGCTCGACACCCATGGCCGCCGCGCCCCCGCGCCGCGTCCGGTGGAGGAAGACCATCTCGAAATCCCGGCTTTCCTGCGCCGGCAATCGAACCACTGAGCTGCTTTGCAGCTTCGCAAAGGCCCGCCAGCGCGGGCCTTTGTCTTTTTTGCGCGTGGCTTGTAACAAACGGTAGCAAACCGTTACTGGAGCCTTGCCACGCCCCTGGGATAAGAATTATCCAGTAAGTGGCTCTAACTTGGGCCTGTTCCAGCCTTCGCCGGGAGGATCCCCTCATTCGCCCGAAGTCTCGCGCCCAGACATCGCTTGCGCGTTCCGTCACGCTCAGCGGCCGCGGCGTCCATAGCGACACGCCAGCGCGTCTCACGCTCTCGCCTTCCGCCGCCGATTCCGGCATCGTCTTCAGCGTAGAAGGCGCCGACATCCTTGCCGACTGGCGCAGCGTCGACGCCACGCAATTGCGCACGCGGCTTTCGGGCGAGGGCGCGCGCGTCTCGACCGTCGAACATCTGCTGGCGGCGCTTGCTGGCCTTGGCGTCGACAACGCCCTTGTCGAGATCGAGGGCGCGGAAGTCCCCGCCATGGACGGCTCCGCGAGAGCCTTTGTCGCCGCGCTCGACGAGGCGGGGCTGGTCGAGCTGGCCGCGCCGCGCCGCTTTCTGCGCGTCACTGCGCCCGTGCGCGTCTCCGACGGCGCCGGTTGGGCCGAGTTGACGCCAGCGGGCGGCGGGCTCAGCCTCGACGTCGAAATCGCCTTCGAGGGCCGCATCGGCCGGCAGCGCCGCGCTTTGAACCTCACGCCCGAAACCTTCCGCCGCGAGCTCGCGGGCGCCCGCAGCTTCGGCTTCCTGCGCGACGCCGAGCGACTGTGGCGCGGCGGCCTCGCGCTCGGCGCCTCGCTCGAAAATACAGTGGTGCTCGACGGCGAGGCCGTGCTCAATTCCGAGGGGCTGCGTTACGTCGACGAATTCGTTCGCCATAAAATGCTCGACGTCGTGGGAGACCTCGCGCTCGCCGGCGCGCCGATCCTGGGGGCGTTCCGCTCCTTCAGAGGCGGGCATGCGCTGAATGTGGCGCTGGTGCAAACGGCGATGCGCCAAGGCGCGCTGGAATTGGTCGAGCGCCATGTTGTCGCGGAGCGGCCGGCGGCGTCTTTCGCCATAATCTCGCCAGAACAAAGTCCTTCCTAATAACCGCATCATCCGTCGCCGCGCGCCGCCTGCGCCGAGACGGCGCGGGTCTGGCGCGCATGCGTATCGCAATGCGCTCTCGAGCGGGGCCGCGAGTGGCGGGTTATGGCGGTTTAGGCTAATAGGCTTTCAGAGCGCGGCGCGGTCGTCGCTCTTTGCCGCAAGGGGCGCTTCATAATGTCTGTTTTCGCTGCTTCTTTCCGCTCTTCCGCTATGCTCGCCGCGGCGGCCCTGGCGCTCGCCATTGCGCCGGCGCGCGCGGACATCATGGATACGCTCACGAGCGGCTTTGGCCTTTTGGGCGGCGGCGAAAAATATAAGACGGAAATCACCCCGGACATTCCGGCCGACGATCTGTACAACCAGGGCCTCGCCAGGCTGAAGGCCAAGGATTACGAGAAGGCGGCGAAGAGATTCGGCGAGGTGGAGAAAAACTATCCCTCGTCAGAATGGTCGCGCAAGGCGCTGCTGATGACCGTCTTCACGCAATATGAGAAGCCGGCTTATGACGAAGCCGTCCAGGCGGCGCAGCGTTACATTGGCCTTTATCCGAATTCGCCCGACACGCCCTATGTCTTTTATCTCGCCGGCATGAGCTACTATAACCAAGTGCCCGACGTGATGCGAGATCAGTCTTCGGCTGAAAAGGCGCTGCAGATTTTCTCCGAGCTGATCCAGAAATACCCCAAGTCCGAATATGTCGCCGACGCAAAATACAAGATGGGCGTGGCGCGCGATCAGCTCGCCGCCAAGGAAATGCAGGTCGGCCGCTTCTATCTGACGCGTAAGAATTATCCGGCGGCGATCAATCGTTTCCACGACGTGCTCGGCAAATATCAGACGACCCGCCACACGGAAGAAGCGCTTTACCGCCTGACGGAAGCCTATCTCGCTATGGGCGTCACCAATGAGGCGCAGACGGCGGCGGCGATCCTCGGTCATAACTACCCGGATTCGCAATGGTACAAGGACGCGCACGCCTTGTTGAAAACGGGCGGTCTGGAGCCGCATGAATATAGCGACTCCTGGCTTTCCAAGGTCGGCAAGACGCTGCACGCGATCTGAGGCTGCCTGGACCGCGAGCCTTCAGGCTCGCCCCTTAAAAATGCGCGCCTAAAGGCGCGCGGTCCCGATTGATTTCGCCGCCGGGCGTGCCAACCTTGGCGCGTCGGCGAATCGCGCTCTTCCGCCATCGGGCGGCAGGGCTGTTGCATGCGGTTCGCGCGCCGGAGCGATAAAGTCAGCGTCATGCTCACCCGCCTGTCCATTCGCGATATCGTGCTTATCGACGCGCTCGATCTCGATTTCGGGCAGGGACTGACGACGCTCACCGGCGAGACGGGCGCCGGCAAGTCCATACTGCTCGACGCTTTCGTGTTGGCGCTCGGCGGGCGCGGCGACGCCTCGCTCGTGCGCGCGGGCAGCGAGCAGGGCCAGGTGACGGCTGTCTTCGATCTCGTCCCGGACCATCCCGCCCATCTCGCCGCCCGCGAATTCGGCCTCGCCAGCGAGGACGAAATGGTGCTGCGCCGCGTGCAGGCGGCGGACGGGCGCACGCGCGCCTTCGTCAACGACCAGCCCGCGACGGCGCAGGCGCTTCGCGCCATTGGCCGCGAGCTGGTGGAAATCCATTGCCAGCATGACGATCGCGCGCTCGTCGATCCGAGCGCCCATCGCACGCTGGTTGACGCCCATGGCGGGCTGCTCGGTCAGGCCACTGAGGTGCGCGGCCGGCACAGCGCCTGGCAGGCGGCGCGGCGCGCTCTGGCCGATGAGGAGGCGCGCATCGCCAAGGCCCGCGCCGACGCCGATTATCTGCGCCACGCCCATGAGGAGCTGACCAAGCTCGCCCCCGAGCCGGGCGAGGAGGAGACGCTCGCCGAACGCCGGCTGTTCATGCAGCGCGCCGAGAAGGTCGCGACCGACATTCGCGACGCGCTCGCGGTTTTCGCGGATGACCGGGCTCCGGCTGTCGAAATCGGCCACGCCGCGCGCCGGCTGGAACGCCGGCTGACGCAGGCGCCGCAAATATTGGAGCCGCCGGCCAAGGCGATGGCGCAGGCGGTCGACGCCTTGTCGCTCGCCGAGCAGGCGCTGGAGCAGGCGCTCGCCGAAACGCGTTTCGATCCGGCGGAGTTGGAGCGCGTCGAGGAGCGGCTGTTCGCGCTGCGCGGGGCGGCGCGCAAATATCAGGTTGGAATCCCGGAGCTGCCGAAGCTCGCCGAGAAATTCGCTGGAGATATTGCGGCGCTCGACGCCTCTGAGGCGCGGCTGACAAAGCTTGCTCAAGAGCTGGCGACCGCGAAATCCGCCTATGACGCTGCGGCGCAAGCTCTCTCCGCCGCCCGCCAGAAGGCGGCGAAAAAGCTCGACGCGCTGGTCGATGCCGAGCTGAAGCCGTTGAAGCTCGAGGGCGCGCATTTCTCGACGCAGGTGACGAGCGAGCCCGAGAACGGCGGACCGGAGGGGATCGACCGCGTCGAGTTCTGGGTGCAGACCAATCCCGGCTCGCGCCCCGGGCCGCTGACAAAGGTGGCGTCGGGCGGCGAGCTTGCGCGCTTCATGCTGGCCTTGAAGGTCGTGCTTGCCGATCGTGGCTCGGCCCCGACGCTGGTCTTCGACGAGATCGACACGGGGGTCGGCGGCGCCGTGGCCGACGCCATCGGTCAGCGCCTCGCGCGGCTCGCGGGCAAGGCGCAGGTTCTGGCGGTGACGCATGCGCCCCAGGTCGCCGCCCGCGCCAGCCGTCATTTGCGCATCAGCAAGGGCGCCTCGGCAAAGGGCAAGGAGAAGCGCGTGGCGACGAGCGTCGCCGTGCTTGCCGAGGCCGAGCGGCGGGAGGAGATCGCGCGGATGCTGTCCGGCGCGGCGATCACCGACGAAGCGCGCGCCGCGGCGATGCGGTTGCTGGAAGGGGCGGGGTAGCGGTTACGGTCGTCCACCGCCGTCATTGCGAGCGAAGCGAAGCAATCCAGGGCCGTAATGTGGCTCTGGATTGCTTCGTCGCTGACGCTCCTCGCAATGACGGGGAAGCTTTACGCCGTCTTCTCCTTGAACTTGCACAAATCATACAAAATGCACCGCGCGCATTCGGGCTTTCGCGCCTTGCATACATAACGCCCGTGCAGGATCAGCCAGTGATGCGCGTGCAGGAGATATTTCTCCGGCACGACCGCCTCGAGCCCTTTCTCCACCGCCTCCGGCGTCGCGCCCTTGGCGAGGGGCAGGCGGTTGGAGATGCGGAAGATATGGGTGTCGACGGCGATGGTCGGCTGGTGGAAGGCGATGTTCAGCACGACGTTCGCCGTCTTGCGGCCGACGCCGGGCAGGGCCGTCAGCGCCTCACGGTCCTGCGGCACCTTGCCCCCGTGGCGCTCGATCAGCAGTTGCGAGAGCGTGACGACGTTCTTCGCCTTGGTGCGGAAAAGGCCGATGGTCTTGATCGCCTCGCGCACGCGGTCCTCGCCGAGCGCGACCATTTTCTGCGGCGTATCGGCGATGGCGAAAAGCGCTGGCGTCGCCTTGTTTACCCCGGCGTCGGTCGCCTGCGCGGAGAGCACCACGGCGATCAGCAGGGTAAAGGGGTTCGTATAAAGAAGCTCGCCCTTGGGCTCGGGATTGGCCTCAGAAAGGCGCGCGAAAATGGCCTCGATCCGCGCCGCCTCCGCCGCTGGCAGGCGGCGGCGGACAGTAGGCTTCCTTGACTGTGCGTTTTCGCTGTTTCTTCCCGCCATGACCGCGTTATATCTATTGGTTCGCAGGGACGGAAGCGCTGTAGAGCCCATGGCTGAGCCCTTTGACGAACCGATTTATTCCAAGCGCCTCTCGCCGCATCGATCGATGACGCCGCGCGCCTTCTATCTCTTCATCGTCGCCTATTGCGTCGCGCAGGGACTGTTCGCGCTGCCATTTCTGTTCATGGGGGCCTGGCCCGTCGCGGGCTTCATGGGGCTCGATGCGTTGGCGCTGTTCATCGCCTTCCGCCTCAGTTTCCGTGACGCGCGCGCCTATGAGACGCTCGACGTCACGCCGGTCGAGCTCGTCTTCGCTAAGGTCGGGGCCGGCGGCTGGCGGCGCGAATGGCGCTTCAATCCCGCCTGGGTTCGCCTGGAGCAGAAGGTCCACGAGGAATTCGGCACGCAGAGCGTCGCGTTGGTGTTTCGCGGCGAGACCGTCGAGGTCGGCTCCTTCCTGGGGCCGGATCAGAAGGCCGAGCTCGCCCGCGATCTCACCCACGCCCTCGCCACGGCGAAAAGGGGCCCGCGCTTTTCCTGACTATTGCTTGCGTTGCGAGAGGACGGCGTCGGCGTCGCGCAACAGCCGCTCCTCATTGACCTTATAGTAGCGCCACAGCACAAAGAGCCCGATCAGGCCACAGACAATGCCGAGCGTTGCGAGCCGCCCCTCGATCTTCTCGAAACCCGCTGTCAGCAAATAGGCGCCGAAGCCGAAGACGAGCGCCCAAACAATGCCCCCGGCCGCGTTGTAGAGAAAGAATTTGCCGGCCGGCAGGCGGTTGGCGCCTGCGAGCAGCGCCGCGAGAATGCGCAGCAGCGCGATGAAGCGGCCGAAGAAGACGATGGCGCCGCCCCATTTGTAGAAGAGATATTGCCCGAGCCGCAGCTTCTCCGGCCCGAGCCCCACGCGCCAGCCATGGCGCTCCAGGAAGCGGTAGCCGAATTCGCGGCCGATCCAATAGCCGATGTTGTCGCCCATGATGGCACCGGCGGCGGCCGCCGCGACGATCCAGTCGATGGAGAGCGCGCCGGAGAGCCGCGCATAGATTGCGGCGCCAACCAGCATGGTCTCGCCCGGCAAAGGCAGGCCGGAGCTTTCCAAGGCAACCACCAGGAAGATGGCCCAATAGCCATAGGTCGAGAGGATGGCGGCGATCTGCGCCTGATCGAGGAAATGGGCCATGATGACGTCGCGCAAGCTCGGATAAAGAAAAAGCGACACCGCGGCGCGATGTCGCTTCGACGCGTTGAGCCCTTTGGGCCGTTACTGATACTGATGCGCGCCGGCGCAGCTCAGGTTGATTGCGAAGGGTTGACCGAAGCCTTCATCGGCGAAGAGGGCTCCCTCTTCGAGCGCGGGTTCGAGCACCGCGCGCAGGCCCTTGAGCAACGGCTGGTCGTCGCCCGTGATCCGTTCGCGCAGCGCCTCGCGGACGCCGTCATCCGCCCGGCGGGCGAAGTCGCGAACGATAATCGATACGAATCTGCCGACGCTCATTCCCTTCTCTTGCGCCGCCACGCGGACGCGCTCGGCGAAGCGGCCGCCGATGCTTTTGAGGGCCGCCTGGGCGACCATCTCGTTCGAGCAGGAATGGATCAGATCCGTTACCAGCATATCGTCCTCCGCTTTGCTTTCTTTTTTCAGCCCGTCCTCTTCGCTTCCTACGCCGCCCGACCCCTCGGGCGCGGCGTCCACTTGAAAATTGGGCGGCGGCGACTGAACCGTCGCTGAACCGCTCACGCTGAAAACCTCGGATCCGCAACGGACCCGGGCGCCTTCGCCTCCGGCCCGGAAACGCGCCTTGCACGCTCCGTCCCCGCGTATCGCCGCTCCTATACGAGGCCTGTGACGCGCCTACGACGAGCGGTTGTAAATTTTTGCGTGGAGGAAGCGCGGCGCGCCCATGCCGCGCCTCCGTATTGTCCCAACGCGCCACTCTGGTCATAGTTTCATGGCGCAGTGAAAAAATCTTTGCTGCGCCTGCACAACAATTCCAAAGTCCATCGCGCCTGCGGCGTCACCAAACGCCGATATTCTGCGCCGAGGCCCAAGGCTCCTTGGGCTCCAAGGGCTTGCCGCTTTGCAGCAGCTCGATCGACACCGCGTCCGGCGTGCGCACGAAGGCCATATGGCCGTCGCGCGGCGGCCGGTTGATCGTCACGCCGGCTTTCTGAAGCCTCCCGCAGACCTCGTAGATGTCGTCGACGGCGAAAGCGAGATGGCCGAAATTGCGCCCGCCAGCATATTCGTGCTCGTCCCAATTATAGGTGAGCTCGATCGTCGGGGCGCCGCTGCGCTTGGCCTCCTCGATGTCGGCGGGCGCCGCCAGATAGACCAGCGTATAGCGGCCTTTTTCATTCTCCATGCGGCGCACTTCCGTGAGGCCGAGAATGTCGCAGAAAAAATGCAGCGAGCGGTCGAGATCGCCCACCCGGATCATCGTATGCAGAAACTTCATGCGTGAACTCCTGTTGATGGCGCATCCTAGCACCGGCGCGCCGGCTTGTGCGTGGCCGAGGGTGAGTCGTTCCGCCGCGGCGATCCACAAGCGGCGTTTGCGGCCGGGGCCGCCTCTTGCTAGGCAAAGCGCGTCAATCTTCGCAGGCAACCTCCCATGACCGAGACGAGGGCGCTCGACGCCCACGGCGCCAGCCGGAAAATCGCCGCAGCCAAGGCCTCCATCGCCGCGAGCGCGCTACTCGCCGTGGCCAAGCTCGCCGCCGGCCTCTGGTCCGGCTCGCTCGCGCTGCTCTCCGAGGCTGGCCACGCCTTTGTCGACACGGGCGCGACGGCGCTGACCTATTTTGCGGTGCGCGAGGCGGAGAAGCCGGCGGACGCGGAACATCATTACGGACATGGAAAATATGAGGCGCTCGCGGCGCTTGTCGAGACCGGCCTGCTGTTCGGCCTGGCGCTCGTGGTTGTCGGCGAGGCGATCAGGCGCCTCGGCGGAGAGCAGGTGACGATCGACGCCGGCTGGCCCGCCTATGGCGTCCTCGTGGCGTCTATCCTGATCGATTTCGTGCGCTCACGCCAATTGGCAGAGATCGCGCGGGAGGAGCGCAGCGACGCGCTCGCCGCCGACGCCCTGCATTTCGCCAGCGATCTCGTGTCGTCCGCTCTGGCGCTGATCGGCGTGGCGGCGGCGCATTTCGGTTTTCCGCAGGGCGACGCGCTCGCCTCCTTCGGCGTGGCGGGCTTCATCGCCATCGCCGGCTACCGGCTCGGGCGGCGCACGATCGACACTCTGGTCGACGTGGCGCCGGGCGATCTTACGCCGCATATCGAGCGGGCGATCCTGAACGTGCCGGGCGTCATCACGCTCGACGAATTGCGGCTGCGCAGCGCTGGGGCGGAGATCATCGGCGACGCGACGATCGGCGTCGCGCGCACGCTGCGCGTCGAGCAGGCGGCGCGCATCAAGGCGGCCGTCTCGGAAGCGATTCTCGCCGCCGTCCCGCATGCGCGCGTGACCATCACCGCCGACGCCAGGGCGCTCGACGACGAGACGGTGGTCGAGCGCATCATGCTCGTCGCCGCGCGCCGCCATATCACCGCGCATCACGTCATCGCCCAGCAGATCGGCGAGCGCCTGTCGATCGGCCTCGACATAGAGCTCGACGGCGTCATGCCGATGGGGCGCGCCCACGCCATCGCCACGGATTTCGAAAGCGCCATCCACGACGAATTCGGCGCAGACGTCGAGATCGAGACGCATATTGAGCCCTTGGCGCCGCATGTGCTCGTCGGCCGCGACGCGCCGGATGAACTTGCGCGGGAGATCGCGGCGGCGCTCGACCGCCACAGCGAGCAAGTCGGCTATATCGCCAATGTGCACGATGTGCGCGTGCGCGAAACCTCCGGCGGGCTCGTCGTGAATTATCATTGCGCGGTCGACGCCAGCGTGCCCGTCGAGACGGTGCATGAAGCGGTCGACGGGTTGGAGCGCCGGATGCGCGAGGAATATCCTCAAATCCTGCGCATTGTTGGCCATGCCGAGCCGGCCGATCATGATTAAGGGCCGGCGCGCCTGAAGGCGCGCGGTCCGGACCGCGGGCCTTCAGGCCCGCATTAAATCAAGGCAAGACATGAAAACCGAGAAAGAAGAAGCGGCCGCAGACGTCTCCGCCATGCCTTTCGAGAAGGCGATGCAGGAGCTCGAGAGCATCGTCGGAGAGCTGGAGAAGGGCTCCGTCTCGCTCGACGAATCGGTGCGCCTTTATGCGCGCGGCAAGGCGCTGCAGGAGTGCTGCGAGAAGCTGCTCGCCGAGGCCGAGGCGCGGGTCGAAAAGATCACGCTCGGCGAGAATGGCGCGCCCAAGGGCGTTGCGCCGCTCGACGTGGAATAGGGCCTAATCGCCCAGCTCTTCCTTGGCGGCGCGGATCGACAAGGCGCGCACGCGCGCCATGAAAGCCCAGGAAATGAGCAGCGCGAAAGGCACGAAGATCGCCCCGGCCATATCCGCGGAGATGGCCTCCGGCAATGCGCCTGACTCCTTCAATCCCTTGGCGATGAAGGCGAACAGCCCCACGAGATAATAGGCGAGGCCGGCGACCGAGATGCCCTGCACCATGCGGTTGAGCCGCATCTGCAGGCGCGTGCGGCGAACCATATCGTCGAGCAAAGCGCCGTTTTGCCGCTCCATCTCCAGCGTGATGCCGGTGCGCATCAGATTGGTCGTGCGGGCGACATCCGTCGAAAAGCGCGTCTGTCTGGCCTGCACGGCGTTGCAGGTTTCGATCGCCGGATCGAGCCTTGCGTTGAGAAAGCTCGAAATGGTCGGATATTGCCCTTCCTTGGCTTCCTGCAACAATTCCAGCCGGCTCTTCACCAGCGCATGATAGGCGCGGCTGGCGCTGAAACGGAAAGTCGTGCGCGTCGAAAGCGCCTCATTGGCGGCGAGAAGGTCGGAAAGCCGCTTGAGCAGCGCCTGATTGCTGCGCGACTCGTCGCGACGCAGCGCATTGGTGATTTCGGACAGCTCCTCTTCCATCATCGTCAGCTCGGGAGAAACCGCGCGCGCGAGCGGAAGGCCGATGAGCGCCATGCTGCGATAGGTCTCGACTTCGAGAAGACGCTGCGCGAGACGCCCGGCTTCAAGCGGCGGCGCCTCCAGTATGCGGATGGCCATGCGCGTGAAGCCATGAGCGTCGACGGCAAAATCGGTCAGCGCCTGGGCGCCGCCGGCCTTGCCGATTTCGATGACGCAGAGGCTCTGCGAATTGAAAAGCGCGGCCAGCTCGTCGAGCGGCGTTTGCCCGTCGATGACGCATAGATGCGTGGCGACGATCAGCGGTCCCGGCGGGCGAAAGGCGATTTCGCCGCGCGTCAGAGGATCGGCGTGATCGAAAGGCTTTTCCGCCCCTATGCTGGTCGACCAGCTATAGGTCGTGAATTCCGCGTGCTGCTCCCAGCGCAATCGCCAGCCGTTGAACGCGAGATGATGGAACTTCGCGTCGGGCGCCGGCGGTTCGAGCTGATGCGTTCGCGCCAATTGTTCGACCGCGGCGCGGTCCGCGAGGGCCTCGTCGCGATTGGTCGCGAAAGCGAAATGATAGACGCGGCGCGGGACCTGCAAAGGCAGGAAAGGCCGCGCATGCAACTCCGCGAGGATCGCCGCGCGCGATTCGTGCTCGATCCACTGCGCGCCCGTAATTGGCTTGTTCATTCCGCTTACCCGATCAGCCTATGCGCGATCCAGCCAATCAAGAGCGCGATGAGCGTCGTAAAGACGGCCATTCCCGACCAGACGGAAACGCCGGTGACGACGCCGCCTTCCTTGAAGGCGTTGCGCAGGCCGGCGCCGAGAATGAGCCAGGGCGCCGCCATGCCGGCGATGATCGCATACCAATACCAATCCATTGCCTGCTCCGTGAACCTCGCGATGGATAGCATGCGTCAGAAAGCTTTTTCTATGCGTCCGGGCGTCACCAGCAACATTTCCGCCCGCCCGTCGAGCGAGGCGAACAACAGCGGATCGGCGCCCGTCATCCAGACTTGTCCGCCTAGCGCCTCCAGCTCGGTAAAAAGCGCTTCGCGCCGCTTCGGGTCGAAATGCGCGGCGACCTCGTCCAGAAGCAACAGCGGCGCCTTGCCGGTCATTTCTCCGACGAGCCGGGCATGCGCCAATGTGAGGCCCATCAGCAGCGCCTTCTGTTCGCCCGTGGAGCAGTCGCGCGCGGCCTCGTTCTTGGGGCCGTGGCGCACGGCGAGGTCGCTCGTCTGCGGTCCGGTGAGGGTGCGGCCGGCGGCGGCGTCGCGGCGTCGCATGTCTCGAAGCGTCTCGCGGAAGCGCTCTTCGACGGCAAGCGCCGGCGCCTCGGCGAGCATCTTCTCGACCTCGCCCTCTATCGCAATCTCCGCCCAGGGAAAGACGCTCTCGCTCGCGACGATCAAAGAGGCAAGACGGGAGACGGTCTCCCGCCGCGCCGCCGCCACGGCGACGCCGAGCGCGGCGATTTCCTGCTCGGCGGCGTCGAGCCAGCGCTTGTCTGAGACGCCTTCCTCCAGCAGCCGGTTGCGGTTGCGCAGCGCGCGTTCCAGTCTGTTGACGCGCGCGCCGTGATCGGCGTCGACGCCCAGCGCCAGGCGATCGAGAAAGCGCCGGCGCTCGCCCGCCGGGCCGTTGAACAGCCCATCCATTGCGGGCGTCAGCCACAAGACGCGCAGATGGTCGGCAAAGGCGCGGGCCGAGGAGACCGGGGCGCGGTCGATGCGGAATTGCCTCTCGCCCTCGGCCGAGAGCCCGTGGCCGAGCTGCGCCGTCATCCCGTCCGCTTCGATCTCGATCGACACGGCGAAGCCGCCGGAGCCGTCCCGCCGGGCGCATTCGGACAGCTCGGCGCGGCGCAGGCCCCGGCCGGGCGAAAAAAGCGAGAGCGCTTCCAGCACATTGGTCTTGCCGGCGCCGTTCTCGCCGACAAGCGCCACGAGCCGCGCGTCGATCTCGCAGCGCGCCTGCGCATAGGAGCGGTAATCGGCAAGCGTGAGGCGCCGCACGCGCGGCGCGGGCAGGGAATCGGCGCGCGTCATTCGCCGTTAGATAACACCAAAGGGAGGGACGCGTCGCCGAGCCGCCGTCATTGCGCGCGAAGCGAAGCAATCCAGCGCCACACCATGGCTCTGGATCGCTTCATCGTTGCGCTCGTTCGAATGTCGGATTTCAGACGCGCGCCGACCATGGCCGCTTTGGCCTTGCGCCCAAAATCTGTATTCTCCGCGCGCGTTCATCGGGGAGTATTGGCCTTGCCGCGTCCAGAGATCATGCAAAGCCTTGAGGGGAAGAGGGTTTTGCTCGTCGTCGGGGGCGGGATCGCGGCCTATAAGTCACTCGACCTCGTGCGTCGGCTGCGCGAGCGTGGGGCGCGGGTGCGGGTGGTCATGACCGCCGCCGCCAAAGAGTTCGTCACGCCGCTCGCCTTCGTCAGCCTTGCAGGCGAAAAGGTTTACGACGATCTCTTCTCGGCGACGGACGAGCACGAGATGGGCCATATCCAGCTCTCCCGCGACGCCGACCTCATCGTCGTCGCGCCGGCGACCGCGCATCTCCTCGCGCGCGCCGCGCAGGGCCTCTGCGACGATCTCGCCACGACGCTCCTGCTTGCGACCGACAAGCGCGCGCTCTACGCGCCCGCCATGAATCTGCGCATGTGGCTGGCGCCCGCGACCCGGCGCAATGTCGCAACGCTCAAAAGCGACGGCGCGCTGTTCGTTGGCCCCAACAGCGGGGAGATGGCCTGCGGCGAATATGGCCCCGGCCGCATGGCCGAGCCGCTGGAGATCGTCGCCGCGATAGAGCAAGCGCTGGAAAGCGACACGCGGCTTTCCTTGCCGGCCGTCGAGCCCGGCGCGCTGGCTGGCCGCCACGTCGTCGTCACCTCGGGGCCGACGCATGAAGCGATCGACCCGGTGCGCTATATCGCCAACCGTTCCTCGGGCAAGCAGGGCCACGCCATTGCCGCCGCCGCCGCCATTGCGGGCGCCCGGGTGACGCTGATCTGCGGGCCTGTGATGCTCCCCGATCCGCCTGGCTGCGACGTCATCCACGTCGAGAGCGCCCGCGACATGCTTGCCGCGGTCGAGCGGGCGCTGCCGGCCGATGTTTTCATCGGCGCCGCCGCCGTCGCCGATTGGCGCGTCGAGGCGGCGACGCAGAAGATCAAGAAAGAGCAGGGGGCTGAGGCCCCGAGCTTTGCGCTTGTCGAAAACCCGGACATTCTGGCGAGCGTCGCGCGCGCGCAAAATCGGCCGCGGCTCGTCGTCGGCTTCGCGGCGGAGACCACCAACGTCATCGCTCACGCCCGCAAAAAGCTTGCCCGCAAAGGCTGCGATCTGATCGTCGCCAATGACGTGTCGGAAGGCTCCGGCGTCTTCGGCGGCGATGAGAACGAGGCGCATCTCGTCTCGCCGATCGGCGTCGAAAGCTGGCCGCGCCTGCGCAAGGAGGCCGTCGCCGAGCGGCTCGTCGCGCGGCTTGCGGAAGTTCTCAATAAAGAAGAGGCTGCTGAATGAAAGTCTCCATCCGCCGCCTCACCAATGGCGAGGGCCTGCCGCTCCCCGCCTATGCCAGCGAAGGGGCCGCCGGGCTCGATCTCTATGCGGCGTTGCCCGCCGGGCAGAAGCTCGTGCTGGAGCCGGGCGCACGCGATCTGATTCCGACCGGAATCCAGATCGCCTTGCCGGAGGGCTATGAGGCGCAGTTGCGGCCGCGTTCGGGGCTCGCCGTCGAATATGGCGTGACCGTTCTCAACGCGCCGGGCACCATCGACAGCGACTATCGCGGCGAGGTGAAGGCGCTGCTCATCAATCATGGCGGCCAGCCCTTCGAGATCACCCGCGGCATGCGCATCGCTCAGCTCGTCGTTGCGCCGGTCGTGCGCGCGATTCTGGCCGAGGTCGAGGATCTCGACGAGACAGCGCGCGGGGCGGGCGGTTTTGGCTCGACGGGCCTGCACGGGGGCGGTGAGGAATGAGGCTGCTGCCGCGACCGGCGCGATTCGCCTTGATGGCGGCGCTCGACGTCGCCCTTTATGCGCGCGGGCGTCCCGTCTCGTCGAAGGAGCTTGCCGCGCGCCACGATCTGCCGCCGCGCCGGTTAGAGACGCTGCTGCAGGCGTTGGTGCGCGCCGGCATATTGAAGAGTGTGCGTGGCCCGGCTGGCGGCTATGAGCTGGCGCGCGAACGGCGCCGACTCTGCGTGGGCGAGATCGTGCGCGTCGCCTTGCGCGCCGAGGAAGAAGAGGATCAGGCGCCGGCGCTGCTCGTCGCCGTGCTCGAGCCGCTGATCGCCGAGACCGAAGAGGCGGCGCTGGCGCGGCTCGACGACATCACCCTCGAGGATCTCTACGCCCGCGCCATTGCGCTGGGCTTCGGCCAGAAAGAGCCAGCCACTGACTTCGATATTTAGAAGGAGGCCCAGATGAGCAGCTACGAGACGATCGACGTCGAAACGCATGGCCGCGTGGGCCTCATCCGCCTCAACCGGCCGCAGGCATTGAACGCCCTCAACGCGCTGCTGATCAGCGAGGTCGACTGCGCTTTGGCGGGCTTCGAGGCCGACGACGGCGTCGGCTGCGTGGTGATCACGGGCTCGGAGAAGGCCTTCGCCGCCGGCGCCGACATCAAGGAGATGAAGGACAAGAGCTTCGCCGACGCTTATCTGAGCGACTTCATCGGCCGCTGGGACACGGTCGCGCGCGCCCGCAAGCCGATCATCGCGGCGGTCGCCGGTTTTGCGCTGGGCGGCGGCTGCGAACTCGCCATGATGTGCGACTTTATCATAGCCGCCGATACGGCGCAGTTCGGACAGCCGGAGATCAAGATCGGCGTCATTCCCGGCGCGGGCGGCACCCAGCGCCTGACCCGGGCGATCGGTAAGGCCAAAGCCATGGACCTCGTGCTGACCGGCCGCATGATGGGGGCGGAGGAGGCCGAGCGCTGCGGTCTCGTCGCCCGAATCGTCCCCGCCGCCGACCTTGTCGCCGAGGCGCTGAAGGCTGGGGCGGCAGTCGCCGCCATGTCGCTGCCGGCGGCGATGATGGCAAAGGAGGCGGTGAACGCCGCTTTCGAAACCACGCTCACAGAGGGCGTGCGCTATGAGCGCCGGCTGTTTTATTCGCTCTTTGCGACCCAGGATCAGAAAGAGGGCATGGCGGCCTTCGTGGAGAAGCGGAAACCCGCTTTCCAGAATCGCTGATGCGGACCGCGAGCCTTCAGGCTCGCTCAAAATGCGGGCCGGAAGGCCCGCGGTCCAAATGCGCATCGCCATTGACGAAAAAAGGGGGCGAGCCTATAAGGCGTGCGACGTGGCCGCGATTTCGCGGCCGCAATGTTTTCGGGCGGCCATGAGTCGCTGTTACAGCTTCGAGGACAGATAAGACATGGCCAATACAGCTTCGGCCAAAAAAGCCGTTCGCAAGATCGAGCGCCGCACCGCCGTCAATCGCGCGCGTCGCAGCCGCATGCGCACCTTCGTGCGCAAGGTCGAGGAGGCGATCGCTTCCGGCGACGCGTCGCTCGCCGCCGCTGCGCTGCAGAGCGCCGCGCCGGAGATGATGCGCGCCGCGCAGAAGGGCGTCATTCACAAGAACACCGCCTCGCGCAAAGTTTCGCGCCTGAGCGCCAGCGTGAAGGCGCTTGCAGCGAAGGGGTGAGATTTCTCGCCTATTGCGTGCAGCTTGCTCCGATTTCGGAGTGACCGGCGATACTCTTAAGGCCCAGCTCTGCTGGGCTTTTTTTATTTCCGGCCTCTGGTGGCGCAAACTTTGCTTGCGCCATTCGGACGCGCACACAAAAAATATCGCGTAGCGGTTGCGCGCAGATGAAAGTCCTCGGATTCAAGCCCTTGTGACCAAGTCGTCAAAAAGGCCTATCCAGATGGCCACTTGACATCTTTACGACAGTTAATTCACGCGCATTCCAAGTGCATAATGCGGAAAATCGGATTTCCTTTTATTCCCAGAGCTGAATCATAAGTTTACAGCCTACTTTGCGCCGTAAAGTCTTGCATCGGCGCCACAGGCGAGGCGAAAGGATGACGTCACATTGATGTCGATCATTGCGCGGATGAGGCGCCGCGTGTAGGTTCTTTTTTGTCGAACGAAAGCGATTATCGCCCACCATCAGCTACAGGCTGAGCACACAAAGGGAGCGACGATATGTCGAGATCCTGCTCGAAAAGCCGAGGCTTCCGGCGAGCGATTGCTTTCCCTCCTGTTCGATTTGAAATTCACGAGATCAGTTCGCGGGGCTGCTGAGTTCAAAGCAGTCAGGCGGGGGCGTTAGAAATCCAGGATCCTGCGATTCTGGAAACCGGGGGTTTTGTCATGAGAAGACAGCGGCGGGCCAATGAGATTGGAGTGCTGCGTAGAGTGCGTGAATTCTTCTCACGGCGTTCAATTGATTTTGTCCCCAGCGTCTATCTCGATCGTATAAGCCGCGAGGCGAGTAGCGAAGGGTTTGCGCTAGGTCCGCCCTGCTGAGCGTCGCCGACTGAGACTATTCTAGCAACCATCTGCGTCTATCTGAGCGAATTCACGTCGCCCGCGCGCTGCGGGCGCGACGGAACGCGTATTCTCGAAAAAGGTCACGAATGCTGGATCGCGCCATGCAACACGACGGGATTTGCCCGGAAGATCAAAAGCGCTGGGAAGGCGTACGTCAAAGGTTGCGCGCCGAGCTCGGCGACGCCGTTTACAGCTCATGGTTCACGCGCCTGGAGCTCGATCGCCTGAACGCCGGGACCATCTATCTCAGTGTGCCCACCAAATTTTTGAAGAGCTGGGTGCAATCCCACTATGCGTCGCGCATCAAAGCGCGCGTGTCGAACGAGTTCGAGAATATCGAGCATGTCGTGATCGACGTGCGTTCCTCCGCGCGCAAGGCGAAGCCGCGCGATGGCGCCGGCGAATCCGAGGCGTCGACGCCGCATTTGGCGGAGAAGCCGCAGACGCCTTATATTGTCGCCGCAGAGCCCGTCGAGACCTCCGCCGCGCAACGGCGGCCGGCGCGCGCCGTTGCCCCGCGCGGCGAGAACGACTCTGTCGTTGGTTCGCCGCTGGATCGGCGCTTGTCCTTTTCGACCTTTCTCGTCGGCCCTTCTAACCAGCTTGCTTACGCGGCCGCATGCCGCGTCGCAGACGCCCGGCCCGGCGACACGCCGATGTTCAATCCGCTGTACGCCCATGCGGCGGTAGGGCTCGGCAAGACGCATCTTCTGCAGGCGCTTGCCCATGCGACGAACGATAATCGACGTCGCGCGGTCTATCTCACGGCCGAACGATTCATGAGCGGCTTCGTTTCGTCGCTGACCACGCAGACGGCGCACGCCTTCAAGGAGCGGCTGCGCGCCATCGACATGCTCATCATCGACGATGTGCAGTTCCTGCAAGGCAAATCGATTCAGCAGGAGTTCTGCCACACGCTCAATGCGCTGATCGACGCGGGGCGTCAGGTTGTCGTCGCCGCCGATCGTCCGCCGTCCGATCTCGAAACGCTGGACGAGCGCGTTCTGTCGCGTTTCAAGGGCGGGCTTTGTGTCGACATCGGCCCCTTGGACGAATCCTTGCGCGCGAAAATCCTGGGCGCGCGCATCGCCGCCGCCCAAGAGATGCAGCCGGGCTTCCATGTGCCGCCGGACGTCATCAATTATGTCGCGCGCACGATCGTCACCAACGGCCGCGATCTGGAAGGCGCCGTCAATCGTCTTCTGGCGCATGTCACGCTCAACGGCGCGCCGCTGACCGTTGAGACGGCGGAAACGGCAATCCGCGATCTGGTGCGCACGCAAGAGCCCAAACGCGTCAAGATCGACGACATCCAAAAGCTCGTGGCCTCGCACTACAATATTTCGCGCTCCGACATTCTTTCCTCGCGCCGCACGGCGAATGTCGTGCGCCCCCGCCAGATCGCCATGTATCTGTCGAAAGTGTTGACCTTGCGCTCCTTGCCCGAAATCGGGCGGCGCTTCGGCGGCCGCGATCACACGACGGTGTTGCACGCTGTCCGAAAGATCGAGGAACTCGTCTCCAAGGACAAAAGCCTTGCGGAAGTCATCGATCTTCTGAAACGCATATTGAACGAGCAATAAGCCTCACCGCTGGAGCCCGCCGGCCTTTCTCCGCGCCTTGGCTCCGATCATGCATAGACGCACGGAATGTCCGGCTTCGCAGACCCTTTCGCACGCATAAGGCGGGGGCGCGCCGCTGGCCTGTGCGAGAAGGTCCGCTGCATGACGGACAAAGAGCAATGGGTCGTCTGGAATGGCTCGCTGGGCGTCCTGGATATGGTGACGATCGGCCATATCGAGGCGCGCGAGGACGGCAGGCGCGCCTATCTTGCGCCGCCTTACGGCGTTGTCGGCCCGTTTAGCCTCGATGAGCTCGAGGCGCAGGGGCGGATCGCCTTTGGCGAATGCCTCGTCATGTCGCGCCAGAGGTGGCAGGAAGATCAGGTCGAACTGCGCCTCGAAGCGCGAGAGAAGCGCCGCGCCTTCCAGTTTCAGTTTCGTTTCGCCGAGTCGGATCAGGAAGAGCACCGCGAGACGCTGAATTTGCCGACGGAGGGCGCGCTCACGCCGTCGGAGATCAACGCCGCCTTCCGGCGGCTGGCCAAAACCGCGCATCCCGACGCCGGCGGCAGCGCCGAGGAATACCGCCGGATCGCGGAGGCGCGCGACACGCTTCTTGAGCAATTCGCGGCTGCGTCATAGGGCGCTTGTCATTCCCGGCGGGCCGCAGGCCCGACCGGGAATCCTGAGCCTCCCGTCATTGCGAGCGAAGCGACGCAATCCAGAGCCGCGGTAGCTGCCCTGGATTGCGTCGTCGCTTACGCTCCTCGCAATGACGGCCGGCCGATATAGCGCTGGTTTTGCTCTGGATTCCCAGTCGCCCGATTTGCGGGCGTCGGGAATGAGGGTCGCATATATCTATCGCCCGGTTTTCACCATTGTCCAAAGCCGCGTGATGAACTTCTGCTGAGGCTGGTTCGGCGTTGTGACGGTGAAGAGGCGGCGCATGGTCGTGTCATTCGGGTAGACCGAAGGATCGTCGGCGATCGATTTGTCAATCAAGGCGCGGGAGGGGCCGACGCCATTGGCGAAATTGGTGGCCTTGGTGTTGCGCGCGGCGACATCGGGCCGCAGTAAATAATCGATGAACATATAAGCCTCGGCGACATGCGGCGCGTCGATGGGCATGGCGAGATTATCCATCGACATCAGCGTGCCTTCGCTCGGGATCGCATAGGCGATCTCGACATCCGAGCCCGCCTCGCGCGCGCGGTTGCGCGCCTGCAGGCTGTCGCCGGCCCAACCAATGGCGAGGCAGATGTCGCCATTGGCCAGCGCATTGATATATTCCGAGGAGTGGAATTTCTTGATGTAGCGCCGCAGCCCCACGAGATGATCGGCCGCGCGCTTGAGATCAGCTTCGCTCTTGGAGTTGGGATCGAGCTTCAGGAAATTGAGCGTGATGGCGAAAATGTCTTCGGGGCTGTCGAGCACATAGACCCCGCAATCGGCGAGCTTCTTCAAATTTTCAGGCCGCAGCACCTGTTCCCAGCTCGTGATCGGCTTGCCGATGCGATCCCTGATCTTCACGACATTATAGGCGACGCCGGTCGTGTACCACATGTAATTGATGGCATGGGCGCTGCCCGGATCGTAGCTCGACAGCCTGCCATCGATCTCGCTCCAGATGTTGGATGCATTGGCGAGGCGTTTGCGGTCGATGGGTTGCAGCACGCCGGCTTTGATCTGGCGTTGCAGAAAGGTCGCGGAAGGCACGACGATGTCATAGCCTGTCGCGCCGGCAAGCAGGCGCGACTCCAGAATTTCATTGGAATCGTAGGTGTCATAGACGACCTTGACGCCAGTCTCGCGCGTAAAATCCTCGAGCACGCCGGGGTCGATGTAATCGCTCCAATTGAAGATATTGACCACGCGCTCGGCGGCCGAGGCGGGAGCGCAGGCGAAAGCGAAGAGGAGGGCGGCGAGGATTTTCGTCATGAGCGGCCGGCTGGAGGGGCGCGGCTTGCGCCGCATGTCGCGGACGGAGATTATCACGCTCGCGTGGGAGAGACGATGCACTCCAATCTGCTTCCATCGGCGGAGGTCGGGCGGCCTGAGACGACCCGGCATGTGACGCGCGGCGCGCGGCGCTACCTGCGCGCCTGCGGCTTCGCCGTCATCGCTGAATTGCCTTTGCCCAATGGCACGCGGGCCGATCTGGTCGCGCTCGCGCCCGACGGCGGATTGCGTATCGTCGAGGTGAAATCCTCGCTCGAGGATTTGCGCGCGGATCAGAAATGGACGCGCTACCGCGACTATTGCGACCGATTCTATTTCGCCATTCCCATGGCGCTGGACGTCAAACTCTTCCCCGAGGACGTCGGCCTCATCGTCGCCGACGCGCATGGCGCAATGCTCGCCCGCGAAGCGCCGAGCCTGCGCCTCGCATCGGCGAGCCGAAAGGCGATGCTGGTGCGCTTCGGCGCCTTGGCTGCGGAACGCTATTGCGCGCTCGCCTTCGGCGATGAGCGGCTGGAGGGGTGAGTCAGAAACCGGACCGCGCGCCTTCAGGCGCGCTTTGAGTTGAGCGCGCCGACGACGACAAGATACCCTCGTGCTTCGAGACGCCTGCTGCGCAGCCTCCTCAGCATGAGGGGCTTCTGCATCTGCGCCAAACACTTAGGCCTCATCCTGAGGAACGAGCGAAGCTCGGGTCTCGAAGGAGGAGGCCGCCTTGGGAGGCGTCACCAAACCGAGCGCGCCTGAAGGCGCGCGGTCCAACTCCTCAGCGCGGCGCGCGCTTCGCCAGGATGCGCTGCAAGGTGCGTCGGTGCATGTTGAGGCGCCGCGCGGTCTCTGAGACATTGCGGTCGCAGGATTCGAAGACGCGCTGAATATGCTCCCACCGCACGCGGTCGGCGGACATGGGGTTTTCCTGCGCGTCGGGCTTCTCGATCGAGGTGGCCATCAGCGCGTGATAGATTTCGTCGGCGTCCGCGGGCTTGGCGAGATAATCAAAGGCGCCTAGCTTCACCGCGGTGACGGCGGTGGCGATATTGCCGTAGCCGGTCAGGATGATGCCGCGCGCGTCGGGCCGCGCTTCCTTCAACTTCTCGATGACGTCCAGTCCGTTGCCGTCTTCGAGCCGCATGTCGACGATCGCAAAGGCCGGCGGCCTGTTTTCGAGCGCCGCGAGTCCTTCCGCCACCGTCTCGCATTGGGTGACGACGAAGCCGCGCGCCTCCATGGCGCGGGCCAGACGATGCAGGAAAGGCTTGTCGTCGTCGAGGACGAGTAGCGACCGGTCGTCAGGCAGCGGGGGAACGAGCGCATCGGCTTGGGGCTCCGTGACGGCGTGTTCCGTGTCGCCGATGTCCTCGCGATTCATGCCCCGAGCTCCCCAGAGTGATTTTTGTCAAGATTACAACACGGATTTTACGACGTCGACTCTGCCGCAGCTCACGTAAAATCAAAAAGACAGGGAATTTTCAATCCTCGAATAATCAGGCTGAGCGCCCTTTTCATCGAAGAGTGCGGCGGATGCTCTATGCCTCCGCCGACTTCAACTTTGCAGCCGGTATTTCGAGCGCTGCGCGGGGCCAGGTGACCTTGACGATGGCGCCGGTGCGGGGCGGCGAAACATTATAGGCCTCCACTGTCGCCCCGGAGCGTTCGAGTAAGGTCTTGGCGATAAAGAGGCCGAGCCCCAAGCCCGACTGGCTGTCGTTCTTGGTGCGGCGGTCGGTCGGTCGGCCGCGCAGATAGGGATCGCCGAGGCGATCGAGAATGGCTGGCGTAAATCCGGGGCCGTCGTCCTCGATGGAAATGGTCACGAGGTCGCGCGACCACCAGGCGTCGATTCGCACGCGTGATTGGGCGAAATCGATGGCGTTTTCCACGAGATTGCCGAGACCGTAGAGGAGGCCGGGATTGCGCGCCAGCGCCGGGGAAGGGGTCGAGCCGTTGCTGCGCTTCGAGATTTCGAGCTTCACGCCGAATTCGCGTTGCGGCTCGACAACCTCCTCGATGAGCGTGTCGATGGAGAGCACGTTCATCATGGTTCCCTGATCGGCGCCGAGCGACGCCAACTTGCCGAGAATCTCGCGACAACGCGCGGCCTCCTGCGCAAGGAGATCGAGATCGTCTTTCAATCCCTCCGCGGGGCAATTGGCCGAGGACTTCTGCAATTCGCGCGTGATGAGCGTGATGGTGGCGAGGGGCGTGCCGAGCTCATGCGCGGCCGCCGCGGCGAGCCCGTCGAGCTGGGAGAGATGCTGCTCGCGCTCCAGCACCAATTCGGTCGCCGCCAGCGCCGTGGCGAGCAGCCGGCTTTCGTCGGACACGCGCGCGGCGTAGAGCGCGATGAAGGCCGCCGACAACGCGAGCGAAGACCAAATGCTGGCGCGGTAGAGCAGCGGGAATTTGAGCTGCTCGTCCTCGTACCATGGCAGAGGCTCGAATTCGACACAGAGGAAGGTCGCTGCGGCGAGCATCACGATGCCGAGGAACAGCGTGAGATTGCGCGGCAGCGAGACGGCCGAGATCGTCACGGGCGCGAGCAGCAGCATGACGAAGGGGTTGGTCACGCCGCCGGTGAGATAGAGCAGGAAGCTGAGCTGCACGAGGTCGTAGCAGAGCAGCACCACGGCTTCGAGATCGCTCAGGCGGAAGGTGCCGGAGGTGCCGAAACGCAATCCGAAATTGAGCGTCGCGGAGGCGACGATGAAGACGAAACACAGCCCGACGGGAAATTCGAAGTTGAGAACCAAATAAACGAAGAGACAGGCGATGCTCTGGCCGATAATGGCGATCCAGCGCAGGAAAATCAGCGTGCCAACGCGCAGGCGTCGGCTGTCTTCGTCATAGACGTCTGGTTTCATGCTTCTTTTTCCGGCGCCGGGCGGCGCTTGTCAAAGGCCGACGCCACGAGAGGCGCGCCAAATCCGCCATTGCCGCCGCAGCGGCGAGATTTCGCTCAAACCCCGGAGCGGATCGTAATCCGGAGCCGCGACCCGCGCCAGATAGGCCGGAACCGTCGCTGCGGCCAGCAAGGCCTCTCTGCCCTTGGGTAACGTAGCGGCTGCGTGGCGCGCCGCGTCATAATGGGTTTGCGCCTTGTCGCGCAGCTCCGAAAGGGCCGCGCGCAGGGCTTGGGTGTTGGCGTGAATGTCGGCGCCATGGCGCGCCAGCAGATCGGCCGGGAGTAGCGCGCCCGAGGGGAGGCGCAGCACGCGGGCGATGCACAGCGCCATGCCGGCGTCGTCGAAAGCCGGAGAGTCCGGCGCGCCGAGAATGCGCGCCGCCCAGCGGATGGGGCCGGCGGCGGTCGCGTGGGCATAGGTTTCCAAGGTTGCCATGTCGGGCATTTGGTCGTCGTAGAGATCGGCGACATGGGCGTCGGCGAGCGCGATCAACTCTTCGCGCGGCAAAGCGAAGCGCTCGATCGTGTCGATCAGCGCGTCGGCGACGGGGTGGGCGCGGGTTCCCTCGGAAACCTCATTCGAGAGCGCGTCCGTCCACCAGCGCAGCCGCATCTCCCCGAGCAGAGGCTGAGAGACTTTCGTGCGCACCTCGGCGGCCTCGAGCGCATAGGCGTAGATGGCGTGGATATGTTTGCGCGCGGCGGGTGGCGCAAAGAGGCTTGCGAGCCAGAGGTCGCGGTCACGCTCGCGCAGCGCCGCCTCGCAGAGGGCGTAGTGGTCGGGGGCGGCGGTCATGATGAGGCGGAATGCTTGCGCGCCTGAAGGCGCGCGGTCCATCGGGCGCCTCCGGACCGCGCGCCTTCAGGCGCGCTCAGGAGCGGTTGCTCTGGATGACAGGGGAGCGAGCCGGGCGCCTTATCCATCACACTGCAATCAGCAGCGCGCCGACCTGGCGGCCTTCGTCGATGAGCATGTTGTAGGTGCGCACGGCCGCGCCCGTCGCCATGGTTTCGCAGCCGATCCCGGCGTCGCGCAATTTGGCGCGCAGCGCCGAGGCGAGCGGCATCAGATCCTTGCCCGTGCCGACGATGAAGAGGTCGAGCTCGCCAGAATCGGACAGCGCCAGATCGATCGTCGCCGCGTCGATCTCGTTCCAGGCGCTTGGCGTGATCGCGCGAATGCCGGTGGGCAGGGCGAGGATCGAGCCGCGATGCGACATGTCGGCGAAGCGGAAGCCGCCATTGCCGTAATCGTCGATCTTGTAGCGGCCCGGGACATAGCCCTGCGGGTCGGTCATGATGCGCCCCTCTTGCGTGAGCGCTTACTTCGGGCGGCGGCGCGCGCCCGCCTTCGGCTTGGCGGTAGGGCGCTTCGGCGCGACGGGCACGGGCGTGTCGCCGATGTCGTCCGACATAGAGGCGGCGTAGGCGTCCGACGACCCGTGATATTCGATTTCGGTCCCTGCTTCGGCCTCCGCCTTTTCCTCGGCCGGGCGCGCGACGTCCTCGTTACGCAGGCCGAGATAGATCAGCATGGGCGAGCAGATGAAGATCGACGAATAGGTCGCGACGAAAATGCCCCAGATCATCGCCAGCGAGAAGGAGCGGATGACCTGGCCGCCGAAGACGACGAGCGCGATGAGGGCGAGCATGACCGTCGTCGCGGTCATGATGGTGCGCGGCAGCACGGCGTTGATCGACATATCGACCATCTGCGCCGTCGCCAGCTTCTTATACTTGCGCATATTCTCGCGGATACGGTCGAGCACGACGACCGTTTCGTTCAGCGAATAGCCGACGATCGTGAGAATGGCGGCGATCGAGGTCGTGTTGAATTCGAGCTGGGTGATCGAGAAGAAGCCGACCGTGAGTAGAAGGTCGTGCATCGTCGCGATGACGGCGCCGATGGCGAACTGCCATTCGAAGCGGAACCAGAGATAGGTCAGCACCGCGAGGATCGAAATGACGACGCCGAGCGTGCCCGACTGCACCAGCTCGTTCGACACGCGGGGGCCGACCACTTCGACGCGGCGCACGTCATATTGAGTCTCGACCGCGCCGCGGACCTTCTCGACGGCTTCCTGCTGCGCCTTGTCGCCGCCGGGCTGCAGGCCGAAACGCAGCGTGGCGTCGGCCTGATTGCCGAAAGCCTGCACTTCGATGTCGCCGAGCTTCAGGTTTTCGCCGAGGCCGCGCAGCGTCGCGACTTCCGCGAAGCCCGATTTGGCGCGCAGCTCGATGACTGTGCCGCCCGCGAAATCGATGCCGAAATTCATGCCCTTGAAGATGAAGAGCGCGACGGCGACCAGCGACAATACGGCCGAGAAGGGATAGCTCACGCGCCGGAAGCGCATGAAGGGGAATTTCGTATTCTCCGGAGCGAGGCGCAGGAGTTTCATCGGTCTTTTCGCCTCTTAGATCGGCAGCTTGGTCGGGCGCGCATAGTGATACCAGACCGCGATCATCATGCGGGTCATGGTCACGGCGGTGACGATGGTGGTCAGAATGCCGAGCCCCAGCGACACGGCGAAGCCGCGCACCGGGCCCGAGCCCAGGAAGTAGAGGATCAGCGCGGCGACGCCCATGGTGACGTTGGAGTCGACGATGGTCGCGAAGGCGCGGTTGAAGCCGGCGTCGAGCGAGGCCAGGATCGAGCGGCCCGCGTGGTTTTCTTCGCGAATGCGCTCATAGATGAGCACGTTCGAGTCGACCGCCATGCCGATCGTCAGCACGATGCCGGCGATGCCGGGCAGCGTCAGCGTCGAGCCGAGCAGCACGAGGCCGGCGAAGATGAAGGCGATGTGGACGAACAGCGCCAGATTGGCGAAGACGCCGAACACGCCGTAGGTGATGAGCATATAGAAGACGACGAGTCCGGCGCCGACGAAGGCGGCGCGCTTGCCGGCGTCGATCGAGTCCTGGCCGAGGCCGGGGCCGACGGTGCGCTCCTCGACGATGTTGAGCTTCGCGGGCAGGGCGCCGGCGCGCAACAGAATCGCGAGATTGTTCGCCTGCTCGACGGTGAAGCGGCCGGAAATCTGGCCGGAGCCGCCAGTGATGGGCGTCAGAATGCGCGGCGCCGAGATCACTTTGTTGTCGAGCACGATGGCGAAGAGGCGGCCGACGTTCTTGGAGGTGACGTCGCCGAATTTCTGCGCGCCGCGGATGTTGAAGCGGAAGTTCACGACCGGCTCGCCGCTGCGCTGCTGGTCGAAGCCGGGCTGGGCGTCGGTCAAATCTTCGCCCTGCACCATGATCTGCTTCTCGATCGGCAGCTTGCCTTGCTCGTCGACCTGCTCCAGCTCCTCGACCTCGGCCGGGTTTTGGCCCGGCTCGGCGACGAGGCGGAATTCGAGCTTGGCGGTCTGGCCGAGAATGTCCTTGAGCGTCTGCGGGTCTTGAAGGCCGGGCACCTGGACCAGAACACGATCGTCGCCCTGGCGCTGGATCGAGGGCTCGCGCGTGCCGAGCGCGTCGACGCGGCGGCGGATGACTTCGATCGACTGCTCGACCGCCTTGCGCGACTTGTCGCGCAGGCCCGTGTCGGTGACGGTGATGCGGACGAGGCCTTCCGGCGTCGCATCGACGTCGAGCGGCGACTGGCCGCCGACATTGGCGCTGAAGCTGTTGCGCAATTGGCGCAGGCGCGGCAGGATTTTCTCGCGGTCGGCGGCGTCGGGGACGCGAAGCTGCACGCCGCGCGCCGTCGCGCCGATGCCGCCGGTGATCGCCACCTTCTCCTCGCGCAGAATGCGGCGCACGTCGTCGCGCAGATTCTTGATCTGCGTGCTCAGAAGGTCGGATTGGTCGACCTCCAGCATCACATGCGAGCCGCCTTGCAGATCGAGGCCGAGCACGATGGTCGGCGGCATGAGCCATGACGGCAGCCGCGCCGCGAGCGCCTCGTAAGTCGATGGCGACAACATGCTCGGGACCGTCACCAGGACGGCGGCGAGAGTCATCGCCACGATGGCGAGGAATTTCCAGGTCGAGAATCGCAGCATCGTGTCGCTATTTCGTCAGAGGGTCGGCGCGAGGGGAGGCGTGTTACGGCTTGGCCTTGGTCTCGGGAGCAGGCTTGGCCGCCTTGGCGGGCGCCGGCGCCGGGGTATCCTTCACAGGTTCGCCTTTGGCGCGGACGCTGGCGATCGCCGTGCGAATGAGGCGGATGCGGGTGTTGGCGGCAATCTCGAGCTCGATCTCGTTGTCGTCGATCGCTTTGGTCACTTTGCCGACGAGGCCGCCGGTCGTGACGATCACGTCGCCGCGGCGGACATTGCGCAGCGACTCCTGCTCCGTCTTCTCGCGGCGCGCGCGCGGCCGGATGACGAGAATATAGACAATGCCCATCACCACGAAGATGGGAACGAGCTGGGCCATCATATCGGGAATCGACGGCGGCTGGTTGGCTTCGGCGCCGCCAGCAGCGCCGACGCTCGTCTGCGTCGCGGGCGCGCTCGGGGCGGGGGAGGGCGTCGGGGCGGCCGGCGCGGGAGCCGTTTGGGCGGGAGCCGCCGGCTGTTCGGTTTGCGCCATGGCGTCCGTGATCAGTTTCATCGCAGCGTCTCTATCGTAGGCGCGACGCGCGTCTTGAAGGCGTCGGGCGGGCGTCTGAACGGGCGCGGACTATAGCCGCTCGACTTACGAAAGCAATGCCGGATGCCGCTTCGCGAGGCAATTGCCGGTTCTGCGGCGCGGGGCTGTTTGCTTGCCAAGCGGAACAGCGGGGCCATGGCGCGCGTTCACCCATGGTTCAGGCGCCAAAGCGGACGCTCCAGTGCGCCCCTGAGGCAGTGGCAAGACTTCGGAGAATACGTCCATGCTCAAGAAGTTATCCTGTTTGGTCGTGGCGGCGGGCCTTCTCGCGTCGCCAAATGCAGCGTTTGCGGGCGGCTGGGGTCACGGCGGCGGCGGCTGGGGCCACGGTGGCGGTGGTTGGGGCCACGGCGGCGGCTGGGGTCATGGCGGTGGCTGGGGAGGACACGGCTGGCATGGCGGCCCAGGCTGGCATGGCGGCGGCTATGGGTGGCATGGCGGCGGTTATGGCTACGGCTGGCGCCGGCCTTATTATGGCGGATACGGCTATCGCGGTCCGTGCTGGCGCTGGTGGTATGGCCGCTGGGTTTGGGCCTGCTAAAAGGTCGTTTGCGACGCTTTGGGGCGCGCGGCCGGGACTTTGGTCGCGCGCGCTTTTCGTCTTTGACTGTTTGGAAACTACGTTTCCAGTTCCCGCGCCAGGGCGCGCATGAAGTCGACGCAGGCGGCCAGCTCGGAAATGTCGACATATTCGTCGGGCTGGTGGGCCTGATCGATGCGGCCCGGCCCGCAGACGACGGTCGGGACGCCCGCCTTCTGGAAATGGCCGGCCTCCGTCGCATAGGGCACGGCGATTGTGTTGTTGCGGCGCGCGAGGCGCAGCGCCAGAGTCTCGGCCGCCGAACCCGGCTGGGGCGCGAGACCAGGCACTTTCACCAGCGTGTCGGTGTCGATCCCGCACTGGGGGAAATTCGCGAAAACCGTTTTGCGCAGGCCGTCGGCATAGGCTTCGAGCCGATCGCGCGCCAGCGTCGGCGCGGCGCCCGGCAGGCCGCGGAACTCCCAGTGGAATTCGCAATCCTTGGCGACGATGTTGCGGGCCGTGCCGCCCTTGATGAAGCCGACATGGATGGTGGAGTAGGGCGGATCGAAACGGCCCGAGGGGTCGCCTTCGACGCGCAGCTCCTTCGAGATTCGCTCCAGCTCCGTCACCAGCCGGCAGGCGATATGCACGGCGCTCACCCCCCGGTGCAGATTGGCCGAGTGGATTTCGAAGCCGCGCACATGGGTCGTGAAGGTCGTGACGCTCTTATGGGCGTCGGCGACCTCCATGGAGGTCGGCTCGCCGACGATGACGGCGTTGGGGTGAGGCAGATCGACGCCGAGCCGCGCGATCATGTCCAGCGGGCCGAGGCAGGTCGTCTCCTCGTCGTAGCTCAAGAGAATATGGATGGGGCGCGCCAGCGCCGCCTTCTTGAATTCCGGGATCATCGCCAGAGCGACGGCGCCGAAACCCTTCATATCCACCGCGCCGCGACCGTAGAGACGCCCGCCGTCGCGCCGCAGCGTGAAAGGATCGAAGCTCCATTCCTGGCCTTCGACGGGCACGACGTCCGTATGGCCCGAGAGCAGCACGCCCCCCGGCGCCATGGGGCCGATGGTGGCGAAGATGGCGGCCTTGTCGCCAACGGCGTTGGGCGCGCGCGCGAAGGGCACGCCCTGCTCGCGTAAATAGGCCTCGACAAAATCGATGAGCGGCAGGTTCGACTTCGAGCTTTCGGTGTCGAAAGCCACGAGCCTTGCGGTCATGTCGATTGCGCGGTCGAGAGCGTCCATCAGGCGATCTGGGGCAAGCTAGTTCAGCGTAGGATTGGACATAGGGCTGTCGAGCGAGAAGGCCGGAACCTCCACGTCGAAAGTCTCGCCCGAATCCGTGACCATTCGATAACTACCTTGCATCAATCCCGACGGCGTGGCCAGCGGGCAGCCCGACTCGTATCGGAATGTCTCGCCGGGCTCGAGCACCGGCTGCTCGCCGACGACGCCGGGCCCGCGGACCTCCTCGCGTCGGCCATTGGCGTCGATGACGATCCAATGGCGCGAGAGCAGTTGCACGCGGTCGCGGCTGAGATTGGCGATCTCGATGGTGTAGGCCCAGAAGAACCGGCCTTGGGTGGGGTCGGAATTCTCGGGCAGAAAATCCGGCAGCGCCGTGACCCGAATATCTCTCGTTATGGCGGTATACATGGCTGCGGAGCTTAGAACGGCTTCTTCGAAAGGGGAACGTCATTCTCCGGGCGCCTCGGCCGGCGCAGCCGCCTCTTTCTTGGGCGCCCGACGGGTGTGGCGGATTCGACACGTCGCGAGGATTCCTGCAGCGGCAGGAAAACGCCCGCTTGGCTTACAGGCCAAGCTAAGCGATTAAATTACCATAAAATTTTTTGAGGAACGAAGATGCGGCCGTCATCGCTGCGCGCTTTGCTGCTCGCGTTCGTCATGGTCCTGCAGGCCGTGGCGGGCGGGTTCGGCGCTGCGCGGGCGGCGCCCAGCGGCTTCGATCCGCAAATCTCGGCCCATTGCGGCCAGTCGCACGCCAGCGAGACGGGCTCGGGCAACACAGGCCGCGACGCGCATCATCATATGTGCGAGTCCTGCCTTCTCTGCGCAGGGCCGCCCTCGCTTCCGGTCGGGGCTTTCTATCTCGTTCCCGCCCAGCCCCGCATCTTTCACAGCGCCCGCTTTGTCGCCGCCGATAGCGCCGGCGCGCCGGCGCGCCTTGCGCGCGGCCGGCTCGCGCGGGGCCCGCCTGCAATTTTCCCGAGCGCGTGAGCGGCGGCGCGTCCTCGCTGCCTGCCCGCGCATTTTCCTTGGTCCAGTTGAGCGGCGCCTGCCGCTCTCCCACAAGATTTGCTCCGCTTGTCGCCCTCGCGACGCCCCCCCCACGCGGGGAGCCGGCGTGCGAGAGAGCGCGCGAAGCTCTCCGGATTTGCACAATGAACCGTCACCATCTCCTGGGCGCCGCCTCGATCAACGCGCTTCTCTTCTTCGTGTCCGCCGATGCGCTGGCGCAGCAAAGCCTGCCCACCATCGACGTCGGCGCGCGGCGCGGACCGGCGCGGCAAAGCGTCTCCAGCGCGCCGCGCGGTCCCTCGCGGCCGTCGGCCCCCGCCGCGGGGCCGGTCGTCGCGCCCACGGCCGGGCTCGATCGTTACGCCGAACCCAAGCCCGCGCCGTTCAGCCGCACGATCCCACAAAATGTGCCGGCGGTGGTGGAGTCGCGCACGCGTCAGGAGATCGAGAAGACGGTCAATGTCATGACCTCGGCGGAGGCGTTCAAATATCTGCCCTCGCTGCTCATCCGCGAGCGCTATATCGGCGACCGCAACGCCATCGTCTCGGGCCGCACGACCGGCACGATCGAAAGCGCCAAGACGCTCGTCTACGCCGATAATGTGCTGCTCTCCAATCTGCTTGGCAACAGCTTCAACTTCCCGCCGCGCTGGGGCATGGTCTCGCCCGCCGAGATCGACCGCGTCGACGTGATCTATGGTCCCTTCTCGGCGCTTTATCCCGGCAATTCGATCGGCGGCGTATTGGCGATCACCACGCGCATGCCGGATAAATTCGAGCTGCACGCCTCGGCGACCGGCGCGCTGCAGCCCTTCAGCCTCTATGGGCGCAGCGAGCTCGATGGGGCGGGCAACGCCAATCTTCTCATCGGCGATCGCTTCGGCGACTTCCGCTATTTCTTCTCTTACGACCACCTCACCTCGCAGGGACAGGCGCAAACCTTCCCCGGCAATTTTATGACGCCCTTCGCCCCCAGAAACGGCACGCGCTTCTTCGGCGGCTATCAGGATTTCAACCAGAACGGCATTCCCCGCATCATCACGGGCGCGGCCGGCGCCGATTTCCAGCAGCAGGACATGGCGAAGCTAAAGATGTCCTATGACATCGCGCCGCTGCTGCGCGCGACCTATACGCTCGGCGTCTGGAACCTCGAAAACAAGACGACCGTCGAAAGCTTCATCTACGATCGCAACGGCGTTCCAATCTACAATACGCAGAGCGGCCGCGTCGCTATCGGCTCCTTTGCCGTGACGCCGGGCGGCGTGAACCCCGGCTGGGGCGGCTCGACGCATCTCATGCAGGCGCTCTCGCTCAAGCGCGACACGGGCGGCGTGTTCGATTTCGATCTCTCGGCGACGTCCTACAACTTCCTGCGCGATTATTCGCAAAACGCGACGTCCTACGGCCTGCGCCCCAACGACGCCGCGACCGCCTATAATATCAACACCACCGGCCAGAACACCGTAAACACGGGAACCTATTGGCGCACAGGCGACGCCCGCTTCATCTGGCGGCCTATGCAGGACGCCTTCGGAAAGCACGAAGTCTCCTTCGGCGGGCATGCCGACGTCTATTCGCTCAACACGGTGACGAGCCTGACGCCTTTCGCCGGCAATAATTATGCGATGGGCCTCACCGGCGTGAACTACGGCAAAACCGAAACCAAGGCGGTCTATATCCAGGACGCCTGGAAGTTCCTGCCGGATTGGAAGCTCATCGGCGGCGGCCGCGGCGAGTTCTGGCATGCCTATAATGGCTCGAATGTCGCGGGCGGCCTGGCCACGGGCAGCGGACCGGCCTCGGGTCTCGTGCCGGTCGTGCCGGCGCAGGCGAGAGTCGGGCAATTCCCCGACGCCTATAAAAATTCTTTCTCGCCGAAGGCGGCGCTCGAATATCAGGTCACGCCGGAATTCGCGATGCGCGGCTCGATGGGACGCGCCTACCGCTTCCCGACCGTCAACGAGCTGTTCCAGTCGCTCGCGACGTCGAGCACTCTGGTCATAAACAATCCCAACCTGCAGCCGGAAATCTCGACGTCCTGGGATCTGACCGGCGAGTATCGAAAGGTCGACGCGTTCAACGGCGCGGTCGGCCTGTTCAATCCACGCGTGAGCCTCTTCCTGGACGACCGCTGGAACGCCATCGTCAGCCAGTCCTCGATCGGTCCGACCGGGCAGATCGTCACGCAGAACGCCAATCTCGACAAAGCGCGCTTCCGCGGCGTCGAGGCGGCGATCGTGATGAAGGATATTCTGACTCCGGGCCTCGATTATTCCGGCAGCGTGACCTTCGTCGATTCGAAGATCCTCTCGAATGGGAGCGCTCTGGCGACGACGGGCGGGGCGAGCGGCTCGCCATTCCCCACAGCGGCCGGCGTCTTGCTGAACGGCATGCAATATCCGCGCGTGCCGCGCATCCGCATCCGCTCGGTTCTGAGCTATAGCCCGACGACGGATTGGTCGATCTCCTTTGGCGCGCGCTATGCGTCGGCCGCCTTCGTGACGCTCAACAACGTGGATTTCAACCACAATAATTACGGCAGCGCCGACAGCGAATATCTCGTCTTCGACGCCAAGATGAACTACAAGCTCGCGCCAGAGTGGACGTTGACCGCTGGCGTCGACAACATCGGCCGCTGGAAATACTATGTGAACCCCAATCCCTACAACCAGCGCACGTTCTTCCTTGGCTTGAAATACGATATCGGCGGGCTGGACGGCGCCGCGACGGTTGCGGGGCTGAACGGCGGCGTCGGCGCCGGCGTCCCCGGAGCGCGGTGAGATGGCGACGCCCGCGGCCCGTTTCTGCGGCGTTTTGACGCATGTCGACGCGGGCCTCGCAGCGCTGCTTGCGGACTCGGGCTGCGTTTGCTTCAATCCACCCGCTCATTTTGGCGAAATTGAAAGACAGGCTTTCTTCATGCCGCGTGTGTGGCTGACAAAGGTGCTTTTCGCTTTGGCGCTGGCCGTCCAGGTCCTTGCGCCATTGGCGAGCAGCCTTGCCGCCGCGCGGGAGAGCGAGGCCGACCCCGCCATTGGCGTTTGCCTGAAGGCCCCCAAAGGCGGGCAGAGTGGCTCTCAAGCGCCCGGCCATTCTCATGGCGGCCGTGACTGCCCGATCTGCCAGGCCTTTTGCGACGGCGTCGCGCCGATTGCGTCGCGCCCGACCTCGCTTGGCATGGCGCCTGTCCAATGGGTCGAGTTCCGCTGGTTTCCGGCGGACCGCGCTTTGGCGAGCTCGACGCTCGACGAGGCCAATCGCGCCCGCGGGCCCCCCAGCTTCTCCTGATCGTCCAAAGACTTTGTCATAGGAATCCGCCCTGTTTCAGGTGCGCGCGTTCCCATGCCCGAGCGACGACAATCGCCGTGTGACTGCGGTGAAGGGAGAAGTATCGTGAGCAGAAAGAAAAGACGGCCGAGCGGCCGAGACTGCGTCCTGGCGGGCGCCGCGCTCTCATCCTTGAAAGAACGCGAGCGTCATGAGCGAAAGATCATGGCTTCGGCGGCGCCGATGATCGCGCCGGTTGTCGCGATGTGGCGTGACGCCCAGCAGAGCGGCATCCGACTGATCAATCTGGAGCGACGGGCGCGTTTCGCGCGCCTCGAATCCTAAAGAACACCGAGATGACGCATCGCCTTTCTTTCCTGCGCCCCGCCGCAGCGAGCCGCCTTGCGCGCGCGCTGCTGCTGGCTGCGGCCCTTGTGACGGGAGCGCCGTTCGCGGCGTCGCTCGCCATGGGCCTGCGCGCGGGGGCGGGCGCCGTTGCGTCTCTTTTCGTTTGTTTCGCGTCGGGCGCCTCCTTGCCCGACGCGCAGACAGGGCGGCCAGGCTCCGTCAGCGACCACGGCATCGATTGCGTCCTATGTCAGACGCTCTGCAGTGGCGCTGCGCCCTTGGCCGTCCGGCCCGGTGTCGTCGTTGCGGCGCACATCCAGAGACTGAACCTCCCCTGGATGGTGGCGGACCGCGCTGCGCCGACGACCCGGACCCGTCTGCCGCACTGGGCGCGGGCGCCGCCGGCGACCGGTTGAAGCCCCCCAGGCGGGTTTGCGTCGGCGCTCGTTCCCTCCTTGAGGCGCCGACGCGAATCCCTGTTTCATTGTCGCCGCTGCGGCGGCGTGGAGGAAAGAATGTCCGAGTCAGTCCTATCGGTCGGCGTCGAGATGATCCTGGCGGTGCTGACGGCCGCCGTTTTCGTCGTCGACTGCTTGCGCCAGGAAGCCGCCCCCGCATTGCGGCCAGTCTTGGCGCGCAAGCGGTCGGCCTATCGCGCATTCCGCAAAAGTTGATAGACTTCTGCGAAAGGAATGCGCTCCAGCTTTTTGAATCTACGCGTTTTTCCATCGATCGCATGGTTCCATGCGAGCGGAAAGCGCGCTAGTCGAGAGCAACGGACGCGCCGCGCTCCGGCGCGCAAGTGGTCCCAATTGAAAGAAACGGGCGCGCTTGAGTGCGCCCGTCATACCATTTCCGATTGAATCGGTCGCATTGGCGCTTGTCATTCCCGACGGGCCGAAGGCCCGATCGGGAATCCAGAGCCACAAAAGCGCTGGTTTTGCTCTGGATTCCCGATCACTCGCTGCGCGAGCGTCGGGAATGACACGGACCCAATCGAGCGACGCGCGAGTCAACGCAGTTTGGTTGAAGGCCCTTATGCCGCCAAGCCTGCGGCGAGATCGTCGATCAGATCGTCGGCGTCCTCCAGCCCCACCGAGAGGCGCAGCATGCCGTCGGTGATGCCGAGCGTGGCGCGCGCCTCCGGGGTGAGGCGCTGGTGGGTTGTCGTCGCCGGGTGGGTGATCAGGCTCTTGGCGTCGCCGAGATTGTTGGAAATCTTGATCACCTGCAGCGCGTTGGCGAGCTTGAAGGCCGCCGCCTTGCTCTCCAGGAAGAAGCTCACCAGCGTGCCGCCGCCGCTCATCTGCCGGCGCGCCAGCTCCGCCTGCGGGTGGTCCTTGCGGAAGGGATAGAGAACCTTCGTCACGCCCTTCTGCTCGGCAAGGAAATCGGCGATCCTTGCGGCGCTCGCCGCCTGCTGGCCGACGCGAAGGGGAAGGGTCTCGAGGCCTTTCAGCATCACCCAGGCGTTGAAGGGCGATATCGCCGGGCCGGTCTGGCGCAGGAAATTATGGATGCTCTCCTCGATCAGCGCCTGCGTCGAGAGGATGACGCCGCCGAGGCAGCGGCCCTGGCCGTCGATATGTTTCGTCGCCGAATAGACGACGACGTCGGCGCCGAGCGCCAAGGGTTTCTGCAGCAGGGGCGTCGCAAAGACATTGTCAACGACGAGCCGCGCGCCGGCGTTGTGGGCGAGATCGGCAATCGCCGCCACATCATAGACTTCGAGGCCCGGATTGGTCGGGCTTTCGAGGAAGAAGAGCTTGGTTTCGGGCCGGATCGCCGCCTTCCATTGCGAGAGGTCCGCGCCGTCGACGAGCGTCGAGGCGACGCCGAAGCGCGGCAGAAGGTCCTCGACCACATAGAGGCAGGAGCCGAACAGCGCGCGGGCCGCCACGACATGATCGCCGGCCTTCAGTTGCGCGAGGATGGCGGCCGTGACGGCGGCCATGCCGCTCGCCGTGGCGCGAGCGGCTTCCGCGCCCTCCAGCAGGCACATGCGGTTCTCGAACATGGCGACGGTCGGGTTCGAGAACCGCGAATAGATGAAGCCCGGATCGTCGCCCTTGAACCGCGCCTCGGCAGCCTCCATCGTCGGATAGGCGAAGCTCTGCGTCAGAAACAGCGCCTCCGACATTTCGCCGAAGGGCGAGCGCGTCGTTCCGCCATGGACAAGGAGCGTCGCCGGCTTGAGATTGCGCGGGGCGTTCGTAGACATGCGTTTCTCCCTCGGGCGCGACTGCGCCGAACAAATCCATTGCGCGCTACCTCAGCGCGCGGCCGAAAACGGGTTTCCTTCGGGAGACCCGGCCTTTTAGCCCTTTGTTTTGCGTGGCGGCAAGCCGGCCGGCTCAAATAACCACGTTCGCTTATAGAAGGCAGAGGCCCCGTGGCTGTCAACGGGCTCGTCTTGCCTTGCGGCGCAATTTGGCGCTTATGCCTGCGTTAACCGGCTTTGGCCCGGCCGAGGAGGGGAAGAATGAGCGGCGTGCTCTCCAGCCGACAGATACAGGCGATGGCCGACAGCGGCGCGATCCAGGTCGCCGCGCCTTTGAGCCGGAATCAAATCCAGCCCGCGAGCCTCGATCTGCGGCTCGGCTCCAAGGCCTATCGCGTGCGCGCGAGCTTCCTGCCCGGCAAGGAGCGGGGCGTGCGCGATATTCTCTCGGCGCTCGCCTATGACGAAATGTCGCTCGAGGGCGAGGGCGCCATTCTCGAGCGCGGCTGCGTTTATGTCGTGCCGCTGCTCGAAAACCTGTCGCTCGGCCAGGATGTTTCGGGCGCGGCGAATCCCAAGAGTTCGACCGGCCGGCTCGACATTTTCACGCGGCTCATCACCGACAGGGGCGAGCGCTTCGACGAGGTCGCGCCCGGCTATGATGGGCCGCTTTACGCCGAGGTCTCGCCAAGGAGCTTCTCGGTGCGCGTGCGCACAGGGTCGCGGCTCAATCAGCTTCGCTTCCGGGCGCGTCCGGCAGGAGCGGGCGGGCAAAGCGGCTTCGCGCTCTCCGATGCGGCGCTCGCCGAGCTGCACGGCAAGGCGCCGCTCGTCGACGGGGCGCTCAATCTGCGCGACGGCGTGGTGCTGCGCGTGGCGCTCGGGGCCGAGGCTTTCGGCGGGATCATCGGCTATCGCGCGCAGAAACATACGGATGTGATCGACGTCGACCGGGTCGGCGCCTATCGCGTCGACGATTACTGGGACGAGCTGCCGGCCCGCGGCGGCAGGTTGATCCTCGATCCGGGCGACTTCTACATCCTGGCCTCGCGCGAGCGCCTCGCGATCCCGCCCGGCCTTGCCGCCGAAATGGCGCCGATGGACGCCGCAATCGGCGAGTTCCGCGTGCATTACGCCGGCTTTTTCGATCCCGGCTTCGGCGCCGGGCCGGATGGACTCCCAGCCGCGCGCGCCGTGCTCGAGGTCCGCTCGCGCGAAGTGCCCTTCATATTGGAGGACGGTCAATTCATCGGCCGGCTGGTCTATGAGCGCATGGCCGAGACGCCGGAGTCGCTCTACGGCGAAGAAGGACTTTCGAACTATCAGGGCCAAGGGCTGAAATTGTCGAAACATTTCAGGATCGGATAGGCGCCGGCGCGCTAGGGGAAAGACGTCATGGTCCTGTCGGATTTCATCCGCCGGCTGCGGCCGGATCATCTCCTCGGCCAGATTTCCCTCCTGATCCTCGGCTCGATCGTCGTTTATCAGGCGGTCATCGTCCTGATGCTGCATGTGATGGAGACGGAAGGGCGCCGCCATTACGTTTCGGAGGCGGATTTCCTCACGGGGGTGCTGCTGGCGCTCGACGCCGCGCCCATTGCGGAACGAGACGCGCTTATTCAGAAGATCCACTTCGCCGCGCCCTACGCCAACATTCACATTCGTGACGATCGGCCAGCGGCGCTCGATCCGCGGGACCCCGTCTTCAAAGCCGAAATTCATCGCATCAATGCGCATCTGACGGGGTTCTCCAAGGCCTTCGAGACGATCCCGTTTCACAATATGCAGGACACTCTGGCGCTGGAGCTGGAGAAGGGCGGCTACGCCATCCTCTCCATCGCGCAGCACCGGAAACCCTCGCGCCTTTTGTGGCGTTGGCTCTGGGAGCCGGAGCCGCGCTATCCGATCTTCATGACCCGCTGGGCCCGGGTGGGATTCCTTTTCTTCATCAGCGCCTCGGTGATTTTAATCTGGCTGTCGAACTATATTGTCGCGCCCTTGAACGAGCTGGCCCGGCGCGCCGAGTCCTTCCCGACCAAAGAGGGGCTCGCCTCTCCGCTCGTCGATCGCGGCCCACGCGAAATTCGCGATCTCAACCGGTCGATACGGGCGATGAAGGCGCGCATTCTCGCGATGGTGGCCGAACGCACGCATATTCTCGCGGCCGTCAGCCATGATCTGAAGACGATCATCACGCGCATGAGCCTGCGAACGGAGTTTATCGCCGACGATGATCTGCGCGGCAAAATGCAGAAAGACATCCGCGTCATGGATGCGATGCTGCGCAAGAATCTCGAATATCTGCGAACCGAAAATCCGCGCGTCGATCACTCCATCATCGATCTCGACAGCGTCATCCAGACAGTTGTGAACGAATTCAACGACCTCGGCCGCGACGTCGTCTATTCCTGCGATAAACGGCAGACGATGCGCGGCTCGCTTTCCGATATGCAGCGGGTCTTCACCAATCTCGTGGAGAACGCGACCCGACACGCCAGGCATGTCGAAATCGAGGTTTCCGAGATTTCCAGCAATATGATCCAGATCGACGTGGCGGACGATGGGCCGGGCATCCCCGACGCGTTGAAGGCAAAGGTCTTCGAGCCCTTCGTGCGCGGCGACATGGCCCGCACGATCAGCGAGCATGGCGGCTTCGGCCTCGGCCTCGCGATTGTGCGTTCGCTTGTCGAAGGGCATGGTGGAAAAGTGGAAATGCTGGATCGCGCGCCGCGTGGCCTGATCGTCCGCGTGACCCTGCCGCGCGCCGAATGCGCCGCCGAGCGGGAGAATGCGTGAAGAGCGCGCTCGGGAGCCCGTTGAAACCCGGCCGCACAAGCGCTACACATGGAATCGCGCGGGCGTAGTTCAGTGGTAGAACGACAGCTTCCCAAGCTGTATGTCGAGGGTTCGATTCCCTTCGCCCGCTCCATAATCTGTGTATCGGCAATCTTTTAGCGTCTAGGCGTACGCCGCCCCCGGGCCGACGGGCTGGGCAGCGTGGCTGCGCTAGGCGACCAGTCAATTGATTCTGCGCGCTCGCGCGCCTAACTTGTCGAAGGCCGCCATCTTGAGAGCCGGGCATATGAGCTTGATGATTTCCGAGGTCTATGACGCTTTCGTCGCCGCGGGAACGCCCGAGGACAAGGCGCGCAAGGCGGCTGAGGCGCTCACGGGTCACGAAGGTCGCTTTACCAAGATCGAGACTGAAATTGTCGCGATAAGAGGTGAGCTGGCGCTGCTGAAATGGATGCTCGGCTTCGGGCTCGCGCTCCTGACCGCCATCGCCTTGAAGCTTTTCCTGCATTGACAAGCGGGAGCGCTGGCGCAAGCGTTCTTCGGATTGACGCCGGGACTTTCCACTTTCACGGGAATGACATCGCGCGGCCGCCCGGCTAGAAGACGGCGGGACAGTTCCGCATTCTTCGCCGAGGATCACCTCATTGGACGCCGCCACCCATGCTCCCGCTGCGCCGCTGAGCGCCGTCGCTTCTGGCCCGCTCTCGGGCCGCGTGCGGCCGCCCGGGGATAAATCCGTCTCGCATCGCGCCATGATCTTCGGCCTTCTTTCCGTAGGCGAGACGAAGATCGACGGACTTTTGGAGGGCGAAGACGTGCTGCGCACGGCGCAGGCGGCGCGCCAGCTCGGCGCCAAGGTGGTGCGGCATGCGCCGGGAAGCTGGAGCGTCTGGGGGGCGGGGCTCGGCTCGCTTCTACAGCCGACGGAGACGCTCGATTTCGGCAATGCCGGGACCGGCTCGCGGCTAATGATGGGCGTCGTCGCCGGCCATCCGATCGTCGCGCGGTTCGACGGCGACGCTTCGCTGCGCAAGCGCCCGATGAAGCGCATTCTCGATCCGCTCGCGCTTCAGGGCGCGCAGCTCTTGGAGCAGGGCGAAGGCGGCCGTCTGCCGCTCGTGCTGCAGGGCTCCGCCGAGCCGCTGCCGGTGGAATATAAAACCCCTGTCGCCTCGGCGCAGATCAAGTCGGCCGTGCTGCTCTGCGGGCTCAACTCGCCCGGCCGCACCGTGGTGATCGAGGCCGAGGCCTCGCGCGACCACACCGAAAAAATGCTCGCCCATTTCGGCGCGACGGTGACGAGCGAGCCGCACGGTCCGCATGGGCGCAAGATCACGCTCGAAGGCCGCCCCGAGCTTATAGCGCGCCCCGTGCGCGTGCCGGCCGATCCGTCCTCGGCCGCCTTTCCGCTGGTCGCGGCGCTGATCGTTCCCGGCTCCGACATTGTCGTCGAAGGCGTGATGACCAATCCGCTCCGTAGCGGCCTGCTCACGACCCTCATCGAAATGGGCGCGGATATTTCTCTCGACAACAAGCGAGAGGAGGGCGGCGAGGAAGTCGCCGACGTGCGCGCGCGCTATTCGGCCCTAAACGGCGTCGACGTGCCGGCCGAACGCGCGCCCTCGATGATCGACGAATATCCGATCCTCGCCGTCGCCGCCGCCTTCGCGACAGGCGAGACGCGCATGCGCGGTCTCTCCGAATTGCGCGTGAAGGAATCGGACCGCCTCGCCGCCATCGCCGCCGGGTTGAAGGCCAATGGCGTCGACTGCGAGATTATCGGCGACGATCTCATCGTGCGCGGCGGCGTTGTGGCCGGCGGCGGCGTGGTCGAGACGCATCTCGATCATCGCATCGCCATGAGCTTCCTCGTCATGGGCTTGGCCGCGCAGAACAAGGTGACAGTCGACGACGAGACGATGATCGCGACGAGCTTCCCGTCCTTTCGCGCGCTGATGGAAGGCCTGGGAGCGCGATTCTCGTGAGCCTCATTATCGCCATCGACGGGCCGGCGGCCTCTGGAAAGGGCACGCTCGCGCGCAGGCTCGCCGCGCATTACGGTCTGCCGCATCTCGACACGGGCCTGCTCTATCGCGCCACCGCCCGCGCTCTGCTCGACGAGGGCCTGCCGCTCGACGACGTCGATGCGGCCGTGGAGGCCGCGCGCGGGCTGTCGCTGACCGATTTCGACGAGACGCGCCTGCGGGCGCGCGATATGGGCGAGGCGGCCTCGGTTGTCGCCGCCATGCCGGCCGTTCGCGCAGCGCTCGTCGATATGCAGCGGGCTTTCGCCGCGCGGCCCGAGGGAGCCGTGCTCGACGGCCGCGACATCGGCACGGTCATCTGCCCCGCCGCGCGGGTGAAGATTTTCGTCACGGCGTCGCCCGAGACGCGCGCCCAGCGCCGCGCTTTGGAGCTCGCCGGGCGCGGCGAAGAGGTGGATTACAACGCGATTCTCGAGGACGTGCGCAAACGCGACGCCCGCGATAGCGAACGCAGCGCCGCGCCCTTGAAGGCGGCGGCGGACGCCGTGACGCTCGATAGCAGTGAACTCGACCGCGACCAGGTATTTGCGGTGGCGCTCGAGATTGCGGAGCGGGCGCGCAATGCGTGACAGGCGTCGATGATAAGAAGAACGCCAATGAAAAAGGGAGGCCCGAAGGCCTCCCCGTCGATGAAAATGTCTCGAAATACGGCGCTGATGTAATCAACACTAAGCCTAAGGGTCATCACCCATTTGGGTGATATCGGAGCCGGAAAGGCGAAGCATGAGTGAGCGTCGGGTCTTCCGTTTCGCGCCCTCGCCGAACGGCTATCTGCACCTCGGCCATGCCTATTCGGCTCTGCTCAATTTTACTCTCGCGCGCGGTTGCGGCGGTCGTTTTCTGCTGCGCCTCGAGGATATCGATCTGGGACGCGCGCGGCCGGCGTTCGAGGCGGCGATCCATGAAGATCTCGCCTGGCTCGGGCTCGAATGGGAAAGGCCCGTGCGCCGCCAGTCCGAGCATTTCGAGGATTATGCCGCGGCATTGGAGTCGCTGGGCGCCATGGGCTTGCTTTACGCCTGCGATTGCAAGCGCTCGGACATCGGCCGCTTCGCCGCCGCGCATTCCGATTGGCCCCGCGATCCGGACGGCGCGCCGCTTTATCCGGGAACCTGCCGGGACAAACCCCGGCGCCCGGCGCGCGAGGTTTTGGCCGAGGGCGGCTCCGCGTTGCGGCTCGACATGAGGAAAGCGGCGGCGCTGGCCGGGGAGGGGCTCTTTTGGCGGGAGCGCTGCGCCCCTGGGCGTGCGCCCGATTCGACGGTCCCCGACGCAGAGGAAGGATTTTCACTTATGCGCGCCGACCCCGCGCAATGGGGCGACGTGGCGCTCGCGCGCAAGGACACGCCCGCCAGCTATCACATTGCAGTTGTCGTCGACGATGCGCTGCAGGGCGTGACGGACGTGGTGCGCGGGCGTGATCTATTCTTTGCGACAAGCCTGCACCGCCTGTTGCAGAAGCTGCTACGTCTGCCCGAGCCGCGCTACTTTCATCATGAGCTGATTCTCGACGACGCTGGCGAGAAGCTCGCAAAGAGCCGCAGTTCCACCACGCTGCGCGCGCTCAGGGACGCCGGGGTAAGCGCCGCGGAGGTTAGGCGAAAACTCGGATTTTAGACATCTGACGTGAGCGGCTGCAGCCGTTTCGCCCGACGTGCGCGTCCGCACGACGCTCCAACGCCCGCGCAGCTACATTGGCTTCATCGAATTTCTCTCGGGGCAAGGAGAAAAACAATGTTTGCAGCCATCCGTCGCATTATCGAGCGGGAAACGAAGCTCGCCGTTCCGGCCGCGCGCCTCACGCCGCACGCCAATCTTTATGATCTCGGGCTGACCCCTTTCGGGGCGGTTCTCGTGCTGGTCGCCATCGAGCGCGAATTCAAGATCGAGTTTCCACGCGCGTTGTTGACGCGCGAGACCGCCGCCTCGATGGCCTCGATCGCTCATGCGATCGACAGCCTGCAGACGCCGTCGCCAGCGGCCGAAACGCCGCGCTGCGCCGCGTAAAATAGCGGGAGACAGGGGCAATGTTTTCCACCATCAGGCGCATTATCGATCGGGAGGGGCGGCTCCCGATCGCCGCCGCCGATCTGGCGCCAAAAGCCGATTTGTTCGCCTCTGGGCTCACGCCCTATTGCGCCGTGCGGATCATGCTCGCGCTGGAGCGCGAGTTCGGCGTCCAATTTCCGCGCCATGCGATGAAGCGGGAGACGATGCGATCGCTGGAATCGATCGAGCAGGCGCTCCGCCTCGCGCTATCCGCTGCGCCGGTCACCGGGGCTTGATCACCGGCTCGCCGTGGCGCCCTGGACGGCGACCTTGTTGCTGTTGGGCGCCTTGGCCATCAATGAGTCGATCCGGTCACGCTCCCGCTTGAAATCCGCCAGCATGCGGCCTTCGATCTCGCGGGTGCGGGCGAGCTTGACGCGCATCGGATCGACGAAATGGCCGTTGACCATGACCTCGTAATGGAGATGCGGGCCGGTCGAGAGGCCCGTCGAGCCGAGGAAGCCGACGATTTGTCCCTGCTTGACGCGCACGCCTTCCGAAACGCCGCGGGCGAAGCCCGACATATGATTGTAGGTCGTGATGTAGCCGTTGGCGTGCTGGATCTCGACGCGGCGGCCATAGCCTGAGTCCCACTGCGCCTTGATCACCGTGCCGTTGCCGGCGGCGAGAATCGGCGTGCCGATCGGCGCCGCCCAATCGACGCCCGTGTGCATCTTGTAATAGCCGAGGATCGGGTGGCGGCGCATGCCGAATCCCGAGCGCGTCTCGCCGAGCGAGATGGGCTTGCGCACCAGGAATTTACGGCTCGAGCGGCCGCTCTCGTCGTAATAATCGACGAGCCCGTCGTCCTGGGTCTGGAAGCGATAGTAGCGATAGGTCTCATTATGCGTGGTCAGCGACGCATAGAGGAGAGAGTCGCGCGTTGGTCCCGAGCCGTCGTCCGGCTCGTCGTAAAAGACGTCGAGGGAATCGCCGCCGGCCGCGCCGCGCTGCAGATCGACGTCATTTGCGAAAATGCGCACCAGCTCGCCCACCACTGTTTTGGGGATCTGCTGTTTCAGCGCGGTCTCGTAGAGCGAGTTGTAGAGCCGCATGGCGCCGGAATCGTCGTCCTCGCCATCGGCGAAATCATCTGCGGGCGCGCGTTTCGACGCGCGTCGCGCGCCGCCCGAGGGCGCCGTCGGCGTCTGCACGAAGGCGCCTTGATCATTCGCGGCGACGATCGATTCGACCTCGTCGTCATTGTAAACCGACAGGCGCGC
>NZ_JASIRC010000001.1:0-1682500 GCF_030063565.1 Methylocystis sp. JR02 | reverse complement strand
TGTGGAGAGGGAAACAACCCAGACCAACAGCTAAGGCCCCCAATTCGTGGCTAAGTGGGAAAGGATGTAAGAATCCCAAAACAACCAGGAGGTTGGCTTAGAAGCAGCCATCCTTTAAAGAAAGCGTAACAGCTCACTGGTCTAAATAAGGGTTCTCGCGCCGAAGATGTACCGGGGCTCAAGCCACGAGCCGAAGCTTTGGGTTCATCCGCAAGGGTGAGCGGTAGCGGAGCGTTCCGTAAGCCTGTGAAGGGACAGTCGTGAGACATCCTGGAGGTATCGGAAGTGCGAATGCTGACATGAGTAACGAGAAACACTGTGAAAGACAGTGTCGCCGAAAGTCCAAGGGTTCCTGCGTAAAGTTAATCTTCGCAGGGTTAGCCGGTCCCTAAGGCGAGGCCGAAAGGCGTAGTCGATGGGAACCACGTTAATATTCGTGGGCCAGCAGGTGGTGACGCGTGGGGTAAATTGTTCGGACTTACTGGATTGTCCGGGCAGTGAACTCGCGCCAGGAAATAGCCCCTGCATCAGACCGTACCCGAAACCGACACAGGTGGACTGGTAGAGTATACCAAGGCGCTTGAGAGAATGACGTTGAAGGAACTCGGCAATTTACCTCCGTAACTTCGGGATAAGGAGGCCTTCGGTTTGGGCAACCAGATCGGAGGGGCACAGACCAGGGGGTGGCAACTGTTTAACAAAAACACAGGGCTCTGCGAAATCGCAAGATGACGTATAGGGTCTGACGCCTGCCCGGTGCCGGAAGGTTAAGAGGAGAGGTTCACGCCTTGAATTGAAGCCCCGGTAAACGGCGGCCGTAAATATAACGGTCCTAAGGTAGCGAAATTCCTTGTCGGGTAAGTTCCGACCTGCACGAATGGCGTAATGACTTCCCCGCTGTCTCCAACGTCAGCTCAGTGAAATTGAATTCCCCGTGAAGATGCGGGGTTCCTGCGGTCAGACGGAAAGACCCCGTGCACCTTTACTGTAACTTTGCATTGGCATTCGTGTCGGCATGTGTAGGATAGGTGGTAGGCTATGAAGCATGGGCGCCAGCTCGTGTGGAGCCACCCTTGAAATACCACCCTTATCGTCATGGATGTCTAACCGCGATCCGTCATCCGGGTCCGGGACAATGCATGGTAGGCAGTTTGACTGGGGCGGTCGCCTCCCAAAGAGTAACGGAGGCGCGCGATGGTGGGCTCAGACCGGTCGGAAATCGGTCGTCGAGTGCAATGGCATAAGCCTGCCTGACTGCGAGACAGACAAGTCGAGCAGAGACGAAAGTCGGTCATAGTGATCCGGTGGTCCCGAGTGGGTGGGCCATCGCTCAACGGATAAAAGGTACGCCGGGGATAACAGGCTGATAACCCCCAAGAGTCCATATCGACGGGGTTGTTTGGCACCTCGATGTCGGCTCATCACATCCTGGGGCTGGAGAAGGTCCCAAGGGTTCGGCTGTTCGCCGATTAAAGTGGTACGTGAGCTGGGTTCAGAACGTCGTGAGACAGTTCGGTCCCTATCTGCCGTGGGTGTAGGAGTATTGAGAGGATTTGTCCCTAGTACGAGAGGACCGGGATGAACATACCTCTGGTGGACCTGTTGTGGCGCCAGCCGCAGTGCAGGGTAGCTATGTATGGACGGGATAACCGCTGAAGGCATCTAAGCGGGAAACCCACCTCAAAACCAGTGCTCCCTCGAGAGCCGTGGAAGACGACCACGTTGATAGGCCGGGTGTGGAAGCAGGGCGACCTGCGTAGCTTACCGGTACTAATCGCTCGATTGGCTTGATCGCTCTCATTTATCAATGCCCATCTTTTGCGCGTGTTCTTATCCGAAAACCGCTACGCACTTTTCGGGAACACGCGAAGATGGATGATGGAAAGACAAAGCGCACAGCGCCCGTTTGCTTCGATGTGTTTCGCCGGCCTGGTGGCCTTCGGCGAAGCGATCAGACCCGATCCCATCCCGAACTCGGCCGTCAAACGCTTCCGCGCCAATGGTACTATGTCTCAAGACCTGGGAGAGTAGGTCGTCGCCAGGCCTGCCAAACACATCGCTTCCTTCCTCTTCCGATCCCAAACCAAAAGCGCCGCTCCAAAAAAGCGGCGCTTCTCGCTTGTCGCGGGGTGGAGCAGCCCGGTAGCTCGTCAGGCTCATAACCTGAAGGTCGCAGGTTCAAATCCTGCCCCCGCATCCAAGCTGACGTTTCCCCAGCAGATCCCTGTAATAAAAAGCCTTTTCGCCGCGCCGCGACAAAATGCGCCGGCTCTTGGGAGCGCTGCAGCAAAAATCGGCTTGACACTTGTGCAATGCAGCAATACAACAGTGAGGCGACAGCGAGATGGTTCTCGCTCTCGTAGCCCTCCTTGGGCGTTTCCTCCCTTGACTTGGGCCGCTGGCTTTCCGGCGGCCCCTTTTTTTGTCTGCGGACGGAAGCTCAGCTAATCACGTGAAAAAAGCTTCCGGAAACCAAGCCCGCGCGTCGGCCGGAAGGCGATTGCGTGGGGGAATAGGCGTCCCGCACCAGCGCGAAAGTCTCGCCTTCTTCGCGCGTGACCGTAGCGTAGTGGAATTCATGCCCCCGTAAAATGCGTCCTTTCGGACCGAGGCAGTGATCCGCCGAAAGAGCCGCGATTCTGTAGCCAAGATGAAGCTTGCGGCTGGCGAAGCTCGTCTCCAGCTCGAGCAATCCCGCCATTCGATGCGCGCGCCCGTCGGCGTCGGTGAGAAGGCGCCCCAGAACCATATAGCCGCCGCACTCGCCATGGACCGGCCGGGTTTGGGCGAAGCGGCGCAGGCCAGAAAGAAAACTTTCCGCCTGCGCGAGCGCGCCGGCATGGAGCTCCGGATAGCCGCCGGGAAGCCAACAGAGGTCGGCGTCTTGCGGCGGCGGCTCGTCAGCGAGGGGGGAGAAAAAGACAAGCTCCGCGCCCTGCGCGCGCCAGCTCTGCGCGTGATGGGGATAGAAAAAGGAAAAGGCCGCATCGCGCGCAACGGCGATTCGCTGCGCCGGCGGCTTCGGCGTAACGGATGCGTCGAGGGCCTTCGGCGCGCTTGCCGCGGCGTTGACGATCGCAGCTACATCGACATGGGCTTCGACAAAATCCGCCAGAGCGTTTAGCCGCGCGTCCAGCCCTTCCGTTTCTCCGGCTTGCACAAGGCCTAGGTGCCGCTCCGGTAGCTTGACAGCGTCGTTGCGAGGCAGGGCGCCGAAAAGCTTAAGCCCAAGCGCCTCGACGCTCTCCGCCACCAGACGGCGATGCCGATCGCTGCCGAGTCGATTGGCGACGACGCCGGCGATTTTCAAACGCGGGTCATGAGAGGCGAGACCTCGGATGACTGCGCCCGCGGTTTGCGCCTGGCCGGAAGCGTCATGCGCCAGCAGCACCGGCCAGCTGAGCAGCGCGGCAATATCCGCGCTTGCGCCTGTGCCGCCGGCGCCCTCGGGCGCGCCGTCGAAAAGCCCCATGGCGCCTTCGGCGATGATGATATCGGCTCCCGCGCCCGCTCGTGCGGCAAGGGCCGCGATCAAGCCGGGCTCCATCGCCCAGGAATCGAGATTGATCCCCTCGCGCCCCGTTGCGGCGGCGTGAAAGGCAGGGTCGATATAGTCCGGTCCGCATTTCACGGCGGTCACGCGCAGCCCGCGCCGCGTCAACGCCCGCATCAGGCCGAGCGCGAGCGTTGTCTTGCCCGAGCCCGATCGCGCCGCCGCGATCAATATGCCTGGAGCGCTCATACGCCGCCTCGCGGCCGGAAGCGACGATCATAGCCGGCGTCGTAAAGCGCGCTTTCTCTAAACTCCTCGGCGTCGAGCGCGGGGCCCACGAGAATCAGCGCCGTGCGCTCCATCGGGGCCTCGGCGGCGCGGGCTTCAATGTCCGCAAGCGCGCCTCGGATGATCGTCTCTTCGGGCCAGGAGGCGCGATAGACCAGCGCGACGGGGCAGTCGGCGCCGTAGAAGGGCGTGAGCTCCTCGACGACGCGGCCGAGAACGTGAATGGAGAGATGGATTGCGAGCGTCGCGCCGGTGTGCGCGAAGGTTGCGAGCTTCTCGCGCTCCGGCATGGCCGAGGCGCGCCCTGACGTGCGGGTGAGCACGACAGACTGCGCCACTTCCGGGAGCGTCAGCTCACGCCCGAGCGCGCTTGCCGCGGCGGCGAAGGCAGGCACGCCCGGCGTCATCGTATAGGGAATGCCGAGCGCGCGCAGGCGGCGCGTCTGTTCGCCGACGGCGCTCCAGATGGAGAGATCGCCGGAGTGCAGCCGCGCCACGTCATGCCCGGCGTCATGCGCGGCTTGCATCTCCGCAATGATGTCGTCGAGCGAGAGGGGCGCGGTGTCGACGATGCGCGCGCCCTCCGGACAATGGGCGAGCACGCCCGCCGGCACGAGCGAGCCGGCGTAAAGACAGACAGGGCAGCGCGCGATGAGATCGCGACCGCGTAGCGTGAGGAGATCGGCGGCGCCGGGGCCGGCGCCAATGAAATGCACGGTCATTCTTTTTCCTCGGCGCTGATGGCGAGCGCGCAGGCGACATAAGGCGTGGCGACGCGCGGCCCCAGGAGGCGGCTGCCGGGCCCTGCTCCGACGAGCGCGGCCGCTTCGGCGACGCTGCCCACGCCGAACATCGCTTGCACGCGCGGCGAATGGGTGGGCGCGGCGCCCTTGCGCGCTTTCAAAGCATCGAGCGGGAGAAAGACGAGCGGGACGCCGAGCGCCTTTGCGGCCTCATGCAGGCCCGGCTCATCTGCTTTGCTTTCCAGCGTGCAGAGCGTGATCTCGGAAAGCGGCGCGCCATGTTGCGCGGCGACGGCGCGCACGAGATCGATGATCGCCTCGGCGGCGACGCCGCGTCGGGCGCCGATGCCGGCCGCGTATCTCATGGTTTCACCGCGCGCCATTGCAGCACCGCCATGGCGGGATCGAGTGCATGAAAGCGGCCGACCGGTCGGGCGCGAGAAATTTGCAAATGTGTCAAGTCTCCGCCCTTGGTCTCGAACGCCTGCGCGAGCAATGCCTGCGTTTCCAAAGTCACGGCGTTGACGACGATCCTGCCGTGTGAAGGAAGCGCGCGCCAGGCGGCCTCTAACGTCGCGTCATTGGCGCCGCCGCCGATGAAAATGGCGTCGGGCGTGCGAAGGTCTTCCAGGGCCCGCGGGGCGGCGCCCTTCACGATCTCCAGATCGGGAACGCCCAAGGCGATTGCGTTGCGCGCGATGCGCGCGGCGCGCGTCTCGTCTCGCTCCAGCGCAATGGCGAGGTTGGCGGGATCGCTCAGCATCCATTCAATGGAAATCGAGCCCGAGCCGGCGCCGACGTCCCAAAGCGTCTCGCCCTTGCGTGGCGCGAGCGCGGAGAGCGTCACGGCGCGGATCTCACGTTTCGTTAACTGGCCGTCGTTTTCGAACCAGTCGTCCGGCAGGCCGGGCGCGCGAGGAATAATGCGTGCGCCGGGCTCGGCGACCACGTCGATCGCGACAGTATTGAGCGCCGCAATGTCTTGGAGATCGAATGCGTCTGCGCGGGTTTCCCGAATGCGTTCCTTCGCGCCGCCCAGGCGTTCGAGCACGAAGAGACGCGAAGCGCACATGCCGAGCTTAGTGAGATGATCAGCAAGACGCCTGGGCGTCGTTTCGTCCCATGACAGCGCGATGATGCGCGCGCGCGGTTGGAGGTGGGGCGTGATGCGCTCGAAGGCGCGGCCATGCAGTGAAACAAGCGCGCAGTCCTGCTGGCTCCAATTGAGCCGCGCAGCGGCGAGAGAGAAGGCGGAAGGCGCAGGGATGCAGAAGATTTCATCGCGCGCGACGTGGCGCGAGATAAGATCGCCGACGCCATAGAAGAAAGGATCGCCGGAGGCGAGCACGACGACCGGCGCGGCGCGGCGCGCCAAGATAAGCGGAATGGCGTCCGTGAGCGGCGAGGGCCATTGCAGGCGTTCGGCCTTGCTTTCACTGATGAGCGAGAGATGGCGCGCGCCGCCGACAATGAGCGTCGCTTGGTTGATCAGCGTGCGCGCGGCGGGCGCCAGCGCTTCGACGCCATCTTCGCCGATGCCGATGATGGAGAGCCATTTCTCCATTCACTCGGCCTTTCGCGACGTATAAACCCAGTCGCGCGCGCCTTCGCGCGCGATGCGCTTTGTGCCGCTCGCGCCGATGACGACAAGGGTCGACATGTCGATCAGCGACGTATCCGCTTCATCGAGGCGCGTGAGAATGATCTCTTCCTTTTCGCGGCCGACCGCCTTCGCGAAGCTGACCAACGTTTCGCCGGGAAGCAAGCGGCGCAGTAGCGTAAAGGCGTCGACGATGCGCGTGGGCCGCGCGCGCGAGGCGGGGTTGTAAAGCGCGATGACGAAATCGCCGCGCGCCGAATGTTCCAGCCGCTTCTCGATGACGCTCCATGGTTTGAGATTGTCGGAAAGCGAGATGGCGCAGAAATCATGGCCGAGCGGCGCGCCGAGCCGCGCGGCGGCCGCCTGCATCGCGGAGACGCCCGGCAGCACGCGAATATCGAGATTGCGCCATTCCTTCGGGCCGTGATCGACAGCCTCGAACACCGCCGCCGCCATGGCGAAAACGCCCGGATCGCCACCCGAGACGACCGCGACGACGCGTCCTTGCGCCGTTCGCGTGAGCGCCTCGCGCGCGCGGTCGATCTCGACGCGATTGTCGCTCGCGAGTCGCGTCTGTCCGGGCCGCATCGGCACGCGGGCGACATAGGGGTCGTAGCCGATGATGTCCTGCGCCTGCGCGAGCGCCTCTTGCGCCTCCAGCGTCAGCCATTTCTCATCGGCCGGCCCGAGCCCGACGATATAGAGACATCCGCTCATGGTCGGCGGCCCTGGCCCGGCACGAGCGCCATGGCGAAATAGGGCGCGTCGTCGTCGCGCTTCTTCGCAAAGGGCATGATCTTCTGGCCCGCCATGGTTCCGCGCTCGACGTAAATGGCGCGCGAGATGACGCCTGCGCGAGTCATGGCGCGGCGCAATTTCGGGAAGTTGCCGCCGAGCTTCATGACGACGGCGGCGTCCGCCGCAGCAAGACGCTCGGTCAGCGTGTCTTCGTCGAGAGTCGCGGGCATGACGGTGAGGATGTCGTCGCCCCATGTCATGGGTTGGCGGGCTGCGGCGAAACAGCCGGACATGCCGGAAACGCCTGCGCAGACTTCGACGCGAAAACGCTGCTGAAGGCGCGTGAACATATGCATGAAGGAGCCGTAGAGCAGCGGATCGCCTTCACAGAGCAGGGCGACGTCGCGGCCCTGTTCGAGCACAGCGGCGAGACGCTTTGCGCTTTCTTCGTAAAAAGTTGCGAGCGCAGCCACATATTCTGGCGCGTCGAAGGCAATCTCAGTTGTTACCGGATAGAGGAGCGGCAGCTCCTCGCAGCCTTTCGAGACATAGCGCTCCGCAATTGTGCGCGCATGACTCACACGGCCGCGCTTGGCGAAATAGGCGATGGTTTTTGCTTCGCCGATGAGGCGCGCGGCTTTCACCGTCACAAGCTCAGGATCGCCGGGACCAAGCCCAACGCCGATCAGCGCGCCGAGCTTTGCGGCGCTTTGTTGCGATGTTGCGGGAAGCACGCTCATTCGGCGTCGCTCGCCAGCGCATTGATGGCGGCGGCCGCCATGGCGCTGCCGCCCTTGCGGCCTTTCACAATCGCGAAAGGAATGCGCCCATCGGCCGCGAGCGCCTCTTTAGATTCCGCCGCGCCGACGAAGCCCACGGGCATGCCGATGATCGCCGCGGGGCGCGCAACGCCTTCGTCGAGCATTTCGAGCAGACGAAAGAGCGACGTCGGCGCATTGCCGATCGCGACGACGGCGCCGTCGAGCCTGTTGCGCCACAGCTCCATGGCCGCGGCGCTGCGGGTCGTGCCGAGTTCTGCGGCCAGCGTCGCCACATTGGGGTCTACGAGGGTACAAACAACGGTATTATTCGCCGGCAGGCGCGCGCGCGTGACGCCATGCGCGACCATATTGGCGTCGCAGAGAATGGGCGCGCCCTTGCGCAGCGCGGCTTTGGCGTCCGACACAAAGCTTGGCGAGAAGTCGATGTCGTCGGCAAGCTCCACCATGCCGCAGGCGTGGATCATGCGTACGGCGACCTTTTCCTGCTCAGGCGAAAAGCGCGCGAGATTGGCCTCCGCGCGGATGATCGCAAAGGAGCGCTGGTAGATCGCCGCGCCGTCGCGGATGTAACTCAATGCGTCCGACATAGATGTTCCCTTGCGCGCGCGGCGAGCGCGCTTTCGACGGCGTCGATGTCGAGCCCCTTCGACTGTGGCGCATCGCTCGCGCCGCCCGTGTCGACGAGGTTGAAGCGGCCGTCATCGGCGATAAGCGTCACCGGCGCGTTTCCGGGCCGCGCGCAGCCTTTCGCGCAGCCGGAGATATGAAGGCCGACGCCATCCTTGCCTGCAAGCTTTTGCGCCAGCGGCGCGAGCCGCGCAAGAGCGCCGCGCGTGTCGCCGCGCGCCTGCGGGCATTCCGGCGCGCCAGGACACGCAACGACGGCAAGGCGCGGGTCTTCGTGGGAGACGATAAGATCGCGCGCGCGGGCGGCGGCGATGATGCTTTGCGCTGCGTCGGCCGATGGCGCGGGGATGAGAATGGCGCGCCAGGGCGTGAGGCGTAATTCGCCGCCCGCTTGCGACGCGGCGAGCGACGCAAGCCCTTCAAGCGCGCTTGCGCGCCAACGGCCCGACGGCGCGGCGACGCCGGCGAAACAGAGGCCGCCGGCTTCTTGCACGCCGAGGAAGGGACGCGGCGCAGAATCGGGACGCCGCGAAAGCGCTGCGACGAGCCCCGCTTCGCTAAACAGGCGCGCGGCCCCAAGCGCTTTGACGAGCCGCCCCATACGGCGGAGCTCGAAGGCGCCGTTGCGGAGCGTCACAAAGGCGCGCGCGAGCTTGAGCGCAGTGGCGACGGCTTCGGTTCGATCGACGATAATCGCGAGGTCGTCGGCTCCCGCTACGCTTATCGCAACGTTGTTCAGTTGGACCGCGGAAAGGCGAATATCCGCTTCGACGTTCGACAGCGGCAGCGCCTCGCCATCTATAGCAAAAAGAATTTTGGCGGGGAGGGCGCGCAGCGCCTGATCTGCCCGAAGGGCGCCGGCGAGTTCGCGTGCCATCACATTGGCGTCGTCAGAGAGCGGCGCTGCGATGATGTTAGTAACCCGCTCGGCCGCGGCGTCGCGCGGGAGCAGATGTGCGGCGTCGAGTCTACGCAAGGCGTCGGGCAATGTCGCCTCGCTGACGCCTCTGATTTGCAGTTGCGCGCGTTGCGAGAGATCCACAAGGCCATTGCCGCAATCGGCGGAAATCGCCGCGACGGCTGCAAGCTGTGCAGCGTTTATCCGCGCGCCGACGATCTTCGCGCGGATGAGCAGACCATCATTGCTCGCCATGGGGGCGTAGGCCCCTGGGCACCAGCCCTTGATTTCAGGCGTTGGCTGCATGGGCCCCTCCGACATTCGTTAGGATGTCATGCACGCTGTTTCGTCCGGTGCGCCACAGCCCGCGCGAGAGCGCCTCGTTGAAGACATGCACGATCGCCTCCAGGGCGCGCGGATTCTCGCGCGCGAGAAAGTCGCGCACTGTGTCGTCGCCGAGCGTCGCTGAAAAGGCGAGGTCGAATTGCGCGTCGCTGACCAGCCCGCTCGTCGCCGCGAAGGCGTAGAGATTGTCGATTCCTTCCGCGATCTCCGCGCCGCCGCGATGCCCATGGCGCATTTGCCCCTCGAGCCAGCGCGGATTGGCGAGGCGCATGCGCAGCACGCGGGCGATTTCGTCTTGCAACGGCCGTGCGGTCAGGCGCTCGGGCCGCGTTGCGTCGAGATGCACCAGATCGGCGTCGCCTCCGAGCATTTTATTTGCGGCGGCAAAGCCGCCTTCGAAATCGGCGAAGGCGGGGCCGGTCAGCACGTCCACTTCCGCCATGTCCTGCGCATGAACATGAGCGTCGGCGGCGGCGACTTGCGCGCTGAACGCGTCATAAGCGGGCGCACTTTCGCCGGCGCGGTCGAGCGCATGGCCGCCCGCTTCAAGATAGGCGCGGGCGAGATCGTCCCGCGACGACCACTCGCCGCGCAAGATCGTCTCGCTGACGCCGAGCCCGTAATTTCCCTGCGCCGCGCCGAAAATGCGCGTGAGGCCGCGCGACTCTGTGAGCGGATTGAAATCCACGTCTTCGTCGAGCGCCGCCACTGCGCGCACAGCGTCGTCGAAGAGGGCGATGAGCCCGGGGAACATGTCGCGGAACAGGCCCGAGACATGCAGCGTGACGTCGACGCGCGGAAAATCGAGCTTGGCTTGCGGCAATATCTCGAAGCCGATGACGCGCGCGCTTTGCTGATCCCATGTCGGCCTGACGCCGAGAAGCGCCAGCGCCTGCGCGAAGTCCTCGCCGCCGGTGCGGATCGTCGCGCTGCCCCAGAGATCGAGCATGATGCGGCGCGGGAAGTCGCCATGCGTTTGCGCATGGCGCGTCATCACTTCATGCGCGGCGCGTCTGCCGATGTCGTAAGCCGTTTGCGTCGGCGCGTGGCGCGGATCGATGCAGAAAAGATTGCGGCCCGTGGGGATGACGTCGGCGCGGCCGCGTGACGGCGCGCCTGCAGGGCCGGGCTCGACGAAGCGGCCCGAAAGCGCGTCGATGAGCGCCTTGCGTTCGCTTAGCCCGCAAGCGTTGCGTGTTGCCTCTTCGTCGGCGCGGCCGAAGACGTGAAGCCCGTCGCCGATGCGCATTTCCTTCAAATCGCACATCCAGGCGTCGAGTCGCGCCAGCGTTTCGGCGATGTCGGTCTCGCGCGTCACGCCGCATTCCTGTGCGAGTCCGCTGCGTTCGGCTTCATCGAGTATCGCGCCGGCAATGAGGCGCGCGCGGCGCGGATCGAGCGACGCTGCGGCGGCATATTCGTCGAGCAGCGTCTCGATCGTCGCGGCGGCGTCGAAGAGCTCGGCCTCGACGAGCGGCGGCGTGAGATGCCCGATCGTCACGGCGCTCGTGCGGCGCTTGGCCTGCGCGGCTTCGCCGGGATCATTGACGATGAATGGATAAATGAGCGGGGTAGGGCCCAGCACGGCTTCGGGCGCACACTCCTGCGAAAGCATCACGGATTTGCCCGGCAGCCATTCGAGCGTGCCATGGGCGCCGAGGTGGATCAGCGCGTCGATTTTGTGGATGTGACGCAGCCAGAGATAGAAGGCGACATAGGCGTGGCGCGGCGGCCGCTGTATGTCGTGATAAGTCTCGTAGCGCTCCGCGCGCGCGCCGCGATCTGGCTGCAGGGCGATGACGAGATTGCCGTTGATGAGGCAGGAGAAGCGGAAGGCGTCGCCTGTAACAGCGGGGTCATCTTGCGGGGAGCCCCATGCGTCGTTGAGGGTTGCGATGAAGGTTGGGGGAAGCGTTTCGAGTAGGCGCACGTAGTCGGAGAGTGGAACGTCGATCGTTTGTGCGCCTTCCTCGAGCGCACGAATGATCGATCGTGATCCTTCCTTCTCCCGCTCGCGGGAGAAGGTGTCGCCGCGAAGCGGTGACGGATGAGGGCCCTCACCCGACCCCTGCTTACGCAGGGGCCACCCTCTCCCGCAGGCGGGAGAGGGGATTTCCGCGGCGTTCGTGGCGTCGCTCAATGACGGAGGGTCTTCTACAACGTAGCCGGCGTCGCCCAGCGCTGCGGTGATCTCCACGACGCTCGCTTCGGCGTCCAGGCCGATCGCATATCCGCTGCGTCCGCGTCGCGCCGGGTAATCGGAGAGAATAAGCGCGAGGCTTTTCTCGGCGTTCGATTTGCGGCGCAGGCGCGCCCAATTTGCCGCGAGCTCTGCGACAAAAGCGATGCGCGAAGGCTCCGGCGCATGGCGGGGCTCGTCCAATTCTGCGGCGCCGCGCGGCGCCGTTTCCTTGAAGGAGATGGCGCGGGTGAAGATGCGGCCGTCGACTTCCGGCAGCACGACGTTCATCGCGAGGTCGGCGGCGTTGGCGCCGCGGGCGGAAGCTTCCCATGCGTCGCGCGTGCAGGTGGCGAGCGCGACTTGCAGGACGGGCGCGTCGGCGCGGTCGAGCACGCAGCCTGCGTCGCGGCGCGCGGAGAAGGCCGTGGCGTTGAGAATGACGTCGGGCGCGAATGCGTCGAGCGCCTGCGTTATAAAAGCTTCGCTCTCGAGCTCCTTGAGGCTTGCGACATAGATTGCGTCGACGGCGAAGCTGCGTTCATTGAGCGCGTCGGCGAGCGCGACAATCGGGGCTACGTCGTCGGCGAGATAAAGCGAGCGATAGAAGACGATCGTCGCGCGCGGCGCATCGCCACCGACCGCGCGACAGGCTCGCGTGAAACGGCCGGCATTGGAGACCGGAACGCTCTCGCGCCAATCGGCGGGACGCCCGGCGAGCGCCGATGCATAGGCCAGGAACGAACGGAGATTATCGGGCCCGCCGTCCTGGAAGAGGCGCCAGATGCGATTGAGGGCCTGGGCATCTAGAGTCGACGCCTGAGCGAGACGGACGTCCTCGACCGTATCGCCCGGCACAATCGCGAGCGCAATATTGCGCGTGCGGGCCAGCGCCTCGAGCTGCTCGACGCCATAGGCCCAATAATCCTTGCCGCCGAGAAGCCGCACCACAATGACCTTGGCGTGGCGCGCGACTGTGTCGAGATAGAGATCGACGGAGTAGGGGTGTTTCAGTTGCGCGAGCGGCGCGCAGCGCAGGCTTGCAAGGCGCTCGTCGCGCGCATGCAGCCGGGCGAGCAGGCGCAGCTCTGAATCGGAAAAAGACAGAAAGACTACGTCGGCCGGAGTCTGGCCGAGATCCGTCGCCGCGCCGGCGTCGTCGAGACTATGGAGATCGCGCGGCAAGAGATGCATGGCGCCTCACGGCTGCGCGAGCATCGCGGCGATCGACTCGCGATCGAGTCCCTTTTCGCCGATCACGACGAGACGGCTCGCGCGTTCTTCGCCGGCTTTCCAAGGGCGGTCGAAATGATGCTGAACGCGCGCGCCGACGCCTTGCACGAGAAGACGCATCGGCTTGCCCGCGACCTCGACGAAGCCTTTTACGCGCAGCACGTCATGCGTACGCGCAGCTTCAGTGAGTCTCGCAACGAGCGCGACCGGATCGGAGATTGCCGGGATACTGACAACAAAACTATCGAAATCGTCGTGATCATGCTCGCTCTCGGCATCGTGATGCGAGGGGCGGTTCGCGAGATCGTCCTCAGCCGCCGCGGCGAGGCCAAGCAACACGAGCGGATCGACGCGGCCGGCGCGCGCGCGCACGACTTTCACGCTCGCGCGCGCGCCTTGCGAAAGCTGCGCGGCGACCGTCGCTTCTTCAGATTCGTCGAGCAGATCGGTCTTGTTCAAAATGACGAGATCGGCGCAGGCGAGCTGATCCTCGAAGACTTCTTCGAGCGGATTGTCGTGATCGATCGTCTCGGTTTCGGCGCGCTCCTGCGCGATGGCGTCGAGGTCATCGGCAAAACGGCCTTCTGCGACCGCCTTGCCGTCGATGACGGCGATCACGCCGTCGACGGTGAGCTTCGAGCGGATGGCGGGCCAGTCGAAGGCCTTTACCAAAGGCTTCGGCAGCGCGAGGCCGGAGGTTTCGATGATGATATGCTCGGGCCGTTTCTCATGCGCGAGCAGGGCCTCGATCGCCGGCACGAAATCGTCGGCGACCGTGCAGCACAGGCACCCGTTCGCGAGCTCGACGATATTCTCCTCCGGGCAATTCTCGATACCGCAGGCGCGCAAAATGTCGCCGTCGACGCCGACGTCGCCGAATTCGTTGATGACAAGCGCCAGCCGGCGGTCGCGGGCGTTCTCGAGCACATGACGGATGAGCGTCGTTTTGCCGGCGCCGAGAAAGCCGGTGACGATGGTTGCGGGGATTTTGGCGGCGCTCATGCGGCCTCCGTTTCGTCACGCGAGATGAGACGCCAAGCCAGTCCGGCCAGCGCGCCGGCGAGCACCCAGCTCGCCGCCTGCACGGCGAGCGAAGCGGCGGCGAAGCGCGCGGCAAGCTCGGCGGGGACGGTGCTTTCCGGCGTGGCAAGCGTCGGCCAGAAGAAATGCGGCGCGACGATCAGCGCGGCGCCGAAGATCTTGGCGGCGGGCGCGTCGAGGCGCAGCAAAGCGAAAAGCCCGGCGCCGGTCGAGGCGGCAGTCGCAAGCCACCAGATTTGGCGGCCCGCAAGATCGGTCTCCGCCGCGCCGGGGAGTTGCGGCGCGAGGCCGAGGCTCGTCGCGAGCCCGGTCGCGGCGAAGGCGCAGGCGCCCCAGAGCGCCGCGCGGCGGGGGCCGATGGACTCTCCAGAAAAAAGCATGCCGGCGAGCAGGATCAGCGCATAGCCCGCCGAGACGGCGATGGTTGCGAGGCTTGTCGCGACCGTGCGGCGCAGGCCCTCGAAGGCCGGGGCCGCCGCTTCGGCCGCGTCATGGGCATGCTGCGCCGCCTCATAAACCTCGGCGGCGAGGATGAGCGGCGTCGTCGTGATGTGCTGCAGACCCGCGACCGCAAGGCCCGCAACAATGCCGGCGATGAGGCCGGCCGCCAACAGGCGCGCGATCACGGGTCGCGTGAAGGGCGGTCAGTGGCAGGGGAAGGAGAGCGCGTGGCGCGAATCATGCGCCGCGTCGTGCACGGTCTCGGAGTTGGCGAAGCCCGCGCCATAGACGAGGCCGAGGCCGACGATGAAAGCAACGAAAGCGGCCTTCAGCGTCTCCGCGCGAGAGCCGGAAATCGAACGAATAGCGGCGGTCTTGGTCGTCATAAGGGTCTCCCTGCCGCCCCACCGGCGGCGCATAATTCCGACAAGCGACGGCAGGTCTCCTGGCTTCCGGGTTCCATCCGCGCCGCCTTCCCAAGCTTTTGGCTCAGTGGCCGATGGCGCAGCCTTCCCGGTTACAGTTGCGGGGGCAGCCGCGGTTTTGGGGACTCCCGCACCGCGTTCCCTTTTCGCCTTCTTGCGAAGGACCGTCACGCTCAGTCATATGCGCGCGTCACCTTTACGTCAAACGCCAAGGAGCGCGTCTTGGAAGAAGATCAGGAAAAGGACGCGGCGCGCCGCCATCGCGAGAAGATGGAAAAGCGCAAGGCCGTGCAGGACGCCGAGGTCGCCGGCAAGACGATCGTGCAAAAAGGCTTGCTGATGGTTCACACCGGCCCCGGCAAGGGCAAATCCACCGCGGCCTTCGGTCTGGCGCTGCGGGCGCTCGGCCACGGCTGGAAGGTCGGCGTCGTGCAATTCGGCAAGGGCGGCTGGCGGTCGGGCGAGCGCGAAATGCTGGAGAAGCTCGGGCAGGTCTCGCTCGGGCAGGTCTCCTGGCACACATTGGGCGAGGGCTTCACCTGGGAGACGCAGGACCGCGCGCGTGACGAGGCCGCGGCGAGGCGCGCCTGGGAGACGGCCTGCAAGCTGATGGATGATCCCGAGATTCGCCTGTTGGTGCTCGACGAGCTGAATATTTCGCTGCGCTACGAGCACCTGCCCCTGGGCGAGGTTGTGGAGAGACTGGCGGCGCGGCGAGACGGTCTTCATGTCGTCGTGACCGGACGCAACGCCAAGCCGGAAATGATCGCGGCCGCCGATCTCGTGACGGAGATGACCCTGGTGAAGCACCATTTTGCGGCGGGCGTGAAGGCGCAGGAAGGCATCGAGTTTTAAGGAGCTCAGCCTTGGCGTCGTAGCATCCGCTCCGCCGCGGCGCCGCTCGCGTTGAAGAAGAACTGCGGCGCCGAGACGAGCGCACGCCAAAACGCGGACGCTGATTTGACCATGGGCGTCAGCAGCATGCCGGCAACCGAATGCGGGTCGACGCCTTTTTCGTCGACGCCATAGGTCAGGCGCGGGTTTTTCTCCGTGGGGATCTCGAGCGTCCCAAACATCCAGTCCCAGACGGCGAGGACACTGCCGAGGTTGCGATTGAAATGCCTCGGATCGTTCGAATGATGGATTTGGTGGTGGGCGGGGCTCAAAATGACGCGGCCCCAGGCGCCGGAGAAGGGTATCCAGAACTGCGAGTGCTGGAGATGTCCGATGGTCCAGAGAAAGCAGAGAAAGAGGATGTTCTTGCCGTCGACGGCAAACATATCCGTCGACCGGTTGAAGAGCCAATGCAAGGCGCCGGACGCGGCGCCGATGAAGGTCGCGAGCATATAGCCGAAGATGACATTGTCGATCGGGTGGTTTCTGAAATTGGTCAGCGGCGTCAGGACATCGGCCGTGTGATGGAGCTTGTGAAGCTCCCACAAGAAAGCAACCCGGTGCTTGAGATAATGGTCTAGAAAATAGCCAATCTCATAGGCCAGGAACAAAACTACGGTCGAGATCGCCTTGATCTGCAAATCGCTGAAGCTTGTGTTCCCCATGTGCCCGAATGCTTTGCCGAGGACTGAACTGACGCCCATCGCAATGACGTTCGACGAAATGACGAGGCCGCCGATCACCGCCGGCATGAAGATGACGCTGAGAACGAAGAGCTTCAAATCTGCGTGAACAGACTCGCGCATCACGAAATTCTTGGAGAAAATCGCGCGCGCAACAGCCCGCAGATTGGCGCGCCCCCGGCGCCGCAAGCGTCGATAAGCCAATGCGGCGAAACCCAAAGCGAAGGACGACGCCAGCGAATAGATCGAAAAGATCGAACCTGCCGAGAACAGCTCCGACGAAACTTGCCTTACGGAAAAGCGGATCGCGCTGTTCAGGTCCATCGGAGCTATCTGGGCGGCTTGAAGTCGGCTCGCGGCGAAGCGTATTCGTAAGGCGCGATGGCGCCAAGGCGCTTTCCGAGGACGGACTTCCGCAAGTAGCTGCGCAGCTTGATATTTTTCGCGGCAGGACCGGCCTCGACCATAAGGACGCCGAGCAGGATGAGAAGGCAGCCCAGGATGGCGGGGCCCGTCAGGCGTTCCGAGAGCAGCGCGGCGCCCGACAGGGCCGCGAAAACGCACTCGAGCGACATGATCAGAGCGGCTTCGGCCGGGGGCGTATATTTTTGCGCGACGATCTGCAGCGTGAAGGCAATGCCACCGGAGCAGAGGCCGGCATAGAGGATGGCCGGAAGCGCCACGGCCAATCCCTCCTGGGAGACAGGCTCGACGCTGAGCCCGACAGTGAGGCCGAGAAGAGAGGCGACGCCATATTGCGCGAAAGCCAGGAAGAATGGCCGGTCGGCGCGCGCCAGAAAGACCGGAACGAGGCTGATCCCGGCCGCCCAAGCGACGTCCGCGATCAGAACCAAAGCGTCGCCGCCGTTGAGCCCCTGAAAATGCCCGTGTTCCGTCAGGAGCCAGGCCCCCGCGACGGACACGGCGATCGCGCCCAAGACCACGGGTCTCGGCTTGGCTCCCGTAATCATCCAGACGATGAAGGGGACGAAAATCACGTAGAGGGCGGTCAAAAAACCGCCGTTCGTCGCCGTGGTCGTGACGAGGCCGGTCTGCTGCAAAGTGGAGCCGGCAAACAGGCAGAGGCCGATCAGGCCCGCAAGCGCCAGATCCTGTTTTCTCAACCGCGCTCGAGCCTTGTTACTGCGCTCGTAGAAGGCGAGCGGCGCCAGCGCCATCCAGGAAACCAAAAAACGCGCGCCGACGAAACTGATCGGCCCCATGGCCTCGTTGGCTTGTTTCTGCGCGATAAAAGCCGTTCCCCAAATGATCGAAACCGCCATAAGCAACAGATCGGCGCGCATTCGGGACATCAGCTTCCTTTGCCGTTTGAGCGCCGCGGCGGTCGTTCCATCTCGAGGAGACAGCGCCGGCCCGGCTGCTTGGTCGCGGCCAGCCCCGCAAAAGTGCGATCGGCGGCCAAAAATGCTGAAGCCGACGCCCGAACAAGTCGAGAGCGTCGGCTCCAAATCGATCTGCGCCGTTGCCGGGCCGATCGTGCTCCCAGACGACAAGACCGGGAGATCACCCCCCGGCAAGTCGTTCAGCAGGGGTATTACTGAATCATGCGCGCGGTAGAGCCGGTGCCGGCGGTGCCGAGAGCCTCGCGGTTGTTGCCCGTGCCGTTGGTGCCCTCGGGAGAGATCCAGTCCGGAACCCAGGTAAGAGCGACGACGACGAAGCCGACGAAGGCGGCGACCCAGATGAGCATCTTGCCGATGTCGCCGGAGCTGTGAACGTTGACAGCCATGCGTTTTCCCCCTGTTTGTTTTTTCTACCAGAATGCTTGCCGCATCGAGGTAACCCTAGCCCGATTCAAACCGCTTGGCAATCTGCGGGGAGAGCCTAATTTTGACGGCCAAAAACGCGATATTATAGCGTATAATCAATCACTTAATGTGCGACAACTGGTCGCGGACAAAAAATTTTTTTAGGCCGTGGAACCCGAAGATTCGAGGCCTTTGAGAGGCCTCTCCGAAGCCCCGCCGCAGGTTGTTTCCACCCCGCGCAGGCGGCCTCGGGGCGGCCTTCTTGCAAATCCTCTTGCAAACCTTGCGGCGATCCCTATTGCTCCCTGCGGGCGCTTCGCCTATAAGCGCGCGCATCCCACAGGCGAAGGTTATGCGGCGTCTGATCCAAGACGTCGTTTCCGGTGGCCGGTTTCCGGCCTCTTCACCTTGCTTTCGCCGAGGCTCAACCGGAGAAAAGTAAATGGCGCTTCCTGACTTCACCATGCGCGGCCTTCTCGAGGCGGGCGCTCACTTCGGCCACCAGTCGCATCGCTGGAACCCGAAGATGGCCCCCTTCATTTTCGGCGTGCGCAACAATATCCACATCATCGACCTCGCCCAGACGGTCCCGCTGCTGCATCAGGCGCTGAAGACGGTCTCCGACACGGTGGCCAAGGGCGGCCGCGTGCTGTTCGTCGGCACCAAGCGCCAGGCGCAGGATCAGATCGCCGACTCGGCCCGCCGCAGCGCGCAATATTACATCAACTCCCGCTGGCTCGGCGGCACGCTGACCAACTGGAAGACCATTTCGGGCTCGATCAATCGCCTGCGCAAGCTCGACGAGATGCTCTCGGCCGGCGCCCAGGGCGTGACGAAGAAGGAGCGCCTGCTCCTCACCCGCGAGCGCGACAAGCTGGAAAAGGCGCTCGGCGGCATCAAGGACATGGGCGGCACGCCCGACCTGATCTTTGTCATCGACACCAATAAGGAGCAGCTCGCGATCAAGGAGGCCAACCGCCTCAAGATCCCGGTGGTGGCGATCCTCGACACCAACTGCGATCCGGATGGCGTGACCTATCCGATCCCGGGCAATGACGACGCCGGCCGCGCCATCCAGCTCTACTGCGACTTGATCGCCCGCGCCGCGATCGACGGCATCTCCCGCAGCCAGGGCGCGCTGGGCGTCGATCTCGGCGAAGCCGAGGCTCCGGCCGTCGAGCCGGCCGTGGCCGGCGCCGAAAGCGGCGAGGCTTACGAGTCGGCCGAGGTCTTCGAGCTGCTCGCCGCCCCGCGCGGCGCGCCCGACGATCTCGCCAAGCTGAACGGCGTCGGCCCGCAGGTCGTCAAGAAGCTCAATGACGCCGGCGTCTTCCATTACTGGCAGATCGCCGCGATGACTCCGGCCGACGTCGAAAAGGTCGACGCCGATCTCAAGCTCAGCGGCCGCATCGCCCGCGACGGCTGGGTGGATCAGGCGCGCGCGCTTCTGTCCGCCTAAAGACTGACTGTCATCTTTCGCCATTACCTCGGGCGCCGGCTCATCCAGAGCCGGCGCCCGTCGCCATAAAGCCCCCGAGAGCCGGGAAGCCGTCGCCGCGGGCTTCCAGCCGGCCCAAACAGAAGGATTTCGACCATGGCCACGATTACCGCCGCCCTCGTCAAGGAACTGCGTGAGAGCACCGGCGCCGGCATGATGGACTGCAAGGCCGCGCTCACCGCGACCGAGGGCGAGTTCGAGGCCGCTGTCGACTGGCTGCGCAAGAAGGGTCTCTCCAAGGCCGCCAAGAAGGCCGACCGCGTGGCCGCCGAGGGCCTCGTCGCCGCGCTCACCGGCGACAAGAAGGGCGTCGTCGTCGAGGTGAACTCCGAGACCGACTTCGTTTCCCGTAACGGCGACTTCCAGACGCTTGTCAAGAACATCGCCGAAGTGGCGCTGGCGACCGGCAAGACCGACGCCGCTGAGCTCGGCGGAGAGGCTTATCCGGGCGGCGGCACGGTCGCCGAGAACATCACGACGTCTATCGCCACGATCGGCGAGAACCTCACGCTGCGCCGCGCCGCCGCGCTGACGGTGTCCGACGGCGTCGTCGGCCGCTATGTGCACGGCCAGGTCGTCGACGGCCAGGGCAAGATCGCGGTGATCGTCGCGCTGGAATCGACCGGCGACAAGGAAGTGCTGGCCAAGCTCGCGCGCGAGATCGCCATGCATGTCGCCTCGGCCAATCCGCAGGCGATGGACGCCTCCGGCCTCGACCCGGCGATTGTCGAGCGCGAAGCCAATCTGCTGCGCGAGAAGAACGCCGGCAAGCCCGAGAATGTGCTGGCGAAGATCGTCGAGTCCGGCGTCAAGACTTTCGCCAAGGAAGTCTGCCTGCTCGACCAGCCCTCGAACCACCCCGAGCATAATGGCAAGACCGTCGCCCAGGCGGTGAAGGAGCTCGAAGGCAAGGCCGGCGCGCCGATCGCCATCAAGGGCTTCGTCCGCTATGCGCTCGGCGAGGGCATCGAGAAGCAGACCAGCGATTTCGCCGCGGAAGTCGCGGCGGCCGCGAAGGGCTGAGCCAAAACGGGCTCCCACGCCATTTCCTCCCTTAAAGGGGAGGGCGCTTCGCAAGGCGTAATGAACAGAAACTAAAAGGCCGAGGCTCCAACCTCGGCCTTTTTTGTTGGTCTAACGCGCTTGGTTGCTTTTCCGCCCAAGCAGACATGCTCGCTGTGGCGCATAGGTCGGCGCCGCGCTGATGAGCCATTGCTGGCTCCTGAACGGGCGTTATCTCCGAACTGTTTAATCCGGCGACGACGCTCCCGCCTCGGCTGGGAGGCCCGGATCACGGAGGGAGAAAAATGACGATCCGTCCGGACCCCACCTTCCACGCCACCCCCAAGCTGGCGATGGAAGCGCCCCCTGAGCGATATGCCTACGTCCTGATGCTCAGTCCCAATTTTTCGCGTCCGGACTGCCTGGGCGTGGTCGACGTCGATTCGAGTTCCTCATCCTATGGAAAAATCGTCCACACGGTGGTGATGCCGAATAAGGGTGACGAATTTCATCATTTCGGCTGGAACGCCTGCTCATCCGCCTTGTCGCCCATGTCGGGCCACGCCTTTCTGGAGCGCCGCTACCTCATCATCCCAGGTCTGCGGTCGTCGCGGATCTATGTGATCGACACCAAGCCGGACCCCACGCAGGCAAAGATCCACAAGATCATCGAGCCGGAGGAAGTCTTCCACAAGACCGGCTATTCGCGACCGCACACGGTCCATTGCGGGCCGGAGGGCATTTATGTCTCCACCCTCGGCGGCGGCGGACCGGATGGGACCGATAGCCCGCCCGGTATCTTCATCATGGATTGCGAAACATTCGACGTGCTGGGCCGCTGGGAGATCGACCGAGGGCCGCAGGACAAGCATTACGATTTCTGGTGGAACCTGCCGCGGGACTACATGGTGACGAGCGAATGGGGGCTGCCGCCGCAGTTCGAGAACGGCCTGGTTCCCGACGATCTGCTCGGCAACAAATATGGGCATAGACTCCATTTCTGGGATCTGCGCGCGCGGCGCAACGTCCAAACAATTGACCTTGGCGCCAACCATCAGATGGCCCTTGAAGTCCGGCCGGCGCACGACCCGATAAAGGAATATGGCTTCGTCGGCGTCGTGGTGGACACGACCAACCTCGAGGGGTCGATCTGGACCTGGTGGCGCGAGGGCGGCACGTTCCGTTGCGAGAAGACAGCCGTCATTGCGCCCGAGCCGGCGGATAAAAATCAGCTCCCACCATTGCTTCAGGCCTTTGCCGCCGTTCCGCCATTGGTCACCGACATCGACCTCTCCCTCGATGATCGGTTCCTCTATGTGTCCTGCTGGGGCACGGGCGAGATGCGCCAGTATGACGTCAGCGACCCGAGGGCGCCCAAGCTGGTTGGCTCGGCGCATATCGGCGGCATTGTCAGACGGACGCCCCATCCGAATGGCAATACATTTGCCGGCGGCCCGCAGATGATCGAGATCAGCCGCGACGGGAAGCGGGTCTACTGGACGAACTCGCTCTATTCGACCTGGGACGACCAGTTCTTTCCTGAGGGAGTGCTAGGCGCGATGGTCAAAGCCGACGTCGGGACCGATGGCGGCGTCACGCTGGACAAGGAATTTTGGGTCGAGTTTCCGGATGGATACAGGTCGCACCAAATACGCCTGGAAGGCGGCGACTGCTCGACCGACTCCTTTTGCTATCCGTCCGTCTGAAGGTGGGCCACGTTCAATGGAGCACGGCTGACCTTTGGCTGGCCGTGGTCGCCAGCGGCCTCTACCACGGCGTTAATCCGGGCATGGGATGGCCTCTGGCCGTTTCAGCCGGCCTGATGGGCAGGGGGCGCTGGGACCTCGCCTTGGCGCTTGCGTCGCTTGCGGCCGGGCACTTAGCCGCCATGCTGGTCATTCTGCTGCCCTTTGCGCTGATGACCGCGCTGGTGGAATGGGGACGAGTCATCAGGATCGCCGTAGGCGCCGCCGTGATCGCCTATGGCGCCTACCGCCTCGTCAACCGGCGACATCCGCGCGCGCTCGCCCGAATCAGGCCCACGCAGCTTGCGCTGTGGTCCTTCGCTATCGCGATCGCCCATGGGGCCGGTTTGATGCTGTTGCCCATCTATCTTGGCCTTTGCTCGGCGGGAGAGGTCGACGCGGCTCATCAGGGACTGGCGAGCCTGATGGGGCGAAACTTTGCAACCGCGGTCCTGGTTTCGCTCCTCCATGTGGTCTCGATGGTGACCGCTGGCGGCTTGATTGCGTTCCTTGTGCACGGCTGGCTCGGCCCGAGCTTCATCTCCAGAAGCTGGTTCAACCTCGACCTGGTTTGGGCGCTGAGCTTGATGCTCGTCGGCGCCGCCGGGCTCGTGACGGCCTTGTGAAACATTCCCTTCATCCCCCGCGTTTCGCCCTGCTGGCGGGGCGCCGGGAGGGTTCAATGCCTGCGCAGGGACAATCGATCACGGAAGCGATCCGGGAGAATATCTCGGTAACCGGCATAGAGAGCGCCGCCCCCCTGCCGGATATGCAGACGCAGGGCGACGGGCTCAAAAATCCGCGCGAGCTTTATCCCAAGCCGCCTTTCGAGAAGCAGCCGCAGCCCTGGCCGGGCCTCGCCTGCAAAATGACTCCGCTGCCCGATCACGGCGAGAAGAGCTATCGCGGCTCGGGGCGGCTCAAGGGCCGCAAGGCGCTGCTCACGGGCGGCGATTCCGGCATCGGCCGCGCGGCGGCGATCGCCTTTGCGCGCGAGGGCGCCGATGTCGCGATCAATTATCTTCCGCAAGAGGAGGAGGACGCCCGGGAGGTTGTGGCGTTGATCGAGGACGCCGGCGGCAAGGCCGCGCCCATTCCTGGCGACATTCGCGACGAAATGTTCTGCAAGCGTCTCGTCGATGACGCCGTGAACGAGCTCGGCGGGCTCGATATTCTGGTCAACAACGCCGCCCGCCAGCATGTGCACGAATCGATCACGGAGATCACCACGGAAGACCTGGATTGGACCTTCCGCACCAATCTCTATGCGCTGTTCTGGATCACCAAGGCGGCCGTCCCCCATATGCGGCCCGGTTCGACCATCATCAACACGACCTCGATCAACGCCTATGAGCCATCGCAGCATCTGCTCGATTATGCGGTGACGAAGGCCGGCATTCTGAATTTCACCTGGGGGCTGGCCAAGCAGCTTGCCAAACAGGGAATCCGCGTCAACGCCGTGGCGCCGGGCCCGTTCTGGACGCCGCTGCAACCTTCAGGCGGGCAGACGCAGGAGCATCTCACCCAGTTCGGCGGCGACACGCCGCTCGGACGCCCCGGCCAGCCGGCGGAGATTGCGCCGCTTTACGTCCTGTTGGCCTCGGCGGAATCGAGCTATGCGACGGGGCAGGTGTTCGGCGCGACGGGCGGCGAGGTCGGACCGTAACCTTTCGCTTTGGAGATTCGAAAGGGTCACTTGCGGCGGGGGCGCGCCATTCGTATTTAAGTCGCGCCCCCGCCCAAGCCATCAGAGAGACCCGTCATGTCCGACCACGCCTCGAAGCGATATAAACGCGTGGTCGTGAAGCTTTCCGGCGAGGCGCTGCAAGGATCGCTGCCTTATGGCCTCGATGCGACGACGCTGGAGCGCATCGCCAAGGATCTGGCGACGGCCTCGGAAAATGGCCATGAGGTCGCGGTGGTCGTTGGCGGCGGCAATTTCTTCCGCGGCATCAAGGGCGCCGATACGGGCATCGAGCGGGCGCGCGCCGATTCGATCGGCATGCTCGCGACCGTCATGAACGGGCTGGCGCTCGAGCAGGCGATCGAAATGCAGGGGCGCCCGGCCCGCTGCCTCTCCTCCGTGCCGATGCCCTCGCTGTGCGAATCCTTCTCGCGCCGCGCGGCGCTGCATCATCTCGCCAAGGGAAGGGTGATGATCGCGGCCGGCGGCACCGGCAATCCCTTCTTCACGACCGACACGGGCGCCGTGCTGCGCGCGGCGGAGCTTTCGGCCGACGCAGTGCTGAAGGCGACCCAGGTCGACGGCGTCTATACCGCCGATCCCAAGCGCGATCCCGCCGCCAAGCGTTACGAGCGCTTGACCCATGACGAGGCCATCGCCCAAAATCTCGCCGTCATGGACACGGCCGCCTTCGCGCTGGCGCGGGAAAATCGAATTCCGATCATCGTCTTTTCGATCGGCGAACCCGGCGCGATCGCCTCGGTGCTGGCCGGGGGCGGGCGTTCGACCCTCGTCGCGCCATAAGCTCACGCGTCTTTAACTTGCGCACGACGCCTAAAAACATGCCATAAGGGGCTTTGATCGCGGACCTGCGCGTCCGCGGGCCAGTTGAGAAACCACGCCGGCCGGGCGCGCGCCCTCGCGCTGCTGGCGACGAAAGCAGGTTGTAAAGGTCATGACGGATAAATTCGATCTGGCGGATTTGAAGCGCCGCATGCAGGGCGCGATCGCAACTCTGAAACATGAGTTCGGCGGCCTGCGGACCGGCCGCGCCGCCGCGAGCCTGCTCGACCCCGTGCATGTCGACGCCTATGGGCAGATTTCGCCGCTCAATCAGGTGGCGACCGTCAGCGTGCCGGAGCCGCGCATGCTCGCCGTCCAGGTCTGGGACAAGGCGCTGGTCATCGCCGTCGACAAGGCGATTCGTGAAGCCAATCTCGGTCTGCAGCCGACTGTCGAGGGCCAGATCCTGCGCATCCGCATGCCGGAGCTCAACGAACAGCGCCGCAAGGAGCTGGTGAAGGTCGCCCATAAATATGCGGAAGAGGCCCGCGTCGCGGTGCGCCATGTCCGGCGCGACGGCATCGACATGCTGAAGCGGTTGTTGAAGGATCACGCCATTCCCGAGGATGACGGCAAGCGGCACGAAACCGAGGTGCAGAAGGCGACCGACGAGGCGGTGAAGGAAATCGACGCGGCCCTGGCCGCCAAGGAAAAGGAAATTATGCAGGTCTAAGGGCCGTGCTGGAGACGCGAGCGCGGCGGCGACCGTCTGCCTCCATTGCTGAGATCGGCCGGCGATTCGGAACGACATATGGCGGAAGGCGATTTTTTGGAGATGGCGACGACCACGCTCGGCATAACGATTGTCCCGCGCCACGTCGCGCTCATTATGGACGGCAATGGCCGCTGGGCGGCGGCCCGTGGCCTGCCGCGCTTCGAGGGGCATCGCCGCGGCGTCGAGGCGCTTCGTCGGGCCGTCCGGGCTGCGATCGAGCTCCGTATCTCCTATCTGACGGTCTATTCCTTTTCGGCGGAGAACTGGTCGCGCCCGCGTGAAGAGGTGCAGAGCCTGCTCGGATTGCTGCATCGGTTCATTCGCAACGACCTGTCCGAGCTGCACGACAACAACGTGCGGGTGCGCGTCATCGGCGCGCGCGAGGATCTCGCGCCGGAGATTCTGGCCCTGCTCAAGGAGGCGGAGCAGGTGACGGCGGCCAACACCGGGCTGACGCTCGTCGTGGCCTTCAATTACGGCGCGCGGCAGGAGATCGCGGCGGCGGCGCGCGCGCTCGCCGAGATGGTGGCGGAGGGGCGGCTTGCGCCGCATGAAATCGACGCCGACGCCATCTCCGCGCGCCTCGACACCGCCGACATACCGGACCCGGATCTGATCATCCGCACCTCCGGCGAACAGCGGCTCTCGAATTTCCTTTTGTGGCAGGCGGCCTACGCCGAATTCGTGTTCCTGCCGATCCTGTGGCCCGATTTCGACCAGGCCGCTTTGGTCTCCGCTTTGGAGGAATACGCTCATCGGGAGCGCCGGTTTGGCCGGGTCGAGTCGCCGCGCAGCGCCAAGACGGCGTCATGACCAGCCCGCTGGCCAAGGAAAAAAGCGGCGGCTTCGCCGACCTCGGGCCGCGCGTCGCTTCTGCGGTCGTGCTCGTCGCGGCGGCGGTGGCGACGCTCTATTTCGGGGGCGCTATTTTCGCTGCCTTCTGGCTCGTGGCGGCATTTGCCGTGAATTGGGAGTGGCAGGGGCTGATTGGCGGCGAGCGTCGCATCGCAAGGGTCGCGGCCGGCGGCGTGGCGACGGCTGCGGCGGCGGCTTTTGGGCGGAACGGGCTCGCAGGCTATGCGGCTCTGGACATCCTCGTCTTTGCGGCGATCGTCGCCGTTTTGGCCGGGCCGGCGCGGCGGGTCTGGGCGGCCGGCGGCGTCGTCTATGCCGGGGCCCTGGCCTTTTCGGTCTGCTGGCTGCGGGAATCATTCGACTTCGGAATTCTGGCGATCGCCTTCCTCTTCGCAATCGTGTGGGGAACCGACATTTTCGCCTATTTCGGCGGGCGGCTGATCGGCGGTCCCAAGCTTTGGCCCCGCGTCTCAGCGGGGAAAACCTGGTCGGGCACGATCACTGGCGTCGTCAGCGGCGCTTTGCTCGGCCTTGCGACCGCCTATCTCGGAGGCGGCCCGGCGCTTGCTAGCGTTCAGGTGTTTCTGGTCGGACTGGCGGCGGCTTCCATCTCACAAATGGGAGATCTGTTCGAATCCTCCGTGAAGCGCCGCTTCGGCGTCAAGGATTCGAGCCAGCTCATTCCCGGCCATGGCGGCGTGATGGACCGTCTGGATGGTTTCATTTTCGCCTGCGTTTTCGCGGCGGCGATCGGCTTGGTCCGGGGCGATCCCTCGGCGGCGGCCAACCTCTTTTTTTGGTGAAGCGCTCATGGGTTTGAAGAACGGACATGCAAACGGGGGCGCCCGAGCGCCGCGCCGTATCGTCCTGCTCGGCGCAACGGGTTCGGTCGGCCGCTCGACGGTCGATCTCCTGGAACGCGATCCGGAGGGGTTTTCGGTCACCGCCGTCGCCGGCGGGCGCGACGCCAAGGCGCTTGCCGACGTCGCCCGCCGCACCAAGGCGGAATTTGCGGCGATTCGGGATGAAAACGCCTATGCGGAGCTGAAGGACGCGCTGGCGGGGACGAATACGCAGGTGGCGGCCGGCCGCGACGCCGTGATCGAGGCCGCCGTGCGCGACGCCGATCTCGTCGTATCGGCCATCGTCGGCGCCGCGGGCGTCGAGCCGACGCACGCCGCGCTGTCTCTCGGCCGCGACGTCGCCCTCGCCAACAAGGAATGCCTCGTCTGCGCCGGCGCGCCTTTCATGCGCACCGCCAAAAAGATGGAGGCGATGCTCCTTCCGGTCGACAGCGAGCACAACGCCATCTTCCAGGCGCTGGGCGGGGAGGACCCGTCGCGGATCGAGCGCATGATCGTCACCGCCTCGGGCGGCCCGTTTCGCACCTGGAGCAAGGAGCGCATCGCCGGCGCGACGGTCGAGGAGGCCCTCAACCATCCGAACTGGGCGATGGGCCCCAAGATCACGGTCGACTCGGCAGGGATGATGAACAAGGGTCTCGAGCTGATCGAGGCGCACCATCTTTTCGGCGTCCCGGCGGAAAAGCTCGAGGTTGTCGTGCACCCTCAGTCGATCGTGCACGGGCTCGTGGCTTTCTCGGACGGCTCCGTCACCGCCGGCATGGCGCCGCCGGATATGCGCGTGCCGATCGCCCATTGTCTGGCCTATCCCGAGCGCCTCACCACGCCGGCGCATCGGCTCGACTTCGCGAAAATCGCGACGCTCACATTCGAAGCGCCCGATTTCGAGCGGTTCCCCGCGCTCAGGCTGGCGCTCGACGCTCTGGCGCATGGCGGCGGCTTGACCAATGTGCTCAACGCGGCGAATGAGATCGCGGTCGAGGCTTTCCTCGGCGGCCGCATTTCTTTCGCCGGAATCGTCCGCCACGTGGCGGAGGCCTGCGAGACAGCGCTGCGCGAAGGCTATGCTCGGGCTCCTGAAAATGTGGAGGAAGCGCTGGGCGTTGACCATATTGTCAGAGAAAGGTCGCGGGCGGCCTTGGCCGTCGATGCGCCTTCAGGCATTTTAACGCTTCAGTAACCAAAAGCCCCGCGCCCCATGTTGTGCGGGGAGCTTGGCGAGCGTGACGCGTTGGAGACGAGACCGTGCTGGACCTGTTGACGACTTTTGCGACCTACGTCATCCCCTTCGTGCTCATCTTGACCATCGTGGTCTTCGTCCACGAATTCGGCCACTTCATCGTCGGCCGCTGGTGCGGGGTCCTGGTCGACGCCTTTTCGATCGGCTTCGGTCCCGAGCTTTGGGCCAGAACGGACCGCTACGGCACGCGCTGGCGCGTCGCCGCCATCCCGCTTGGCGGCTATGTGAAATTCCATGGCGACGCCAATGGCGCGAGCCTGCCGGACCCCGACGCCGTCGAGGCTATGCCGGCGGCCGAGCGCGCCGTCACTTTCGCGGCGCAGACGGTCTGGAAGCGGGCGGCCATCGTCTTCGCCGGGCCGTTCGCCAATTTTGTCCTCGCCATCGCGATTTTTGCTGGCATCTTCAGCTTTTACGGCCGCACGATCCTGGCGCCGCGCGTCGGCTCGATCGTCGAGGGCGGGGCGGGGGCGGCGGCCGGCTTCCTGCCGGGGGATCTCGTCCTGTCGATCGACGGCGCGCCGATCGACGCCTTCTCCAAAATGCAGGAAATCGTTTCAGTTTCCGCCGACTCCAAGCTTGTCTTCGTGGTGCGCCGCGCCGGGCAGGACGTGACGATCCTGGCGACGCCCGCCTGGCGCGAGGTCGAGAGCCCCGCCGGAAAGATGCGAATCGGCATGCTCGGGCTCAAGGCGTCGACCCAGGCCAGCGACGTGCGGGAGGAGCGCTATGGGCCGCTCGAATCGGTCAGGCTGGCGTTCAGCGAGACCTGGCAGGTGGTGTATCGCACCGGCTCCTATCTCGGCGGCCTCGTCAGCGGCCGCGAAAGCGCCGATCAGCTCTCGGGTCCAATCGGAATTGCGCAGATTTCGGGCAAGATGGCGCAGGCGGCGACCAAGGTCGGCCTCGCGCCCTTCCTCAATCTGATCGCCATACTGTCCGTGTCGATCGGCCTTCTGAATCTGATGCCGGTTCCGATGCTCGACGGCGGCCATCTGCTCTTCTTCTCCATCGAGGCCATCCGCGGCCAGGCGTTGAACGAGCGGGCGCAAGAGTTCGCTTTCCGAGTCGGGCTCGCCATGGTCGGGGTGTTGATGATCTTCTCGACCTACAACGACATCGCCCGGCTCATCCACCGCTTCGCTGGCGCGTCCTGACGCAAGCGGCGCAGTTGCGAAGTTTATGGCGAAACCGCGACCAGCGTCGCGGTTTCTTCATTTTTATTCACCGCATTCGCGGTCCGTTAACCGTCTGCTAGCCATGAATAGTGGCTTTGACGCCACGCCTTCGACAAATTGCCCGAACAGAATTCATTCTGGATTTGCAGGGGTGGTTAAACCCTGTAGAAGATTTGGCGGGACCCCGGAAAGGCGTGTTTCGCCTTGCACAAATAGGTTGTCATTCGCCGCGCTCCGGGCGGCGGAAGTTGCGGACGAGGACCAGCATTACATGCAATCCACTGGCGGCATTTGGAAATCTTCGTCACTTCTTATGGCCGCGCTTGCGGCGCTTCTCCTCTTTTCCGCGCCGGCGTCGGCGGACATCGTGGTGCAGGGCAACGCCCGCACGGACGCCGAGACGATTCGCTCTTATTTCACGGGCTCGAGCCCCGAAGAGGTCGAAAAGGGGCTCGAGGCGCTTCGCCAGAGCGGGCGCTTCGCGACTGTTTCCGCAAGCCGCAAGGGCGGCACTGTCATCATCCGCGTGACCGAAGGCAATCAGGTCAACCGCGTGGTCATCGAGGGCAACAGCAAGGTCAAGACCGAGAACCTGCAGCCCGAACTGCGCACAAAGGCGCGCGGGGCCTTCAGTCCGCAGGTCGCGGAGGCTGACGTCGCCCGCCTGACCGAGATCTATCGCCGCGCCGGCCGCGCCGCCGCCAAGGTTTCCTATCGCACGGTCGAGCTGCCGAATGGCCGCATCGACGTCGTGTTCACGGTCGTCGAGGGCGACAAGACCGGCGTTAAGGAGATTCGTTTCGTCGGTAATAACGTCTATTCGACGCGCCGCCTCGTCGGGATGATGGAAACGACGGAGATGAATTTCCTCTCCTTCCTGAAAACCAGCGACGTCTACGATCCCGACCGCATCGCTTCCGACCTCGAGCTCGTTCGCCGTTTCTACCTCAAGAACGGCTACGCCGATTTCCGCGTCATCAGCTCGGATGCGCAATATGACCCCGCGCAGCAGGGTTACGTCATCACCGTCGTCGTCGAAGAAGGTCCGCAGTATCGGGTCTCTTCCGTCGGCGTCGAATCGCATCTTCCCGATATCGACGGCGAAGCGCTGAACGGCGTGCTGCGGCTCTCGCCCGGCGACGTCTACAATGGCGACGCCGTCGAGAAGACGGTCGAGGCGCTGACCCGCGAAGTCGCCAAGAAGGGCTACGCCTTCACGCAGGCCCGTCCGCGCGGCGAGCGCAATCCCGCCGCGCAGACGGTCGCGATTCGCTTCGTTCTCGATGAAGGCCCGCGCGTCTACATCGAGCGCATCAATATTCACGGCAACACCCGCACCCGCGACTATGTCATCCGCCGCGAGTTCGATATCGGCGAGGGCGACGCCTATAACCGCGTCCTGATCGATCGCGCCGAGCGCCGCCTGAACGGCCTCGGCTACTTCAAGAAGGTCAAGATCACCAATGAGCCGGGCTCGTCGCCCGACCGCGTGGTGCTGAACGTCGACGTCGAGGATCAACCGACGGGCAATTTCGGCGTCTCCGGCGGCTATTCGACGAACCAGGGCTTCCTGGCCGAGGTCTCGGTTTCCGAGAGCAACTTCATGGGCCGCGGTCAGGCCGTTCGTCTGTCGGTGCAGGCGGGCCAGATCGCGCGCGGCGTGAACTTCAGCTTCACGGAGCCCTATTTCCTCGATCAGCGCATTTCGGCGGGTTTCGACGTCTTCGCGCGCCGGCAGGACGCCTACAACTACTCGATCTACGCCTCGACCTCGATCGGCGGCACGCTGCGCCTCGGCGTGCCGATCACGGACGAGCTCAGCTTCTCGCCGCGTTACTCGATCTATCAGACGACGATCTCGATCCCGAATACGATCGCTCGGCCTTACAACGACTGTTCGGTGCCGACCGCGATCACGCCTGGCTATTCGGTCTTCTTCCCGAGCTGGCAGGGCTATCCGAATCTCTTCTACAACTGCCAATCGAATGGCGAGGCGTCGCTGGCGATCAAGGAATCGCAGGGCACGATCGTGACGTCGTCGATCGGCTATTCGCTGAACTACAATACGATCGACGACTTCCGGAACCCGCATAACGGCTGGATGGCGACTTTCAGCCAGGACGCGGCGGGACTGGGCGGCTATTCTCGCTACCTCCGCACGACCGGCGACGTCCGCTACTTCCACGAGATTCCCTATCTCGACGACGTGGTCGGCATCGCGCGTCTGCAAGGCGGCAATCTGTTGCCCTTCGGCGGCTATACGCCCCGCATTCAGGACAACTTCAACCTTGGTCCGAGCCTTGTCCGCGGCTTCGCGCCGGGCGGCATCGGTCCGCGCGACTCGAATATCTTCACCACCTACAATGCGCGTTACGGCAACTCGCTCGGCGGCTCCGACTATGTCGGCGGCTCGCTCGAAGTGCAGTTCCCGCTTTGGGGTCTGCCGAAGGATCTGGGCCTCAGAGGCGCGCTCTTCGCCGACGCGGGCAGCCTTTGGAACTTCGAGGGCCGCACCAACTACAGCAATAATCTCCCGACGATTCCGGGCGTGACCTGTCTGGCGGCCTATACGGCGGCGGCCGGGTTCGGCCAGGGAACCTGCGTGGTGCCGAATTCGAACGCCTTCCGCCTTCGCTCTTCGGTCGGCGCCTCTGTGCTGTGGAACTCGCCGATGGGTCCGATCCGCTTCGATTACGCGGTCATCACCTCGAAGGCGAACGCCGACATCACGCAGAACTTCCGCTTCTCGGGCGGCACCAACTTCTAATCATCGCTTAGAGCGCGCCGGACGGATTCCGTCCGGCGCGCTTTTTTGTATCTCGAGCGCCGAAAGTCTGGCAGGCTACGCATATGAGCGTTGCGGCCTTTTTCCATCTCTCACGCCCTTACACCGTCGCTGAAATTGCCGAGCTGACTGGGGCCCGCATCGCCGAGGGCCGCGGTTTCGAGACCCCGCCCGCGCTCATCACCGGGGTTGCGCCGCTTGCGGCGGGCCATGTCGGCGATCTGTGTTTCTTTGCCTCTGCGCGCTACGTCGACGCGCTCGAAACCTGCCGCGCGACGGCATGTTTCATTCGACCGCGGGACGCGCATCTTCTGCCCGCGCGCATAAGCGGGCTGATTGTCCCAGACCCTCAGCGCGCCATGACGCTCGCCGCGTCGAAGCTCTTCCCGCACGCCTTGCGGCCCGAGTCGCTGTTTCGCGCGAGCGGCGTTTCCCCGAGCTCGATCATCCATCCGCAGGCGCGGCTGGAGCCCGGCGTGACGGTCGATCCCGGCGCCATCATCGGGCCGGGCGCCGAGATCGGCGCAGGCTCCATCATCGGCCCGCAGGCCGTCATCGGCCCCGACGTGCGCATCGGCCGCGATTGCGCCATCGGCGCGCATGTCAGCATCATCTGCTCGCTGATCGGCGACCGGGTCATCATTCACCAGGGCGCGCGGCTGGGGCAGGACGGTTTTGGTTTTGCGCGGGGCGAGAAGGGCTGGCTCAAGACTCCGCAACTCGGCCGCGTCATCATTCAGGATGACGTCGAGATCGGCGCCAATACGACGATCGACCGCGGCGCGACGCGCGATACGATTGTCGGCGAGGGCGCCAAGATCGATAATCTCGTGCAGATCGCGCACAATGTCGTGATCGGCCGATTCTGCGCCATTGCCGCGCAGACGGGCATCGCCGGCTCCTGCGAGATCGGCGATTACGTCATGCTTGGCGGTCAGTCGGCGCTCGCCGGCCACATTACGATCGGGGAGGGCGCCGCCATCGCGGCAAAGTCCGGCGTGGCGCGCGACGTGCCGCCGGGCGCGCGCTTCGGCGGCGCCCCCGCGCGGCCCCTGCGGCGTTTTCTCCGAGCCGAAGCGCTGCTCGATAAGACGGCCCGACGCGACAAGCCCGACAAGGCGATATAAAAGACCCCAAGGAGCGCGTTAGACGCTCAGCTATCAGGGGACGGAAACTATGTCAGGGACGGAAGCCGGCGCGACGCTCGAGAGCGCAGATATTCTCGACATCATGCGCAGCCTGCCCCATCGCTATCCATTTTTGCTCGTCGACCGCATCGTCGATATTCGCGGCGACGAGTCCTGCGTCGGCATCAAGAATGTCACGATAAACGAGCCGCAATTCACGGGGCACTTCCCCGAACGGCCGGTCATGCCTGGCGTTCTTCTCATCGAGGCCATGGCGCAAACGGCCGGCGTCATCGTCATGCGCGCGAATGCGCAGAGCGAGCGGCCCAAGCTCGTCTATTTCATGACGATCGACGCAGCCAAATTCCGCAAGCCGGTGACCCCTGGCGACCGCGTGGAGTTTCACATGACCAAGACCGCGCAGAAGCGCAATATCTGGTGGTATCAGGGCAGGGCGCTGGTCGATGGCGCTCTCGTCTGCGAGGCGCAGATCAGCGCCATGATGGGCGTCTGACGCAAAGGCGCGCGCGGCCGTCATGACGGCGATCATTCATCCGACCGCGATCGTCGAGCAGAGCGCGTATCTCGACGACGGCGTCGTCGTCGGGCCTTTTTGCCACATTGGCGCGGGCGTCGAGATCGGCGCCGGCGCTGTGCTGCAATCCCACGTCGTCGTCGCCGGCCGCACGAGGATCGGCGCCCGCGCGCGGATCTTTCCCTTCGTCTCGCTGGGCGCGCCGTCTCAGGATCTCAAGGCCGCGCTCGCCGAAGGCGATCTTTCGATTGGCGACGACTGCATTATTCGCGAGGGCGTCACCATCAACTCCGGCGTCGGCGAGGGCACGCGGGTCGGCGCGGGCTGCGCTTTTCTTGCCTATTCGCATGTCGCGCATGACTGCCGCCTCGGCGACGGCGTGATTCTCGCCAATCAAGTCTTGCTTGGCGGCCATGTCGCCATCGGCGATCACGCCTCCGTGGGTGGCGGAACGGCGGTGCATCAGAATGTGCGTATTGGCGCGCATGCGTTCATCGGCGGACTCGCGGGCGTCGAAGGCGACGTCATCCCCTTTGGCCTTGCGGGCGGCAATCGCGCGCATCTCTTCGGCGTGAATATCGTCGGATTGCGCCGGCGCGGCTATTCGACCGAACGAGTGGCTCGGTTACGGGACGCCTATCGGCGGCTTTTCACTGGCGACGACACTCTGGAAACTTTGTGCGACCGGGTAGAAAAAGTTGCGACGACCTATGCCGGCGTTTCCGAGGTCGAAGAGATCGTCGCCTTCCTGCGCGCGCCGTCTCGACGCCCGCTCTGCGCGCCGCGTCAGCGCGGCGAGCGCGCGTGACCGGCCCGCGCATTTTCGTCATTGCCGGCGAAGCCTCCGGCGATGCGCTGGGCGCGGCCCTGATGCGCGGCTTGCGCGAAAGATCGCCGGACGTCGACTTCATCGGCGTCGGCGGCAAGGCGATGACGGGCGAAGGGCTCGCTTCGCTTTTCCCCATCACCGATATTGCCGTCATGGGGCTTCTGTCCCCCTTGGCGCGCCTGCCGAAAATCCTCGCGCACATCGACGAGACGGCGCGCGCCGTCCTTGCCGCCGAGCCTGATTGTCTGGTGATCGTCGACGCGCCAGACTTCACCCACCGCGTCGCGCGCCGGGTGCGACGGGCGCGACCCGATATTCCCATCGTCGATTATGTGAGCCCGACGGTCTGGGCCTGGCGTCCCGGCCGCGCGCGGAAGATGCGCGACTATGTCGATTGCGTGCTCGCTTTGCTGCCCTTCGAGCCGCAGGCGCATGAGAAGCTCGGCGGGCCGCGCTGCGTCTATGTCGGCCATCCGCTTGTCGAAGCGCTCGACGAGCTTGCGCCTCATGGCGAAAGCGGGCCGTCTCGCGCGCCGCTTCTCCTCGTTCTTCCGGGCTCGCGCCTCGCTGAGATCACGCGCATGACGCCGCTCTATGGGCGGACGTTGGAACGGCTCATGCGCGATTGCCCCCATCTCGATGTCGCGATCCCCGTCGCGCCGCATATGGAGGCGCCGTTACGGGAGGCGCTGCGCGGCTGGCCGATTGCCCCGCGCCTTATTTCGCAAGCTGAGAAATTCGCGGCGTTCCGAACGGCGCGAGCGGCGCTCGTCACCTCCGGCGTCGTCACGCTGGAACTTGCGTTGGCGCAAACGCCCATGGTTGTCGCCTACCGCGTGTCGCAGCTCGAATCCTATCTGCGCTTCCTGGTGAAGGCGCATTCCATCGTGCTGCCCAATCTCGTGATCGGCGAGAACGCGGTTCCTGAATTTTTGCAGGAGGCCGCGACGCCGCGCGCCCTAGCCGCGGCGCTCGCGCCGCTCCTTGCCGAAACGCCGCCTCGCGCGTCGCAATTGGCCGCTTTCGAGCGCGTGCGCGCGCGTCTTTTGGAGGCGGGCGCGCGCCCGAGCGCGCGGGCGGCTGAGATTGTCCTCGAATATGCCGCTTCCCGGCGCCCTTGAGCGCCGTGAGGGGGCGCATAGGCGAGACGAGGCATTTCCGCTTGTATCTTACGGCGCCGCAACCATAATCGGCGCAAACACCCGAGCGGCCAAAGAGATGCGCCGCGCATTCGCGAAAGGGCGGCGCATTGTCCGAGGTCGAGCGGAAGATTTACCTCACGCGCAAATCCGTGGTCGCCATCCTCGCGGCGCATGACGCCGAGAAAGAAGGCGACGGGCTGAAGCGGGCGCTGGGCTGGGCGTCGCTGATGGCGCTCGGCATCGGCGGCATCATCGGCGCGGGCATTTTCGTGCTCACGGGCACAGCGGCGGCGAATTACGCCGGGCCGGGCGTCATGGTCTCCTTCGCGCTCTCAGGGATTGCCTGCGCCTTCGTCGCCTTCTGCTACGCCGAGCTTGCCGCGCTTCTGCCGGTCTGCGGCAGCGCCTACACCTATACTTATGTGACGCTCGGCGAGATTTTCGCCTGGATCATCGGCTGGAATCTCGTCCTGGAATATGCCGCCGGCGCCGCGACCGTCGCTGTCGGCTGGGCGGGCTATTTCAACCGCGTGCTGCATGGGTTGGGGATCAGCGTTCCATCGCAGTACACGACCGCCTATTTTGCCGCCCCGGGCGATCCCGCCGTGCATGGGTTCTTCAATTTTCCCGCCGCGGGCATTGTCCTTTTATTGACCATGCTGCTGGTGCGCGGCACGCATGAGTCGTCGCGGTTCAACAATGTGATCGTCGCTCTCAAGGTTGTTGTCGTGCTGATGGTGATCGCGGTTGGCGCGGCGCATGTCGACGTCGCCAATTGGTCGCCGCTCATTCCCGAGAACAGCGGCGAGTTCGGCGTCTATGGATGGAGCGGCGTGGCGCGCGGCGCCTCGGTCGTCTTCTTCGCCTATGTCGGCTTCGATTCCGTCTCGACGGCGGCGCAGGAGGCGCATACGCCGCAGCGCGACATTCCGATCGGCATCATCGGTTCTCTCGTCATCTGCTCCCTGCTTTATGTGGCGGTTGCGGCGGTGGCGACAGGCGTCGTGAATTACAGGGATCTCGGCGTGCCCGATCCGATGGCGCTGGTGATGGATCACACGGGCGTCGCCTGGCTCGCATGGGTCGTGAAATTCGGCGCGCTCGCCGGGCTGACTACCGCCATTCTTGCGCTGCTCTATGGCCAGACGCGCGTTTTCTTCACCATGGCGCACGACGGCCTGTTGCCGGCCTTTTTCGCCAAGCTGCATCGCCGCTATCGCACGCCGGCGGCGAGCCAGATCCTCGTCGGCGTCACGGTGGCCCTCGCGGCCGGCCTGTTTCCGATCGATATATTGGGAGAGATGGTGAGCATCGGCACGCTGGCCGCATTCGCGCTGGTTTGTTTCGCCGTGCTCCAACTGAGACGAACCCATCCGGAATTGCGCCGGCCCTTCCGGGCGCCCGGCATTCCGGTGATGCCGATATTGGGCATTTTGTCCTGCATCGCGCTCATGGTCGCACTGCCGCTCGATACCTGGCTGCGGCTCTTGGTCTGGACCGGCATCGGCCTCGCCATCTACGCCTTCTACGGGATCACGCACGCGAGGCGATAAAGGAGGCGCAATGGCGCCGGCGATCGTCTGGTTTCGCAACGATCTTCGCCTCGACGACAATCCTGCCTTGATGGCGGCGGCGCGCTCTGGCGCGCCGCTGGTTGCGCTTTATGTGCTCGACGACGACAGCGCTGGCGCGTGGCGCATGGGCGGCGCGAGCCGCTGGTGGCTTCACCATTCGCTCTCCTCGCTCGCCGCCGATCTCGCGCGGCTCGGCGTTTCGCTGATCCTGCGGCGCGGCCGCGCGGAGTTTGCGCTGGAAGCCGTGATCGCCGAGACGGGCGCGAGCGCCGCCTATTGGAACAGGCTTTACGAGCCCTGGGCCATGCGCCGCGACAGCGAGATCAAGGCGATTCTGCATGGGCGCGGCCTTGCGGTCGAGAGCTTCAACGGCCCGCTGCTCTTCGAGCCCGCTCATATGCGCAACAGGCAGGGCGAGACCTTCAAGGTCTTCTCGCCCTTCTGGCGCGCATGTCTTGCTGCGGGAGGACCGCCAGCGCCCTTGCCGGCGCCAACCAAGCTCGATGCGGCTCCGGCGCCGGCGAGCGACAGATTGGACGACTGGAGCCTTTTGCCCAAAAAGCCTGACTGGGCGCGGGGCCTGCGCGATGCTTGGAAGCCCGGTGAAGCGAGCGCTCGCGCACGTCTCTCCGATTTCGTGAAGAATCACGTTGTGGGTTACAAGGTCGCGCGCGACGACCTCGCGGGGCAGGGCGTGTCGCGCCTTTCGCCGCATCTGCATTTTGGCGAAATCTCGCCGCGGCGCGTCTGGGCGGAGGTCATGCAGTCGGCGGGCGAGGCCGGCCTGCCTTATTTACGCGAGCTCGGTTGGCGGGAGTTCTTTCATCATCTGCTCGTGGCCAACCCGGAGATGCCGGAGCGCGCGCTCGATCGGCGTTTCGATGGTTTTCCCTGGCGCGACGATCCCTCCGCGCTCGAGGCCTGGCGCAGGGGGCGCACAGGCTACCCGCTCGTCGACGCCGCCATGCGCGAATTGTGGCTCACCGGCTTTATGCACAATCGCGCGCGCATGGTGGCCGCGAGCTTTCTGGTGAAGCATCTTCTCCTTCCCTGGCAGGAAGGCGCGCGCTGGTTTTGGGACACGCTTGTCGACGCCGACCTCGCCAACAATAGCGGTAACTGGCAATGGGTCGCTGGATGCGGCGCCGACGCCGCGCCTTATTTCCGCGTGTTCAATCCGGTTTTGCAGGGCGCGAAATTCGATGCCGACGGCGCTTATGTGCGCCGCTTTGTTCCTGAATTGGCGGGGCTTGAGTCGCGGTGGATTCACCGGCCCTGGGAGGCGCCGGCGCATGTGCTCGCGGCGGCGGGCGTGACGTTGGGAGAGACCTATCCGCTTCCCATCGTGGATCACGCCGCAGCGCGCGCGCGTGCGCTCGCCGCCTTTGAGGCGATGCGGGCGAGCGGCGCCGATTTTAAAGCCTAAGGGCAGGCCGCTTCTATCAGTCCGTCTCGGCGGTTCTTTCCGCCGATGTCTCGGTCAGATCGCCTTCTCCGAGCTGCTCCTGCCTGCGCCAGACCCACCAGGCGAGAATGGCGACCGGAAGCCCCATCAACGACGTTCCGACGAAGAACGTCTCGAAGCCGGTGTGCTTGATGATGAAGCCGGATGTTCCCGCCAGCAGGCTGCCGGGCAGGGCGCAAAGCGAGGTGAGCAGGGCAAACTGGCTCGTCGCAAATTCTGTCGAGACCAGCGACGACATGTAGATGATCAGCACCACCTGCGCGAAGGCGTAGGCGAAACCCTCGATCCCCACGGCGAGCGCAAAGTCTGTGAAGTCGTGGCCATGCGCCGCGAGCCACGCCAGGGACAGATGCGAGGCCGAGCCGGCGATCGTCCCGATCACGAGGCTCTTCAACATCCCGAACTTGCGCACGACAAGGCCGGCGAGAATGGTGCCGCCGAGCGCGATCCAGAAGCCGAAAACCTTGGTGACCGTGGCGATGTCAGCTTCTGAGAAATGCAGGCTCTTGAACAGCGGCATGGCCATGGCGGTGGAGACATAGCCCGGCATGCGAAAGCCCGCGACAAGCAGCAGGATCGCCAGCGCCATCGGCCCGAGCCGGCGCCAGAGCTCCTTGATCGGCTCGGTCACGGTGAAAGCGAAGCTCGGCCGCGCGCGATGCGGCTCGAAATCGGAGGGCGGCTCGGGCGCGAGGAAGGTCGCGACGAGGCCCAGCGTCATCACGCCAGCCATGCCGAGATAGGCCGCCCGCCAGCCGTAGAAATTGGCGAGATAAAGCGCGCCGGCGCCGGCGACCAGCGCGCCGACGCGATAGCCCATCTCGGCGACCGAGGTCATGAAGGCCAGCTTCTCCTTCGGCGCGACGGTGATGCGCCAGCCATCGACGGTGATGTCCTGAGTCGCGCCGGCGACGCCCAGCGCAAAGGAAAAGAAAATTGTCCAGGCAAGCCAGCTTCCCGGATCGCCATAGGCGACGCCGACCAGCGCGATGATGACGGCAATTTGCGAGACGAGGACCCAGCCGCGCCGGCGCCCGAGCAGCCTGGAAAAGATCGGCGCGTCATACTCATCGAGGAAAGGCGCCCAGAGCCATTTGAATTTATAGGCGAGCGTCATTTCGCTTAAGAGACCGATGGTCTCGATCGGCACTTTGGCATCGTAGAGCCAGGCAGATTGCGTGCTGTAGACCAGAAGAAAGGGCAGGCCGGTCGAGAAGCCGAGCAGGATCGCCGCGCCGATGCGGCGGGGATCATTGTTGAAATGCGTGAGGAAGGATGTCTTGTCGCTGGGCGCTGCGATGTCGTGCACGGCGTACCTCTGGAAGGATTGCGCGTCATTAGAGAGTGCGACGCTGCGGCGTCAACGCATCTGGGGAATGCTCTTTCTCAACTCGCCATTTCGGTCTCCAGGCGCTACACCCCGCGCATGGCTCACGACATCCGTCCCTTTGAAGAAATCCGCATGCTCTTCGCCAATCTTCCGGCGCCGAGCGAAGAGGCCGTCGCCGCCGTGCGGGCGCGCGACGCGCAGCTCACCAAGCCGCCGGGCGCGCTCGGCCGGCTCGAGGAGATCGTCGAATGGCTCGCGGCCTGGCAGGGCGTCGCCGAGCCGGCGATCGCGCGACCGCTCGTCGCCGTCTATGCGGGCAATCATGGCGTCGTGGCGCAGGGCGTCTCCGCCTTTCCGGCGAGCGTCACCGAGCAGATGGTGCAAAACTTCATGAGCGGCGGCGCCGCGATCAATCAAATCTGCAAGGCGCATGACATCGGCCTGAAGGTCTATGAGCTGGCGTTGGAGCGGCCGACCCAGGATTTCACGCTGGCGCCCGCCATGGACGAACGCGAGGCGGCGGCGACTTTCGCCTATGGTTTCGAAGCCGTAGAGGGCGGGATCGACCTGCTCGCGCCCGGCGAGATGGGCATCGGCAATACGACGAGCGCCGCCGCTATTTACGCATCGCTCTATGGCGGGCCGGCCTCGCGCTGGACCGGGCGCGGCACGGGCGTGAATGAAGAGGGCCTCGCGCGCAAGAATGCGGCAATCGACGCGGCGCTCGCGCTGCACGGGCCGCATCTCACCGACCCCCTGGAAATCCTGCGCCGCCTCGGCGGACGCGAGATCGCGGCGATGATGGGCGCGATCACGGCGGCGCGGCTCAATAATGTGCCCGTGGTGCTCGATGGTTATGTCGTTTGCGCCGCCGCCGCCTTGCTTCACGCCATGACGCCGGACGCTGTCGCCCATTGCGTGGCGGGCCATGTTTCGCCAGAGGGCGGGCATCGCGAGGTTTTGGCGCGGATGGGCAAAAAACCATTGCTCGATCTGGGGATGCGGCTTGGCGAGGGGTCGGGGGCCGGCTTGGCGATCGCTATCGTCAAGACGGCGCTCGCCTGCCACCGCGACATGGCTACTTTCGAGAGCGCCGGGGTAAGCGGCAAGGACGCTTAGGCCGGCTTACAAACTGTTGTCACATCGGCGTGCACAGCTTGGCAGTGAAACAGGAGCCTGTCGCCAATGAACCCGGACCTTTTGTCCGCCAACCTCTCCCTTGCTTTTATGGCAATTATCGCGGCTGCGCTTCTCGCGCATCTGAGCCAGCTTGCGACCCGGCGCCGCCTGTTGCATGGCGTTTATGCCGCGACGGCAGCGGGTCTGCTTTATCTTTTCGGGGAGAAAGCTCTCGGCTGGAGCTTTGTCCCGCGCGACGTCCTGCTAGCGGTCTATGCGGCGCTGTTCGTCGCCGTCGCCGGCGCGGCGCTCCTGCGCCGCGGCAAGGGCGAAGACATCCCCTGGATCGGTCTGCTGATCGAGCAGGGCGCGATGGCCTATATTTTCGCGCCCGGGGCCTATTGGAAGCCGCCGCTCGCGGCGCTGCTGCTGCTCTACTTCCTGCTCGAGCTTTTCAGTTGGCTCAAGGGCCGCGAGGAGACGCGCGCGACGGCGGGCGCGTCCACGGACAACCGCCCGCCGCTTTATCCGCCGAAGCGGGTGCGTGGCGCGCGGGAAATGGCTCTCGCGGGCGCGGCGGCGGCGCTTGCCTATGTCTTTGCCATGGGCACGGGGAAAGTTCCGGCGCCCCCGGCTCCCGAAGAGCAGGCGAATGTCGAGCAACAGACCGCAGAGTCGCCTGCGAGCTCGGAGACGCCGGCCGAGAGCCAGGCCGCAGAAGCGCCGGCGCCTTCCGAGGAGTTGAAACCGGCCGAGACCGCCCAGGCGCCCGAGGCGACGACGCCGCCCGACGCTGCGCCAGCGGAAAAGCCAGCCGCGCCTGAGGATACTTATACCGCGAAGGCGGGCGAGACGCTGAAGACGATCGCCAGGAAGCTCTATGGAAAGGCGGACAAGCTGCGCGCGCTTACCGCCGCCAACCCGGGGGTCAAACCGGGCGCGAAGCTCAAGGCGGGGCAGGTGATCAAGCTGCCCGAGCCGCCTGCGAAGTAGTAAGAACCCTATCCGTCATTGCGAGGAGCGTAGCGACGAAGCAATCCAGAGCCGTGTTGCGGCCCTGGATTGCTTCGCTTCGCTCGCAATGATGGGCGGCTTTAAGCCGGAATAATTAGTTCCCGCTCGGTCATCAGATAATCGAGGCGCTCGTCGTGCGGTTCGGTCGGCACATGGTCGGTCTCCTGGCAGGAATAGGCGAGGCCAACAACCGTTACCGCCTTCCTCGGGCGTAGCTGCGCGAGGGTCGCGTCGTAAATGCCGCCGCCATAGCCGAGGCGGAAGCCCTTGCGGTCGAAGGCCGCCAGCGGCGAGAAGATGACGTCGGGGTCGCGCGCCGGCTTGTCTTCGGCCGGCTCGGAAAGGCCGAAGGGCCCTTTCACGAGATCGTCGCCGGGCGCGAAATCCCGGAAGACCAGAGGATGCCGGACCTTGTGCATCACAGGCAGCACCACCCGATAGCCCTTTCGCGCGAGAGCCTCGATCAGCGGGCGGGTGTTGAGCTCGCTGCGAATCGGCCAGTAGACCGAAACAATGGGCGTTTCGAGCCCTGTTGTCGCTGACAGCTCTTCGACGAGCGCGAGGCCGCGGCGGGCGACCGACAAAGCCGCGTCATGGGCTTCCGCATGAGTCACGAGGTCGCGGCGCGCCAGCGCGCGCCGGCGCAATTCTGTCTTCACATCGGTCATTGAGAAGGGGCCGGGAAAGCGAGAGTGAAAGCGCGGGCCACGTGAGCCGTGGGACATCGATCCCGGGAACCTACAACGTAGGTGGGCGCCGTGTGGCCGAGCCCACGGGCAAGACCAGGGACAGCTCCCATAAGGATCGATAAGGCCCCGGGGAATAATAGTCCTGCACGCACCCCGCAGCGCCGCTCATACAACTTAGCGCGCCGCGCGCCTCGGCGCCAGTGCTCAGGCGTATTCGAGTTCGGCTTGCGTCTCGGGCGTTTCGGCGCTCTGGCTGACCGGCAGGCGTTTGATGCGCACGAAGGTGAAGAGGCCGAAAGGCGCCAGCCGCCGGCGCTCCACCAGCCGCATCTCGGGGCGCCGGTCGATCCAGTCGCCGATAATCGCCCAGGGAAATTGCGGGCGCCAGCCGAGCTTGGGCGCGACATGGCGGTCGAGCCAATGCTCGAATATCGCGAAGGGATCGTCCTTGCGGCTGACATGGTTGACGAGGATGATCTCGCCGCCCGGCCGCACCACGCGTCCCAATTCATCGAGCATGGCTTCCGGCTCCGGCGCCACGGTCAGCACGAATGGCGCGCAGACGCAGGCGAAGGTCGAATCGGCGAAGCCCATGCGCGTCGCATCCATCTTGCAGAGCGCCACCACATGGCTCAGTCCCTGTCGGCGCACGCGCTCGCTGGCGCGGCGCAGCATCGGTTCGCAGAGATCGACGCCATAGACCTCGTTATGCGGCTCGAACATGGGAAGCTCGAGCCCAGTGCCGACGCCGACGTCGAGAATCGGGCCGTCCGCCTTGGAGGCCGCAGTTGTGAGGGCGCGGCGGCCGGGACGGAACACGGCCGTGAAAGCGAGGTCATAGATCGGCGCCCAGCGCGCGTAAGCGGCCTCGACGTCGCCAGTGTCCAGCGATTCGATCTCGCGGCTCGAATCTGTCGCTTCGGTCATCTCGGCGCCCTTTGCGCGGTTGCGGCGCGCGGCGGCGACGCCATGACGGGAACGCTTTGTCTGGCCGGCTCGACCGCGGCGATGAAGCCGCCGCCCAGCACGCGCGCGCCATCGCCATCGTCGATAGGGTCGTAGAAGACGCAGGCCTGTCCCGGCGACACGCCGAATTCGCCCGTCGCGAAGACGACTGTCGCCTCCTGGCCTTCACGCGCGAGGAGCCGCGCAGGGACGGGCGGGCGAGTGGAGCGGACGCGGGCCATAATGTCGATCCCTTGCGGCGGCAATTGAGACAACGCGCCAGGGCCGATCCAGTTCACACCCCGCAAGGCGACGGCGCGCGTTTCCAACGCCTCGCGCGGGCCGACGATGACTTGGGCTTTCGCCGCGTCGATGCGCACCACATAAAGCGGCTGCGCGTCACGGCCCGCGACCGCGGCGCCGAGACCAAGGCCTCGTCTCTGACCTATCGTATAATGCACGACGCCCGCATGACGGCCGAGCACCCGCCCGTCGATATGGACGATCTCGCCCGGCACCACGGCCTGAGGCGCGAGCCGCTGCACGACGTCGGTGTAACGTCCGCTCGGCACGAAGCAAATGTCCTGGCTGTCGGGCTTGTCCGCCACTTCGAGCGAGAAGCGGCGGGCCATGTCGCGCACCTCCGCCTTGGTGTAGTCGCCGAGCGGAAAGCGCAGCATCGCGAGCTGCTCCCGCGTCGTGGCGAAGAGGAAGTAGCTTTGATCGCGCGAGGCGTCCTTGGCGCGGTAGAGCGCCCGCCCGCCCGCGCCGTCGTCGCGCGAGGAGATATAATGGCCGGTTGCCAGAATATCGGCGCCGAGGTCCTTGGCGGTTTCGAAAAGATCGGCGAATTTGATGAATTGGTTGCAGGCGATGCAGGGGACCGGCGTCTCGCCGCTGGCGTAGGAGGCGGCGAATTCCCCGATCACCCGCTCCTGGAAGCGCCGCTCGTAATCGAGCACGAAATGCGGAATGCCGAGGCGCGCCGCGACCGCGCGGGCGTCCTGAATGTCCTGGCCGGCGCAGCAGGCGCCCTTGCGGTGGGTGGCCTCGCCATGGTCGTAAAGCTGAAGCGTCACGCCGACGACGTCGTAGCCCTGCTCCTTGAGAAGGGCCGCGACAACGCTCGAATCCACGCCTCCCGACATGGCGACGACGGCGCGCGTTGCGCCCGGCGACGCCGGTAGGGTCGAAACGTCATCCGCAGCGCTGGTGCAAATCGTCATAGTCTGGAGGTTACGCCTTGGAGTGATGGGGAGCCGGCGCCTATGCCGCGTCGCGGCAAAAACCCCGGCAAGCTGCCATTTAGAGCATTACCGGGCCGTGAGGCAATCGTATCGGGGAAAGGCGCGCCCATATCAGCGTCATATTGTTCCTGGGCCGCATGGCTGCTAAGACGCCGCAAACTGTAGCGGTGTAAGGATAGGTCCATGGCGGCGATGAAACTTCTGGCGGGCAATTCGAACCGGGCGCTCGCCGAGGCCATAGCGGCGCATCTCTCGATTCCGCTCTGCCGCGCGCATGTGCGGCGTTTCGCCGATCAGGAGATCTGGGTCGAGGTTCTGGAGAATGTCCGTGGCCAGGACACTTTCGTGATCCAGTCCACGTCCTTCCCGGCGAACGACCATCTGATGGAGCTCTTGATCATGATCGACGCGCTGCGCCGCGCGTCGGCCCGCCGCATCACCGCGGTGATCCCGTATTTTGGCTACGCGCGCCAGGATCGCAAACAGGGCGGGCGCACGCCGATCTCGGCCAAGCTTGTCAGCAATCTCATCACCCGCGCCGGCGCCGACCGCGTGCTGACCGTGGACCTCCACGCCGGGCAGGTGCAGGGCTTCTTCGATATTCCGACCGACAATCTTTTCGCCGCGCCGGTGATGGTCGCCGACATCAAAGCGCATCGGCAGTTGAAGAACGTGATGGTCGTCTCGCCGGACGTCGGCGGCGTGGTGCGCGCCCGCGCTCTGGCCAAGCGCATCGACGCGCCGCTGGCGATCGTCGACAAGCGCCGCGAGCGGGCAGGCGAGTCGGAAGTGATGAACATCATCGGCGACGTCGCGGGCCATAACTGTATTCTCGTCGACGACATCGTCGACTCGGGCGGCACGCTCTGCAACGCTGCCGACGCTCTGCTCGCGGCGGGGGCGGAATCAGTCCACGCCTATATCACCCATGGCGTGCTGTCGGGCGCGGCGGTCGAGCGCATCACCGCCTCGAAGCTCAAGGAGCTTGTCATCACCGACACGATCCGCGAGACGGACGCCGTGAAGGCGGCGCATAACATCCGCGTGATCCCCATCGGCCCGCTGATCGGCGAAGCGATCGCCCGCACGGCGCGCGAGGAGAGCGTGTCGAGCTTGTTCGATTAGCGGCGACGCCTGCAGTGGGCGCATGTCATTCCCGGCGGGAGGAATAACAACCCCTACGCAACCGCGTCATGCCCGCGCTTGTCGCGGGCATCCACGCCAGGACATTGCGACCACGCGGGGAGAATAAGTGGCGTTATTCCGGCTCACGCTCTCAGCTTTCCGCGTCGGCGCGGCGTGGATGGCCGCGACAAGCGCGGCCATGACGCGGAGAACACGTTAACCCGACTGTCGGCTCGGGATGCCCGATCGCTCGCTGCGCGAGCGTCGGGGATGACATCGGCCGGCTTCTTCGGCCTAGCCCCGCGCGTCGAAGGTCCGCACGCTGCCGTCGGCGAAGAAGACCTTCTTCACCAGAAAGACCGCCTTCAGATTTTCCCTGTCCTCGCTCACGAGGCGCCGGCCCTTGTCGTCGAGCTTGCCCGCGTCGATTTGCTCGTCCCAGCGGATCGCGCCGCCTCCGGAGATCAGCGCGCTCACGGCGATTTTCGTGCTGTAGACGGCCCTGTCCTGCTGATCGGTGAGCTTCATGACGCCCTCGAAGGCGCGGATCGCTTTGCCGGCGAGATTCTCGAAATTGAGGGAAAGCGTCACCCGCGCGCCGACGTCGCCGCTTTGCGAGATTTCCTTATTCAGAAAGGTGAAAGCGATCGGGGCCGGCGGGTGAGGGAAGTCCGGCTGCGCGGGATTGGGCCTGGGAGAGGCCGGCTCCGCGTCCTCTAGCTTTAGCGGCTCCCCTCTGGCGGCGAGGTCGGGCTTCGCCGGCGGCGTGGGGACATTTTCGACGGCGCCTTTGGGTTCGGCTGGCTTCGCTGTCGCGCCCTTCAGCAGGCGCGACAGCTCCGACTTCTCGGCCGGTTTGATGGCGCCGGGCGCCTCCGCGCGTTTTTGCTCGGGAGCGGTTTTGGCCGCCGGCGCAGCCGATTTCTCGGCGCTCACCAGAGCCGAAAGGCCGTGCTCGACCGACGCGCTGTTTTTCCCGAGGAAATAGCCCGCGGCGCCGCAGGCGAGCCCGACCGCCACGACCAGTCCGGCGGAGGATGTTTTCGAGGCTTGCGGTTTCTTCTTCGCCACGCGGCGGCTCCTGCATGAATCGCTTTTGACGAAAACTCGCGCCAAATGTCAGGCCGCGAAAGGTCCGCCTCTCGCCATGCTTGCCGTTGGGTTAACGAAGCCCAATCATTCGGCTGGCTGCATGGCGGCGCCCACTCGCGCCTCTGTCGCGCCCTCACGGATTTTCGATCGGAGAGGTTCGACGACGAGACCTTGCAGCCAGGACAGCGCGCCGGAGATCAGAAGAATCGGCGCGACCGAGGCGAAGAACAGCTCCCAGCCGCGCATCGCCGGGCTGGCGAAGAGCATGTAGCCGGCGAAGCCGCCCAGCCATTGCACGAGATAGATTGGGTAGCTCAAATCGCCGAGCAGGCGGTCGACACGGGCGAGGACCGGCCCGGTTTTCAATTCTGAGAGCGCCACGACGACCGGGATGGTCAGGAAGATATTCAAATAGAAACCCGCTCTGACCGGGTAATTCGCCGGGGCCAGGGCGGCTTCCGCGAAGAAATTGGTCATCCATAGGCCAAGCGCAAGGACGGCGGCGAGGGGCGGGATGCGCAGCGTGCTTTGGCGGCGCCAGAAATAGGCGAGGGCGCCGACCGAGAAGCTCATGATCGGGCCGTTAACTGAAAAATAGATTCGGTCGAAGGGCACGTCGTTCAGCGTCGCGACGAGATGCAAATAAATGCCGAGCGCAAAGCCGAAGAACGCAAAAGCGGGGCCTCGCGCGAGGAGGAGAAACAGAGCCCCGTACATCATGATCTCGATCGAGAGCGACCAGGCTGGCTCGATGAAGATGAACTGATCGGCCCTGAAAAAGATGATCGGGATCACGAGAATGTTTTGCACGATGTCGGCGAAGGTTGGCGGAAACCCCCACCGCGGCATGAAGCTTGCCGATTGGAGGGGAAAAATCTCGACGGCGAGGAAGGTCAAGAGGCAGGCCGACAGATATGTCGGCCCCAGCCTCAATAACCGGCTGAGCCAGAAGCTCTTGGCGTCGAAGCGATAGCGCTCGTGAAGCGCCGCCGTCATGGCGTAGCTCGACAATATAAAGAAACTTCCAACGGAGTAATATCCGATATGTTTACAATAACTGGCGCCCGAAAGGTGGGAAAAGACGACGCTGAGAGCGAGGAAAAACCTCAAAGACCCGGTCATGGTTTAGAGATGTCCTTAAAGAAGGCATGAAGGCGGGTGAAAGGCTGCCGTTGATCCAGTTTGAGTTGGGGGTCGCTAAAAAAGAATTATTGAACCAGGCAGCAATGGCGCGCCCGCCCGAGATCTCAGCCGCAACGCGCTTTGGCTTGCGAAGGCGGCTCGGCTGGTGCGAAAAGGCGCCGATGACGCAGACCTTCGTTCGAGAACCCGTTCCCGCCCGTTTCAATCTCGCCCGCTACTGCCTGGCGGAAAACGCCCGCCTTCGGCCGGACGCCACCGCCATCACCGTCGTCGGCGACGCAGGCGCGTTGCGCTGGACCCATTCGGAACTCGATCTGAAAGTGCGCCGGCTTGCGGCGGGCTTTTGCGCGCTGGGGCTCGCGCCCGGCGCCCGCGTCATGATCCGCATGGGCAATGAAGCCAATGCGGCGCTCGCCTATTTCGCGGCGATCGCCGCAGGCTATGTGCCGCTGCTCGCCTCCTCGCAGCTCACCTTCGAGGAAGCGGATTTCCTGCTGAAGGATTGCGGCGCCGCCGTACTGGCGCTCGGCGCGGCTTTCGAAGGGGAGGCGCATGAGGGGAACGCCATCGTGCTGCGCGGCGCCGATCTGGCGCGGCTCGCCGAAAGCGCGCCGTTAGAGGATTACGCCGACACGGGCGCGGATGACCCCGCTTATCTCGTCTACACTTCCGGCACGACGAGCCGGCCGAAAGGCGTGCTCCACGCCCATCGCGCCGCCTGGGGCCGTCGCCCGATGCGGGCGCATTGGACGGGGCTCGGCCCCGGCGACGTCATGCTGCACGCCGGCGCGATCAACTGGACCTATACGCTCGGCGTCGGGATCGTCGATCCCTTATCGGCGGGGGGCTCCGCCGTCCTCTACAACGGCCATCCCGACCCCGCCGTTTGGCCGCGTCTCATCGCCGAGCACCACGCCACGGTCTTCGCCGCCGTGCCCGGCGTCTATCGGCAGATGCTGAAATACGCCGCGCCGGAGATCGCCGATCTTGCCAGCCTGCGCCATTGTCTCTCGGCCGGCGCCGCGCTGCCGCCGAGCCTGTTGGCGGAATGGCGGGCGCGCACCGGCAAGGAGATCTACGAAGCTTTCGGCATGAGCGAATGCTCGACTTTCATTTCGAGCGGGCCGACGACCCCGGTGCATCCGGGCTCGCCCGGCCGTCCGCAGCCGGGCCGGGTGGTGGCGGGGCTGCCGCATGAGGGCGGCGAAACGCCGCTGCCGGCAGGCGAGACCGGCGTGCTCGCCGTGCGCCGCGACGAACCGGGCCTGATGCTCGGTTATTGGAACCGCCCGGACGAAGAGCGCGAGGCGTTTCGCGGCGACTGGTTCGTCTCCGGCGATCTCGTCGAATTCGACGCGGAGGGCTACATGCACCATCACGGCCGCGCCGATGAGGTCATGAACGCTGGCGGTTATCGCGTTTCCCCGGCGGAAGTGGAGAAATGCCTTCTCGCCTTTCCCCATGTCGCCGAAGCCGCCGCGGCGGAGCGCCCCGGCCGCGACGCCGACACGTCGATCATCAAGGCCTATGTCGTGATGCGCGACAATGCGCCCCGCGACGAAGCGGCGATCCTGGCGCATTGCCACGAACATCTTGCCGCTTACAAGCGGCCGCGCGCCGTCGTCTTTCTGGAGGCCTTGCCGCGTAACGCGAACGGCAAGTTGAATCGGAAAGCTCTGCCCGTTTGAGGGGCTGGGCCTGAATAGCCTCAGCAAAGCAAAATGGCCCGACCGCGCCGCGGGCAAGTCGACGCGGCCGGGCGCTCATCCGTCGCGGGGCAATGCGATCGGATGGATCACTCTTTTTCCAGTGTCGGCGCGCAGGACGGCATGTCGCCGGCGCTATGCGCCAGCGGCTGCCGTCGCGACGGCTTCGCGCCTTGGCGCGGCGTCGAACCGCTGATCGCGGCTTTGATCGTCGGCGAGGCTTTGAAGATGACGACCCGGCGCGCGTCGATCGGCACAGGCGCGCCCGTGCGCGGATTGCGGCCCGAGCGCTTATGCTTCTCGCGCACGACGAAGGAGCCAAAGTCGTGCAGCTTGAGGGTTTCGCCCGAAACCAGCGTCGAGACCATCTCGTCGATGACGCAATCCGTGAGGCGCTTTGCCTCGCGCCGCGAGATCCCCTTCACGCGCTCGAAGATCGCCAGGGCGATGTCTTGTCGCGTGAGCGCGCCGCGCTGGCTTTCTTCCCGCTCTTCGGAGGAGCTTGCCGCGGCTTTCAGCCGCGTTTTGATGGGTTCGTCTGATGTCGACATCAGCATGGCGCCTTCTCCAGCGTCTTGCGCCACAGGTCCATAAACAAGCAGCGACATTGACTTGGAGCGCATTAGAGCGCTTTCGGCGCCTCCCAACAGTGCTGTTGGTCACCATGACTCCATGACTTTCGTCATGGTATGTCGCATTTTACAAGTTGCGTGATACAAACATGGCTGTAGAGGGCTCTCATCCGGAGTCTCGAATTATTTGCGTTGCGTGCAGGGAGTCTCAAGAAATACAATGGATAACGGCATTAACGACGACAAACCGCAGCAGCTTCCCGATAATCTCCCCATCGGATTGATGTTCGATCCGATGGAGCAGATGCGCGAGCTGCTCTTCGGCGCCACGAAGCGAGAGACGGAGCGCCAATTCAACATTCTGGAAGCGAAGTTGGAAGAAACGCGCAGAGAGTTCCTGACGCGCTTCGAAGAACTCGACTCCCGCATCCTCGAACTGTCTCAGGAAACCGAGAAAAACCGGTTGGAGACGATAGAGGCGATCGGCGGCGCGATCGTCGAATTGGGCTACATCATCAAGGCGATGAGCGAGAAGCGGAAGGCTTGACGCGATGTCGGCGCCAAGTGGGATCGAGGCCTTCGAGAAAGTAAAGTCGCTTTTACTTGGAGAAACCGTCCGTCGACTCGACGAGACAGACGCACGTCTCGACAGGATCGACGCGCGCGTCGGAGACGAGGAGAAATTCGCCATTTCGTCGGGCGACGTCATGGTCGAGGCGTTCAAGCGCGCGGAACATAAACGCCCGCGTGACCTTACCGCCGCGCTGGCGCCTTCGGTCGTCTCGATCGTCCGCGCCGAGATTCGCAGCTCCAAGGATATGATGATCGAGGCCTTGTACCCGATCATGGGCCGTCTCGTGACGGTGACCGTCGCCAGCGCTTTCCGTGACCTCGTCGAGAGCCTCAACGCGCGCATCGAAGCGCTCATTTCCGCGAACTCGTGGCGTATGCGGCTGCGCGCTCTGCTGACCGGCCGCTCGATGGCCGAAGTCGCGCTCGCCGAAGCCGAGGCAGGCCGTTTGAAACGCGCGCTGCTGCTCGAGCGGGGGAGCGGTCGCCTGCTCGCGATATGGCCCGCGGAGGAAGGCGAGGAGGGCGGCAACGCCGATCTTCAAAGCGGCCTCATCGCCGCTATCACCGAATTCGCAGCAAATGTTTACGCCTATCGCGGCGGCGAATTGCGCATGCTCGACATCGGCTCGGGCATCGTGTTCTTGCGCGCCTCTCCGCGCGTGATCGTGGCGGGCGAATTCGGCGGCCAATTGTCGCGCCGAATGGAGCGCCGTCTCGACGACACCTTTCTGTCGATCGTCGAGCGGCACGAGGCGGATGAGGCTTCCTGCACGTCCACCGCTCTGGGCGATATGTTGAATGAAGCGCTCGCCGCAGAGAAATCGAGGCGGAGTAAAGCGCCGCTAATGATTTTCAGCGCCGCGCTGGCGTTTCTCGGCGCCTGGCTCGCCTGGGATTCGATGCTGCACGGATGGCGCGAGAGGCGCATCCGCGAGGCTTATGTCGTGGCGATGGCCGGCCATCCTGCTTTGGGAAAATATCCGCTCCGTCTCGAGATCGACCATCAAGCGGAAATCGTCGTTCTGCGCGGGCTCGCCGCTGACGAAACAGAACCTCGGACGCTCGCCGCGGAACTCATCGAAGCGGCCGAACCCTATCGCGTCGCCAGCGACGTCACCGCGGTTGCGCCTGTCGCGCAGATGGAGGCGCTCCGCGACGCGCTCGGCGAAGCGCATGCGGCCTTACAGCGCCTCAAGGCCGAACAGGAAGAGCCGCGCGCCAAGCTGCGGCGTTTCACGGACAGTTTCGCGGTCTTCTTCACAGAGCTCGACACGTTTCTCGATCCCGCCGCCGCCGCGGCCGGCCTCGACGAGCTGGCGTCGCTTCTCAAAGCGAGCGGCGAGGGCGTGCGCGTCGTCGGCTATGCCGACGAGGTGGGCACGACGGGCCGAAATCGATTTGTCTCGCGCAAGCGCGCCGAGAGGGTCATCGCGATGCTCGTCGAGCGCGGCGTCGCGCGCAACCGTCTCGCGCTCGTTTGGCGCTCGACATATAATCCCATCGGCGATCCCAATGCGGAGCTGCATAGCCGCCGCGTGTCGTTCGAAATGCCCTTCGCCGGGGAGTTCGCGAAGTGATTTCGGCGAAAGTCATGCTGCTCGGGGACATCGGCGTCGGAAAATCGTCGCTGGCGCGCCGCTTCGTCTTCGATCGCTTCGAGAGCGATTACAAGACGACGATCGGCGTCGATGTGCTCACGCATGACGTCGCCCTCGGCCCCGACGCAAACCATGAAACCTTACGTTTTGTCCTATGGGATACAGATGGGGATTTCGGCCTGCGCATTTTCGAGACGGTCTATCTCGCGGGCGCTTCTGCTGCGATCATCGTCGCCGATGCGACGCGGCCGGCGACGCTCGTGAAAATGGCGGGCCTCGCCACGCATTTCGAAGAAAGATTTCCCGGCCGCCCGGTGGCGGCGATCGTCAATAAAATCGACCTCGCCCCCGAACTCGCCAGCGACGCGTCGCCGTCGCGACACGACGTCGTTTATACGAGCGCCAAGACGGGGCAGGGGGTGGCGGAGATGTTTCTGTCGCTCGGCCGTGCGATCTGGCGGCGCGCGATGTGAAAGCCCGACCGGGAATCCAGAGCCACAAACGCTGGTGATCGCGCGCTGCGCGAGTGTCGGGAGCGACCGAACCAATCCAACGGATCGCGCATCAATTGCCGTTCGTTGGCTTGGAGCCCCCATCCGCCTCCGGAACGTCCTTTTGTTGCTTTGCCGCTTCTTCCTTCGCGAGATCGGCTCTGAGCGTCACGATATCGGCGACGAGCCGCTTCTTTCTTTCGTCGAGCGGCTCCTTGACGATTTTTTGGTAATCATCTTTCGACGCGCCATAGAAGGCGACGCCGAGGCTCGCGACTCTTTTTTCCAGCTCACCGCATTTTATCTCGATGACTTTCACCAGTGTTTCGGCTGGCTCATTCGATAAGGGCACAAGGCTTTTCGACTCCGAGACGAGACAGCTATCGAAGGCGCTCGCCGCTTCGGTCAAAAGCTTCGTGCGTTCGAGCTCGACCGCTTTGATCCGATCTTGCGCAACGCTCGCCGCCTCTTCGCCGCGTGGCGCTTGAGTGGCTTGTTCTTTTTCGACTTGATGGCGTTGCCTTTCGGAGGCGGCGGCCTGGTCGAACAAAGAACGGAGCCCGGGCTGCATCGACGCATAGGCGGACCGAATGATCGCGTTCGCTTCGCTGCGACCAAAATCGCCACGGAAAAGCGCGTCGCGCGCCAGATCGATGTGATTGCCGCACGCCGGGCGCAGCGAGCTTTCGATGCGCTCGAAAAGCGCCGCAGGGTCTTTTTTGGCGGCCTGTCTCAGATATTGCTTGGCGCAGTCCGCGTAAGCCGCAAAATGCGGCTTCACCTGCGAGGCGATAAATTGATCTGGTCCCGCAAAGACGGGGGAGGATACCATTACAGAGAAGCAGCAGACGATTCTGGAGAGAACCCGGACGATTTTGCTCATATCACACCTTCGGAAACGCCAGGGCGCTATGGCGGCTTTGCGCGCGCAAGAAACAAGCGCGAGACAGGATGGGCGGGGTTTGAAGCTTTCGAATCGACGTCGCCAGCGAACTATACCGGAGCGCTATTCAATTAAAAGCATGTAAATCAAGAACTTAGTTCAAATAGGCGGCGACGGTGGCGCGCATGGCCGCCAGACCGGCTGCCCGTCCATGACGGAAGGGACTGTCTGCTTCTGATTTTCTGCGATCGTTGATGGCTTGCCGAAAGCATCCCTTCAGCGGCGGCCGTCAGTGATGCAGCTCTGTTGCATTCGCTGGGCGGCATGGTCGGGCTTGTTCCTTGTAGAAGGCAGCGCCCATCGCAGTGCATCTGGCAGCGTAAGGCTCCATGCTGTGAAATCGTGACCTCCATCGAATTCGACATAACGAGGTCTGTAGCCGTGTCGCAGCAATGCATCTCGGAATCTCTTCACGGCTTCGATCTGGGAGACTGCCTGCAAAACATCCTCTTTGTGCAGGACGCCTTCCTGCGTTTCTTGAAGACCCACATCCAGGTAAAATTCTGTTTTTGGCTTGGGATCCAGTTTCTCAAAATAATCGATAATCCAACAATCGTTCGACCAGAATGAGCCAGACTGGGCGATCACTTTTGTGAATCGGGATGGGTTCACCATCGAGACATAAGCCGCGGCCAAACCGGTATAGCTAAGACCCGCGATCACGCGCTCCTGGGCCTCGAGTGCGCTAGGATAGACGCTCTCCAGCCACGGGAATAACTCTTCTTCGATGAACTGAGCGAACGGAGAATAGCAGGGGCACTCCACCCATCTGGATGCGGCGCTTTCCATCGAGACAAAGACAAAAAGTGAATTAGCGATGTCACCCTTGGAATCGAGGGCGTCGATGATCGACGTTGCGCCAACACGGTCTCGGTAAAGCTCCGCATCCAGAAACACAGTCACGTTCGTGGCCCTATGCTCCGGCTCACGCACCCATACCGTCCGCTCATTCGCAAGGTGGATGCTCTTTAAGGTATGCTGTGTTTCTTTCATTACACGACCCGACGGTTAAAATCCGGGATTGCCGCGAACTGAAACGGATACCGGATCTTCAAGCCAGGGAGTGAGGCCGCTGAATCTCGAAAAAGTGGCAAAGCTCGTAACGCTCACGGGCGGGTGCGTAGACCATGCCCTCCCCAGTTGGCTTCATTCCAAAAGCTCTCAGAACGGCAATCGACGCTGCATTTCCCGGTTGAACCGCCGCCTCGATCACGTCGAGATCGAGCAGGTCGAAACCTGCCGCCAATGCTACCGGGGCAAGCTCCCTCATGTAACCCTTGCCGTGATGCTTCTCGCCGAGCCAATAACCAAGAGAGCCGCGCCGACGGTTGTCTTCGTCGCGGAGGAGCATCACCCACCCGGTCAGCTCGCCGCTGGCTTTTTCGGTCACGGCGAAAGGTAGTGCATCGCCCCGCCGCGCCCGTTCACAAGCGGCGCCGATACACACGACAGCCATTTCATAGGTAAAAGGGACGGGCCAATAAGCCACCCATCGGCTGACTTCCGGCGTCATCATCGTGGCGGTCGCTGCCGCATCTTCGGCGTCGACACAGCGTAGGAGGAGTCGGGTCGTCTCCAATGGTTGAAATGGGTCGCTTTCCATACTTTGACAGATACCACAGATCGACATCGCAGGCGCTGATCCTGCGCGCGTAGGCAGTCTGCCGCTTCGATTACCACGCCGCTTTCGCAGCGAGCGTCAGCAAGAAAATGCCCGCAATGATATTGAAAGCGGCCATCACATCGCTGCTTCCCGCGGCCTTCGCGGCCGTCGCGAAAGCCGCACCGCAAAGCGTCAGGAGTAGCGCCATAATCGAGACGTGGATCGAAGCGGCGAGGAAATAGGAACTCAAATTCGCGCCCGCAAAAAGAGGGACAACCGTCAAATAAAGAAGGAGCGGCTTTACGTTTAGCAGATTGGCGGTGATAGCGCTTGTCATCTTTACAGAGTCGAGGCTGGTCACTTCAACGCGCGTCACTCCGGACAACCCCTCTCCGATCATGCGGAGCCCCAACCACATCAAATAGATTGTTCCGCCGATTTTGAGGGCCCACATAGCCGCTGATGATCGGGCCAAGAGATTCGAGACGCCCAAACCTGCCAATGTCGCGTGGATGTAGATGCCGGTCGCCGTCCCCGCTATTACTGGCGCTACTCCGCGCAACCCGGAGCGCGCCGCGTTGCTCATGGCCATCGTAAAGCTGGCTCCGGGAGACAAAGCGATTGGTAAAATCGCAGCCGTGAAACCGGTTATATCCATGTTGATTTGCATATTACCGTTGCGATAGCGCCTGTATCGCCCGCTCTGTCCGGGTGCGCAAATGCAAGCGCGCCGCAAGATAGTGGCTTTATGAGGCCGAGGGAAAGCACGATCCAAGGAGCTTCCGATGCGCCTGAATGTCAGAAAGCCGAACTGTATCGAAGCGCTACCCAATTAAAATCACTGGATCACGTAAGATTGGCAAGCTCCTGCACGGTAAGTCGCCGCGCTCGTGATCCGATCCCCCCCACAGGACCCTAAGGGGAGTTTTGCGGAAGCCGCCATTCCATCACGAGAAACCAAGGAGCGCGGCGATATCTTGCCTCCCGTTCAGGGTCGTCTCCCGACTGCGGCTGCGGTTCATCGAAGAAAGTCAGCGTAAGGCCCTGCGCAAGCAGTTCTTTCATATACGACGCTAATGGTCGATGCCAGTTTTTGACGCGAATGCCTGACCACTCGACCCACTCGGGGAACTCCTCCAGGTAGCGATCGACCGGGTAATAAAGACAGTTTCCGTCCTGATCTGTTATCCAGCCGCTCGAACACGACGTGATGAAGCTATTTAAGTTTGCGATGAGTAGAGTCCCGCCGGGCTTTAGCACACGCGTCATTTCCGCCAGCGCCGCGCGGAAGTCATCTATGTCGAGTAGCGTCAAATAACTGACGACGAGGTCGAAGCTTTCGGCGGCGAATGGCAGGCTCTCCGCTCCGCCGATGCGGTAATCGCCATCAGGGTCGCGCTGACGCGCATGAGAAATCAATTCTTCGGTGGGGTCGATTCCCACCACATGGATACCTTTTAATTTGAGCGCGCGGCAAAAGCGTCCTTCGCCGCACCCCACGTCGAGCGCGCGCTCGAAAAGCTTTCCGGATACCCGCTCCATGATCACAGGATCGAGCACATGCTCGCGTCCAAAATCGCCGCGTTCACCTTGCGTCGCGATCCACGCGCTCGCCGATTCTTCCCAGCCGTTGCTCATAAGGCGCTCCATTAGACGAATTTATGATTTAAAACTGCAAGGATAAGCAAAACCGCGAATGGCGCAGCCGGGCGACGAGGTTTGCCACTGGCCCATCGCGCATCTTTCCTAGCATTCCTGCTCAGCGTAACGCATGCATACATTCATGTCGCGGCCCTCGTCATGGCCGGGCTTGTCCCGACCACCCACGCCGCGCAACGGCGGCTAACGCTGGGCATAGGTCGATCATGGAACATTTGCGTCGGCTAGCAGGACAGGGAGCATCGCAAAGCCCGCGCTGAACTTCATCCCTAGCGATAACGCGTCCTGTTGGTCTGTGCCCGCCGGCGTGGGTGGCCGGGACAAGCCCGGCCATGACGGTCCCCGAAATGTGTGATTCCCTTAGACCTGCTTAGCGAAATATCAGCAGCTACCTTTCCGACAGCGCCCGTATCGCCAGCTCTGTCCGGCTGCGCAAATGCAGCTTGGCGAGAATGGTCGAGACGTGGTTCTTCACCGTGCCTTCCGCGAGGCCCATTTCGCGCGCGATTTCGCGATTGCCCTTGCCGGCGGCGACGTGGTTGAGGACGTCCTTCTCGCGTTCGGTGAGCGGCTCCTCGTCTTCGAACGATAATTTGCTCGGCGTTCTGACGCGGCGAAACTCTGAGAGGATTTTTGTCGCGACGCTGGGCGACAGACGCGGCTCGCCGCGCGCCGCCGCGCGGATGGCGGCGAGGATTTCGGCCTCTTCGGCGTCCTTCAGCAGATAGCCTTGCGCGCCGGCCGACACCGCCTCGAAGACAAGCTCGTCAGTGTCGAAGGTCGTGAGCATGATGACGCGGGTGAGGGGCGCTTTCGCCAAAATTGCGCGCGTCGCGGCAATGCCGTCCATGCGCGGCATTTTGAGGTCCATCAGGATGACGTCGGGCGCATAGGCGAGGGCGGCGCTGACCGCCTGCGCGCCGTCCGCGGCCGTGGCGACCACCGCAATATCCTTCTCGAGCGCCAACAGCGCCGCCAGCGCCTTGCGGATCACGCTCTGATCCTCGGCGATCATTAGGCGTATCTGCTTTCCGGCGGTCAATCGGCCTCTCCCCGCCAACCACGAGTTTGGCAATATAATAAGCGCAACCAGGGCTATGCGCAAAAAGCTGACTGGAAGCTGAACGGCGCGGACACCTTCGGTTCAGGCGCGCGGCGCGATAGTCGCTTCATGAGGCCGAGGGAAAGCCTCGATCCAAGGGAGCCTCCGATGCGCCTGAATGTCAAAAAGACGATCGCTCTCACTGTTTTGGCCGGATTGCTTGGCGCGGGCGCCGCTTCGCCCGCCGCCGCCGATGGCTGGGGCTGGAATGGCGGCTACGGCTGGGGGCATCATGGCGGCTGGCGACATCATCATGGCGGTTGGAACAATGGCGGCGCGGCCGCCGCCGCGGCGATCGGCGGTCTGGCGCTCGGCGTCGCCGCCGGCGCGATGAGTCAGCCCCAATATGGGACCGGCTACGGCGGCTATTATGGCGGCGACTGTTACCCCGTCGATCGCCCGGTCATGGACGGCTGGGGCAATGTGGTCGGCTATCGCAGGGCCCAGGTCTGCGATTAGCGCTCTCTTAATCTCCTCCGACCCGTCCTCCCCGGGTTTTGTTGCGTCCCGCGTGCTTTCCGAGTTTCCGCCGCCCACCCCCGCACCCCTCTCGCGCGGCGGCGGACAAAGAGCCTCCCGGAGCGATCCGGGAGGCTTCCTTTTTTCAGATTGGCTTGAAGGCGAGCGAGGATTTGCCCTCGGCTGGATCGCGCCGCCAGATGCTGGCGCTGTCGCGTTCGAAATGGGCCTTGTGGCCCTTGCGCGCGACGAGCACGAGGCGGCCACGGTCGAGCGACCACCGCACCGGGTCGAAAACCACAATGCCATTGTCGCGGCAGGCGGGGGCCAGTTGCGCTCTGCCGCCGCCCATCAAGGTCAGCATGCAGCCGGTGTCCTTATCGTCACGCAGAATGCCGTAGCGGCCTGCCGTGTCGCCGGCGGCGACGGCGTTGGCGAGCGGCAAAGCGGCGAACAGGGCCGCGGCCAGGCCGAGGCGCCGCAGCTTATCCGCGCGCGGGGAAGAGGTCGACATCGACGCATGCTCCAGAGTGGGTGAATCGCGTGCAGTCTGCCCTTTTCACGCGCCCGGGCCAAGGCGTCTGCAGCCGTTTTCGCAGCAATTCGGCTGAGCAATCATGCGCCAACGCACGTCCTGCTCAGATTCCGCCAACTTAGATGAGGCGCGGTAATCTGTAGCAGGCGGGGGCTTTTGCGCAGCGCGGTCGATCGGGATAAAATTCGTATGAATTCGTCTTCCAGGAGTTCCCCGCGCCATGGACCCGGCCGCACTCGCGCTCGCCGAACGCTCCGCTCCTCGCTACACGAGCTATCCGACCGCGCCGCATTTCGTAAAAGAGATCGGCGACGTCGAGATGCGCGACTGGCTCGGCGCCCTCGATCCGCACGCGACGCTCTCGCTTTATTTCCATGTGCCGTTTTGCCGGGAGATTTGCGCCTATTGCGGTTGCCACACTAAGGCCGTCCGGCAGGAGGCGCCGCTCACTGCCTATAAGGAAACGCTGCTGCGCGAGGTGGAGATGACCGCGCGCGCGACAAGCGCGCGCAGCGTGGCGAGCATCCATTGGGGCGGCGGCACGCCGGGCATTTTGGGGCCCGCGCGCTTTGGCGAGATCGTCGAGCGCCTGCGCGACCTCTTCGATGTCACCCATGAGACGGAACATGCGATCGAGCTCGACCCGCGTCTCCTTGAGCCGGATATGGCCGAGGCGCTGGGGCGGGCGGGCGTCAACCGCGTTTCCTTTGGCGTGCAGGATCTCAACGCCCATGTTCAGGAAGCGGCCGGCCGAGTGCAGCCCTTCGAGATCGTGGAGCGCGCCGTCGCGATGATGCGCGGCGTGGGCGTCAGCGCGATCAATCTCGATCTGATGTATGGCCTGCCGCTGCAGAGCGTCGCGGACGTCGAGCGCACGGCCTCCATGGCGGCTTCGCTCGATCCGCAACGGCTTGCGGTTTTCGGCTATGCGCATGTGCCCTGGTTCAAGGCGAACCAGAAGCTTATCGACGCCGCCGCGCTGCCCGGCGCCGCCGAGCGCCTCGCGCAGGCCGCGGCGGTGCGTCGCGCGTTGGAGCGCGCGGGCTATGAGGCGATCGGCCTCGATCACTTCGCGCGGCCAAGCGATCCGCTGGCCGTGGCGGCGCGGCAGGGGCGCATGCGCCGCAACTTCCAGGGCTATACGATCGACAGCGCAAGCGCTCTGCTGCCCTTCGGCGTTTCCTCGATCGGCCGTCTGCCGCAGGGCTTCGTCGGCAACGCCACCGATCTTGCCGGCTGGCGGCGCGCCGTGGAGGCGGATCGATTCCCGGTCACCCGCGGCCTCGCCTTTTCCGTCGAGGATTTGGCGCGCAGCGAGATCATCGAGCGGCTGATGTGTGACTTTAGCGTCGATTTCGGCGCAGTCTCGCTGGAGCATGGCTTTGCAGTCGACGCCTTCGACCAGGCGCGCCTATCCTTGAGCGGGCTGGAGCGCGATGGCGTGGTGGCGCTGCGCGACCGGCGCGTGAGCGTCACAGAGCGTGGGCGGCCGTTTGTGCGCCTTGCCGCTGCGGCTTTCGACGCCTATCTGGAGGCCGGCGCGGCGCGCCATTCCGCGGCCGTTTAATCTGCGAGAAGTAAAGCCGGGCAGGGGGCTGTCTGGAGAGGCGCATGACGCCGCTGACGGCCTTTTTCGCCAAATTCATCGGCGCCTATGCGCTGTTTGCGGCGGCATGGCTCTACTTCCGCCGCGAAGCCGCGGTGGGCTTGATCGAGCGCATCTCCCACGATCCCGTCTTCGAATCGATGATTGGCGTGCTCCGGCTGGTCTTCGGCCTGGCTGTCATCTCGGCGCATAACCGCTGGGATGGATGGCTGGAGGCGCTGGTCTCGGCGCTTGGCTGGATCGGCCTCTTCAGCGGGCTTGCGACCATGTTCCTGCCGACAGGCTTTTTGCGCAGATCGGTCGACTGGATGCAGTTCAAGGAGAAGCTGCCCGTTTACGCGCTTATTTCGGCGCTTCTCGGAGCCGTGCTGCTCCTCGGCGGCCTTGCTGCGTGATGCGCACGCCAAGCTCCAGGTTACGCACCAGCGTCATGCCCGCGCTTGTCGCGGGCATCCACGCCAAGACATTGCGACACGCGGGGAGGAGAAGCGGCGTTGTTCAGCTTATGCTCTCAGCTTTTCTGCGTCGGCGCGGCGTGGATGGCCGCGACAAGCGCGGCCATGACGCGGGAACACGTTTGCTCGTTAACCCGAATTCGGAGCCCTGATGCGTGCGCGGAGCGGCTTGTGAGTGGGAGCCGTCTCCGGCATCGTGCGCCTTCCCGATTCTAGCCAAATGAACCCATGCCCGTCTGGACGCCCGAACAGGAGAATGCGCTGAACAGCGTCGCGAAATGGCTTGCGACGCCGCGCGGCCCGCAGGTGTTTCGCCTGTTCGGCTATGCCGGCACGGGCAAATCGACGCTCGCGCTTCATCTTGCCGAACATGTCGACGGCGACGTCGCCTTCGCCGCCTTCACCGGCAAGGCCGCGCTGGTCATGCGCTCCAAGGGCTGCAAGGACGCCCGCACGATTCACAGCCTCATCTATCGCGCGACCGATTCTGAAACCGAGGAGCCGTCCTTCGTTTTGAATGACGAGAGCGACGCGGCGCGCGCGAAGCTCATCGTCATCGACGAATGCTCGATGGTCGACGAGGAGCTCGGGCGCGATTTGCTGTCCTTTGGCAAGAAGGTGCTGGTTCTCGGCGATCCGGCGCAATTGCCGCCGGTGAAGGGCGGGGGCTTTTTCACGGAGGCCGAGCCGGATGTGATGCTGACGGAGGTGCATCGCCAAGCCTCCGACAATCCCATCATCCGCCTGTCGATGACGATCCGCGAAGGCGGCACGCTGACGCGCGGCGTCTATGGCGAGACGCGCGTCGTCTCGCGCGAAGGGCTCGATCCCGCGCTCGTCACCGGCGCCGATCAGGTGCTGGTGGGCATGAACAAGACGCGGCGCGCCTATAACGGGCGACTGCGCGAATTGCGCGGCTTCACCGGGCAGTTTCCGCAATCAGGCGAAAAACTCGTTTGTCTGCGCAATAACCGCAAGAAGGGCCTGCTCAACGGCGCGCTGTTCACGGTGAAAAGCGCGGGCGCGCTAAGGCGCGGCAAGATACGGATGCTCGTCATGCCGGAGGAGGGCGAGATGGGCAAATTCCAGCGCGTCGCCGTCATCCCGCAGTTCTTCGATGGCGGCGAGGGCGAAATTCCTTACGCGATGCGCAAGGATTCGGACGAGTTCGATTTCGGCTATGCGCTGACGGTACACAAATCGCAGGGCTCGCAATGGGACAATGTGACCCTCTTCGACGAGTCTTTCGCCTTCCGCGAACATCGCGCCCGCTGGCTCTATACGGGCGTCACGCGCGCCGCGCACAAGCTGACGCTGGTGATGTGAAGCAGGAAGCCAGAACGCCATTCCCGACGCTCGCGGAGCGAGCGATCGGGAATCCAGAGCAAAGCTGGCTATTTTGGCTCTGGAGTCCCGATAGGGCCTTCGGCCCATCGGGAACAAGCGCCAATGCGAGCTATTCAAACGGCAATGGTATAACGCCCGCGCCTTCGCTTTCGGCGCGATAAGAAAGGCAGACCCGTTGTCAAAACGCGCGCGCGAGCGTTAATCTTCCGTCTCATATTTCAGTGATGGAGGTTTTTATGACGACTGCGCGGATTCTAGCCATTGTCCCGAGTGTCGGCGCCTATATCCCAACCGTATGGAGCCTTGCGCCCGGCCAGAAGCTGGGACTCGCCTTGTCCGGCGGCGGTTTCCGCGCCTCGCTCTTCCATATCGGCGTGCTGGCGCGATTGGCCGAACTCGACCTGCTGCGGCGGGTCGATGTGCTCTCCACCGTTTCGGGCGGCTCGATCATCGGCGCATTCTATTATCTCAAGCTCAAGAAGCTGCTGGAGGAAAGGCCGCTCGACCCGAATGGCGAACCCATTTTGCCGTCGTCGCAGGACTATGTGGACCTCGTCGGCGAGATCGAAAGCGAATTTTTGGCGGCGGTTCAGACCAATGTCAGAATAAAGGCGCTGCTCGACCCCGTCGCCAACGCCAGGATGATTTTCTCGGATGATTATTCGAGAAGCGACCGCATCGCAGAAGTATATGAACAGTGCTTTTACAGCAGATTCGCGAAGAACCCTGGCGAGAAAATTCCACTGTCGGATTTGCTGATCACGCCAGCCTGGATGCAGCCCGGCTTCAATGTGCGGGAGTATAATTCGACATCGGATTTCAAGATTCCCATCCTCAACCTCAACGCGACGTCGCTGAACACCGGCGGCCGATGGGTTTTCACCGCGACGGATCTGGGCGAGGTCCCCTCGGCAAATCCGATCGGCACGATCAAGCCCTTGCCAAGGATCAGTTATTCGGACCCCAGTTTGACGCCGGAGCAGCAAAAGAAGCTGGCGCAGATCGGTCTTTCCGAAGCCGTCGCCGCTTCGGCCTGCGTGCCGGCAATCTTTACGCCGCTCGCAATCCACGATCTTTATCCGAAGGGAGCGAATGGCGAAGAGATTGTGGTCGAGCTGGTCGACGGCGGCGTTTACGATAATCAGGGCGTCGAGGCGCTGCTTTCTGAAAAATGCGACCTGATCATTTGCAGCGACGCCTCCGGGCAGTTGGACGGGAACCGTACGCCGGACATTCAACTGTTGCCGGTCGCCACGCGCTCGAATGACATATTGGCGACGCGCGTGCGCGCCGAGTGCTACGACAATCTCCGCAATTGCCCCGGCGATGGGAGCTTCGTCTTTTTCCACCTGCGCGACGACTTCCCCGGAAATTCGGCCTATCCGTCGCTGCCCGGGCCGGTCGACCAGTGCAACGGTCTCAACGATGGGCATATCTACGCCCTTTCCAATATCAGAACCGATCTCGACGCCTTTTCGGACATCGAAGCCTATACGCTGATGTACGACGGCTACTGTCTCGCCGACTATTTTCTCCAGCATAACCAAGGTAACGCGGGGCTCGGCGCGCCGTCGCCCGGCGGCTCGCCTCGGCAACCGTGGCGTTTCCTGGCCATCCGGGGGATGGTCAAGACCGACAAGCAAAAGCTGCTTTCGCATCTGCTGATAGGGAAATACTTGTTCTTCAAACCCTTCTACGCCGATCCCGCGCGGACCTGGGGCGTCACGCTCCTTCTGCTTGCGCCCGTCCTTTTCTTCTTGTGGGCGCGCGTCGATCTCGTTGCCGAGCTCTACAAACTATTCGTCGAAAATATATTGTACTACATATTGCCAGCGGCGCTTATCGGCGCCGCGGGCTACGCCATCGTCAAGGCTTTGGACAATGCGCCAAAATTGCTGAAACTGTTCGATTTCATTCGGAAATACCGGCGCGCCGACAACCCCTTGCTCACCGCCCTGTTTTACGCGCCCGGACTTTTCGGCGCGGCAGTGGCGTATTTGAACCTTTCTATCTACAACAAGATCTTCCTTCAGGCCGGGCGATTGCCGCCGTCGGACGGCGAGGCGGCGCCGGAGCCCGACCGCCGTCCGGCGCAAGTGGAGGTAGCTGCTCAAGAATAGAGGAGAACCATGGCCGAGCGCGCGATCGAAATGCGCCGTCTTTCCGACGGCGCCGTCTATCGCTTTCTCCCGGCGCCAGCGGCCGCGGACGGGCTGCCGCGCTTCAAGCGCGCCGACAAGGACATCTGGATTCTACGCGACCCGGATTTTGGCTGGATCGTTTGGGACGCAGAAGAGCAGGCGTTGATGGGGCGGCCGTGGGACATCGCGATAAATCGCCAGGGCGCGACGCCGCCGGAATGCGACTGGGTAAGCCGGAAGGGCGCGAATTCCTTCGTTTATCGGCTGGTCTTCGTCTGATGCAAACCCGCTTGAACTGCGGTTTTTTGCTGTTCGAGGCGGGCTGAAAGCTCGACTGGGAACCTGGAGCCATAAGAGCGCTGGTTTTGCTCAGAGCCCGTCATTGCGAGCGAAGCGAAGCAATCCAGGGCAGCGATGCGGCATTGGATTGCTTCCTCGGCTCCGCCTCCTCGCAATGACGACGGTAATTCCGATCGCTCGCTTTGCGAGCGTCGGGAATGACAGGCAACCGAACGGGGCGAGATCTCGTCTAAGACGCCTACTTCGTCCAGGAATCGATCGCATCGGCGAAGATGCGGTCTCCGGAGGGGCCCTTTTCCATATTGATCGTCGCCGGCCGCCCGTCGGTGAATTGCAACGGCAGGTCGATCACCGCGAAGGAACGCAGGAGCTGGATGTTGCGCGCTTCATGGTCGCCGCGCATCAGGCCGATGAGGAAGTTGTTCTCGGTAATGGGCACCGGAATGCCGAAGACCTTTTCGCCGGCCTGCGCATCGGCGCGACGCATCTGAATCGGGCCGATCGCCTTCACGCCACCGAGCGGGCTCCCCGGCGCCGGCTTGAAAGACACGTTGATCGTGTGGGAGGCCGAAAGCGCCGAGTCGTTGTTCTTTTGAATCAGCAGCGTCAGCTTCATCTTGCCGTCGGGAATATCCACATCGCCGCGGATCGCCGAACTCACCGGCTCTCCGGGACCGCCGCCGACATTCTCCAAACGCCAGACCACCGTGGCGTTATAAATCCGGTCGACCTTATCGGGCGCCTGCAAGGTCGCGACCCACAATTCCGCCTTCTGCGCCACCGGCACAACGACCGTGCGCTTTCCAGATGACGGCGCCGGGGCGGATGCGCCGCCATCGACGCGGCCGCCGAATTTACCGGCCTCCGCCGCGTCGGAAGGCGATGTCTCGGCCGGCTGCAGCTTTGCGAGATCTTCCGGCCGTTCACGCAGATACCATGCGAGGCCGCCGACGACGGCGATCAGCGCCACCAGCACGCCTGCGAGGGCCCATATGCGCTGCGTTGGACGTTGCGCGCGCGGCGGCAGAGGCAGCGGCGCGGCGGGACGCTGCGCTTCGCGCGGCGGGGCTTCCGACTCGGCGGCGGGGAGCGCGTCGGACCAAGCCTCTTCGGCGCTGCGCTCGGCCGGCGGCGGCTCCGGCGGCGCTGCGGGCTTCGACGGTTCGGCGGCGCGCTGGCGCGTCGGCGCGGGCTGCGGCTTCGGCGGTTCCGGCTTCGCGGGGGCGGCGGTGGTCGGCGCTGGTTTCGTAGCGGATGGCTTCGCCGGCGCTGGCGGCGCGTTCTTCGCGGCGATTTCCTGTTCGAGGCGCGCAACAGCTTCTTCGAGCGCGCGGCCTTCGGCGGAAATGTCCGCTTCCGCAACCGGCGGCTGAATGCTTCTCAATTGATTGAACAACGCCTTGCGCGCCCGATCATAGACAGCCTGTCGCGCGTCGGGCGTCTGCTGGGGTAGGGCGGCAATGGCGCGGGAGATCAACGAATAGTAATCAGCCATGGTCGGTTAAGAGCACTTCCTGCCGGGGGCGTCAATCCTGACCCCTTGCAAATGCGAGAAAAACAAGGGATTCCAGCATGCTTGTCGGCGATCGCGACGCGGCCGGCCGAGCCTGATCGGAAGAGGAAGATATGTCATCGCTCATCTCATTGGCGCGTCTCTTTGGCGTCGCCTTCGTCGTCGCATTTTTCGCGCCGGTTTGCGCAAACGCGATCAGCATGGACAAGGCCTCGACCATTCGCGACCAATGCGAAATCTCGATAGGCCCTGACCTTATCGGCGTCGTCTCCTATATGCCCGATCGTTCGCGTGATCGCTTCTGCGGCGATTTCCCATCGACGGGCCGAATCATTCTCACAATCGACCTCATCGCCGAGCGGCTGCGCCAATTGCCGATCGAGGTGCGCATCGTGCGCGAGAAAAACGGACCGATTTCCCTGGAGGAAGATCCGACGCCTTTCACCGTGGCTTATCTTCCGCCGCGTCTCTATCCAGGCGGCGCCGTGCCGATGGAGCATGTGTTCGACGAGAGCGGCGCTTACGCCGCCTTGATCACCGTGACGGAAAACTCCGGAACGAAGCGCACGACGCGTTTCGCCATCAACGTGGGCGGCCCGCTGCAGTTCTATGCGACGGCGATGCTGTCGGCAGTGTTTATCTTTGGCGCAGCTTTTCTCTATTGGCGCTACACGGAAGAAAAGAAGCAACGCGATCGCACTTCGCGCGCTTTCCGCCCGACCTGAATCGGTCAAGTGAGGAGCTCGCTCTAAATTCCGCGCCCGTCGCTCGCAGTCTGCGGCGCCGCCGCCTTGCGGGCGGGCGCGGCGATCGGCCAATAGATCGCGCCGGTCAGCGCGCCGGTGAGGAAAAACAAAAGCGCGAGCCGCGCCTCCGCCTCGCTGACCTTATGGGCGCGCTCCAGCCCTTTCGACGCGCGCGCAATCCAGGGCGAGGCGCCCGCGAGGACGCCGCTGACGCCCGAATACCAGACGATGGAGCGCGCGCCGGCCGCTTCGCCGACAAGAGCCGCCACGGCGAGCGGCGCGGCGCAGACCGCGACGATGGCGGCCCATATCACAAAGCCGAGCGTGGCGACGGCGTCCTCCGGCTCGATCGCTTCGTCCAGGATCGCGAAAATCCCCGCGAGGACGGAGGAGAGGCCTGCTTCCCGCGTCACGGGATCGAAGAAAGCCGAAACGAAGAGAAAGACCGCGCCGACGCCAACAGCGATGACGAAGCCGAAAACAATGACGATCAAGCGCATAGCAACTCTCTGGCGCCGGCCTTATACGAGATCCGCTTGATTGGGCCGGTGTCATTCCCGACGCTCGCTTGAGCGAGCGATCGGGAATCCAGAGCCAAACCAGCGATATTTTGGCTCTGGATTCCCGGTCGGGCTTTCAGCCCGAGGGGAATGACATTCCCCAACGCGAGCTGTTCAAACGGAAATAGCCTTACGGCTCGAGCACCGAATCCCAGTAGAGATAATCCATCCAACTGTCATGGAGATAGTTAGGCGGAAAGCGGCGGCCGTTGCGATGCAGGTCGACGACCGACGGCTGATAGGGCGTCTGCGCCGGCGTCATATGCGCGTCGAGCGGCAGCCGGTCGCCCTTGCGCAGATTGCAGGGCGAGCAGGCTGCGACGACATTCTCCCAAGTGGTCGCGCCGCCCTTGGAGCGCGGGATCACATGGTCGAATGTCAATTCGTCATGCGCCCCGCAATATTGGCAGGTGAAGCGGTCGCGCAGGAAGACGTTGAACCGCGTGAAGGCCGGCTGACGGGCCGGCCGCACATATTCCTTGAGCGAGACCACAGAGGGCAGGCGCATCTCGAAGCTCGGGCTTTTGACCGTCTTGTCATATTCCGAGACGATATTGACCCGATCGAGGACGACGGCCTTGATGGCGTCCTGCCAGCCCCATAGCGAAAGCGGATAGTAGCTCAGCGGGCGATAGTCCGCGTTGAGCACCAGCGCGGGACAAGCTTGCGGCGAGACATATTGGTGTCTGAAGTGAGCGGTCACCTTGCCAGCCTCTCGGTTTCGAGAAGGGCCCGAAGGACCGCGCCAAGGTCCACACCGGCCTTTTGCGACTCTCTATATGTTACAGGGAGGATGACGGGCTTGTGAAGGCGCCTTGTGCAGCCGATTTGCGCGGCTTGTCCGGCAGGTTCATGAAGTAGAAATCTAGCAAAACGATAGGTATTTTGAATAGTTAATTCCAGCGTGAGGCGGTGTTTTGAAATTCCCGATTGGCTGGCGAGCAGAGGACGGCGCCAGACAGGGCTCATTACTTGCTCCGATTCGGCAATAGCATCGCTCTTGTTCCGTTTTGGGGCAGGCGAGCCGATCCAGGGCCGATCAATTGTCTCAGCAGGCTGATTTTTCCAAAAGGCCGTCTCAGTTTGAAACGCGGTCCCCAAAGGCGAGGCCGCGGCTTCTCGCGGGGACGAATCGCGGCGCAGCTTATTGGGCGCCCCGCCAAAGCACGGCCTTCGTCCGGGCGTCGTTCTCGCTCCTCGCTGCATCTTTGGATTTTCTGGCGCTCGTCCTGACCTCGGTCGTGGTCCAATTCGCCTATGGGGCGCTCACGATCGGCAATCTCGAACTGGGCCTCGTTGCGACGATGATTTTCCTTCTCGGGAGCGTCGTCCGAGAGGAATATTCTTTCGCCAACTACCTCCAGCTTCGCGGCCACGCCTGGCGCTGTTTCAGCCTGTGGAGCGTCGTCAGCCTCCTCGCGCTCGCGATCGGATTTCTGTCCAACGTCACTGGAGAGACGTCGCGGGCCGCTTTTGTGCTGACCTCGACCCTGGGGTTTGTGGCGCTTTTCGCCGAGCGGGCGACGCTCACCCGTTTCGTCCGCTCCAGCGCGGCCTCGGGCGGCGTATCGGCGCGGCGCCTCTTTCTCGTCGGTTTCGAGAAAGACATCGAGGCCTTCACCTATCGCTACAAGCCCTGGACCTGCGGCATGAGCGTAGCCGCCGCCGTGGTGCTGCGCGAGACCGAGCATACGCTCGACGACGACCTCACGCTTGCGGCGGCCTCGGCGCGTATGCTGCGGCCCGACGACGTCTTCATCCTCTCGCCCTGGTCGCGCACCGATGTGATCGACAAATGCGTGACAGCCTTCCTGCGCGTGCCCGCCCGCATCCATCTCGGGCCGGAGCGCGTGCTCGACCGCTTCGCCAACGCCCATATCGACAAGGTCGGCGCGATCTCGAGCCTGAGCCTCTCGGGCGATCCGCTCAATCTCTTCGAGGTGGCGGCGAAGCGCGCCTTCGACATTGTGGTCTCGGCGCTTGCGCTCGTGGCGCTATCGCCGGCGCTGTTGCTCTGCGCGCTGGCGATCCGGCTCGACAGCCGCGGGCCGGCGCTCTTCTATCAGCGCCGTTACGGCTTCAATCGCCAGACGTTCCGCATCGTGAAACTGCGCACGATGACCACCATGGACGATGGGCGCCACGTCAAACAGGCGACGGCGAATGATCCGCGCGTGACCCGCGTGGGGCGCATTTTGCGCCGATACAACATCGACGAGCTGCCGCAGCTCTTCAATGTGCTGCGCGGCGAGATGTCGCTCGTCGGGCCGCGCCCGCACGCGCTAGCGCATGATCAGCTCTTCGAGCGGCGGATCGCGCTCTATGCGCGCCGTCACAACGTCAAACCGGGCATGACCGGCTGGGCGCAGGTCAACGGCTTGCGCGGCGAAATCGATTCGCCGGAGAAGATCCGACAGAGAATCGAGCACGACCTTTATTACATCGACAATTGGTCGCTGCCGCTCGATCTCTGGATCGTGTTCCTCACCGTCTTTTCGCGCAAGGCGTATCGCAACGCGGTTTGACGAGTTGGGGGGCCGGGCGGCGGGCCCGGGCAGGCAAGTTGCGTATCGCTTGCCTCGGGTCCGCCGCTTGCTGCTTACTGTCGCCGCTGTGATTCGACTTCTGCATACCGCCGACTGGCATTTGGGCGCCGCGCTGCAAGGCTGGTCGCGAGAGCCCGAGCATCGCGCCGCGCTGGCGCAGCTCGTCGCGACGGCGCGCGCCCGCGCCGTCGATGCGGTGATCGTCGCGGGCGATGTTTTCGACAGTCTCAACCCCTCCGCCGAGGCGCAGCGCCTGCTGTACGATACGCTGCGCGACCTGCGCGCCGCCTGTCCGCGCGCGGCCATTGCGCTTCTTGCCGGCAATCACGACCCCGCCGGCAGGCTGGAGGCGCCCCGCGCCTTGTTCGAGATCGCGGGGGTGCATTCGGTGGGCGTCATCGCGCGGCGAGAGGGCGCGCTCGACCTTTCTACGCATCTTCTGCCGATCCGGGACTCATCCGGCGCGGTCGGCGCCCATCTTCTGGCGCTGCCCTATCCGCGCGCCGCCGACCTGCCGATCGCGGGGGTGGATGTGGCGGGCTCTGCTACCGTCTGGGGCGTGCGGGCGCTTTATCGGGAGGCCGTCGACGCCGCTCGGGCAAAAATCGGCGGTGCGCCGCTGATCCTCACGGGCCATCTCCATATCGCCGGCGGGCTCGAATCCGAGGGCGAGCGGCGCATTCTGGTGGGCGGCGAGCATGCGGCGCCGCCCGACATCTTTCCTGCCGACGCCGCTTATGTGGCGCTTGGCCATCTCCATAAGCCGCAGAAGGTCGGCCGCGAGACGATCCGCTATTCCGGCGCGCTCATCCCGATGTCGAAATCGGAAATCGACTATGCGCATGGCGCCACAATCGTGGAGATCGACGTGGCCGGCGCTGCGACCGCCGAGCATGTGCCCTTCACCCGCAGCGTCCCGCATCTGCGCCTGCCGCGGCAGGGCGCGCTGGCGGTCTTGGAGATTGAGAGCGCGCTTTCCGCTCTCGCGTTCGCCCCAGAAACGCCCGACGAAGCGCGGCCTTTCGTGCATCTCAACGTGAAGATCGACGGCCCCGCCGTGGGATTGAAGGCCGAGATCGACGCCATCTGCGAGAAGTTTCCGGTCCGCCTCGTCTCGCTCGCCGTCGAGCGGCCGCAAATGAGCGAAGCGCCTCAGCCGGCGCCAATGCGGCTTGCCGAACGCCAGCCGCGCGATCTCTTTCGCGAGGCTTTCGAAGCGACGCATCACGTCGCGCCGACGGACGAACATTTGCGCTGCTTCGACCGGCTCGCGGAGGAAGCGTAATGCGCATTCTTGCGATCCGGGGCGAAAATCTTGCGAGCCTCGCCGAACCCTTCGCCATCGAGTTCGAGAGCGAGCCTTTGCGCTCGGCGGGACTTTTCGCGATCATTGGCGAAACGGGCGCGGGCAAGTCGACCATCCTCGACGCGCTGTGTCTGGCGCTTTACGACGAGTTTCCTCGCGTCGTAGCGCCCGGTGCACGAGACGAAATGCCGGACCCCTCTGGGGCGACCATCAAGGAAAATGATCCACGCACACTGTTACGGCGCGGGGCGGGGCGCGGTTTCGCAGAGGCCGATTTCGTCGCGCGCGACGGTAAACGCTACCGCGCCCGCTGCGATCTCATGCGCGCGCGCGGCAAGGTCGCTGGGAGGCTGCAAAATCGCGGCCGCAGTCTTTGGCGCATCGACGAGAGTGGCGAAAAGATCGAGACGCTCGACTCCGGCGTCGAGCCGGTCAACCGTCGCATCGTTGAGTTGACTGACCTCACCTTCGATCAGTTCCGTCGCACGGCGCTTTTGGCGCAAGGCGATTTCGACGCCTTTCTGCGCGCCGACGCCAAAGAGCGCGCCGATCTTCTGGAAAAAATCACGGGCGCGGAAGTCTACGGCCATCTGTCGAGACGCGCCTATGAGCGCTGGGACGAGGCCGCGCGCGCCGTGAAGGCGTTGGAGCAGCAGCGCGCGCTCATCGGCGCCATGCCGGAGGAGGAGCGCGCGGCGATCATGACTGAGAGCGAAGAGATCGGCGCGCGGCGCTCGACGCTCGCCGCCGAGCAGAATGAGACGCTCGACGCCTTGCGCCGGATCGACGCGCGCGCGCAAGCGCAGCAGAAGCTCACTGAGGCGGAAACCACGCGCGCCGCTGCGAGCGAGGCGCTGGCGGCGCTCTCGCATCAACGACAAATGCTCACGGACCTCGCTAACGCCGAGCCCTTGCGCGCGCCGCGCGAGGAGCTTCGCAAAGCCGAAGAGTTATTGGCTGAAAAACAGGCTTCTGCGTTGCTCGCGCAACAACACGCCGAGGCGGCGCAGGCCGCCTTGGAGGCGGCGAGGACGCAAGAACGCTCCGCGATGGCGGCGTTAGGCGCCGCGCAGCGCGAGATCGAGACATTCGAGCCGCTATGGCGGGAGGCGAGTGCGCTCGACGCGCGCATCGAGGCTCAGCAGCGTGAAGCCGCCAAGGCGCGCGAAGTGGAAGCTGCCGCGGCACTGCGCCTTGCCGGTAAGCAGGAGGCGCTCGCCCGCGCTCGGTCGGAAGAAGAAGCGGCGGCGGCTGAAAGCGCGACGGCGCAGGGCCGGCTGGAAACGCTCGAGGCAGCGCGGTCCTTGAGCGAGCGGTGGGAAGAGATCGACGACTGGCTCTGCAAGCGCACGCTTCTGTCAAAAGAAAAAAGCGAAACAGAGCGCGCGTTGCAAGACGCAGCAAAAGAGTTGGGCCGCGCCGGCGAGATGCGCGCGGCCTATGACGCCGCCGACAAAGCAGATCGCACGCAGCTTGACGCCGTGCTGGAGCAGACGCGCGAAAGAGAAACGGCGCTTCAGGCCCTCGATGCCCCGACTGCGCAAAAACGGGCGGAGGCGTTGTCCGCCGCGCAAGAGGCTTTGCTGTCCATGGCGCGTTGCGCGCGCGATTACGCCGACGCCGAGGCGATTGCTGAAAGTGCGGCGGCGGACATCGCCCGGCTCGGCTCGGCGCATGGCGCGCTTGTCGAGCAGTTGGAGAATTTGCAAGCGGCGCGCAATGCCGAGGTCGCTCAAACCGCTGAGGCCGAGCGGCTTGGCGAATTGGCCGACGCCGCCGCCGATCCACATGCGCTGAGGCTGCGCGCCGCCTTGGACGATGGCGCGCCTTGCCCGGTCTGCGGGGCGAAGGACCACCCTTTCGCACATGCCGAGAACGCCGCGCGGGCGCTCGTCGATGCTCTGCGCGCCAAGCGCGAGGCGGCGCGTCAGGCGCTGGCGCGAACCAACAAGGCCATTTCGGAAACGTCTGCTCAAGAGGCGGCGACGCGCGCCATGCATGAAGAGGCGGCGCGGCGTCTCAGTGCAGCGACAGCGGCGCTCGAAGCCGCCACGCGCGACTATGCGGCGCTGTTTGCGCAAAATCTCGATTGCTGCGCCCCGCAGGAGATAGCGGGGGCCGGAGCAAAAATTGCCGCTTTGCTCGAAGAACTCCGCGCGCAGCGCGCGGCGCTGACGAAAATACACGACACGGCGCAGAAGCTCTCTTTGGAGATCGAGCGCCTGCGCAAGGCGTCGGACGACAAGCGCCACGCGATCGAGGGGCGCAAGGAGACGCGCGACGAAGCTGAGGCGCTCGCGCGGCGGGCGGGCGAGGCGCAGGCAGGGCACAAAGAAGAACTTGCGCGCGCCATGGAGGGCATCCGGTTGCACGACGGGTCGCTTGCGCCCTTTCTTACGCTTTGCAATCTCTCTACCGCCGATCTCGACCGCGACGCCGCCGGCGCGCGTAAAAGGCTCGAAGAGGCCGGCGCGCATTATCGGAAGGCCAAGGAGGCGCATGATAGCGCCGCCGCGCGGCTTATCGAGCTGAGGCCGCAAATCGCAGCCTTCGAGGCGGAGACGCGTTCGCTCGCCGATCAGGCGAAAGCTGCGGCGGCAGAGCATCTGGCGCGCGCCGCAGACCTCGCCAAATCGCAGCAGGCGCGCAGCGTGCTGCTCGGCGGCGAAGCGACCGCAGCCCACCGCGCGCGTTTCGAGGAACAGCACAAGACTGCGCGCGGGACGCATGAGGCGATGCGCGAGGCGCTGTCGGCGGCCGATAAGGCGAAAGCCGCAAGCGATGAACGCAACGCCGGCGCCGCGCGCGACATCGCGGCGGCGCAAGCCGCTTTGGCGGCGGCGCGCGCGGCTTTTAGCGAAGCGCTCGCAGCGGCGGGGCTTGCCGAAGAGGACGCCACACGGCTTCTTGCATTCTCGCGCGAGGAGACGGCGGCGATGCGGCTCGTCGTCGAAAACGCGCAATCGGCGCTCCACGCAGTGGAGGCGACTCTCGCGCAACGGCGCCGCGATCTTGCCGAAGCCGAGGCCGTTGCGCCGATCGACATGGCCCGCGACACTCTCGCCGCGCGCCAGGCGGAATTGGCGCAGGCGCTCGACGCCCTTTCTGCGCGGTTAGGCGCCTTGCAGGAGCGGCTTGCGCGCGACGATGAGGCCCGCAGCCGCGCGCGCAGCCTGTCGGAAGAGATCGCGGCGGCGCAGGCCAATCGCAGGATTTGGGAAGAGATCAATGCTGCGATCGGCTCGAAGGAAGGCGACAAATTCCGCCGCTTCGCGCAGAGCGTGACGCTCGAACAGCTCGTCGCGCTCGCCAATCGTCGCCTGTCGTTGCTCTCGCCGCGCTATCGGCTGGAGCGCGCCGGCGAGATCGGATCGCTCGGGCTTCAGATCGTCGATCACGATCTTGGCGACGAGCGGCGCTCGACGCGCTCGCTGTCGGGCGGCGAACGCTTCCTTGCGTCGCTCGCCCTGGCGCTCGCGCTCGCGGGTTTGGAGGGCCGGGATTCCTTCGTCGATACGCTATTCATCGACGAAGGCTTCGGCGCGCTGGATTCGGCGACGCTCGACGTCGCCATCGATGCGCTCGAAAATCTGCAAGGGCAGGGGCGCAAGGTCGGCGTCATCAGCCACGTCGAATCGATGCAGGCGCGAATCGCGACGAAAATCTGCGTCGAGCGGCGGGGCGGCGGCGTCAGCGCGGTTCGGCTGCGCGCGCCGGGCTTTGCCTAAAGCTATTCGCGGACCGACCATGCGGCCACGCCTGCTCATTGGGTCAATCTGGGGGCGCCGCTGTAATTATTGTTCGAGGCGCAGGTCGTTTGGATGCTGAAGAAAACGTCCTGGTTCGACCAACTCCCGCCGGTCAACGAGCCGGCATAGGGCGTATCCTCCCAGGCGTGGGTGTTGGTCGCCGTCGTCTCGCCTTTGGCGCAGGGCAAAAGCTGCATGATAGAGGGCGCGGTCGTGGTCGAATACATATTGACGCCGTTGACGAAGAGATTGCGCGATTGGGCGGCGTCCGAGGTGCTGTATACGACAGGCGACGCCGTCTTCGTATAGGTCTTGCGGGAAGCTCTCGTTCCGGACGTAACGCAGGTGTAATTCCTGGTCGACGACGATTGGGAGGTGGTCGGCGCCATTCCCGGGCCGCAACCGTCCGTGTAAACCGTCATGGTCAGATAGGCGTTGTCGTAATTCGAGCCGAGCGAAATGGACGTATTCACAGGCCCGGAGACCATATCGCCGCCCGACAGGAATTGCGCTGTCGTCGTTCCGGTCCCGCGGCCGCTCTGGCCGCCCAGGTCGACCGGCTGATAGACGTATGACGCAAGAAGCGTGTCGCTGGATGCGCCGACCGTATGAACATAGAGGTCGACTTCTTTCCAGTACCAGCCATAGGCGCCGGTCAGCGTGAAGATAAGAGTCGACGGCGTGCGCGCGGTCTGATTTGTCGCCGTCGCAGTGGCCCGGATCGGAATCGAGTCGATATAGGCGAGCTGCAGAAAGGTCGTCGGCACTTTCGCGTCGGCCGTGCCGGTGATCGAGCCGTCGGCGTTCTTCGTCCAGGAGACGGTCGCGCTTTTCAGCAGCGAGGCGTCGGGTTGGTTCGTGAGATGTATCGTGGCGGCGGTCGATTGATTTGCCGTCGCCGCCAGTGTCGCCGTATCGAGCGCCTGTTGAAGCTCCGATTTCGCGCGATCGACTCGCATGAAGTCGACGCCGGCGCCAACGAACAACATGATCGGCAAGAGCGCCATGGCGAAAAGAACTGCCACAACGCCGTCGTCCTCGCGCTGCATGGCGTGGACGAGCAGTCGAATCCTGCCCGAGTAATGGGAGAAGCCCCGAGTCCGCATCATGCGTCTCTCGTTTAGTTATGTAGTGATGCGGTATTACTCCTTAGTCGTTGACAAACCCTTCAGAGAATATCCTGGCCTCGCATCAAAATTCGGATAATTGGCGCAGCCCGCCCCGGACGCGCGATTGCGCCGTTTGCGGAATTTTATGAATAAATACTTGTTAAATTAAAGCAATTTGTAATTGATGGCTTTCAATCCCAGCGTAAGACTGGAGACGAGGAGCGCCGCGGCGGCGAAATAGCTCGCGCCGGAGAAAAAATCGATCGACAGCGAGAAGGCGAAAATCTGCGAGAAGATCAGCGGGCCGGTCATGCCCGAGACCCCGCGCAGACTGCCGAGCGCGCCTTGCAGCCGGCCTTGCTCCGAAGAGCCGGCAAGCCGCGTCGCCAGGCCTTGGAAAGACGGATTGGCCATGCCCCAGAGCGCCACCAACGGCGCCCCCGCCATGAAGCCCAGGCCCGTCGGCGCGAAGGCGAAGGCGAGAAAGCCGAGGGCGCCGGAGACGAGCGCAATGGTCAGCGTCACTTTTTCGCCGAGCCGCGCTACCGCGGGCCGCACCAGCCCGCCGGAGACGATGGTTTGCGACACGCCGACAATTGCAAGCGCCCAACCCGTGTCGGCTACGTCCCAATGATAGCGCTGCTGCGTATAGAGCACGAAAAGCGCCGGCAGCGATTCATGCGCGAGATAGGACAGGAAGAGCGCGCCGGATAGCAGCGTCAGCGCGCGGTCGCGCCGCAGGAAATCGAGCGAGCCGGCCACATTGGCGCTGCGCCAGACAATGCCGGTCGTGCGCTTTTCGGGCGGCAGAGATTCAGGGAGGATGAAATAGCCGTAAAGCGCATTGGCGAGGCTGAACGCCGCCGCGGCCCAGAACGGAAAGCGCAGATCATACGCGCCGAGCGCGCCGCCGATCGCCGGGCCGAGGACGAAGCCCAGGCCGAAGGCGGCCCCGATGAGGCCGAATCGGCCCGCGCGTTTCTCCGGCGGGGTGATGTCCGCGATATAGGCGTTGGCGGTCGAGACGCTCGCCGCCGTGGCTCCGGAGATCAGCCGCCCAATGAGGAGAAACGGCAGCGAGGGCGCGAGCGCCATGAAGATATAGTCGAGGCCGAGCCCCAGATTGGAGGCCAGCACGACCGGGCGGCGGCCGAAATGATCGGACAGGGCGCCGAGCACGGGCTGGAAGAAGAACTGCATCGCCGCCCAGGCCAAGCCGAAGAGGCCGACGATTCGCGCCGCCGAGCCCAGATCCCCGCCCTCGAACTGCACGATCAGCTTCGGCAGCACCGGGATGATGACGCCCAGAGCCAGCATGTCCAGCGCGACGGTGACGAGGATGAAGATGAACGCCGCCTCACGACGAGGCTGTTGCGCGGGGGTCATCTGTGGCCTTGCAGTTAGGAAAAGTCGGCCTTCCCGATAGCGGCAACGCGACCGCGCGGCAAGGCGGTGATTTGGGCGAGGCCAGGACAAGCTATGGTTAATATCATGGCTGAGTGTGGCCGTTATGCCACGCGAATCAGGCTTGTAAATGCTAAAACTGTGGCATTGGGGCCACAGTTGCGTTCGCGCCTCCTGTCACAGTTTGCGTTCTATGAAAATTGTCACGCCATTGTCATCGACGGGCGGCTTCACTCGCCCCCGGAAGTTAACGAAGGGGGTTCCTTATGAAACTTGGTGTTGGACGGGCCGCATTTGCCGCCGCGGCGTTCGGTCTTCTCGCGGGGGTGGCGGCCTCTCCGGCCGCGGCCGACACGGCTTCGGAAATCCGCGCGTTGAAAGCGCGCCTCAACAAGCTCGAATCCGAAGAGGCGGCCGCGAAACGCGCCGCCAAGGCGGAAGCGCAGCGCGCACATGCCGCGCCGGCCGTGGCGCATGCGCCGGAGGCGCCGAAGCACTGGTACGAGAAGCTCAGCATCCGCGGGTACACGCAGATGCGCTACAACGACACGATCAACGCGGACAATTGGAACAATGTCTACAGCCCGCATGATCGCTCGGTGGGCCCGCGCAGGAACTTCCTGCTCCGTCGCGCGCGCCTGATCGTCAGCGGCGACGTCTCCAGCCATCTGTATCTCTACGTTCAGTTCGACCTTGCCTCCGCGCCGTCGGGCACGTTCAGCAATAGCTTCACGGCGGGGACCAATCCCTCCTACGCCCTGTACAATCCCCAGATCGGCATCTACGGCAACTCGGCGGGTAATTTCGCCCAGATGCGCGACGCTTACGCCGATATCTCGATCGACGAGAAGAAAGAATTCCGTTTCCGCGTCGGTCAGTCGAAGATCCCCTACGGCTTCGAAAACATGCAGTCCTCGCAGAATCGCCTCGCGCTGGACCGCGCCGATGCGATCAATAGCTGCTGCAAGGACGAGCGCGATGTCGGCATCTTCTTCTACTATACGCCCGAGCATATGCGTCATCTCTTCCGCGACCTTGTGAGGAACAACCTCAAGGGCACGGGCGACTACGGCATGGTCGCTTTGGGCGTCTATAACGGCCAGGGCGCGAACCGCATCGAGCTGAACAACGGCGTCCACATCGTCGGTCGCTTCACCTATCCTTACGTCTTCGCGAACGGTCAGATCGTCGAAGCCTCGATCCAGGGCTACACCGGCCGCTACATGCCGACGACGTCCGCGATCACCCCGTCTCTCGGCATGGCCACCAACTGGGCGGGCTACCGTCCTGTCGGCTTCCCTGGCGCCGGCGTGCCTTTCGTCAATGCGCCCGGCTATTTCGACGGCACCCGGAATCTCGTGCTCGGCAATTATCCCGGCGCGAACGCCTGGGGCTGGAGCTGCGCCAATGGCTGCCAGGGCGTCAAGGACGATCGCGTCGCCGTCACCGGCGTGATCTATCCCCAGCCCTTCGGTCTGCGCGCCGAATGGAACTGGGGCCGCGGCCCCGCTCTCGATCCGACGCAGACCTATATCCGCTCGGCCGGCCTGAACGGCGGCTATGTCGAGGCGACCTATAAGTATGACGACAAGGAGTTCGGCCTCGGCACCTTCTTCCCCTTCTTCAAATGGCAGTATTTCAACGGCGGCTGGAAGACCGAAACCAACGCTCCGTCGGCCCGCACCTACGAATGGGACGTCGGCGTCGAGTGGCAGCCGCTGCCGGAGGTCGAGGTGACGGCGGTCTATTCGAATATGAACCGCACCAACACCGGCGCGGCGCCCTACCGCCAGTTCCATGCCGACTTGCTGCGCATGCAGCTTCAGTGGAACTACTGAGCGAAATTCGATACGCTCGACAAACAAGAGGAACGTCCCCGGTTTTTTCCGGGGGCGTTCCTATCTCTTTATAGCGTGAAAAAGGGTTCGCATGCGAAAGCGCATTGGCTCATTCCTGATCCTGCTCGCCGCCACAATCGCGGCTAGTTCAGCTCGCGCCGACGCTTACGAGGACGTGACCGCCGCGACAAGCAAGGGCGACTACGCGGCTGCGGTAAAAATCCTCAAGCCGCTGGCCGAGAAAGGCGAAGCGCGGGCGATGTCCGAGCTCGGCCCGATCTACCTTATGGGCAAGGGCGTCCCGATCGATCACAAGGAAGCGATCAAGTGGATCAGGCAGGCTGCCGAAAAGGGTGACGCGGCGGCTCAGGCCAATCTGGGCACGATGTATCTCGATGGCCACATACTGAAGCAGGACTATGCGGAAGCGATGAAGTGGAGCCTGCTCGCAGCGGACAAGGGCGTCGCGGCGGCGCAGGCAAATATCGCCAGCATGTATTATGACGGCTCCGGGGTCGGGCAGGATTATAAGGAAGCCGCGAAATGGATGCGCCTCGCGGCGAAGCAGGGAGACGCCGAATCGCAGGTCAATCTCGGAACCATGTATGTGGCGGGTCAAGGTTTGGATCGTGACCTGCTGCGCGGTTACATGTGGACCGCGATCGGCCTCGAACCTTTGTCCATGCCGCCCGACCAGAAAAAGGAAATGCAGGAGTTATCCGCGCAGCTCCTCTCTGAGCCGGATCTCGCCAAGGCCAAAGAGATGGTCAAGAAGTGCAAGGAATCGCAATTCAAGAATTGCGATTGACGATGAGCCTGAATGGCGCGTCGGCGAAGCCGCGCCGCGAAGGGCGGTGCGGCTTTTTTGTCGTGGTTTTTTTCTAGGGTTTTATTTTGGGCGCGGCGCGATTCTTTTCCGCCGCAAATTTTGAACGATTGAAGCGGCTGTTTGCGCGCCAGGCGCCCCCCTCTGAATCTCGACAACAGCGTCTTCGGTCCCGATCTCTCGCTATCGGGAGCGCTCGCAAGCTCTGGTTTCTTGCGAGAGGCTGATCGACGAGGATTGTTTCAGCCCCGTTCAGCCAAGTCCACCACCACGCCCCTACGGCGATAGGCTTTTTACCCGTTCTTCGCGCCTTTGGACAGCGGGCTCGACCCAAGGCGGGCGGATCAGGCCGTCGGCTCCTTTCGCCGCGACCCATCCGCTGCGCATAGCGCGAGGTTGAGAATGGGATCCGCTGCGCATAGCGCGAGGTTGAGAATGGGATGCCGATATTTCTGCCATATGTCCAATAGATTTCTTGCATTGCCAATCAGCGATTATATGTTTCTCAAATACAGTAATGTTTCGAGGTGATGACTGGAGTGTTTCAGATTCACTGGAAGTATGTCGTAATATTATTGGTTGACACCATGTAGAAATATTCAGAAATGTGTCCGAACTGTGTTGCAAAATGGCAACGATATTGGTGAATAACTATCTATAGCGCAGCTAATACTTAGAATGTCACGGATATGTCACAGGATGTATCGACTATGCCTCAGCCTAAAAAATAGGCACAATCGGAGTGCGGGCTGGAGAAATTCGGACATGATCAAGAAATATGCAGTTTGCGGCGCAGCGCTCGGCGCGCTTCTATCCTCGTCGGGAGCCTTCGGGGCCGCCGACCCGGGGTCGATCGAAAAGCGCATGAAAGCTCTGGAGGCGGAGATGGCCAAGCTGCGCAAGGAAGCGAAGGAGGCCAAGGCCGCGGCCGCCGCCAAATCCAACGTCGCCAACCTTTCGCACAAAGGCGACGTCCACGCGCCGCCGCCGGTGTTCGTAAGCTTCAAGAACGGTCTCTTCGTCGAGACCGAAGACAAGGCTTACAGTTTCAAGGTTGGCGGCCGCATCATGGTGGACGGCGGCGGCATCTCCCAGCCGTTGAACGGCTTCTCGAACCAGGTCGGCGTTCGCCAGATCCGTCTCGAGGTCGAAGGCAAGGCCGCCCAAGTCTGGTTCTACAAACTGCAGTACGACTTCTCCGGCACCGGTCAGGTCACCGGCAACAATCAAGTGCTCGGCGGCATGCGCGATGTGTATTTCGGCATCCAGCATCCGGCCCTGTCGGTTCCTTTCGCGAAGGACCCGCTCTTCGTGATGGTCGGCAATCACTTCGAACCGTTCAGCCTCGAGTCGACGTCTTCTTCTAAGTTCCGCACGTTCATCGAGCGCGCGATGGCGGTGGAAGGCATCGCCCCGAACCGTCACCTCGGCATTTCTGTGGGCGGTTACGGCGACAATTGGACCGGCCGTATTGGCGTCTTCTCCACATCGATGGAAGACGCCTCCTACACGCCGGGCCAGAACACGCCGTCGAGATGGGGCATCCCGAAAGCCGCTGGCTGGGTCTCCACGGGCGGAGCCCAATATGTCGACGTCGCCGGCCGCTTCACCTATGCGCCGATCAAGGACGAGCACAATCTGCTGCACTTTGGCGTGTCGGGCCGCTACCACAGCCCGAACGACGCCACCGGCGCCAACGACGATCGAGTTCTGCGTCTCGGCAATCGCCTGCGCTCGGAGGCGACCGTGCTCGGCCAGGGCCTTCTGGGCACGCCGGATATGTCCTGTGGCTCCTACGCCAACGGCGGCTTGTTCGGGGGCATCCCATTTAGCGCGGTGGCCGGGCACTGCACCAAGCATGTCACGAGCTACGGCTTCGAGCTCGCGGGCGCCTATGGGCCGTTCGACATGCAGGCCGAATATATCGCAACGGATTATACGCGCGACAACAACAAAATCCTGCAAGCTCGCGCCTCGGGCGTGTTCGCTCCGGGCGGGTCGAGCTCTCACTTTGGCGGCTACTATATCTACGGCCAGTATTGGGTGACGGGCGAAGAGCGCGCCCAAGCCTACAGCACCTCCGATAAGTCGGGCGCGAATTTCTTCGAGCCGAAAATCAAGAACCCCTTGAGCGCGGGCGGCTTTGGCGCGTTCAGCCTGGCCGGTCGCTACAGCTCGGTCAATCTGAACAGCGGGCCTTACTCCGGTTCGGGCCTCGCGAATATGCTCGCCTACACGACTTATGTGCAGCCGAGCCCGGCCACGACCGCCGCAATTGTCAACTCCGGCGTTTATGGCGGCCGTCAGGAGAACGTCACGACGGGCTTCAACTGGTATCCGGACAAGGGCGTGCATCTCCAGTTCAACTGGACGCATGTTCTCCACGTCTCGGCGCCGCTCAACGATTACAACATCGTCGGCGCCCCGATGCCGGGCCGTCAGGGCTTCTACTACAATGGCGCGCATCCCGACCTCTTCGAGGCGCGCGCGCAGGTCTACTGGTAAGAGTTCGCGCAAGAAGACCGTCCCGCGCCTCGCGCGGGGCGGTTTTTTCAGGGCGCGGAAAAGACGCCGTGGCTCTGCGCTATTCGCACCACATGCGCATGAGACTTGCCGCGTTCTTCAGCAGCAGGTCGACCAATTCGTCACGTCCATGTCGCGCGACGTAAGAGCGGTGAACGACATTGAGCTCGCGGAGAACCGTGCGCCGCTGTTCGTCCCGCACACGGCTTTCGATCCAGCCGACGCATGCGAGGCGGCTGCCCCGAGTGACTGGCGTCACGCGGTGAATCAACCCGGTCGAATAGAGGAACAGGCTGCCGATCGCGGGCTTGACTTTCAAGAGACCGTGCTCTTGCTCTAGCACCAATTCGCCGCCGTCGTAATTGGCGTGATCTTCGAGAAACAAGGTGAACGAGAGATCGCACCTGTAGTTGTTCATGATCGGCGCGTCGGTGTGGTTGCCGTATTCCATCCCGACGTCGTAGCGGTTGACGCTCATCGCGGCGATGCGTTTGGGGATGGCGTAAAGCTCTACCTCTTCGTGGGTCATCAACCTCGAAGCGATGTCGTCGAGAATCCTGCTACCTTTCTCGCGGTCCATTTGGAGATTGTTTTTGACGCGCGCCGCAAGGCCGGTGGCCGTCGACGAGCCGGCGTTGAAGGGCGTATCGACGATCTTCCTACGCAGACGTTCGGCGCTGTCCCGATCCAAGAAATTGTCGATGAGCAGCACGGGAAAATCCTTTCCGTGGATCGAGCGAATTCAATCGCACTTCTTCCAGGTCGCTCGACGCAGGGCCGGCAACGACGACCGCGCCGAGAGGAGGCGATGACGCAGGCTTTCTGAATGGCGGAGGCATGATCGAAAGGGAGCGCCCGGCACAAACTGGCGGAGCCGTGCCGGGCGCTGGGGGTCGGCCGCGGATGGAGACCGGCCGACGCGACGCAATTATACCCGGGGCGCCTTGGACTCTGTTTCTGAAGCATTGCTGCTCTGCGTCAGACGGCCCCATTGACCCGCGGCGCTTCTTCTTATACGAGACTGAAAGCTGCGCCGCAGCATGAGGCGCTCCAGCCGCGTATAGCCGACGTCACTTTCAGTTGCGTCGGGCCCGCTGTCGAGCCTCCCCACGCATCAATTGACGGCCCGATACGCGGGGCAAGTCTCCCTTTTTTCCGGATCGAAACCGCCGCGCCCGCTTTCCGGCCGCGGCTGCGAATCCCTTATGAAAGACGCTCAGTGACCCAATTTGCCGATCTCGGTCTTTCCGAGATTCTTCTTCGCGCCTTGAACCGCGAAGGCTACGAGACCCCGACGTCCATCCAGGCCCAGTCCATTCCCTATCTGCTTCAGGGGCGCGACCTTCTCGGCATCGCCCAGACCGGCACCGGCAAGACCGCGGCCTTCGCTTTACCGATATTGGAGCGCTTCGCCGCCGACCGGCGTCGTCCCACGCCCTTTACGGCCCGCGCGCTGGTGCTTGCGCCGACGCGCGAGCTCGCGGCCCAGATCGCCGATAGTTTCCGCGCCTATGGGCAATTCATGCGGCCGAGCGTCGGCGTGATCGTCGGCGGCGTATCGCATCGTCCGCAGATCGAGATGCTGTCGCGCGGCCTCGACGTGCTCGTCGCGACGCCCGGCCGGCTTCTCGACCATATTGCGTCGGGGCGCTTCAAGCCGGCGACGACCGAGGTGCTCGTCCTCGACGAGGCCGACCATATGCTCGATCTCGGCTTCGTCGTTCCGATCCGCCAGATCGTTTCGAAGCTCTCCAAGAACCGCCAGACTTTGCTCTTCTCGGCCACCATGCCGAAGGAGATCGCCGGCCTTGCGCAGGATATGCTGAACAACCCCGCGCAGGTGTCGGTGACGCCAGTCGCCACCACCGCCGAACGCGTCGAGCAGCATGTGTTTCTCGTCGACGGCGGCGCCAAGCGCGACGTGCTGCTCGAGCTGATGAAAGACACGGACATCTCCCGCGCCATCGTCTTCACCCGCACCAAGCGCGGCGCCGATCGCGTGGCGCAGCATCTCGAGGCGGCGGGCGTCGGCGCCGAGGCGATCCATGGCAACAAGAGCCAGAACCAGCGCATCCGCGCGCTCGATTCGTTCCGCAAGGGACGCACCCGCGTTCTGGTCGCGACGGATATTGCGGCGCGGGGCATCGACGTCGATGGCGTGACGCATGTGGTTAATTTCGAGCTGCCGGAAGTGCCGGAGGCTTATGTTCACCGCATCGGCCGCACGGCCCGCGGCGGCGCCTCTGGTCGGGCGATTTCCTTGTGCGACAACGGCGAGCGTCCGTTGCTGCGGCAGATTGAGAAATTGACGCGCCAGTCGCTGCCCTTCACCGACCGCCGCAGCGAGGACCAGCGCCGCGACGACGCCCAACCTCGCCGCGCCCAACCGAGCAATGGCGCCGGGCGGAATGCGCATAAGCATCCGCGCCGTGAAGGCCAGCACGCCGAAGCGCGCCGGCCGGGGGGCGAACGCCAGAACGCGCAGCGTCCGGCGCGGCCAGCCAATGGCCAGAAGCGGCGGGCGCATGGCGGCGGCGGCAATCGCTCGCAGTCGCGCGCGCCGCAGGCCTGATAAGAAAGACCATCGCTTTCGCAAAGCCGGCAGTCGCCGGCTTTGTCTTTTTTCAGCGGATATATAAAGGCGGGCGTCGCCACGACGTCATTGCGAGGAGCGAAGCGACGAAGCAATCCAGGGCCGTGATGTGGCCCTGGATTGCTTCGCTGCGCTCGCAATGACGGTGGATGGTGTTGCGGTCTTTCCTTGCGCTCGCCCGCACGCGCCTTAGATTGAGCATGAGCCAACCGAGAGCGGCGCGCATGCTCTATGACCTTCTTATTATCGGCGGCGGGATCAACGGCTGCGCCATTGCGCGCGACGCGGCGGGGCGGGGGCTTTCGGTGCGCCTCGTCGAGCAGAACGATCTTGCGAGCGGCACGTCCTCCGCCTCGACAAAGCTGATCCATGGCGGTCTGCGCTATCTCGAACTCTATGAGTTTCGCCTCGTGCATGAAGCGCTGGAGGAGCGCGAGCGCCTGCTCGCCGCCGCGCCGCATATCATCTGGCCGTTGAAATTCGTGCTCCCCCATGAAAAGGGCCTGCGTCCTTTGTGGATGCTGCGGCTCGGCCTCTTTCTCTACGACCATCTTGCGCGCCGCAAACGCCTCGAAGGCTCGCATCTGGTCGCGCTAGGGGACAACGCGCTCGGCGCCCCGTTGCGCGAGACCTATAACGTCGGCTTCACTTACGCCGATTGCTGGGTGGAGGATTCGCGTCTCGTTGCGCTCAACGCGCTCGACGCCAAGGAGCGCGGCGCGATGGTCAGCGTTGGCGCGCGGCTCGTGCAGGCGAAACGCAAGGGCGCGCATTGGATCGCAAAACTCGAAGGCGGCGTGGAGATCGAGGCGCGCGCCCTGGTGAATGCGGCGGGACCATGGGTGTCGCATGTCATCGAAGGCGCGCTGCATATGCATTCGCGAAAGCATGTGCGGCTGGTGAAGGGCTCGCATCTTGTTACGCGCAGGCTCTACGCGGGCGACCACGCTTACATTTTGCAAAACCCGGACGGCCGCATCGTCTTCGCCATCCCATTCGAGCATGAGTTCACGCTGATCGGCACAACCGACGTCGCTTATGAAGGCGCGCCGGGGGAGGTTGCAATCAGCGACGCGGAGACAGACTACCTCCTCGACGCCATCAACCACTTTCTGCGCAAGCCTGTCACGCGCGCAGACGTCGTGTGGAGCTATTCGGGGCTGCGGCCCCTTTACGACGATGGGTCTCTCAACGCTTCGGTGGTGACGCGCGACTATGCTTTTGATCTCGACGCGCCGGAAGATGGCGCGCCGGTTTTGTCGATCTTCGGCGGCAAGATCACCACGGCCCGTCGCCTCGCGGAACATGCGCTGGCCGAGTTGCGCCGCTTTCTGCCGGCGCATGGCGAGGCATGGACCGCGGGAGCGACGTTCCCCGGGGGCGATATGGAGTTCGACGCCCTTCTGGCGCGGTTGAAGAGCGAGAAGCCTTTTCTCGGCGACGCATTGGCGCGGCGGCTCGCGCGCGCCTATGGGACGCGCGCCGAGCGCATTGTGAAGCATGCGCATGCGATGGCGGATTTAGGCGGTGACTTCGGTTGTGGGCTCACCGAGGCAGAAGTGCGTTATTTGATGGAGAACGAGTGGGCCCGCAAAGCCGACGATATTTTGTGGCGTCGATCGAAGCTCGGGCTGCATATGAGCACGGCGCAGCAACTGGCCTTAAGGGAATATATGGGCGCTTAGGTGCTTCCCGGCGATCCAGCGTTGTGAGCCGCCAATACCTCCCCTTTACGGGGAGGTCGGCGGCCAAAGGCCGCCGGGTGGGGCTCGCGCCGCAACAAACCGTGGTGGGGCTTTACCCCACCCGACCCCGCTTACGCGGGGCCACCCTCCCCGTAAAGGGGAGGGATTCGCTCGCGCCCCAGCGCATTCACCCCCCAAACGCGGCCTTTCCTTCTGTCACTGAGCGCGCGCCTTCTATTACTGTTTGCGCCAAGCTTGGCGCCGCAACCGCAATGTTCTTGGCGAAGAAATGCGCGAGCGCTTCATAGCGCGCAGCGTTGTGGTCATTTTCGCGACGCGCGGCTTTGGCGGCTTTTTCGAGAAGCGTCGCGCCGCGCGCCAGCGCGAACAGGCGCAGATAAGGCGTCGCGCCTGCAAGAGCCTCGGCTGGCGCTTGCTTTGCCGCGCGCAACAGATAGTGGCTGGCTTGTGCGAACGCTTCCACCGCCGCGCCGACCGCGGCGACAGTGCTTTCTCTTGCGATGGCGCGCATGTCGTCGATCTCGCGGGTCAGCGCCGCGCCGCCCGACATCGGCAATTTGCGCCCCACGAGGTCGATCGCCTGAATGCCATTCGTTCCTTCATAGATCGCGCAGATGCGCGCGTCGCGCATAAGCTGGGCGACGCCCGTCTCTTCGATATAGCCCATGCCGCCATGCACCTGCACAGCGAGCGACGTCACCTCATTGCCAATGTCGGTGGAGAAGGCCTTGGCCATAGGCGTCAGCAGGCTCGCGCGCTCTTCCGCCGCCTTTGCGCGGGCGGGGTCCTCGTCGCGATGCGCGCGGTCGAGAGATGCGGCCGTCTCGAAAGAGATCAGACGCGCAGCCGCCGTCAGGCTCGCCATGGTGAGGAGCATGCGGGCGACATCCGGGTGCTCGATGATCGCGCTTGTCTCCGGCGCCCCCGGCGCGCGGCCCTGCTTGCGTTCTTTGGCGTAAGCCAGCGCCGCCTGCGTGGCGCGTTCGGCGAGCGCCACGCCCTGCAGGCCGACCGAAAGCCGGGCGTTGTTCATCATGGTGAACATGCAGGCAAGGCCATTGTTTTCTTCGCCGATCAGAAAGCCGACGGCGTCCTCATAAACCATGGTGCAGGTCGGCGAGGCATGGATGCCGAGCTTGTGTTCGACGCCGGCGCAATGCAGCGTGTTGCGGCGGGTGAAGGCGCCCTTTTCATCGGGCAGGAATTTTGGCGCGAGGAAAAGCGAGATACCCTTCGTTCCGGGCGGCGCATCGGGGAGCCGCGCCAGCACCAGATGCACGATGTTGTCGGCGAGATCGTGCTCGCCATAAGTGATGAATATCTTCTGGCCGCTGAGGCGGTAGGAGCCGTCGGCGTTGCGCTCGGCGCGGGTGCGCAGAAGCGCGAGGTCCGAGCCCGCCTGCGGTTCGGTGAGATTCATCGTCCCGGTCCATTCGCCGCTGACGATCCTGGCGAGATAGGTCTCCTTCAGCGCCGCGCTCGCATGCGCCTCGAGCGCCTCGATCGCGCCATGGGAGAGGAGCGGGCACAGGGCGAAGGAGATATTCGCCGCGTTCCAGATTTCCGTGCAGGCTGCATTGAGCAGCGCCGGAAGGCCGAGCCCGCCGTGATCGGGGCTCGCCGCGATGGCGTTCCAGCCGCCGGCCCGCCAACCGGCATAGGCCTGGCGCCAGCCGGGGGCGGTGGTCACGGCGCCATCGGCAAATTTGACGCCGGCGCGGTCGCCGATCCTGTCGAGCGGCAGAAGCTGCCCTTCGGCGAATTTCGCCGCCTCGTTCAGCGTCTGCTCGGCCACGCCGTCGGCAATGTCGGCGTAGAGGTCCTCGAGGTCCGCTCCCGCGGCGAGGCGGAGTGAAAAGAGAATGTCCGAAAGCGGCGCGCGATAGGTCATTGCTTTTGCCTTGGGGATGCGAATCGTTAAGGTGCATTTAGGGTTCGGCGTCGCGCGTGGTCGAGACGGGAGCCCCATACCGTCATGGCCGGGCTTGTCCCGGCCATCCACGCCGTGCAGACGCCAGAGCCTGCGGGACGATATGTTTACTGACATAAACCCAGCGTGTGGGACAGTGCGCCCGGCATGGGCCGTATCCCTTGGCGTGGATGGCCGGGACAAGCCCGGCCATGACGCGATGTACGGAGCCGACCAGTCGCTTCGCGCGCCACCCTCTCGAGCCCGCGCTTTTTAGCCCGCTTTTCCGCCGCGCCGCCAACGCCTATTATGCGGCGAACCTTTCCAACCCACGAGACCCCATGCCCCTCTACGCCTTTCGCTGCCAGGATTGCGCCCATGAATTCGAGACGCTCGCGCGTTTCGAGGAGATCCCCGAGTGCCCCGCTTGCGGCGGCGCGCATGTCGAGCGCCAATTGTCGCTGATCGCCAAGCCCGCGGCGGGCGGCGATATGGACACAGGCCCGAGCTGCGGCGCCATGTCCGGCGGCGCGCCCTGTCCGAGCTGCCCCGCGCTCGCCGGTTGATGGACGCCGAGGCCCTTCTCGGCGCGCGGCGCATTTTCGTCCCGGCCAACGGGCTGACCTTCGAGGTCTTCGAGGCGGGGGAGGGGGAGCGGCTTGCGCTGCTGCTGCATGGCTTCCCCGAAACCGCCGTCATGTGGCGCCATCTGGTCGCGCCGCTTGTCGCTAAGGGCTATCGCGTCTGGGCCGTCAATCAGCGCGGCTATGGCGCGACGAGCCGGCCGAAGGGCAGGAAGCATTATTCGCTGTCGGCGCTCACCGGGGACGTCGCGGGCCTTATCGACGCTTCCGGCGCCAAGTCGGTCACGCTGATTTCCCACGATTGGGGCGGCCTCGTCGCCTGGGTGGCGGCTATTCGCCGCCTTCGGCCGCTCGAGCGGCTCGTCTTCATCAATATTCCGCACCCGCTCTGCTTCTGGCAGACCTTTTGGCGGAGCCCGCGGCAAAGGTGGAAATCCTTCTATATCGCCTTGTTCCAGATTCCGGCGCTGCCCGATTGGCTGCTGTCGGTCGGGCGCGGCTATCTGACGGCGGCGCTGATCCGCAATGCGGCGCCGCGCCCGGGCGCGATCTGCGACGACGCCAAGGACATTTACCGCGACAACGCCGCTTCGCCCGGCGCAATGACGGCCATGCTCAACTGGTATCGCCGCGCCCTGTGGGACGTGATCGCGGCGCGCGACGCGCTTGACGCGCGCGTCGAGGCGCCGACGCTGATCGTCTGGGGCCTCCGCGACGTCGCTTTGGACCGGGACTGTCTCGAGGGCACGGAGCGTTACGTCGCCAACCTTCGCATCGAGCGCCTGCCGGGCGTGAGCCATTTCTCGCCCGAAGACGCGCCCGAAAAGCTCGCCACGCTCATAGATGATTTCCTTTAACGCGCATTTCCGCGTGAATAATCTCTAAATGGCCATTTCGCCTGTTGACTTGCCGCGCAGTCGTGAGAATCTCCCCCGCTCCGGACATACGTCCGAAAATCATCTATCCGCGCGCTCAGCGCAGTTTTCGATCACGGCCGAGGTTGTCGGCCCTCAAAGGAGTAAAGATCCATTCGCAGGCCAATGAAGAGCACCGCGGCGCCGCAAAAAGAAGGCCCGCGCACCAACCGAGAAATTCGCGCCCGTGAAGTGCAGTTGATCGATTCCGAAGGAAAGAATCACGGCGTCGTCCAATTGCTGGACGCGCTAGGCATGGCCGAGCAGGCCGGGCTCGATCTCGTCGAGATCGCGCCGAACTCGACGCCGCCGGTCTGCAAGATCCTCGATTACGGCCGTTTCCGCTTCGCCGAGCAGAAGAAGGCCGCCGAGGCCCGCAAGAAGCAGAAGGTGGTCGAGGTCAAGGAAATCAAGCTTCGCCCCGGCATCGACGAGCATGACTATGACGTCAAGATGAAGGCGGTTCAGCGCTTCTTCGAGGAAGGCGACAAGGTCAAGGTGACCCTTCGCTTCCGTGGGCGCGAGATTGCGCATCAGGACATCGGCTACCGATTGCTGACGCGCGTGAAGGCCGAGACCGCTCAGATCGCCAAGGTCGAGCTGGAGCCCTCGATGGAAGGGCGGCAGATGGTGATGGTTCTGGCGCCGAAATAGGCGCTGCGCCTGCCGGCGACCCGGCGGGCAGGGGGAGGGGTTGGCAGGCCGATGTCGATTGCGCCGTCCAGGACATTTCTTTCTCGGGCGGCCGCTGGGCTTGTGTCCAGCGCGCTGATGTCGGGCGCTGCGCTAACGCCTGCTGGCGCCCAGCTTGCGCTTCCCGGCGCCGTGGCGCCGACTCCGGAAGGAACGGTGACGTCTCCCGGCGGAAAGTCCAAGAAAAAGCTCAGCAGCGGCGAAATGGGGCAGGCGCGGGGGCCTGTCGTCATGCCCAAGGCCCCTTCCGAGGAGACAATCGTCGGCAAGACGCTGCAGCTCGACGGCGCAGGCGGGGCCATAGAATTCTCTCGGATTGGACCGGATCTGGAAGTCGCGAAGCTGACGCTTTCGGGCGATCGCCTGTCGCGCTCGGGCGAGGAATGCCGCGTCGAGATTGCCGGCATGCCTTTGAAACTCACGCGCCGCGACAGCGGATCCGGGCTGCGCCGCTATCAGCTTCTGTCGCTCCCGGCCTGTCCGTTCACCCTCGATGTGCTGGACGGGGCCATTCTCGTCACCAATGACGGCAAGGCCTGCGAGATCAAGGAAGCGGATTGCCGCGCCGATCCGAGCGGGCTTTGGGGCATGGCGGAGACGGAGTTCGACCCCAAGAAGGCCGAGGACATGCTCGGCGCCCGCGCCAAGGTCGAAAAAGACGTCCGCGCCGATTTCCGCGAACTTTACGAGCGCAACAAGAAAGAAAAGCTGGTCCGCAGTTTCGTCGTGAAGGAGCAGGCGGGCTTTTCCTCCTGGCGGGAGGAGGTTTGCCGCTCCTACGCCAAGGAATCCGACTTCGGCTATTGCGCCCTGCGGTTGACGGAGGCGCGCGCCATTGCGCTCGGCGCCCAGCTCGCGAGCGGCGTGAAGCTGCCGGAAGGCTACGCCGAGGCCGCGGCGGCGGAAGAGGCGGCGGCGAAGGCCAAGGGCAAAAAATAAATTAGCTGGTCGAAACAAGCGTTTACAGAGGCTGCGCTTAAGCTGCCGCTAAGGTCTTTCCCTGATCCTGTCGATGACGACATGGTTTGGGGGCCTGGAAATTGCGCCTATTACAGCTTTACGCCTCAACGAGCAGGCGTTCCGCCTTCGCAGCCTGTCAGCGCGGCACCGTCGCCATTCTCTTCGGCCTAGCGCTTTTACCCGTGGCGCTCCTGGTGGGCGGCGCCGTCGACTATTCTGCGGCAGTAACGAAGAAGTCGCGATTGCAGGAAGCGCTCGATAAAGGCGTTTTGGCGGCTGCGGCTAAAGGCGTCGCAGATTCTGCGCTCCTCAACCGATATTTGAACGCCAATATGCCTGTCGGGATCAGCGCCATCAATGCGACGCTTGCCGTTAGCACGGCTGCAAATGGCGCCGTTATCTACGCGTCTGACGCGACCTTTGCTGTTCAGACGGCTTTTCTGAAGATCATCGGGATGAACTCGATCAACGTGGGCGCGCATTCCGAGGCGACGCTTCCGACGCAGATCGTCACCGCGACTTTCAACGCGGTCAGCGCCAAGGGCGCTTTCGCGAAGGACATGTTCCTCTGGACGAAAAACGCCTCCGGGGCCGTCACCTCAAAGCAAACGGTTCTTTCCTACCGTTACGGCGTCTCCGGCTCCGGAACCAACCCGCCGGTCGGGGCTTGGACAGTCACTTTTTCGGTCCCGAAATATTCGACCTATGGCGTCGGAATGGTCGCTTACCAGGACCTGAGTTATCAAGGTGGGCTGATCAATCCGGTCGAGTTCTATAGCGACGTCAACTCGGCCTCCTTCCGTAAAACCGGCAATTGTCAGGATAGCGGCGGCGCCCAGTACAACGTCGAAGACGGTGGCGACAACGACTATCTCGATTTCGTTTACACGATGAAATGCGCGCTCGGCGTGGCGTCCAACAGCGTAGCGCGCCTCTCGAAATAGAGCGGATTGTCGTCGCCGCTCTATCCGCCCCTGCGCATCAGCATGCCCCGCGCGGGATCGTAGGCGATGATCGCGCCGATGAGGAAGACGCTCGTATAGCCTGCGACCACGAGCAGCGAGACCCAGTCGACCTGCTGATAAAAGGCGAAGCGGATCAGCTCGACCGCGTGGGTAAACGGATTTGCCTGGCAAGCGTAATAGAGCCAGGGGCTCGACTCCTTCACGCGCCAGAGCGGGTAGAGCGCGGAAGAGGCGAAGAACATTGGGAAGATAACGAAGTTCATCACGCCCGCGAAATTCTCGAGCTGCTTGATGAGCGATGACAGCAGCATGCCAAGAGCGCCGAGCATCAGCCCGCCGAGCGCGAGCGCCGGCAGGACGGTGAGATAGCCCCATTTGGTGGGCGGCTCGATCTCCCAGAAATAAGCAATCAGCAGAAAAGCGTAGACCTGCAGGATCGACACGGCGACGCCGGCGAAAAGCTTGGCGCCGAGCAGGAACCAGCGCGGGAAGGGCGAGACGAGCAGCGTGCGCATATTGCCCATCTCACGGTCGTAGACCATGGAGAGCGACGACTGCATGCCGTTGAAAAGCTGGATCATCGCCATGAGGCCCGGCGCGATATAGACCTCATAGAGCACATAGGTTTCGTAGGGCGGGATGATGGAGACGCCGAGCACCTGCCGGAAGCCCGCCGCGAAGATGAAGAGCCACACGAGCGGCCGCACCAGCGCCGAGATGAAGCGCTCGCGCTGATGCAGGAAGCGCAGCCCCTCGCGCCAGACGACGCCCCAAAGACAGACGAGATATTGGCGCGGGGTGAAAGAGGAGGCGAGCGTCATTGGCTCCCGACAGCTCATGCCGAAATCCTCTCTGCGTCGGCGCCTGTGATCTTCGCGAAGGCCGCCCCGATCTCCGCCGCGCCACTTTCCGCAACGATCTCTCGCGCCGTTCCGGTCGCCAGCGCCTTGCCCTTGTGCAGGATCACCACCTGATCCTCGTGATCGATCTCGTCGATGAGATGGGTCGTCCATAAGACGCCGAGCCCCTCGTCGCGCACGAGGCCGCGCACATGGGCGAGAATATCGGCGCGGGCCTTGATGTCGAGGCCGACGGTCGGTTCGTCGAGAAGCAGAAGGCGGGGCTTGTGCAGCAGCGCGCGGGCGATCTCGATGCGGCGCATCTGCCCGCCCGAGAGCGCACGGGCCTTGTCATTGGCGCGTTCGGCAAGGCCGGCGCGCGTCAACGCCACTTGCCCGAGGCGGCGCGCCTCGATAGGGCCGATGCCGTGCAGCGCCGCGTGATAGACGAGGTTCTGCATCAGGCTCAATTCGAGATCGAGCGTGCGCGCCTGAAACACGACGCCGAGCCGCCGCAGCGCCGCGCCAGGGCTGCGCATGACGTCTGCGCCAAAGATCTCGATCTGGCCCTGCCGCGCCGCATAAAGCCGCGTGACGAGGGAGAAGAGCGTGCTTTTACCTGCGCCGTTGAGGCCGAGCAGCACGGTGAAGCTGCCGGGCGCGACAGTGAAGCTCACATCGTCGAGCGCCTTGCGGGGGCCGTAGGAATGCGAGAGATGACGGATGGAGAGGGCGTCGGTCATCGCGGCGCTGTGTTGCAAGCGCGCCTGAAGGCGCGCGGTCCGGACCGCGCGCCTTCAGGCGCGCATCGGCGATTATCAAGCAGCGCCAGCCCCATCATTGCGGCGACACCACCACGCCCCAGGGGAAGGAGCCGACCGGGATAGACTTCACCACTTTGAGGCTCGCCACGTCGATCACCGACACGTCGTTCGACACGCCATTCGCGGTCAGCAGATATTTTTCGTCCGGCGTGAAGGCGAGGTGCCAGACGCGCTGGCCGACAAGCAGATATTTCTCGATCTTCTTCGTCTCGGCGTCGATCACCGCCACACGGTTCGCGGGGCCCAAAGCGACAAAGGCGCGCTTGCCGTCCTTGGTGATCGAAATGCCGATCGGCTGGATCGCCTCCTTCGACATTCCCGGAATCTCGAAGCTGATCTTCTGCTTCAATTCGCGCTTGTTGGGATCGATCACCGCCACCGTGCCGCCAACCTCCGACGACACCCAAAGCTCGGAGCCGTCCTTCTTGAATTCGGCGAAGCGCGGGCGGTTGTCGACGAGGATGTTGGCGACGATCTCCTTGGTCTGCGTATCGATCAGATGCGCCATATTGGTCGTCTCTGATGTATTGACTAGGAGCTTGCCGTCCGGACTGACCGCCATGCCTTCCGGCTCGACGCCGACCGGAATATCGCCAACCTGCTCCTTGCGCTTCACGTCGATGAGCGTGACGAGATTATCGTTCTCATTGGAGACGTAGATCGTGTCGCCCTTGGGGCTGAGCACGAGCAGCTCCGGGTCCGGGCCGGAAGGGAGCTTGCCCGTGAGCTTCAAGGTTTTGGTGTCGAGCACCTGAATGGCGTCGTCGTCGCCGGCGCAGATGAAGAGCTCGGAACCGTCCTTGTTCAGCTCGATGCCGCGCGGGCGGCGCCCGACCTTCACGGTCGCCGTCGCTTCCAGCTTCTCCGTGTCGATGACGGTGATGGAGTTGCCTTTTTCATTGCTGACGAACGCTGTGTAGGCGTGGGTTTGGGCGGGCAGAAGAACACCGCAGAAGAGCGCTGCTCGCAGCAGCCCCCTCCCCAGCCCTCCCCCGCTTCGCGGGAGAGGGAGCAGATCGCGGTCTCCATAAAAAAAGCGGCTCTTGGGCGTGAGTGTTCCCTCTCCCGCGCAGCGGGGGAGGGGCAGGGAGGGGGCCTTCTTCATTTCAACCTGCACTTCGTTTCGGGCTGATCGAGCCCCAGCGTATCGAGTTCGCTCACCTGATGAAGGAAGCCTTCCTGCGGCGAGACGGAGACGGTGATGCGGCCGTCCGACAGGAGGATCGGCTGGCGCAATTGCTGGTTCCAGGGACGCAGCGTCAGGCGTACGCCCTTGAAGGCGGCGATGGAGAAATCCTTGCCGAGCATAAACGCGCGCAGTCTGTCGGGCGCGTTGGAATTGGTGCGCGTCGCCGCTTCGCCGATCATGCGCATGGCGAGCCAGGCGGCGTTGTCGCGCGCGTTCATGAGCCGGCGATAGGTCATCATGAAGCGGTTCTGCAATTGCTGCGCGCCCCATTGCTCATGGGCGGGGTCCCAATTGGTGGGGTAAAGCCCAGCCGAGCCCGCGACAGGGCGCGGGTCCCATGTGCGATAGGGGAGATAGCCCGCGAAAACCTCGCTCTCATCCACGGCGACAAGCGCGTCATAGGCGGGCGCATTCTGGGTCAGGACGGGCATTTGCCGTTGCGTCTGAACCGAGCCCGAGTCGCTGCGCCGCCCGCCGCCGGTGTCTTCATAGAGGCGCTCTTCGACGATCTTGGCGCCGAACTTCTTGGCCGCGCGGCGATAGGCCTGCGCGAGCAATTCGTCATTGGCGTGCGAGCCCTTGATGAGCAGCCATTTCCGCCACTGTTTCCAGACGAGATATTGCGCGAGCCCATCGGCCAGCATGGCGCGCGTCGGCGTGACATGCACGACATTGGCGCGGCAGTCTTCCTCGCGAAGCCGATCGTCGGGCGCCGACACGTTGAAGATCAGCGCGCCCTTCGTCTTGGCGCGCTCGCTCGCCGCAAGAAGACGATCGGGCGAGAGATCGGCAATGATGAGAAGCGCGCCCTTGTCGACGAGCGCGTCGATCGCCGCCGCGACATCGGCGCCGTCGTCGAGCTTCTGGTCGATCGCTTCAAAAGTTTGATGGGTGAATTTGCCGGTGGTGTTGTTGTCGACCGCGCCCATCAGCGCGCCGGCGAGCGTGTCGTCGGCGGCGGGAATGTCGAGGATGGAGAGGGTCTCGCGCGAATGCGGCTCGCGCAACACGCCGACCTTGACATCGAGCGTCTCGGCCCGCGCGGAGGCGGTCGCGAGCATGAGGCATAAAGCGGCGGCGAGGCGTTTCATGGCCTTCTACATGGCCGGATCGGCGGGAGGGATCAAGTTGTAAGAACGCGGTCCATCATTCGCGCCCTTGGAGTTCGCACCCTTGGAGAATGCGAGGCAACCGGGAATCCGGAGCAAAGCCTGACACCTTTTCCGGTTGAACAGCTCGCATTGGGGGATGTCATTCCCGGCGGACTGAAAGCCCGACCGGGAATCCAGAGCCACAAAAGCGCTGGTTCGGCTCTGGATTCCCGATCGCTCACTACGCGAGCGTCGGGAATGACAGCCGGAAAGCCGGGATCAGCGGACGACGCGCAGCAGCGCCTTGCCTTGCTTGGACGCGAATTCCTTGTCGTCCAGCGTCCCTTCATTGTCGCCGTCGGCTTCCTTGAAGAGCTTGCCGACGACCGCGAGATATTCGTCCTTGCTCAGCGTGCCGTCATTGTCGGGGTCAGCCGCTTTGAATTCCTTTTTGGAGAGGCGGCCCTGAAGCTCCTTGGGCTCGATGGTGCCGTCATTGTCCTTGTCGAGCTTGGTGAAAAGCGCCTCGGCGGATTTGTTCGCCTCGTTCACGTCGACCGTGCCGTCATTGTCCGTATCGAGCGAGGCGACCGGCGGGGCCTTTTTGGCCAGCGCGGGCGCGACCGGGGCGACGAGCAGCCCGGCAAGCGCCAGCGCGCCGTACACAAACGTCTTTTTCATATCGATCTCCAAAGTTGGCGCCGAAGCAGCGCTAAAATAGGCGCCCGGGAGCCCGGGCGCCAGCGCCGCCGGTCAAAAGGAGATCTTCACGCCGCCAAAGAGGCCGAGCGGCGGTCCGAGCGAAACCATTTTCGGATTCGACAAGGGCAGGAAGGAAATCGCCGCCGTATCGTAGAAGACTCCGAAGCTGCGCGACCGCACATTGGCGACGTTTTCGATGAGCCCGTAGAATTGCAGATTCGGCGTCGCCTGCCAGGATGTGCGTAAATTGATCAGCGCATAGGGCGAGAGCGTGCCGAAGGCGTTGATTTCGTCCTCGCGCAGCCAGCCCCCCGTCGAATAGACGACATCGCCCCCGATTCGCCATTGCGGCGTCACGGCGTAATCCGCGCCCGCCTTCAGGCGGTGGCGCGGGATCGAGGACATGTTTGCGCCGGGCGTGATCATCACGCTGCCATTGCCGAAGGCCGCCGCCAGCGGATTGTTCGGCGCGCCGAGCAGGATCGTCGACTGGAAAGTTGCGTCGGTCAACGTATAGCTGAGCCAGGCGCTGAGCCTTTCGTCGGCGTAGCGCAGCGAGGCTTCGACGCCCTGGCGCAAGGTCGTCCCGGCGTTGGTGAAATAGCCGCGCCCGCCGACCTGGGTCGGGACGCTCAGAATGTCGTTGAAATTATAGGTGCGATAGAGCCCCGCGCTCCAGGTGAGCTCGCCGGGGAGATAATCCGCCGCCCACGGAATGATCGCAGGAAGCGCGACATTGCCGCGCAGGCCCGTCTCGATCGTATGCGACACCACTTGTTTCAGCGGCGGATCGGCGACAAGGAAATTGTCGATGAGACAGGGACGGTTCGGGTCGGCGCAGGCGAGCTCGAGCGGCGTCGGCGCGCGATTGGCCTCCGAATAGCTGGCGTAGGCCGAGACATTCGGCAGGATTTTATAGGTGAGGCCGGCAACAGGATTGATGCGCGTATAGACGCCCGAGCCGTTGATCTGGGTCCCGCGCATATCGTACAGCGAAATGCCGGCGCGATTGAAGCGCGCGCCCGCAGTCGCCGAGAGCTTGTCGGTGATGTCGAGCGTGTCGAGCGCATAGACGCCGAGATAGTCGTTCGAGGCGCGCACCGAAACGCTCGAAATGCTGCTCCCGGGTTCTTCCACGACCGGGCCGGTGATCCCGACGACGAGGTTCGGTTGAATGACACCGAGCGTCTCATTCGCCGAAAAGGCCGTCCAGCCGTGATCATAGCTGACGCCGAAAGTGATCTTATTGTGGAAGCCGAAATAAATATCATCGTTTGTGGCCTGGACGGTGCCGCCGATGGTGCGTGAGCGAGTCCAGGTGTTGTCGATCACGCCGAGCGATGCGGCGCCGCCGAAATAGTCGGGAAGCCGCGTGTCCTCGCCCTCGCCGTTGCACAGCGTTGCTTCGCCGCAGGAATTGAACTCGGTGGTGTTGCCGTCGACGCGCGCTTGATCGAAGGCGCGGAAGTGAACGTCGCCGAAAAGCTTCCAATGCTCGTTGGGCGCGATGTTGCCGTTGATGTCGTACATCGCCAGCGTGTTCTTATAGGTTTGCGGCGTCGTATAGGCTGCGCCCGGATCGATGTTCGTCAGCTCGACGGGCGCCGGGCCGGAGGCGCCGAAGCGGTTTTGCGCCACCGTGACATTGGCGTGGATTTCGCCGCTCTCGCCGCGATAGCCGACGTCGCCGTAAAGCCGCTTGACGTGCGAGCCGGAGAAATGGCGATAGCCGTTGTCGCCCGCAGCCTCCATGGCGAGGTAGCTCGCAAAGGCTCCTTTTTGGACGCCATATTGCATCGAGGCCTGACGGCGCGCCCAGCTACCGGCGCGGGCGTCGAGTTCGAAGCCCTGATAGGTAAAGCCGTTCTTCATGTCGACCGTGACGGCGCCGCCGATGGCGTTGAGGCCGAAGAGCGGGTTGCCGGTGACCACCGTCAGGCGGTCGATGGCGATATTCGGGATCAAGTCCCAGTTGACCGCGTCACCCCAGGCTTCGTTGACGCGAATGCCGTTCTGATAGACGGCGAGCCCCTGCGGCGTGCCGGAGATGGGCGAGGCGACAAAGCCGCGGAAGTCGATCTGCGGCTGGAAGGGATTGCCGGCGACGTCGCTGATGATCACGCCCGGCGCCTGGCGCTGAAGCGCGCCGGAGACGTCGAACTGGCGGGTCTGCGCCAGTTCCTTGGAGGAGAGCGTATAGGTCGCCGCCGGAACGGCGTATTTGATAACGACCGGGGAAGCCGCGGGCGTCGCCGAGATCGGGGCGGAAGAGACGCGTGTGGACTGGCCGGCGGCCGGGCGGCTCGGGGCGGTTTGCGCGGGCGCAGGACGCGCGGTCGAGCGCAGCGGCGCGCCGCCGACCTCGATCGTCGGCAAGGAGGTCTGCGCCAAGGCCCCGCCCGGCGCGAGCGCCACCGAGAGAGCGATGAAGGAAATCCGTCTATCCAAAACCATGGCCCCAGTCCGATTTTTGCGAGCATCTTTATTGGGCGGGTTTATATCTCTCAGCCTGCCGCGCCGTCCCGTCGCCAAGACAGTTTAGCGACAATATTCCCGACCTGTTGCGCCTTCGCTACAGGTTTGAAAAATAACGGTTTTACAGGGATGCGGTCCTGCTCTTTTCGGGAGAAAATCCCGGGCCTCTCGGGCCGAGCGGCTCAGCTCCGCGTCTTGTCGGCGGACGCTGCGTCGAGGGGCAACTCGGCGACGAGCCGGGCGCCGCCGTTCGAACCATTGTCGAGCCTGAGCGTTCCGCCAAGTGCGCTCACCCTTTCACGCATGCCCCGCAGCCCGAGTCCGGCAGGCGTGAAAGCGGCCGGAAGCCCCGTCCCGTCGTCGCGGACTTCGACGCGTAGCCGCTGGCCGGCGCGCGCGATCGCGACGGCGATTCGGCTTGCCCCCGAATGTCTGAAGGCGTTGGTGAGCCCTTCCTGGACGACGCGATAGGCTGTGATCGCGGTCGTTTCGTCGAGCTTGGCCCGCGCGCCTTCGAGCGAGAGATCGATGGCGATTTCCGCCCGCGTCTCACGCCAGCCGCGCGCCAGCGCCTCGATCGCGTCGGCAAGGCCCATCTCCTCCAGCGCCGCCGGCCGCAGTCTTCCTAAAATGCGTCGGTTCACCTGCTGCAAGGCGGCGATCTGTCCGTCGATCTTGGCGCAATCTTCAGCCAGCCGCGCCGGGTCGGCGCCGGGGCTTTGCGCCTTGCGCGCCAGGGCGCCGACGCCGGCGCGCACGGTGAAGAGGAAAGGCCCGATCTCGTCGTGAAGGTCGCGCGCAATGGCGCGGCGCTCTTCGTCCTGCACATGGATCATGTGGCGCAGAAGCCGCCGATTTTCCGCGTCGAGTCGCTGCAAAGTGGCGGCGAGGCTGTCGATGCGCTCGGCGATCATCACGAATTCGCGGGAGCCGTCGGCGGGAACGCGTATCGCATGATCGCCCTGTTCGAGCCGTTGCAGCGCCTCGGAAAGCGCGCCGATCGGGGCGAGCGCGCGGGAAACAGCATAGGAGACGAGCGCGAAGGCGATCGCGGCGACGCCGGCCGCGCCGATCGCGAGCCAGACAATTTCCTCCCAGATCTCAGCGATCTCGTCTTGCGAGCTTGCCGTAATTTCGATTGTTCCGAGCGGCGTTGCGAGGCGCGTCGGCGCGGGCGCCCGAAACACCAGCGCGCTGAACCAGTCGGGCGCGCGTTTCTCATTTGTCCCGACCGATGGCGCTTCCCCTTCCACGATCACGCGCACGTGGCGAAGGCGGCCCGCGTCTTCCATCAACTCCGCAAGGACGGCGCGCGGATTCTGCGTCGTCGACAGCCGGGGCAGGGTGGCCTGGACGAGCTCGCGCGCAAGTCTTGTCGCGCCCTCGGCTTCCGCGCTGACGCGCGTTCCCGCATGGAGGATCAGCAGGCCCACGCCAAAGGCAAGACCCGCGATGATGACGCCGCCGATCAGAAGCGAGAGCCGCGCGCGCAACGTCATTTTTCGCAACATGGCCGATTTCCTCCCGCTTTCTCGCCTGCGTCGGGACGAACGCAGGGAGCGGCGACTTTACGAAGGCGCCGCTTACGGTCAATCTTGACGCAGTTTCAAGGGAGGAAAGATGCGCGTTCTTATAGTCGACGACCATCCGATCATTGTCGCGGGCTGCTCAGCGATGCTCGCCGGGGAAGGCGACATAGAGGTCGTCGACGCCCGTGATGCGGAGAGCGGCCTTGCGGCCTTTATCGCCAACAAGCCCGATGTGACGGTCGTCGACATCGCCATGCCCGGCGTTTCGGGGCTCGAATTGACGCGGCGTATTTTGGAGATCGACGGGCAGGCGCGCATCGTCGTGTTCAGCATGAATGACGACCCGATCTTCGCCGCGCGGGCGATCGAGGCCGGCGCCAAGGGCTATGTTACGAAGAACGACGACCCCTTTTTGCTGCTGAAGGCTGTGCGCGAGGTGGCCGCTGGCGGGGTGTTTCTGATGCCGAAAATCGCCAATCAGCTCGCCTTCGCGAAAAATTCCGCCGCGGTCAGCCCGCTCTCGGCGCTCACGGCGCGAGAGCTGGAGATATTGCGCATGCTGGGCTCGGGCCTCGGCATGGCCGAAATCGCCGAGGCGACTCAGGTTTCCTACAAGACCGTCGCCAATAGCTGCTCGATCATGAAGCGCAAGCTCGGCGCCCGCACGCCGATGGAGCTGATGCGAATCGCGCTGGAGCAGAAGCTGGCGTGAGTTGCGTCTGCCGCATTACCCACTCTCGCTTCGCTCCCGCGTCAAGGCCGGGCTTGTCCCGGCCATCCACGCCGCGCAACGGCGGCTCAGGTGGGGCGGGTGCGCGCCACCTCGCAACGCCTGCGAAGTCGCCCGGATTGGTCTTTGGCTCAGAGCTAGTCACGTCCCAGGGTAGGCCCTGCCCATTGGCGTGGATGGCCGGGACAAGCCCGGCCATGACGGCCTTGATGCCGACTCGCGCTCTGGGAGGGGCTTACTTCGCGTCCGGGTAAGGCTCCGGCGCCAAATAATTCGCCGGGACGGAGCCCGTCAGGCTTCCCAGGAAGGCCACGATGTCGGCGGCGTCCTTATCGGAGAGCGTCTTGTCGAGCTGCGTCTTGCCCATGATTTTCACGGCCTTGGTCAGATCGTCGACCGAGCCGTCGTGGAAATAAGGCGCGGTCTTCGCGACATTGCGCAGGCTCGCGACCTTGAAGACGTAGAGATCGTCGTCGTTTTTGGTGACGTCCGCGCGGCCCTTGTCGGGCGTCGCCGCGCCCGTTTCCTTCCAGTAGTCTTCGGTCACGCCGAACTTCTGGAAGGAATTGCCGCCGAGACCGACGCCATTGTGGCAGGTGACGCAGCCGGTATCGATGAATTTGCGCAGGCCCGCCTGTTCCTGCGGCGACAGCGCCTTGGCGTCGCCTGACAGGAAGGCGTCGAATCTCGATGGCGTCAGCAGCGTCCATTCGAAGGCGGCGACGGCGATGCCCCAATTGCGGGAGTTGATCGGGTCTTTGTCGTCCGGAAAGGCTTTCGCGAAAGCGTCCGGATAGGCGGGGATGGCCTTCAGCTTGCCCATTGCGGTCGCTTGGTCGGGATTGCCGAAGCTCGCCGGGCCGAGCAGCGATTTTTCCGCCTGCTCTTCGAGCGATTCGCGGTCGCCGCGCCAATGCTGCTTGAAATTCATCGCGGCGTTGAAGATAGACGGCGCGTTGCGGGGATTTTCCTTGCCGAACACGCCGACGGCCTTGGGAAGGCCATCGGTCGCCTGCTTATCCGGCAAATGGCAGTGAGAGCAGCTCACATTGCCGTCCATCGAGACGCGATTCTCGAAGAACAGCCGTCGACCAAGCTCGGCGCGGACAGCCTGCAGCGAATCCTTGGCGACCGGGACCGAAGGAAGCGGCTGGAAGGACGCATGCGCGTCGTTGAGAAGCTTTTTCGTGTCGAGCGTTTCGGCGATCGCCGCCGTGGACAGGATGGCTGCCGTTGAAGCGATAAATAGCGCCGATTTGCGCATGACGGCCCTCAGAGACTTTGCTGTTTCAACGAATTGGGCAAAAAAATCGAGCCGAGTAAGAAACGCCGTCAACAGCGGCGTATATCCTACCGGCTCGCTTTTTTGTCGAGCATATCGTCGCCGAAGCGCCGATTCTCGCGAATTCTTAGATTTCAGCCGAAGAGTAGCTGGTGACTTCCATGCCGACGCAAACTTCGACGATCACAGGGGTGGTCCAGGCCATGTCGATATCCTCCGATTTGGAACTCTGACGGCTGCTTCCCGCTCTTGTTGGCCGTTTGATCGGCTGGGGCAGGTTCGAGCTCGGCGAGAGCATTATCATGATCGATGGGGCCGTGCAATTGACCTTATGGCCCCGCTTGCGGCGAAGCCGGCGCGGCGGCAGACCTCGCTTCTTTGTGTTCTGCAGAGATGTGACGCCCAAGCGTCTCGACATGGCGCGTGACGGCTGCTAGGTACAGCGCGCTTTCGAAACGGGCGCGTGCAATCCGGCCGAAGGCCATCATTCATAAGCCTTAGAGCCTTCCTCACGCCACTGGCGGCGAGAGAATCGCTCGGGCCCGCGCGGCGCCGGCCGCGCGACAAGGACAACAACCGCGACCAGCGGAACGGGGCAGGGAATCGGATGAGCAAGGCGACGCTCGACGGCAAAGCGATTGCGCTCGAAGACGCCTATAAAAAGGCTGCGCGGATATTGAGCCGCGCGAATTTTCCCCTCGTAGCAGGTCTCGGGGCGGACGTTCCCGGCGCACGCGCGGCGATACTTTTAGCCGAGCGGCTGCGCGGCGCGTTCGACCATCTGGCCTCGGGCGAGTCGCTGGCCGACCTCGACGTGAAGCGGTCTTTCGGCATGTTCACCACCACGGCCAATGAGGCGCGCGTGCGCGCCGACGTCGTCGTGCTCGTCGGCCCCGGCCTGACCAAGCAATGGCCCGGCATGCTGGAGCGTCTCGCGCTCGATCAGGCCCCGCGCCATGGTTCGCACGCCGGGACGCCGCGTAAGGTCATCTGGCTCGGGCCGGACGCGAGCGAGGCGAACGCCATCGCCGGCGCAACGGTCATTCCGGCGAATTTGCAGGAAATCCCCGGCGCCCTCGGCGTCTGGCGCGCCCGCGTCGGCGGCCGCCCGGTCAATGCCGATCGGATCGACGCCGCCAAGCTCGAGCGGATCGACGCCCTTGCCGACACGCTGAAAAACGCCAAGTTCGGCTGCTTCGTCTGGGCCGCCTCCGCCGGCCTCGACGCGCTGACGATCGAGATGATGCAGGCGCTCGTCACCGACCTCAATGTCACGACGCGCTTCACGGGCGTGCATATCGGCGCCCGCGCCGGCGCGTCGGGCGTGACGCAAGCGGCGGGCTGGATGACGGGCTTCCCGCCGCGCACGGGCTTTGGCCGCGGCTATCCCGAGCACGATCCCTGGCGCTTCGAGGCGACGCGCCTCGTCGACAGCGGCGAGGCCGACGCCGCGCTGTGGATTTCCGCTTTCGACGGCGAGGCGCCCTCCTGGTCGCGCCCGGATATTCCGCTCGTCACTCTGGCCCCCGCTGGCTCGGCGCCGGCGCGCGGGCTTTACATCGAAGTCGGTCAGCCCGGCGTCACTCACGACGCCGTGCTCATGGCCCAGGAGACCGGCGGCCTGACGCTGCGCACGGCTACAGCGCCGTCCGACGCGCCGACGGTTGCTCACGTCATCGACGCCATCATGGCGAATGTTTCGGAGGTCGCGCCTTGCTGACAGTTTTGCGTGGCGGCCATGTCGTCGACCCGGCAACGGGCAAGGACGGCGTCGGCGACGTCTGGTTCGAAGACGGCCGCATCGTCGCGCCCCCGGCCGACGGCAAGGCCGATCAGGAGATCGATTGCACGGGCCATATCGTCATGGCCGGCGCCATCGACATTCACTCACACATTGCCGGCGGCAATGTGAACACCGCGCGCCTGCTGCTGCCCGAGCTGCATCGCGGCATTCGCGCGCGTCTCGCCAATACGCCGCTCTCGACCGCCAAATGGTCGACCTATGAGACCGGCCGGCTCTATGCGCAGATGGGCTTCACGACGGTCGTCGAGCCAGCGATGGCGCCGCATCACTCGCTGCAGACGCATTTCGAGCTCAATGACGTCCCGATCCTCGACAAGGGCGCGCTGACGGTTCTCGGCAACGACGACTTCCTGCTGCGCCAGATCCGTGCGGGCGAGCCCGAGAGCGCGATCAACGACTATGTCGCGACGACGGTCGCCGGCACGAAGTCGCTCGGCCTCAAATGCATCAATCCGGGCGGCTGCGAGGCCTTCAAGGAGAATATGCGGGCCTATGGGCTCGACGACGAGGTGCCCTTCTACGGGCTCACGTCGCGCCAGATTTTCCAGTCGTTGCAGAAGGCGACGCAGGCGGTGGGCATCCACCACCCGCTGCATCTGCACATGAACAATCTGGGCATCGCCGGCAATATCCAGACCGCGCTCGACACGATCGACGCGGCGCAGGGCCTGCCGCTGCATCTCGCCCATATTCAGTTCTATGCCTATGGCAAGGAGGGCAATAACGCCTTCTCCTCGGCCGCCGCGACTTTCGCCGACAAGATCAACGCCAATCCGAATGTCACGGTCGACGTCGGCCAGGTGATGTTCTCGCAGACGGTGACGATCTCCTCCGACGTGTTGAAGCAGTTCAACAGCATGCCGGGCGGCATCCCGAAGAAGGGCGCGATCTTCGACGGCGACGCCAATGGCGGCGGCATCGTGCCTTACAACTACAAGATCTCGAACTATTACAACGCTATCCAATGGGCGGCGGGTCTCGAGCTGTTCCTGCTCATCAAGAATCCCGAGCAGGTCTTCTTCACCACTGACCATCCGAACGGCGGCCCCTTCACCGCCTATCCGGAGCTGTTCGCGCTGCTGATGAGCGCCGAGCTGCGCGAGCAGGTGATGTCGCGGCTGCCGGCCGAGGCGCTGCAGTTCACGACGCTGCCCTCGCTCAAGCGCGAATACACTTATTATGAACTCGCGCAGATGAGCCGCTCGGGCGCCGCCAAGCTCTTCGGCTTCACGGACCGCGGCACGCTCGCCGCCGGCGCCGTCGCCGACGTCGCGGTCTATAAGGAGAGCCGCGACAAGGCCGGCATGTTCCGCCGCGCCGCTTACGTCTTCAAGGACGGCGACCTCGTGGTGAAGGACGGCGAGGTGTCGCATTACAAACGCGGCAAGACGCTGCATATCAGCCCGCGCTTCGACAACAATATCAACAAGCGGCTCGATAGCTACTACGAGGAGCTTTACGGCCTGCCGCGCGGCATTTTCGACGTGCCGGACGCCGCTCTGCCGCACAAGGACGCCTTTGCGGAGGTCGCATGCAAGGAATAGTTCGCAACGGCGTTCGCATCGACGAGAGTTTCGCCGAAGCCTTCCCGATGAGCGGGACGGGCATTCTCATCACCGGCCCCAACGCCAAATGGGCCATGATCGCCGCCAAGACCATGACGGGCTTCGCGACCTCGGTCATCGGCTGCGGCTGCGAGGCCGGCGTCGACTGCGAGGTTTCGCCCGAAGAGACGCCCGATGGGCGCCCCGGCGTGCGCGCGCTGCTGTTCGCCATGTCCTCGAAGGACGCCGAAAAGCAGCTCGTCAACCGCCTCGGCCAATGCGTGCTGACCTGCCCAGGCTCGGCGGTCTATTCGACCGTCAAGGGCGAGTTCGAGATCAAGGTCGGCGACGCCGTGCGCCAGTTCGGCGACAAATGGCAGATGTCCAAGGCCATCGACGGACGCCGCTTCTGGCGCATCCCGGTCATGGACGGCGAGTTCTTCTGCGAGTCGAAGGTCGGGCTGACGAAGAAGTCCGTCGGCGGCGGCAATCTGCTCGTCATGGGCGCGGATTGGGAGTCGACCATGCGGGCGACGGAAGCCGCCGTCGCCGCGATCGACGCCGTGCCGGACGTGATCCAGCCCTTCCCGGGCGGCATCGTTCGTTCGGGCTCCAAGGTCGGCTCGCAATATAAGGGCATGGGCGCCTCCACCAATGACGCCTATTGCCCGACGCTGCGCGGCGTGACCAAGAGCGCGCTCGATCCCGACGTCGGCTGCGTGCTCGAGATCGTCATCGACGGCCTGACCGACGCGGCGGTTTCCGCCGCCATGCGCGCGGGGTTGAAAGCGATCATCGAGATGGGCCCGGAGAAGGGCGCCAAGCGCGTCGGCGCCGGCAACTATGGCGGTAAGCTCGGCCCGTTCCACTATCATTTGAAGGATTTGCTGCCGTGAAGCCCTTCACCTTCACGCTCCGCCAGGAGCCGCCGCAGCGCGTCGACCTTTCGGCGCTCACGCCCGACCGCCTCGCCGGCAAGTCGCTGGCCGACATCGAGAAGATCGAAATCGGCACGACCCGCGCCTCGACCAAGGTCGGCGACGTGTTCAAGCTCGCCGAGGGCGATCTCAAGAACATCCGCTACGAGGGCGGCTCGGCGCGTTTCGATCTGATCGGTGCCAAGCTCCTGCCGGACTTCGCCATTCACGTCGAGGGCGACGTCGGCCTGCAGCTCGGCCGGCTCGCCAAGGGCGGCAGGATTACGGTTTCGGGCAGCGCCGGGGCCTATGCGGCCTCGGGCAATGAGGGCGCCCATATCGAGATCAAGGGCGATGCGGGCGAGATGCTCGCGGCCCCGCTTGCGGGTGAGCTTGCCGGCATGTCCGGCGGCCGCGTCTTGGTGCGCGGCAAGGCCGGCGCACGGGCGGGCGACCGCCTCCGCCGCGGCATTTTGATTATCGAAGGGGACGCTGGCGAGGATTTGGGCTCGCGCCTCATCGCCGGCACCATCGTGGCGCTGGGCAAGACCTCGGGCCGCGTCGGCTATCTCAACAAGCGCGGCTCGCTGGTTTTGGCCAAGCGCCCGGAGATCGGCCCGACCTATATCGACTGCGGCCCGCATGTCCTTACTTTCGCGCGGCTTTTCGCCCGCGGGCTGAAGGCGGACAGCGAGGCGGCGGCGGCGGTTCTGTCGGCCAAGCTGCAGCGCTACGGCGGCGATACGGCCGTCTATGGCAAGGGCGAAATCTTGACCCCCGCCTGACCGGCATTACCCTTGCTTAGAGTTTGTGCGCCGCCGAATTCGGCGGCGCTCACGCAAGGGGTGTTGCCGATGAATTTCGTCGAACTCATCCTCACTGTCTGCACGCTCGCGCAGCCGAACGCCTGCGATGAGCGCCGGCTCATGCTCGAATCCGCCACTGGCTCGACGAGCAATTGCATGATGCAGGCGATGCCATACATCGCCCAGTGGTCGGGCGATCATCCCAATGTGCAGGTCACCCGCTGGCGCTGCGTCACGCCCGGCGCCGAGGGAAACAAGATTTAGGAGACAGCCGTCATTGCGAGCGAAGCGAAGCAATCCAGGCCCGCTCCCGCTATCCTGGGGACGCTTCTCGCAATGACGGCGGGAGACTCCCATATGCCCTGATAGAGGCATGAGGGAGCCGCCCATGGTCGAGCCGCCGCCTTTCGCCGCGCCCTATGCGCCGCCGGACGAAGCCTTCGCCGCCGCCTTTCTGGCAGACCGTCCGGACGCGTCTTTGCGCGCAGCAATCGACTCCAAGGCGCTTGCGCTCGTTCGCGGCATGCGCGCCGAGCACAGCGCGCTCGGCGGCGTCGAGGATTTCCTCCATGAATTCTCGCTGTCATCGCGCGAGGGCCTCGCCGTCATGGCCCTTGCCGAGTCGCTCTTGCGCGTGCCCGACGACGCCACGGCCGACCAACTTCTCGCCGACAAGCTCGCCGCCGGCGACTTCTCCCATCACGAATCCGCCTCCGACACGCTGCTCGTGCAGGCCTGCGCCTTTGCGCTCGGCTTCTCGGCGCGGCTCGTGGGGCCCGGAAAAGACGAGAGCGCCGAGCCGCGCGGTCTCGTCGCCGATCTCGCGCGGCGTCTCGGTCTCCCCACTTTGCGCATCGCCGCGCGGCAGGCGATGCGGCTCATGGGCGCGCATTTCGTTTTCGGCGAGACAATCGACGACGCGCTGTCGCGCGCGAAGGGCCGGCGGGAGAGATTTTCCTTCGACATGCTTGGCGAAGGCGCGCGCAGCGCCAAGGACGCGGAGCGCTATTTCGACGCTTATGCCAGCGCGATAGAGGCGATCGGCGCGCGCGCGGGCGATCGGGTTTTGCCCGACCGCCCCGGCATATCGGTCAAGCTCTCAGCGCTGCATCCGCGTTATGAAGCCATCTCGCGCGAGCGCGTGCTGAAGGAATTGCCGCAACGCGTGCTTGCGCTCGCCCACCTCGCCAAAGCGCGCGACCTTGCTTTTACCATAGACGCTGAAGAAGCGGACCGTCTCGAGCTTTCGCTGGACATAATAGCGCGCGTCGTCGCCGATCCCTCTCTTGCCGGCTGGGAGGGTTTCGGCCTTGCCGTGCAGGCCTATCAAAAGCGCGCCGGCGCAGTGATCGATTACATCGCGGCGCTGGCGGAGAGCTACGATCGCCGCTTCATGCTGCGTTTGGTGAAGGGCGCCTATTGGGACAGCGAGATCAAACGCGCGCAGGAGCGGGGCCTCGCCGATTATCCGGTCTTCACCCGCAAGGCGATGACCGATCTCAACTATGACGCGCTCGCGGCGGGCCTGCTCTCCCGGCCGCGCCTCTATCCGCAATTCGCCACGCATAACGCCCGCAGCGTCGCAGCGATTCTCGCACGCGCCGGGACGCGCAAGGATTATGAATTCCAACGCCTGCATGGCATGGGCGAAGCGCTCTATGCGGCGCTGGCGCAGATGAATGACGCCCCGGTGCGTATTTACGCGCCCGTCGGCCCGCATCGCGATCTGCTTGCCTATCTCGTGCGGCGATTGATCGAGAACGGAGCCAATTCGTCATTCGTTGCGCGCGCGGCTGATCCGCAGATGTCGGAGGCGGCGCTCGTCGAGGATCCGCATGAGAGGGTTGGCGACGCCGCGCAGGCGCGCCATCCGCGCTTGCCTCTGCCGGCGCAAATCTATGAACCGTTGCGCGCCAATTCGAAGGGCGTTGAATTCGGCGACAAAGCGGCGCTCGCTGCTTTGCTTGGGGAGCGCGACGCCGCCCCGCCTCCGGCGCCAGCGCGGCCGAGCGCCGTTGGGAAAAATGCGGCTCGGGATGTCTTATCTCCCATCGACGGCGCTGTGGTCGGGCAAGTGACCGAGACGGACCCCGACGGCGCGCGCGCAATGATGGCCAATGCCGCGAGCGCATTTCCGCACTGGAATGCGACGCCCGTGGAGACGCGCGCGCAAAAACTGGAGCGCGCGGCGGATTTGATCGAGGCTCGGCGCGGCGCCTTCATCGCGCTCTTGCAGAGTGAAGCGGGGAAGACGCTCGACGACGCGCTCGCCGAAGTCCGCGAAGCGGCGGATATGTGCCGCTACTATGCTTCGGAGGCGCAGCGCATCAGCAGCGAGATCAGGCTTCCGGGGCCGACCGGGGAAGATAATCGCCTGCGCTATTCCGGACGCGGCGTTTTCGTCTGCATTTCGCCGTGGAACTTTCCTTTGGCGATCTTCCTGGGGCAGGTCGTGGCGGCGCTCGTCACAGGCAATGCCGTCGTCGCCAAGCCCGCAGAGCAGACGCCGCTGATCGCGGCTTTGGCCGTCTCGCTTCTTTACGAGGCGGGCGTTCCGCGCGCGGCCCTGCAATTGGCGCCGGGCGCCGGAGACGTCGGCGCGGCGCTTGTCGCCGACCCTCTCACGGCGGGCGTCGTCTTCACCGGCTCCGTGGAGGTCGCCCGCCATATCAACCAATCGCTCGCCGCCCGCGAGGGCGCCATTGCGCCGCTGATCGCCGAGACGGGCGGCGTCAATGCGATGATCGTCGACTCGACGGCGCTGATCGAGCAGGTGGTCGACGATGTTCTCGCTTCCGCCTTTCGCTCGGCAGGGCAGCGCTGCTCGGCGCTTCGATTGCTGTGCGTTCAGGAAGAGATCGCGCCCACGGCAATCGAGACGCTCATTGGCGCGGCAAAGGAACTGCGCATCGGCGATCCGCGCCGGCTCGGCGTGCATGTCGGCCCGGTGATCGACGCCGACGCGAAGGCAAAGCTCGATCGCTATCTCGCTGTTCAAAGGGAGGCCGGGCGCCTGCTTTATGCGGGCGAGGCGCCGACACCCGGATACTATGTCGCGCCGCATATTGTGCGGCTCGATCGAGTAGCGGATTTGCGCGAGGAGGTCTTCGGTCCGGTTCTGCATGTCGCCACTTGGCGCGCGCGCGATTTCGACGCGCTGCTGCACGAGATCGAGACGAGCGGCTATGGGCTGACCTTCGGATTGGAGACGCGCATCGAGGAGCGCATTCGCGATGTGGCCGCGCGGGCGCCGGCGGGAAACGTTTATGTGAACCGCAATATGATCGGCGCCGTCGTCGGTAGTCAGCCTTTTGGCGGTTTTGGCCTTTCCGGCACGGGGCCGAAGGCGGGCGGGCCGGAATATCTGCGCCGCTTCCTGCGGGAGGCGACGGTGACGATCAATACGGCGTCCTTCGGCGGCGATGCGGGTCTGCTGTCACTCGAAGAGTGATGCTTTGGAATGCGAGCCTGAAGGCTCGCGGTCCGGGGCGCGGGCCTTCAGGGCCCGCATCGTCCGCGACAATTTGTTCTCACGGCTTCGCTTGAAGATGACGCTGGCCCCGACGATTTTTTTGTCGTCGAGACGTGCGAACGTCGCTCAAAAGCGTTGGAATTGGTCATTTACCTTACGGAGGCAGTGATGGCTCAAGAGCAGAATGCGCCCGTGAAAAAAGACGTCGGATCTTCTCTCGTTTCGCCCGATCTTTGGGATTGGCGCCCCTTCGAGGCGCTGCGCCGCCAGCTCGACCGCTTCTTCGACGAGGCGCCCGTGGCGCGGCGGACAGGCGAGGTCGAGCCTTTCGATCGCTTCATGGGCTGGGGCTCGCCCCCCGTCGACTTCGTCGAGCATGACAATGAATATGAAATGACCGCCGAGCTTCCCGGCCTCGACGAGAAGGACGTCGAAGTGAAGCTCGTCAACGGCGCCCTCGTCATGAGCGGCGAAAAGAAGGTGGAGCGGGAGGAGAAAGGCGAGGGTCGGTTCTTCTCGGAACGCCGCTACGGCGCCTTCAAGCGCAGCTTCCGCCTGCCCGACAACGTCGACCCGGACAAGATCTCCGCCAACTTCGAGAAGGGCGTGCTGAAGGTCACGCTGCCGAAAAGCGCGCAGCCAAAGTCCGAAGAGAAGAAGATCGACATCGCCGCCCAGAAATAAGCGGCAGGCGCAACGAACCCGATCGCGACACGGGGCGGGTCTGCTTCTTGCGCCAGGCCCCGGTGCTCTTGGTGCGATTGCGCCTCTGCGGCAGCGCGTCCGCATGCCAAGCCGTCACGACCCGCGAACTCGCGCACCATCGGGGCTGACGGTTCGGCTGTTGGGCGCCGATCTCATAATCTCTGGGCTCTACCGCAAGCCTCGTTTTCGATCCGAAAGACGTTCAAGGTTGGCCGCGTTTGCCGCTGCCGCGCTTCTCCAGAACGCAGCGCCTGATCGCGTCCTCCTTCTCGCGCCCTCGAAGAATGCCGATCTTAGGCTCGCGCTTGCACTCGCCCCAGAGACGTCGTGCGGCGATATGTAGCTCGAAACAATGGCGTAGCTCTTTGCTCGCACTCGAGTCGGCGACCTGATCCCGGCAACGGCGGTGAATGCGTCGCGCCTCGAATTTGGACAAGGAAGGCCCAGACTGCTGGCGGTCCGCCTGCACGTCCCCGGGGCGTTCCGCTCGAACCTGCTCGGCCTGAGGCGCCGCCAGGCTCATTTGCGGCGCGCCAACAGCAAAGATGAAGGTCGCCAGAAGACAAGCTCGCGCCAGCCGATTCGCTCTTAAACGCTGTTCTGTTTCTGCATGCTCAAACGGTAGCTCTTGCATAGCGTCCCCGCTCGCCTTAGCAACGGATGATAGCGCGTCTGGGCCCCAAGGGCGCGCGAATGCTCCACGATAGGTTCCGCAAAGTATGAATGATAGGCCTTTCGTCTTGGGGACTGCCAGGACTGTTCAATCGGCCGCGCCAGGCTTTTCTGTCGCCCTGGGGACAAAAGCCGAATTCCTGCTTCGCGACGAGTTGCTCTGCGAAATTTTCGCGGAAACGGCGAAGCGCCACCCAAACGCCAATGCCCTGAAAAGCTTACGTCATTCCATCAGCTATCGGGAGCTTGACGCCCGATCGGACGCCCTCCGCAGAGGGCTGCTCGCCCTTGGCGCCGGTCCTGGCGACGTCGTCGGTCTTTGGATGGCGCGCGGGACCGAGGCCCTCATCGCGCAGCTCGCCATCGCGAAGACTGGCGCCGCATGGCTGCCATTTGACGCGGAAGCGCCGGTCGACCGTATCGCCGCCTGCCTGGAAGACGCCGAAGCGCGCTTCTTGCTCACCAGCCAGGAATTCTCCGCCAAGGCTTCTGGCCATCTGCCTGCTCAGCTCGTCATCGCCTCGGAGGCGAGCGTCGAAGGAGACGATCGGCTTCCAACAGCAAGAGAATTGGGCGCGACGCCAGAGCATCCCGCCTATTTTATTTACACGTCAGGGTCCACCGGAAAGCCGAAAGGCACAATAATCACCGGTAGGAATATTTGCCATTATCTACGCTCGGCCAACGAAATCTATGGATTCTCCTCGTCCGACGTGACCTTTCAAGGCGCCTCGCTCGCCTTCGATCTGTCGATGGAGGAAATTTGGGTCAGCTATCTTTCGGGGGCGACGTTGTTTGTCGCGACCGCCGAGATTCTCGCTGACCTCGAAACTTTGCCGGCCGTTTTAGAGCAGGCGGGCGTCACCGTGCTCGATACGGTTCCGACTTTGCTGAATGCGCTCCCGCGCGACGTCGCGACGCTACGGACGATCATCCTCGGCGGCGAGGCGTGCCCTCCGAGCGTCGCGGAGCGCTGGTCGCGCGACGGCCGGGTTATCTACAACAGCTATGGCCCCACGGAAGCGACCGTCGTGGCGACGATCGCCGAGGTCCGCCGTGGCGAAGCCGTGACCATCGGCAAGCCCATCCCGAACTATTCCTGCTATGTGGTCGACGAGACGCTCGCTCTGCTGCCTCCCGGCGCAGAAGGCGAGCTTCTGATCGGCGGGCCGGGGGTCGCGAAGGGCTATCTGAAGCGAGATAGCCTCACGGCCGAGAAGTTCATCGAAAATCCTTACTACGATGGCGGCCTCGATCCGATCCTTTATCGCTCCGGCGACGCCGTCATTCTGAATGAGTCCGGCGACCTCGTTTTTCGCGGGCGTGTCGACGATCAGGTCAAGATACGCGGTTTCCGCGTCGAGCTCGGGGAAATCGAAGCCGTCATCGCCTCGCACGTCGATGCGCGCCAGACGGCGGTCGTGCTGCGGAACGACACTGGCCTCGACGAGCTTGTCGCTTTCATTGTGACGGACGCGCCATTGCCGAGCGAACGCGAGTTGCGCGTCGCGCTACGCAAGGCGTTGCCGTCCTATATGGTCCCGTCGCGGTTCGAGGCGATCGCGTCTTTGCCGACGCTGACATCGGGCAAGGTCGATCGCAAGAGCCTCCAGGCCATGCCGCTGTCGCAGCAGTCGGCGCCGGACGACGAGCAGGACGAGCCGCGCAACGACATCGAGGCGCGTCTCCTGGACGCGGCAAAACGGGCGCTATCGACTCCGACGGTTCCGCTCGAAGCGGATTTTTTCATGGATTTGGGCGGGCATTCGCTCCTTGCCGCGCGCTTTGTTTCCATCGTTCGAGAAACGCCGAGTCTGGCGTCGATCACTTTGCACGACTTGTACGCGCATCGGACGTTGCGCAATCTCGCCGTCCATCTGAGGGAGAATGCAAAAGAGTCCGTTAAGGAGTTGGCCTTCGAGCCGCCGCCACTCAAACGGCGCGTTCTCTGCGCTTTGGCGCAGCTCGCGGTCCTGCCGTTTCTCTTGTCCATCTCGGCGGCCCAGTGGCTCGCCATCTTCATTTCTTACACGCTGATTACCCCCGTCAATGCAAGCTTCGTTGACGAGGCGCTGAGCCTGTTCGGCATCATTCTCTCCATCACTGTATCCACCTTAGTCATCTCAATTGCGGGAAAATGGCTCGTCATCGGGCGCACCAAGCCCGGCCGGTATCCCCTCTGGGGCTTCTATTTCTTTCGATGGTGGCTCTCCCAGCGGCTGCTGGGGTTGAGCAACGCGAGGCTGCTGCAAAACTCGCCGCTGATGCCTTTGTACCTCGCCGCGATCGGCGCAAAGATCGGCCGAGACGCGCAGATCAGCGATATCGAGGCTGGCGCCATCGATCTCCTATCGATCGGTTCGGGCGCATCGCTGGGCTCCAAGCTCAAGATCGCCAACGCAAGGGTCGAAGGAAACGAGCTTGTCATCGGTCCGGTCGAGATTGGCGCGGATGCGTATATCGGCACGGGCTGCGTGATCGAGGAGGGCGTCTTCATCGGCGACGGCGCAGCGCTCGAAGATCTGACGTCCTTGCCCGCCGGATCGCGCGTCGAGGCGAATGAGATCTGGGACGGCTCGCCCGGCCGGCGCATCGGAGCCGTCGATCCTGAGGCGCTCGAAGCGCCAGCTCAGGCGACGATCGTCCGGCGCCTTGCGGTGAATCTGGTTTCCGCGGCGTTGGCGCTTTTCCTCCCGATCATCGGGCTGCTGCCGATTTTTCCGGCCTTCTGGGCGTTCGATACGATCGAAGCCGCCATGAAGTTCTCGGAGTCGGAGTACCACTATTACCTCGCGGCCATTCCCCTGCTTGCATGGCCGACCGCCTTCGTCCTGGTGTTGGCGACGATCGCTCTGGTCGCCATTTTCCGCTGGACGGTGCTGCCGCGCGCGGCGGCGGGAAGATATTCGGTTTGGTCGGCGTTCTATCTGCGTCGCTGGGCCGTTTCCCTGGCGACGGAGGTTGCCCTTGAAACGCTGTCGTCGCTTTACGCGACGCTTTACATGCGCGCTTGGTACCGGCTCATGGGCGCCCGTATCGGCAAGGGTTCCGAAATCGCCACCAACCTTGCCGGCCGTTACGATGTCGTCTCTCTTGGCGAGAACTGCTTCATCGCCGATGAGGTCGCGATCGGGGACGAAGACATCCGCAGAGGTTGGATGCATCTTGAGCCAGTCGCGGCGGGCGATCGCGTGTTCGTCGGCAATGACGCTGTCGTGCCGCCCGGCGCCACACTGCCGTCGGACGTCCTTATCGGCGTCAAATCCAAGCCGCCGGCGGGACAAAAGGTCGAAAGCGGCGACACTTGGTTCGGCTCACCGCCGATACTGATGCCGGCACGCCAGAAACTGGATTCCGCTGATGTGGCGCTCACCTTCAATCCGACGCGACTGAGACGCATTGGTCGGGCAGCTTACGAAGCGCTGAATATCTCGCTGCCGTCGATGCTTTACATCACGCTCGGCACCTGGGCCGTCGAAATCTTCGGCGATAAGCTGATCGCCAAGGACTACCTCGGCTTCGCCGGGCTCTTCATTCTTGCCTCGATGGTAATCCCCTTCGCGGTGATGCTCGTCGCCGCAGCAGTGAAATGGACCACCATGGGACACTACAGGCCTCAAGTGCGGCCAATGTGGTCCTTCTGGGCGATCCGCAATGAGACCAGCACGGTTTTATATTGGGGAATGACCGGCCGCATTTTGCTCGACTACCTGCGGGGAACGCCGTTCCTGCCCTGGGTTTTGCGGGTGTTCGGCGCGAAATTCGGCAAGGGCGTCTATATGGACATGACCGACCTCACCGAATTCGACTGCGTGAAAGTCGGCGATTACTGCGCGCTCAACATGGGCAGCGCGCTGCAAACGCATTTGTATGAAGACCGGCTGATGAAGATCGGGTCGATCGAGCTGGGTAAAGGCGTGACCTTGGGCTCAGGATCGACTGTCCTCTATGACACCCATGTCGGGGATTATGCGCGCCTCGGTCCGCTGACGGTCGTTATGAAAGGCGAGACGATTCCGCGCGCCTCTGAGTGGGTCGGTTCTCCCGCCGAGCCTGCGTGAACGTCATCGTTCACAAGCCGCGCTCAATTTTCGACGATCCCCTTGGCCGCGAGGAAGGCCGCCTGAAACGCGAGGATCGTATCGAGACAGTCGAGGAATATCTGAGGGCCGCTCGCTGTCGGCGCGTGAAAGACGAGCGAGACAGCGGCGCCGGCAAGCGCAACCGCCGCAGAGTTCCGGGCGGAAAGCCAGGTCGCCATCATCAAGCACTCCCTCGACTTTCGAAATCGAAACAGCAAAGCCGCTTCCAGGATTGCGCCGGTTGCAAAGACCAGCGCGGAAAACGGCGTATCGACGGAAACGTCGTGGCCTCTGCGGGCAATTTCGCTCCAAACGTCGTAGGAGCCCTGACAGCCGGCGACCGCAAGGACCAGCGAGAGCATAAAGGCCGCCGCTCTTTCGTAAAAGACGCTCCTTCCAAAAGAGATCGCGACCAAGCCGTAAATCGCGCAGTCGTAAATCCAGGAAGCTCCATCCTCGAAATACTTCCCCGAGGCGGAAAGCCAATCGAAGGCGACGCTCGAAACGCTCATCGCAAGCGCCAGGATGGAGATCAGCCGAAGCGCCTTCAAAAAGCGCTTGCCACTGTCTGACTCTCGAACGCTCGCCTTCTTCAAGGTTTCCGCCATCGGCAGCTTCCTCGGCTCTGCGCTATGGAGCGCCTCCAATCAGAGACAACGCGGACTCGTTCGGCTCGCGCAGAACGCGCCTGGCTTTTTGAAGTTGCGCGCTTTCTCTTCGCTCGGATGACATCATGCGAGCGGAAAGCACGCTACACATACGCCTGCTTTCGCCTCAAGCAAGCCTGAGGCCATTATCCTTGTGCCGGACGCTCGTCTGGCCATCCTGCCTCCAGTGACGGCCCCATGGCCCTGAAACGATCATAGAATGACAGTTGGGAAGCTGCGACCTTTTTGAAGACGACAAGATGCTTGGGACGTTTTGCAAAGTTCAAAGTCTGGCGATGCTGCGCATGCGTTGCACGCTCAAGTTGAAATTGGCCTGTTCCGTGTGCTTAATTATATCATCGTGGCTGTATATAATTTGGAGACGGCGTAAATGTTACGCTTTATTACCCTATCTGGCTGGATTCTTCTCTTCTGCGCTAGGTTGAAGGCACGTTTTTAAGCCTCGATTAAGTCATTCTGAAAATGATGCGCGCGTGTTTCGTCGACCTGGGCCAGGGTCGAGGATGAAGCCGCCATATCAATACCCGCGCTCGATCGAGCTTCTCGATCCAGGCGCCGCCATATTCGATAAAACTTGAGGAAACTATAGACGATGTCCCAGACCCAGGTTTTTCTCGACGCCATCATAAACAACCTTCCCATGATGGTCACAGTGGTCGACGCGAACACGCAGAAGTTTGTGCTGGCGAATAAAGCGACGGAAAAGGTATTTGGAACGCCGAGCGCCATCATCGGAAAAACGCTGCATGATTTGCTCCCGCGCGAGAGGGCGGATGAGTTTGCCTTAAGGGACCAGGCCGTTATCAAGTCTGGAAAAGCTGTAACTTTCGAATGTGAGTATGAAACAGAAACAAAATTGAGCCTGTTTGCGACATTGATTCCGCTGTTCGACGAGAAGCAAAATCCTCAATATCTTCTCAGCATTTATGAGGATGTGACCGAAAAGCGCAAAGCTGAAAATGATATCATATACCTTGCGCATCATGACTGTCTTACCGGCATCGGCAATCGCGCGACGTTCTACGCGAATTTGAAGGAATCATTTTCTTACTATCAACATGGCGGCATATTCGCGCTCGTGTATCTCGATCTCGACGACTTCAAATCGATCAACGACACTCTCGGGCATCCGGTGGGAGACCTCGTGCTCGTTTCTGTCGCCGAGCGGCTGCGAAAAATTATTCGCGAGCCGCACCACATCGCGCGCCTTGGCGGCGATGAATTTGCGATCATCTTCAATGGCGTTCCAAGCGTCGACGCGCTTCATGCGGCAATCGATCGAATTGTCTCGGCGATTGCGGCCCCTATCGAGACTTGCGGCAGTCAAGTCATCACGACGGCGTCGATCGGCGTCGCGATCGGGCCCGACGATGCGAGCGATCCCGACGCATTGCTCAGAAACGCCGACATCGCGCTTTATTGCGCAAAAAAGGAAGGGGGCAATACGCAGCGCTATTTCGATGTGCAGATGCTGAAGGACTTCAATGCCCGCCACGCCCTCGAGAACGATCTACGGCATGCGCTGGAGAACAACGAGCTGAAGCTTTTTTATCAGCCGCTCGTTGGCCTCTCGGACGGCCGGGTCAACGGTTTCGAAGCGCTGATGCGCTGGGACTCGCCGACGCGCGGGCTCGTCTCTCCGGCGGACTTTATCCCGCTGGCGGAAGAGACAGGTTTGATCCGCAGCATCGGCGCATGGGCGCTCAAGCGCGCATGCCTCGATGCGGCCGATTGGCCCGAAGACGTCGGCGTTTCCGTGAATATTTCAGCCTGCCAATTCCGCGATCAATCTATTCTGCTCGATGTCGCGGCGGCGCTGGGCGTTTCGAATTTGAGACCGAGCCGGCTCGAGCTCGAAATCACCGAGAGCGTTATGCTCTATAATACAGAGGACACCATCGCTATTCTCGAAAAGCTGAGACATATCGGCGTGAAGATAGCCATGGATGATTTCGGGACCGGATATTCGTCTTTGGCCTACCTCACGAAATTCGCCTTCGACAAGGTGAAGATCGACCGCGCCTTCGTCAAGGGGGTTGCTGAAAATCCAGACTGCTTGGCGATTATACGCGCCATCACCGGCTTGTGCGAAAGCCTGAACATACCCACGACCGCCGAGGGCGTCGAAACCGAGGATCAGCTCCAATGGCTCCGCGCCGAGCGGTGTGACTCGGTGCAGGGCTATCTCCTCGGTCGTCCCAAGCCGCTAGAGGCGGTTGAAAGAATCCTGGCTTGCGACGGCAAGCGCGAGGCCGTCGCGTAAAGTAGGGAGCGACTTTTCATGGCCGGATCATACTATTTCCGGTTGAACACAGTAGCGCTTGTCATTCCCGGCGGACTGAAAGTCCGACCGGGAATCCAAAGCCACAAAAGCGCTGGTTTGCTCTGGATTCCGATCGCTCGCTCGAGCGAGCGTCGCCAGTGACAGCGAACCAATCCAGCGGATTTTGCATCAGCTCGCAGGACCGACCCACCCGCATGTTGGCCACGGGGCGCCAACAAGGAATTTAGCGCGACCACGGCAAGGACCTTTCATGCGCGCTCCCGCGTTACGCAGGGAGGCAAGCGTCAAAAAAGGGAGCTGCAGCCATGGTCGCGGTGGAAAGTCTCTATCTCCTCGCGCTTCTGAGCGCATTCGTCGGTTTGATTGCGCTCCTTGTCTTAGCCGGGCCAGAGATTGCGCGGCCCGCAAGCTCGAAAAACTTCCTGGCTGGCGTGATCCTCACCGCGGCGATCGTGTCTGTCGGATCGTTCTTTCTTTACGCCTTGAGCCCCCACGCTGGCGCACGCTCCGTCTACAGCGCGACTTTGGCGCGGCCGGCGCAGATTTAACGGAAGGGTTAGAAGGCAGGCGCGCGGCGCGCAAGCTCATTGCCGCAGCGCCTGTCGAACCTAATTGTTGCGAGTAGGCTCTCGTGAAAGGTCACGGCGGATGCTGGTCGCTTTGATTATGGCCCTTGTTGTCGTCGGCTCGCTTGTCTTTCATTTTCTAAGCCCCTGGCGACCAACTCAGATAGCCTCCAACTGGGGCTTCATCGACGATACTCTGTCGCTGACCTTCATCGTGACGACCATTGGTTTTGTCGCTGTCATCCTGTTCATGTCCTACTGCCTGTACAGGTTTCGCCACCAATCCGGGCGGCGCTCCACTTACGAGCCCGAAAACCGAAGGCTCGAGCTTTTGCTTGGCGGAATAACCACCCTCGCCGTGATCCTCTTGCTTGCGCCAGGGCTTTCCGTGTGGGGGAGTTTTATCACGCCGCCAGAGGGCGCGATGGAGGTAGAGGCGGTCGGCGCGCAATGGAGCTGGAGCTTCCGCCTGCCCGGGGCCGATAATCAATTCGGCGCGACCGACGTCCGCTTTATCGACGCGGCTAATGCTTTGGGGGTCAATCCCGCCGATCCGAAAGGACGCGACGACCTCATTATCAGCAATGGCGAGCTGCACCTGCCGGAAGGCAAGCCGGTCAAGGTGCTGCTGCGTTCGATCGACGTCTTGCACGACTTTTACGTGCCGGAGCTTCGCGCCAAAATGGATCTCGTGCCGGGCATGGAAACCTATTTCTGGTTCACGCCAACCAAAACCGGCCAGTTCGAAATCCTTTGCGTCGCTTATTGCGGCATTGGCCACGCGCAAATGCGCGGCGCGCTTTTTATCGATTCCGAGAGTGACTATCGCAATTGGCTGGCGGCGCAAAAGAGCTTTGCGCAGTTGCGCAAGGCAGAGGCTTTTTGAGGCGCGTCGGGGGAGGGGGATCGACCATGACCGATGTCTCGATAGAGGACGACGGCGTTCCAACCCAGGAGGTCGAGGACGTCGAACTCTACCACGCGACGTCTTGGCTGACGAAATACGTCTTTTCACAAGACGCCAAGGTCATCGCCATTCAATATGCCTGCACGGCGATCGCGATCGGGCTTGTTGCGCTCGTGCTGTCGTGGCTGATCAGATTGCAGCTCGCCTTTCCCGGCGCCATCCCCTTCATCGACGCCAATGTCTATTACCAGGCCGTGACCATGCATGGCATGATCATGGTGGTTTATATGCTCACCGCGATCTTCCTCGGCGGATTCGGCAATTACCTCATTCCGCTCATGGTGGGCGCGCGGGACATGGTGTTTCCCTTCGTCAATATGCTGAGCTATTGGGTGTATCTGCTGGCGACGCTCGTTCTCGCCGCGAGCTATTTCGTTCCCGGCGGTCCGACTGGCGCGGGCTGGACGCTCTATCCGCCGCAAGCAATTCTTACCGGAACCCCTGGCCACGAATGGGGCATCATATTGATGCTCTCGTCGCTCATTCTCTTCATCGTCGGCTTCACGATGGGTGGCCTCAATTACGTCGTGACGGTGCTGCAGGGCCGCACGCGCGGCATGACGCTCATGCGCATGCCGCTCACTGTTTGGGGGATTTTCACCGCGGCGGTGATGGCGCTTCTCGCCTTCCCGGGCTTGTTCGTCGCCTGCGTCATGCTGCTGCTCGATCGCACGCTCGGCACCAGCTTTTTCGTTCCCGCGATTGTGGAGATGGGTGAGCGCCGCGACTACAGCGGCGGCAGCCCGATCCTTTTCCAACATCTGTTCTGGTTCTTCGGGCACCCTGAGGTCTATATCGTCGCGCTGCCGGCTTTCGGCATGGTTTCCGATCTTATCAGCGTCCATGCGCGCAAGAATATTTTCGGCTATCGCATGATGGTCTGGGCGATTCTGGCGATCGGCGTTCTGAGCATGGTGGTCTGGGGCCACCATATGTATGTGAGCGGCATGGATCCGATCTTCGGCTTCTTCTTCGCCGTCACCACGCTCGCCATTGCCGTTCCGACGGCTATGAAGGTCTATAATTGGGTGGTGACGCTCTGGCGCGCCGACATCCATTTTACGACGCCGATGCTCTTCGCGCTTGGCTTTCTGGTCACATTCGTCAATGGCGGCATCACCGGCCTTTATCTCGGCAATGTGATCGTCGATGTCCCGCTCTCAGCGACGCTGTTCGTCGTCGCGCATTTTCATATGGTGATGGGCATCGCTCCCGTCCTGGTGATCTTTGGCGCCATCTACCACTGGTATCCCAAGATCACCGGCAGATTGATGGACGAGCGCTTGGGCAAGATCCACTTCTGGATCACATTCCTCGGCGCCTATGCCGTGTTCTTCCCGATGCATTACCTCGGGCTTGCCGGCGTGCCCCGCCGTTTTTACGAGATGGGCGACGCCGCCTTTCTCCCGCACTCGATCGTCGGGCTGAATATCTTCATGACAATCATGGCGCTGATCGTCGGCTTTGCGCAATCCATCTTCTTCTACAACGCTCTCAGCAGCCTCAAGCATGGCGCGCTCGCCGGGGGCAATCCCTGGCGCGCGGCGTCGCTGGAATGGCAGACGCCGGAAACCCCTCCGGGGCACGGCAATTGGGGCAAACAGCTCCCCATCGTTTATCGCTGGCCTTACGGCTACAGCATCCCCGGCGCTGCGGAAGATTTCGTGCCGCAGAATGCGCCGCCGCAGAGAGGAGAAGATGCGACATGAGCGTCATGGGGCTCTTTTTCATCTGCGTCTTTTCGGTGGCGCTCATCTATCTGTGGCGCGAGGGCGTATTGGAGGCGTCTTGGCTGCAAGAAGGCGAGATAGCAGCCTATCGCGCCAATGGCGGCCGCCCGCCCAATGCGGCGAAGACCGGCCTCATCGTCTTTCTGGCGGTGGCTCTCTGCCTGTTCTCGTTGCTTTGCGCGGCCTTTTTCATGCGGATGGGCTCGTATGATTGGCTCTCGCCGCCTTTGCCCGGCATTCTCTGGTTCAACACAGCCGCTCTCACCGTCGCGAGCGGCGCCCTACATGTCGCGAGCGCCGCGCGAAAGACAGCGGCTCGGGAGCGAATGAGATATGCGCTATCGGCCGGCGCCGTTGCGAGTCTGGTTTTCCTGTTCGGGCAGCTCTGGGCCTGGCGCGACATGATCGCAGGCGGCTTCTATGCGTCGCAGAATCCCGCCAATGCTTTCTTCTTTCTGCTCACGGGCGCCCACGCGCTACATTTGCTGGGAGGGCTCGCCGTCCTGTTCTGGACGATCGCGCAAGCGTCGCGGAAGGAGGCGGAGAATGCCTTGGCGGGGACGGTCGAACTCTGCGCCATCTACTGGCATTTCCTGCTGGCCGTCTGGTTGCTCCTTTTTGCGCTGCTCGTCGGATGGGCGGACACGCTCGGCGTCGTGTGCCGCCGTCTTCTTTCGTGATCGAAGGATCGTCGCATGTCAGTCGAGTCTGTGGGGCAAAAGACGGCGGTGGAGGCTCAACGGCCAAGCGGCGTGAGCGGCGTCGTCGCGGATTGGTCCTCGGATCAGCGCTCCTTCAAGAGCGCGTCCTGGGGAAAGACGATGATGTGGATTTTCCTCGTCAGCGACACATTTATTTTTAGCTGTTTTCTCGTTTCCTACATGACTGTCCGCATGTCGACGACGGTTCCCTGGCCGAATCCCAGCGAAATCTTCGCGCTCGACATCGGCGGAAAGAAAATCCCGCTCATCCTCATCGCCATCATGACCTTCGACCTGATCACAAGCTCGGGCACAATGGCGATTGCCGTCAATTACGCCTATGCGCGGGAGCGTCGGAAGGCGGCGCTGATGATGCTGGCGACGGCTTTCTTCGGCGCGACCTTCGTCGGCATGCAGGCGTTCGAATGGACCAAGCTTATCCAGGAAGGGGTGCGCCCTTGGGGCAATCCTTTCGGCGCCGCGCAGTTCGGCTCCTGCTTTTTCATGATCACCGGCTTTCACGGCTTCCATGTTTCGATGGGCGTGATCTTCCTTCTGATTATTGCGAGATCCGTCTGGCGCGGCGACTATGATCGAGCGAAGCCTGGATTTTTTACGGGCCGGCGGGGGCGGTACGAGATCGTCGAGATCATGGGGCTTTATTGGCACTTTGTGGATCTGGTCTGGGTGTTCATTTTCGCCTTCTTCTATCTCTGGTGAGCGGCGACGAATTTCCGGGAGGAGCAGGGAAATGGAAGCGGCTGGTGATAAAATGACGGCTCTCGCGCACGCCTCGTCCGCCAAATCGCGTAGCACGCCGGGCGCCGCCGTTCATGGCCAACAGCACCCGATCGCACTCTATCTACTGGTCTGGGTCTTGCTGTTCGTTTTGAGCGCCTGCTCCTATTTGGTCGATTATTTCAATTTCCACGGCGAGCTTCGTTGGGGCTTGATCATTCTGTTCATGCTGCTCAAGGCAGGGCTGATCGTCGCGGTGTTCATGCATATGGCGTGGGAGCGCCTTGCGCTTGTCGCCGCCATTCTTGTTCCGCCGCTCGCCGTGCTGGTTTTTGTCGGGGCGATGGCGCTGGAGGGCGGTTACACGAATATTACGCGGCAGGCTTTCTTTGCGCCGGCGGCGGAATCACATGCGGTCGAGCATTAGCAAAAAGCTGGAGCGCATTCCGCAAAAGTCTGTCAACTTTTGCGGAATGCGCTCTAGCGCAGCACGAGAACCGGGCAGGCGGCATGGCGCACGATGGCGCTGGCGTTCGAGCCGATCAGAAAGCGGTCCATGTCGGGACGGTGCGAACACAGCACGATAAGGTCCGCGCCCCAGCGCCCAGCCTCCGCCAGGATGGTTTGATACACGGGACCGAACAGCAGCACTGTGGAAATGCGCTCGGCCGGGCAATCGATGTCAGCCGCGACCTTCGCCAATTCGCTCTCGAAACCGCGCCTTATATTCTCGTCGAAGTCGCGCGGGAGATAATCGAGAAGCTTGATCGGCGTGAGCGATTGCACATTGGCCAGCCGAATTTCCGCGTCGAAAGCTTTGGCGAGCGTTTCCGCGTAATCTACGGCCAGCTTTGTCATCTGAGGCTCGGCAAGATCGACGGGGACGAGGAGTCTTGTGAGCATGACTGATGTTTCCCAATTAGGCCTGACCGACGCTCATCACATATAGGGCCGAGCAGACGCGCTGGCTCGTGGCCCTACCATCCGGGAAACAGCGAAAAGGCCCGCTTCGATTGGTCTTGCGGATTGACAAAGACGGTCGCGGTCCGGCCAGCCACGAGGAGCATATCCTTCGGCGGCTCGTCGAGAGCGATGCGCACGGGAATGCGCTGGGCCAGCCGCACCCAATTGAAGGTGGGGTTGACGTTCGCCAGAAGGTTGGCGCCGCTGCTGCGATCGCGATCCTCGATGCCGCTCGCAATTCCCTCGACATGGCCGAAGAGAGGCTGGCGCTCGCCCATCAGATGCACCGCGACGCGGTCGCCGACATGGATCATGGGGAGCTTCGTCTCCTCGAAATAGCCGTCCACGTGAAGGCTATCCTCGTCGACAAGCGCCGCGACGCTTTTGCCCGCCGTCACATAGCTTCCCGGCCGAAGCTCGAAATTCGTCATCGCGCCATTGACGGAGGCGCGGACCTCGGAACGCTCGAGATTGAGGCGGGCGAGATCGCGGTCGGCGACCGCAAGGTCGTAAGCCGCGCGCGCCTGCTCGTGCTGCCCCGTCACATTCTCGAACTGCTGCTTGGAAACGGCGATGTTGTTCTTCGCGTCGAGCGTGCGGTAGCGCGTGAAGTCCTGCGCCGTGACCTCGCGCGCGGCGGCGCGGCCGGCGAGGGTCGCCTCCGCCTGGCGCAACGCCAGCTCGAAACGCTTCCGGTCGATGCGGAACAGGACATCGCCCTTCCGGACGCGTTGGTTGTCGTGCACGAGGACTTCGCTCACGAGGCCCGAGACGTCGGGGGCGACAGCGACGACCTCTGCGCGAACGCGGCCGTCGCGCGTCCATGGCTCTTCCTCATAATAAGACCACAGACGCCATCCCACGAAGACCGCAGCCAGCGTTATCGCCACAGTGATCGCGACGCCGAGAGATTTCGCAAGGGCTTCCTTCATAGCGCGGTCCTCGAAAGCACGTGAAGGAGGGCGCCGAGGAAACAGACGAAGACGGCGGCGTTGAAGAGACCCCGGTGCCAGAGAAACCGATAAAGGCCCAAGGCGCTCAGCGCCAATCGCAACAGGGAAGCGAGGATGTAGGCGAGCGGCGCACACACCAGTAGTCCGGGCGCATAGAGTCCAAAGAAACTCACCTCCGCATTCATGGATGTCCTCCGAAATCTGCGAGTTGAAGCGGCGTTGCTTGCGGAAAGAGGCAACGACGCAGACCCGCGAGCGCAAGAAGCGCCTCCCTCTCCGCCGCGTCGCCGCCACGCAGGGCCTGAATGGCGCGATCGAGCGCTGCGAGCGCGCGGCTGTCGAGCGGCGTATGCCGCCGATAGTTGCGTCGCAGGCGCAACAACGCGGCGTCGAGCCGTCGCCGCGCCCGCTGCGGAAGCTTCGCGCGCGCCTTGCGGGCTTCGACCATATTCAGCCCAGCCCCCAATTGCCGCATGGCGTCCGGCATGTCTTCATCGGCCGATTGCACGATGGGGGCGATCGTCGACAGCCTGTCGAACATGAGCCCCAGCAGATAGGCGTCATTGCGCCGGCTTCGAATATCGGCGACCTCTGCGAGGCTGCGGTTGTTCGCGCGAACAAATTGCGCCGCACGCCATTCCGCGCCGATGACGCGCACCACCGCGGTAGTTACCGCTGCGATCGCCATGCCGGAGATCATCGCCATGCCGGTGTTCAAGAAGGCTTTGGCGTCTACCTCATAGGCGCTTTGGAGCGCCATGGTCGTCGGCATGAGAATGCCAAGGGCGACGCCGATCACAAAGGTCTTCGGCTCCGCAATGAGCAGGCCGAAGAGAAGCAAGGCCGGCGCAAGCGCAAGCGCGAGAGTCTCGAAACTATGGACCTTGGGGAGAATGACGAAAACATAGAGGCCGGAGGTTGCGACGGCGACGGCGCTCCATATCCCGAACTTCCGGATAGAAGGCACGGGATCGTCCTGTGTCGCAAAGAGACTGCCCGCGACGGCCGCCATCATCGCTGCGGCGGCGCCCTCCTGCCAGCTCGTGAGAATCCAGAAGGCGCAGCAGAAGATGAGGGCGAGTGAGAGCGTCGCGGCGGCAATGAGCGCGCGGGCATGCTCGTCATGGCGAACGCGCGGCGCATCTGCGTCGATCGGAAAGGCGACGGGCTTGTCGAGGCTCTGCGTGTTGGCGGCAAGGGCGCGCGCGAGGGCGTCATTGTCCGAAAAAAGAGCGACAAGGTCGCGTAGGCGAAGCGCGAGGGTGAGCTCGACGAACGCCCGCCAGCATGTGATGGGGCCGCGAGCGCGGGTAAAGGCGTCTATCCCTTCCAACATAGTAGCGTCCGCGCGAGGGGCGTGGGCCGCGAAGGCGGGATCGACGCGCGCGAGCAAAGACGCCATCTCGGGCGAGGGACCGCCGAGCGCGCTGAGTTCGCGCATCAGGTCCCCGACAGCCGAAATCATTGGCAGCGTCATGAGCATGCGCGGAACAAGGCTGTGCGCCAAAGGCGACACAGCCGGGTCTGTGGCTGCTTCAAAAGGAAGATGCTCGGCAAGCGCTTCGATCTTTGTCGTGTCGGCGGCAAGCTGCAGCCAATGCGCTTCTCGGGCGCCGGGATCGATTTTACGCAGCGCGTCGCGTCCGGCGGCCCGTGCGTCGCTCAGCCATAGCGCAACGCGTTCCGCCACTGCCGGTCCGACGCTACGCGGGAAAAGCAGGCTCGACACCAAAGCGGCGCAAAAAATGCCGACGAGAATTTCTTCCGTGCGCGCCAAGGCGAGGTCGAAGATCTCGATGGGCGTATCGACCGCGGGGAATCCGATGATCGCCGTCGTATAGCCCGCGAGCATGAAGGCGTATCCGCGCGGGCTCCGATCGAGAATCGACGCATAAAGGCACAGGCCCGACCAAATCGCGATGGCGAGGATGAGCACGGGCGGCGCATTCACGAGGTTGGGAACGAGCGCAATGGCCATGGCCGCTCCCGCCAATGTTCCAATCGCGCGATAGAAGGACTTCGAAAATGTTGCGCCCGTGAGCGGCTGTGCGGTGATGTAAACGGTTGCGAGCGCCCAATAGGGCCGCGGCAAGTCCAGCCAGAAGGCGACCGCCAGCGCGAGGACTCCGGCAAGGAACGCCTGAATGGAGAAAAGCCAATGCTCGGGGCGGGGCAGCACGTAGTTTCCTTCGTGAAACGAAGCCGCTCATCGGGCCGGCTTCGCCAACCCTCTTGATTTTATAAAAATGACCGGTTAGTCATTTTGTGTCAAGAGAGGGAGCATTCAAGATGGCGGCTGGCGCTCAGCGGCGAGGCGACGCCCCGCAGAAAGAGCTGCGGCAGCGGGCAAGGAGCCCGAGCGTAGAGAAAACGACGCAGACGCGGCGCGCGATCGTTTCAGCGGCGCTCGCGGAGTTTCTCGAGAGAGGCTTTGCATGCGCGACCATGGATGCGGTCGCGAGGCGGGCGGGCGTCGCAAAGGGCACGCCTTATCGTTATTTTCCGACGAAGGAAGCCTTGTTCGAGGGCGTCGTTCGGCAGGAGATCGCTGGCGCGGTCGTCGATGTGAACGCCGCCAACCGGGCGCCGGGCGAGAAGGTGGGCGCGTTTCTCAGGCGCACCATGTCGCCTGCAATGCAGGTCGTCGAGCGTCAGGGACGCGCGGCGCTGGCGCGGCTCGTCTTGACAGAGGGCGTGCGATTTCCCGTGCTCGTCGAAATCTACCGCCGCGAGATGTTCGATCCTTTGCTGAACCAGCTTCGCAACCTTGTGCGATCGGCGCGCGAGGAAGGCGAATTGAAATCCGATGCGCTGGTGGACAATCCGGAGCTGCTGATTGCGCCGATCTGGTACGGGATCGTTCACAATGGCTTGCTCGATAGGTCTCAGCCCCTCGACATCGGGGCGCTCTTCGACGCCAATCTCGATCTTCTCTTCGAGGAATAAGAAGAGCCGTGAAAAACAAGCGAGGAATCGCGCGCTGGGAGGGCTTGGCGAGGCGCCGTCTCCTTGTTGGCGCGGTTTTGAGCGGCTCGATATTCGCCGGCGGAATCGAGGCTCATGCCGAGAGCCTGCGATCGGCTTTGGCGCGCGCCTATGTCGAAAACCCCGATTTGAACCAGAGCCGGGCGAGCGTTCGCGCGCAGGATGAAGAAGCGCCGAAAGCGCTTGCGGGCAAGCGCCCGAAAGCCAGCATTCAAGCGACGGCGGGGTGGCAGGTTGGGGCGATCAAAATCCCGGCGGGCCGATCTGCGAACGGACAACGCCAGTTTGTCGATGACGCCTTCTCGAGCTTTCCTCGCGGCGCGACGCTCGCTGTTTCGCAGACCCTTTTCGATGGGGGGCGCACCGAAAGCGCCTTCAGGCAGGCCGAGTCGAGTGTTTTCGCCGCGCGTTCGACCCTGCGTCTCACCGAACAGGCCGTCCTCCAGAACGGCGCCGCCGCTTATATGAACGTCTTGCGCGATACGGCGATAATGCGCCTGAGGCGAAATAATATCTCGGTGCTGGAGCAGCAGCTCAGAGTCACCGCCGACCGTTTCAGCGTGGGCGCGGTGACGCAGACCGATGTCGCGCAAGCGCAGGCGTCATTGGCGCAGGCGCGTTCGCAGCTTTACGCGGCGCAGGCGCAACTCAAGACCAGCATCGCCGGCTACCGCCAGATTATCGGCAACGAGCCAAGGCGCCTGGAGCCGAGCCCCTCGGTCGAGCCCTTGCTGCCAAAATCCCTGAACCAAGCGATTACCGTCGCGCTGGCCGAACATCCGGGCGTGACGGCGGCCCTGCATCAGGTCGATGCAGCGGAACAAGCTGTGACGGCGGCCGAAAGCGTGCTTTCGCCAACTCTATCGGTTGGCGCGCAGCTCACGAACGAACGCGACGCGGTTCTGGGCGTCCCAGGCACGCGCCAGTTTGCCGCCGCGGTCGTCGGGCAGCTCAATGTGCCGCTCTATCAGGGCGGCGGCGAATATGCGTCGATCCGCCAGGCCAAGGAGCGCCTCGGACAGGCGCGGCTGAATGCGGATCTGCAACGCGACAGCGTAAGGGCGAGCGTGGCGTCGAGCTACGGGCTTCTCGAAACGGCGAAGGCGTCTCTGACGTCCTGGCGCGCCGCCGAAAAAGCGGCGGAGACTGCGCTCATTGGCGTGCGGGACGAGGCGAAAGTTGGAAGGCGCACCACGCTCGATGTCTTGAATGCTCAGCAGGCGCTCCTGAACACGCGCGTCGCGATCGTTGTCGCGCAACGCGATCTCGTCGTCGCGTCCTACGCCGTTCTCGGCTCCATCGGGCGGCTTTCAGCGGATACTCTGAATCTCGATGTGATAATCTACGATCCGAGCGCGCATTACGACCAGGTCAAAGTCAAATGGTTCGGCGTCGAAACGCTGGGCGGTCCGTAATCGACGAGCGCGCTTTTTACTTCCGCTCGACTTGTTCGGCGCCATCCCCGACGCTCGCGCCGTTTGGACACACAGGAAAATCACCGCCGTCATGCGGCGATGCGACGAAGCAATCCAGGGCCGCATCGCCGCCCTGGATTGCTTCGCTTCACTCGCAATGACGGGCTCTGGGCAAAATCAGCGCTCTTGTGGCTGCCCGCCGGGAAAAACACGCGCCCGATGCGAGCTGTTCAAACGAAAATGGAATGGCGCCTGATCTTCAGTGTTGGCCCTCGACCAGCTTTCGCGCTGCATCGCGCATGCCCGCGCGCGACTCATCATGCAGATAGGGCATGTGCCCGCCTTTCAGCACAATAAGGCGGACGCGGTCGGCGTCCCCATAGGCGGGCAGTTGATCGAGCATCAGCTTGGTGGCGAAATAGGGCGTCACGAGATCAGCGACGCCATGGACGACAAAAACCCGCAGTCTGGGATCGAGCGCCAAGGCGTCACGCAGATCGGAGACAACCTCGGCGTTCTCGCGTCCGCCATGGCCATAATCCCAGCGGCGCGCGATCCGTTCGTTGAGGATGAAATAGCGCGCTTCGCCGATCGGCCAGGCGAGCTTTTCCTGGGTGAGGCGCATCATGGCCGCGCCGAGCGGCGTGCGCCATGTTTCGAGAACCGGATCGCTCCAGTCGCTCACCGGCGCAAAGGGCGTGGGATCGTAACCCTCCACGCCGCCGTCATAGGCGCTGGAGACGCGCTGCTTGTTGCGACCGCGTTCGCGACTGAAGCTCTTCGCGTCGATACGGGCGCCGAGGCGCGAGACGAAATGGCTGTCGAGCAAGGTGAAGCGTGCGATGGACTGGTTCATGCGGGCAAGCGCTTGTCCATCCTTGGCGCCTTTGAGGAGGTCGACGACATAGTCGCCCGCAGCGTAGGTTTCGGCGTCCGCCAGCTCGCTGCGCGCGTTGGAGCCGCGCGCGATGGCGGTCATGGAGGGCAGCAGACCCGCGTAAGACAGAAGATTGCGCCCGCCCTGCAACCAAGTAAAATCAAGCGCGGGCGACACCAGATAAAGACCCTCGACGCCGATGTTCTCGCGCTCCCTCAAAGGCGTGAGCACTTTAATCGCGCGAAAAGCGCCGTAGCTTTCGCCGACAATATATTTTGGCGACAGGAGACGGCCCCTGGCGGCGAGCCATTTGCGCATGACGACGGCGAGCGCCTCGGCGTCGCCGTCGGCGGAGAAAAAGCGCTTCTCGATGTCGTCGCTGTCGGACAACAATTTGCTGTAGCCCGTCCCAGGCGGATCGATCAGGACGAGGTCGGCGAAGGCGAGCCATGTCTCCGCATTGTCGGCAAGCACGGGCGCTCGGGAAGGGGAGGGGGCGTCCGGCGGAAAGCGCAGTCTCCAGGGCGAAAGGGCGCCGAGCCCCAACCATGCAGAGGCGGCGCCGGGCCCGCCGTTGAAGACAAAAATGACCGGGCGCGCGGCGGCGTCGGCGCCGTTGCGCTCATAGGAAACATAGGCGACGTCGGCCTGGGGCGCGTCGCTCTTGGCGTCGCGTAGCCGAATGGCTCCCGCACGCGCGGTGAACGCGACCTGCTCGCCTTGCAGAGAGATGATGTGCGATGTCACCGCCTCGGCCGGCAGCCCCCGCGCAACAACTTGTTCCTCCGGGTGTTTCTGGCTCTCGGCGCGGGCGGGCGGAGAAGCGCAGACAGCGAGCGCCGCCGCCAGCGCGATCGATGCAAATCTCATCATGCCGCCTCCTCTCGTGAGCTCGTCCAGAAAGCATATCGTCGCCGAGAAACGCCGCCGACCGCTTTTTTCGATCATTTTCCACGATCCGCGGCGCCTGCCGAATGTTCTATCTATCCGGCGGGCGGGCGATCCGGAGGCACAATGCGACCGATTCAAATCTTTTTCGTGCTCCTCGTGGCAACCCAATACGTTGGGGCGCTGGCCGCAGAGGAGGCCCAGCCAAAAAGAGAGCCGTCTGGCGACGAAACCCTCAGCCAGCGCCTCGATAGGCAGAAAGGCGTCCTGAAACCGAAGCAGGACGTCGATCCCTCCTTTGTAAAACCAGCGCCAAAGATGGACCCTCGCTCGACGCCGGAGATCAAACCGCCGAGCCCCGAGGCGAAGTAGTTTGTAGAAAGGGCCAATCAAACGGATCTCGCATCACTTTGTCGAGGGCGGGTATTTGATTGCGACCCGCCGAGGGGCGGAGCGGCGATTGCCTCCCGGACGTCGACGCGCCGCTCTCGGGCTCTTCAAGTGCGGCACGTTGCCTCGCAGCGGCAAAATTCCCCGGCTTCAAAACGGCCGGAGTTGGAGAAGTCGCCAAAACGCGTCCAAAAAACATATTAAAAAACAATATGTTTTGACGAGCACTGTCTATCTGCCAACTGTTCGAATGGTTAAGAGAAAAATTTACCTAAAATTGTCCGTATTCTATTCAAATTCGGGCAAACGATCTATAGCTTAAATGTTTGCGGATTTCATTTGGCGTGTGAGTTTCCCTAATGCCCAACGAGCTCATCCTGGGGCCGATCAGAGTAGAGCACCTGACCGTCGATGCAGCGCTGAAACAACTCGACGAGGCGCTGGAGAAGGACTCTCCGAAGCGCGTCGCATTTTGTAATGCGCACTGCGTCAGCCAAGCCCTTTTCGACCCAACCTATCGGGCGGCCCTATCACGCATGCTTCTTTTCAATGATGGGGTGGCGCTCGACATTGCGTCCAGGCTGATCACAGGCAAGCCTTTTCCAGCAAATTTGAACGGCACGGATTTCATTCCGGCCTTTCTTGCCAAATCGAAACACTCCCTGCGCATTGCTCTCCTCGGCGGAAAACCGGGAGTCGCGCATCGGGCGGCGAAGAGCCTGGCGGCGCGCTATCCGCGGCATCAGGTCGTCTTCGTGCGCAACGGCTATTTTTCGGCGGAGCAGGAACGGGAGATCGTCGCGTTGATCGCCAAAGAGGCGCCGGACGTGCTCCTCGTTGCCATGGGCAACCCGCTTCAGGAACTATTCATGCACAGAAATGCGCAGGCGCTGAATTGCAAGCTCGTCTTCGGCGTTGGCGCACTGCTGGATTTCATGTCCGAGAGCATGCCTCGCGCGCCTTTCTGGATGCGAAAAGCGCGTCTCGAGTGGCTGTTTCGGCTGAAGAACGAGCCACGTCGGCTGATGGCGCGTTACACCGTCGGGGCAATCACTTTTGCCTGGGCGGTGTTGGTGTTCCGGATCAAAGCGACGCTCGATAGCCCTTGATCGTTCCGCGCATCCATTCGAGCTTGTCTCGCGCTGTCGTAAAGTCGAGCGCAACGAGCGAGAGTGCGGCGCGCGCGAACATCCGCGCCAAACGCCAAAGAAAATAGCCCGCGCCGTAATGGAGCCGCAACACGCGGCCAAATCCGGGCGCATAGGCGCGTGCCCGTTCGAGGGAGGCTCCGGCTCCTCCGGCGCCAACCTGATCGTGATGAACGATCAGATCGCTTTGGAACCAGGCGACGGCGCCGAGGCTCAGTCCCCGAAGCACATAATCCGTCTCTTCGCCCGATTTGAAAGCCGTCGACGCGCCCACGCCGAGTTCTTCGTTGAAGGGGCCGATTTTGCGAGCCAGTTCGGCGCGCAAGAAGATGGTGTTGGAGTTGCCGCAGAACCACACGTTGTGGCGATCGATCGCAACGGTCTCCGTCAGAAAATTCCCGAGGGAGTCTTTGCCCGAGGCGTCGACGGTCCTGCCCATGATCAGCTCGATGTCAGGATTTCGCGCGAAGCGTTCTGTGATGTCGGCGATGAGCCCATCCGGATACCAGCAATCGTCGTCGGGAAAGCAAATCAGCGCTCCGCTCGCTTCCGCAAGGCCGACATTTCGGGCTCGGGAGAGACCGCGCGGCGAGGTCAAATGTGAGATTTTGAGCTTGCCCGCATAGGCGGCGAGGATGGGATCGAGTGCGCCCGGCGGATTTTGGTCGACCAAAATCACCTCGAAGTCGTCGCTCGTTTGCCGGGCAAGAGATTCCAGCAGCCGGCTGAGCGGCGCGGTGCGGCCGACCGTGCAAAGGATGAGCGATAGGCTCGGGCTCCCGGATGCGAGACTCTCTGCCGGCCCATTAGCGCTGCGCATGAATTCTGCCTTCTAGAAAGTAGTTAGGTCGATCTTTATCATTTTCCCCGTAAATCCTTCGCTAATTCGGCGGAATGCCATGGGGAGACGGCGGGCGCTAATGAAGATCGTTCATGTCGTTCGTCAATTCTGGCCTTCGAATGGCGGGTTGGAAGAATTCGTGCGCAGGCTCGCGCTCGAGCAGATCGCCAAAGGCGACGATGTCCGCATCGTTACGCTGGACGAATTGTTTACGCGCCGGGGCGTGAAGCTCCCTGAGCGCGAGACGCGGGAAGGGATCGCCATCCAGCGCATCCTTTTTCGTGGGTCGTCACGTTACCCCTTGGCGCCGAGCGTACTCCGCTACATTGGCGACGCGGAGATCATTCATGTGCATGCAATAGACTTTTTCTTCGATTTTCTTGCCCTGACGCTTGGTGTGCGTCGCCGGGCGCTTGTCGCGACCACGCATGGCGGCTTCTTCCATACGTCCAAAAACTCTTTGCTCAAGCGAATCTGGTTCAATACCGTGACGCGGCTGTCCTCTCGCTTTTATGGCGCGATCGTCGCTTGCAGCGAGAGCGACTATCAGATGTTTGCGGATATATCGCCTGCTAATCTGCGTCTCGTCGAGAACGGGGTCGATATTGCAAAGTTCGCAAATCTGGCCAGCGCCGAACCGGTCAAAGCGATGATAACGATCGGGCGGCTCTCCGATAACAAAAGGATCGACCGTCTTCTCGATATGATGTCGGCCTTGGCGGCCAAGGATGATGAGTGGCGGCTGCATATTGTCGGAACTCAGTCCGATTGGTCGGGCGAACGCTTACGCAACGAGATTTCCGCGCGCGGCCTCGATGCCAAAGTGGAATGCTATCTGGGGCTCGACGACGCTGGCGTCGCAGAGGTGATCCGGCAATCCAGCATCTTCGTCAGCGCCTCCGAGCATGAAGGGTTTGGCATAGCGCTCGTCGAAGCGCTGAGCGCAGGCCTCCTTCCGGTCGTCCATGGCAACGCGGCCTACCGCGGTTTTGCTTCGAAGCACGGCGCCGTTCGCATCGTCGATTTTGAAGACTCCCGATCGAGCGCGGCCGCCGTTCGAGGCGCATTCGCTGCTCTTGCCGCATCTCCGAACTTGCGCGACGACGGGATCAAGGTTGCGGAAAAATTCACGTGGCCGCAGGTCGGGCAGAAATACCAAACGGTTTATAGAGACGTCCTCGGGCGGCGCGCCAGTGGATGAGGCGGATCGACATCTGAGCGAGGGTCTTCGTGGGCAGTTCGCGCTTGCGCCTCAGCGACGGCGCGCGCGTCCATAGGCGCTTAGAACGCTCATCTGCGGCCGGTCGTGGCCGTCTTTTGGTTCAACCGAGAACATATAGTCGCCCCACCAGGCGCCCGCCGCCCAATAAGCCCAACCGACCCATACGTCGCGGTTCTGCGCCATAAAGTCGAGCATCGCACGACCTTCGGCCAACGCTTCCGGCGTCGCCGCGAATCCAAATTCCCCGAGAAACGCCTTGGCGTGGCGGGCGCGCGCCCATTCTGTAAATTCTTTCAATCGCGCCTTGCCGGCGCCCAAACTCGCCTGAGGCGATGTGCCGGAGCTATCGGCGTCGAGATATTGGTGCAGCTCATAGGCGAAGTTGTCTCCTGGGTCCACGACGCCCGTCATGACGGCGCCATTGTCGGTATTGGTCCAGGAATGCGCGCCGCTCCAATAGGAGCCAGGAACGAGGATAAGCTGACGGGCGCCGCTCTTCCGAATGGCGGCGATTGCAGCGTTGGCGCCGGTCAACCATTCGGCGGCCGATTGTTCGTGCGGCTCGTTCATCAAACCGAAAATGACGTTGGTACGGCCACGTAACCGCGCGGCGATCTCACCCCAGACGGCAGCGAACTCTTGTGTCGCTGAAGCGTCTCGGCCAATGAGGCGTGAGTCGATCGCGCCATACTGATGGAGATCGATGATGACGTCGGCGCCCTTGCGCGCCGCATAATCGATCAAACCGACAAGGGCGCGCCAATCCTCGGTCACGATCGATTTATCGCTGACGAACAGTCGGCTGCTCAGCACGGGAATCCGGAACGTGAGCAAACCTCGCTCGGTGAAATAGTCGATCTGTTGCGTCGTCGGCAGGACGTAATCGATGTTTGGGCGGTTGCGCCCTGGATTCAACTCCGCGCCAGACAGATTTACGCCCGTCTTCCACGCATCCGAGCAGAGAGCGACGTTTGGCGCGAAGACGAGGCTTGCTGCGAGGGCGATGGCGGACAGTCTCGAGAAGAGCGCCAAAGCGCGCTCTCGCGTGGCGGACTCGAGACGAGAGGGATTGGAAAAGTGGAGCTTTGATCGCAAGATTCTGTCGCTTTCCGGCTGGCGCGCGCCGCAATGATTTTACGTTTTACGGCGTCCATTCGCGCTGCAACATGAACATTCTCTCGAAATTGCGCAGTTTCGTTAATGGCGGATTTGATCGCGCTCCATTTTTTACCTTGGTAAACAACCAAGTTTATTGTGCGTTTCCTCAGCCGTCCGCCAACAAGATTCCGGAGTTTAGATTAAATATGTAACATAGCGTTCACGACTGCGCTGCAGGAAGAGAGGGGTGAGTGAATGGCGTGGCCCTTGATCTCTGATGACGGGTTCGATCATCGACGGCGACCGCTCGATGAAATTTTTGCCCGTGCTCGCAGTAAAGAGGTTACGCGTAGCGTGGGACGACTTGTTCGCCGAGCTTTCGGGCTATCTCGAGCTCGAGCATTAGCGCGGCGTTCTAAGCGGATTCGAAACGAAAAGGTAAACGAAACTTCATGTCCTTCGACCGTTTCGCGCGAAATTCGATCTTCGGCACGATTGCCGGCCTCAGCTCGGCTCTGGGCAGCTTCCTTGGGATGGTCATCGTGGCGCGGACGCTTGGTCCCGTCGGTTCTGGCGTTGTCAGCATGGGAATCTGGCTTGCCGGGACGGCCGTGACTTTCGCCGATTTGGGACTGCCTCTCACAGTGTCTCGTTTTGTTCCCGAGTTGAACGCGCGCGAACAAAACCTGGAGGCGCGCGCGTTTGCTCCTTATTTTTTGAAAATGGTGTTGCTGACGACGGCGATCGTCGTCGGCCTATGCGTCGCTCTGGGCGTCGGCGGCGCCGAATGGCTGCGCGACCATGTGCGATTCAGCATTCTGTCCAGCTCTCCGGATTCGATCTGGCTCGTTGTGGGATTTGTCTTCGCGTGTCAGGCCATCGGCAATTTTGGCCTATCCACGCTCCGGGGAGAGCAGCGCTTCGACCGAGCCGCGAAGCTGACGACTCTTGGGGCTCCGATCCAACTGATCGCGATGGCGGCCGGCGCTATTATGGGCGGCGCCGAGGGCGCGCTGCTCGGTTATGCGGTGGGCGGCATGGCGACGGCGAGCGTCGCTTTGCGGTTGATCGGCGCCAAGGTCGATTTGCCCGACGAGCTGAAACGCCGATCGTGGCGCTTCGCCGTCAATAGCTGGATCGTCGGCGTCATTTCGACCATCGTCTGGTCGCGGGTGGAGCTTGCCTTTCTGGATTATTGGCGCGGCGCGCGGGAGGCGGGACTCTACTCGGCCGCCTATACGCTATGCGCCCTGGCCGTGCAGGGTCCGATGCTCATGACCGGCGGCCTCCTCGCTTATTTCTCCGAACGCCACGCTGTTTCGGATCAGTCGGGCCTCAAAGAGGCCTATGCGCAGGCCGTGCGATTTATGAGTCTTCTTCTGCTTCCCGCCTGTTTCGGCATGGCCGCGATCACGCCCGTCATCTTGCCTCTGCTCTTCGGCGAGGCATTTTCCGACGCTGCTCCGGCTGCGGCGATCCTGGTTGGCGCGCAGGCCCTCGGCGCTATTTCGACAGTCAGCTCGACGTTTCTCATGTCGGTCGAGCGCGGCGCTTTTCTGGTGCGTGTCGGCCTGCTCGGCGTCCTGTTCTCGCTCCTGGCCGGAATGACGGTCATTCCGTTTTTCGGTCTCGAGGGCGCGGTGATCTCGCGGGCCTTTGTGCAAGGACTATTAACCATCTTGGCTTTCATCTTCATCGAGAGAGGGCTGCAGTGCCCATTTCCCCTCGGCGCCGTTCTTCGAATTACCGCCGCGGCGCTGGGCTGCGCGATCGCCGCGCGCGCCATCATTGTTCTGTGGCCGCAGCCTGTTGCGCTCTTTCTTGCTATTCCCGCGGGCGCAATTCTTTACGTTGCGGCGATCCTCGCTTTCCGCGCCATGACGCCGAGCGACATCCAGGCGGTGAGCAAGGTCGCGAACAGGCTGGCTACACGAGCGGCGCCATTGCTCGGCGCCTTTCAGGCCAGGCGACGCGGGTGAGGCTCCCCGAATATGGTTAGCGGAATTTTAAGCCGCCGGTTCTTAAAATTGCGGCCAGCGACCGACGCCTGGTTTTATGGCGTCGCGTGGAAAGCGGGTTTATGAATCGCGTGTCGGCCAGAAGCGTCAAGCAGCTCGGGAGGTTCGGCGCTCGGCCGGAACTCGAGGCCAGGACGCGGGCGCTTCCGCAGGATCGCCTCGATTTGGCGCGATTGATTCAGTTTCTTCGGCGGCGTGCGCGATGGATCGGGGGGACGACGGCCCTCGCTTTGGCGCTCGGACTCGTCTTTTACCTCGTCGCGCCGGCGAAATACCGTTCGGCTGCGGAATTGCTGATCGATCCACGTGGAATTGCGGTCTCCAAATCGGACTCGGCGTCGCAAACCCAGGGCGCCGACAGTAATCTGCTCGATCTCGAAACGTACCGCTATCTCATCCTGTCCAAGGCCGTCCTCGGCTCCGTCGTCGATAGCGAGCATCTCGACGCCGACCCCCGTTTTGCCGGGCCCGGCTTTTTCGGCAGGCTTTTCAAATTCGGCGCCAAGAGCGGCGACGCGCGCGAAGTCGCCTTAGCGAAGTTGATCGACAGCGTCGAGGTTGTGCGCGGCGAACGCGCCCTTATTCTGGACGTCGTCGTCACGACGTCCGACCCTCAGCTTTCCGCGCGCCTCGCGAACGCCATCAGCCGGGCGTTTTTCACGCAACAGGCCAATGCGCGCACCGAGGCGGCCAAGCGCGCCGGGCTGGCGTTACAGACACGCGCCGAACAATTGGCTCGGCAGGTTCAGGAAGCGGAAGTCAGGGTCGAACGCTACAAATCCGAACATGATCTCTCCGGCCAGGCGGGCAAGCTCACCGAGGAGCAGCAGCTCAACGATGTGAACTATCAACTCGGGCTGGCGCGCTCGCAGACGGCGACGCAGCATGCACGCTACGAGGAGGCGTTGCGGCTGAGCCGCTCGCGCGCCGAGACGGACCAATTGAGCGAGGCCGAATCCTCGCAGGTCTTGATTGGATTGCGCGCGCAATACGCCGCCCTCATGCAGCAGAAATCGGCGCTCGAAACTCAGTTCGGGGCTCAGTATCCCGCCGTCGTCGACGTGAACCGCCAGTTGCGCACGGTGAGCGGATTGATCAAGGACGAGCTGACGCGGCTCGTCGGCGCCGCGCTCAGCGATTACCGCCGCGCTCAGGCGAAGGAGGCGGCGCTGGAGAAAACCCTCACGGAGCTCAAGCAGAAGTCATACCGCCAGAATGAATCGGTGATCGGCTTGCGCGCGTTGGAGCGCGGCCTCGAGGCGACGCGGGCGCTATACCAATCCTCCTTGACGCGCGCTAAAGACCTCGAGGAAACGCAGGACGTCGACAGCTCGACGTCGCGCATCATTACAGAAGCCACGCCCGCGTCGAAACGCAGCGGCGCGCCCTTGCCGCTGATACTTGGAGGCGCGCTGATCTGCGGCCTGGGTCTGGGATCAGCGCTCGGCTATCTGCGCGATCTTTCCAGCAACAACGTGGATGCTGGCGCCGGCGCTTCGCTGGGAGACCGTCTTGGCCTGCCCGTCGTTGCGCAGGCGGTGTTTGCGCGCCGGGACGCAATCGGTAATGCTGCGGCTTCCCGGCGCGGCGATCCTCCTGCGATAGAGGTCCAATCGGAGCAGTTGCTCGATTGGATTCTCTCCATACCGCCACGATATGGCGCGCGCATCATATGTGTCGCCGGGCTAGACGGCGATTTACGGAAATCGAGGATATTGTTCGAGTTGGGCGTCGCTTGTCTTTTGGACAAGCGACGCGCCCTTGTCGTCGATACCGACCTCGACGGGGGCGCGGCGAGCAGCTTTTGGCGCAAAGCTGGCGAAGGCTTGGTGAGCGCGGAACGCCGTGTGCAGCCGTTCGAATTGGCCGCATTCGAATTGGCGCCGTTCGAAGAATTCGAGGCTTCTTTTGCAATCTACGGCCCTGGCCCCGGGGCGCTCGAATTCTTGTGGCTCGGCGACGTAACGGGCCGGAACAGGAATTCTTTGACGGCGGGACGCCTCGAACGGGCGCTTCAGCCTTGGACAGAGGACGCTGACATTGTCTTGATAGACGCAGGCCTGGACGAGAACCTTGACCGCGCCTGCAGGGAGATTTCCGACGGCCTCGTCGTGCTCGTCGACAGCGACCATATGTGTGCTTCCGATATGGCGAGCCTATCGGATCGGCTCGGGCCGAAATATCCGGATTCAGTTTGCGTCATGCTCGTCAGCGAAAGGGCGGCGGCGTGAGCGCCGGCCACTCTGACGCGTTCGACTGGCTACGCATCGCCGAGACTCGTTATGGGGCGAGCTTTGCGGGATGGATCGTTTTCGGCGCGCTGACGTTCAATTTCATCCTGTGCTTCGTCAACACGAAGATTTTCGGGGTCAGCGCCGCAATTGTGATGGCGTCGGAGATGGCGCTTCTTGGCCTCGCCTTACTCCTGGTCCTCAGAGACAATCCGCCCTTATACGCGGTCCTCGCGGGCTATGTGTCCTTCGCGCTCTATTTGAGCAGCCTGCAAGGCGCGTTGGACATGAAGGCGATACGAGATATTCTCATCCCGATCGTTTTTTTGTTTCTCGGCCGCCGTCTCGGTTCGCCGGAAGCAGGCGACCGGCTTGTCGATATATGCGTCTGGACAGTGCTCGTCGTCGGAATCTGTGAATATTTGTTCCTGCCGTATTATCTGAAGTTCTTCGACATATTGGCCTATTACGTCGCGCGCGGGACGGTCGACGCCGCCGCGGCGGACACCACTGGAACAGGACTTTTCGCTAGCGGAATTCGGCCGGAAGGGCGCACGCTCCTGCCGTTCCTTGGCCCGCACCGCGTTTCGTCGATTTTCCTCGAGCCTGTTTCGGTCGGCAATTTTGGAGCGGTTGTCTTCTCGTGGATCATATTGCGCAATGTCGAGCGTCCGCTCGTCATGGCGATGAAGCTTCTACCCGCCACCGCCGTTTTCGTGCTCGCCGACGCGCGCTTCGGCCTGATGGTGTCGCTGACAAGCTTCGTCTTGTATCCGCTGGCGCGGTATATTGGACGGTTGCCGATCCTGTTGGCGCCCTTCTGCGTCCTTCTTCTTCTTGCCGTAAACGGCTTCCTCAACCCCGACAAGCCTTGGGACAATGGTTTCGCCGGTCGCCTTCTTCTGACCGGCCAGATGCTTTCGCATCTCGATTTTTGGGAGGCCATGGGCTTCGTGCAGGTGACGCGTTTTGTCGCCGATTCAGGATATACCTACACGCTCACCAAATTCGGGCTGCTCGGCTGCATCGGCCTCTGGAGCTTATTCGTGCTGCGCCCCGTCTCGGATGAAGCGGCCTGGCGCTATCGGCTGTTTACCGCAATTTACATCATCGCATTGCTGATGATCAGCAATTCAATGTATTCGATTAAAACCGGGGCTCTGCTCTGGTATCTTCTTGGCTGTTTGGAGGCGCCCGCAGCGCTCGATGAATATTACGAAGGGGTTGAAAGTTGACCGCCACGATCCCCACCGCCTTCAGCGCCGCAGCCGAGGGGGGAATTCCTGTCACCTTCTCTGGTTGCGCGGGCTTTTACCATCCGGGCGGGGGCGACGTCGCCGTGCTGATGTGCAGCGCCTGGGGCTATGAAGAATTATGCGTTCGCGCAAGCTGGCGGCAAATGGCCGATGAATTGGCCACGGCCGGCTTTCCAACGCTCCGCTTCGATTATCCGGGCGTCTGTGATTCACTCGGCGCCTCGACAGAGCCATGGCGCCTCGACGATTGGATCGACGCAGCCAAAGCGGCCGCCGCCTTGCTGCTGGATGTCTCGCAAGCGCGCCGGATCATCGTGCTTGGCCAGGGCCTCGGCTCGGGCGTCGCGATCCTTGTGTCGCAACAACTCTCGCGTGTCGAAGGCCTCGTTCTCCTTGCGTCATTTTCCAAGGGGCGTGCTTATGTTCGGGAACTGAGTGTTTCCGCCACTATGCTCGCAGATGCGGCTGGCGTTTCCATCGCCGCCCGCGCCGATGGGTCTTTGACCATGCTGGGCTTCGAGCTTCCGGCCTCTTTCGTCGGCGATCTCAAGAAACTCAATTTCCTCGAGTTGGAAAGCTTGCCGGCGCCGCGCGTTCTTTTGGTCGATCGCGTTCAAAGCCAGCAGGAACTCGCAAACCATTTCAACTTTCTTGGCGCGGCCGTCGAGCAGGTTCCCTACACTGGCTACGAGGAGCTCGTTTCCAATCCGACGATCACCGAGCATCCCCGCGAGGTCTTTTCCGGCATTGTCGGCCACATGGTCGCTTGGAGCGGCGATCGAAAGCGCCCCTATAATTCCACGCCGCGTGCGCCGCAACCCGCTAAGCCGCTCGTGGGCCCTTCGTGGCGGGAAACGCCGCTACACCTGGCGAACGGTCATGCGTTCGGCGTGTTCTGCGAACCGCTGGCTCCGCGCGTCGAGAGTGTTGCGCTGTTTCTCAACTGCGGCGCCAATCCGCACACGGGATGGCGGCGCATGACCGTCGACCATGCCCGCGTTCTGGCGGCGCATGGGATTGCGTCGCTTCGCATCGATACGACCGGGATTGGCGATTGCCCGGCGCCGATTGACTTTGGCGAAAGAATATACACGCAGGCGCAGACTGCGGATGTTCTCGCCGCCGTCGATTGGCTGGCGGGGCAAGGCAGGGGGAAAGTCTCCGTGATTGGCGTATGTTCCGGCGCCTATCAAGCCTTTCACGCCGCCATCCGCGACCCGCGGATCGAACAAGCGATCATCGTCAATCTCGTGGTCTTCGCCCGCGACCCCGCGCGCTCGGTTAGCGAATTGATAAAATATCACTCTCGCAGCAATACGGAATATTTCTCTCGCGTGCTCGATCGCGACGGGCTGATCAAGCTGCTCAAAGGCCAGGCGCCTATCCGCAAGCTGCTTTCGGTTGTTTTGGGGCGGATCGTAGATTCCGCCAAACACAAATTGATGTGGCTGATTCACTCGTTGGTCGGCAAAAAGCTTTTGAACGAACCGCAGAAGCGATTGGCGGAATTGGCTGCGCGCGGGACGCGGATCTCCTTCGTGACGAGCGCGGGAGATTTGGGAGAGGATGAGCTGACCAAATATTTCGGCAAGAATTGCGTCGGTCTGCGAGCATATGACAATGTCACTTGGTCGCGCATCCAAAACGCCGACCATAATCTGACGACGCAGGAAAGCGTCGATTGGCTTCGAGATCATCTTCTCGCCCGACTCGACGGTCCGATAAAGAGTTCATTCAGACAAGCGTCGTAACATCCTCGCCGGAAACAACGAGCAATTCATTGCGACGCGGACTTGTGTGTCCGTATCGGCGGAGAAATGGAAATGAACGAGGCCATTCGGCAGGCTCTTGAGGAACATGGCCGCCTTGCTGTGTCAGTCGATACGCTCACCGGAGCGTCCGACCTCTACGCGGCCGGCCTGACCTCCTTCGCAGCGGTTCAACTTATGCTTGCTCTCGAAGAGAAATTCGACATCGAGTTTCCGGATAGAATGCTCAACCGAAAAAGCTGGGCGTCGATCGACATGATCGCGAGCTGCATCTCCGAGCTCAAAGGTAAAGGCGTCGCTGCATGAGCGCGCCGCTCGACCGTATTTCGAGCGTCGTCGCTGTCGCTGCGCGCCATGCGGAGGAAGTCGACAGAGAAGCGCGTTTTCCCTTTGAAGCCTTTGCGGCTCTCAAAGACGCGCGGCTGCTGTCTCTCCTCATCCCGGTAGAATTTGGTGGCGACGGCGCGCGGCTTGCCGAAGTCGCGGAGGTTTGCTCCGCGCTGGGACAGCATTGCGCGTCGACGGCCATGATCTTCGCGATGCACCAGATCAAGGTTTCCAGCCTCGTCTCTTATGGCGCGGAAACCGATTGGGGCAAGCGGTTCCTGCGCCGCGTCAGCGACGAGCAATTGCTTCTTGCTTCGGCCACCACTGAAGGCGGCGTCGGCGGCAATATGCGCGCGAGCGTTTGCGCCTTCGAGCGCGAGGGAAGCGATTTTCGCGTCGAAAAGCGCGGCGCTTTGATCTCCTATGGCGCTCAAGCCGACGCCATCTTGGTCACGGCGCGGCGTGCGCCCGATGCGGCCGCCTCCGACCAGCTCATGGCCGCCATCACCAAAGATCAATACACGCTGTCGCGCACGGGCGTATGGGATACGCTCGGCATGCGCGGGACGTGTAGCGACAGCTTCATTCTGACAGCCAAGGCCCCGACCGAGCAGATTCTCGGCGCCGATTTCGCCGAAATCGCCGCGCAATCGATGCTGGCGACAGCCCATCTTCTGTGGGGTTCGGTGTGGTATGGCGTCGCCGTCGACGCGCTCGTGCGCGCTCAAAATTTCGTTCGCGCAGAAGCGCGCAAGGGAGGCGGCGGGCTGCCGCCCGGGGCTTTGCGATTGGCGGAGGCGTCCACGAAAGCCGAGGCGATGCGCGCAGCGCTCAAGGAGGGCCTCGCCCGCTTCGAATGTGCGCAGGAGAATCACGAAGACCTCAATTCGATGAGCTTCGGCGTCCGATTCAACAATCTAAAGACTTTTGCCTCTGAAACGGCGATCGACATCATCAATCACGCGCTGTTGATCACCGGAATCTCGGGCTACCGGAACGACAGTCCGCACAGTGTGGGCCGCCATATGCGGGACGCGCTCTCGGCGCGGATCATGATCTCGAACGACCGGATCTATCAGAACCTGTCGAATATGCTGCTTGCCCATCGACTCGATCCGAGGCTTTCTTAAATGTGTGGCGCTTGTTCCAGTTTCCTCGAGAATTTATTCGCCAAAGGCATTCTTCATGCGACTGGCGTCGATGGGTTATATGCGCGTGGCGGACGCTTCGAGGCTGTCATCGAGGGGATCGACGCGCTTATCTCGAATTTCGGCGCTAAGGACGGCGCCGAGGTCATCCGCTTTCCGCCTGGGATGAATCTGTCGCTCTTTCAAAAGAGCGGTTACATGAAATCATTTCCCCAGCTTGCAGGAACGGTGCATAGTTTTGCCGGCTCCGAGCGCGAGCACCTCGCGCTGCTCGATCGGATTCACAATGGCGAGAAATGGACCGATGGGCAACAGGCGACAGAGATCGCGCTGACGCCCGCGGCTTGCTACCCGCTTTATCCGATCGTCGCCCAGCGCGGTAAACTACCCGAAGGCGGCCTGCTTTTCGACGTGCAGTCCTATTGCTTTCGTCACGAGCCGTCGAAAGACCCGGCGCGGATGCAGATGTTCCGAATGCGGGAGTTTGTGCGTATCGGCCCGCCGGAGACTGTCACGAGCTTTCGACAGGATTGGCTGGATCGCGGCCGGGAGTTCGCAAGCGCGCTTGGCCTGCCGTTCGACATCGACGTCGCGAACGACCCGTTCTTTGGTCGCAGCGGCCGCATGATGGCCTCCAGCCAGCGTGAGCTCGGACTGAAGTTCGAGCTCCTTGTTCCGATCGAAGACGCCGACAAGCCGACAGCGTGCCAGAGCTTCAATTACCATCAGGACCACTTTGGTTCGCTGTGGGGCATCCAGACGGCTGCCGATGAAGTCGCGCATACGGCGTGCGTGGGTTTCGGAATGGAGCGCTTGGCGCTCGCCTTGTTCAAACACCATGGGCTCGACACCGATGGCTGGCCTTCTTCAGTTCGCGCCGCGCTCCAATTCTGAGGGAGCGCCGCGCGTCTCGCCTGCGAGCTATGTGTCGCACGCGTTGCATCGCCCGGAACGCGACTGGCCTCAGACCAATTGCTATGTCGATCTCTGGATCGAGGTGATTGCAACGCATGGCTTCGCGCCCGAGGCCATGCTCGGCTTCACGGTTCGTCAGGATTTCGAGGGCGATCAGTTCACTTTCTTCAAGCCGCCGCATGCCGATCTCGAATTTCTGTACGGCTTGCGGGTGGATGAGCTGGCTCTCTACGACAGCCTCGAAAACCATATCGAGACGCAGTTGCATCGCAAGCGCATTGTCGTCATCGAGGTCGATAGCTTTTACTTGCCGGACACGCGAGGGATTTCCTACCGCAGCGAACATTCGAAAACGACGATCGGCATTGTCGGCTTCGACGTCGCGCGATCGCAAATGCTCTATTTCCATAATGACGGCCTCTTCGCGCTCGATCACGACGATTTCCTTGGCGTGCTCGGCCGCGCGGCGGAGCAGAAGCGCGATGATGCGCTTTTTCCTTATGCCGAGTTTGCGCGTTTCGAGGCGATCCCCGAGTCGGCGGTGGACGTTCGCAACAAAGCAGAGCAGCTTCTGCGCGCGCATTTGGCGCGTCGGCCGCAGCGTAATCCTGTGAGCGCGTTTTCGGCCGCGTTTCCGCAGCTCTGGCAAAACCTCGAACAGCGACCGCCTGCTTTTTTCAACGTCTTCGTCTTCAACACGCTTCGGCAATTCGGCGCGAATTTCGAGTTGCTCGGCAGTCATCTCGATTGGCTGAGGCCCGAAGGCGCATTTGCGCGAGAAAGCGCCGAGTGCCACTCGCTTTCCTCGGCGGCAAAAGCGCTGCAATTCAATGTGGCGCGGGCGGCGACTCGGCGACGTCCGATTGATCCAACGCAGGCATTGAACGAGATGGCGGCTGCTTATGATCGTCTATTCGCAGGTCTCCTCGCCACGCTCGACGGCGCGAGATAAGAGGTGGCGCGCATTCTTTCGGTGCAAGGAGAATGCCGGCGCCGGCTCGAAGAAAGTTGGTCATTTCTTATCGACGAAGGCGGCGACTGGTCGCATCCTGACGTAATTCCATCGGATGCTGTATGGCGCGCCGCCAAGGTCCCCGGTGTCCTCGCGCAAGCTTTGCTCGAGCAAGGCTGTCGTTACGAGGATCTGCCGCCGCTCGACGGGATCGACTGCTGGTACAAGCTCTCCTTTAAGAATGAAGTCGAAGCCGATCTCGTGTTTCACGGGCTCGCGACGCTCGCGGAAGTTTTCCTGGACGGAGCGCTGGTGCTGTCGAGTGACAATATGTTCGTTCGGGAGGCAATTCGTTCTATCCAGCCCGGACAGCACGATCTGCACATCCGGTTTCGCTCGGTCCTGCGCGAGATAGACACGAAGAAGGGGCGCGCGCGTTGGCGCCCGCGCATGATCGTTCCCAGCGGGCTGAGGCACATTCGGACAACGGCGTTGGGACGGCTACCTGGATTTGCGCCGCCGACGCCGCCGGTCGGGCCTTATCGGGCTGTCGAGTTGATCGAGCACGGTCCGTTGCGTTTGCGTGACGCGGCGGTTCGCGCCGAGGTCGATAGGAGGGGCGCGAGACTTGCGGTCACAGTGGATGTGGCCACGCCCGAAGTGGATTCGGGCGCGCTATTCTGTGGCGAGCGTCATGTAGCTTTTGAAAAGCAAGGGGAGGGACGTCTCGTCGCCGAACTCCGGCTGGATGCTTACGAGCCTTGGTTTCCTCACAGCATCGGCGCGCCGAAATTATACGACGTTCACGCCGAGATCGGTGGTGTTAGCGTGGATCTCGGGCGCACGGGCTTTCGCCGCGTGGAGCTTTCGCGTGGCGAAGACGGCGCCGATTTCGCCCTCTCGGTGAATGGCGGGCCGCTCGTCTGTCTCGGCGCCGTCTGGACGGGAGCGGATCCACACAGTCTCGACGGCTCACGCCAGACGCTTGCGCCGCTCCTTGAAGTGGTGCGAGACGCGGGCATGAATATGCTGCGCGTTCCAGGAATACTCTACTACGAGAGCGACGACTTTTACGAGCTGTGCGACGAACTCGGGATCATGGTGTGGCAGGATTTCGCCTTCGCCAATTTCGATTACCCAATCGACGCGCCTGAATTTCGCGCGAGCGTTGCGCGTGAGGCCGCAGAGTTTCTTTCCCGCGTCGAGGCGTCGCCGTCTTTGGCGGTGACTTGTGGGGGCAGCGAGGTCTATCAGCAGGCCGCGATGATGGGGATCGCCGAGGCGAAATGGCGTTCGCCATTGTTCGAAGAGCTTTTGCCGGAAGCATTACGACGTCGAAGGCCCGACGTGATTTACGTCGAGAACTCGCCTTCCGGCGGCGCCTTGCCCTTCCAATCCGATCATGGCGTTTCTCATTACTACGGCGTCGGCGCCTATCGCCGCCCGTTCGACGACGCTCGACGCGCCAATGTGCGTTTTGCAACCGAGTGCCTCGGCTTTTCCTGTCCCCCGGAGACGGCGTCGATCCTGCGCAATTTCGGGTCGGCGCAAATGGCGTCGCCGCTCTGGGACCCTCGTATCCCGCGCGACATGGGCGCGTTGCAGGATTTCAGGGACGTCACCGAGCACTATATGCGGCTTCTCTATGGCTGCGAGCCGGAGCTGCTGCGGGCGTCGGACCCTGACCGCTATCTCGACCTCGCACGCGCTTGCGTCGCCGAAGCGATGACGTCGACCATCTCGGAGTGGCGGCGTTGCGGTTCGGAGGTGCGTGGCGCGCTTGTTTGGTTCTTGAAGGATCTTTGGCCGGGGCCGGGGTGGGGCGTTCTCGATTCAGACGGATTGCCGAAATCCTCCTATTACGCATTGCAGCGCGCCTTTGCGCCGGCGCAGACGTTCCTGATAGACGAAGGGGTGAATGGTCTTCATCTGCACCTCGTCAATGCCGGACCTGACCCGCTCGAAGGTGAGGCGTCGCTGACGTGCTACCGCGACGGAAGAACCATTGTCATGCACGCGACACGCTCGATCAGAGTGGCGCCGGGACAGGTGAGCGTCACTCGAGACGTTGCGTTCTGGGGCGGGTTCTTCGACACGGCGCTCGCCTATAATTTCGGACCGCCGTCGCATGACGTCACTGTCGCGGCGTTCCGGCCTAAATACAATCCAGATCATGTGTTGGAAGCATTTCACTTCCCGCTTGGGTTTGGGATCGCGCGCGCCGAATGTGGCTTACGGGCGGAGGTGGTTTTCGACGGCGCGGGCTTTGCCCTGCTGTTGACCGGGGAGTCTTTCGCGCAGTCGGTCTGCATAGAGTGTGAAGAGTTTCTCCCGGAGGACAATTGGTTTCATCTGGCGCCGGGGAAGCAAAAGCGCGTTGCGCTGCGTCCGCTCCGGCCATCGGCTATTCACCCGCGCGGTAGCGTGAGGGCGTTGAACGGTAAGCGAGTAGCTTACGAATGGCGGCCCGCGTAGCGGGGACGCCTGCGGCAAGAGACCAGATCAACGATAGCGCTCTTGTGGCTCTGGATTCCCGGTCGGGCTTCCAGCCCGCCGGGAATGACAAGGCCTCGTGCGAGCTGTTCATAGGGAATGGCGCCAGTCGCCCTTTGCGTGTCGTGCATTAATTGGCCAATTTAACGCAGGAGGCGCGCCATGACCGAGAGCGTCATCAAGGAAGAGGTCATCGTCGGTCGCCAAGGTCTCGAAGGCGTTCTGCGTAAGCCGCGTGAACCGCAGGGTCTCGTCATTTTCGCCCATGGCAGCGGTTCGTCGAGGTTGAGCCCACGCAACAACTTTGTCGCGGGGGAGCTGTCCAAGCGCGGATTCGCAAGCTTGCTGTTCGATCTTCTTACCGAGGAAGAAGCGCAAGATCGCCGTAACGTCTTCGATATCGCTTTACTGGGCGAGCGTGTCGTCGAAGCGCTCGAATGGGCGACGCGCGAGCCGGCTTTGCACGGATTGCCGATCGGCCTCTTTGGAGCGAGCACCGGCGGCGCGGCGGCCTTGGTTGCTGCGGCAGCAAGGCCCGCCCTGGTTGGCGCGGTGGTCTCGCGTGGCGGTCGCCCTGATCTCGCCGAAAGAGCGCTACCGTTGGTGAAGGCGCCGACTCTGTTGATCGTTGGCGGCCTGGACGATCTGGTTATACAACTGAATCAATCGGCGCTGCTCATGCTGCAATGCGCGAAGCGCCTCGATATCGTCCCGGGCGCTACGCATCTTTTTGAGGAGCCCGGAACGCTGGAGACGGTCGTCAGCCTGGCGATGGATTGGTTCGATCGCCATCTCCGGAATGCTGGCTGATACCATTTCGGTCTGAACAGCTCGCATCGCGCGCGTGTCATTCCCGGCGGGCTGAAAGCCCGACCGGGAATCCAGAGCCACGAGAGCGCTGGTTTTGCTCAGAGAGTCATTGCGAGCGAAGCGAAGCAATCTAGGACAGCGATGCGGCCCTGGGTTGCTTCGTCGGCTCCGCCTCCTCGCAATGACGGCAGTGTTTTCCTGTGTGTTCAAACGGCGCGAGCGTCGGAAATGGCGCCGAACCAATCGATGAGATGCCATATCACGAGAGGTCGGCTTCGTAGAGCGCCTTGGTTATGTGGTCGTGCAGATCGGCGTCCTCCATCATCGAGGCGCTGATCGTCTCGTCGCCGAGCCTCTCGGCCTCCGCTGCGCCCTCGCGCAAATCCTTGGCGGCGAGATGCCCCTGGCCAATGCGCATCAGGGCGTAAAGCTCGAAGCGCGCTGCTGGAGAGAGAGCCGCGATCGCGTCGCGCAGCGCAGTAATCTGCGGGGCGCCTTGAGGCAGGGGCTCGAAGCCAAGAGCCCCCGTTGGGTTATGTTCGCCGCGCGCTGGCGGCGCTTCGCCGAGATCCTCCTCGGCGACATTGCCGAGTAATTCATCGCGGCGCGTGCGCGCGGCCTTCGCAAGGGTCGCGATGGATTGCGCCTGGCGGACGTCGATATCTTCGAGCGTGATCATATCTGCCTCTCTCGCCGCAGATGCGCGATCGAGCGTCAACGGTGATGCGCCGATACGGCTTTCATTACTTCCGCCGCGAGATCGCGCGAGCCCCCGTGGGAGATGTCGCCCAAAGCGACGATTCCGACCATGCGTTTGTTTTCGTCGATCACTGGAAGCCGTCGGATTTGCTTGGTTTCCATGATCCTTATCGCGTCGCCGACGTCCTCCGTATCGCGGCAATAGATGATGCCGCTCGTCATGACCTCGCGTACGGAGAGCTTGGAAATATCCTTGTCTTCGGCGACGGCTCTGATGGTGATGTCGCGGTCCGTGACCATGCCGACGAGGCGATCATTTTCACCCACCGGGATTGCGCCCACGTCGTGCTCGCGCATCTTTTTCGCCACTTCTGCGACCGGAGTGTCGGGCGAAACCCATTCGACGCCCTGGTGCATCACGTCCTTCACCTTCATGGCAAGCTCCAATGCAAAGGCGGAGTTTCGCGCAGGGACTTCACGCATTCGTCCCTACGCTCGCTCGATGCTATCTGGTTCGCCCGTTCGAGAGCGCAATCCCGCTGCCGGAGCTGGAGATTGTCGCCCCGACGCCGCGGGCTCGCTTGACAACGGCGCCTCTTCGCCGTGACTTGCGGCCGGTTTTCATGCGCCGGAGTCGTCATGCGCCTCGCCCAACTCTACCGCTATCCAGTCAAGGGCCTCTCGCCGGAGCCGCTGCGCGCCGCCGATCTCCAGACGGACGGTTATTTCCCCTGCGACCGGCTCTTCGCGTTGGAGAACGGGCCTTCGGGTTTCGACCCGGCCGCGCCGGAGCATCAGCCCAAGATCAAGTTTCTCATGCTCATGAAGAATGGCGCCCTCGCCGGGCTTGCCACCCGCTACGACGAAGACAGCGGGACGCTTGCGATCTCGGAGGGCGGCCGTGAGGCCGTGCGCGCCAATCTGCGCACGCCAGAGGGCCGTACGGCGATTGAGGCGTTTCTGAGCGCTTATGTCGATGAGGCACAAATCCGCGGGCCGGTGAAGCTGCTCGAGGCGCCCGATGGTTTTCGGTTCACCGATTCCAAATCGGGCTTCGTCTCGCTCATCAATCTCGCAAGCGTTGCAGAGATCGAGAAGGCGCAAGGGACCCGCGTCGATCCGCTGCGCTTTCGCGGCAATCTCTATATCGAGGGCGCAGACGCTTGGGCGGAAGCCGCTTGGCCGGGGCGCACGCTGAAGATCGGCGACGCGACGCTTTCAGTGCTGAAGATGACCGACCGTTGCGCGGCGACGGGCGTCGAGCCCGGCACGGGGCGGCGGGACATGGATGTCGTGCAGACGCTGAGAAAGAATTTTGGCCACGTCGACTGCGGCGTCTATGCCCGCGTCGAAAAGGGCGGACGCGTGGCGGTCGGCGATGCTCTGACGCTCCTCTGATACCGTTTCCGTTTGAATAGCTCGCATTGGCGCTTGTCATTCCCGACGGGCCAAAGGCCCGATCGGGAATCCAGAGCCACAAAAGCGACGCAGGTTTTGCTCTGGATTCCCGATCACTCGCTGCGCGAGCGTCGGGAGAACCGATCTCACGGATTTCGTATGAAAAAGAGCTGACGCGCCTTTGAAAAAGAAAAGAGCCGCCTCGGTCTGAGGCGGCTCTTTTGGTTTCGATGAAGCTCAGAGACGGTCCGGCTCGAGCGGGAGCTCGGTCGGCTGCGTCGCTTCCTCGCGAGCTTCGCTGGCGGCTTCGTCGAGCTGCGCGCGCGGACGGCGGCGGCGGCGCGGATTGAGGTGGAAATTCACCCCCTCGTGCTCGCGCGCCTGCGGGCGCTCGGCAGGCGCGAAGCCGGTTTCGGGCGCCTCGCCCTCGGCGGCGACAGGCGCGCGCGCGGGCGGCGCGGTGATGAAGGAGGGCAGGCCGGGCGGCGGCTCGTCACTGGCCTCGGGCCGCTGGAAGCGGCGGTCGCGGCCGCGTTCGAAGCGACGCGGCTCACCCTCGGCGCTGCGCTCGCGGAAGGGCGGGCGCTCGGGCCGCGGCGGTCGCTCGCCGCGCTCTGGCCGCTCCATCCGCTCTGGCCGCTCCATGCGTTCTTGCCGATCCGCACGCTCGGGCCGTTCGGGCCGCTCCGGGCGTTCCGGCCGCTCTGCGCGCATGTCGCCGATCGGCCGCTCCTCATAGGGCTGCGGCTGGGGTTGCTGCTGCGCGTAATGGGGTTGCGGCTGCGGCTGCTGCGGCGCGAAAGGCTGCTGCTGCGGCTGCCCTTGATAAACCGGCTGCGGCAGGCGCTCGGAGAGCGGCGCGAAGCGATCGGGCAGGGCGGCGAAATCGTCGTCGTCCTCCAGCTCGACTTCCGCCTCCATTTGCGGGCGGCCGTAGCCGCTCGCCTGCTGCTGCGCGAGCTGCGCGGCGGCGATGAGACGGAAATAATGCTCGGCGTGCTGCAACAGGCTCTCGGCCATGATCGTGTCGCCAGAGGACTGCGCGTCGCGCGCGAGCTGCAAATATTTCTCGGCGATGTGCTGGGCGGTGCCGCGGATTTTGACGTCTGGACCGTTCGACTCGTAAGAGCGCGTCAGTGGGTTCGGCCCTTTCCGGCCGCTGCGCCCCCGCATTCTCTTGTTTTGTCCTGGTCTCATAATTCCCCCGAAAGCTTCGCGCAATTCATGCGCAAATGATGCAAATGGCAGGTCGCGCCGTGCCGTTCCTTCCGCCGAAGGAAGTTCGTTTGGATCGCTCCGCAGGCGCTGCGTATCGACGGATCGGAGGCCGGCCATTGACCGCGCCGTCATCGATCCTGTTGCTGCCGCTTGGCCCTGCGCGATTCCCTGTATCGCTCGGCGACTCGCCTGGCCTCTCGGCGCGGTCGCCTAACATGTCAACCAAGCGGACATCGATGGCCGCGCATCTTCAAAGGAGGCGCGCCGTGACGATCAGCGTGGTTTTACTCCGCCGGGATCATGCAGCTTACACGCCAGCCTTTGCCGGCCTGTCCTGAGGCGTCGCTCGCGAGGCGGGCCCGGAATTGTCGAGATCCCCATCTCGATTTCGTTTAGCTGATATAGTTCAGACTATAGAGACTGCATCCCCCCGAGCCAAGTGCGGCGTCGCGTTCTACGGTTAAAATCGAGTGCACTGTAGCGAATATGTCACGTCTACGGCTGAGCCGGACGCGCAGCCACGACGCGCTCGTGGCCGCCCGCGTCTCTGCCTACCCGCGCAATGGCGAAACCCTTCGCGCCAAGGAGGGAAGCAACGCTCACCGCCTGATCCGAGCCGACCTCGAATGCGACAAGTCCGTCGGATTTCAGCAATCGCGCAACATCTGCGACAATCTCGCGGTAACAATCGAGTCCGTCCCGCCCGCCGTCGAGCGCGAGCGCAGGATCATAGAGCCTGACCTCCGGATCGAGGGTGGGAATATCGCCGGCGCGCACATAGGGCGGATTGGAGACGATGACGTCGAAGGGACCGGCGAGCGATTCGGCCCATCTTCCCCGCACCACGACGGCGCGGTCCGTGAAGCCGCAACGCGCGAGATTTTCGGCCGTCGCCGCGCAAGCATAAGGCGAGAGATCGACCGCCACGGCGCGCGCCGCTGGCAATTCGCTCAACAAAGCGCAGGTGATCGCCCCCGAACCTGCGCCGAGATCGAGAATAGAAAGCGGCGCGTCGCGCTTGTCGGTAAGCGCAAGAACGGTTTCGACGAGCGTCTCCGTATCGGGGCGCGGGTCGAGAACTTGAGGAGAGACGACGAGGTCGAGCGTCCAGAAGCCGCGCTCCCCGAGAATGCGCGAGACCGGCTCGCGCGCCGCGCGGCGCGCCGCCAGTCGCGAAAGCCGGTCGGCTTCGTCGTCGGTAATCGGCGCCTGGGGAGACATCGCCAGCTCCAGGCGCGAAAGCCCCGCCGCCGCGCGCAGCAAGGCCCGCGCGTCGTCCTGGGCTTGCGCGGCCTCAACGCCGCTATCGCTCAGATAGGCCGCGACCTGCGCAATGGCCTCCGCGCGCGAGGGTTGCCTCTCGATCGCGGAGAATGGCGCTGGGTCGCGGCGCATGTCCATGTCTATGCGACCTTGGCGATCAGCGCCGACAGACGCTTGGCGAAGGCCGCCGGATCGACAGGCGCCTCGCCGTCGGCGACGCGCGCGAGATCGAGCAGGAGATGCAGCCCATCGGCCGCGCCCTCTCGCCCCTTCTCACGCAGGCTCGCCGCCAGCGCCGCGACGGCGGGATGCTTGGCGTTGATCTCCAGCACGGGCTTGCCGAAAAGCCCCTTCTGTCCGGTTTCGGCGAGAATGCGCGCAAGCTGCCGGTCGAGGCCCTTTTCGGACGCAACGAGACAGGCGGCGCTTTCGGTCAGCCGCGTCGAGACGCGCACGTCCTCGACGGCGTCCGACAAGGTCTCCTTGAGCGCGGCGACGAGATCGCCCACATCGGCGGCCGGCGGGGTTTCCTCCTTGCTCTCGTCGAGCAGGGCAATGGCGTCGATGTCCGCCGCGCCCTGGGTCACGGATTTGAATGGCTTGCCGTCGAACCCAAGCGCGTTCGTCACCCAGAAGGCGTCCACGGCGTCGTCGAGCAGCAGAACCTCGACGCCTCTCGCGCGGAAGCCTTCGAGCTGGGGACTCGTCGCCAGACGCGTCGCATCGTCGCCGGTGATGTAATAAATCGCGGTCTGATTTTCGCGCAGATCTGCGACGTAATCTTTCAGCGTGCGCGTCTCGCCGTCGGATTTCGTCGAGGTGAACCGTGCAATCGCGAAGAGATCGTCGCGGCGGCTCGGGTCTTCGTGCAGGCCTTCTTTCAGCACAGAGCCGAAGTTTTCCCACACTGTCGCGAATTTCTCGGGCTCGTTCTCAGCGAGCTTTTTGAGTTCCTGGAGGAGACGCGTCGCGACCGCCTTGCCGATCGAGGCGATGACGGGGCTCTTTTGCACCATCTCGCGAGAGACATTGAGGGGAATGTCCGCGCTATCGACCACGAGCCGCACGAAACGCAGCCAGGCTGGCAGAAGCTCGACGTCGCGCGAGATGAGCACGCGGCGCACGTAAAGCTTCGACTTGCTCTTGCGGGAGGGCTCGAAGAGGTCGAAAGGACGCGAGCCGGGCACGAAGGCGAGCACCGTATATTCGGTGCGGCCCTCCGCGCGCCAATGCACCGTCAGCGCCGGCTCGTCGAAGGAGCCCGAGAGCTGGCGGTAGAAATCCGTATACTGCTCCTCGGTGATCTCCGACTTCGGCTTGGTCCAGAGCGCTTGACCGTCGGCGATTCGGCGCGGCTCCTTGCCAGGCTCCTCGATGAGGTCGATCGGCGTCGAGACCGCGCCGGAATGTTCGCGCACGATGCTCTCGATGCGCCAGGGCTCGAGAAATTCGTCGGATTCGGCGTTGAGATGCAGCGTCACGCGCGCGCCGACCTTGGGCGCGTCGTCGAGCGCGAGCGGCGCAATCGAATAGGTTCCCTTGCCCTGCGACGACCATAGCCAGGCTTGGTCTTCGCCCGCGCGCCGCGTCGCGACCTCGACCAGATCGGCGACCATGAAGACGGAATAGAAGCCGACGCCGAACCGGCCGATCAGCGACGCGCCTTCCCCGGCGCCCTCCTGGCCGAGCTTATCCAGAAAAGCGCGCGTGCCGGAATTGGCGATGGCGCCGAGCGCGCTGATAAGCTCGTCATGCGACATGCCGACGCCATTGTCGGCGACGGTGAGCTGGCGCTTTTCCTTATCGAGCGCGATGGTGACCAGCGGCGCGCCGGCCTCGGCCGCGAGCCTCTCGTCGGAGAGTGATTCGTAGCGCAGCTTTTCGCAGGCGTCGGCGGCGTTCGAAATAAGCTCGCGAAGGAAAACCTCGCGCTCCGAATAGACGGAATGCGTCATCAGCTCGAGAAGCTGCGCGACATCGGCCTCGAAGCCGAACTGAGCGGCTTGCGGCGCTTCGGCAGTGACAGCGTCTTTGGTCATGAGTGCTCCAAATGGGTCAGGCTCCGGCGCGGGAGTCCTGATTAAAAACGCAAAATGGGCGGCCTTGCGGCGCGCTGCTTGAGTTTGGCATTTGTCCAAAAATTGCAAGGGGACAGCGGTCAAAAGACAGGGCCGGCGCGGGATTTCTCCCGGCCGGCCCGTCATCACCGGACCTGTTGCGACTTGAGAACGCGCGATCCCGGGGGGCTGGGGGGCTGACGAAAACCGGAAAAGCGCGCCGAAGCCGGTCGCGGCAATGAGAAGAAATATTGGGCTAGCCGTTTGACGCGCAAGGGGCCCAATGCAGGCTAAATTGTGATTAATGACTGTAGATGCTGAGGTTAAGGCCCGAGAGCCCTTAATATGTCGCGTCGATGACAAACAACGCTTGCCCCGCAGCCCGCATCGCGCGAACATAATGGCAAGCTTGGAGAACATGCATGGCGGAGTCGGAGACGACGGAGCCCAGCCGTTCCCGCCCAGCCTTTGTGGTGGTGGGCGGCTCCGGACGCTCGGGGCAGGGGGACCACGCGAAGGGGGCGGAGAACCGGGCGGCGGCGCAGGTCTCGTTCGACCGGCGCGAGCTCAACGCCCTGTTCAATCTCTACGGCGCCAAGGTCGCCGCCGGCGAGTGGCGCGATTACGCGCTGGACTTCACGCCCGCCAAAGCGGTTTTCTCGATTTTCCGGCGGACCAGCGAAGCGCCGCTGTATCGAATCGAAAAAAATCCCGAGCTGGCGCGCAAGCAGGGCGCTTATGCGGTGATCGCCGCCGGCGGGCTCGTCATGCGGCGTGGGCACGACCTCGCGCGCGTTTTGCGCGTGCTCGACAAGGGGCTGCGCATCGTCGGCGCGGAATAGGCAAAAAAAGCCCCGCTTACGCGGGGCTTCTCCGGATCGGGCTTAGGCCGCCTCAGAGCGTCAGTCGTTGCGCTGACCGAAGAGATACAGCAGCGACTGGAACATGTTGATGAAGTCGAGGTAGAGCGACAGCGCGCCGAAGACGCTCTTTTTCTGCGCCACTTCGTAACCGTCGCCCTCGTAATACATGTCCTTGATGTTCTGCGTGTCCCAGGCGGTGAGGCCCGAGAAGATCAGCACCGACAGGATCGACAGCGCGAACTGAAGGCCGCTGGAGTGCAGGAACAAATTGACGAGGCCGGCGATAACGAGCCCCCACACGCCCATGACCAGGAAGGAGCCGAAGGCCGAGAGGTCGCGCTTCGTCATATAGCCGTAGATGCTGAGGCCGCCGAAGGCCGCCGCCGTGATGAAGAAGACGCGGGCGACCGATACGCCGGTGTAGACCAGCAGGATCGACGACATCGACAGGCCCATCAACGCCGAGAAGGCGAGGAACAGGTTACGCGCCGTCGCCGCCGACATGGTCTGGGCGCGCGCGCCGATCAGGAAGACGAAAGCGAGCGGCGACAGCATCACCACCCAGCGCAGCGGCGAGAGATAGAGCGCCTGGCCGAAGGACGACAGAGCCACCAGCTTGCCGCCGACGAATTGCGGCTCCGCGAGCATATAGGTGCCCAGCGCCACGAGGCCGGTCACGGCGAGGCCCAGCGTCATGTAATTGTAGACGCCCAGCATATAGCCGCGCAGGCCTTCGTCGATCTCGGCCGTGGTCGACCGGGCGACCCCGCGGCCGTAGCCGAAGTTCGAGTTGCGGTCGTAATATGACATAGCGATCCTCTCGATCTCCCAAGGCCGGCGGGGACGGATTTCCGACCATCGCTCGTAGCCTCAACCATTATGGCTGAGTGCAATATGGCTTGGCCCGATTTGGGTGGCAAGGCGCGCCTGGATGAACTCTTGTTAAGGTGGCGCGAGGATTAATGGAAAGTAGAGAAGAGGCTTGGCGTCGCGCCCCTCGCCAGGAAACGCCCCGGATCCGTCATTGCGAGCGGAGCGATCAGGGCCGCGTCGCAACCGATCGCTTCGTCGCTTTGCCGCGCAATGACGGCTGCGCCGCCGGTTCTGGCTTTTTTTGTGCGGTTGCGAAAAGCGCAAGCGCCGTGCCAGGAGCCCTCGACTTCCCCTGCGCCCCCGGGCGTCCAGGCGGTTTCGAGGGGAAAAACGCGCGGCCAGCCATGGTGCGAAGCCGCATAGATGACTGATTGTCGCACCCTTGCCGTTCAAACGGATTACGCTAACATCGAGGGAAGGGCGTCGCCCGGCTTCCCGCCGGAGCGGCGGGATTGCGCGGCGCAATGCGGATGTCCCGGGAGTCGCGTGTCCTTGCCGCACGAGGACCAGGAGGAGAAGATGAGTGATGACGCGCCGACGTCGTTTCATAGCTACATGAGGCTGCTCCGAACTTTTGCGGCCGCCGGCGCTCTGGCTTTCACAGGGCTCTTCGCTGCGCCGGCAGAGGCGCATGGGCGCCTGGGCGCCGCCGAAGGCCGCTGCCGGCTGTACATCGGCCCCGACGTCATGAACTTCACGGGCTATTTGCCCGAGGCCTCGAAAAACGAGTTCTGCGAGGACATCCCCGCGACCGGCCCGATCATCATGGTGCTCGACGCGGAGCAGCAAGAGCTCCGCGACATGAAGATCGAGATCCGTATCGTCAAGGACGTGGGCGGCCCGGAAAAGGAGAACGAGAATCTCGAGGCGGCGACCGTCGCCTACCAGCCGCCCAAGCTCTATCCAACCGGTACGGTGAATTTCGAGCACACCTTCAAGGAGGGCGGCTATTTCGTCGGCATCGTGACCGTGACCGGCGACCACGGCGAGCAATGGGTGTCGCGCTTTCCTTTCTCGGTCGATCGCACTTTCATGCGCGATCTGCCGATCTATCTGACGCTTGGCCTTGGCGTCGTCGCCGCTTTCCTCATTTATCTCGTGCATCGCGGCCGCAAGCCGCCGCCGCAGATCGCCACCGCCGCGGCGGCTTTCAAGACGCCGCCGCTGCCGCCGATCGACGGCCCCGACCCGGACGCGGACCCGTCCCGAGAGACGGTTGAAGAAGAGGCGGCCGAGACCGACGGAGAAAAAGCCGAGGAACGGGACGAGACCGACAGGTACAGCACCGCCGCAGAATAGGTCGACATCCATGTAAGTCCGCCGTTTTCGACGCGGCGGACTTAGCAATTCAACTCGAGCTATTCGCCGCCGCCGTCGATCTGGCGGCCGATGATGGCGATGGCTCTTTCATAAACCGAGGCGGCGTTCCAGGCCTGGATCGCCTCGAAATTGGGCTCTCCCGGCTGATAGCCCGCCCCCGCGCGCCAGCCATGCGCGTGCAGGAAATTCGCCGTGGACATCAGCGCCGCCGAGGCGTTGTCCAGATTGCCGACGCCATATTGCAAAATGTTCTTGGGCAGAAACTGCGTCTGGCCAATCTCGCCATGCATGGAGCCGCGGGCGCTGGCGGACAGTCTCCCATTGTCGATCAGCTCGAGGGCGGCGTAGAGCTGATCTGTGAAATAGTCCGACCGTCGGCAGTCATAGGCGAGCGTCGCCACGGCGGACAGCGCGTGCTGATTGCCATGCACCGCGCCGAAACCCGTCTCCATGCCCCAAATCGCCAAAAGCGGGCCCGGCGGCACGCCATAGCGGCTCTGGATCGAGGAGAAGAGCGCGGCCTGCGAATGTTTGAGCTGGCGTCCGCGCGCGACGATGGCCGAGGCGCCGCGCTTCGTCATGAAGGCTTCCAGAGAGAGATGAAAGCTCTTCTGGCCGCGATCCGCGCCGATCGTCGGGGAGTTGTAATGGGTGTCCATGAGGGCGTCGATGCCCGCGGCGCCGACGCGCCCGCGCGCTTCCTCGGCAAACGCCTGTTTCCACGCCTCGAAGCCGCCCGCGCCATTGCCGCATCGCGCCGCCTGAGCCGGCGCCGCCACGCCGAGCGCTCCGATAACAAGCGTCGCCGCCAAAAACTTAGCGGCGGCGCGGCTTGTCGATAATCTCTTCATCGGCCTCCTCCTCGGGCTCTCCGAAACGCCAGGGAGCCTAAACATATTTGACAATGCGGCAAGCTTACGAGCGAGCGTTCGAATGTTCGTATATTGTTCTTGCGCGATCAAGCCCCGAAAGTTAATTTAGCTCTGTTTCAGGCGGCCGGTGGTTTTCTGGGAGCATTGCTATGGCGGTCAGGGTGGCGACGGTCGCTTTCGAAGGCGTCGAAGCGCGCCCGGTGGACGTCCAGGTCCAGATTGCGCCCGGCTCGGTCGTCTTCAATGTCGTGGGCCTTGGCGACAAGGCTGTCGCCGAATCGCGCGAGCGGGTGCGGGCGGCGCTCATCGCCTCCGGCCTCGCTCTGCCCGCTAGGCGCATCACCGTAAATCTCGCTCCCGCCGACATGCCCAAGGAAGGCAGCCATTATGATCTGCCCATCGCGCTGGGGGTGATGGCGGCCATTGGCGCGATCCCGGCCGATGCGCTGGAAGGCTTTGTCGTCCTCGGCGAGCTCGCGCTCGACGGGACGCTGACGCCTGTCGCCGGCGTGCTCCCGGCCGCGGTGGCGGCCAATGCGCGGGGGCAGGGGCTGATTTGCCCCAAGGAATGCGGGCCGGAAGCCGCCTGGGCCTCCGGAGAGATGGAGGTGCTCGCGCCGCGCTCGCTCATTCAGCTCGTCAATCATGTCAAAGGAACGCAGGTCTTGGCCCGGCCCGAGCCGGCGGTGCGCGCACGGGCCGCAGATCTTCCCGATCTTGCCGACATCAAAGGGCAGGAGAGCGCCAAGCGGGCGTTGGAAATCGCCGCGGCGGGAGGCCATAATCTGCTGATGAGCGGGCCGCCGGGGGCGGGCAAATCCATGCTCGCCGCAAGGCTCCCGTCGATCCTGCCGCCGCTGACGCCGCGCGAGCTGCTCGAAGTTTCCATGATCCATTCGGTCGCGGGGCAGATCGCCGGGGGCGAGCTGACCGACCGGCGGCCATTTCGCGCGCCGCATCATTCCGCTTCCATGGCCGCTCTCGTTGGCGGCGGAACCCACGCGAAGCCCGGCGAAATTTCGCTTGCCCACAATGGCGTGCTCTTCCTCGACGAATTGCCGGAGTTCCAGCCGCAGGTTCTCGACAGTCTGCGCCAGCCGCTCGAAACTGGCGAGGTCGCCATCGCGCGCGCCAATCATCGGGCGGTTTATCCCGCGCGTTTCCAGCTTGTCGCGGCGATGAACCCCTGCCGTTGCGGCCACGCGCTCGATCCCGGCTTCGCCTGCCGCCGGCAGCCCAATGAACGGTGCGTGGCGCAATATCAGGCGCGTCTGTCCGGGCCGCTGCTCGACCGTTTCGATCTCCAGATCGAGGCGCCCGCTGTCAGCGCCGCCGATCTTGTCCTGCCGCCGCCGGCCGAAGGCTCGCGCGAGGTTGCAGCGCGCGTCGCCCGCGCCCGCGCCTTGCAGCGGGAGCGTTACGAGGCGTTGGGACTGCCGGGCGTCCTCGCCAACGCCGCTGCGCCTGCGTCGGTCATCGAGCGGGTGGCGCAGCTCGACGGCCCGGGGACTGCGCTGATCCGGGACGCGTCGGATCGTTTCGCCCTGAGCGCGCGCGGCTTCCATCGCGTGTTGAAACTCGCCCGCACCATCGCCGATCTCGATGGCGCCGAACGGATTGCGCGCGCGCATCTTGCCGAGGCGCTCTCCTATCGTGCGGGTCTGGCGGCGCGGCGGGTCGCGGCATGAGCGCTGTGGAGCTTCTGGCGATCATCGCCGCTTTGGCGCTGTTCGGGGGCGCGGTTTTCGTCGCCTTGCGCAGGAGCCAGCGCGGCGCGCGCGAGGCGGAGCTCGAAAAGCTGCGGGATGAAATCTGGGAGCTGCGCGCCGCGGCGGCCGAGCGCGACAAGGCCGAGGCCGCGAGTCTGGCCAAATCCCGCTTTCTTGCGACCGTCAGTCACGAAATTCGCACGCCCCTCAATGGGGTGATGGGGCTCGCGCAGCTTCTTGCGATGACGCGGCTCGACGCGGAGCAGGCGAGCTACGTCGAGGCGATCGGCGATTCCAGCCGGTCGCTTGCTCAGCTCATCGACGACATCCTCGACTTCTCCAAGATCGAAGCCGGCAAATTGGACTTGCGCCGCGAGACCTTTGCATTGGCGCCGCTCGTCGAGGGCGTCGTCGAGCTGCTGGCGCCGCGCGCTTTCGCCAAAGGGTTGGAGATCGCAAGCGTTGTCGAGCAGGATGCGCCGCGAATGATCGCGGGCGATCCCTCGCGGCTGCGGCAGGTTCTGGTCAATCTTATCGGCAACGCCATCAACTTCACCGCGCGCGGCGGCGTCGGCGTGCGGGTTGCGCGTGACGGCGCCTTATTGCGAATCGACGTGCGCGATACGGGGCCGGGAGTTCCCGAGTCCGCGCGCGAGGCGATCTTCGAGGAATTCGAGCAGGGCGACGCCTCCGCGACGCGCCGCCAGGGCGGGACGGGATTGGGGCTCGCCATTTCTCGTCGTCTCGTAAGCCTGATGGGCGGCGCGCTGTCGCTCGCGCAGACGTCGAGCGATGGGTCGACCTTCGCCTTCACGCTGCCGGTCTCTACAAGCGCTCCGGAAACATCGTCGAAGCCGCTTGCCGGTCTGCGGGTCCTGATCGTCGACGACAGCTCGTTCGAGGCGCCGTTTCTCGCCGAGAGCCTGACGTCGGCGGGCGGCATTGCCGAGGTTGCCGCAAATCTGCAGGCGGGGCTGACACTTATCTCAACGGCTGCGCCATATGAGGCGATCATCGTCGATTGCGCGCTGGGATCGGAGGATGTCGCGCAACTTGCGGCGGCGGCGCGCGCGGCAGGCGTCCGGCGCCGCTTTCTCCTCTTCTCGCCCTTGGAGCGGCGGGCCTTCGGCGAAGCGGCGCTACGCGATTTCGACGGCTGGCTCGTCAAGCCGGTGCGCAGCGCCTCTCTCGTCGCGCGGCTGTCCAAAGAGCGGGCCGATGCGCCAGCGCCTGCCGCCGCGCAGCCGATCCGCGCGCTCGAGGGCGCGAGGGCGCTCATTGCCGAGGACAATGACGTCAACGCCCTGATTCTCTCGCGGCATCTCGCGAAGCTCGGCGCGGCGGCGACCCGCGCCCATAATGGCGCCGAGGCGGTCGCGCTTGTGACGGCGGCGATCGAAGCAGGTTCGGCTGGCCGCTATGACGTCGTCATTATGGATCTCTTCATGCCCGAACTCGACGGGCGCGAAGCGACGCGGCGAATCCGTGAGGCCGAAGCGCGCGCCCGGGCGCCGCGCACGCCGATCCTCGCCTTGACGGCGAGCGCGCAGGCGGAGGACGAGCGCGCGGCTCGCGCCGCCGGAGTCGACGGCTTTCTTACCAAACCGGTCGATTTCGCCGTGCTCGCCGCAACGATCGAGGAGCTGCGGCTTACGCCATGCGGCGTCGAACGCCGCGGCGGGTAGACCGGTGGAGACGCGCCCCGCTCACGCGCCTTACGGCGCCGCCGCTCCAAAACGCCCCGCGCGATAATCCGCGATCGCTTGCTCGATCTCCGCCCGCGTGTTCATCACGAAAGGCCCCTCCTGCACGACCGGCTCGTGGATCGGTTCGCCGCTGAGCAGCAGGAGTTTCGTATCCGCTTGCGCGGAGAAGATGACGTCGCCGCCCGCGCGCTCGAAGATGATCGTCTCTCCGGCGCGCACATGCGCCTGGCCATCGACGACAACCGGCCCGTCGAGCGCGACGACGACAAGATTATGCCCCTCGGGCAAGGAAAAGGCGGCGGTCCCGCCTTCCTTGATGCGGACGTCCCAAATGTTCATCGGCGTCGCCGTGCGCGCGGGCCCGGTCGCGCCCTGAAGCTCCCCGGCGATGACGCGCGCGACGCCGGCGCCCTTGTGCAGCGCCACATTCGGAATATCGCCGGCGGATAGCGCCTGGTAACGCGGGGCCGTCATCTTCAGGCGCGCCGGAAGATTGACCCATAGCTGAACGATTTCGAAGCGCCCGCCTGTCCGGGCGAAATCATCGGAATGATATTCCTCATGCAGGACGCCCGCGCCGGCTGTCATCCACTGCACGTCGCCAGGCCCGATAAGCCCGCCCGCGCCGGTCGAGTCGCGATGCGCGACTGCGCCGTCATAGACGATCGTCACCGTCTCGAAGCCGCGATGCGGATGCAGGCCGACGCCGAGACGCCGCTTGGTCGGCTCAAAATGAACGGGACCGGCGTAATCCAGCAGGAGGAAAGGGCTCACCAGCGCCTCGCGCCGTTGATGCGAGAAAAGCGTGCGCACCGCAAAGCCGTCGCCCACCCAATGCATGGTTTCGGGTGCGGCAAGGACGCCGATGATCTTGCGCATAACGGACCTCCCTGCCGACTCGTCCGGCAAATTCCTTTCCAACTTATGTTGGGGCTCGCGCGCGTAATTCAAACAAGCGGGCTCGGCGCGCGCCGCCCGCTTGACGCCGCCGCCTCGAGCGCCAACAAGGCAATCGCATTCTGTGTTGGAAGGAATTGTAGATGGCCTGGATCGTCCTCTTGATCGGAAGCCTTTGCGAGGTGGGCTGGCTCGTCGGCATGAAATACGCCGACGGCTTCACGCGCCTGTGGCCGACGGTGATCATGCTGTTTTTCATGGTCGCGAGCGTTGGCTGTTTGGGCGTCGCGATAAAGACGATACCGGCGGGGACAGCCTATGCCGTGTGGACCGGCGGCAGCATCGCGGCCGTGGCGGTCGTCGGCGTGTTTTTCTTAGGGGAGCCCGCCACCCCGATGCGCCTGGCCTCCTTCGCCTTGATCGTCATCGGCATGGTCGGGCTCAGATTGAGCGGCGTGAACTAAAAATAGCTCTCCAGCGTTCCACGCCGGCGCACGTCGAGCGTCGCGCAATGGTAGGCCCCGCCGAACGCCGCATAATGCAGGAAGGGGACGGGGATCGGCTCGAAGCCCCACTTCTCGACCTGTCGCATCATATTGACGTGATGCGGATCGACGATCATGCGCTTCTCGTCGATCATCAGAATATTCATGCTCAGCCATTTGCCGCACATGGAGGTGATGGCGAGAATGCGGTCGTCGATCGGCGTCGGGTCCGGCGCGACGAGTATGTCCCATTTCTTGAGAATGTCCGGCAGCTCGTCGGGGTGAATATATTCCGGATTGATGAGGAGCTTGCCGGGGCCGAGCGGCAAGATGGTCGTGTCGATATGCATCGGGTTGGGGCAGCGGCTCTTGATCTCGTGGATGCGATAGCCCTCGCCCAAATGCCGGCGCAGCCAGTCGACGCCCATTTTGTTCGTCACATTGGAGCGCGTGACGAAAATATCCCGCCCGCAGCGGAAGAAATCGGCGGCGTCGAACACCGGCTCGAATTCGGTGAGAATATAGCGGATCGGCTCGCCCTTTTTCGGCAATTCGAAATTCGGATCGAACAGCGCGTCGGTGAGTTGCGGCTTCGGGGCCGACGTCCAACGCGCGCCGCGGCGGAAATAGTCCTTGAGGATGGGGCGGTAAGAGTGCGTTTCGAAATAACGGCAGGGCCAGGCCATGGGCGTTTCGAGAATCTCGTCGCCAATGACCAGCATCGAATCGCGCGGGCAGGAATTGCAGAAGCCGCGCGAGGACCAATAGGGCGTCGAGAATTTGGCGTGGTGATCGAAGGGCTCGGGGCGCGTGATGGTGACGCCGAGCGATTCCAGCACCTTGATGAAATTATCGAGCTCCTCCTGGGCGGGCTCGACCATGAATTTGGGAAAGCGGAGGCCCGCCGCCAGGGACTGGGCGCGCGCCGCCATGCCGGGGATGTTGCAAGTGACGACCGGGTGGTTGGAGGGGATGGTCGACCCTTCTAGGCGTCCGACGATGATTTCCTCCAGCGGGTCCCATTCATTGTGGGAACTCACAGGGCAGGCGGCGGCGGACGATTCGGACGAAGGCGCGTGAAAGTTCATGCTGAAAATCCCGGTGTTTCCTCGCTATTATTTTTGGCCGACGCGGGAGAGACGGCCATCGCTCAATATGTCGCAGGAACGGCTCCGGTCCAACGCTCTTGCAAGTCCGGCTGGTTTCGCTTTATAAGCCGCGCTTCCGAACCGCCCGGCCAGTGATGGGCTGCCGTGGCGGTTCTTTCGCTCGCGCGAAGCGCGTTGGCTCAGCCGGCGCGAAAAACAACAGGGCCAAGGCCCAGGAGAGCAAAATGCCCAAGCTGAAGACGAAATCCGGCGCCAAGAAGCGCTTCAAGGTCACCGGGACCGGCAAGGTGGTCTATGCCCAGCAGGGCAAGCGCCACGGCATGATCAAGCGCACGAATAAGCAGATCAGAAATCTGCGCGGGACGAATGTTCTGTTCAAGACCGACGGCGACAACGTCAAGAAATACTTCCTGCCGAACGCCTAATCGTCCCCTATACACGCAGAATTCTGAAGGAGTTTCGTCATGGCTCGCGTCAAACGGGGCGTTACGTCCCACGCCAAGCACAAGAAAACGCTGAAGGCCGCCAAGGGCTTCTACGGCCGCCGCAAGAATACGATCCGCACCGCCAAGGCGGCCGTCGATCGCTCGATGCAATACGCCACGCGCGACCGCAAGGCCAAGAAGCGCACCTTCCGCGCCCTGTGGATCCAGCGCCTCAACGCCGCCGTGCGTGAGCATGGCCTGACCTATTCGCGCTTCATCGACGGCCTCGCCAAGGCTGGCGTGATCGTCGACCGCAAGGTTCTGTCGCAGCTCGCCATCGAGAAGCCCGAGGCTTTCGCGGCCATCGTGGCGCAGGCCAAGGCGGCGCTGCCGCAGGCTGCCTAACCTTCTGATCATACAAGATTTATTGAAGCGCTCGCCGTTCGACGGCGGGCGCTTTTTTGATTTATTCCAAATTTACCTGGATCAATCCGGCTTCTTCGGGTGTTGCTCCTCCCTGGAAAGGAGAACAGGAGTCACACTCATGAAAGGCAAGCAGAAAGACGGAGTCGCGGCGACTTTGGCCAAATTGGTGGACGCCGTGCGCGGCGCCTTCGCCGGCCCGGCGGCGCCCGTATTGCGGCCGATCCCCGTTCGGCGGCCGGTTGCTCCCCAACGCCATGACTAGCGCGTTGGACAAGACACTCCCGCCTGCGTCGGCGAGTCCTATCTTTTGCTACAGCAGCGAAAGACTCAGATAGAGGCCAAATGCCGGCGCAGGCGCTTTTGAGATCGACGAAATTCCTCGGAGAGGCGGTGAGGGAGACGCCGAGACTGGCGGTCGATCTCGCCGCGCGGTTGCAGGATCATCGGCGGATTGCCGATATGCCTTATGGCGAGGGTCCGCGCCGACGGCTCGACGTCTATCTTCCGGCGAGCCTCGCGGCGCCCCGCGCTATCATCCTTTATCTCTACGGCGGGAGCTGGTCCTCGGGCGCCAAGGAGATTTACCGCTTTCTCGGCGCGTCGCTGGCCGCGCGGGGCTATCTTGCCGTCGTCCCCGACTATAGCGTCTATCCGGCCGCCCGCTTTCCGGCGTTTGTCGAGGACGCCGCCGAGGCGCTTTGCTGGATCCATAACCATGCGGCGCGCTTCGGCGCCGACCGAAGGCGGCTCTTTGTCATGGGCCATTCGGCGGGAGCGCATATCGCCTCCATGCTCGCATTCGAAAAACGCTGGCTTGCCGCCGTCGGCCTCGATAGCCGCGCCGACCTTGCCGGCGTGATCGGCCTTGCCGGTCCCTATCATTTCGAGATCGACACGGATTTGCTCCGCGGCGTCTTCGGCCCGCCGGAGAACAAGGGACGGACCCAGCCCATGGCCTATGTGACGCGCGACGCGCCGCCGCTGCTGCTGGCGACGGGAGAGGTCGACAAGACCGTCTTGCCGCGCAACACGCATGATCTCGCGGCCGCTGTGCGGGCGGCGGGCGGCGAGGTCGAGACGAGATTCTATCCGCGGCTGGGGCATCGCGAGATCATCGGCGCCTTTTCTCCGATCTTTTCCTTCCTGGCGCCCGTCGCCGCCGACGTAACGGCCTTCATCTCGACTAAAACCGCGCGCGCCGCTAACACTGGGCGAAGCGGCGGAAGCGAGCGGGGCCCGCATGAGCCAGTCATATGATGTCATCGTCATCGGCGGCGGACCGGGCGGCTATGTCGCCGCCATACGCGCGGCGCAGCTCGGGCTGAAGACGGCGGTCGTCGAGCGCGAGCATCTCGGCGGCATCTGCCTCAATTGGGGCTGCATCCCGACCAAGGCGCTGCTGCGTTCGGCCGAGGTCTACCGGCTGGCGCAGGAGGGCGCGCGCTATGGCGTGACGGTCACGGAACCGGGCTTCGATGCGGCCCGTATCGTGGCGCGTTCGCGCGAGGCGGCGGGGCGGCTCAACGCCGGCGTCGGCTTTCTGCTGAAGAAAAACAAGGTCGACGTCATTTGGGGCGAGGCGCGGCTCGGGTCCAAGGGCGAAGTGCAGGTCGGCGCGCCGACGAAGCCGGCCGTGACGCCGCAGCTCCCGGCGCCGAAGACGCCTCTGGGGGAGGGCGCCTATCAGGCCAAGCATATCATCGTCGCGACCGGGGCGCGTCCGCGCGTCCTTCCGGGGCTGGAGCCCGACGGGCGGCTGGTATGGACTTACTTCGACGCGCTGAAGCCCGAACGGTTCCCGAAGTCGTTGCTCGTCGTCGGCGCTGGCGCCATCGGCGTTGAATTTGCCTCCTTTTATCGGACCTTCGGCGTCGAGGTGACGCTGGTCGAGGCGCTGCCGCAAATTCTCGCCGCGGAAGACGCCGAGATCGCCGCTTTCGCGCGCAAGAGCTTCGAGAAGCAAGGGATTGTCATAGAGACGGCGACAACTGTCGTTGGTCTGGAGAAGAAGGCCGAGAGCGTCGTCGTCACGCTGAAGGGCGCCGACGGCGGGACACGCACGCTGGAGGTCGAGCGCGCGCTCTCGGCGGCGGGCGTGGTCGCCAATGTCGAAAACCTCGGGCTCGAGGCGCTGGGCGTCGCGCTGGAGCGCGGCGTCATCAAGACGGACGGGCTCGGGCGCACCAATGTTCCGGGCGTCTACGCCATCGGCGACGTCGCGGGTGGGCCGATGCTGGCGCATAAGGCGGAGCACGAGGGCGTCTTATGCGTCGAGGCGATTGCGGGGCTGCCGGCGCATCCGCTGGATAAATCGCTTGTTCCGGGCTGCACCTATTGCCATCCGCAGGTGGCGTCGGTCGGCCTCACCGAGGAGAAGGCGAAGGCTGCGGGCTATGAGGTCCGGATCGGACGCTTCCCCTATCTCGGCAATGGCAAGGCCATCGCGCTCGGCGAGCCCGAAGGTCTCGTGAAGACGATCTTCGACGCCAAGACCGGCCGCTTGCTCGGCGCGCATCTCGTGGGCGCCGAGGCGACGGAGCTGATTCAGGGCTTTGTCATCGCCATGAATCTGGAGACGACGGAAGAAGAGCTGATCCAGACGATCTTCCCGCATCCGACGCTCTCCGAGACGATGCATGAGAGCGTGCTGAACGCTTTTGGGCGGGCGATTCATATTTGACCCCCTCCCCAACCCTCCTAAAGGAGCCACGCACCTTGGGGGCCGTCATGGCCGGGCTTGTCCCGGCCACCCACGCCGAGGTGCACAGCCGGACAAGACGCGTTACCACTGGATAAAGCCCCAGTAGCGCTCGCCTCTCATGGCGCCAGCAATTCGACTGGCATCGCGACAAGCGAGTGGAGCGAAATCATGCTCGCCGCACCCATAAATTGTAGTGTTTTATAACCACCTTCTTTAGACAGAACCTCTATTTGAAGGGCATCCAAGCACCCACCTTGGTTCCTCATCGCCCATATAAAGACGATAACCCCAAAATAATTTTGAAGCCCAGTCGTCGTTTTCTCGATCTGACCGTCGTCTTGAGGGAAAATATTGCCTTTCTTCCAATACAAAGAGTCATCGTCATGATTTATAGCAATCGAAACAGATGAATCTTGGAGTTCTAGGAGGACACCGTCAGCGCTTGGTGAATCGACCGCGCCGTATAAGCGTATGCCGGAGATCTCCTGATGAGCCAGTTGCCTTATATCTAAGTCGCTATCGCGGTTCCTTTCAAATCGCTCGCTGTTCATCGAGACTCAACTCCGTCCGCATATCTCTGTAAGATAAATACTCACCATTGATGTCATAATGTCGAATCTACACATTAGTGGAATCGGACGGTAAAGTGTTGTTCCGCTAAACACTCTCGGTCACTCTATTGAATAGAGTTGAGAGGATGCGCATGTGTGCATGCATGGCCATGGTAGACGCATTTTCTTGGATTACGCCGAGCAGACACTCAATTCACGGCAAATTACCGCTATCGATCCTGCGTACGAGCAGCTCAATAAAACTAGAAACAATTCACCATGCATTTTCCTTCGTTTTTCTGCTATCTTGATGACGTCTTTAGGATCATATCGTGCAGAAAAAAGTATATTCCAGGCGCTATCCGGTATGTCAAAAGCATCAGGGGCATCGCCTATTTTCCAGGCAAAAAGGTCGGAAACAATAGACTCGTTACATATATCCGAAAAGTTGTAGTCATAAACCTCGTTCATGACCACGGAAACGAAAGTTCCCGATTCGCTTCTTAGCTTAAGACCAAAGGCGCCATCGTCACCGACGGAAAGTGCTACCAATAAACTATCGTGGATTCCTTTATGAAGCACTCGACCGTCGGCATCAAATGCTAGCATCAAATTGCCTCCGTCTTTCTATCTGGACCATCGCATTGAAGAGAAAATTGGATGCATTTCCATGGATTACAAGCCGGGGAACTTGAGAGTCAGCGTTACCCCCCAGGAGGAACGTTTGGTCCCCTTGGTCCCGGCCATGACGAGGGTCGCGCCATGGAGATGTGTGCATAAGCTGACCTACTCTCTCCCGCGAGGCGCTATCGGATTCACACATCGCAGAGGGTCAGCGCGGCTCCGAACTTTATTCGTCGAAAGTCGTCGAGGCCCTGGCGCATTACTTTGGGGCCGGGCTTTCCGTAATAGGCGGTCCAGCCGCCGAGCCTGGCGACGACCCAGGCGGCGAAGGCGAGGCTGCCTTTGCGGTGGGGGTTCTTCTGGCGGGCCGTCGCGCCCTCGAGCTTCGCCGAGACGGCCTCGAGCAGCGCTTCGTCCTCGGGTTCGAAAGCGTCCGTCAGCAACTGGTCGGTCGCGCCGTCGCGCGCCTTGACCAGTTGCATGACCGTCACCGCGGCGACCGCCGTCGCCGCCACCAGCTTGATCATCACTTTCGGATCGCAGATGTCGGCCTGCTCGATCTCGAAGCCCGCCGTCTTCAGCGTGCGGAAGAATTCCTCGATGGTCCAGCGCATTCGATAGAGGTCGATCACCCGGCGCGCCTCGGCCAGGCTCGTCGCCGCATGGGTCGTGAGAAGCCGCCAATGAATGGGCGCGACGCCCTCCGCGGCCCCGACCTCGCGCACGTCGACCAAAGTCACGCCGACCGCGTCCGGCAAGTCGCGCGCGCCGTGGCGCGGCTTGCGCAAAGTGACCGGCGAGACGCGGACCACGAGCTCCGCCTTGCGCGCCTTGCGTCCCGGAGCCGCCGGGATCTCGGCGACGAAGCGGCCCGCCTCGGCCAATCCGTCGGCGAAGGGGAACAAAAGCTCGATCGCATCCTCGCCGTCTGCGGCGATCGTCCGGTTCTGGCAGGCGCGCACAATCAGCTCGACGCCGCCCGGACGCTGCGCGAGATGCGCGTAGATGTCGCTCTCCCGATCCGAGACGACAGTGATCCGCTTCGCCGCCGCGAAATCCTCGCGCGCATGCGCCGCCACATCGAGCCAGCGCTGCGATTCCTTGTCCGCGAGCGCGCGCGAGCGCCGCGCCGCGACCTTGGCCCCCGTGTCGCGGTTCCAGACCTCGGCATGAGCGAGGCCGAGCAGCGCGCCCGTGCCGGCGTCGAGCGCCAGGGCCGCGTGCAGCAAAAGGCCGCGCGTCCCGCCGCCCTTGCCGACCGGCCCATAGCCGTTCGCCTGCGCGCGCTTGCCGCCGAGCGCCAGCTCGCTGGTGTCCTGCGCCACCACTATGTCGCGACCCGCCGCCCGCGCCGCTGTGAGCCCGGCGGCGTGCCGCGCCATCTCCTCGGCGGTCACCGCAGGATTGCGCAGGAAGCGCGTGAGCCGCACCTCCTGCGCCCGCCGCCCGCCGGCGATCCGACGGATGCGCGCGCACGGCCGCGCGACGAGGCCCCGATGCAACGAGACCCCCCTTTTTCCAGGCGGCGGTCGCCGAACCGCCCCAGTCCATACGAAATCGCCATGCCCCACCCCGCGAATCAATACGCGACCCACGGAATCAAACAGACCCCACCGAGGCAATCACGATGTGTGCATTCGATAGCCCGCGAGGCGGGGGAGGGACAGGGAGGGGGCGTTTCAGAGATAAACGCTCTTGCAAGCAGGCGCGCGCGACTGTTTTTATTGTGAAGGCGAAGCGGGAAAGGGAAGACATATGGCCAGCGATCGCGCTCCCGAGTCCAGCGAAGCGATGCGGCGCATGCGCGGCTTCGCGCATCCCGTCGGGCATTTTCTCTCGGAGAGCTTTCACTTCCTGGGGCTTTTCGCCATTGGCGGCGCCACGGTCTGGGCGGCGGCGAAGGCCTTTATCGAAATGACCGGGAAGGGCCACGCCTCGATCGAGGATCTCCTTCTGCTCTTCATCTACCTCGAGATCGGGTCGATGGTGGGAATTTATTTCAAGACAAATCATATGCCGGTGCGTTTTCTGCTTTACGTCGGCATTACTGCGCTCACGCGCCATATGATCGGCTATGTCCAGAAGGATGCGCCGCCGGACTTTGGCATTTTGATCCTCGCCGGCGGCACGTTGATCCTGGCGCTCGCGGTCTTCATCATCCGCTATGCGTCGTTCCACTACCCCTCTTCGGAGGCGAGCGAGCCGGGACGCGAGACGGCGTAGAGGGGGCCTTACGCCCCCTTCTCCGCCGGCAGATTCAGCCTGATGTGCAGCTCGCGGAGCTGCTTCATCGTCGCTTCGCCCGGCGCGCCCATCAGCAAATCCTCGGCGCGCTGGTTCAACGGGAAGAGCGTCACCTCGCGCAGATTTTCTTCCTCGGCGAGCAGCATCACGATGCGATCGACGCCCGGCGCAATGCCGCCATGGGGCGGGGCCCCATATTGGAAGGCGCGATACATGCCGCCGAATTTCTCGAGCAGCACATCCTCGCCATAGCCGGCGATCTCGAAGGCCTTCTTCATGATCTCGGGGCGATGGTTTCGGATGGCGCCCGAGGAGAGCTCCACGCCGTTGCAGACGATGTCGTATTGATAGGCGAGGATGTCGAGCGGGTCCTTCGTCTCCAGCGCCTCCATGCCGCCTTGCGGCATGGAGAAGGGATTGTGCGAGAAGTCGATCTTCTTGTCCTCGTCGTTCCACTCGTACATCGGGAAGTCGACGATCCAGCAGAATTCGAAGACGTCGGCCTTCGACAGGCCCAACTCATTGCCGATGCGCAGACGCGCCGCGCCGGCGAGCTTCGCCGCCGGGGTCTCTTCGCCCGCCGAGAAGAAGACGGCGTCGCCCGCCTTCACGCCGGCCTTGGCGGCGATAACCGCCTGCACGTCGGCGGGGATGAATTTCGCGATCGGACCCTTGCCGGTCAGCGCGCCGTTTTCTTCCTCGAAGATGATGTAGCCCAGCCCCGGCGCGCCTTCGCCGCGCGCCCAGTCGTTGAGCTTATCGAAGAAGCTGCGCGGCTGGCTCGCGGCGCCGGGCGCCGGAATGGCGCGCACCGTCTTGCCTCGGAAAGCCTTGAAGCTGACGTTCTCGCCTTCGAACTCGGCCGAGAGATCGACGATGACGAGCGGATTGCGCAGGTCCGGCTTGTCCGAGCCGTATTTCAGCATGGCTTCGCGGAAGGGGATGCGCGGGAATTTCTGCGTGACCGGCTTGCCCTTCGAGAATTCCTCGAAGACGCCGCGCAGCACCGGCTCCATCGCCTCGAACACGTCTTCCTGGGTGACGAAGCTCATCTCTACGTCGAGCTGGTAGAATTCGCCGGGCGAGCGGTCGGCGCGCGCGTCCTCGTCGCGGAAGCAGGGCGCGATCTGGAAATAGCGATCGAAGCCAGCGACCATGAGGAGCTGCTTGAACTGCTGCGGCGCCTGCGGCAGCGCATAGAACTTGCCGGGATGCAGGCGCGAGGGCACCAAAAAGTCGCGCGCGCCCTCGGGCGAGGAGGCGGTGAGAATCGGCGTCTGGAACTCGAAGAAATTGCCGGCCTTCATGCGCGAGCGGATCGAGTCGATGATGCGCCCACGCAGCATGATGTTGGCGTGGAGCTTCTCGCGGCGCAGGTCGAGGAAGCGATATTTGAGGCGGATGTCTTCCGGATAATTCTGATCGCCGAAGACCGGGAGCGGCAGCTCGCCCGCGGGGCCGAGCACCTCGATCTCAGTCACATAGATCTCGACGTGGCCCGTCGGCATGTCGGGGTTCTCGGTGCCGGCCGGGCGCTTGCGCACCTCGCCGTCGAGCCTCACGACCCATTCCGAGCGCAGCTTTTCAGCCTGCGCGAAGGCAGGCGAATCGGGGTCGACCACGCATTGGGTGAGGCCGTAATGGTCGCGCAGGTCGATGAACAGCACGCCGCCATGGTCGCGGATGCGGTGGCACCAGCCGGAGAGGCGGATTTTCTGACCCGCGAGCGCTTCGGTGGGCTCTCCGCAGGTATGCGAACGGTAGCGATGCATGGGCCGCTTTCGGTTGGAAATGTAAAGGATGCCGGAAAGGCCCGGCGATTGCGCGCCAAGAAGCGCAATGGGATTGTCCCTGTCAAGCCGGGGAGGGAGGGGTTCTGGCTCGGATGTCGGGCGCCGAACTGTCCCCTCCCCAACCCTCCCCGGTTTTGCGTCGCAAAGCGGGAGAAGGAGGAACCATGATGCCCAGCCGCTACACCGAAGACGAACTCATCGCCCGCGTCTTCGCCCCCATCGCCGGGCCGGCGGCCTTGGGGTTGAAGGACGACGCCGCGCTCATTGAGCCTTCGCCCGAGGCCACCGTCGCCACCGTCGATATGCTCGTCGCGGGGGTGCATTTCTTTCCCGACGATCCGCCGGGCGCCATCGCCCGCAAGGCGCTGCGGGTCAATCTTTCAGATCTGGCCGCCAAGGGCGCCGCCCCGATCGGTTTTCTCCTCTCGCTTGCCCTGCCGACCGACTGGACGAATGATTGGCTCTCGGCCTTCGCGGCGGGCCTTGCGGAAGACGCCGCAACCTACGCCGCGCCGCTCATCGGCGGCGACACGACGGCGACCCCGGGCCCGTTGACGATTTCGATCACCGCGCTCGGCCGCACGGCGCGTTTCGCGCCGCGCACCGGCGCCAGGGCCGGCGACGCCATCTATGTGTCCGGGACGATCGGCGACGCCGCGCTCGGCCTCGCGCTGCGCCGCGATGCAAAACTAGCGGCGCGACTTTCGCCTCTTGCCCGCGCGTATCTCCTCGACCGCTATCTGCTTCCGCGTCCGCGTCTCGATCTCGTTTCGCTGCTGCGCGACCACGCCAGCGCTGCAATGGACGTCTCGGATGGGCTCGCCGGCGATCTCGCCAAGCTTTGCGCGGCCTCGGGCGTGGGCGCGGTGGTGGAGGCGCCGATGGTCCCGCTGTCGGACGCCGCGCGCGAGGCGATTGCGCTTGCGCCAAGCCTTTTCGAGACCGCGCTGACGGGCGGCGACGACTACGAGATTCTCTTCACGGCCGGCCCCGGTTTCGCTCCGCCAGACGCGGTGACGCGAATTGGAGAAATCCTCGCCGGCCCGGCCGCGCCACAGTTCCGCAGCGCAGCAAAAAAGCCGCTGATTTTCAAGAAATTATCCTTCAGCCACTTTTGAGGGCGCCCGGTGGCGCCATTGCCGGAAGCCCCGGAGTCTGGCACAAATCGCCCCCGGAAAACTTTCGCGCGCCCGGACGATTCCAGCGGCCGGGACGCGTTTCCTTTTTCCATTTGCGCGACAGCCCTTTGTGGCGCGAACCGCTCGACCGCTGGTCGAAGAAAGAAAAGGCGAACCCAAATGGTCCTTTTTCTCACCATCGTCTTCGGACTTATGTCCATCGCATATGGCGTAAAAACTTCCCAAGAGTTGATCGCGGCCGATCCCGGCTCGCAGCGCATGCAGGAAATCTCCGGCGCCGTGGCGGAGGGCGCGCAGGCCTATCTCAACCGCCAATATAAGACCATCGGTTACGTCGGCGCCGTGATCTTCGTGCTGCTCGTCATTCTTCTGGGCTGGTCCGTGGGCTTCGGCTTCGCGATCGGGGCGGCGCTCTCCGGCGCGGCCGGCTATATCGGCATGAATGTCTCGGTGCGCGCCAATGTCCGCACCGCGCAGGCGGCGACTAAGTCGCTCGCCGGGGGCCTCGACATCGCCTTCAAGGCGGGCGCCGTCACCGGCCTGTTGGTTGCGGGCCTCGCGCTGCTCGGCGTCGCGATCTATTTCGCCATCCTCACCTGGTTCGTCGGCTATTCGGTCTCCGACCGCGCGGTTGTCGACGCGCTTGTCGCGCTGGGCTTCGGCGCCTCGCTCATCTCGATCTTCGCGCGCCTTGGCGGCGGCATCTTCACCAAGGGCGCCGATGTGGGCGCCGATCTCGTCGGCAAGGTCGAAGCGGGCATTCCCGAAGATGATCCACGCAACCCGGCCACCATCGCTGACAACGTCGGCGACAATGTCGGCGACTGCGCGGGCATGGCGGCCGATCTCTTCGAGACCTATGCGGTCACCGTCGTCGCGACCATGGTTCTGGCCTCGATCTTCTTTGCCGGCCAGGAAGGCCTCTATGGCGCGGTGATCTACCCGCTCGCCATCGGCGGCCTCTCCATCCTCACCTCCATCGCTGGCACTTATTTCGTGAAGCTCGGCCAGGACGACACGGAATGGGGCAAGTTCGCCGCCCCTTACTTCGCGAAGATCGGCCTCAAGGACGACTCGATCATGGACGCCCTCTACAAGGGCCTCATTGCGACGGGCGTTCTTTCCATCGTGGGCCTGTTCATCGCGACGCTCTTCACCGTGGGCCTCGGCGAGGTCGGCAAGGTCAACGGCCAGTCGGTCTATGGCGTGGGCCTGTTCTTCTGCGGCATTGTCGGCCTGATCGTGACGGGCGCGATCGTCTATATCACCGAATATTACACCGGCACGGGCAAACGCCCGGTGGTGTCGATCGCGCAGGCCTCGGTGACGGGCCATGGCACCAACGTCATCCAGGGTCTCGCCGTGTCGCTCGAGGCGACCGCCGGGCCGGCGCTGGTGATCGTGCTCGGCATCATCCTGACCTATAATTTCGGCGGCCTCTATGGCACGGCGATCGCGGTGACCACCATGCTCGGCCTCGCCGGCATGATCGTCGCGCTCGACGCCTTCGGTCCCGTGACCGACAACGCCGGCGGCATCGCCGAAATGTCGGGCCTGCCGAAGGAGGTGCGTCAATCCACCGACGCGCTCGACGCCGTTGGCAACACCACCAAGGCCGTGACCAAGGGCTACGCCATCGGCTCGGCCGGCCTTGGCGCGCTGGTGCTGTTCGCCGCCTATACGAACGACATCAAGCATTTCGCCGCGACGGGCGTGTCCTTCTTCAAGGGAATGGAGAATATCGACTTCAGCCTCTCCAACCCCTTCGTGGTCGCGGGCCTGATCTTCGGCGGCCTGATTCCCTACCTCTTCGGCGGCATCGCCATGACGGCGGTGGGCCGCGCGGCTGGCTCGGTCGTGGAGGAAGTGCGCCGTCAGTTCAAGGAGAAGCCCGGCATTATGGACGGCTCGGCGCGCCCGGATTACGGCCGCGCGGTCGACATGCTGACCCAGGCGGCGATCCAGGAGATGATCGTGCCGTCGCTCCTGCCGGTCGCGGCGCCGGTGGTGATGTTCATCCTCGTGCTGATCCTCGGCGGCGGCAAGGCCAATGCGCTGGCGGCGGTCGGCGCGCTGCTCCTGGGCGTCATCGTCAATGGCGTCTTCGTCGCCATCTCGATGACTTCGGGCGGCGGCGCCTGGGACAACGCCAAGAAGTCCTTCGAGGATGGCTTCATCGACAAGGACGGCGTGAAGCACCTCAAGGGCTCCGAGGCGCATAAGGCCTCGGTGACGGGCGACACCGTCGGCGACCCCTATAAGGACACGGCCGGCCCCGCCGTGAACCCGGCGATCAAGATCACCAATATCGTCGCGCTGCTGCTGCTCGCCATATTGGCGCACTGGGGCTGAGCGGGCGCAATCAGATGTGATAGGAAGGGCGGGGGAGACCCCGCCCTCAGTTTGTTGACAAACCTCGGAGGCGGCCTCGTCCTTCGAGACGCGAGCGTTGTTCGCTCCTCAGGATGAGGCCTAAGTGTTTGACGAAGTTGCAGAAGCTCCTCATGCTGAGGAGCCTGCGCAGCAGGCGTCTCGAAGCAGGAGGGGCGTCATTGCCACTTTGTCAGCAGTCTGAGGGCGGGGGAGACCCCGCCCTTTTCTTTTGAGACTATGAAGGATCACTCCGTGCTGACGCTCGTCATCGGCAATAAGCGCTATTCGACCTGGTCGCTGCGGCCGTGGATTTTGCTCAAGGAATTTGGCATCCCCTTCGAGGAGATCGTCATCCCGCTGTATCGGGAGGACTCCAAAAGCGCTCTGCTGACGCATTCTCCCGCCGGCAAGGTTCCGATCCTTCACGACGGCGAGACAAGCGTTTGGGATTCGCTGGCGATCATCGAATATGTCGCCGAACTTTACCCCGATCTTGCGATCTGGCCGCGCGAACGGGAAACGCGCGCTCATGCGCGGGCGCTCGCCTGCGAGATGCACTCGGGTTTCGCCGCATTGCGCAGCGAATGCAGCATGAATTTCGGCCGCGCGCCGCGCCCGATGTCGCTGACGGAGACGGCCCGCGCCGACGCCGCCCGCATCGACGCAGCGTGGCGCGACGCATTGGCGCGATACGGCGGGCCGTTTCTGTTCGGACAATTCAGCGCCGCCGACGCCATGTTCGCGCCGGTCGTCCAGCGGTTCGACGCCTATATGATTCCCGTGTCGAAGGAATCGCAGCGTTATATGGATGCGATCGAATCCCTGGCGTCCTGGAAGGAGTGGAGCGTGTCGGCGAAGAGCGAGGAATGGCGGCTGCCTCAATATGAGCGCGACTGACGGCCTCGCCGCCGCCAGTTTGTTGGCAAATCTCCGAGGCGGCCTCGTCCTTCGAGACGCGAGCTTCGCTCGCTCCTCAGGATGAGGCCGAAGTGTTTGACGAAGTTGCAGAAGCTCCTCACGCTGAGGAGCCTGCCTAGCAGGCGTCTCGAAGCGCGAGGGGCGTTATCGGCCACTTTATCAGCAGTCTGACGGCCTCGCGGCTGTCTTGCTTTCAGGGCTCTGACCCACTCCAAAAAGGATAGGTTTCCAGTTCCAGTGCACGAGGAGATTTCACATCAGGTGGCGTTGAAGCGGCAAAAGAGCCTGCGCGCGGTCCTCTCCGGCGCGCTCCTTGCCGCCGCCGTCGCGCTCTCCGCCTGCCTCCCGACCAATATTTCCGCCTTGGGGCCGAATATGATCCGGCTCGATTTCCGGGGCGCCGATACGCTCTCGGATGAGACGGCCCTCAAGGAAGCATTGGCGCGCGCCGCCAAGGAGACGCTCGCGCGCGGCTACACGCTTTTCCGCTTCACGGACTGGGCCGCCGGACCGCCGCAAACCATCACGCCGGGCCAGCCCGCCACGGCCAATTTCGCGGTGACCGTCGTCATGTTTCGCGAGGGCGAGCAGGGCGCGAACCCGTTTTTCGACGCGCGCCAGATCGTGAAGGTTCAGTAGCGTTATCGGGGACTGCCAATCCGCGCGGCTTTGAGGCATTATCCCGCCGTCTCTCCACTGCGCTTCGGTCGCTGACGCGGGCTGATATGACCCATCCTTTCTTCTCGCTGCATACGCATGGTTTCATCCGCGCCGCCGTCGCCTGTCCCTCCGGTCGCGTCGCCGATCCGGCCTTCAATGTCGCCCGCACGATCGAGATGGCGCGCGACGCAGATGAACGCGGGGCTTCGCTCGTGCTTTTCCCCGAGCTTGGCCTCTCCGCCTATGCGATCGACGATCTTTTGCAACAGGAGGCGCTGCTCGCCGCCGTCGAGGCTGCCCTTGGCGTGCTGATAGACGCCTCCCGCGCGCTGCAGCCCGTCATCGTCGTTGGCGCGCCGCTGCGCTATCGAGGCCGCCTGTATAATTGCGCGGTCGCCATCTTGCGTGGGCGCGTGCTGGCGGTGACGCCCAAGATCTATCTGCCGAACTACCGCGAGTTTTACGAGAAGCGTCACTTCGCTTCGGGCGCCTTCATCGCCGGCGAGGAGATAACGCTTGCCGGGCAGGTCGCGCCTTTTGGCTCCGACGTGCTGCTCGAAGCCTCCGATTTCGACGGCCTCGTGATCCATCTGGAAGTCTGCGAAGATGTCTGGGTTCCGATCCCGCCGTCGTCGCGCGCGGCGCTTGCCGGGGCGACGGTGCTGCTCAATCTCTCCGCCTCCAACGCCATTGTCGGCAAGTCGGATTACCGGCAGACATTGTGCGCCGCGCATTCCGCGCGCTGCCTTGCCGCCTATCTTTATTCCGCGGCGGGGCAGGGCGAATCCACGACCGATCTCGCCTGGGACGGCGAGGCATTGATCTTTGAGAAAGGCGATCTCCTCGCCAAGGCGCCGCGTTTCTCCGACGAACCGCAGATGGTCGTCGCCGACATCGATCTCGGACGGCTTCTCGCCGAGCGCGCGCGGCAGGGGACCTTCGGCGATTGCGCCGATGTGGAGGCGGGCGCGACGCAATATCATCGCGTGGAATTCGAGCTGGCGGCGCCGCGCGACATGGACCTCGGCCTCCTGCGCGACGTGCCGCGTTTCCCCTTCGTGCCGAATGACGAGGCGAGGCTGGCCGAGCTTTGCTTCGAGGCCTTCAACATACAATCGCACGGGCTCGAGCAACGCCTGCGCGCCGCGCGCATCGAGAAGGTCGTCATCGGCGTCTCGGGCGGTCTCGACTCGACGCAGGCTCTGCTCGTGGCGGTGACGGCGATGGAGCGTCTCGGACTGCCGCGCGCGAATATCCTCGCCTATACGCTGCCCGCTTTCGCGACGACGGATCGCACCAAGAACAACGCCTGGCGGCTGATGCGCGCCTTGGGAGTCACGGCGCAGGAGATCGACGTCTCAGCGGCCTGCAAGCAGATGTTGGAAGACATCGGCCATCCGGCGGCGCGCGGCGCGCCCGTTTACGACGCGACCTATGAGAATGTGCAAGCGGGGGCGCGAACGTCGCTCCTCTTCCGGCTCGCCAATCTTCACGACGCCATCGTCATCGGCACGGGCGATCTCTCTGAGCTTGCGCTCGGCTGGTGCACCTATGGCGTGGGCGATCAGATGTCGCATTACAACGTCAACGCATCCGTGCCCAAGACGCTGATCCAGCATCTCATCCGCTGGTGCGCGCGCGACGCGCGTTTCGGGGTGGAGACGGTGTCGGTGCTGACCGACATCCTCGCGACCGAGATTTCACCCGAGCTGATCCCAGGCGAGGAAGCGCAGCGCACCGAGGCCTTCGTCGGGCCCTATGCGCTGCAGGATTTCAACCTCTATTACACGACGCGCTATGGCTTCGATCCGGCGAAGACGGCTTTTCTTTCCTGGCATGCCTGGCGCGACGCGCGCGCCGGCCAATGGCCGTCGGTGATCGCGGATGAGGACCGCGTCGCCTACGACCTCCCAGAGATCAAGCATTGGCTCGCGGTCTTTTTGCGCCGCTTCTTCGCGACGAGCCAGTTCAAGCGCACGGCCGTGCCTAATGGGCCAAAGGTCAGCTCCGGCGGATCGCTCTCGCCGCGCGGCGACTGGCGGGCGCCGAGCGATTCCTCGCCCGACGCCTGGCTCGCCGCGCTTTCGTCGATTCCTTAAAAAAGGGCCGGCTAACGCCGGTCCAGTTGGGAGCACCGAAGAGAATAACGGCCGCGTCAGGCTCGTCGGACGAAGCTGATGACGGCGGAGATGACGAAGAGAACCAGCGCCACCCAGAATAGAATCCTTGCGCCTTCCATCGCCGTGCCCGCGACGCCGCCGAAACCGAAGAAGGCGGCGATGATGGCGACGACGAGAAACAAGATCGCATAGTGCAGCAGGCTGCCCATGTTGGCCTCCGTAGGAAATTTCACTCGGAGGCAGAACGCACGCTTGCGAGCGCTGTTCCAGCGCAAGCGCGGCAGAGGGCGCTGCGAGAACGTCGTACAAGCCTAGAATTTATGAGGTGAGCTTGGGCGGTGAGGCGCTAGGACATTGGGTAACGCGCGGCGTGATCCCATCCCTCCCCTTTACGGGGAGGGTGGCCCCGCGCAAGCGGGGTCGGGTGGGGTTAAGCCCGACCACTACCGTTGCGGCGCGAGCCCCACCCGGCGGCCTTTGGCCGCCGACCTCCCCGTAAAGGGGAGGTATGGGGCTCGTCACGCCGAGTTGCCATTCAACTATTGCCCGGCGTCGCCTCGCATCGTCGCTTTTCCCATCGCCGCGTCTACGTAATAGAGGGAGGGACGGAGGCGGCGTCGTGGGCCAGGAAATCAAGGCGGCGGGCTTTACGGAAGCGGACAAGGCGCGCTTTGCCGCCCGGGTGGCGGAAGAGACCGCAATCGCCCGCGCGCTTTTTGACTCGGGCCGTTTTTCGGCGGCCGGCCATATGCTCGGCTTCGAGATCGAGATTTGGATACTCGATCACAATTACTTCCCTGCCTCGATCAATCAGCAGCTCCTCGAAGCGCTCGACAATCCGCTCGTCGTGCCGGAGCTGTCGCGCTTCAATCTCGAACTCAACTGCGATCCGCTTTCCCTCGAAGGCGACGCGCTGGGGCGCGCCTTTGATGCGCTGACCAGCGTCTGGGCGCAGTGCAACAGTGTGGCCCACCGCCTCGACGCCAACCTTGTCACGATCGGCACGCTTCCGACGATCCGCGACGAGGATTTGACGCTCGCCAATATGTCGCCGCTCAATCGCTTTTACGCCCTGAACAGCGAAGTGCTGCGATCACGCGGCGGCCGGCCTCTGCGCGTCGATATATTGGGCCGCGAGCACCTCGTGTCGGAGCACAGCGACGTGATGCTGGAGGCGGCGACGACCTCCTTTCAGGTGCATCTCAAGGCGCCGGCCGATCTCGCGCATCTTTATTACAACGCCTCCATCGCCGCCTCGGGGCCGATCCTCGCCGCCTGCGGCAATGCGCCTTTCCTCTTCGGCAAGACGCTCTGGGAAGAGACGCGCATTCCGCTCTTCGAGCAGTCGGTGGTTGCGCCGGGGCCGGCGCGCGTCTGCATGGGGTCGGGCTTCGCCGCGCGCTCGCTGATGGAAATTTTCGAAGAGAACGCGCGAGACTATGAAGCGCTGCTGCCCGTCGCCTTTGAGGAAGCCCCGGAGGCGCTGCGTCACCTTCGCCTGCACAATGGCGTAATCTGGCGCTGGAACCGGCCGCTCATCGGCTTCGACGAAGACGGCGCGCCGCATTTGCGCGTCGAGAATCGCATTCTGCCGGCGGGACCGAGCTTTGTCGATATGATGGCGAACGCTGCGCTCTTTCTCGGCCTTGCGCGCGCGATTGCCCTCGCCGGCGAGACCGGAACGGGCGGGTTGTCCTTCGAGGACGCGAAGCAGAATTTTTACACGGCGGCGCGTCTGGGGCTCGACGCCGTGCTTTACTGGCCGGGGCAGGGGGAGATCGGCGCGGACCGGTTGCTGCTCGAACGGCTTCTTCCTGCGGCGCGCGCGGGTCTTGCCGATCTTGGCGTCGATGATCCGCGCGGCTTCCTCGATGTGATAGAAGCGCGTGTGCGCTCCCGCCAAACCGGCGCGGCCTGGCAGCGTCAGGCGCTCGAAGCCCGCGGCGGCGATCTTTTCGCGCTCATGGCCGCCTATTGCGAAGGGCAGCGCAGCGGCGCGCCCGTACATGAATGGGACTTGTGAGAATGGATGCAATCGACGCGCCCTGCGCCGTGATGGACAGACTGCCGGCGGGATTTCTCGACTGCCCGCCGGAAAAGCTCATCGACATATTGCCCGGGCCGACGCTCTTCGACTTCCCGGGCCACGACCCGCGTCCCTTATTCGTCTCGACGCTGCTGCATGGCAATGAATATAGCGGCCTTGCCGCCATGCAGTCCGTGCTGCGCCGGCACATTGAACGGGGCCTGCCGCGTTCGCTTTTGTTTTTCGTCGGCAATATTCGCGCCGCCGCGGCCAATGTGCGGACGCTTCCCGACCAGCTCGATTATAATCGCGTCTGGCCCGGCACGCTTTATCCGGACGATCCGCAGGCGCTTCAGGCGCGCTGGATTTACGACTATGCGGCGCGGCGCGGCATTTTCGCCAGCATAGACATTCACAACAACACGGGCTTCAATCCGCACTACGCCTGCATCAAAAAGCTCGATCCGCGATTCATCGCATTGGCGCGTCTTTTCTCGCGCATCGTCGTGCACTCGCAGCGACCGGTGGGGACGCATGCGGCGGCCTTCGCGGATCTCTGTCCGGCGATGACGGTCGAATGCGGTAAGGCTGGCGCGGGCTCGGCCACGCAACATGCGATCGAGCTTGTCGAGGCGGCGCTGTCCATATCGCATCTGCCCGACCACCCGCCCACGCCGCACGACGTCGATCTGCTGCGCACCTATGCGATCGTTAAGCCCCCGAAGGGAACGAGCTTCTCCTTCGACGGGACGCCGGCGGACTTCATGTTCCGCGCGGACATCGACCACTTAAATTTCAGCGAGTTGGCGCCCGGCGCTTCTTTCGGCAAGGCGCGCGCGGGGGTGAAGCTGGATATTTTGCCGGGCGAAGGCGAGGAGACGGCGCCGGGCGAATATTTCGATTACGCGGATGGCGAGATCAGGCTGTCGCGTCCGGCGATCCCGGCGATGCTGACGGTCGATCCGCGCGCGGTGGAGCTGGATTGTCTGTGTTATTTGATGCATCGGATCGGGATGGATGGGGAGCGGGTTTGAGCGCGCCCTCATCCGACCCCTGCTGACGCAGGGGCCACCTTCTCCCGCAGGCGGGAGAAGGGAGAGCCGTCCCGGTTTTGGATCACAAATCTTTCAGCGCGATTCCTTCTCCCGTTTACGGGAGAAGGTGGCCCTCGCGTCAGCGAGGGTCGGATGAGGGCCTACCCAAGCGCAAACGCCGCAACAATCGGCGCATGCAGCGATCCCAGGACCGGCTCCGGCGCAAACACCTCGTCCTGCAGCCCCTCATTGAGAATGCGCGTCTCCCGCCACGCAGCAGCTAGCGTCGGCGACGCAAGAATATGGTCGATCAGCTTCGGCCTTCCCGCGTGCAGCACCGTATAGCGCCGCGCAGCCTCGACACGCTCCTCCAACGGCGCAAGCGCGCGCGCGCCTTGCTGCAGCTCATTGTCGCCGCCGCGCAACAACCGGGTCGGCGCGTCATATTCGTCGGCGTTGACATCGCCGCAAATGGCGATGTGGGCCTCGGGCTCGGCGTCGAAAAGCGTCTCGACGAAGAGCCGCGCCTCCAGCGCCTGGCCCTCGCGCTTTTGCGCGGCGACAAACTGCCCTTCGATTTGCGATTTGCTGGAGCCTTCGCCGCGCGCGGTCGGGACCGGCGCGGGCCGCGGCGCGCGCAAATGCAAATCGATCACATGCAGAACGGCGCCGGTCGGCAAGTCGATCGCGGCGTAAAGCAGCGGCCGGTCCCATTCGATGACGATCGGCGCCGGCTCGACGTCGCCCTCGCGCGGCGGCGGCCATGACCAGCGCGCGACGATGTTGTGGTGAATCTGGCGCGTCGCCCGGATGGGCCAGCGGCTGAGAATCGCCAGGTTATGCACGTCCGCCGGCGCGCTTGTTCCCGGCCGCACGCTCGTCGCGCGGAAATAGTCCCGGTAAGGCGTGTCCGCCAGCAGCCGGTCCAGCGCAAGATATTCGCGGGCGCTATGCTTATGCGGCTTTTGCGCGCCGACTTCCTGAAGGCAAAGAACATCGGCGTCGAGCGCCGCCAGCGCGGGCAGCAGCGCCGCGCGGCGCCGCGCGAAAGCGGCCTCGTGGGCCGCCGACCAGTCGAGATTCTCCAGATTGAAGGTCGCGAGCCGCAAATCCATTATCGAATTCTCGCTTGTCTCGCCGTTTCATGCCCGGCCTGTTCGGCCAAGTTGACGCTCGCCCGAATTCTCTCCAGCGCAAGCCAAGATAGCGCGCGTTGCCCCTCGACGGCGGGCTATTTCGGCGTCTACTATTCAAACATTCCTTGTCACAACGGAGCTTAAATCCTTGTCGGTTTTTGATGGAATCCCTTTTTTCGCCGGTCTCGATCCCTCACGCGGCGAGACCTTCGGGCGGCAATGCATACGTAAGCGCTTTTCCGAGAGTGAGCTGGTTCTCGACTTCGACGACCCCTCGACGGACGTCTACTTCATCGTGAGCGGCGACGTGCGCGTCCTCATCCGCACGGCCGCGGGCAAGGAGATGATTCTCGGCGATTTCGGGCCCGGCAACTTCTTCGGGGAGATGGCGGCAATCGACGGCGCCAAGCGCTCGGCCAATGTCACGGCGCTGACCAACGCCGAGCTTTTGCTCGTGCCGCCGACGGCCTTTCGCGAGATCGTCCTGCATTCGCCGGAGATCGCGGAGCGGCTTATGCGGCTTCTCACCTCGCGCGTGCGCGAGCTCAATGTGCGCCTCTTCGAGCGCTCGGTGCTCGATCTGCGCCATCGCCTCTATGCGGAGCTGCTGCGCATGGCGTCGCCACGCAAGGGGCACGACGGCCAATCCATCGTCTCGCCGCCGCCCTTCCAGCACGATCTCGCCGCCCGCATCGGCTGCCGCCGCGAGCAGGTCAGCCGCGAGCTCGGCGCCATGACGGAGGAGGGGCTCGCCGAGAAAGTCCGCGGCGGCCTCGTCCTGCTGCGTCCGAACGTGCTCGAAAAGCGCGTGCGCGACGCAATGAACGCCGCCGAATGAGCCATGTGCGGCGGCGCACAGCGTTAAATCCGGGTCTCTCTCACATTCGGGGAGCGGTAGAGAGGACGAGGAAACGCCGATGACTCCCCGGTTGACGCCGATCGAACGCTGCGTGGACGTCGCGGGCTTGGCGCCGCATGAGATTGTGCTCGGCGTCAGCCCCAGCAAAAAGCACGAGCGGATGCTCGCGCATTATCGCCGCTCCAGGCGTTCGAGCGCCGTCGCGCGGGTGAAGATCGTCGCCGACCTGCGCGCCGCGGTCAGCCGGGGCGCGGCGGCGGATGCAGCGGATTTGCTGCTCGTGCTGCGACGGCTCCTCGCCGTGAAACCCGCGCGCCGGGCCGTTCGGCGCCCGGCGCCGGCGACGCGGCGTCGATGCAACCCGCCCAGGAATCGAGCGAGCTGGGCCACGCCGAGCGCGTGTATAGGAGGCGGCGCGTCCGAGATGGCTGCGCTACCCGCTGTGCTTCATCTGCAACACTGCCAGACTGTTTCTCTTCTCCTTTCGGAGAAAACGCGGGGCGAAACGAGCCGATCGAGCTGAAAATAACCTTTTAACAAAATGTTACTTCGAGTCGGGGCGGATAATCTCAATGTTTTCGGGCGCTTGCCGCAAGGCGGCGTTTGAGTCAGCTTCGACGCCGCTGGAAAAGGCTCGTCCATCCGGGGGGTAGGCGTTTGTTTTTTAAAAGTAGATACGTATCCGAGAAGCTTTTGGGCGGCCTTTGCGCCCTCGTCGCGCTTTGCGCATCCGCTTCGGCGCAGGACGTTCGAGCCGAGCGCGACCGTCTCGCAAGCCACATCCAGGCGCGTCCCGAGGATTACGAAGCGACCTATCGCTTCGTGATTTTGGCGACGGAGCTGCGCGATTACGAGGCCGCTATCGGCGCGCTCGAGCGGGTTCTCATGTTCAATCCGAACCTGACGCGCGCCCGCAAGGAGCTGGGTTTCCTCTACGCGCGCCTCGGCGCGTGGGAGGTGGCGGCCGGGCATTTGCGCGCCGCCAAGGCCGCCGGGGATCTCGATCCGGTTCAAAGCGCGCAGATCGACGCGCAGCTTCCCGACATCGAGAAGCATATGCAGTCGAGCCGCCTGTCGGTGCGCATCCATACGGGTTTGCGCGCCCAGTCGAACGCCAATTATTTCCCCGCTGGCAATCTCTTCCAGATCGGCGGAATCGCGCTCGCGTCGGCGGGGCCGCGCAAGGGCGACATGAACGCCTTCCAGCTCGTGCTCGCCGCGCATGACTGGGAATTTGGCGGCCAGCGCGGCGACCAGCTCGAGACGCGCGTCACGGCCTATGCGACCGAACAGTTCAGCCTGCCGCAATATAGCGTGGCGCTCTTCGCCGCCGCGATCGGGCCGCGCTTCTTCGTGCCGCAGACGCTGGTCAGCAATTTGTCGGTGCGGCCCTATTTGACCGGCGCCGTCTCCATGCTCGGCTCCAACAATTACCTCAACGCCGGCGGGGCGGGCGCAAGCATCCGGGCGGACCTCGGCCCCGATTTTTGGTTGGAGCCCGGCGCCGAATGGCGCGGCCTGTGGGTCGATCCCATCCGAGGCGTTTTCGGGCCGTCGCCCTATCGGACGCTGTCGACGCTGGCCACGGGCGACGTGGTTACGGGTTATCTGAGCGGCTCCTATCGCCTGCTCGATACCGTGCGGCTCGACGGCCGCGTCGCTTATTCGCGCGCCACGGCGGGCTATGCCGCGCAAAGCTCGGATCAGGTCGACGTGCAAGCGATGTTGCGGCTCGAAGTGGAGCCGCCCCATCCGATGATCGCGCGCCGCTGGACGATCGCCCCCTATGCGCGCTTCACCAATCTGGCGTTCGATACAGCGAACCTTCTCGTGAACCCTTTCGTCGCGCGCCACGACTCCGCCTGGAACTATGGGCTGATGCTGGACGCGCCGATCACCGAGACCTTCGGTTTTGCCGGCAATCTCGAATTCATGCGCAATGATTCCAATTTGCCGAATTTCAAGACGCAGAATGTCTCCGTCTCCTTCGGTCCGACGGCGAAATTCTAAGGGAGCCGCGCTATGAGGAATGTTTCTGTTCTTGCGCTTGCGACCATCGGCCTCTTCGCCTGCTTCCCCGCCAGCGCGGAGAAAGTGGGCAATATCGGCGCCGTCAATGTCGCCGCGCATGGCACGCCGCCCGGCGCGGCGAAACATCCGCTCTCCGTCGGCCTCGGCGTCGAGAAGCGCGAGCGGATAGAGACCGCCAGCGAAGGCAGCGCGCAGATCGTTTTCAACGACACCTCGACGATGACTGTTGGCCGCAGCAGCTCGGTCATCATCGACGATTTCGTTTACAACGGCGCGAGTGGCAGCCAGGGCGTCAGTCTCGCCAAGGGCGTGATGCGTTTTGTGGGCGGAGGCGTCAGTCATGAATCCGGCGCCACATTCAAAACGCCGACAGCGTCGATCGGCCTTCGCGGCGGGTCGATCATGGTGCGCCTCGGCGGCGAATGCGAGGCGCTCGTCTATCATCAGAACGGCGTGACCGAGGTTGTGGGGGCTCAGGGGGACTCTCAGATTCTCAACCGTCCGGGCTTCGGCGTATGCGCCCGGAGCGGCGGCGTCTCGGAGCCTTTCCGCGTGCCGCCTGAAATCGTCGCCGCCATGAACGCGCAATTGGCGAGCCTCAACGGCCAGTCCGGCGGCGCCAGGAAGAAGCCGCGCGAGGAGGAGGCCGAGCTTCTGCTCGGGCACGATCGCGCGCCTTCCGTCGAGCCGCCGCCCGGCCTCGATGCATTGGGGCCTGTTTGGGCCGGAAACGCCCTCGTTCAGAGCAGCGCCAACGTCGAAAACCAGCCGTTCCCGCCGCCGGCCCCGCCGCCGCCTGAGCACTGCCGAGGCGAGCTCTGCGGCCGCCCGCGCCTTTGATGGTTGTGACGGCTGGGCCAGGCGTCTGGCCCGGCCGTTTAAAGAGATGCTCACACGCAAGCAGGCATTTCTCGCTGCATCGCTCGTCGCCGGCGCGCTTCTCCTGCCATGGGGCGCGCTGCAGCCGCGGGCGCTCGACGACATGCGTAATGTCGTCTTCGACAATTTTCAGCGCGCCGCGCCGCGCGTCTATGATCCCGAGACGCCCGTGCGGGTGGTGGGCGTCGACGAGGAGAGCCTGAAAGCTTACGGCCAGTGGCCCTGGCCGCGAACGCGGCTCGCCGAATTGGTCGAGCGGCTGCGCGCGCTGGGGGCCGGCGCCATCGCCTTCGACTTCATCTTTTCCGAGCCCGACCGCGCCAGCCCGCATATGCTCGTCGATGCGCTCGAGGACGCCAGGCTGCGGGCGGACGTCTCGAAGCTCCTCGCCAAGGCGCCCGACGGCGACATCGCCTTCGCAAATGCGTTGAAGGGCGCGCCAGTCGTGCTCGGCGCGACGCTCGCACCGACGGGAGCGAACGATTTTTCCGCCAAAGCCGGTTTCGTGACGGCGGGCGACGATCCGGCGCCTTTCCTTTACGCCTTCCCGGCGATCGTTGCGCCGCTGCCGGGCCTCGCCGCCAATGCGCAGGGCCTCGGCGCAACGAACTGGCTGCCGGACCGCGATCTGGTCGTGCGCCGGGTGCCCTTGCTGTCTCGCCTCGGCGCGGCGCTCGCGCCGTCTCTCGCGCTCGAAGCCTTGCGCGTTGCGCAGGGCGAGCCGAGCATCGTCATCCGATCCTCCAACGCCAGCGGCCAGACAGCTTTTGGCGCGCAGACGGGCGTCAATGCGGTGAAGGTCGGCGCCTTTCAGATTGCGACCGGCCCCAACGCCGAGGTGCGTCCGCGTTACAGCCACAGCGCGCCGGCCCGCGACATCTCGGCCAAGGCGGTGCTGCAAAATCAGGTTGCGCGGGGCGAGATCGAGGGACGCATCGTTTTCGTCGGAGCCCTCGCCGTGGGGCTCGGCGACGTGCGGGCGACGCCGCTGGACCCCGTGACGCCCGGGGTCGACGTGCATGCGCAGATCGTCGAGTCGCTCGCGAGCGGCGCGCTTCTGTCGCGACCCGACTGGGCGCCGGGGCTGGAGTATGTCGTCGCCATCGTCGCCTTTGCGCTGACCATGCCGCTGCTCTTCGCCGCGCCGCAGCTTTTGTCGGCGGCTTTCGCTTTTGCTGCGATCGGCGCGTTCTTCGGCGGCTCTTTCTATCTTTTCGAAAAGCAGGGCCTTCTGCTCGATCCAGCCTATCCGAGCCTCGTTGTCATCGGCGCTTATGTCGTCGGCGCGGTGACGCTGTGGCGCACGGAAATTCTCGCGCGTCGACAGGTCCGGCGCGCCTTTGGCAAATTCGTCGCGCCCGCAGTCGTCGACCGCATCGCCGAACATCCGGAGCGTCTCGTTCTCGGCGGCGAGACGCGTGAATTGACCGTGCTTTTCTCGGACCTGCGCAACTTTTCCGGAATTTCGGAAGGCATGAGCGCGCGCGAGCTCACGCAATTCATGAACGACTATCTGACGCCCATGACCGACGCCATTCTCGAATGCGAAGGCACGGTCGATAAATATATGGGCGACGCCATCCTCGCCTTCTGGAATGCGCCGCTCGACGTCACGGATCATCCGCGCAAAGCCGTCGAGGCGGCGCTGCGCATGCGGGCCGAAATGGCGCGGTTCAACGCGCAACGGGCGCAAGCGGCGCAGGCGGCCGGGCGTTTGCATGTCGAGGCGGCGATGGGCCTGGGGCTCAACATCGGCCCTTGCAGCGTCGGGAATATGGGCTCGATACGGCGCTTCGATTATTCGATCCTGGGCGACAATGTGAATCTCGCCTCGCGGTTAGAGGGCGCGAGCAAGGCTTTCTCGACCGACATCATCGCCTCTGGCGTCGTCCGGGAGGCGGTTCCCGATATGGCCTGGCTCGATCTCGGGCGCATCGTCGTCGCCGGGCGGAGCGAGCCGACGCAGGTCTTCGCGCTGGCGGGGGACGCTGATGTCGCGAAAACGGATGCGTATGTGCGCTGGCGCACAACGCATGACGCCATGCGCGCCCATTATGAAGCGGGCCGATTCGACGCCGCCGCCGAGTGCGCGGCCGAGCTGGCCCTGAAGGCTCCCGGCGCCTGGCCTGCGCTCTATCTGGCGATGGGAAAACGATATTCAGCGCTCGCTCAGCAGGGCTTGCATGAAGGTTGGTCTTCGGTATGGAATCTCCTGAGCAAGTGATCGCCGCCTCTCCTGCGCCACGCGCGTCTCAACCCTCCGCACCGAAAGATCGCCGCCAGCGCATGACAGAAACAATCGTCGAAAAATACTGGTCGCTTATCGCGGCGCGGCATGATGCGCAGGCTTTCTCGACGATCGACCTCGCCTATAACGAGCCGCAGCGCGCCTATCACGCATGGGGACATATCGTCGATCTGCTCACCAAGCTCGATGCGCTGGCGCATCTGGCGACGCGCGTCGACCTCGTGGCGGCGGCGATCTTCTGGCACGATTCCGTCTATCTCACGCGCGACGGCGACGGACGCCCGCGCACCGACCCGGAGAATGTGCGCGCGAGCGCGGTGCTGTTCGAATTTCATTCTCGCTTCGACGAGGTCGAAGGGCAGGCGATTCACGACCTCATCATGGCGACGGCGCAGCATATGAAGGCGAAGGCCGCGACTGAACATTACCCGGGATTTTCGCGCGACCTCGATTTTTTCCTCGATCTCGACCTCTCGTCGCTCGCCGCGCCCTGGCCGTTGTTCGAGAGCAATCTCGACGATATTCACTTCGAATATGGCTGGGTTCCCGAGCGCGCCTTTTATCTCGGCCGCATGCAGATGCTCGAAAGCTTTCTTGCTTCTGGCGAGGGGCTGTACCGCCTGCCGGAGACGCGCGCTTTGTGGCTCGCGCAGGCGCGCGCAAATCTGCTGCGCGCAGAAGTGGCGCTACGAGACAGGCTGGCGGGGCCCGCCTCTGCGTGAGGGGCTGGGACGACGAGTATTAGTCCCTTTCGAGGCTGTAACGATCTGACGTTGTGAGCCCTGATGCCTCCCCTTTACGGGGAGGTCGGCGGCCAAAGGCCGCCGTGTGGGGTTCACGCAGCGCCATCATTGCGAGGAGGCGGAGCCGACGAAGCAATCCAGGGCCGCATCGCTGCCCTGGATTGCTTCGCTTCGCTCGCAATGACGGTCTGAGTAAAACCAGCGCTTTTGCTGCTCTGGATTCCCGGTCGGGCTTTCAGCCCACCGGGAATGACAAGCCCCCAAGCGAGCGGTTCAAACGGCAATAATATTACTTGATGATCAGACGCCCATCCACCACAGGCGCAATCGTCCCCGCCTTCTCGATCGCCTCCATCACCACCGTCGACAGCAGCGGCGCCTCGTCTTCGGTGACGAGCGGCTTGCCATGCGTAAAGGCCTCATAGCCGTCCTTGCCGGCGGCGAGATAGTCGTTGGTCGCGACCTTATAGAGGCGCGCGTCGTCGAGCGGCGCGCCGCCGATGTCGACCGTGGCAATGCGCGATCCGGGGACAGCGTCGCGCCGTGCGACGATGCGTGCGCCCGACAGTTGCGGGAATCGGCCCGCGTCCTTGCCGAGCTTCCAGAGGCCGCTTTCGAGGGCCGCGCGCAGATCGGCGCCGCGCAGTTCCAGCGTGATGAGCTTATTGTTGAAGGGAAGCGCCGCCACGACCATTTTGCGCGCGAGCTTCGTTCCGGGCGAAACGACCGTATCGCTGCGAATACCGCCGCCATTGATCAGCGCGACGTCCGCGCCGGTCTTGGCGCGCATGGCGTCGGCGATGAAATCGCCGATCGCCGTCTCCTGGCTGCGCACGGACGATTTGCGCGCATCGAGCTCGGTCTGCGTGGCGCCGATGATCTGATCGAGATCTTTGTCCATGCTCGCGCGATATTCGGCGACGCGGGCGGCGACGGTCGGGTCCGGCGTGGCGTCGGCGGTGTCGATGATGCGGAACTTCGGCGTCCAGCGCACCTTGCGAGCGCCGGCGTCGGACGCCGAGATGGTCAGATCGACCGCGACGATTTGCGCGCCGTCGGCCTGCGTTTCGGCAATCGCCGCGCGGCCGTCATAAGCGACAAAGAGATTATGGTCGTGGCCGGAGAGCACAATGTCGATCGCGCCCGTCTTGGCGAGGCGCAAATCGTCCCGCCACTCAGAATGAGTGACGACGACGACAAGATCGGCGCCTTGATCGCGCAGCCGCTGCGCCTGTTGCTGCGCGGCGTCTATGGCCGGCGAGATTTGCAGCGAGCCGGTGTTGGAGCGCTTGGCGGATTCATCTTCTGTCAGTCCGAAGACGCCGATTTTGACGCCGTCGATGTCGAAGATTCTGCTATCCGCGAAGCCGGGCAGGGGCTTGCCGGCGGCGTCGCGCAGATTGGCGGCGAGACGCACAGCCTGCAATTCCGACATGCGCTTGCGGAACACGTCCTCGCCGAAATCGAATTCGTGATTGCCCGGGGTGAAGACGTCGATCTTCGTGCGATTGATGAGATCGATGATATGCGCGCCCTTGTCGAGGCTCGACATCAGCGAGGGCGAGATGGTGTCGCCGGCAAGCGCGACGAGGACGTTCTTGGTCTTCGCGCGCTCGGCGCTAACAACGCCGGCGACGCGCGCAAAGCCGCCGCGCCCGTTCGTCTCCGCCATTTCGTAAATGTCGCTGAAAACGAGGAGCGTGGCGTTGATCGTGCGTTCGGCGGCTTGCGCCGGACAGGCGGCGAGGAAAAGGGCAAAGGGGAGAGCGTGACGAATCTTCATGCCCCGCATGTTTGCGCGCTTCCAATGACACGGGCAATACGCGCCTGATACCATTTCCGATTGATAGCTCGCGAAAGGCTCGATCGGGAATCCAGAGCCGCAAGAGCGCTGGTTTCGCTCAGGGCCGTCATTGCGAGCGAAGCGAAGCAATCCAGGGCAGCGATGCGACGCTGGATTGCTTCGTCGGCTCCGCCTCCTCGCAATGACGGCGGTAAATCCGATCGCACGAGCGTCGGGATCAACACCGAACCAATCAAGCGGAACCCGTATGAGAACGATAAAAAAGAAACGGCGCCCGTGGGCGCCGCTCCGTCTTTTGCTTGGGGACAGATCAGCAATCGTCAGTAATTGTAAGCGCGTTCGCCGTGATCCGTGATGTCCAGGCCCTCGCGCTCCTGATCGGGCGCCGGACGCAGGCCGACCACGAGGTCGACGACCTTGTAGAGGATCGCAGAGCCAATGCCCGAGAAGAGCAGCGTCGCGACGACCGCCGTGCCCTGCGCCTTCATCTGGGCCACCATGTCATACGTGCCGGCGTAGCTCTCGAGATTGGTGTAGTCGGTGATGCCGACGCCGCCGAAGTCGGGGTTGACCAGCAGGCCGGTCGCCAGAGCGCCGGTGATGCCGCCGATGCAGTGGACGCCGAAGACGTCGAGCGCGTCGTCATAGCCGACCTTCTTCTTGATCACATCGACGAAGAAGAGGCAGATCGGGGAGACGGCGAGGCCGAGCACGATCGAGCCCATCGGGCCGGCGAAGCCGGAGGCCGGCGTCACCGCGACGAGGCCGGCGACCGCGCCGGTGATGAGGCCGAGCAGCGAGGGCTTGCCCTTGATCAGCCATTCCACGATCATCCACGACAGCGCCGCGGCGGCGGTCGCAACCATGGTGTTGACGAAAGCGAGCGCCGTCGTGCCATTGGCTTCGAGGTTGGAGCCGGCGTTGAAGCCGAACCAGCCGACCCACAGCAGCGAGGCGCCGACCATCGACAGCGTCAGCGAATGCGGCGCGAGCGCTTCCTTGCCATAGCCGATGCGCTTGCCCACGATGATGGCGCCGACGAGGCCCGCGATGCCCGCGTTGATATGGACGACCGTGCCGCCCGCAAAGTCCAGCGCGCCCTTGCCGGCGAGCCAGCCCACATTGCCGGCGATCTCGTCGATCTTCGCCTGAGCGGCCGCCTTGGCGGCTTCGTCCGGCGCGGCGGCGAGCTGCGTCGCGGCGTCGACCAGAGCGTTCGGATCGGCGACGCCCCACACCCAATGCGCGACCGGGAAGTAGATGAAGGTGACCCACAGCGCCGTGAAGAGCAGCACCGCCGAGAACTTCATGCGCTCGGCGAAGGCGCCGATGATGAGGGCCGGGGTGATCATGGCGAAGGTCATCTGGAAGACGAAGAAGGCGAATTCCGGAATGACATGGCCGGGGGTGAAGGTCGGCGCATTGGCGGCGCCGGTCACGCCCTTCAGGAAGAGCTTGTTGAAGCCGCCGACATAATGGTTGAGCGATCCGCCGTCGCCGAAGGCGAAGGAATAGCCATAGACCGCCCAGATCACGCCGACGAGCGACACGATCGCGAAGGTCTGCGAGAGCACGGCCGCCATGTTCTTCGTGCGCACGAGGCCGCCGTAGAACAAAGCGAGGCCCGGGATCGACATCATCAGCACGAGCAGCGAGGAGGTCAGCATCCAGGCGGTGTCGCCGGGGTTGGGCGTGGGATCATTGCCCGCGAAGGCCGATCCCGCCATCGCAACGAGCGCCGCTCCCGCGAGGGTCGAAGCCGCGAACGCGCTCCGAGACGAAGGAAGTTTCATGTAGAAAAGCTCCTGGTTTTCGGGAGGATGGCGATCAGAGCGCGTCGGCGTCGGACTCGCCGGTGCGGATGCGGATGGCGCGTTCGAGCGGGCTGACGAAGATTTTGCCGTCGCCGATCTGGCCGGTGCGCGCCGTGGAGGTGATCGCGTCGACGACCTTTTCGACGAGGTTTGCGGGGACGGCGACCTCGACCTTGAGCTTCGGCAAGAAACTGATGGCGTATTCGGCCCCGCGATAGATTTCCGTGTGCCCCTTCTGCCGTCCATAGCCCTTGACTTCCGTCACGGTGAGGCCGTGCACGCCGATATTCGTCAGCGCGTCCCGGACCTCATCGAGCTTGAACGGCTTGATGATCGCTGTCACGATTTTCATCTGCCAATCCTGTTTGTTATCGACCCCTTGGACGGGCGCCGCTCACTCTAAGCGGAACGCCGCAGCGGCGCGGTCGTTTGGAGAGAGCGCTGGCGCGCCCGCCGCCATTGCTATCAAAAGCCGTGCCAGCGAGCGCCATCCTTGAAATCACGGGGGGTTGTACGAAATAGGCGCGACTCTCACCTGGGCCGCGACGCCGGCCTCGATCGCTTGCGCCAACGGAAAAGCTTGGAGTTTGCGGGAACTGCGGGCGAAGAGCCGGATAGAAGGGCAAATGCGACAGGCGCCCGAGAAATAAGCAGGCGCCTAAATATTGGTGCGCAGGCGGATGAGGCCTTCCTGTGCCGCGGATGCGAGCAGCCGGCCGTCGCGCGCATAAATGCGGCCGAAGGTCAGGCCGCGCGCATGCGAGGCCGCAGGGCTCTCCTGGACATAGAGCAGCCAGTCGTCGACGCGCGGCGGCTCGTGAAACCACAGCGCATGATCGAGGCTCGCGACCTGGATCTTCGGATCGAAAATATTGCGGCCGTGCACGACGAGCGCCGTGTTGAGCAGCGTCATATCCGAGAGATAGGCGAGGACTGCCGTGTGGATCGCCTCGTCGTCGGGAAGCGGGCTTTGCACCCGGAACCAGATCTTTTGGCCGGCGGCGTTGGGCGCAACGAGCGTTTCCGGAGCGACGATGCGCATGTCGAGCGCACAGGCGCGCGCCATCCAATTCGCCGCCGGTTGCGGCAGAAAGGCGCGGAATCGGTCGACGAGATCGTGGATGGGCTCCAGGCTCTCGGGGGCCGGCGTCTGCGGCATGGCGAGCGCGTGTGAAAACCCTTCCTCGCGGCGCTGATAGGAGGCGGCGAGCGAAAAAATCGGGCGCCCGCGCTGCGTCGCGACGCAGCGGCGCGTGGCGAAGCTCTTGCCGTCGCGGATGCGCTCCACGAAAAAGTCGATGGGAATCTGCGGATCGCCCGCCAGGATAAAATAGGCGTGCAGCGAATGCACCGGGCGGTCAGGCTCGACGGTTCGCGTCGCGGCGACGAGCGACTGCGCCACGACCTGTCCGCCATAGAGGTGTCTGCCCGCGGAGGCCGGACTATGCCCCCGAAAGCGGTCTTCTCCTAGCGTCTCCAGATCGAGGAGCGTGACGATTTCGCGGGCGGGCGCGTCATCCATCGCGGATGCGCCGCCTCAGTCGATCGGCCGCGCCTCCTCCGGCAGCATGATCGGTATGCCGTCGCGGATCGGATAGGCGAGTCGCGCCGAGCGGGAAATCAGCTCCTGGCGCGTGCGGTCATATTCGAGCGTCGTCTTCGTCAGCGGGCAGACGAGAATCTCCAAAAGGCGCGGATCGACTTTCGTCGCCTCGGGCGCGCTGGTTTCCTGGCTCTCGGCGCCGGCCTCGATATTCTCGCTCATCTCGCGTTTTCCCGTGTTCGAGCGACTGCGCTCAGTGCCATTGTTGTCCTTCGCCGTCGCCAAGCGCCATGTCGAGCTTCGCGAGGGTGACGAGCGTTTCCGCCCGGGTCTTGAGGTCGATGGCCTCGATGAGCGCCTGTTTCTCATTGGCGCCGAACGGGGACATCATCGCCAGCGCGTTGACCAGCGTTTCGGTGGGCGCGGCGTCTATGCTCGCCCAGTCGATCTCAAGTTTCGAATAATCGGCGAAATTACGCAACATCCCCACCATGGCCTCGCGATCCACGGCGCTTTCGCCGGCCCCGGGCAGAAGATCGGCCTCGAAGCCGTCATAGCTCACGTGGAATTGGCGGTAGGGGGTCGTGGACGGCAGCTCGTCGCCGAGACGAAAGCGCGAGATGCCGGAGAGGGTGACGAGATAGCGCCCATCCCCCGTCTCGGAGAAACGGGTCAGACGTCCGGCGCAGCCGACCTGGAAAAGGCGCGGCGTCACGGTGGCGCCGTCGCCTCCCGGGAGAGGCTGGATCATGCCGATCAGACGATTGCTCGCGATCGCCGCGTCCACCATGGCCACATAACGCGGCTCGAAAATATTGAGCGGCAGCTCTCCACGCGGCAGCAACACAGCGCCCGTCAACGGAAAAACAGGAAGGCTTCCCGGCAGTTGGGCGATGTCCGAGTAGGGGCTGTTGATGCTCATGGCGGATGCGCGGCGGATTTGGGTTACCGCCTCTCCTATTTAAGAATAAAGCAGGGTCGAGAGTCGGCGGCGCGCGGCGACGGCCGCTTTGTCCATCGGTCCCCAGGCTTCGAAGAACTGGACGAGCTGCTTCCTGGCCCCATCGTCGTTCCAACTACGGTCGCGCCGGATGATTTCAAGAAGCGCATTGGCCGCTTCTTCGCGCCGGTCTTTGGCGTTGAGCGCGAGAGCGAGGTCGAAATAGGCCTGAAGATCGTTGGGATCGAAGTTGATGCGGCTCTTGAGGTCGTCGGTCTCGCCCAGATCCTGCGCGGCGACCGCGTTTTCGATCGCGGCGGCGGCGGCGGCGACGTCCGAATCCTTACGGGCGGATTCCGGCAAACGCTCCAACACTGCGCGCGCCTCGTCCAACTGCCCGGCGGCAACATAAAGCCGCGCCAGCAAAGCGAAGGCCTTCGGATTGACAGGCTCCTGGCTGGTGAGCTCGGAGAGCAGCGCGTGGGCCGAGGCGACGTCGCCCGCCTCGATCAGCTCCTGAACGGCTTCCATCGCGTCCGCCGCGTCCTCGATCGGCCCCACCAGCCGCTCGAGGAACCCCTTGATCTGGCTTTCAGGCAGGGCGCCGGCGAAGCCGTCCACCGGGCGACCGCGCTGGAAGGCGACGACGGCGGGGATCGACTTGATGCCGAGCTGATCGGCGATTTCGAATTCGGCGTCGATGTTCATTTTGACGAGCTGGACCTTGCCGCCCGTCGCGGCGACGAGCCGCTCGAGGACGGGCGCGAGCTGCTTGCAAGGGCCGCACCAGGGCGCCCAAAAATCCACGAGAACGACCTTGCGCAAGGAAGCTTCGAGGACGTCCATGCGAAAACGCGCCACCGTCGTCTCGATCGGCCCCGTCGCTTCCGCCGCCTTGTTTGCGAACTCCACCATGCGCCGCTCCCCTCTCGCTCTTCTTATTCCGCCTGTCTGACGAAGGTCAGATAGACCGGACGGCGTCCCGCCGCCATCGCTTTCGCCTCATATTTGGTTTGCGTCCAGCCCTCCCAAGGCGCCCGCCAATCCTGCGCCGTTTCCGCCAGCCAGCGGAAAGCGTCGCAGACGCGCAGACGCGCCAGCGTCCAGGCCGCGTAATCGTCGATGTCGGTCGCAAAGCGCAGCTCGGCCCCCGGTTGCATGACGCGGGCCAGCCGGGCGAGATTCTCGGGCGAGACGAAGCGGCGCTTGCGATGGCGGCGTTTCGGCCAGGGGTCGGGATAGAAGAGATAGACTCGGGAAAGGCTCGCGTCGGGCAACCGGTCGAGCACTTCGGCGGCGTCGCCCCGATAGAGGCGGACATTGGTCAAGCCGCGCGCCTCTATGCCGGCGAGCAGCTTCGCCATGCCGTTGATGAAAGGCTCGCAGCCGAAGAAATCCACCTCGGGTTCGCGCGCGGCGGCCTCGATGAGATGCTCGCCGCCGCCGAAGCCGATTTCGAGCCGGGTGCCACGGCCGGGCCGCAGGGGCAGGGGGGCGGAAAGATCGAGCGCGAGCTTTGGCAGGAGGTCGGCGATGAGCTCCGATTGATGCTGGCGCAGGGCCTTGCCCTTGGAGCGGCCGTAAAGGCGACGGTGTGGCGGGTTTTCGGTCATTGCGCCGAGATAGCCGTGGCGGGCTTGGAATGGAAGAGCCCGGAAGAAGGCGCGAGAGCTGGGGCCGCTAGGATCTATCGAAAAAGAGCGGCGGAGCCGCGTCTATTTTGCGAACTTCATCGCGGCGAAAAGGAACCCTGCGAGCGCGATCTGCGTGACGATGAGCCATCTGACGATGTCGACCTTGAGATCGGCGATCGCTTCTTTGAGATCGCTTTTTGTCACGAGCTGAGAAGCGTCTATCTCGCGTAACGCTTCGACCACGCCTGTGGCTTGCTCCTCGGTGAAGCCGCGTTTTCGCAAAAGCTGCGCGACAGCCAGAGTGTCGATCGTGAAGGCGCTCATAGACAAAGAATAGGTCCAAGGCTCAAAGCAAGCAATTCTTCTCCGATGGAGAAAGGGCCTCTCGCCGATGCGAAAGGCCCCTCGTTTCCGGTCAGGCGAAATGCGACTTCAGCGCATCCACGAGGTCCGTCTTCTCCCAGGAGAAGCCGCCGTCGGTCTCCGGCGCGCGGCCGAAATGGCCGTAGGAGGAGGTGCGGGCGTAGATCGGACGGTTGAGCTGGAGATGCTCGCGAATGCCGCGCGGGGTCAGGCGCATGATCTGCGGCAGAACCGCCTCCAGCTTGTCCTCCGCGACATTGCCCGTGCCATGCAGGTCGACATAGATCGACAGCGGCTCGGCGACGCCGATGGCGTAGGCGAGCTGCAGCGTGCAGCGGTCGGCAAGGCCGGCTGCGACGATGTTCTTGGCGAGATAGCGCGCGGCGTAAGCGGCCGAACGGTCGACCTTGGTCGGATCCTTGCCCGAGAAGGCGCCGCCGCCGTGCGGGGCCGCGCCGCCGTAGGTGTCCACGATGATCTTGCGGCCGGTGAGGCCGGCGTCGCCATCCGGGCCGCCGATGAAGAACTTGCCGGTCGGATTGACGTGCCAGACGGTGTTGTCGGTGATCCAGCCCTGAGGCAGCGCATCGCGGATATAGGGCTCGGCCAAAGCGCGAACGTCGGCGGGCGAGAGGCTCTCGTCGACATGCTGATGCGAAAGCACGATCTGCGTCGCCTCGACCGGTTTGCCGTCGACATAGCGCACGGTCACCTGGCTCTTGGCGTCGGGGCCGAGGCCCTTCTCCTTGCCGCTGTGACGCGCATGCGCCAGCTTCTCGAGGATCTTGTGCGAATAATAGAGCGGAGCAGGCATCAGATCGGGCGTCTCGCGCACGGCGTAGCCGAACATGATGCCCTGGTCGCCCGCGCCTTCGTCCTTATTGCCGCTGGCGTCGACGCCCTGGGCGATGTCGACGGATTGCTCGTGCAGCAGGACCTCGACCTTCGCGGTGTTCCAATGAAAACCGTGCTGTTCGTAGCCGATCGTGCGGATGGCGTTGCGGGCGATTTCGATGATCCGATCGAAGGGAATATGCGGGCCGCGCACTTCGCCGGCGATCACGACGCGGTTCGTGGTGGCGAGCGTCTCGGCGGCGACGCGAATGGCGTAAGGGTCGATGCCCGCCTTGGGGCCTTCCCGAAAAAATTCATCGACGATTTCGTCGGAGATGCGGTCACAGACTTTGTCCGGGTGGCCTTCGGAAACGGACTCGCTGGTGAAAAGATAATTCTTCCGGGTCACTTCAGAATCTCCCAATGGCCGCCAGCGCCCGATCCCTCGACGCGAAATGATCCGACGGTCTGGCCTTGGTCTGCCAGTCTGCGTTCGTTAGGTCAAGCCAAGTAAGCGGAAATCGTTCGATATAGAGAACTCGCCGGGCGCTCAGCCTTCGTCCGCGCTATTGCTATCGGCGAGCGTCGCCACAAGATCGAGCACCCGCTTGCGGATTTTGGGATCCTTGATTCGGGCGAAAGCCCGATTGAGGTGCAGCCCCTCGGCGGTGGACAGGAAGTCGACGACATATTGGGAGGAGGATTCGGCGAAACCGCCATTCCCCTCGGCTGCCCCGAGTGTGGGCGCGCCTTCGAAAAAAAACGACGGGGGAACATTGAGAGTTTTGGAAATTTGTTGTAACCGGCTTGCGCCGATACGATTTAATCCCTTCTCGTATTTTTGGACCTGCTGAAAGGTTAGGCCCAAGGCTTCGCCCAGCTTTTCCTGACTCATCTTCATCAGGATCCGTTGCATGCGCACCCGGCTGCCGACGTGACGGTCGATGGGATCTGGCGTCTTCTTCACTTCAACGACCTCCTGCCGCGTTTTAGCCGAACGGCGATCAATTGCAAACAGGCGATCGATTGGGTGCCGAATCCGAACAAATAATTCATTTTCTGACGCGTTTTCGTCAGTCCTTCCCGCGCGCCAAGTGCAACATCCGGGCGGACGAATATTTGTAGGCAAACTATTCTAAATGACAACAGGGGAGCAAAAACGCCCTTTTAACGCCGCCAGCGTCCGGTCATAGCGGCGGCCAGCACGAGCGCCCATAGTAACGGGAAGGCGATTGTCCCATGCCGCGCAAACAACGGCTCGGCTATCGCCTTCGGCAGACCTCCGTCAATCAGCCCTTCTTCGCCCAGCGGGAGCGAATCGACTGTCCGGCCGTATGGGTCGACGATCGCCGAAATGCCGGTGTTGGCGACGCGAACCAGAGGAAGCCCTTCCTCTATGGCGCGCAGGCGGGCTTGGGCGAAATGTTGATAAGGCCCGGGCGTCTTGCCGAACCAGCCGTCATTGGTGACGTTGAGAAGCAATTGCGGGCGTTTGCCCTCCTTGTCTCTGGCCGTCGCCTCGCCGGGGAAGACCGCCTCGTAGCAGACAAGCGGCGCCATCGTCGGCAGGCCAGGGGCTGCGAGCGTGCGTGGGCCCTGTCCCTGGTCCCATGTGCCGGGAACCAGATGCGAGACGCCGAGCGGCCGCAGCAATGCTTCGAGCGGCAAATATTCGCCAAAGGGGACGAGATGCATCTTGTCGTAGAAAGCGAGTATCCGGCCGCCCTGCAAGACCTCGATGGAATTGAAAATCTTCCCGCGTTTGCCGCCGCCGTCGCTCTCGATGCGCGCCGCGCCCGTGATCAGCACCTTGCCCTGCAGGGCGTGGGCGATGGCCGAGAGCGCCTGCGGCTCGCGCGATAGAATGTAGGGGAAGGCCGACTCGGGCCAGATGAGATGGGTGACGTCGGAAACGCCCGTGCGCTCGGGGCCGGTCGCGCGGTCGGAAAGCGCGAGATAATGTCTCAGGATGTCCTGTCCGTTCTCGGGGCGGAATTTGGCGTCCTGCGGCAGATTGGGCTGCATGAGCCGCAGCTTGACGCCCTCGACATATTCCGTCTCGCTCCTTGCGAGCCTTAACGCGCCATAGGCCGAGAGTCCGAAAAGCAGGAGGGCGGCCGACCAGGCGGCGGCGTTGGAGAGAAAGCGCTCGCCGGGGCGCCGGTCGACGATGGTGGCCGGCGCCGCGAAGATCACAATCGCGACAAGGTCGAGACCGTTGAGCCCGACGAGCGCGGCCGCCTGTCCGATCGGTCCGGCCTGCGCGAGCGCCATGCCGACGTCGTTCCAGGGAAAGCCCGTCAGAATATGGCCGCGCAGCCACTCCGAAGCGCTCAGCCCTGCGGCCAGCGCGAAAATCCTCAGGCTTCCCGACGACCATAAGAGACGCGATAGCGCGAAACCGAAAGCCGGGAAGAAGGCGAGCGCCGCCGGCAAGCCGATGACGGCAAGCGGGATCGCCCAGGCGAATTGGTCGGCCTCGACCAGCATGGCCGCGCCGAGCCACCAGAGGCTCGCGAGGAAATAGCCGAAGCCGAGCCACCATCCCGCCGCCGCGGCGGTCCGGATCGGGGCGAAGCCGAAGCGCCCGCCTTGCGCGGCGGCGCCGTCGATCAGCCACACGGCCGTCGTCAGCGGAATCGCCATGGCGGGCGCAAAATCGAAGGGCGGCAGAGCCAGCGCGCCGGCGGCGCCCGCGACGAAGGCGATCGCCCGTCGGGTCCAGCCGTCGGCGAGAATGATACGCTGCGGGAGAGACGACAACCCAGCCCGAGCGCTCATCAAATCAGCAATTTGCGCCATCGGTTTGGAGTCTCCCGCGAATCGGCGGTTCGACTCTAGCGGCTTTCGAGGCAAGGCAAAGGCCGAGACGCCGGGCGATTGATTTTATTGGCTATCGCCAGAAACGGACCGCGCGCCTTCAGGCGCGCTCTGTTACTGCGCGCCTGAAGGCGCACGGTCCCTCTGTTCTTATGGATGGCGCGCGCGCACCCGGAGCTTTCCGACTCTCCGCGGGTAAGCCTCCACAATCTCGAATTCGTGACTCTCGACCGGGGTCGCGATGACCTCGCCGCGCATGGGCACGCGCCCCGCGAGCCAGGCGACCAGTCCACCGATGGTCGTCACTTCCGCGGGCGTGTCCTCCAGGCGGAAGTCGACTCCGAGGCGATCGGTGACCTCGTCGAGATCGGCGCGCGCGTCGACGAGGAAATCGCCATTGTCGAGCTCCTCGATTTCCGGCGGCTCGGCGACGTCGTGTTCATCCTCGATGTCGCCGACGATCATTTCCATAATGTCTTCGATGGTGACGAGACCGTCGGTTCCGCCATATTCGTCGATGACCAGCGCGAGATGGGTGTGCGAGGCCTGCATGCGAACGAGCAGATCGAGCGCCGGCATGGAGCGAGGCACAAACAGCACGGGCTTGAGCAGATTGGCCTGAGACAGCGGCGTGTCGAAGTCGACCTTGGGTGTCGCCGCGCTATCGGCGCTTGCGTGTTTCTCGGCGCAAACCGCAAAGTAATTCACGAAGTCGCGGATGTGGATCATGCCGCGTGGATCGTCGAGCGTCTCGATATAAACAGGCAGGCGCGAATGGCCCGCGTCGCGGAAAATATGCAGCGCCTCGCGCAGCGTCGAATCCTGCGAGATGGCGACAATGTCGGCGCGCGGGATCATGGCGTCCTCGACGCGCAGATCGTGCAGGCCCAGCACATTTTTCAGCAGCGCGCGCTCGTGCGGCGTGACGTCGCCGGCGGTCTCCTCCAGCGCGTCCTCGATGTCCTCGCGCACGGAGGCGGGCGCGAGGCCCAGCAATCCGCGCAGGCGGTCCAGGAGCGTGAAGCGCGGCTCGTGCCGGCGACTTAAAGGCTCCTCGCCATTTTCAGATCGTGTCGACATGACCTTCGTTCAGTTCGCCCGCTTCATCCTCTTCGCCGGCCGCCTCGCCGGCGTAGGGGTCGCGCAAGCCCAACCGCGACGCGATCCGTCTTTCGAGGCTCTCCATTTCGTCGGCCTCGGCGGCAGTCTCGTGATCATAACCGATCAGATGCAGAAATCCATGGATGACCATATGGGCCGTATGTTCACGCAATGTTTTTTCCTGCTCCTCGGCCTCCCGCGCCACGGTTTCGAAGGCGATCACAATGTCGCCGAGGAGCGGACGTGCGGAGAGGGGCCCCGGCGTCGGGAAGGAGAGCACGTTGGTCGGCTTGTCCTTGCCGCGCCACTCGGCGTTGAGCTCATGGATCTCAGCATCGTCGCAGAATGTGACGCTGATTTCACAGCCCTCGACCAGCCGCGCGCCGCTCTCGGAGAGGCTCGCCTCGACGCAGTCGCGGGTGAGCGTCTCGATATCGTCGAAGCCCTCCCATGCGTCGGCGGAGACGTTGACGTCGATCTCTATATTCATAGGTCTCGCGGCTTGTTCTTGGCGCGGGCGGCGCGGTCATAGGCGCCGACAATCTGGCGCACGAGATCGTGGCGCACCACGTCGCCTTCGGAGAAGCGCACGCGGCCGACGCTGTCGATATCGGAGAGCAGCGAAATCGCCTCCGACAATCCGGAGACCTGGCCGGGCGGCAGGTCGGTCTGCGACGGATCGCCCGTCACGATCATGCGCGAGCCCTCGCCGAGGCGGGTGAGGAACATTTTCATCTGCATGGAGGTCGCGTTCTGCGCCTCGTCGAGGAGGATGCAGGCGCGCGCCAGCGTGCGGCCGCGCATGAAGGCGAGCGGCGCCACCTCGATGATGCCGGTCTGCATGCCGCGCTCGACCATGCGCGAATCCATGAAGTCGTGCAGCGCGTCGTAGATCGGGCGCAGATAAGGATCGACCTTCTCGCGCATGTCGCCGGGGAGGAACCCCAGCCGCTCGCCGGCTTCGACCGCCGGCCGCGAGAGGATGAGCCGCTCGACCGCGCCTTGCTCCATGAGCTGCACGGCGTGGCCGACCGCGAGCCAGGTTTTGCCGGTGCCCGCCGGGCCTTCGCCGAAGACCAGCTCGTAGCGCTTCATGGCGCGCAAATATTGGTCCTGCGCCGCGTTGCGGGCGCGCACCAGACCGCGTTTGCGGGTTATGAGCTGCTCGAAAGCGCCGCGCGCCGGCTCCGCGTCAGGGAAGAGGTTGCGCTGGCGCGCCGTTTCTTCGATCGCGCCGTCGACGTCGCCGAGCGCAATGGTCTGTCCCTTGGCGATGCGCTCGTAGAGCGCCTCGAGGACGCGTCGCCCATGTTCGCAGGCCTCGGCCTTGCCCTTGAGCGTGACGTGATTGCCATTGGCGAAAGAGGCGATCTTCAGCCGGCGCTCGATCTTGGCGAGATTCTGGTCGTAATGGCCGAAGACGAGAGAAGCATATTTATTGTTTTCGAAGGCCAGCGTGATTTCCGCATCGGGCTCGGCCGGTTCGTCCCGGCGAAGCCGCACATCGCCAATCGTTGTCAAGCCTTCGCCTCCTCGCCCTCGCTTATAAGCCTGCCCGCCAGCGAATTGGAGCCCGCCGCGACGATCGCGACTCGAGCCACTTCGCCGATCATGTCAGCGGGGCCGTTGACATGCACAGCTTGCATATAGGGACTTTTGCCACCGATTTGACCCTCGTGGCGGCCGGGTTTTTCGAACAAGACGTCGATCGTTTTGCCGACCGTCGCAGCGTTGAAAGCCTGGCGCTGTTCTTCCAGCAGCGCCTGAAGCGCGGCGAGACGCGCGCGCTTGACCTCTTCGTCGATTTGGTCCGCGCGCTCCGCGCCGGGCGTGCCGGGGCGGGGGGAGTATTTGAACGAGAAGCTCGATGCGAAGCCGGCTTCCCGCACGAGCGCCATGGTGGCCTCGAAATCTTCGTCCGTCTCGCCAGGGAAGCCCACGATGAAATCGGACGACATCGCCACATCCGGCCGCGCCTTGCGCAGTCGGGCGATGATGTCGAGATAGCCGGCAACCGTATGCTTGCGGTTCATGGCTTTGAGCACGCGGTCCGAGCCGGACTGCACGGGCAGATGGACAAAGGGCATGAGCTTTGGAATCGCCTCATGCGCGTCAATCAAATCCTGCGCCATGTCGACAGGATGACTGGTGGTGTAGCGCAGGCGCTTTATCCCCGGCATTTCTGCAAGGCGCCCCAGTAGGCTGGCGAGGCTCCACTCCGCGCCCTTTTCATCCACGCCGCAATAGGCGTTGACGTTCTGCCCGATGAGCGTGATCTCGCGCACCCCGGCGTCGACGAGGCGTCTGGTCTCGGCGACGATGTCGGCCACGGGCCGGGAGACTTCCGCGCCGCGCGTGTAGGGAACCACGCAGAAGGAACAGAATTTGTCGCAACCCTCCTGCACCGTGACGAAGGTGGAGACGCCGCGGGCGCGGATTTGCGCGCGGCTCGGCTGGGGCAGGGCGTCGAATTTATCTTCGACGGCGAATTCGGTGTCGGTGAGGCGTTGGCCGCCCTTTGCCTGTTTCAACAGATCGGGTAGGCGGTGGTAGCTCTGCGGGCCGACGACGAGATCGACCGCGCGCTGGCGCCTCAAGACCTCCTCGCCTTCGGCCTGCGCCACGCAGCCAGCGACGACGATCTTCATCTCGCGGCCGGAGGCCTCGCGTTCGCGCTTTTCGAGGGCGAGCTTGCCGAGCTCGGAGTAGATTTTCTCGGCCGCTTTCTCGCGGATATGGCAGGTATTGAGGATGACGAGATCGGCTTCGGCTTCGTCCGCGGTCTCGGCATAGCCCTCGCGGCCCAGCAAATCCGCCATGCGCGTCGCGTCATAGACGTTCATCTGGCAGCCGTAGGACTTGACCAGAACCTTGCCGCCCTCCGAAGGCGCCGACTCGGGCGCGGGCGACGGTAGCTCGGACGCGTTCTGAACCCGGGTGGAAATCTTGTCTGCTCCTTTGAGAGAGATCGTGCGACTCTCGGCTAGCCCCATTATAGGCGTTTTTCCAGGGCGCGCCGACTCGAATTATTTGGTCCGGCTCGAGAGGCGACGTCTCACTCTTCGCCTGCAAACATGCCCTCGATCTCCGAGGCGCCCATAGTATCGAAGTCGTCGGGGACTGAAATTCTCCCGGCGAGAAAACCAAGCCGCCGATCCTTTTTCTTCTCGGGCGCGCCGAGCGCGGTCACTTTGACCATCGGCTTTCCGGCCTTGGCGATGACGAAGGGCTCTCCTTTCGCGGCTTCCGCGACAAGGCGCGAAAGCTGTTTTTTGGCCTCTTGGATGTCGACAATACGCATGGGGGTCGAGCCTAGCCGGCTTGGTTGAGTTAGACTACGTCGGGCAATCAAGGTGAGCCATCTGGCGTTATTAGCCCCCATACCTCCCCTTTACGGGGAGGTCGGCGGCCGAAGGCCGCCGGGTGGGGTCCGCGCCGCTACGACAGTCGTTGGGGCTTTACCCCACCCGACGCCGCCATAGCCCGTCCTTTAAGACGGGCGTCTTAAAAGACGCCCTATGGCGGAGCCACCCTCCCCGTAAAGGGGAGGGATAAGCTCACCCCCGGCGCCCTCTTACATCTCCAGTCTCAAATTCACCGCCGCGCGCTTTGTCCCGTCGGCGCGCTGGTAATAGTTCTGTCGCCGTCCGATCTCCTTGAAGCCGAAGCGATAATAGAGCTTCACCGCCGCCTCGTTGTCGTCCGCGACTTCGAGAAACACCAGCCGCGCGCCGCCGCGCTCCAGGTTTTCAAGATGCCGATCGAGAATCATGCGGCCGAGCCCGACGCCGCGCCGCGCCGGGTCGACGGCGAAGGTCAGCACTTCGGCGTCCGGCGGCAGCAGGCGCGACAGGATGAAGCCGCCGAGCCTGCTTCTGGCGCCCTCGGTCACGGCGCCGTCGGCGATGATGTTGGGGTCGGTGAGATAGCTCTCGAAGTCGATCTTGGACCAGCCGAAGGCGAAGGAGGCGCCGTGGAGGACCTCGCATTCTTCCGCACGTTCGGCGCCGATGGGCCGAACGACAAAGGTCGGCTTGGCGAAAAAAGAAGCGATCAGGCTCATGGGTGGATTCTAGGCCTGCGCGGGCGCGGAGGCGAGCTTTTCGGAGGGAGTGATTGTTTGTGCGCTGCTTTCGGGCGCGGTCCCGGCGAGGGCGGTGGGCGGCGCGGCGTCGGCCTCGGCCGGCGCAGCCTCGGTCGTCTGCGCGGCCCCCGGCGGTTTGCCGGCGATCGTTACATCCGGCTCCTTGAGATAGAGCGGCTTGGCGGGCGCCGTCTCCGGCTTGGCGGCGAGGCCCAACCGAGCGACGAATTCGATGTCGGGCGCCGCCTGTTCGCTCACGATCTTCACGGCCATGCCGCACGAGCGGGCTTCCTTGGCGAGAAGCTCAGCGCCGGAGCCGATGAGAAGCAGCGGCCCGTCGCCCAGCGCCCGAAGCGCCTCATGCGCGCCGGCGCGGCGGGGCGTCAGCAAAGGGCGGCCGTCCGGGCCGAAGGCCGCGACAAACACCTTGCCGTGACGCGCGTCGATCGCCGCCGCGACCACGCTGTCGGCGGCGTCCAGAATAAGCGGCGCGGCCAGCGCCGCCAGCGTCGAGACGCCAACGACCTCGGCCTTGCAGGCGAGCGCAATGGCCTGGCCGGCGGCAAGACCGATCCGAATGCCGGTGAAGGAGCCGGGCCCCACGGCGATGGCGACGCGGTCGATGGTCGAGAAGCCGCCGTCAACCTTGCTCATGACCCGCTCGATGAGCGGCATGATCGCCTCCGCGTGACCGCGCTCCATGGCGATGGTCTCGGAAGCGATGGGCTGCTCCGCGTCGTGGTCGAGCACGCAGGCCGATACGGCGGGCAGGGCGGTGTCGATCGCAAGGATTCGCATGCGGGGAGCATATGACCCTTTGGGGCGCTCGATCAACAAAGGGCGAAGCTCCAATGTCACAGATTTTGAGAGGCGGCGGCTCGCCAACCTGGAGACGACATCATATGTGATATGATAGTGAGACGCCATGCGTCTTGTGCTGGACACCAATGTCGTGGTCGCTGCGCTGAGAAGCCCTCGCGGCGCCTCGGCGGAGCTGCTCCGGCTGGCGCGGGCGGGAGAGATTCGGTTGCTGGCGTCCGTTGCGCTGGTTGTCGAATATGAATCTGTCTGTCAGCGGAGCGAACACAAAAAGGCGGCGCAGCTCTCCACACGGGAGGTCCGCCAGTTTTTGAACGCGGTCGTCGAGTTGGTCGAGCCCGTCGATATCTGGTTCTTATGGCGGCCGCAGTTACGGGATCCAGGCGATGAGTTGGTTCTCGAGGCCGCCGTGAACGGTCGCGCCGCGGGGATCGCGACATTCAATAAGAAGGACTTCTCGCCCGCGTCTGATCGCTTTTGCGTCAACGTATTGACGCCGGGTGAATGGCTTGTGAGGCTAAGGCCATGAAGACAAAAGTGTCCGCCTATGCGCTCCGGCTTCCCGCTTCTTTGAAGGCGGAGGCCGAGAGGCTCGCAGCCGAAGACGGGGCGAGCCTCAATCAGTTCGTTTCCACAGCAGTGGCCGAAAAGGTTTCGGCCTTGCGGACCGCGCGATACTTCGCGGACCGCAAAGGCCGGGCGGATTGGGCCGCATTCGACAGGCTCATGTCGCGCGATACGGGAGAATCGCCTCGCGCAGGAGACGAGATCCCCGTGGAATACGCGCGCTCGAAGAAGAAGCCTTAAGCCGGCTCCACCGCCTTCACCTGCGGCACGAAATGGCGCAGCAGGTTTTCGATGCCGTTTCGCAGCGTCGCGGTCGAGGAGGGGCAGCCGGAGCAGGCGCCTTTCATGCCGAGATAGACGACGCCGTCGCGAAAGCCGCGGAAGACGATGTCGCCGCCGTCGCCGGCCACCGCCGGGCGCACGCGGGTCTCGATCAGCTCCTTGATGGTCGCGACCGTCTCGGCGTCGGCCGGATCGTAGAATTCGCCGCCATGGTCGGCCACTGTCGAGCCGCCGTCGGTGAAGAGCGGCGCGCCGGAAGCGAAATGCTCCATGATCGTGCCGAGGATCGCGGGCTTCAGATGCGCCCAGTCGGTCTCGTTCTTGGTCACGGAGACGAAGTCGCCGCCGTACATCACCGCCTCGACGCCGTCGATGGCGAGCAGCGCATGGGCCAGCGGGGCGTTGGCGGCGGCCTCGCGCGAGCGAAACTCCATCGCGCCCTGGCCGAGGACATTCTGGCCGGGGAGGAACTTCAGCGTGGCGGGGTTCGGGGTGGCTTCGGTCTGGATGAACATTGAGGGCCTCCTGCACCCGGTTCAAGGCCGGGGCTCTGGCGCGGGCTTTAGCACAGTTCGGGCTTGGCGCGATACGCTCGGCTTTTACGTGGGGTTTCAGTCCGCTGGCCGGGAGTCCCCGCGCCGCGCGCGCCAGCGATTGAGGGCGACGACCGACCACACGCCCTCGACGAGACCGAACGGCCAGGCGCCCTGCAGGAAGCCATAAATCGAGCCGAGCGCGCAGGAGGCGGAAAAGCCCAGCACGAACCAGTGACTGCGCTCCTCCAGCGCGTAAGTGAGCAGCATGGCGCTCACCGCGAAAAGGCCGAACAGGCTCAGAGCGTCCATAGGCCTCCTTTGGTCATGCGCCGCTCGCGCTTTGGCCAAGCATATTGCGTCCGGCCCATAAATCCACCACTCTGCAAACATGGACGAAGACGCCCTTCTCGCCGGGAACGCCTCCTATTACCGCGCTTTCGCCGCCCGCGACCTTCCCGCCATGGAGGCGATCTGGGCGGAAGAGGGGGTGAGCTGCGTGCATCCCGGCTGGCCGGCGCTCATCGGCCGGACGCCGGTCATCGCCTCCTATCGCGATATTTTCAGAAATCCCACGCAGGACGCCGTGGCCGCGCGCGATGAGAAGGTCTTGATCGAGGGCGTCGACGGTAGGGTGTTCTGCATCGAGGAAGTCGGCGGCGGATTGCTGCTCGCGACCAACTGGTTTCGCTCGGTCGAGGGAAAATGGCGGCTCCTGCATCATCAGGCGAGCCCGCTTGCCGTGGCGCCGACCGCGCCGTCGCGAGGGCCGAAGCCCTCGTTTCACTGATACCGTTTCCGGTTGAACAGCCCAGATCGGGGCCGCCTCGCCGTCATTGCGAGGAGCAAAGCGACGAAGCAATCCAGAGCCACGCGATGGACTTCGCTTCGCTCGCAATGACGGCGAGGCGGGGCCGGGGGCGGATCAGGTCTTTTCCCCCTCTGTCTCTTCGACCTTCTTCCGCCGCCACACCTTCTTCGGGTCGCGTCGCGGGCCTTCGACCAGCCGCACCACCAGGCCCCAGAGCGTGCGCACGTCCTGCTGGGTGAGGCCCATGCGGTGGAACATATTGCGCAGGTTTCGCGACATCACCGGCTTCTTGTCCAGGGGGCGGAAGAAGCCGCGCTTGTCGAGCTCCTCTTCGAGGAAGTCGAAAAACGCCAGCGTCATCTCGCGCGTCGCCGGCGGCGAGCGCTCCTCCTGCTCATAGGGCAAAGCGTCGCCATGGGCGGCGCGGAACCATTCGTAGCCGACGAGCAGCACGGATTGCGCGAGATTGAGCGAGGCGTAGGCGGGATTGACCGGGAAGGTCAGTATGGCGTCGGCAAGCGCCACATCGTCATTGTCGAGGCCGGTGCGCTCGGGGCCGAAGAGCATGCCATGTTTCTCTCCGCCCGCGACGCGCGCGGCCGTGTCGGCGAGCGCCTTGGCGGGGGGGAGCACCGGCTTCATCTGCCCGCGTCCGCGCGCAGTGGCGGCATAGACGAAATTGAGGTCGGCGATCGCCTCGCGCGTCGAGTCGTAGAGCTTGGCGCTTTCGAGCAGGTGGGTGGCGCCGGCGGCGGCGGCGTAGGCGCCCTTGCGGTAGGCGCCGGTGCGCGGCCAGCCCTCGCGGGGCGACACCAGGCGCAGATCCGAGAGGCCGAAATTGGCCATGGCGCGGGCGCACATGCCAATGTTCACGGCAAGCTGCGGGCGTACCAATATGATGGCTGGCCCGCCCGTGAGCGCCTGCTTGGTGTGATCCGTTCCCGCTCCGACCAACTTTTAGCTTCCTCTTGCAGAGAGATCGCTAATTAGGCTGAAGCGGCGCGCGGGGAAAGGGGGCCGCGGCTTTTCCGCAAACCAGGTCGCTTCCGCTAATTCGTCAGCCGCAGCTTGGACGCCGCCAGCGCCTTGTTGAAGAGCTGTTGCATGCCCTTTTGGATGTCGCCGGGAGTGGACGCCGTGAAGAAATAGTCGGGCGTCGCGCATTCCTGGAGATTGGGCGCAATATCGCTCGCGAAGGGGCCGATGAGCTTGTCATATTGCTCGGTTCCGACGAAAGGCACATAGGTCGTATAGACCACGGCGACGATGGCGTTCTTCTGTTTCAGCGCCGTGCAAGCGCCGCGCGGAAAAGCGCCGGTGTTCGCCTTGGTCATGTATTTTGGCCACCAGGAGAGCGGCTTTCCATATGGCGCGGACATTCCCTGCCAACCCGTATAAATGCCGTCGTCCACGCCATCGGTCACGATGAAGATAATCTCCTGGGGCGTTGTCGCCTTTTGTCCGTTCCCATTTCCGGAAACTTTGGTGTTGATCCATTTGATGGCGTCGCTTGTCTGCGTGCCGTCGTCGCTCGTGGGCAAATCGAGCGCCTTGACGGCCGAGGCGACTTTGTTGAGGTCCGTCGTCAGATCGACGAGCGTTGTGACCTGATGGTTGAAGGCGTGGGCGGCCATCTGGATATGGGTGCGGGCGTTGGACGCGGTCACCGTCTTGGCCGTGGCGATCAGAGCCGTGGTCGCGTCCCGCAATTCATCGATGCGGAAGCGAATGCCCTGCGCCTTGGGCTTGTCGTAATAGGTCGAAGACGAGCCATTTGTGTGACAGCCGAAAGCGCAGCCTGTCAGGTCCTCCATTCGGGAAATGTCGTCCGCAGTGGCGCCGATGCCCATCGACATGGAGCGGTCGAGCAGAAGGCGAATGTTGAGATAGATCTGGCTTCCGAGCGAAATATTCGAGGTGACGGTTCGGCCCACAGGGATCGACGAGAAGCCGATGAGCCCGGTCATGGCGGCGGGCGATTGCGCCGAATAGGTCACTGTCGCCGACCAGGAGCCGTCATTATTGGTCAGCGCGACGCTGCTGGACTGACTGGAGCGCGCGAAGGCCGTATCCGCGGCAAGGAAGTTGAGGCCGGCGCCCTCGCCGAGCTTCTTGATGTTGTCCGGCGTGCAAGGGCCGGTCGTGGAGCTCTTTGCGAGGCAATCGGCTTCCTGGAGCGCCGCCGCCCTCACGGCTGCGAGCGCGGCCGTATCCGCGAGCCGGGTAAAGCGCGTCCGCATCGTCGCGGCGCGGGTGTAGTCGATCGTCGCGCCGACGATCATGACGAGGGGAATCAGAGACAGGGCGAAGAGAATGGCGATCGAGCCGCGCTCGTCCGCCTGAAATCCGGCGCTCGTCCAAGGGAAACCTTTGTTTTTCACGCCTTCCAACTCCGCCGAATAAAAACTACGGGCAAAGTGAAAGGGAGACGTTGAGCTTTCCTTTACAGAATAGGCGTGTGGCGCAGTTGATGCTTGTCGGATGTGGTGCAAAGTCGGCGAAAAGGGAAGGATTTTCAAGGTATTGGAGGCTGGAGACGCCTCGGCGCGTCTCTTTCAGCCATAGTTTACAGCCTATTCCTGAAAATCCACACATCCCAGGCGCCGCTTTCCCTGGCGTCGAGCCGGGGATATAAGGCGCGCGCAGCTTGAGGATCGATCAAACATGCAGAAGATCAAGGTGGCCAATCCTGTCGTCGAGCTCGACGGCGACGAAATGACTCGCATTATTTGGGCCTTTATCAAGGACAAGCTGATCCGGCCCTATCTCGACATCGACCTTCTCTATTACGATCTCTCGATCCAAAGTCGCGACGCCACCAACGATCAGATCACGATCGACGCCGCCAACGCCATCAAGCAGCATGGCGTCGGCGTGAAATGCGCGACAATCACGCCCGACGAAGCGCGCGTGAAAGAATTCGGCCTCAAGGAAATGTGGAAATCGCCGAATGGCACGATCCGCAACATCCTCGGCGGCGTCATCTTCCGCGAGCCGATCATCTGCAACAACGTGCCGCGGCTTGTGCCGCATTGGACGCAGCCGATCGTCGTCGGCCGTCATGCCTTCGGCGATCAATATCGCGCCACGGATTTCAAAGTGCCGGGCAAGGGCCGTCTCACCATCAAATTCGAGGGCGAGGACGGGCAGGTCATCGAGAAGGAAGTCTTCAAATACCCGGGCGCCGGCGTCGCCTTGTCGATGTACAATCTCGACGAGTCGATCCTCGAATTCGCCCGCGCGACCTTCAACTACGGCCTCCAGCGCAAATTCCCGGTCTATCTCTCGACCAAGAACACGATCCTCAAGGCCTATGACGGCCGCTTCAAGGACATTTTCCAGGACGTCTATGAGAGCGAGTTCAAGTCGCAATTCGAGACGCTGGGGCTTTGGTACGAGCATCGCCTGATCGACGACATGGTGGCTTCGGCGCTCAAATGGGCGGGCGGCTATATTTGGGCCTGCAAGAACTACGATGGCGACGTGCAGTCCGACATTGTCGCGCAGGGTTTCGGCTCGCTCGGCCTCATGACCAGCGTGCTGATGTCGCCCGACGGCAAGACGGTCGAGGCCGAAGCCGCTCATGGCACGGTGACGCGCCATTACCGCGAGCATCAGAAGGGCCACGAGACCTCGACGAATTCCATCGCCTCGATTTTCGCCTGGACGCGCGGCCTCGCTCACCGCGCCAAGCTCGACGGCAATGAGGAGCTCGCGCGCTTTTCGCAAACGCTCGAGGAGGTTTGCGTGAAGACGGTCGAAGCCGGCTTCATGACGAAGGATCTGGCGCTCCTCGTCGGCCATCATCAAAGCTGGCTGTCGACGACGGGATTCCTCGACAAGGTGGACGAAAATCTCCGCAAGGCGATGGAATAACTTCTCATCGTCGCCGCGGCGCGTCTCGCCGCAATCCGGCGACGCATGAATATAAGTGAGATTGTAAGTGTCACGCGCCGCGTCTATATAGGCGCGCCAATGGTCCAACGAGGGGATTCTCGGCCATGTCGGTGGAGCTGGACGAAGCCTATAAACCTTCCGACGACGAGCCTTTCATGTGCGATCGGCAGCGCGAATATTTTCGTCGCAAGCTGCTGGCGTGGAAAGAAGACATTCTCCAGGAAAGCCGCGAGACATTGGCGGCGCTTCAAAACGAGAATGAAAACCATCCCGACCTCGCCGATCGCGCCTCATCCGAGACCGATCGCGCGATCGAGCTGCGCGCCCGCGACCGGCAGAGAAAGCTCATCGCCAAGATCGACGCGGCGCTCGGGCGTCTCGACGACGGCACATATGGCTATTGCGAGGAGACGGGCGATCCGATCTCCTTGAAGCGGCTCGATGCGCGGCCGATCGCGACGCTCTCCATCGAGGCGCAGGAGCGCCACGAAAGGCGCGAAAAGGTCTATCGGGACGACTGACGCCATTTCCGTTTGAACAGCTCGCATTGAAGGTTGTCATTCCCGGCGGGCTGAAAAGCCCGACCGGGAATCCAGAGCCAAAATCGCAGTAGCTGCCCTGGATTCCCGATCACTCGCTGCGCGAGCGTCGGGAATGACACTGAACCAATCAAGCGGATCACCAACAATTAGAAAGGGCGTCGCCGGTTGGCGACGCCCTTCTTTTTTATTCCTTCTCGGGCCGGCCGAGCAGGCGGGCCATTTCGGCTTCCAGCGACTCCAGCGGATCGACCTCTGCGGGCGCCGGCGGGGCTGGCGGGGGCGCCGATGGTCGCGCCGGGCCCGGCGGCGGCGCTGGCGGAGGAGCCGGAGGCCGGGCCTGGGCCGGCGCCGGCGGGGCGGCTGGCGGTTCGGCGACTGGAGCCGGCGCAGCAGGGGGCTGCGGAGGCGCCGGCGGGGCGGCTGGTTTCGGGCCGGGCGGCGGAGCCTCGGTTTTCGGCTGGATCAGCCGCTGGGTGCGCGCCAGGAAGGGCGGCGTCGCAGGTCGCGACGGGGCGCCAGGGCGTGGCGGCGGCGCCGGCGGCGGCGCAGCAGGACGGGGCGGCGGCGGGGCGGCCGTCGGTCCGGCGGGCGGCGGCGCGGGAGCGGGCTCCGGCGCTGTGGGCTTCGAGGGGGCGGGCGCGAACAGGTCCGGCGGCAGGTTGAGCGGCCCTGGAACGGCAGGTTTGGGAACGGGCCCCGGCGCGGGCTCGGCGGGAGGGCCGGGCGGCCAGGCGGTCGCCGGCGCCGCGCCGCGCGCCTCGGCAGGCGCACGAACGGGCGCTTCGGCGCGTGCGAACGATCCCTCGACGAGGAGGTCGTTCGGCCCGCCGATCAGCAGCAAATGTTCGATGTTATCGCGACGGACGATGACGAGCTGACGCTCACGATCGAGGTCGAAGACGTCGACAACATCCAGGCGACGCGGTCCTTTTTTCGCTGCATCCGAGCGAATCTTTCGTCCAAACAGTAGACGGAAGATATAAAGAACCAGAAGCGCGGCGATGAGGAACGCCACGATTGCTCCGAGAACCGGTAGCAGTTGTGAGAATCTGTCTTGCATGAACCGCAGGTCTCTCTTCGAACGCGCTGAACCTTGCCAAATTATCAGCTTTTCTGGCAAGCGGGCCCAAAAGGTTAATCAATGGTTAACGCTTATGGGGCGGAAACCGAAATTGCCCGGCGCGCGGTTGCTATCTTGCGCGTGCGCAGCCATTCTTGCACACGAATCTGAAAGAGTTCTCAAACTTAGCAATTTTGCCGGCGTCGCTTCGATGCGCGGCTCATTAACCATATTCTGGCATGCAGACCGAATCGTCCGCGAGCAGGCTTCGCGGGCGCGATGGGCGGGGCGTAGGGGATGAGCGAGAGGGCAGCGTCGTCTGCATTTGACCGAAGCGAGCGACCGGGAAGCGCCGGGCTCGTGCTGACGTTCGCCATCGCGATTCTGACGGTTTCGGTCGGCTATTTCCTCGCGCCGACCGCCATGGCGCCGCGGCTCGTCATGCTGGCCCTCGCGCTCTTCGGCGTCGCCGGCGTGTTCTCGCTTTTCGCCTATGCCGTCGGGCTCATACAATTTTCGTCCCGCATTCCGCGCAACGACGTCACCAAGCTCATTGCCGACACGACCACCGAAGGCCTGGTCGTCACTAAGGGCGATATGCAGATTGTCTACGCCAATGAAGCTTACATGGAGCTCTGCGGCGCCCGCGACCCCTCCGGCCTGCAAGCCGTCGAACGGCTCTTTTCGGGCCCTCCGGAAGTCTCCGAAGCAATCTATCGGCTGGCGCAGGCCGCGCGCTCGGGAAGAGCCCATGTCGAAGATCTGCGCTTGTCGCCGCCGCTCACCGGCGCCGGCGCGGTCGGCTGGTATCGCATCAAGGTGCGGCCCTTGCCGGAGGCCGGCCAGCGCGCGACGCTGTGGGGCGTCGCCGACGTCACGAGCGAGCGGCAGCGGCAGGAGGGCGTGTTTCAGGAGCTCCAGCACGCCATCGACTTTCTCGACCATGCGCCGGCAGGCTTTTTCTCGTCCACGCCCGACGGCGCCGTTTCTTATATGAATAAGACGCTCGCCGGCTGGCTCGGCTACGATCTCACCCAGGTGGGCTCGGGGGGCGCAAGTCTCGCCGCCATCGTCGCCAATAATGGCGCGGCGTTGCTGGCCGCCGTCTCCGGCTCGCCGGGAGAGGTCCGCACGGAGCAGATCGACCTCGATCTGCGCTGCAAGAACGGCCGCTCCTTGCCGGTGCGGCTCCTCCACCAGGTGGCTTTCGGCCAGGACGGCGTCGCCGGCGCCTCGCGGACGCTCGTCCTCAACCGCACCGCCGGTGAGAAACCGGAAGAAGGGCTGCGCGCCGCCGAGGTGCGTTTCGCGCGCTTCTTCAATTCGACGCCCATGGCCATTGCGACGCTCGACGCGCAGGGCCGCGTGCTCGACTCCAACGCCGCCTTCGCCAAGCTGCTCCCCAAGGCGGCGCTTCACGGCAAGGAGGGCTGGTCGCTGCTCGCGGGCCTCTCGGAGAGCGACGCGCAGGCTTTGCGCAAGGCGATCGAGGAGGCGGTCGAAGGCAAGAGCGACGTCAAGCCGGTCAATGTGTCCTTCGAGGAAGGGGCGGGACCGCGCTCGGCCCGCTTCTTCGCGTCTGCGGCGGAGGATTCCGGCCAGAAGGGCGCGACCCTCTATGCGCTCGACACCACCGAGCAGCGTAAGCTGCAGGAGGAATTCGCCCAGTCGCAGAAGATGAACGCCGTCGGCCAGCTCGCCGGCGGCATCGCCCATGACTTCAACAATATGCTGACGGCGATCATCGGCTATTCCGATCTTCTGCTCTCGAACCACCGGCCAACCGACCCAGCGTTCCGCGACATCCGCCAGATCAAGGAGACCGCGAATCGCGCGGCCGGCCTGACCCGCCAGCTCCTCGCCTTCTCGCGTCGCCAAACGCTGCGGCCGCAAGTCCTTCAGCTCGGCGACGCTCTTTCCGAGCTGCAAAATCTGCTGCGCCGGATCGTCGGCGAGAAGAACGAGCTCGATCTGCGGCAGGGGCGCGATCTGTGGTTCGTGAAGGCCGATCTCACGCAATTCGAGCAGGTCATCATCAATCTCGTCGTCAACGCGCGCGACGCCATGGCGGACACGGGCGGCCGCGTGCAGATCCGCACGCGCAACGTCACAAAGGACGACTGCGCCGGCTTCAACGAGATTCATCTCGTTCCGGCGGATTATGTGCTGGTCGAGGTCGAAGATTCCGGCAGCGGCATTCCGCCTGAGGTGATGGAGAAGATTTTCGAGCCCTTCTTCACCACCAAAGAGGTCGGCAAAGGCACAGGCCTCGGTCTCTCGACCGTCTTCGGCATCGTCAAACAGTCCGGCGGCTTCATCTTCGCGCAGAGCGAAGTCGGCAAGGGCACGGTCTTCCGCATCTTCATGCCGCGCTTCATCCCCGAAGAGAAGGAAGCGCCGAAGCCGGAGGCCGAGGCGCCGAAAGCCGCGGCCGATTATACGGGGCAGGGCGTCATCCTCCTCGTCGAGGACGAGGACGCGGTGCGCTCCATCGGCGCGCGCTCGCTCAAGTCGCGCGGTTTCACGGTGCTGGAGGCTTCCACCGGCCTCGAAGCGCTGGAGGTTGTCGAGGAGGTCGGCGGCAAGATCGACCTCATCGTCTCGGACGTGGTCATGCCCGAGATGGACGGGCCGGCCATGTTCGCCGAATTGCGCAAGCGCGGCGTCACGGCCAAGGTAATTTTCGTGTCGGGCTACGCTGAGGAGGCTTTCGCGAAGAATTTGCCCGAAGGCGATTTTGGTTTCCTGCCCAAACCATTCTCGATCAAGCAGCTCATCGAGACGGTGAAATCGCATATGGCGGCGCAGAGCGGGTAGCCACCGCCGTCATTGCGAGGAGCAAAGCGACGAAGCAATCCAGAGCCGCGTCACGGCCCTGGATTGCTTCGCTTCGCTCGCAATGACGGCGCTTACATTCATTTTATTGGCCTGTAGTCATGACAAAGATCGATTTTAAAAAAGCTTCTCCAGCGCTTTATCGCGCCCCGACAAATCGCTTCGCGCTCGTCGAGGTTCCGGCGATGCATTTCGTCATGGTCGACGGCGCCGGCGATCCCAATACCGCGCCGGCCTACAAGCAGGCGGTCGAATGGCTCTTCTCTGTGAGCTACGCGATGAAATTCGCCGCGAAGGCGTCGCTCGGCAATGACTATGTCGTGCCGCCGCTCGAAGGCTTGTGGGAGGCGGATGATCCGGCTGATTTTGTCACGCGCCGCAAGGACCGCTGGCGCTGGACGATGATGATCCGGGCGCCGGATTTCCTGGACGACGCCATGTTTGGCGCCGCGGTTGAAAGGTCAAAAAAGAAGCTCGGGACGCCTCCTGATAGCCTGCGCATGGAAATCTACGACGAAGGTCCGTCGCTCCAAATATTGCACATCGGCGCCTATGACCACGAAGGACCGGCGCTCGCGCGGCTGCATCACGAGGAAATGCCGTCGCGGGGGTATGTCTTCGCTGGCAGGCATCACGAAATCTATCTGAGCGATCCGCGCAAGCCCGAGCCCGCGAAATTGAGGACCATTCTCCGGCAGCCTGTCAGGCGCGGCGCATAGGGGGCGCTGGACCGCGAGCCTTTAGGCTCGCTCGAAGGATGCGAGCCTAAAGGCTCGCGCAGGGTGCTGACAAAGTGGCGATGACGCCCCTCGTGCTTCGAGACGCCTGCTACGCAGGCTCCTCAGCATGAGGAGCTTCTGAAACCTCATCAAACACTTAGGCCTCACCCTGAGGAGCGAGCGACGATCGCGTCTCGAAGGGCGAGGCGCCTCGGAGGTTTGTCAACAATCTGAGCGAGCCTGAAGGCTCGCGGTCCAAGGGGCTTGCTACAACGTCGGCGCCACCACGCGGACCCGGCGCTTCACGCCATCGGGACCGACGACGTCGCGGAAAACCTCCGGCCCGCCGGTCGTCACGCTTCCCTCAGCGCCGCGCAGGCCGGCGTTGGCCGCGGCGGGCGTGGGCGGCAGGGAAAGCGCTGGCTTCTTCGCGCGCGGATCGCCGGGCAGAATCGGGCGCGATAATTGCTCCGCCTGTTCGGCCGTGACCATCTGGTCTTTCTTGTTGCGCTCGGCGAGGATGCGTTCGGCCTCGGCCAGCGCTTCAGTCCAACTCTGCCCCTTGGGCTTGCAGCCGCAGGAGGCGTCGTAGCTCTTCTCGAATTTGTGCGCGTTCGGGAGATCCCCATAGGCCTCGCCGTCGATCGAAATCGCCGATTCGAGCCCCTTCGATTGCGATTGCGTGTAGAGCTTGGCCTCCGTTCCCGGACACATCGACTTGCAGAGCGTGTTGAGATCGTCGAGCTGCCCGCTTCTGGCCGAATAGGTGATCGGGAAGAAACCGCCGTCGCACGTCCGCACGCAGATCGCCATGGGGCCGCCCTGCGGGCGTCCATCGACGAATTGACCGTCTCCTTCGTAATCCGGGTCGAGCGTCTGATAGCCTGGATCGTCGGGCGCCTCCCGATAACCTGGCGCCGGCTCTGGCTGCCGGACCCCGAAAAGCTCCTCGAAGAAGCTCTTGGGCTCGGGCTCGCGCGCCGACGCGCGCTGGTTGCGGCAATCGACCTCATAGCGCGCCATGAGCGCCTGTCTTTGGCTGTCGTCGGCGGCCCCCTGCTCATAGGCGGCGATGCTGCCCTGCAAGGAGCTTAGCCGCGCGCTGATCGGCGCGCATTGCGCCGGCGGCGGGTTGCCGAAGAACAGGAATTGCTCGCGGTCGCAGCCCATGGCCCGGCCTTTGGCGGCGAGGCGGCCATATTCGCCCCGCTGCTTGGCTGCGGCGGCGCGGTAGCGCGCGGCCATGCCCTCGGCGCCCGCCTTGGCGATCTGGCCGCGTAGATCTGTGCAATAGGCGCTTTCGGCCCGCGCGCTCCCGCCAGGAAGGAAGACGAGGGCGCAGAGCGCCAACGCCAGGAATATGCGGGTCGTCGTCGGCCCCAAGGTCGGCCTCATCTCGTGCTCCGGCTGCCGGCCCGGCGCGACTACGGTCATCAAGCGCCCAAGCTCAAGAATCGCTGGGCGGCTCGAGCATATCCGCTTTTTCGCGCCGCCGATCAATCTTACGGGGCGTTCCCCCGTTGGTCGAAGGATCTTTCGTCCTTCGCGCCGCCGCCTGTGGCGGCTCTTTCAGGATGCGTGCGTCCGACATCCGATCGCCTTGGATTCTCTCCTGTATCATGTCGGCAGCAAGGCGATTACGAGGCCCGCGCCGCGCCATTTTTTTGCACGGGCGCAGCCTCCGGCACTTCCCATGCGCCAAGTCCTCGCCCATATCCGGCGCGACGGCATTGGAGACCGGCTTATGAAGACGAACCGTTTTGGCGCGATATTCTCGATTGCTTTCGCAGCCGCGCTCGGCGCGAGCGCGGCCTGCGCGCAGGAAGGGCCGGACCTGATCTTCCGCAAGTCGACCGACTTCAAGCTGCTGACGCCCAACGACAAGCTCGCGACCTATGTCGTCGACGATCCGCTCATCGACGGCGTCGCCTGCGCTTTTACGGCGCATGAAAAGGGCGGCGTCGCCGGCATGTTCGGCGTGGCTGAGCAGACCTCGGAGGTTTCGCTCGCCTGCAGCCAATTCGGGCCGATCAAGCTGCGCGCCGGCAAGGAGAACGAGAAATTCACGCAAGGCGATCTCGCCATCAGCGAGCGGCGGTCGCTGTTCTTCAAGCAGATGCACATCGCGCGCGGCTGCGACACGCGGCGCAACGTGCTCGTCTACATGGTCTATTCGGACAAGCTGGTCGAGGGCTCGCCGGAGAATTCGACGTCGACCGTGGCCATCCAGCCCTGGGGCGGGGGCGAGCCCGCCAAATGCGCGAATTGGGTGAGATAGGGTTTATTCCGAGCAGGAGACCACCGCCGCGCCCGGCTTGACCGGCTCGCGCGGCGCGTCGGCTCCGATAGAGGCCGTGATGTCCTCGGCGCGGCCATAGGCCTTCGCCGGACCATGGCCGTGAGATTCACACCAGGCGTCGGCCACGATTTTTCCGCACTCGGATTTCTGGGTGAGGCAATCCAGCACGCCATAGCCGTCGTCATCGACGACAATATAGGAGGCCGGAGCCGCCTGGGCGCTAGAGAAATAAGCCGCCGAGACGAGAAGCCCCGCGACGAGGCGCGGCAGAAAAGACTTTTCGTATTTCGACGAGAGTTTGAACATGCCAGCGCCCGCTCCAGGGCCGCCAAAGACATCGGGCGGCGTATGGTTAAAACTATCGGAACGCGGTTAATCATGCGTTAAGGCGCCACGATCCTGCCGCAAATGCAGCGGGAGCGCGGCAGGGGTTTTGCGCGAGCCCGGAGCGGCGTGACGCGCTCTTGCGCGCTGCGAAAGCGCGCTTGACGCGGCGGCGGTTTCGGGCGCATGGTCGCCGCCATGACGCTTCCCATGCCGCTCTCCTGCCGAATTTGTGGCCGGATCATTATCAGCTAGCAACCCAGGCTGGCCGGAGCCGTCACGTCCTCGAACTGACATGAAACGCGCCGGCTCAAGCTGGCGACAGAGGTTTTCATGTCGACGCCCGCGCTCAAAATCTACAATACGCTGACGCGAACGAAGGAGGCTTTCGAGCCCATCGATCGCAACAATGTGCGCATGTATGTCTGCGGGCCGACGGTCTATGATTACGCCCATATCGGCAATGCAAGGCCGCTGATCGTCTTCGACGTGCTCTACCGCCTGCTGCGGCATCTCTACGGCGAGAGCCATGTCAAATACGTCCGCAACATCACCGACGTCGACGACAAGATCAACGCGCGCGCGGCGCAGCGCGGCATTACGATCCGCGAGCTGACCGAAGAGACCAACAAGGTCTTTCAGGAAGACGTGCGGGCGTTGGGCTGCCTCGAGCCCGACGTGCAGCCGCGCGCGACGGAACATATCGCGCAGATGATCGCGATCATCGAACGGCTGATCGCATCCGGCCACGCCTATGCGGCCGATGGACATGTGCTGTTCGACGTGCCGTCGATGCCGGCCTATGGGCGCCTGTCACGCCGCTCGCTCGATGAAATGCTCGCCGGCGCGCGCGTGGACGTCGCGCCCTATAAGCGCGGCGACATGGATTTCGTGCTGTGGAAGCCCTCGAAAGAGGGCGAGCCGGGCTGGGAGTCGCCATGGGGCAGGGGGCGCCCGGGCTGGCATATCGAGTGCTCGGCGATGTCCTGGAAACATCTCGGCGAGACCTTCGACATCCACGGCGGCGGCATCGATCTCGTCTTCCCGCATCACGAGAACGAGATCGCGCAATCATGTTGCGCTTTTGGGCAAGACGTGATGGCGAATTACTGGATGCATAATGGGTTCCTGCAGGTCGAGGGCGAGAAGATGTCCAAGAGCCTGGGGAATTTTATCACAATCCGGGAGTTGCTACGAAGCTACCACGGAAACGTAGTGCGCTTGACAATGTTGAAGACCCATTATCGTCAGCCGATCGACTGGACGCGCACGGAAATGGAGGCGTCAGAGCGCGAATTGGCCGCCTGGACTCATGCGATCGAGTATCAGGGGATCAATCCTAATCTTGTTAGTGGGCTTGGCGAACTTACAGACGAAGCGTGTATCGTAGCACTTTCTGACGATCTGAATACACCCGAAACTGTTACGAGGTTGCGTGAACTCGGGAAAGCGGCCGAACAACATCATTCTGCAGCAATGAAACTATTTGCAACCCTCAATTTTATGGGATTCCGGGATCTCCACAAAAGCGGTTTCTATACGAGAGCGTTAGCGTCTTATTCTGACTTCGTAGCCACGAACGAGGGCTACTTCGATATGATTTTATTCCGTAATTTGACGGCCAATAACGTCATTGCCGAGCTTTCAGGGCTAACCTCAAAACTCAAGTCGCAAGGAGTTACGTTGACAGTGGACCAGACGGGGCGCCCCGAGGTCGTTTCGTTTTCATCCGAAAAGTCACGCATTGAATCTCTGATCGCCTCCCGCCTCGCCGCCCGCGCCGCCAAGAACTGGGCCGAGTCCGATCGCATCCGCGACGAGCTCGCGGCGATGGGCATTGCGCTCAAGGACAATAAGGACGGTACGACGAGTTGGGAGGTGAAGCGGTGAGCGGACTCCCCCCCACCCGGCCCGCTGCGCGGGCCACCCTCCCCGTAAAGGGGAGGGATTGGAGCCCCGAGTCTTGGGTTCCTTCTGAAGCGCTGATGCAGTCGCAAGCCAGCGTCGTTATTGGCGGCGCCGATGCAGTCCCATCCCTCCCCTTTACGGGGAGGGTGGCGCGCGAAGCGCGACGGGTGGGGCCCGACCCCGACGGCCGGGTTGGCTGAACCATGTCCGTCGCCCGCGCCCGCGCTCTGCGCAAGACCATGACGCCGCAGGAGGTGAAGCTCTGGGTGCAGCTACGCAAGCTGCGGCCTGAGGGCTTCCACTTCCGCCGTCAGGCGCCGCTCGACGGCTATGTGCTCGACTTCGTCTGCTTCAAATACAAAATGATCATCGAAGTGGATGGCTCTCAGCATGGCGAGGACGTGGGGTTGCGCAACGATACAAGGCGTGACGCGCATTTTGCCTCGCAGGGCTTTCGCACGCTGCGGTTTTGGAATCCCGAGGTGGATTCCAATCTGCATGGAGTCGTCGAGACGATTTTGGCGCGGGCGCGTGAGCCTATGCCGGAGGCGCCGTGATCCTCCCCCCCACCCGGCCCGCTTCGCGCGCCACCCTCCCCGCGAGGGGGAGGGATTGGAGGCCTACGATTTGCGCTCTTTCTGACGCGTCGGGGCGATCGCCAGCCGGCGGCATGAGCGGCGCTGCCGCCGCAATCCCATCCCTCCCCTTTACGGGGAGGGTGGCCCGCGCAGCGGGCCGGGTGGGGTCCGAGGGCGCCCCTCCCACCGAAACGCCAACGCAATGTCTGGCGCGTAGCGTGATCCACGGCCGGGCTACAATGCGCCGTCCCGCGCGAGGCAACAGGAGCAACGCCATGTCCAACAACGACTGGAAAAACACGCTGCCGTTCAAGCGCCATTGGGCGGTTTACCTCCTCTTCAAAATCCTCGTTCTCGCCGGCGCCGCCTTCGCCGCCTGGCAGATCTTGCGCAGCTTCGAGGTCGTGTAATGGCGCAGCCCGGTCTTCGGCCATATCTCGCAAGCGACGCGGCGGCGCTCGCCGCGCTCTTTCGCGCGAGCATTGAGGCGCTCGCGGCTGAGGATTACGACGCGGATCAGCGCGAGGCCTGGGCCTCGGCGGCGGATGACGAAGCCGCTTTCGCCGCCCGACTCGCCGGCGCCCTCACCATTGTCGCGCTGGCCGACGGCGAGATCGCGGGCTTCGCCTCGCTCAAGGACAATAAGCTCCTCGACATGCTCTATGTGCGCCCGGATTTCGCGGGGCAGGGCGTGGGCGCCGCGCTTGCGGACGCGATCGAGAAGCTCGCCGGCGCGCGGGGGACCAAGACGCTCACCGTCGAAGCCTCCGATACGGCGCGCGATTTCTTTGCCGCGCGCGGATACGTCGCGCAGAGCCGCAATACGGTGACGATCGCCGGCGAATGGCTCGGCAACACCACCATGACCAAGCAACTGGCGGCCCCGCCGGCCGCTGGGGGAACGCATTGATGACCAGGGAACGCGTGACGCTTTACGACACCACGCTGCGCGACGGCGCGCAGACGACGGGGGTCGATTTCTCGCTCGACGACAAGCGGCAGATCGCCGCCATGCTCGACGATCTCGGGATCGACTATGTCGAAGGCGGCTATCCGGGAGCCAACCCGCTCGACACGGAATTCTTCGCGCAGCGGCCGAAGCTGCGGGCGCGCTTCTGCGCCTTCGGCATGACGCGCCGGCAAGGCCGTTCGGTGGAGAACGATCCGGGCGTCGCGGCGCTCTTGGGCAGCTCGGCGGACACAGTGACCTTCGTCGCCAAAAGCTGGGACTATCAGGTCAAGGTCGCCTTACGCTCCACGGAAGAGGACAATCTCGCCGCGATTACGCAGTCCGTAAAAGCGGCCGGCGCGCGGGAGAAGGAAGCGGCCGTCGATTGCGAGCATTTCTTCGACGGCTTCAAGGATAATCCGCAATATGCGCTCGCCTGCGCCGTGGCCGCTTACGAGGCCGGCGCGCGCTGGGTGGTGCTGTGCGACACCAATGGCGGCACGCTGCCGCATGAGGTCGAGCGCATCATCGCGGAGGTCGCCAAGGTCATTCCGGGCGATCATATCGGCGTGCATTGCCACGACGACACGGGGCAAGCGGTGGCGAACTCATTGGCCGCCCTGCGCGCCGGCGCGCGGCAGATTCAAGGCACGCTCAACGGGCTCGGCGAGCGCTGCGGCAACGCCAATCTCACGACTATCATCCCGACGCTGCTGCTCAAGGATGAATACGCCGCGCGCTTCGAGATAAGCGTCACGCGCGAGAAGCTGTCACATCTCACGCGCATCAGCCATGCGCTCGACGAGCTGCTCAATCGCGCCCCGAATCGCCACGCGCCATATGTGGGCGCCAGCGCCTTTGCGACCAAGGCCGGCATTCACGCCTCCGCCGTGCTGACCGATCCACGCACCTATGAGCATGTGGCGCCGGAAACCGTCGGCAATCAGCGCCGCGTGCTGGTCTCCGACCAGGCCGGACGGTCCAATATCATTTCCGAGCTGACGCGCCTCGGCGTGACGCTGGACAAGGATGATCCGCGCCTGACGCGCCTGCTCGACGAGGTGAAGGAGAAAGAGTCGCAGGGCTACGCCTATGAGGGCGCCGACGCCTCCTTCTTCCTGCTCGCCAAGCGCGTGCTCGGCGACGCCCCGCATTATTTCGACATCGAGCGCTATAGCGTCGCGGTGGACCGCCGCTTCGCGCGCAATGGCTTTGAGGACAAGGGCGCCGAGGCGATCGTCAAGATCAATGTTCACGGCGAGACGCGCATCTCGGCGGCTGAGGGCAACGGCCCGGTCAATGCGCTCGACGTCGCGCTGCGAAAGGATCTCGGCGCCTATCAGAAATTCGTCGACGACGTCCGGCTTGTCGATTACCGCGTGCGCGTCTTCCAGGGCGGCACGGACGCGGTGACGCGCGTGCTGGTGGAATGCGCGGACGGGGAGGGGAATCGTTGGTCGACGGTGGGCGTCTCGGCCAATGTGATAGACGCCTCTTTCGAAGCGATTGTCGACGCGATCAACTACAAGCTGCTGGTGTCGGGCGCGCGGTGACGCGCTGGCGCGCCATGCGCCGAGAGTGGGGCGGACAGGGCGGAAAAAGCTTTCCGCCCCGTTCGAGCGTGCGTCAGTGGCGTGTTTCGCTGATCGCCAATTTGGCGAGTTCGTCCTTGATTTGCAGCTTCTTGCGTTTCAGCTCGATGATTTTGGCTTTGTCGGCATTGCGGTGAAGCTGCTCTCTCTCGATTTCCTTCTTGAGCGCCTCGTGGCGACGTTGGAGTTCGACGATATGGCCTTGTAAGGACATGCGAAACCTCCTTTGTGACTTTCCCCTCGCGAGGGGCGCACGGCCAAGCATGCCACATTGGGCGAGGCCCGCAAGATAAGAATTGTTGCGGCGTCATAAATCTTTCGTCCCCGCGACATCTGGCCTCAATAAATTATTAACGGCCGCTCCCGCCAAGCCGCCGCCGGGCGGATTTTGCGCTGTCGCGGGACCAGGAAATTTTTCTGCACAAAGGCGCTTGCGCGTCGCCGCGTCCGCCACTATACACACGCCACCCGAGCCGCCGCCATGGCGGAACCCCGGAAGGGGGCGCGTAGCTCAGCGGGAGAGCACTACGTTGACATCGTAGGGGTCACAGGTTCAATCCCTGTCGCGCCCACCATTCAAATCCAAGTAATGCTGCAATGCCGCTGACCGAGCGGGGACTTTCGAATTCACGGCGATGCGGCCCTGCTACAGCCGCCGCGTCTCCACATGAAACTCGATTTTCATCGCGCCGCCGCTGTCGAAGCGAAGCGAGCCGTCGATCGTCTGCCCGAGCTTCAACGACGATTTCAGATCGAGCAGCATGAGATGGTAACCGCGCGTTTGAAAGTCGATCGACGTTCCGGCGGGAATTTCCACGCCCTCAGAGACAGGCCGCATTTTCATGATCCCGTCTGCAACGCCCGTTTCATGCAGCTCGGTATGGTCCGATACGGCAATATCAACGCCGATGATTCTGACCGTCTCCGTCCCTCGATTACGAACCGTCATATAGCAGGCGCCCGTGGTGACGCCCTTTGGAGACGCCGCACACCACGGATGCTCGATCTCGATGTCGAGAGGGACAGTCGCGCCCGCGGCGGCCCCGAGCGCGCCGAGACCGCAACAAAGAATGCTTCCTGCAACAGGCGCAACGATGGAGTAGCGTCGTCTCGAGGGGGCATTGCTCGTCGTGTTCATGGCCGACCGCTGGGCAACATCGGCGCCAAAACGCGCGCCAGCCGCCTCGCGTTCGGAACCGGCGATATTCGTTGGGATCGCGGGGCGCTCGCTGAGTGCATGCAGTAAAATGCGGGTCGCGGTTATGAATAGTGTTGATACATATGCGGCCGCCTCAGTCCAATTCACGAACAGTGAACTATTCGTCGGGCGCGTCGGCATCTTTCTGCAGCGAAAGCGACGACTCCAAAGCGGAGAGAAACTGTTCATTTATTGAACGCGACGTCCTGTCGCAGGATTATTTGCGCAACGACGATTGACGCAACAGCTCCACGATTCCTATCGTCAAGCTGGTTTTTCCGTTCGCGGTTCTCGGTATCGATGTAGGCGCTTCGACGCTTTGCCGTCTCGCCTTCTTTCGTATGTTCCGAGCGCGGGCTTTCGACCCATTTCAACGCATTGGTGAATGTTCGTGCTCATTCGACCGCGCTCGACCGTCCTGATCGATCCGGCAACCGACGCCAGCGAGATTCTCGCCGAAGCGTCGACAAGACGGCGTGAGATGAGAAGGACGGCCTGCAAGCGCGTTCTGGCGCTCGCGCTCGCTTACGCCGCGTTCGAGAGCCTGTCCGCTATCCTCGCCATCAGGCCGGATGCAAAGATCATCGGCGTTTTTTCCATACTCGGCCTCTCCTGGGCCTGCTCGTCGCTGTTTGCGAAGCGGCGCTTCACGGAGCGGGTGACCATCGAGCGAAACATCGTCTGCGTTTCGCACTATGTCGACGATGAACTCGTCGGTCGGCGCAGAGTGAAGGCGATCGGAGTCGTTCGGCACGTCGACGACGCCGGCGACTGCCAGCGTGTCGAGGTCGAAGGCGTTGCGCGACGACTCGAAATCGCGCGCGATGTCTTGCCGGCCGAACGCGAAGCGATCGCCGAGCGGCTGGCGGCTGCGCTGCGCGAGGCCGGCGTCGAGGCGCCGGTGCGAACCGTCCGCAAAACGCCGTTCTGCGCGGCGTCGGCGGCGTCCGCCGCGCCATCAGGGCGCGGAGCCGAAGACGCGCCGGCGAAACGAAAACAGAGCCCCTGGATCGCCTGCGCCGCCGCATCGGCGTTGATGGTTCTTCCAATGCTGCAGGCGACGCCGCGGCCCCGCGACGCGATCGCGGCGCCGGGCAAGACCGCGCCGGCGTTTCGTCTGACGTCCTCCAAGGGCGAAACAGTCGATGATCGCACGATGCTCGGACGCCCCTACGCCATATTCTTCGGTTTCACGAAATGTCCTGAAGCCTGCCCAACAACGCTGCTCGAGCTGACGACGGTCGTGAAAGAGGCGGGGACGGATACGTCCGATTTCGAAATTCTCTTCGTCAGCCTCGACGCCGAACGAGACACGCCCGACGTCCTCTCGGATTTTGTCGGGTCCTTCGGCGGGCGCGTTACTGGATTGAGGGGATCGACGGACGAAGTTGCGCGAGCGGCGCAGGCGTTTCGAGTCTACCACCGCAAGGTTCCTCTCAAAGGCGGCGGCTATACCATCGACCACACGACGCTCGTCTATCTTGTCGACCATCGCGGCCAGCTCGTCGATACGCTCTCCTTCATGGAGCAAGCCGATATCGCCTCCAAGAGGTTGAAAGCCTTCCTCCTCGAGGCGGCCGCGCATGGCGCCGGTCGAAGCGGGCGACGCAAGTCGCGCATACACGCCCGGGCAGGCGCGGCGGTGAAGCCAGCGCGCCGCTCTCGCTGGACGCCAGCGCGACAACCTGCCGCATTGCATGCGACAAGCGGTCGCTGGACCCTGTATCGCTGCTACAGCGCGTCTCGATCCGACACGCGGGGTGAGTGATCTTGAAAGCGTCAGGCCGGTCATATCGGAGCGTCGAACGAGCGGCCATGGCCCGTGCGGTCGTCGCCCGCGCGGCCGTGAGCGCGGCGGTCGCGATACTCTTGCTGTTGCAAGCGGCGTCGATCGGCTTCGCCGCTGGCGCGACCGCCAATGGCGCCGCGGGCCTGCTGTTCGGAACAATCTGCCAAAACGCCGACGCGGCGAATAGGGACTCCTCCGGGCCGATCGAGCAGCAACATGTCGGTCCCTGCTGCGTTCTGCATTGCAGCTCTTTCATAGAGGCCGACGCGGGCCGCGCTCCCGTCGAAATCCTGCCTCTGGAAAGTGTTTCCGCTTCTCCGGCGTGCGACCACCAGATCGACGCCGTCATCGTCGCGCCAGAGCTGCGCGCCCTCTGTCCTCGCGCGCCCCCGCCGCGCGGCGTCTGATCCCCTCAACAGTCATCTTCAACTGACGGGCGGCTTTGTTCGATTGAACAGGCAACCCAAGGGATTCATTCGCACGCGCCGATCGTCGATCGTGCGCGGGACAAGAGGAATTTGATCATGAGCATCTCGACCTATCGCGCCGTGAGCATTGGCGCGCTCGCCGGCGTCGCCGCTTTTCTCGCGGAGGGACCTGCCGCCCACTATGGCGCGCAGCTCTTTCCCATCCTGATCGGCTGGGCCGGCTACTACCACTTCGGCGGAAAGATCGAGGGCGTGAAGAAAGCGCTTCTTCATCTTCTGGCGGGCGTCGTTCTCGCGGGCGTCGCCCTCGCTCTTATCTCGCGCCTCCCCTATGGCGCGACTCTGGGCGCTCCGGCGTGGACGGCGATCGCCGTGGCGATCACGCTGGCCATCCTCGTCTTCGCGTCGCGACTGTCGGCGCTGAGCGACTTCGCCGTCGCGATCCTCGGCTATGCGACGCTTTTCTCGCTCGTGGGCGTCTCGGACCGCGGCGAGCGCATCATCGCGCTGTCGCAGGACAATCCGCTCGCCATCGCTGTTCTGTCGCTCCTGGCGGGCGTGATATTCGCGCTCTTGTCGGATTATCTGACGGAAGCGCTGCAAAGATATGTCCCGCTTCGCGGACGCCGGCCGCAATCGGCCACGAGCGCCTGATCCACGGACCGACGCCTCTCACTCGACCAGAAGCGCTCGCCATTTCTGAAAGAAATGGCGAGCGAAAGCCGTCACCGCGCGGCATGCCCCCGCGCGCCACGACGACATTCATCATCGGGAGGATCGCCGTTGAGCGACTTCATAGTGAGACAGCCCTGCCTCGAACGCGAGGGGACTTTCGCCGGCGCGCTGTGTTCCGCCGAAGCGACAGGCCTCTATGGGGTGGACCGCCCGGGCGTCGCCTGGGATTGGATGAAGCAGACGGGACAAGCCCCTTGCGGCGTCGACTGGGTGCGGCCGCTGGTGGCGGACGCCTGGATGCGCTGCGTCGAAGACCACGCGCTGCCGACCGGCTTGGATTTTCCGCCGCGCCAACGCCAAAGCGACGGCTTCGTCCCCGAGATCGACGCGACGTCCCGCGCCGCCAGCGGCGCCGTTGCGTCGCATCTCTCGGCGATGATCTACGACCTCGGCTCGTTGCTCGACGACGCGGACGTCACGCTCCTGCTGGCCGACGCGGCCGGCCGCGTGATCCATCTGCTCGACTCCGGTCGCCGGATTTGGGCGGGCGGCATGCAGATGGCGCGCATCGGCGCGGATTGGCGTGAAGCGAGTCTCGGCGCCAATGGCGTGGGGACGGCGGCGCTGCTGCGCGAGCCTGTCGCTTTTGCTGGCAAGGAGCATTTCAACGCCGCGCTGCATCGCTGCGCGACGGCCGGATGTCCCATTTCCGGGCCGGACGGCGGAATCGTCGCGATCGTCGGCGTGATCTGTGATCGCCCCGACGCCGCCAGATTGCTGCTCGGGTTCTTGAAGGTCGCGCGCCGCCTCCTCGAAGCTTCGCTTTTCGAACGCATGTCTTGCGACGGCTTTTTGCTGCGGCTGCGTTGCGGCGACGAGGCCGGTGGCGGCCCGTTGAGCGCCGGGCGCTTGTTCATCGCCCAAAACGGCCGCGTGTGCGGCGCCGATCGAGACGCGCTGGACATTCTCGGCGCGGGCGACGGGGTGGCGATATTGGGGAAAGATGCGGCGGCGACGATCGGCGTCGATCTGCCGGCGCTGAACGCCGCCAGCGACGCCGCGGACATCGTTACGCTCGTCGCGCGCGCCGGCGGACGCTCTGTCGCGGCGGAAGTCCATCGCACGGCGAAACGCAGGAGCGCGCCGACGGTTTCGTCGGGCGCCTCGCCCGCCGGCGAGGGCGCGCCCCGCCATCCTGCGAACGCCTTCGACGGCGCGTGGAGCGATAGCGTGCTCGACTCGGCGCTGCGCAAAGCGACGGGACTGCAGGAGCGCAATATTTCCATCCTGATCACGGGGGAATCTGGCGTCGGAAAGGATCACCTCGTACGGCGGCTGCACGCATCCGGACCTCGCAAGGATCGCCCGCTCGTTGCGATCAACTGCGCGGCTATCCCCCGCGAGCTCATCGAAAGCGAGTTGTTCGGCTATGAGGGCGGCAGCTTCACCGGCGCGCGCTCGAAGGGCAAAGCGGGGAAATTCGTCGAAGCGGACAAGGGCATTCTGTTCCTCGATGAAATCGGCGACATGGCGCTCGATCTGCAAGCGACGCTGCTGCGCGTGCTCGATTCGAGCGAGGTCACGCCGATCGGCTCGAGCAAGCCCATTCGCGTCGACGTGCGCGTCGTCGCTGCGACCAATCGCAGCCTTCAGGAGATGGTGCAAAAAGGCGCGTTCCGCCGTGACCTCTATTACCGATTGAACGGCGTGCAGCTTCGATTGCCGTCGCTACGCGAGCGTCCGGATCGATTGCGACTGCTCGCGCATCTGTTCCGGCTGGAGCAGGAGGCGCTCGGCGTCACAGAGACGATGTGTTTCGAAGACGAAGTGTGGCGCATTTTCGACCGACACCCCTGGCCCGGAAACATCCGCGAGGCGCGCAACGTGCTGAGATCGTCGATCGCCGTCGCGAGAGGAAAACTCATCGCGATCGACGATCTCCCCGTCGATTTCCTGCAGGAGCTGAACGCCGATTGCCCCGGCGCCGCCGAGGCGTGCCAGAGCGCCTCACGAGACGCGCAATGTGCGCAACAGGGCGATGAAACCTCCTTCGATCTCGCGGACTGGGAGGCGAGGGCGGTGCGCTTCGCGCTTGCGTCGAGCAACGGCAACATCGCCAAGGCGGCCCGCAATCTCGGCATCACCCGCGCGACGCTCTACCACAAAATGGCGCGCTTCGGCCTGCGTAGCGACAAGCGGATCGTTTCGAAGAGGTGACGCATGGACCCCGACGACCGCGCGTTTCTGGAAGAGATGGCGCGCACGCTCGACGCATCGATGCGCGAGCTCGAGCAAGAGGCAGAACGTCTGACGGCGGTCATCGGCGATGATCGCGTCGCCGAGCTCGCGGCCTATCTGCGCAAGGAGTTCGAGCCCGTCGATCTCGAAGAGATGCGGCGCGGTCTCGATTATGACGACCGACGGCTGTTGTCGATCTGGATACGCCTCGAACGAAATCGCAGCCATCGCGTCGCGGCTGGACGTCGAACGATGATCCTCGAGGCCGGGCGCGACGACATCGACATCACATCTTTCGACAAGTCGAAAAAGAAGTGAGGAAACGTCGCGCCGTCACTTCCGGCGCGCGACAATTGGAGAAAAAATCGTGGCGAGACATATTGGTTTTGGCGATCCCGTACGCATGAAATTGCTCGACGGCGTAAATACTCTTGCGGACGCGGTGGGCGTCACGCTCGGCCCGCGCGGCCGTAACGTCGTCATCGAGCATCGAGCCGCGGGCCTGCCGCCGGTCGCGACGAAGGACGGCGTGACGGTCGCGCAGGCGATCGAATTATCAGGCAGGACGGAGAGCGTCGGCGTGTCGCTCGTGCGGCAGATGGCGACGACGGTGGCGAAAGAGGCGGGCGACGGCACGACCACCTCCGTCGTGCTGACGCGGCGCATCGCCGTCGAGACGCGAAAGGCGCTCGCCGCCGGATTCAATCCGCGTGATCTCGCGATCGGCATGGAGCGCGCCGCGCGCGCCGTCGACTCAGAGCTCACGCGACGCGCACGGCCCTGCGTCGACGTGCGGTCGCTCGCACATGTCGCGACGCTCGCGGCGGCGGGCGAGGAATCGATCGGCGCGATCGTCGCCGAGGCGCTCGGGCAGGCCGGCGAAGGCGGACTCGTGGACGTCGAGTTGGGGAGCGCGCTCCAAGACGAGATCGAGGCGGTCGAAGGCATGCGATGGGCGCAGGGTTATCGCTCGCCCTATTTCATGACCGACAGCACGCGCAAGCTCGCCGAGCTCGAAGACGCTTATGTCCTCGTCTATGATCGCGTGATAAATGATTTCGCCGAACTCCTGCCAGCGCTCGAGTTGGTGCGCCGGCGCAAGGGCAGCCTGCTCGTCGTCGCGGAAAACATTGCCGAAGAGGCGCTCCCGGGCCTGCTGCTCAATCATATTCGCAAGAACCTCTGCTCCATCGCGGTCAAAGGTCCGGGCTACGGCGACAATCGTTACGAATATCTGCTCGATCTTGCCGCTTTGACGGGCGGGCGAGCGATCATGGAGGCGTTCGGCGAAGAACTCTCCAGCGTCACGATGGAGCATCTGGGCCGCGCGCGGCGTGTCGTTGTCAGCGAGGACGAAACAGTCGTGATCGGCGCCGGAGGAGACCCGGCTTTGATTGCCGACCGTCTCGCCTCCGCGCGACGGCAAGCGGACCGGATTACCGGCGGCGACGCATCCAAAGGCTCGCCTAGCGGGAAGCGACACGACCTGGAGAATTTACACGCCAGAATCCAGGCGCTCACCGGCAAGGTCGTCACGATCAAAGCCGGCGGCTTCTCTGATATTCTCATCAAGGAGCGGATGCAGCGGATCGAGAATGCGTTGAACTCGGCGCGCGCGGCGCGCGACGAAGGCGTCGTCGCTGGGGGTGGCGTCGCGCTGTATCGCGCCCGCGCGGCGCTCGCCAATCTTCAAGGCGACACTCTCGATGAGAGCCACGGCATCGCCATCATACGCGAAGCGCTCGACGAGCCCATACGCCGTATCGCCGGCAACGCCGGCGTCGACGTCAATGAATTGCTGTTCGAACTCAAACGAACCGATGACGACTTCTGGGGAATGGACATGCGCAGCGGCGCCTATGGCGACCTTTATGCTGCGGGCGTGATCGATCCTGCGCGCGTCTCACGTCTCGCGCTCCGCAACGCCATCGCAACGGCGTCATCCTTGATGACAGTCGAATGCGCGGTCACGCATGTCTCCCCAAGTGATCCGACGTTCGGCTTCGATCCGCATCTCGCGGCGCAGACGAGAGAAGATCCGCGGTCCTGACATCCACAGTCGCAAAAGCGCAGGTTTTGCTTTTGGATCCGATCCAATCGAGCGGATCCTCGTGTCTCAGGTAAGCGGCGCGCCTGGCTCCTCCGCAATGTTTGTTGCGGGGCTGCAGCCATGCGCGCCGCTTTTTTTGCGCATTCATTTGACGACGATAGAGCCTCGACGAAATGCGTCCGCAGATCGTGCGTATGGTTCCTTTACACATGTATCGCTGATCATCTTTCTGCATCGACGCCGTCGCTCATGAAACATTTCGACCTCATCTCGAATCCTTTGCAATAGCTTCGATTCATGAATCTCGCGACGAGTGGCATGCGCCTTGCCAAACAAGTCAGGTCGCCGCTTGCAGAAGAAACGCAGCGGTGACGTCGAAAGGTTTCCTTATTCGAAATTTGTAAGCGAGGCGCCCGAGCCGAAATTGCGGGGCGTCACGAAAAGCAAAGCCCACGAAGCTGGAAACGATAAGTCAGGTAGGAGGAACAAGCATGGCGATCAGTCTCGCAACCAAGGCGGCGACCGACGCTCTGAAAGTCAACCGCGCTCCGGTCGGCGTCGAGCCGCAGGAGGTGCACAAGTGGCTGCAGAGCTTCAATTGGGACTTCAAAGAAAACCGCACCAAATACGCCACCAAATATCATATGGCGAACCAGACCAAGGAGCAGTTCAAGGTCATCGCCAAGGAATACGCCCGCATGGAGGCGGCCAAGGACGAGCGCCAGTTCGGCACTCTGCTTGACGGCCTTACGCGTCTCGGCGCCGGCAACAAAGTGCATCCGCGCTGGGGCGAGACCATGAAAGTGATCTCGAACTTCCTCGAGGTCGGCGAGTATAACGCCATCGCCGCTTCGGCCATGCTGTGGGACTCCGCCACCGCCGCCGAGCAGAAGAACGGCTATCTCGCTCAGGTGCTCGACGAAATTCGTCACACGCATCAGTGCGCTTTCATCAATCACTATTATTCCAAGCACTATCACGATCCCGCCGGCCACAATGACGCCCGTCGCACTCGTGCGATCGGCCCGCTGTGGAAGGGCATGAAGCGCGTCTTCGCCGACGGCTTCATCTCCGGCGACGCCGTGGAGTGCTCGGTCAATCTACAGTTGGTCGGCGAAGCCTGCTTCACCAATCCGCTGATTGTCGCCGTCACCGAATGGGCTTCGGCCAATGGCGACGAGATCACGCCGACCGTGTTCCTGTCGGTGGAGACCGACGAGCTGCGCCATATGGCGAATGGCTATCAGACGGTGGTGTCGATCGCCAATGATCCGGCGGCGGCGAAGTTCCTCAACACCGATCTGAACAACGCCTTCTGGACGCAGCAGAAATATTTCACGCCGGCCCTCGGCTATCTGTTCGAGTATGGCTCCAAGTTCAAGGTCGAGCCGTGGGTGAAGACCTGGAACCGCTGGGTCTACGAGGATTGGGGTGGAATCTGGATCGGTCGTCTCGGCAAATATGGCGTGGAGAGCCCCCGCTCGCTGCGCGACGCCAAGACGGACGCCTATTGGGCCCATCACGATCTCGCCCTCGCGGCCTATGCGCTGTGGCCGCTCGGCTTCGCGCGTCTGGCTCTGCCGGACGAGGAGGACCAGGAGTGGTTCGAGGCGAACTATCCGGGTTGGGCCGATCATTACGGCAAGATCTACAACGAGTGGAAGAAGCTCGGCTACGAGGATCCCAAGAGCGGATTCATCCCCTACGCCTGGCTGCTGCAGAACGGTCACGATGTTTACATCGACCGCGTCTCGCAGGTGCCGTTCATCCCGTCTCTCGCCAAGGGCTCCGGCTCGCTGCGCGTGCACGAGTTCAACGGCAAGAAGCATTCGCTCACGGATGAGTGGGGTGAGCGCATGTGGCTGTCGGAGCCGGAGCGCTACGAGTGCCACAATCTCTTCGAGCAATATGAGGGACGCGAATTGTCCGAGGTGATCGCCGAGGGCCATGGCGTTCGCTCCGACGGCAAGACGCTGATCGCCCAGCCTCACGTGCGCGGCGACAACCTCTGGACGCTCGAGGACATCAAGCGCGCGGGCTGCGTCTTCCCCGATCCGCTCGCGAAATTCAACTGATCTCCGGTCGGCGGCGCAGGCTGTCGAAAGAACAAGAATTCCCGGCGCGTCTCGCACGCGCCGGGATCTTGGCGGGCGATGTGCGCCCGCCCACTGTGAAGCACGAACAAATCCTTAGTGGAGGACATCTAAAATGTCACAGCCTCAAAGCTCTCAAGTTACGAAGCGAGGTCTCACTGATCCGGAACGCGCTGCGATCATCGCCGCGGCTGTTCCGGATCACGCGCTGGATACGCAGCGCAAATATCATTATTTCATCCAGCCGCGCTGGAAGCGCCTGTCGGAATATGAGCAACTGTCCTGCTACGCGCAGCCCAACCCCGACTGGATCGCCGGCGGCCTCGATTGGGGCGATTGGACTCAGAAATTCCACGGCGGCCGTCCGTCCTGGGGCAATGAGAGCACCGAGCTGCGCACGACCGACTGGTATCGCCATCGCGATCCGGCCCGTCGCTGGCACGCGCCTTATGTGAAGGACAAATCGGAAGAGGCGCGCTACACGCAGCGCTTTCTCGCCGCCTATTCTTCCGAGGGCTCGATCCGCACCATCGACGCCTATTGGCGCGATGAAATCCTCAACAAATATTATGGCGCGCTGCTGTACAACGAATATGGCCTGTTCAACGCCCATTCGTCGGTCGGCCGCGACTGTCTGTCGGACACGATTCGTCAGTCGGCGACCTTCGCCGGTCTCGACAAGGTCGACAATGCGCAGATGATCCAGATGGAGCGTTTGTTCATCGCCAAGCTCGTGCCGGGCTTCGACGCGTCGACCGACGTTCCGAAGAAGATCTGGACCACCGATCCGATCTACGCCGGCGCGCGCAGCGCGGTGGAAGAGATCTGGCAGGGCATTCAGGATTGGAACGAGATCCTCTGGGCGGGTCACGCCGTCTATGACGCGACCTTCGGCCAGTTCGCCCGCCGCGAGTTCTTCCAGCGTCTGGCGACGGTCTATGGCGACACGCTCACGCCCTTCTTCACGGCGCAATCGCAGACCTATTTCCAGACCACGCGCGGCGCGATCGAAGATCTCTTCGTCTACTGCCTCGCCAATGACCCCGAATTCGGCGCGCACAACCGCACCTTCCTCAACGCCTGGACCGAGCATTATCTCGCGCGTTCGGTCAATGCGCTGAAGGATTTCGTCGGCATCTACGCCAAGGTCGAGAAAGTCGCGGGCGCGACCGATCGCGCTGGCGTCTCGGAAGCGCTCCAGCGCGTTTTCGGCGATTGGAAGGTCGATTACGCCGACAAGATCGGGTTCAAGATCGACGTCGACCAGAAGGTCGACGCCGTTCTCTCCGGCTACAAGAATTGAGAAGGACGCTCATATGTCTAGCGCACATAACGCTTATAACGCCGGCATCATGCAGAAAACCGGCAAGGCCTTCGCGGATGAATTTTTCGCCGAGGAGAACCAAGTCGTCCACGAGTCCAACGCGGTCGTTCTCGTTCTGATGAAGAGCGACGAAATCGACGCGATTATCGAGGACATCGTGCTCAAGGGCGGCAAAGCGAAGAATCCGTCGATCGTCGTCGAGGACAAGGCGGGCTTCTGGTGGATCAAGGCCGATGGCGCGATCGAGATCGACGCCGCCGAAGCCTCCGACCTGCTCGGCAAGCCGTTCTCGGTCTACGACCTTCTCGTGAATGTGTCGTCGACCGTCGGTCGCGCCTATACGCTCGGCACGAAATTCACCATCACCTCGGAACTCATGGGCCTCGATCGCGCCCTGACCGACATCTGATCGGTCCGACGACAAGGAATGCCACAATGGCGAAAAGAGAACCGATCCACGACAATTCCACTCGCGCAGAGTGGGAAGGCAAGATCAAAAAGCTGAACAGCGTAGACCAGGCGACGAAGTTCATTCAGGACTTCCGCGTCAGTTACAGCTCGCCGTTCCGCAAGAGCTACGACCTCGATGTCGATTATCAATATATCGAACGCAAGATCGAGGAGCGTTTGTCGGTGCTCAAGACCGAGAAGCTCCCTGTAGCGGATCTCATCACCAAGGCGACGACCGGAGAGGACGCCGCCGCGGTGGAGGCCGCATGGATCGCCAAGATGCAAGCGGCCAAGAGCAAATATGAGGCGGAGCGCATTCACATCGAGTTCCGCCAGCTCTACAAGCCGCCGGTTCTGCCAGTGAATGTGTTCCTACGCACCGATGCGGCGCTCGGCACCATTCTGATGGAGCTGCGCAACACGGATTATTACGCAACGCCGCTCGAGGGCTTGCGCAAGGAGCGCGGCGTCAAGGTCCTGCATCTGCAGGCGTGACGACTTTATCCGCTTCGTAAAGATAGAGCGTTCGGGCGGTCGTCCGCCCGAACGCCCCCTCTAGAGAGGAGGAAACGCCATGACGCTTTCGGCGGAACATGCGACGGCCGAGCAAGGGATTCTGATTCACGCGGATTCACGCTACGCCGCCTATACGATGGACCTCGATTATATGTGGCGCTGGGAAATCCTGCGCGATGGCGAGTTTATCCAGGAAGGATGCTCGCTGTCGCAGGATTCGGCGCGCGAGGCGGTCGCTCATGTGTTGAGCTACTTCCGACGGCAGGACGATGCCGCCGCAACGCCCGGCGACAACAGCATAGAGATCAGACGGCTATTGCGCGCGATCGGCACGCCGGAGCCGATCAACGACAAAAACGACACGACGAAAAACGAACTGGCGCAGCCAGAGTAGCATAGGGCGGGAGACGTATGTATCAGATCGTCATTGAGACAGAGGATGGAGAAACCTGTTCATTCGAATGCGGACCGAGCGAGGACGTCATCTCTGCGGGCCTTCGTCAGAGCGTGATTCTTCTCGCGTCCTGCCGGGCCGGCGGCTGCGCGACCTGCAAGGCCGATTGCACGGACGGCGATTACGAGCTCATCGACGTCAAGGTCCAGGCGCTGCCGCCGGACGAGGAGGAGGACGGGAAGGTTCTGCTGTGCCGCACCTTTCCGCGCAGCGATCTCCACATCGTTGTGCCTTACACCTATGATCGCATCTCCTTCCAGGCGATCCAGACGAATTGGCTTGCCGAGATCGCCGAGTGCGACAGGGTGTCGTCGAATGTCGTGCGGCTGGTTCTGCAGCCGCTGACGGCCGATGGCGCGGCGCCCATTTCGCTGAACTTCCTGCCGGGACAATTCGTCGACATCGAAATTCCCGGCACACATACGCGCCGCTCTTATTCGATGGCCTCGGTCGCCGAGGACGGTCGCCTGGAGTTTTTCATTCGTCTGCTGCCGGATGGCGCCTTCTCCAACTATCTGCGCTCGCAGGCGCACGTCGGCCAACGCGTCGCGCTGCGGGGGCCGGCGGGCTCCTTCTCGCTGCACAAGAGCGAGCGGCCGCGCTTTTTCGTCGCCGGCGGAACCGGATTATCGCCGGTCCTGTCGATGATCCGGCAGTTGCACAAGGAAAGCGATCCACAGCCCGCGACTTTGTTCTTCGGCGTGACCAATTATGAAGAGCTTTTCTATGTCGATGAGCTCAAGGCGCTGCAGCATTCGATGCCGAGCCTCGACGTGCAGATTGCTGTCGTGAATGTTTCCGAGGGCAATGGCGTCGCCAAGGGCACGGTGATCGATTTGCTGCAGGACGAGCTCGGCAGGCGCGCGGAGAAACCGGACATCTATCTCTGCGGCCCGCCGGGAATGATCGATGCGGCGTTCGCGGCCGCTTCTTCGGCCGGCGTTCCCAAGGAGCAAGTGTATCTCGAGAAATTCCTGGCGAGCGGCTGATCGGCTCTCTCGGCAAAGAATTCCTGTCCGGCTGGCGCTTGCCGGGCAGGGCTCCCCAACTACTGCCCGGGCTACGTCCTGGGCAGGCTTTTTATTCTGAGCTTCCACGTTCTTTCGCCGCCAACCCATTTACAGCCGACGGACGGGCGTCACGCATGGATGCAACGCCTTCGGCTGGGCATCTTTAATTTCCCTTCCGGCCATATTCCCCGCTACAGCCTTGCACGTAAGCCGTGTCTTTGGCTGTGTCGCTATCTGCCTAGCTAGCCAATCCATCTCGTGCGGCGGCAGGCGAAGGCGTCATTTAGCTTCCCCGTTCATCCGGCCGCCTTCAAGCTGAGCCACTCCGGCAGGCTTATCCGTTGACAACGCTAGAGGCCGACCTAGCTAGCCATCTCACCGCTATGGCGGCCTTTGTCGATGTCCGGATCGACCTCGAACATGCAGCTCGAAACGCAGACCCAGAATGACCGAGCCGTCCTCATCGTGAAGGAGGAGCGTCTGGACGCGCACAATTCGAGCGAGCTCAAGGAACGCATTTTAAGGACTCTCGAAGAAGGCGGGCGCCGCCTGGTGGTCGATCTGGCGGACGTGAAATTCATCGACAGCTCCGGACTAGGCGCATTGCTGTCCGGCTACAAAAACGCAAGTCAGCGCTCTGGGACATTCGTGCTCTCTGGCCTACAGCCCCGCGTGCGCTCGATGTTCGAGCTGACGCGGCTCAACCGCGTCTTTGAGATCTACCCGCGCCTGCAGGAGGCGATCAGCAGCCAAGGCGTCAGCTAGCGATGCAGGCATGTCCAAGACAAGCATGAGCGTCGACATCGTCGTGCCGAACCAGACCCGCTATCTGCGTGTGATCGGCAATATCGCCGAGCAGATCGCAAAAGAGCTCGAGACGGATGCGGTCGACCAGGACATGCTCGCCTATCACCTCAATCTCGTTCTCACCGAAGCCGTCGCCAATGCGATGGAATATGCCGATGAGAGGCGCGCGGATCATACCGTGAAAATCTGTCTTTCGATCGAGGAGAACGATCTGCGTATCCGGGTTTACGACCATGGTCAGGGTTTCGACATCAGCGCCGTGCCGATGCCGGATATCGATGAACTCCAGGAACGGGGGCGGGGCATATTCCTCATTCGCAATCTGATGGACTCGGTCACCTATCAGAAGAGCGAAAGCGGGAATGTTCTCGAAATGCACAAGAGCTTGAAGTAACGCGCGCCGGCGGCAGCGGGAGAGAAAGAGAAAGCGCTCGCCATGGACGGGGACATTCACCTCCGCAACATTGTGGAAGGAGCGGCGCAGACATCACGCCGCGCGGTGAACGGCGCCGCCGCGGAGTTTCCCGCAGATTATCGCGATCTCGTCGCGCCCCGGCAGCGCATGCGCGATCTGTTGAAGCTCGGCGAGGTCTTCGACCCGCGCCGCCACGCGATCGATCTTCGCCGGCTTCGCGACGGGCGTGAGTATGATCTGCGAATCTACGGCGCACAGCCGCGCCCGCTCGACGATCTTATTCCGATCTTGCACAATCTCGGCCTTTCCGCCGTCGATCAGATCCTCTTTCCCGTGACGCTTTCGGGAGACAGGCGCTTCATTCGCAGTTTCCGCGTGAGGCCGGTGGACGCCGGGAAGGTTCAGCAATCACGGGCGCAGCTTCTTGCGGCGTTGAACGCATTGCTATCAGGGGAGGCGGAGGACGATCCTCTCAACAAGCTTGTCCTGCTCGCGGGGTTGAGCGCGAAGGAGATTGGCGTCCTGCGCGCGTACTGCTGCTATTATCTGCAACTTGGCGTGCGCGTGGACCGCTCGCGTTTGTATGAGGCGCTCATCGGCGGAGTCGAGGTCACGCGCCTGCTTTTCTCCTATTTCGAGACCAGGTTTTGTCCCGATCATGCAGGCCAAGGCTCGCTCGACGCGCTCGCCGAGGTCAGGCAACGTCTGATCGCCGCCTTCGACGAAATCTCCAATCTCACGGACGATCGCATTTTTCGCGATCTCTTCAACCTCATCGATGCGACGCTGCGCACGAATTTCTATCTGAACGACGAGGGCCAACCGAAAGCGCTGGCGCTCAAGATCAACAGCCTCGGCGTGATCGGCGCGCCGCCTCCCAAGCCGATGTTCGAAATCTTCGTCCACGCGCGCGCGATGACGGGCATACATCTGCGCGGCGCCAAGGTCGCGCGAGGCGGCATACGCTGGTCGGACCGCGCACACGATTTGCGAAGCGAGATTCTAGATCTCATGCAGACGCAGATGATCAAGAACGCCTTGATCGTTCCGCAGGGCGCCAAGGGCGGTTTCGTTTTGAAAACCCCGAGTTCCGACCCGTCCGGACGCGAAGCGGCGGGGAAGTCCGCCTATCGCGCATTTATCGGCGCGCTGCTGGAATTGACGGATAATCTCGATCCCGAGAAGCCTGGGCCAGCAGAGCGCATCTGCTACGACGAACCTGATCCCTATCTTGTCGTCGCGGCCGACAAGGGCACAGGCGCTTGGTCGGATATTGCCAATGAGATGTCACAGGCGCGCGGATTCTGGCTCGACGACGCCTTCGCCACCGGCGGATCGAACGGCTACAGCCACAAGCGCCTCGGCATAACCTCGCGGGGCGCCTGGGTCTGCGTGCGGCGTCATTTTCGCGAGATCGGTCGAAACATCGACGACCAGGGATTTTCCGTCGTCGGCGTCGGTTCGATGGATGGCGACGTCTTCGGGAACGGGATGTTGGAGGCGCACACCATCAGGCTGTTGGGGGCGTTCAGCGGCGAACATATCTTCATCGACCCCAACCCCGATCCGCTGATCTCTTACGATGAACGCCGGCGGCTTTTCGAGAAGCCGCGATCCTCCTGGGCGGATTACGACCCGGCCAAGATTTCGCGCGGCGGCGGCGTCTATCGCCGCGACGCCAAGGACATCGAGCTGAGCCCCGAGGCGCGGTCGTGGCTGCAAGCCAGAAACCGCTTGGTCGACGGCGAGGGGCTGATCCGTCTCCTGCTGGCGGCGCCTGTGGATTTGCTTTGGATGGGCGGCGTCGGCTCCTATGTGAAGGCGAGCGCGGAGACGGACGAAAGCGTTGGCGATCGCGCCAATGACGGCGCGCGGATCGACGCCGCTCAGCTCCGCGCCAAAGTCGTCGGCGAAGGCGCCAATCTTGGTTTCACCCAAAGAGCGCGCGTCGAATATGCTTTGAATGGCGGCCGGATCAATACGGACGCCGTCGACAACTCGGCGGGCGTCGATCTGTCGGATCACGAGGTGAATCTGAAGATTTTGTTGCGTGGCGCGCGTGGGGCGCAATTCGCTGCATCGAGCGAGATTCATCGTCTTTTGGAGAGCTTGACCGACGAAGTCTGCGCCGCGGTCCTGGACGACAATTACAATCAGAGCCTTTGCATCTCTCTCGAGCGGGAACGCGCCCGCGCCGATCTCGAACCATATATGGACGTCGCCGACCGGCTCGAGGCGGCGGCGCAGCTCGATCGTGAAAATAACGCTTTTCCAAGTCGGCGGGAGCTTTTGGCGCGCGCGGAAGGGGGGCTGACGCGGCCGGAGCTGAGCATCCTCATGGCCGAGTCGAAATTGGCGTTGAAGCGGGCGCTTCTCGACGCGCCGGGATTTCTCGATTCCAAATGGAGCGAGACGTTTCTCGCCGCCTATTTCCCATCGTCGCTGCGATCGGAAGACGCTTCCAGGATCGACGCGCATCCGCTTGCGCGCGAGATTGCCGCGACTGTCATCTGCAACAGGATCATCGATCAGGCCGGCGCGAGATTTCTTCTTTTCGGAGACCCGCTCGCGCCGACTCTGCTGACCGACGCCGTCGGCCTCTATCTTGCCTTCGACGAGATACTCGGAGGCGAGCGTTGGCGTAGCGCGGTCCGGAGCCTGGACGGCAGAATGAGCGCCGGGCGGCAATATGAATATCTGCTGCAACTCGAAGACGCTTTGGCCTATTTGTGCCGCTGGGCGCTGCAGGGCGGCCGCCGGCTCCAGCCGCAGACGCGCGAGGTCGCCGAATGGCGCGCCTATCTCGAAAAATATCTCGCCTATTTTTCGCAAAGCGCGGAAGCGTCGATCCTCGACGCCAATGCGCCGGAGGCGTCTCGCGAGATGTTCCTCAACAGGCTGAGGGATTTTCCGTTTCTCGTGGCGCTTGCCGAGCAGGGCGGCAAGGACATCGCGGTGGCGGCGCGGTTTTTCGACGAGGTTGGAGGAAGCCTCGGCGTGCGCCAGATCGCTGCATTGGCCGGCGAGCTTACGGCGCGCGACGCGTGGGAGGGGAAGCTGCAGACGGCGGTCGAGGAACGACTGCGCGCCGCGACCGCGCGCATTGCAGGGGTCGCCTTGAGGGCTGGCGTCGAGGAGCCCGCCGCCATTTTCCGGCTCGCCGATCTCGCGCCGAAGCTGACGGAACTGCGCAAGCTACGCGCCGAGATCGTCGAAAGCGCGCCGAATACCGTTGCGCCCTTTGCGCTCTTTGCCTCCGAGCTCGACGCCTTGGTCGAAGCCTGTAATTCCGCCCGGCGCGCGGCGTGATGCGAGGAGGACGAGCCCGTGGAAGAAGAGCCGCTCACGCATCTGCTTCTTGAAGCCAGCAACGAGGCTGCGTGCTTGCTGGACTCGTCCGGTCTCGTGCTGGCGTTGAACAGCCGCGCCCGGCAACTCATCGGATACAAGGAAAGCGAGCTGGTCGGACGCCCATTCCCGGGCAGGCCGAAGATTGCGATGGCGGGGGCCAAAGACGGGCCGCTTTCATGGTTGATGGCGCCCGCCCGGCAGTGGATCGACGTGCGGATCAAGCGGAAGGACGAAAAGGAGATCGACGCGAGTTGCGAGGTTTATCGGCTCGGAACGAAAGGTCTCGCTGGGCTACTACTGAAACTGAAGGCCGAAGAAACCTCGACGGCGGCGCTCGAGGATATGAAAATCAAGCTCGATGCGATCTTCGGAGGAATGGCCGACGGCCTGGTCGTCATCGACGAGTTCGGAAAGATCCTGTTCTTCAGCGCAGGCGCCGAGAAGCTCTTTGGCTATCGCGCCGAAGAAGTAATGGGCGCAAATGTGAAATTGCTGATGCCGTCACCCTACAAGGAGGAGCACGACAGTTATCTTGCCGCCTATCGCGACACTGGAATACGCAAGATCATCGGAATCGGACGCGATGTTTCGGGACGGCGCAGGGACGGCGCGATTTTCCCGATGTATCTTTCCATCGGCGAAATATGGCTTGAGGGTCGTCGCTACTTCGTCGGCGTCACCCATGATCTGACGAAGACGAAACGCGCCGAAAGCCGCCTGTGGATGCTGACGGCGGCCATCGAGCAAAGTCCTGTCGCGGTGATGATCTCCGATAGAAACGGCCTCATCGAATATGTGAACGACTATTTCACGAAGCTGACCGGATACAGCGAAGCGGAGGTCATCGGCCAAAACCCTCGAATCCTTCATTCCCCGCACACGCCGAGAGACCAGCATCTGCGCTTGTGGCGCACGATCGAAAGCGGCGCGGAGTGGCGCGGGGAAATCCAGGACCGGCGAAAAGACGGCGCGCTTTATTGGGCCTATGAGATCATCGCGCCCTTGCGCGACGAGGATGGGCAGGTCAGGCACTATCTCGCCATTCAGCAGGACGTCACCGAGCAAAGGCGCGACAAAGAGGCGCTGGCGGAAAGCGAGGAGCGCTTTCGCAAGGTCGCCGAGATGGTCGGCGAGTGGCTTTGGGAGCAGGATGCAGAGGGCCGCTACACTTATAGCAGCGACGCCGTAAGGGAAATTCTCGGGCTCGAGCCTTCCGATCTATTGGGTAAGAGTTATCTCAGCATTCTCCAGCCCGAAGGCGACGGTTCGCCGCTTGCTGGTAAACTGCCGACTCCCAAACCATTCCGTCGCATCGTCAATTGCTACTTGCGCGGCGATGGGCGGCGGGTTTTCACCGAGTCCAGCGGCGCCCCGATATTCGACGAGAACGGACGTTTGGCGAAGTGGCGCGGCGTCGATCGTGATATTACCGAGCGAAAGGAATATGAGGACGCCTTGCGCGTGCGTAATCGCGCGATGGAGGCGGTGCATGTCGGCATTGTGATTTGCGACGCGCGCGCGCGCGGAAATCCGAATATCTACGTCAATCCCGCGCTCGCCCAAATGACCGGCTATTCGCAAGAGGAGCTGCTGCGGGGCGGCATGCATATACTGCAGGGGCCGGGGACCGATCCGGCGGCTGTCGCCAAGATTCGGCATGCCCTGCAAACGGGCGAGGGCTGCGAAGTCACCTTGCAAAACTACCGCAAGAATGGCGAAGCCTTCTGGAACGAATTGCTTATTTCTCCCGTCCCTGACGAAACGGGGACGATCACGCATTACATCGGCATTCAGACCGACGTCACCGAAAAGCGGCGCGCCGAGGAAAGCCGCCGCGACCTCGAGATCGCCAAGCAGATTCAATTGTCGCTGCTGCCCGACAAGCCGTTACGCTTGCCGCATGCCGAGATCGCGGGCGTGTGTTTGCCGGCGACCCATGTCGGCGGGGATTATTTCGATTATTTCGAGAATGGCGAGAATCTGGATTTCGTCGTCGCCGACGTGTCGGGTCATAGCGTCGGCGCCGCGCTGATCATGACGGAAGTCAGAAGCATGGTCCGCGCTCAATCCCGGCCAGCGGCGGCCGCCCATCCCGCTCAAATGCTGCGCGAGCTCAACGAGCTGCTCTACGAGGATCTCGATCGGTCGGAACTGTTCATCACCATGTTTTTCTGCCGATATGAATCCGCCACGGGACGGCTGACATATGCAAATGCAGGCCATAACCCCGGGCTGCTGTTGCGATCGGGACGCCAAGACTGCATGGAGCTCGATAGCGACGGGCTCGTGCTGGGCGCCATGCGCGTGGTCGATTTCCAGGAACGCAGCGTGCTTTTATCGCAGGGCGACAAGCTTCTCTTTTACACCGATGGCGTCGTCGAAGCCCAGGACGCCTCCGGCGCATTCTTCGGGCTGGAGCGCCTGTGCCGGCGCTTTGCCGCCAATCGAGAATTTGCGCCCGAGGTCATCGTCCGGAAACTTTTGCGCGAGGTGCGGGATTTTTGCGCGCCGGCGATGATGGGCGACGATGCGGCTTTGGTTGTTTTGGAAGTGAGCTAGCGCGGGGAAGGCGACGGGCCTCTCGCTCCATCTCTCTTTCTTGGAGAAAAGCCTGAATGGCCGCGGCGATCGGCAACCCCTTCGGGCGACGCAAGATCGGCCTTGCGCTGAGCAGCGGCGTCGCGAGGGGATGGGCGCATATCGGCGCAATCAACGCGCTGACGAAGCTCGGCGTTCCGTTCGACATCGTCGCTGGATCATCCGCAGGCGCATTGGTCGGCGCCTGCTATCTCGCCAAGGAATTAGATGAGCTGGAGCGGTGGGCTTTGTCGCTCACCAAGCGACGGATTCTCGGCTACATCGACTTGCATTTCGGGCGCGGAAGCCTGCTCAGCGGCAATCGGATCATCGACGAGGTAAGCCGGCTGCTGGGCGCGCGCCGGGTCGAAGATTTGCAAAACCCGTTCGTCGCTGTCGCGACGGATCTGACGACCGGCCACGAGATTTGGCTTCAACATGGGGGGCTCGTCGAGGCCGTCCGGGCTTCCATAGCGCTTCCCGGCCTTCTGCCGCCGATCGAATCGGGCAATCGCGTTCTGGCGGACGGCGCGCTCGTCGACCCTTTGCCGGTCGCGCCCTGCCGCGCCTTGGGAGCGGACCTTGTGATCGCGATCAACCTCAACACCGACGTCATCGGGAAGATGCGGCGTAGCGAAACGTCGCCGCGCACGTCTATCGGCTTCGATCCGCTGGTGCTCGGCGTCCATGACGTTGCGTCGGCGCGCCAGGCGAGCGCGACCCGCGCCTTCGTCCAGCAGCGAGGCGATCTCCCGAGCCTCTTCGGCGTGTTGACCACTTCGCTCGGCATTATGCAGGACCGGCTGACGCGGTCTCGCCTCGCCGGCGATCCGCCCGACGTGCACATCACGCCGCGCGTGGGACACATCGGATTGCTCGAGTTCGAGCGCGCCAAGGAGGCGATCTGGGAGGGCGAGCAATCGGTCGAGCGCAAGCGCGGGGAGGTGATAGATTTGCTGCGCGCAGCCGGAATTGATTTCCCCGTTTGAGGTCTTAGCGGTTCTGCCCCTCGCGCTTCATTTGTCCGACTCGCGTTGCAATATCCACAAACGACAGGCTCGGCTCCTCGGAGGTCGCATGAATGGCTTGCCGCAGGAAGCGCGCCGGGAAACAGATCGCTTCGACGTTGGAGCCGCGCATGTCTTCCGACCTGTTTGGATCCTCGCTCAACGCCGCCTCGACTTTGGCGAGCAGCCCGTCGATTTCCTCTCGCTTGAAAACGCCTTTCTCGCACAATGCGCCGAGAAGGGCTGCGAGGATGACATAAATGCCTTCGAGCTGGAGATTGGCGGTATTCATGGCGCACCTCTGCCTGGAAACATCGGCCCCTACGCCTGGTTGCGTCTGGCGCGCGTCATAAAGCCTGCGCGTTTCGAGCCCTCTGCGGCGTAGGCGCCGAAGGGTCATGTAGGGCGGCGCCGGGTCAGAACCGAGTGGGCTAAGGTAGCGCGGGAACTCTGAGCAAGGGGCCCCGCCGCCGATCGGGCGGCGGGGCGCTTCGTTGAGGTCTCTGCTCAGCACACCCATTTCCAAAGGAGTTCAGAGTCGCTCCACTGCCAACAGACGCCGGGATTGAGAGGACGCCCTGGCGCGCTCCAATCGCGGTGCTGGTAGCGCCAGTGGCCGCCGTAAGACTGGATGTTGCCGTCAGAAGGAAAGGGTCCGGCGCTCTGCGCATGGGCCGAGCCCGCGGCCGTCAGAAGCGCGGCGATCGTCAGAAGCGTGAGTTTCCGCATTGCTGCCTCCCGCAGTGAGGGAGGAACATTTAGGGCGCTTTGTCGGCGCCTCAACTCTTCAAAGGAATCACCGCGGTGGCAGGAGTGCGCCTGGTCGCCAGTCCACTTTAGGTTCGGTTGGGCGTCATGGCTGCTGTGGGGAACCGATTCCGGGCCAGCCAGGAACATGGTTTGTCATTTGCTGCGGGTCACAACTCCACCGAGCCGCCGGTGTTGAGAGGAGGAACCCCGCCCACTTCTTCGTAATATGCGAGAAGCTGCTTCGCGAGCATTCCGCTCAGCAAGCCCTCCATATTGCTCAGGTCGATCCGTCCCTCTTTGTAAGCGTCATCTGCAGCATCAAGCGCCGCAAAGTAGCCGCTCCGGTCAGCCTGGATCTGGTCGGGAATCGTCGGCTTACCAGGCAGAACAGCGCCTGATTTGGCGAGCAGGACCAGATAAGAGGCTATGCGAGATGTTCTCCCATTGCCATCGGCAAAAGGGTGAATCCAGTTTAGGCGCCACATGACGTAGGCCGCCAAGTGAAGCGCGCTTGCCGTGTTCCAAGCGCCATTCACGTAGTCGCATAGATCTTCCACTAACTCCGGGACTAAATGAGCGTCCGGCGGAACGTGTCGGCTTTTTCTGATTTCGACTGGACCGGGGCGGAAGTTTCCTGCGTACATGCTGATATTGCGCAGCGCCTCGCGGTGTAACGCGAGAATTGTGGAGGGTCGAAGCCGAAACGCACAGCGGTCTATCGCTTCTTGAGCAAGGGCAATGCCAGCGTCGTACTGGCGGAAGCCGTTCCTAACTTCCGCTTCTGCCCTTTCCTTTGGGTCTTTAATTAGCTCCGGGTCTTGCGCGAGGCTATCCCGGCGAGCATCAGCCTCGTTGGTCATGGCGCTCCTGTGCGACGACCACTGCTTGCTGCTCGACCATCTCGCGAGTGATAAGCTCGTTCTCAAAAGCGGTGTTGCCGTAAACGAACGACTTGCGCTGTTCCTCGCGGTGTTCCGAGGAGGGCGCCGCCCGTTTTGCAGCCTCTATCAGAATCTCTAGATCGCGCGGCATAGCTTCTCTCCTCTGGCCCTGGGAGCCTTATTTGTTATCTTTGAAGCTGGTTTACAGCTGGTGTGCGTCGAGTGGAAATCATCGTGCCTATCGCTGACCTTTTTATGCCCCCCAAATATGGCTCAGGAAAAGCGAACAACAAAGCTTCAAACCCTGCGTCATCTCGACCATTCGGCCGCCCGGCAAAGCGGTCACAGCATCGGCGCACGGGATGCTGAGGCGAGGGGCTAGTGCAGGGGCGGAAGCAGCCGTGTTAGGAATGGCGTTATGAGGGCGCATGACCATGCGAGCGAACGCTCGCTAAATCAGTTGGTTCAGCAGTGTGATTGGCTCCCCGAGTAGGACTCGAACCTACGACCTAGCGATTAACAGTCGCGTGCTCTACCAGCTGAGCTATCGGGGAACGACGTGGTGGAGGGCGTATACAAGGCCCCGTCGGGTTTGCCAAGCCCTTTCGCGCAGCCTGTTGATAACTCCCTCAGACCTGGGCTTCCGCAGCCGCGGTCTCGCTGAATTCTGCGAGCGCTCTCGCGACGTCCTCGCGGCCCGGCAGGCCGGCTTCATTGCCGAGGTGCTGGACCTTATGCGCCGAAGCCGCGCGCGCGAATTCGAAATGCGCGCGCCAGCCCGCCTCGGGCCGTTCGAGAAAAGAGGCGCAATAGGCGCCGTGGAAGACGTCGCCGGCCCCCGAGGTGTCGATGACCCGCTCGGAGGGCACGTGCAGAGAGGGCAAATGCTGCGCAACGCCGTCCTCGCCACACCAGAAGGTGCCTTTCTCGCCCACCGTGACGGCGGCGATTCGGCAGCCCTTGGATTTCAGCCAGGCGAGCATCTCCGATTCGGAGAAGGACATCTGCTTGCAGAGCTGCTTCGAGACAACGGCGACGTCGACAAAGTCGATCAGCTCCTCGAGGCGGGGACGCATTGCGCCGCCGTCGAGCGAGACCAGCACGCCGCGCTCGCGCGCCGCCTTGGCGTAATGGATGGCGGCGTCGGCCATATGGCCGTCGAGATGCAGCACCCGCGCGCTCGAAATGTCGAGGCGCAGGAAGGGCTGCAGATAGTGATCGTCGCGCGCGCGCAGAATGGCGCGCTTGCCGTCGTTGGGCAGCACGAAGGAGAGCGAGGAGCGCGCCACCTTGCGCGGATGCAGGCGGATTCCATAAGCGTCGGCCATTTCCGCAAACATATGGCCTAGCCAGTCGCGCGCCTGCGTCGTCAGCAAATGCACGTCGTGACCGAGCTTGGCGCAGGCGAAGCCCGCGGTGACGGCGTTGCCGCCGAAGCTCACGGCATAGTCGCGGGCGACCATCTTCTCGTCGCCCGCCGGCATTTCGTCGGTGAGCATGGTGACGTCGATATAGGCGTGGCCGAGGAAAAGCGCTTCCAAGAATCAGGCTCCGCAATGGTGGGGCGGCTTGTCACCGTCGCCGGTTTCGATGGCGCCCGAGTGTCACTGGACCGCGCGCCTTCAGGCTCGCACTTTTCTAAGCGAGCCTGAAGGCTCGCGGTCCTTTAAAGCGCGAAGCTCGTGCCGCAGCCGCAGGAGGAGACGGCGTTCGGGTTTTCGATTCGGAACGACTGTCCCATCAGATCGTCCACGAAGTCGACCTTCGCCCCGGTAAGAAAGCCCAGCGACGCTGGATCGATCGCCACGCGGGCGCCGTCCTGCTCCAAAAGCGCGTCGTCGGCGGCGGGCGCGGGGTCCACGACGAATTTATATTGGAAACCCGAGCAGCCGCCGCCCTCGACGGCGACGCGGAAGACCGCGCCCGGGGCTTCATTGGCGAGAATCGCCGCAATACGCTTCGCCGCCTGTTCTGTGAGCGCCACGTCGCGCGACAGGGTCGCTGTCATGCCTCTCCCCTTTGGATTCTTGCTTATGCCGTCGATTGCGGGCTATGGCGGCAACATAGGTCCGAACTTCCGGCCTTTCAATGACTGGAGCCCGACCGTGGCGCTGCGCCAGCCCCTCGCGCCTTATGCCTGCGACGCCACAAATTCGCGTGGGCGCCTCTATGCCGTCGCGCCATCGCCGACGCGCAGCGAGTTTCAGCGCGACCGCGACCGCATCATCCATTCCACCGCCTTCCGGCGCCTCGCGCATAAGACTCAGGTTTTCGTGCCACTCGACGGCGACCATTTCCGCACGCGGCTGACCCATACGATCGAAGTGGGGCAGATCGCCCGCGCGATCGCTCGGGCGCTCAGGGTCGACGAGGACCTCGCCGAGGCGGTGGCGCTGGCGCATGATCTCGGCCACACGCCCTTCGGCCATGCCGGGGAGGAGGCGCTCGAAGCCTGCATGAAGCCCTATGGAGGCTTCGACCACAACTCTCAGGCGCTGCGCGTCGTGACGCTGCTGGAGCGCCGCTACGCCGATTACGACGGGCTCGATCTCACCTGGGAGGCGCTCGAGGGCATTGTGAAGCACAATGGGCCGCTTGCGGGGCCCAAGGCGTTGAGACCCCCGTCGCGCTATATTTGCGAATTCGACGCTAGCTGTCCGCTGGAGCTCGCCTCCTTCGCGGGCGTGGAGGCGCAGGCGGCGGCGCTCGCCGACGACATCGCCTATATCGGCCACGACATGGACGACGGCCTACGCGCCAATCTCTTCACGCTGGAGGACATTGCAGGAGCCGTGTCCTTCGTCGCCGGATTGCTGGAGGAAATCGCGCGCAAGCATCCCGGCCTCGAACGCGGCCGCGTCATCCATGAGCTGGTGCGCCGGGTGATCACGCGCTTCGTCGAGGATGCGATCGGGACGGCGCAGGCGCGTCTCGAGCAGCATTCTCCTCGCTCGGCCGAAGAGGTCCGCGGGGCAGGGGAGGCGATGGTCGCGCTCTCCGCCGATATGCGCGAGGCCGAGCGCGACATCAAGCGCTTCCTCTTCGCCAATATGTATCGGCACGAGCGGGTGATGGGCGTCTGGACCCGCGCCGAGGACGCGATCTCGCGCCTTTTCCCGGCGTTTTTCGAGCAGCCGTCGCTCATGCCGGCCGAATGGGCGACGCTGGCGGCGGCGCGCGACGGCGCCGCGAGAGCGGTGGTGGTGGCGGATTACATCGCCGGGATGACCGACAGATATGCGCTGGGCGAGGTAAAACGGCTTTTCGGGTAAACTATTGCAGGTGAAATACGCTTGCGCTACGCAGGGTTAGGCGCTCGAAGGCAATTAGCCAAAGGGGGCGTGCGTCGCCGCACATTTTCTTCCCCTGGTGTCGGGGATGCTTTTCGAGGGCTGATTTTTCAGGAGGGACTTAATGATGGCTCTGAATTTCGAAAACCATTTGCCGCTGGGAGCGCTCGACATCGTTACCACGGGGCAGACGAGCGTATGGGGCTGCCTCACATTCACCGTCGAAGCGCGTAACGTGAAGTTCATCGACGCGGTCGATCCCAACAACCCGCCCGACCCGAAGAATCCGAACGCGTGGTGCTATATTCGGAGCGGCTCGCCGCAGGAGCGGGCGGCGACGCTGGAAAATTATCTTGGGCCCGTGATCAACGTCCAGCGCGGCCAGCCGCTGAAGACGATCTGGATCAATAAGCTGCCCTCCATGGGCGCGGCGAAAGCAGGCGAAGCGCGCCCGCTCGCCATGCCGCCGATCAATCCTGCCGATATGGAGATGGGCAAGGACATTCCCCAGTTCCGCTCCATGAATTACGCGCTCGGCGTCGTCACCCATCTGCATGGCGGCAAAGTATTGCCGACCTCGGACGGCTGGCCGCTGCATCCGGCGAGCTATGAAGGCAATCCCTTCCACATGCCCTCGCACCGGACCTATTTCTATCCCAATGACCAGCGGGCCACGATGCTGTGGTTCCACGACCATTCGATGGATAATACGGCGCAGCAGGTTCACGCTGGCCTCGCCGGCCTTTATTTCATCCGCGACCATTCCGACGCCGAGATTTTCCATCTGATCGGCGGCGAAGCGCAGGAAATCCCGCTCGTCATCCAGGACCGCTGCTTCGGGTCGAAGGGCCAAGATGGCCTCGAAGTGGATTCCACGCGCATCGACTATAAGAAGGGCGTGCCCCTCCTTAAGACCTTGGACCGCACCGCCCGGCCGGAGTTTCTCGGCGACACTATTTTCGTGAATGGGCGGCCGTGGCCGCATGTTCACGCCGATCGGAAGGTTTATCGGCTGCGCGTGCTCAATGGCTCGAACGCCCGCACTTATGCGCTCACCTTGGCCGATCCCGCAGGAACGGACAACGGCAAGGTTTGGTACGGGGAGCGGCTGACGGCGATCGGCAACGAGGCGGGCTTGCTCGGCAAAAGCGTCACGCTGCAGGACAAGCAATATCTGCTGCTGGCGCCGGGCGAACGTCTCGACCTTTTGGTCGATTTCACGAAGGTGAAGCCCGAGGTCAACGCGCTTATCCTCGTCAATTTGGCGCTCGCGGGGTACAAGCCCGGCGCCCCGGACGACGAACCGATTTTCCAGTTCGATGGAAACTCGGTGATGCTGCCGGACAGCAACAAGGCGCTCGCCGCCATTGGCGCCGCCAATCAACCTAATCCGGACCCTTTTCTCCCGCTCGCCAATTTGCTCCAGTTCCGCTTCGCTGCGGCCGGGCACGTCCACGGCGGCGGGGGCCACAGCGAGCCCTCGGCGCTCGACGTCTGCACATTGGACAAAATTCTGCGCCGCCACGCTGATGACGAGAGCTTCCATTGGGTCCCGGGCGCATCGCCAGAGCTCGCGCCGAGCCCGGCAAATGCGCCGATTGCTCACAATCGTTTCGTCGTCCTGATGAACGATACGCGCAAGCTGGCGCAAAATGGCGAAAACTCACCTTACACGGGCGACACGCCGTGGCGCGATACGCAAATCTGGGAGCTTCGCCCGGCGACCGCGCCGTCAGGCGATCCTACCGTTTTCCCCGTGCCTTTCGACGCGAAGCTCAACGATCCGACGCAACAAGGCGCGCCGGCTGCGGCCGTGTCCTATCAGGTGGCGCGGGCCTTCTTCTTCGAGCCGGAGGAGCCGATGCCGCCGCACGCGCCCACCCATAAGGATCAGCTCTGGGGGCTTGCGACGCAGAACAGCAATCCGGCGGGATTTCCCCCGATCTACCGCTACCCCCACCTCTATCGGACCAATCCGTCGAAGGGCCGTCAGGTGATCCAGCCGGTGGAAGGGACCTATGAGCGGTGGTATGTCGCCAATATCGGCAATGATCCAACGAACCTCGCCGGGGGCGCGCCGGATATGCACCCCTTCCATCTGCATCTGGTGAATTTCGTGGTCACCCGGCGTTGGGCGCTGAACAGCGCGAACCAATTCGTGGAGACGACGGGCAACCGCCCGCTCGATTTCGACAAGGTCGCGCGCCACGACACCGTGCGCATCCCGTCGAATGAGCTTGTGGAGCTGCTGGTGCATTTCCCGAAGGGTTACACCGGCCACTACCCCTATCACTGCCACCTCGTCGAGCACGAGGACATGGGGATGATGCTGCATTTCGACGTCCAGGCCCGGCAAGGCGCCTGAGGGGCCGGTCCGCCGGAGATGCATTCGCGCGCTGGGTCTGCTAGACCCGCGCGCGAAATCCTTCGACCCGGACCGCCATGAACATTTTCGACATCTTCCACGCCCGCATCGCTTCGATCCTCGACCGGCTCCAGGCAGATGGCCGCCTGCCGACGCTCGATCACGCGCGCTTCGTCGTCGAGCCGCCGAAGGATGCGGCGCTGGGCGATCTCGCCTGCAACGCCGCCATGGTCTTCGCCAAGGAGGCCAAGCCCAGTTTCGCCAATCCGCGCGAGTTGGCCGTGGCGATCTGTTACGCTTTGGCCGAATCCGAGGGAGTCGCGACGGCCGAGGTGGCCGGGCCGGGCTTCATCAACATCCGTCTCAAGCCTGAAATCTTCTCGCAGGTGCTGCGCGCCGCCTTGAGCGATCCCGAAAATTTCGGCCGCGTCGAGAAGGGCCGGGCAGGGGCGCTGCAGGGCAAAGTCAACGTCGAGTATGTCTCCGCCAACCCCACTGGCCCGATGCATGTCGGCCATGGCCGCGGCGCGGTCTTCGGCGATGCGCTCGCTAATCTCCTGGCATTCTCCGGCTGTGAGGTAACGCGCGAATATTACATAAATGACGCCGGCGCCCAGGTCGATGTGCTCGCCCGCTCCGCCTTCATGCGCTACCGCGAGGCGCTGGGCGAAACCATCACGATCCCAGAGGGGCTTTACCCCGGCGACTATCTCGTGCCTGTGGGCCAGGCGCTGGCCAAGGCGCATGGCAAGGCGCTTTTGGACAAGTCCGAGCGCGAATGGCTGCCGATCGTCAAGAACGCGGCCATTGACGCCATGATGGACATGATCCGCGACGATCTCGCCGCGCTCAACATCCGCCATGAGGTCTTCTTCTCCGAGCGCACGCTGCACGACAGCTCGAACGGCCCGTCGAAGATCGACGCGGCGATCGAGTGGCTGCGTGAGAAGGGGCTGGTCTATGAGGGCCGCCTGCCGCCGCCCAAGGGGCAGCTTCCCGACGATTGGGAGGATCGCGAGCAGACCCTCTTCCGTTCGACGGACTTCGGCGATGACGTCGATCGCGCGCTTAAAAAATCGGACGGCTCGCCGACCTATTTCGCCGCCGACATTGCCTATCACAAGGACAAGATCGACCGCGGCTTCGATACGCTGGTCGACGTCTGGGGCGCCGATCACGGCGGCTATGTGAAGCGCATGGGCGCCGCCGTCGCCGCGCTCTCTGACAGGAAGGCAACGCTCGACGTGAAGCTTTGCCAGCTCGTCAAGCTGATGCGCAACGGCGAGCCGGTGAAGATGTCGAAGCGCGCCGGCGATTTCGTCACTCTGCGCGAGGTGGTCGATGAAGTCGGCTTGGACGCCGTGCGCTTCATGATGCTCTATCGCAAGAATGACGCGCCGCTCGACTTCGACCTCGCCAAGGTCATCGAGCAATCGAAGGACAATGCCGTCTTCTATGTGCAATACGCCCATGCGCGGGCCAAATCGGCGGTGCGCCAGGCGCTCGCGGCCTTCCCGGATCTCGACGTCTCTTTGTCCGCGCTGGCGGGGGCGAAGCTCGAGCTTCTCACGGATGAAGGCGAATTGCAGCTTGCCCGCGTGATCGCCCAATATCCGCGCGCGATAGAGGCGGCGGCCGCCGCCCATGAGCCGCACCGGGTGGCGTTTTACCTCTATGAGATCGCCAGCGTGTTCCATGCGCATTGGAACCGCGGCAAAGATCAGCCACAATTACGCTTTGTTAATGCCAAGGAGAGAGATTTAACGAGCGCCCGGGTCGCGTTGGTTTTATCCTTAACAATCGTCCTGGGGTCGGGCTTGAGGCTTCTCGGCGTGAGCGCCCCCGACGAAATGCGTTGACGCGCGACCTTCGGCCTTAGCCCGCGCGACGCCTGACGATAAGCTCCGCGAGTGGGAAGAGGATCGAGGTAGATCATGCGTGAATCGTCCGTTAGAGGCCCAGCGATCGACCTCTCGGAATTCGAGCGGCGCATGCGGGCGGCGGAGACGCCGCAGGTCGCCCCGCCGAAGACCAACCCTCTGAGCGAGCTCGCCCGGCTGATGCAGGGCGAGACGGCGCAGGCCGACGCCCTCAACAAGATCCTGCCCGATCCGCGCGCGGCGCGCGCCGCTCCCCCGCCGCCGCCGCAACAGCCGCAGTGGGACGCGCCGCTACGCGGCTCCCTGGACGCCGCGCCGCCGGTGCAGCCCGAGCCGCGCCATTACGAAGAGGCGCATCCGCATTACGCGCAGCACCAGGGCCATGAACATCAGGGCCATGAAACTCAGGGCCATGAACATCAGGGCTATGAGCAGCATCAGAGCTATGACGCGCACGCCTATGCCCATGGCCAGCAGGCTGACCAGCATTACGACGCGGCCTATCACGGCGGGGCCGAGGGCGGCTGGCCGGATGACGCGGAATATCTCGACTATGGGGCCGAGGAGTCGCCCGAGACGGCGCGCGGCGGCGTCGGCAAATATCTGCGTCCCTGGCATGCGGTCGCGGCGATCTCCGTCATCGCCGTCGCCAGCATTGGCTGGGGCTTCCTGCATCGCGGCGGAGTTGGCGGCTCCAAGGAGATCGCCGTCATCAACGCGCCGGAAGGCCCGGTGAAGGTGAAGCCCTCGGCCGAGACGGAGCAGGAGACCGCGAGCGACAACGGGGCGGCTGTGCTCGACCGCAAGGATTCGACGCCCGTCAAGCAGGTCGTGACGCATCAGGAGCAGGCGATCGACCCGACGGTCGCCCCGAAAGCGGTGACGTTAGGCAACGGTCCCGTCGACGCGCCGCATGAGCCGGCGCTCGGCTCGCAGCCCCATAAGGTGAAGACCGTCACCGTGCGCCCCGACGGCAGCCGTGTCGATGAGGCCAGCGTGCCGCCGGCCGTCGCCAAGAGCGCCAATCCCGTCGTCGTGCCGCTGGACCCGTTCCAGGCGAAGGGCGCGACGCCGAAGCCCGAGACCAAGACCGCGACGACGCCGGCTCCGAAGCCCAAGCCGGCCCCCAAGCCGGCCCCCAAGGTCGCCGCTGTGGAGCCCCCAGCCGACGCCGGGGAGACCGCCGCCGCCGCGCCCGCGACGACGAGCGGCGGCTACGCCGTGCAGTTCGGCGCCGCCAATACGGAGGAGGAGGCCCGCACGCTTCTCAAGACCGTTTCGGCCAAGTATGGCGTGCGGCCGACGTTCAAACCCGCCAAGGTCGGCGACAAGACGGTCTATCGCGTCCGCGTCGCCGGCGTGAGCAAGGAGTCCGCCAACGCCATCTGCAACAAGGTCAAGGCGTCGGGCGGCAACTGCTTCGTCGCGGGGAACTGACAAACCGTCATGGCCGGGCTTGTCCCGGCCATCCACGCCTTGCCGAATCGCGTGGATGCCCGCGACAAGCGCGGGCATGACGTGCGGTTGTGATTCCGGAACTTTCCCATGCGCGCTTTCATCTGCGGCCTCAAAGGCCTCTCCCTCGACGCCGATGAGCGCGCCTTTCTGCGTGACGCCAGCCCCTGGGGCGTCATCCTCTTTCGCCGCAACGTCGAGAGCCGCGAGCAGGTCGCGCGCCTGACGGCGGAACTGCGTGACGCGCTCGGCCGTCACGCGCCGGTGCTGGTCGATCAGGAAGGCGGCCGGGTGCAGCGACTCAATGCGCCGAACTGGCGCGCCTATCCGAGCGCCGCGCGCTTCGAGCAAGCCGGCGCCGACGCCCTGCAGGCCGAGCGGCTTGCCTGGCTCGGGGCGCGGTTGATGGCGCATGATTTGCGCGAAGTCGGCATCGACGTCGACTGCTTGCCGGTGCTGGACGTTCCAGCCGAAAGCTCTCACGCCATCATCAGCGACCGCGCCTACAGCCGCGACCCTGCGCGCGCCGCGAAGCTCGGCCGCGCCGCCGCCGAGGGGCTGATGGCGGGCGGCGTCGCGCCGGTAATGAAACATATCCCAGGCCACGGCCGCGCCAAGGCCGATAGCCATTTGGAACTGCCGATGGTCGAGGCGAGCCGCGCCGAGCTGGAGGCGGTGGACTTTGAGCCCTTCAAGGCCAACGCCGACCTGCCCATGGCGATGAGCGCCCATGTGGTCTACACGGCGATCGACCCGAGCGCGCCGGGCACCCAGTCGAAGATCGTGGTGAGCGACATCATTCGCGGCCTGATCGGCTTCGACGGCCTGCTGATGACCGACGATCTCTCCATGAAGGCGCTGACAGGAAATTTCCGCGAACGCGCCGAGCGCGCCAATGCCGCGGGGTGCGACATGGTTCTGCATTGTAATGGCGACCTTGCCGAGGCTCTCCCGGTGGCCGAAGGCGCGTCGGCGTTGGCGGGCAGGGCGCTGGAGCGGGCGGAGAAGGCGCTTGCGTGCGTGCGTGCGGTCGAGGCCTTCGACGTCGCCGCTGGCGTCGCTGAGTTTGAAGCGGCGACAGGGGCGGGGGCGCGAGTCTAAAGGCGGCTTCGGCTAGCTTCCCATTCAGCCGCGGCCTGCACAAACAAACGCCCCGACCATCGATGTCACGGTCGGGGCGTTTTTGTCTCATGCCTATTATCGCGAGCCTAGTGACACTTGCCCGTCCAGTGGCGGATGCCTTTGGTGACTTCTGCCGGGGAATAGGAAACGAAGCAGTCGGGCCGAGCATTCGTCTGAGGCGCGCCGGTCATGAGATCGTCGGAGGTCTCCGCAGCGCGCGCATAGAAATCCTGAGGATGCGCGCGTTTGTGCTTCTCGGCCGCGAGCGCTCCCGAGGCCAGGCTGGCTCCCACTAACAGCAGGGTCAAAAAAAGCCGATTACGGATCATGGATATTTCCCCCTTAAGTCGATGCATTCTTGCATCTTGTGCCTATTAACAAGGCAAATAATCGTCCATAGATTAGGCATTATGACGACTATCTAGTCATATGGACTACATTTCAATCACCTGTTCACAAAGAGCCACGCGGGACGATTTTCGTTGGTCCACTCCCGGTGGAAGGGAGGAAGGAAGGCCGGTGAAAGCGTGTTTTCTTTTGATAAGTTATTGAATATATTTATAGTAATCTGTGTTCTCGATTGGCCTGCTCGAGAAGCTGCACGCGTGGCTTAGACCTTTAGAGCGTCACACAGGGAGCGATGGGCGGCAGCGCAGGCGTCTTCGCTCGCGCCTGATTCGCGGGGCTCACGCTCGTTCGGCGAGACGGCCAGGGCGTGGAGCCGATTCGACGAGTGGCGCGGGCGGCCCGGCCGCGCTATCCTCGCTTCATGTCCGCCGCCGCCGTTCCGAAAGAGCGCATGAGCGCCGAAGAATTCATCGCCTGGTCGCAGACTCAGGCGGGGCGCTACGAACTCGCCGGCGGCGAGGTTTTCGCCCAGGCGTCGGAGCGCGTCGCGCATGCGAAGATCAAAGGCCGGGTCTATATGGCCCTGCACAACGCCCTCCGCGCCAAGGGCCTGCCTTGCCATTCTTTGCCCGACGGCATGGCCATCCGTATTGCCGCCGATACGGTCTTCGAGCTCGATGCGCAGGTCTATTGCGGGCCGGAGCTGCCGCCCGATACGATCGTCGTCGAAAACCCCATCATCGTGGTCGAGGTTCTGTCGCCGTCGACCGGGAAGAACGATTCTCTTGGCAAGCTCGCGGCCTATTTCCGGCTGCCGAGCGTCGCGCATTACTTGATTGTCTCGCCGGATGCGCGGCTCATCTTCCACCACGCGCGCGGGGAGGGGGAGACGATCCTGACGCGGATCATCCGCGAGGGCTCTGTCACGCTCGACCCGCCGGGGCTGGAAATCGCGCTTACGGACATCTACGGGGAGTAGCGCCTGTTTGCGCCCCGTCTAGTCGTCACGGAACTTCGCTGGCGTCGCTGCGAAAGAGCCGGCGGCGCGTGCGCCGCCGGCGGCCGGGATCAGCGGCCGATCTTGTAGAACTCGTAGACCTGGTTCAAGCCGTGCTGCTGGGTAAAGAAGCCGCGCGCGTGCTCGAGGCTTCCTTCCATGCCGACCATCTCGCCCTTGGCGGGGCTGCCGTTGGAAATGACGACGCCGGTCGGTTCATTGTCATCCTTGCCGACGGGCGCGGCCAGCGTGTCGGCGCCCAAAGCGACGAAGCGCGCCGCCCGGCCGGTGCGCACATTATACGCCCAGATCGAGTCGTATTTTTGCAGTTGGTCATGCAGCTTGTCGCCCCGGTCTTCGGCCGCGAGCAACTGTTCGCGGTTGGCGAAGAAGATATTGTCGAAGGCGGCATGATCCTGGTCGCCGAGAACGAAGACAGAGACGCTGCCATCTCCGCTGGCGCGAGCGCCGTGATGCTCCTCGTGCACTTCGTGCTCCACGTGCTCTTCGTTCTCGCGGAGGTCGACACGGATGATGGCGCCCCAGGCGCCGCGGGCCGCAAGCTGCGGGACCTGACCCGTGGGGGCGTCGGTGTCGCCGGTCGCGGTGAAGTAGAACGTGCGGAAATGCGAGTCGGGCAGCCAGGTCATGTTTTCCGGACGCTTGAACGGCGTCGCGCCCGCGGCTTTCGCCGCTTCGGTGGCGCTGAACGGCGTCGTGTCATCCTTGTGCGACTCGTGGATGGTCACCCACTTGAACGGCAAACGCAGGCCCGGCGTGTAGAGCTGCTTTTGCGCCGGCGAGATGATGTCGCCGATCACGTCGTTCGCATGGAAGGTGACCGGCGCGCCATCGACATAAACCTGGAGCGACTGCAGTTTGCCGCCGTCCTGCAGGCGCTTCGGGTTGTTCGGCACGAAGCGGTAGACGAAGGAGTTGGGCTGACGCGCCGACTTCAGCGGCACATTCGCCACCCCGTCGACAGTGGCGGTCGTGCCGGAAGGCGCGGTTTTTCCGCCGATGTCCTCAACCAGATAGATGTTGCCCTTGCCGTCGGGATGAATACCCTCGAAGCCGCCCGTGCCGATGAACGCCTCGAGAGAGACGCGCTGCGCCGGCCAGTCGAGGCTGACCTCGTGGACATTGCCCGTGCCGTTGAGCGTGGCGGAATTGTCGTTCTCTTCCGCAAAGAGCAGCTTCTGGGTGAAGGGGTTGTAGCTCGAGCCGTCGATGCGGTTGAGGCCCGTTTTGCCGCTCGCCGAATCGACGGGGGTCAGCAGGGTGATGCGGTGCGCCGGGTCGGCAACGTCGAGGTTGATGCGGGTGATATAGGCCATATCCCCGCCGTTCTCATGGCCCTGATAAAGGAAGCGGCGGCCATAATCATAGCCTTGCGTCGGGCCGCCGGGATTTCTGGGCAGCACGAGATAGGTGTGGATGTCCGGCACCGTATCGGCGCCCGTCGCCAGCTTGCCGAAGGTGGTGATGTCTCCGCTCGGATTTTCCACCAGGTCGGGCGTCGACGCGAGCAGGCGGAGGCTGAAATTGTCGCTCACCAGCGTCGCCTGCGGATTGCCGGTCGGAGACACGGCGTTGGGAACGCTGAAGGTGATCGGCCCGACGCCCTTCGGGGAATCGGCCAGCGCCGTTGTCGCCGCGGCGAGCGCCGCGAGGGCGACCGTGTATTTGAGCTTGAGATACATCGACTGATTTCCCCATCCGTTGAAACGCTTGCGCGGAACCAAGCTCGGCTGCGCAATCGGCGGGACATATCGCAGCGCCGCTTGAAACATTTGAGACAGGAATGTGTCGGGCCGTTCCCGCCAGGCGGGCGGTCATTTCATGTGGATGGCGGTTCCGGACAACGCGCCGCGCTTGCGGGCGCGCCGTGAAGTTGCCAATCTCCGGCCTGAAAGTCGCGAAACTGTCGCATAGCTGGAAAGTCGATTGGCCCAGGATCTCTCATTCGATCTGTCCGATGAACCGCGCGCGGAAGGCGAGGCCTTTCTCGTCGACGTCGACGGATTCGAGGGGCCGCTCGATCTGCTGCTGGAGCTTGCCCGGCGCCAGAAGGTCGACCTCGCCCGCATCTCCATTCTGGCGCTCGCCGAGCAATATCTCGCCTTCATCGAGGCGGCGCGGCGGGTGCGGCTGGAGCTGGCGGCCGATTATCTGGTCATGGCCGCTTGGCTCGCCTTCTTGAAGTCGCGCCTGCTGCTTCCCGAGCCCCCCAAGAACAGCGACGAGCCCTCGGCGGCGGAGCTTGCCGCCGCGCTCGCCGAACGCCTCAAGCGGCTGGAGCTGATCCGGCTCGCCGCCGACAAGCTGACCCAGCGGGGGCGGCTCGGACGCGACATGTTCCTGCGCGGCGGGCCGGAGGGGCTGGAGACCATCTCGCAGCCGAATTATCGGGCGAGCCTCTTCGATCTCCTATCCGCCTACGCCCGCCAGCGGCAGAAGACCGCCGCCGTCCATGTGGTGCTGAAACAGCGCACGGTCTGGTCGCTCGCCGAGGCGCGCGAGGCGCTGGAGCGGCTCGCCGGCGTCTCCGCGGAATGGACCGTGCTGGACGATTATCTGCTGCAATATTGCGCCGACCTGCAGACAGCGCGCACCGTCCGCGCCTCGTCCTTTTCGGCGTCGCTCGAAATGGTCCGCGAAGGGCTGTTCGACATCCGGCAGGACCGGCCCTTCGCGCCGCTCTGGCTGCGCCGCCGCGCGCCGCAGCCATTATTGGACCGCGAGCCTTCGGGCTCGCTCTAGTCCTGCGAGCCAGAAAGCTCGCTTTGATTCTGCGAGCCTGAAGGCTCGCGGTCCAGCATTTGGAGGAGCGCATTGGCGCAGCCCGCGGAAAAAATCGAACTCTTCGACGTCAACAGCGACGAGGCGCTGGCCCGCCACGAGGTCGCCTTGCGCGAGGCGGAGCGCATCGTCGAAGCGATGCTGTTCGCCTCGGCCGAGCCGCTGGATGAAAGAGAGATGGCGCGGCGTATCGACGACAAGGTCGAGTTCGCCCAGGTGCTGGAGCGGCTGCGCAACCATTACGCCAATCGCGGCGTGAACCTCACCCGCGTCGGCAAAAGGTGGTTCTTCCGCACGGCGGGGGATTTGAACTGGATTCTCGCCCGCGAGCAGGTGGAGGAAAAGAAGCTCTCCCGCGCCGCGCTCGAGACGCTCGCCATCATCGCCTATCACCAGCCGGCGACCCGCGCCGAGATCGAGGAGATTCGCGGCGTCGCCATCTCAAAGGGCACGCTCGACACGCTGATGGAAACCGGCTGGGTCCGCCTGCGCGGCCGCCGCAAGGCGCCGGGGCGCCCAATCACCTATGGCACGACCGACGCTTTCCTGATGCATTTCGGCCTGGAGCAGATCAGCGATCTGCCGGGCCTCGACGAGCTCAAGGCGGCGGGCCTCTTCGACGGCCGTCTCCCAAAGGGCTTCGGCGTGCCGCAGCCCTCCGACGACTCGGCGCTGCGCGACGACGAGGAGCCGCTGGAGGACGACGCGCCACAGGCGCTGGAGATGGACTTTCCCGAGGAGCCGGAGCCGATCGACGCGCCGGACGCGCTCACCGACGATTGACGCCGTTCTGCCCTCATTGCGAGCTAAGCGCCCGTTAAAAACCTATCATTTCGCTAGCCTGTCGCCTTGTTTTTGAGCCGCGGGCCGCATAGGTTCCCGTGAGTTTGGTCGGCGATCCCGGCCTGTTTCCCACTGGAGGTTTCCGCCATGGGCGGTTTCTCGATCTGGCACTGGATCATCGTCGGCGGCGTGGCGTTCATTTTGTTCGGCGGAAAATTCAAAATTTCCGACGTGATGGGCGATGTCGCCAAGGGCATCAAAGCCTTCAAGAAGGGCATGGCCGAGGATGAGACCGCCGAGGCGGCGAAGCCGGTGGGCGAACGCGTCGAGCCACGGGCCATCGAGGCGAATAAGTCAGCGAGCGGCGATAAGGTTTGATGGCGTAGGGGCGGTAAGCCCCCTCCCCAACCCTCCCCCGCTTCGCGGGAGAGGGGGGCAGACTGCGGCTTGAATCCGCGATGCTGATCGCGAGCGTCCCCTCTCCCGCGGAGCGGGGGAGGGACAGGGAGGGGGCGCCTCCCATACTCTTCTCGGACTGGAAATGTTCGATCTCGATCCCGGAAAGCTCCTCGTCATCGGCATTGTCGCGCTCATCGCGATTCCGTCGAAGGATTTGCCGCGCGTGCTGCGCACTTTGGGCCAGGCGACGGGCCGCATGCGGCGCATGGCCAATGAGTTTCAGGACCAGTTCATGGCGGCCATGCGCGAGGCCGAGCTCGACGATCTGAAAAAGCAGATCGAGGAGACGAACAGCGCCATCATGGCCGGCGCGAATCTCAACAGCGCCTTCGATCCGATGGCCGAGGCGCGCAAGCAGATCGTGAGCGCAATCGAGGACGGCGACAAAAAGCCCCCGCCGGAACGCCCGCTTGAGGAGCGGCAAAGCGACGTCTCGACGGAGGGGCGGCCTCCCACGGACGCAGCTCCTCAGGACGAGGTCAACGGCGACGTCGAGGCCGGCGCTGCGCAAAAGGCGGATAAATGACCGAGGCCGACGAAGCTGAAATCGAGGCCAGCAAGGCGCCGCTGATCGAACATCTGATGGAATTGCGCGAGCGGCTTATCAAGGCGCTGCTCGCCTTTCTGGCGATGTTCTTCCTGGCCTTCTTCTTCGCCAAGGACATCTACAACATTCTCGTCATCCCCTACACGCAAGTGGCGGGGCCCGAGGCGCGGCTGATCTACACGGCGCCGCAGGAATATTTCTTCACCCAGATCAAGGTCGCGCTCTTTATGGCGGCCTTCCTGTCCTGCCCGATCGTGCTCTCGCAGCTTTACGCCTTCGTTGCGCCCGGGCTCTACCGGAACGAACGCGCGGCCTTCCGGCCCTATCTTTTCGCGACCCCCGTCTTCTTCGCCGTCGGCGCGCTGGTCGTCTATTTTCTCGTGATGCCCAATCTGCTGCGCTTCTTCATCGGCATGCAGCAGGCGAACGAGCCGGGCAAGGCGCAGATCGAACTGCTGCCGCGCGTCTCGGAATATCTCTCGCTCATCATGACGCTGGTGCTCGCTTTCGGCGTCGTCTTCCAGATGCCGGTGATTCTCACGCTTCTGGGGCAGGTGGGCATCGTCTCTTCCGACTTCCTGAAAGAGAAGCGCCGCTACGCCATCGTCATCGTCTTCGTGATCGCCGCGGTTCTAACGCCGCCGGACGTCTTCTCCCAGCTTGCGCTCGCGGTGCCGGGGATGCTGCTTTACGAGGCGTCGATCTATTCGGTTCGCATGGTCGAGAAGAAGCGGGCGGAGCAGGAAGCGGCGGCGCAGGAATAGCGGCAGCGCGCCGCTTGACCGCATTACGCGCCTGCGGGAGAAGGCCCCAAGTTTTTCCAGCGTCATGGCCGGGCTTGTCCCGGCCATCCACGCCGAGACGTCGCGGCCTTGCTGGGAGCACTGCCGCAGCGGCGCGGCGTGGATGCCCGGCACAAGGCCGGGCATGACGCGGTTACATTCTCATCTGACGCCAAACGCCCGGTAGCCCGACATGTATGACATCAAATGGATTCGCGAGAACGCTGAAGTCTTCGATAAAGGCCGCGCGCGGCGCGGGCTTGCGCCCATGTCGGCCGAGCTTTTCGCTCTCGACGACGCGCGCCGCTCGGCCATCGCCGAATTGCAGAAGGCGCAGGAGCGCCGCAATGCGGCGTCGAAGGAAATCGGCGCCGCGATGAAGGCGGGCGACAGCGCCAAGGCGGAAGCGCTCAAGGCGGAAGTCGCGCAGATCAAGGACAATTGGCCGACGCTGGAGCAGGCGGAGCGCGACGCAATCGCGGCGCTCGATAATGCGCTGTCGAGCATCCCCAACACGCCGCTCGAGTCCGTGCCCGAGGGCAAGGACGAGAATGAGAATGTCGAAGTCTTCCGTTGGGGGACGCCGCGCACGTTCGACTTCACGGCCAAGGAGCACTTCGAGATCGGCGAAGGTCTCGGCTTCATGGATTTCGAGACGGCCGCCAAGCTGTCGGGCGCTCGGTTTGTTGTGAACAAAGGTCCGCTGGCGCGCCTGGAGCGCGCGCTCGCGCAATTCATGCTCGATCTGCACACGGGCGAGCATGGCTATATGGAGGTGAACCCGCCGCTGCTGGTGCGCGACGACGCCATGTTCGGCACGGCGCAATTGCCGAAGTTCCGAGAGGATCAGTTCTCCGTGACCGCCGGTCGGCAGTCGTCCGATGAGCAGACGTCCGAATATTGGCTCATCCCCACCGCCGAAGTCCCGCTCACCAACCTCGTCCGCGAATCCATCCTCGACGAGGCGCAACTCCCGATCCGCATGACCGCCGGCACCTATTGCTTCCGCGCCGAGGCGGGCGCTGCCGGCAAGGATACGCGCGGCATGATCCGCCAGCACCAGTTCTACAAGGTGGAGCTCGTCTCGATCACCGCGCCCGAGCAATCGCTCGAAGAACACGAGCGCATGACCGGTTGCGCCGAGAAAGTGCTGCAGGCGTTGGAATTACCCTATCGCAAGGTCGTGCTCTGCACGGGCGATATGGGCTTTGCGTCGCAGAAGACCTACGACCTCGAAGTCTGGCTGCCGGGGCAGGGGAAATATCGCGAGATTTCCTCCTGCTCGGTCTGCGGCGATTTCCAAGCGCGGCGCATGAACGCGCGCTCGCGCGGGTCGGACGGCAAGCCGCGCTTCGTGCATACGCTCAACGGCTCGGGCGTCGCGGTCGGGCGCGCCATGGTGGCGGTGCTGGAGAATTATCAGGAGGCCGACGGCTCGGTGACGGTTCCGGCGGCGTTGCGGCCCTATATGGGCGGCCTCACGCGCATTGCGCGAAGCGTGTAAGCGACAGCGACGGCGCCAATACCTCCCCTTTACGGGGAGGTCGGCGGCCAAAGGCCGCCGGGTGGGGCTCGCGCCGTTACGACTCGGGTTGGGGCGGACCCCACCCGACCCCGCTTGCGCGGGGCCACCCTCCCCGTAAAGGGGAGGGATTCGCTCACGATCAGCGCAGAACGCTGACGCCGGCGTCGACGATTTGCCCGGCGGCCATCACCGGCGCGGAGACGATGGCGACGCCCAGCTCCGCCGGGCCGCCATCCTGATAGCCGGCGACGCCGCCGCGCGGGCCGTATACCGTCCCGTCGAGGACGCGCGGCATGTAGATGAAGCCGGCGTGCGGGCCGTGACTCACGGCGCACCAGCTATGGTTGCACTGGTCGATGTTGACGACGTCGCCGGCGGCGAGCGTCATCAGATGCGGGCCATTGGGGTGCGCGTGAAGCATGAAGTTTCCGCCGAGCATGGCCTCGAAGGCTGAAGCGCCCGAAACCGAGCCGACGAGAGCGACAGCAGCGATCAGTGAATAGCAAAGCGTACGCATGATTGCCTCCCCACTTAAGATGCAGGCAAGCAAAAATATGGCGCGCCGAAGCGGGAGGGCTATTCCCGAGGCCGCGTTTTTCTCGGGCTTCGCTAAAAACGGGTCAAAAGTCTGCGAAGGATTCGACGAAGCCATCCGGGGGAGAAAAAGCTCCTCCGGATTGCTTCGCTCACTGCTTCAATAGCCGGCGACGACCGGCGGTTGCATCGGCGCCGCCTGCCCATATACATCCGGCCCGCCCGCGCCGAAGATGTCGCCAGCGGCTTCGAACGGGGCGCCCAACAAGCCGAACGGGCCGGCGTCGGCATAGCCGGCCGAACCGTAATAGCCGGGCGCGCCCGCGCTGGCGGTCAGAAGCGGCGATGGGACGAAGCCCACGGCCGGGCCATATTGAACGCGGCACCAGGCGCGGCAGGGGCCGGCCTGGACCGCCGCTCCGGCGGGTATAGTGGCGACGATGGCGCTGCGCATGCCGGGGCGGGCGCGTAAGGCGGTGTCCGCCGACACAATGGCGGGGACGGCGGCCGCCGAGGCTGCCGAAGCGGCGAGCCCCATGGCGACAAACAGAGGCGTAAGTTTCGAACGCATGGCGCACTCCCTGCGCTTTACCCAGACCCCCGAACCATGTAGGGCGTGCGTGGGCGCGAGCCGTCGAATTGCGCTCAAAAACATCCCCCACTTCCTCACGGTCACGCCCGAGCGATGCGAATTCTCATCACCAATGACGACGGCGTTCACGCGCCCGGCCTCGAAGTTGCGGAAAAGATCGCGCGGGCGATCTCCGACGATATTTTCATCGTTGCGCCGGAAACCGAGCAGTCGGGCGTCGCCCATTCGCTCTCGCTCAATGATCCTTTGCGGTTGCGCGAAATCTCGCCGCGTCATTTCGCGCTGAAGGGCACGCCGACCGATTGCGTCATCATGGCCGTTCGCAAGCTGATGCTCGATAACCCGCCCGATCTCGTGATCTCCGGCGTCAACAGCGGACAGAACCTCGCCGAGGATGTGACGTACTCGGGCACGATCGCGGGCGCGATGGAGGCGACAATTCTCGGGATTCCGGCGATCGCGCTTTCGCAGTGCTATGATTTCTTCGCCGGCCGGCGCACGATCCATTGGGAATGCGCCGAGACCCACGGCGCGGCGATCGTGCGCAAGCTGCTGGCGACGGGCATCCCCGGCAATGTGCTGATGAACGTCAACTTCCCGGCTTGCGCCCCCGGCGCGGTCGCGGGCGTCGCCGTCACCATGCAGGGCCGGCGCAGCAATGATCTCATGCGCATCGAGGACCGTCAGGACGGGCGCGGCAATCCCTATCATTGGATTTCCTTCCAGCGCGGCAGCTTCACGCCGGGGCAGGGAACCGATCTGCTGGCGGTCGACGAAAACAGAATTTCCGTGACGCCGCTTCAGCTCGATCTCACCGACCATCCGACAGTGACGCGACTCGCGCGCGCTTTCGAGGAAGGCCCGAAGGCGACCATATGAGCGAGCCCGCCGCCAAGGCTGCCGTCGAGGAGCGCGCGGCCTTGCTCCTCGCCGTGCGTCGGGCGGGGGTGCGGGATATTTCGGTCATGCGCGCCATCGAGACCGTCCCGCGCGAGGCTTTCGCGCCTTACAAGTTCCGCGATCTCGCCAATCGCAATCTGGCGCTGCCGCTCGGCTGCGGGCAAACCATGTCGCGCCCCGCCGATGTCGGCCGGCGCATCGAGGCGTTGCGCATCGGCAAGGGGCATCGCGTGCTGGAGGTCGGGACCGGCTCCGGCTATGGGACCGCGATCCTCGCGCGCCTCGCCTGGGAGGTGGTGTCGCTGGAGCGTTTCGAGACGCTCGCCATCGAAGCCGCGCCGCGGCTCGCCGCCTTGGAGATCGCGAACGCCGCTGTGCTGCATGCGGACGGCCTCGCACCGGAGGCGACGCTCGGCGAATTCGACCGCATCCTCGTTGAAGCCGCGCTCGACGCGCCGCCCACCGCGTTGATCTCCATGCTGTCGCCGGGCGGCACGCTCGTTTACGCGCGCCGCGAGCCGCAAGCGGGCGAGAAGCGCGCCCGTCAACGATTGATTAAGGTTGATCGCACGGAAAGCGGCGAGCCGCACGAGACCGATCTCGGGCCCCACAGCCTCGGCCCGGCGGCCAGCGGCCTTGCAAAAGCCTTGTGAATTGAGACTTTGCTTATGATGAAGATTTTCATGAACCCGCTCATCGGAGATTCATCTTAAACGCCTCCTTAACCGACATACGCATACAACTAACGCGTTGTTGGTGCGTGCGAGTGGGTCGGCGTCATGGCTAAAGAGCGTCAAATTTCCAATTCGCGGGCCGCGCTGCGGCTCATGATGGCCGTCGGGGCGGCCGCTCTGATGTCGGGTTGCTCCGACGCCACGCGTTTTTCCGACCCCTTCTCCGATCCTTTCAGCGGCTCGGGCGCCGCCGCCCAGCGTAGCGCGTCGGTCCGCGGCGTCGACCGGTCGCCGACCGGCGCGATCGCCAATCCGGCGCCCGCCCGCGTCGAATCGCGCCCGCTGGCGCCGCCGACCGCCGCGCCGGCTCCCAGCGCCGCCGCTGCTGCGCCCCGCACGCCAATCGCCGCCGCCGCGCCAACCTCGGCCGGCCCCGCCGCCGCCCATTGGACCGCCGACGGCGGCACGCCCGTCACTGTCGCGCCGGGCGAGAGCGCGGCCATGCTGGCCACCCGCTACGGCGTCCCGCCGGATGCGCTGCTGCATGCCAATGGCTATAGCACCGCCGCGCAGGTGCAGCCGGGCTCTCGTCTGATCATCCCGGTCTATCGCGCCGGCGCGGTCGCCCGTTCTGCGGCGCCCGCAGCGGCGCCTGCGCCGGCCCCTGCGCCCGCAAAGGTCGCCGCCGCCGAGCCGAAGCCCGATCCGAAAGCCGAGGCCGCCGCCGCCCGCGCGGAGCAGCGCAAGGCGGAAGCCGCCGCCAAGGCCGCCCGCGAGGAGCAGGCGAAAGCCGAGCGCGCCGCCAAGGTCGCCCGCGAGGAAGAGGCCAAGGCCAGAAAGGCCGAAGCCGCCGCCCATGAGCAGGACGCCAAGCGTCTGAAGAAGGCCGAGGCCGATAAGGCTGCGGAGACGGCGCGCCTCGCCAAGATCGAGGCCGAGAAGGCGGCCGCCGATAAGGCGGCCGAGGCCAAGAAGCTCGCCGAGGCGAAGAAGCTCGAAGCCAAGAAGCTGGCGGAGGCCAAGGCCGCCGACGCCAAAGTTGCGGCCGAGAAGGCCAAGCTCGCCAAGGCCGAGGCTTTGAAGTCCAAGGCCGACGCCTCGAAGTCCAAGGCCGACGCCCTGGCCAAGGCCGAGGCCGCGAAGGCGGCGGCGGAGGCGAAGCTCGCGAAGCTCGAGGCGGACAAGGCGGCCAAGGCCGAGCGTCTCGCCAAGGCGACCGCCGAGCCGGCGGCCGAAAAACAGGCCAAGGTCGCGAGCGCCGAGACCGCTCCCGCCGCCCGGCAGGTCGATCGGGGAACGCCGACCGCCTCCATCCCGGCGGCCGAGGAGACAACCAAGGTCTCAGCGACGGAAAGCGATCGTCCGGAGTTCCGCTGGCCGGCGCGCGGCCGCATCATTCAGGGCTTCTCGTCCGGCGGCAATGACGGGATCAACATCGCGGTGCCGGAGGGCACCCCGGTGAAGGCCGCCGAAGGCGGGCAGGTGGCTTACGCCGGCAGCGAGCTGAAGGGCTATGGCAATCTGGTGCTGATCCGTCACCCCAACGGCTTCGTGACCGCCTACGCCCACAATGGCGAACTCGACGTCAAGCGCGGCGACACGGTGAAGCGCGGCCAGACCATCGCCCGCTCCGGGCAGTCCGGCAATGTCGGCTCCCCGCAGCTCCACTTCGAGCTGCGCAAGGGCTCGACGCCGGTCGATCCGACGAATTACCTCGCGGGTCTCTGACAAGCGGAAAGAATTCTCCGGCGTCCGCGAGACACTGGCGGCGGAGATAGCGAGGCGGCGGGTCCCAAGAAAGGCCCGCCGCCTGTATTCGTTTCTATATCGATAATTCAGCCAGCCCGTACGCCGCCCGCGCCTGCAGGCATTTATCGTCCCCGGGCTCGACCGATCGGCAAGGGGAGGGGCGCGCGTCATAGACGGCGCAGCGCGTCTCCCCGCCGATCTCGCCGCTCAGCGCCGCGCAGCGCGGATGTCGGCAATTCGTCCCGATCATATGGGCCATGGTCGCGTTGAGCGGCGCGTAGACCGCCTCCGGCAATCCGCGCTCGGGCGCCTCCGCCCAATAGAAGGACACCCGAAAATTGGCGCAGCAGGCGCCGCAGGCTGTGCAGGGATTGGTTCGTTCCATGAGCGGCAGGTGGGGCGGGGCTATCCTTTTGCGAACGAATCCCAATTACCGTAAGGCCCCCTCCCTGTCCCTCCCCCGCATAGGGCGTCTGCAAGACGCCCGTCTCTCGACGGGCTATGGCGGGAGAGGGGACGCTCACGAGCAGCACTCTCGATGAAGGCTACAATCTAACTCCCTCTCCCGCTTGCGGGGGAGGGTTGGGGAGGGGGTAAATGCAGGGCACGTCAGGCGGCGCTTGCGGCTTTCTCGGATCGAATCCCTTGCGCTTCAAGCCCACAGTCCTCTCGCGCGGCAAACCATCTCTCGAACTCAGCGGCCGGCATCGGCCGCGCGAAGAGAAACCCCTGCATCATGTCGCAACCGGCGAGGCGCAGGAAGGCGGCTTGTTCGTCGGTCTCTATGCCTTCGGCGATCGTCGCGTGACCCAGCGCATGGGCCATATTGATCGTCGCGCGGACGATCGCCTGCGCCTTGGGATCGAAGCTCACCGCCTCGGTGAGCGAGCGGTCGATTTTCAGGAAATTGACCGGAAGTTTCGCGAGCTGCGAGAGGTTCGAAAAACCGACGCCGAAATCGTCGACGGAAATCCTCAAGCCGGCGTCGCGCAGGGCGGCGACGCGCGCCGCGGCGGCGTCGAAATCGGTCATCACCATGGTCTCGGTGATTTCGATCTCGATCAGGCTGGGATCGACGCCGTGCTGTGTCAGCAGCGCGATGAGATTTGGCGCGAAAAGCGGGTCGTCGAATTGCGCCGGAGAGACATTGACCGCGATCGGAATTTGCTTCCCTTGATCCACCCATGCCCGGCATTGCCGCAGCGCCAGAGTCAGAACGGCGGCGCCGAGCTCCGGCATCAGTCCGGCGTGCTCGGCGATCGGGATGAATTTGCCGGGCGGCACCATGCCACGAATTGGATGGCTCCAGCGCAGCAGGGCCTCGACGCCCGAAAGCGAGAGGCCCGCCGACTCGACTTTCGGCTGGAAATGCAGGGACAAGGCGTCCGAGTGAATGGCTTTGCGAAGCTCGTATTCGAGCTCGTTTCGCTCGACCGCGGTCGCGCGCAGCCCCGGCTCGAAAAGAACGAAATTATTCTTGCCCCTTTGCTTTGCGGCGTACATCGCAATATCGGCGAGGCGGAGAAGCTCATGCGGGTTCGTCGCATCCTGCGGCGCCCGGGCGACGCCCACGCTGGCCCCGACCTGAATCCTCTGTCCCTTGATCTCGAAAGGCTCCTCGAGCGAGGCCACGATCGCCCGCGCGATCTCCTCGATCCGAGACGGTTCGTTCACCTCTGGAACGAGCGCGACAAATTCGTCTCCGGCGAAACGCGCAAAAACGATGTCCTCGGGGCAGGCGTCGCAAAGCTCTCCAAAGGCCGTCGTGCAGGTGGCGAGCTCCTCGAAGCGCCGTTGGAACGCCTCGGCGGCGACGCGCCGGCTGACCGCCTTCAAGAGCGCGTCGCCGATCTGATGGCCGAAGGCGTCATTGATCGACTTGAAGCCGTCGAGGTCGATGAAGAACAGGGCACCAAAGCAGTCACCCGGCGCGTCGCTCCGCTTCGCCCCGAGGGACAAGACGTGGTTGATGGCGGCGCGGTTGGGCAAGCCGGTGACGGCGTCGCTATGCGCCAGCGCATTCATCCGCCGGATATTGGCGTTGAGGCGCTCGACCATCTTGTGGAAGCTCTTGGCCAGGCCCCCCACCTCGCAGGCGCATTCGACGTCTATCGGGCTGTTGACGTCGCCGGCCGCGATAGCGTCGGCGCTCTTGCGAAGCGCGACAATGGATCCGGCCAGCCGATGCGCCGCCGCATAGGTGACCATCGCGGGCAAAGCGGCGGTGAAAAGAACGGCCAAGCCTATGATCCGCCAATCCGGCCCCCCCTCCATGGCGTAGAGCAGGAGATAGGTCAGGCCCAAGGCGCAGGCGCCCGAGAGGGTCATGCTCATCAGACAGAAACGGACCGGAATGCTGTTCAACCCCCGTCCGAAGGCGGCGTCTCTGTCCTGGTCGATCATGCGGCTTTCGGTTGTTACGCGCCCGGCTGAGGGCGCTCGAGGTTGCGTTTGCAGCTTCGACGCCTTGCGTATCACCTAAGTTAAACTGGGAGTTGTGTTTTTAGAAAAGCTCTGTGGACGGTATGCGCTTTATTGAGCGCGGCCTCGGGCGTTAACCTTCGCTGAAGCACGTTTCGGTTTCTGGCAAAGCGCGCTAAGGCAGATGGCAGGGACGCGCTTGGCGGGAAGCGCCCGCGGAACCGCAACTCGTAAAGGAGCCTCGATCTGTGAAATATCGTCTTGCCTGCCTGTTCGTTTTCGCCGTCACGCCCGCGCTCGCCGTCGATCCCACCGGCATCCCTGAATGCGACGCCTTGCTGAAGCGTTACGAGGCTTGCTCGTCGCAGCTCTCGCGCAAGCAGGTGCATGCCGCGCAGAAGGAGCTGCTCGACGGCGCCCTGGGGATGCGGGCGGTCGCCAATGATCCGGCGAAGCGCGCCGATCTCGCGCGCTATTGCACGGATACGTTCGAGCAGATGAAGAAGGCGAGCGACATCAAGGACTGCATGTCGAAGCCCTAAGGCTTCGTCCGCCGCCCGACGCTCTGGCCGCCAGCGCCTTCCCGGCGACGCAACGATCGAGATAGGCGCTTGCGCGCATTTCGGCGAGGCGGGAGACGGCGCGCTGAAATTCGCGCGCCTCGTTCCCATGCGGGGCGTCGTAAAGCAGCTCGGGCGCGGCGGCGGCGGAGATCGCCAGCAGCACATGCGCCTCGTAGAGCACGTCGACCAGCGTGATGAGGCGTCGCGCCTCGTTGCGTTGCTCCGGCGCGAGAATGGGCGCGTCATCCAGAAGGATGGCGTCGAAGCGCCGCGCGATTTCCATATAGTCCGAGGCCGCGAGCGGCCGTCCGCAAAGATCCGCAAAGCTCAGCCTGGCGACGCGCCCCGCCGTCTGCGGAATGAAAATCGTGCGCCGTTTCACTTCTAAGGTCGCCGGGGCGCCGCGCCGCACACCGGCAAGGGCGAGAAAAAGCGCGTCCATGGCGGCGTGGGCGCTGTCGTCGACTGGCGCGAAATACACCTCCCCGGTGCAGTCGTGCCGCGCCCGATAGTCGATCGGCGCGGCTAGGCGCAGCACGTCCATGCGCGATTGCAGGAGCGCGATGAAGGGCAGGAACAAGTCGCGGTTGCGCCCGCCGTCATAGAGGCGCGACGGCTCGACATTGGAGGTCGCGACGACCACGACGCCTTGCGCAAAGAGCGTCACGAAGAGCCGCGCGAGAATCGTGGCGTCGGCGATGTCGGTCACTGCGAATTCGTCGAAGCACAGCAGCCGCGTCTCGGCGGCGATCTCCTGTGCGACGAGCGTCACCGGATCGGCGACGCCGCTCGCCGCGTCGCGGCGAAGCCGGTGCAGCCGATCATGCACGTCGAACATGAAGCCATGGAAATGGACCCGGCGCTTCTTCTCGACCGGCGCCATGTCGCAGAAGAGATCCATCAACATGGTTTTGCCGCGCCCGACCGGCCCCCAAAGATAGAGGCCGCGCGGCTGCTCTTCCGGTTTGAGCAGGCGCCAGGCGCGCGCGAGCGGCCCGGCCGGCTTCTTTCTGGGTTTGGCCAGCGTGTCGATCAGCGCCTGCAGCCGCTTCACCGCCTCGCGCTGCGAAACATCGGGATGAAGCCCGCGCTCGACGACGAGCGCGTCATAGCGTTCGACCAGGGGACGTTTCATCAGGCGCGCCGCATCCGGCCGCTGGCGGCCTCGAAAGCGCCGGGACGCAATTCGCAATAGAGCACGCGGTCCGGGTCGACGGGACCGGGCATGACGAACTTGCCGCGCGGCGCGCGCGCGAAGCCGACCCGGGAATAGTAATCGAGATCGCCGACGAGCAGCACAAGCCCATGGCCCGCGGCGCGCGCGGCGTCGAGGGAGTGCTTCATCAGCTTCTCCCCGACGCCCTGCGAGCGGAACGCCGGTTCGACGGTGAGCGGGCCCAAGAGAAGGGCGGGGGTCTCGCCGACGAGAATATGCGTCATGCGATTGGCGCCGACGAGCAGCGTGCCGACGCGCGCGACAAAGGAGAGCGACAGATCGGGCGCGACGCCTTCGCGCAGGCGATAGGCCGTGCGGGCGTAGCGGCCAGGGCCGAAGGCGCGCTCGTCGAGTTTCTCGATCTGCGCCTCATCGGCGGCCGTCATGGGGAAGAATTGGATGACAAGGTCGATCATGAGCCGGAGCGAGGCCATAGCACGCGGCGCGCGCCGGAGGCAAAACCGCCGCTAGAGACTATGCAACAATTGCCGCACGAAAGGGGCGCGTTTGAAGGCGGCGAGGTCGATCTTCATGTCTTCCCCATCCTTCGGCTTGCCGCCAACGGCCTTTCGCGCGTCGCCGAGCACACCGGCGCGATATTCGTCGAGCGAGAGCGCGCCGGATTTGCTTTTGTTCCAACGCTTGAAGATCTTGTATTTCGCAAGGTCGTAGGCGTCCGAGCGGCCCTCCTCTGCAGCGAGGTCGGCGAGGCCGAAGCTGAAGCGCATCCAGGCGTCGCGGGAGATGGCGCCCGTATGCTTCATGTCCATCTCGGCGAAGGTCTTGTCGATGAAGTGGTTGGCCTCGGTCGTCGTGATGACGCCGTCGCGGTTCTCGTCGAATGTCTGGAACATCGCATCGAGCATATGCACGGCGTCGCTTTGCGCGCGGGCGGGCAGGGGGCTGATCGCGACGAGGAGGGTGAGCGCGGTAAGAAAGCGGTTCATCTATAATCCCGAAAAGACGACAGCAGGCCCCAATTCTGGGCATGCGCGCAATTATGAGGGCCTCGGCATGCTACAATCAGCCTGCCTGCTGTTTGCGGTAGTCGGTGGTGAGCATTCCGGCGAAGCCCCAATTGTCCTCGTCGATTTCGTCGATAACGATGTGAATGTGCTCCGGCCGCTTGTGCAGAACGTCGACGAGCAGTTGGTTGATGCCTGCGACGAGAGCAGCTTTTTTCTCACGGGTCACTTCGGGGCCTCGGGTGATTTTGACGTTCACATAGGGCACTGCCGAACTCCTTGGATTTGGCGGCGACTGCGCCGTCGCCGGTCAAATCACCAATAGGGCGAGACCGGCTCTCCCGCCACGACTTCGGCGATCCGCGCCCGGGTGGCGGGCGTCGCGTCCGGGGGCAGGGCGCCGAGCGGGAAAAAACCGGCCTCCGCGATTTCGTGGTTTGGCGCGCGCGGGCCGTCGAAATGGAAGTGCCGCACCACGTAAAGCGCCACATGATCGCGGGCCGAGACGCGGCGGTTGAGGTAAACGCCATGCAGCGCCGGCGCGCCCAGAATATGCACGCCGCCCTCTTCCTCCAGCTCGCGGGTCAGCGCCTGCAGCATGGTCTCGCCGCTCTCGACGCCGCCGCCCGGCAGATAGAAGCCCGGAACATAGGTGTGGCGCACGAGCAGCACGCGATCGTCGGCGTCGATGACGAGGCCGCGCACGCCGAGCGTCATGGGCCGTTGGAACAGTGCGCCAAAGGTGATGATCCGCGAGACGAGCCGCGCTTGAAACGTCGGCTGCGGCGACGCCTCGACCGGCGCAGTTTTCGTGGGCGGCTGGTGTCTCATGTTTCGACTATGGCAAATGGCGCGGGAAGGCTCTAGGACTATTCTTGTTGACGGTGCGGACCGCGAGCCTTCAGGCTCGCTCTTAAAAATGCGCGCCTGAAGGCGCGCGGTCCCAAAGGCGCCCGACACCGTCTCTCCGAATAAAGGTCGCGAATAAAGGTTGAATGTGAGCTTCCTACTCGCCCATCTCTCCGACGCCCATATCGGGCCGATCCCGCGCCCCAATCTTGCCGAGCTCCTCGGGAAACGCGTCACCGGCTATGTGAACTGGCTCTATAAGCGCGCCGGCCAACACGATATGGGCGTGCTCGCGCGGCTGGTTGCGGATATGCGCGCGCAGTCGCCCGACCATGTGCTGATGACGGGCGACATTGTGAACATCGGCCTGCCGGCCGAGATCGCGCTCGCCAAGGACTGGCTCGCCACGCTCGGCGGCGCCGCAGAGGTGAGCTTCACGCCCGGCAATCATGACGCCTATATGCCCGATGTGACGAAGCTCGTGCACGAGGTCTTCGAACCTTGGACCACCAGCGAATTGCCGGCGCCGGGCTTTCCCTATTTGCGCCGCCGCGCCGGCGTGGCGCTGATCGGGCTCGATTCCGGCGTGCCGACCGCGCCATTCGTCGCCTCGGGGCGGCTCGGCGAGAAACAGCTCGCCGCGCTCGGCGCGCTTCTGGACGAGACGCGGTCGGAGGGCCTCACCCGCGTCGTATTCCTGCATCATCCGCCCCATGTCGGCGGCGCGCGCCTGCTGCGCGGGCTCGATGACGCGGCGGCGTTCGAGGCGGTGATCGCCAAGCATGGCGCAGAGCTCGTCCTGCACGGCCATAACCACAAGCCGAGCGTTGCTTATATTGCGAACCCCGATGGCCGGACGCCGGTCGTCGGCGTCGCCTCCGCCTCGGCCCGGCCGGGCGGCCATTATCCGGCGGCGGCCTATAATCTCTACGCCATAGAGCGGGCGGGCGACGCCTTGCGCATCAAGCTGCGCCGCCGCGAATTGAACGAAGCGGGGGAAGTCGTCGAGGCGGGCGCCGAGGAGCTGGTTCAGCCGGCGACATAGGTTTTGTAGGCCCAGACGGCGATGACCGCGAGAAGGCCGAAGAAGGCCGCGGAGCCAAGAAACTCGACCAGATAGAGGAAGAGACGGAAAGCCTTGCCGTCGAGGGCGCCGACTTTCTCTTTCTCTTGCTCTTTCACGGCAGCCGGCGGTCCGCTGCGCAGCGCGCGGGCGGCGCCGCCGCTGGCGTAATCGACCGCCAGCGCTTTTTCGCGCTCGATCAGCCGATGGGCGATGTAATCGGTCACCGCGTCGACAGCTTCGTCGATGTCGGCGGTCTCGCGCAGCGTGATGCGGCCGTGGCGCGTGTCCTGTAGAAAACGATAGGTCCGCCGGTCGCGGTCCATCTCGACGAAGCCGATCTGGTCGATGAACAGGCGCGGGCGCTCTCCGGGCGCGACGGCGATGTCGAAAATATCGCAGTCGGGCGGGACTTGCGCCAGCACGGGGGCGAGCGCGTCGCAGAGGAGTTCGAGCCGCGCTGCTTCGGCGGCGCGAAGATCGGCGAGGGCGGCCGAATGCTCTGCATTTTCTATGCGCGCGCGGCGCAGGGCGGCTGCGAGACTGGCCATGCGCTGTTCGAGCGGCGCCTGGGCCTGCTTATCCGCGTCGCCAGCCTTTCCGACGCCGCTTTCGCCGCCGACGATGGACGAAATCCGTTCGGCGGGGGCGGGCGCGGGCTTTTTGAGGGCTGTGGGGCGGCCGTTGTCGGGTCTTGCAGGCAAAGGATCTTCCATGTCGCTCACTCGCTTCGCCCTCGGCCGGCGTGTGCAACTTAAGAGTTCTTTTACTATAGCGGCTTGGGCGGGAGTTGCGAAGCGCCGCAAGGGCGTAGCTGAGGCGGGGAGTCGACTTTTCCCCCATGCTCCGGCTAGGGAATCGTCAGGCTGCCGGTGATTCCGGCAATTAACCAGCAAACGCGGCGAAATACGCGCGGAGGACCCCCATGGCGAACGCCCATGGCGAATCGGAAACTGGCGTGGCTCTGGTCGAGCGGGTTCTTTTCGGACTCGTCTTCGCCGCCGTTGCGGCGCTGGAGGCTTCCGGCGGGCCGACGCATCTGCTGATCGCCGGCTTTTTTGCCGCCGCTGCTCTCTATCTCCTGCGCCCGGCGAGCGACACGAACCGTCAGGCGGCCAATTTCGCGATCGATTTCATCGCCGTGGGCGTTTTCGCGGCGCTCTGCGACCGTTCCGGCGTGCTTTGGCGGGCGCCCGAGACGCTGGAGCAGCTCTTCCGCTTCTCGCCTGTGGGCGCCGGCGTCGCGACGGTCGCTTACATTGGCGGCGCGGTTGCGCTGACGGCGCGCTCGCGCATGCGGCTGCGCGGCGCGCTGTTTCTTCTGCCCTTCCTGTTCAGCCTGTTCATCGCCTTTGGCGCGCCGCCCATGACGCAAATCGGCGCGGCTTTGTTCCTGGGCCTCGACGTTCCTGAGCCGGTGGCGAAAATCGCGGCGCGGACCCTGGCGCTATTTCTCCTCAACGAGGCCGTTGTCATCGGCGTGCCGCTGGCGCTGGGCCGTTTCCTGCCGCGGCAATGGCGCCCGCATGGCATTCTCTTCGCTTCCGCCTTCATCGCGTCGCTGACGCCCTTCATGGCGACGGCGGTTTCCCAATTCGTCACCCCTTATGTGCCGGCCCCGATCGCCGCCATTGCAGCGGCCGTCGCCGAGGGGCTGGCGCAGGCCGGTCTCTGGGGCGAGACCTATCTCGTCACCCAGGCGATCGCCGGCCTGCTGCGGGCGACGCCGTCGCTCTCCGTCGTCGTCTATCAGGATTGGAAGACCGGAGCGGAGAAGGGCGCGGTCTACGGTTTCACCTTCATGGGCTTGCTGTTGATCGCCGGGCTCGTCGTCTCTTTCCCGCCGGCGGCGGCCGCCATCGCCTATTCCGGCCCCTTCGGCGGCGCCATCATCGGCGCGGCGCTTTATCCGCTCGCGCGCACGATCGTGGAGAGCACGGATTCGACGCCGCCCTTTTTCGGGCGCCTGCAAGAGGCCTATCGGCGTCGGGCGAATTTCGCGCGAGGGGCCGTCGCGGGCGCAGCCGTGGCGATCGGACTGATGATCGATCTCCCCTCGCAGAGCGGAAGCAACCGGTTCCTCTTCGGCGCCGCCGCCGGCGTTCTTATTTATGCCGGCGTCGACCTGGCGTTCGACCTCGCCGCGCTCATGCGCGATCGCCGCCAGCATTTCAGAAGCTGGCGCGTCTATATGCTGGCCGCGCTGCTCGGCGCATCGGTCGCGGGCGCCATTGCCTGGTATTTCGACGCGGACCAGCTCGGCACGGTCGTGCGGAAGTTCTTCGATTATGTTTCGCTCGACTACGCCGCCGATGGGCGGCCGCTGAACGCCTATATTGTCCGGCCGCTGTTCTCGAAATGGGGCGCGACCAATCTCGGCGTCGTCGACGGCGGCGTGCGGCTTCTCTACGACGAGTCGCTTTCCGGCGTCATTCAGTGGGTTTTCGCGGCTCCGCTCTTCTCGATCAATCTCTTCTTCCTGACCGCGCTGGTGAGGCGCAGCCTCCAGCCGCTCAAGCAGCTCGCGAGCTGGGAAGGTCTCGACATGCTGGTCGAGAACGCCGTGCGCGTGCTGCGCTGGGGCCTATGGATGGCGCCGGTCATCTACTCCTTCCTGAAGGCCACGCCCGATCCGACCTGGTACAATCAGGACGGCCTTGTCCGCACCGGCGTCGCGACCTGGATGAGCTACGTCCTGCCGGACAATGAGTTCCGCTCCTGGAGCCTCGACATTTTCACGGCGCTCCTCGCCTATGACGTCATCCGCGTGCTGATCTGGTTCGATCACATGGGCCTGCGCGTCGCGACGCTCGTGAACCTCTCCTTCGTCGGCGGCGACGCTTTGGACGAGCGGGCGGCGCGTTTCGTCGGCAAGCAGCAGGTGAGCCGCGCCATTCCCGAAGGCATCCGGCGCTTTGGCACCTGGGCGCCGCTGTTGTTGCCGTTCTACATTCCGCGCGGCGCCGAATGGGACAAAGCCTGGAGCGCCGCCGAGCAGATGGCCGGCTCGCGTCCGCCGTCCTACACCTATCTCGTGGGCGGCTATCTCGCCTATGCGGGCTTCATTGCTCTGGGGCTGGTGCTCTTCCTGCTCGGGCGGCTGGCGCAGGCGCAGAAGATACCGCTCGAGGGGATCACCGGCGCCGGCGGCGCGCCCGGCTCGCGGCCCTTGAAGCTCACCAACGGCCTGATGACCAGCGAATGGTTCCAGGACGGGCAGGGCGCGATCCGCATCGAGGGCGTCGCGCGCGGCGGCCCGGCGATCGATCTCACCCGGCGCCCCGACGATCACGCCCATCCGCGCGGGCGGTTCCTGTTCCTGCGCGAGGACGGCGGCGAACTCTGGTCGGTGGGCGAGGCGCCGACGCGCTGCCCGGGCGCCTGCGCGCAACTGACCGACGCGGGCGAAAACTGCCTCTTCTTCATCGCCGAGCAGAATGGCTTCGCCGTCGAGGCGCGCGTCTCGCTCGCCCCCGACGAGGCGGTGGAGATCCAGCATATCAAGGTCGTCAATCTCGAGCAGCGGCCCCGCAAGCTCACGCTCGCCTCGCTACGCGAATGGGTGCTGAACGAGACCGCGGTCGAGCTGCGCGACGCGGCCTATAACGCCATCCATGTCGGCACGTGGTACGTGCAGTCGCTGAACGCCATTTTCGCGCAGAACCGCCTGCTGAAGGGCGGCGCGCGGCGTCAGGCCGACCGCCGTCTCTCGCCTGAGATCGGCTTCCACGCCATCGCCGCCGGTCCGGACACGAAGATGACGATCCTCGGCTATGAGGACGTCAAATCGCGCTTTTACGGCATGGGCCCCACCAACGCGCCGGACAGCCTCAATGGCCTGGGGGAAGCGCCGCGCAGCCCCGAGGACGAAGGGCTTCTCTATGGTTTCGAGCCCTGCGCGAGCCTGCGCGTCGAGATCGACATCGCGCCTGCCGGCACGGCCGAGCTTATCGTCGTCGACGGCTGGGCGAAGGACATGGGCCGCGCGACGGCCTCGGTCACGCGCCACCTCGGCCTTGCGCCGATTGCGCCCGACGTTCTGGATAAGGCGCTGACGCGCCGCCGCGCGCTCGTCATGCCGCCGACGCCGGCGCAGCATCGCTACGCCTTCTCGGAAGACGGCCGCAGCCTCACGCTTGCGCCCGGCACGCCGCGTCCCTTCGCCCATGTCATCGCCAACGCCGTGGGCCAGGGCTGCGTGCTGACGAACGACGGCGACATCTTCTCCTTCTCCAGCAACTCGCGGCTCAACAGCTTCACGCCCTTCCGCATGGGCGAAGGCCGCGCGGCGCCGCCCGGACAGACGATCTATGTCTATGATCTCGCCCGGACGGACCCGCACAGCCCGACCTTCGTGCCGCTACGCCAGCGCGACGCGCGCTATGAGGTGACATTCGCGCCGGGCTCGGCGGTTTTCCGCTCCGAGCGCGACAATCTCGAGCTGGAGATGACGGTCTTCGTCAGCCCTACGGAGCCGATCGAATTCCGCCTGCTCAAAATCCGCAACAAGGCGGATCACGAGCGGCTGCTGCAGATCGTGCCGGCGATGGAGGTCATTCTCGCCGAGATTCCCAACGAGAGCCTCGGGGTCGTGGAATCCGTCATCGACGACGACGTGCGCTCGATCTACTTCCGCAATCCTCAGAATAATTTCGTCAAGGGCTGGGCCTTCGTCACGACCTCGATCCCGGCGGAATTCGCCGAGACGTCACGCCGCCGCTTCCTCGGCCACGAGAGCCGCAATCCCTATCTTCCCTACATGGTCGAGCACGGCCATCCCGACGCCGGCGCGCCCGAGCATGAGCGCAAGGTGGCGGCTTTCTCCGGCTCGATCGACGTGGCGGCGGGCGGGGAGGCGACCGTCGTCGTCGCGCTCGGCCAGACGACCACGCTGGACGAGGCGAAGCGTCTCGCCTCTCTCGCCCACGATCCGGTTTACGCGCAGGCGCAGCTCGCGGCGAGCGACGCGGCCTGGAACGCACAGCTCTCGGTGCTGCGCATCAAGACCAACCGCCCGGACGTCGATCGTCTCGTCAACGACTGGCTGCCCTATCAGCTTTTGGCCTCGCGCCTGTGGGGCCGCACCGGACCGGCGCAACGTTCCGGCGCAACGGGCTATCGCGATCAGCTCCAGGACGTGATTCCGCTCGTGCATCTCGCGCCCGAGCGCGCCCGCGCGCAGATCTTGCTGCACGCCAGGCATCAGTATCTCGAAGGCGACGCCTGCAAATGGTGGCATCGCGCCCCCAATGGCGGAACGGGCCTCGCCGACCGCACCCATTCCTCCGATCCGCATCTTTGGCTGCCCTATGTCATGATCCGCTATGTGAAGGGCACGGGCGATGCGGCGATCCTCGACGCGGTGGAGAGCTTCCTCGAAGCCAATCCGGTGCCGATGGATCAGGAGGGCGAAGCGACCGTCCCGCTCAACTCGCGCGACAAGGACACGCTGCTGGGCCATTGCGCCCGCGCCATCGACTACACGCTCGACCGTTTCGGCGCCCATGGCCTGCCGCTCGTCGGCTCGGGCGATTGGGACGACGGCATGCATCTCGTCGGCGCGCAGGGGCGCGGCGAGAGCGTGTGGCTCGGCTTCTTCCTGCATGGCATCTTGGTCGATATCGCGCCGTTATTCGAGGCGAAGGGCGACGGCGCCCGCGCGGCGCGCTATCTCGCGCGCGCCGAGAAGCTGCGCGCAGCCTTGGCGGAATGCTGGCGCGGCGATCGCTATGTGCGCGACTTCGCCGACGACGGCCGCGAGCTTTCTCCGATGAGCGCCATGACCGCCCATTGGCCGACGCTCACCCATGCCGTGGATGCGGCGCGCGGCCGCGAGGCGATCGAGAAGGCGCTCGCCGTACTCGGCCGCTCGAACCGCATCCTGCTCGTCACGCCGCCCTTCGACGAACATTCCGACCCCCATCCCGGCCGCAGCGCCGAATATCCGCCGGGCGTGCGCGAGAATGGTGGGCAATATTCGCATGGCGTCTCGTGGTTCGTCGACGCGCTGGCCAAGCTCGGCGGAGAGGCGAAAACCGCCGGCGACGAGAAAGCCGCGCAGGAACTCTTCGCCCTGGCGTTCGAGAGCTGGATCGCCATCTCGCCGATCTCCAAGCTGCGCACGCCGGCGGAGGCGGATATTTACGGCTTGCCGCCGCATCAGCAGCCGGCCGACGTCTATGAGGGCGAGGGATATGCGGGCCGCGGCGGATGGAGCTGGTACACGGGAGCGGCGGCGCGCATGATTTCCGCCGCCTACGCCATGCTCGGCGTGGAATTCGAGAATGGCGAGCTGCGCCTGCGCGCCGACGCCTTCGATCGCAAGGGCGGGCTGCAGTTGGAAGAGGTCTTCTACAAAGGCAAAGCGTTTACGAAAGAGAACAATCGAGGGGTATAAGTAGAACGGCCCAGCCCGTTTAAATTCCAATTGTCACGCGCGCAGCGTTTACTGTAGCGTCAATGTCAACAGGCGTCGTTTGGGCGCCTGTATTGGCGTGCTCTCATGCGTGCGTCGGCGTTATTTTTTATTTTTATTTATCTACTTAGCCCTGCTACCGCACGGGCGGGCGCTTGGCTTTACCCGGAAGGTCACGGGCAGCTTATCCTCACAACCGCCTTCGCCGACGCGCGAGGCGCCTTCGACGCCAGCGGCCGGCTGGCGCAAACGCCCTCCTATCGAAAATTCGAAGACCGCTTCTACCTCGAACATGGCGTGACCGATTGGCTGACCTTCGTCGCCGAGGGAAGCGCGATGAGCTTTCACGGCGGCGGCGAGTCGGCGCGGCTCACGCAACTCGAAGCGCTGATCGCGCAAGCGAAGGGCGGCTTGCCGCTCATTCTGCCGGCGGAAAAGGGCATAAAATTTCAGGGGCTCGGCCTCGGCGCCGCGGGCGTGCGCCTGCAGCTTTACGCTGACGCCGACCATGTGGTTTCGGCCGAAACGAGTCTGCGCGCGGCGTCGAGCGCGGCGCGTTGCTTCCTCGATATGCGCGGTTCGACGCAATTCGACGCGCGCCTCCTGATGGGGCGCTCTGTGAGCCTGTTCGGCTTCACGGGCTTTCTCGATGCGCAGATCGGCTATCGGACGCGCGGCCAGAATGGCGATGAAATCCGCCTGGATCTCACCGCGGGGCTTCGGCCGACCGACCGCCTCATGGTGATGGCGCAAAGCTTCTCGGCGCTCGCGCCGCGCGGGGGAATAGCGACCCTCGTCGCGGCGCAGAAATTCCAGTTGAGCGCGGTCTATGACCTTACCTCCGCGTTCTCCCTGCAACTGGGAGCCGTCAGCGCGCTCGGCGGCGTGAATTCCCCGGCGGAGCGCGGTTTGATCGGCGCGGTTTGGTGGCGTTATTGAGGGATTAGCTGGACGCGGGTCGAAAACAGGGAAGGCGAAGACCGCGCAATCTCGTAATTGATGTACTGTCACCGATATTCGTAATTCCTGTCACCGTAATTCCGCGGAATCAAAGGCCACGAGGCCGATCAACCAATTTTCGGTCGGGCTCTAAGAAACCGGCCCGAGCGCTCCGGCTATGCGGGTCCATTTCAATGCGCGCCGAAACAGGGCTGGGTAATTACAGTTGGAGAGCAAAGCGATATGGTCTGCTGGATTCATTTTGGCGGCTTGATTTCTATGCCAAAGCATCGCCTACCCTTTGGCAGGACTGAGGTGACCGTATTCTTAAATGGGCTACCGGGCGGGAGAGACAGCCATGTGCTTTAGATCTTCTATTACATCGATCCTTCTTTGGGCATGGCTGACGCCGACAACACTCGCTGCCGATCGCGATCCGGTTGAATGCAAAGAGGGAAAGGACAAGAATCAAATAATCGACGCATGCACGCGTCTGATTAGGAAGGGGGACGATCTTGAGAGCGCTTATTTCCACCGCGGATTAGCCTACTCCCGAAGTCACTATGACCGCGCCATCGCGGACGTTACGGAGGCGATCCGGATCAATCCAGCAAACGGGCCTCTATATTCGGCTCGAGGTAACGTCTACAAGTGGAAGGGCGACTACGCCCGCGCCATTGCCGATTTCAGCGAGGCTATTAGGGTAGCCCCCGAAGAAGCTAAAGACGGTAGCTACCAAAACCCACGAGAGGCTTTACACTTCTTGCTTGGTTATAATCTATATGAAAGGGGTATTGTTTATTTCGCCGACGCCCAACTCGACCGAGCGATAGGCGACTTCACCGCCGCGCTCAGACACAGAATGCGCCCATTTCTTGAAGCGATGGTTTTTGAGGCTCGCAGCAAAACATATTCGGCAAAGGGCGAGGTTCACAATGCCATTGCAGACCACACCGAAGCGATGCGACTAGATCCAAGGGTGGCAACGAAAGATGTGTTCCGAATAAGGCCTCCTGGGGACCAGTAGTTCTCAATAATTCCCTTGATACACGATCTTACAAATCTGAAACCGTATCCATCCTGCGCTTGAGCTTCGGATGAAGTTGGGATGGTGCTTGACAATCCCGCGCGGGCGGGGCTTGCCCCAGCGCCGGCGGACTGGCCGCACGCCAGCGTGCGCGCGCGTCTTGCGGGGCGCGACGACGCGCTTGTCAGCGTCGCGCCGACGCTGGAACAGGTCGGCCGTTTCGCCGAGCTTCTAGTCTAATCGGCCTCGGCGATGGCCGAAACGGGTTCGACCTTCACATGGGCGACGCCGGCCGAGCGGAACCCCAGCGCGTCTGCGGCCGTCGCGGAGACGTCGATCACGCGGCCGCCTCTAAAGGGTCCGCGGTCGTTGATGGTGACGACGACGGATCGATTGTTCACCAGATTGGTGACCCGCACCCTCGATCCAAAGGGCAATGTGCGGTGGGCCGCCGTATAGGCGCCGACATGACCGCCACTCGCGGTGCGTCCGCCGAGTTTGTAATAGGAAGCCTTACCGACCCAATCTGCTTGGGCGCCGCCGGGAAACGCAACCAGCGCGACGGCTCCAATCAATATTTTCCTCAATAGCAGTCTCCTCCTCGCACATGCGTGCTCGCGGCGGTTTGCGCCGGCGATCATCGCGCCAGCGTGGCTGCTGTCAGTAGAGAGGCGTTTAGGCAAAATAAAGGTAGGAACAAGACGCACTAGAGATAGGAACGTCTAGAAGTGTGGTGATTCACTATAAATTGTGCGGCGCAAACAACGCGCGGACAGTCTCTCATAATAGAAATAAAATAGTCGGTTATACGATCCATATCAGATATTGCGGAGCATGCGTCGTTGCATAATAGCAACACGGCGAAAAAATCATCCGGGCGCTAGCCTGGCGGCAGGGCAGGCGCGTGTTGCTTGATTTGCCTATTGGCGGCCGCATCTAGCGGCTTCTGGCGGCGTTGCGGCAGAAGACGCGCGCCCACGCTTTTTTCGCCGCGCGCCGCCTTTCGGCAAGGAGGCGGAGATGGTTACCCGGAAATTCTACGCCGCTCTGGCAGGCGCGGCGTTGGCGGCCGCTCTGTTCGCGCAGACCGGAGCGGCCGACGCACAAATGCGCGTAGGCGGCGGCGGCGGCGGCGCGCCGGCCGGCGGCGGCTTCGCCCATGGCGGGGTCGGCGGCCTCGGCGGCGGCGGCCTTGGCGGCGGCGGGCTCGGGGGCGGCGGCCTCGGCGCAGGCATGGGCGGCGGGGCATTTGCTCACGGACCGGTTGGAGGGCTCGGCGGGGGCGGATTTGGCCACGGCGGATTCGCGGGCGGCGGAATGGCGCGCCCCTTCGGCGGATTTGGGGGCGGCGGCCTCGGCGCAGGCATGGGCGGCGGGGCATTTGCTCACGGACCGGTTGGAGGGCTCGGCGGGGGCGGATTTGGCCACGGCGGATTCGCGGGCGGCGGAATGGCGCGCCCCTTCGGCGGATTTGGGGGCGGCGGCGCGATGTTCGGACCGGGACGCCTTGGCGGGGCCCCTGTCGCGGGCGTTTTCGGCGGCGGTCACCGCTGGGGCGCGTTCGGCGGCGGTTGGGCCGGGCGCCCATACGGCATGTGGGGCGGGCGCCACCTCGGCTGGGGCGGGCGTAACCTCGCCTGGGGCGGGCATTGGGCGCGCCCATGGGGTGGCTTCGGCTACCGTCGCGCGGCGCTTGGCTGGGGAGGCTGGGGCTGGCGGCGGCCTTGGTGGCGCCACCGGGGTTATTATGCGGGCGGCTGGCCGCTGTATGGCGCAGGCCTCCTTGGCGCCGGTTGGGGGTGGGGCGGCTATGGCTGGCCCTATTGGGACGATTATGGAAGCTGCTGGCGGCCCCGAGTCATTCGCACTTACTGGGGTTGGCGGCGCCGCTGGGTGAATGTCTGCAGCACCTGGGGTTATCCCTCCGGGGGCTATCCCTCCTGGGGCTATGGCGGCTGGGGCGGGCCCGGGGTCTTGAGCGTCGGCTGGGGACCAGGCTGGCTCTGGTGATGAAACATCCCTCCCTCGCCGATGCGCGGGGGAGGGTTTTTTTCAGGCGGCGGCCGAGCGGGCATGAACGTCGTGCCCGCCGTTTTTCTGCATGACGTCGATGGCGATCTTCTCCTTCGCCTCGTCCCAGGCGCGCGCCCAGAGCAGCATGCCGCCATGGGCCATCTGCGCCTTCACCCAGGTCGCCTCCGCTGAGCCCAGGAGCTGGGCGAGAGTCGCGCCGATGATGCCGCCGCCCCCGCCGAGCGCCAGCGCCGCCGCGATCGCCGCGCCCAGCGTTCCGCCTGCGGCCAGCGCCATGCCGGCGCCGCCGACCGCGCCGATATAAAAGAGCGCGCCGATCAGGCCCGCCTTGGCCTCGTTGCGGGCCTCCGGGTCGATATAAGCGCCGTGCGGCGCCGCCGCGCTGCCGCCGAGCTTTTCCGCCGAAAGGCTAGAGTCGCCGAGCGCTTCGCGCACGACAGCCTGCGGCGCCAGAACGCTGATCGTCGCCTGGTCGAAGCCATCGACGAGGAGATCGTCGATCGCCGATTGCATCTGGTCGAGATTGTCGAACACGCCGACGACCTCGCGCAGCTCGCCACGTTGCTCGGGCGTAAGAGCTTTTTGCGTTTCCATTCCGGTGCTCCCCGAGCGCGGCGCGACGAAGCCGCCTGAACCAACCGCGCTCTCGCTTTGTTAAAGGGAGCGGAAGGGGCACGGCGGCAAGGTTCGGGCGGGGGATTTTGGGGTGGGTGCGAAAGGGGCGCATGCACGTTTCCACGTGAGCCTCAAACCTCTCCGCGTCATGCCCGCGCTTGTCGCGGGCATCCACGCCGCGCCGCTGTGCGCGCCTTGGAGCGTTTGTGCAGCCCCTCGGCGTGGATGGCCGGGACTGAGCCCGGCCATGACGGTTAATGGGCTGTCGCGCTGCTTCTCCCCGACCATGAAACAGCACGCGGGGCTTGAGCGGCATAGCCTTGGCGATATCATCGCAAGATGCGCGGCGGCTGGGTTTACATCGTGACCAATCGACCAAACGGGACGCTTTATCTGGGCGCGACGAGCAATCTTGCGCGCCGGGGTTGGGAGCACCGAGAAGGCGTCATCGATGGCTTTACCAAGCGGTACGGCCTGAAGCGGCTGGTTTGGTACGAGCCGTTCGAGGACATTCGCACGGCTATTCAGCGCGAGAAGACAATGAAACACTGGCCGCGCGCCTGGAAGGTGCGGCTTATTCTGGACATGAACCCAGAGTGGCGTGATTTGTACGAAGACTTGGCGAACTGAGTGTGTGAGCGGCAACTTCTCGGCCGTCATGCCCGCGCTTGTCGCGGGCATCCACGCCGCGCCTGTGCGCGCCTTGTTGCGTTTGCGGAGCCTCTCGGCGTGGATGGCCGGGACGAGCCCGGCCATGACGGCTGAGAGGGCTCTTGAAGCCTTTGAAAAGAGCCTACCCAACGTCATGCCCGCGCTTGTCGCGGGCATCCACGCCGCGCCGCTGTGCGGGCCTTGGAGCGTTTGTGCAGCCTCTCGGCGTGGATGGCCGGCACAAGGCCGGCCATGACGGTTGAGAGGTTACGCACGCACACACGCACGCGTTCAGCTGCGGTCAGCTACACCCCGTCGTACTTCCGCACGTCTCGCACTTCAAGCACGTCCCATTGCGCACCAGTGTAAAATTCGCGCACTCCGGGCAGGCTTCGCCGACATAGCCCTTCATCCGCGCTTCGGCGCGTTTCTCCGCCATGCCTTGCACCGATTTCGTCGGCTCCGTCCAGCCGAGCTGCGAGAGCGGCTCGCTGGTTTCCTCGCGCGTTACTTCCGGCGTTTCGCGTAGCGCCACGGCGCCGCCGTGGACCACCATCAGCTTGTCGGTCTTGGAGCGCAACAGGCCGCGCGAGACGATGGCGCTCGTCTCGGTCGCCTTGCCTTCGTGCTCGCCCTTGCCCAGCACGTCGTGGCCGATGTCGTCGGGCGAGACATGGGCGAGATCGCTGCGGCCGAGATAAGACACGGCAAGCTCGCGGAACACATAGTCGAGGATCGACGTCGCGTTCTTGATCGCGTCATTGCCCTGCACCGGGCCCGCGGGCTCGAAGCGGGTGAAGGTGAAGGCGTCGACATATTCTTCGAGCGGCACGCCATATTGCAGGCCGAGCGAGATGGCGATGGCGAAGTTATTCATCAAGCTGCGGAAGGCCGCGCCTTCCTTGTGCATGTCGATGAAGATTTCGCCCAGACGCCCATCGGCATATTCGCCGGTGCGCAGATAGACCTTGTGGCCGCCGACCGCGGCCTTTTGCGTATAGCCCTTGCGGCGATCGGGCAGCTTCTCGCGCTCGCGCACCAACTGGTGAATGACGCGCTCGACGATGCGCTCGGCGACATTGGCGGCGCGCGCCGGCATGTTTTGCGCGATGAGCTCCTCGACCTTGTCGTCTTCTTCGTCCTCGCCCTGGATGAGCTGGGCCGACAAGGGCTGCGAGAGCTTGGAGCCGTCGCGATACAGCGCATTGGCTTTGAGGCCGAGGCGCCAGGAGAGCAAATAAGCCTGCTCGCAATCCTCGATCGTCGCGTCATTCGGCATGTTGATGGTTTTGGAGATCGCGCCCGAGATGAAGGGCTGCGCCGCCGCCATCATGCGGATATGCGAGTCGACCGAAAGATAGCGCTTGCCCGTGCGGCCGCAGGGATTGGCGCAATCGAAGACGGCGTAGTGCTCGCCCTTCAGGAAGGGCGCGCCCTCCAATGTCATGGCGCCGCAGGCGTGAATATTCGCCGCTTCGATCTCTTGGCGAGAGAAGCCGAGATGCGTCAGCAGATCGAAGTTCTTGTCCTCGAGCTGCTCAGGGGTCACCTTCAGCACGCCGGTGAGGAAGTCGGGCCCGAGCGTCCATTTGTTGAAGACGAATTTGATGTCGAAGGCGCTCGGCAGGGCGGCGTCGATCGCCGCGATCTTCTCGTCGGTGAAGCCGCGCGCGCGCAGCGACGCCGTGTTGATCGCCGGTGCATTGGCGAGCGAGGCGTGGCCGACGGCATAGGCCTCGATCTCGGCGATCTCGCTTTCGCGATAGCCGAGCGCGCGCAGGCCTTCCGGCACGGCGCGGTTGACGATCTTGAGATAGCCGCCGCCGGCGAGCTTCTTGAATTTCACCAGCGCGAAGTCGGGTTCGATGCCGGTCGTGTCGCAATCCATCACGAGGCCGATCGTGCCCGTGGGCGCGACGACGCTGACTTGCGCATTGCGATAGCCATAGAGTTCGCCCTGCGCGAGCGCCTTGTCCCAGGCGGCCGCCGCATGTTCGGCGAGCCGCGCGTCGGCGCAGGCGGCGATGTCGAGCGGCACGGGATTGACGGAGAGGCCCTCATAGCCCGCGCGCTCGCCACACGCGGCGCGGCGATGATTGCGGATGACGCGCAGCATCGCCTCGCGGTTTTCCATGAAGCGCACGAAGGGGCCACGCTCCTTCGCCATTTCGGCGGAGGTGGCGTAGCAGACGCCGGTCATGATCGCCGAAAGCGCGCCGGTGATCGCGCGGCCGGCCTCGCTGTCGTAGGCGACGCCGGAGGACATCAGCAGGCCGCCGATATTGGCGAAGCCGAGGCCCAGCGTGCGATATTCGTAGGAAAGCTGCGCGATCTCCTTGGACGGAAACTGCGCCATCAGCACAGAGATTTCGAGCACCACGGTCCACAGGCGCACCGCGTGCTCGTAAGATTCGACGTCGATGCGCTTGGTCGTCGGATCGCGGAACTGCAACAGGTTCAGCGAGGCGAGGTTACAGGCCGTGTCGTCGAGGAACATATATTCCGAGCACGGATTGGAGGCGCGGATGTCGCCGCCGGCCGGGCAGGTGTGCCAGTCGTTGATCGTGGTGTGGAACTGAATGCCCGGATCGGCCGACGCCCAGGCGGCGTAGCCGATCTTCTCCCACAGATCGCGGGCGCGCAGCGTCTTCGCCACCTTGCCGTCGAGGCGCTTGATGAGTGACCACTCGCCGTCGTTCTCGACCGCGTGCAGGAACTCATCCGTCACCCGCACGGAGTTGTTGGAGTTCTGGCCGGAGACGGTCAGATAGGCCTCGCTGTCCCAATCCGTGTCATAGGTGTCGAAGGAAATATCCTTGTAGCCCTGCTTGGCGAATTGGATGACGCGCTTGATGTAATTGTCCGCCACGTCGTTCTTGCGCGCGAGCTTGATCTCGCGCTTCAACGCCGGGTTCTTCTCCGGATTGAAGCAATCGTCGCCCGAGCCTTCGCAATTCACGCAGGCGCGCAGAATGGCTTTGAGATGCTTCTTGACGATCTTGGAGCCGGTGACGAGCGAGGCGACCTTCTCCTCCTCCTTCACCTTCCAATCGACGAAGGCCTCGATGTCGGGATGGTCGACATCGACGACGACCATCTTTGCCGCGCGGCGCGTGGTGCCGCCCGACTTGATGGCGCCCGCCGCGCGGTCGCCGATCTTGAGGAAGGACATCAGGCCGGAGGAGGAGCCGCCGCCCGAAAGCTTTTCCTTCTCGCCGCGCAGCTTGGAGAAATTCGTGCCCGTGCCGGAGCCATATTTGAACAGGCGCGCCTCGCGCACCCAAAGATCCATGATGCCGCCGTCGTTGACGAGATCGTCCTCGATCGACTGGATGAAGCAGGCGTGCGGCTGCGGATGCTCATAGGCGGATTTCGACTTCACCATCTTGCCATTGGCGAAGTCGACGTAGAAATGCCCCTGGCTCGGCCCGTCGATGCCATAGGCCCAGTGCAGGCCGGTGTTGAACCATTGCGGCGAATTAGGCGCCGCCATCTGCATGGCGAGCATGTAGCGCAGCTCGTCCATGAACGCCTGGGCGTCTTCCTCGGCGTCGAAATAGCCGCCCTTCCAGCCCCAATAGGCCCAGGCGCCCGCGAGCCGGTCGAAGACCTGCTTGGCGGAGATTTCGGAGACGTAGCGCTGATCCTTGGGGAGCGCGGCGAGGGCTTCCGTGTCGGCGACGCAGCGCCACAGGAAGGAGGGGATGGAGGTCTCCTCGATCTTCTTCAAGCGCGCGGGAACGCCCGCCTTGCGGAAATATTTCTGCGCGAGCACGTCCGAGGCGACCTGGCTCCATTGGGCCGGGACCTCGATGCCGTCGAGCGAAAACACCACGGACCCGTCGGGATTGCGGATCTCGCTCTTGGCCGTGCGGAACTCGATAGACGCGTAAGGAGACTCGCCCGCCGTGGTGTAACGCCGCTCGATTTTCATGCCCTTCAATCTCCTTCAGGCGCGAGGCCGCGCTCGCGCGCAGCCGTTCGCCGGCCCGCGACGTAAATGTCCGCCAATACGAACTCAGAGGCGCGCCGTCGCCCGCGGTCGAATCGGCCCGCGAGGTTGGAACGCCGGATACGAGGATTACGCTCAAGCTTAATGACGACATCCGGCGGGAGCCGGACACAGCCAGACGTTGGGAGGAACGCTTGCCGTGGCGCCATGATCTTGTGTCTCCACACTGCGCGAGTCTGAAGATGTCGTCAAGATATTGTGGCAGATATTAACAGGGAGACAACATGTGGAGAAATTTGTGAATTCTGGGGATAAATCCAGAGGCAAGGCCTCAAAAACGGGCTTTACCCCGTCGTTGCGAGCGAAGCGAAGCAATCCAGGGCCGGGACGACTGCTCTGGTTTGCTTCGTCGCTTTGCTCCTCGCAATGACGGGAGCGACTGAGCTTACAGGCTATTTACAACGCTCCGCAGGCGCGGACTTCAGCAGAAAAGCGTGGTTCTCGGCGTTGGCGGGGCTGAGGTAGAGGTAGCTTCCGCGCGCCTCGGGGCCCGGAAGCTCCAACCGCTCGCGGATCGTCAGCATTAGTCCTTCCGGCTTTTGCTCCAAAACAAAAGAGCCCGAGTCGTTGAACGAGACCCGGCAGGCGCGCACGCCGTCTTCCTTGCTCTTGCACCGCTCCGCTTCCTGCGCGGAGAGCGCGGCGTTGCAGACGAGGCCGGTCCGCTCCCAAAAACAGGCGCCGATCGTGCTGAAGGCGGTCTTGCCCGACCACATCGCGAGCATGGCGTCGGCGCGGATGCGCTGCTTTTCGCCGGGCGTCTCGGGGACGGACGTCTTGGCGACCGAGAGGGCGATCTTGCGCACGATCTGCCCGCGATGGGCCGCGAGCCAGGCCGCGTCGTAGACGCGTTCGTAGCAGCCCGCGAGCGGGACGATCTCCTCCGCGCAGGCCGGCGCCGCGAGCGCGATCGACGCCGTCAGGAGAAGCGCCTGCCGCCCAAAAATCATGCTTTGCCTCCGGAAGTTCGCGCGCGAAACTAGAGCCTGGCGGGGCTTGTGTCACCGGTCGGCGCGTCACAAAAGCTTTGTGGAATCGTGATGAAAAAATTTCCGTAATCGCGGGGGAATTATCGCGGATGTGGACCAGCCACGCGGATATTGGGCGGACGATCGCCGCTCTGACAAATCTTCAGCCGCCGTCGCCGCAGAAAAAGACCATTGTTGAAACGCTTGGCCGCATGGGCTCGCTCGAGGCGCGGCTCGCGTGTCGCAAGGGCGAGATCCGCAAGGCGCAGCGCCTGCGGTATGACGTCTTCTACAAGGAAGGCGGCGCGATCCCGGACGCCAAGACCGCCTTTACCCGTCGCGACGCCGACAAGTTTGACAAATATTGCGACCATCTGATCGTCATCGACCATGCGTGGACGAATAAGCGGGGCAAGGTGAAGCCGAAGATCGTCGGCGCCTATCGTCTGCTGCGTGGCGATATGGCTCAGAAGGCCGGCGGCTTTTACTCGGCCGGTGAATATGACATTGCGCCCTTGCTCGCGCGCCACGCCGGCAAGCGGATTCTCGAGCTCGGGCGCTCTTGCGTGCTGGAGTCGCATCGCAGCAAGCGCACGATCGAGCTGCTCTGGCGCGGCCTGCTGGCTTACATCCGCGCCCATCAGATCGACGTGATGATCGGCTGCGCCAGCTTTCCGGGCGTGAGCCCGCTCGCCCACGCCCAGGCGCTGAGCTATCTCGCCCATTACGCTGGCGCGCAGGGCGAGTGGCGGGTGAAGGCGAAGACCGATCTTTATGTGCCCATGGCCATGGCGCCGAAGGACAGCCTCGACGCCAAGGCGGCGCGCGAGGCGCTCTCGCCGCTCATCAAGGGCTATCTACGCCTCGGCGCGCGCTTCGGCGACGGCGCGGTGGTGGATTTGAAGTTCAACACGACGGATGTCTTCGTGGTGATGCCGGTCGCGGAGATCGGCGCGCGCTACATCGAATATTTCAGCGGCGTCGAGCGCCGCGCCGCTTAATCCTCTCGGCCAGCGGCCGCCCGTCATTGCGAGGAGCGTAAGCGACGAAGCAATCCAGAGCCACGACTCGGCTCTGGATTGCTTCGTCGCTTACGCTCCTCGCAATGACGGCGGTGGCCGGAGATTAGACTAGCGCCCTTACCCTCGCATCTCCTGCAACATTTCCCGCACCTGCGCTTCTGCCTCCGTCGCCAGCGCTTTGCGATCCTTGCCCTCGAAGGCGATAGCCTCGCCAAAGGCGATGCGGCAATGGACGCCGCCGCGTTTCATGAGGCTCCACAGATGCGGCAGGAAGGTCATGTCGCCATACCAGCCGACATCGACCGGCCGCGCCCCGTCCGTGTAAAGGATGGCCGCCGGCGCAACGGCCGCCGCGCCGTCATACCCCTGAATGGCGTCGAAATGCGCCGGCTTGAACGGCAGAACGTCGCCGCCCGCGCTCGACGTGCCTTCCGGAAAGACGACGAGATCGCGGTTCTCCCGCAACACCCCGCAGAGCGCGGCGTTGACCAACGGAATGTCCTTGCGCGAGCCGCGCGGCACGAAAACCGTGCCCTGCAGCCGCGCCAGAAAGCCGAGAACCGGCCAGCCCGCCACTTCGCTCTTGGCCAGAAAGACCAGCGGATAAAGGCTCGCGAGCGCGATGATGTCGGTCCAGGAGACATGGTTCGAGACCACGAAGCGTGGGCGCGAGGCGGGCAGGGCGCCCGCGGGCGCAACCTTGATGCCGATCACGCCGCACATCAGCCGGCAGAAGCCGGTTTGGATCGAGTGCTGGACCGCCCAGCCGCGCCGCCGCGCGATGGTTTGGATCGGAACGAGAAAGACGAAGGCGGCCGCCATGGCGGCGGCGAAGGCGAAAGCGCGGATATAGGGCATCGCCGCGCTGATCGCGCGGGCGTGAGACAGGCGTGTGACAAGGAGCAGGACGAATTCACCCGTAGCTGTCTCAGGAACGGGACGGATGCCCCCGCCGAGCGCCAGCGTCTTGCTGCGCCGCCCTTGACGTCGCCGCTTGCGGCGCCCTTATGTGCTCAGCCGCCGCGCTGGCGGTGGAGGAAGGTTCCCCAGGAGAAATTCCCATGTCCTTTGTGATTGCGCGCCGCGCTGTCGTCGTTGCGGCCCTCTCGCTCGTTTCCGCCGGGCTGGCGACGGCCCCCGCCTTCGCGCATGGCCCTTCGCGCCAGAAAGTGGTCGAGAAGATCGAGATCAATGCGCCGGCCGACAAGGTCTGGGCCATCGTCGGCAATTTCCAGGACATGAGCTGGCTGCCCCCGGTCGCCAAGACCGAAGGCACGGGCGGCAATGACGTCGGCGCCAAGCGCAAGCTGACGCTCAAGGACGGCGGCGTGATCGAGGAGTCGGTCACGAAATACGACGCGGCCGGCAAGTCGATCGCCTATAAGATCGACAATGTCGACGTGAAGGTTCTGCCGGTGAACAACTATTCCTCGACGATCACCGTCAAGGACGCGGGCGGCAAGACGGAAGTCGAATGGAAGGGCGCCTTCTATCGCGGCTTCATGAACAACGACCCGCCGCCGGAGCTCTCCGACGAAGCGGCGATCAAGGCCGTCACGGGCGTCTACACCGCCGGCCTCGCCGGGCTGAAGGCCAAGGCCGAAGGCAAGTAACCGGTAACCCAGCGCGAGAGGGGCGCCGGGAGGATTGTAAAATGTCCAACCTGTCCCGCCGCGCCGCGCTTCTCGCGCTGGCGGCGTTTGCGTCGCTGGCGTCGGCGGCCGTCGCCGGCGCCGAGCCCCCCACGCCGGGGCCCAATTCCTGGGCCGCGCATGGCGCGGCCCCACTCAAATCGGTCGAGACCATCGTCATCGACGCACCGCCCGAAAAGGTTTGGGCGGTGGTGGCCGATTTCGCCCATTATGACTGGCTCCCCGGCGTGAAAAGCGTCGAGGCCAGCGGCGGCAATGAGCCGGAGAAGGCCAAGCGAAAGCTCCTTATGGCCGATGGCGGCGCGGTGGAGGAAACGCTCGTGCGATGGGAGGCCGAGCGTATGACGATCGCCTGGCATCGCGACCATGACGATGTGAAGCGCCTGCCGGCCATCAATTACATGACGCATGTGACGGTGAAGCCCGCGGGCGAAGGCAAGTCGCTCGCCGAATGGAAGGGCCGCTTCTATCGCGGCCATCCGTTCAACGACCCGCCGCTGGGCCTCGACGACGACACAGCGCTCGTCGCCGTCACGGCGCTGCACCGCGCCAATCTCGCGGCTCTGAAGGCGCGGGTGGAGGGGAGATGATTTCTCGGATCGCGAGCCTTCAGGCTCGCTTTTGCAAATGCGCGCCTGAAGGCGCGCGGTCCAAAGCTTTTGCGATTTTGCTCGCGCTCGTCTGTTTCCCTGCCCAAGCCGACGAAGCATTTATCACATCACAAGGGGCCGATGTGCTCGATATTATCGACGTCGCAACCATGACGCCGCTCGCGCGCCTTCCCATCGGCGGCAAGCCGGCGGGGATTGCGGTCAGCCGCGATGGCGCGCGCGCCTATGTGACGAGCCCGGAAGGCAAGTTTCTCACGATCATCGACGCCAAAGCGCATAAGGTCGAACGACGCATCGCGATCGCAGGCGGGCCGCTCGGCGTCGCCGCCGCCCCGGATGGCAAGCGCGTCTATGTCGCCGACCTCTATGGCCGCCGGCTCGTCGAGATCGACCCGGAGCAGGGCGAGCTGCGCGCTGTCGGCGTCGGGGCGATGGCTTCGGGGGTCGCCGTGACGCCCGACGGCAAGACCATCATCGTCGCAGATCGCGACGACAACGCAGTCTCCTTCATCGACGCGGAAAGCTTCACGCGCGTCGCAACGCTGGCGGTCGGCAAGCATCCATTCGGCGTGACGATCGACGCCGCAGGCGCCCGCGCCTATACGGCCAATGTCGAATCGGACGATGTCAGCGTGATCGACATCGCCGCCCGCAAGGTCGTCGGGACGCTGAAGACGCAAAGCCGGCCCTATACGGCGGCGCTGGCGAGCGGGCGGATTTTTGTCGCCAACCAGCACGCCGATAGCGTGAGCGTCTTCAACGCGGCGACATTCGCGCCTTTGGGCGTCGTGAAAGTCGGCGAATATCCCGAAGGAATTGCCGCGGGCGGCGATGGTTCGCGGGTGTACGTGACGAGCTGGTTTTCAAACGAACTCTGGTCCATCGACGCCAAAACCCTGAAAGTCGAGGGCAAGGTCGAGACGGGGGACGGACCGAGGGCTTTTGGGGCGTTCGTCAAGACGATGGAGTGAACTTTGGAAATTCATTTCCCTTTGGAATTTATTGTTGAAGGCGCGCCGGTTTCCCTACAGACGAAAAGAGCGGCTTCTAAGCGTGATTGGCAGGACAGGGTGCGGGCGGCAAGCCGCTTCGCCTTACCCTCCGATTACTTCGCGAGCGACGACCGGATCGCCGTCACGCTCTATTATTTCCCCGACAGCGCCATGGACGGCGACATAGACAATATCGTCAAGCCGATCCTGGACGCGCTGAGCCAGCAGGTTTACCTTGACGATGGACAAGTTGAGCGGGTCGTCGTGCAGAAATTCGAACCTGACGGCATATTCCGTTTCGCCGCGCCGAGCTCCACGCTGGAAAAAGCTCTCACGCAGACGAAGCCGCTTCTCTATGTAAAGCTTTCCGATGATCCGTTCGAGGAACTGGCATGAGAGAGCCCGAGCATTCGAGACGGCTCATTATCGACCAGCTTGCGCCCCGGCTGGAGGCGGAGGGTTATTCGGTCGTCTATGAACCGCCCCGGCAACTGCTGCCTCCGTTCATGGGGAGCTACGTGCCCGACGCAATCGCGCTAGGGCAGGACAAAAAAATCGCAATCGAGGTCATTGTCGAAGGCCAGTCAAGTGAGGCCAAGGAGCGCGATTTGCGGCGGCTCTTCAGAGATGCGCGCGACTGGGAGCTCAATGTCTATTTCGTGCGGCCGGGCGAAGCAGAAGAGCTTTCTCCGGTCTCCCTCCACGCGATCGAGGACGCCATAGAATCGCTCGAGAGCTTGGCGCAGGCAGGCGCTCTGGCGGCGGCCTTGATAATGGGCTGGGGGATTTTCGAGGCGTTGGCGAGGTATCTGGCGCCCGATAAATACCGGAAGCCGCAAACGCCGGCGCGGCTGGTCGAATCTCTCGCGAACAGCGGCTATGTCACGCCCTCGGAAGCGGATTTCCTCCGTGAGGCAGGCCGGCTTCGCAATAGCTTGGCGCACGGCGATTTGGAGCGGGGCGTCAAGGAAGGCGATGTTCGGCGGCTTATCGCCGTGCTGCGTGAGCTGCGCACCTTGGCCGTCGATGGGGTGCACTGAATAAGCTTGGCCCGGCGCCCCTAGACACCGCCGCGTCGCAACGCCATAAGGAGCGCAATGACGCCGACTGGCCGGCGCAAGGCGCGCCGCAAAGAAGAGGCCGAACGCATTATGTCCATCTTCACCCGTTTCTTCACCTGGTGGGATCGCGCGACCCTCAACACGAGCCTGTGGACCGCGCTCTATGGCGAACGCGTGGGGACGGATGAGTTCGGCAATGTCTATTACCGCCGCCGCGGCGGAAAGAAGGACAAGGCGCTGGGCATCGAGCGCCGCTGGGTGATCTTCAACGGCTATTGCGAAGGCTCCGCGATTCCGCAGGGCTGGCACGGCTGGCTGCATCACACGGTCGATACGCCGCCCACCAAGGAAAACTACGCCCGCAAGGAGTGGGAGTTGCCGCATCAGCCGAATTTGACCGGCACGCCGCTCGCCTACCGTCCGCCGGGATCGCAGCTTTCGACCGGCGAGCGCACGCCGAGCGGCGGCGACTATGTCGCCTGGCGGCCGGAGGGCTGATTCCCCTTCCGTCCACGGAAACGCCTTTCTTGCCTGTTTATGTCGGTCCAGCGTTTTCCTCTGGCCGCTGCGCGCGGCGCGGTGACATGATGATCTCATCCCTTCGTTACGGCTTGGCGCTCGGCGCCTTCACGGCCGCGCTCTTTGGCGTGGCCGCCGCCGAGCCCATCCGCCATCCCACCGCCATCTTCGCCGGTCTCGACAAGACGACCGGCCGCATCATCAATTTCGACGTGGCGATCGACGAGACCGTCCAATTCGGTTCGCTGAATGTGACGCCGCGCGTCTGCAATACGCGGCCGCAGACCGAAGCGCCGCAGACGACGAGCTTCGTCGAGGTCGATGAGGTCGCGAGCCGGCTGGAGCGGCAGGCAAAGGCCGAGTTGAAGGACGCGCGCGCGGACGCCAAGCCCGAGACGCGGCAGGAGGCCAAGCGCATCTTCTCCGGCTGGATGTTCGCGGCGAGCCCCGGCCTCCATGGCGTGGAGCATCCAGTCTACGACGTCTGGCTCGTCGATTGTAAGGGCGGCAAGGAGAACGCGCCTGCGCCGGTCGCCGCCGAGGAGCCGTCCGTAGACGGCGCCGCCGCGCCTGCACCGGAAACGGGCCGCAAGAAGCGCTCACGCAAGGTGGAGCCCAAGGCTCCGGCGCCGGTGGAGAACGCGCCGATCGGCCCGTCTGATTCGGTTCCGCCGCAGCCGGCCATGGACGGCGCCCCCGCGCCCGACGCCGGCGCGGCCGAAGCCCCGGCGCAGCCTCAGCCACAGAAGAAAAAGAAGAGGCGGTCGTCGCCCGCCGTGACGCCTGTGGAGCCGCAGCCGGGCGGGCTTCTGCCGTTCTGATCAATCCTCGAGCGCGGCGAGCGCCTGTTGGCCGGAGACCTTCTCCTCCGGCTTCCAGACGTGGAAGTTCGCCACGACGCAGAGCGCCTCTTCCAGCGCGCGATGATAGGAGTCCCGCGAGATCTCGATCGCGCCCAGCGAGGCGAGATGCGTGGTCATGAATTGCGTGTCGAGCAATTGAAAGCCGCCGGCGCGCAGCCGCGCCACGAGATGGGCAAGCGCCACTTTGGAAGCGTCGCGCTCACGATGGAACATGCTCTCGCCGAAAAAGGCGCCGCGTAACGCCACGCCATAGAGACCGCCGACGAGCTGACCGTCGCGCCAGCATTCCACCGTATGGGCGAAGCCCATGTCGAAAAGCTGGCGATAGAGGCGGCGGATTTCGTCGTTGATCCAGGTCTTCTCGCGATCCGGCGCGGGTGCGGCGCAAGCTTCGATCACAGCGTCGAAGTCGCGGTCGACGACGACCTCGAAACGATCCGAGCGCACGGTCTTGGCGAGCGAGCGCGAGACGACGAAGGTCTCCAGCGGAAAGATCGCGCGCTTTTCGGGGTCGACCCAGAAGAGCTGGTCGTCCTCGGCGCTCTCCGCCATGGGAAAGAGACCGATGGAATAGGCGCGCAGCAAAAGCTGCGGCGTGATGGCGTAGGAGGCGCCGGGTTTCGACATAGGTAAAAGGATAGCGCCTTATCTGGAAAAATGCAGCGGTCGCTATTCGGCAAACTTTATCAGGCCGTCGCCGCGGACGCCACTTATGCGGAGACGGCGGGTGGGGGGAGAGTTCGGTCCTTCCGGCGGTCTCCGTCATTGCGAGGAGCGCAGCGACGAAGCAATCCAGAGCCGCGATGACGCTCTGGATTGCTTCGCTCCGCTCGCAATGACGGACTTCCCTTCGCTTACTCGGGCGTCCGCAACTCGATGAGGATAATCAAACCTCCGGCTCGATCCCGCCTGTCGCCAGGAAATGCTCGAGCCAATGGATGTCGTAGATCCCGTTCTGCACGTCGGCGTTGCGCACCAACGTGCGGAACAGCGGCAGCGTCGTGTCGATGCCGTCGACGATGAATTCGTCGAGCGAGCGGCGCAGGCGCATGAGCGCCTCTGTGCGGTTGCGGCCGTGGACGATCAGCTTGCCGATCAGCGAGTCGTAGTTGGGCGGGATCGAATAGCCCTGATAAACAGCCGAATCGACCCGCACGCCGACGCCGCCCGGCGGATGGTAGTAGGCGATGCGGCCCGGCGAGGGGCGGAAGGTCAACGGATGTTCGGCGTTCACGCGGCACTCGATCGCATGGCCATAGAACTGCACGTCTTCTTGTTTCATCGAGAGCGGCGAGCCGGCCGCAACCCTGATCTGTTCGCAGACAAGATCGACTCCCGTAATCGATTCGGTGACAGGGTGCTCGACCTGAATGCGCGTGTTCATCTCGATGAAATAGAACTCGCCATTCTCGTAAAGGAACTCGACCGTGCCCGCGCCGGCATATTGCAATTCGCGCATGGCCTTGGCGCAGACTTCGCCGATCTCGCGGCGCTGCGTGTCGTTGAGCGCGGGGGAGGGGGTTTCCTCGAACACCTTCTGGTGACGGCGCTGCAAAGAGCAGTCGCGCTCGCCCAGATGAATGGCCTGGCCCTTGCCGTCACCGAAAACCTGGATTTCGATATGGCGCGGCTTTTCGAGATATTTCTCGATGTAGACCGTGTCGTCGCCAAAGGCGGCCTTGGCTTCCGTGCGCGCCGTCGCCATGGCGACGCCGAGGTCATGCGCGTCGCGCGCGACCTTCATGCCGCGTCCGCCGCCGCCGGAAGCCGCTTTCACCAGCACGGGGAAGCCGATCTTCTGCGCGACCTTCAGCGCCTCCTTCTCGGAGAGCACGGGACCATCCGAGCCCGGCACGCAGGGAATGCCGAGGCGCTTGGCGGTGGCCTTCGCCTCGATCTTGTCGCCCATCAGCCGGATATGTTCGGACTTGGGGCCGATGAAGGTGATGTTGTGCTCTTCGAGGATTTCGGCGAAGCGGGCGTTCTCGGAGAGAAAGCCATAGCCCGGATGCACGGCGTCGGCGCCGGTGATCTCGCAGGCCGACAGCAGCGCCGGGATGTTGAGATAGGAATCGCGCGCCGCCGGCGGGCCGATGCAGACGGATTCGTCGGCGAGCTTCACATGCATGGCGTCGGCGTCGGCGGTCGAATGCACCGCCACGGTGGCGACGCCGAGCTCCTTCGCCGCGCGCAAGACGCGCAGCGCGATTTCGCCGCGATTGGCGATGAGGATTTTGTCGAACATCCGCGCGCCTTATTCGATCACGAGGAGAGGTTCGCCATATTCGACCGGCTGGCCGTCCTCGACGATGATCGCGGTGACGACGCCCGATTTCGGCGCGACGATGTCGTTGAAGGTCTTCATCGCTTCGATCAGCAGCAGCTTGTCGCCGGCCGAAACGCGCGAGCCGATCTCGATGAAGGGCTTGGCGTCGGGGTTGGGGCGCAGATAGGCTGTGCCGACCATCGGCGATTTGACCGCGCCAGGATGTTCGGCGAGGGATTCCTCGGTCGGCGGCGCAGCGGGCGCTGGCGCTGCGATGGGGGCGGGCGCAGCGACAGGCGCGGGCGCATAAGCCGTCTGCGCCGGGGCGGCGATGGTGACGGTCGCGGGCGCGGCGAGCGGGGCCGGCGTGCGGGCGGCGCGAATGCGCAGATCGCCCTTCTCGACCTCGAACTCGGTGAGATCGCTCTGCGCGACGAGCTCTGCGATGGTGCGCAGCAGCGCAGGGTCGATCAAAGGCGCGGGCGCGACGGCGGCGCGAGGCGCGGCCGTACGGGTCGGGGCGGGCGTGCGAACGGGGGCGGCGGCGGCCGAGGAGCGGCGGCCGCGCGTGGTCTTGGTGGGCTGTGCTTTGCGCGCCATGGTTTTTCCCAGGTCTTTCTCAGATGTTTTGGAGAATGGCCTCGAGGGCCAGCAAATATGAAAGCGGGCCGAAGCCCGCGATGACTCCCCGCGCCGCCGGGGAAATATAGGAGTGATGGCGGAAGCTCTCCCGCGCATGCACATTGGAAAGATGGACTTCGATGACGGACGCCTGCGCGCCTTTGATCGCGTCGTAAAGCGCGATCGAGGTATGGGTCAGGGCGCCGGCGTTGAGGATGACCGGCGCGCCCGCGGCGCCCGCCTCCTGAATCCAAGTGACGAGATCGCCCTCGAAATTCGATTGCTTGAAGACGAGCGAGACGCCCTTCGCGCTGCAGCGTTCGTCGAGCTGGGCGCGGATGTCGTCCAAGGTCGCCGATCCGTAGATCCCGGGTTCGCGCTTGCCGAGAAGGTTGAGATTTGGACCGTTGAGCACGTGTACGGCTGACATTGCCTTCCCGAACGATCGATTTTCTTCAAAGAGCGAAGCGCGTCTCTCTTAGCCGCATTGGCCCCGCAAAGGAAGCCCGGCAGGAAAGGGCGCACCGGACCGCGCGCCTTCAGGCGCTCTTTAATGCGAGCCCGAAGGCGCGCGGTCCGGTCAATGCGAGCCTGAAGGCTCGCGGTCCTCGCGTCCTCAGCAGGTCGCCTTGCCGCATTTGCGTATGTTGTCGACCTTCGCCTTGAGCTGCGCAAAGGGCAGGCCGCCCACGACGGCCTCCTTGCCGATGACCCATGACGGCGTGCCGTCGAATTTGAGCTGTTCGGCGAGAGCGGCGACTTCTTTCAGCGCGGCCTGCGTCTCGGCGCTGTCGGCGTCTTTCTCGAGCCGGTCGATATCCGCGCCGACTTCCTTCGCCGCCGCGATGGCCTGCTGCTTGCCGATGTGACCGCGCGTCGAGAGCAGCTTCTTGTGGAATTCCCAGAATTTCGCGGGCGAGAGCTGCATGCGGGCGGCGGTCGCGATATGCGCGACATCGACCGAGTCCGCCCCAAGAATCGGGAAATCCTTGAGAACGACGCGCAGCTTCGGATCGGTTTCGATGAGCTTCGCGACCGAGGCGAGCGATTGCTTGCAGTAGCCGCAGTTGTAGTCGAAGAATTCGACCAGCGTGACGTCGCCGTCCGGATTGCCGACGACGGCCTGATTTGCCGAATGGACGATCTTCTCGCCGTGTTCCACGACGGCTTTCTCGCGCGACGCCAGCTCCGCCGCTTCCTCGCGTTTCTTGAGCGCCTCGATCGCCTCGCGGATCACTTCCGGATTCGAAACGAGATAGTCGTGGATGATTTTCTGGATGCCGGCCTTTTGCTGGTCGGAAAAGGCGTCGGCCGCCCGCGACGGCGTCGCGCCGGCGAAAATGACCCCTGCAAGGGCGCCGGCGACGGCAAGAACGCGCCAGGACGCAGCGAGGGACGGGGAAAGGCGCATCGATTTCTCCTTCATGCGCGGGGCGATAAAGCGCCTTCCGCAATTCGGGGCGTGTTCTGGAGTGAGGCCGCTTTTAACAGACGGCCTCGCCCCTGTCATTCAGGGGGCCGAGGCCGTCGTTTGATCAGCGCATGTAGCTTCCGCCGTAGCCGCTCGAATAGGAGCTGCCCGACGTGGCGTTGCGCACGCCGTCGTTCACGAGCACCGAGCCGAGGCCGTAATTGAAGCGCGCCTCGCCCAGCGTGCGGAACTGCAGGGACACCATGACGGCCTGGTTGCGCGCCGGCAGGCCGGTGTTCGCCTGCGGCTGATAGATTTGGGAGTAATTGATCGACAGCGTCGTGCATTCGTCGTGATAGCCGACGCCCGCGCCCAGCGCCGCGACCGAGAAGAGCGGCGCCGTGCCGTTGAGATTGGCGCCCGTATAGGCGGTGTACAGATACGGGTTTTGAGTGAGATTATTGTAGAGATAACGGCTCATGTCGAAAGTGACGGTGCCGTTCAGGAAATAATTCTTGGTGATATCGTAGCGGCCAGTGGCCGAAAGACCCTGCCGGCGGACGTCGAAGCCGATCGCCGGCTGGGACGCGTAATTGGCGTATTGCAACTGCAGGGACAGCGGATCGAAGTTGAATGTCGCGAACAGATCGATGCGCTTCGCGATCAGGCTTTCCTTGTCGAAGCGACCCTTCGCGACAAAGCTCATGAAGGAGGCGGGCGCAAAGGCGAAACGGCCGACGATGTCGGACGTGCGCCTGTTGAGTCCCGAGTTCAGGCCGACATTGGCGGCGTCGGCGGTGGCGTAGCCATTGGCGCCGGCGAGCTGCGTCGACTGGCCGACCATGGCGTTGACGAAGCCGCCATTGCCGAGTGTCAGAGTGGCCTGCCCGCCGTAGTTCAGGCGCGTGCCGGTCTCGAAGCGGTCGTAGCCCGAGAATTTGTTCCATTCGAACAAGGTCGAGTCGTCGAAGACGAGGCTCTGCGCGTCCATATTGACGAGCGAGGGAATCGACGTCTGGTTCGGGCGCGCGACAATTTGTGCGATGGGCTCGACGACAAAATTGCCGATGGGGCTGCGCGCGAGGATGGGATAGCGCCATTCGGCGCCGAAGCCCGGCGTCGCCTGACCGCGAAAGCGCTGATCCAGGCCGTCCAGAAACAGGCCCTGATTGGCGTTGGGGATCGGTTGCCAGGAACTATTGTAGATCGGGTAGAGGCCCTGCCGGTCGTAATCGAGGTAGCTGCCGGTGAAACGCGCGAAGGCGAAGGCCGTCCAGACCCCGCCGACGGGGTCGATGACCTTGCGTTTCCAGTCGCCCATGACCGTGGCGTGCTGGTAGGCGCCGCCGATGCCGCGCAACAGGCACGTGCTGCGCTGTGGAACGACGTCGCGATTGTAGGACTGACAGACGTTGTAAAGGCCGTAGATCCTGTCCAGCGTGCGCGGGTTGATCGACTCGTAATTGGCGACGTCCGCCGAGGTGCTCGTGAAATTGGCGTCGATTTCGATCTGGCCGCCGACGCCGGCGGTCTTGGCCGGATCGACGTCGAAGACACGATTATAGTCGATCACCGGATGCACGAGCGGCTGCTGGGCCTGCACGTCGCTGGGCGAGAGACCCTGGAAGTAATAGCCGCGCATGTCGAAATAGCTGCGCGGACCCTGGCCGTTCAGATAGATCGTCGAGGACGATTCGCGGAAGTAATAGTTCTGCAGGAGATAGTTGAACTGCTTGTAGTCCTGCAGAAAATAGCGATCCGAGAGCGCCGTTATGTCCCAGCCGGCGCGCCAGCGATCGTTGAGCCAGAAGTCGCCCTGAGTCTGGAGCGCGCCGCGCCATTCCCGATTGCGGGCGCCATAGGGAGCGATGGCGAAGGCGCTCGGATCGCCGACATGCGTGCCTTCGGCGCGGATCGAGAATCCGCCGTTCTCGAAGCGCTTTCGGAACTCGCCCGTCAGGAAGGGCCCTTGGCGGGAGAAGATGGTGGGCGTGATGGTGAGGTCGGAGTCGGGCGAAATCGCCCAGAAATAGGGAACCCCGACGCCCGCGCCGAGCTGTGAGCGATAGGTGAAGACGGGCGTCAGCAAGCCGGACTTGCGCTTCACCGTCGGATCGGCGGAGGACCAGAAGGGCACATAGGCGATCGGCGTTCCGAGGAACTCGAAGGTCGCGTCCTCGTAATAGATCGTCTTCTCGGCGTTGTCGTGGATGATCCGCTTGGCCTTCAATTGCCAGGTGCGCGGCTTCGACGGGTCGTCCTTGCAGGCCTCGCAGGCCGTATAGGCGCCCATGTCGAAGGTCGTGACGCCATCCGTGCGTTCGGCGCGCGGCGCGCTGAAATGGGTGTCGTCGGCCGTGTCGACCTGGAGGCTCTCGATGAAGCCGGCCTTGAAGTCGTCGGTCAGGTCGAAGCGCTCTGCGCGGGCGATCGTGCCATTGGTCTCGGTGAGCTTGGCGTGGCCCTCCGCATAGACCCGTGACGTGTTGCGGTCATAGACCACGCGGTCCGCCTCGAGCAGGCGGCCCTTATAGAGAAGCTGCACCTGGCCACGCGCCGTGACGGTGTTGGCTTTCTCGTTATAAATCATCTCCTTGGCCTCGACGACCATGCGCGCGCCGGCGCCTTCCGGCGCGGCCGAGGCAGGCAAAGCAAAGACCGCCGCGCCGCCCGTTAAGGCGGCGACGCTGGAGAGGAGAGCCGAGAGGCGGCGAAGGCGGCGAGACATCAGCCGTCCTCCGAATAGAGCAAAGTAAGCGTGCCCAACATGCTCCCGACGAGTGCAGGCGACCATGCGGCGACGAGTGGAGAGATCATCCCGGCGCCCCCGAGGTCGGAGAAGATTTTAGTGGCGATGTAAAGCACGAAGCCAGCCACAACGCCACCGGAAAGCGTCTTGGCCACGCCGCCGAACCGAAAGAACCTTAACGAAAAGCTCGCGGCGACCAGGACCATGGCGACGAGAAGCAGGGGGCGCGCCAGAAGGGTCTGGAACTGCAGCTTATATTCTGTCGCGTCGAGTCCAGCCTCGGTCGTGCGGGCCGTCATTTCCGGCAGATCCCAAAAGGGCGTGCCCTGCGCCGGCGTCGTGGCGGCGGCGGCTTGCTCGGGAGTGATGTCGGTCGCGAGCATATAAGAATCGACCTGGCGGGCGGGTTCGCCGGGCGCGCTGACCGTCGCCCCTTGCAGCACCCACACGCCCGGCTCGAGATGCGCCTTGCCGGCCTCCACGCGCTCGACGAAGCCGCCGTCGGCAGAATAGATATTGACGCTCACGCCCTCGAGATCGACGCCGCTGTTGGCCGTCAGATTTGCGTGAATGACGGCAAGGCCGTCGACGCCATGCTGACGCAGCCACACGCCGCGATCGACGCGAACGCTCCCCTCCCGCCCGAACAGCTCGAGCTCCATCTGATCCGAGCGCTGTTTCATTTTGGCGGAGAGCGGGTTGTAGATCGTCACCGAGACGATCCCGATGAGCAGCGCGGCGAGCGCCGGCGCGGCGACGAATTGCCAGACCGACATGCCGGCGGCGCGCGCCACGATCAGCTCAAGCTTGCGGGTCAGGTCGACGAAGGTCGCCATGGAGCCGAAGAGAACGGCGAAGGGGAGAATCATCTCCGCCGCGGCCGGCACCTTCATGACCGTCATCAGCGCGATCATTCCCGCGCCGGCCGCCGGATTGTCGCTGGCGCGGCGCAGCGTCTCGACGAAGACGACGACGAACATAAGGCAGAAGATGGCGAAAAAAATCGCCAGGATGGCGCGCGTGAAGCGCATGCCGAAATAGCGGGTGATGGTCACGCCGATCATGACCGCGCTCCGGCGCGGCGGAGCGAGGCATAGGCCGGGGCGCGGCATCGCGTCATCGTCGCCATCGGCCTCGGTTCGCTCCTTCTCAAGTGACTCAAAACGCAGCGTTAAACGCTCATTAACGATCGCTAGACGCTCCCGCGCGTCCAGGCAAGCGCCGCTCCGGATACGGTCGAGGTTCAGACTAATTCATTTCTCGAGCGTTGCTTTTGCGCAACGTCGGCATTTTCTGGCCCGATCGCGGCGATTTGGGGGCGCGACCCGGCGAGGCTATTTGACCGGGGCCCTTGGCCGCGATATTGCGCGACCAATGTTTTCTTCAGCGCGGCCAATTCTAGCGCCGCGCGACCCTCCAGCGAGGCGGCAATGTCTCTCAATGCGAAATTCGAGGTCCTTTCCTTCGATGAGGCGGAGGCCGCTCTGCGCGCGCCCGAGGACGCCGCCCGCCCGCGAACCCTCGTCGTTTTCGCCGGAAACGAGCTTGCGATGTCGGAGCGCGTCAAGGCGCTGTTGAAGGAGGCGCAGGCGCAGATCGAGCGGGCTGCGGGCGCGACGAAGTTCAAGGGCAAGGCCGGTTCGGCGCTGGAGATCCTCGCGCCTGTCGGCGTGGCGGCGAGCCGGCTCCTTGTTATCGGCGTGGGGGCCGGCAATTCGGACGATTCCGACAAGCCCGCCAAATTCGAGGACTATCTGTCGCTCGGCGGCCAGACGGCTGGGAAGCTGGCTGTGGGCGCGGCGGCCGTGGTCCTGTTCGACCTGCCGGAAGCGCCGTCCGAGCCAGCCGCTGCGGCGGCGCAATTCGCGCTCGGCGGCTGGCTGCGCGCCTATAAATTCGATCAATACAAGACGAAGAAGAAAGACGAGGACAAGGACGGTCCGATCGAGATCCAGCTCGGCGTCGCCGACGCGGAGAGCGCGAAAGCGCATGTGCTCGAGGCTACGCACACCGCCGAGGCGGTGGTTCTGGCCCGCACGCTGGTCAATGAGCCCGCCAATGTGTTGTCGCCGGCCGAATTCGCCCGCCGCGCCTCGGAGCTGATGAAGCTCGGCGTCGAGGTCGAAATCCTCGACGAGAAGGCCATGGCGGAGCTCGGCATGCGGGCGCTGCTCGGCGTCGGGCAGGGCTCCGAGAATGAGAGCCGCCTTGTCGTGCTGCGCTGGAACGGCGGCGCGGCCGGCGCCGCGCCCGTCGCCTTCGTCGGCAAGGGCGTCGTCTTCGACACCGGCGGCATTTCGATCAAGCCCGCCGCCTCCATGGAGGATATGAAGGGCGACATGGCCGGCGCGGCGGCCGTCACCGGCGCGCTCTACGCCATCGCCGCGCGCAAGGCGAAGGCCAATGTCGTCGGCGTGCTCGGCCTCGTCGAGAACATGCCCGACGGCAAGGCGCAGCGGCCCGGCGACATTGTCAAATCCATGTCCGGCCAGACCATCGAGGTCATCAATACCGATGCGGAAGGCCGCCTGGTGCTCGCCGACGCGCTCACTTATGTGATCGAGAAGCACAAGCCGGCCGCGGTCGTCGATCTGGCGACGCTGACCGGCGCAATTCTCGTGGCGCTGGGCCAGGAATATGCAGGCCTGTTCTCGAACAACGACGACCTCTCCGAGCGCCTTACCAAGGCGGGCACGGCGACGGGGGAGAAGCTGTGGCGCTTCCCGATGGGTCCGTACTACGACAAGCTCATCGACTCGAAATTCGCCGATATGAAAAACACCGGCGGGCGTCACGGCGGCTCCATCACGGCGGCGCAGTTCCTCCATCGTTTCGTCGGCAAGACGCCCTGGGCGCATCTCGACATCGCCGGCACGGGCATGGGCTCGCCTTCGAGCGACGTGAACCAGAGCTGGGGTTCCGGCTTCGGCGTGCGGCTGCTCGATCGGCTGGTGAAGGATCATTACGAGGGGTAAGAACCGGACCGCGAGCCTTCAGGCTCGCTCGGAATGCGCCCGCGGTCCGGCCGGCCGCGCCCAAGCACATGATTTTTATTTGAAAACCTTTGGCTCCGTCCCACCTATCGGCCCTGAGGGAATGCGCGCATTCCCGGTCGATCGGCGCATCCGTTGGATGCGGCAGAGCGAAAGGAACATGAAATGCAACGCAGCATTGCCGGCCAGAACGTGAACGCCGACACGCTGGCCAAGATCATCGGCGGCATCTTCCTCATCGTGGGCATTCTGGGATTCTTTCCCAATCCGCTCGTGTCCTGGCGCGGCCTTTTCGACGTCAACACCGTCCACAATGTCGTCCATCTGGTGAGCGGCGGCATTCTGCTGGCGGCGCCCTCGTACAACTCTTCCGGCATGGCGCTGCGCGTCATCGGCATCGTCTACGGCATCATTACAGTCATCGGCTTCATCTCCACCGACGCGCTGAGCTGGATGGCCGTCAACGGGCCGGACAACTGGCTGCATCTCGCGATCTCGGCGCTGATGATCTGGGGCGGCTACATGCTGCCGTCGGAGGGAGCCGACCGCGTGACCACCGCTCATATGTGAGCGTTTCGGCGCAATCACGTCGCGCCGCGGCTTGGCTGCGGCGCGCCATCGGTCTGGAGTCGAGAACATGACGGCGGCGCTGCCGAACGATGTGAAGACCGCGATATTGGAGGCGATGCGGGAGAACGCGGTCGATGTGTCGCGCATCCGCGTCGACGTCCATGGCGACGAGGTCGTGGTGAAGGGCGCCGTGAACACGCAGGAGGAAAAGCAGGCGGCGGAAGAGGCGATCGAGCGCCTCTCGCGCCGCGCCAAGATGCGCTGTGAACTCGACGTCGCTCTGATTTACGAGGGGGAGGAGGACACGGTTTACGAAGCGGGCGTCGAATCTTTCCCCGCTAGCGATCCGCCCTCCTGGACCCCAGGCTCCGGGCGGGCGTGATCGCTCAGAGGCGTCTCAGGACCACGACTTCGCCGGCCACTGGGGCGCCGGCCTCCAGCCTTAGCGTCGTCGCGACGCGGGTGAGCGTTTCGAAACGCGTTCCTGCGACGGCGGCGACATAATCCGGCGCATGCGCAAACCGGCCGCAGGGGCGCAGGCGGTAGTCCGCGCCTTCGCCGGTTTCGAAGCTCGCGACGAAGAGACCGCCCGGCGTCAGACGCTGCGCCGTTTGTTCGAAGAGGGCCGACAAATCGCCGAAATAGACGAGGACGTCGAGCGCCGTGACGAGGTCGAAACGCGCGTCATCCGCCGCGAGAAAGGCGATGGCTTCGCTCTCGACAAGCCGGTGATAGAGACCGCGTTCCTCAGCTTTTTCCAGCATGCCGGCAGAGATGTCGACGCCGGTGAGTTCGTCCCCGAGCCGCGCCAGGAAGGGCGCCGCAAGCCCGGTCCCGCAGCCGAGGTCCAAGACTTTACCGAAGCGCCGCCCGGTTTCGGACAGGAGCTTCTCGCAGGTGGCGGGGAGACTGTAGCCCAGCACGTCGATGAGCTGCGTCTCGAAATTGGGGGCGAATTTATCGAAGCAGGCGGTCAGATAGGCGTCGGGCGCGCGCGCATGGGCCGTCCCCTGGAGCGCGTCGAGATGATAGCGGATGACGCGATCTTCCGGCGCGAGATCGAGCAGCGCCTCGGCCAGCCGGATGGCGCCGGGCTCGTGACCGAAGCCGCAGAGCATCTGAAAGGCGTCGCGCAAGACAGTTTCGACGTCTTCCGCATGGTCGCCTGCGGCCGTTTCATAGACTCTTAACGCCGCGTCGACCGGTTCGTCGATCGCCGCGGCGACGAGCGCAACGCGCGCGTATTTGCGCTGGATCCCGGCCTCTAGGGGAAATCCGGCGGCGGCTTTTTGGAACGACTCGCGCGCCTGCGAGAATTGCCCGAGCATGCGCTGCGCCTCGCCGAGACAGGCATAGATCGCCGGCCCGGTGGCGGCTTGGTCCGATGCGACGGCGGAGAGCAGGCGTTCGGCGCTCTCGAAGCGACGCAGCTCGAAATGGAGCAGCCCCAGGCCCGTCACGGCGCCCGGCAGATTCGGCGCAATGTCGAGCGCGGCGAGAAAGGCCTGTTCCGCGACATTCATGTCGCCGAGCGCGTGAGCGGCGTTGGCGAGCATCAACCAGGTTTGCGGATGGGCGGGGTCGATCCTCAGAGACGTCGAGAGGTAATGGACGGCCTCCGCCGGCCGGCCGGTCGCGTAGAGCAGGCTGCCAAAGTCGCTCAGAATGCGCGCATCGGCCGGCGCGAGACGCGCCGCGCTTTCGAGGAGTTCGGTCGCTTCGACGAGCGCGCCCGCCGCCCATAGGGTGAGACCCTGGCGCCTGAGGTTCGCGGCCTCCCATGCGGCGGGATCGATCGGGCTCGCGGCCGGAAGACCGGCGTTCTGGACGTTCGTTGCAGGCGCGGCGGGGCGTTCGAAAGCCATCTCGATCAATCCCTCTTCAGGAAAAACTGAGGAGGAAGATTGCGCGCCGGTCTGGCGCGGGGCTGGCCATCCGCTCGGCTCTTGCGCGCGGCCGCCGAAACGGCCATCAAAGGTCCCGCCGCCGGTCGCGAGGGGCCAATGGTCGATATCTCCTTCTACCACCACCAGACCCGCAAGATCGAAGACACGCTGCCGACCCTACTGGAGCGCTCGCTGGCGCGCGGCTGGCGCGTCGTCGTGCAGGCGACGAGCGACGCGCGGGTGAATGCGCTGGATCAGCGGCTTTGGGCCTATCGGCCCGAGAGTTTTTTGCCGCATGGGACGAAGCGGGACGCCTCGCCCGAGACGCAGCCGATCTACCTCACCTGCGGCGACGATAATCCCAACAACGCCGACGTGCGCTTCTTCGTCGAAGGCGCGCATATCGCGCCGATTCTGACGGGCGACGCGGCACCGACCGAGCGCGCCGTGCTGCTCTTCGACGGCGAAAACCCGGACGAGCTCGCCAATGCGCGCGCCCAATGGAAAGAGTTGCGCGACGCCGGGCAAACGCTCGTCTATCAGCAACAGGACGACAGCGGCCGCTGGGTGGAGAAGGCGCGCGAACCAAAGGCAAAAGCATGAGAGACGCTGAATTCGGCGACAGACGCGCGCGCGCCAGAGAACGGCTCGACGCCATCGATCCCCACATGCGCGAGGGCGGCGCCGAGGCCGATCCGCAGCGCAAGCGTTGGTTCGAGGCGGTCTATGAGCTTGCCGCCGACGATCCGGCGGGCGTGCCCTGGGCCAATCTCATCCCGCATCCCTTGCTGACGCAATGGCTGGAGCGGCGTTCGCTCGAGGGGCTGCGCGCGCTCGACGCCGGCTGCGGGCTCGGCGACAATGCCGAGGCGCTCGCCGCAGCGGGGGCGAAGGTCACGGCTTTCGATCTCGTGCCGCGCGCCGTGGAATGGGCGCAGCGCCGCTTTCCGCAAAGCGCGGTTCGCTACCGAGCCGCAGATCTCTTTGACGCGCCGGCTGAATGGCGCGGCGCTTTCGATCTCGTCCACGAGCTCTACACATTGCAGGCGCTGCCGGCGGCGCTCTTGCCGCAGGCCGCGCGGGCGCTCGCGTCCTTTGTCGCGCCGGGCGGCAAGTTGCTTGTGATCGCCCGCGCGCGCGACGAAGGGCAGCAGAGTGCGCGCCCGCCATGGCCGCTGACGCAAGCGCAGATCGAGGCGCTCGCGGTCGACGGGCTGCGTCTTGTCTCGCTGGAGGATGTTCCCGCCACTGACAGCCTTGTGCGGCATTGGCGCGCTGAATTCGCCAAGGAGGAGCCCGCGAAGTGAGCGCGCCGCTCCTCTCGGTCGAGGGCGTATCGAAGCGATACGGGGCCGTCGTTGCGCTGGATGAAATCACGCTCGACGTCGGCGCCGGCGAATTCTTCGCGCTGCTCGGCCCGTCGGGCTGCGGCAAGACCACGCTGATGCGCTGCATCGCCGGCTTCGAGGCGCCCGACGCCGGCCGTCTGACGCTGCGCGGCGAAAATCTTGCCGGCGTGCCGCCCTATCGGCGGCCCGTGAATATGATGTTCCAATCCTACGCGCTGTTTCCGCATCTCGATGTCTTCGAGAACATCGCCTTTGGCCTGCGTCGCAAGGGCGAGCGTGAAGAGGCGATCCGCGCGCGGGTCGGCGAGCTTTTGGAGATGACGCAGCTCACGCCCTTCGGTGCGCGGCGGATCAACGAGCTTTCGGGCGGCCAGCGCCAGCGCGTCGCGCTCGCCCGCGCGCTCGCGCCGCGTCCGGCGCTGCTGCTTCTCGACGAGCCGCTCGGCGCGCTCGATCGCAAACTGCGCGAGGAGACGCAGTTTCAGCTCAAGGAAATCCAGCGCAAAACTCAGACGAGCTTCGTCATCGTGACGCACGACCAGGATGAGGCGCTGGCGATCGCCGACCGCATCGCCGTGATGCGCGCCGGCAGGCTGGAGCAGATCGCGTCGCCAATCGACATTTACGAGAAGCCTGCGACGCGTTTCGTCGCGGGCTTTGTGGGCGAGACCAATTTCATCGAGGGCGTTGTGGCGCGGGACGGCGGCGCGGCCTTCGTGACCTCCTTCGCGCGGCTGCCGCGCGCCGAATGCGCGCTTTCCGAAGGCGCGCGCGCGACGCTCTCGATCAGGCCGGAACGCATCGAGATTTCGCGGGAAGGGCAGGGCATAGCCGGCCGCGTCGAGGATTATGTCTTTCGCGGCGAATATACGCTGCTGCGCGTCCGGGTGGCGCCCGACGCCGTGCTGCGCGTCGGCGCCTATGACGGGCGTTTCGCCATTGGCGACGAGGTGAGGCTGACGATCGCGGCCGAGGCGGGCGTTCTGTTTGCGGAGGCGGCATGAGCGTCGGGAATGACACGCGCCTCGCTCCCCAAAATGGGCGCCGTCATTGCGAGGAGCGTAAGCGACGAAGCAATCTAGAGCCACATCGCTGCTCTGGATTGCTTCGCTTCGCTCGCAATGACGGCGAGACGTACGGGCGGCCTTCGTGAAATCGCGCCGCCTCTCCATCGGCCAGCGGGTCACGCTCGCGATTCCCTATCTCTGGATCGCCGCCTTCTTCCTTGCGCCGATGCTGCTCATTGCGAAAATCTCGCTCTCGAACTCGGTGCTGGCGCGCCCGCCCTATGAGCCGCGCTTTCTGCCGTCCGATACGCTCGGCGACATCTGGGCAAAAATCCAGACGCTCACATTCGCCAATTATCGCGCGCTCGTCGGCGACAGCCTATATTTCGACGCCTATGTCTCGTCGCTTCTCATCGCCGGCGTCTCGACGCTGGCGACGCTGCTCGTCGCCTATCCCTTCGCGCTCGCCATGGCGCGCAGCCCGCGCAAGTGGCGCCCGTTCCTCATCGGCATGGCGGCCGCGCCGTTCTGGACGAGCTTTCTCATCCGGGTCTACGCCTGGATCGCGCTCTTGCGCGACGAGGGCCTCATCAACAATGCGCTGATGGCGCTCGGGCTCATCCCCGCGCCGCTCGAAATGTTCGCGACCACCGGCGCGGTCGTGGTCGGCATCGTCTATTCCTATCTGCCCTTCATGCTGCTCCCCATCTACGCCGCGCTCGAAGGTCAGGATGCGAGCCTGCGCGAGGCGGCGGAAGATCTCGGCGCTTCGCCTTGGCAGGTCTTCCTGCGCATCACTTTGCCGCTCTCGCGTGACGGCGTGATCGCCGGCGCCTTGCTGGTTTTCATTCCGGCGGTCGGCGAATTCGTCATCCCCGAGCTGCTCGGCGGCTCCGATACGCTGATGATCGGCCGCACGCTGTGGAACGACTTCTTCGCCAACCACGATTGGCCCGCAGCCTCGGCAGCGGCAATCGCACTGGTGAGCATCCTTCTCGCGCCCTTGCTTTTGTGGGAGCGCGCGCGGTTGCGCGAAGAGGAGCGGCGCGGATGAGCAACATCTTTCGCGTCGCCGTTCTGACTGCCGGCTTCATCTTCCTCTACGCGCCCATCGCCATTCTCGCGGCGATGAGCTTCAACGCCTCGCGCCTCGTCTCCGTCTGGGGCGGCTTCTCGACCAAATGGTATGCGGCGCTGCTGGAAAACGAGCCGCTCATCGAATCGACGAAGATCAGCCTCGCCGCAGCCGTCCTCTCCGCAGCCATTGCGACCTTTCTCGGCCTGCTGGCGGCGGTGTCGCTCGCGCGTTTCGGGGCCTTCCGCTCGCGCATGCTGTTCTTTGGCGCGGTGCATGCGCCGCTCGTTCTGCCCGAGGTGGTGCTGGGGCTTGCCTTGCTGTCGTGTTTCGTGGCGCTCGGAATCGGACGCGGCTTTGCGACGCTGGTCATCGGCCATGTCACGCTGACCATGTGCTTCACGACCGTGGCGCTGCTCTCGGCGCTGCGTAGCTGCGACCTCGCATTGGAAGAGGCGGCGATGGACCTCGGCGCGACGCCGCTTCAGGCTTTTGCTCTGGTCGCGCTCCCGCAAATCGCGCCGGCCTTGATGAGCGCCTTTCTGCTCGCCTTCACCTTATCGCTTGATGACCTCGTGATCGCGAGCTTCGCAACCGGGCCGGGCGCGACGACGCTGCCGATGCGTATTTTCTCCCAGGTCAGGCTCGGCGTCTCGCCGCAGATCAACGCCATTTCGACTTTGCTTCTCGGCATGGTCGCCCTTGCGCTCGGCGGCTCCGCGCTTGTCATGCAGGCGGGCAAGCGCCGGGGATTGTGAAAGCCCTGTAACGCGCCACATAGGGCTCATGGCCTCTCGTTGGTTTGCGTCCCTGCCCAATCTCATCACCATTGGCAGGCTGGTCCTCACGCCGGCCATCATCGGCTTTGTGATCGACGAGAAATGGGGCATGGCCTTCGCGCTCTTCGTGGTCGCTGGCGTCTCCGACGCGCTCGACGGCTGGCTGGCGAAGACCTTCCATCTCCAGTCCGATCTCGGCGCCGTTCTCGATCCGCTGGCCGACAAGACGCTCATCATCTCCATCTATGTGTCGCTTGCGGTTGGCGGTAATCTGCCGGCGTGGCTCGCCATTCTCATCGTTTCGCGCGACGCGCTGATTCTGGGCGGCGTCCTCGTGGCCTGGTTTCTTGCTCGCCCCTTCAAGATCAAGCCGCATTTCTCCTCGAAAATAACGACCGCCGTCCAAATCGTGCTTGCCGCCGTGATATTGGCGGGCCAAGCTTTTGGCGTCCGGATAGGGGCGCTGGAAGACGCGCTGATCGCGAGCGTCGCTGCATTGACCATTGCTTCCGCCAGCGTCTATCTGTGGCTCTGGGTCCAGCATATGAGGCCTTGAGAATGGCGAAGCAGACGCGGCCGGCGGCCCCTCGCGCGCAAGGCGCGCGCGCGCCCCGGAATTTGTCCTCGGCGGCAACCGCCGTCGAGGCCCCACCGACGGAGCCCGTGCAGCTTGTCGCCGTGAAATGGGCGGGCTTGAGCCTCGAACGCCAGCTCGGCCTGTGGGCGGCGACGCTTCTCGTCTTGTCCGGCGTTCTCTATGTGCTGAGCCCCGTGCTTGCGCCCTTCGTGGCGGGCACGGCGCTCGGCTATCTGTTCGATCCGATCGCCGATCGCCTGCAGCGGCTGGGGTGCTCGCGCCTGGGCGCCGCGTTGTTGCTGCTCGCAATCTTCATCGCCTTTGTGGTGACGGCGCTTGTGGTGCTGCTGCCGATTTTCACCCATCAGCTCACCGGCTTGCTTGCGGCGCTGCCCGGCTATCTGCAAACGCTGCACGGCCTCGCCACCGATTGGGGCGGACGTTTCTCCAACGAATATCTGAAGGAGTTCCTGGAGAAATACGGGCTCGCAGGCACGAGCGTCAGTCTCGACGTCGAGAAATATTTCAACGATCTCGCCGGCCAGAGCGCCGCCTATGCCGCCGATTTTCTCAAATCGCTGCTGTGGCGCGGCTACGCGCTCATCAACGTGATTTCGCTCGTGGTCATCACGCCGGTCGTCGCCTTCTACATGCTGCTCGACTGGGACAATATGGTGAAGATCATCGACGATCTCGTCCCGCCGCGGCATCGCGAGGATGTGCGGATGCTGGCGCGCGACATCGACCGCGCGCTCGCGGGCTTCGTGCGCGGGCAGTCGCTCGTCTGCGTCTTTCTGGGCCTTTGGTACGCCCTGGGCCTCTCGCTGATCGGGCTGAATTTCGGCTTTCTGATCGGCGTCATCGCGGGCTTTCTGAGCTTTGTCCCTTACGTGGGCACGCTGACGGCGCTCGTTTTCTCCATCATCATCGGCGTCGTGCAGGCCTGGCCGCAGATCGATCTGCCGCTGGAGGCCATTGTCGTCGTTTCCATCGGCCTGGTCCTGGACGGCTATGTGTTGTCGCCACGGCTTGTCGGCGCCTCGGTCGGATTGCATCCGGTGTGGATCATGTTCGCGTTGCTGGCGTTCGGCGCGCTCTTCGGCTTCACGGGCCTTATCGTCGCGGTGCCGACCGCGGCGGCGATCGGCGCGCTGATGCGCTTCCTCGCGCGCCGCTATCGCGCCAGCGCGCTCTACCGCGATTCCGCCTACGCGCAGGACCGGGCGTAAAGACCCATGGGCGACGGGGGACCGGCGCAACTGCCTCTGGAGCTTCCGCTCGCGCCGCGCCTCGGGCGCGAAGACTTCCTTGCTGCGCCGTCGAATGAGGCGGCGCTCGCCATGGTCGAGCGCTGGCCCGATTGGCCGGATCGCATTCTGACGCTCATCGGGCCTCCCGGCAGCGGCAAGAGCCACCTCCTTGCGATTTGGGCCGAGCGCGCCTCGGCGTTGCGCGCGCAAGGCGGGGCGCTGCCCTCTCTGGAGGCGCTCGTCGCCGCCGCCCCGCAGGCGATCGCCATCGACGAGATCGACCGCATCACCGACGAGACGGCGCTTTTTCATTTGCTGAATTTCGCCGTGGAGCACCGGGTTTTCGTGCTGATGGCGGCGCGGCGCGCGCCGACGGCCGCCGAGGTGCGGCTGCCGGATCTCCTGTCGCGGCTGCGCCGTGCGCCGATGGCGCAGATCGGCGCGCCGGACGACGATCTGATGCGCGCGGTGCTGGAAAAGCTGTTCCGCGACCGCCAGCTTCTCGTCGAGCCGCCAGCGTTGGCCTACGCCGCGCTTCGTCTCGAACGCTCGCTCGATTCGGCCCGCGCCTTCGTCGCCGCGCTGGATCGCGAAGCGCTGGCCCAGCGCCGGCCTGTCACACGCGCGCTTGCTGCTCAGGTTATGGAGGCATTCGCAGCGTCCGCCAATGGGGATGAGTGAGCGGTCGATCGCCAAGAAGCGCGCCTGAAGGCGCGCGGTCCAGGGGGACGCATCTCGGACCGCGCGCCTTCAGGCGCGCAGGCGGCGACGAGCGCAGTCCTTCCCCATGCGGCGCTTTCGCCCTGCCGCCGGCGGCGCGATTGTGGCATAAGACAGAAAAGATCAGGAAAGCGGCATGACAGCCAATATGCGAGAGACGAGCGAGCGGGCCTCCACGGCCATCGAGGCCGCGACCATCGAGGTGATGGACAGGGCCGACGAGATTCTGGAACGCCCGGAAGAACTCGCCCTCTCGCCGCGACGCTTCATCAATCGCGAGCTGTCCTGGCTGGAATTCAACCGCCGCGTTCTGGAAGAAGCCTCCAACAAGAGTCATCCGCTGCTCGAGCAGGTGCGCTTCCTGTCCATCTCCGCAAATAATCTCGACGAATTCTTCATGGTCCGCGTCGCGGGTCTGCGCAGCCAGATTCGCTCCGGCCTTACCGCCGTCTCGCAGGACGGGCTGAGCCCTTCCGAGCAGCTCGCCAAGATCAACGAGCGCGCGGTGCTGCTGACGAATGAGCAACTGCGGCGCTGGCGCGAGCTGCGTCGCGAGATCGAGGAAGTCGGCATCGTCATCGTCGAGCCCGCCGACGTTTCCAAAGCCGACCGTGAATGGCTGGAAGACTATTTCCTCAGCCGCATCTTCCCCGTGCTGACCCCGCTCGCCGTCGATCCGGCGCATCCTTTCCCCTTCATTCCCAATCTCGGCTTCACTCTGGCGCTGGAGCTGGTGCGGCCGGGCGACCGCAAGACATTGCAGGCGCTGGTGCGTCTGCCGCCGAAGATCGAGCGATTCGTGCGCCTGCCCAACCAGGGCGGCGCGCGTGCGCGTTTCATGCAGCTCGAAGCGCTGATCGGGATGAACGCGCAACGGCTCTTCCCGGGCTATCTGCCGCGCGGGCAGGGGCTCTTCCGCGTCATTCGTGACAGCGACCTCGAAGTCGAGGAAGAGGCGGAGGATCTGGTCCTCTTCTTCGAGACCGCGCTGAAGCGCCGGCGCAGAGGTTCGGTGATTCGTCTCGAAGTCGCCGCCGACATGCCCGAGTCGCTGCGCGCCCTCGTCGCCGACGAGCTGGACGTGCAGGAGGGCGAGACCTTCGAGATCGACGGCATGCTGGCGCTGAACGATCTCTCCGAGCTTGTCGCGCTCGACAGGCCGGATTTGAAGTTCAAGCCCTATAATCCGCGCTTTCCGGAGCGGGTGCGCGACAATGGCGGGGATTGCTTCCTCGCCATCAAGCAGAAGGACCTCGCGGTCCATCATCCCTATGAGTCCTTCGACGTCGTCATCCAATTTCTGCAGCAGGCGGCGCGCGACCCTAACGTCATCGCCATCAAGCAGACGCTCTACCGCACCTCGAACAACAGCCCGATCGTGCGCGCGCTTGCCGAGGCGGCGGAGGCCGGCAAGTCCGTCACGGCGCTGGTCGAATTGAAGGCGCGCTTCGACGAGGAAGCCAATATCCGTTGGGCGCGCGATCTGGAGCGCGCCGGCGCGCAAGTGGTCTTCGGCTTCATCGAGCTGAAGACGCATGGCAAGCTGTCGATGGTTGTGCGGCGCGAGGGCGCCGGGCTTGCCACTTACTGCCATATCGGCACGGGCAATTATCATCCGGTGACGGCCCGCATTTATACGGACATCTCGGTCTTCACCGCCGATCCGGTGATCGGCCGCGACGTCTCGCGCATCTTCAATTACATCACCGGCTATGCGGAGCCCGCCGGCCTAGAGCGCATGGCGGTCTCGCCGATCTCGCTCAAAAAGCGCCTGCTCGAACATATCGAGCAGGAGGTCGAGTTCGTGAAAGCTGGAAAGTCCGGCGCGATCTGGCTGAAATGCAACGCTCTCGTCGATCCCGAGATCATCGACGCGCTCTATATGGCCTCCAAGGCCGGCGTCTCGATCGATTGCGTGGTGCGCGGCATCTGCTGCCTGCGGCCGGGCGTTCCGGGCCTGTCGGAGAACATCCGCGTGAAATCGATCGTCGGGCGCTTTCTCGAACATGCGCGCGTCTACGCTTTCGGCGGCGGCCATCCGTTGCCGCACCCGCGCGCGCATGTCTATATCTCCTCGGCCGATCTCATGCCGCGCAATCTCGACCGCCGCGTCGAGGTTCTCTTGCCCATCACCAATCCCACGGTGCATCAGCAATTGCTCGATCAGATCATGCTCGCCAATCTCATGGACAATGAGCAAAGCTACCGCGTTCTCCCCGACGGCTCTTCGCAGCGCATCTGCCCGGGGGAGGGCGAGGAGCACTTCAATGCGCATCAATATTTCATGACCCATCCGAGTCTTTCGGGCCGCGGCAAATCGCTCAAAGATTGGCGCCCGCGTTCGCTTCTGAAGCGCAAGCAAGATGTTTAAGGGCATTCTTCGGCCGCAGCGCATCGCGCAGCCGGCGCCAAGCTCGACGCGGCCTGTCGCCATCGTCGATATCGGCTCCAACTCCGTTCGTCTCGTGTCCTATCAGGGGCTCGCGCGCGCGCCGACGCCGATCTTCAACGAAAAGGCCATGTGTGGCCTCGGCAAGGGCGTCGTCACCACCGGACGGCTGCCGGAGGAGGGCGTGGAGAAAGCGCTGAAGGCGTTGCGCCGCTATCGCGCGCTTTGCGAGACGATGGGTGTGCTGGACATAGAGGTCATCGCCACGGCGGCGGCCCGCGACGCCGAGAACGGCCCGGCCTTCATCGCCGCGGCGCGCGATGTGATCGGCCGCGAAATCTCGCTGCTGTCGGGCAAGCGCGAGGCCGAGCTGTCGGCGCTCGGCGTCGTGTCGTCGGTGCATGAGCCGGACGGCGTTGTCGGCGATCTCGGCGGCGGCTCGCTGGAGCTGATCGACGTGACGGGCGACCAGCTCGGCAAGGGTGTCACTCTGCCGCTCGGCGGCCTCGCTCTGATGGACGCCTCCCGCCGCAATCCGCGCGATGCGACGCGGATCGCCCGCAAGGCGATCGCCGAGGCGAAGCCTCTGGAGCATCTCAAGGGCCGCGCCTTCTATGCGGTCGGCGGCACCTGGCGCTCGCTCGCCAAGCTCCATATGCGCCAGCGAAACTATCCGCTGGGCGTCATGCACAATTATCGCATCCAGACCAGCGAGGCGTCGGATTTCGCCGCGCTGGTCGAGCATGTCGACAGCACGGCGATCGAGGACATCAACATCGTCTCCGCTGCGCGCCGGCCGCTTCTCGCCTATGGCGCGATCGTGCTCGACGAAATCATTCGCCGCGCCAAGCCGCGCGAGATCGTCATCTCGGCGGCGGGCGTGCGTGAGGGCATGCTGTTCGAGCGGCTCTCCGAGGCCGAGCGCAAGATCGATCCGCTGATTTCGGCTTCCCGCGAGCTGGAGACGCTGTTTGCGCGCGCGCCGGGCTATGGCGACGAGCTGATCGTCTGGACCGATGCGCTGATGGCCTCGAGCGACATAGACGAAACGCCGGAGGAGAAGCGCCTGCGCCACGCCGCCTGCCTTCTCTCCGACATCGCTTGGCGCGCCCATCCAGAATATCGCGCGCAGCGCGCCATGAACATCGTCACGCACGGCCCCTTCGTGTCCGTCGATCATCCGGGCCGCGCCTATCTCTCGCTTGCGATCGTGATGCGCCATGAGGGAACGGAGGCAGGGGAGGGCATCGGCGCCGTGCGCAGCCTGCTGACGACCCGTCTCTTCGTGCGCGCCCGCGTGCTCGGCGCGGCGATGCGGGCGGCCTATCTGCTCTCGGCCTCGATGCCGGGCGTCCTGCCGCGCACGAAGATTCTCATTCGCAAGGATGCGCTCGTTCTGACGCTTCCGCGCGACTTCGCCGATCTTACAAGCGACCGAGTGCTCAGCCGGCTGAAGACGCTTGGCCGGCTTGCCGGAGTTGATGCGCAGATCGAGATCGAGGCTTAGCCTCAAGTTACCAAACCTCCGAGGCGGCCTCGTCCTTCGAGACGCGAGCTTCGCTCGCTCCTCAGGATGAGGCCTAAGTGTTTTGCGCGAATTCAGAAGCCCCTCATGCTGAGGAGGCTGCGCAGCAGCCGTCTCGAAGCACGAGGGGCGTCAACGCCACCTTGTCATCGGTTCGCTGTCATTCCCGACGCTCGCGCAGCGAGCGATCGGGAATCCAGAGCAGAACCGGCGCTTTTGCGGCTCTGGATTCCCGGTCGGGCTTTCAGCCCGCCGGGAATGACATTCCCCAATGCGAGCTGTTCAAGCGGAAATCGCGTCAGCATCGCCAAGCGTTGTTCCGCGCATCGCTCTCGGCGGAACCAAGGCTCGCCCCAGCCGTTCCGGAAGCTGCGTACGCCCGTGCGAGGCTGCGCCGCTGGAATGGGGAGAGCGCCGCATGAGAGCCCTCGTTTGGCACGGCAAGGAAGACATTCGCTGCGACAGCGTCTCCGACCCCGAGATCGAGGACCCGCGCGACGCGATCGTCAAAGTGACGAGCTGCGCCATATGCGGCTCCGACCTTCACCTCTTCCACAATTTCATCCCGGCGATGCTCCCAGGCGACATCATGGGGCACGAGATGATGGGCGAAGTGGTCGAGGTCGGCTCGGGCATGAACGGCAGCCTCAAGAAAGGCGATCGCATCGTCGTGCCTTTCACCATCATTTGCGGCGAATGCGAGCAGTGTAAGCGGGGCAATTATTCGGTCTGCGAGACGACGAACCGTAACAAGCAGCTCGCCGATAAGGTCTACGGCCACGCCACGGCGGGCTTGTTCGGCTACACGCATCTGACCGGCGGCTATCCAGGCGGGCAGGCGGAATATGTGCGCGTGCCTTATGCCGACAAAACGCACATCAAGGCGCCGGAAGGGCTCAGCGACGAGCAGGTTCTTTTCCTCGGCGACATTCTCCCCACCGGCTGGCAGGCCGCCGTTCAATGCGACATCGAGCCGACCGATACGGTTGCGATCTGGGGCTGCGGTCCGGTCGGGCAGATGGCGATCCGCAGCGCTATTCTGCTGGGCGCAAAGCAGGTTGTCGCCATCGACTATTTGCCGGAGCGTCTGGAGATGGCGGAGGCCGGCGGCGCGGTCACGATCAACTTCGAGGACGAGAGCGTCATCGAGCGCCTGCAGGAACTCACCGACGGCAAGGGCCCTGAAAAATGCATCGACGCCGTCGGTCTCGAAAGCCATGTCGGCTGGTCGCAGCCCGACACGCTGGTCGATCGCGCCAAGCAAATGGTTGGGCTCGAAAACGACCGCCCGCATGTGCTCCGGGAGATGATCTATGTCTGCCGGCCGGCGGGGATAATCTCGATTCCCGGCGTCTATAGCGGTCTGATCGACAAGATTCCGATGGGCCTCGCGATGAACAAGGGCCTCACCATCCGCACCGGTCAGACCCATGTGAACCGCTGGACCGACGATCTCTTGCGCCGCATCGAGGAAGGTCAGATCGATCCGTCCTTCGTCGTCACCCACACCGCCTCGCTCGATGAGGGGCCCGACATGTACAAGCTGTTCCGCAACAAGCAGGACAGTTGCATCAAAGTCGTTTTGAGGCCCTGAGAGGGGAGGCGGTTATGACCTTCGTCGCAAATCTCTCGAACATCATGCGGTCCAAGGGCGATCCAAGGGTTCTCAGCACCGGCCCGAGTTCACTCTCGGGGTCGGACCGTCTTGCGCGTGCGCTCGGCTGGTTCAGCATCGGCCTTGGAGTGGCCGAGCTGTTGGCGCCTCGGATCTTGACGCGGATGATGGGCTTGCGGGGCAAGGAGACGCTGCTGCGCGCCTACGGCGCACGCGAGATCGGCGCGGGGATGATGTCCTTATCCGCGGACAAGGGCGCGGGCCTGCAAAGCCGGGTCGCGGGAGACGTCCTCGACATAGCAACCTTGATGGCGCTCAAGCCGCGTAGCTCGAAGCAAGGCAATCTGGGCCTCGCCATGTCCGCGGTCTTGGGCGTCACCCTATTGGATATCGTCGGGGCGATGTGGGTGAAGAGCAACGAGAGCCGAAGCCGCGGCGCACAGCGCTCTTACCGCGATCGCAGCGGCTACCCGCAAGGCGTCGCGAAATCCCGCGGCGCCGCGCGTGATTTCCTGAAACCGCCGGAGACGCGCGCCGCCCCGACGGTCGACGCGGCGCCTCGTGCGGGCGCTCGGCCGTGGTGAAGGCGTCTAACCCGCCGGCGTGAAGGCGTCCGACCGTATCGCTTTCATGCTCGCGCCCGCCATGAAGAGGTCGCGCTTGAGCCGCTTCACGAGGTTCTCGCCGCCGCACAGGAAGAAGGCCGTATGCGCCGCGCGCGAGGCTTCGGCCGCGAGCGCCAGCGCCGCCACGTCGCCGCCCGTGTCCAAGGTCGCGGGGATGTAAGCGAAATCACGGGCGCGCGCGAACGCCTGGAGTTCGTCCGTCAAATAGAGCCCCTTGCTGTCCCGGGCGCCATGGTAAAGCCGGATCGGCCCGCGATGGCCTTGCCGCAGCGCATCGCGCAGCACGCCATAAAGCGGCGCGAGGCCCGTCCCCGCGCCGATGAGCGTCAAAGGCTGATCCGCGGCGACGCCCTCGTAAAAGCACGTCCCGCGCGGGCCGGCGATATGGAGCCTATCGCCCGCGCGAAGATCGGCGGAAAGACGCCGGCTCATGCGGCCGTTCGGATGCAGGCGGACATGCATTTCGAGGAACGGGTCTTCCTCCGGGCAACTCGCGAGCGAGTAATGACGGCTGAGGCCAGGCTCGGCGATCAGCTCCAGAAATTGCCCGGGCCGGTAGGCGAAATTCGCCGTCTCGATCCGGAGCCGCACGACGTCTTCCGAGAGCGGCTCGATCGCGCGGATCGTCGCCTCTTGCGGCGCGCCGGCGTCGTCCGGCGGGACGATCTTCAACGGAGCGGTCGGGCGGCAGATGCAGGGCAGGAAGAAGCCCAGCGCCTTTTGCGCCTCTGTCAGGCCCCGTTGCGATTCTTCCGGCGGCGCGCCCTTGATCGCGCGCAGCATGCAGCATTGGCACTGGCCGGCGCGGCAGGAATGCGGCGTCTCGACGCCGGCCCGAAGCAGCGCCTCGAGGACAGTCTCGCCCGGCGACAAAGTCACCGGGCGATCCTGGAATGAAAGAGACGGGGCGCCCGTCACCGGCAGAGCACGTCGTCGCGTACGGAATTGGCGATAGCGGCGACCTCCCTAACTTCCTTTTCGGGAACGCCGAGCGTGCGCAGCGTGCTGTCCAGATTCTCGATCACGGCGTCGACATGGGAATCGTTGAGGCCCTTGGCGACGAGGCGCTTGTGGGCGTTGCGCATGTCGAGGCCGGTGTAGCTATTGGGGCCGCCGAAGGCCATTGTCAGAAAGGACTTCTGCTTGGCGATCTGATTTTCCATATCCACGCCGTCGAAAAAGCGCGCGATGCGCCCATCGGCGAGAACCTTGCGATAGAAGAGTTCGACAGCGGCGTTGACGGCTGCTTCGCCGCCGAGACGTTCATAGAGGCTGGACATCGGGCTTCCCTCCCTAAAGAAGTATTTTTGATGCTTCTTTTTGTAGACGGGATCCACGAACCTTGCAATGGGACCACAGATGCGGTTGACAACGCACAGCGACCTTTCATTCAAGACGCTGATTTTTCTAGCAGTTGCTGGTGAGGATGGCGCCACGATCGCGCAAATTGCGTCCGCTTTCGGCGCCTCGGAGCACCATCTTCGTAAGGTGGCGCTGGAGCTCGTTCGCTTAAATCTGGTGACGGCGACTCGCGGCCGAAGCGGCGGGCTGCGCCTCGCCGCTTCGCCGGCCGAACTCACGATCGGGGGGCTGTTGCGCCAGTTCGAGAGCGATTTCGCCGATGCGCACTGTCTCGGCGCGGCGCAGAATGGCTGCGTCATTTTCGGTCTCTGCGGCCTGCAGCGCGTCTTCAACGAATCCCTGGGCGCGCTGTTTTCCGTGCTCGACCGCTATACTCTGGAGGATGTCGTGAAATCCTCCCCGGGCGTCGCGGCCAAGCTCGGAATCGAGGCCGCGCCGCCGCCAGTGTGAGTGTGGCGGATCAGCGCTCAGCCGAGAGCGCGACCCGATCGACGCGGATGACGTTCATTGCCTCGGCGCCGTAGAGGCAGGTGAAGCGCGAGGATTTGCCGTCGGCGTCATCCACATAGGCGGCGCGGCCCGGCTCCACGGTGAGCTGCACGCGGGTCGGCGCGCCGCCCTTGGTCTCCATCTCTCGGTCCGCAATCATCATGGTCAGACGGCAGGCGCCATTGGCCGGCTGGAAATAGCTCACGACATGGGCGCCGCCGGCGTCCAGACTGGCCGCCATCAGCGGCTTCATCTTGGTCTCCGACCAGGCGTCCGCCGCCGACACGGGCGTCGCAGCCGCCAGGGCCAGAACGCCGCCGAGCGTCAGTGCGATATTCCGTGTTTTCATGATCTATTCCTTTCTTCTATGAACCAGAGCAGCGAAGGGCTAGGCTCGACCTCTCCAAAACGCGGACGACAATGTGTCAAACCCGCTGTCTCCTTCGCTGAGGCAAAGGTATCACTGCGCCGCAGCATTTCAATACCGCAATGCAATAAAAATCGCATATTGCTTTGTTCTATAATGTGATGGCAAAGTGGCGACAATCGCGCGGCTTTCGGGTCCAGCGCCTCCCGCTAGGCAAATCCCGATTATGCTCAAGAAATGCAAAAGCCCCGTAGAGACAAGCATGTGTGGGTCTTTATGATAGAAAAATTCTATTGATCTGCCTAGAAATTGCCCTGCCGAAACCGCCTCATTCGACGCTCCCGGCCCCTGAAAGGCCGTCGTTTTTCCAGACGCGCATCCGCTGCGCCCCATTGTCGCAGGAAAAGGAGAGGCTGGACTCGGGGTCGGATTGGAGCCGCGCGACGCCGCCGCCGCCCACTGTCATCTCGACATGGGAGACGTTTGCCTGCTGCAGATCCCCCGCGCCGACGACGGTCAGGACCAAGGCGCACTGATTTCCGCGATCGATGAAATAGCCGGCGATATGCGTGCCGCCGACGTCGAGGTTGAGCGCCTGGCCAGGGGATAAGGTCAGAGCGGCAAGCGCTTCCGCCCTGGCGAGCGTGGCGGAAGCGGCCAGCCCGACGCCGGCGAGCGCCATAATGCGAAGGTTTCCCTGCTTCACGGCGCTTCCCTCCAGTGCTGGCGACAGAGCGCACGGCCCAAACGCGACCAAGCGCGGCGCGCGCCGAAAGCGCACGGCCGGCTTCGCTCAGACGCCGAGAGGCTTGCCCCCGGCGCGCAATGGCTAGTTAGGGCGAGAGGCTGGGATGTCAGCCCGAGGCGGAAGCTTCTTCGCGCGTTTCGGCCGAGGCTTCCGCCTGCGCGGGGGCTTCGCCGGCGTCCTGCCAATCGAAGGTGACGACCCTGCCGTTCTCGATGGCGAGCGCGAGTCGGCCGCTTTTCAGCTCCAGCGCCTTTTCGCCGAAAATGGCCCGCCGCCAGCCCTTCAGCGCCTGCACGTCGGCGCGGTCGTCAGCGGCGATCGCCTCGAGGTCTTCGACCGTGGCGATCATTTTGGCGGCGACGCCGGTCTGCTCCGTCACCTGGCGCAGCAGAACCTTCAGCAGCTCGACCGTCGCGCCGTTCGAGCCGCGCCGCTCGCGCTCGATGCGCGGAACGCTCGCAGGATCGCGGGCGAGGCCGCGTTCGACGGCGGCGACGATGTCGGCGCCGGCGCGCGAACGCTCCATCCCCTTGGGGAAGGAGCGCAGATTGGCGAGCGCCTCGGGGCTGCGTGGGGCCGATTGCGCGATCTCGATCAGCATGTCGTCCTTGAGGACGCGCGAGCGCGGCACGTCGCGGCTCTGCGCCTCGGACTCGCGCCAGGCGGCGAGCTCCATCAGCACGGCGAGATCGCGCGGCTTGCGGGCGCGGTGACGCAGACGCTCCCAGGCGTTCTCGGGATGCTGCTCATAGGTCGCGGGCGAGGTGAGCGTCTGCATCTCGTCGGCGAGCCAGTCGAGCCGGTTCGAGCGTTCGAGCCGGGCCCGCAGCGAGAGGTAGATGTCGCGCAGATGGGTGACGTCGGCGATCGCATATTCGATCTGCGCGGCCGAGAGCGGCCGGCGCGACCAATCGGTGAAGCGCGAGGATTTGTCGAGATTGGCCCGGGTGATCGCCTTGACCAGCTCGAGGTAGGAGGCCTGCTCGCCAAAGCCGCAAACCATGGCGGCGACCTGGGTGTCGAACAGCGGCGCCGGAATGAGGCGCGCGAGCCGCCAGATAATCTCGAGGTCCTGCCGCGCGGCATGGAACACTTTGACGACCTCGGGGTTCGCCATCAACTCGAAGAAGGGCGAGAGGTCGACGCTGTCGGCAAGCGCGTCGATGGCGACGGCCTCCTCGGGCGAAGCGATTTGGATGACGCAGACTTTCGGCCAGAAGGTCGTCTCGCGCAGAAACTCTGTGTCGACAGTCACGAAGGGGTGACGCGAAAAGCGGTCGCAGACGGCTGCGAGTTCGTCGGTAGTGGTTAGAAGGCTCATCGAGCGCCAGTTTACTCAGTTTCGCTGGAAGGAAGAAGCATTTTCGCGGTTTATGCGCGTTCGACGATCACAGCCGTGCCATAGGCGAGGACCTCGGTCACGCCGTCCATGATTTCATTGGCGTCGTAGCGCATCCCAACGATGGCGTTGGCGCCCGCGTCGGCCGCATGCGCGCACATATGGTCGAAGGCCTCCTGCCGGGTTGCTTCCGCCAGATTCACATAGACGGAAAGCTTGCCGCCGAAAATAGTCTGGATGCCCCCGAAGAAATTTCCGACCACCGAACGCGAGCGCACGGTGACGCCGCGGACGAGCCCGAGATGCCGGACGATGCGATAGCCTGCGATGTCATTGGTCGTCGAAACGATCATTACTCCTCCGGCGGCAAAATTCGATTCGAAATCGTCGCTAGCCTAGCCGCCCGCGCGATTAGCGCAAACAGCCGAGATTTGCTGGTTGCAGAAGGCCACCAGTGCGGTAGGATTAAGCACACTCTAGACCGACGGAGCCAATCCGGGACATGTTTTCTTATTCTTTCAGCGCCGCGCGCGCCGCGGCGGCCTTCGCGCTTGCCGCCGGCCTTCTGACAGGCTCCCAAGCGTTTGCGGCTCCGCCCGCGCTAAATCCGGGCTGGAAGCTCTGTAAGTCGACCAATCCCGACGAGCGCATCGCGGGCTGCACGCAGGTCATCGCCGAGATCGCCAAGGAACCGAAGAAAAATCAGCTTGCCGCCTATGTGAACCGCGCCGGCGCCTATCAGGCGAAGGGCGATTATGCCCATGCGATCGAAGACTATGGCAAGGCGCTGGAGGTCGAGGCTTCCGCCGTCGTCCTGTTTGCGCGCGGCGCCGCAGAGCACGCAAAGGGCGACCTCGACGCGGCCATCGCCGATTATGGCAAAGCCATCGAGAAGGACAAGAAAAACGCCGCCGCCTTCTTGGCCCGCGCGTCGGCCTGGCGCGTGAAAGGGGAGGTGGATAAGGCGCTTGCCGACATCGAAGAAGCGCTCAAGCTCGACAAAAAATCCCCGGCCCCGCTCGCGGCGCGCGCCAATTACTATCATGCCAAGGGCGACCACGACCACGCGATCGCCGATTATTCCGAGGCGCTGAAACGCGATCCCAAGCTCGTCGCCGCTCTGATCGGGCGCGGCGGCTGCTATTACGCGAAGGCCGAATACGACAAGGCGCTCGCCGATTTCGACGCGGCTGTGAAAGCCGACGCCAAGAACGCCATCGCGCTCCTCGACCGCGCCAACGCCTGGCGCGCCAAAAAGGATTTCGAGCGCGCCAAGGCGGACTATGAGGCTGCGCTGGCGGTGAAGCCGGACCTCGCCGCGGCGAAGAAGGGCGCGGACGATATGGGGAAAATCATCGCCAAAAAGGCCACCGGCGCCGCGCCGACCGACGCCGCGCCGGCGGGCGCGGAGCATGAGCATAACTGACGATCGGGTCTCGCGATTTTTGGCAGGCCCCCCCCTGTCCCTCCCCCGCTTCGCGCTATCGGATTCACACATCGTAGAAGGTCAGCGCGGCTCCGAACTTTATTCGTCGAAAGTCGTCGAGGCCCTGGCGCATTACTTTGGGGCCGGGCTTTCCGTAATAGGCGGTCCAGCCGCCGAGCCTGGCGACGACCCAGGCGGCGAAGGCGAGGCTGCCTTTGCGGTGGGGGTTCTTCTGGCGGGCCGTCGCGCCCTCGAGCTTCGCCGAGACGGCCTCGAGCAGCGCTTCGTCCTCGGGCTCGAAAGCGTCCGTCAGCAACTGGTCGGTCGCGCCGTCGCGCGCCTTGACCAGTTGCATGACCGTCACCGCGGCGACCGCCGTCGCCGCCACCAGCTTGATCATCACTTTCGGATCGCAGATGTCGGCCTGCTCGATCTCGAAGCCCGCCGTCTTCAGCGTGCGGAAGAATTCCTCGATGGTCCAGCGCATTCGATAGAGGTCGATCACCCGGCGCGCCTCGGCCAGGCTCGTCGCCGCATGGGTCGTGAGAAGCCGCCAATGAATGGGCGCGACGCCCTCCGCGGCCCCGACCTCGCGCACGTCGACCAAAGTCACGCCGACCGCGTCCGGCAAGTCGCGCGCGCCGTGGCGCGGCTTGCGCAAAGTGACCGGCGAGACGCGGACCGCGAGCGCCGCCTTGCGCGCCTTGCGTCCCGGAGCCGCCGGGATCTCGGCGACGAAGCGGCCCGCCTCGGCCAATCCGTCGGCGAAGGGGAACAAAAGCTCGATCGCATCCTCGCCGTCTGCGGCGATCGTCCGGTTCTGGCAGGCGCGCACAATCAGCTCCACGCCGCCCGGACGCTGCGCGAGATGCGCGTAGATGTCGCTCTCCCGATCCGAGACGACAGTGATCCGCTTCGCCGCCGCGAAATCCTCGCGCGCATGCGCCGCCACATCGAGCCAGCGCTGCGATTCCTTGTCCGCGAGCGCGCGCGAGCGCCGCGCCGCGACCTTGGCCCCCGTGTCGCGGTTCCAGACCTCGGCATGAGCGAGGCCGAGCAGCGCGCCCGTGCCGGCGTCGAGCGCCAGGGCCGCGTGCAGCAAAAGGCCGCGCGTCCCGCCGCCCTTGCCGACCGGCCCATAGCCGTTCGCCTGCGCGCGCTTGCCGCCGAGCGCCAGCTCGCTGGTGTCCTGCGCCACCACTATGTCGCGACCCGCCGCCCGCGCCGCTGTGAGCCCGGCGGCGTGCCGCGCCATCTCCTCGGCTGTCACTGCAGGATTGCGCAGGAAGCGCGCGAGCCGCACCTCCTGCGCCCGCCGCCCGCCGGCGATCCGACGGATGCGCGCGCACGGCCGCGCGACGAGGCCCCGATGCAACGAGACCCCCCTTTTTCCAGGCGGCGGTCGCCGAACCGCCCCAGTCCATACGAAATCGCCATGCCCCACCCCGCGAATCAATACGCGACCCACGGAATCAAACAGACCCCACCGAGGCAATCACGATGTGTGCATTCGATAGCCCGCTTCGCGGGAGAGGGGACGCTCACGATCGACATTGCTGATGAAGGCCGCCATCTGCTCCCTCTCCCGCGAAGCGGGGGAGGGTTGGGGAGGGGGCCCTTAGGTCGTCCCCGATCTAGGGACGGGCCTACAGCCCCTGCGCCGCCGCCAGCACCGCCTCGGCGTGGCCCGGCACTTTCACCTTGCGCCAGATTTTCGCGATCTTGCCATCCGCGCCGATGAGGAAGGTCGAGCGTTCGACGCCCATATATTTCCGGCCGTACATGCTCTTCTCGACCCAGACGCCATAGGCGGAGAGCGTCTCCTTGGTCTCGTCGGCCGCGAGCGGGAAGGCGAGCTCATATTTGGTTCGGAATTTGTCGTGGCTTTTGGCCGAGTCTGGCGACATCCCGACAATAACCGCGCCGGCCTTGGCGAATTTGTCGCGCAGCGCATTGAACTCGATCGCCTCCTTGGTGCAGCCGGAGGTGTCGTCCTTGGGATAGAAGTAGAGAACGATCTTCTTGCCCGACAGCGCCGCGAGCGACAGCGTCTCGCCGCCAGCGCCGGGCAGCGTGAAGACGGGCGCCGAATCGCCTTCTTTCAGTTGCATAAGAGAGGCCGCTGGAGCCGGGGCCGTCTTCGGCGCCGGCGCCTCCTTGGCGGGCTTTGCAGCCGTCGCTTTGGCGGTTGTGGCCTTCTCCGCCGGCTTTTTCTCTGTGGATTTAGCCGCCGCAGGTTTCGTCGTCGACGCTTTCGTCGCCATTGCGCCTTCCTTTCGTCGCAAGCGCATTTAGAATCCGGTTGGACAATGCAGAGACGGCGCCGGTCGGGCAAGTGCGCATCTCGAGGGGACGCGCCATTTTTCGGCGCGTCGAAATGACAGGGCGAAGCGAGGGTATTTGAGCGACCAGACAGGGCGCGAGCATCGCGGCGATCGGCCGGCCGTCCCACGGCGGCCGCCGAAACGGCGCCGGCGCGTGCGCGTCCCGCGGGCGGTTCGGACCGGGGCCTCCTGCGGGCTCGGCGGATTGGCGCTCGTCTGTCTCGCCATCGGCGCCTTCTTCCTGGCGCTGTCGCATGGGCCGATCGACTTTGGCTGGCTCGCGCCGCGCATCGTCGCCGCGCTGGACGAACGCTTCGCGGGGCAGTTCGCCTTCCAGCTCGCGGGCGTCTCCCTGGCCAACTCGGACCATGGTCCGACCCTGACCGTCGACGGGCTCGTCGTAAAATCAGGCGACCGGGCCATTCTCGCGGCGCCGCGCGCCGAGCTCTCCCTCGATTGGCCGTCGATCTTGCTCGGCCGTCTCCAGCCCCGCCGCTTGGAGGCGCTCGACCTCGACGTGCGTCTTTCCGTCCAGGCGGACGGCGCCATCGCGGTTTCGGCAGGCGGAGACCCCGTGGCGACGGCCAGGGTCGCTCCACCGCCTGGGGTCCCGCAAAGCCCCAATGATTCACCGCTCCAGCCAAATCCGGACGCGCCGGCGCCGGTCGAACGCGTGGCCCTGCTGAAATCCGCCGCCGGCGCCCTGCGCGCCCTGATGGATCTCGCGATAAGCCCGGACAGCCCGATCGGCGGCTTCGACAAGCTCGGCGTGCTGCATGGGCGGCTGACCATCGACGACCGCACCATCGACCGCACGATCCAATACAAGGATGTTTCGCTGAGCCTCGCAAAGGCTCAGGGCAGCATGCGGTTCAGCCTGGCCGCGACGGGACCGTCACAGCGCTGGAGCGTGACGGCGGCGGCGAAAGGCGCGCCGGGTCGCAACCGCGCCCTCGTGGCCAAGCTGCGCAACATCACGATCGACGAAATCTCTTTGGTGGCGGGCGCCCGCAATCTTCATTTCGACACGGACTCGCCCCTCGGCGTCGATCTGAGCTTCTCGCTCTCGCCCGACGGCATCGTGCTCGAAGCGACCGGCGGCCTGGAGATCGGCAAGGGCTTCTTCCGTTTAGAGGAGCCCGACTATGAGCCGGTCATGGTCCAGCGCATTGCGGCCCAGGCCCGCTGGAGCCGACGCGAGCGCAAGCTCGTCGTCGCGCCCTTCGAACTCAAGGCCGGCGGTTTCGATCTGGCCCTTGCCGGATCGGCCGAGGCGCCGGCGGAGCTTCCTCCCGGCGCCGATCCGGGGGCCGACGCCTGGCTGATCAACGCCAAACTGGTGAAGCCCTCTCAAATCGCGCCGGATCGCGCCGGGGAGAAAAGCGTCCTTATAGAGGAGGCCGCGCTCCAGGCGCGCCTGATGCACGGCCAGGGGCGCTTGCTGCTCGACCGCTTGGCTGTCTCCGGCCCGGACTTGCACGCGTCCGCGAGCGTTGCGGCGACCTATCGCGGGGCGCCGCGCGTGATCTACACGCTCGACGTCGACGACGTCGAGGCGCGCGCCCTCATGCGGCTTTGGCCGACCCATGTCGCGGCGCCCGTGCGCGCGTGGTTTATCGACCACATTCCTGTCGGCGTGGTGAAACATGCGCATGCCACCGGCGACTTCGACGACGACGCGATTACCGCCATGCGCTACGAGCGTCCGCCGCCGGAGAAGTCCCTTGAGATCGTCGGCGACGTCGCGAATTGCACATTGATCGACGTCTTGCCAGGCTTGGCGCCGATGACCGGCGTCGCCGGGAAGCTCCGCGTCACCGGCCGGACCTCCGCCTTCGATGCGACATCCGGCATGATGGAGACCGCTCCGGGACATCGCCTCACTCTCTCCGAGGGGCGTTTCTCCGTCGCCGATAATGCGCTGCTGCCGACTCCCGCCGTGCTCGATCTCAAGGTTGCGGGCAACATCGAAGCCGCCGCCGATATTCTCTCCATGCCCATCGTCGCGGCGCATGCGACCGTTCCCGTCGACGGCGCAACGCTCAAAGGGCAGATCGACGGCCGCGTCAGGGTCGATTTCGAAATCGGCGACACGGCGCGCGGGGACCGCACTACCTTTGGCGTCGACGCGAACACGACCAATCTCGTCGTCGAGAAACTCATCGGCAAGGAGCGGCTCGAGGGCGCGGCCTTACATGTGCTCTCCGATCGCAGCGGCCTGCGCGTCAATGGGACGGGGCGGCTCTATGGCGCGCCGGCGACGCTCGAACTCAGGCGCGGCTTCGGCGAAAAGGGGCCGGCGCAAGCGCAATTGACCCTGACCTTCGACGACGCCGCGCGGCAACGGGCGGGCTATGCCGTCGCGGGGGTGAGCGGGCCGGTCTCGGCGATCGTGAAAACGCAGCTTCCTGTCGCCGACGACCTCAACGCCCATGTCGAACTCGACCTGACGCGCGCCAGCTTCGACAATCCCATTCCCGGCGTCGCGAAGCCGGTCGGCAAGGCCGCCAAAGCCACCTTTCTCGCGGTGAAGCGCGGCGAGTCCATTGCGCTCGATCAGTTCAGCTTCGACGCCAACCCCATGCAGGCGCAGGGCGTGATCGAACTCGCCAAAGAAGGCGGCTTCCGCAGCGCCCGGCTCGCTCCGGTGCGGCTCTCCACCGGCGACGACATGAAAGTCGATGTCTCGCGCGGCGGGGAGGCGACGAAGATTGTCGTGCGCGGCGCGAATTTCGACGCGCGGCCGATGCTCGCCTCGCTCATTCGCTCGGGGAGCGGCGGCGCCGACAAGCCCTCCGGAAGCCAGCGGAACGCCGGCGACGACGTCAGCGTCGACGTCAAACTGCCGATCGTCACCGGCCACGGGAAGCAAATTCTGTCGGGCGTCGTCTTCGAATATGAATCGCGTGGCGGGCGCCCGCGCACCGTGGCGCTCACGGGCAATTTCGGCCGCGAGGACCTTGCCGTCGCGATGACGCGCGGTCAAAACGGCGCGCAGGAGCTCGACATTTCGACGAATGACGCGGGCTCCTTCCTGGCCTTCCTCGATCTCTACCGCAAGATGGAGAACGGCGTCCTGAACGCCAATGTCGCGCTCGGCCAGAACCGCGCCGACGGCGCCATCCGCATCCGTGATTTCTTCGTCAAAGGCGAGCCGACGATGCGTCAGCTCATGGCGCAGGGCGGGACGGCGCGCGCCGACGACCGCGGCAATCTGCGCTTCGATCCGGATCTTGTGCGCGTTGGCCGGCTGCAATCCAATTTCACATGGAGCGGCGGGCGCCTGTCGGTGCGCGAGGGGGTGATGTCCGGCCCCGAGATCGGCCTCACCTTCGACGGCTTCATCGACTTCCCGCGCGACCGGCTCGACCTTTCCGGCTCTTACGTGCCGGCCTATGCGCTGAACAGCCTGCTCTCCAATATTCCGGTGCTCAATCTCGTCATCACCGGCGGGCAGAACGAGGGGATTTTTGCGCTGAACTACCGCGTGGCGGGGGCGCTTTCAGCGCCTGTCGTCAGCGTCAATCCGCTGTCGGCGATCGCGCCCGGCCTGATGCGCAAGATCATGGGCGTGCTGGATGGAACGGCGCGGATGCCGGAGACGCGGTAAGCCGGGAACATCCAAAAGGCTTGGCGAGTCTCTCATATGAGATCCGCCTGCTGGGTTCAGTGTCATTCCCGACGCTCGCGCAGCGAGCGATCGGGAATCCAGAGCAAAACCAGCGCTATAGGGGTTCTGGATTCCCGGTCGGGCCTTCGGCCCGCCGGGAAGGACAGGCGCCAATGCGAGCTGTTCAAACGGAAATGGTGTGGAGGAGGAGTCCCACCAAGCCCTGGTTTGTTACTGGAACATCGTCGAATCGAGCTCCACATTGATCGAACCGACGACGCGCGAGTCACACCAGTCGGAATAGCCCTGGCCCCAGACTGCGGCGGCGAAATTGCCGGCGGGATTGGCGACGTTGGTGAAGCAGCCGCGGCGCGTCAGCGTATTGTCGTGATAGCGAACGTCCAGAGTGATCGCCTTCCATTTATAGGAGGCGCCGATGTTCCAGGTGTTGTAGCTCGACAGCTTGAAGCCTTGGATGCCTTTGACGCCCGGCTGAATATAGCTCGGCCCATAGGTGGGATCGCCCATGCCGAGAAAATAATGGCCGAAGGCCCCCGAGATCGACGCGCCCGTGCCGGGCAGGCTGAGCTTGGCGTTGCCGCCCGAATAGAGCGCATGGGCGTTGTAATTCGCCCAGCTCGGATCGTAGCCGATCTCCGCGCCGATGGTCAGATAGTCGTTCAGCGCCCAACTGGGCTTCGCGTAAATCTCCACGAAGCTCTGGTCGAAGGGCGTCGTCGGCATGCCGCCGGGCGTCCAATAGGTGAGGACCGGCGACAGGCCGCCGAGGAAATATTGCTGCTGATTGCCCGGGCGGCCGTGATAGACGGCGCCGAAATCGAGCGTCAGCGGCCCCCAGTTCGGGCGCACGCCGCCATAAATGTCGAGCTGCGCGGCCGGCGACGTCGGCAGCGTGACGTTCAGCACGTCGCCGCCAAGATAGAACCAGCCCTTGCCGATCTCGCCATAGGCCATCGCGCCGGGGCGGTGGTTGGTGATCGAAATGCCGCGCCAGATATTCTCCGACATGAAGGTGACGCCGGCTTTATATTGGAAAGGGCCGCCCAGAACGTCGAAATTGGGTTGCGGAAGCGCGAGAAGCGGGGAGGGGGAGAGGCTTGGCGCGGCCTCGGGGGCGGGCGCAGGGGCGCGGACCGCGCGGGCCATCGCTTCCGGCGCGGCGACGATCGCCGCTACGCCCACAACATAAATCCACTTTTTCATTAGATAACTCCCGAATCGGTTTCCCGTCGCGGGAGAGAGTTAGCGGCAGCTCTGCCGTTGGATAATGGCGAAAGTCATGCCCGCACCGTTTTAGTCGGGATTCCATTCCCGACGCTCGCATGAGCGGGCAATCGGGAATCCAGAGTAAAACGCGCGCTTTTGCGGCTCTGGAATCCCGATCGGACCTTCGGGCCCTCGGGAATGACAAGCGTCAATGCGTGCTAGTCGCGCAAGTTTACTTAGTCGCGGGTCAGCAGCACGTGCTTCTTCTTGCCGAGCGAAAGTTTCGCCACGCCGTCCTTCTCGAAATCCTTCTGCGAGAGCGTCGCGCGCTCGTCGGTCACGACGGCGTCATTCAAACGCAGGCCGCCGCCTTTGATCTGCCGGCGCGCTTCGCCGGTCGACGCGACGAGGCCGGCCTTTACGAAGGCGGAGAGGACGCCGAGCCCGGCGGCGATCTCCTCAGCCGAGACGGGAACCTTCGGGAGCGACAAAGCCAGCGCGCCCTCTTCAAAGGTCGCGCGCGCGGTTTCCGCCGCTTGTTCGGCGGCCTCGCGGCCGTGAACCAGCGCGGTCGCCTCCGTGGCGAGGGTTTTCTTGGCCTCGTTGATCTCGGCGCCGGCGAGCGACGCCAGCCGGGCGACCTCGTCCATTGGCAGGAAGGTGAAAAGCCTCAGGAAGCGGGCGACGTCGGCGTCCTCGGTATTGCGCCAAAACTGCCAGTAATCGTAGGGCGACAGCATGTCGGCGTTGAGCCACACGGCGCCCGCCGCCGTCTTGCCCATTTTGGCGCCGGAAGCGGTCGTGAGCAGCGGCGAGGTCAACGCGTAAAGCTGCGGCGTTCCCATGCGGCGGCCGAGGTCGAGGCCCGTGACGATATTGCCCCATTGGTCCGAGCCGCCCATCTGCAGCAGCGCGCCATAGCGGCGGTTGATCTCGACGAAATCATAGGCCTGCAAGCACATGTAATTGAATTCGATGAAGGACAGCTCGTGCTCGCGCTCGAGCCGCAGCTTCACCGAGTCCATCGTGAGCATGCGATTGACGGAGAAATGCCGGCCGACGTCGCGCAGGAAGTCGATGTAATTGAGCCCGGCGAGCCAGTCGGCGTTATCGAGCATCGAGGCGTCGGTCGGCCCCTCGCCGAAGGTCAGGAAGCGCTCAAAAACGCGCCTGATCGAGGCCTTGTTTGCGTCGATCTGCTCGATCGTCAAAAGCTTGCGGCTTTCGTCCTTGCCCGAAGGATCGCCGACGCGCGTGGTGCCGCCGCCCATGAGCGGCAAGGGCTTGCCGCCGGTGCGCTGGAGCCAGGCGAGCAGCATGATCGGCAGAAGCGAGCCGACATGAAGCGAAGAGGCCGTGCAGTCGAAGCCGATATAGGCCGCCAGTCCGCCGGCAGCCGCCTTCTCGTCCAGCCCCTCGAAGTCGGAGCACTGATGCACGAAGCCGCGCTCAAGAAGAACGCGCAGAAAGTCGGATTTGGGGGAGAATGCGTCGGCCATAGGGCAGGGTGATAGGGGCTGGGGCGCAGACGCGCAAGACGGGTCCTGTGGGTGGGCGGCAAATAGGCACAAGCAGAGACTTCCGCCTCGGTCGGCGAGTGTGTAAAAATGAAAGGAGAGCTTAGCTATAAGAGGAGAAAAATAATTTGAGACTGGAGCCCCGACTTTCGAATTTTCTCGACGGCGGCCGCTGGCTCTTCGCCTTTGTCGTCTTGATCGGGCACGAAACGCCGCTCTTCAATCGTTTTAGCGGTATGATGATTACGCCTCAGAGCGCGACCAATTACATTTGGTGGTTTGTCAGCCACTTTCAGTTCGCGCATTTTGCGGTCATCGGCTTTTTTGTCATTTCGGGTTTTCTCGTTGGCGGCAACGCTTTGACCGCGATCTTGCAAGAGAAATCCTTTTTGAAAAGCTATCTCATCAATCGTGTGACGCGCATTTACGTCGTCTTGATCCCGGCTTTATTGGTAACCTTCACTTTCGACACGCTCGGCCGCGCGCTGTTCCGCAAGTCTTTCTACGAGAACAAGCTCTTCGATGGGCATTTCGGCCTGAACCTGATTCCTCCTAATCTCTTGAACGTGCAGGAGATCTATTCGCCCTTTTATGGCACGAGCGCCCCTTTGTGGTCGCTGGCCTGCGAATTTTGGAGCTATATTGTTTTCCCGCTGCTGCTTTTGCCCCTGCATCGCGGGCTGAGCTGGCGGGCGAAAGCCGCGGCTTTCACGGCGGGGGTCGCCCTATTCGCGGCGCTTTGCGCGCCCCAGACGCTGTTCGCTTTCTATTTCCTGATCTGGGTCATGGGCGCCGTCGCCCGCGTCACGACGCGTCCTCTCATTGGAAACTACAAGCTGGCGCTGGCGATTCTCATCGTATCGGTCGTGGTTACGCGTCTGACGGTGAGGGGCCCGGCGTTGGAGGCGGTCCCTCAGCTTCAACAATTCGTCGATGTGCTCAACGCCTTCCTCTTCGCCAATGTGATCGTCGCCCTGCGTTTCGACCGATCTCCATTCCAGGAGGGCCGCGCGGCGGAGATCAATCGCAAGCTCGCGGATTTTTCCTATTCTCTCTATGCGGTTCACAATCCCGTCGTCTTCCTCGGCGCTGGCGCAATCCGTGGTTTCGCTGGCGAGGAATGGATGCCCCACGACTGCCCGGGGTCGCTGCAAATCCTCTCCTTTGCCTGCCTGACCGGGCTCGCCGTGGCCTTTGCATATGGCTTCTCGCGATTGACGGAAGCGCGGACGGAGGATGCGCGTCGCGCCTTGCGCGCGCTGGTCGACCGGGTGAGCGCGACGCACGGGCAAAGGATGGCGGACAAGATGGCGGTTCGGGAGACCGTGCTTTAGGCGTTGAGCGGCGCGTCCCAATAGCCTTCTTCGCGGGCGATGCGGGCATATTGGGCGCGCACCAGCGCCGGATTATAGATGCGCTCCAGGCGGCGCACCGCAAAATGGCCGCGCGCCAGCGTCTGAAAATGCTCGGTGAAGGCGAGATTGATCGCTGCGCCGCTGACCGCGCCGATGATCGGCACCGCCTGGGCGGCGACTTTCTGCGAGACGACGACGCCGAAACGCGCCGAGAGCTGTCCGACCAGCCGCACCAGCGCGGGCGCGGCCTCCTGCGAGACCCCGCGCGTCGCCACATATCGCGCCGCGTCGCTGACGGACTTGGCGAGCAGGCCGCGGACGGCGAGATAACCGCCTTCGAGCATATTGTCGCCGGCATGGCCGCCCAGCGCGAAGACCTCGAGACAGGCGAGCCCCGTCTCAGGGTTGCGCAGACTTTCACCGTGACTACGCGCGATGTCGGCGATGGAGCGCAGCATGATGGTGGTCGAAAGAGGCAGCTCCACAGGGAGGCTCGCCAGGCCGACCGCGCCGCCGACGCCGCCTGTGAGCGCAGCGAGGCGGCGGTGAAACCGCGTGGTGTCGCCTTGCGGCGCGCCTTCGAGGCTCGACAGCGCCACTCGCAAGGCGGTCGTCAGCGCCTTCTGCGCGGCCAAACCAGCCATTTCCTGAAGCTGCGGGGGCAGGGGACGGCTGACGAGCCCCATGCGCCGGCCGGCAAGGCGCGCGACGCGTCCGGCAAAGCTCTGGCGCTCCAGTGCGGCGACGGCCGCGCGCAACGCCTCGATGTCGGCGCTCGAAAGCTGTGATTCATACAAAACAGGGAGTTGCGCGCTCATCGCTCCGTCTCCGCCGCCGCGTCCAAGCGCCGCATAACAGGCCGCGTTGGCTTACCTCAAGATCGCCCGCCCGATCGCCGTTTGCAAGGGGCTGCAATCAAAGGGATTACTCGCGCGATCGTCGCTGCGTGCGACGCCGCACATTCGAAATGGCGCCGTTCTCGTTACCACTGTAGCGATCCAGCCGGTTGTCATATACTGCGCCTTATGCGTAGCATTCTGCTGAAGTTTGCGATCGCGGTAAGAGCTTTAACGGCTCGAAGAGAAAAAGAGGAGGAGTTCTATGTCTATCCGTTTCAAACTGAGCCACGCGCTCGGCGGCGCCGCGATTTTGGCGCTTCTGGCTCCGGCAGCCGCTATCGCCGACGGCCGCGTTGGCACGCTTCAGTGCAGGCTGCTGGGCAACGATCTGAGCGTCATCGTCGAAAACCAGCAGATCGACTGCGCCTATAGCGACGACGAGGAAGGCGCCCTCCCGGTCCATTACGTCGGCACGCTGACCAAGGTCGGCCCGAACATCACCATCAACGGCCAGGGCGAGCTCGCCTGGGGCGTGATCGCGGCCACCGGCAAGGTCGGCCCCGGCGCGCTTGCCGGCAATTACGTCGGCCCGGGCGTTTCCGCCAAGATCGGCGTCGGCGGCGGCGGCGCGGTCCTCGTCGGCGGCTCGGACAACACCTTCTCGCTGCAGCCCTTCCAGATCGAAGCGGGCGCGGGTCTTGGCTGGAACGCGGGCGTCGAGAGCCTCACGCTCGCCTATGTCGCGGCGCCGGCGCCCGTGTTCCATAGGCACCACCACGGTCATCACCACCATCACCACCATCACCATCATCATCACCACCATCACTGATGGCCAAGCGCGGGGGTGACCCCGCGCTTTTCACGCCGGCGGGCGGAAGTCCATCAGCCGGTCGGTGGGAAAGTCATAGAGCCTCCCGGTCTCGCGCCAGTCGGGTGCCAGCAGCGGGAGGCATTTTTTTGCAAAATCCTCGGGCGCCGGCAGCGTCATGGGGTCTTCGCCCGGCATGGCCTGGGCGCGCATGCGGGTGCGTAACGGGCCCGGATTGGCGATCATCACCGTGACGCCGTCATTCTTCACCTCCGCCGCGTAGGTGCGCGCCATGGCGTCGAGAGCGGCTTTAGAGACGGCGTAGGGCCCCCAGAAGGGCTTCGCCTTGTGCGCCGCGCCCGAGGTGACGAAAAGAACGCGTCCGGCGCCAGACGCCCGCAGCAGCGGATCGAGCGAACGGATGAGCCGCCAATTGGCCGTGACATTCACCGCCACGACGCGGTTCCAATCCTTGACGTCCACATGGGCGAGCGGCGACAGGGGGCCGAGCACACCGGCGTTGCCGACGAAGATGTCGAGCTTGCCCCAGCGCTCGAACAGCGCTGCGCCGAGACGGTCGAGCGCGTCGAAATCCGTGACGTCGCAGGGAACGAGCGTCGCTTGCCCGCCGAGCGCCCGGATGTCGTCGTCGAGTTCCTCCAGTGCGCCCTGCGTGCGGGCGAGCGCCACAATATGCGCGCCCTGGCGCGCGAGTTCGAGAGAGATGGCGCGGCCGACGCCGCGGGAGGCGCCGGTGACGAGAGCGATGATGGGGGAGGCTTCCAACTGATAATCCGGTTAGGGGAAGATGTCGGCGATCTCGATGGAGAGACCGGGTGGGATCAGCGCTATGGCGCCTTCCTTGACGAAGGCGACGGCGATCCGATCGCCGTCGCGGGAATAATGCAGGACGAGACGCCTTTTGGAGTCGACCACCAAATAATGCGCAATGGTCGGGACGCGAAAATAGTCCGAAAGCTTTGCGTTGGTGTCGAGACTTCGCGAGGAAGGCGAGATCACCTCGACAACGACAACCGGCGAAGTTGCGAGAAGTGAATCGGGCGCGACGGCGTCGCCGCAGTTCACCAGGGCGTCGGGCTCATAGACAGTGTAATCGTCGACCGCCACGCCGAGGCTATCGATAAAAGCCTCGCAGTTTGCGCCTGTGCGTTCGACGGCGTCGGCGAGCGCGCGCCAGATCCGCGCCTTGATCCGGCTGTGCTCCGCGCGCTCCGGCGCCATAGCGATGATCTCGCCGTGGACCAGCTCGCAGCGCTTGCGCTCCGTCTCCTGCGCCCATTGGAGAAATTCGGCCGCCGTCATCGGCTTTTTTGCGGGTGCGGCCATGAGTTTGCCTCTGTCGATAAAAAGGCCTCAGCTCGCCTCCGCCAGCAGCGAGAGCTGCGCGCGGTTCTCCTCCACGAGGTCCGTCAGAGACGTCGGATAGTCGCCCGTGAAGCAATGGTCGGTAAATTGGGGATGCGTCTTGTCGCGGCCGTCGAAGCCCATCGCGCGATAGATGCCATCGACCGAAAGGAAAGATAGCGAATCGCAGCCTATATAGGCGCGCATCTCCTCCAGCGAATGCGTCGCGGCGAGGAGCTTTTCCTTCTGCGGCGTGTCGATGCCGTAATAGTCCGGATGGGTGATGGGCGGCGAGGAGATGAGGAAATGCACCTCGGTGGCGCCCGCGTCGCGCATCATCTGCACGATCTTCACCGAGGTCGTGCCGCGCACGATCGAGTCGTCGATGAGGATGACGCGCTTGCCCTCGACCACGCAGCGATTGGCGCTGTGCTTCATGCGCACGCCGACCTCGCGCACCGATTGCGTGGGCTGGATGAAGGTGCGGCCGACGTAATGGTTGCGGATGATGCCCAGCTCGAAAGGAATGCCCGACTCGCGCGAGTAGCCGATCGCCGCCGGGACGCCCGAATCCGGCACCGGCACCACGACATCGGCCGCGATGTTCTGCTCGCGCGCCAGCTCGCGGCCCATGGCCTTGCGGACCTCATAGACCGGACGGCCCTGAACGAGAGAGTCCGGCCGTGCGAAGTAAATGAATTCGAAGATACAGGGCCGCGCCGCCCGGGCGGGGAAGGGTTCGATGCTCTCGATCCCCGACTCCGAGATGATGACGATTTCGCCATTCTTGACGTCGCGCACGAAGCGCGCGCCGATGATGTCGAGCGCGCAGGTTTCCGAGGCCAGGATATATTTGCCGTCCAGCTCGCCGATGACGAGGGGGCGGATGCCGAGCGGGTCGCGCGCGCCGATGAGCTTCTTGTTCGTCAGGGCGACGAGCGAATAGGCGCCTTCGATGGCGCGCAGCGCCTCGATGAAGCGGTCGATAAGCTGCGGCTTGCGGCTGCGCGCCACAAGGTGGAGGATGACCTCCGTGTCGGAGGTCGACTGAAAGATCGAGCCTTCCTTGATGAGGTCGCGGCGCAGCGCCTGCGCATTGGTGAGATTGCCGTTATGCGCGACGGCGAAGCCGCCGGTGTTCAGCTCGGCGAAAAGCGGCTGAACATTGCGTAAAATGGTTTCGCCGGTCGTCGCATAACGGACATGGCCGATCGCGGCGGAGCCGGGGAGGCGCTTGATCGTGCTTTCCTTGGAGAAGTGATCGCCGACAAGCCCGAGGCGCCGCTCGGCGTGGAAACGGCCGCCCGCATCATAGGTGACGATGCCGGCGGCCTCTTGGCCGCGATGCTGAAGCGCGTGAAGGCCGAGAGCGGTGATGGCCGCGGCGTCCTCGAAATCGAAGACGCCGAAAACGCCGCAATATTCGCGCAGACGATCGCCGTCGAGATCGTCGGTGGTTTCGATCGGGCCGGCAATGGATTGGCTGTCTGTCATTGCGCTGTCTCCCCTATCGAAGCGCGGTGCTGCGCTCTAGCATCATCTTTGCCAATCGGCGCGGACGCCGGCAAGTTTTTCGGCCCTTTGCGCGTCATCCTCTTACTGCTTCTCGCCCGACGGCAGCGCCTTCTCGAGCTCGGATTCGGCGGGCGGGGTCTCTTCGACAGGCGCGCCGCCCTTCTTGGCTTTGATCTTGGCGACGATGCTGTCCATGTCGTCGGGAAGCCATTCGCGCAGCTTCTCGCCGCCCGCCTGTAGCAGCGGCTTGGCGCGGGCGCTGCGGACCCATTCCGGCTGATTGGGGTCGGGCACCAGCCAGCCGTAGAAAAGGAAGGCGACAACCGCGAGAAGCATGCCGCGGACGGCGCCGAAGACGAAGCCCAGCGAACGGTCGAGCGCGCCGATCTTGGAGTCTAGGATCACGTCGGAAAGCTTCACGGTGAAAATCGACACCAGCACCAGCGCCACGAAGAAAACGGCCGCGACCGACGCGGCGAGCGCGAGCTCGTCCTTGGCGAGGTAAGGTTTTATATAGGGCAGCGCCATGGGGTGCAGATAGTAAGCCGCGAAGGCCGCCGCCACCCATGAGAGGATCGCCAGCACTTCGCGGGTGAATCCGCGCAGCAAGGCGAGCATGCCGGACACCAGAACGATAATAATAACTGCTAGATCAAGGTACGACGGCATCGAAGTCCTCTTCGTTTCGCCCTGACGCTCGGAAATCCCAACGCTTCGCCGGCGCGCTAAGAACGCCCGTCACGCCATTCGCTTTCGCAAGCGCGCTCTGCTGATCGAAGGCGGCTGGGTCGATGGCCGCGGGAACGTACGACGGCTTGCTTCTAGCGCAACTCAGCCGTCGGCGGGAAGTAGAAAGCTTAAATTTCAGTCTACCGCGCTCGCGGCGCGGTCTGCGCGATCGCGGCGACGAGCTGGGCGACGTCGGCGCAGGGCCGCAGTATCAGTCCGGCGCGCCGCTCGTCGTCATTGATCTGCTGGCTTTGCGCCAGCACCGCTTGGTGAAAGCCCAGCTTGGCGGCCTCGCGCAGCCGCATCCCGGCGTGGATGACGGGCCTGATGGCGCCGGACAGGCCGATTTCTCCGAAGAACGCCTGATCGGCGGGGAGGACGGCGCCCGTCAGTGAGGATACGAGCGCCGCCGCGGCGGCGAGATCGCCCGCCGGCTCGTCGGCGCGCAGGCCGCCAGCGACATTGAGATAAACATCGTGCATCCCGAGCTTCAAACCGCCATGCGCCTCCAGCACGGCGAGGATCATCGACAGGCGATTCTGGTCGAAACCCACGACGGCGCGCCGCGGCGTGCCCAGCGAGGTCGGCGCGACGAGCGCCTGGATTTCGATCAGCATGGGGCGCTGGCCTTCCATGCCGGCGAAGACCGCCGCGCCCGGCGCGGTGGCGTCGCGCCCCGCTAGAAAGATCGCCGAGGGGTTGGCCACCTCGGCGAGCCCGAGCCCCGTCATTTCGAAGACGCCGATTTCGCCGGTCGCGCCGAAACGGTTTTTCGAGGCCCGCAACATGCGAAAGTGATGCGCCGCATCGCCCTCGAACGACAGCACTGCATCGACCATGTGTTCGACGACGCGCGGTCCGGCGACCTGACCGTCCTTGGTGACGTGGCCGACAAGGATGATCGTCGAGCCGCTGGTCTTGGCGTGGCGGAGCAGGGCCTGCGCGCTCGCCCGCACTTGCGTGACCGTGCCGGGGGCGGAGGGCGCGACCTCCGTGTGCATGGTCTGGATCGAATCAATGACGATCAGCGCTGCGCGTTTGCCCGTCGCGCAGGTGGCGAGAATATCCTCGACCTGCGTGGCCGAGGCGAGTTCGACCGGCGCGTCGGCAAGGCTGAGGCGGGCCGCGCGCAGCCGCACTTGCGCCACGGCCTCTTCGCCGGAAATGTAAATGACCCGCTCCCCGCGCCGCGCGAGCGCCGCGCAGGCCTGGATGAGCAGGGTCGATTTGCCGATGCCGGGCTCGCCCCCGAGCAGCAGGACCGAGCCCGGCACGAATCCGCCGCCCGTCACCCGGTCGAATTCGTCGATCCCGGTGACGATGCGCTCTGCCGGCCGATCCGACCCGGCGAGCCCTTCGAGCTCGATCGCGCGCCCGCGCGTTACGCGCAGCGCCGTCGGACCCGGATCGCTTTCCTCGGCGATAGAGTTCCATTCGCCGCAAGATTCGCAGCGTCCCTGCCAGCGCGCGGCGACGGCGCCGCAGTTTTGGCAGACGAAGAAAGAACGGGACTTGGCCATAGGCGCTTGGCGCATGCGCCGGGAAGTCTTGTCAAGAGGCGCTTGCGCCTTCGCCGTCGCGAGGCGTCATACGAGATCCGCTTGATTGGTTCGCTGTCATTCCCGACGCTCGCGCAGCGAGCGATCGGGAAACCAGAGCCAAACCAGCGCTTTTGTGGCTCTGGATTCCCGGTCGGGCTTTCAACCCGCCGGGAACGACAAGTTCCCATGCGAGCTATTCAACCGGAAATGGTATCAGACCGTTCTCTCGTTCGGGGGGCTTTTCCCATTCGGCTTCGGGGCTTGGCCATTCTTGCCGGGCAAGGCCGCCGGCTCCTCCAAACCATTGTTGATGCGCGCGCGCAGCACGTTGGAGGGCTTGAAGGTCACGACCAGCCGCGCCGTAATTTTCGCCGACTCTCCCGTCTTGGGATTGCGGCCCTGCCGCTCCCGCTTGGCGCGAACGAGAAAAGCGCCGAAGGACGACAGTTTGACGTCTTCCCGCGAGACGATGCTTTCGAAAATCTCGTCGAGCACCATTTCGACATATTTGGAGGCTTCACTGCGGCCTAGACCAGTATGCTGATGAACTGCCTCGGCGAGATCCGCGCGCGTCGTCGTTCTGATCGATTGGTCGCCGTAGACAAAAGCGCTAGCGCCATCGCCGTTCGGCAAGAGGATTTGCTCCTGGGACATTTGGAACCTTGTAATTCTTCGTTGCAAAAATATTGGAGGCGGAGATAGTTTGCGCGGATAGTTGCTTTTACTGCAATCGGTCGGAGCGCAATCAGCAAATACCGCCAAAGAACCATTAGCCGTCGCCGAAGCCCGGCTCGCTCATCCGTTGTCGGAATTATTCAGAATTGCTGCAAAAAATCAAGCGCAAGTTGCAGCGCCCGAGCGTGAATCGGGCGCATTTCGGGGCCGAAAACAATTGCGTTGTCGTTTCGCCGACTTACCAGCGGATCAAAGCCGATCCCCAGGTGAATCCGCCGCCGACGGCCTCCAGCATGACGAGATCGCCCTGCTTGATGCGGCCATCCGCCGCCGCGACCGAAAGGGCGAGGGGAATGCTGGCGGCCGAGGTGTTGCCGTGCAGATGGACGGTGGCGACGATCTTTTCGGGCGCGATGCCGAGCTTTTGCGCCGACATGTCGATGATCCGCCGGTTGGCCTGATGCGGCACGAACCAATCGAGCTCCGCGGCCGAGAGGCCCGTCGCGGCGAAAGCGTCGACGACGACGTCGGTCACCTTGCCGACGGCGAATTTGAAGACTTCCTGACCGGACATGCGGAGATGGCCGACCGTCTGCGTGGCGGAAGGACCGCCGTCGACATAGAGCTTCGTCCGATGCCGGCCGTCGGAGCGCAAATGCGTCGTCAGCACGCCGCGCTCGCTCAAGGCGCCGCTGGAGGGCCGGGCCTCCAGCACCATCGCGCCAGCGCCGTCGCCGAAGAGGACGCAGGTCGTTCGGTCTTCCCAGTTGAGGATGCGAGAGAATGTCTCCGCGCCGATGACGAGGGCGCGCTTGTGCGAGCCCGAGCGCAGGAATTTATCGGCGGTCGAGAGCGCGAAAACGAAGCCTGAGCAAACCGCCTGAAGATCGAAGGCGACGCCATGGGCGACGCCGAGGGCCGCCTGAATTTGCGTCGCGGTCGAGGGGAAGGTCCAGTCGGGAGTGGAGGTGCCGACGATGATCAGGTCGATGTCGTCGGGGGTGAGGCCGGCGTTTGCGAGCGCCGCGCGCGCCGCCTTCTCGCCGAGCATCGAGGTGGTTTCACCCTCGGCGGCGATGTGGCGTTCCTTGATGCCCGTGCGCTGGAAAATCCACTCGTCGCTGGTGTCGACGATCTTGGCGAGGTCGTCATTGGTCAGCGTCTTGGCGGGCAGATAGGAGCCCACGCCGAGAACGACGGAGCGGAGCAGGGGATGTGACGTCACTGAGCGGTTTCCTGCGACGGGCTGGCCGGATCGGCGGCGCCGCTTTCGAATTGGTGGGCGATCGCGACCGTGTCGCGAATGCGGTTCATGAGATCGTTCTTGGCCATTTCGTAGCCGATCTCGATCGCGCGGGCGAAGCCCACAGAGTCCGTTCCGCCGTGGCTCTTGATGACGATGCCTTCGAGGCCGAGAAACACGCCGCCGTTGACGGCGCGCGTGTCCATCTTGCCCTTGAGCTCGGCGAAGGCGCCGCGGGCGAAGAGATAGCCGATTTTGGCGAAGAGCGAGCCGCTCATGGCGGCTTTGAGATAGGCCGCGATCTGCTTCGCCGTGCCTTCGGCGGTCTTGAGCGTGATATTGCCCGTGAAGCCTTCCGTCACGACGACGTCCACGGCGCCCATGCCGATGCCGTCGCCCTCGACGAAGCCCGCATATTCGAGGCCAGGAAGGTCGGATTCGCGCAGGATGGCGGCGGCGGCCTTGACCTCCTCGACGCCCTTGATCTCCTCGGTGCCGACATTGAGCAGGCCGACGGTCGGCCGCTCCAGGCCGAGGATGATGCGCGCCATCGCCGAGCCCATGATGGCGAGATCGACGAGGTGGCTGGCGTTGGCGCCAATCGAGGCGCCGACGTCGAGTACGATGGACTGGCCGCGTAGCGTCGGCCACAGGCAGGCGAGGGCCGGCCGGTCGACGCGGGCCATGGTGCGTAGACAGATTTTCGACATGGCCATCAGCGCGCCGGTGTTGCCGGCGGAGATTGCGGCGTCGGCCTCGCCCTTCTTGACCGCTTCGATCGCCATCCACATCGAGGAGACGCGCCGCCCATAGCGCAAAGCCTGGCTCGGCTTGTCATCCATGCGGATGTTGACGCTCGAATGGCGGATCTCGGCGCGCTCGGCGAGGCGCGGATGGTTCGCGAGCTCGGCACGGATCGCCGTCTCGTCGCCAAAGAGCAGAAACTGGCTGCCGGGCATGCGTTCGAGGGCGAGGGCGCAGCCGGGGATCGTCACCGACGGGCCGAAATCGCCGCCCATCGCGTCGACCGCGATCCGAACTTTCTCCGCCATTGCTTCCAGTTTCCCTCGCATGCCGGCGATGCGCCGGCGCGCCCGCGGACCGCAGGCGTATGAGCAGCTCGCGGGCGCGAGACTGTGACCGGCGACGCCATCTGGCCGAACCGACGATTCCGCCATGGCTCCGCGTTCTGCGCGGGTGATTGCCATTTGCTGCGCGGCCGCGCAAGTGCCACGTCGCGGCGCTTGCTTGACCGGGGCTACGCGTCCAGAGGTTTCAAGCGCGCCTGAAGGCGCGCGGTCCGGGCGCCGCAGAGGACCGCGGGCCTTCAGGCCCGCGGCATACTACTTCCCCGCGGGTCGCAACTTCGCGAAAGGCGAAACCACGCCGCCTTCCTCCTCCGCCTCGGGAGCGGGCTCCACAAATTCGGCGCCGGGCTTACGCGGATAGGGATCGAGCGTCAAAGTGAGGAACTCCGAGACCACCGCCCCGAGATCGACCGCGCCGCCGAGCAGCGGGTCGGGCGGATCATCGTCGAGCATGTTCTGCTCGATCGCCTCCGGCTCGGGCTCGTGGCGGCGCGAGCGGGGCTTGGGGGCCTCCTTTGGCGGCGCGAAGCGCAGCTCGATGGGCTCGACAACCTCGGAGTCGAATTCATCGAGCGTGACGACGCAGGTCTGGCGCACATGAGCGCGCAGCTCGCCGGTTACCTCCAGCCCGTCGCCGCGCCAGCGCCGTGCGCGGAGCGCCGCTTCCAGCGAAAGAACGGCGGGCAGGCCGTTCATCTGCGCCAGCGCCGCGCGCTCGGCGTCCGTGGCGGCGATTTTTATCTCGAGACCTTCCGGCGGAACTTCGGTCAGGGTCAGCGGGCGCGAGAATGGCGGCTTCTCGCCGAGGGCCATATTATGTTCGTCAATCATTTTGCCCTCTCTTCTCTCTTTCAGGCGCATTCATGGCTTTTAGATACGTTGGCCGCCTCATTGGCGCCAGTTCTCTGATCTATCCGGCCACGATCGTCTTGCTTTCGCGCCAATCGAAGGCTAGGCAAGCCGAATTGCGATGCAGGATACCGGCGCGCGTCGCGTCGCCGGCGGGAAAGTAGCTTGGAGATCGATATGGCGGGGCTGGGCTTGCGCGGTTTTTCGAGGGGCTGTTTCGGTTCGTCGGCCGTGAGAATGTTGGCGGCCTTTGGCGTCGCGGCTTCGCTCTCCGGCTGCCTGGGCTATGACGGCGTCATCAATCGCGGCGCGGTGATCGACTCGCGCAAGGCCATGCAGGTGAAGCCGGGCATGGCGGCGCCCCAGGTCATGCAATTGCTCGGCACGCCCTCCACGACGTCCACGATCGGCGGCGACGCCTGGTATTACGTCAGCCAGCGACTCGAGCGCTCCATGGCCTTCATGCCGCAAAACATCACGGATCAGCATGTGCTCGCCGTCTATTTCGACAAATCGAGGAAAGTGACCCGCATTGCGGACTATGGGATGGAAGACGGCAAGCCCGTCGATTTCCTGGCGCGCACGACCCCTGTCGCCGGCCCGGATTATCACCTGATCCAGGCGCTGCTCTCGAAGGTGCCGTTCTAACAAGGAAGCGCCTGCCGGTTTGATGGCGCAAATAAGGCCGCACGCGCGTTGTCGCACCTAAAGCGTCCGGAACACACGGGTTTTTGCTGAATTTTCTCGGGCCCGCCGCCGCGCCGAATATGGCGCGGGGGTGGCGCGCGCCGTCGCTCTTTCGCCGTTCCTTCTGCGTAACTTCTTGTTAAGGCCGCTGTTGCGGCGCAGGGAGTCGACGAGAAGAATGACGGAGTATTCGCAGCCCGCATTGGGGTCCGCGCCCGGCATGAGTTTGGGCGACCGCTGGGCGTCGATCCTTGAAGGCCGCGCTTTCCCGATCATTCTTCGCACGGCTTGTGTCGGCGTCGTCCTTTCGACGCTTGCGGCGCTGAGCTTCTCGGTCAAGCGCGTGGCGGCGCCCCGCTATGAGCGCGTCGCCCGCGCCGCCAAGCCGCACGCGCCCCCGACGCCTTTCATGCAATTGACGCGGGGTGACGACGAGGCCGCGCTCGACAGCGACTTCTCGCTCGAGCAGGCGGCGCTGACCTGGGCGCATCGCCTCGGCGCGGAGGGCGAGGCCGCCTCCGACGCGCCCGGCGTGATGCGCTTCGGTTCGGTGAGGGTTCATAAATCGATCGTCGAGCGCGTCGTGAAGGCCGCGAACCAGACCGAGATGGACCCGGCGCTGCTCATGGCGATCGCCGACAAGGAATCCGCCTTCTCGACCACCGCCAAGGCGCGCACCTCCTCGGCGAGCGGGCTCTTTCAATTCGTCGAGAAGACCTGGCTTCAGGCGGTCAAGAATTTCGGTCATCTCTACGGCCGCGAGGAGGAGGCGAACGCCATCGCCGACGGCGCAGACGCCATCGGGCGCGTCGCGCCGCAGCAACGCGCCAAAATCCTCGGCCTGCGCAACGATCCCTATCTCTCGGCGGCGCTGGCGGCGCAGATGCTGAAGAAGGACGGCTCCAAGATCGCCGAGAAGATCGGTCGCCAGCTCACCCCAGGCGAGACCTATCTCATCCACTTCCTCGGGCCGGAGGACACCGAGCGCTTCATGCAGGCGCTGATCGAGAAGCCGACAATGTCGGCCGCCGCTTTGCTGCCCAAGCCCGCCCGCGCCAACAGGCCGATCTTCTACGCCCAGCAGGGCCGCAAGCTCAAAGCCAAATCGGTGAGCGAGGTGCACGAGGCCTTCGAGACCATGATGGGCACGCGCACCAGCCGCTACGAGGATGTGGCGCAGAAGCTGCCGGCGGGCGTGACGGCCTATACGGAATGAACATGATGCGCGCCTGAAGGCGCGCGGTCCGGACGCCGCCATGGACCGCGGGCCTTCAGGCCCGCTTGCCGCCGCCGATCATCAGATCGAGACTCTGCACCGCCGCGCCTGACGCGCGCTTGCCGAGATTGTCGAAACGCGCAACCAGCACGGCGTGGCGCCGCGCCTCATTGGCGAAGACGAAAACCTCCATGTCGTCCGTGCCATTAGGGAGTGATGCCCGTGCGCGCCTGAAGGCGCGCGGTCCGGACGCCGCTATGGACCGCGGGCCTTCAGGCCCGCTTGCCGCCGCCGATCATCAGATCGAGATTCTGCACCGCGGTGCCCGACGCGCGCCCTTGCCGAGATTGTCGAGACGCGCCACCAGCACGGCGTGGCGCCGCGCCTCATTGGCGAAGACGAAAACCTCCATGTCGTCCGTGCCATTAGGGAGTGATGCCCGTGCGCGCCTGAAGGCGCGCGGTCCGGACGCCGCCATGGACCGCGGGCCTTCAGGCCCGCTTACGACCGCCGATCATCAGATCGAGATTTTGCACCGCCGCGCCTGACGCGCCCTTGCCGAGATTGTCGAGACGCGCAACCAGCACGGCGTGGCGCCGCGGCTCATTGGCGAAGACGAAAACCTCCATGTCATCCGTGCCGTTGAGCGCGAGCGCGTCGAGGCGCCCTCCCGCCGGCGCCGGCATGACGCGCACATGCGGCGCGCCCTCATAGTGTCGCTGATAGGCGGCCTCGAAATCCGCGGCTCTAGGCTTGCCCGGCAAAGCGTCGAGCGGGAGCGGGATCGACACCAGCATGCCCTGGCGGAAATTGCCGACCGACGGCACGAACAGCGGGCGCACGGAGAGCTTCGCATAGGCCATGATCTCGGGCAGATGCTTATGCTCGAGAGAAAGCCCGTAAAGCTCGAAGGCCGGAGCCTCGCCCTTCTCGTAAGATTCGATCATCTGCCGTCCGCCACCCGAATAGCCGGAGACTGCGTTGATCGTAAGTTGCTGGTCGGGCTGAATCAGGCCGGCGTCGACGAGCGGGCGCAGCAGCGCGATGGAGCCAGTGGCGTAGCAGCCGACATTGGCGACGCGCGCCGCTTTGGCGATCGCCTCTGGCTGGCCGGCGCAGAGCTCCGGAAAGCCATAGACCCAGCCCGGCGCGACGCGATGCGCGGTCGAGGCGTCGAGCAGGCGCGGGGCCTTGTCGCCGAGCGCATCGCAGAGCGCGACGGTCTCCTTGGCGGCGTCGTCGGGCAGGCAGAGAATGGCGATGTCGACGGCGGCGAGGATGGCGCGCTTGGCCTCGACATCCTTGCGTTTTTCGGCCGGAATCGCGACGATTTCGATGTCGGCGCGGCCGGCGAGCCGCTCGCGGATTTCGAGCCCCGTGGTGCCGGCGTCGCCGTCGATGAATATTCTGGTGGTCATTGGCCGATGTATCCCGCGGAGAAGCGCGCGTTTATGCGCGGCTTGGATGATGGCTGCGTGACGCCTTGTCAACAAGCGCGCGGGCGCCAGGGCGCATCAGGAGTGTATCCACGTGAAGAAGCGGCTCCTTCTCGTCGCACATACGCCTTCCGCCAATTTGCAGCGTATGCGCGACGCGATTGTCGAGCGCGAACGCGCCGGAGATCGAGACCGTCGAGACGCGCCTTCTAAGCCCCTTCGAGGCGCAACCCGAAGACGTGCTGGCGGCCCAGGCGGTCGTTCTCCTGACGCCTGAGAATCTGGGTTACATGAGCGGCGCCCTCAAGGATTTCTTCGACCGCTGCTACTATCCGTGCCTCGACCATTCGCAAGGGCTTCCCTACGCCTTGTGCATCCGCGCTGGCAGCGACGGGACGGGCGCGCGGCGGGGCGTCGAGACGATCGTCAGGGGGCTGAGATGGCGGGCGATCCAGCCGCCGCTGATCTGCCGCGGCGATTGGCGCGAGGATTTTGTCCAGCAATGTCGGGAGTTGGGCGCGCTGGCCGCGGCGGGATTGGACGCCGGGGTGTTTTGAGCCGCCTGCGCGAAAACTTTGGTTCGCAACCCCCGATACGACAAACCCCCGGCTTTCGCTGGCGCGAAAGGCCGAGGGTTGCGTCAAGAGAACCCGGCCGCGAGGTCGGATTCTTGTCGGCCGGAAAGCCGTATCAGTATTTCGCGAGGACCGGAGCCGACCCGCCGAAAAGGTTGAAGTGATAGTTCACGCCCGCGCGAACCGTGTGGAAGCGGGTGTGATTGTTGACGTTGTTCAGCCCGAAGCCGGGGTTGAAGAACTGGTTCTGGTTGTTGCCGCTGATATCCGTGTAGAGATATTCGGCCTTGGCCGACCAGTTGGGCAGGAACAGCCACTCGACGCCGCCGCCGGCGGTCCAGCCGGTCTGCACGACGCTGTTCTGGTTCCACCAGAAGTTACGCTGCACGTCGCCGTAAGCGAAGCCGCCCGTGCCATAGACCAGCAGGGTGGGCGTAAAGAGCCAGCCCAGACGGCCGCGAACCGTGCCGAACCAGTTGATGCGGGCCGTGGCGTTGAGGCCGCCCCAGCCGCCCCAGGGACCGAAGCCGCCCCAAAGCCAGGGGTTGTTGTTGTTGCCGCCCGAGCCGATGCTCGTGCCCTGGAAGTCGGTCTCGATGCCGACGAGGAAGCTCTGGCCGAACTGATAATTATAGCCAATCTGGCCGCCGCCGACGACGCCGCCGGTGTTGTTGCCGCCATTATTCCAGCCCCAGCCCCAGACATTGGAGGAGGTGTGGTCCTGCCAACCGCCGCCGAGGTTCAAACCGGCGTAGAAACCCGTCCACAACGGCGGCGGGGGCGGCGGCGGGACATAAACGGGGGCTTCCTTGCGGGAGGGAAGATCCGCGGCCAGCGCCGACCCGAGCGCGAGGAGTGAGGCCGTCGCAATTAAGAATATTCTTTTCATTTTATTGCCCTTTCTCTGAATTTGAGGAGGCGGTCCGCTTGGGGGCCGAACACTCATGCATCCGTTTCTTAGCCCAGAATTGGTTTGAATGGTGTTTCCAGGTGAGGGACTCGGTCAGTTATTGTATTGATGTGGCATATTTGATACAGATAGCCTGTGGCTTTGCTATTCGTTTTAAAGCATTACTAAGTAACAATCCGTATTGCGACCGTGACCTTTGGTTTAAACAATCGCAAGCTTTGCTGCTAAAGCATTACGAATGCACAGAATCACGCTCGCGCGGCGGCCTCTGGAAATGTACACGAAGCCGGCTGTCTTCCCGGCCATCCGCGCAGGCTTCCGGGCCGCTGGCGCCGCAGGCTCGAGCCTATTTTCTCGCCGGGCGCTTTTACTGGTTCTGCTTCTTTTTATACCATTTCGGTTTGAATAGCTCGCGTCGGGCGCTTGTCATTCCCGACGGGCCGAAGGCTCCAGAGCCGCAAAAGCGCTGGTTTTGGCCAGAACCCGTCATTGCGAGCGAAGCGAAGCAATCCAGGGCAGCGATGCGGCCCTGGGTTGCTTCGTCGGCTCCGCCTCCTCGCAATGACGGCGGTGATTTCCTGTGCGTCGAAGCTGCGCGAGCGTCGGGAATGGCGCCTAACAGCGGACCTCGTATTATCCCTAGGAAGTCGCTGCACAGCCCTATCGTTGAAAGGAGATCAACGCGCGTTCATGCGGGCTCCCACGCCTGCTTGGACGCAAGCTTTTCCGCCTGTGCGGCGGCGCGCCGCCGTGCTGGGCGATTTTCCAAGCCGCTCCAATAAGCCTCGAACTCCGGGCGCTTGTCGATCACGCCAACGCGCATTCCAAAGCCGATCATCGAACCAACGTAAGCGTCCGCGGCGGTGAAAGCGTCGCCGGCAATATAACGACGACCCGCCAAAGCCCTTGCCAGTGTTTCGATCACGGCGTCGTAAGAGCCATAGCCAAAGCGCGCCCGCATGTCCGGCGCTGGATCCCAGCCGGCTGCGTGATTGCTCATCGCCGGCTCCACGCAGCCAGCCGCGAAAAACAGCCAGCGATAGTAGTCGCCGCGCGCCTCAGGCGCCGGCGCGAGCCTGGCTTGCGGGAAGGCGTCGGCGAGATAGGCGCAGATTGCGGCGGTTTCCGTCACCACCATATCCCCGTGCCGGATAGCCGGGACTTTGCCCATCGGATTGATGGCCAGATACTCCGGCGCTTTCATCGTTGTTCCGTATTCCTTCACGTCGATCGAATAAGGCGCGCCGATCTCCTCCAACACCCAATGAACGACCATGCCGCGCGATTGCGGATGGGTGTAGAAAACAAGCTCCTTCGTCATGGCTGATCCCTTCGCCTGTGCTGAGACGCGGCGACCATAAGCAAGCACACTGTCAGCTTCTGTCAGCATATTTTGCCGCCACTCCTTCAACAGCGTTTGACGCCGTCGCGGTGGGCGTTCCTCTAAAATCCGCGCGGATTCGATCCGGTCGGAGCGGAAATGACGGAATGCTCCCCGCAACTCGCACCAGCCGGCGAGAACGCGGGCCGACTCGAAAAAGCCGAGCGCCACTGGCCACACGATCCGCTCTGTACGCAGACCTTTCTCGTCGCGATAGGACAGGGCGAGTTTGCGCTCTTCGCGTAACGCCCGCCGTAGCGCCGCTAATTCGACATGCTGCGGTCGTTCCCTTCCCGAGCCGACGATAAGCGCGTCGTCGTCCAATCGACCTTTTAGGTCTCGAGGCAGAACGGCCGAGATTTTAGCTATGGCGTTGCGCGCCGCGTCGGAAAGCGAATCGTCGGTGCGGCGCGCCACCCATTTTGCGCCGAGCGCCAGCGCTTCGATCTCTTCATGTGAGAACATGAGCGGGGGCAGAAGGAAACCGTGCCGGAGCACATATCCGACGCCTGGCTCGCCTTCGATTTCAGCCCCTAGCGCCTGCAAGGCGGCGATGTCACGATAGAGCGTTCGCAGGGAGACGCCCGCCTCACGCGCGAGTTCCGCCCCGCTCACGGGCCCGCGGCGGCGGCGCAGCATCTGCAAGAGTTCGAATAATCGATGCGTGCGAGACATGACGGCAGGATATCATCGTCTCTGGTCAGGTCTTGGCAGTTTGATCCACTCGCTCGAGCTGGCAAACTGAATCGCGATTTTCCAAAACAGCTCGCTCGTCGGATCGCTGCTTGCGCAGCGAAATGCGGGCTTATCGTTTCTCTACTTCTTCGGCAGCAGGATCACATGTTCCTGCTCCTCGCCGTCATTGCGCGCCACGATGGCGATGGCCGGCTCGGTCTTGCTGAGATTGGTCGGCTGATGCGGCACGTCGGCGGGGATGTAGATGAAATCGCCGGCGACATTCACGACGCTCTTTTCGAGATGCTCGCCGTATTTGGTTTCGACCGTCCCTTGCAGCAGATAGATCGCCGACTCATAGCCCTTGTGGACATGCGCCTGCGCCGAGGCGCCCGGCGGAATGACCACTTTGAGCAAAGACAGCCCCTTGGCGCCGGCGTTTTTCCCGGAAATCCCAGGGAAGAAGGGCAGGGCCTGTTTCGAGGTCGAGGCCTCCCCCACGCGGACAGTGACGACATCCTTGCCGTCCTTGGCGCCGATGATTTGTGGATCGCCGGCGAGGGCCGGGGCGGCTATGGCGACGAAGGCGAGCATGACGATCGAAAGGCGCATGGGCTGAGCTCTGGACAGATTGATTGAGTTGGAACGCGACGGCGACCCATCTCGCCGAGAAAAAGGCGATGCGCCGCCAGTCTTTGATTTTATTGTAACCGAGGGAGTTCTTACGGTTTTTCGATGGCGCAACGCAAGGCTCTGTCCCCGCAGGTCATTCATGGTCGGCCGGGCGCCGCTGCCGGCTCGAGTGCGCCGAGCTGTTCCAGCGCCATATTCAGGGGCGCCGCGGACATTCTGATCAGGCCACGATTGGGCGTGTCGAGGTCGAGGGTCAATAGGATAGCCATGGCCATGCACAGCGCCACCACCGTCATTGTGCCGATCGCCGTAGCGTTGGACGGCGCCACGACTCCATAGCTGACGAAAACGCCGCAAAGCCAGAAGATCAGAATGGCCAGAAACGGCCATTGTATCCGCCCATCCGAGCCGGAATATTTCAACCAGCGATACGCGCCGAGGTCATTCGCCAGGCCGAGCGCCGTCGAGCGAAGCCATGTCTCACGCTCATTTTGCGGCGAGAGCTGCAAAAGTTTCAACTGGAGTTTGTTGACGCCGATTCCCTTCCGCGTCTTCTCCGTATTGAACCCTTCCGCCGCGGCGATGTCGATCCGCTCGACGCCGCGTTTCACCAGATCACGCAGCATTTGCCTGCTCTCATTGGCGGCTGCGCCATATTTCGCAAGGGTGGAATCGAGCGCGATGATCTTGGACGCGCTGTCTTCCACCTCATTGCTGCGCTGCTCGAACGACGTGGTCGCGGAAGCGATGATCAGACCGAGCGTCAGCGACGCGAGCGCCACCAGCATGCGGCGAGCCTCCTTGATGAGGTCCCGATTGCGGTCCGTCATCTGCGTGTCGGGCAGATTATGCGCGAGCCACAGGCCGCCGAGCGAGGAGGCCATGAAAGCGAAGAAGGACAGAACGCTGACGAACAAAGGGTTCATCAGTTACTCCAATTTGACCGCGGGCAGACCGCCTGCATGCCGGGAGCTGGCACTTTATCCGTTCACCGTGCGCCGAGGTAGAGCTTGCTGTGGCGTCATCTCGGCGCTTGAAGCGCCCGAGGGTTAGGGGTTCTGCGCGCGCTCGACGGGCTGTCGAGCGCCTGCTGAACCGCCTCGTGGCCCGGTCCGGTTGTACAGCTCGCGTTCGGGCTTTGTCATCCCCAGCGGGCGATGACGCCCCATGTGCTTCGAGACGCCTGCTGCGCAGGCTCCTCAGCATGAGGGGCTTCTTCATCTGCGTAAAACACTTAGGCCTCATCCTGAGGAGCGAGCGAAGCTCGCGTCTCGAAGGACGAGGCCGCCTCGGTGGTTTGCCAAAAAACTGAAGCCGGGCAGAGCCCGGCTTCGTCGCCTCGGTGTATCGAGGAAGGCGCCGCGGCGTCTGTCGCTTTAGCGCTTCGAGAACTGGAAGCTGCGGCGAGCCTTGCGCTTGCCGTATTTCTTGCGCTCGACCACGCGGGAGTCGCGGGTGAGGAAGCCTTCTCTCTTGAGCGCCGAACGCAGTTCGGGCTCATAATGGGTCAGCGCCTTGGCGAGGCCGTGGCGCACCGCGCCGGCCTGGCCGGAGAGGCCGCCGCCGGCGACCGACACCATGACGTCATACTGGTCGACGCGCTTGGCGACGCCGAGCGGCTGCTGCAGGATCATGCGCAGCACCGGACGCGCGAAATAGACTTCGATGTCGCGGCCGTTGACCGTGATCTTGCCGGAGCCCGGCTTGATCCACACGCGGGCGACGGCGTTCTTGCGCTTGCCGGTGGCGTAGGCGCGGCCATATTTGTCGAGCTTCTGCTCGTATTTCGGCGCTTCGACCGCGGCGGCGACGGCCGCCTGATTGAGGTCGGCGAGCGAGGAAAGGGTGGTCTCGGCCATAATCAGGCGCTCCGGCTATTCTTGGCGTTCAAGGCGGCGACGTCGAGCGTCACGGGGCTCTGCGCCTCGTGCGGATGCGTGGCGCCCTTGTAGACGCGCAGGTTTCCGAGCTGCTGACGGCCGAGCGGGCCACGCGGCAGCATGCGCTGCACGGCCTTCTCCAGGACGCGCTCCGGGAAGCGGCCTTCGAGAAGGAACTTGGCCGAGCGCTCCTTGATGCCGCCCGGGAAGCCCGTGTGATAGTGATAGACCTTCTGGTCGCGCTTGCGGCCGGTCAGCACCACCTTGTCGGCGTTGATGACAATGATGTTGTCGCCATCGTCCATATGGGGGGTGAAGGTGGCCTTGTGCTTGCCGCGCAGGCGCAGCGCGATGAGCGAAGCGAGGCGGCCGACGACGAGCCCGGAGGCGTCGATCAGCACCCATTTCTTTTCGATGTCGGCGGGCTTCGCCGAATAGGTCTTGCCAAACATGGGATGCGAGTTCCGTCTGAACGAACTGTTCGGATGCGGGTGGATAGGGGATGCGGGGGCGGGGGTCAAGGGAAATTGTGCGGGTTGTGCCATCTATGTGGCCCAGAAAACAAGGGATAGCGCTATGATGGTATCATGCTACCCCATCGCTGGGTGGCGGTCCTGCGAAAATCAACTCTCAAAAATAGGGAGAAAGCCGCCACGACGGTGGACCAAGGGCTGCAATTTACGCCTGCTCGGATCGAGGAGGTCTTTGGCTCGCTCCACTACTCTTGCGCCGCCAAGACGATTGAGGAAATGGACGCAGCCGTTCTCGTGGAAGCGAAACGCCAACATACGGCGGATAAGTCCGCCGGAGAGACGCCTTCGCCTTAATCCGCTCCACGCGTCCAATAACCTGGAATTGAAGACCCTCCCTCCGGCTTCCCGAAGAGAGGGCCATTTTTACATTCGCCGGCCCGTTACTGGTGATGCAGCGCCTCGCCATGCAGCGCGATGTCCAGCCCCTCGCGCTCGTCGTCGCTGGTCACGCGCAGGCTCGTGAAGAGCGACACGATCTTCAGCGAGATCAGCGTCCCGATCACGCACCAGCCGATCGTCACGCCGACGCCGATCGCCTGCACCACGAATTGATGCGCATCGCCTTCCAGCAACCCGGCGACGCCCGGATCGCTGTCGGAGGCCGTGATCGCGCGCGTCGCGAAGACGCCGGCCATCAGCGTGCCCATGATGCCGCCGACGCCATGGACGCCGAAGACGTCGAGCGAGTCGTCATAGTTGAATTTGTGCTTGGCGACCGTGCAGAACCAATAGCAGACGCCGCCAGCGATCAGACCGATGACCACGCCGTGCCACGGCAGCACATAGCCCGAGGCGGGGGTGATGGTGCCGAGCCCGGCGACCGCGCCGGAGATGACGCCGAGCACGGAGGGCTTGCCGCGTTCGAGCCATTCGAGCCCGCTCCACACCAGCGCGCCCGAGCAGGCGGCCAGATGCGTAGCGACGATGGCGAAGACGGCGCGCGAATTGGCGCCGAGCGCCGAGCCGCCGTTGAAGCCGAACCAGCCGACCCAAAGCAGCCCGGTGCCGACCACGGCGAGCGAGACGTCGAAGGGCGAGAGGTTCTCGCGCCCAAAGCCGACGCGATTGCCCATCACCAGCGCGCAGACGAGGCCCGCGACGCCGGCGTTGATATGCACCACCGTGCCGCCCGCGAAATCCAGGAGGCCCATCTTCTGCAGGAAGCCGCCGCCCCACACCCAATGCGCCGACGGCACATAGACGATGAAGAGCCAGACCACGCTGAAGACGATGAAGGCGGAAAACTTCATGCGCTCGGCGACCGAGCCGCCGACCAGCGCGCAGGTGATGACCGCGAAGGTCATCTGATAGGCCATGAAGAGGATTTCAGGGATGGTCTTGGCGAGCGGGCTCACCGTGTCGATCCCGACGCCCGAGAGCAGGACGCGCGCCGTATCGCCGATCACCGGGCCGTCGCCGGAGAAGACGAGGCTGTAGGCGATCGCGATCCACAGCAGCGAGACGACCGCCGTGGCGACGAGGCTCTGCGCCATTGTCGCCAGCACGTTCTTCTTGCGCACCATGCCGCTGTAGAAAAGCGCGAGCCCGGGCAGCGTCATCATCAGCACGAGCGCGGTCGCGACGATCATGAAGGACGTGTCGGCCCCGTCGATCTTGGGGGCGTCCTGCGCGAGGGCAGGGCTGGCGATGAGGGCGCCCGCAAGCGCCGAGAACAGTTTCTTCATTGGGGAGCTTTCAGCTTCTTGGTTGATTTTTGAGCGTTTCTTCGGGCGCCGCCGTCATTGCGAGGAGCGAAGCGACGAAGCAATTCAGGGCCGGGATGACGCTCTGGATTGCTTCGCTGCGCTCGCAATGACGGCCGGCTGTTACAGGCGGCGTCCTACAGCGCCTCCTGGTCCCTCTCGCCGGTGCGGATCCGGATCGCGCTTTCGAGCGGCGTGATGAAAATCTTGCCGTCGCCGATATGGCCGGTGCAGGCGGCCTTGCGGATCGCCGCGACGACGCCCTCGACGCGGTCGTCGGTCGTGGCGATTTCGATTTGCAGCTTCGGGAGGAAGGAGACGATATATTCCGCGCCGCGGTAGATTTCGGCGTGGCCCTTCTGGCGCCCATAGCCCTTGACCTCGGTCGTCGTCATGCCGTGGACGTCGACGGCCAGAAGAGCGTCGCGCACGTCATCGAGCTTGAAGGGTTTGATGATGGCGGTGATGATCTTCATTCGAGCATTTTGCTTTCATTGCCAGCAGGATGGCCGTTTTGTCAGCAATGCTTGTGCCAGCCTGCGCAATATCTATACGAAGCGACGCCTATCAGGGCGTCGGCCTGCTCGATTGATCGCCACGCGGGCGCCTTGCGCTTAAAAATTCCACAAATTGTTCAAGAAAACGGCTGCGCTTCACCGCTCTGTCGCCCTTTGCGTCCCCGTATCGTTCAGCATAGGTTCAGCGGAAGACGCTGAATAATAAGAAGATGCTTCGGCTTGGCGACTCCAGGGGAGATTGTGCATGCTTGGAATTCGAGCGCTCTTGGCTGCGGCGGCCGCGCTGCTGGCGCTTGCCGCCGGATCGGGCGCCTTGGCCGCCGAACGGCGGCTGGCGCTTGTCATCGGCGAGTCGGCCTATCCGGCAAAGCCGCTGCCGACGGCGGCAAATGACGCCGGGCTCGTCGCGCAGACCTTGCAGGCGGCGGGCTTCGACGTCACAGGCGCGCGCGATCTCGACGAGGCGGCGCTGAAACAGGCGTTCCGGGATTTCCTGGACAAGGCCGCCGCCGCCGGGCCGGACGCCGTCGCCTTCGTCTATTTCTCGGGATATGGCCTGCAGCTCGAAGGCGAGAATTACCTCGTGCCGGTCGACGCCGCTTTGGCGCGCGACGTCGACATCCCCATGCGCACCCTGCGCGTCTCCGACTATTTGAAGCCGCTGTCGGCATCCGGGGCGAAGCTCGCCGTCGTCGCGCTCGACGCCGCGCGCGCCAATCCCTTCCAACTGTCCGGCCAGCCGCTCGCCGGCGGCCTTGCGCTTTATGAGCCGGGGGGCAGGGCGCTGCTCGCCTATAACGCCGCGCCGGGGACAATCGCGCCGGGAGAGACCGGCGACTATGGCGCCTACGCACATGCGCTCGCGGAAATGATCCGCGACGGCGGCCGGCCGCTGATGGACGTCTTTGAATACACGCGCCTGCGCGTTTCGGATGTCACCAAAGGCGCGCAAATCCCGTGGAATTCCCAGCGCGTTGACACGGATTTCCTGTTCTTCCAGCGTGAGGCCAATGCGCCTTTGCGCAGCGAGGATGTGGCGCGGCTGGCCAAGCCGATCAGCGCGCTGGGGCCGGAAGCGGGTTTCTCGGCGGCGATCCGCCGCGATACGCTGCAGGGATACCAGGACTATGTGGCGACCTATCCTGCGGCGCCCTACGCCAAGCGGGCGCGGGCCATTCTCGCGGCGCGGCGCGAGGCCCTGACCTGGCGCCGGTCGCGCGTCGTCGATACGCCCAACGCCTATTGGACCTATCTGCGCCGTTATCCCAAGGGCCCGCATGCCTGGGACGCGCGCCGTCGCCTTGCGGAGCTGCGCTACGAACTCGAGCCGCCGCCGCGTTTCGCGATGATCGACTATGATTATCCGCCGCCGCCGCCCGACGAGATCATCTATGTCGAGCAGCCGGTCGTCTTCTTCGACGATCCGATGTGGGGCTTCGCGCCGCCGCCGCCTCCGCCGGTCTATCTGCTGCCGCCGCCGCCGCCGGATTTCGTGGTCCTGCCGCCGCCCGTCGTCATCGCGGAGCCCTATGCGCTGCCGGCGCCGCAATATGTGCCGATCCCGGTCTGGCAGCGGGCGCCGGATTACATCGCCCCGCCGCCGGATAATTTTATCTACGCCAATGCTCACAACTCCGTGGTCGTGGACCCGCAGGCCAATAATGTCATCGTGCGCAAGCCGGGCGGCGGCGTCATCTCGACGGAGACGCTCACCGCCGCCGGGGTAGGGGCGGCCGCAGTCGCCGTCGGCGCGGCGCTGCCGAACTTCATCGCCAAGCGCAACGCGGCCCAACCCGCCGGCGCGCCCCAGCCGCCCATCGGCGCGCCGGGGGCTATTCCAACAGCGCCGGCGCCGGTCGCTCCTGCCTATGTGACACCGACGCCACAGGCGCCGGGAGGGACGGCAGGCGTTCCTGCTGGCGCTGCCCCGGCGGCTCCGATCGGCGCCGCTCCGCTGGCGCCGGCCCCGGCGGCTGTCGCGCCAAATGCGCTGCCGCCTGCCGGGTCGGGAGCGCCTAACCCAAACGCGCCCGTCCGCGCGCCGCACGGAATCGGCGCGCCCGCGACCTTGCCGGCGGGCCCCGCCGGAGCGACGTCGCCGGGCTCCCAGCCGTTGAAGGATCATGCTCTGCCGCTTCCGCCGGCCGCAGGCGGCGCGGCCCACGATCCCAACGGCGCGCCGCAGGTCGGCAAGCCGGGCGCCCCGCTCACGCCGCCGCCGGCGGCCGAGGGCGCGCTCAAAAATCAGGTGCTTCCCACGCCGGCTGGCGCTGGCGCCGCTGGTCTGGGCGCCTCAGAAAAGGCGGCGCCTCTTCCGACTCCGGGCGCGCATACGCCCGCCGCGGCGGGGATGCCGAGTCAAGCCTTGCCCGCGCGCCGCAACGCGGCGCCTGGCGCGGCGCATCAGCCGGAGCAGCTTCCGTCCGGCCGCGAGCCGATCGGCGGCGCTGGCGGACGCCATGCGCCCTCGCCGCCCGTTGGGTCGGGCGGACTTCCCCCGCTTGGCGGCGAACCAGCGGGACCAGTTGGCGACAAGCCGGCGCGCGGGACGCCCGCGATGGGTCCGGCGCGCGGGCTCGATCCTTCCGGTGCGATGGCGCCCCATGGGCCGGGACCGAAAAACCTCGCGCCCGGGCAGCCGCATCCGCCGGCGCCGCAAGGCGTCCTCGGTGGCCCGACTGCGGCGCCGCATCGGGCGATCGAGCCTGCACATGAGCCGATGATGCGCGGTCCGGCGGGCGGACAGCCCCATATGGCGCCCTCGCCGATGCGGGAGCCTCCGGGCGGTTTGCGGGAGACAGCGCCGCGCGGCGCGGTTCCGCCGATGCGGGCCGCTCCGAATGACGCCATGCCCCCGCGGCCGGAAGGCGCGGCGCCGCATGTTCGCGCCGCGCCGCCGCCCGGCTATGGCATGCCACCGCAGACGCATCAAATTGCGCCGCCCGCGATGCATGCGCCGCCGCCCGCGCCCTCGCCGGCGCCGCCCGCCGCCTTCATGCGGCAACCGCCCGCGCCGCCGCCTCAGGCCGCGCCGCCGGCGACGCGCCCGGCCGCAGCCCCGCCACACCCCCAGCCGAATAAAGAAGGCCCGGGTCCGCATGGCACCGGAGGAGGTTTTGGAGGACCGCCGCCCGGATTTGGCGGAATGCATTAGCCAATAAAGACTTCGCCAAAAACTTGAGCCCGGCCGCAACGCCGGGCTTTTTCGATGCTGTCGGCATTCGCGAGAGGACTCTAATTCTCGTTGTTTACATTCAAACTGGAGAGTAGAGTTAACAGCAATATTCTCTTTCTTTCTTTTGCAACCCCGCGTTTTGCATCATGCACAGCGACGATTTCTTCGATCTCATCGATCGGCTGGCTCAGGCCGATCGCATTGAAACAGCCTCGAAAATTATGGAGCGTTTCCTGCATGAGCGGGGGCTTCATAATGGCGCTTACGCAGCCTTGAACATGCCGACGCCTGGAGGCGCGCGGCCGCTCCTTGCGGTCACCTATTCCGGCGAATGGCAGAAGCATTACGCCCAGAGCGGCTACGTCGATCTCGACCCGATCGTTCGCGCTGGACTGGGCGGCTTTCTGCCCATCGACTGGGCGGAGATCGACCGCAGCGACCCGGTCATCCGAAAATTTTTCGGCGAGGCGCAGGAATTGGACGTGGGCCTGAATGGCCTCTCTATTCCGATGCGTGGCCGCGCGGGAGAATTTGCGCTCTTTACCGTCACGAGCAATGAGACCGGCGCGGCGTGGCGGTCGCTGAAGCAGGAATTGCTGCGCGATCTCGTCATGCTGGCGTTCAACTTCCATGCAGCCGCGCTGCGCTCATGCGCGCCCGGGCCGGAAGCCCCTATTCATTTGCCGCAGCGCGAAGCCGCCTGTCTGCGTTGGAAGGCGCTCGGCAAGACGGATGACGAGATCGCCCGCATTCTCGGCATCAGCTCGCATACGGTCCGTTTCCACCTCGAATCTGCGCGCGCCCGGCTCAATACCGCCAACACGACGCATACGGTGGCGAAGGCGCTCGCGCTCGGACTGATCAGCATGTCCTACGAGCCGAACCATCTGCTCGCGAAGAAGCGTAATCGACCGGATAACGGCGGACCTCCCATTTTTGGGAGGTGATTAGATAGTTAAGTTCAAGTCAGCTTTCGCCTGCAGAAACGCAAGCGGGGTTGGGAAATGATCAAGATCATACCCGGAGAGTGGCGCGGACGTTTCCCGCGTCTTATCGATGAAATGCATAAGCTGCGGCGCGGCGTCTTTTACGAACGTCTCAAATGGCAGGTGACGGTCATCAACCGTTGGGAAATAGACGGCTATGACGCGCTCGATCCGCTCTATGTCCTGTCCCTGGACGAAAATGAGCGCGTCATCGGCGGGCTGAGGCTCTTGCCCACCACCGGCTTCAACATGCTCAACGACACCTTCCCGCAACTGCTGCCGGAGGGCGCGCGGATTCAAAGTCCGCTCATTTGGGAGTCCAGCCGTTTCGCCGTGCGGATGACCGGAGACATTGGGATCGACTCGCGGATCATCAGCCGCGCCACCGCCGAGCTTGGCATGGCGCTCAACGAAATCGGCAAGGCGGCGGCGCTCACGCATGTCGTCACTGTTTACGACCGCGTCATGCATCGCATGCTGATGCGCGTCGGCTGCGCCGGCGAGCCGCTGGGCCCTCCGCAAATGATCGGCGGCGTGGAGACCTATGCGGTCCTCTACGAGGTCGGGCCCGGTTGGGATCCGCATGTGGGGCGCCTGGCGGGCGGCAGCGTCACGCTCGAACCTGAGGACAGGGCGGCCGTGCTGGCGCGGCGGGGTTCGGCCTTTTCCTCACAGGCGAAAGGAATTTCCGGCGGCGAAGGAGGCCAAGCATGTTTCAGGATGTAACGCTCAAAAGATCGGCGCAACGCGACTCGAAGCTGGAGGACGCCTGTCGGCGTCCGCTCGGCCCAAACGCGCAGGGCTTCTATCCCTGCGCCCTGCTCGACGCGTTGGATGAGCGCGCGCTTCTGATTGCGCTGCTCGATCGGCGGCGACGTTATGAGAAGGGCCGCAACTGGCTGAGAAATTTGCGCAGGGACGTGGACGCTTTGGCGCAAAGCTCGAGAGACCCGGGCGGTCGGCGGCGAAGCACATCGCGGAGGGCAGGGCGCGCAACGCCAGCGGCGCCGAGGGAGCGTCCGCGGCGTCGGGATCCGTGAGATCATCGACGCGCGTCCGCCGATGGACGCGCGTCTCCGTATCAGTTGACGTAAGCGGTAATCGCGAAGGTAACGGCCGCGGCGGCGGCAAGGATCGAGACGATGGCGGCGAACGAGTTCATGGCGCTTCCCTCTGCCTTTTGCTTTGCCTTTGACGGTTTTTTGTTTTTGGATTCCATCAAGGGCGCGACGAAATAACGCGCCCCTTTCCCGAAAGGCGCAAGCGGGAAAAGTTGTTGCGATGCACGCCAAAAGAGTATTCGAGCGCCGTTCCGAGCGGCAGCGTCGCGGGCCGAGCGTCAACGAAATGAACGCTGAACGACGCACGCCGCGGCGCAACGACGATCCCCAGTGGGGACTGACGCAGATCAAGCGGCTGCCCAAAGCTTTGTTTTGAATAAGGTGCAAAACAGGGGTTTTGAGGCTGCCTACAAATTAGGCTGGCTAGTGACGGTCCCGAAATATGCCTAAGAAATAATCGGCGCCCTCATAATCTTTCCCGCGCGCGGGGATAATTCCACGGGTCTTCGGGACTTGGCCCTGAAATTGCGTTGTTGGGCTCGAGAACACGCTCGGGGGGCTGCCTCAATGACCTGACCTGCACTGCAGCAATTGAATCTTAGGCGAATTATGGATCTGATTTGGCTAATTCGCCATCCTGACCTAGGATGAGGGCAACCACATATCCAGGCAGGCGAGGGCTATGCCCTCTGCCGCAGGGCTAATAATCGGACGAAGCGCCCCCCAGATACAGCGGGTCTCGTCCCAGGAGGTGCAAATGAAGGCGAATTGGAAGAAATATTTGCCTTGGGTCGTCTTCGTCGCCGTCGCAGGCATTCTGTTTGCCATGTTCCAGCAGCAGCAGACCCGCACGCCGGCGCGTGAGATCACGTTCAGCGAGCTGCTCGTGCAGATCGACGAGGGCCGCGTTCATGACGTCGTCATCTCGGGCAATGAAATCTCCGGCCATTTCAGCGACAATCGCAGCTTCACGACCTATGCGCCGAATGATCCGTCGCTGGTGCAGAAGCTCGAAGCCAAGAAGGTGCAGATCAGCGCCAAGCCGGCGGGCGACAATCCGAGCTGGCTGTCGACGCTGCTCGTGAATGGTCTGCCGCTGCTGCTCTTCATCGGCGTGTGGATCTATATGGCGCGTCAGATGCAGGGCGGGGCTGGCGGTCGGGCCATGGGCTTCGGCAAATCCAAGGCCAAGCTCCTCACCGAGTCTCAGGGCCGCGTCACCTTCGAGGACGTCGCCGGCGTCGACGAGGCCAAGGAAGATTTGCAGGAAATCGTCGAATTCCTGCGCGATCCGGGCAAGTTCCAGCGGCTCGGCGGACGCATCCCGCGCGGCGTGCTGCTCGTCGGCCCGCCCGGCACGGGTAAGACGCTGCTCGCCCGCGCCATCGCCGGCGAGGCGGGCGTGCCCTTCTTCTCGATCTCGGGCTCCGACTTCGTCGAAATGTTCGTCGGCGTCGGCGCGAGCCGCGTGCGCGACATGTTCGAGCAGGCGAAGAAAAACGCGCCCTGCATCATCTTCGTCGACGAAATCGACGCGGTCGGCCGCCATCGCGGCGCCGGCCTTGGCGGCGGCAATGACGAGCGCGAGCAGACCTTGAACCAGTTGCTCGTCGAGATGGACGGCTTCGAGGCCAATGAGGGCATCATCCTCATCGCGGCGACCAACCGCCCTGACGTGCTCGACCCGGCGCTGATGCGTCCCGGCCGCTTCGACCGCCAGATTCAGGTGCCGAACCCGGACTTCATCGGCCGCGAGAAGATCCTCAAGGTCCACGCCCGCAAGGTGCCGCTGGCGCCGGACGTCGACCTCAAGGTCGTGGCGCGCGGCACGCCGGGATTCTCGGGCGCCGATCTCATGAACCTCGTCAACGAGGCGGCGCTGCTTGCGGCGCGGCGCTCGAAGCGCATCGTCACGAACCAGGAGTTCGAGGACGCGCGCGACAAGATCATGATGGGCGCCGAGCGCCGCACGCTCTCCATGACCGAGGAGGAGAAGAAGCTCACGGCCTATCACGAGGGCGGCCATGCGCTGGTGCAGCTCACGGTTCCCGGCGCGATGCCGATCCACAAGGCCACGATCATTCCGCGCGGCCGTGCGCTCGGCATGGTCCAGGGCCTGCCGGAACGCGACCAGGTCTCGCAGACCTTCGAGCAGCTCACGGCGATGCTGGCCATCGCCATGGGCGGCCGCGTGGCCGAGGAGCTGGTGTTCGGCCACGACAAGGTGACCTCGGGCGCGGCCTCGGACATTCAGCAGTGCACGCGGGTGGCGCGCGCCATGATCACGCAGCTCGGCTTCTCGGATAAGCTCGGCACGGTGGCTTACGCCGAGCCGCAGCAGGAGCAGTTCCTGGGCTATTCGCTCGGGCGCCAGCAGAGCCTGTCGGAGCAGACGCAGCAGACGATCGACGCGGAAGTGCGGCGTCTGGTGCAGGAGGCCTATGACAAGGCGACGCAGATCATGACCGAGAAGCGCGCGCAGCTCGACATGCTGGCCAATGGCCTCTTGGAGTTCGAGACGCTGACGGGCGAGGAGATGAAGGGTCTGCTCACCGGCAAGCGCCCGGTGCGCGAGGACACGAGCGCCCCGACGCCGCAGCCCCCGCGCGGCTCGGCCGTGCCGACGACCGGGCAGAAGCCCGAGCCGGATGTCGATGGCGGGGTCGCGCCGCAGCCGGTCTGATCGGCGTCGACTTGAACGATGAAGGGCCCGGCCATGCGCCGGGCCCAGTCTTTTAACAAACCTCCGAGGCGGCCTCGTCCTTCGAGACGCGAGCTATGCTCGCTCCTCAGGATGAGGTCTAAGTGTTTGAGGCAGATGCAGAAGCTCCTCATGCTGAGGAGCCTGCGCAGCAGGCGTCTCGAAGCGCGAGGGGCATCATCGCCACTTTCTCAACAGTCTGAGCCCGGCCACGCGCCGGCCCTTTTCTTTTGCGCCGACGGATAGCCGTTTTTTCCTTTGCGTCGGCGACAAAGTCGCTGTCGAAACGGCTTGTGACGCGCAAGCTGCGTCAGCTTCGGGGGCGAGCCCCTCGAGAGCGATTCAAGGAGAAATCTTATGAGTTCGACGACAAGCACCGCAGCCGGCGCGGCTGCCGAAACATCCGTAGTCGATCTGCGCGGCATGTGGATCGGCCTTGCGGTTCTGAATGTTTTCTATCTGATCGTCCGCATTTACGAGCAGGTCTTCGGCTGGCGCGCCGGTCTCGACTCGTTCGCTCCGGAATTCCAGACCTACTGGATGTCGATCCTCTGGACCGAAATCCCGCTGGAGCTCGTCTCCGGTCTGGCGCTCGCCGGCTTCCTGTGGAAGACCCGCGACCGTAACGTCGACGCCGTGGCCCCGCGCGAAGAGATGCGCCGCCTCGTCGTCCTCGTTCAGTGGCTGGTCGTTTACGGCATCGCCATCTACTGGGGCGCCTCGTTCTTCACCGAGCAGGACGGCACCTGGCACATGACGGTTATCCGTGACACGGACTTCACGCCGTCGCACATCATCGAGTTCTACATGAGCTACCCGATCTATTCGGTGATCGCGGTCGGCGCGTTCTTCTATGCGAAGACCCGCATTCCGTATTTTGCTCATGGCTACTCGCTGGCGTTCCTGATCGTCGCCATCGGCCCGTTCATGATCATCCCGAACGTCGGCCTGAACGAGTGGGGCCACACCTTCTGGTTCATGGAAGAGCTGTTCGTTGCGCCGCTGCACTGGGGCTTCGTGTTCTTCGGCTGGATGGCGCTCGGCGTGTTCGGCGTCGTGCTGCAGATCCTCGGCCGCATCCATGCGCTGATCGGCAAGGAAGGCGTCGCCCTCCTCACCGAGTAAAATGTGACGACCCGCTCGCGCCCGGAAAGGGCGCGGGCGGAAGCACAAGGGAGGCAAGCCCAATGATGTTCAATCTGCTGATGTTGGCGTCGCTGCTGTCGCCTTTGGCCTTTTGGCTCGCCGCGCCGCGCCGGGTTCCCGCGCCAGCTACGCGCCGCGCCGCAAGGTAAAAGATTCCTCTGCGCGTAAGCTCAGCTTTGGCCGGTTGTGGCCGAGCTATGGCTTTGTTTGTCCCGGGCTCCCGGCCTGCATTGTAATTTAACGGTGCTCGACTAGATCGGGAACGGGCGCGCCGTCGAAGGCCGCCGCCCTATCGGGAGAGTTCTCATGAATGATCTGCTCGTCATTGCTTTCTCCTCGGAGCAAAAGGCCGAGGAAGTGAGGCAGAAGCTATTTCAGATGCAGAAGGAATATTTGATCGAGATGGGCGACGCGGTCGTCGCCGTTAAGGACGCTGAAGGCCACATCAAGCTCAATCAGCTCTTCAATACGACGGCGATCGGCGGCGTTTCCGGCATGTTCTGGGGCGCGCTCATCGGCTTGATCTTCATGATGCCCTTGGCCGGCGCTGCGCTCGGCGCGGCCTCCGGCGCCGTTTCCGGCGCGCTCACCGATTTTGGAATCGACGACAAATTCATGAAGGACATCGCGGAAGCGATTCCGCCGGGCGGCGCGGCGCTCTTCGTCCTCGTGCGCAAGATGACCTCGGACAAGGTGCTGGAAGGCCTCAAGGGCGTCGGCGGCACAGTGCTGCGCACCTCTTTCGAAAAATCCATGGACGAGGCAATTCGCGCCACGCTCGCGGCGCAGACCTCGAAAATCTGAGGCGCCTGTCATTCCCGGTGGGCCAAAGGCCCGACCGGGAAGCCAGGGCAACCCCTCTTGCCGTCATTGCGAGCGGAGCGAAGCAAATCCAAAGCAGTTACAGCGGCTCTGGATTGCTTCGTCGCTGCGCTCCTCGCAATGACGGGGCGGGCTATGCGCCGCCTGCGGCGAAGACGGTGTCAGCTACGCGGCTTCCTTCGCCGCGCGCCGATGCGCGTGCATCGTGAACCACAGGCTGGCGCCGACGAAGACGACTCCGATCAGAGCGACCATGATGAAAAGCGAGCCGCGTTGGATGAGCGCCATCCCCGGCACGAAAAGCGCGAGGATCAGGCCGACGACGCAAATCTGCCAGGCCTCGGCGTGAACGCCGGCGACGAAGGTTGCGAGCGCCAGGATCACCATCAGATTGAGGCCGGTGGCGTTGACGTCGACCAGCGCGCGCATGGCCGGCGAATAAATCAGCGCCATCGCCGCGAGGAAGGCGGCCCAGTGCAGGATTTGCGTCCAGACCAGCTTGACTCGCTCGTGCTTGGTCTCCGCATGTCGCCAGCCGATATAAATGCAGATGCCGCAATAGACCGGCGTGAGCAGCTCCCAATACCAGGCGACGGACTGGCCGGTAAAAGTGACGAGACCGACGCCGATCACCGCCATGGCCAGCATGACGATATAGGGCAGGTCGATCTTCAGTACGTCGACGAACAGCACTTCCGGCGGCTGCGTCTTGATCTCCTCGATTCCTTCCTCGAGCGCCGTTACCCAGGTCTGCTCTTGCACGTTCTCCTGCGGCTCTCCCGCATGAGGCCCGGCTGCGTGGCCGCCTGCCGATTCTGGGCTCTTGGACATCTGAAGTTCCTTATCGAGAAGCGCTTTCCGTGAATGCGCGGGGCGCGGGGAGGATAGTGCGGGCGCATAATCTCGGCAACCGCCGCGCGTCCGTCTCCTCAGGGCGCCCGGCGAGCGCACAACGTCGCCGGAACGCGTGCTTGCGCTTTGGGCCGATCACGCTGTACCCAGCCGGTTTGTAGATTGGTGAACAGGAGTTGCAAGGTGCAAAGCAAGCTTGTCGAGCGGCTGCAGACGCTCGCCGACGCGCTCGAGGAGGCCGTCGACCACATCGAAATGCTCGAGGCGGTGCTGAGCATGCTGGAGAAAACTCACCCGGAGGCGGTCGACAAGGCGCGCGCCGCTGTGGCCGCGGCGAAGAAAGATCAGCGCTTGTGAACGGCGCCTTCACTTTCTGGCCGGTTTTCTCATCCTATGATCTCACGGCGAATCGACAGCCAGGGAAGGCGCAATGAGGAAATATGTTCTCGCCGGGATTTTCGCGGCGACGATGATCGCCCCGGCCGCGGCCAAAGGCGGGATGCAGACCTGGATTCTCGTCTGCGCGAAAAGCCTCGCGCAAAGCGAGTGCAATCTGACGACGGCCAGCCGCTGGTATCACCTTCCGTCGCCGCAGCCTGGGGGAAGCAGCCCCGCGATCAAGGCGGCGCGCGCCAAGGTCGGCCAAGACCTCGAGGCGGGCTTCTATGTCGCGCAGGAGCAGTTTCCGGCCGGCGTGTCGATGGGCGAGCGGGGCAAAGTGTTCAAGGCTTGCGATGCGGAGCCCGCCAGTCCGGCCGACGCTCAGGAAGCGGAATGGGCGCGGCGCGGCGCGTGCCTGCGGTAGTTCGACCGGCGCTGAGAGCATCACGAAGATGCGCTCCTGCCCTTGCCCCGAATGATCGACGATCTAGCTAGGCGGCAGGGTTCACGAACGCTGCACAAAGACTTCAATCGAGTTTCGCGCGTCGCGACCCCAAGGAGGCCGTTATGCGTGGCTCGATCAAAACTTGTACCCTCGCGGCAGCTTGCGTCGTCGCCGGAGTCGCTCAACCCGCGCCCCAGGCTCAGGCGGGCGTCATGAGCATCCCCAGGGCGGAGATCATCGGGACGTCTTCGTCGCTGGAGCAGGTCCATTACCGCCGTTGGCGTCACCACCATTATCATCATCATTACTGGCGGCACAGACATTACCGCTATTACCGCCATTACGGCTATTACCCCTGGTACAACCCAGCCGGCGCTGTCGCGGGCGCGGCGGTGGGATTGGCGACGGCGCCGTTTTGGGCGTTGGGCGGCTGGGGCTATCCCTACTACTGAGAACGACGTCGTCACGACGCGCGTGAGCCCAGGGCCTTTGCAGGCCCTGGTGACTGCATAGCGAACCACGTCATTTGTTCGAGTGTTGGCGCGAAGCGCTTGTCAGCCATTGCCGCGCGCGTGGGTGCGGCTCAGCTACCTGTCTTCCACGATTTCGGCGCGTGGTTCGTCTGCGCCATCCACCCGCCGTTTGGTTGTGGACGCCTTCCGTATTTATGCGCTTCATGCCGGCCGTAGAGACATCCGGCGACTGCGCCCAGAACGCCATGGTGGCCGGCATAGTGCCCCACAACGCCACCGACCAGAGCGCCTTTGATGCAGCCCTTGGCGTAGGCCGGCTGCTGCGGCAGCCAAGCAAATAAAGAGACGGATAGTAGAATGGCGGTTTTCCTCATGGTGAAGGCTTCCTGTCATCAGGGAACAGTTGCCCCACGCCTCTGTTCCGGCCTGAGCCTGCTGGCGACGGCGTCCATGGCGCGACCTCGCGATCCGCCGGTTTGCGACGCGCGTGCCCAGAGAGGGGTGCGAGCGGCTTAAAGCGAGCCGACGGACTCAACCTCGGACGAGAGGGAATGTCGCGGCTCGCACCATCAGCGTGGCCGTCACGGATATTGTCAGAACCGTCATATAGGATACCGCGAGCGCGTAATCCGTCAGTTCAGTTGTCAGGGCCTCGACCATGTGATTACCCGTGTGATTACCCGGCTGCAGGCGCTTCAGGACGCCGGGCATGTCAGGAGGTCATACCCAGCTTTCAGGGCGCTAACTTCCATCGGCTGGACAGGGTTCCCTGCTGCTTTGGGCCATCGTCTTGCCTGGCCGCATGGCGTCGACACGCGAGGGGCGTCGGAGGCGGAGGCGCCCCTGCGCTGTCACACTAAATATTGGACAACAAAGCTGAATCCGGCGCACACTTGCGCCGGGTTGCGCGAATAGAGCATGGAGCGTCGATGCCTCACACAATCTTCCGGCCGGGCCAGGCTGGACCGGTCCCGGATCATCGAGGGGCGCGGCAGAATACGGGAGAAACATCGCACGCCGCTTCAACAGCCGAGCTGAGCGCGCCTGACATGATGGCCGCCTGCGTCGACGCCATGCCGGGTGCGATCGCGTCCTTCCGCTTCAGCCCGGATGGAACGGGGTGCTTTCCCTATGGGTCGGCGAATTTCGAGGACATCTTCGGCTTTTCTCCCGAGGAGAGCAAAGCGGATCTCGCGACGATGCGCGCGCGTATCCATCCCGACGACGTGGCGCGCATAGACGCAGCGATCGCAGCGTCAGCCGAGCATTTGACGAAATATCACGAGGAATATCGCTTCCTGCACCCTGTCAGGGGCGCGATATGGATCGAAGTCCACTCCATGCCGAACCGCGAGCCGGACGGCTCGATCATTTGGCATGGCTATGTCTGCGACATCACGGCGAGAAAACGCGCCGAGGAAGAGCTTCGCCTCAGCGAAGCGCGGCATCGCGCCTTCTTCGACGCCAATCTGATCGGCGTCTGCTACGCCAACGCCAGGGACGCCACGATCGTCGAGGCGAATGATCGGTATCTCCAAATGCTCGGCTACACGCGCGAGGATTTGAACGCGGGCCGCATCAATTGGCGAGATCTCACGCCGCCCGAGTATCGCGTTATGAACGACGCGGCGATCGTGGAGTTGATCGAGACGGGAAAGAACGAGCGGCCAACCGAAAAGGAATATTTCCGCAAGGACGGGAGCCGCCTGCCGGTCCTCGTCGCACGGGCCCTTCTTGATCGACACACGCTCGATGGCGTGGCGTTTATTTTGGACATCTCCGAGCTGAAGGAGAAAGAGGCCAGATTGCGGGAGGCGCATCGGGGGCAGCTTGCCATGATGCGCTCCATGGCTTTGGGCATTGCTCACGAAATCAACCAACCGCTCGCCGCGACGGTGGCCTATCTGCGCGTGCTGCCGCGATTGCTCGAGCTCGCGCCTGAGAAGCGGCCGGCGAGCGTGTTGGACACAGTGAACAACACTGTCGCTCAAGTGATGCGGGCGGGGGAGATCGTCTCGCGCTTGCGGTCTTTCATCGCGCATGGCGAGCCCGACAAGGTGCGGGCGAATATGCACGGACTGATCCTCGAAGCGATGGAGACGATCCTGTCCGTCGCCAAAGAGAAGAAGATCGCCGTCACGCTCGACCTCTGCGCCGCGTCAGATGAGGTGCTCGCCGACAGGGTCCAGATCGTGCAGGTCTTGATCAATCTCATGCGCAACGCGAAAGAGGCGATGGAGCCGGTCTCCGAGCGGCGGCTCGTGATTTCGACGCGCTCGACCGACGCCGACATCAGGGTGGACATCGCCGACACGGGCGTCGGGCTGACCGAAAAAAGGCGCAGCGACTTGTTCGTGCCCTTCGCCACGACCAAGCCGAGCGGCATGGGCGTGGGGCTGTCGATCTCCCGCGAAATCATCGAGGCGCATCACGGACGCATCTGGGCCGAGGCGAACCCCGAAGGCCGCGGCGCGATCTTCAGCTTCACGCTCCCCTTGGTTGCGGACGAAGCCGAAAAATTGAACGGGGAGATCGACGCTGGCGGCGTTTGCGCGCGCGGCTGACGCTTTCTGGCCAGGGCTTGGCGGCGCGAGACGTCGCGGCGGCCCAGCGCGTCGCGTGCTGGGCCATAAAGCTAAGCTTTTCAAACAGTTTCCCTTACTTTAGCGATCAGGATTGCGAAAGTTTGCCCGGAGCGGACGGTTGAACCAGGATGCGGAGAAGCGCGTCGCACAGCGCGCCTTGGATTACGGCATTGCGATTTTGGCGGTAGGGCTCGCGGCGGCGGTGCGCGTAAAGCTCAGCGATCAGCTTCAGTCTCAGCCAATGGCGCCTTTCTTTCTTGCCGTCCTCTTCGCCGCAGCGGCTTCCGAGGCGGGCCCCGCGTTGCTCGCAACTGCGCTGTCGGCGGCGATCGTCGCATTTTTTTTCATGGAGCCGGTCGGCTCCTTCATGATCGCGCTCCCGGGCGATCACTTGCGCCTGGCGATTTTCATTGTGATCGGGCTCGGCATCGTGGCGTTGACACAGGCCAAGACCAGAGCGCGCAAGAGGGAGGTCGCGGCTCAAATTCAGCTCGCGCAGGCGCAGGCCGATGAAATCGCCCAAGCGGCGCGGCGGGAAGGCGCCACATTGCTCGGCGGGATTCTCGACTCTTTGCCGCACCAGATTGCGGTGATCGACCAGGCGGGCGTGATTTTGGCTGTCAACGAACCCTGGAAGCGCTTCGCCCGCGAGAATGGTTTTACGCCAAGCGCAACCTTCCTGGGCATGAATTATCTGGAAGCTATCCGCGGCGCTGCGGCGGCGGGGGACCGCTTCGCCAGCAAAGCTTTCGAGGGGCTTCGGGCGCTGCTCGCGGGTGAGCGGCGCGCGTTTACGATGGAATATCCCTGCCAGACGCCGGAAGGGGTGTTGTGGTTCGTCATGAACGCCGCGCGCGCCGATGGCGGAGGCGCCGCCGCCGCCGTCGTCAGCCACACCGACATCACCGAGCGCAAACGCGCCGAGGAGGGATTGCGCGAGAGCGAGGAACGGTTTGCGAGCTTCATGCGGCACCTGCCGGGGCTTGCATGGATCAAAGACCACGAGGGGCGCTACACTTACGCCAATTGCGCCGCCTTTCGCGTCTTTCCGGTCCCGCGCGAGCAGGTCTACGGCAAGACGGACGAGGAGATTTTCGACGCCGACGCAGCGCGCCAATTTCGCTGCCATGACGGAGAAGCGCGCGAGAGCAAATCCGGCATTACGGCGATTGAGACGCTGAAGGAGACCGACGGCGTCGTCCATCACTTTCTCGTCAGCAAATTCGCTATCGCTGATTCCGAAGGCGCCGCCAAAGGCACCGGCGGCGTCGCGATCGACGTCACCGAACGCGAAGAAGCGGAGAAGCGTCTGCGTGAGGCGACCGAAAAGCTGCGCGAAGCCGACGCTTACAAGGACGAGTTTCTGGCGACGCTCGCGCATGAGCTGCGCAATCCGCTCGCGCCGATCCGCAACGCCGTGCATGTTTTGCGTCATGATGCGCTTTCCACTTCGAGCAAGAGAGATCGGGACGCGGCTCTGTTGTCGATGGTCGAACGGCAGGTGACGCATCTTGTGCGCCTCGTCGACGATTTGCTGGAAGTCTCGCGAGTCACCCGCGGCAAAATCGATCTGCGGAAACAGCGCGTCGATCTGGCCGACATTCTGCGGCAGGCAATCGACATGTCGAAGCCGATGATCGACGCCGGCGGCCATGTCTTCGAAGCCGACATTCCGGACGCGCCGCTCATTGTCGAAGGCGATTGTGTGCGCCTCACGCAGGTCTTCGCCAATCTTCTCAACAACGCCGCCAAATATACCGAGCATGGCGGCTGGATCAGCCTTGCGGCCGAGCGGTTGGGCGCCGAGGCGCGCATCGTCGTCAAGGACAATGGCGTGGGCATTCCGGCTGAAATGCTGCCGCGCGTTTTCGATCTCTTCACGCAGATCGACCGGACCTTGGGACGCGCGCAGGGCGGCCTCGGCATTGGTCTGGCGCTCGTCAAGCATCTGATACTGCTTCACGGCGGCTCGATCGAGGCGCAGAGCGAGGGGCTCGGGCAGGGCAGCGCCTTCATCGTGCGCCTGCCCGCGCTGTCAGCGCCCGCCGCAGAAGCGCGCGAGCAAGGGGCGGCTTTCGACACGATGCGCACGAGTCTGCGCATTCTCGTCATCGACGACGATCGCGACGTCGCCGACAGCCAGAAGGCGTTGCTTGAAATATCCGGCGCGAGCGTGCGCGTCGCTTACAGCGGCGCTGCGGGAGTCGCGGCCTTGTCCCTGTTCAAACCGGATTTGGTCCTGCTCGATCTCGGTATGCCCGAGATGGATGGCTACGAGACGGCGCAACGCATCCGCGCGCTGCCGGAGGGACGCAGCGTCAAGCTCGTCGCGCTGACCGGATGGGGGCGCGAGCAGGTCTTTCAACGCGCGCGCGCCGCGGGATTCGATTTGCAGATTACCAAGCCGGCCAGCCTGGAGGCGCTCGGGGAGGCGCTCGAAGAGACGGCGTGTCTCGCTCAGCGCTGAAGCGTCTCTTGCATCGGGCGCCGCGCATTCAGGGCCGTGTGCGCGTCAATCCAGATTCTGGTCGGGATCGGCGAGCCAATAGAGGGCGCAGAAACCCGCCGTGATCAGCCCGACGCCGAGCAGGGAGACGCTCAGACCTTCGTGGGGCGTATAGAAGCTCATGATTGCTGAGATGAGGCCGGCAATCGCCACGATCAACGGCTTCGGACTGCGCTCATCCATGTCGGAATCCGCTTCATGCAAAAAAGAGACGGCCGGTCAGGATGAGGGGTAATAGGCGCCTTATCAAGTCGTGAGAAATACGTAGAGGCAGCCCCGAGGTGTTGGAAACTTTCACCAGACTCGCAGGCCGCGCTCTATGCATTCCGACGACGACGCAGACCGCGGGGCGGGCTCAGCACAAGTATGCGCCTAGTTCTGAGCCAGGAATTCATCCGAGGCTTTGAACTCTTCGAGTGTCCACGAGTTTCGGGATCGGGACGGCGAGGAATTTGCTGGCCTCGCGATAAAACGGAAGGCACCAGTCGATTTCATCGGCTGCGGCACCGGCACATTTGCGAATAAGCATATCGTTATGTGCGAATGTTCAAAAAATTTCGTGGGCTGATAGTCGTTTAGCAATCGACTAAGCAGGCTGCCAACCGTATTCTTGTGCCTTCGGCAATAAAAAATGCCGCCAGCGATTCGCTGGCGGCACCTGAGACTGAGCTTGAGCCCGTCTCCTCCCTAGCAAGAGGGCCTTAAGCCGAAAATGTAGGGCGGCGCTAGAGCTTTTTGGTCGCATCTTACGGTAGAACGCGGCCCGCGCCCATGCCAGGGAAAATAACGCAATTTGCGCTGGTAGCTTTGGAGCCTTTGGCCGGAGAGAGGGAAACCCTCCTCGATGCATAGCATCGAATGACCGCTCTCCCATTGGAAGGTCGCCAGCACATAGGCCAGCTCCTCCTCGATCATCGCCGGCCAATGCGCGTCGCGAGAATCCAGGGCCTGATTGATCCCCTCGACTTGCGGCGGCCCCTCGAAATTAGCGCAGCGCACCGAGGCGAAGACGACGGCGCGATCGAGGGCCCCGGGCCGGGAGGGGAGCGGCCGGGAAAGGGCGGGAGCCGGTGAAAGCGGCTGCAAGTCAGGGATTTGCGACATCGTCTCTGGCAAGTCGCGCAACAGCGCAGGCTAGAGCGGGTTCGTCATTTTCCGATTCAAGAGAGGATTCCCGAATCGGCGAAAGGCTGATTCCTTACGTCATGTGCATGACGGAGGGGGGAGATGGCTCGAGCCTACAGCCAGGATTTGCGTGACCGAGTGATCGACGCCGCGTTGAAGGGGCTTTCGGCGCGTCAGGCGGCGGCGCGTTTCGGGGTCGGTGATGCGACCGCGATCGTCTGGGTTCGCCGCGCGCGCCAGGGCGGCGAGCGCGGCGCACGCAAGCAGGGACAGCCGAAACGCTGCAAGCTCGACCCGCACCGCGATTTCCTGCTGGCGCTGATCGAGGCGACGCCGGACCTGACCATCAGCGAACTGCTGGAACGGCTGCTCGCCGAACGCGGGATCAAGGCAAGCCGAGCGACGCTGTGGGGCTTTCTCGACCGCTGCGGTCTAACCTACAAAAAAAGACCGCCCATGCGAGCGAGCAGGACCGGCAGGATGTGAAGGAGCGGCGCGAAACCTGGTTCGACAACCAGCTCGATCTCGATCTCGAAAAGCTCGTCTTTATCGACGAGACCTGGACCACGACCAATATGGCGCGCAAGAACGGGCGCGCGCCGAAAGGCGGCGGCTGCGCGCCAGCGTTCCACATGGGCATTGGAAGACGACGACATTCGTCGCCGGCCTGCGCCTGACTGGAATGACGGCGCCGATGGTTCTCGACGGCCCGATCAATGGTCAATGGTTCCAGGCTTATGTCGATCAGGTTCTCGTTCCGACGCTCTCGCCGGGCGATATTGTCGTGATGGACAATCTGGGGAGCCACAAGGGCGCCGGCGTGCGCAAGGCCATCGAGGCGGCCGGCGCGACGCTGCTCTATCTTCCGCCCTACAGTCCCGACTTCAATCCGATCGAGAAGGCCTTTTCCAAGCTCAAAGCTCTGCTCCGCAAAGCCGCCGAGCGGACCGTCGACGCCCTATGGAACAGGATCGGCGCATTGCTGAAGGAGTTCTCCCCCACGGAATGCGCAAATTTCTTCGCCGCCGCTGGATATGAGCGGGTTTAAGACGAATCCGCTCTAGCGTAGCATGCCTGCGACCAAGGCGCGTCAATTGAGGTTGGCCGCCCGTCGCCGAAGTGTGGACATTGCCGGGCCGGCCCTCGCTTCACGGGCCTCTTGATATGGCGTAAGAACGCCGCCGGCAGCGGGCAGAAGGCCCTCTGTAGATTTGCTTATTGAGCCTCATGCTTGTACTATTTTGGAGTTATGCATGGACAGTTATCGAGACTCGTATCGTCTAAATAGGCGCCGCGCATTTTTTGCTGGAGGGGTTTTAGCGCTACTTGCGAGTAGCGAAGGAAAATCCCTTCCTTTCAACACAAAAGTTGGGAAAGCCAACGATATAATGCCTGCTGCCGTCAATAACCCGGTCAGGCGTATGGTCGATGCTTCGACATTTCCAAGCATCCAAGCCGCAGTCAATTCAACCAATGGCGCGCCAGCGTGCATTTATATACCGGCCGGCTGGTATACGATCACGAGCCCAATCGTCTTTCCCGCTGGCGGATTTGAATTACAAGGCGACGGTCCAGAAGCCTCTATTATTCAATGTCTTGATCCAGCTCAGGACGGCGTTGTTGTTGGCGATGGCCAATCCACATGGCATGGCTTTGAGCTTCACGGGATCGGGTTTTACAACGGTCCGGGGCAAGTAAAAACCGGCGGAGCTTTTGTTCGGCTCAACAATGTGCAGACTGTCAATATCTCAAGATTTGCGATGAGCGGACCCTATTATGGGCTTCGCCTGACTGACTGCACACTTGTAGATGTCGCGCAATTTGATATCCGATCTCCGGTCCGGGCGGCCGGCGTGGGCATCCAGATCGACGGTGTCGCCGATTCAAACGACATCCACATTACCTCCGGCATCGTGCGGGGAGATCCAACCAATCCTTGTCGAGCTGCAATTCAAATCACAAACGGCGTCGCAGTCTGGTTGAATGATATCGACGGTTACGAATGCGGTATCGGACTGATCCTTGCCGCGACTGGGGCGCCGACACCTGCGATGGGCGATCGCGCCAATATAGAGATGATATGGTCACGCGGCTGTTCTTGGGACACGAGCGCGAGCCATGGCATGTTGATCTATGCCGCAGCGGGCGGATCAGTTCGCCGTATCCGCTCGACAGATGACTGGTTTTGCTCCAATGGTGGCTCCGGCGTCGCCGTTGCCGGCGATGGAACGATAATCGGCCTTCGTTTCCATAACGCAGAGTCTTGCGTTAATCTGATGAATGGCTTCGATTTTCAAACGGGCAGCGGAATTAGACTTCGCAGCCCCGTTGTCGCCCAGAACAGTTTAGCGCAGCCCGGAATTTACCACGGCGTCAAATTCTGGCCTAATATCAGCAATTTCGCAGTAACTAGCGGCGTCATTGGGCCGGACGACGCTTTTCCCGGGAGAACCCAGGGATGGGGCGTTTACATCGCCCCAGGAACTTCCGACCGCTTTTTTGTGACTGGCAACGAACTATCAGGAAATTTGATTGGCCCTGTATGGAATGGCGGTAGTGGCCAAAACTTCTTTATAGGACAAAATCTCGTCTGAGCCATCTGAAACCGTATAAACGAGATCGCCGCTGCGTGAAAGACTTCAGCCGTAGCGGTGGATTCTCCTCAATTGGCGTTGCTCAGGGCAAGTCCCCAAGCCGTTAATGTGACCGTGCTGCTAGTGTTGTTATTTAAGCGATAAACTCCCCCAGCGCATTGCTGAAGGAGTTCTTCCCCGCTGAATGCGCAAATTTCTTCGCCGCCGCTGGACATGAGCCGGTTTAAGACGAATCCGCTCTAGGGCCTGTTGGGATTTGGGATTCCCTCCGAAGCTTGGCTGTGATTCAAGCTATGGATGGAGCGATTCGTATTGACTGACGCCCAGTGGACGAAGATGGAGCCGCTTCGTCTTGGCAAGCGCGGCGATCCCGGCCGCAGCGGCGAGAACAACCGGCTGTTCGTGGAGGCGGTCCTTTGGATCGCCCGCACGGGCAGCCCTTGGCGCGATCTTCCCAAGCATTTCGGCAACTGGAGCACCGTGTATACGCGCTTTCGCGATTGGGTGAAGGCGGATGTTTGGAAACGGATGTTCGACGCGGCGTCGGACGAGCCGGACATGGAATTCGCCATGATCGACGCCACCATCGTCAAAGTCCACCGTCACGGACAGGGCGCAAAAGGGGGACTTCGAGCCAGGCCATTGGCAAATCCAAAGGCGGCATGACCACCAAAATCCTCGCTCTGACGGACGCGCTCGGCAATCTCGTGCGCTTCACGCTCATGCCGGGGCAGCGCCATGACACAGTCGGCGTTGCGCCGCTCATCGAGGGTTTGTCCTTCGATGCTTTGATCGCCGACAAGGCTTTCGATAGCAACGCCATCATCGCCGATCTCGACGCGCGCGGCGCAAAGGCGGTCATCTCCCAGCATCCGCGCAGATCGATGCCGCTCGCGATTGATGAGGAGATGTATAAATGGCGGCATCTGATCGAGAATTTTTTCGGCAAGCTCAAAGAGTTCAAGCGCATCGCCTTGCGCGCCGACAAGACCGATCAAAGCTACGCAGCAATGATCCATATCGCTGCCGCTGTCATTCAAACTCGATGAATCCCAACAAGCCCTAATGCGATCAGCTCGGCTTCCGCCGCTCCGTCGAAAATCCGAGGACGCGCGGAGTTCGGATTGTATTTGCGGGTCAGCACCGCCTCGAACCCCTCTTCTAGCAATTGCCGCCGCGTTCGCTCGACATTGGCGATGCTGGTGTCTAGAGCCTCGGCGACCCGGCTATCGCTCCAGCCTTCGCCCGCTTCCACGGGAGGGGTGGTGTGATGGAGGCGGGCATGATCAGGCCTTTTGAGGCTCTCGACTACAGCCCCAATATGCGCCTGAGGTCGTTCGAGAAATTCATGCGGGAGCGATTGGCGGGCGTAGCTGTCACCCATCCGCTCGATGCGCACATGTTGCTTGACGGCCGTCCCAACCGCTTCACTGACGCCGCTCAAACTCAAGAGTTCAGGTCGATCCTTACACAAGCAGTTGGAGCTGCTGTGATACCGACATTCGGGGAATGGTGCCGGCGGAGAGGATCGAACTCCCGACCTTCGGTTTACAAAACCGCTGCACTACCGCTGTGCTACGCCGGCCCCGGCGGACACCGTTTCCGGTGCCTATTCGGTACTCCAATTACAAATCAGTTGCTCTACCAGCTGAGCTAAACCGGCGTTCCCTGCCGCATTTAATCCCCCAACCCCGCCGTAAGGTCAATCCCGCGCCGCGTCGCGCAGGCGTAAATGCGCGACGCTCAGGGCGGCAGCGCAGGCGTTGGAGACGTTGAGGCTCTTGATGGGGCCGGGAAGATCGAGCCTGGCGATGAGGTCGCAGCGCTCGCGCGTGAGGCGGCGCAGGCCTTTGCCCTCGGCGCCGAGCACTAGCGCCAAAGGTTTCGAAAGCGGGATGGTTTCGATGGGCTCGGCGCCTTCCGAATCGAGGCCGACGACGCTGTAGCCCCGCTCCCGCAGTTGGTCCAAGGCGCGCGCGAGATTGACCACCGAGACGATCGTCACGTGCTCCAAAGCGCCGGAGGCGGCCTTGGCCAGCACGCCGGTGAATTCCGGGCTATGACGCTCAGTGACGATCAGCGCGTCGACGCCAAAGGCGCAAGCCGTGCGCAGGATGGCGCCGACATTATGCGGATCCGTGATCTGGTCGAGGGCCAGCACCACGCCGCTGGTCGAGACGATATCGGAGATGTCGGCCTCCGGTAGCGGCCGGGCCTCTAGCAACAATCCCTGATGGACGGCCTCTTCGCCAAGATGACGGGAGAGGTCGCGCGCGTCCACGAGGCGCGGCTCCAGGCCCGCCGCTTTGGCGAGATCGGCGATCCGGGGCAGGGCGGTCTCGGTTGCGTAAAGAGCGAGCAGCTTGCGGCGCCCGCCTTTGAGCGCCTCGCGCACGGCATGGGCGCCGTAAAGCGTGACGACGTCCGGCGAGGCCGCGCGGAACGGGCCGCGTTGCGGCTCGGGCCGCGGGCGCGGGGCCGGCCGTTCGCCTCTCGGGCGCTCGTCCTTCGGCCGCTCTCCTCTTGCGCGCTCCCTTGGTTCACCTCTTGCGCGCTCCTTTGGCGGCGGGCGGCGGCTCATCGCAGCGCCGCCGTTTTCACCCACCATTCGGGATGTTGCGTCCGAATGGCGCGGGCGGCTCTGGCGGCTGCATTGGGCGTCGAAAAGATCGCAAAGCATGTGGCGCCCGAGCCGGACATGCGCGCGAGCTTGCAGCCGCGAGCGGCGCGCAGCACGGCCAGCGTATCGACAATGACCGGCGCCTGAAGGCAGGCCGGGTCTTCGAGATCGTTGCGACCTCTCGACAGCAAAGCGAGCAGCTCCAAAGCAGGGGCCCCGTCGCCGACAATCGGGTGGGCGGCAGCCTCGACGCGCTCGCCGGGCTGAAGGCCGAGGCGCGCGAAGACCGGGCGCGTCTCCACCGGCACGCCTGGATTGACCAGCACGGCCGGCAGCAGCGGCAGGCGCAGCAGCGGACCAAGCGATTCGCCGGCTCCGCGCATCATCCGGGCCTGGCCGGCAAGGCAGACCGGCACGTCCGAGCCCGTGACGCAGGCGGCGTCGTAAAGCCGCGGATCGTCGGCTGCGAGCCCATTGGCGCGGGCCAGAAGCCGCAGCGCCGCCGCGGCATCGGAGGAGCCGCCGCCGATTCCTGCCGCGACAGGGAGGCGCTTCTCCAAATGGAAAGCGCCGAGGGTAAGCCCTTCGACGCGCTCGGCGAGATTGCGCGCGGCGCGCAGCACAAGATTATCGGCGCCCGCGCCGGCAGCCGGGGCCGTGGGGCCGGAAACGTCGAGCGAGAGGGCGCCGCCGGGAGAAAAAGACAGCGTATCGCCCGCGCCGCTAAACACGACGAGGCTTTCGAGTTCGTGGTAGCCGTCATCTCTGCGGCCCAGAATATGAAGTGTGAGATTGATCTTCGCGGGGGCGCGCGTCACCAGCATCGTACCCCGACCTCCGCTTTAGGGTTATCGCGGAGCTTCTTTGGAGCGGGCGAAGGGATTCGAACCCTCGACCCCAACCTTGGCAAGGTTGTGCTCTACCCCTGAGCTACACCCGCATCCGTCGCTTCGGTTTCGCGCGTCGCGTCGCCGTCGCAGGGGTCTTATGCAACAAACGATCTGGCTTTGCAACAGGCGGCGTCATGAAAATTACAAGCCTGTGGATGGCTGGAGAAAGTCTTTTGTTTTCAGTTTGATATCCGCTCACTGGTCGCCGCCACGCCGTAAAATCAGAGCCACCAGGCGCCAAAGATGATCGTCGCGACAGTCAGAGGCGCGCCGATCTTGAAATAGGTCCAAAAGCCGATCTCGACGCCTTGCGTGCGGGCCCTTTGCGCGACGATCAGATTGGCGACAGAGCCGAGCAAGGTGAAATTGCCCGCAAGGGTCGAGGCCATGGCGACAATCAGCCAGGACCTTTCCGGATCGCCTGCGCCGGCGATGAAGGGCTTCAGGACAAGGACCGCCGGGACGTTGCTCACGATATTCGAGAGACCGGCGGTGATCGCCGAAAGGACGAATGGCGCGCCAAGGTCGAAACGCCCGACCGCGGCCACCACCTCGGGCGTCACCACGGTCTTCTCCAAGCCGGCGACGACGATGAAGAGACCGACGAACATGAGCAGCAATGGCCAGTCGATCTCCTGGTAGACCTTATCCGCCTTGACCTTGCGCGTGAGCAGCAGGATCGCGCCGCCGACGATCGCGACCTTGGCGACGGGCTGCCCGGCAAAGAACAGAACCATCATGACGACCGTCACCACGACAGATTTGGCAATCAAAGCTCCGTGGTAGCGCGTCGGCGGCGATGGCAAGCTCGGCAGGCGCTCGCGCGTCAGAAATTCGCGCCGATAGGCCAGCGTGAGGAACAACACGCACAGCAGCAGCCCGAAGAGCGCCACTGGCCACAAGGCGCCGGCGAAAGTCCCGTAGGGAATGTGCGAGAACGCGCCGATCATCATGTTCTGCGGATTGCCGGTGATCATCGCTGCGCTGCCAATGTTGGAAGCCAGAGGGATCGCCAGAACGTAAGGGACGGGATCGCGTTTCAGCCGCTTCACAAGCTCCACGACGAGCGGCGTCATGACGAGGCAGATCGTGTCATTGACCAGGAAGGCCGAGAAGGAGCCGGAGACCAGGACGATCGCGATCAGCAGCAGCAGCGGATGGCCGGCGCGCGCCACCCCCCAGTCGCTGACCAGCCGGAAGAAGCCCGAGAGGCGGAGATTGGCGACGACGATCATCATGCCGAGGAGCAGCGTGATCGTGTCGAAGTCGACGGCGCGATAGGCCTCCTCTAGCGGCAGGACGCCTAAACCCACCATGAGGCTGGCCCCGACCAGAGCCGCGCCGGCGCGGTCGAGCCGCAGGCCGGGAAATCTGCCGATGGCGATGACGAGGTAAGTGCCGAGAAAGACGAGAACCGCGAGGATGGTCTTGCCATTGGCCCAGGTGATCGACGCGACGGCGCCGGCGTTTTCCTCTCCCGCCAATGATCGCAGGGTCCATTGGCCGATCTTGCCGATGATTCCGACCGCCACGGCGTAAAGCAGCGCTCCGAGGGCGACGAGCGACACGGCCAGAAGCGCTGTCGCGAGCCCGTTTTTTTGGCTCGTCGACGGTTGATCCATTTCCTCGGCTTGTCGGGGCCGAGTCTTCGTCTTCCGTATCAATCCCAACACCGCTTCAAATCTCGAATTTCCAGATTCGCCGTCTGGCCGCATGCAACGCTGCGTTGCGGCCATCATAACGGCAAGACGCTAAGTTCTCGCCTTACGCCGCAATCGGGTAGGACGCAGACCTTAGTCGCTTTGGCTCGACGCCTAGCTGACAGCGCTCAGTCGAGCTGTGGATGTTGGTTGGCGAGAAATCAGGGCGGAACTGGCGTCGGGACGGGTCGGGGGCGTCGCGGCGCGAATGGTCGGAGTGGCGGGATTCGAACCCACGACCCCTTGTCCCCCAGACAAGTGCGCTAACCGGGCTGCGCTACACTCCGACTGGCCGCCCTTATAGAGAGGCGGCGGCCGGGTTGCAACGGGATATGATATTTTGCCCCTGGGAAGATCGATCGACCGCACGGGCCTATATTTTCCGGGCTGTTCAGCGCCGGGTCAGATTGAGCAGCCGCTTGCATTCCTCGATCTGCGCGAGCGCTTTGCGCAAATTTTGCGCCTGTTCTTGGTCTTCACGGCGGGTGACGAGTACCGGAGCATGGAAGACTGGGCGCGGCGCCGGCGCGGTGAAGGCGTCGGTAAACGGGGAGCCCGGGGGAAGAATTTCAATGATCGCCTCGGAGCCATGCGCTTCGACAGAGGCCGCCTCGGGCAGGGCGCTCGCCGTCGCTGCTGAAGGCTCCGGCTCCGGGAGGTCGAGCGTCTCCTGAATCGTGACCGGCGGCGAGGCTGGCGCCATCTCCGGCGGCGCAGGTTCGGCGCGGGCGGCGGCAGGCTCCCGAGCTGGCGGCGCGGGCGCCGGCGATTCGCCGTTCTGGCGGCGGCGCGCGTCGGCGAGAACGCCCTCGACGCCTTGCTCGGCGAGAATGCGCTGAACGCCCTTGATCGTATAGCCTTCGCGATACAGCAAATGCCGGATCGCTTCGACGAGCTCGATATCGCGCGGGCGGTAGAATCGCCGTCCGCCGGCGCGCTTCACCGGGTCGATCTCCTTGAAGCGCGTTTCCCAGAAGCGCAGCACGTGTTGGGGGAGGTCGAGATATTCCGCGACCTCGCCGATTGTCCGCAGCGAGGCCATCTCTTCCCGTGTCAACGCGCCTCTGCCGGCCACCTTTGCTCCCCCGATCGAAAGAGCGTTCATTCTTACACTCGATGCGCGCCCTATCAGCCTAAAATCCGGCGCTTCGCGGGCGCCGCGCGCTGCTAGGTGTGGACAAGCGTCTTCGGCATCCCTTAAGTGCCGAGGCAGAGGAACCCTTGAGGCGAGCGACATGGAAGATTGGCTTCTCTTTCCGCATCCCGTGCCCGAGGTGAGGCATCGCGCGACAGAGGAAAACGCCGTCGCGGTGCGCAACTGGCTCTGGATCGTCGCGGGCCTCGTCTTTCTGATGGTCATCGTCGGCGGCGCGACGCGCTTGACCGAATCGGGCCTCTCCATCGTCGAGTGGAAGCCGGTGACCGGCGCCATTCCGCCGCTGACCCAGCAGGAATGGATTGCGGCGTTCGAGGACTACAAGAAGATCCCGCAATACCGGGAACTCTTCCCGGATATGGACCTCGCCGGGTTCCAGTACATCTACGCCTGGGAATGGGCGCATCGCTTGCTCGGGCGCCTCATCGGCGTGGTCTTCGTGGTTCCGCTGATCTGGTTCTGGGTGAAGGGCGCGCTTCCATCCTCGGTGAAGCCGAAGCTCATCGGCATACTCGCTTTGGGCGCGCTGCAGGGCGGCGTCGGCTGGTGGATGGTCTCATCCGGCCTCGTGCATCGCACGGAAGTGGCGCAGGAGCGGCTCGCCATTCACCTCGTCATCGCGGCGTTCATCTTCTCCGCCTGCCTCTGGGTCGCCGGCGGGCTCGGACGGCGCAGGCCGTCGAGCGCGCATGACCGTCCGGGGCGCCTGCGCGGGCTGGCTTTCGTTATTCTCGCGCTGGTCTTCGTGCAGCTCTTTATGGGCGGCATTGTCGCGGGGCTGCGCGCGGGGCTCGTGGAAAACACATGGCCGCTCATTGCCGGCGCCTTCATTCCGCCGGCCGATGTTCTCTTCCCCAAAGACCCCTGGTGGGCGAATATTTTCGAGACGCCGCTCACGGCGCAATTCTTCCACCGCATGATCGCTTATCTGATCTTCATCCTCGCGGCGCTGCATCTCGGCGACGCGCTGATGAACGCCGGCGGCAGAGCGCGCAGCGGCGCGGTCATCGTTTTCGGCCATGTCGTGGGACAGATTGCGCTCGGCGTTGCGACGCTGCTGCTCGTCGAGCCGCCTTATGCGGGAACGCCGCATCTCCTTGTTGCGCTGGCGCATCAGGCGGTGGGCCTGGGCGTGCTTGCTGTGGCGACGTTGCAGGCGCGTAGACTGGCGAATGATCTGGAGATTGTCTGACGGAGCAAAGCGCCTTGGAGAACGTCCTCTCTCTTCCCGGCCCTGATTTTCTCAACGTCTACGGCGTGGTGGTCATTCTGACGCTTGCCGCCGCCTGGCTTGTCATCCGCTTTGCCGATCGGACGGGCGATCATCCGCCGCCCGTGCCGCAGAGCCCCGACGCAGTGGAAGTCGCCTTTCTGCAGGGCGGGGTGAATCAGGTCATCCGCACCCTCTGCTATGATCTCGTGCAGCATGGCTATGCGGCGCTGGCGAAAGACGACCGCGTCGTCCCGACCGGCAAGACGCCGGAGCCCGGCGCGCTCAATCCTTTGCAGACGCGGGTTATGCAAATGATCCAGGCGAGCCCAAAGGCGCATGAGCTGTTCAGCAACCGCGCGGCGCGCAAGGAGCTGCTCCAATTGCTGGACCCTGTGCACGCGAGGCTTGCGGCGCAAGGGCTCGTGAAGCCCGAGTCCGTGAAGGCCTGGCGCACGCGCGCGCAACTCTTCGGCACGCTCACGCTTCTCGGTTTCGCCGGCGCCAAAATCTATGTGGCGCTGAGCACGGGGCACACGAACGTCTCCTATCTCATCTTCCTCAGCATCGCTTCGGTCGCCGCGCTTTTCGCGCTGGCTTATGTGACGACGCGCAGCCATGCGAGCCGGCGCGGACGCGCTTATCTCGAGGCGATGGAGCTTGCGTATCGACCTCGGCTCGATGCGGCGCTGCTCGCTGTCGGCGCGCCGACGCAGACAAAAGCTTTCGAGGGCGCGTCGCTCTTTCTCCTCGGGCTCTACGGCTTCTCGGCGCTGAGGGGCACGGCGGACGCCGCCTTCGCGCGGCATTTCAAGCGCGCCTCCAGCGAGAGCGGCGGCAGTTGCGGCTCGAGCTGCAGCGGCTCCTGCGGAAATGGCGATGGTGGCAGTGGGTGTGGCGGCTGTGGCGGCGGCGGGGATTAAGGCGCCGGCGCTCGGCTCGGGGCTCGGCTATCGCCCGCCGTTTCGCGCCGATCTCTTCGCCAATCGCTCGCGCGTCGATTTCCTGGAAATCATCGCCGATCATAATTTCGACGCGCCCAAAGAGAAGCTCGCGGAGCTCGATCTGTTGCGCGCGCATTTCCCCATTGTCGCGCATGGGCTCGATCTTTCGATCGGCAGCGCGGAAGGGATCGATAGCGCCTATCTCGAAAAATTCGCGCGACTGATCGAGCGCATCGATCCGCCCTGGTGGAGCGAGCATCTGTGCTTCACCCGCGCCGGCGGGGTCGACATCGGCCATCTCGCCGCTTTGCCCTATACGCAAGAGGCGATCGACGTCGTCGCGCGCAATGTCGACACTGTGCGCAAGCGCATACGCGCGCCGCTCCTGCTCGAAAACATCACGACCGTCGTGCGCGTTCCGGGCGCGGAGATGGACGAGCCCGAGTTCCTCACCCGCACGCTCGACGCGACCGGTTGCGGCTGGCTCTGCGATGTCGCCAATCTCTACACCAACGCCGTCAATCAGCAGGTCGACATCGACGCGACATTCGAGCGCTGGCCCTGGGAGCGGCTCGTGCAGATTCATTACGCGGGCGGGCGCTGGCGGGATGGAGTCTTGATCGATAGCCACGACTCGGCGACGAGCGAAGCCGTTTGGGCGCTGTACGACCGCATCGTCGCGCGTGCGCCGGTGAAGGGCGTCATTTTGGAGCGCGACGAGCGATTGCCGATCTTCGCCGAGTTGCTCGACGAGGTCGCGCGCGCCCGTGCGACGATGCGGGACTGCGGACGATGGCCCTAAAGGAGACGCAAGCGCTGCTTGCGCGCATCTTCACCGACGCCGAGGCGCGCCGCGAATTTTTCGAAGAGCCTCGCCGCGTGGCGCGCGCGCGTGGTCTAAGCGAGGCCGAAGCGGAGGCGATGGCGGCGCTCGACAGGCGCGAGGTCGAGGCCTTTGCGCGCAGCCTCCTCGGCAAGCGTGCGCTGGATGCGCGCAAAACCTTGCCGCTGACGGCGAAGGCCCTTGGAAAAGAGTTCGACCGGCTGCTTTTCGAGGCGATCGACGGCCCGCCGCAGCCGCAGCGCCACCGCGCGGACGCCGCTGCGCTGACGAGGCTTCTGGCGTCGCGGCCGATGGACCCGCCATGGATCGGCGATCTGGCGCGCTATGAGATGGGCTTCGTCGCCGCGGCGCGGCTCGGCGCCTTTTTTCTCATGCGGCGCTTTGCCTATCCCATAGACGAAATCGCGCGCCAGCTTTTGACTGGCGCGCGCATCGATGTCTCTTCCCGCCGGCGCGTCGGGCTTTGGCTGCGGGCGCCGCGCGGCAGATTGTTCTTTCGTCTCTTTTAAGCGCCGCGCCGGAAAGCGTGCTCGGCGTGGCGACGCTCGGCGACGACGTCGATCATGCGCTCGGCGCCGCGATCGCGCGCTTCCTGGCTCTGCGCCTTGGCGAGTTCGTCATTGGCGTCCTTGAGCTGCGCTTCCGCCTCCGCAAGCTGGCCGCGCAATTCATTGATCGAGGCCATGATATTGTCGCGGCGACCACGCGCGGCGCGCGCATAGGTCGGATAGGCGAAGTGGCTGGGGTCGGAGATGTTTGCGCGCTGCTCTTCGGTCGAGATCTCGCGGTCGAGTTCATTCGACATGCGCGTGAACTCTGAAATCATTGTGTTGAGCTGAAGGACGCGCCGGCGCTTCTCTTCAGCTTGAAAGCGTTTCAGGCGGACAAGTGTATCCCGCGATTTCATTCCTCGAACTCCGTTGACGCGACGCTCATGCAAAACAAATCGTTAACTCCGCGAGACAATTTAACTATGCACGCTGTAGGTTGCTCCTTGGTTACCGGGTTCGAAGAATCCGAGGGGTATCCAGCGCGGATGTCGAGAGCCGCCCTATGTTCCGCCCGGGGGGCGATAAGGGAGGCGGAGCCTATGCGGTCTGTTGTTCTTGCCTTTGGCGCGTTCTGCGCCTTCGGGGTTTACGGCGCCGCTGCACAGACGAGCGGCTTGCGTTTCGCAGACGAGCTGGAGTGGAAGCCGGCGCCCGCCGATCTTCCCCGTGGCGCAGACGTTGCTGTGCTCTTCGGCGATCCGCAGGAGTCTGGGCCTTTCGTCATGCGCCTGCGCGCGCCGGCGGGCTATCAGGTGCCCGCGCATAAGCATTCGGATATGGAAACCGCGACGGTGATCTCCGGCACGCTGCGGTTCGGCGAAGGCCCGCGTCTCGACCCACGCGCGGAGAAATTCCTGCACGCAGGAGATTTTATCGTTGCGACCCCGGGCATGGGGCATTGGTTCACGGTCAATGAGGACGCGGTGGTGCAGGTGTCGGGCACGGGACCGTGGAAGATCGAATATCTCGATCCGCGCGACGATCCTCGGGAGAAAGGCGCGATGCGCGACTGAGCCAAGGCAGCCGCTTTTGGCGGCTGCCAATCATATCATTTCCGGTTGAATAGCTCACATGGGGACGTGTCATTCCCGGCGGGCTGAAAGCCCGACCGGGAATCCAGAGCCCAAAAGCGCCGGTTTTGCTCTGGATTCCCGATCGCTCGCTAGCGAGCGTCGGGAATGACACGCGTCGCAGGCTCGCTATTCCGCGCTCTGGTTTAAGAGTTCTGCGGCGCGCCACCGACACGCCGGTAGATGAAGTCCGGCGGCGGCGCGTGCGACTCGGTTTCGGCGTAAGCCGCAAAACGGGCGTGTTCCGGCGAGAGATGACAGGCGGGATCGGTCGCCGTGGGATCGCCGGTGACGGCGAAAGCCTGGCACCGGCAGCCGCCGAGGTCGATCTCGCGGCGATCGCAGGATGTGCACGGCTCCTTCATCCAGTCCGTCCCGCGGTAGGCGTTGAAGGCCGCGCCATTCAGCCAGATATCGGCGAGCTTGCGCTCGCGAACGTCGTCGAAAGAAAGGCCCGGCAGCGTCTGCGCGGCGTGGCAGGGCAGAGCCTTGCCGGAAGGCGTCACCGCCAGGATCGAACGGCCCCAGCCGCCCGTGCATTGCTTCGGGCGCGTCGCGTAATGGTCGTGGATGACGAAGTCGAAGTTGAGCACGCCCTGCAGGCGCTTCTTTGCGTCCTCGACGACGCCAACCGTCTCCATGAAGGTCTCGCGCGTTGGGATTAGCGCCGCGCGATTGAGCTGCGCCCAGGCGTAGTATTGGATATGCGCGATTTCGATGCGCTGCGCGTCGACCTCGACGGCGAAGTCGATGATCTGCGGCAGATGCGCGATGTTCTGCCGGTGCATGGGCGCATTGATCGTGAGCCCCATGCCAAGCTCGCGCACCCAGCGCGCGACGTCGCGCTTCTTCGGCACGCCGCCTACAAAGGCCGAGATGCGATCGGCGCTTTCGGGCACGATGTCCTGGATCGAGACCTGCACATGATCGAGCCCGATCTCGGCCAGCCGCGCCAGCCGCTCACGCGTGATCAGCACGGCGGAGGTGACGAGATTGGTGTAGAGGCCGGCCTCGACCGCATAGGCCAAAATTTCTTCGAGGTCGCGCCGCGCCGTGGGCTCGCCGCCGGAGAGATGCAATTGCAGCGCGCCGATCGACGCCGCCTGACGGAAGGTCTCGCCCCATTGCTCGGCCGTCATTTCGACATTCGAGCGCTCCAGCTCCAGCGGATTGGAGCAATAGGGGCATTGCAGCGGGCAGCGATGCGTCAGCTCGGCGAGAAGGCCAGCCGGTCCGCCTGCGAAGGGCGCGATGGTGGAGGCAAAATCCGAGAGCTTCGGTGGCGCGAAAGGATCGACGCCGTCGCGCAGCAGGCGCTTGTCGGCGAGGCCTTGAAGCAGGTTCGTCACGTCCCGCGTGATGACGTCGAGCGGGGCCGCGTATTGCTGCGCGAGGCTGGCGCAAAGATCGGCGAGGCGCGTCTTGCCGTCGATGGCTTTGAGCACAATGAGGCCGATCGGGTCGAGCTCATAGGCGCGTTCGGGCGCGAGGATGACGGTGCGGGCGCGAGGGCGGTCGTCGTGCAGCCGCGAATAGCGCGTGAAGCCGGGGCGGGAGTCCGGGCCGATGATGTAGCGTGTGGTCATTTGTTACCCGGTTACGTCGGGGCGGCTTCGCCCCCTCCCTGTCCCTCCCCCGCCATAGGGCGTCCGCTGGACGCCCGTCTTTCGACGGGCTGTGGCGGGAGAGGGGACGCTCACGATCAGCGTACTCGACGAAGGCCACCGCCAGCTCCCTCTCCCGCGTAGCGGGGGAGGGTTGGGGAGGGGGTTACTCCCCCGGCTGCCACGCCCCCGGTGGGATCAACCCCGGCGTCACATAGGCGTGATGCAGCGCGTCGAGCTGCGCCCACAGCACATTGCATTTGAACCGCACGGCGCCGACGCAGGCTTCCTGCTCTGCGCGGGCTTTTGCATTATCGAGCACATAGCCCAGCGCAAATTCCGAGTCGCGCGGCGCCTGCGACAGACGGCGCTTGAAATAGGCCATCACATGATCGTCGACGAAGTCGTAATTCTCCAGCATCCCCACGATGCGTTCGCGATGGATGGAGGGCGCGAAAAGCTCGGTCAGCGACGACGCCACCGCCACGACGAGCGGCTGCTCCACGACGAAGCGCACATAGGCTTCCACCGCGAATTTCGTCGCGGGCAGGGCGCCGCGGCGCGAGGTCACATAATCGCGCGTAAAGCCCAGCGCGTCGGTGAGCACCAGCCAGCGCTCGATGCCGCCGGCTTCTTCGCCGAGCCCGTCGTGGTCGTGGATGCGGTGAATCCACTCGCGGCGCAGCTCGCGATCATGGACGCGGCTCATGAAGGCGGCGTCCTTGCGCGGCACGGCCTCCTGATAGCAATAGCGGTTCAAGGCCCAGGCGGCGACCTGAGCTTTTTGCAGCTTGCCGCCGTGCAGAAGCTTATGGAACTCGTGCTTGTCGTGATAGCGCTCGACCCCGACATTGCGGATCGCGGCCTCGAAATCGGTCCTGGACAGCGGCGCGGCGTCGCGCCAATCGGTAGCGATCTCGTTCAAAGCGTCACCTCCATGCCGTCCGCGCCGACCTCCCAGCCTGCCGCCTGCACGGCGGCGCGCTGTGTCGAGTTTGCGTCGAGGACCGGATTCGAATTGTTGATGTGCACGTAGATTTTGCGCGCGACGTCGAGCGGCGCGAAGCAGGCGATCGAGCCGTCCTCGCCGCTCATGTTGACATGACCCATGCGCGAGCCGGTCTTGCCCATGAGACCTTGCTCGATCATCTCGTTCTCATGGAACAGCGTGCCGTCGAAGAAGACGAGCGCGGCGCCGCGCAGACGGTTGGCGAGCGATGCGTCGATCTTGGCGCAGCCAGGGATGTAGAAGAAAGATTTGCCCGTCTTCGTCTCGATGACTTCGAGGCCCAGCGTATCGCCCGCCGAGGTGCCGAAATTCGGCGCGTTCTGGTCTTCGAGATAGAGCGCGATCTTGCCCGGCACGGAAAAGGCGCGGACCGAGAGGCCGAGATCGACGCCGGCTCCTGTGAGCGGGGTCGCCTCATCCATATGCAATTCATTGCGCGGCACGAGCTGCGCCTGCAGGATCGTGAAGATCGGATTGGCGGCAAGCGCCTGCAAAACGCGGTCCGCCGCATAGACGCTGAAGGGCTGCGCTTCGCGCAGGTTCAACAAGCCGGCGACGTGATCAACATCGCCATTGGTGAGCGCCACGGCTTTGATCGGACTCGCGCGAACGGGATCGCCTTCGGCCGGCGCAAGCGCTGGCGCCGCGGCAATCTGCTCACGCAGATCGGGCGAGGCGTTAAGCAAAACCCAATTGGCGCCGTCGGCGCTTACGGCGAGCGACGATTGCGTGCGCGGCGTAAAGCCCGGCGCGCGAGCGCGCACCGCGCGGCAATTGGCGCAATTGCAGTTCCACTGCGGGAAACCGCCGCCGGCGCCCGAGCCCAGGATTCTGATCCGCATCGCGTCTACAGCGCTTCTTAAAGAGCGCCGTTCTCCCTAGTGGTATTCTTTTTGGGGCCGCACTATGCACCCTCGGCGCGGCCGCGCAAGTGCGGCATATGTTCGCCTTTGTTTAACCTATCTTCGCAACTTTGCCTCATGACCGAGGGCCGGCTCGCCCCGCTTTCGTCGCTTTCTCGCGTAAGAAGGAAAGCGCCGGGCCAAGGCTTCGCATCGCACCACCTCATTTACGGGAAACTTTCCCGGCTGCGCCGGATCGAACCACTTTGCGCATCACGCTTCCGCTCTCGACCCTCCTCGCCGCGACGCTGCTCTCCGGCTGCGTCTCCGACGGCATGCGCGCTGTCGATGGCCATTGGACCAATGCCGTCTCGATGGTCTCGGGCCCGCAGGGCGAGCCCAATCGCATCCCGCTCTTTGTCGCTTCGACAAGGCGCGGGGAGGGCGCGACCGACGACGGGCGTGCGCACTTCTCTCTCACCGCCATTGGCGTGCCGCAAAACCATCGCCCCGGCGCGGTGGAGCGGCCGAGCTTCGGCGGCGCGGACAAGAGCCGCCATTTCACCGTGCTCTCCAAGCGTAACATGGACGAGGAGGAGTTCTACGGCGAGCTTGCCGCCCATGTGTCGGGCCGCATCGGCGTCTCACGCGACATTCTGCTCTATGTGCACGGCTTCAACACCAGCCATGACGAGGCGCGGTTCCGCCTTGCCCAAGTCGTGGCCGATGGCGGCTTTTCCGGCGTCCCGACGCTTTTCTCCTGGAATTCACGTGGCGGGCTCTTCAACTACGAGTCCGACAAGGAAGCCGCGACCGTCTCGCGCGACGCGCTCGAGAAGGTGGTGCTCTCGCTCGCCAGGACGCCTGGGGTAGGGCGCATTCACATCCTCGCCCATTCCATGGGCTCCTGGCTCACCATGGAGACGCTGCGCGGTATCGCGCTTTCCGGCCATCCCGATCTCGACGGCAAGCTCGGCGAGGTGATGCTCGCCAACCCGGACATTGACCTCAATGTCTTCCGCCAGCAGGTCGCCCGGCTCGACCCGCATCGCGTCTCGATTTTCGTCGCCAATAACGACCGCGCCTTGTCGCTTTCTTCGCGCATCGCCGGCGACCGGCCGAGGCTCGGGGCCATGGACCCGTCGAAGCCGCAGGATAAGGCCGAGATCGACCGGCTCGGCGTGGCCGTGCATGATATTTCGTCCTTCTCGACGGACTTCATCGGCCACGGCGCCTTCGCCGAGGCGCCGGATGTGGTGCGAAAGATCGGAGCGCATATCGCCGCGCCGCGCGCTCAGGACTCGGACAAGCAGGCGATCCCGGATTTCAGGGGCGAGGATACGGGAACGACGTCCGTTCCGCAGACCCCGCCGCCTCCGGGGGCCGTCCAGAAAGTCGAGACATCGCCGCTGCCGCCGGTTGCGGGGCGGTGACGGCCAGGGCTCCGAATTCGGGTTAACGAGCGGATGTGTTCTACCGTCATGGCCGCGCTTGTCGCGGCCATCCACGCCGCGCCGACGCGGCGAGCTGAGAACATGAGCGGAATAAACGCCGCTTCTTCTTCCTGCGTGCCGTAACGTCCCGGCGTGGATGCCCGCGACAAGCGCGGGCATGACGCGGCTGCGTAGGCTTTGTTAACCTGGATTCGGAGCCCTGCGCTGACGGCGGGAAAGGTTGCCTAACGCGCCCCCGCGGCCTATTGGGAAATTCAACTTCTCGCCGCGAAACGCCAAGGCGCCGGAAAAGCCATGTCCAATGTCACGCTGATCGACAATTACGACAGCTTCACCTTCAATCTGGTCCATTATTTCGGCCAGCTTGGGGCGAATGTCACGGTGCATCGCAACGACGCGGTTTCGGTCGCGGAGGTGCTGGCCGCCGCGCCCGACGCCATTGTGCTCTCGCCCGGCCCCTGCACGCCGCATGAGGCGGGCATCTGCATGGACCTGATCAGAGCCGCCGCCGAGACCGTGCCGATCTTCGGCGTGTGCCTCGGCCATCAATCGATCGGCGAGGTTTTCGGCGGCGAAGTGATCCGCGCCCCGCTGCCGATCCACGGCAAAATGGCGACGATCCTGCACCACGGCGACGCGGTGTTTCGCGGCATCGACGGGCCGTTTCAGGCGACGCGCTATCATTCGCTCGTCGTCAAACGCGAGACTCTGCCGTCGTGCCTGCGCGTTACCGCCGAGACGCCGGATGGGCTGATCATGGCGCTGTCGCACAATACGCTGCCGACCCATGGCGTGCAGTTCCACCCCGAGAGCATCACCTCGCAACACGGCCATAAGATTTTGCAGAATTTCTTGGACATCGCCGCCGAGTGGAATGTGGCGCAGCGTGGTCGGGCGAAGGTGGCATAAGGGCTCCTACCCCAACCCTCCCCCGCTTCGCGGGAGTGGGGGCAGGCCCTAGCCTTCATCGACAATGCCGATCGCGAGCGTCCCCTCTCCCGCTTGCGGGGGAGGGACAGGGAGGGGGAAAGCCCCTCGGGCAAACCCTCGATGCAAGACTTCAAACCCTATATCGCCGCCATCGCCGAGGGCGAGCCGCTCGCCCGCGAGGAGGCGCGCGCCGCTTTCTCTCTCATTTTCGAAGGCGCCGCGACCCCGGCGCAGCTCGGGGCCTTTCTCATGGGCCTGCGCATGCGCGGTGAGACCGTGGAGGAGATCATCGGCGCGGCGGAGGCGATGCGGGCCGCCATGACCCCGGTCGAGGCGCCGCCCGGCGCGATCGACATTGTCGGGACTGGCGGCGACGGCGCCGGCACTTTCAACATTTCGACGCTCGCCGCCATTATCGCCGCCGCCTGCGGCGCGGTGGTCGCCAAGCATGGCGGCAAGGCGTCTTCCTCGCGCTCTGGCGCTTCAGACGTGCTCGGCGAGCTTTCGGTGAAGGTCGGCATCCCGCCCGCCGCCGCGGCCGCTTGCCTGCGCAACGCAGGCATCTGTTTCATGGCCGCGCCGACGCATCACCCGGCGCTGCGCCATGCGGGCCCGGTGCGGGCGGAGCTTGGCGTGCGCACCATTTTCAATCTGCTCGGGCCGCTGTGCAACCCGGCCCGGGTCGAGCGCCAGGCGCTCGGCGTCTATTCGAAGGATTGGCTCGAGCCTCTGGCGCGCGTGCTGCGGGAGATGGGCTCGCGGCGGGTCTGGCTGCTCCATGGCAGCGACGGCCTCGACGAGGCGACAACCACAGGCGTCACCCATGTGGTGGCGCTGGAGGACGGGGCCATCCGCGCCTTCGACATCACGCCAGAGGACGCTGGCCTGCCGCGCGCCAAGACGCAGGAGCTCGTGGGCGGCGATCCCGCCCATAACGCCAAGGCGCTCCGGGCGGTGCTCGCCGGCGCGCGGAACGCCTATCGCGACATCGCCGTGCTGAACGCGGCCGTCGCCCTGGTGGTCGCCGAGCGCGCCGCCGACATTCGCGAAGGCGCGGCGCTGGCGGCGAAGGCGCTCGATTCCGGCGCGGCGGCGGAAAAGCTCGAAGCGCTGGTCAAGCACTCCAACGCGTAAACGCGCGTTTTAGCCGGGCAAGCGCCATATCCGGCAGGGGGCTCCGGCCGGCAAAGGGGCGTCGCCCGGCTCGCGGATGAGCAGCGCCTGCGACTGCGCCAGTTCCGTCAGCAGCGAGGAATCCTGCATCGGCTGCGGCGTGGCGACAAGGCGCCCCTCGGCGTCGCGCGATAGCCGCGCGCGCATATAGTCCCGCCGCCCTTTGTTGGCGGGCAGGTTCGCGCCGGCGATGGCGGCTTCCGTTTGATCGGCGCCGGCCCTGAGATCACCCTGCAGCGCGCGGATCAAGGGCGCCAGAAACACCAAAGCGCAGACGATCGAGGCCACCGGATTGCCCGGCAGGCCGAGAATATGCGCGTCTCCCAGACGGCCGGAGATGAGCGGCTTGCCCGGGCGCATGGCGATCTTCCAGAAATCCAGCGTCATGCCCTGGCGGGCCAGCGCCGGGCGCAGAAGATCGTGATCGCCAACCGAGGCGCCGCCTAACGTCACGAGAATATCGGCCTTGGCTTCGCGGGCGAGGCCGATGCCGCGTTCGAGATCGGCGAGATCGTCGCGGAAGAGACCCAGATCGATCACCTCAGCGCCTGCGCCTTCGGCGATCGCGCCAACGGCAAAACTATTGCACGCGATGATCTGCGCGGGACCGGGCTCGGCGCCGGGCGGCACAAGCTCGTCGCCGGAGGCCAGCAGCGCGACGCGCGGCCGCCGCGCGACCGGGAGGGCGGCGTGATTCATGGCGGCGGCGAGCGCCAGTTCCGCGGGACCGAGACGGGTTCCGGCGAAGAGCCCGGCGGCGCCCGCGCGGAAGTCCAGACCCGCCACGCGGATGTGATGGCCCGGCGCAGCGCCCGCTTTGGCGCGGATGGCGCCCTCAGCAACGTCGGCGTCTTCCTGCAAGAGGATGGCGTCGGCGCCGGCCGGCACGGGCGCGCCCGTGAAGATGCGGACGGTCTCGCCGGGGCTCAAAGCAGCGGCATAGCCATGCCCGGCGGCGCTTTCGCCGACGAGCTTCAACGGCCCTGCGGCGAGGTCGGCGCTGCGCAGCGCATAGCCATCCATCGCCGAGACATCGACCGGCGGCTGGGTGCGCTTGGCGACGAGGTCGCGCGCGAGCGTGCGGCCGCGCGCGGCGGCGAGCGGCGTCTCTTCCTCCCCGAGAAGGGCTGCGCCAGAGAGAACGCGCGCGAGAGCGTCGTCGACGGAGAGGAGCTTGTTATCGGCCATAGGATTCTCTTTTGCTCGACGATGCGCTGCTGTCTGCCGTCATTGCGAGGAGCGAAGCGACGAAGCAATCCAGAGCCCCATTACGGCTCTGGATTGCTTCGCTTCGCTCGCAATGACGGGCCTTGCGTGAATGCTGGGCGTGAACTCATCCCTCCCCTTTACGGGGAGGGTGGCCCCGCGAAAGCGGGGTCGGGTGGGGTAAAGCCCCACCACTGCCGTTGCGGCGTGAGCCCCACCCGGCGGCCTTCGCCCGCCGACCTCCCCGTAAAGGGGAGGTATTTGGGGCTCAAGACGCCCGACAGTCATTCCCGCCGCCAATCGCCGCTCTTGCCGCCCTCTTTTGAAACAAGCTCAACACCCTCGATGCGCATGGCGCGATCGACGGCCTTCAGCATGTCGTAAATTGTGAGGCAGGCGACAGAGACCGCGGTCAGCGCCTCCATCTCGACGCCCGTCTTGCCGGTGACGCCGGCCTCGACCGCGACGCGCAGGCCGGGAAGAGACTCGTCCGGCGTGATCTCCACGGAGACGCTCGACAGGGGCAGGGGGTGGCAGAGCGGAATAAGCTCGCTCGCCTTTTTTGCCGCCATAATGCCGGCGATGCGCGCGACGCCGAAGACATCGCCCTTCTTGGCCTGCCCCGCAACAGCGAGCGCCAATGTCTCCGGCGCCATGACCACGCGCCCGCGCGCCCGCGCGAGGCGTTTCGTGTCCGCCTTGGCGGAGACGTCGACCATATGGGCGTCGCCGGTCGCGGAAAGATGGGTGAGCTTGGTCATGCGTCCGAGAAGGGTTGGCTTAGCCGTTCAGCAACTTCCGCGCCGCCGCCTCCACATTGTCCTGCCGCATCAGGCTTTCGCCGACGAGGAAGGTAAAGATGCGCGACGTTTCGAGACGCAGGCAGTCGTCGTGCGTCTCGATGCCGCTCTCGGCGACGATGATCTTGTCGTGTGGGATTTTCTCGGCGAGGCGCTCGCTGGTTTCGAGCGACACCGAGAAATCATGGAGATTGCGGTTGTTGATGCCGATCAACCGGGTCTCCAGCGCGAGCGCGCGATCGAGCTCGCGCTCATCGTGCACCTCGACCAGAACATCCATGCGCAGATCATGGGCGGCGGTGTTGAGGGCCTTCGCCTCTTCGTCGCTCACGGCCGCCATGATGATGAGGATGCAGTCCGCGCCATAGGCGCGGGCCTCGAACACCTGATAGGGATCGTAAAGGAAATCCTTGCGGATCGCCGGCAGATGCGCCGCCTTGCGCGCGGCCTCGAGATCCTCGAGCTTGCCCTGGAACGACGGCCCGTCGGTGAGCACGGACATGCAAGCGGCGCCGGCCTTTTCATAGGCCCTGGCGAGTTTCGGCGGATCGAAGTCGGCGCGGATGAGGCCCTTCGAAGGGGACGCCTTCTTTATTTCGGCGATGAGGGCGATGCGGCGTTCGTTCAGCTTTGTCTCGATCGCATGCACGAAGCCGCGCGGCGGATCATGGTCGCGCACATTGCGCTCCAGCGTCGCGAGCGGCATGCGCACCTTGGCCTCGGAGATTTCGGTGCGCTTATAGGCTTCAATGCGGTCGAGAATATCAGTCATGTCTTTTGCCCAAAGCGGGAGGCGCCGCGCCCCGCCGTTGATTCAATAACTGAATAGCGGATTGGAACGCGCAAGCCTATCCCACAAGAGGTCGCGTGGGTGGGCCGAGGGCGAATTATGGTCAACGGGTTTCGGATCGGACAGTCACGTGATCGCTGGGCGTCAGCGAATCCCTCCCCTTTACGGGGAGGGTGGCGCGCGAAGCGCGACGGGTGGGGTAAAGCCCCATCACTGTCGTTGCGGCGTGAGCCCCACCCGACGGCCTTTGGCCGCCGACCTCCCCGTAAAGGGGAGGTATTTGGGGGCTAACTACACGCGTCGCTATTATACCGATCCCGCGAAACCGGACGCCGCCCGTGACTTTGGCGGCGCAACATGCCAAAGAGGCCCCGTCGCGTCTCTGCTCAGGAATCGCGCTGCGGGAGCCCTAAATGTCCGTCATCGACTCCGTTCGCAAGGTCCTCGTTCCCATCCATCCAGAGGGCTATGTCTTCATCGCGGGCTTTGCCGTCGCGGCTTTCGTGCTCGACTGGATTTCCCCGACGCTCGGCTGGATCGGCTTCATCGCCACCGCCTGGTGCGTCTATTTCTTTCGCGATCCGCCGCGGGTCACGCCGCTGCGCGAGGGGATTGTCGTGTCGCCGGCCGACGGCGTCGTCTGCTCCATCGGCTTCTTTCTGCCGCCGCCGGAGCTTGGCATGGGCGCCGAGCCTTTGCAGCGCATCTCGGTGTTCATGAGCGTCTTCGATTGCCATGTGAACCGCATGCCGGTCACGGGCCGCATCGCCAAGATCGCCTACAAGCCCGGCATCTTCGTCAACGCCGATCTCGACAAGGCGAGCGAGGATAATGAGCGTAACGGCCTGATCATCGAGACGCCGCGCGGCCGCTTCGGCGTCGTGCAGATCGCCGGCCTCGTCGCGCGCCGCATCGTCTGCTTCGTCAAGGAAGGCGAAAATCTCGGCGTCGGCGACCGTTTCGGCCTTATTCGTTTTGGCTCGCGCGTCGATGTCTATATGCCGTCATCGGCCCGCGCCATGGTGGCGGTCGGCACGCGGACCGTCGCCGGCGAGACCGTGCTCGCCGACATGACGGCGCAGGCGCCGGCGCTGACCTTCAAGACCGGCTGAGGCAGGAAAATATGAGCGACGATCCTCAGAACCTCGAGCTTTCGCCACTCGAGCTGCGCCGCCTGCGCTTTCGCAGGATCCCGATCCGGGTGGTGCTGCCCAATCTCGTGACGCTGCTCGCGCTCTGCATGGGCCTCACCGCGATCCGCTATGCGATCGAGGAGGACTTCGTGAAGGCCGTGACGGCCGTCATGGCGGCGGCGGTGCTCGACGGTCTCGACGGCCGACTGGCGCGCGCGCTCAAGGGCACGTCGCGCTTCGGCGCAGAGCTCGATTCGCTCGCGGATTTCGTGGATTTCGGCGTCGCGCCGGGGCTGCTGCTCTATCTGTGGAGCCTGCACGAGATCAAAGGGCTCGGCTGGTTTGCGGTTCTCGCTTTCGCCATCGCCGGGGCGCTGCGACTCGCGCGCTTCAATGTGATGATCGACGACCCGGCCAAGCCGGCTTGGCACGCGGAGTTCTTCGTCGGCATGCCGGCTCCCGCCGGCGCGGTCACCGTGCTGCTGCCGCTCTATCTGCATTTCTCGGCGTTGGAGCTCCCGGCGTCCAAGGCGCTCGTTCCCTTCTACATCCTCTATGTGCTGGCCATCGCCTTCCTGATGGCGAGCCGCATTCCGCATTTCTCCGGCAAGCGCATGGGCCGAATTCCCCGCGACCTCGTCATTCCGGTGCTCTTCGGCGTGGGCGTGACGGCGCTGCTCCTGGCGATCTATCCGATGGAGCTGCTCGCCGTGGTCAGCGTCGCGTTTCTGGCCGCCATCCCGTTCAGCGTGAAGCGCTTCAATGCGCTGGCGAAAGCGGAGGCGGAGAAGGCGGAGGGGCAGGGGTAAAACAGGGCCGGAATTGCAGTTCAACAAACCCTACTGAAGCCGCGTCATGCCCGCGCTTGTCGCGGGCATCCACGCCGGGACAATTACGACATGCGGGGAGAAGAAGCGGCGTGGTTCCGCTCATGGGTTCTGAGCTTTTCGGCGTCGGCCCGGCGTGGATGGCCGCGACAAGCGCGGCCATGACGGGGAGCGCTGAGGGGTAAAAGCTGAACATTGCTTTTTTTGATAAAGTGGGTTGACGCCCCTCGTGCTTCGAGACGCCTGCTGCGCAGGCTCCTCAGCATGAGGGGCTTCTGCTTCTGCGCCAAACACTTAGGCATCATCCTGAGGAGCGTGCGAAGCTCGCGTCTCGAAGGAGGAGGCCGCCTCGGAGGCTTTATACTATTTCCGGTTGAATAGCTCGCGTGGGGACTTGTCATTCCCGACGGGCCAAAGGTCCGATCGGGAATCCAGAGCCACAAGAGCGCTGGTTTTACTCGGAGCCCGTCATTGCGAGCGAAGCGAAGCAATCTAGGGCAGCGATGCGGCCCTGGATTGCTTCGTCGGCTCCGCCTCCTCGCAATGACGGAGGTGATTCCTGTGTGTCCAAACGGCGCGAGCGTCGGGGATGGCGCCGAACCAATCGAGCGGATCTCGTATGACTGCTTTTACTGAGGCTGCAACCCGCGCCGTCCGAAGCGCCAATCCGGCCGCGCGTCTCGGATCATCATAATTTCGGCGATCGATTGGCGGGTGAGGAGGCCGACGAGCCTCCCCTCACGGTCGATGACGCCCACCGGGTCGCCGGCGTTGAGCTTGGGAATGGCGGCGTCGACCATTTGGTCCGATCCGATGGTCTCCACTTCCTTCCGGGCGAAAGGCGCGACCGGCGCGCCGGGATCGGAGGCCCGAAGGGCTTCGACGATCTCCCCGCGCGACAGCAGGCCGACAAGCCGCCCGGCCTGATCCACCATCGGAAAATCATCCTGTGAGGTGGCGAGGAGCACTTCGATCGCTTCGCCCACCGTCGTCCCGCGCCCGATGGCGGCGATCCGCGTCTCCATGGCGTCGACGGCCGGCAATCCGCGCGCCGCCTCCGTGAGGGACATCATCTGCGCCTCCCCCGCCGCCGCCATATAGACGAAAATGGCGATGAAGATCAGCATGGGATGGCCGAAAAGCCCGGCAAAGCCCAGGAAAAAGGCGAAGCCCTGGCCGATCTGAGCGGCGATGCGGGTCGCCTGTCCCTGGCCGAGCCACATGGCGAGCGCCGCGCGCAGCACCCGCCCGCCGTCCATGGGAAAGGCCGGGATCAGATTGAAAATCGCGAGAAAGATATTGGTCGCCGCCAACCGTTCCAGAACGCCGATATTCGGGTCGCTGATATGGGCCGCCTGGCCGAGATTGAAGGCCCCGGAGATCGCAAAGAGTATTGCGGCGATGACGACATTGACGAAGGGGCCGGCGATCGCGACCAGAAGCTCCTGATACGGCCGCTTCGGCATGGATTCCATATCCGCCACGCCGCCGATGGGCAGCAGCGTCACTTCATGCGAGACAACGCCGAACTTCCGGGCGGTGAGAATATGCCCGAATTCGTGCAGCACCACGCAAAGAAAGATGGCGGAGATGAACAGCACGCTTTCGCCGGCCGCATGCGCGCCGCCGCGCTGATAAGCGGCGATCCCGATCCACGCCAGGAAAAGCAGCAGGGTAACGTGAACGCGCACAGCCGTTCCCTTGAACGTGCCGAGCGTAATCGACCAGCGCATATCAACGCCCCCGAAGCGTAAACGATCCGCTGAAACATAGGGCGCGCCGGGGCTTTTCGCCAGAGCAGGCCAGAGCTTTGCCCCCCAGGAAGCCAAAAGCGCCGGCGAAGCCCTGAGCGGGCCGCGCCGGCGAAGTCGACGATGGAAGGATGAGCAGAAAAATCAGAGGCGATAGCGAATCTGGTCGGTCCAGAAGCGCTCCAGCCGGGTCAGCGACTGGTTGAGGTTGCGGAACTCGTCGACCGAGACGCCGCCAATGTGTTCGATGGTCGTGGCGTGCTTGTCGTAGAGCTGCGCAACGATGTCGTGAACTTCCTTGCCCTTGGGCGTGAGGCTGATGCGCACCGAACGGCGGTCGAGGCGCGAGCGCGCGTGATGCAGATAGCCCATCTCGACGAGCTTCTTGACGTTGTAGGAGACGTTGGAGCCGAGATAATAGCCGCGCGTGCGCAGCTCGCTGGCGGTCAGCTCCTTGTCGCCGATATTGTAGAGCAGCAGGGCCTGAACGGAGTTGACGTCGCCGCGGTCGCGGCGGTCGAATTCGTCCTTGATCACGTCGAGAAGGCGACGGTGAAGACGTTCGACGAGCGTGAGCGCCTCGAGATATACCGGGCGGACCTCGCCGATGCGTTCCGCGCGGGTCGGCTGGGGTGCTGACTTCGTTGCGACGTTCATCTTCTCCTCCATCGTTCGATAGCATGTTGATCTTTGATGCACTCAAATTAGACCGATACGAATGAACTTGAGTTTAAATAACAGACTGAATCCCTTGTTTACCGACTAAAGGCGGCTTTCGGTGAACAGGGGCTAAATTCTAACAGTCGATTTAAGCTGAATCTGTCTTAAACATTTCGTGGATTGTATAAAGTTTTATGGAGAATCTTAACGTAGAGCGGCCGGTATTCGACGAAAACCCCTCGCGTGCTTGATAGAGACGGTCGGCGAGATTAACTTTCCCATATTGGCGGCGCGCCATGCGGCCGGGAGGACCGACCGCTCTCATGCCATGAGGGAGCCTCATGATGCGCTACGATCTTGCGGTCTTCATCGGCCGTTTCGAGCCATGTCACCTCGGACATCTTACGATTTTGCAGCGCGCGCTCGCGCTCTCCAGCCGCGTCGTCGCGCTTGTCGGCTCGGCGGAAGCGCCGCGCACGGCAAAGAACCCCTGGAGCTTCACGGAGCGCGTCGTCATGATCGAGGCGGCGCTGGGCGCCGACGCCGCCCGTGTGACGGCTTTGCCTTTGCGTGACCATCTCTACAATGAAAACGCTTGGCTTGCGGAAGCGCAGGCGCAAGTGGCGCGCGTCGCTGGCGACGCCAAATCCATCGCGCTTTTCGGCTCCAGCAAAGACGCCTCGAGCTATTATCTGAAAGCGTTCCCGCAGTGGGAGCTGGTCGAGGCCTCGTCTGTCCCGCTGCTGTCCGCGACCGAGCTGCGGCGTCAGCTCTTCTCGCAAGAGCCCGGCGCGCTGCGCCTGATCGAAGCCAATGTGCCGGGGGCGGTTTTCGAGATTATCGACGCCTTTCGCAAGACGGACGCCTATCGGCAAACGCTCGATGAATTTCGCCATGTGGAGAGCTATCGCGCCGCCTGGGCAGATGCGCCTTATCCGCCTGTCTTCGTGACCGTGGATTCGGTCGTCGCCCATTCCGGCCATGTGCTGCTCATCAAGCGCAAGGCGCAGCCGGGGCGGGGACTATGGGCCTTGCCGGGCGGCTTTGTAAATCAGGACGAAACGCTGCGCGACGCCGCTATTCGCGAGCTGCGCGAAGAGACGCGCTTGAAAATTCCAGCGCCCGTGCTGCGCGGCAGCCTGCGCGGGCAGAGGGTTTTCGATCATCCCGACCGCTCGCTGCGCGGTCGGACGATCACGCACGCCTTCTACTTCGATTTTCCTTTCGGGGAGCTGCCGAGCGTGCGCGGCGCAGACGACGCGGCGCGGGCGCGCTGGGTTCCCGTCTCGGAGCTTCAGCACATGCGCGCATGCCTGTTCGAGGATCATTTTTTCATCCTCGAACATTTTCTCGGAGCAGTTTGGTAGGGCGTCCCCTTCGACTCCGGTCGTCAATGCGAGGAGCGAAGCGACGAAGCAATCCAGCACGCGTGTTGCGGCTCTGGATTGCTTCGCCTTCGGCTCGCAATGACGTTTATTTTGCGCGGTCCGGAGCGCGATTTACCGGAGCCTTGCCGATCATCACGTGAATGAGCGCGTCCCGCCGTACTGGTGGTTCATTGCCTAAGGCGTCGTTTTCGTTGGCGGTTCGGCCTTGGCGGCTAACGGGCGCCGCAGCCCCGCGCCAGAAACAGGCTGCGCGGAAAGCGCCTCAGCTTTCTTGCGCAGGTTTTTCCCCGGCGGCGGCGCGCGCTTGCGCGTTGCGCCGGCGCCGCTCGCGCAGGCGCTGCGCCTCGACGTCACGGCCAGCCTCGAAGGTCAGCGCGAAATACATCAGAATGAGGATGGCGTTGACGCCGATCAGCCAATAACCGCCGATGAAAAAGCCCGGCGTGCTCAGCGTCATGAAGATCTGCGCGCTGGCGATGAGAAGCCAGAGCACGCCGCCCCAAGGCGTCGCGAGCCACAGACCGACGCCCGCAACGAGATCGAGCACCGCAAAGAAGACGATCGAGAGGGCGGCGTTCAGCGGCATGGCGTCGAAGATCGACTGCTGCGCCGTCAGCACGATGCGCCAATGCATCAGCCCCTGCAGCAGCCAGAAGAGCGCCACGATGCGCATGAAGCGCGACAGTAGCATGCCCCATTTCGCCGCTTCGCCCGCAGGGCCGGGATCGCCGACGCGGATCGGCCGGTAAGGATCGTCGCCGTCGTCGTAAATGGTGGGGTCGGCCATCAACGGTCCTTAACGGCTGAGTGGGCCTTTAGAAAGAGGCCCGCTCGCTTGTCTTTCTATTGGCCGCGGCGCGCACGGGAAGCGAAGCGCACGGCCTCCTCCGCGGCGCGGAACAGCGCCTTCGCCTTGTTCACGCATTCGCGGTTTTCATATTCCGGCTCGCTGTCGTAGACGACGCCCGCGCCGGCCTGCACATGCATCTTGCCGTCCTTGACGATCGCCGTGCGCAGCACGATGCAGGTGTCCATCTGCCCGCCCGAGCCGAAATAGCCGATGCAGCCGCCGTAGATGCCGCGCTTGTCGGTCTCCAGCTCGTCGATGATCTCCATCGCGCGCACCTTGGGCGCGCCGGAGACCGTGCCGGCCGGAAAGCCAGCCGCCAGCGCGTCGATGCAATCGAAGCGCGCGTCATCCAGCTCGCCTTCGACATTCGAGACGATATGCATCACGTGGCTGTAGCGCTCGATCGTGAAACTGTCGGTCACGCGCACAGTGCCGGTCTTGGCGACGCGGCCGACGTCATTGCGGCCGAGATCGAGCAGCATGAGATGCTCGGCGCGCTCTTTCTCGTCGGCGAGAAGCTCCGCGGCAAGGCGCTCGTCCTCGACCTTGGTCTCGGCCCGCCAGCGCGTGCCGGCGATGGGACGGATCGTCACCTTGCCGTCCGCGACGCGCACCAGAATCTCGGGGCTCGAGCAGACGATCTGAAAATCGCCGAAGTCGAGGAAGCACAGGAACGGCGCCGGATTGACGCGGCGCAAGGCGCGATAGAGCGCGAAGGCGGGCAGGGCAAAAGGCGCCGTGAAGCGCTGCGACAGCACGACCTGAAAGATGTCGCCGGCGCGGATATATTCCTTGGCGCGCTCCACCATTTCGAGAAAGCGCGACTTGGGCGTATTGGAGATGGACTCCTGCGCCAAAAGCTGCGGATCGCAGCCGGCGTCGCGATGATCGAGCGGCGCCTCCAGCGTCGCGACGACCTTGTCGAGACGCGCCAGCGCCGCTTCATAGGCCGCCTTCGCCGTGACGCCTGCGCGCGGGCGCACGGGCGTGACGATGGAGATTTCATCCTTCACCGTATCGAAGACGACCATCACCGTCGGGCGCAGCAGCAGCGCGTCGGGGACGCCGATCTTGTCTTCCTTGGCGGGCGCCAGACGCTCCATCTGACGCACCATGTCATAGCCGAGATAGCCGAAGACGCCAGCCGCCATGGGCGGAAGCTGCATCGCCGCGGGAATCGCGGATTCGGCGATGAGCTGGCGCAGCGCCACGAGCGGGGGCGCGTCGCAGGGAACGAAAGCGTTCTTATCGCCGAGCGCGTTGCGGTTGATCTCGGCCTTGTCGCCCACAGCCCGGAAGATCACATCCGGGTCGATGCCGATCATCGAATAGCGGCCCCGCGCCGCGCCGCCTTCCACCGATTCCAGCAGAAAGGCCGCGCCGTCGCGCGCACCCGACAGCTTCAGATAGGCGGAGACGGGCGTCTCCAGATCGCCGACAAGGCGCGTGACGACGAGCCTCGGTCGGCCCGCGTCGTAATCGGCGGCGAAGGCCTCGACGTCCGGCTCGAATGTAGCGCCGGTCATTCTTTTTCGGCGCCCGTCGCCATCTGCAGGGCTTTTTCGTTGATCTCGACGTTGAGCGCCTTTTCGAGGCCGCCGACATATTGCTCGAGCAGGTCGTTCTGCAGCGCGGGCTTGAGCTGCTCGGCGATCGTCTTCGATTCGATCGAGTTCGGATCGAAGGGCGGCGTCTGCGCGTCCTTGACGACGAAGATCAGCCGGCCGCCGTCGACGGAGACCGAGCCGGCGCCACCCGGCGCGACCTCGAAGAACTGCACGATCGTATTGGTGTTGAAGTCCGGGCGCTGGGCGCGCTTCACATCGGTCGCGCGCTGTACGTCGAGGTTCAGCTCCTTGGCGACGGCGTCGATCGGCTGGCCGCCCTTGATCTTGGCGACGACGTCCTCGGCCTTGGCGGTGAGCGCCTTCTGGGCGCTCTCGGCGCGCATGGCTTCGGCGACGGCGCTCTTCACTTCGTCGAAGGTCTTCTGGCGGGCGGGCTCGATTGCATTGATCTCGAACCAGACATAGCCGCCGTCACGCGTCCCGACCGTTTCGTTGTCGACGCCGACGTCGGAGGCGAAGGCGGCCTTGAGCAGATCGGCGCCCGCCGGGGCGTCGACCGATTTGCCGTCCTTGCCATTGCCGGCGTCGTCCACGGCGTCGATCGTGCGGGTCTTCAGGCCGACGGCGGCGGCGGCTTCGGCGAGCGTTTTGCCGGAGGCGCGCTGATCCTCCACCGCCTCGTGCAGACGGCGCACTTCCGGCGCGGCCTTCTGCTGGGCGACCTCGGCCTTGAGCTGGTCCGCAACCTGTTCATAGGTCTTGGTGACGACGGCCGGCGAAATCTTCTTCACGACCGAGACGACCGTGCCGAAAGCGGTGGTCACAGGTTCGGCTACGCCAGGCTGGGGCAGGGCGAAGACGGCCGCGCCCACCTTGGAGTCGCCAAAGTCGCGCTGCTCGACGAAGCCGAGGTCCACGTCCTTGGGATTACGCTTGAGTTCGACCGCGAGGGCGTCGACGTCCATGCCGCCTTTGAGCTTGGCGAGCGCCTCCTCGGCTTCCTTCTCGGTTTTGAAGACGAGCTGACGGACCTCGCGCTTCTCCGGCGCGCCGAAGCGCTTGGTTTTCACGTCGTCATAGAGCTTGCGGGCGTCCGCATCGGCAATATCGGCGGGTTTGGCGACGGTCGCCGGGCTCACTTCCAGCGTCGTGACCTTGCGATATTCCTTGGCGCGGAAGCTCTGCTCGCGATCGTCGAAATATTTCTTCAGCTCTTCGTCGCTGGGCGCCTTCGCCTCGCCGGCGACGGAGACCGGCAGGATGACATAATCGACCGAGCGCGCCTCGTTGCGGAAGCGATGGATCGCCTCGATCATCAGCCGCGGCGGCTCGACGCCGTTGATGACGAGGTCGGTGAGCGTCTTGCGCAGATAGGCGCCCTTCTGGTCGGCGACGAAGCTGCGCTCCGTATAGCCATTGTCGCGGGCGATCGCCTTGAATTTCTCGGCGTCGAATTTGCCGTTGGTCTGGAAGGCTTTCTCATTGGCGATCAGGCGCTGGACGGTGTCGTCGCTGGCGGCGAGGCCAAGGTTGCGGGCCTTCTGGTCGAGTGCGACGTCGGTGACGAGGCGTTCGAGGACCTGGAGGTCCATGCCCGCCTTATGCGCCTCCTCGGCGGTGACGGCGCGGCGCATGCGCTGCTGGATGCGGCGCAGATCGTTCTGGAAGGCGGTGCGGAACTGGTCCACCGTGACCTCGCCCGAGCCCACCTTGGCGAGGCGCTGGGAGGTCATGCCGCGAAAGACGTCGCCGACGCCCCAGATCGCGAAACTGATGACGATAACGCCCATCACAACCGCCATGATGGCGCGGCCGATCCAGTTCTGCGAAGCGACGCGCAGGCCCTCGAGCATATTCCGGTTCCCCGTTCGTGTTTTCGGGAGCTTTCTGCTCCCATTTTGGCGCGGACTATAGGGAGGGGCGCGGGCCGTGGCAATGACAAGCGCGAACGACACGCGCCCCGGCGCTCATACATGCAGCGTTAAGGTTCCGCACAGGACAATTGGAGATGGCTCCCGTGAGCCGCAGTCGCCCGAGGTTCTCCGGGCGGCCCTTTCGCCCGACCTTTTGGAACCGACCTGGAACTCAAAATGAAAAAGACATTCGCCCTCGTCGCCGTCGTTGCTGTCGCTGCGCCGCTTGCGGGCTGCTACACGCCCGAGAGCCGGGCGGTGGGCGGCGGCGCCATCGGGGCGCTGGCCGGCGCCGGAATCGGCGGGTTGGCCGGCGGCGGCCGTGGCGCGCTTGCCGGCTCCCTGATCGGCGGCGCGACTGGCGCCGCCGCCGGGGCCTTGACCGCGCCGCCGCCGCCCCCGCCGCCGCCCGAATACTATTATGACGCCCCGCCGCCAGCTTATGGCGGCTACCGCCGTTCGAGAGGCTACTATTATCAGTCGCCCGACTGCGGGCCCTACGGCTGCTGATGGAATCGAGGACGGAGGGCGGAGTGGCTCCCAAATTCTACTGCAACACGCCGTCGGCGCGGCTGCGCGTCGTTCTGCGCAATGCGCTTGGCGTGATCCTGATCGCAGGGGTCGTGAGAGCGGCTTTGGCGATCGGCGCGGCGCTCCAATAGCGCGCTTTCCGCTCGCAGCAGACGCCGTTCCCCTGCGACGGCGTCTGCGCCCCATCCTTGCGCGCCTTTTGGCGCCGCGTCGCCCAAGTCTCGCCCGATAAAGAGCGCGATTCGCGCGCTTCAAGGCCCTCACGCAAATTTTTTCTCTGAAACTTCGTTCAAAAACAGCGGCCTACTTGCCGGCAGGCAAGCGCTCGCGTAACGGTTGAGACGCTGAAGCTGACGGGGCCGAATTCGCCCGGGCAACGGCTCCGGGGCGAGCGCTTGGCCCACGGAGCTCGACGAAAAATGTGCGGCGATTAACGCAACGCCCAAGCGCCTCAAAAGGAACAGCTATGCTGCGATCTTTCGGTCTTGCAGGAATGATGACGCTCGTACTCTTTTCTGTCCCCGCAAAGGCTTTCGATGTGGTGGATCACGATTATGGCGGACGCGTGGAGCCCTATGTGGCGCGCGTTCAGGAAGCGCAGGCGCGCGGGGAGCCGGTGCGCATCGGGGCGGTCGAATGCGATTCGTCCTGCACGCTTTATCTTGCCGCCAAGCGTTCCTGCGTGTCGCCGGGCGCTGTCTTCGGTTTCCATGCGCCATGGGTGGGCGGGCCGACCAGCGGCGTCGTCGATCCGCAGATGACGGCGGTTTTCGCCTCCGCCTATAAGCCGCCGCTGCGGCGCATCTTCCTCAATCACGTGCGCAATTCGCGCGGCGCGGTGCCGGGTCCGCTGCTGAAGATCAGCGGCGCGCAACTCGCCAGCCTCGGCTATCGTCTCTGCGCCGAATAAGCGGCAGCGAGGGCTAATCGGCCGGCGCGACCTGGGTCTCGCGTATCGCGCCGCGCTCGTACCAGCCCTTGCTGCGGTTTACGATGGAGCAGACGCTGAGCATCACCGGCACTTCGATCAGCACGCCGACGACAGTCGCAAGCGCGGCGCCGGAGTCGAAACCAAAGAGGCTGATCGCCGCCGCGACGGCGAGCTCGAAGAAATTGCTGGCCCCGATGAGCGCCGAGGGGCCGGCGACGCAATGCGCTTCTCCGAAAAGACGATTGAGCGCATAGGCGAGCGCGGAATTGAAATAGACCTGGATCAGGATCGGAACCGCGAGCAAGCCGATGATCGCCGGCTGACGGATGATCTGTTCGCCCTGAAAGCCGAACAGCAGGATCAGCGTCGCCAGCAGCGCGACGAGCGACAGCGGGCCGATCTTGGCGAGCGCCTGGGAAAGGCGCGTGTCGCCGCCAGAGGCGATGAGGCGGTTGCGTGCGATCTGCGCGGCGATCACCGGGACGACGATGTATAGAACCACCGACAGGAACAGCGTGTCCCACGGCACGGTGATCGACGAGAGCCCGAGCAGGAGCCCGACGATCGGCGCGAAGGCGACGATCATGATGGCGTCGTTGAGGGCAACCTGACTCAGCGTGAAATGCGGCTCGCCCTTGGTGAGGCTCGACCAGACGAAGACCATGGCGGTGCAGGGCGCCGCCGCGAGCAGGATGAGCCCGGCGATATAGGAGTCGATCTGCTCGGCGGGCAGGTAGGGCCGGAAGAGATGGCCGATGAAGAACCAGCCGAGCAGCGCCATGGAGAAAGGCTTCACCGCCCAATTGACGAACAGCGTTACGCCAATGCCGCGCCAATGGCGCCCCACTTCTTTCAGCGCAGCAAAGTCGATCTTCATCAGCATCGGCACGATCATCAGCCAGATCAGCGCCGCAACAGGCAGATTGACCTTGGCGATTTCGAAGGCGCCGAGCGCGTGGAAAAAGCCCGGCAGGAAATGGCCCAGCCCGACGCCCGCGACGATGCAGAGGGCGACCCAAAGCGTCAGATAGCGTTCGAAGATCGTCACGGCGTTTGCTCCGCTTCCCGATGAGTTGCGCCCTCGGTCTCGCCGATTTCGCGCAGGCGCGCGCCGACCGCCAGGCGATCGAGACGATGCAGCGGGATCGCGCAGAATTGCTCGATGCGGTTCTTGAGGTAGCGAAAGGCGAGCGCGAAAGCGCGCTGCTTTTCTATGTCCGAGCCGTCCGCAGTTGCGGGGTCTTCGATGCCCCAATGCGCGGTCATCGGCTGGCCGGGCCAGAGCGGGCAGGCTTCGCCCGCGGCGTTGTCGCAGACGGTAAAGACGAAATCCATTCGCGGCGCGCCGGGGGCGGCGAATTCGTCCCAGTTCTTGGAGCGAAAGCCGTCATGCGGAAAGCCCATCTTTTCCAGCGTCAGCAGGGCGTAGGGGTTTACTTCGCCCTTCGGATGGCTGCCGGCGGAAAATGCCTTGAATCGGCCGGCGCCGAGCTGACGCAGTATGCTCTCGGCCATGATCGAGCGGGCGCTGTTGCCCGTGCACAGGAACAATACGTTGTAGATCTTCTCTGTCATTGTCCGGAGTCACATTTCGAGAGGGAGAGTATTTGAGCCGGCGCGCATCCGGCTCCGCCGCAGCAGTCCTCGACGAGGAAGCGAAGGAGCGCGTTCAGTTGCGAAAGATCGGCGCGGTAGACGACGCTGCGTCCGTTACGGGCGCTGGTGACCAGCTTTGCGTGGGAGAGGACGTTGAGATGGGCCGAGAGCGTATTTTGCGGCACGCCGAGGAGGCGGGCGAGCTCGCCGGCCGGGAGGCCCTTGGGCTCGGCGCGGATAAGGGCCCGAAAAGCCTCGAGCCGCGTCTGCTGCGAGAGCGCGGCAAGGCAGGCGAGGGCGGTTTCTATTTCCATGATTCTGGATATATCGATTTATTGTGACAAGTCGATGGCGCCGCCACATGCGCCATATTGCGAGTCTGTCAGCTTCTGTTACGTAACATTTCCACGCTCGAAGGATTCTCCTGCATGGATCGTTGCCCGCTCGTCGCCGGAAACTGGAAAATGAACGGGCTCATCGCCTCGCTTGCGGAAATCGCGGCGATGGGGACGGCTTATGATCTCGCGCTGAAGAAAAAGGTCGAGCTGATCATTTGTCCGCCTGCGACGCTGATCGGGCTGGCGCTCGACGTCGCCATGCTCAACGGGATCGGGCTCGGCGGGCAGGATTGCCACGCCGCCGAAAGCGGGGCCCATACCGGCGATATTTCCGCCGAAATGCTCAAGGACGCGGGCGCCACCTATGTCATCCTCGGGCATAGCGAACGCCGGGCCGATCACGGCGAGACCGACAATATCGTGCGGGTGAAGGCCGCGGCAGCGCTGCGCGCCGGGTTGAAACCCATCATTTGCGTCGGCGAGACGCGCCACGAGCGGGAGGCCGGGGAAGCGCTGTCCGTCGTGGGCCGGCAGATCGAGGCGTCACTTCCCGATGACGCGCCGGGAACGATCGTCGTCGCCTATGAGCCGGTCTGGGCGATCGGCACGGGGCTCACCCCGACGCTTGAGGATGTCGCGCAAATGCACGCCTTCGCGCGGGAGCGGATCGAGGCGCGGCTCGGCGGCGGCAAGAGCGAGGATGTGCGCATTCTATACGGCGGCTCGGTGAAGCCCGCGAATGCGCGGGAGCTGATGGGCGTGCCGAATGTCGACGGCGCGCTGGTTGGCGGGGCGAGCCTGACGGCGCGGGATTTTATGGCGATCGCCGAGGCGTATCGGTAACGGCTAAATAATCGCCACCAAGCCATGAGCCTTGACAAGCGACAGCAGCTTGAGGGACGGGCCGCTCGGCTTTTTCTCGCCGCGCTCCCATTCGCTGACGAGCTTCGGCCGGACGTTCAACGCCCGCGCAAAAATCCCTTGGCTGACGCCCTCACGTTCGCGCAGGGCAAGGATTTCCTTCCCGCTCATCGGCTCCACCGGGGTGAGGCACGCGACGTCGAATTCGCGCATCGTTCTCGCGTCCAAAAGGCCGATTCTGTGAAGGCCGCTCGCCGTCTCGTGCAGGGCCTCGGCCATGTCGCTGCGGAACCTATTCTTTGCCTGTTTTGCGATTTCCGACGTCAATGAGTTCTCCTTCGGCTAACGCTCTTTCCAAGTCTTCGTCTGGGATCGAAAGGAATCGCTTGGAAAGTTTCTTGAGTAACGCCAAATCATCAGCCGCGATGTTGTCTCGAACGTTCTTGGCAAAGCCGTAAAGGAAAATGCTCCTCGTTCCGCTATGGTACGCGACGATTGTCCGATACCCGCCCGATTTGCCGCCGCCGTCCCGCGCCACTCGCTGTTTGATGAGGCCTCCCCCGAGCTCGGCGTCTATGGCGCCTTTCTCCGCTCGGGCGATCGCCTCGCGCAACTGTTGGTCCGGAATGCTCTCCTTCCGTGCAAAGCGCGCGAACCATCTGGTCGCAAAGATTTTCAAAAAAGCTCCTCGAAATATGTTTCAATATATGCCCCACAGGGGCATAGAGCAAGCATTGGCCCTTGCCGCGCCAGAACCCGCGCTGCGCCAGGCTTGCCGCGTCGCGGCGCCGCCGGTATAAGCGCGGCGCTTACCCTTTCAGCACTCCAACAACGAGGCGATGCGCTCTCATGGCGATCGAACGCACCTTTTCCATTCTCAAGCCCGACGCGACCAAGCGCAACCTCACCGGCGCCATCAATGCCCTGATCGAGGGCGCGGGCCTGCGCATCGTCGCGCAGAAGCGCATCCGCATGACCCGCGAGCAGGCCGAGACCTTCTATGCGGTGCATAAGGAGCGTCCCTTCTTCGGCGAGCTCGTCGATTTCATGATCTCCGAGCCGGTCGTCGTGCAGGTGCTCGAGGGCGAGAACGCCATCGCCCGCTATCGCGAAGTGATGGGCGCCACCAATCCGGCCAACGCCGCGCCGGGCACCATCCGCAAGGAGCATGCGCTGTCGGTCGGCGAGAACTCGGTGCACGGCTCCGACGCGCCGGAGACGGCCGCCGTCGAGATCGCCCAGTTCTTCTCCGGCAATGAGATCGTCGGCTAAGATTTCCGCTCTGGATTCCCGATTGCGCTCCGCGCGTCGGGAATGACAGCGGAGCCCCGTCATTGCGAGCGAAGCGAAGCAATCCAGAGCAGCGACTGCGGCCCTGGATTGCTTCGTCGCTTTGCTCCTCGCAATGACGGGCGGCTATACTTATTCCCAATTAGGTTTCGGCGCGACAAGGGCCTCCCGGCTTTCCGCCATCGCGCCCAACACGCGATTGCCCTCGATCCGGACGGAGCCCGACGCGACGAGCCGCAACGCCAAAGGATAAATGACATGCTCCTGCGCCAGCACGCGCGCGCCGAGCGTGTCGGGCGTGTCGCCGTCGAGCACTGGCACGGCGGCCTGGGCGACGATCGGGCCCTCGTCCATCTCCGGCACGACGAAATGCACCGTGCAGCCGTGAATCTTCACGCCGTCAGCGAGCGCGCGCTCATGCGTGTGCAGGCCGCGGTAGGACGGCAGCAAAGCAGGGTGGATGTTGAGCATCCGTCCTGTCCATTGGCCGATGAACCAGGGCGTGAAGAGCCGCATGAAGCCGGCGAGGCAGATGAAGTCGATGCGGTAGGTTTCGAGAACGAGTTGTAGCGAGCGCTCGAACTCCTCTCGGCCTGCGTAGATCTTATGGTCGACCGCTGCGACGGCGATGCCGGCGGCCTTGGCTTTTGCGAGGCCGGGAGCGTCGGGGCGGTTGGAGAGGACGAGGGCGATCTCGGCCGGGAAATCCGGTGCGCGCGCGGCGGCGATCAGCGCGTCCATATTGGAGCCGCGGCCGGAAATGAGAATGGCGGTGCGCAGGCGGGTCATAGTCTCCGACCTTGGTAGTTTAAGTTCCTTCTCCCGCTTGCGGGAGAAGGTGTCGCCGCGAAGCGGTGACGGATGAGGGCGGGCCCTCACCCGACCCTCGCTAACGCGAGGGCCACCCTCTCCCGCACGCGGGAGAGGGGATACTCACGATCAGCGCTCCGGATGAAGGCCGCGTTCTACTCGCCCTCCCGCGCGAGCGGGGGAGGGGGCCTTATAGCCCGAGCTGACCCTTCATCACGACCCGCGAATCGCCCTCGGCGTCGATCGCCGCGCCGATCCGCACGGGCTTTTCGCCGACATCGCGCAAGATCGTCTCGACCTCATCCGCCCCTTCCTTCGCGGCGAAGATCACCATGCCGATCCCGCAGTTGAAGGTGCGCAGCATTTCAGATTCCGCCACATCGCCCGTCTTGGCCAGCCATTTGAACACGCGCGGAACGTCGAAGGCGCTCAGATCCAACGATACGCCGAGCCCCTTGGGCAGCACGCGCGGCAAATTGTCCGGGAAGCCGCCGCCGGTGATATGGGCGAGCGCGCGAATGTGGTTCGTGCGCTTCAGCGCGGCCAGCAGCGGTTTCACATAAATACGCGTCGGCTCGAGCAGGGCGCGCGCGAGCGTCATTTCAGGGGCGAAGGGCGCGGTCGCGTTCCAGGAGAGGCCCGTGTCCTTGACGATGCGGCGCACGAGCGAAAAGCCGTTGGAATGCACGCCTGACGAGGGCAGGCCGAAGGCGACGTCGCCAACGTGGACCTCGTGCGGCAGCAGACGCCGGCGGTCGACGGCGCCGACGGCGAAGCCGGCGAGATCATAGTCGCTGCGCGAATAGAGGCCGGGCATTTCCGCCGTCTCGCCGCCGAGCAGCGCGCAGCCTGCTTTGACGCAGCCGTCGGAGATCCCCTTCACAACGGAGGCGCCGACCGCCGGGTCGAGCTTGCCGGTGGCGTAATAGTCGAGAAAGAACAGCGGCTCGGCGCCCTGGACAATGAGGTCGTTGACGCACATGGCGACGAGGTCGATGCCGATCGTGCCATGCAGGCCGGATTCGATGGCGATCTTGACCTTGGTGCCCACCCCGTCATTGGCCGCGACAAGCAGCGGGTCGGCATAGCCTGCCGCCTTGAGGTCGAAGACGCCGCCAAAGCCGCCGATCTCGCCGTCGGCGCCGGAGCGCCGCGTCGCGCGCACGGCCGGCCGGATCATATCGACGAGTCGGTTTCCCGCATCGATGTCGACGCCCGCATCGGAATAGGTGAGCCCTTTGGCTTTCTGTTGCATGGCCTTGTCCCGTCGGGCCTCCCGCCCAATTGCGGTATGGGCAATGCGCCCCCGGCTGTCAAATGAGCCGCCATCAGGCTTTCAACTGCACCAGCACAAAGATGTTGCCGTAAATGTCGCGGAATTGCGCGTAAATCGAATCGGCTTCCTCCGTTGGGCGTAAGACGAATTGGACGCCTTTGGCGGCCAGACGGTCGCTCTCGGCGTGGAGGTCCGACGTATAGATCACCGCGAGAGGTTGCCCGCCGGTTTGATTGCCGACGCGCGCCTTTTGCTCGGCTGTCGTGGCTTTCAGCAGCCACAGGCCGATGGACGGCTCGGCGGCAAAACCCAGGTGAACGAAGCGTAGCTCGCCCGCCGGTATGTCGGCGATGATCCGCATTCCGAGAACGCTAAGATAGAATTGGATTGCTTCATCGTAATCCGGCACGAGGACGACAAGACGGCCGAGCGAGTTCATTTGAAGCGCCTCATGATCGTTTCTCTTTCATGCATCCGCGCGCGCCTTACTGGCGTTGGAATCGAAGCCTGAGCGAGATTCATATACGATCCTCCAAACGGGCGCCGCCTGAGGCGGGCGTGCGCCCGCGCATCGCGCTTTCTGTGCCGCAATCTTATGAATTCGGGTCGATGGAAGGAGCCAGACCATGAAGCCACGCTCGATCATCGACGAAATTGCCGCCGCGCGGGACGCCGGCGTCATCGACGCCGCCACATTCGAAACACTCGCGGCGTTTTTCGCGGCGCGAATTGCCGCGCCCGCGCCGGCCTCCCAGCCGCCGCGCTACGACTTCGTGCATGTGCTCTGGTATGCCGGCGCGCTGATCGTGCTGTCGGCCATGGGGCTCTTTTCGACGACCGCTTTCGGCCTTTGGGGCGAGAAGGCGCTGCTGACGACGGCGCTCATTTATGCGGGGGGCTTTCTTTACGCCGGCGCCTATCTGTGGCGGCGCGATCTGCGCACCCCCGGCGGGCTGCTCGTCACCTGCGCGGTCGGCATGGCGCCGCTCGCCATTTTCGCGCTGCAATCGCTCTGGGGCCACAGCCCCGTCGACGCGCCCGGCGGCTATCGCGATTTCTATATCTGGATCAAATCGAGCTGGCTGCCGATGGAGGTCGGGACCATTGTTTCGGCGCTCGCGGCGATGGCTTTCTTTCCCTTCCCCTTCCTCACCATGGTCATCGCCTTCTGCCTGTGGTTCATGTCCATGGATTTGACGCCCTGGCTCATGGGAACTGAGACCTTCGATTGGGAACAGCGCGCGTCGGTGAGCATGTATTTCGGCCTCGCCGTCATCGCCGTGGCCTGGCTGATCGATCTCAAGCGCTGGCGAAATGGCGATTTCGCCTTTTGGCTGCATCTCGGCGGCCTTCTGGCTTTCTGGGGCGGCCTGACGGCGCAGCACGCTGGCGACGAATTCGGCAAGGCGATTTATTGCGCCGTCAACGCGGGCCTCGTATTTCTCTCCCTCTTCATGATGCGGCGCGTCTATGCGGTCTTCGGAGCCATTGGCGTGACGATGTATCTTGGCTATTTGGCCAGCGAGGTCTTCAAGAATTCGATCTTTTTCCCCTTTGCCCTGTCGGGGATCGGCGTGCTGCTCATCGCCTTCGGCCTCTTCTTCCACAAATATGGCGCGGCGATCGGGGCGGCTTTGGGCGACTTGCTGCCCGAGCATCTTTCCGGTCTGCGGCCGGCCCATGCGCGGGGGAGGGCCCGTTAGCAGGTCCGGGGGGCGCAGCGGCGTTCACTCGTGGGCGGGCAGGGCTCCGATCCAGGTGAACAAACCTTACGCCGCCACCGTCATGCCCGCGCTTGTCGCGGGCATCCACGCCGGGACATGACGACACGCGGGGAGAAGAAGCGGCGTTGCTCCCGCTCATGTTCGCAGCTTTCTGCGTCGGCCTGGCGTGGATGGCCGCGACAAGCGCGGCCATGACGCGGGAACGCGTCCGCTCGTAAACCTGAATTCGGAGCCCTGGCGTGGGCGGGTTGAATCATTGCGCTTTTGCTCATGGCGGCGTATATGTGCCCTCATTCCCATCATGGACGGTCGAGCCTAATGGGTCGCCAGCGCAGGAGAAGCGCGGCGCCGGACGCTCCCGCCATGTCCCGACCCAAGGAGATTCTTCGAGATGAGCAACGCCCCCTTGATGCCGAAGGCGACGGCAGTCTGGCTCGTCGAAAACACCTCGCTGACCTTCGATCAGGTCGCCGAATTCTGTAAGCTTCACCCGCTGGAAGTGAAGGGCATCGCCGACGGCGAAGTCGCAGCGGGCATTCGCGGCCACGATCCCATCACCTCGGGCCAGCTCACGCGCGACGAGATCGCGCGCGGCGAGCGCGACAACAAGCATCACCTCAGACTGTCTGTATCGAAGGTCGTCGTGCCGGAGGTCAAGAAGGCGCGTGGTCCGCGCTATACGCCGCTGTCGCGCCGTCAGGACCGCCCCAACGCCATTCTCTGGCTCGTGCGCAACCATCCGGAGCTCAAGGATGCGCAAATCATGCGCCTCGTCGGCACCACCAAGGCGACGCTGAAGGCGATCCGCGAGCGCACGCACTGGAATTCAGCCTCGCTCACCCCGATGGACCCGGTCACGCTCGGCCTTTGCTCGCAGATCGATCTCGACTTCGAGGTCAATCGCGCCGCCAAGGACAGGCCCGCCGTCGTCGAGGACCAGGGCCAGACTCTCGTGCCCGCCGCCGTGACGACCAGCGTGCGCGAGCCGGTGACCACCGAGGATGTGTTCGGCAAGCCCGCCGCGCGTCCGGTGGAGGAAGAGGAAGATAATTTCGACGCCGATCGCGTCTTCGGCAAGCTCAAGGACCTCGATTTCGGCGAGTGACCGGTCACGCCGAGACCGGCGAGCGCAATTGATTTGCCTGGCGGGCGCACCTATCCTCATGGGGCAGGCGCGCCCGCTGTGCGTTTGTCGGAACGCGACAGGCCGAATGGACCGCGAGCCTTCAGGCTCGCATCACAAGGCGAGCCTGAAGGCTCGCGGTCCTTCCGGCTGGCGGTCTTGAAGGCGGAAACGCATGGACGAAAAGGTTCGCCGCCTTCTCCAGAACTTGCATACTGCGTGGCCGGCCTTCGCGGCCCCGTTTCGGAGTCCGTCATGACTGCATCCGCCTATGACCGCGATCTCGACCGCAATCCGGCGAATTACCAGCCGCTAACGCCGCTGACGTTTCTCGCGCGCGCGGCGGCGGTCTTCCCCCACCGCGTTGCGATCATTCACGGCGACTTGCGGCGCAGCTATCGTGACTTTTATTCGCGCAGCCGGCGCCTCGCGAGCGCGCTGGCCAAAGCCGGGCTCGGACGCAACGACACGGTTTCCGTCATGCTCGGCAATACGCCGGCGATGCTCGAATGCCACTATGGCGCGCCGATGATGGGCGCCGTCCTCAATACGCTGAACACGAGGCTCGACGCCTCGGTCCTCGCCTTCACCCTCGATCACGCCGAAGCCAAGGCGCTGATCGTCGATCGCGAATATTCGGGCCTGATCCGCGAGGCGCTGGCGCTCTGCAAATCCAAGCCTCTCATCATCGATTACGACGATCCCGAATATACGGGGCCGGGCGAGCGGCTGGGCTCGATCGACTATGAGGATTTCGTGCTCTCCGGCGACCCCGACTTCGCCTGGGCGCCGCCGCAGGACGAATGGGACGCAATCTCGCTCAATTACACCTCGGGGACGACGGGCGATCCCAAGGGCGTCGTCTACCACCATCGCGGCGCCTATCTGCTGGCGCTCGGCAACATCCTCACCGGCGATATGGGCAGGCATCCGGTCTATCTGTGGACCTTGCCGATGTTCCACTGCAACGGCTGGTGCTTCCCCTGGTCGATCTCGGTCGCAGCCGGCACGCATGTCTGCCTGCGGCAGGTGCGGGCGGGACATATGTATGAGCTCATGGCCGAGCATCGCGTCACGCATCTCTGCGGCGCGCCGATCGTCATGTCGACGCTGCTCAACGCCAAAGAGTCGGAAAAGAAGCCGCTGAAGGAGACGGTGCGATTCTTCACCGCCGCCGCGCCGCCGCCTCAGGCCGTGCTCGCGGCCATGAAGGAAGCCGGTTTCGAGGTGACGCATCTCTATGGATTGACCGAGACCTATGGGCCGGCCGCCGTCAATGAATGGCAGGAGAGCTGGGACGCGCTCGACGACAAGGAGCAGGCGCATATGAAGGCGCGCCAGGGCGTGCGCTATGTCGTCCTGGACGATCTCGACGTGATCGACCCCGAGACCATGCAACCCGTGCCCCGCGACGGCGCGACAATGGGCGAGGTGATGTTTCGCGGCAATGTCGTGATGAAGGGCTATCTCAAGAACGCTTCGGCGACCGAGAAATCCTTCCATGGCGGCTGGTTTCACACTGGCGATCTCGGCGTGATCCATCACGACGGCTATATCCAGCTCAAGGACCGCTCCAAGGACATCATCATCTCGGGCGGCGAGAATATTTCGTCGATCGAGGTCGAGGACGTTCTTTTCAAACATCCGAAAGTGGCCGCCGCCGCGGTGGTCGCCGCGCCCGACGACAAATGGGGCGAGACGCCTTGCGCCTTCATCGAGCTGAAGGACGGCGAACTCGCGTCGACGGACGAAATCATCGCCTGGTCGCGCAAGCATCTGGCGCATTTCAAATGCCCGCGCCACGTGGTCTTCGGCGCGTTGCCGAAGACCTCGACAGGCAAGGTCCAGAAATATGTTTTGCGCGCGAAGGCGCGGGAGATGTGGCCGGGCGGGGCGACGGCGGCGACGCTCTGAGCAGGGCGTCCGAGAGCCGGTTTCGGCTGCCTAGTTTCTTGACAAACCTCAGAGGCGGCCTCGTCCTTCGAGACGCGAGCTTCGCGCGCTCCTCAGGCGCCATTCCCGACGCTCGCGCCGTGTGGACACTCAGGAAATCACCGCCGTCATTGCGAGGAGGCGGAGCCGACGAAGCAATCCAGGGCCGCATCGCCGCCCTGGATTGCTTCGCTTCGCTCGCAATGACGGGCGCTGGGCAAAACCAGCGCTCTTGTGGCTCTGCGGGCTTTCAGCCCGCCGGGAATAACGCGCGCCCGATGCGAGCTATTCAAACGGAAATGGCATAAGTGTTCGACGAAGTTGCAGAAGCTCCTCATGCTGAGGAGCCTGCGCAGCAGGCGTCTCGAAGCACGAGAGGCGTCATCGCCACTTTCTCAGCAAGCTGAAGTAGCCGTTTGCGGCGGCCTTTCGAAAAGAACAATCAACAAAAAACGCAGCCAGCATTCGTCTCCCGAATGCTGGCTGTCGACGTTTTGGCGCTGCGCTGGCGGCCAGACCAGCGCCGCGTCGAAGGCGTCGGTTAGAAGAACAGGCCGAGGCAGCCGCCCGCGAGCGCGCCCACAACGCCAGCCGCGATGGTGTTCGGCAGGCCGCCGAGCGCCGCAGCCGCGAGGCCGCCGAGAATCACGGCGCCGACGCCAGCGAAGATGTAAGTGTTGGTGGTGATCTCGAGTTCTTTGTCAGCCATAACCTTCACTCCTCTTTCGTTCCCATTGCGCGCCAAGTCTTTTTGTTTTTGTGGCGCGTGGCCCCCCGGTTGTTTGGCGGGCGCGTCATTTCGACGCAGGGAAAAGGTAGCACAAGTTTCGGGCCTGTCCAGCGTTGGATGCATCAAATTGCGACATCCTGTCGCAGGACATATATATCTGAAAAGAAATCGAAAAGACATTCTTTTCCAAGGATTTGTCTCAGGCTTGGCCGTAAAATATTTTTGCTGCGTCGCAGCGATTCGAGGCGTAGGAGCAGGCTGCGCGGCATTTTCGGCTTGGCCGGCGCAGGAGAGGGTCACGTTTATGACCGGAATCGAAGATGCGGCTCCCCTTCCGCCTCCCGCGGGCGAATCGAAGCGCCGTTTCGGCGCGACGCTCGCGCCCTTGCGGCCGCTGCTGCCCTATGCGCTGCGCTACAAGCAAACGATCGCCTTCGCTTTCGCCGCTCTGCTTCTGGCCTCGGGCGCGACGCTGACGCTGCCGGCGGCGGTGCGCGGCATGATCGATCACGGCTTCTCGGCCGATAGCGCGGGAACGGTGAACGCCTATTTCGGCGCCATGATCGCCGTCGCCGCGACGCTCGCGCTCGCTTCCGCCACGCGCTATTATTTCGTGATGACGCTCGGTGAGCGCGTGGTCGCCGATCTGCGCGCCGATCTCTTCAAGCATCTCGCGACGCTCGACGCTTCCTTTTACGACACGGCGAAAACCGGCGAGCTGCTCTCGCGCCTCACCGCCGATACGACGCAGCTCAAATCGGCCTTCGGCTCCTCGGCCTCCATCGCGCTGCGCAACATCTTCATGTTCATCGGCGCGGTCGTGATGATGTTTGCGACGAGCCCGAAACTCGCGGGGCTTGCGCTTGCGGCGATCCCCATCATCGTCCTGCCGCTCATCGCGTCGGGTCGCGGCGTGCGCCGTCGCTCGAAGCATGCACAGGATACGCTGGCCCATGCGGCGGCTTACGCCGGCGAGAATTTGGCGGCCGTCCGCGCCATGCAGGCCAATGGCGCGCAGGCCTCCACCGTGGCGCGTTTCAAGCGCGCCGTGGAGGCCGCCTATGACGCCGCGCAGGCGGCGACGCTGCTGCGCGCCTTCATGACGGCGGGCGTGATTCTCATTGTGTTCACGAGCGTTGTCGCGGTGCTTTGGCTCGGCGCGCAGGATGTGCTCTCTGGGCGGATGACATCGGGCCTGCTGTCGCAATTTGTGCTCTATGCCGTGCTCGGCGCGAGTTCGCTCGGCGAGCTTTCGTCCGTCTGGGGCGAGGTGAGCGCGGCGGCTGGCGCCGCCTCGCGCATCGCTGAGATTCTGGCTGTGAAGCCGAAGATTATCGCGCCCCCGCATCCCACTCCGGCGCCCTCCCGCTGGCAGGGGCGCATCGCCTTCAACCATGTGAGCTTCGCTTATCCGACGGCGCCCGACCGTTCCGCGCTGCACGATTTGTCGCTGACCATCGCGCCCGGCGAGCGGGTGGCGCTGGTCGGCCCCTCCGGCGCGGGAAAATCCACGCTTTTTGCCCTGCTTCTGCGCTTCTACGACGTCGACGCGGGCGTGATTTCACTCGACGGCGTCGATCTGCGCGACCTCGATCCGCTCGATTTGCGCGCGGCGATGGCGCTGGCTCCGCAAGACCCGGTGATCTTCGGGCTGTCGGTCGCGGAGAATATCGCTTACGGCCGCGAGGGCGCTGCCCGCGAGGCGATCGTGGCCGCGGCGAAGCGCGCCCAGGCGCATGAGTTCATCGAGGCGCTGCCGCAGGGCTACGACACGCTTCTGGGCGAACGCGGCGTGACGCTTTCCGGCGGCCAGCGGCAAAGATTGGCCATCGCCCGCGCCATTCTGGCGGACGCGCCGGTGCTGCTACTCGATGAAGCCACCTCCGCACTCGACGCCGAGAATGAAGCCGCCGTGCAGGAGGCGCTGCACGACGTGATGGCCGGGCGGACCAGCATCGTCATCGCGCATCGTCTGGCGACCGTGCTGGAAGCCGACCGCATCGTGGTTCTGGACCAGGGCCGCATCGTGGAGGAGGGGACCCACGCAACCCTCACGGCCGCCGGCGGGCTTTATGCGCGGCTGGCGAAGCTGCAGTTCGATACGGAGCGCGCCCATACTGCGGACGCCCTTCTGTGACGACCGTCGTCAGTAAGGAAAACGCCGAGCATTATCATTGGGGCGCGGACTGCGACGGCTGGCGCCTCGTCGATCGCGCCGAGCTGAGCGTCATCCACGAGCGCATGCCGTGCGGGAGCGCCGAGACCCGGCACTTCCACCAGAAGGCGCGCCAGTTCTTCTTTGTTCTGAGCGCGGAACTCTCGATCGAGGTCGCAGGGACTGTCTGCGTGGTCGCGGCTGGCCAGGGCCTCGAGATCGCCCCGGGCGCGCCGCATCGCGTCGTCAACGCCGGCGCCGATGTCGCAGAATTTCTGGTCGTTTCCCAGCCAACTACGCGCGGCGACAGAACCGAAAGCTGAAAGCGCGGGCGGGAGGCTTTGGACTCGATCCCGAGCCGGTCCTATATTCCGCTCATGGCGCAGGCGAGCAAAGATTTGGAGAAGGCGGCGGAGCGGCGCGCGAGCGCGGCCTATGAGGCCGATGTCGTCGCATGGGCGCGGGAGCAGGCGCGCCTCTTGCGCGCAGGTCGATTCGACCTTCTCGACGCCCAACATATCGCTGACGAGATCGAGGACGTGGGCAAAAGCGAGCAGCGGGAGCTGGCCATCCGGATGGCGGTTCTCTTGGCCCATTTGCTGAAATGGCGCTTTCAGCCGGAGCGCCGCACCCGGAGCTGGGAGCTGACGATAAAGGATCAGCGCGCCGCGATAGAGCGCCGGCTCAGGCGCACGCCGAGCTTGAAGGAATCGCTTCGAGACCCAGACTGGCAGGCGGACGCTTGGTCCGACGCCCTTTCGCTCGCCGAGAAGCAAACCAGTTTGGAGCGCGCTCAATTCCCATCGACCTGCTCATGGCCGATGGCCGAGGTGCTTTCCGAGGGTTGGCTGCCCGAGTGAATGGTCTGGTGTCGCGGCGGCGCCATTTGCCTTTGCAAGGATAAATGCTATGAGCACCCGCCAACCCTCTCAGGCGGCGCGCTCGTTTACGCCGCCCCATCGCAGCCCATGAAGGAGTTGGCCCATGGCCCGTCTGCCCATCACGTTGACCGAAGCGCTTACTTTCGACGACGTGTTGCTGCGGCCCGGTCACTCCCGCGTGATGCCCTCGACCGTCGACATCACGACGCGCCTCACCCGCGAGATCACGCTCAACCTGCCGATCGTTTCCGCCGCCATGGATACGGTGACAGAGGCACGGCTCGCCATCGCCATGGCCCAGGCCGGCGGCATCGGCGTCATCCACCAAAATCTCACGCCTTCCGATCAGGCCGCCGAAGTGCGCAAGGTCAAGCGCTATGAGAGCGGCATGGTGGTCGATCCGATCACCATCTTCCCCGATGCGACGCTCGCCGACGCGCTGTATTTGATGGCGCAAAACGGTATTTCCGGCATTCCGGTCGTCGAGCGCGGCGCGACAAGCGGGAAGGGCAAGCTCGTCGGCATTCTCACGAACCGCGACGTGCGCTTCGCGCAGGACAAGCGCCAGCCGATCGCCGAGCTGATGACCAAGAAGCTCGTCACCGTGCGCGAGGGCGTGGACCAGGCCGAGGCGCAGCGTCTTCTTCACGAGCACCGCATTGAGAAGTTGCTGGTCGTCGACGCCGATTATCACTGCGTCGGCCTGGTGACCGTGAAGGACATCGAAAAGGCGACGCAACACCCGAACGCCTGCAAGGATCCGGAAGGGCGCCTGCGCGTCGCCGCCGCCTCGACGGTCGGCGATTACGGCTATGAGCGCGCGCTGCAGCTCATCGACGCCGGCGCGGATTGCATCGTCATCGACACTGCGCATGGCCATTCGCAGGCCGTCATCGATCAGGTGGCGCGCGTCAAGCGCGAGAACAACAAGGTCCAGATCATCGCCGGCAACATCGCCACCGCCGAGGCCGCCAAGGCGTTGATCGACGCGGGCGCCGACGCCATCAAGGTCGGCATCGGGCCGGGTTCGATCTGCACCACGCGCATCGTCGCGGGCGTGGGCGTGCCGCAGCTCACGGCGATCATGGAGGCGTCGGAGGAAGCCCGCAAAGCCGACGTGCCGGTGATCGGCGACGGCGGCGTGAAATATTCGGGCGATCTCGCCAAGGCGGTCGCCGCGGGCGCCGAGGTGGTGATGATGGGCTCGCTCTTCGCGGGCACGGAGGAATCGCCCGGCGAGGTGTTCCTGTATCAGGGCCGCTCCTTCAAGTCCTACCGCGGCATGGGCTCGGTCGGCGCCATGGTGGCGGGCTCGGCCACGCGCTATTTCCAGGGCGATGTGAAGGATCAGCTCAAGCTCGTGCCCGAAGGCATTGAAGGGCAGGTGCCTTACCGCGGCCCGATCGCGCCGATCCTCTACCAGCTCGCTGGGGGGTTGCGGTCCGCCATGGGCTATGTCGGCGCGCCGACGATCCGTGAATTCCAGGAGAAGGCGCAATTCGTGCGCATCACCAATGCGGGCCTGCGCGAAAGCCATGTCCACGACGTCTCCATCACCCGCGAGAGCCCGAACTACCCCACGGGGGTGTGACGCCACCTCCGTGTGAACAGCTCGCATTGGGGTTTGTCATTCCCGACGGGCCGAAGGCCCGATCGGGAATCCAGAGCCGCAATAGCGCTGATCCGGCTCTGGATTCCCGATCACTCGCGACGCGAGCGTCGAGAATGACAGCGAGCCAATCAAGCGGGTCTAGTATCAAAGGTTGCGGGCGAACGACGCCTCAGAACGGCAACGGGGCGAGATCGGGGGGCGTCCAGTCGCGGCGCGCGGCGACGCTGAATAAGGTCTCGCGGCTCCAATAATCGAGCAGCCACTCCGGGCGCCGCAGCGGCGAGGCCATCAGCGCGTCGAGGACGCAATGCAGGCTGGCCGTTTCGGGATAACCGGCCAGATGCGCCGATGCGGCGGGCATCGACGCAAGCGTAATCGTGTGGTGATAGCCGCCTGTATCCGTGTTGGGAGTGTTGGTCGCCTCGTTATAGGCGCTGATCAAACCTTTGATCGCGGGCGCCGTCGTCAAATCGCGCCTGTAACGTAAAAGCCAGACGGCGGCGGCGAAATGCGCTGCATGCGTCCAGTCGGTTTTCGGCAATGTCCGATCAATCACGCCCAAGGCGATGCGTTCTATTGCGGCGTCGCTCGCGAAGCTGGTCATTTTCTTCTTCCTTGAAAAAAATCAAAAATGGCACGTCGATTGCTGAACTGATTTCCAACAAGGCAATCAGGGGGCGGCGCCCCCATTTGTCGGAGATCGCACATGCTCCCGCAAGTCATTCTCGTCGATGGCGTTCCCAGATGCGTGATTCGCCCGACCGACCAGAAAAGCCTCGACCGATTCGTGCGCAACGGCAAGAAATGGCTACAGGGAGGCAATCCCGAAGCCAAATGCACCTATCGCCCTGCCGATGCGGTCGAGAACGCCATTTGGAAGGACGCCTTCGCGCTGCATAAGGCCGGGGGCGCCGACGAGGAGAGCTTCTTCGGCATTCCATTGACGTCGCCCGCCGCGCCGGAGCCGCCTCAATAAGGCTTCCGCCTTTTGCCGTTTCTTTGTCATACGGCCACAGTCACGCATCTGCTTTAACCTGCGGCGTATCAATCAGCGAGGGCTTCCGCCGTCTTAGGGGTTGTGCTAGCCGAAGACGCGAGCTTCGCGCGCTCTCGCGCAGCGAGGCTGCCCAGCTTTTCAAAGACAAAGCTGCAAGGGGAGGGAATCATATGTCCGCACTTCGGTTCGCCGTGACCGGCGCGATGCTGCTATTTCCCGTATTGGCTCACGCCGGCGACCTGCGCGCCGACGCCAATGCGGTCTTCAAGCCGATCGACGCCGCGAGCGTGAATTCGGTCGTCAAGAACAACGCCATCACCCCGGCCAAGATCGAACTCGGCCACAAGCTGTTCTTCGATCCCCGCCTGTCGAAGAGCCAGATCATAAGCTGCAATAGCTGCCATAATCTCGGCACGGGCGGCGTCGACGCCGGCCCGACCTCGATCGGCCATGGCTGGGCCAAGGGCCCGCGCCGCGCCCCGAGCGTGCTGAACGCGGTTTTCAACGTCGCCCAATTCTGGGACGGCCGCGCCGTCGACCTCAAGACGCAGGCCAAGGGCCCGGTTCAGGCCGACGTCGAGATGAACAATACGCCCGCCGCCGTCGAAGCCACGCTGAAGAGCATGCCGGCCTATGTCGCCGAGTTCAAGGCGGCCTTCCCCAACGACGCGAACCCGGTCAGCTTCGACAATATGGCCAACGCCATCGAGGCTTTCGAGGCCACGCTGACGACGCCGAACGCCAAATTCGACAAGTTCCTGGCCGGCGACGCCAACGCCCTCAACGACACCGAGAAGAAGGGCCTGCGCCTGTTCATCGACAAGGGCTGCAGCGGCTGCCACAGCGGCGTGAACGTCGGCGGCAACGGCTACTTCCCCTTTGGCGTCGCCGAGAAGCCCGACGCGGCCATTCTGCCCGTCGCCGACCGCGGCCGCGCCAAGGTCACGAACAGCGACGCCGACGCCTTCGCCTTCCGCTCGGCTCCGCTGCGCAACGTCGCCCTGCGCGCGCCTTACTTCCACAGCGGCGCCGTCTGGACGCTGGAGGAAGCCGTCGACGTCATGGCGAAGACCCAGCTCGGTGCGGCTTTGTCGCCGGATGAGAACGCCGCCATCGTGGCGTTCCTCAATGCGCTGACCGGCGATCAGCCGAAGGTCGCCTATCCGCTCCTGCCGGCGCGCACCAAGGACACGCCGCGCCCGCAATAAGGCCATTGCAAAGCAAAGTTCGCCTCGTGCGATCGACGAGCCCCTGGCGAAAGCCAGGGGTTTTTTGTTCGAGACGTCGGGCGGGCCAGCCCGTCGATATGTCGGGTCTATTCATCCATTCGCGGCGGGCGCCGCCGGCCTGAATTATTTCTTGGTCGCGGCTTGGAGTCGCAATCCTGTTGGCGGGGCGCTTGCATGTCGCGCCTGAATTTGGACGCGAATTGGCCGCAAACGCGGCGACGTGCGTCTAAACTAGTGAAAATCATACACTTAAGCGTCACCCTGCCGCTACGGATAATTACCTATGACTACCGAACAGGGTAGTCATTTCCCCATCCACTGGGGTTGTTTGGACTATTCGATAGACAGTCGAATGCTATCCTGATGGGTATTGTCATTATGTTGGTGAGAGGGAATGGTTGGGCCACGCTAAACGGGGTCTGTTGGCTTGGCTCGGGAGGGCCAGTTTGGGTCTCTGTTTAGGCGGCGACGTCGGTGTTCGTCCGATAACAACAAGGCGGCCCTATTGGATGTTCGAGCTTCTCGGGAGAATTTCTCTCTTGGGTTCGGGGTCCGAGAGCTGCGGCAAGAAAGGGCGGGACGGTCCTGGGCTCCGTTAACAGCGGGTCCGGCCTCACGTTAATCAAACGAGGACGAAGCGGCTCCGTTCCGGGAGGCGGAGCTTTTTTACCGGTCACGCGCATCCCTGGGAGCACATAGGAGGAGTTAAATATGAGCTCGACGACTAGCACGGCTGCCGGCGCAGCCGCTGAAGTAGAGTCCGTAGTCGATCTGCGCGGCATGTGGATCGGCCTTGCGGTTCTGAATGTTTTCTATCTGATCGTCCGCATTTACGAGCAGGTCTTCGGCTGGCGCGCCGGCCTCGACTCGTTCGCTCCGGAATTCCAGACCTACTGGATGTCGATCCTTTGGACCGAAATCCCGCTGGAGCTCGTCTCCGGTCTGGCGCTCGCCGGCTTCCTGTGGAAGACCCGCGACCGTAACGTCGACGCCGTGGCCCCGCGCGAAGAGATGCGCCGCCTGGTGGTCCTCGTTCAGTGGCTGGTCGTTTACGGCATCGCCATCTACTGGGGCGCCTCGTTCTTCACCGAGCAGGACGGCACCTGGCACATGACGGTTATCCGTGACACGGACTTCACGCCGTCGCACATCATCGAGTTCTACATGAGCTACCCGATCTATTCGGTGATCGCGGTCGGCGCGTTCTTCTATGCGAAGACCCGCATTCCGTATTTTGCTCATGGCTACTCGCTGGCGTTCCTGATCGTCGCCATCGGCCCGTTCATGATCATCCCGAACGTCGGCCTGAACGAGTGGGGCCACACCTTCTGGTTCATGGAAGAGCTGTTCGTTGCGCCGCTGCACTGGGGCTTCGTGTTCTTCGGCTGGATGGCGCTCGGCGTGTTCGGCGTCGTGCTGCAGATCCTCGGCCGCATCCATGCGCTGATCGGCAAGGAAGGCGTCGCCCTCCTCACCGAGTAAAATGTGACGACCCGCTCGCGCCCTTTAAGGGCGCGGGCGGAAGGTTCGGGGTGGGGCTTTTCTTTAGACAAGAGACTGAGCGTTTTCTGGCCGCCATTGGCGACTGGGGTGGTTCTTCTCGCGTCGCGGTCAGGGGTTTTCCTGGCTGAAAAGGCAAGACTTCGCTCAGGCGGCGCGCAAGCGCGGCCCAAAGGAAATGCCGGGCGGGGCCCTAGAGGCGATCGTCCGGGCGCGGTCCGGAGGCGCGACGCTTCCGGTCAGCGGCAAAAAGAAACTCGGGGCCTCAAGGCGCTCGAGAAACACCAAGGAGAAGAGTGATGTCACAATCGAAAAGCGGGGGGCGGTCGGTCCGTTCAACTCCGTCGCCGAGGCGGCGGGTTGCGTCGCGACGACGGACTGGATGCTTCTGGTTCTGCTGTTCTTTGCGGTCCTGGGCGGCTATCACGTCCACTTCATGCTGACGGCCGGCGACTGGGACTTCTGGGTCGACTGGAAGGATCGTCGTATGTGGCCGACGGTTATTCCGATCCTCGGCGTGACCTTCTGCGCGGCGTCGCAGGCTTTCTGGTGGGTTAACTTCCGTCTTCCGTTCGGCGCCGTTTTCGCGGTTCTGGGCCTGATGATCGGCGAGTGGATCAACCGCTACGTCAACTTCTGGGGCTGGACCTACTTCCCGATCAGCCTCGTGTTCCCGTCTGCTCTGATCGTTCCGGCGATCTGGCTCGACGTGATCCTGCTCCTGTCGGGTTCCTATGTGATCACCGCGGTTGTCGGCTCGCTGGGCTGGGGTCTGCTGTTCTATCCGAACAACTGGCCGGCGATCGCCGCCTTCCACCAGGCGACCGAGCAGCATGGTCAGCTGATGACGCTGGCCGATCTCATCGGTCTGCACTTCGTCCGCACCTCGATGCCGGAATACATCCGCATGGTCGAGCGCGGCACGCTGCGCACCTTCGGTAAGGACGTTGTGCCGGTTGCGGCGTTCTTCTCGGGCTTCGTCTCGATGATGGTGTACTTCCTGTGGTGGTTCATGGGTCGCTGGTATTCCACGACCAAGCGGATCGAGCAGATCTAATCACCCAAAAAGACGCGGCGGAAATTTGGTTGGATCATCGGTTTGGCCTGATCTGTCGCGGATGAATAAATCGGCTGGCGCGCGAGGCGCCGGCCGGAAGAAGAACCTGGGAGGTTTGTTCATGAAAAAGCTAGTCAAGCTCGCCGCCTTCGGCGCGGCGGCTGCTGTGGCGGCGACGCTCGGAGCGGTCGCTCCGGCCTCGGCGCACGGCGAGAAGTCCCAGCAGGCGTTCCTTCGCATGCGCACGCTGAACTGGTATGACGTTCAGTGGTCGAAGACGACGGTCAACGTCAACGAGGACATGGTCCTGTCCGGCAAGGTTCACGTCTTCTCGGCGTGGCCGCAGGCGGTCGCCAATCCGAAGGTGTCGTTCCTGAACGCCGGCGAGCCGGGTCCGGTTCTGGTCCGCACGGCTCAGTTCATCGGCGAGCAGTTCGCTCCTCGTTCGGTGTCTCTGGAGATCGGCAAGGACTACGCCTTCTCGATCAACCTGCGCGGTCGTCGCGCCGGCCGTTGGCACGTTCATGCTCAGATCAACGTCGAAGGCGGCGGCCCGATCATCGGACCCGGCCAGTGGATCGAGATCAAGGGCGACATGAAGGACTTCACCGATCCGGTGACGCTCCTCGACGGCTCGACGGTCGACCTCGAGAACTACGGCATCAGCCGCGTTTACGCGTGGCATCTGCCGTGGCTGGCGGTTGGCGCCGCGTGGATCCTGTTCTGGTTCATCCGGAAGGGCATCATCGCCTCTTACCTGCGTGTTGCTGAAGGCCGTCCTGACGACGTCATCGGCGATGACGACCGCCGCATCGGCGCGATCGTTCTCGCTCTGACGATCCTCGCGACGATCGTCGGCTACGCCGTGACGAACTCGACCTTCCCGCGCACGATCCCGCTTCAGGCCGGCTTGCAGAAGCCGCTGACGCCGATCGAGACGGAAGGCACCGTGGGCGTGGGCAAGGAGCAGGTGTCGACCGAGCTGAACGGCGGCGTCTACAAGGTTCCGGGCCGCGAGCTGACGATCAACGTGAAGGTCAAGAATGGCACGTCGCAGCCGGTTCGCCTCGGCGAATATACGGCGGCTGGCCTGCGCTTCCTGAACCCGACCGTGTTCACGCAGAAGCCTGACTTCCCGGATTACCTGCTTGCTGACCGCGGTCTGTCGAACGACGACGTGATTGCGCCGGGCGAGTCGAAGGAAATCGTGGTGAAGATCCAGGACGCGCGTTGGGACATCGAGCGTCTCTCCGACCTCGCCTACGACACGGACAGCCAGGTCGGCGGTCTGCTGTTCTTCTTCACGCCGGACGGCAAGCGCTTTGCGGCTGAAATCGGCGGCCCGGTCATTCCGAAGTTCGTCGCCGGCGACATGCCCTAAGCGAAACTCGGTAGCCTGAACTAATGCGCCGGCCGGACGAAAGTCCGGCCGGTCGCGTTTTGGGGGGACGCTTGGGATGGCGCTCGCGCACGCGTTTGCGCCTTCGTTCTCAATTTTTGCTCAAAATCAATTCCTGCGTCCTTTCGACGCAAACGACACTCGGGTTTTTCGCTCGCGCCTGCGCATATTTTCGATGCAATCTAGCAATGGAGCAGGCGTCGTTTTGCCAAAGACGGCATTGCAGGCGCGGCGCGCGAGGCGTTAAGTATCGTCGCGACAATTAGCGCAGCTATCGCTGGAGCATGTGTTAATCGGCGCATGTGTTACTTGGCTAAATGAAACGACTGTGGGTTCGTGATCGACCGTGCAAAGCGGCGCACGGCAAAATCAAAAGAGGCGCGGTAAAAGCGCCTCGATAAGAAATCGAGGGAAGAAATGATGAATTGGCGCAGCCTTGCAGCCGCCTTCTTTGGCTTGGCGCTCTCGCTCAGTTTCGCGCCGCAGACGCGCGCGGAAGGCGGCGCGGGCCCAGAGGCCATGTCCATGGGCAATATGTGCATGGTCATGTTCGGCTATGACATGATCCACATCACCGCCTTCCAGCCGGATAAATCGCGCAGCGAATATTGCGATGAGATTCCCGCCACCGGCCGCACGATCATGGTCTTCGATCTCGAGACGCCGGCCTTCCGCGACCTTCCCCTCGAGCTACGCATCATTCGCGATCCGGTGACGCCGATCACCAAGGACACGGATCTCGAGGCGCTGACGGTGCTGCATCTTCCCGCGAAGAAATATACGAAGGGCACGTTCAGCCTCGAGCATAATTTCGATGCCAACGGCCATTACATCGGTCTCGTGACGCTCACGCGCGATAATGGCGAGCAGCAGACCGAGCAGTTCAGATTCAGGGTCGGCGAGACCTTGTGGGCGTGGGTGCCGCAGATTGCGGGCACGATCCTCATCGCGGGGATGGTCTTCGTCTATTGGAAGCACACCCATCCGTCCTCGAAGAAAAAGGCCACGGAGACGGTCGCGTCTTGAACGGAGGCGCTGTCGATCGCATCTCATAAAATAACTGCGAAAAAGGGCGGAAAAGCCCGGGAGGAAATCTCATGAAGGGACTGTTTATTTTCTCGCGGCGCGCCGCCATTTTCGCCGCCGCTTCGATGATCGCCGCAGGCGTCGTCGCGCCAGCGCGCGCGCATTCCTTCCTCGTCGAGGCGAACCCCTCCTCGAAGGACCACGTCGCGACGGCGCCCAAGACTGTCAAGCTGCGTTTCGGCGGCGGCGTCGAGCCGAAATATTCCAAGCTCAGCATCGAGGACGCCAGCGGAAAGGTGCTCGGCGAGGGCGCCAATGGCGTGCCCGACAAGCCGCGCGAACTGTCGATGGACGCGCCGGAGCTCGCGGCCGGAAAATATGTCGTGCGCTACCGCGTGCTGTCGACCGACGGCCACATCGTCGAAGGAAGCTACGAGTTCACGGTCGATCCGAAGTAAGCGCTTCTCCTCTCGAGGCGCTCAATGTCGGGCGCGCCGTCGGCTGACCAGCGCCGGCGGCCCTACGACCGGCCGCACAAGCGGCGTCCCTGAACGAAACGCGGAAGAGCCAAGGGGCGAGACCCGTCGATGTATCTTTCTCTGGCATTCATACGCTTTCTCGAGAGCGTCCCATCGGCGCTCGCGGTCGGTCTGCTGCTTCTGCCGCGGCTCATCGATGAGGATGGCGGACGCTTCAAGCCCTGGGTCGCCGCGGCGGCGGTTTTTCGCGCGCTGCTGGGTTTTGCGCTTCTCTATCTGACCGCCCGTGCGATTATCCCGGCCGAGCGGCCGATCGACGCCGCCGTTCTGCAGGAGTTCGCCTTCGGGACCAGCGTCGGCAAGGCCTGGGTCGGCACGCAGCTTCTCGCCTTTGTTTTTGCGGGAATGACGATCGCGCGCTTGTTCCGCGCGTCCGATCTCCTCGACCGCGCGACGCTTTGGACCGGCGTCGGCGTGCTCGCCGTCGTTTCGGTCACGGGCCACGCCATCGACGACGGCTTGCCGCTCTGGACGCAGTTCAGCTTCCTCCTGCACACGGCGGCGGGACTCACCTGGCTCGGCGGGCTCTTCGGCCTGATCTGGTGGATGTTCACGGCGCATCAGAAGCCGCCTCACCTTGCCGCCAAACTCGCGGAACGCTGGTCGAGGATCGCAAAGGTTGCGATTGCGCTCGTCGCCGTCACCGGCGTCGCCATGGCCTATGAGAATGTCGGCAGCGTGCCGAACATGCTCGCCACCCCCTACGGCCGCCTATTGACGCTGAAGCTCACTCTGCTCGCCGCCGTGCTGCTCTGCGCGCTCGCCATCGTGCGCTATATGCGCGCGCGCCCCATTGACGAATTCGACGTCGCCTGGGTCGGCAAGATCGGGAGCCTCGAGGCGGTTTTCGGCGTGGGCCTGCTGGCGATCGCCGGCTATATCGCCGTCATCACGCCGGCCTCGCACGAAACCGATCTTTATTGGCCGCTGCCGTTCCGTCTGTCTTACATCGCGACATGGGGGCAGAAGCCGGTCTTTCCGTCTGCGATCTGGTGGTGGGCCATCGGCTCGGGCGTTTTTGCGATTGCCGCCGCGCTCATCTGGTGGACGCCGGCGACCCGCGAGAAGCGGCTCTACGCCACGCCGGCGGCGACGATCGCCGCTCTGTTCTGCCTGGCGGTGTCCTTCTCCACCGAGGCCTATATCGACACCTACAACGATCCCACGCAGGATTTCACCGCCGAATCGGTTGCGCGCGCCATGTCGACCTTTCAGGAGAACTGCGTCGGCTGCCACGGTCCGATTGGCGAGGGCAACGGCCCCATGGCGAAGGATCTGAAGAACAAGGATGGCCTGCCGATCCAGCCGGCGGATCTCACCGCGCCGCATGTCGGCACGCATACGATCGGCGATATTTTCCACTGGCTGACGTTTGGCGGGCAGAGCGGCGTCATGCCGAGCTTCGCCCATGTGCTCGACGTCGATGATCGTTGGGATATGATCAACTATCTGTTGATGCTTTCCAGCACGAACCAGTCGCGCTTCATCGGGCCGCAGGCCATGGTCCAATGGCTGATCGCGCCGGATTTCGCGCTGATCGATCCGCAGGAGGAGGTGACGAGCCTCTTCAAGCTACGGGGTAAGCCGACGCTTTTGTCCTTCGCGCGCTGCACGGCGGGCGCCGACGGCGAAAAGGAGCTGGAGGCAAGTCTGTTGACTGCGGCAGGCGCGGCGAAATCGGCGGGCGTGAATCACGTCACCGTCTATAGCGGCGATTGCCCGGCGGCGGCGAAGGGTCGCGAGGCGCTTCACCCGGCGGCGGCGGAGAAAGCCTATTCGATCATCAACCGCTATCCGAACGTACCTTATACGAACGAAATTTCGCAGGCGCATTTCCTCATCGATCGCTCGGGCTATGTGCGCGCGCGATTCAAGCAGTTCGGCGAGGGCGACGGAAACACGACGCAATTCGCCGCGCAGGCCGCGATGATGGCCAATGAGCCGCTGATCGAGATCAACCTGCACTCGCATTGAGGCGCAGGCGAGCTTTCGAGCCGGCAATCGAGCCGGCCGTTGAAAGGGAGAGAGACATGATCATCAAGCGGCGTGATCTTTTGGCGACAGGCGGCTCTTTGCTCGCCGGCGCCTTTCTTGGAGTCTTTGCCCCGGCCCGTTCGGCCAAAGCGCATGAATATGACGTCGGCAAGCTCAAGGTCGAGCACCCGTGGCTGCGCGCCCCGGCCGACGGCGAGAAGAACGCGACTTTCTACGCTTTCATTCACAATAGCGGCGACACGCCCGACAAGCTCGTCGGCGTGAAGGTTGAGAAGTTCGAGAAGGCGGTTATCCACGGCGACCCCAAGCATCTCGAGCTTGAGACGCCCGTGGTTCTCCCGCCCAAGTCGAAGACGACGCTCGCGCCGGGCGGCGTTTACGTGGCGCTGCTCGGCGCCAAGAAGCATTTGGAGGTCGGCTGGGGCCTCGAAATGACGCTGGTCTTCGAGAAGGCGGGCGAGGTCGTGATCGACGCCGCCATCGACGCGCCCGACGCCCAGCATGCGCATGACGCCGAGGCCATGGAGCGCTGGGAAAAGGCGCACAATAAGGACACGTCCGGGCCAAAGGATGCTGGCCACGACCATCACGGGCACGAGCATCATCACGACATGGATAAGTCGGATAAATCGCACTGACAGCGTGCTGCCGGGGAGGGCGAACAAACGCCCTTTCTCCGCCGCAGCGGCGGAACGCCCTAAAACAAACAACGCGCGCCCGGCGGCGCGCGTTTTACGTCGACAGTCTTGAACGCTCAGCGATCGACGCTGACGAGACGGCCGGAGAATCCGGGATTGTCGGCGATCGGCGCGTGGCCGTGAGTTGTGTTCAGCGGCAGCGCGAAGCCCAGCACGAAAGCGGCCGTGGCCATCGCTGCGACGAGCAGGATGGAGATGCGGAACTGTCGGCGAGCCGACTCGCGATCGAAGTGACGCGTGAACGCTGGTTCAATCTGATCGTCGAATTTATCAACGAGCGACATGATTGTTACTTCCCCTGGGTGATCGCCCTCGCATTCCCCTTCCGCCTGGGCTCTCCCTCTGCGCCGCGGCGGCGACGGCGCAAAGTCATCCTGCTTGCGCCCTCCGGATAGAAACGAGCACAAGCCCGAAAAGTTGCATGGGGCTGTGGACAATTTCACAATTTTTTTAAATCGGGGTCCGAACCGGGTTGATGAGGCGGAAATCACTCATGATTCGGGTTCGGTTCCAGGTTCTGCGCCTCCGTTTCGGGGCCGGTCCGGGCCGTCACGGCAAAGAGCAGCACGAGAACCGCGACGCCGATCGGAAGCCCGAGCGCCATGGCGGCCGGCCGCGCGACGAGCGGGGCGACATAAGCGAGCGCGAGCGCCGTTTTTTCATAGGGGTGGAAGCCTTCGTCGATCCCTCGCGAGACCAGTAGAGCCATCGCCGGGGCGAGCGCCATCAGGTCGTAGTCCAGTAGGTAGGGCGTGGTGAGCAGCATTGTTTCTATCGTGGCGGCGCCTTTGACCCTCTCGTCGGCGTGTGAGCGGAGAACCCATATGAGGCAGGCGAGCGCGCAGAAGCTCGCCGATCCCTGCCAGAAATAGGCGGTCGAAATGTCGCCGCCGAGCAACCGAACAGCGGCGAAGACGCTCTGGATTTTCTCGAAGCCGGGGCCGCCTTCCTCGACAACCTTGCGGGTGAAGCCGAGGCTTTCGAAAAAGGCGCGCCAGCTTGTTGCGCCGAAAGCCGCCAGGCTCATCGCGCTCATGGCGGCGAAAGTCGCAGCGGCGCTGGCGAGCGCGCGCCAGTGGCGGCCAATGAGGAGCGCAAGCGGAAGGGCGAGGGCGAATTGCGGCTTATAGGCGAGAAGGGCGAAAAGCGCGCCGGCGACAAGCGGGCGCCGGTCGAGGAGCAGGAAGCCGCCGCCGAGTAACGCCGCGGTGAGGAAGCCGTTCTGGCCATGTCCGAGATTGACGATAACGGCGGGAAAGGCGAGGGCCGCAATCAACGCGTTGCGCCGGGCGACGCCGGATTTGCCAAGTATCCCGACAATGGGAAGGAGATAGAGCGCGAGCGTTCCGGCCTGCCAGAGCGCGAGCGCCGGCAGATAGGGCAAAGTCGCGAAAAACGCGGCGAGCGCCAGGAAATAGGGCGGATAATGCCAGCCGAAGATCCCCGTCTCGGGGCCGAATTCTTTGCGCTGCGCCTCGGCGTGGCGCGTTATGTCGAACGGCGCCTCGGGATGGCCCGCGAGAACTTCCTGGCCCGCGACCCAAACCTGGCTGAAATCAGAACCGAGCGGGAGATTGTTCGGCCCAATGCGGTCTTGGGAGGTCGCGATGGCTCCGACAATAGCGACCAGGAAAAGGGCGAGGAAGATAAGCGGGTAGACGCGCAGCCGCTCTGCAGTCAGCCAGTCCCCGCTTCTGATTGTCCCCAGCATTCGCCACTCCCCGCCGACCGGCGAGACCATAGCGGGCGCCGGTTAATGCGACGGAATCGCCCAGGGTGAGCGACGATCGCGGATTTTCATTGCCCGCCGCGGCCCCGCTAATTATGGTGCGATGCACACTCCCCCTACAGGACAGACGGAAATGACCTTTCTCGCCCACGCTCTCTCGCGCGTTAAGCCCTCCGCCACGATCGCCGTGACGCAGAAGGCGCGCGATTTGAAAGCGCAGGGCAGGGAGGTGATCAGCCTTTCGGTCGGCGAGCCGGATTTCGACACGCCCGAGCACATCCGCAACGCCGGCAAGGCGGCGATCGACCGCGGCGAGACCCGCTATACGCCGGTGCTCGGCATTCCGCAGTTGCGCGAGGCCGTGGCCCGCAAGTTCAAGCGCGAGAACGGGCTCGACTACAAGGCCTCGGACACGATCGTCGCGACCGGCGGCAAGCACATTCTGTTCAACGCCTTTCTGGCGACCATCAACCCCGGCGACGAGGTGATCATCACCGCGCCCTATTGGGTGAGCTATCCGGAGATGGTCGCGATCTGCGGCGGCAAGAGCGTCTTCGTCGACACCAAGATGGAGGACGGCTTCAAGCTGCAGCCGGAGGCGCTGGAAGCCGCCATCACGCACAAGACCAAGTGGCTGGTGCTGAACTCGCCGTCGAACCCGTCGGGCGCCGCTTACAGCTATGACGAGATGAAGAAGGTGACCGACGTGCTCTTGCGCCACCCGCAGGTGCATGTGCTCACCGACGACATCTACGAGCATCTCGTCTATGGCGACTTCAAATTCGTCACCCCGGCGCAGGTCGAGCCCAATCTGATCGAGCGCACGCTGACGATGAACGGCGTCTCCAAGGCCTACGCCATGACCGGCTGGCGCATCGGCTACGCCGCTGGACCGAGCAAGCTCATCAAGGCGATGGATCTTCTGCAAGGCCAGCAGACCTCGGGCGCGTGCTCGATCGCGCAATGGGCGGCGGTCGAGGCGCTCGACGGGCCGCAGGAGCATCTCGCGACCTTCCGCAAGGCGTTCCAGGAGCGGCGCGATCTCGTTGTCTCCATGCTCAATCAGGCGAAATATCTGAAGTGCCCGACGCCGGAAGGAGCCTTCTATGTCTTCCCGTCCTGCGCCGAGGCGATCGGCCGCAAGACGCCGGCGGGCAAGGTGATCGAGACCGACGAGGATTTCGTCACCGAGCTGCTGGAAGCCGAAGGCGTCGCCGTGGTGCATGGCTCGGCATTCGGCACGGGGCCGAATTTCCGCATTTCCTACGCGGCGTCGGCCCTGACGCTGGAGACGGCCTGCGAGAAGATCCAGTCCTTCTGCGCGAGCCTGAAGTAAGGTCGCGGATGTCGTTCCCGACGGGCCGAAGGCCCGATCGGGAATACTGCCCGAAAGCCGTGACATTGCTCTGGATTCCCGATCGCCCGCTTGCGCGGGCGTCGGGAATGACCACGCGGTTTTATTTTCGATTGGTTGAAAGACAGTCTCGCCGGCTTGCGTTCGCAAGCCACCCTAACTTTACGCTTTCGTTCGTAGCGCTCTAATATGAAGAAAAGCGCGGGCCTGTGAGCCTGCGCCTCAGGGGAGCGCCAAGATGACCCTTCTTTTCCTCGTTGCGCTCGCTCTTGTGAGCGGGCTCATCGCTTATATTTCCTTGCGACCGAATACGTTCAAAATCGTCCGCTCCGCGGTCGTGAATGCGCCGCCGGAGGCGATTTATCAGCGCATCAATGATCTGCACGCCTGGGAGGCCTGGTCGCCCTGGGCCAGGCTCGATCCCGCCGCAACCAACACATTCGACGGCTCGCCGCTCGGGCCCGGCGCCAGCATGAGCTGGTCTGGCAATAAAAAGGTCGGCGCGGGGAAAATGACGATAAAGGAAAGCAGCCAGAACGAGCGCATTCGGCTCAAGCTGGAATTCACCCGGCCGATGTCCGCGACCAATGAGGTGCAATTCGATCTCAAGCCGATCGGCGAGGCGAAGACCGAGGTCACTTGGGCGATGTCCGGCCACAATGAATTCATTGGCAAGGCCATGCATGTCTTCACGAACATGGACAAGATGGTCGGGGGACAGTTCGAGCAGGGCCTCGCCAATTTGAAGTCGCTCGTCGAGGCGTGACGGCGCCATTTGCATCTCAGGAGAAGAGCCTATGAAAAAACTGCTTATCGCTGGACTTGGCGCCATGACTTTCGCTGCGACTCTGGCTGTCATGCCGCAAGAGGCGAGCGCCGCGGCCTGCGCGGTGGGGCGCTATCATGCCGGTTGCGTCGGCTATCGCGGAGCGGCCGTCGTGCATCGCGCTCCGGCGCGCGTCTGCCGCACCGTCTGGACCGGCCGCGTGCGCCGCACGGTCTGCTACTGATACTGGTAAAGAATTAGGCGCGCGGCAGGTCTTCCGCCGCGCGCAAGAGGTCAACCGCGCCTTACTTGGCGGCGTCGAGCATTTCCTCGGCATGCTCCCAGTTCACGAGATGCTCGAGGAAGGTCTTGAGATAGTCGGCGCGGCGGTTGCGGTAGTCGATGTAGTAGGAATGTTCCCACACGTCGGCGACGAGCAGCGGCTGCGCGCCGTGCACCAGCGGGCTCTCGGCGTTCGGGGTCTTGCGGATCGCAGCCTTGCCGTCCTTGAGCTCCAGCCACACCCAGCCCGAGCCGAACTGCGCCAGGCCTTCCTTCTGGAAGTCTTCCTTGAACTTGTCGACCGAGCCGAAGGAATCGACAATCAGCTTCTCGATCTTGCCCGGAATCGCGCCGCCGCCATTGGGCTTCATCCACTTCCAGTAGTGGTGGTGGTTGTAGTGCTGGGCGGCGTTGTTGAAGATCGGCGTGTTCTTGCCGAAGGAAGCGACAACCACTTCCTCGAGCGACTTGCCCTCGAACTCTGTGCCCTTGATCAAATTATTGAGGTTGGTGACATAGGTCGCATGGTGCTTGTCGTGATGATACTCGAACGACTCACGCGACAAATAAGGCTGCAGGGCGTCGTAAGCGTAGGGGAGATCTTCAAGCGTGAAGGACATCAATGCTCTCCTGAACAGGAATAGGGCTCGAGGGCCCCGCGGTTAACTAGACCCGGCGCCGCCGTGCGGCAACAAGCAATAAGGATTCCGTATAGAAGGCGCGTGACACGCAAAAACGGCCCGGCGGGGGCCGGGCCGTCAGCGATTGCGCGGGGAACGGGATCAGGCGGGCTGGCTGGCCGCTTCCTCCTTGTATTTCTTGGACTTTGCTCGCAGGGCCACCACCATGACGGCGACGAGCGACACGAAGCCGACGCCGTAAAGGATGTATTCGATCAATCCCCAGAACGTATAGAGCCCCACCGAGAAGGGGAATTGCGACACGAACTCATTGCCGAGATCGTCGCGCACTGTGACGATTGCGACATAGTGGCCGGCATCCTTGAAATTATGTTCGAAGGTCATGATGCCGTTGCGATAGATTTTCGGCTCGAGCTTGAAGACGGTCGTCGCCGCTGCATTGCTCGCTTCCGTCGCATTGCCTTCGGTTTTGACGATGCGCACGCCCATCGCCATGTCGCGCAGCTCGTCCGAGACGGCTTCGAGCGCGATCACGGTTGGACCGGTCTTGGCGACCGCCTCGCAAAACTCCTCTTCCTCGCCCGTGCGCTGATAGGCGATGAAATGCATGTTGCTGGGGCCGATCTTGAACACGCATTCATCCTGTTCGAGCTTCACGCCGCCATGCGCTAGCGCGCCTGTCGATGCAAAGCCCAAAGCTCCGATAAGAGCCAAAGCGGCGGCCCAAATCCGGCGCTTCGATAACCCCCTCATGTCCGTCTCCTAATCAGGTTGAGAACCGGCCGCTTGGTTCGACAGCGCCTGCGCCGTCGCCCGCCGCTCTCACGGCCAATACAAGAGCTTTGTGCTGGGCGCTGCTTTTACCATGCGTCATCAGGACGCATGCTTGTCAATACATGTAACTATATGAAATACAATAATTTACAAGGTCGACAATGAAGCGCGCTTCCTGTCCGGACGATCAACATATTGAACTGTAATGCGTTAATGACCATATTAGTAGAAAAACCGTCTTCCCTCTGGCTCTGGGCACGAACGGCTTTCATAAGTATAGAAAGTATAGATTCGCGCGCGCCTTCCCGGCGACTTGCGCGCGGCCTCTCGGTATGTGCTAGAAGGGCGGCGACGACGATGGGAGCCGCATGAAGCGCAATCTTTCCGGATGGGGCGTGACAGCCGCTGGCCTGCTGCTCGCGGGCGGCGGGGCCTATGGAATGTCGGCCGGCTGGGACATGATCATGGTGGAGCGCGGCTGGAGCCTGTTTATCGCCGGCGCGGTCGCCTTGTCGGGCGGCGTGGTGACCACGGCGCTCGGTCGGGTCGTCGCCCATCTCGCCCGCCTCGGCGCGGTGACGGACGCCGCCGCGCAACCGGCCGCGCCCAAGCCAGTTGAGGATGCGCCAGTTGAGGATGCGGCTCCTGTAGAGGCGGTTCAGGCGGAGATGTGGGCGAGCCCCGCTCCGGCGAAGCCCGAGCCTCCCAAGGCGAACGGCGTCACCGCCGAGCCGCCGCGGCCGGACTTCTCGTCCCTCTTGAGACCGCCGGCCGAAGAGCCGACGGAGGTCGACCGCTATACGGCGGGCGACTCGACCTATGTCATGATGTCCGACGGTTCGGTCGAGGTGCGCGGTCCCGAAGGCGCGCAGCGCTATCCCTCGCTTGCCGCCTTGAGGGCCGAGGCCGAGTCGCGACAGCGCTAACCTGCCTCGCTGTATGCGGCCATTGGCCGCCTCACGGCGCCTCGCCAGCGTCGCTATCCTGCCGCGATAACAACGACAAAATCGTCGGCGGGGAGGCATATGCCAGGGACGGATTCTCTTTTAGACGCTGTTCGGCGGATCGAGCCCATCATTCGCGAAAATGCTGCGGCGGCCGAGCGTGATCGCCGATTGTCGCCGCAAGCGGCCGCGGCGATGCGCGAGGCGGGCCTTTACCGACTCTGGCGGCCCAAGGCGCTCGGCGGGCTGGAAGTCGATCCGATGACGGGTTTCCGCGTCATCGAGGAACTCGGCCGCATCGACAGCGCCGCAGGTTGGAATTTGCAGGTTTCGATCGCCCATGACCTTTTCGGGCCATGGTTCCCCGACGACGCCGCTCGCGAAATCTTTGGAGGCGACGCCATCGTCGTCGGCGGTCAGCAGCCGGCGCGTCGGGCGGTTCACGTGGCGGGCGGCTATCTTCTTTCGGGCAGCACGCCTTTCGTCAGCGGCGCGCATCAGGCGACCGCTTATCTGGGCTATGCCAACATCGTTGAGGATGGCGATCTGCGCCGCAACGCCGACGGCGCGCCGGAAACGCTTTTGGTCGCCTGCTCGGCGAAAGATGCGACGATCGTTGACAACTGGAACGTCTTCGGCATGCGGGGGACCGGCAGTCATGATGTCGACGTGCATGACGCATTCGTCCCCGCCAATTGGGCCGTTCCTTGGGAGCCGCTGCGCAAACCGGGCAGCGCCTATGAAGGGCCGCTCTATCGCCTGACAGTCTGGCCGGCGATCGCCGCGCTGACGCCGCCAGCGCTCGGCATCGCCCGGGCGGCCATCGACGAGGCGATCGCGCTCATCACGAAAAAGACCCCTGCCTTCGGCGCGAAGAAGCTGGAGGACAACGGCGTCGTGCAGTCCCAACTGGCGCGCGCCGAAGCGCGACTCGGCGCCGGTCGCGCCTTCTTCTATCAGGCTTTTGAAGAGGCCTATGATGAAGCGGTCGCCGGTCGGCCAATCGATACGAAGTTAAAGGGAAAACTGCAGCTCGCCATCACCCACGCCATGCTCGAAGCCGTAGCGGCGGTGGACATTGTGCATGAGATTATCGGCGCCTCCGGCATACGCGAGGAGTTCCGTTTCGCGCAGCATTTTCGGGATGTCCACGTCATCGCGCAGCACGGCTTCATCAACGCCGCGAAATTGCAGCCGGTTGGGCAGATCATGCTGGGTCTTGCGCCCGACTGGCCATTTTTTGCGTTTTGACGTTTGAACCGCTCGCATTGGGGAATGTCATTCCCGGCGGGCTGAAAGCCCGACCGGGAATCCAGAGCCACAAAAGCGCTGGTTTGGCGCTGGATTCCCGATCGCTCGCTCAAGCGAGCGTCGGGAATGACACCGGCCCAACAAGCGGATCTCGACAGTCTATCAACTTTTGCGGAATGCGCTCTAAGTCCGCTTGCCCCACATCAGAAACAGCGCGGCATCGCCGGGCAGGCCCTCGGGAAAATCGACGATCTGCGCGGCAATTTTGAAGCCGCGCGGCTGCAGCTCGTTGCGCCAGCGCTTGAAGACATCCGCCGGCTCGCCGCGCAGCGTTTCCGGCCAGTGCGAGTCGGGCGCGTTGATCGCGCGCCCGCCATCGAGGCAGAGCTGGGCCGGAAATCGGATGAGCATATGCTCCGTCAGGCCGGAGGCGGCGGCGCGGCGGGCCTGAGAAACCATCTCGCGCCATTGCCCTTCGGTGAGGCGCTGGGCGGCAAGGTCCTTGATGCGCTGCTCGCGCAATTCCAACATGGCGCGGTGGCGGTCCTCGCGCTCCTTATCGAGCTGGCGCTCATGCGCGGCGACGAGATCGCGAAACTCCTCGGCCGTTGCGATGTCGCAGGCTTCGGGCTCGCGTCGCGTTTCTGAAAGGATGGATTTGGGCTGGCTGAGAACGTCCTGTTGCGGGTGTTTGCGCTCAGAGAGCGCGTGCAGCACTTCGCGGCGCAAGAGCACGCCGATGATTTTGTGGCCGTCGACCACCGGCGCGCGTTTGAGATGATGTTCCTGCATCACTTTCGCGATGTCGGAAAGCTTGGCGCCGCTGGGGACGGAGATCGCGGGCGCCGTCATCACCTCGCGCAGCGCCCGGCCATTCGAGCGGAAGGGCGCGTTACGCCGGTTTTGCAGCAAGAACGCCGGAATGGGCCCGAGACCGGCGTCGGGGAGAGGGCGCGCCTTTTCGAGATTGCTGCGCGTAACGATCCCGATCGGCGCCAACTGCTCGTCGACGACGGGCACAACGCCGACCTCGCATTCCGAAAGAAGCTTCGCGACGTAATCGAGGTCGGCATCCGCCGTGACAAAAGGAAAATGCCGCGTCATCAACTCGCGCGCAATCATCTGGCCTCCCGTCGCTGCGCCGTTACTCCGACAACTCTATCGTCACCGGCACATGATCGGACGGACGCTCCCAGCCGCGCGCCTCGGTGAGCACTTCGAGCTTGCCGAGTGCGCCGCCGAGCGCCTCGCTCACCAGAATATGGTCGAGGCGCCTGCCGCGGTTGGAGGCCGCCCAATCCGCCGCACGATAGCTCCACCATGTGTAAAGTTTTTCTTCCGCCGGCACGAAATGGCGCATGGCGTCGACCCAATTGCCAGCGCAGACGACATTGGTGAGCTTCTCGACTTCGATCGGCGTGTGGCTGACGACTTTCAGCAGCGCCTTGTGGCTCCAGACGTCATGCTCCAGCGGCGCGATATTGAGATCGCCGACGAGCACGACGCGGCCCTTCGCGGCGCCGTTTTCGCCCCATTCTTTCATCTCGTCGAGAAATCCGAGCTTATGCGCGAATTTCGGATTGATCTCGACGTCGGGCTCGTCGCCCCCCGCAGGCACATAGAAATTATGCAGCGTGATCGGCCCGCCCGCGCCCTCGACCTCGACGGCGATATGACGCGCGTCGCCCTTCCCGCAGAAGTCGCGCTTTTCGATGAGCCGCAGCGGCTTTTTCGAAACGACGGCGACGCCGTGATAGCCCTTCTGTCCATTGATGGCGGCGTGCCTATAGCCGAGCGCCGTGAAATCCTTCATGGGGAATTCCGCGTCCCGGCATTTTGTTTCCTGCAGGCAGAGAACGTCGGGCGCCTTGTCCTTCAAGAGTTGCGCAACGAGCGGCATGCGCAGCCGCACCGAATTAATGTTCCACGTTGTAATCTTCAATTTATTGAGCCTTGGTCTTGTCGCCACTGAACAGGAAAGGCGCGACGTCCTTGACGCCGGGCTGTTTCTCGGTGACGAAGGGAGTAGGGCGGCACACCGCCATGGCCGAGAGGCCGACGCGCGCCGTGAGCAGACCGTTGAGCACGCCTTCGCCGAGCTTTGCGGAAAGACGCGCGGCGACGCCATAGCCCAACACCTGCTGCAACAGCGTATCGCCGACGGCGACCGTGCCGGTAATGGCAAGATGCGCGCCAACGGAGCGCGCGAGCTTGAAGAAACCGAGAAGCCCGGGGCGGCCGCCATAGATTTCGGCGATGCGTCGCATCAGCATAATGGCCTGGCCGGCGACGAAAATAACATCGAGGATGGCGCGCGGACTGATGGCCGTCACGACAGAAACACGCTTGGCGGCGGCGGCGATCTCACGACGCGCAATTTCGTCGAGCGGCGCAACGAGACTGCGTTCGGCGAGATCGACGAGGTCTTTGCCATCGATGATCTGCTTCACGTAATCGGCGACGAGGGCGCGCGGGCGGGCGAGCTCGGCGCGGCTCTCGTAAAGCTTGCAAAGGTCCAGCACGCGCGTGCGCGCGGCGGCGACGTCGTCGGCGGTGCGCGCGGCGGCGAGGTCGGCGTGCAGTTTGGCGACGTGGTTTTGCAGCAGGATGGCGCGGATTTCACGCGCGACGAAGAGAAGCGCCGTCAGGGCGGCGGCCGACGCCAGCGCAAGGCCGATGGTCCCGAGAATGGGCGAACGGGCGAAAAGATCTTCGACGAAGTTCCAGATCCAGACGCTGAGCGCCAGCGTGATCAGACCGGTGAGAGCCGACAGGAAAACGCCGCCCGAGGAGAACACATAGCGATCGAGGAAGCCCTTGGCGCGGGCGGCCTCGACCGCCTCCTCGCCGCCCTGCGCGACATCGGCAAGCTCGGCGGCTTGCGCGAAAATATCGGCCTCCTCCTCTACCTGCGGCGCGGGCTTGGAGGTCACGGTCTCGTCGCCATTGAGGCGGAAGGCGCGCGGGCGGGGTCTGCGCTCTGAATCGGTCATGTGTTCGGTCCGGGCTTCGACCCCTCCCTTTAACGCTTCCGGCGGCAAAACGGGAGCGGGATGATGACGAGACACGCGAGTCGATTTTTTCGCGCGCGAGAACTATCCTCTTTGGCGGAAACCGGAGCTGGCAAAATGTCCAAACGGCCACAAACGCGGACAATCGATCTAAGCTTGGAAGAGGCGCGTTTCATTGACGCAAAAGTCGCCTCCGGGGCTTATGCGTCGGCGAGCGACGTGGTTTGCGACGCGCTAGAGGCTTTGGCAGAGCGCGACGCCCGGCTCGAAGAGTGGCTAACCCGAGACGTAGCTTCGGTTTACGACCAAATGAAGTCCCAGCCTCAGACTGCTATCCCCGCAGAGGAGGTTTTCGCGGGCTTGCGGGCCCGGCGCCGGGCCTCCTCGTGAAGCGTCGCAAGGTCGTCTTTTCGCCCCAGGCGCGGGACGACTTGCAAAGGCTTTATGATTACATCCGTTTTGCCGCCGGAGCCGAAACCGCGAATTCTTATATCGGTCGCCTCGAAGCTTATGTGCTGGGATTTGAGACAGCATCGGAACGAGGTCAGCGGAGAGACGATGTGAGGCCTGGATTGAGAACTGTCGGGTTCGAGCGACGGCTGACAATCGCTTTTTCCATCGACGCCGAAAACGTCACAATCCTGCGTCTTTTCTACGCCGGGCGGGATTGGGAAAGCGCCTTCTAGGGGCTTCCTCAGGTTGCGGCCCGGGCGCGGCTCCGTTAGCATCTGCGGCGCCTCCGCCCGCGCTTCTCGAGAACAGGTTTCAGCGTTTCCGATGTCCTTCCTGCCCGACGCGTTTGCGCTCATTCTCGGTTACCTCCTCGGCTCCATCCCCTTCGGCTTGCTGCTCACGCGCCTCGCTGGCACCACCGACATTCGCGGCATTGGGTCGGGCAATATCGGCGCGACCAATGTCCTGCGCACCGGCCGCAAAGACCTCGCGGCGGCGACGCTCGTTCTCGATGCGATCAAAGGAACGGCCGCCGTGCTCATCGGCGCCCATCTCTCGCCCGAAGGCGCCATAATCGCGGGCTTCGCGGCCTTTGTCGGACATATCGCGCCGGTCTGGCTGCAGTTCAAAGGCGGCAAGGGCGTCGCGACATTCCTCGGGTGCCTTTTCGGCCTGCATTGGCCGGTGGGGCTCGCCTTTTGCGCCATATGGCTCTCGGTCGCGGCGATCACCCGCTATTCGTCGCTTTCGGCGCTTGTCGCCAGCGCCGCGGCGCCGCTGCTCTTGCTGTTCCTCGGCCATGGCGGCGAAGCCCTCGTCGTCGGCGCCATGGCGGCTTTGCTCTGGCGCAAACACGCGGAGAACATCGCCCGCCTGCGCGCCGGCACGGAAAGCCGCATCGGCCAAAAAGCATGAGCGGGGCGCGGCTCAGCGACGAGCAGCTCGTCGACTGGCTGCGCCTCATCCGCAGCGACAATATCGGGCCGCGCACCTTCCTGGCGCTGGTCAACCGCTTCGGCGGCGCCGGCGCGGCGTTGGAGGCCTTGCCGGCGCTCGCCGCCAAGTCGCTGCGTGGGCGCGTGATCCGCATTGCGCCACGCGACGACATCCTGCGCGAGATGGACGCCGCGGCAAGAATGGGCGTGCGTTTCATCCCGATCTGCGACCCCGACTATCCGCCGCTTTTGCGCGAAATCCCGGACGCGCCGCCGGTCCTTTCCATCCGCGGCGCCGCCGAGACCACGCAGCGCGACGGGGTAGCGCTGGTTGGTTCGCGCAATGCGTCGACGGCCGGCCTCGCCTTTGCAGAGAGGCTGGCCCGTGGCCTGGGACGGGAGGGCTATGTGATCGTCTCCGGCCTCGCGCGGGGGATCGACGCGGCGGCGCATCGCGCGAGCCTCGAGACCGCCACGATCGCCGTGCTCGCGGGCGGGCAGGCCCGCCCTTATCCGTCCGAACATGAAAAGCTCGTCGCCCAGATCGCCGAGCGCGGACTCCTTGTTTCGGAAATGCCGATCGAATGGGAGCCGCGCGGCCGGGATTTTCCACGCCGCAACCGCATTATTTCCGGGCTGAGCCGCGCGACGGTCGTGGTCGAGGCGGCGCGGCGCTCGGGGTCGCTGATCACGGCGCGTTTCGCTAATGAGCAGGGCCGGGAAATCTTCGCGGTTCCCGGCTCGCCGCTCGATCCGCGCGCGGAGGGAACGAATGATCTGCTGCGCCAGGGTGCGACACTGTGCGCCCGGCCGGAAGACGTTATAGACGCTTTGGCGGCGGGCGGCGGCGGATCGGCAGGGTCGCTTTTCGACATGGCCGGCGGAGCCGATCAGGGGCCGTTCTTCGAAGAATTCGAGGCCTTGTTCGAGCAGGAGCAAATTGCGTTCGACGAGCTGGCGGCCAACCAACCGGATTTCCAGCCGACTGTTGACACAAGCGAGCATCTGCCGGAGGCGAATTATACTGCGCTCACCGACCCACGGGAGCGCGTCATGTCGCTTCTCGGACCGGCGCCAGTGGCGATCGACGACCTCATTCGGACCGCCGGCCTATCGGCGCGCGACGTGCAGGGCGCGCTGGTCGAACTCGATCTCGAAGGCCGCCTGGAGCGGCATGGCGCGAATTGCGTCGCGCTCGTCGACAACCGAAAGTAGGAGCTACTCTTCTGGCTCGACCGCGCGCTCGCGCTCGCCAATCTCGCGCGAATGCGTCTCGGCTTCGACGCGGGCGAGGTTCAGGAAATAGGCGACCATCGGCATTTCGGATCGTCCGGCCAATTGCGAAAGCTCGGAGGCCATGTCGGCGATATAGCTCGCCAATGCGGCCGCGTCTTCCTCGGCGCGCCGCTCGGGCGTTTCGGCTTCGCCCGCCTTTTTCCCTGCATGGGATGCGGGCGGGATAGGCGCAGTAGAACGAGCCATTCAGTTTGCCTCCCGCCGACGCAGCGCCTCTGCGAAGGTAATTAAAACTCGACCTTGACGTGTCTTTTTCTTAAAGCGCAGCCTATGGATGTCAAGTTTCAGTTTTCGCGGAAGAGTTGCATACATACAATCGGGGTCGCGTCTTGAATAAACTCTAGCGCTCGACCTTTCGCCTGCAATAGCGCCGCGAGCGTAAACATTCAGTCGAGGCGCGACAGCCGGTCGAGCGCCCCTTGCAGAATATAGGCCGCCGCCATGCGATCGACGACCTCGGCTCTCTTGGCCCGGGAGGCGTCCTGGGCGATAAGCTCGCGGGTGACGGCGGCGGTGGAGAGGCGCTCGTCCCAGAAGGCAAAGGGCAGGGACGTCAGCTTACGCAGATTTCTCATGAAAGCGCGGGTCGCCTGGGCGCGCGGACCCTCCGTGCCGTCCATATTGAGGGGCAGGCCGAAGATCAGCGCCTGGACGTCGAAATCGGCGGCGCGTTTCAGGAGCGCGTCCGCGTCGGTCGAAAATTTCACCCGCCGGATGGTGTCGAGCGGCGAGGCGAGGCGGCGCTCGACGTCGGAGAGCGCAAGGCCGATGGTTTTGGTCCCGAGATCGAGGCCCATCAGCCGGCCTTTTGGGGGCAGGGCGCCTCCCAGCTCTTCGATCGTCGCGATCTTATTGCTCATGCTCTCCGCGCTACCATGCCGCCGGCTCAGGATAAACTCCCGCTCCTCTCTTTATCCACCCGCATTGCGCCCCTGCGCCCCAAGCGCTATAGCGCCGTAACAGGTTCATCCCGGCGGAGCTCTCAAATGTCTGTCGATTCCGCGGTGGTTCGCCGCATCGCCCATCTTTCGCGCATCGCCGTCGACGAGAACGAGGTCGAGCGCCTGCGCGGCGAGATCAACGCCATTCTCCATTTCGTCGAGACGCTGAGCGAAGTGGATGTCGAAGGCGTCGAGCCGATTGCGTCGGTTCTGCCGATGCAAATGAAAAAGCGCGTCGACGTGGTCACGGACGGCGGCATCGCGGACGACGTGCTCGTCAATGCGCCGGCCAAGGAAGATCACTACTTCGTCGTGCCCAAGGTGATCGAGTAAGATCGTCGCCCCGGCCGAAACGTCCCGCTCCTTATATATAAAGAGACTCGATGTCCGATCTCATCCATCTCACTCTCGCCGACGCGCGCGATGCGCTGAAGTCGAAGAAAATCTCGGCCGTCGAACTGACCAAGGCGCATCTTTCCGCCATGGAGAGCGCGCGGCTTCTCAACTGCTTCATCACCGAGACGCCCGATCTCGCGATGAAGCAGGCGCAGGCGAGCGACGCGCGGCTTGCCGGCGGCCAAGCAGGCCCGCTGGAGGGCGTGCCCCTCGGCATAAAAGATCTCTACTGCTCGAAGGGCGTGCGCACGACGGCGGCGAGCCGCATCCTCGACGATTTCACGCCGACTTATGAGTCGACGGTCTCGGCCAATCTGCTGCGCGACGGCGCCGTGACGCTGGGCAAGCTCAATCTCGACGAATTCGCCATGGGCTCGTCCAATGAGACGAGCGCTTTCGGTCCGGTGATATCGCCGTGGAAACGCAAGGGCGATCCCGACGCCAAGATCGTTCCCGGCGGTTCTTCGGGCGGCTCTTCCGCGGCTGTCGCGGCGCGTTTGTGCCTGGGCGCCACGGCGACCGACACGGGCGGCTCGATCCGCCAGCCGGCCGCGTTCACCGGCACCGTCGGCATCAAGCCGACCTATGGCCGTTGCTCGCGCTGGGGCATCGTCGCCTTCGCGTCGTCGCTCGATCAGGCGGGGCCGATCACGCGCACGGTTCGCGATGCGGCGATCATGCTGCGCTCCATGGCGGGGCACGATCCGAAAGACACGACGAGCGTCGACGCGCCTGTGCCGGATTACGAAGCTGCGATCGGCGCCTCGGTGAAGGGCCGCCGCATCGGCGTGCCGAAGGAATATCGCCTCGACGGCATCTCGGCCGAGATCGCCGCCTTTTGGGACCAGGGCGTCCAATGGCTGAAGGACGCGGGCGCCGAGATTGTCGAAATCTCGCTGCCGCACACGAAATATGCGCTCCCGACCTATTACATCATCGCGCCGGCGGAAGCCTCGTCGAACCTCGCGCGCTACGACGGCGTGCGCTACGGGCTGCGCGAGCAGGGCCGCGACATCATCGACATGTACGAGAAGACGCGCGCCAAGGGTTTCGGCGCCGAGGTGCGCAGGCGCATCATGATCGGCACCTATGTGCTGTCGGCGGGCTATTACGACGCTTATTATGTGCGCGCGCAGAAGGTGCGCAGCCTCATCAAGCGCGATTTCGACCAGGCTTTCGCGGCGGGAGTGGACGCCGTTCTGACGCCGGCGACGCCATCTACCGCCTTTGCGCAAGGCGAGCAGGGCTCGACCGACCCGGTCGAAATGTATCTCAACGACGTCTTCACGGTCACGGTGAACATGGCGGGACTGCCGGGCATCGCCGTGCCGGGCGGGCTCGCGGCCAACGGCCTGCCGCTTGGCCTGCAGCTCATCGGCCGCCCGTTCGACGAGGAGACGCTGTTCTCGCTCGCGCATGCGCTCGAGCAGGCGGCGCCGAAATTCGACTTCCCCGAACCGTGGTGGCGCTAATGAACAAGGCCGCCGCGGAGCCAAACATCGACGCGATGCGGGACGAAATGTCCGACGTGCGCCGCGTCATCGACGCGCTCGACGATGAGCTCGTCGCGCTGCTCGCCAAGCGCCAGCGCCAGATCGAGCGCGCCGCGAAAGTAAAGCCGGCGCTCGGCGTTCCGGCGCGCGTGCCGGACCGTGTGGACGAAGTGCTGGCGCGCGTGCTCGGCGCCGCACGGCGCGAGGGGCTCTCGGTCGAGGTCGCCATGAATCTATGGACGGCGATCATCGAGTGGTCGATTTCCTATGAGGAGCGGCTGATGGGGGATCGGGCGCCGAAGGGGGAGTGAGCCCCTGCGACTGACGCCCGGCGTTGCAGAGAGGTCGCCTGCTCGTTATCTTCATTTCGGATAACCGGAGGCGCGCTCCATGTCGGACATCCTTCTGCATGACGTCTCAGACGATCTGAGACGAAAGCTCGAAGAAAGAGCGCGCGCCCACAGGCGCACTCTCGCCGACGAGGCTGAACGGCTTTTGGAGAGCGCTCTGGCGGAGGCAGAATCTTCAGAAGCGGAGCCCCGGCAGCGGCTCGGCGCACTCTTGGCTGGGTTGTTTCCCGTCAAATATCGCGGCGACGATTTTGTGTCTCTCCGCGACCCAACGGAGCGGCCGCCACCGTTTGTCGAATGATCCTGCTCGACACCAATATTGTCTCGGAGTTCATCAGGCCCACGCCGAACGCGCGCGTCGAGGCGTGGCTGGACTCCCGCCCCCTTGAACATTTCTTCCTTTGCACCCCCGTTTTGGCCGAGCTGCGTTACGGCGCGGCTTTATTGGCGGCAGGAAGGAGAAAAAAGGCCTTCGAAGAAAGCTTCGATCGCCTCGAACAGGAGATATTCCGAGGTCGGATCCTCGTTTTTGATCTACCCTCGGCCCATAGATATGGCGTGTTTCGCGCTGATCGGCAAAGGCGCGGGCGCTCATTTGCAGTGGTCGATATTATGATAGCCGCAATCGCCTCCGCTCACACAATGACGCTCGCGACTCGCAATACCAGCGATTTCGACGGCCTCGACGTCGCTTTGGTCGATCCCTTCACCGCCTGATTGCGCGTCTCTAGCGCGCTTTCTCATCGCTCGAACGGAATCATGCGAGCGATGAGAAAGCTCGGCAGATTCAAAAAGCGGAGCGCATTCTTTTCCAAAAGTCTGTCAACTTTTGCGGAATGCGCTCTAGCCCTCCGTCGCAGGCGGCTCCTCCTTCCCTTGGCGCGGCGTCCGCTTGATCCGCACGAAGCCATTCTTGATCGACCATCTCAGGAGCCGCCGTGACAGCCTGTCCGCCGCGCGCCAATGCGGGGCCAAGATCGCCAGCCCCACCGGCGCCATCCAGAGGCCAAAGAATGGCAGCGGCGACAGCAATGTGCCGCCGATGATGAGGCCTGCGCCGACCGGCACGGCAATATGAGGCGGCGCGTCGCGAAAGCGGGCGATCAGGCCGTTTTTGCGGTTCGCAGGCTGCTCGTTGTCCTTCGCCATGCGCCAGTCTCCCATGTGCGCCTTCTCGCCCGTTCCGCTCGCGCGCGCCGTGGTCTATATGAAAGGCCAAAGGTCTAGTGAGGAAAATATGGCGACACAGGCGGCTCCTTCGAAGCTCATTAAAGGCGCGACCGGCGACTGGGAAGTGATCATCGGCATGTCCTTCCCTTGGCGCGGCGTCCGCTTGATCCGCACGAAGCCATTCTTGATCGACCATCTCAGGAGCCGCCGTGACAGCCTGTCCGCCGCGCGCCAATGCGGGGCCAAGATCGCCAGCCCCACCGGCGCCATCCAGAGGCCAAAGAATGGCAGCGGCGACAGCAATGTGCCGCCGATGATGAGGCCTGCGCCGACCGGCACGGCAATATGAGGCGGCGCGTCGCGAAAGCGGGCGATCAGGCCGTTTTTGCGGTTCGCAGGCTGCTCGTTGTCCTTCGCCATGCGCCAGTCTCCCATGTGCGCCTTCTCGCCCGTTCCGCTCGCGCGCGCCGTGGTCTATATGAAAGGCCAAAGGTCTAGTGAGGAAAATATGGCGACACAGGCGGCTCCTTCGAAGCTCATTAAAGGCGCGACCGGCGACTGGGAAGTGATCATCGGCATGGAAATCCATGCGCAGGTGACGAGCAATGCCAAGCTCTTCTCGGGCGCCTCTGCGGAATATGGCGGCGCGCCCAACGACCACGTCTCCCTGGTCGACGCGGCCATGCCGGGCATGCTGCCCGTCATCAACGAGGAATGCGTCAAGCAGGCGGTCCGCACCGGGCTCGGCCTCGAGGCGCAGATCAATCATCGCTCCGTCTTCGACCGCAAGAATTACTTCTATCCTGATCTCCCGCAGGGCTATCAGATCTCGCAGTTCAAGCATCCGATCGTCGGCGAGGGACAGGTCATTGTCGACGTGTCGCCGACCGAGCGCATCACCGTCGGCATCGAGCGCCTGCACCTCGAGCAGGACGCCGGCAAGTCGCTGCATGATCTCTCGCCCAGCGAAAGCCACGTCGATCTCAACCGCAGCGGCGTCGCCTTGATGGAGATCGTGTCGAAGCCGGACCTGCGTTCGGCCGAAGAAGCGCGCGCCTATGTGACCAAGCTGCGCGCGCTGCTGCGTTACATCGGCTCTTGCGACGGCAATATGGAGCAGGGGTCGCTGCGCGCCGACGTCAATGTGTCGGTGCGCCGTCCCGGCGATCCGCTCGGCACGCGCTGCGAGATCAAAAACGTCAACTCCATTCGCTTCATCGGTCAGGCGATCGAGGTCGAGGCGCGCCGCCAGATCGGCATTCTCGAAGATGGCGGCAAGATCGATCAGGAGACGCGTCTCTTCGATCCCGGCAAGGGCGAGACGCGCTCCATGCGCTCCAAGGAAGAAGCGCACGATTATCGCTATTTCCCCGACCCCGATTTGCTGCCGCTCGAATTCGACCAGGCTTTTGTCGATGCGCTGAAGGCGGAGCTGCCCGAGTTGCCGGACGCCAAGCGTGCGCGCTTCATCGAGCAGTATGGCTTGCCACCTTACGACGCCGGCGTGCTGGTGATGGAGAAGGCCAGCGCCGACTTCTTCGAGGAGACGGCGAAGGGTCGCGACGCCAAGCTCGCGGCCAATTGGGTCATCAACGAGCTCTTCGGCCGGCTCAACAAGGAAGGCCTCGACGTCACGCGTTCGCCCGTGTCGGCGCAGGCGCTCGGCGCCATCGTCGATTTGATTTCGAGCAATGTCATCTCGGGCAAGATCGCCAAGGACCTCTTCGAGATCGTCTGGACCGAAGGCGGCGATCCGAGCGAGATCGTCGAGACGCGCGGCATGAAGCAGGTGACCGACACGGGCGCCATCGAAGCCGCGATCGACGCCGTCATCGCCGCGAACCCCGATAAGGTCGAACAGGCGAAGGCGAAGCCAACCATGCTCGGTTGGTTCGTCGGACAGGTGATGAAACAGACCGGCGGCAAGGCGAATCCGCAAGCCGTGAACGATCTGCTGAAACAGAAATTGGGCATCTGAGCGACGCCCTTTTCGATCTGAATCGAATCACAATCGGCTTCGGCTTGCGCGATTTTTCATTTAGCGCACTGCCGAAGCCGATATTTTTTTGCTGTTGGGCGGCCTTCGCACAATTTTTTTTTTCGTTGTGTCGTTCAAGCGACAATGCATCTGAGAACGCGACTCAGCCGTTGGCGAACGCGCCGAGTTCTGCGCTCCAAATCATTCGCCGCAGATCGCGTGCGATCCGCTGCGTCGATGTATTTCAGGAGCCGCTCGAGCGTTGCGCGCTGCCTTGACAAAACGCATCTCGACGCAAGCGACTGCGAAGAAAAACAAATAATTGAAATACATTAGCGTCTCGCTTTGTCGTCTTGGTTCGCCGTTGGATCGCTTGTCGCCTGCGTGCTGTGAAGCGCGAAAACGCGCGCGAATTTCGAATGCGCCGACGTCGGCGAAAGCATTCAGATTGCGTTTCGATAAGACATCGGAAGCGCTCATCTTCATTGTCGATCATCCAATGCGGCGATGCGAAAGGCGTTGTAACGCTTACTTGTCCGGTGGCGCCACTTGAACCAGCAATTAACCACGTTACGCTAATTGCGCGTATTGTCGGTCGACCATAATTCCGGCAATTCGGATCAAGGGGACTTATTATGGCGAGAGCTACAACGAAGCGTAAGCCGGCCAAGAAGGCAGCGGCGAAGAAGGGTGCGCGCAAGGCCGCCACCAAGAAGGCGACAACCAAAAAACGCGCGACGAAGAAGACGGCCGCGAAGAAGGGCGCCCGCAAGACCGCCGTGAAGAAGACTGCTCGCAAGGCTGTCCGCAAGGTAGCGACGAAGAAGCGCGCCGCGACCAAGAAGGTGGCGACGAAAAAGCGCGCGACCAAGAAATCGACTGTCAAGAAGTCGACGGTCAAGAAGGCGGCCGCCAAGAAGCGCGCTCCCCGCAAGGTGAAGATCGCTCCGCCGGAAACGCCGACCGAAGGCGCCGCCTAAAGGCGTGTTCGTCATGCGCGATCGGAAGAGGGTCGCGCGTCACGAATGCGTTTTTTGCGCAAGATCGCAATCGCCCGGGCGCGCGTTTTATCGCGCGGCCCGGGCGAAGTTGTTTTTGCGGCCAGCTTTCGGCGCTCAGCGCGTCAGACATTCTGTCGCGAAATCGCGCCACAGCGGCTGAGCGGCGCGCGACGCGCGCTTGTGCTTTTCCCATTCCTCGGCGCAGATGCGCATGCGTTCGCGCGCGGCGCGCGGCAGCATGGGCGGCGGCGTCGACGTATCGACCGGCGGCAGCGGCGCCAATACGGCGCCCGCATCGGCGGGCGGCGCCGCCGGCGGTTGCTTCACGACGCCTTGGGGCGTCGTGGGCGTCGACGGTTTCGCTGTTCCCGGTTTCGTCGCCGGCGACTTCTGGATGGCAGTCGCAGGCGCCTTGGGCTTCGCCGCCTGACTCTTCGGCTGACGGGGCGCAGCAGGCTGCGTGGGCTGCGTCTGCTGCGCAAATGCCGGCGCGGCTGCAAGGAGGCTGGCGCCGAGAATGGCGCAACGAAAAATGGCGGCGGGACTGGTGGAGAGCGTTGGCCGGAGGCGTTTCACGGCGATCATTGCATGTTCCAATGCGCGCAAGGCTCATGCGCCATATCTGTCTATAGCGGAGTCGAATGGCGCCGTCCCGCGTGATAAGGCGTCCGCGACAAGAGGAGGCGTGAATGACGGACAGGGAGATTTCTTCGACGCGGCTGCCGCTGGTTCAGCGACCCCGGCGCAATCGCAAAAGCGATTGGTCGCGCCGCCTCGTGCGCGAGACCACGCTCGACGCCTCCGATCTCATCTGGCCGATTTTCGTGATCGAAGGCGAGGGCCGGCGAGAACCCGTTTCTTCCATGCCCGGCGTTTTTCGGCAGTCGATCGATCTTGCCGCGCAGGCCGTCGCAGAGGCCGCCGCGCTCGGCGTGCCGGCGGTGGCGCTTTTTCCCAACACCGATCCGAGGCTGCGCGACGAGACGGCGAGCGTCGCGCTCGATCCGAATAATCTTGTTTGCCGGGCCTGTCGCGCCATCAAGGAAACGGCGCCCGACATCGGCGTCATCACCGACGTCGCGCTCGATCCTTATACGAGTCACGGCCACGACGGGCTTCTCTCCGGCGACGAAATCCTCAACGACGAGACCGTCGCCGTGCTCGCGGCGCAAGCCGTGACGCAAGCGCGCGCCGGGGCGGACATCATCGCGCCTTCCGACATGATGGACGGGCGCGTCGGCGCCATCCGCTCGGCGCTCGACGCCGAAGGCTTTCAGAACGTGCAGATCATGAGCTACGCCGCGAAATATGCCTCGGCGTTCTACGGACCGTTCCGCGACGCGATCGGCACCAACAAGACGTTGCGCGGCGACAAGCGCGCCTATCAGATGGACCCGGCCAATACCGACGAAGCGTTGCGCGAGGTGGCGCTCGACCTGGAGCAGGGCGCCGATATGGTGATGGTAAAGCCAGGCATGCCTTATCTCGACATCGTGCATCGCATCGCGGAGACCTTTCACACGCCGACCTTCGCGTATCAGGTCTCCGGCGAATATGCGATGATCATGGCCGCCGGCCAAAACGGCTGGCTCGACGAGGAGCGCGCGATGATGGAGAGCCTGCTCGCTTTCAAGCGCGCGGGCGCGGCTGGCGTGCTCACCTATTTCGCGCCGCGCGCGGCAGAGCTTTTGCGGGACGCGAAATGAGGATCAGGCGGCGCGATCGCGCAGATCGCGCACGCGGTCGTGGTTTTCCCGCACGCCGCGATATTGCCGATCGATGATCGCGTGCACGCGCGGCGGAAGCGGCTTGGCGACGGCGATCTCATACGCAGATTTGGCGACGTCTTCGCCGCGCTCGACCTCTTCCAGTATGGCTTTGTCACTCCGCGCGGTGACGAAGGATTTGAGATTGGTCCAGAGTCGATGCAGCGCGCCCGTGATGGAGCTCGACTGCGCCGGCGTGCCACCGAGCTGCGCGATCTCCGACTCGAGCTCGCGCGCGCCGGTCGCGCAGCGTTGGGCCGCGCTCTGGAAGACGGTTTTGAGCTGAGGGTCGCGCGCTTGCTCGGCCGCGGTGAGAAAGCCTTTCTCCCCGTCGCGGCTGATCTCGACGAGATTGTTGAGCGTCTGAATGACTTCTTTGTTTTCCATCGCGCGCCTCCTGCCGTTGGGTCTCGCGTGCGACGGAAACAAGAGGCGAGAGGCTTTGTTCCGGCGATCAGCGCGCCGCGCGCCGAGAGCCCCGATCGTCTCGCGCCAATCTCTGCATTCGCGCGCGCCACTCCTCTGGCGAAGCCAATCAGCGTCTCGGGAGCCGCGCGCAGGCCAGGGCAGGGCGAGAACGGGGCGCCGTCGGGAAACCAGAGCGGTCCCGTCTGGTCGTCCGGGCGTTTCGACGCCGAACGGGGTTGCCAAAGCCTGCCGCGCGTGGTTTGCCTGTTCGCCAAAGACGGCGCTTGATAGCCGTCATGCGCCAACCTCTCCGGTTCAGCCCCGACGATGATGAGACGCCTGCTGCTCCCCGTTGTTGCAATGGGCCTGGCCCAGACGGCGCCGGCGCGCGCCGATTTTCGCCTGTGCAACAACACGAATGTCAGGGTGAGCGTCGCAATTGCCTATACGGACGGGAAAAACTGGCTTTCGGAAGGCTGGTGGAACCTGAGGCCCACCATCTGCGAGACGCTGCTGCGCGGGCCACTCGCCGCGCAATTTTACTATGTCTATGCGATGGACGAGCGCGGCGGCGAGTGGAAGGGCAAGGCCTTCATGTGCACCCGCGACCGCGAATTCCGAATCGACGGACGCGAGGATTGCTTCGCACGAGGTTTCGAGCGGACGGGTTTCTTCGAGATCGACACCGGACGAGACGCCAAAAGCTGGACGGTGCAGCTCACCGATCCAAACGCCGCGCCGTCCGCCCAATGACATAGAGCCGCGCTATAGCGGACACGACAAAAGGATTCAGGAACGAAAATGAGAAGGCTCAGGCGGACCAAGATCATCGCGACGCTCGGACCGGCGACGGTCGACAAGGCGGTCATCGCCGGTCTCGTGCGCGCGGGCGCCGACGTATTCCGCATCAATATGAGCCACACCGACCATGCGGCTCTCGCCAATTACGTCCGCGTCATCCGCGAGATCGAGGCGGAGATGTCGCAGGCGATCGGCATTCTGGTCGATCTCCAGGGCCCGAAGCTGCGCATCGGCGCCTTCGAGGAGGGCTCCGTCCATCTGCGCAAGGGCGACGTCTTCATCCTCGACTCCGACCCCACCCCCGGCGACGTCACGCGCGTGCGGCTGCCGCATCCTGAAATCCTCGCGGCGCTCAAAGTGGGCGACACCGTGCTGATCGACGACGGCCGCGTGCGGATGCATGTGGTCGAGGCTGCGCCGGACCGCGCCCACGCCGTTGTCGACGTCGCCGGCCGGCTCTCCAACCGCAAGGGCGTGAGCCTGCCCGATACCGAAATCCCGATCACCTCGATGACCACCAAGGACCGCGCCGATCTTGACGCGGCGCTGGAGCAGGGCATCGATTGGGTCGCCATCTCCTTCGTCCAGCGGGCCGAGGACGTGGTCGAGGTGAAGCGGATCACCAAGGGACGCGCCCTGGTGATGGCCAAGATCGAGAAGCCGCAGGCCATTCACCGTCTCGACGAGGTGATCGAGGTCTCCGACGCGCTGATGGTGGCGCGCGGCGATCTTGGCGTCGAAGTGCCGCTCGAACGCGTGCCCGGCCTGCAAAAGCGCATCAATCGATCGGCGCGCCGGCTCGGCAAGCCGGTCGTCATCGCGACTCAGATGCTGGAGTCGATGATCCTTTCGCCGCTGCCGACCCGCGCCGAGGTCTCGGACGTGGCGACGGCCGTCTTCGAGGGCGCCGACGCCGTGATGCTTTCGGCGGAGAGCGCCGCCGGCCAATATCCGCAGGACGCCGTCGCAACCATGAGCCGCATCGCGGAAGAGGTCGAGACGGATGCGGTGTTCCGCTCGATCATCAACGCTCAGCGCGGCGAGCTGGCCAATCCGACCTATGCCGACGCCATTGCCGTGGCGGCGCGCGACGTCGCGCAGACGCTGCACTCGAAGGCGATATGCGCCTGGACGTCGTCGGGCACGACAGCCCTGCGCATCGCCCGCGAACGCCCGCAGTCGCCGATCCTGGCCTTGACGCCGAAGCGCGACACCGCGCGGCGGCTGGCGCTGGTCTGGGGCGTTCACGCGCTCGAGACGCGCGACGCCACGGACATCGAGGATATGGTGAAGCGCGCCTGCGAATATTCCAAGGGCGAGGGTTTCGGCGAGGACGGCGACCGCGTCATCATCGTCGCCGGCATGCCTTTCGGCTCTCCTGGCGCGACGAACATGATCCGCATCGCGCATCTGGGCGAAGAGGCGGCGATCCCCGACGAGGACGCTCCCTGATCGGATGCTACGGCATCATATAACTTCATGTCGCCGCGCTCGTCATGGCCGGGCTTGTCCCGGCCATCCACGCCGCGCAATGACAGCAAATGCTGGGCTTACGTCGAGCGCTGCGAAGCCCCGCCTGATTTATCAATAGCGAGCTGCGCCCGTCGGCGTGGGTGGCCGGGACAAGCCCGGCCATGACGGCCCCAGAGATGTGTGACTCGCTTAGGATCGGATGAAAGGGCCGTGGTCGCGGGCCTATTCCGCGGCCCGCCACTCCATCATGATCGTTTTGCGGCCCGAGAGCGTGTTGGCGCCACGGCCGATCTCGGCGAAGCCGCGGCGCTCGTAGAAACGGATCGCGCGCATATTGTCCGCATTGACGTCGAGACGTATGACGCCCTGCGACAGCGCGCGGGCGGCCGCCATCAGCGCGTCCGCATAGCCGTCGCCCTGATAGGCGGGACCAACGCAAATCTGGTCGAGCCAGCCGGTTTCGGGGTCGATCACGACAAATCCCGCAAGCCGCTCCCCGCTCCCGTCGAAAATGCAGAGGGTGGCGGCGCCCTTCGCCTCCAGCGCTGCGATTTGCTGCGTCAGCCAATCCCGGCGGGCGTCGAAATCGATCTCCGGATAGGCCGCCCGCCAGGAGGCGACCCAAAGATCGAGCATCTCAGCCAGATCGGCGTCCTCGCGACGGCGCAGGCGCGTCGCGGGCGGCGCGCAGGCCGCCGCGTCCGGGCCCGGGCTGGCGCTCAAGCCTTCCTCATCACGTCGAGAAGCTGGCGGTGGATCGCCTCGTTGCCGACGCAGATTTCTCCCTTGGTCAGCATGTCGGACCCGCCCGAGAGGTCGCTCACGAAGCCGCCAGCCTCGCGCACGAGCACAATGCCCGCCGCGACATCCCAGGAATTGATGCCGCGCTCCCAATAGCCGTCGAAACGGCCGCAGGCGACATTGGCGAGATCCATGGCGGCGGCGCCCATGCGGCGGATATTGCCGATCTTGGCCATGCCGGCCGCAAGCTCCTTCTTGAAGGATTCATGGTCGCGCGCACGGGCGAGGGGCGGGATTCCGCAGGCGACCATCGACTCCGCCAAAGACCGGCGCGCGGCGACGCGCATGCGCCGATTGTTGAAATAGGCGCCCTGGCCCTTTTCGGCGACAAACATCTCGTCCGTCGCGGGATTATAGACCAGCCCGGCGACGAGCTGCCCGTCGCGCTCCAGCGCCACCGAGACGGCGAAGACGGGGACGCCGTGCAGGAAGTTCGACGTGCCGTCGAGCGGATCGATGTGCCAGGTGTGGCTCTTGTCCGAGCCTTCGACCGTCCCGCCTTCCTCCATGATGAAGCCATAGCCGGGGCGGGCCTTGGACAGCTCCTCGAAAAGGGTCTTCTCCGCCCGCTTGTCAGCGGCGGAAACGAAGTCCCCCGGTCCCTTCACCGACACCTGGAGATTTTCGACTTCGCCGAAATCTCGCTTCAGGCCGCGGCCGGCCTTGATGGCGGCGGCGGTCATCACATTCATCAAAGCGGAGCGAATCATCGGAAGAAGCCTCGGGGCGCGCAGGGGGGAGCCACGACATGCCTTTCGCTGGTCCATACGTCAAGCATTTGCGAGGGATTAGCATGGGGGCTGGCAGGGTCTTAACCGTGTGTTAAGCATTTTGGTCAAATTCTTTACATAATCGCGTTTGAACGGAGCATCGCCGATGGCGAACATGGACGTCGATTTCGGAATGGCGCGTCACGATCGGCCTCAGGCCATGATTGCGCTCTATCGTTCCGCGCTCCGTAGCCAGCCCCCGGCTTTTCGCCAGCCGAAAGCGACGCCGAAATATACGCGTATCGACGCCGGCCAATTTCTCCGAACGGTCGTTCTTCTCGCCCTCTGCTTTGGCGCTTTGCAGCTCCCGCGCGCCGAAAAGGCGCAGCACGAAAAGCTCGACGCCACCGCGTTTTTCATGCGCTAGCGCGTTCTCCGTTCGCAATCATGCGAGCGATGAGGACGTGCGCGGATTTATAAAAGCTGGAGCGCATTCTCTCCCAAAAGTCTATCAATTGTTGTGGAGAGAATGGGCGTTACTCATTGCAAGTGATTGATTTATCGAAGGCCCTCTCGCGTCGAACGAGCTTTGCCTATGGTGAATCCGGCGTAGCGCCGGGGCGCTTTTTATCGCCGTGGAATAGGTGTCACTGTTAAGGTTAAAAAACGCTTAAGCAAGCGCGTCTCTGTCAATTGAGCTAAGGTCCCATATATCGAATTTCGCCGGGGCTCGAAGACCGGCATGGGCGTGAGCGTATCATGGGTCGTGTAAGTGACAGCCGGGGTGAGCAGAATCAGCCCGTATCCTTCGTCGAAAAGCTCGCGGGCTCCGAAGCTTTCGGCATGATGTTCAGAGAAGGCATGGGTCTCGTGGAAGAGGCGGCGGCCTATCTCGACGGCGCGGGCCGCGACGAAGCGAAAGAGCTGCCGCGCACAGAAGCGCTGGCCTATGCCGCCGAAAGCATGCGGCTGACGACCCGTTTGATGCAGATCGCCTCCTGGCTCCTCTTGCAGCGCGCGGTGAACCAAGGCGAACTCACCCGCAGCCAGGCGGCAAGCGACCGGCATCGCGTCAAGCTGCACCAGCAGGAGCTGGCGTCGGCGCCGGATGTCTTCCAGCGCCTCCCGCAGCGTCTGCGCGACCTCGCGCTGCATTCGCTGCGCCTGCAGGCCCGGATCATCCACCTCGATCAGTTGATTTACGCCGGCCCCGAGGCTGCGCCCGCCAATGCGACGCCCGCGCCGAGCCCGGTCCAGGAGCAACTGGCCAAGCTGCGCGACGCTTTCGCCCAATAGAGAAGCCGGCTTCCTCTCGGCCGCCAGGTCGACGTGGGGTCGACGCCCCTCGCGCTTCGAGACGGCTGCTGCGCAGCCTCCTCAGCATGAGGGGCTTCTGCATCTAGGCCAAACACTTAGGCCTCATCCTGAGGCGCGAGCGAAGCTCGCGTCTCGAAGGACGAGGCCGACTCGGTAGGTTTGTCGAAATTCCGGCGGCGGGACGGAAGTCCCGCCGTTTCCTATTTCTGGTGCTGAAACGAGAAACGCCGGAGCGGCAGGGCGCTCCGGCGTTTGATCTGTCTAAAGAGACGCAGGCAGAAGCTTACTTCTTGCCGAAGCTCAGGCCGCCGAAGCGCGAGTTGAAGCGGGAGAGACGGCCGCCGCGGTCGAGGAGCTGGGCCGAGCCGCCGGTCCAGGCCGGATGGGTCTTGGGATCGATGTCGAGGTTCATCGTGTCCCCTTCCTTGCCCCAGGTCGAGCGCGTCAGATATTCGCTGCCGTCGGTCATCACCACCTTGATGGTGTGATAGTCGGGGTGGATTTCGTTTTTCATCGAACGCGTCCTTCCTGCGATTTGAAACGGTCACGACCCCGAGACGCCTGTCGGCGCGGGGCGGCCGGTCGAAGCTGACGATTTGGTGCGCTCATAGCGCAATGCTTGGTCGTCGGCAAGGTTTCCGGGCAAAAAAGCGGCGGCTCAACCTAGCTCCCGCCTTGCATGAGCATGTCGGGGTCGCTCAGGCTCTCGCCAATCGCTTCGTCGACATATTTAAAGAGGGCGAGATCGTCGGCGAGAAGGTCGTTCACGATGCCGATCTTTGCGAGAGATTCGGCCAAAGTCTTCACGCTCTGGAAAAAGACGGGCTCTTCGTCCCCGAAAATGTTCGCCCCGGCGGCGGCTGTCACGAGATCCTTGAAAAGCGGGAAGCGCTCGCGCGTGCCGACGACGTCGAAGTCCGCCAGGGCGTCGAGCGCTCGGGAAACATTGGCGTTCTTGGGCATTTCATCGACGTCGCAGCCAAAGACTTTGGTCATCGGGCTCATGAGCTCGCGGCGTTGTTGCTCGGTCGTGCCACGAAACGCGCTGGTCAGGGCCTTCTGATCGTTGAAGGGCAGGTTGGCGGCGAATTCGAGGAGGGACTTCACGCCGGTCGTATAGCCCGCGAAGGAGGAGTCGGCGCTTCCCTCCTTGACGAGGAAGTTCAGGAAATAAAGCCGCTCCGCCAGCTCCTCATGCGGCTCGCGCAAAAGGGCCATCCGCAGATAGCCCTTTTCTTTCAGAAGGTCGTTGTAGCGCAGCAGCAGGGATCGACCCGAGATGAAAATGGACTTGCAGAAAGGGTTGGCGATGAGCGCGATGGTCGTTTCGAGACCGTTGCGCTCGGAGTTGAAGTAGCTGAGGCTGAATCGATTGTTGATTTCCTGCAGGATGCGGCGCTGGGGAATAAGCGTGCAGTCGAACAGGAATATTTTGCGCTCGACGTGGTCCGGCTGAAATCGCCGGTAGATCGGCAGATGGTTGTCGCCTTCGATGATCTCGACCTCGGGCAGATGCGCGAGGTCGGGCACGATATCCGGGCCGATGGAGAAGCCGCATTGACCCGTCGAATGGAGGCCGAAGTCGCGAATGTCGGCTCTGAGCAGATTTGCCGAGATCTCGATGTCGTCGCGTCCGGGGATCGAAATAATGAATTTCGGTATCTCCGACGGATTATCCGGCGCGAGCCAACCTACGATCTGATCACCGGTGTCGGCGTCAATAATAAAATGCATATTTGGGGCGTTCTGGCTGGCTATCAGGAAGCGTTGTCGGCGGCATCCGGGAGAAGATCGCGACGATTCCCGGCCAATCCCTGGTTTCGATGTCCTCTATCCGAGAAGCCCTTCTGACTCAAGTCTGGCGGGCCTCGACGCTTCACCATAAAGAGTGCGTCGGACATGGCCAGCGCACGGAGGCTAGACCTTGCGAATCATGATTCTCGGCGGCTCCAATTCCAGTCCGAAGCACGGCTGGGCGGCGGAGCTGGCGAAGATTGCGCCCGAGCATGTTTTCGACAACAAGTTCCTCGGGGCGGTCGGCTCGCTTTTCGGGCTCCTGCGCCTGCTCAAAATGGCGCGGGACGGCGATCCGAGGCCTGACGCGATCATTTTCGAATATACGCTGAACGACACTGTTTGGCTGGCGGGCGAGAGCCTCGATCCCCGGATCATCGCCGATACGCTCACCGACGTCCTGACCTTCTGCGCGCGCGAACGGATCGCGGTTTTGTTCCTTTGCCTTTGTCTGCGGCCGCACGAAGGGCAGGGCGAGGCCGAAGGATCGTTGTTCCTCGATAATATCTACAGGACTGCGGCGGAAAAGCGGGGCGCAGCCTGCCTCTTTCTCTCCGACATACTCGGCCATATCGATGCGAGTCAGTTTGTCGACCACAAGCATCTCGACGCCGCTTCTTTCGGCCGCGTTGCGCAAGCGGTCGCCGAGCGTCTGCGTGAGCCGATCCCGACGCCGCGGGGAGCGGCGCTCAACATGCGCTTTTGCTACGCCGATGCGACGCAGGCGTCGATTTCGGGGCCGGTCTCCCGCCTGCAACGCAGCGCAACCGTGTTCGAGGGGGCATTCGTTGAGATCGCCCGGGGCGGCGGATGCCAATGGAATATTCGCGGCCGCCTCGTCGCCGCTCTTCTGCGCTCGACCGAACAAAGCGGCTGCTATGCGATTAGGGCGGGAGATCGAATGATCCGCAAAAACGCCCAATCGCTCGCGCGCGAGGCTGTGGAGAATCTGATTATTCTCCATTACGTCGCGCAAGCGCTTCCAGCGGGCGAAAGCGTCGTGTTCGACATGCCGGAATCGGAAGCGGCGTTGATGGGGCTTCCCGGCGATCTCACCTTGATGGAGGGGCCCGCGCATGTTCCTTTCGAGGAGCAGACGCTGGAGATCGCCGGAATCATGGTCTACCGGCCGCCATCTTTGTCGCGCCGGGTCTATGAAGCTCTTTTCGCGAGATGACGGCCGAGGAGTCCGCGCGTCAGGCGGCGAGCATCCGCTGAACCTCGGTCACGAGGTCGCGCAGATGGAAGGGCTTGGAGAGAATCTTCGCCTGCCGGGGGGCTTGATTGTCGGGGTTCAGCGCGACGGCGGCGAAGCCGGTGATGAACATGACCTTTATGTCGGGGTCGAGTTCCGTCGCGCGGCGGGCGAGCTCGATCCCGTCCATTTCCGGCATGACGATGTCGGTCAGCAGCAGCTCGAAAGGCTCGACCCGGAGCTGGTCATAGGCGGAGAGCCCATTATCGAAGGAGGTCACCGAAAAACCCGCCTGCTGTAGCGCCTTCACCAGGAAGCGACGCATGTCGTTGTCGTCTTCGGCGAGCAGGATCTTCGCCGTCGGGCTCTCGTTCATCTCAGTCCTCTCGAGGGGGTTTTTTCCATATGAACCCCAGCCTGTAAATATCGGGTGAAAACCCGGCCGCGTGAGGGTAACTTAGAAGGCTGGACGATAGAACCTTTCAAAGCTTGCGGCGCGCCATGGCGGCGCGCCAGGCGGGTCGGAGCGGGCCGGGACGATTCGATGGATGGCCGAAACTTAGCACAAGGGGACGAGGGCGCGCGCGAAGAGTCGCCTCTCGACCCCGAGCTGTCGCCGCCTTTCCAGGTGATCGAGCCGGACGAACTCCTGTCGCCGCTCGTTTTCTCCTCTCCCCATTCCGGGCGGGTCTATCCTCAGCGCTTCCTCGACGCCGCAAGACTCGACGCCCTCTCCTTGCGCCGTTCTGAAGACGCCTATGTCGACGAATTATTCCAGTCGGCGCGGTCGGTCGGGGCTCCGATGCTGCGCGCGCTGTTTCCGCGCGCCTATCTCGATCTCAACCGCGAGCCCTATGAACTCGACCCGAAGCTGTTCGAGGGGCCTTTGCCGCAATTCGCCAACACGCGCTCGCTCAGGGTCGCGGCGGGACTCGGCACCGTTCCGCGGGTGGCGGCCGACGCCCGGGAAATCTACGCTGGCCGCATATCGCTCGACGAAGGCCTGCGGCGGATCGAGGCGCTCTATAAACCCTATCACGCGGAGCTGCGCGCGCTGGTGGAGCGCGCCGCCCGCCGCTTCGGCGTCGCCATCGTCGTCGATTGCCACTCCATGCCATCCTCCGGCGCGCGCGGCGCGTCGCCGCTCGCCGGCGCGGAAAAGAAGCGGGTCGATTTCGTCATCGGCGATCGTTATGGCGCGAGCGTTGCGCCGAGCGTCGTCGACGGCGTCGAGGCGCGGCTTTGCGCGCGGGGCTACAATGTCCAACGCAACCGCCCCTATGCCGGCGGTTTCATCACCGAGCATTTCGGCCGCCCGCGCGCCGGCTGGCACGCGCTGCAGATCGAAGTCTCGCGCGGGCTTTACATGAATGAAGCGACCCTGGAAAAGAACGACCGCTTTGCGGCGGTCGCCGCCGATCTTGCAGAGGTCGTCGCCGGGCTTGCTCAAGATGTCGAACTCGGCGAATCCTTTGGCGGCCCGCGCAGGATGGCCGCAGAATAAACGCGGCCCTTCATCGCTGGAGCATCTATGACAGTCGTCGATTTCGAAAAATTCGTAGAGGAGCTCGCCGATGTTTCCGGCGAGGCCGTCATGCCGTTCTTTCGCACGGCGATAGCCGCGGACGATAAGGCGCATGGCGGGGCGTTCGATCCGGTGACGGAGGCGGATCGCGCCGCCGAGATCGCGATGCGGCGGCTGATCGAGCGGACCTTTCCGAGCCACGGAATCATCGGCGAAGAATTCGGCTCGAGGAATCAGGACGCCGAATATGTCTGGGTGCTCGATCCGATCGACGGAACGAAGAGCTTCATCTCCGGCTTTCCGACATGGGGCACGCTCATCGGCCTCTCGCATCGCGGGCGCCCCTGCTATGGCCTGATGCATCAGCCCTTCACGCGCGAGCGTTTCCATGGCGACGGCGAGGCCGCCTTCTGGCGGGGGCCGTCCCGCCATGGCAAGGCTGCGGAGGAGCGGCGCAAGCTTGTCGTGCGCCCGTGCCCCACGCTCGCCCAGGCGACGTTGATGACAACCTCGCCGCTGCTCATCGAGCCGGCGCTGCGCGATAAATTCCACCGCGTGGAATCGCAAGTGCGCCTCTCGCGCTATGGCGGCGATTGCTACGCCTATTGCGCGCTCGCCGCCGGCCATGTCGACCTCGTGATCGAAGCGGGCCTCAATTCTTATGACATTGTCGCGCTGATCCCTATCGTCGAAGGGGCGGGGGGCGTCGTCACGACATGGGACGGCGGCGATCCGGCCAAAGGCGGCGCGATTGTGGCCGCGGGAGACAAGGCGCTGCACGAGGCGGCGATGAGGTTGCTTGGTCAGTAGGCGCGCGCTTTGGAGGCGCCTCACATCGTAAGCGTTGTCGACGCGGCGCGGGACATCACAAAAATCAAACGAGTTCCGCTCGATTGGTTCGGCGCCATCCCCGCCGCGCGCGCCGTTTGGACCCCCATGGAATCACCGCCGTCATTGCGAGGAGGCGGAGCCGACGAAGCAGTCCAGGGCCGCATCGCTGCCCTGGATTGCTTCGCTTCGCTCGCAATGACGGGTTCTGCGCAAAACCAGCGCTGTTGTGGCTCTGGATTCCCGGTCGGGCTTTCAGCCCGCCGGGAATGACACGCGTCCGATGCGAGCTGTTCGAACGCAAATGGTGTCAGATGGCTCCCGACCCCGGAATAAACGCATCGAACGCCCGCCAGAACTGCCCGCGCAACTCATCGCGCTCCATCAAAATCTCATGCTTGGCGCCTGCGATGGTGAGCAGCGCGCCCGTGTCGAGATTTTGCGTGAAACGCTCCATGGCGGCGTTCGACACGATCTTCTCTCGGCCGGCTTCGAAAATCAGCGTCGGCGTGCGAATGGCGCGCGCGAATTCCGGCGCCTCGAAACGCTTCATCAGGCGGAAGGCGGCGTTGACCCAGCCGATCGTCGGATCGCCGATGACGAGCTGCGGCGCCGCCGCGATAATGCGCGCATTGCGGGCGAAGCGGACTGGATCGGTCGTGAGCTTGTTTCCCTCGAAGGCTAATTCGAGATAGTTGCGCCCGCCGCCGAAAGGGATGAACTGGCCGCCGAGGCCCAGCATATCGAGCGTATCGGCGAGCCATCGCGCGCCGCGCGGGAAAGCCAGATTGGCGAGGTCGACCATTGGCGCGATGAGCGCCATGCGCTCGAAAGGCGGGCGGGAGGAATGCGCCAGATCGAGCATGATGGCGCCGCCCATCGAATGGGCGAGCGCGAACCAGGGCTGCGGCCGGGGTCTCAGCACTTGCGCGACAAAGACGTCGAGGTCGCGCTGATACTGCGAGAAATCATCGACATGGCCTTTGCGCGGATCGGCAAGTTCGCGTTCCGAGCCCGCCTGTCCGCGCCAATCCAGCGCGACGACGTCGAATCCGCGCTTGCGCAGATTCTCTATCGTCTCGAAATATTTCTCGATGAACTCATTGTGCCCCTGGAAAACGGCGACCGTGCCGCGCGCCGTCGTCGGGCAGGGGAAGATCGCGGCGCGCAGGCGTCTGCCATCATAGGCCTTCAACTGCTGAACGATGGCGCCGTCGGGAATGGGATTATCTGACGTCGCGACCAGCTCGAGCATGTGTCCTCCGTGGCGATGGCGGCCCGAATCCAACCGCGCGACCATAGTGCATTTTCGCGCGGCGCCGGAACAGGCGGAAAGCTGTCACATCGAGCAGAGCGCCGCGAGCCGGTCAGGCTCCGCAAAGTTCATCTTGCCTGTCACAATGGCGGAGACGGCGCCGGAGGCGTCGAGGAAATAATGCAGCGGCGTCGCCACGCCGCCCCCCTTGGTCTCGCCATAGAAGGCGCGCGCGGCCTTCGCCTTGGCGAGGTCGGTTTTGCTTAAATCGCCGACGCGGTAGATTTGCCAGGGCAGGCCGTAGCTCTTGAACTTCGCGAGGTCCTTGGGGAAGTCTTTTGCGATCGCCGAAACGACGACGATGTTCCAGCGTTGCGGACAGGCTTTGGCAATTGCCTTGTAGCCGGAGACCTCCCCGAGGCAATTGGGACAACAATAGGCCCAAAGGGAAACAAGCGTCGGTTTGCCATTCGCCATGAGCGCGCGCAGATCGAGCGGGGCGCCTTTTTCGTCGACGAGCGCGACCTCCCGCAAGGAGGCTTTCATCTCCGCCTCTGTCACCGAGCGTTCGACCTGCATGCCAAGGAGCTCCGCGCGGGCAAAAGTGGCGGCGCAGCCAAAAATAAGAAGGAACGCAATCCGGAATATCATTGGCCGCTTCCGTAACGAAAGGGCGACGCTTTCGCGCCGCTCAGATTGCCGACAAAGTGGCGGTGACGCCCCTCGTGCTTCGAGACGCCTGCTGCGCAGGCTCCTCACAGCATGAGGAGCTTCTGCAACTTCGCCAAACACTTAGGCCTCATCCTGAGGAGCGAGCGACGCTCGCGTCTCGAAGGACGAGGCCGCCTCGGAGGTTTGTCAACGAACTGAGCAACGCTTTTGCGTCGCAGCAGCCGTAGCATGAGGGGCTTCTGTATCTGCGTCAAACGCTGAGGTTTGGGGATCGCGCCTCAAGCCGCTTCGTAGCCGCGCCAACAAAATCGGGGCGGCGCTTTCGCGCCGCCCCTGCTCTCAGAACTTCACCGTCATCCCGGCCACGAAATTGCGGCCCATGCCGGGCACGGGCCCGTAATTGCCCGGGTTGTTCGTGACCTTGGCCAAAGTGAAATAGCTTCCGCCGAGCGGCGAAAAATATTTCTGGTCGAAGACATTCTCTAACCCGAGGTCGAAACGCACATTGCCCCACTCATAGGCAGTGCGCAGATTGAGCAGAGCATAGCCGCCGGTCTTCAGCTCATTGCGCGCAACGGAGACATGCGTCTTGCTGTCGACGAGTTGCAGCTCGACGACGTTCGACCAGCCGCCGAGTCGATGCTCGATGGCGCCGCGCGCGTTGAGCGGCATGATGTGATAGAGGCCGTCGCCCTTGCGTGCATTCCTTGCCAGCATATAGCAATTGAAGCCCGAGAGGCCGCAGGCCGTGTAATCGGGCATTTCAAAGTCACGGCCGAAGACGTAGTTGATATTTCCGGACGCGAAGAACTGCCCATATTCCGGCGTCTCCCACAATTTCACGCGGCCCGAGATGTCGAAACCATAAATCTGGGCCTTGTGATTGCGGAATTGCAGGACCGGGAAGACGAGACCCGCAGGGCCGGTCGTGTTGCCGTAGCGCTCGGCGGTGATGAAGTTCTCGATATAGGTGTAATAGGGATTGGCGCGCGCTTCCCAATTGCCTCTCGGGTCCTTCCATTCGGCGGTGACGCCGAACGTATGAGCGACCTCGGGCTTGAGGTCCATATTGCCGGTATAGCCGTTGAGGTCGCCGAACCAATTGTTCATGGTGGTCCCCATCGCCACCGGCCAGGCATAGCGTTCATAGAGGCTCGGCGAGCGCGTCTTGCGCGAATAGCCCACCTCGTAGGCGCTCACTTCGTCGCGCTGGTAGCGCGCCTTCGCCACCATGTCGAAGTTCACATCCGTGCGCGAACGGTTGCGGCTGTTGAAAATGCCGGCCGTGATGGCGTCCGGGTTATTCATATACATGGGCATGCCCATCATCATGCCCATCGGAATTCTCGCGCGCGGGTCGTAGGGCGAGACATTGCCCGTATCCATCCACACGACGTCGTTTCGCACGCCCAGCAGGGTGGACCATTGCGGCGTCCAATTGGCTTCCCATTCCGCGAAATGACCGACGCGATTGCGATCGCCGTTGTTGATGTTCCAGAAGGTGAAGGGGCCCATCATCATCGAACGGTAGATGGGCTCCCACCAATCGTTCAGCCGGAAGCCGTGATATTCGCTGCCGAGCCTCAGAAGGTCGCGGCCGGAAAGTTGCGTGAAGGGGATTTCCGTCTTGATCGAATAGCCGAAATCCTTGCCGATGGTGTTCATCGGCATGTTCGACGGCTGCTTGTCCTGCAGGAAGCCCATCGTATGCGAGACATAGTGATAGAAGGCGCGCGCGTCGACCGTGCCCCAATCATAGGCGCCCTGATATTTGGCGTCCGCCGTATAGGCGCGGTTGCCGGTCATATCCATGCGCTGATTGGGGAAGCCCTGATAGGGAATATTCTCTATGGCGCCGCGCAACGAGAACAGGTGCCCGTTGTTCTGATAGGCCGCCGTGACCGAATGCTGCTCGGAGATGAAGTTGGTCGACAGCACCTTCCTGCCGTCGCCGCCCTGATGATAATCCGTCGCGCGCGACCAGGCGCCGTTGTAGAGCACGCTCCAATTCTCGTTGGCGACATTCGCCGTGCCCGAGACGGTGATGCCATTGTTGTTGGTGCGGAAGAAGGCCGAGATGGCGCCGGTGGCGAGGATTTCGTTCTGGGCGCCGAAGCGCAGGCCTTGGCCGCGGAAGGGCAAAAAGGGCGGATAAAGCGAGCCGAGCAGGAACGGACCCGTGGGCTCCACGACCGCCGGGGCGGCGGCGGCGCTTGGCGCGAAGGCGGGCTGCCGCGGCGTCACGAGAATGGAGCCGCCGATCGAATCGCCGCCCTTGCTCACCGGCATGACGCCGGAGTGCACTTCAATATTCTGGACGTTATTCGGATCGATATAAGAGAGCGGCGGATTCATATGGTTGGCGCAGGCCGAGGTCGCCTCGACGCCGCCAACGAGGATCTTCAGCCGATCGTCGGCCATGCCGTGAATGACCGGCAATCGGGAGACACCGCCCGCCTCGTACCAATTCACGCCCGGCGCATTTTGGAGGAGCTGCGCTGTGTCGGCGGCCGCCGGCAGCTCATTGGCGATCTCGCGCGGTCCGATGACGGTCGCGTCTTGCAGCTTGTCGGGCTGGGCGACAACCGTGTTGGGCCGCGGCGCGGCGGTGGCGGCGCCGCGACTGGCCGCGCCAACCGTAATTGCGGGTAGGGGCGTTTGCGCTTGGGCGTAGCCGAACAAGGCAAGAGCGATCGCGCCGGCGGATGCGCCGCGCGCCAAGACAAGACGTGACATGGGACAAATTTCTCCTGATCCGCCGAACGACGGCGGTTAGACTGGATTCGCGTTGGCTGGTTCCGTCAGGAGAAAAGCGGCGGCGCGCGCGCGGGATGGGCTGCTCGCCGCCGCGCGTGAGGCGTCGCAACGCCGCTGGGCAAGAAGAAGACGAGCCGGCTCGTAATGGCGGGCGCGACTTGAACGGACGGGCGCGCGTCGATCGCTGAAAAGACGCAGGCCAGACACGCGCTGCAATCATGGTCAGCGCTTGTCCCCGGCAGATGCGGCGCGCCCGCGCCCAGCGCGACGCCGGGACGCTGGCACTCCGCAGCGGCCATTGCCGAGCCGTGCCCGGAGCCGCCGCGCATCCACTGCGGGGAGCCAGCCTGCACGACAAGGAACAGCGTCATCGCCAGCGCGAGCGCGTGACGCGCCCAGCCGGCAATGACGACGCCGCTCCTATTCGCGCGGGAAATGTGGCCTCGAATCCGCATGTCGCGGATTTATGCTAAGGCGTTCGTGGCTTAGCTAGCGACTTAGGTCATATAAGAGTCGTATTTGCTTCAACTGTGTCTTTTCGGCAACCCTATTTTCGGCCAGCAACAAAAAGCCGGCCCTTGAACTCCCTCGAGCCGCTTCCCAAATCGAATTCAGCGCGGGCCGCACTGGACGCGCGAATAGGCGCGGCGCGATACGCAGCGCGCCGCATGTCGCTTCATACGGAGGATATGTCATGCGTCACTTCGATCTTTCGCCCCTCTATCGCCAGACCGTGGGCTTCGATCGTCTCTTCAATCTTCTCGACCAGGGCGGCGGCGTCGACGGCGCGTCGACCTATCCGCCTTATAATATCGAGCGCACCGGCGAGAACGCCTACCGCGTCACGCTGGCGGTCGCCGGCTTCTCCCGCGAGGAGCTGACGATCGAGACCAAGGAAAATACGCTGTCGATCAAAGGCTCCAAGGATCAGACTCCGCCCGCCCAGGGTCGTGAGATGCTGCATCAAGGGATCGCCGCCCGCGCATTCGAGCGACGGTTCCAGCTCGCCGACCATGTGGTCGTGACGGGCGCGAGCCTGGTCAACGGCCTGCTGCATGTCGATTTGGTGCGGGAAATCCCCGAGACGCAGAAACCGCGTCGCATCGAGATCGGCGGCGGCGCTCCGACCGCCAAGGTTGTCGAATCCAAGGCTGCGTAAGCCCGTTCGTCGATCGGTCCTACAGAGGCGCCCGCTCGGGCGCCTCTTTTATTTTGCCGGGGCGCGATACTCTTACGGCGTTTTCTGTGGCGTCTTGGCGCTGGGCGCCGCATGAGCCGTGGCGGTCGTCGGCGCCGATGGGGTGACGGCGGCGGCGCCTTCGGTCGCCTTCGGCGGGACGATGGCGCGATGCGAGGCGGCGGTCGAGCGCGCGGCGACAGCGCGCGGCGCCGGCGCCTTTGCCGCTGCGGTCGGAGATTTGGCGGGGTCGGCGAGCGACCCCGGCTGCGGTGGCTTGACGGCCTCCGCCTTGGTTTCGAGCGGCTTTTGCGCCGGAGCCGGTTTTGCTGGGGCAGGAGCCGCCTCAGGCGGCGTGGCCGCAGCCGGTTTTTGCGCCTCCGCCGGCTTCGGGGCCTCCTTGGCGGCCTCCGGCGCCTTGGGCGGCTCCGTCGGTTTGGCCGGTTCGGCGGGCTTCGAGATTTCGGCCGGCTTCGCCCATTCGATCGGCTTTTGAGCTTCGGCGGGCTTCGCGTTTGGAGTCGGTTGTGCGACGGCCGGGGCGTTGGGGGCAGGCGCGGGACGCGCCGCGCCGCTGGCAGGCCGCTGCGTCTGTTGGGCGGCGGGCGCCTCCGGGGCGGGCTGCGGCACGTGCAGGATACGCCCATTCCCGCGCCCTTCGTCGACCGGCGCGCGGTTTTTGCCGATCTCCTTGACGACCGGGTGGGAGCCGCCAAGCTGTGGAACGAATCCGTTATCGTCCGGGCGAGGACGCTCGGCGGCTGGCGGCGGGCCAAGCCGCACGGCGTGGAGGATCGCGCCCTCGAACGGGTCGATGAAAAAGCGCGTCTCGCCCTCGCGGCGGCTGACGCCCGTGGCGACGATCTGATCGCCGCGCCGGCCGAGCGGGCCTACGAGCTGGAAACCCTCGCGGGCGAGGATGCGCGCCACGGCACCGCGCGAGGCGAAGCGCGGCTCTCCGAAATCCTCGTCGTCCGGCGGCGGCTGATAGCTCCAGCTATAGGCGAAAGGGCGGAAGAAGAACTGCGCCGTCGCGGCGTCGGCGCCGATCCCGAAGGCCAGCGCGAGCCCAAGCGCAAGAGGGGTTCCCCATTTCGGCCAGGTAGAAGACATGCACACTTTTCCTTAAACCGTCGCCCCCTCACGCTTACCATCTTCTCCGGGATTGCGGCGAGCCTTGGACGCGCAACATTAATTGCCGGTAAGAACGGCGTCTCGGCGGGCAGTTGCTTGTCACCGGAGCATAAATCTGGCAAAAATCATGGGCGTCGATATGTCAGTGCTGCTGACCTTTCGGCGCCGTCGCCCTTCGATAGTCGCCCTTTTCCAACGCGCTGCGGTCAAAGCCGTCGGCGCTGGCCGAACGACCGACGATCGAGACGGTTTGGCGCGCCTCTTGCCTGAGGCGCGGCGGCCTGGCTTGAAGGGAAGGCGCAAGAAAGCGCGCGCAAGCAGGCGCTGGAGAGGGCGCAAGCGCGCTTCTATCCACCGCGAACTTGCTCTATGCAGTTTTGGAAAAACGAATGTGACGAGGCGCCGGCCGCAGAAACACGCCGCGCCGCGTCGGGGAGACGCCGCCATGACGAAGGTCGTTGATAACGCCGTGCAAGAGGCCCTGGGCCAAGAGATCGCCATCGGGCGCGATCCGGCCCTGCCGGCCGCGCAGGGGCTTTACGATCCGTCGAAAGAGCACGATGCTTGCGGCGTCGGCTTCGTCGCCAATATGCACAATGAGCGGTCGCACGCCATCGTCGAGATGGGCCTGCAGATCCTTCTCAACCTCGACCACCGCGGCGCGGTGGGCGCCGACCCCAAGCTCGGCGACGGCTGCGGCATTCTCGTCCAGATCCCGCACGAGTTCTTCAAGGCGGAATGCGCCAAGCTCGGCTTCCAGCTTCCGGCCGCCGGCGAATACGCCATCGGCCAGTTCTTCATGCCGCGCGATCCGGAAATGCGCGCCAAGGCGCGCGAGATTCTCGATGCGCAGATGAAGGACGAGGGCGTCGTCGTGCTCGGCTGGCGCGATCTGCCGGTCGATTCGAGCGATCTCGGCGAAGCGGTGAAGGCTGTCGAGCCGCATCATATGCAGCTCTTCGTCGGCCGCGGTCCCGACGTGAAGGACGAAGCGGATTTCGAGCGGCGCGTCTATCTCGCGCGCAAGTCGTCTTCCAACGAGATTTACAAGCTCGAGAACGGCCGCGAATTCTATTCGGTCTCGGTCTCGACGCGCACCATCGTCTATAAGGGCATGGTGCTGGTCTCGCAGCTCGGCGAATATTTCCGCGACCTCAAGGACCCGCGTTTCGTCTCGGCGATCGCTCTGGTGCATCAGCGCTTCGCGACCAACACTTTCCCGTCCTGGCGCCTCGCGCATCCTTACCGCTTCGTCGCGCATAACGGCGAGATCAACACGCTGCGCGGCAACCTCAACTGGATGGCGGCGCGTCAGGCGTCGGTGTCCTCGCCGCTCTTCGGCGATAACATCACCAAGCTCTGGCCGATCTCCTATGAGGGCCAGTCCGACACCGCCTGCTTCGACAACGCGCTCGAATTCCTGGTGCGCGGCGGCTATTCGCTGGCGCATGCAGTGATGATGCTGATCCCCGAGGCCTGGGCCGGCAATCCGCTGATGGACGACGACCGCCGCGCCTTCTACGAGCATCACGCGTCGCTCATGGAGCCGTGGGACGGCCCCGCCGCCATGGCCTTCACCGATGGACGCCAGATCGGCGCGACGCTCGACCGCAACGGCCTGCGTCCGGCGCGCTATCTCGTCACCGACGACGGCCTCGTGGTGATGGCGTCCGAAATGGGCGTGCTGCCGATTCCGGAAGAGAAGATCGTCACCAAATGGCGCCTGCAGCCGGGCAAGATGCTGCTCGTCGATCTGGAGCAAGGCCGCATCATCTCCGACGACGAGATCAAAAAGGAACTCGCGCTCTCGCATCCCTACAAGGAATGGCTGGCGCGCACGCAGATTCAGCTCGAGGAGCTCCGGCCCGTCGAGGCGCGTCCGGCGCGCGCCGACGTCACGCTGCTCGATCGCCAGCAGGCCTTCGGCTACACCGAGGAAGACCTTTACACGCTGATGTTCCCCATGGCCGTCACCGGCCAGGAGGCCATCGGCTCCATGGGCACGGACACGCCGGTGTCGCCGCTCTCCGACAAGGAGAAGCTGCTCTACACCTATTTCAAGCAGAACTTCGCGCAGGTGACCAATCCGCCGATCGACCCGATCCGCGAAGAGCTGGTCATGAGCCTCGTCTCCTTCATCGGCCCGCGTCCGAACATTCTCGACCACGAGGGTTCGGCCAATAAGAAGCGGCTCGAAGTGCGCCAGCCGATCCTCACCAATGAGGATTTGGAAAAGATCCGCTGGATCGGCATGGTGGAGGACAGCTTCGACACCAAGACGCTGGAAATTTCCTATGATTCCAGCAAGGGCGCGGCGGGTATGGGCAGCGCCATACAGCGTCTGTGCCAGCGCGCGGAAGAAGCCGTTTCCGGCCGTTACAACATCATCATCCTCTCCGACCGCATGGCTGGGCCGGACCGCATTCCGATTCCGGCGCTGCTCGCGACGGCGGCGGTGCATCATCATCTGATCCGCAAGGGCCTGCGCACCTCGGTCGGCCTCGTGGTCGAGACCGGCGAAGCGCGCGAAGTGCATCACTTCGCCTGCCTCGCGGGTTACGGCGCCGAGGCGATCAATCCCTATCTCGCCTTCGACACGCTGGAGGCCTCGGCGGGCGAATTCCCGGCGGACGTCGACGCGGATACGGCGATCAAGCGCTACATCAAGGCGGTCGGCAAGGGCCTGCTGAAGGTCATGTCCAAGATGGGCATTTCGACCTATCAGTCCTACTGCGGCGCGCAGATCTTCGACGCCGTGGGCCTTGCGCAGAGCTTCGTCGACGAGTTCTTCACCGGCACGACGACGCGCGTCGAGGGCGTTGGCCTCGACGAGATCGCCAAGGAGACGGTGCGTCGCCATCGCCTCGCTTTCGGCGACGCGCCGGTCTATCGCGACGCGCTGGACGTTGGCGGCGATTACGCCTTCCGCACGCGCGGCGAAGCGCATAGCTGGACGCCCCAGACCATCTCGCTGCTCCAGCACGCTGTGCGCGGCAATGCGCAGGAGCAGTATCGCGCCTTCGCCAAGGCGTTGAACGAGCAGGACGAGAAGCTGCTCAATCTGCGCGGCCTGTTCCGCATCAAGAGCGCCGACGAAGACGGCCGCAAGCCGGTTCCGCTCAATGAGGTGGAGCCCGCTTCCGAGATCGTGAAGCGATTCGCGACCGGCGCCATGTCCTTCGGCTCGATCTCGCGCGAGGCGCACACCACGCTCGCCATCGCCATGAACCGCATCGGCGGCAAGTCGAACACGGGCGAGGGCGGCGAGGAGCCGGATCGCTTCAAGCCCATGCCGAACGGCGACACCATGCGCTCCGCGATCAAGCAGGTCGCGTCCGGCCGCTTCGGCGTGACGACGGAATATCTCGTCAACGCCGATATGATCCAGATCAAGATGGCGCAGGGCGCGAAGCCCGGCGAAGGCGGCCAGTTGCCCGGCGACAAGGTCGATGCGGTGATCGCCAAGGTGCGCCACTCGACGCCGGGCGTCGGCCTCATCTCGCCGCCGCCGCACCACGACATCTATTCCATCGAAGATTTGGCGCAGCTGATCTTCGATCTGAAGAATGTGAATCCGAAGGCCGGCGTCTCGGTGAAGCTCGTCTCCGAAGTTGGCGTCGGCACGGTTGCGGCGGGCGTCTCAAAGGGCCGCGCCGACCATGTGACGATCTCCGGCTATGACGGCGGCACGGGCGCTTCGCCGCTCACCTCCATCAAGCATGCGGGTTCGCCCTGGGAGATCGGCCTCGCCGAGACGCATCAGACGCTGGTGCTGAACGGCCTGCGTTCGCGCATCGCCGTGCAGGTCGACGGCGGTCTGCGTACGGGCCGCGACGTCATCATCGGCGCGCTGCTCGGCGCGGACGAGTTCGGCTTCTCGACGGCGCCGCTCATCGCTGCGGGCTGCATCATGATGCGCAAGTGCCATCTCAACACTTGCCCCGTCGGCGTCGCGACGCAGGACCCGGTGCTGCGCAAGCGCTTCGCCGGCCAGCCGGAGCATGTCATCAACTACTTCTTCTTTGTCGCCGAAGAAGCGCGCGAGCTGATGGCGCAGATGGGCTATCGCAGCTTCGACGAGCTCGTCGGCCAGATGCAGATGCTCGACAAGACCAAGGCTCTCGCTCATTGGAAGGCGCAGGGCCTCGACTTCTCGAAGCTCTTCTACAAGCCTGAGGGCGAGGGCGCGGCGATCCGCCATTCGCAGTCTCAGGACCACGGCCTCGACAAGGTTCTCGACAACAAGCTCATCGCGGAGGCGCGGCCGGCGCTCGACCGCGGCGCGAAAGTGTCGATCGAGACCTCGATCAAGAACGTCGACCGCACCACGGGCGCCATGCTCTCGGGCGAGGTCGCGCGTATCTATGGTCACACGGGCCTGCCGGAGGACACGATCAACATCCGCGCCGTCGGCACGGCCGGGCAGAGCTTCGGCGCCTTCCTCGCGCGCGGCGTGACGCTGCAGCTCGAAGGCGAAGCGAACGACTATGTCGGCAAGGGCCTCTCGGGCGGCAAGCTGATCGTCTATCCGTCGCGTGACGCCAAGAAGATCGATCCCTCGAACTCGATCATCGTCGGCAATACGGTGCTCTACGGCGCAATCGCGGGCGAGTGCTATTTCCGCGGCGTCGCGGGCGAGCGCTTCGCGGTGCGCAACTCCGGCGCCGTCGCGGTGGTCGAGGGCGCGGGCGACCATGGCTGCGAATATATGACCGGCGGCGTCGTGGTCGTGCTCGGCCAGACGGGGCGTAACTTCGCGGCCGGCATGTCCGGCGGCATCGCCTATGTCCTCGACGAGGACGGGAGCTTCGCGAGCCGCTGCAACCTCGCGATGGTCGATCTCGAGCCCGTGAGCGCCGAAGAGACGCTCATGACCGAGAATTACCATCAGACCGGCGATCTCGAGACGCATGGCAAGGTCGATGTGATGTCGGATATGACGCGCTTCGACGCCGAGCGCCTGCGCCAGCTCATCGAGCGGCACCTGCGCTACACGGGCTCGACCCGCGCGCGGCAGATTCTCGACGATTGGGAGAACTATCGCGGCAAGTTCCGCAAGGTGATGCCAATCGAATACCGCCGCGCGCTGACGGAGATGGCCAAGAAGGCGCAGCCGGGGCGGCTCAAGGCGGCAGGCGAGTAACAGGACGGGGGGCTTGCCCCCCGAGCCTAAAATCAGACAAACGGGTTCTCGATTTTTAGTTGATCGAGGATCTGCCCATTATGCAGGTCCTCCGTATAGAGCGTCCGGCAGCCCGCTAATTTAGCTGCCGCCACGATCATGGCGTCATAGATTGCAAAATTGTAGCGCTCGGCAAGAGCGACGCCGGTCTGGTGCGTTTCAAGGGTAAGGGGAACGATGTCGAGCGTCGCTCGAAACGATTCTAAACTCGCCTTCACATTCTGCCACGAAGCATTGTGTTTGCGCCGAGAAACGGCGGCGAACTCGTTCAGAACCTGAATGCTGACGACGCCGCCGAGCGCTATCAACTCCTCTGAGATATCCGCTTTGGCGCCGGGGCTCGTGACCGCATATAGAAGGACATTCGTATCGAAGAAGCTTCTATTGCTCTTCGTCATATGCGTCTTCGCGTTTGAACCTGTAATCGGCCGGGATCATCCCGCGAAGGTTCCGGAGAGCAGCGATCGCCTCGGCGCGAGCGCGGGCTTTTTCGTCGATCATCGACTCGACGGTGATTGATACCTCGTCGCCTTCCTTCAGGCCCTTCTCCCGCACGAGGTCGGCGGGCAGGCGCACGGCAAGGCTATTTCCCCATCGTGAGACGCGCATTGGGTTCTCCGGATATACGCTTTCCAAAATGTATATCTCCGCGTGTGTCTTGCATAGCATCAAATTAGCGCGGCTTACTCGCTTGACGGGGCCGAAGCGAAAGCGTTTAGAACTCCTCACGAAATCACGCAGTGGGCTGAGCAGACGGCGGACTGGCGGAATTCGAGCTTGATCCGGCTGCTCTCAACCAGCCGGAGCCCGATGCGAAAGGTGGGATGCGATATGGGCAAGGTCACGGGCTTTCTCGAAATCGACCGGCAGGACCGCAAATATAAGCCGGCGGCCGATCGCATTCGTCACTATGACGAGTTCGTGATCCCGCTTTCCGAAGAGGCGACCAAAAGCCAGGCCGCGCGCTGCATGGATTGCGGCATCCCGTTCTGCCACAATGGCTGCCCGGTCAACAATCAAATCCCCGACTGGAACGACCTCGTCTATCACGGCGAGTGGAAGCGCGCGCTCGCCAATCTTCACTCCACCAATAACTTCCCCGAGTTCACCGGCCGCATCTGCCCCGCGCCCTGCGAGGCCTCCTGCACGCTGAACCTTCAGGACCAGCCCGTCACCATCAAGACGATCGAATGCGCGATCGTCGACCGCGGCTTCGAGCAGGGCTGGGTTGTCCCAGAGCCGCCGAAGCGCAAGACGGGACGGCGCGTCGCCGTCGTCGGCTCGGGCCCCGCGGGTCTCGCCGCTGCGCAGCAGCTCGCACGCGCCGGCCATGACGTCCATCTCTACGAGAAGAACGCCAAGGCCGGCGGTCTGCTGCGCTACGGCATTCCAGACTTCAAGATGGAAAAGCACCTCATCGACCGCCGCGTCGCGCAGATGGAGGCCGAGGGCGTCGTTTTCCATTACGGGGTCAATGTCGGCGTCGATATGAATGTCCGCGACCTCGTCGCCAGCCATGACGCGGTGATTCTCGCTGGCGGCGCCGAGCAGCCGCGCGAGCTGCCGATCCCCGGGCGCGAGCTGCGCGGCGTGCATGTCGCCATGGATTTCCTGGCTCAGCAGAACCGCCGCGTCGCTGGCGAGCCGCTCACGACCAACGAGCCAATCTTCGCGACCGGCAAGCATGTCGTCGTCATCGGCGGCGGCGATACGGGCTCGGACTGCATCGGCACCTCGGTGCGCCATGGCGCGCTGTCGGTGACGCAGCTCGAAATCATGCCCAAGCCGCCGGAGAAGGAAAATAAGCTCCTGACCTGGCCGGACTGGCCGCTCAAGATGCGCACCTCCTCCTCGCATGAGGAGGGCTCGGCGCGCGAGTTCTCCGTGCTGACCAAGGAGTTCATCGGCGAGGGCGGCGCGGTCGAGGGGCTGCGCTGCGTGCGGGTCGACGGCAAGATGCAGGAGATTCCCGACAGCGCCTTCACGATCAAGGCTGATCTGGTGCTGCTCGCCATGGGCTTCGTCTCGCCGATCAAGGAAGGGCTCCTCGAACAAAGCGGCGTCGATCTCGACGCGCGCGGCAATGTGGCGGCGGATACGCGCGCCTATAAGACATCGCGCGAAAAAGTATTCACGTGCGGGGACATGCGGCGCGGTCAATCGCTCGTGGTGTGGGCCATTCGCGAGGGGCGCCAATGCGCCCATGCGGTCGACCTGCATTTGATGGGCGAAACAAATCTGCCAAGGTGAGAAAAAATGGTCAGCGAAAAATTGAACCTTTGGTACTGCGACACATTCGTCACCCAGCCGTGGCAGTTCTTCTTTCTGGTCCTGCCGCTGGCGGGCGCCTTTCTCTATGGTCGTGATCAGAAGAAAATCGCCTGGATTTTGATCGCGGCCTGGGTCGTCATTCAAATCACCTTGTCGGGGCTGACCAATTTCGTCTTCGACTGCAATATGGAATAAGCGTCCAGCCAGACGACAGTCAAAAAAAGCCCCGGATTTCCGGGGCTTTTGTTGTTTCGGAGGAGAAATAACTCATACCATTTCCGGTTGAATAGCTCGCGTGGGGACTTGTCACTCCCGACGGGCCGAAGGCCCGATCGGGAATCCAGAGCCACAAAAGCGCTGGTTTTGCCCAGAGCCCGTCATTGCGAGCGAAGCGAAGCAATCCAGGGCAGCGATGCGGCTCTGGATTGCTTCGTCGGCTCCGCCTCCTCGCAATGACGGCGGTGAGTCCCTGTGTGTCCAAACGGCGCGAGCGTCGAGAATGACGCCGACCCAATCAAGCGGATCTCGTATCACAGCACCACGACATTCGTCCCGATCTTCACGCGGCTGAAAAGGTCGGTGACGTCGTCATTGGTCATACGGATGCAGCCGGAAGAGACGGCCTGTCCGATGGTCCAGGGCTCGTTCGAGCCGTGGATGCGGAACATCGTGTCCTTGGCGCCCGAGTAGAGATACATGGCGCGCGCGCCGAGGGGGTTCTCTTCGCCGCCGGCCATGTGGCGCGGCAGATCGGGACGGCGCTTCAGCATTTCCTTCGGCGGCGTCCAGCCAGGCCAGGTTTCCTTACGGCCGACGCGGACGCGCCCCTTCCAGGTAAATCCTTCACGGCCCACGCCGATCCCGTAGCGCACCGCTTGTCCATCGGCGAGCGACAGATAGAGGTAGCGGTTTTCCGTATCGACGGTGATCGTGCCGGGGCGTTCCTTCGTCGGGTCGGAGACCATCTCGCGCGTTACGGTGGGATAGTCCCGCTGCACGCGCATGTCGTCCGGCTGCTCGTAGGAGGCCTGTTGGCGGCCGTAAGAGGCGTCCTCATTTCCAGCCGCGGTGGGACTCGGTTCTTCGAAAAGCGCCAGGAAACTACGGTCTTGCGCCGAGGCTTCTGTTGAGAAGGCGCCGGCAGTCAGCATGAAGGCCGCGGCGGCGAGAGGCCGGAAATCGAAAAGATGCATTTGAATAGCTCCCCAGACTTATCTGGGCAGGAAAATGCCGGAGCCTGGCAAAGCGTTCCATATGCCTGCGCACATTGGCCGATAGGGTAAAATTTCCTTCAAAATATCAAAATCGCAATCCAGCGTCAGGGCGCGGCGGGTTTCCACGAATAATCGTCCGCTCGATTGGGACGCGGCGATTGATCGCCTCCCTCGATGAACACATGCCGCGCGAGCGCCTGCGCGTCGGCGCCGGCGGGCGCCGGGGCAGAGGCAGGCGCGCGTCGCGCCAGTTCCGGCGCCCCGGCCGGGTTCGGCGCGCCAGTCAAAGTCTGGACAGGTCCGATGGCGGGGCGCTCGGGAAGCGCCGGGGCCTCGCTCGAGAGAGGCTTTTCCGGCGAACGGAAAATGAGCGGGGCGGAGGGGGCGGCCGCCGACGCGGGCGGCTGCGCTTTTGCCGCCGGCGCGTCAGGAGCGGCTTCCAGTTCCGGCTGCTTGCGCTCGTCGTAAAGCTTCTTGATTTCAGTGGCGACGAAATGCGCGACGCTGAGCGCGCCGGCCTCGGTGAAATGCACGCCGTCCGCCGTGCGCAGCTTGACGATCTGCCCGTTGATGTCGGGGCCGAAGGCGTTGAACCGGCCGCGCTCGTCAGCGAGCGCTTCCCAAAGATCGACGTACATCCCGTCGTTCTTGGCGACCTCCTCACGGAAGAGATCGTTGAGCTTTCCCATGTCGGCGGAAAAACTCTCGTTCTTCATCATCGGCAGGCCGACCCAGACCACCGGAATTTTCTTTTCCCGGAACGGCGCCATCACGGCGTTGATGCGGGCGGCGTAGGTCTCGCGCCAATGCGCAGAGAAGGGCTCGTCGCTCTGCGCGCCCTCGCGTAGCGACTGCCTGTCATTCGAGCCGATCATCATCACGGCGACGTCGATCTTCTGCGTCCCGTTGGCGATGTCTTTCGCCGCCTTCGGCCAGTCGTAGAAATCGCTGCGCACGAGGCCCGAGCTTTCCTTGCCTTTGCGCAATATTCCAATCTCGGGCTTGTCGGCGAAGGTCTCCTCCAGCCCATTGGCGAGCAATATGCCCAGCGTATCGCCCATCACGGCGACGAAATAAGTCGCCGCGACCTCGGGCGTCTCGCGCTTTGCCGCTTCGCCCGCGCCCGGCGACGGCTCGCTGCGCTTCACGGCGCGTTTCGGCGTGGAGCGCGCCGCCTCGCCGCCGCGCCAATAGGTCGGCGGCCGGTTTTCCTGGTGCGGCATGATCCGGCGCACGCGCGGCTCGTCGGCGGGGCGCTGAACCGGCGCGCGCTTGAATCCGAACAGGCCGCCGAAGAAATCGGAAAAGGGGTCCTGCGCCAGGGAGGCTTCCGGGCTTGCAAGGAGCGCGGCGAGGGCGATCGCAGCGAGCGCCAGCGCGCGGCGCAACGTGACGGCATGATCGTTCCGGTGCTCGGCCATGTGGAAAGTATAAAGGGCTTTTTCGCAGCTTCGCAAATAGCCGCTTGACGCGCGGGCGCGCATTCGCCCCAATTCGCCCGACTCGACCAAGGGGATTCCCATGACAGGCTCTGTTTTTCGCCGCGTTGTTTTTCACCTGGCGTTATTTTGCCTCGTCGGCGCTACCTCGGCCTTTGCCGCGCCGCGCGAGCACGACCAGCCGGCGGAGTTTCGCGTGCCGCCTTACTCGGGGATTTTGCCTCTGTGCTCGGACCCGCTCGTGCTGACGGAAATCACCTCGAGCTTTGGCAGCCGGGAGGCCGAATATTGGAATTCCGGCCTCGTGATCGAGGGCTATGAAAGCGCCTCCGAATTTGGCTATCGCACCGATGGGCTGAGCTATATTCCGCGCCGCTACTGCCGCGCCGAAGCCTATTTCAACGACGGCAAGCGCCGCCGCGTTGTCTACAACATCGGCGAGGATCTGGGCTTCATCGGCATCGGTTCGGGCGTCACCTGGTGCGTCGAGGGGCTTGACCGCAACCACGCCTTCAGTCCGAATTGCCGCGCGGCCGGACCTTGAGCCCGACCGCTCAACAAAGCGGCTCCGAGGTTTTCCGATGACCAGCATTTTTTTGACTGCCGCGCGCGCGGCGGCGTTTTGCGTTGCTTTCCTCTTTCTGGCGCCCGCGAGCGCCAAGGACGACGATTGTATCCTCGATCATTGCGCGGATCGGCTTCCGCCAAAGCCGCAAGAGGCAACGCCCGCGCCTGCTCCTGAAGCGAAGCGCGACGCCGGTTTCCGGGGCGGCGCGCCCTCAAAGGATTTCGATTTCTACGTGCTCGCCTTGAGCTGGTCGCCCGGCTTTTGCGACAGCGTCGGCGGCTCGCATGATCAATGCGAGCCGGGGAAGGGGCTGGGCTTCGTCGTGCATGGGCTGTGGCCGCAATATGAGCATGGCTTCCCCAGCGATTGCGACGGTCCGCGCACGCCATCGCGCATCGCTCTGCAGCGCGCCGACGGGCTCTTCCCCGACGAGCGCCTCGCGCGCTACGAATGGCGCAAGCATGGAACCTGCAGCGGCAAGAGCCCGAGCGACTATTTCGGCGACGTGGCCCGCGCGAGAGAGGCGGTGACGATTCCCGCGGCTTTCGTGAGGCCCAAAAGCGATCAGACCTTCACGCCCATCGACGTCGAGCGCGCCTTCTACGACGCCAATCCGCGGCTGCGGCCGGGCATGATGGCGGTCTCCTGCCGTCGCAACGTCTTCGAGGAAGTGCGCATCTGCTTATCGAAGGATCTGCGCGAATTCCGGGCCTGTCCCGAGGTCGTGCAGCACGGGTGCCGCCAGCGAGAGATTTCGGTGCCGGCGCCTTTGTGAATGTCATTCCCGCGAAAGCGGGAATCCAGGGCAGACATAACGAGCGCGTGGATTGACGCGCGCGCCCGCGTCGGCGCTTGCGGCTCGGCGGCAACCGGCCGATAGAACGGCATGAACTATCGCCACGGTTTTCACGCCGGCAACTTCGCCGACGTCTTCAAGCATGCGCTGCTTACGCGCCTGCTCGCCTATCTCTTGCGCAAGGACGCGCCTTTCCGCGTCATCGACACCCATGCCGGGGAGGGCGCCTATGACCTCGCCGCCGACGAGGCCGAGCGCACGCTGGAGTGGCGCGGCGGCGTCGGGCGCCTTGCCGATCTCTCCGGCGCGGACGAAGAGACGCGCGCGCTTCTCGCGCCCTATCTCGATTGCGTGGGCGTCTTAGACGCGGAGGGGCGGCCGGGGCTCTATCCCGGCTCGCCGCTCATCGCCGCGCGGATGATGCGCGAGCACGACCGCGCCATTTTTTGCGAGTTGCGCCCCGACGCCTTCGAGGCGCTGCGCTATCGCTTCGGACGCGACGCGCGGGTGAAGACGATCCATATCGACGGCTACACCGGGCTCAGCGCCTATGTGCCGCCCAAGGAGAAGCGCGGCCTCGTGCTGATCGATCCGCCATTCGAGCGGACGGATGAATTCGACGCGATGTTCTCAGCCTTTCTGCGCGCCTATCGCAAGTGGCCGAATGGCGTTTATGCGCTCTGGCATCCGTCGAAGGACGCCATCGCCGAGCGCGCATTTCTGGGTCGCTTCGCGCGCGAAGGCGTGAAACGCGCGTTGCGTCTGTCGCTCGCGGTTGCGCGCGGGGGCGAAGGTTTGCGGCGGACGGGATTGGTTGTCGTCAATCCGCCTTTCGTCTTCGAAGAGGAGGCGCGAAAAATTCTTGCATTCCTTGCGCCGAAACTGGCCCAGGGCGAAGGCGCGGGCTTCGAGATCGATCGCTTGACGGGGGAGTGACGTCGTTTCCGATTGAAAGCTCGCATTGCGGGAGGGTCATTCCCGGCGGGCTGAAAGCCCGACCGGGAATCCAGAGCCACAAGAGCGCTAGTTTCGCTCTGGATTCCCGATCGCTCGCTGCGCGAGCGTCGGGAATGACAACGAACCGCGATTTGAGGGCTGAGGTGAATCATTCGCCGGAACGAGCGCGCCTAATTGCGGGACAAGATGTCGCGCCCAATACATAAGATGAAACGAATTCTCATCTCGATTGTTTACCTGTCGTTGCGAGAGTGTCTCTCGCGAACGGGTCAATCCATCATTAGCGCGACCTGTCATCGTTATACTCGGATGCATTATTGTGGAGGCATTTCGTATGTATTCCATGAGCATTCACAAGCGTGGCCCAGTCGAAAAGATCGCCCGTTTTTTTATGTGCGCACTCTTCTTCGCGAGTCTCGCCACTCCAGCTAACGCCGGATTCTTTGAAGAGCTTTTCGGCCTGGGCGGCGCCGATGAGGCGCGCAGCGCGCCGCGGCCGCAAGCGCGCGTCCAGCACAGCGCCACGCGACGTCATTCTTTCACTTTGCGTTTCGACAATTCTCCAAAAAAGAATGCGCGAGAGCGCGCTCACGCGATGGAAACCGCCGAAGGCTCCGATTCGACGGGAGCCAGGCTGTCAAAACCCTTATTTTGCGGGGCGGAGCCGCTTCAGCCCGCCGCGGCGGATAAATCCCTTCTGCGCTTGCACGACGCAACCTTGCGGGCGGGCGATAGCGTCGTGACGCCAACGGGGATCGTGATATTCCGAGGCCGCGTCGGCTGCCCGCACAGGGATGAGGATTTTATCGCGCTCGCTGATTCGCGCCTCCCACGGCAAAAACGCGACGCGCTTCTCAGCCTCGAGCGTACATTGCCTTCACTCCAGCCGGAGGACGGCGCCAAAGCGGAAAAGCTTACCGAGCTAAAAGTAGCCGGGGAGGGCCATCCCTGACTTCCTTGCGCAGGGGCGCGCGGTCAGGATAAGGAACGCGCCGACGTTCAGAAAAACGGCGGTGGTCCGCAAATGATGATCCTTCGTTACTCCCCCGCCTCGCCCTATGCGCGCAAAATTCGCATTGTCGCCGATCTGGTCGGACTTGCCGGCCAGATCGACGTCGTTTCGGCCAGCACGACCGATCCGGACGACACATTGCGCAGCCAAAATCCACTGGGCAAAATTCCGACGCTTATTCTGGCCGACGGAACGGCGCTCTACGACAGCCGCGTGATTGCCGAATATCTCGACCATCTGAGCGGCGGAAAAGTCATTCCATCCGAGCCGCAGCGCCGTTTCGAGGCGCTGCGCCTGCAGGCGCTCGGAGACGGGATCAACGACGCCGCGCTGCTGATGCGCTACGAAACGGCCATGCGCCGCCCCGAGCTGCGCGATCAGGAGGCGATCGACCTCCAGCAGGGCAAGATCGACCGCGCGCTTGCCGTGCTTGAAGCCGCGCCGCCGGTCGGCGACATCACGATCGGCCAGATCGCGGTCGCCTGCGCGCTCGGTTATCTCGATCTGCGTTTTGAAGGCGCATGGCGGGCCAAATATCCCAAGCTCGTCGCCTGGCTTGTGGATTTCTCGGCGCGCGCGCCGGCGTTCGAGGCGACGAAGGCGTAAATTCTAAAAACGCCGGAGCGAGCGATCGCTCCGGCAAATTGTTGAGGAGAGCGCGTCAGGCCTTCTTCCCGGCGATCTCCGCCGGCGGCGCCCAGACGATAGCGCTCGCGGCGCTTGGCCCGCTCACGCCGGGTATGCGCAGGCGCTGGCCAGGATAGATCTTGTCGGGGTCCTTCAGCATCGGCTTGTTGGCCTCGAAAATCTCTTTGTAACGTGCGCCGTCGCCATAATTCTCCGCGGCGATCTTCCAGAGCGTATCGCCTTGCTTCACAACATAAAGCCCCGAGGGGGATTCCGGGTCGGCGTCGGGAGCGATGAGATTGTTCTCGACCTGCGCCACGCCCTTGGTGTTGCCGACCGCCAGGACGATTTTCTCGAGCGTGGCGCGTGAATCGACTGCGCCATTCAGCGTCACCTTGCCGCCGTCAACCTCGATGTCGACGCCAGATACGTCGAAGCCGTGGGCTTCCAATTCCTTCGTCAACGCCTCGGCCGACGCGGCCGAGGTTTCCGTCGCGCCCGCCGGAGCGGGGGCCGCTTTGCTCTTGCCGGTAAGAAAATCCAATAAGCCCATGATCAAATGCCTCCCTGAGAGACGACGCTCTTCGCGACGCCCCTTTATCTAGGAGGCGCCCCGCCGCTGGGACAGGGCCATTCGTCACAGGGCTGCGTGTCCGCTTATGCTTCGCCCGTCGCGGAGCTTCGGCCGCGCCCGGCCGCCTTTTTCTCCGCCCGCGCTTTGTCCCTGGCGATCGCCTTCGCCCGGTTCTCCGCGACGCGGGGCGCGAGGCTCGGATCGGCCGCGACGGCCTCGGCAATCAGCCGGTCGGAAGCCGTCTCGATGTCGCTTTGCAGCTTCTCGAAAAATTCGCGCGTCGGCAGACCCGGCGGGATGGGCGGCAGGAACTCGATCACCACTGTGCCCGGATAGATCAGGAATGAGCGCCGGGGCCAGAACAGGCCGGCGTTGAGCGCCACGGGCAGCACCGGCACTTTGGCGGCGGCGTAGAGATGGGCGACGCCGATCTTATACGCCGGCGGCGCGCCAGCCGGGCGGCGCGTGCCTTCCGGAAAGATGAAGAGCTGGCGTCCCTGTGCAAAGAGCGTCTTCGACTTCTCGATGAGCTGCGGCAGCAGCTTGCCGCCCTTGGCGCGGTCGATGGCGATCTGCTCCGCGGCGAGCAGATACCAGCCGAAGAAAGGCAGCCAGACCAGCTCATGTTTGAGGATGTAGCTGAAGTCCGGGAATTGGGTCGGCAGGACGAAAGTGTCCCAGATCGACTGATGCTTCGAGGCGACGATCACCGCGCCTTTGGGCTTGTTTTCGAGACCGCGGAACTCGACCTTCGTGCCGCAAATCTTGTCGAGCAGCCACAAAGACACGCGGCCCCAGGTGCGTCCGAGTTCCTGCGAGACCTGCCGGCCCATGAAAAGGCCCGGCAGCCAGATCAGCATCAGCGCGACCATGGCCAGGAAGAAGAGAATCTGGAAGACGAGCGAACGCAGAAAGATCATGGGGCGGCGCTTCCTTGCGGCAGACCCGCGCCTTTTACGCCAGCGGCGCCCGGCTTAACAAGCCGCCGGAAAATGGACCGCGCGCCTTCAGGCGCGCATTCTACCAGCGAGCCTGAAGGCGCGCGCCGTTTGTTGGCAAACCTCCGAGGCGGCCTCGTCCTTCGAGACGCGAGCTTCGCTCGCTCCTCAGGATGAGGCCTAAGTGTTTGGCCTAGAAGCAGAAGTCCCTCATGCTGAGGAGGTTGCGCAGCAGCCGTCTCGAAGCACGAGGGGCGTCATCGCCACTTTGTCAAACAGTCTGAGCGAGCCTGAAGGCTCGCGGTCCTACGGCGACGCCGGCTCCCCTCGCAGCGCGGTCATATCGGGGCCGGTCTCGTTCTGGCGCAGGGTGATGCGCGCGAGGGCGCCGAGATATTTGAGATATTCGCCGCCCACGAGCCTGATGACGCCAACGTCGCTCGCCCAGCCGGCGACGTTTACATGATCGCTCACAACCGGGAAGGGGTGCAGCGTCACCTCCGGCAGCGCGGCCGAGAGCTCGGCGAGGGCGCGCGGCATATGGTAATTCGAGGTCACGACGATGAGCGAATGGGAGATATTGCGCGTCTGCGCCCACTCGCGCGTTTCCCGAGCGTTGCCGATCGTGTCTTGCGCCTGATAGCCAAGATCGACGCAGCAATCGAACAGCCTGTGTGAGACGGGCAGCAATCTCGCCAGAACCGAGCTGCGGGTCGCCCGATTGACGCCGGTGATGAGCATGCGGTTCGCCTGGCCGCGCGCCAGAAGCTCGGCCGCCTCCTGCACGCGGTCGGACCCTCCGGTGAAGACGACGATCCCCTCCGCCCTGACCGTCAGGCGCGGCTCGTTGCGCGCCAGCGAGAGCGCGAACCAGACATATCCCGCGACAAAAAGCAGAAATCCGAACGCAAGGCCGCCGAGTGCGACGAGGCCGACGGCGCGCCCGATATTGGCCTGTCCCGTGCCTGCCTGACGCGCTGGCCCCGCCACCCTGCCTCCCTCCCGCCGGTTTCGTCGACCGCGCATCGAGGCGCGGTTTCTGGACAGATATATGGTCATAAGGCGGCGTACCGGATGATCGCCGTCATCCCAGCCGCCTCAAGTAACGGAACACGATCGCCTGGGACAGAAAGCCGGTGAGAAGCGCAATGCCGCCCGCGAGCAAAAGGATCGTGACAACGCCGTCGACGCCGATGGAGAAGTCCCCGAACATCGCCTCCATTTGTTCCCCGCCCGCCGTCGCGCGCCAATGATGCGTCAAGGCGCGCGCCAGAAAGAGAAAGCCGATCGCTGCGCCGCCGCCGATCAGCGCGCCGCGGAACCCCAAGGCGAGAAAGCGGCGCTGGAACTCGCGCGCGATAAAAGTGTCGGCCGCGCCGACGATATGCAGCACTTCGACGATCTCGCGGTTGGTGGCGACGGCTGCGCGCGTCGCTGATGCAACAGCGATGCCCATGGCGCCGAGGATGAGGACGAAAATCATCGTCGAGACGGCGACGGCCGCGCGCGCCATATCTCCGAGACGTTCGAGAAACAGGCGGTGATCGTCGAGCACGGCGTTGGGGACAGCCTCGGTCAGCTCCGCGCGTAGAACCAAGAGATCGGGCCGCTGCTTGGGATCGAGCTTCACCACGATCATGCGCGGCGTGGGAAGCTCGGAAAGGTCGAGGCCCTCGCCGAGCCAGGGCGACAGCAGCGATTCCGACTCGGCTTTCGTATAGACCTGCGCCTCGCGCACGCCGGGGGTTTTTCGCAAAAGTTCGGCCGCCGTCGCGAGATCGGCGTCGATGTCGCGACCCGGCGTGGGCCGTACCTGGACGCTGGCTTCGCTCGACGCCTCGGCGCGCCATTCGACGCTCGCCTGAGAGACGAGCAGCGCCGCGCCGGCGGCGAGGGCCGCGAGGAAGGTCATGATCGCAATGACGATGACGAGCGAGCGGCCCGCGACAGAATCGGTCGGCACGAGCGGCGAGCGGAAGGCGGCGGCGTCCTCCTCGGCGGCGGGCGCCGGCGGGCGCAGGACGCCGGCGCGCGCGAGGAGATCGGCGACGAAAGGCGGCAGCTCCATTCGCCTCACTCGAAAATATGCAGACGGCCGTCCGCGAGCACGAGGCGCCGCGCGGCTTCATATTGGTCCATCAGGCTCAGATCATGCGTCGCGATCACCACCGCCGTCCCGGATTTATGCAGCTCCACAAAGAGCCTCAAAATGCGGCGGGCGAGAGTCGGATCGACGTTTCCGGTCGGCTCGTCGGCGAGCAGGAGCTTTGGCTGCGAGATCAGCGCCCGCGCGATGGAGGCGCGCTGCTTCTCGCCGCCCGAGAGCACGGTGGGCAGGCTATGCTTGCGCTCGCCGAGGCCGACCCATTTCAGGAGCTCGATGACCTCCGAGCGATAGCTTGCCTCCTCGCGCCCCAGAACGCGTAGCGGCAGCGCCACATTCTCATAGACGGTCAAATGGTCGAGAAGGCGGAAGTCCTGGAAGACGACGCCGATCCGCCGGCGGGCGTCGGCGATCTCATCCGTCTCGAGCGTCGCCGCGTCCCGGCCGAAAATATTGATAAGACCGCGCGTCGGCTTCAGCGCCATGATGATGAGCCGCATCAGCGTCGTCTTGCCGGCGCCCGATGGGCCGGTAAGGAACTGGAAGGACCGCGGCGCGATCTGGAAGGTGAGGTCGCGTAGGGTTTCCGGGCCGACGCCATAGCGCAAGCCGACATTCTCGAAGCTCAGCACCGGTTTGCCGCTCCAGGCGATCGAGCCGCGTCAAAAGCGGCGGTTGGGTTGCTGGGAATCAGCGTCGAAGGATAGCAGTTCACGCGCTCTTAACCATAACAGCGCCTAATGGACGCAGGGCCATCGGGTGAATGGCGCGCTGGTATCGTTAGCCCAGATACCTCCCCTTTACGGGGAGGCCGCCGGGTGGGGCTCGCGCCGCAACGGTAGCGGTGGGGCTTTGCCCCATCCGACCCCGCTTACGCGGGGCCACCCTCCCCGTAAAGGGGAGGGATCGGCTGACGTCCGGCATTCATCCGGTTGCCCTGCCGGTGGCGACGGCTCGCCGATCAGCGTTGCGACAGCGGGAACCTGAAATGAGCTTTACTCGAGAGGACATCCACCGGAGCAGCGCGCGGCGGGAAATCGCGGCCGAAGCCTCGAGCGAGTTCCCGCACGCTCCAAGCTATGAGGAGATGTGGGGCAGGCCCTCGCGTCCCGTCGCCCATCAGGCGCGGCAGGTCAAGCGGGACCGCGCGCCAATCGTGGCCGCCATCATCGCGATCATCATGGGCGCCACGGCGATGATCGCCATGCGGGAGCGGATCGTCCGCATCGCCCCGCCACTCGCGTCGAGCTATCGCGCGCTCGGCATGCCGGTCAATCTCGCGGGGTTGGAGCTGCGCGAGGTGCGCTCGCGCATCGTGATGGACGGCGCGCGCCGGGTGCTCGTTACCGAAGGCGAGATCGTCAATATCCGCCGCGAGCGCAACGCCGTTCCCGCCATCTCGCTCGCCGTGCGGGGGGCGAATGGCCTCGATCGCTACCGCTGGACGACTTCGGCGCCGAAGTCGCGGCTGGACGCCGGCGAGAAGATCGCGTTCCGCGCCCGCCTTGCGTCGCCGCCGGAAGACGGCGCCGAGGTGCTGGTCCGCTTCGCCAAGCTGGAGGCGCAGAAGGGTCGAGCGTCAGACTAAAGCCGGCGATCGCTTCACGCGCGCGCGCAGGGCGCGGATTTTGATCCCCATAAGGTGCAGCGCGCCCGCGAGCGCCGCGCCATAGACGATCCCCCCCGCCGCTCCCAAAACGACCAGCGCCGCGAGATTGGCCTGAGAGCCGAAATGCGCCCCGAAGGCCAGCGCGGGCGCCCGGCCGAAAGCCGCGACCATCGCCAGCAGCGCGCAGCCGACGACGGTCGCCGCCAGGGTCTTGGCGAAAGCGCGGTCGAAGTCGACAAATCCTCGCTCGATGGCGATCGCCAGGAGCGCGCCGAGATTGACCCAGACCTGGACCGAGGTCGCCGTCGCGAGCCCGACGGCGCCGAGCGGCTGGAAGAGCACAACTTTGAGCGCGACATTCACGGCGAGCGCCGCGAGCGCGATCTTCATCGGCGTCGCCGTGTCGCCGCGCGACTGAAAGCTCGCCTTTGCAGACGCGATCAGCACCAGCGCCATCAGCCCGCCGCCGTAAGCGGCGAGCACGTCGCCGGCGGCAATGGCGTCGGCGGCGGTAAATCTGCCGCGCATAAAAAGCCCGGCGACGATGAGCTCCGGGATTGTCACGAAGGCGATGAAGAAGGGCGCGGCGAGCGCGATGGTCAGCGCCATTGTGCGGCTCTGCGCTTGATGCGCGCCGTCGACGTCGCCGGCGGCGATGCGGCGGCTCATCTCGGGGAGCAGCACCGTGCCTGCCGCAATCCCGATGACGCCGATGGGAAGCTGATACAGCCGCTCGGCATAGGAGATCGCCGATACGCCGCCATCCGCGAGCATGGAGGAGAGAATCGTATCGGCGAAGACGGCGATCTGCGGGCTGGCCGAGCCGATCACAGCCGGGCCAAGATTGATGAAAAACTCGCGCACGCGCGGCCAATGCGGCTTACGCAGGCCACGCAACACGCCGATGCGCCGCGCCCCCCACATGAGGAGGCCCAATTCCAGCGCGCCGGAGATGGTGACGCCCCAGCTCGCCGCATAGCCGGCGTTCGGAAAGAGAAAGGCGACGGCGAGCGCCGCTATCACCGTGAGATTCATGAGGTTTGGCGCAAAGGCCGGCAGCGCGAAACGGCCATGGGCGTTGAGCGTGCCCATGTGCAGCGCGAAGAGCGTCATGAAGAGGAGGTAGGGAAAGGTGATGCGCGTCAGGCTCACGGCCAGCGCGAATTTCTCCGGCCGATCGCCGAGCCCCGGCGCCAGCAGCCCGACGAATTGCGGCGCAAAAAGCCAGACGAGCGCAAGCAACACGATCTGCGAGACGAGGAGCAGCGTATAGACCTCGCCCGCGAATTCCTCGGCCGGTTCGGGGCCGTCCTGTTCCAGCGCCTTGGCGTAGCAGGGGATATAAGCGGCGTTGAAAGCGCCCTCGCCGAAGATGCTGCGGAAGCTGTTGGGCAGGCGCTGGGCAATGAAGAAAGCGTCGGAGACGACGCCCGCGCCCATAATCGCCGATTGCATCGCGAGCGACAGAAAGCCCGTGAGCCGCGAGAGCAGGGTGAAGCCGCCGACCGAGAGAAGATTGCGAATCATTGCCTGCCTTTTAACAGGATCATTCTCGAAATCAGCGTCTCTTCCGCTGCCGGTGGCGCGCCGCGTGGAGAATCTCTAATTTCAGGATCTGGCGTTTCTCGGGCGCGCCGCGTCGACTGGATTAGCAATATGAGATCAAGCCTGCTCCTTGCCATACCTTTGCTTGCAATGACCGTTCTTCCCGCTGCGGCGCTACGCTGCGGCTCGGAGCTTGTCGTCGAGGGGCAGTCCAAATTCGAGGTGCTGCAGCGCTGCGGCGCGCCGGCCTATACGGATGAACATACAGAATATCGGGCCGGCCGGACGAACCCGACCATACCGAGGCCGCTCGACTCGCTCGAGCAAACCTATCCCCTTCCCGTGGCGCGCGAAGTGCGGATCGAGCAATGGGTCTATAATTTCGGCCCGACCCGGCTCATGCCGACGCTCACCTTCGAGAACGGCCGTCTTATCAAGATCGAGACGCTCGGCTACGGGAGATAGCCGCGCGCCGCCTCAGACGTGGCTGGGGGTGACGCGGTTGCGGCCCGAGGATTTCGACGCATAGAGGCAGGAGTCGGCGCGTTTGATGAGTTCGTCGGGCGTATCATTGGCGCGCGACTGGGCGACGCCGAACGACGCCGTTATTTTCTGGGTCTGCGGCTTGCCGGCGATCTTCCAATTATTGCCATAGAGCCATCGCCGCATTTTCTCGGCGACCGCGACGGCGGCCTCGATGTTGGCGTGGGGAAGGATGACCGCGAATTCCTCGCCGCCGAAACGGGCGACGGTGTCTTCCGCGCGCACATGCTTCTGCATCTGATCGGCGAACATCTTCAGCACCTCGTCGCCCGCAAGGTGCCCATGCTCGTCATTTATGCTCTTGAAGTGATCGAGATCGGCCAGGATCAAGCTGATCGATGTTGCGCGCCGGTTGGCGTCCGCCAGGACATTGGCGAGCTTGGCGTCGAAATATCGCCGGTTAAAGGCCGACGTCAGAGTGTCCTTCTGAGTCTCGGCCTGCTTTTCCGCCAGCTCGAAGCGAAGCTTGCTGATCTGATCGCGCGAGTTGCGCAGGCTTGCCTGATAGGCCTCGGTCTCCTTCAACATCTTCTGGTTTTCGGAGATGAGGAATTCGATGGCGGATCTCAGGCGTTCCGGGCTGCTCGCTTTCGCGAGCTCGGCGCTGCCTCTGAGCACGGAATCCGCAAATTTCTGATTGCGTTCCGCATAGCCCTGGAGGAGATCGATGATGGCGCCGATCCCCTCGTCGAGCTGGCCCCGCATGATCGCGAGCTTGGCCGGCGTGATTTTCGAGGCGCTCGATTTTTCCGTCACCAGTATCGTCCCGCCGATCATCGTCAGCGCGATCAGGGCGAGATTCCGGGTCAAGGCGAAAGGCTCGTGAACGACCTTGATGATCCTGCCGTCGGCTGTGGTTTCGGTCGTCCAGGACTGGACCGCCCACGACCAAAGGCTCGAAATGTCCGACGCGCCTTGCGCTTGCGCCTTCACCGTCATTCCAGCGAAGAACGCCGCGCAGAAAATGAGCGCGAAAATCGAAAGTAAGGGGGCGATGGACCGTAGGGATTTCACGGGGCTTCCAATTCGCTCGACAACCAAAAGAAAGAAGAAGGCCGACGCATGGGGATCCGACCCGACACGCCGGCGTCCGCTTCCCGACTGCAGGAAGGAATCGGGAAGCATCGGCGAGGATGGATCGGTAGCCTTGCTGGAAGCTGACGCTCCATTTCAAGGCCATCCCCAAAACGGGGATTTATCGCGCTCTTGTTAAGCAAGCGCTAATGAGTTGGGCAATGCTGATAATAGCCGCCCGTGAGCTTGGTCACGCGCCCGGCGGCGTCGGCGCTCCACCGCAGGTTGCCACTGCGTCGGCATTTGTCGTTCAACCCCGCGCCGCGAGCGTAAGTCGCGACGCGCTCCGGCGCGGCGGCGCGGGTGAAGCCCTGCGCGGCCAGGGCATCCAGAAGGTCCGACTCGGCGAAGCCCGCGGGAAAGGCCCGATCGAGGCGGGCGAGGAAGATTTCTTGATCCGCTTCGGTTTTCGAATCCGGCAGATTTTCGAGAAGCGGGGGCAAGGGCGCTTCGGCCCCGAACCAGACGAGGCGTAGCCCGAAAGCGAACGCCAGGAAAAGCAGGGCCGAGAAACCGAGAATAATTCCCAGCCGAGAGCCGGCGGGGCGTGCAGTGGTCGTCATGATCGGATCAAAATACCACTGTTCTACCCTGAGAGCGACTGTCCTTCCGGCTAGCCGACCGAGCGCCGCTCCGGGGTAAGGAAGGGGAAACCAAACCGGCAAACATGTGAAATCCAATCGGTTTATCCGCGCGAAACACAATACGGGCGCGTTTTCGCAATAGTCTTGGACCGCTGATCAGGCATTATGGCCAAGCTTACGTCGGCTCGAGGCACAATCAGGCCGGGGCGCGGCGGTGGGCGGCGCGAGAGCAGGAGGAGCCACGCAAATCCCAGGGCGGATGCCCGGTCTGGGAAAAATTACGGATCAGACAGATGCGTTGTTCGACGTCTCGTAGTTTCCATTGCAGATATGTCGCAGGAGCTGAAATATGTCCGACGTTAGCCTCGAGCCGCAATTTCAGGAAGACTCTGTAATCTATATCAGCGACATGAGCGCCGAGCTCGCCGACATGGCGATACGGTCCCAGTTGCCGACGGTCGCCCATCTTCTTCAACTGGCCAGAATCGAAGCCCTATCCGTGCTCGACAGAATTCCTGGCCCGAACGGCGCCGATCAATCCAGCGGCGACAAAGCCGCCGCTTGAGCCGCGAGACGCAGTTGCGTGGGTGAAGGCGCGGCGCGCCTTCCTCATTCTTTGGCGCGTCCCGATTGCTTGTTTGCTTCCACCCGCTCCGCCACGAGATAAAGCGGCCGTCCTTTCACCTCGTTGAAGATGCGCGCGACATATTCGCCGAGCACGCCGAGCGAGATGAGCTGGACGCCCGAGAAGAAGGCGATCGAGACGACGAGCGTCGGAAAGCCGGGCGTATCGACGCCGAACAGCATGGTCCGCACCCAATAATAGCCGGCGAGGCCCAGCGCGAAGATCGAGATCGCGAGCCCCACATAGGTCCAGACCTTGAGCGGGATCGAGGAAAAGGACATCAGCCCGTCCAGAGCGAAGCTGACGAGACGGGTGAAGTTGAATTTCGATACGCCGCTCGCCCGCGCGTCGACCTCGAAAGGCACGCCGATCGATTTGAAGCCGATCCAGGCGTAGAGGCCTTTATTGAAACGGGCGCGTTCGCGCATGGAGAGCAAGGCGTCGACCGCCTGCCGATCGAGCAGACGAAAGTCGCCGGCGCCGGGCGGTAGCGAGACGTCGCCGAATTTTGCCAGCAGCCGGTAGAAAACCTCCGTGAAGATGGTGCGCATCTTCGGGTCGCTCGCCCGGTCCGTGCGTTGGCCATAGACGTTTTTATAGCCCTCGCGCCATTTCTCGACGAATTGGATGATGACCTCGGGCGGATGCTGCAGGTCGGAATCCATGATGACGGCGGCGCGGCCGCGCGCATCGTCGAGACCCGCCGCAATCGCGACCTCCTTGCCGAAATTGCGCGAGAAGGAGAGGGCGCGAAAACGCGGCTCCTGCGCGCACAGGGCGCGCAATTCTTCCATGCTGGCGTCATGCGAGCCGTCGTCGACGAAGATCGCTTCGAAGCTCACGCCCGCCTGCGCCAGCGCATGCGTAAGCCGCGCCGCAAGCGGGCGCAAATTGGCGCGCTCGTTGAAGACAGGGATGACGACCGATATATCAGGGGTCTCGATGGTGTCGCTCATGACGCAGGCTTCAAGCAGAAATTCGTGGCGCGGCATAGATGGGAGGCGGGATGGCCAAGGCAAATGAGCGGATCGTCGCGCTTTGCGCGGATGATTATGGCCTCTGCCAAGGGGTTTCGGTCGGCATTTTGAAAGCGCTCGACGCCGGGAGGTTGACGGCCGTCTCGGCGCTGGTGAACGGATCGCATTGGCCGGCGATGGGCCGCGATCTGCTGCGCCATTGCGAAAACGCCGACGTCGGCCTGCATTTCAACCTCACGCTCGGCCGCCCGCTCTCGCCCATGCCGAAGCTTGCGCCGACCGGGGCGTTTCCCGCGGTCCGGCAGGTCATTGGCCTCGCTATGGGCGGCAAGCTCCCCATGGAGGAGATTCGCGCCGAAATAGAGCGCCAGCTCGACCGTTTCGAGGCGGTGATGGAGCGCCGGCCCGATTTCGTCGACGGGCATCAACATATCCACGGGCTGCCGGGGATTCGCGAAGCGCTGCTCGACGCCATGGCGGCGCGCAAGCTCGCCGGCCGCGCCTGGGTGCGCGACGCCGCCGATGGGCCGCACCGCATCGCGTTGCGCCGCGCCCATATCGGCAAGGCGCTCGCTGTGCGCGCCCTGACCTCGGGCCTGCGCCGCGCCGCCAAATGGCGCGGCTTTGCGGTGAACGACGGTTTTTCCGGCTTTTCCGATTTCGATCCGGGGAAGGATTACGCCAAGGCCTTCGAGACCTTTCTGCGCGCGCCAGGGCGGCGTCACCTCATCATGTGCCACCCGGGCCATGTGGACGACGAGCTGAAGGCGCTCGACCCGGTGACGATCACGCGGGAGCAGGAGCTGGCGTTTCTGTTGTCGCCGCGCATGCCGGAGATGCTGGAGAGGCGGGGGCTGAAACTCGGGCGGCTGAGCGCGGCGTTGAGGTGATCGAACGGACCGCGCGCCTTCAGGCGCGCATTTTTTTGAGCGCGCCTGAAGGCGCGCGGTCCAGCGGTCAGGCTATTTCTATGTCGAGCCCGAGATCGAGCACTTTCGCCGAATGCGTCAGCGCGCCGACCGAGATGAGATCGACGCCGGTCTCGGCAATCTCGGCGACGGTGTCGAGCGTGACGCCGCCCGAGGCTTCGCAGATCATTCGGCCGCCGACCATTTCAACGGCTCGGCGCAGATCGTCGGGTGTCATATTATCGAGCAGCACGGCGTCGGCGCCCTCGGCGAGGACGTCTTTTAGCTGAGCGAGCGTGTCCACCTCGATCTCGATCTTTACGAGATGGCCGACGAAGCGCTTCGCCGCGCGCAGGGCGGGGACCACGCCGCCGGCGACCGCGATGTGATTGTCCTTGATGAGCACGGCGTCGTCGAGGCCGAAGCGGTGATTGGCGCCGCCGCCGCAGCGCACAGCGTATTTCTCGAAGGCGCGCAGCAGCGGCGTCGTTTTGCGCGTGTCGCAGACCTTGGCTTTCGTATGGGCGATGCGGGCGGCATATTGGGCCGTGAGCGAGGCGACGCCGGAGAGCCGGCCCAGATAATTCAGCGCGACGCGCTCGGCGGAGAGAATGGCGCGCGCCGGCCCGTCGATGCGTGCGACGATGGCGCGGGGGACCACATTGGCGCCGTCCTCGAGCCACGCCTCGAAGCCGATATTTTGATCCATCCGCCGGAAGGCCGCGCGCGCCAAGGGCAGGCCGGCGATGACGCCCGTCTCCCGCGCGGCGATGACGGCGCGGGCCGTGGCGCGCGCGGGGATCGTGGCCTGCGTCGTTATATCGCCGGCGCGGCCGAGATCTTCCGCCAGAGCGGCGGATATGGCGTCATCGATGAGAAGTGGTGACAGGTTGAAGCTCATGCGCCGTCTCCGATGAGCCACTCTGCTTGCCGCATCCCTCCCTCCCCCTTGCGGGGAGGGGCAGGGGTGGGGGTCGACAATCTCGGGCATGAATGCGGCCGGGCCCCACCCGACCCGGCTTCGCCGGGCCACCCTCCCCGCGAGGGGGAGGGATGGGGATCACGGGCGAGATTGTCCTTGGCGCGGTTGCGAAGGGCGTCTCGCGCTCGCGCATCTAAGTTACGTATCGCCGGCGCCCGCAGCATCCCTCCCTCCCCCTTGCGGGGAGGGGCAGGGGTGGGGGTCGACAATCTTGGGCGTGACTGGGTTCGGGCCCCACCCGGCCCCGCTGCGCGAGGCCACCCTCCCCGCAAGGGGGAGGGATGGGGATCGCGGGCGAGATTGTTCTCGGCGCGGTTGCGAAGGGCGTCTCTCGCTCGCGCATCTAAGTTACGTATCGCCGGCGCCCGCAGCATCGCTCCCTCCCCCTTGCGGGGAGGGGTAGGGGTGGGGGTCGACAATCTCGGGCGTGAATGCGGCCGGGCCCCACCCGACCCGGCTTCGCCGGGCCACCCTCGCGAGGGGGAGGGATGGGGATCGCGACGCAGATTAGCGCGCGCCGTCACGTCCCCACCTCATCGGCAATCCGTAAAGCCTCGGCGAGCGTCATCTGCGAGCGCCGAGCGTAGGCGGGGTCCGGCTGTGGATAATCCGAGCGGAACTGCGCGCCGCGACTCTCGCGCCGCATCAGCGCCGAGGCGGAGATCATCAGCGCTGTGGTCAGCATATTCGAGACCTCGATGTCCCGCGCCCGGCTCGATAGCCGGCGGATCGCTTTGATCGCGCCGGAGAGCCCGGCCACGTCGCGGATGACGCCCACATTGGCGGACATGAGGTCGCGCAATTCCTCGATGATCGCAAAATCGCTTTCGCGCGCGGAAGCCTCGGCGCGCTCCGCGGCGACGCGCGAATCGATGTCCTGCAAAGGCGTCGCGCCGATGTCGGCCGCCACGCGCGCGCCGAAGACGACGGCCTCCAGGAGAGAATTGGAGGCGAGACGGTTCGCGCCATGCACGCCTGTCGAGGCGACTTCGCCGATCGCCCAGAGGCCGGAGACGCTGGTGCGGCCGCGCGCGTCGGTCCACACGCCGCCCATGTGGTAATGGGCCGCGGGCGCGATCGGGATGGGTTCGCGCACCGGGTCGATTCCCGCCGCCTTGCAGCTCGCGTAAACGGTCGGGAAACGAGCGGGGAATTCGGCGCCGACAGCGGCGCGGGCGTCGAGGAAGGCGCTGCGTCCCGCCTTGACGCTGGCGAAGACGCTGCGGGCGACGATGTCGCGCGGGCCCAGCTCTCCCGCCGGGTCGACGTCGAGCAGGAAGCGCCGCCCGTCCCGGTCGACGATGATGGCGCCTTCGCCGCGCAGCGCTTCGGTCGCGAGCGGGGCCGGGTCGGCGTTTATATCGATCGCGGTGGGGTGGAACTGCACGAATTCCGCGTCCGCGACGATGGCGCCGGCGCGCGCCGCCATGGCGAGGCCGACGCCGCGCGACTCCACGGGATTGGTGGTGAGCCGGTAGAGATGGCCGACGCCGCCGGTCGCGAGCACCAGCGCGGAGCAGGGGATGTCGCAGATGCGCCCCGACGCATGGCGCGCGCGCACGCCGACGACGCGACGGTCGCGGGTGATGATCTCCTGCGCGGAATAGCCGTCGACGACTGTGACCGAGGGGGTCTCGGCGATTTGCCTTTCCAGCGTCTCCATGATGGCGCGGCCGGCCCCGTCGCCCATGACGCGCACGACGCGGCGGCAGGAATGCGCGGCCTCGCGAGAGGGCGAGAAAGCGCCGCCACCCTTGCGATCGAAGGGCGCGCCCATGGCGGCGAGATCCTCGACGCGCGCGCGCGCCTCCTGCGCCATGCCGAGCGCCATTTCGGCGTCGACGATGCCGGCGCCCGCCGCAACCGTATCCTCGGCGTGTTGTTCGGGCGTGTCGCCGTCCTCGACCGCCGCCGCAATGCCGCCCTGCGCCCAATAGGAGGAGCCGCTCGAGCCGAGCGGCGTCGGCGCCAGAATGGCCACGGGATGCGGCGCGAGCTTCAGCGCGCAGAAAACCCCGGCGAGGCCGCCGCCGACGATGACGATGGGAGGAAGCTGTTTCGGCATAGGCTAATCGAGTGAGACGGCGGCGAGCCGTTCGAGCGCGGCGGCTTCGCGCGCCACGGCGGCGGCGGCGAGCGCACGGGCGCGCTCGGGCAGGGGTAAAGCAAGAGCTGCAGCATGGCCCTTGGGGGACATCTTGCAAAGGGTCTTGCCGAGAATATCGACGATCTTGTCGTCGGAGTAGCCGTCGTATTTGGCGAGGAACTCCTCGAAGTAATGTTCGAGGAAGACGACCGCCGCGACATTCTCAAGGGCCTGCGATTCCGGGTCTTTTTTCAATTGTTCCTTGCGGATCAGCGCGCCGACATGGGCGATCGCCGCTTCGTCGTAGCCGGCGGCGCGCATGATCCTGCCGGCGCGTTCGGCGTGATGGGCGCGGCACGTGCGTCGCCAGTCGTTGTAGCCCTTGCGCCCTTCGGGGTAATCGCCGCGCGCAATCTCCCAGCGGCGCAGATGCTGCGCGCGGGCGGCGATTTTCAAAAGGTCCGAGGCCTCGGGGTAGAGCGCGGCGAGACGCGCGCTCATGCGCTCCGCATACACCGTCTCGACGGCGCGGCCGTCGACTTTGCAGGGGTCTTCGGCGTTGGCGGCGTCGATGGCGGCGAGAACCGCGTCGAGAGAGGGCATGTGGTCTTCCCGTTGCGCCCCCTCCCCAACCCTCCCCCGCAAGCGGGAGAGGGAGCAGGTTGGGGCCTTCATCGACAGCGCCGATCGCGAGCGTCCCCTCTCCCACTTGCGGGGGAGGGACAGGGAGGGGCTTCACCCCAGGTCGATCATCCGTTGCACGCTTTGCCGCGCGCGGGCGGCCACGGCCGGATCTACCAAGACCTCCTCGCGGATGTCGAGCAGCGCGTCGAGAATCTTCGGCAGCGTGATCCGTTTCATATGCGGGCAGAAATTGCAGGGCCGCACGAATTGCGTGCCCGTCGTCTCCGCCGCGATATTATCCGCCATCGAGCATTCGGTGACGAGCAGCACGCGCGCCGGTTTTTTCGTGCGCACATAATCGATCATCGCCGCCGTGGAGCCAGAGAAGTCAGAGACCTCCACGACCTCGCGCGGGCACTCGGGATGGGCGATGACCTTGAGGCCCGGATGATCGGCCTTGAAGCCGAGGATTTCTTCGGCCGTGAAAAGCTCGTGCACTTCGCAGGCGCCGTTCCAGGCGATGATCTTCACCTTCGTCTGCGCGGCGACGTTCTGCGCCAGGAAACGGTCGGGAACCATGATGACGCGGTCGACGCCGAGGCTCTCCACCACCTTCACGGCGTTGGAGGAGGTGCAGCAGGTGTCGACCTCGGCCTTCACCTCGGCAGAGGTATTCACATAGGCGACCACCGGCACGCCCGGATATTTGCGCCGCAGCGCGCGAATGTCGGCGGCCGTGATCGAGGCGGCGAGCGAGCAGCCGGCTTCGGCGTCGGGGATCAGCACGGTCTTTTCGGGGTTCAGGATCTTCGACGTCTCGGCCATGAAATAGACGCCGCCCTGAACAATGACCTCGGCGTCGGATTTCGCCGCAAGCTTCGCGAGCTGCAGGCTGTCGCCGATATAGTCCGAGACGCAGTGGTAGATTTCCGGCGTCTGGTAATTATGAGCCAGAATCACCGCATTGCGCGTCTTCTTGATGTCATTGATCGCCTTTACGTAAGGCGCGTGAAACGGCCATTCGATCGCCGGAATCACCTTGGAGACGCGCTCATAGAGATGCGCCGTCGCCGCCTCGACCTCCGGGGTCCATTCCAGATTGGGGCGGGGAAGGATCGGAAAGCGGCCGTCGGGCCCCAGGCCCAGCGCGCGCGGACGGATCGTCGGCGCGGGCGCGAGGTCTCTCGTCAGTTCGGCGGTTTGGGACGTCATGGCTCGCTTGCCCCTCACAGTAGTCGACGTCTACGCGGCCTATATACTCAAAGTGAGTATAAGGTGGCCCTACAAAAACTCCGCGGCGAACCCCGCCCGGAGCGCTCATTCGCCAGAGCTTAATGATACTTGTCCGCACCCGCAACCCTAGCAATCCGACACATGTTCTCGCGGCGAGCATAAGTCAAGGCCAGACCCCGGAAAAGGAAACATTAACTCCTTTTCAGGCGCGCGCCCGGCACAGCTTTAACAATTGTCAACGTCTGCGGCGGAACATCCGATCGGATTCTCTCCCGGCATGACGCCGAGGGAAAAATGGGCCGCGGGATGGCATGATGTTTTTATCCGCATTTTCTGGCGCGCTGTCGCGCCTGCGCGCTTACTTTTTCGATTCCGACAGATCATGCCTCGCGCGTCTACGCCATTTTCTCGAGGGCGACCCGCTGGCTTTCGAGGCTTGTCCGCTCTCGCCTTCCGTTCGGGGGCGTTTCCGCGCCGAGCAACTCACCGATCTCGAACGGGGGACGCCGGTCATTTTGCTCGTTTCCTGTTTCAGCGCGCTGACCTTTTTGCTGCTGATGTGGGAAACCCCCGTCGCCGGGCAGGTCGAAGTCTGGACAGCGCTGGTATTTTGCCTTGCGGGAATCGTTTACGCCCGGCGGGTGAGCGCGCCGCAGCGTCACCGCAGCGCCGTTTCCGCGAATGGCGTGTGGCGGGCCACGGCGAATGCGTTTCTGCATGGCGCGCTATGGGGCGTTTTTCCGGCCTTTTTCTTCGCCGACTCGCCGCTGCCGCAGCAACTTGTCATCGTCGGATTTGTCTTGTCGACCTTGTTCGGCGGCGGTTTTGCGCTGTGTATGATCCCCGGCGCCTTGCTGGCCCATGTCGCGCCGATCTGGGCGGGCTTCGCCGTCGCGCTCTTGAGCAAGCACGATCCTGTGTTCGACGTTGTCGGCTTCGCCACGACGCTCTACAGCCTGGTGATGATCAACGGCGCGTTCAAACGCGCGGAGGCGGCGGCGCAGCGTTGCGCGGCCGAGGCGGCGGCGCAGGAAGGCGCCCTTCGCGACGAGCTGACCCTTTTGCCCAACCGGGTCGCTTTTCGTGAGGAGCTGGCGCGGTCCTTCGCGCGTTTGGCGCGCAAGGACGAACGCTTCGCGCTGATGTGCCTCGATCTCGACGGCTTCAAAAACGTCAACGACTCGATGGGACATGAGGCGGGCGACCTCGTTCTTGTCGAAGCCGCGCGTCGGTTGAAGGCGTCCACGCGCGAAAACGATCTTGTCGCGCGCCTCGGCGGCGACGAGTTCGCGCTCATTGCGGTCGATATTCGCAACGTCGAAGACGCGGTGACCATCGCGCGACGCATCCTGGCCAGCTTTCGCGCGCCATTCGAGGTCGAGGGACGCAGCCTGCAAATCTCCACCAGCATCGGCGTCGCCATCGCGCCGAGCGACGGCGTCGATCCGGAAAGCATCATGCGTAGCGCCGACAGCGCAATGTATGCGACGAAGCAGGCGGGCCGTTGCGGATATACGCTGTTTCGCGACCGATTCGGCTTCATCGCCGAGCGAAACACGCTCGGCGCCGAGCTCGACCGCGCCTTCGCCGAGCACGAGCTCTTCATGGTCTATCAGCCCTTCGTCGATTCGCAGAGCTGCGAAACAACGGGCTTCGAAGCGCTCTTGCGCTGGCGCCATCCGGTGCGCGGCGTGCTCAGCGCCGCGGAGATCGTGCCGCTCTTCGAGCGTGAAGGCCAGATCGAGCGGGTCGGCTCCTGGGCGCTGCGGGAAGCGACCGCCGCGGCGCAAGAATGGCCGTCGCATCTCAGGCTCGCGGTCAATGTTTCCGCGCTGCAATTGCGCAAACATGATTTCGAGGAGATTGTCCGCGAGGCGCTGAATAAGAGCGGCCTCGAGCCGGGCAGGCTGGAGCTCGAGCTCACCGAAACGGCGATGATCCTCGACGGCGAAAAAGCCTACGACATGCTCGCCAACCTGCGCCAGCTCGGCGTGAAGACGGCGCTCGATGATCTTGGAACAGGCTATTCCTCCCTGGCCAATCTCGTGGGCCTGCCGCTCGACAGGCTGAAAATCGACCGCTCTTTCGTGGCCAATCTGGAAACCAATCCGATGTGCGCCTCGGTGGTGAAGCTGACGATCGAGCTGGCGCGCTCCCTCTCGCTTTCGGTCACCGCCGAGGGCGTCGAAACCGCGCGTCAACTGAAAATGCTGAGCGAATTCGGCTGCCGCGAGGTTCAAGGCTATCTGTTCAGCGCGCCGCGCCCGGTGCGGCAGATCGGCGACCTATTCGGCGGCTTTCCGATCGTCGAAGAGGCGCGAGCGCCGACGTCCCAGCACGAGCCCGGACGCCTCGCTGCGGCGGGGTGAGCGCGCGGATATTTCGAGGGGTCGCGGCGGCGGTCAAACCCCGCTATAGACATGGCCATGCAGCCAGATGTCCCAACCGTTTTCCCGCGCCGCCATCTCCTTGGCATCGAAGGCCTGTCGAGGCCGACGATCGAAATGCTTCTCGATATGGCCGAGCAGGCGGTCGAAGTGTCGCGGCAGGTCGAGAAGAAGCGGTCGATCCTGCGCGGGCGCACGCAGATCAATCTCTTCTACGAAGCCTCGACGCGCACGCAGGCCTCCTTCGAGATCGCCGGCAAGCGCCTCGGCGCGGATGTGATGAACATGTCGGTGGCGCGCTCGTCGGAATCCAAAGGCGAGACGCTGCTCGATACGGCGATGACCCTCAACGCCATGCGCCCGGACATCATCGTGGTGCGGCATGCGCAGGCCGGCGCGGCGCATCTTCTGGCGCGAAAGGTCGACTGCTCGGTCGTCAACGCCGGCGACGGCGCGCACGAACACCCCACTCAGGCGCTGCTCGACGCGCTGACCATTCGCCGCAACAAGGGGCGCATCGAGGGGCTCATTGTCGCGATCTGCGGCGATATTCTCCATTCGCGCGTGGCGCGCTCGAATATTCTGCTGCTGTCGGCGCTCGGGGCGCGGCTCCGGGTGGTGGGGCCGTCAACGCTGGCCCCCGATAGCCTCTCTCGCCTCGGTGTCGAGGTCCATCACGACATGCGCAGCGGGCTGGACGGCGCGGACATCGTGATGATGCTGCGGCTGCAGCGCGAGCGCATGGCCGGCGCGCTCACGCCAAGCGCCCGGGAATATTATCATTTCTTCGGTCTCGACGAGGAAAAGCTCGCTTTTGCCGCGCCCGACGCGCTGGTCATGCACCCGGGCCCGATGAACCGGGGCGTCGAGATCGACTCCGCCGTCGCGGACAGCGGCCGCTCCTTGATCCGCGAGCAGGTCGAAATGGGCGTCGCCGTCCGAATGGCCGTTCTGGAGGCCCTCGCGCAGCACCTGCCCAATGTGTAAGATCGGCGGAAAAGAACCAAGAAGGGGCGAGAAATGCTCAAATTGATCCGCTTCATCGGATTAGTGTCTCAGTCGATCATGATCCAGTTCGCTCATGTGTTCGGCTTCGTCGCCTTCGCGGCGGCAGCGGCGATCGGCTATTTTCGGTTGCCGTCGTGGTCGGTGCCGATTCTCGCCGTCGTCTGCGGCGTCGTTTCAGACAAATTGCTCGATCAGGAGTCTGTCACCGGGCTTTTGGAGAAGGCGCATTCCGCCAATCAGCGCGGCGGCTTTCTGATCGTCGTGTATTTCGTAATCTGCGCGGTCGGCTATATCGTCGGCGCCTATGGGCGCCATTATCAGCGCAAGCGCGTCACGGCGGCGGCCGCGAAGGAGTGACCTTCTCCCAGCCGTCATTGCGAGCGAAGCGAAGCAATCCAGGGCCGCAACGCGGCTCTGGATTGCTTCGTCGCTTACGCTCCTTGCAATGACAGCGAGATTTGCGTCGCCTGTCGCGCTCAATTGTGAGCAATCGCCGTCAGCGATCCGCTGATGTTGACGCCGTTCCGGATGAAGCTGTTGTCGCCATAAGTGGAGGCGAAACCGCCTGAGACTTTGACGCCGGTCGGGTTTCCAACGGCAGTCGATTTCGTGAGATAGATGAAGCCGTTATTCGTGACCGAAAGACCGGTGGTCGCGTTCGCGGTCGCGTCGACCTGGTCGATTTCGACATAGGCGAGGCTCGTCGCGAGCACGCCGACCCCGTTGGCGTTCGCCTTCACCCGCGTCAGCGTTCCTGTCGGCTGCACATAGTTCATGTTCTGCGCGTTTGCGATATTGCCCTGCACGAGAACGCCAGTCCCGTTGTCGCGCACGAGCGTCTCGGCGACAGCGAAGAGGCCAGGGCCCGCCTGCGGGACGATGGCGAGGCCATTGCCCTTGAACCCCATGACCGTGCAATCCTGGATGGCGATGTTGCCGAAGCCCGTGGCGTTGACGCCATTGGTGGCGGTTCCACCCCCGTCGATGACGAGACCCTTGATGAGAATCGACGCCGTTGTCGGGGCTTGGACGGCGATTGCGTCGCCGGAGGAGACCGACACGCTGGCGTCGCCGACATTCGCATTGACGATCGACAGCGCATTCTTGATCACGACCGGCCCATAGGCGCCCGGATCGCGCACCAGAATCGCGCCGCCCACGGCCACGATGGCGTCGTGCATATATTGGAAGGTCTTACAGGGGCTCGTAAGGGCGCCGCAGCTCGCGCTGTCGGCGCCGAACTGCGCCGACGCCCAGGCGCGCGGGAGCGCGCCCGAGGCATGAGAAATGTTCGGGGCGAGACTCCCCGTAGCGAGGATCGCCGCAAAGAAAGCTGAAGATGATTTGCGCATAACCAACTCCTGACCGCGCAATTCCACTGCGCAATTCGCAATGGTAGCCAGGCGTCCGGAGAGTTCCGTGCGCCCGCTCACTTGGCGAACGCGAATGAAGGAGATGGTGGAGAGGGATCGCTCGAGTTTAGTCCGTCATTGCGAGCGGAGCGAAGCAATCCAGGGCTGTGATAGCTGTTCTGGATTGCTTCGTCGCTACGCTCTTCGCAATGACGGCGAGGCAGCCATGTTCGCTTACAGCCCCTCGAACAGCGCCGTGGAAAGATAGCGCTCGGCGAAGGAGGGGATGATCAGGACGATATTCTTGCCCTCGGCCTCCGGACGGCCGGCGATTTCCAGCGCCGCGGCCACGGCCGCGCCCGAGGAAATGCCCACCGGAATGCCCTCCACGCGCGCGAGCAGGCGCGCAGTGTCGAAGGCGGTCTGATTGCCGATGGTGACGATCTCGTCGATGACGCCGCGATCGAGGATCGGCGGCACAAAGCCGGCGCCGATGCCCTGAATCTTGTGCGGTCCCGGCGGGCGGCCGGAGAGCACCGCCGAATCTTCTGGCTCCACCGCCACCACGCGCAACGCCGGATTATGCTGCTTCAGCACCTGGCCGACGCCGGTGATCGTGCCGCCGGTGCCCACGCCCGAGACAAAATAATCGACGTGGCCCTGGGTGTCGTTCCAGATCTCCTGCGCCGTGGTGACGCGGTGAATCTCGGGGTTGGCGGGGTTTTCGAACTGCTGCGGAATAACGGCGCCGGGCGTTTCGGCGGCGAGCTCCGACGCCTTGGCGAGCGCGCCCTTCATCCCTTGGGCGGCAGGCGTCAGCACCAGCTCGGCGCCGAGCAATGCGAGCATCTTGCGCCGCTCGATCGACATCGATTCCGGCATGACGAGGATGAGCCGGTAGCCGCGCGCCGCCGCGACGAAGGCGAGCGCAATGCCCGTATTGCCGGAGGTCGGCTCAATGAGCACGGATTGGCCGGGCGTGATCTTGCCGCTCTTTTCCAGCGCGTCGATCATGGCGACGCCGATACGGTCCTTGACGCTGGCGATCGGATTGAAGAATTCGAGCTTGGCCAGAAGGTTGCCCTTCACGCCTTTTTCTTTCGCCAGTCGGTCGAGCCGTACGAGCGGCGTGTCGCCGATCGTCTGGGTGATGGAGTCGTAAATGCGGCCGCGGCCCGGCTTTGCGGGCGGCGTGAACGGCGTGTCTTTCGACATGTCTTGCTCCGGAACGAGTTTCAGATCGACAGCTTGGCCCCCACCGCCGCCATCATTGTCGCAAGCGCGGGCCTCAAATAGTGGTCGGGAACGCGAGCGGCCAGATGACTTCCCAGCCAGATGCCGGGCAGCGAGCCCACAAGCAGGGAGAACAGCAACAGCCAGTCGACGCCGCCCATCAGCCAATGCCCGAAGCCGGCGACCAGCGTCAATGGCACCGCGTGAGCAATATCGGAGCCAACGAGGCGCACCGTCGGCATGCGTGGGTAAAGGGCGAGCAGAACCGTCATGCCGACGGCGCCGGCGCCCACCGAGGAGACCGAGACCAGCACGCCGATGAACGCGCCGAGCACGATTGTCAGAAAGCGTGCGCGGCTGTCGGTCAGATTGTCGGTGTGGCGCGCAATGTAATTGAGGATCCAGCCGCGGAAGAGAATCGCCACGGCGGTCAGCAACAGGGCGACGCCGAGCGCCGATGTGATGAGGCCGTTCGCCGCATGGCCGGCCGTCTTGCCGAGCCAGGAGAGCAGGAGGAGCGACGCGATCGTCGTCGGAACAGAGCCACAGGCGAGCCGCCGCGTGATGCGCCAATCGACCGTATCGTTACGCGCATGGACGATCGTGCCGCCGCTCTTGGTGACGGCGGCGTAGAGTAGGTCCGTCCCCACCGCCGTCGTCGGCGCAATGCCGAAAAGCAGCACGAGGATCGGCGTCATCAAGGATCCGCCGCCGACGCCAGTGAGCCCGACGAGCGAGCCGACGACGAATCCTGACAGCGAATACAGAGGGTTGAAGGCATGGAGCGCATCGGCGACCGAGACCATTGGGATGGGCTCCTTTCTATTTCACATCCACATCCCGTGCAAATACGGGAGCCACTATCTTCTAATGTATATTGTCGGAAAAGTTTGTCGCGTCAAATGTCTACTGTTCTAGTTGAAAGCTAGAGTGACTGGAGGGAGGCCGTCAAGCTCTTATATGAAAGGCGTCGAATATGTGATTTAGTCGCGCCGCCGAGCGGGAGAATAGGGTAAGCCTCCCGACGCGGCGGGGGCCGCGCCTGGCGCGAAATCTGTGGTAAGCTGTCGAATGCTCACGAAAAAAGCAAAATACGGACTGAAGGCGATGTCCTATCTCGCTGGGATTGAGCCGGGCCAGACGGCCCTTGTCGCGGATATTGCCGCCAGCAATCAAATCCCCAAGAAATTTTTGGACGCCATCCTCAGCGAATTGCGCAACGCGGGCTTTGTCCATTCCAAGAAGGGGAAGGGCGGCGGCTATATGCTCGCCCGCCTGCCGGAGCAGATCGCCGTCGGCGACCTCGTGCGCGTTCTCGACGGGCCGCTCGCGCCGATTCAATGCGCCAGCAAGCGGCTTTATCGCAAATGCGACGACTGTCCGGACGAGTGTCGCTGCCCCGTCCGCCTGGTCATGCTCAAAGCGCGCGACGCCATCGCTCAGGTGCTCGACAACACCTCGCTCGCTCAAATGCGCGCGCTCGGAGAGGCGGGTTTGGCGCCGGCCGAAGGCAAAGCGGCGAAATCCGCGCCGGCTGCGGCCATGGACATGGCGTGAGGCTGAACCTATAAAGCCCGCGCCGGCTTTTCGCGCCGGGCGATCTTGCGAAATTAGAGGCCGGCCTGACGCCGGGAATTGAATGTCGGAAGCAGCGGTGGCGACGGTTCGTCGGGATGCGGAGCAGGGACAAGCGGCGGCTGCGTTGCGCCGCACGATGGTCGAGCGTCAGCTTCGTCCCTTCGATGTCACGGACGTGCCGCTCCTCGCGCGCTTCATCGAGATTCCCAGAGAGCTCTTCCTGCCTGCGAGCCAGGCGCCGCTGGCCTATTCGGACCTCGCCATCACGGTGAACGGCGCTGGCGGAAACAAGCGCACGCTGTTGCCGCCGCTCGTTCTCGCCCGCCTCCTGCAAGGGGGCGAACCCCGCCCGGGCGAGAGGGCGCTCGACATCGGCGGCGCCGGCTATTCGGCGGCGCTTCTTGCCGGCCTTGTCGGCGAGGTGGTCGCGCTCGAATCCGATCCGGAGCTCGCCGCGCGCGCCAAGGATGGCCTGTCGGCGCTCGGCGCCGCCAATGCGCGCATCGTGACGGGTCCGCATCAGCAGGGCTTCGCCGCCGCTGCGCCTTATGACGTCATCTTTGTCCATGGCGCGGTCGAGGCGGGTCTCGACACGCTCTTCGCCCAGTTGACGCCGAACGGCCGCCTTCTTGCGATCGTGACGCCGGAGACGGGCGCCGGGCAGCATGTTGTGCGGTTCGAGCGCCAGGACGGCCAGCTCGCCGGACGAATCTCATTGCTCAGCGCGAATGCGCCGGTTCTCGAGGGTTTTGCGAAAGCGCCGTCTTTCGTCTTCTGACGCGTCTACATTCAGCTTTTTCGCGTACCTTGCGTTCCTTGTGCCGCGTCTTGTGGAGAATCGCCTGCTGGGCAGGGCGTTCTCGCTGTCGTGCTTCTGGCGGAAGCCGGATTGTGATGAGGAGCGTTCGGTATGGATGTGGCGTCTAAACGGTCGCTGGGGCAGGGCCTTGCGACTGTTGCGCAGAGCGCCCTCATCGCGGCGGCGCTGATTTCGGCTTCGATCAGCGACGCACAGGCCGAATCGCTTCTCTCGGCGCTCGCGCGGGCTTACGCCGGAAATCCAGATCTCAATCAGAGCCGCGCGAATGTGCGCGTGCGCGACGAGGAGACGCCCAAGGCCGCCGCCGGCATGCGGCCCAAAGCGAACATCCAGGCCTCTGCCGGCCCCCAATACGGTAATCTGCGCATTCCCGGCGGGCGAAATACGACGACCGGCCAGCGGCAATATTTCGGCGACGAATTCGTCGGCTGGCCGCGCGGCGCCACGCTCAACATCACGCAGAATGTCTTCGACGGCGGACGCACAGCGAACTCAATGCGCCAGGCCGAGTCCGGCGTCTTCGCCGCGCGCGCCACGATGCGTCTCACCGAGCAGGCGATCCTGCAAAACGGCGCCACCGCTTATATGAACGTGCTGCGCGACACGGCGGTCGTCAATCTGCGCAAGAACAACATCTCCGTTCTCGAACAGCAGCTCAAGCAGACCCGCGACCGATTCGATGTCGGCGAGGTGACACGCACCGACGTAGCGCAGGCCGAAGCCTCGCTCGCCCAGGCGCGCTCCGATCTCTATGCCGCGCAAGCGCAGCTCAAGACGAGCATCGCCAACTATCATCAGCTCATCGGCAATGACCCGAGCCATCTCGAACCCGGCCGTTCGCTGGAGCCGCTCCTTCCCAAATCGCTGAACGAGGCCATCGCCATCGCGCTCGCTGAGCACCCGGGCGTCGTTTCGGCGCTGCATCAGGTCGATGCGGCGGAGCTCGCCGTGAAGGTCGCGGAGAGCGCGCTGTCGCCGACCCTGTCGGTCAATGCGCAGGTCTCGAACCAATATGATTCATTTCTGGGCTTTCCGGGATCGCGGCAGTTTTCGGCGGCGGCGACCGGCCAGTTGAACGTGCCGCTCTATCAGGGCGGCGCCGAATACGCCTCGATCCGCCAGGCCAAGGAGCAGCTCGGGCAGGCGCGCTTGAACGCCGACCTGCAACGCGACAGCGTGCGCGCCAGCGTGGTGTCGAGCTACGGATTGCTCGAGACGGCGAAGGCCTCCATCATCTCCCAGCAGGCGGCTGTGAAGGCGGCGGAGACGGCGCTTTCCGGCGTGCGCGAAGAGGCGAAGGTCGGTCAGCGCACGACGCTGGACGTGCTCAACGCCCAGCAGGCGTTGCTCAATGCGCGCGTGGGGCTGGTGATTTCGCAGCGTGATCGCGTGGTGGCGTCTTACGCCGCGCTCGGCTCCATTGGCCGTTTGTCGGCGCAGGAGATCAATCTCGACGTGGCGCTTTACGACCCTGGCGTCCATTACGAACAAGTCAAATTGAAGTGGATCGGAACGGACACGCCAGACGGGCGATGATCTGACATGGTGACAGCGTGACCCGAAAGGTGTGGAATTCGGTAACGCCGTGTTGATTCGGAGGCGGGCGAGGGTCACTGATTAATCGACCTTTGCGTCGTAAGACAAAACGCTAACCATTTCGAGAAAGCACTCCATGAGCGCAGCGAACGCTTCCGCCCCGTCGCCCTCAATCCATGAAGAGATGCGCGCGCACGAGCCGTCGATGGAGGAAATTCTCGCTTCCATCCGCCGCATCATCGCCGACGACGACACGCTTCCGGGCGCGCGGCGCGAGCGTGACGAGCGCCGCCGCCGCGACGCCGAGCGCGCCATCGCAGAGCAATCCGCCGCTCTCGTCCCGGAGGCTGTTGCGCCGGAAGCCGCCCTGCAGCCGGCGCCTGCCGCCGAAGAAGAGCCGCATCTCGCTTCCGCGGCCAAGATCAGATCGCTGCCGCTGCGTCTGAACCGCGCGCCGGAACCCGTCCAACTGGTCGAGGAGACGGACGCGCAAGAAGAAGTCGATTATCTCGAGGAGCCGGAGCTTTCCGAGCCGGTGGATTTCGCCCCCGAAGCCCCGACGGACGACGTCGACGACGACAGCGCCGACATCGTCGAATATGAAGCCGAAGACGCGCCGTTGGTCTCGGCCGAGGCCGCCTCCTCGGTCGCTTCGCAATTCCAGACGCTCGCGGCGAGCATGATCCTCAACGACAGCGGCCTCCTTCAGAAATACGCGCAGGAGATGCTGCGCCCGATGCTCAAACAATGGCTCGACGACAATCTTCCGGTCATCGTCGAGCGGCTGGTGCGCGCCGAGATCGAGCGCGTGGCGAGAGGCGGGCGCCGATAAAGCAGGCCCGGCTTTGACGGCCCGTTAACGATAACGATAGGAGTCGGCGCTAGCGTTTTGCTCATGCACCGACTCCGCCTGTTTCTTCGCTCGCTGATCTTGCCCGTCACGCTGTTTTGCACGGCCGGCGCGGTTGCGAGCTATTTTGTCTGGCATGGCGTCCACGGCCAGCGCGGTCTCAAGACCGGCGAAGAATATGAGCAGAAGCTCGCGCAGCTCCGCCTCGAACGCGACATGCTGAAGCTGCAGCGCATGCAATGGGAAGCCAGAATCGCGCTCATCAAGGGAGAGAATATCGACGCGGATATTCTCGACGAGGAAACGCGCAAGAGCCTCGGACGCGTGCACAAGAACGAGGTGGTGATATTGCTCCCGGAAGGCGAGACGCCGTAATCCGCTCATACCGCTTCCGTTTGAACAGCTCGCATCGGGCAATCCAGGGCGGCGATGCGGCCCTGGATTGCTTCGTCGGCTCCGCCTCCTCGCAATGACGGTGGCGACCGAACGGCGCGAGCGTCGGGAATGACGCTGGACCAATCAAGCGGATCTCATATCACCTGAGCGAATATCGTCCCGCGGGTCGCGGCGGGCCCTCGCTTTCGACCAATCCGCGCCCGACCAAATCCTCCAAATGCGCGAAGACATTCATGGCCGCGGCGCCGTGGAGTCGCTTGTCGACGCCCTCATAAAGGCGCGCGACCATCTGGGGGATGGTGTCGTCGCCCTCGGCCAGGCGTTGCAGGATCGCCGCCTCGCGGGCGTGGCGGTGGTGGACGAGGGCGCGCAGATAGCGGGCGGGATCGCGCACGGGCTCGCCATGGCCCGGCCAGAAAATGCGATCGTCGCGCAGCCGCAGATTTTCGAGCGATTCCATGTAGTCGGCCATGGAGCCGTCCGGCGGCGCCACCACCGTGGTCGACCACCCCATGATATGGTCGCCGGTGAAAAGCGCTTTCTCTTCCAGCAGGGCGAAGCAGAGGTGGTTGGCCGTATGGCCGGGCGTCTCCAATGTTTCGATCGTGGCGCCGAGAAGATTGAGGCGGTCGCCTTCTCTGAGAATGACATCGGGCGCATAGGCCGCGTCATGTGAGGCGTCGAGGCCGGGGCCGACAATGGCGATGTTCGGCGAGGGGGCATAGGGCGCGCAGCCGGCGATCGTCGCGCCAGTCGCTTCCTTCAAGGCGCGGGCCGCCGGCGAATGGTCGCGATGCGTGTGGGTGACGAGAATATATTTCAGCCGCTCTCCCTCGATCGCGGCGCGCAGCGCGGCGAGGTGGCGCGGATCGGCGGGACCGGGGTCGATAATGGCGACCTCGCCGCGCCCGACGATATAGCTGCAGGTTCCCTTATAGGTGAAGGGCCCGCCGTTCGGCGCGACGATGCGGCGCAGCAGCGGAGAGACGCGCTCGGCGGTATGTTGGACTGGCGCGTTCATCATCTTTCTCCCTGTACCGGGGTGAAAGATAGAAGTTTCGCGCCAGTCTTTCAAAAGGCGGATGCGAGCCGCCCGGCTCACATCGGGAAGAGGGCGCCTTCGCGCTGCAGCAGGCTTTCCATCATATAGCCCACCGTGCCGTTGTAATTGACCTGGCACCAGTTCGCCTGCCAGCCCGCATAGCAGGCGCCCTTATTGACTCTCGAACCGCCCGGCACCGCGCCGATAACCTTATATTTCATGCCCGGGCCCTTATAGAGATTGGCGAGCTCCGAGGTGACGACCGGCGCGATCTCGACATTATTGCCGGACGGCGCGAGCACGCCCGCCGCGATATAGCCGCTGATTTGCCCGAAGGAGACCTTGCACCAGTCGCGCTTCCAGCCGCCCCCGCATTGCAGGACCTGGACATCGGCGCCGGCCGGGATGGTGGCGATGACGGGCCATTTCGGGCTCGGGCCCGAGCGCACATTGACGGGGCTCGTGACGGGCGCGGCCGAGGCGGCGCTCGCCAGGAGCGGCAAAAAGATCGCAGTAAGAGCGAGGCTTTTGTTGAGTCGCATTCGAATACTCCCTTCGAAAAATCTGTTTTGGTTTCGGCCAAGCAGCCGAGTGATAATGCTTTTAATATGAAAAGGTTTCGCTTGCGTTTCAGTGGAAGTTGCGAGCTTTAGGCATCGCCTCGCCTTTCGAGACGCGCATCGCCTCCAGGAGGCGCAGATCGGCGGAGAGGTCGTCGACGCGCTGCGCGACGACATGGATGACGCCCGATTCCTTTTGCAGCCGCCCGGTGACGGCGACATAGCGGGCGCCGATGATCTCGGCGCGCTGGCGCTCCAGAAGCTTCGGCCAGACGATGATATTGGCTTGGCCCGTCTCATCCTCGATGGTCATGAAGACAACGCCCTTGGCCGTGCCCGGCCGCTGCCGCAGCAGCACCAGGCCCCCGACCGTGACCCGCCGCCCGTCGCCGTCGGGGAAGCGCGAGAGCGCCTCGCAGGGCAGGGCGCCGCGCGCCTCCAGCCGGGAGCGCAGGAAAGCCACGGGATGGCCTTTGAGCGAGAGGGAGAGGAAACGATAATCCTCGACGATCTCCTCTCCCGGCGGCATGGGCGGCAGATGGGCGTCGGGCTCCAGCGGCGTGAAAGAGAGCGCGCGCAGAAGCGGCAGATCGTCCTTGTCGCCGACGCGATTGAGCCCCGCCGCCGCCCAGAGCGCGTCGCGGCGCGAGAGACCGAGAGAGGCAAAGGCGTCGGCTTCGGCGAGGCGTTGGATCGCCGCCGGCGAGAGCTCCGCGCGCAGCCAGACGTCGCGAACGGAATCGTAGCCCTTGCCACGCCGCGCGACGAGACGGCGCATGTCTTCCTCCGCGACGCCCCTGATCTGGCGGAAGCCGAGGCGGATGGCGCGGTCGCCGATAATGTCGCCTTCCATATCGGCGTGGCGGGGGTGGAGAGACTTGGGGGAATGACGGACGCTGGGCGTGAGTTCATCCCTCCCCTTTACGGGGAGGGTGGCGCAGCGAAGCTGCGACGGGTGGGGTAAGGCCCCATCAGCGTCGTTGCGGCTCGAGCCCCACCCGGCGGCCTGCGGCCGTCGACCTCCCCGTAAAGGGGAGGTATTGGTCGCCATGCTCCCCGGATCCTCATTTGTCCCTTGGGATTCACCCGCCTCCAACGTCGCATCCCAATCCGACGCATTAATATCCACCTCGCGCACCTCGACCCCATGCTCCTTGGCGTCGCGCACGATCTGCGCGGGGGCGTAGAAGCCCATGGGCTGCGAATTCAGCAAAGCGCAGGCGAAGACGTCCGGGTAGCGGCATTTGAGCCAGGCCGAGGCGTAAACGAGCAGCGCGAAGGAAGCCGCATGGCTTTCCGGAAAACCGTAAGTGCCGAAGCCCTCGATCTGGCTGAAACAGCGCTCGGCAAACTCCCGCGCATAGCCCTTCTGCGTCATGCCGGAGATCATTTTGTCGCGGAAGCCGCCGATGAGGCCGGCGCGTTTGAAGGTCGCCATGGCGCGTCGAAGCTGATCGGCCTCCGAGGGCGTGAAGCCGGCCGCGACAATGGCGATGCGCATGGCCTGTTCCTGAAACAGCGGCACGCCATGGGTTTTGCCGAGCACCTGCTCGAGTTCCTTGGAAGGATAGGAGACCGCCTCCTTGCCCATGCGGCGGCGCAGATAGGGGTGCACCATGTCGCCCTGAATCGGGCCGGGGCGCACGATCGCGACCTCGATGACGAGGTCATAGAAGCAAGCGGGCCTGAGCCGCGGCAGCATGGACATTTGCGCGCGGCTTTCGATCTGGAAGACGCCCACCGTATCGGCGCGCGAGATCATGGCGTAGACGCGCGCATCTTCAGCGGGGATCGACGAGAGGCGATGCGCGATCCCGTAATGCTTCGCGAGAAGATCGAGCCCCTTGCGCAAGCAGGTGAGCATGCCGAGCGCCAGCACGTCGATCTTGAGCAGGCCCAGCGCGTCGAGATCGTCCTTGTCCCATTCGATCGTGCTGCGGCCCTCCATGGCGGCGGGCGCGACGGGGACGACTTCATCGAGCCGGTCGCGCGTGATGACGAAGCCGCCGGAATGTTGCGTCAGATGACGCGGAAAGCCTTCGATCTCCTCGGCGAGCGCCAGCGCCTTGGCGAAGCGCGGCTCGGATGCGTCGAGGCCGAGTTTCGTAATATCCTCTCCGCGCTTACCGCGCTCGCTGCCGCGCCCGAAGGCCGCCGACGACAGGCGGCCGACGAGATCATTCGACAGGCCGAAAGCCTTGCCGATCTCGCGAATGGCGCTCTTGCCGCGATAGGTGGTGACGGCGGCGGCGAGCCCCGCGCGCTCGCGGCCGAAGCGGCTGTAGATATATTGGATCACTTCCTCGCGCCGTCCGTGCTCGAAATCGACGTCGATGTCGGGCGGCTCGTTGCGCGCGGCGGAAACGAAGCGCTCGAAGAGCAGGTCGTGCTTCGTTGGATCGACTTCCGTGACGCCGAGACAAAAGCAGATCACGGAATTGGCCGCCGAACCGCGCCCCTGCGCGAGAATTCCCTGCGCGCGCGCGAAGCGCATGATGTCGTGCACGGTGAGGAAATAGGCGGCGTATTTCAACTCGGCGACGAGCCTCAACTCGCGTTCGAGCAATGCCGAGACATGATCGGGAACGCCTTGCGGATAGCGCGCCTTTGCGCCGTCGCGCGAGAGCGCTTCGAGCGCTTCCTGCTCGCTTGCAAAGCCCTCGCGCAATTCGCTGGGATATTCGTAAGCCAGATCGGTGAGGCGGAAGTCGAGCCTTTGCAGAAAGCGCGCGCTTTCGTCGACGGCGCCTGGCGCGTCAATGAAGAGCCGCGCCATTTCGGCGGCGCTTTTCAAATGCCGCTCTCCGTTGGCGACGAGGAGAAAACCAGCTTCGTCGAGCGTCGTCTTTTCGCGAATACAGGTCAGCGCGTCGGCGAGCGGGCGGCGTTCAACGACATGCATATGCGCATCATTCACCGCGACGAGCGGCAGGCCGAGCTTTTGCGCAAGCTCGATGCGGCCGAGAAGACGCGCGCGCGGGCGCGGGCCGAACAGGGCGGTCGCCGCCAGCCAGACGCGGCCCCGCGCCGCCTCCAACAGGGCGGGGGGCGGCGCGCCATTCTCCATGAGGATGAAGTGCTGGTCTTCGGCGAAGTCGAGAAGATCGGCGAGGAAAAGCGCACAGTCGCCCTTCTCGGTTCGCATATTGCCGCGCGTCAGCAGCCGGCACAGGCGCCCATAGGCGGCGCGGTCCTTGGGGTAGCAGAGAATATCCGGCGTCTCGTCGCGAAAGATGAGACGCGCGCCGACCGCAAGGCGAAAATCCCCAACGCTTTCCTGATGCGCGCGCAGATAGGAGAAGGCGCGCACCACGCCCGCGAGCGAGTTGCGGTCGGCGACGCCAATGCCGCAATGCCCGAGCGCCAGCGCCGTCGCCGCCATCTCTTCCGGATGCGACGCGCCGCGCAGGAAGGAGAAATTGGTGGTGGTCGCAAGCTCTGCGTAACGGGGCGGCGGCATGGCGCGGACGGAGGTTTTTGTTCTCCTAATGTTCTAGGCATTTTCTCCCGGCGTCAAGTGGCAGGACCGCGAGCCTTCAGGCTCGCATTTCCTCGAGCGAGCCTGAAGGCTCGCGGTCCATCGCCCGACAAAAAAGGCCCCGCCGCGGGAGCGAGGCCTCAAGTAGGCGATTACGCGCAGAAAACGATAAGTTATTTTTCGAGCAACACGCGCTCAAATGCTTACGCCTGAAAACGCCCTCCGACTGTTTTCAATCGAAGACCGAGCCAAGTCCCACGCCGACGACGCCGACCATGACGGCGATCGGGAGGACGGCGTAAGCGCCGAGCAGGATGGCGCCGATTGCGCCGCCAATTACGGCGCCGACCAGGCCGCCGGCAATCTTGCCCGTGTAGCTTTCTTTCTTTTCCGCCGAACCGGCGCCGGCGTTCCGCGTCGTCTCATTCGCCATGACATTCCCCCGATTGTTGGAATGGCGCGATTTCCGGGTGCCCAGAAAGCGCGCGATCGCACCGCATCGCCAGATTGCTAGCGGCGTCATGTGAGAGAGCCATGAGAGTTTTGTGGAGCTGCGATGATCGTTCGATGAATTGAACGTCACCTACTGGTCGCCGAAATTTCGCAGGGGCGCGTAAGCCGCGCGCGGTTCAGGCTGCTTCCGACAAGCTTAGCAAAACGGCCGGCGCTGGGCGCCGGCCGAAAATATTTTTAGCCGATTACTGCTGCGGCGCGGGCGCCTCGGCCGGCGTGTCGGCGGGAGCCGCTTTGGGCTTGGCCTTCGGCTTGGGCTTGGGCTTCGGCTTGGGTTTCGGCTTCGCCTCGGCTTTAGGAGCGGCTTCCGGCGCGGGCGCTTCGGCGGCGGCCGGCTCGCTGAGAAGCGGCGCGGCGGCAGGCGCGGGGGTAAAGGTCTCGGCAGCGGCGGGAGCGGGCTGCGGCTCCTGCGGCGCGGGCGCCTCGACGGCCGCCGGCGTCTCGGCGGGGGCGGACTCGGCCGCGGGGGCGGTCGAAACGTCCGGCTCCTTCGGCGCTTCCTCCGCCGCGGCGGGCTCCGCGGGGGCCGTTCCAGCAGGCGCCTCTTCGGTCTTCGGCGCCGTCAATTTCTCGATCGCCGCCCTCAGAGAGGCGACGCCCTCGCTCGGCGCCGCATAGACGCCGAGGCCGAAGCCGATCGCGCCTGCGACGAGAGCCGTCACAATGGTCGATAAAACACGCGCCATTCGATGCGTTCCTCCCAAAAAATCGCTGTGCTCATGCTGCCGTGTCAAGCAGCCTCACAGATACGTGTATTGGAGGATCGTAGCAATTCTGAGACTTTGTTTGTGGACGCCAAGCGGTTTCAGGCCCTTGCCGCCGCCAGCCGACGAGTGGCCTTTCACCCTGGATTTTCATGGCTTTCGTCGAACGCGGGCGCCGTGCCCGGCGGGCGGCGCCGTTGGCGTCTCAAACGCCCTGCGCGCTTTTTCCGATCGGCCAAAAGCGCCTCCGGGCGCGAATCGGCCCCTTTTTGACGCCGTGGCGGCCATGCGCGACACTCGCTCGTTCATCGCCGCTAGAGCGCATTCCGCAAAAGTTGGTAGACTCTTGCGAAAAGAATGCGCTCCAGCTTTTGAATCTGGGCGTTAGGGAGGAATGACGAGATGAGGAAAGGATACGCCGGCCTGTCAATGGCCGTTGGTGCGACGATCTTTATCGGACTGGGCGCCGCGCAGGCGCAGAACGCCGCACAGCTCGTCGCCATGGAGAGCAAATTCGCCGCCGCCGATAAGGACGGCGACGGCAAGCTCACCGCTGAAGAGGCCAAGGCCGGCATGCCGCGCGTTTCGGCAAATTTCGAGAAGATCGACAAGGGTCGCAAAGGCTTCGTGACCGTCGAGGACATCAAGGACGCGATGGCGGTCATGATGGGCAAGTAGACGCATGGGCAAATAGACGCGCGGCGATCGGCGCGCCGTCACTTTATTCGCGGAAATACGCCGGCCCCGTTGCGCGCTGCTTCGGGGCCTGTTTGCGGAACTTCCCAGGGCAAGGCCGATGGCGCCCTCGCGCTCGTCGCAAGACCGGGGTATCGAATCCCACAGCATTCGATCGAGCATGATTGCTGCGCCACTTCCAGGCGTTTGCTATGGCTCGACGCTACGCCATCACCCGCTTTGTAGGCAATCGGCTAGCTTTCGCCAGCGGCGCTGCTGGCGGACCTGCGCATCGCGCCAAGCGATATTCGTATCAGCGCACACTATCGATTGCAGATAAAGCGCCTGCTCGCCGCTGTGTCGAAGCAACTCAGCCGACGCTTGATGCCAAATCTGTCCTACTTTGATGCGCCGCCTTCAGACAGTAGCGTTAGGCGATGCGCTCGACCCTCGCGCCTTTTTTTGTCTCGGTGATCTCGAAGCGCATTTTATTGCGAGAGCCGTACATTTTGGCCGCGTTGCGCACGCGCTCGAATGGAACGCCGAGATAAATGAACGCATCGCCGCGGCGATACTCGTTGAAGCCGTAAAGATAAGACGACCGCTTGTTTGTCACTCTAGCCACTCGTTTCTCCTCTTCCTGTGTAAGCTCGAACCGGAAGACGCCCCGGCGTCTCGCCCCGCTCCGGCGCTTCCAAGCCAAATATCGGCCATGCAGCCAAAGATAAGTATCCGATTGGTTATTAAAAGATGCTCAAGAGCGGGCAGTCGATTCTCCGCCCGTCCGACTGTCACCGCGTTCGGTTCTGACCAGTTTTTTGACTTTTGCTTCTTGGTTCTTTTTGCCTTTTGGGCGTCGCGTCATTGCGCGCCTTGCCCTCAGAGGAACCGCTCAATCTCTCGACACGAATATTGTCGCCGCCAGGGCGGCGCATGTTCGCGGCGAATTGCGCCGCGGCGCGCGACGAGATTTCGACTTTCGTCTCATGGTCGAAAATACGAATGACGCCAATATCCTGCCTTGCAACGTCGCCTTTCCGGCAGAGCATCGGCAACAGCCATTTCGGATCGGCGTTCTTCTTGCGGCCGATATCGAGGCGGAACCACACGCCGGGTTCGGACAGGCTGACGGAAGGCGGGCGTTTGCGCGCCTCTTCACACATTTGAGTGGCGGAGAGACGCGGCTTGCGTGTGTCGCGGCGGGCAGGCTCCTCCCCGGGATCCACGACTTCCTCGATCGACGGAAGACGCGAGCGGTAGAGCCGGGCCAGCGCTGCGCCGATCTGCTCCGGCGTTCGTTCCGCCAGAAGCAATGCCGCTACGCGAAAGTCGTCTTCCGTTGGAGTTTCCGTCAGAAGCGGATCCTTCAGCATCCGGTCCTGGTCCAAATCCAGGATTTGCTGGGCGGTTGGCGGCCCGCTCCAATGCGCTCCCACGCCCGCGTCCGCCAGTAGCCGCTCGGCGCGCCGGCGCCGCGCGGCGGGGATGAGCAGGGCGCTGACGCCCTTGCGGCCGGCGCGGCCGGTGCGCCCGCTGCGATGTTGCAGGGCTTCGACGTCGTGCGGAAGGTCTGCGTGGATCACCAAATCCAGATTCGGCAGGTCGATGCCGCGCGCCGCCACATCCGTGGCGACACAGACGCGCGCCCGCCCGTCGCGTAGCGCCTGCATCGAGTGGTTTCGCTCGTGCTGGCTGAGTTCGCCCGACAAGAGCGCCGCTGAAAACCCGCGCTCGAGCAAGGTTGCGTGTAAATGCCTGACCGACTCGCGCGTGTTGCAAAAGACGATCGCGGTCGGCGCCTCAAAGTAGCGCAAGAGATTGACGGTCACGAGTTCCGTCTCGTGGGGCGCCACGCGGATCGCCCTGTATTCGATGTCGGAGTGGCCGCGCGAACCGCCGGCGACGTCGATCCGCTGCGCGTCGCGCTGATAGCGCCGGGCGAGGGCGGCAATGCCTTTCGGCATGGTGGCCGAGAACATCAAGGTGCGTCGCTCGACAGGCGACGCTTCCAGTATGAACTCGAGGTCCTCGCGAAATCCGAGGTCGAGCATTTCATCGGCTTCGTCGAGTACGACCGCCTTGAGCATCGACGCATTCAATCCGCCGCGCTCGATGTGATCGCGCAGACGTCCCGGCGTCCCGACGACGATATGGGCGCCCTCCGACAGCTTGCGTCTTTCGAGGCGCGCATCCATGCCGCCGACGCAAGCGACGATGCGCGCGGCCGCGTATTTATAAAGCCAGCCCAATTCGCGCTCGACCTGAAGCGCAAGCTCGCGGGTCGGCGCGACAATCAGCGCGATGGGCGCGCGCGCGTCGGCGATCTGCCCGGTGTCGCCGAGAATCGTCGGCGCGATGGCCAGTCCATAAGCGACCGTCTTGCCCGAGCCGGTCTGCGCCGAAACGAGCATATCGCCGGCGCGCGCCTGTGCCAGGACCGCGGCCTGAACGGGCGTGGCCGCTGTGTAGTTGCGCTCTTCGAGCGCACGGGCGAGCGCGGGGCTCGCGTCGAAGAAAGTCATTGCGTGAGGGGCCTGGAAAGTTGAGTGTCTCGCCGACAGGGCGCTTCTGTCGTGCGCGGATAGGGGCGAATCACCGTCAGTCTGCGGTGACAAGAGCGTCAGGGGCGCGGAAAACCAGGAAATTGCGGCGCAGCCGCATGCTGGTCAAGGCCATTTTAGGCTTTGCCCTGTTGGAGCACGCTTTAATCTTTCGCGCAACCGCCGTCTTTGCACGCTCAGGGCTCCGATCCAGATTAACAAACCCTACACAAGCCGCGTCATGCCCGCGCTTGTCGCGGGCATCCACGCCAGGACATGACGACACGCGGGGAGAAGAAGCGGCGTTGCTCCCGCTCATGTTCGCAGCTTTCTGCGTCGGCGCGGCGTGGATGGCCGCGACAAGCGCGGCCATGACGGGGTTCGCCGCCATTCCTGATCGCTCGCGGGCGAGCGATCGAATCCAGAGCAAACCAGCGCTTTTGTGGCTCTGGTTTCCCGGTCGGGCTGCCCGCCCGGAATGGAAGTTGTATGAAAATGCGGTCATAGGCGCCGATTGGCCCAAAATGAGCGGGCACCGGGAAAACGCCGCCAATTATCCCGGTTAGACGCTGTTAGACTGGCGCTCGCCGGCGCAGTACCATACAGGAGAGGGGACAGGGTCGTTCGGCGGTCGAACGTGAAGTCCCCACCCTGAGATCTTCCCGATATCCGAGTTCTCGCAGCTTTCGCTTCGATGCCGGAGCATCGGGGCGCGTCATGTGGCGTCTCAGTAAGGGGGGCCGTCCCTCACTTTCAGATCGGAGAACTCGTGCAGGTTCTGGTTCGCGACAACAATGTCGATCAAGCGCTTCGTGTGCTCAAGAAGAAGTTGCAGCGCGAAGGCGTGTTTCGGGAAATGAAGCTGCGCCGCGCTTACGAAAAGCCTTCGGAGAAGCGCGCGAGAGAGAAGGCGGAAGCCGTTCGCCGCTCCCGCAAGCTTGCCCGCAAGCAGGCGCAGCGCGAGGGGCTCCTGCCGGCGCCCAAGAGCAAGGCCCGCCCCACGAAGCCGCGTCCGGCGGCGCCTGCGCCCGCAGCCCAGGCCAATTGACGCTCACGCCGGCCACGGTCGTGGCCGGCTGCTAGCGCGCTTTCCGCTCGCATGGAAACATGCGAGCGATGAGAAAGCGCGCTAATTGCTCCAAAGGAGAGCCCAGCCATGGCTCGTAAACCGGCTTCGAAGAGCGAATTCGTCCTATTCGATGTGATCTATGAAGACGGCAGCCAGCGCTCCAATCGCCGCGTTCCGAAGGAAATTCTCGGCGGGCTCGACGGCGACGCGCCCGCGCGCGCAGCCCTCGAAGCGCAGGATCGGGAGATCGCCGAGCGCTCGGGGCAGCCGATGGCGGCGATCAAGACAGTGCGGCGCTCGTCCTGACCCGTTTCTCAGGTTCAATTCGCTTTGGTAAGCGGCTTCCCAGCTTGGATCTGATTCCAGATGGTCCAGCGGAATAGCTCGGCCCCGGATTCGTCAATCGCGCGAACCGCTTCGGGCCATTCCCAGATATTGGGGCTTGCGCGTCTGTCAGGAAGCTCCTCCTGCGCCCATGCAACGAACGCCAGTTCATCGGCGAATGGCGGCATGGAGACGCTCCCCACCAGGCGCCCAACGCCACCGCCAATCGCTAATTTGTAAAACTGGATACGGGCCATTTCTCGCCTGCGCTTTCCCGACAAGCATGCGAGGGGAAATCGGTGGGCGCTAGCCGTAATCAACCCTGCCTAAATTCAAATTGCCGTCTGCGGCGCCGTCACTGAAGGCGACGCTGACGCAGGGCTCCGAATTCGGATTATCCCGACGTCATGGCCGCGCTTGTCGCGGCCATCCACGCCGCGCACGCGGAAAAGCCTAAAAAGATGAGCGGAACAACGCCGTTTCTTTTCCTCGCGTGTCGCAATGTCCTGGCGTGGATGCCCGCGACAAGCGCGGGCATGACGTGGCTGATGGACGCTGGCCAAAGGCAGGCGGACGCTCGCCCGGCGATTGAGCGACATTGTCACGGACGCGAAGACGCCCTGGGCCCAAACAGATCACGAAGAGGGCCGCCATGAATTACAGACTTGCGATCATCGTCCTGGGCGTCGCGATGTTTATCGTCGCGATGATCCCTTATGCCTACAAGCCGAGGTGCGCGACGCCCGACTGCCCGCCGGAGCCTCCATATTTTGGTGAGCGCGGCAGCCGCTAAGGCAGACAGCCGCAGAGGTTAGTCACCGCGTTTAATCGCGATACCGGCGCTCACCAGAAGCAGAAGACCGGCGAAGACCCGCACCGAAAGCAGTGGCGCGTCGCTCCTCGTCGCCAAGCCCTGAATGACGCTCCCGGCGCCGAAGAGCCCGCAAAAGAGCAGGAAACCCCGGCGTTCTCGCTCGTCCGGGCGCCAGTCGCGAGACAGGGCGCGGCGCATGCAAATTCCGCCGACGCAAATCATGATGAGTGCGATGATAAGAGCGCTCACGCCGGTCCTCGCCATTCCTGGTGAACTAGACGCCTGCCTGGCAGAGCAGTGGTCTTTTGGAACTTGGATCGCGTAGCCGGCGAGGTGGGAGGCGAGGGCGATTGTCGCGCGATCGTCATTGCGAGGAGCGAAGCGACGCGGCAATCCAGGGCAGGGACGGGGCTCTGGATTGCTTCGCCGCGCTCGCAACGACGCGTTCGCGCGCAATTCCCCGCCGCCTTGAGGCGGTTCTTTCTTTGCCTATGATTTCGTTGGGGTCTTTTGGTGGAGCTGGGGGGATTCGAACCCCCGACCTCTGCAGTGCGATTGCAGCGCTCTCCCATCTGAGCTACAGCCCCGCTCCGAGGCGGGTGGATAAAGGTCGCGCCTTTCTCTGTCAATCGCCGATCGACGCCGAACGTCATTTTTCGCACATAAGCTTGCGGCGTCGCAAAAGGTTGCCGCGCGGGGGCGGGGAGGCTAGGAAGGCGCCGAGCCCATCATTTGCGGGACGAAGGCATGTCTTACGCGGTTGCGAATCTGCTTCTCACCATCATCGACCTCTATTGGTGGGTGTTGATCATCTCTGTCATCCTGTCCTGGCTTGCCGCCTTCGACGTGATCAATATGCGCTCCCAGGCCGCGCAGACGATCTGGCGCGCGATCGACGCCCTCACCGAGCCGGCGTTGCGGCCGATCCGCTCCATCGTGCCGGCGTTCGGCGGCCTCGACATCTCGCCGCTGATTCTGCTGCTCGCCCTGCAATTCCTGCGCGACATTATTTCCCGCACCCTGGTCTATGGCTGATCCGCCCTGGACGGTTGAGCCCGACGGCGTCACGCTCTGGCTGCGACTGACGCCCAAGGGCGGGCGCGACGCCATAGATGGCGTCGAGACGCTGTCGGATGGCAAAAGCGTGCTCAAGGCGCGGGTGCGCGCCGCGCCCGAGGACGGGCGCGCCAACGCCGCGCTGATCGAGCTGATCGCCAAGGCGCTGTCGGCGCCCAAAAAAGCGGTGACGATTCGCTCCGGCGAAACGAGCCGCGTGAAGAAGCTTTTTGTCGCGGGCGACCCCGCGCGCTACCTCGATGCGCTGGCGAAGCTGGCGCCAACAAACGGCTAGAGAGATGAGCAAGTCGAAAATCAACGTCGGCAATTTCTTCGAGGACTTCAAGATCGGCCAGGTGTTGCGCCATGCCGCGCCGCGCACTGTCACAGTCGGCGAGGTCGCGCTCTATACGGCGCTCTATCTGCCGCGTTTCGCCGTGCAGTCGTCCAAGGCCTTCGCCCAGGCGATCGGCTTTCAGGAAGCGCCGATCGACGACATGCTGGTGTTTCATCTGGTGCTCGGCAAGACGGTGCCCGACGTTTCGCTGAACGCCCTCGCCAATCTCGGCTATGCCGACTTCAAATTCCTCGCGCCGGTCTATCCGGGCGACACGCTCGACGCGACCTCCGAGGTCATCGGCCTCAAGGAGAATTCCAATAAGGAAACCGGCGTCGTCTATGTGCGCACGACCGGCAAGAATCAGCGCGGCGAAACGGTGCTCTCCTACGCCCGCTGGGTGATGGTGAAGAAGCGCGACAAGGATGCGCCCGTTGGCCCGACCGTCGTGCCCGACCTCCCCAAGGCCGTTACGCCGTCCGAGCTCGGCAAGGCCGTCCCGCAGCTTAATGTCGCGGCTTACGACAAGGCGCTCGCCGGCTCGCCCTTCTTCTGGGGCGACTATGAGGTGGGCGAGAAGATCGACCATATCGACGGCATGACCGTCGAGGAGGCCGAGCATATGCTCGCCACGCGCCTCTACCAGAACAACTCCAAGGTGCACTTCAACCAATATTACGAATCGCAGGGCCGCTTCGGGAAGCGCATCATCTATGGCGGCCATGTGATCTCCATGGCGCGCGCGCTGTCCTTCAACGGGCTGGAGAATGTCTTCCACGTCTCGGCGGTGAACGGCGGCAAGCATGTCAATCCGCTCTTCGCCGGCGGCACCATCTTCGCGTGGAGCGAGGTGCTGGATAAGGCGGAGATTCCCGGCCGCGCCGACATTGGCGCGCTGCGCCTGCGTCTCGTCGCGACCAAGGACAAGCCCTGCGCCGAGTTCCCGCTCGTCGCCGCCGACGGCAAGCCGGATCCGGCGGTGCTGCTCGACCTCGATTACTGGGCCGTGTTGCCGCGGTAAGCCGTTGCGGGCCTAACCGTCATTGCGAGAAGCGAAGCGACGAAGCAATCCAGAGCCCAATCGCGGCCCTGGATTGCTTCGCTGCGCTCGCAATGACGAGTTGCAAGGTCGCTTCGTCTTCCCAACCCCGCCAAGCTAGGAACAACGCCCGAGCCCGTCTGTTGTAGGGGCACGTGACACTAGTCTCACGTGCCTAGAGCCTCGAAGAGCGTGAAGTCATGAAACGGGCGCGCGACATCGCACGCTCGCGGCTCGCGCTTGCGACGACGGAGTAACAGACATGTTCAAAGCGATTATGTTCGCGGCTGCGCTGGCGACGGCGGGGGCCGGCGCCGCCTATGCACAGGCGACGGGCGGCACGACCGGCGGCACGACCATGGGGCCGGGCGCCGGATCGAGCACGCGCGGACCGAATGCGTCCATGGGGACGACAGGCGCCCCGGCGCAATTGATGACGACGTTGCCGCAGCACGCCTCGGCGGTCTCCAATTGGTACGATCAGAACGTCTACGACCAGCAGGATAACAAGCTCGGCGAGATCAAGGACATGCTCCTCGATCGCGAGGGCAAGGTGCAGGCGGTGATCGTGTCGGTCGGCGGCTTCCTCGGCATGGGCGAGAAGGACGTCGCCGTTTCGTTCGACGCAGTGACGCCGACGCAGCGCGAGAACAAGTTCTGGCTCGCAATGAACGTCAACAAGGATCAGCTCCGCTCGGCCCCGGGCTTCCGCTACGATCGGTCGAAACAGACGTGGACGGTCGCGGAACGCTGACTGCGACAGACGCTGCGCTGTGATATTGGGCCTCGCTCTTTGGCGGGGCCTTTTTACTGATCCGCTTCGATCAGGCGGCGAGCAGTCGTAAGCGGTAGAAACAGGCTGTCAGGTTTGTTGGCGAAGGGCTTGAAGAGATATTTTCGGTAGAATGCAGCCGCCGCATCATCAATGGCGTCGACGATAATCGCATGCGCGCCAATGGGTGAAGCGCAAATTCTCGCGAAGGCGTCAAAGAGGAGCAAGCCGCCTACGCCCTCTCCAGCATAGGCTTTATCTCGCGCAAGCCAGCCGATCAGCACAGCGGGCACGGTCGGATAGCGGGGGAGCTTGCCAGCGAGATCGGGCGGAACCTCGAGCAGCGGGACGCCGCTTGATGAAAGGGTATAAAATCCTACGATCTTCTCATCGGACCTTTCGACGAGAACGTAGCAGGCCGCATAGTTGCGCCTTACGTCCTGTCCGAGGCCGTTTGCAAAATACCGGTCAATCCTGGCGTTGCCGCTCGAGAAGCCTCTGCGATCTCGGGCGCCGAGCGCCGTCGAATAGAAGCGGGTCACCGCATTTCGACATTTTTGGCGTGCGCCCGCTTGGCCTTTGCCAAGGCTGCGTTCGGCTCCGGCGGGTTTATTAAGGCGTGCGCGAAGGCGAGTTGGTCCTGCGCGGAAAGCCGAATAATTTCCTCTTCCTCAATTGCCTTACGCGCGGCCTCATGCGCGGCCGATACGACGAAATCGGTTAGCGTCCGGCCTCGCAGCTCCGCGGCGCGCTTCAATGTCGCGTAGACGCTTGCCGGGAGGCGGGCTTCAAGGCGGGCGGTGTCGTTCTTGGGCATGGTGTGGAGAATACGGCAGACTGCCGTATTCTCCAAGGCTAATTTACATCGGCTCCGGCAGCTTGTCCTCGTCCGCGAGATTGGAGAAGCGGGTCACCTCGGCCTCGAAGGCCAGCGCCACCGTGCCCGTGGGGCCGTGGCGCTGCTTGCCGATGATCGCCTCGGCGCGGCCATAGGCGCGCTCCATCTCGGCTTGCCATTGGATATGCTCTTCCGTGCCTTCGCGCGGCTCGCGGTTCTTCAGATAATATTCCTCGCGATAGACGAAGAGCACGACGTCGGCGTCCTGCTCGATCGAGCCGGATTCGCGCAGATCCGAGAGCTGCGGACGCTTGTCGTCGCGCGACTCGACCTGACGCGAGAGCTGCGAGAGCGCGATCACTGGCGCGTTCAGTTCCTTGGCGAGCGCCTTCAAGCCCGTGGTGATTTCGGTGAGTTCCTGCACGCGATTGTCGCCGCGCGATTTCGAGCCGGAGAGGAGCTGCAAATAGTCGACGACGAGCAGATCGAGTCCCTTTTGGCGTTTCAGCCGCCGGGCGCGGGCGACAAGCTGCGCGATGGAAATGCCGCCGCTCTGATCGATGTAAAAGGGAATGCTCTGCATCTCGCGTGAGGCGTCGACGATGCGGCGGAAGTCTTCTTCGTTCAGATCGCCGCGACGGATTTTGTAGCTGGCGACGCCGGACTGTTCGGCGATGACGCGGGTGGCCAATTGCTCGGCCGACATTTCGAGCGAGAAGAAGCCGACAATTCCCCCATTGATGGTCTTATGAGAGCCGTCCGGCTCCGTCTCATATTGATAGGCTTTGGCGATGTTGAACGCGATGTTTGTCGCCAGCGCCGTCTTGCCCATGCCGGGGCGGCCGGCGACGATGATGAGGTCGGACTTTTGCAGGCCGCCCATTTTCTCGTCGAGATCGGCAAGGCCGGTGGAAACGCCGGAAAGGTGGCCGTCGCGCATATAGGCGCTCGACGCCATGTCGATCGCGATGGTGAGCGCGTCGGAGAAACGCTGGAAGCCGCCCTCATATCGACCTGTCTCGGCGATCGAATAAAGCTTGCGCTCGGCTTCTTCGATCTGGGCGCGTGGGCTCGCGTCCACGGGCGAGTCAAAGGCGGTGTTGACGATGCTTTCGCCAATGCTGATGAGGTCGCGCCGCGTCGCGAGGTCGTGGACGATGCGGCCGTAATCCTCGGCGTTGATGATGGTCGTCGCTTCCGCCGCGAGGCGCGCGAGATAGGCCTGGATCGTGACGCCCGCCGGCAGCTCGATGTCGGCGAGAAAGGTTTTCAGGGTGACGACGGTCGCGAGCTTGCCGGCGCGGATGAGCTGGCCCGTCGTCTCATAGATTCGGCGGTGCAGCTCCTCGGAGAAATGCTCGGGCTTGAGAAAATCCGAGACGCGGTCGAAGGCGTCGTTATTGACGAGAATCGCGCCGAGCAGCGCCTGTTCGGCCTCGATATTGTGGGGCGGCGTGCGATAGGCGGGCGTCTCGGGCTGCGCGACCTGAAAGGCGCGGCGGCCCGCCAATTGTTCGATCGGCGGCATAGAAGCTCGTTTATTGCGAATGAAATTCCGGGGCTTTCAAACACGCGACGCGGAAGCCGGCCGGTTCGAGTGTGACCTTCGCATGAACGAGGTAAGGGCGCCAGACTTGACTCTTAAGCGAAGGTTTAGCGGCGCCAGTTGCGAGTCTTTTCCACAGAGCAGAAAAGAATCAGGCTGCGGGGAAGCGCTAGGGCTTGCAGCCCACGCGAATCACTTCGCGCTCGCAATGACGGGTTCGGCGGACAACGAAAAAAGCCCGGCGATCTTGCGAGCGCCGGGCCGAAAACCAAAAAGCGGGAGAGCTTCTTACAGCTCCACGTCGCCGGCTTCCGCCAGCGCCGCGCCGATCTCGAGGCCGAGATCGTCCATGGAGGTCTCTTCGCGCGCCGTGGCCGATTCACCGCGCGCCTGGCGCTCGGCTTCTTCTTCCGAACGGGCGACGTTGAGCGTGATCTTGACGTCGACTTCCGGGTGCAGATGCACCGGCACGCTGTGCAGGCCCAGCGCCTTGATCGGATGGGTCAGCACGATCTGGTTGCGGTTGAGCGAGAAGCCGCCGGCCGTCGCGGCCTCGGCGACGTCGCGCGTGGCGACCGAGCCATAGAGATGGCCGCTCTCGCCCGCCTGGCGGATGATCACGAAGGTCTGGCCGTCGAGCTTCTCGGCGACGGCCTCGGCTTCCTTCTTGGCCTCGAGATTGCGGGCCTCGATCTGAGCGCGCTGGGTCTCGAAATGGCCCTTATTGCCTTCCGTGGCGCGCAGCGCCTTGCCGCGCGCAAGGAGGAAATTGCGGGCGTAGCCGTCGCGCACGCGGACCGTGTCGCCCATCTGGCCGAGCTTGGCCACGCGTTCGAGCAGAATGACTTCCATTTTCTTCTTCTCCGAGAGTTGGCGCCTTTGTCAGGAAAATCCGGCTTCTGTCAATCGCTTTTCGCCGGATTTTGAGGCGCCGCGGCCGTCTTGCGGTCGCGATAGTTGAAGATTGTGTCGGCGCCGCCGAGCACTGTGAGCGGCACGATCGGCCATCCGAGGAAGCCGAGCATGAAATAGAGAATCGCGAGGACCAATGCGCTGGACTTGGAGCCGCGCACGAAAATGTGAACGACAGCAAGGCCCTGCAGCATCAGCAGCATGCCCATGGTGGCGGCCAGAACCAGGCCGATCGCTCCCGATGGGCCAGGGAAAAACGTCAGCGCGAGGCCGGTCAGGAACAGCCCGCCCACGCTGCGGGGAAGACGGAACTCCATGGCGATGTCGGGCCACGGACGCGTCAGAAGCGCCGAGGCACGGGCGATTGTCGCGCCGAGCCAGATGTTGGCGACATGCACGAAGAGCCCGTAACCCGCTAGAAAGGCCGGCACGGCGAGGGCGACCTGGCCTGAAAGCTCGGTCGGGTTCAAGGATTCCGGCAGTTGCTGGTCGCGCCGCATATTGTCGAGCAGGATGAAGGCGCGGGCGCGGATCGGGTTCAGAGCCTCGTCCAGCGAGCCATTGCTGATGGAGGCGACGACGAGCCAAAGGATGACGGCGAAGGCGATCGCGCCGCCGGCGGCGAGACAGGCCCAGCTCGAAAAATTCGCCCGGATCAGATCGCGGCCGCCGCGCGGCGCGCCCGACGCCGCATAGGCGGCGAGCCAGGCCGGGCCGGCGACCAGCAAGCCATAGCCCATGCCCACGATAGGGTGGGGGTAGATCGAGAGGATCAGCGTCGCGAGGATCGCCGAGGTCGCGCCGTGGATGATTCCGAAGCCAAAGGCCACGATGAGGATCGGCAGCGGCGCGAGATGGGCGAAGATCAGCCCGCCGACGCCGCCGCGCGTGACGACGAGCGCGATCGTCGCGGCGGCGAGGCCAGCGAGGATCGAAACGCCGATATTCTGCAGCGAAAACACGCTCTTGTCTGGCACGGGCGTCAGCTTCCGGGTCGAAGTCCGCGGCCCGCCCGCGGGATACGGCGCGGTCAAGCCAAAAAGCGCCGATACGGCCTCTCGGCCGGCGGCGCATCGCGTGCTTTTAGTCCGGCGCGGGCGGAAGGGCAAGGGCGAGCGTCGCGGTCGCCTTTTAGAAAAATTCAAAACTGGAAACGAACAACGGCTCAGCCCAGACGTTTGAATCACACGGGCCGCGATAGGTGGCGGCCTTGCAGGAGGAAGGCTCATGATGCTGCCGCAGACGGTCGCCCTTGCCGCGCTCGCCTTGGCTGCAACGCAGGTTTCAGCTCTGGCTCACGCTTATCTGATCGACTCGGTTCCGGCGAAGAAGCAGGAGGTGATGCATCCGTTGTCGCGGATCAAGCTGGCCTTCTCGGCAACGGCCGACGCGCATTTCTCGGTCGTGAAGCTCACCGACGACAAGGGCGCCGTGATCGCCGAGACGACGCAGCAAACAGCCTCGCGAGAGATGACCCTTCCAGCGCCGGCGCTGAAGCCGGGGCCCTATCAAATTCGTTACCGGGTGCTATCGACCGACGGCGATATTGTGGAAGGAAAGGTAGATTTCGTGGTGCGCGCCGCGGCGGACCCGGCGCGGGATTTCCAGGATGAGCGGCCGCAAAGTTGAGGCGGCTGGCCGGCTCCTCGCCGCGCGCCCTGTCCTATGATAGGTTACGCGCGAGGAGCCGTCGCTCAATGCCGTCGACCATCACCAAAGCCGCCGAGGGATATTACCGCCGCGCCTTCACGGTCGACGAGATTATCGCCATGCAGGACGCCGGCATCATTTCCGAAGACGAGAATTTCGAGCTGATCGAGGGGGAAATTGTCCCCATGGGGCCGAAGTATTCTGCGCATGAGCTGATCAAGTCCGAGCTCGGCATGGCGCTTTCCAAATCTTGTCCGGACACACTGAGGATCGGCTTCGAAAGCTCCTTCTTCTTGTCTGCGAGCACTTTCGTCGAACCGGACATCGCGGTCTATTCCAAGAGACTCCGGACCCAGGACGTTCGCGGCCCCGATATTCTGCTCGCCATCGAAGTCGCCGCCTCCAGCCTCGCCTATGATCTCAACTTGAAGGCCAAACTCTACGCGCGCCATGGCGTGCGCGAATATTGGGTCATCGACGCCAATGAGCGCGTGGCCTTCGTCCATCTTGGCCCGAGCGAAACGGGCTGGGGCAGCGTGACGCGCAAGGGGCCGGAAGAGGCGCTCCGCAGCGCCGCCGTCCCGGCTTTCACCTTTCGGCTCGTCGACGCCTGAGGCTCACAACTCCCGCAGCTCCGGTCCCGGACGACGCGACAGAACGCGCCAGGTGCCCGCAAGGCCGAGCGCGATCGTGACCGCGAGCGCCGCCGCGGTTGTCGCCACCACGGCGCCCACCGGGAAAACGAAGTCGATCTTCATCAGCATGGTCGTCATGGCGAAGGCCGCGGCCGCGCCCGCCAGGAGCGCAATCAGCGAGGCGACGAGCCCGACGAGGCCGAATTCCAGCGCATAGGTCGTCGCAAGCCATCCGCGCGTTGCGCCCAGAGTTTTCAGCACCACGGCGTCATGCAGCCGCGCCCGCTGACCGCTCGCCACGGCGCTGGCGAGGGCGAGAATAGCCGTGACGATGGCGAGCCCGGCCGCTGCGCGAGCGGCGAGCGCCAATTGCCCGGCGATTTTATCGACGGCCTGCAAAGCGTCCTTCACGCGCACTGAGGCGATCATCGGGAAACGCTTCGCCGCCTCGCGCGCGAGACGCGCATCCATCGCGTCGCGCGCGGCGACGCTCGGCGCGCCATAGGAGATGGTGAAAAGTTCCATGTAGGGCGCAGCGGCAAATGTATTCGGTGAAAACACCATCACGAAATTGATGCCGAAGCTTCGCCAGTCGACCTTGCGGAGGCTGGTAATCTTCGCGACTGTCTCGCGGCCCAGCACATTCACCTTGATCTCGTCGCCGAGCGAAAGCCCCAGCCCCTCTGCGACCCGCTCCTCGAGCGAGACCAGCGGCGGGCCATTGTAATCCGCTGGCCACCATTCGCCTGCGGCGAGGCGAGAATTTGCCGGCACGTCGGTCGAGAAGGTCACGCCGCGGTCGCCGTCGAGCGCCCATTTGGCGTCGTCCGCCACGGTAATTTTCTCGACGGGAACGCCCTTCATCTCGATGATGCGGCCGCGCATCATCGGTACATGTTCGATCTTGGCGCCGGGCGCCTGCTCGGCCAGAAAGGCGGCGAAGGCGGGCGCATCAGTTTTCGGGGCGTCGATGAAATAGAAGTTGGGGATTTCCCCAGCGTCGGCGCGCGCCAGCTCATTGTGGATCGAGCCTTCGACGAGAGCGAGGGCGACGAGCAAGGTCTGGGTCAGGCCGATCGAGACGACGAGCGCCGGCGTGAGGCTCTTTGGCCGCCAGATATTGGCAAGGGCGAAACGCACACGCGCATCGCGCGGACGGGGCAGGGCGCGGGCCGCGCGCATGGTAAGCCAGGCGGCGCCGCGTAAGGCGCCGAAGGCGAGGGCGGCGGCCCCGACATAAGCGAGCCCCAGCTTGAGATCGGAAGAGGAGAGGACGATCAGCGCGGCCAGCAACGCCGCAGCCGCCCAGGCGCCAGCGCGGTAGCGGGTGAGCTTTATGCTGCGCGTGTCGTCGCGCAGCAGCGCCGCGACCGGGACTTCATGCGCGCGTCCCAGCGGAACGAGCGCGAAGATCAGCGTCACGAGCAGCCCATAAAGCGCGCCGAAAGACGCGCCGCGCAGATCGAGAGACGCCGATACGGGCAGCTCGGCAAGCTGCTTCAATGTCTCCGCCGCGGCGACAGGGATAACGGCGCCCACGGCGAGGCCGAGCAGGATCGCGAAAACCGCCGCGGCCAGGACCTGCGCAAGCGCAATGACGAAGACATGCGAGCCCGTTGCGCCCAGCGCCTTCAGCACGGCGAATTGCATGCGCTTGCGCTCGACGAAGCCCTGCACGGCGTTGGCGACGCCGGCGCCGCCCGCGACCAGCGCCGTCAGCGCGACCAGCGTCAGCAATTGGGTGAAGCGATCGAGGTTGCGTGAGAATTGCGGGGAGACCGCGTCGCGCGTGCGCAGATCCCAACCGGCCTGCGGGAAAGCAGCGTCGGCGGATTTGGCGAAGGCTTTCACCCCCTCGTCGCTGGCGTTTCCGCTGAGCGTAATCCGCGTGGCGTTGCGCACCACAGAGCCCGGCGACACGAGCCCCGCCGCGACAAGCGCTTTGCGCGTCATCATCACGCGCGGGCCGAAGCCGACGCCGCCAGCGAGCTTGTCGGGCTCGCTCATGAGCAGCGCGCGCAATCTCATCCGACTATTGCCGATCAAGAGCGTATCGCCGAGCTTCACGTCGAGCCGCGCCAGCAGGATCGGATCGACGGCGATTCCGTCGACGCCGTCTTTCTCCGCCAGCGCCTCGGCGAGTGGGACGGCGGGATCGAGCGCGACCGCGCCGAAGGCGGGATAGGTCGCGGGATCGACGGCTTTGATTTCGATCATCGCCGCCTCGCCGTCGTCGCGCCGGGCCATGGCGCGCATCAACGAGATTTCCGAGAGGCGTCCGCGCGCCTGGAAAAACGCCCGCTGTTCGGGAGTCAGCGCCCGCGCGGTAACGCTGAAGGAGGCGTCGCCGCCGAGAATGGTGCGGCCCTCGCGAGCGAGGCCCTGAGAGAGCGAACGCGACAGGCCCGAGACGCCCGAGATCGCGGCGACGCCGATGACGATGCAGGCGATGAAGATCGAAAAGCCGCGCGGATCGCCGAGGAGATCCCGCAGCGCGAAGCGCAGGCCGAAGGGGAGGGAGCGAAAGCGCGCGCCGGCCATTAGTTTTCGTCCGTCTCGATGCGCCCCGAGCGCAGTCGCACGCGCCGTCCGCAGCGCGCGGCGAGGGTGGCGTCATGGGTGACGAGCACCAGCGTCGCGCCCCGGCGCTTCTGCTGGGCGAAGATGAGGTCGATCACGGAAGCGCCGGTCTCAGAGTCCAGATTGCCGGTCGGCTCGTCGGCCGCCAAAATCAGCGGGTCGGGGGCGAGCGCGCGGGCAAGCGCGACACGCTGCTGCTCGCCGCCGGAAAGCTGGGTCGGGTAGTGGGACAGGCGATGGCCGAGCCCGACGGCGGCGAGCTCCGCCTCGGCGACGGCGAAGGCGTCGGGCTTGCCCGCAAGCTCCAGCGGCACAGCGACGTTCTCGAGCGCCGTCATGGTCGGAATGAGCTGGAAAGACTGGAAGACGACCCCTATCTTTTGACCACGGAAGCGCGCCAGCGCGTCTTCCGAGAGGGCGCCCAGGTCGGCTCCGTCGATTCTGACGGCGCCGGAGTCGGGCCGCTCCAGCCCGGCGAGGGTCATGAGCAGCGTGGATTTTCCCGACCCGGAGGGGCCCAGAAGACTCACAGTTTCGCCATGGGCTATGTTCAAGCTGACGCCCTTGAGGACATGGACCCGCGCGGCGCCTTCGCCCAGCGTGAGATGGACGTCTGCGAGTTCGATAACTGGTTGCACGGAGAGACGATCCTTGAACGACGCGCCGCTTCAGACGCATTTTGCTTCGCCCTTATATCGCCTCTTCGGGGGCTGGCTCCAAATCTTGAGCGTTTCCATGGCCTTGTTTTCGGGGGGCGCCGAGGCGGCGCAAAAGCGGGTTCTGGCCTTCGGCGACAGCCTGACCGCCGGCTTCGGGCTCCCTGCCGGGGATTCGCTGCCCGCGCAGTTGAAAAAGCGTCTTCAGGCCGACGGCTACGACGTGGACGTCATTAATGCCGGCGTTTCCGGCGACACGACCGCCACAGGCCTCGCGCGCCTCGACTATACGCTCGCCGCCGGTCCCGTGGACGTCGCAATCTTGGAGCTTGGCGCCAATGACATGCTGCGCGGCGCGTCCCCCCAGGAAGCCCGGGCCAATCTTTCGAAGATCATCGAAAGTTTTCAGTCGAAAGGCGCCACTGTCATTTTGGCGGCCATGGTCTCGAGCAACAATTGGGGGCAAGCTTACCGACAGGAATTCGATTCGATCTATCCCGACCTCGCCGCCAAATATGGAGTGACGATGGTTCCGTTTTTCATGGAAGGGATCTGGGGCGAGCCCAAGCTGCTGCTCGGCGACGGCTTGCATCCCAACCCGGCGGGCGTCGCCAAGGTCGTGACGAAAATAGCCCCTTATGTCGAAAAGGTTCTCGCGTCCCCGGACGCGAAGGCGCAGTCGCGCGCGCAATAGCGCGGGATGTTCACAGCATCGAGGAGGAGCGCATGCCTAGACTCTTTACGGCCCTGGAAGTTCCTCCCCACATCGCTGACAGTCTGGCGCGGCTGCGCGGGGGCGTCTCCGGCGCGCGCTGGATCGACGTCGAGAACTACCACATCACGCTACGCTTCCTCGGCGACGTCGACGACCGCTTCGCCCATGATGTGGCCAATGCGCTGTCCTTCATCCGCCGGCCGGAGGTCGAGGTGACGATCGATCAGCTCGTCTCTTTCGGCGGCGGTAAGCCGCGCGCCATCGTGGCGCGCGTGCGGCCGGACCCGGCGGTGTTGGAGATGCAGGCCGAGCAGGAGAGGCTGATGCGCCGCCTCGGCGCGCCGCCGGAGCCGCGCAAGTTTTCGCCGCATGTGACGCTGGCGCGGCTGCGCGGGTCGAACGCCGCCTCCGTTGCGGCCTATCTCGGCGCGCGCGGCTATTTCCCACCACTGCGGTTCACGGCTGAGCGCTTCGTGCTCTACTCGTCGCGCGATTCGGTGGGCGGCGGACCTTACGTCGTCGAAGCGGAATATCCGCTTTATGAGGCGCGACCGGCGCTGACGGGGGCGGGAGGGTTATAGGCAAGCAGATAGAGAAACGGGCGTTCCGGGCGGATCGGTTCCTGGAACGCCCTTTTGCGCGCGCTTATTGCACCATGCGCGCGGTCGAGCCCGTGTTGCCTGTGATATTCGCCGAGTCGGGTGAGATCCACGCGGGGACCCAGGTCATCGCGACAATGACGAAGGCGACAAATCCGGCGATGTAGATCAGGACTTTTCCGACTTCGCCGGTATGGACGTTAACAGCCATGTTTCCCTCCCTTTAGTTGATTGTTTGCGAATTCCGCCTGTCGACGAGGGAGCGACGGCCGGCTCCCAAGGCCTCGCGGGAGGCCGGCCGTCGCTCGCCAACAAGGCAACAGGGGGAACGCCGTCTCGTTGACGCCAGCAGGTTGAGCGAGAAAACGTCCAAGCAAAAGGACCACAGACGCGCAAACAGATGGGCAATTTATTTGGATCTATCAGATTTATACTGGCTGGATTCAAGACGAGAACTGGTCTTACGAAAGTGGAGGGATTTGGCTGGTCCTTGCGCCGGCCGCGGCGCCGCTGGACATTCATTCGCCTCTGCGCATTCCCAACCCCGGCAAAATGCCCTAATCAGGCGCCATGTCGCCTCATCAGCCGTCGCCGCGGCCCTCCGCGCCGCTCCTTTTCGTCAACGCCCGCTTGATCGACCCCGCCAGGGGGAGCGAGACGCGCGGCGGGCTGCTCGCCGTGGATGGCCGCATCGCCGATCTTGGGCCGGCGTTGACCGCGCAAAACGCCCCCGACGGCGCCCGAGTGATTGACTGCGCGGGCGATGTGCTCGCCCCCGGCCTCATCGACATGCAGGCCTTCGTCGGCGAGCCCGGCGCCGAGCACCGCGAAACCATCGCCAGCGCCACGCTCTCCGCCGCCGCCGGCGGCGTGACAACGCTTGTCGCCACAAGCGCCACTTTTCCCGCCGTCGACGATCCGGCGGTGGTCGATTTCGTCCTGCGCCGCGCGCGCGACACGGGGCGCGTTCGCGTGCTGCCCATGGCGGCGCTCACCAAGGGTCGCGAGGGCAAGGAGATCGCTGAGCTGGGCCTGCTGCAGCAGGCGGGCGCCGTGGCCTTTTTCGATGGCGCGCGCTCGGTCAAAAACGCCCTCGTCATGCGTCGCGCCATGAGCTATGCGCGCGACTTCGGCGCGCTGGTGGTGCATTTCCCCCAGGACCCGGACCTTGCCGGCGGCGTGATGAACGAGGGCGATTTCGCTCTGCGCCTCGGCCTTGCGGGCGTGCCGCGCGAAGCTGAGGCGCTCATGCTCGATCGCGATCTGCGGCTCGTCGCGCTCACCGGCGCGCGCTATCACGCCGCTATCGTCACGACGACGCTGTCGCTCGACGCGCTGCGCGCCGCCAAGGCGGCGGGGCTTCCCGTCACCTGCGGCGTGACGATCAACCACCTCACGCTCAATGAAAACGACATTGGCGATTATCGAACCTTCCTGAAGCTGCGCCCGCCGCTGCGTCTCGAGGACGAACGCAAAGCGCTGGTCGCCGCGCTCGCCGAGGGGCTGATCGACGTCGTCGTCTCCGACCACGATCCGCAGGACGTCGAGATGAAGCGCCTGCCGTTCGCGGAAGCCGAGTTCGGCGCCATCGGCACGCAAACCATGCTCCCGGCCGGCTTGAGGCTCGTCCATTCCGGCGATATTTCGCTTCCCAAGCTCCTTGCCGCCATGTCGTCGCGCCCTGCGGAAATCCTTGGATTGGAGCAGGGTCGTCTGCAAAAGGGCGCGCCGGCCGATCTCATCCGCTTCGACCCGGACGAGCCCTTCGTCGTCGATCCGGAAAAGCTCCATTCGCGCTGCCGCAACACGCCCTTCGACGGCGCCTTGTTGCAGGGCGCGCCAAAGACCACTGTGGTCGCTGGTGAGATCGTCTACGAGCGCGCCTCATGAGTCGCACCGCCCTCTATTCCGGCACTTTCGATCCGCTGACCAACGGTCATCTGGACATTCTCCGCCAGGGCGTCGCGCTTTTCGACAAGGTCGTCGTCGCCATCGGCGTGCATCCGGGCAAGGCGCCTTGGCTCACTTTCGAAGAGCGGGCCGAAACGATCCGGACGGTCGCCGCCTTGGAGCGTTTCGGCGAGAAGGTTGCGGTCGCAAGCTTCGACGGCCTCGTGGTCGAGGCCGCCAAAGAGCAGGGCGCATGCGCGATCCTGCGCGGATTGCGCGACGGCTCGGATTTCGACTATGAAATGCAAATGGCGGGGATGAACGGGACGCTCGCGCCCGGCATTCGCACGGTTTTCCTGCCGGCCTCGCCAGGGCTCCGCCACATCAGCGGCACCCTCGTGCGCCAGATCGCGGCGCTCGGCGGCGACGTGTCGGCCTTCGCGCCGGCCGCTTCCGTCGAGGCCCTGAAACGCGCCATCACAAGGCGCGAAAAAACCAAGGCCTAAAGGGAGGCTTTTTCCATGAAACTTACCCGCCGCCTGCTGCTCGCTACCGTGGCTTTTTCGGCCGCGCTGGGAACCGCTTCGATCGTCCGCGCGGAAGACGAGCTTCTTTACCTCGACACCAAGGACGGACGCGTCACCATCAAGCTGCGCCCTGATTTGGCGCCCAAGCACGTCGAGCGCATCAAGCGCCTCGCCAAGGAACACTTCTATGACGGGATCGTCTTTCACCGCGTGATCGACGGCTTCATGGCTCAGGCCGGCGACCCCGAGGGCACGGGCATGGGCAGCTCCCGCTATCCCGATCTCAAGGCCGAGTTCAGCGATCTGCCGTTCAAGCGCGGCACGGTCGCCATGGCCCGCCAGCCCGGCGACAAGGACTCCGCCAATTCGCAATTCTTCATCTGCTACGCCGACGCGCCGCAGCTCCAGGGCAAATATACGATCTGGGGCGAGGTGATCTCGGGCATGGACGTCGTCGACAAGATCAAAAAGGGCGACAAATCCAACAATGGCATGGTCGTTGCCCCGGACAAGATCGTGAAGATGCGCGCCGCGGGCGACGAAAGCTAATCAAGGTGAAAAGCCCTCTTGCTGAGGAGCCGCCGTAGGCGGCGTTTCGAAGCAGGAGGGCGTTTACGCAACGGCTCCCTCGCCCTTCGAGACGCGGCTCCGCCGCTCCTCAGGGTGAGGGAGCCTTTCTCTAAGGAAAACGAGAATGACTGAAGCCGCCGACACCATGACGCTGGAGACCACCAAGGGCCCGGTCGTCATCAAACTCCGCCCCGATCTCGCGCCCAAGCATGTCGAGCGCATCAAGAAGCTCGTTTCCGAGGGCTTCTATGACGGGATCGTCTTCCATCGCGTGATCGAGGGCTTCATGGCCCAGACCGGCTGCCCGCGCGGCACCGGCACGGGCGGTTCGCAATATCCGAACCTCGAAGCCGAGTTCAATGACGCGCCGCATGTGCGCGGAACCTGCTCCATGGCGCGCGCGTCGCACCCCGATACGGCCAATTCGCAGTTCTTCATCTGCTTCACCGACGCCCGCTTCCTCGATCGCCAATATACGGTGTGGGGCGAGGTGATCTCCGGCATGGAGAATGTCGACAAGATCAAGCGCGGCGAGCCGGTGAAGGATCCCGACAAGATCATCAAGGCGACGCTGGGCGGCTGAGTTCCACACAGTCCGCTGACAAAGGCGGCCTCGTCCTTCGGGACGCGAGCGTCGCTCGCTCCTCAGGATGAGGCCGAAGTATTTTGGCGCAGATGCAGAAGCCCCTCATGCTGAGGAGCCTGCGCAGCAGGCGTCTCGAAGCGCGAGGGGCGTCAACCGGGCTCTTAGCAGCGAAAGAGCCCCCGGCGGTCTTCGACCACCGACCTCCCGGCAAGCGGAGGATGGCGCGCGCCTCGCCTGCCGCCCGTTTGATCGAGCAACAAACATGCGCGTCGATCTCTTCGACTTCGAACTTCCGCAAGACCGCATCGCGCTGCGCCCCGTCGAGCCGCGCGATGGCGCACGCATGCTCGTCGTTCCGCCCTCAGGCTCTTTAGAAGACCGGATCGTGCGCGACCTTCTCTCCTATTTGCGGCCCGGCGACGCTCTCGTCATCAACGACACGCGCGTCATTCACGCGCGGCTTTCCGGAAAGCGCATTCGCGGGGAATTGAGTGCGGGCGTCGAGGCGACGCTGATCGAGCGGCGCGACGCATCACGCTGGCGCGCGCTCATGCGCCCGGCAAAGAAGCTCGTCGTCGGCGACGAAATCCGCTTCTCTCGTCATTGCGCGCGAAGCGAAGCAATAGAGAGCGCCATCCCGGCTCTGGATTGCGTCGTCGCTGACGCTCCTCGCAATGATGAGGCTGCGTCCCTTGAGGCGCACGTCGAGGCGAAGGGCGCGGAAGGCGAGATCACTCTGAGTTTCGCCCTCTCTGGCCCCGCTCTCGACGCAGCAATCGAAGCCTTCGGCGAAATGCCTTTGCCGCCTTACATCGCCGGCAAGCGGGCGGCGGATGAGCGCGACGAGACGGACTATCAAACGGTTTTCGCGCGCGAGGCGGGCGCCGTCGCCGCGCCGACGGCGGGGCTGCATTTCACGCCGGCGCTTCTTTCAAAGATAGAAGCGATGGGCGTGACGCTGCACCGGGTTACGCTCCATGTCGGAGCCGGCACCTTTTTGCCTGTGAAGGCGGATGACACCGACGCGCATAAGATGCACGAGGAATTCGCCCGCATCGACGCGGCGACCGCCGACGCGTTGAACGCTGCGCGCAGCAGGGGCGGCCGCATCATCGCTGTTGGCACGACGGCTTTGCGCACGCTTGAAAGCGCCGCAGGCGCGGAGGGACAAATCCTCCCTTACGCCGCGCGTACAAGCATCTTCATCACGCCAGGCTATAAATTCCGCGCGACGGATATGCTGCTCACCAATTTTCATTTGCCGCGCTCGACGCTCTTCATGCTGGTCTGCGCCTTTTGCGGCGTCGATCGTATGAAAGCCGCCTATGTGCATGCCATTGCCAACGGCTATCGCTTCTATTCTTACGGCGACGCCAGCCTTCTCTATCGCGCCGACCGATGAGCGAGGCGCGCGACTTGAGGCTGATTGCGCAATGGCGGGACGATCCCACCGAGGCGCGAATGACCGTCGATCTGCGGGTCGAAGATTTACGCGTCGCGTCAGCATGGGATGTCTTCGGCGCCTTTGATCTCGACGGAGCCGCGCCGCTCCCCTTCATCCTGCGACGCGACGGCCGCATCGACTTTGGTAAAAGCATCGACTCGTGGCGCACCGATTTACGGAAGACGGAAATAAGAGTGGGCGCAATCTTCTCGGTGTGGTTCAACGAGATGGATTACGGACAGTATAAAATCGTCAAGCTCGCCGAACTCGGCGCCAAGGAACGAAAATGAGCGATGACTTCTCCTTCGCCGTGCAGGCGACAGACGGCGCGGCGCGCAAGGGTGAGATTTTTACGCCGCGCGGAACAATCCGCACGCCCGCCTTTATGCCTGTCGGAACGGCGGCGACGGTGAAAGCCATGTTTCCGCAGGACGTGCGCGCGACCGGCGCGGATATTCTGCTCGGCAATGTCTATCATCTGATGCTGCGGCCCGGCGCGGAGCGGGTCGCCAAGCTCGGCGGTCTGCACGAATTCATGCGATGGCCTTATCCGATCCTGACGGATTCGGGCGGCTTTCAAGTCATGTCGCTCGCCAAGCTGCGCAAGCTCGATGAAAGCGGCGTCACTTTCCAATCGCATATCGACGGTTCACGCCACCATCTATCGCCCGAGCGCTCGATGGAAATCCAGCAATTGCTGGGCTCGGACATTCAGATGCAATTCGACGAATGCGTTCGTCTGCCATGCTCCGACGAAGAGGCGGAACGCGCGATGCGCCTGTCGCTGCGCTGGGCCGAGCGCTCTCGCAAAGCTTTTCGCGAGCAGCCGGGCAGGGCGATCTTCGGCATCGTTCAAGGCGGCGCAAACAAAGCTTTGCGCGTCGAAAGCGCCCGGGCGCTCGCCGATATGGATTTCCACGGCTTGGCGGTCGGCGGCCTGGCGGTCGGAGAGCCGCAAGAGGTCATGCTCGACATGCTGGAGACGACCGTTCCGCATCTCCCGGCCGGAAAGCCCCGTTACCTCATGGGCGTCGGCACGCCGGACGACATTATGCAGGCGGTCGCGCGCGGGATCGACATGTTCGATTGCGTGATGCCCACGCGCGCCGGCCGCCATGGCCTCGCTTATACGCGCTTCGGAAAAATCAACATCAAGAACTCCCGCCATGCGGAAGACACGCGCCCGCTCGATCCCGACTCCTCGTGCCCCGCCGCGCGCGATTACTCGCGCGCCTATCTGCACCATCTCGTAAAGGCTGGGGAAATCTTGGGAATGATGCTGCTGACCCAGGCCAATGTGGCATATTATCAGCAGTTGATGGTCGGATTGCGCGCCGCGATCGTCGAGGGCCGGCTTTCCGATTTCATTGCCGAGACCCGCGCGCAATGGGCCGAGGGCGAGGGGTCGCATCTCGCACCCTAGAGCGCATTCGAATCTACGCGCTTTATGGAGCGCGTAATAATTGAGGAGGGAGCGAGTGGAGCCTATCGCGGGCACTTACTACGAGGCGCTCACCCGCCTCCTTCTGACCGGCGGCTTCCGAGCGCACGCCGACCGCTCGGCGCCCAAGGCCCAGTCCAGCGCCGCCGTCCCTCCCGCGCCAGCGCGCAAAGCGCCGACCATTGCGGCTGCGCCGCGCCGCGTCGCCAAGGATGCCGCGCCGAGCGCTTCGCTTCGCCGCACGAATCGACAGCTCAGTTTCGAGCTCTCCTCTGTGGAGGAGGAAATAACTCACCCGGGCCGCATTCTCGCGCAACATCTCTTCGACCTCGGATTGACGGCGTCCGATCTTGCCAGAGACATCGGCGTGCCGGTCAATCGCGTGACAGCCATTCTCAACGGCCAGCGCGGCGTCACCGCCGACACGGCGCTGCGCTTTGGTCATTGGTTTGGAGTCGATCCGGAACAATGGCTGGATTTGCAGTTGCAATATGAGCTAGCCCTTGCGCGCGCCGAGCTTGGCGCCGAGATCAAGGGGCGCCCCCGGCTTGCCGATCGCATCGCGTAAATCCGCGCGCCCGGCGGCGGAGAGCGATTTCCTCACGGCGCTGCGCGCATTCGACGCTTTCGGCGCGCCCACGCAGGTGGTGGAAGAGTACGGTATTACGTATTACGTAAACGAGTATTGGGCGGCCGCGCAGCGCTCGGCGCATTCGCTCCACGAGATCAGCTACCGCGCCTGCTTCAAGCCGCAGCTTCCGGCTTTTTTCATCGAGCGGCTGACAAAACCCGGCGACGTGGTTTGCGATCCTTTCATGGGGCGCGGCACGACGCCGCTTCAAGCGGCTTTGCTGGGCCGCCGCGCGGTCGGTTCCGACGCTAATCCGCTCTCCCTGATGTTGACGCGCCCGCGACTGCGCCCGCCCGTGATCGAGGATGTGGTTGCGCGCCTTGCCGAGGCGCCGCTGGACGCCGGCCAGATCGAGCGAGACGATCTTCTTGCCTTCTACCATCCGGAGACGTTGCGGCAGATCTGCGCCTTGCGCGCCTGGCTCATCGCGCGCCTGCCGCCGGAGGTCGCGCCTGATCCGGTCGATGACTGGATCAGAATGGTCGCGCTCAACCGCCTGACGGGCCACTCGCCGGGCTTTTTTTCCGTCTACACCATGCCTCCTAATCAGGCTGTGAGCGTGAAGGCGCAGTTGAAGATCAACGAACGCCGTGCGCAAAGGCCGCCCATGCGCGACGTCGCCGCCTTGATTTCGAGAAAGTCGCGGTCGCTTCTGGCCGATGGCGCTCCGCCGCCCGGACCTGCGGCAATTCTCGCCGTGACCGACGCGGCGAAGCTTGCACATTTGCAGGACGCTTGCGTCGATCTGGTCGTGACGTCGCCGCCCTTTCTCAATGTCGTCGATTACCGGGGGGACAATTGGCTGCGCAATTGGTTCGCCGGCGTCGAAGCGGATCAAATCGCTTTGTCGCAATTGCGCAGCCTCGAGGCCTGGACGCGCATGACGCGCGCCGTTTTCGAAGAGCTCGCGCGCGTCGTCAGGCCTGGCGGCCATGTCGCCTATGAAGTCGGCGAGGTACGTGGCGGCGCGGTGCTGCTCGAGCGTCTCGTTTGGGAAGCCATGGAAGGCCTGCCTTTCGAAAGGCTGTGCGTTATGGTCAATCGCCAGCGTTTCACCAAGACCAGCAATTGCTGGGGCGTCGCCAACAACAGCAAAGGCGTCAACAGCAACCGCATCGTTGTGGCCCGGCGCATTTAGCGCCGTATATCCTCCCCGCTTGATCGATACGAGATCCGCTCGATTGGTTCGGCGCGATCCCCGACGCTCGCGCCATTTGGACACACAGGGTATCACCGCCGTCATTGCGAGAAGGCGAAGCCGACGAAGCAATCCAGGGCCGCATCGCCGCCCTGGATTGCTTCGCTTCGCTCGCAATGACGGGCGCTGGTTTTGCTCTGGATACCCGATCGCTCGCTTAAGCGAGCGTCGGGAATGGCGCCGGTCCAATTAATCGAATCTCGTATTAATCACTCATTAATCCTAGCAACCTCCGAGACGCTTTTTTAAAGACAAGATTCACGCGCGAAGCCTAGCAAGATGAGAACAGCCCGAGCGCGGCCCGGGCTGCTCTTGCCTGATAGGAAATCAAACATGCAGGGCGACCCACTTTCGAGCGATTTGGACGAGCTCTTCGCGTCGACGCTCGCGTCGTCACACGAATTTCGCTCCTGGTTCCTCAGCCGAACTAAATTTGCGCGGCTTTGGCCCCTCGTTCGGTTGCTTCAGGCGGAGCAGCAGGAGGCTCAGGGGCCGGACCCCTGGTGGCGCAACTGGCGTTCGGAATCCACCGGGCGCGTCTCCACCAAAATGCTTTTCATCTTCGAAGTGGAGCAGACAAAGCTGCGCTTTGCGCTGCACGCCGAAAGAGCGATGCGCGCGGAGGAGCTGGCGGCTTTCGAAAGGGGCTCGCACCGCGCTGTGGCGAAGGCGATGATGAACCAGGAGTGCTTCCAGAATTACATGGATTTCGAGACGGTGCTGCTCGCGCCACAGGCGCTCATCGTCGGCGACGCCCGCACGCTGAATTTCGACCGTCGCATTCCTTTCGAGACGGTTGCAGGCTTTCTCCCCGGATTCGGTCAGCTCGGTCAGGCGGCTGCGTAGTTTTACCCTGCGCGTAAAAGCTTGATCGCTTCATCCCGCTCGAAAAGATAGAGCAGGGCGCGTAGCGCCTCGCCGCGTTCGCTCGTCAGTTCTGGGTCGCGTCTCAGAATGATCTCGGCGTCGTCTCGCGCAATGGCGAGGAGGCGAGCGTGGGCGGTGAGATCGGCGAGACGAAAGCCTGGCAGGCCGGCCTGCCGCGTGCCGAGCAATTCACCTTCGCCACGGAGCCGTAAATCTTCTTCCGCGATACGGAATCCGTCTTCCGTCTGACGTAAAACCATCAGGCGCGCCTTTGCAGCTTCGCTCAGCGGGCCCTTGTAGAGCAGAAGGCAGCTCGATTTGCCCGAACCGCGGCCGACTCGCCCGCGGAGCTGATGCAATTGCGCAAGGCCGAAGCGCTCGGCGTGTTCGATCACCATGATCGTCGCTTCGGGCACGTCGACACCGACCTCCACCACTGTCGTGGCGACGAGCAGGCGCGTGTCGCCGCGCTGGAAAGCCTCCATGGCCACGTCTTTTTCAGGCCCTTTCATTTGTCCGTGGAGGAGACCGACGGCGTCGCCGAAATAATGACGCAGATCGGCGGCGCGGGCTTCGACGGCGGCGAGATCGAGGTCTTCATTCTCCTCCACAAGCGGGCATACCCAATAGGCGCGGGCGCCTTCGGCCAGCGCGCGCTGAAGGCCTGCGACGACTTCGCCGATGCGGGACGCGGGCAGAGCGCGGGTGGAGATCGGCGTGCGGCCCGGCGGCTTTTCGTCGAGGGCCGAGGAGTCCATGTCGCCGAACGCCGTGAGCGCCAGCGTGCGCGGAATGGGCGTCGCGGTCATCACCAGCACATCGACCGCCGCGCCCTTGGCGCCGAGCGCAAGCCTCTGCTGCACGCCGAACCGATGCTGCTCGTCGACGACGGCAAGGCCGAGATCGTGGAAGGCGAGATCGCTCTGCACCAGCGCGTGCGTGCCGACAACGACGTCGATCTCGCCGCCCGCAATGGCGGCATGGGCCGCGGCGCGTTCGCTCTGCTTCAAGCGTCCGGTGAGAAGCTTCACGCGCACGCCCACAGGCTCCATGAGCGGCGCAAGGCGTTCGTAATGCTGGCGCGCCAGGATTTCGGTCGGCGCCATCAAGGCCGCCTGTCGCCCACATTCGACGACGCTCGCCATGGCGAGGGCCGCGACAACCGTCTTGCCGGAGCCGACGTCGCCCTGGACAAGCCGCAGCATGCGCATCTCGGAAGCGAGGTCGGCGCGAATATCGGCGAGCGCGCGTTGCTGCGCGCCGGTGAGGCGGAAGGGAAGGGCGGCCTCGATTGCGTGCGAGATGCGCCCGTCGCCTTTGTTCTCCCGGCCCGGCAGACGGCGCATTTTCGCGCGCATGAGCCGCAACGCGAGCTGGCTTGCGAGCAATTCGTCGAGCGCCAGGCGCTGGCGCGCCGGATGCTGCGGCGACAAAGCCGTGGGGCTGTCCGGACGATGCGCCGTGCGCAGGGCGTCGGCGAAGGCAGGGAGCTTATTGGCGGCGAGCACGGTTGGCTCCTGCCATTCGGGCAGCGCAGGAAGGCGCGCCAACGCCTCTTCCGTCGCCCTCGTAACAAAGCGCGCCTGCAACCCTTCGGTCAGTCCATAAACCGCTTCATAGGGCGGCAATTTGGCGAGGCCGGCCTCGTCGAGCACGCGGTCTGGGTGCACCATCTGGCGGCGGCCGTCGTAAAGCTCGATGCGGCCCGAGATCCAGCGCGTTGCTCCCAGCGGCAGGCTGCGTTCGATCCAGTCGGCGTTGGCCAGAAAGAAGACGAGCTCCACATCGCCCGTGTCGTCCTCGACGAGCACTCGATACGGCTGCTTGGCGTAGCGCCCCTGCGGCCGGCGATGCGCGACGACGCGCGCCTGGATGACCACCATGGTCTCCAGAGGCGCCTCGGCGATGGTCGGGCGCTGGCTGCGGTCGATGATGTTCGTGGGCAGATGGAACAGAATATCGACAAGGCGCGCCTGCTGGCCGGGTCTGGCCAACAGACGATCGAAAAGCGGCGCGGTCTTCGGACCGACGCCGGGAAGGGCTGCAATGCGGCCAAAGAGCGGAGCGAGGATATCGGGGCGCATGGGGCGGGCAGTTTATCCACCGGCGGCCATTTGTCATGTTGCCGCCGTCATCGGCATGTTTTAACTTTCGTATTAACGACGTTTGTTAATACGAGAGTTCGAACGTGACTGAGAAAAATGGCGAAGCCTTCGGCGCTCTCAAGGTCATCCGTATCGGCAATTCCCTCGGCGTGGTGCTGCCGCGCGAGATCGTCGCCGATCTCGCGGTCGAAAAAGGCGACCGGCTGTATCTGACGCGCTCGCCCGAGGGCTATCGAATCACGAAGAGCGATCCGGATTTCGAACGCCGCGCAGCGCTGGCGCGGCGCATCATCAGCCAGCGTCACAATGCGCTGCGCCAGCTCGCAAAATGAGCGCCTGGCGCTTTCTCGACCGCAATATTGCGCTGGCGATTCACGAGGAGGCGCTTGCGGCGCATGGCGGCGCCGTCGGCGTTATCAGTGAAGCCGCGCTGACGAACGCAATCATGCGCCCGAAAGACACTGCGCGAAAGGAGGCGGGGTGCGACGCCGCGCGCCTTGCAGCGGCCAACGCCGCCGGTTTCATCCGCTGCCATCCTTTCGTCGACGGCAAAAAGCGCGTCGCGCTCGTGGCGATGGAGCTATTTCTTGTGGATAATGGCTTTGAGCTGACGGCGAGCGACGAGGAATGTTTCGTTCTGGTCTCGCAATTCGCCAATCGCGAGATCGACGAAATGACTTTGGCGGCCTGGATTCGGGAGAATTGTCGGGCGCAGAATGGGGAGGCGTGATCGGCGAAACACGGAAGCGGCAATGCCGGCGGCCCCTCGGTCAGGCGCATGACGCCATCGGAGGTCAAAGCTCCGAATTCGGGTTAACGAGCAGGGGCGTTCCGGCATCATAGCCGCGCTTGTCGCGGCCATTCATGCCTTACCGACGCGAAAAGCTCGAGAATATGAGCGGGAGCAACGCCGCTTCTACTCCCCGCGCGTGGCAATGTCCTCGCGTGGATGCTCGCGACAAGCGTGGGCATGACGCGGCGACATCGGGTTTGTTAACCTGGATTTCCGAGCCCTGATAGGAGAGCCAAAGGGCTCGCCATTCGAAAGTTGCTCCCGTAATCTGCGGTCGTTATCTGACCACCCAACTCCCTTTTCGGAAAGAAGATAGATGAGACGCTTGTTCATATTCGTTCTGATTGGTTTCCTGCTCCCTGCGGCAGCCCTTGCGCGCGCAAGGCATGCTGGCCATGGGGCCGCAGCGTCTAGCGGCGCCAGTGAGCAGCAAACGACGTGCCTTTGGAGCATCGCAGAGTCGATCCGAGATCATACGCCGCGGGCGACAGGACTTGGGCCTGGAACTGCTCAAGTGGAATTTCGCGTAAATCCCGGCGGAAGCATTACGGTCGTCGCCGCTTCCGGCTCAACGCCTGTGCATACGTCCGTCGCGCAACTCATCATTGCGTCGTCTCGCGGGCCAGAAAGCTGTGGCGCCGCTTCGGTTGGACAGAGTTTTTCATTTCACTGACCACCCAGTGGCTAGGCGCTTTTCCGCTCGCATGGAATCATGCGCGCGATGAGAAATCGCGCAGTTTCAAAAAGCTGGAGCGCAATCCTTCCGCAAAAATGTATCAACTTTTGCGGGATGCGCTCTCGGCGGCGACGGCAAAGAGCGCGTCGGTTTATTTCACCTCCTCGTCGTGGGCCCGCGCTTCTCCGGCGTTTTTAAACGCGTAATGCCACCATTCGCGCGGATAATGCTCGAAGCCGTGGCGTTTCATCAGCGCGACCAGCGCGTCGCGATGCGCGCGGGCGTCTCCGGCGACTTTGGATTTCGTCCAGGAGCGCGGATCGAAGAAATCGAAGGGCGTGCCGAAATTCCAGCCGACGACGCCGAGATCGACGGCGAGGCCGGTCGAATGGGTGGATTGCGCGGCGATATAGCCTTGCGCAAAAAGCTGGCTTTTGTCGAGATTCGGATAATAGGCGGGCTTGGTTTGCTGGTCGGCGTTGCGCGACCAGTCGACGAATGAGGCGACGGCGCGCATGGGCCGGTAGCAGTCATAGACGACGAGAGAAAAGCCCTGGGCCTTCGCGTCGGCCTGCGCGGCGGCAAGCGCCCTGGCGGCCTCGGCGCGCAGCCAGCATTGCGGTGCGCGATAGCCGGGAACGGGATGGCCGGTGAAATTATCCGACCCCGCATAGCGCATGTCCTGCGCAATGTCTGGCGCAACCTCCGCGAGGGGCGCGAAGCCGGGCGGCGGCTCGGCGCGGGCGGTCGTGGCGGCGAGGGCGAGGAGGCAGGCGAAAGGGGCGGTCTTGTTCATCGGAAGCTCTCATGCGCCCGCGCAAAGGCGCGCGGGGCGATCATAGCCGATTGCGCAGATCGAGGAGGCCCGAGACTGATACGAGTTCCGCTTGATTGGTTCGGCGCCATTCCCGTTTGAACAGCGCGCATCGCGCGCGTGTCCAGAGCCACAAGAGCGCTTGCTTTGCCCAGAGCCCGTCATTGCGAGCGAAGCGAAGCAATCCAGGGCGGGCGATGCGGCCCTGGATTGCTTCGTCGGCTCCGCCTCCTCGCAATGACGGCGGTGATTCCCTGTGTGCGGCTCGGCTGGGGCTATCGGGAGTTCATCAGTTGCTATTGAAGGCCCGTCGTTGCGAGGACCGTCAGCGACGAAGCAACCTAGAGCCGGGATGGGGCTCTGGATTGCTTCGCTTCGCTCGCAATGACGTTTGGCAGAGGTCGTGGGTGGTTTAAGCCTTCGGCTTGTCCGCGCCGCCATGCGCGGCCGACCACGCGATGGGATCGGCGATGAAGGCCTCGATCTCTTTCAGCGTATGCTCGGGGAAATAGCCGTGCTCCCGCGCTACCGCCAGCACGTCGCGCCAGGTGGCGAGATAATGCAGCTCGACGCCGAGCTTGCCCATATCGTCCCGGGCGCCGGCGAAGATGTCGTAGAAGAAAAACACGAACACATGCTCGCAGCGCTGCCCGGCGTCGCGCAGCGCCTGCACGAAATCCTTCTTGGAGCCGCCGTCGGTGGCGAGATCCTCGACCAGCAGAGCGCGGCCGTTCTCGTGAAGATCGCCCTCGATGCGGGCGTTGCGGCCGAAGCCCTTGGGCTTCTTGCGGACATATTGCATCGGCAGCATCAGGCTGTCGGACACCCAGGCGGCGAAGGGAATGCCCGCCGTCTCGCCGCCCGCCACCACGTCGAGGGATTCATAGCCGATGTCGCGCTCGATCGTGCGCGCGGCGAATTCCGTCAGGCGGCGGCGCAGGCGCGGGAAGCTGATGACCTTGCGCATGTCGATATAGACCGGCGACGCCCATCCTGCCGTGGTGATGAAAGGCTTCTCGACATTGACGAGCACGGCCTGCACCTCGATGAGCGCCTTGGCGGTTTCCTGGGCGTAGAATTGACGGTCGTTGGACATGGCGCGGCTAGGTCTCCTTGGTGTTTCGCTGAGCGTCAGGCGTAGAGCAATCATGGGGTGGGGCGCATGGCCCGCATGCACACACACATCTTCACGTCGCCGCCCTCGTCATGGCCGGGCTTGTCCCGGCCATCCACGCCATGCAGCGATAGCTGATGCGGGGCATTCATCGTCATCGGAATGTTTGCGTCGGTGCGAGCATCCCAAGCTCTACATTAACTTTATCCATAGCGAATAACGCGTCCTGTTCGGCTGCGCCCCTCGGCGTGGGTGGCCGGGACAAGCCCGGCCATGACGGCCCCGAGATGTGTGACTCCTTCGGCCCGTAAAGGGGAGAGGGGGGCCCGGCCATTTTCCTGGCGCCCCGCCTATAGCCTATTTCGCGTCCGGCCGCTCGGCCGTCTGGCCGAAAAGAATCTCGCGCTCCAGCGCGGAGAAATCCGGGCCTTTGCGCTCATAGGGCGCGCCGGCTGCATAGGCGCGGACGACCGCCGGCCGGGTCTTGATCGATTCGAACCAGCGCTTGAGATGGGGGAAGTCGTCCAGATCCTGGCCCTGGTCGGCGTGCGGCACGATCCAGGGATAGCAGGCGATGTCCGCGATCGAATAGTCGCCGGCGACATAGGGCGATTTGGCGAGCTCGCGATCCAGCACGCCATAGAGGCGGTTGGTCTCGTTGCGGTAGCGCTCGATGGCGTAGGGGATACGCGCCGGCGCATATTTGGCGAAGTGGTGGTTTTGCCCCGCCATCGGGCCGAGCCCGCCAACCTGCCAGAACAGCCATTGCAGGGCGCGCATGCGTTCGCGCAGGTCCGTAGGAAGCAGCCGGCCGGTCTTCTCGGCGAGATAGAGAAGGATCGCTCCGGACTCGAACAGCGTGACCTCGGGCCCGCCGTCGGCAGGCGTCCGGTCGATGATCGCCGGCATGCGGTTGTTGGGCGAAATGGCCAGAAACTCTGGCTTGAACTGATCGCCTTTGCCGATGTCCACCGGCTTGATGCGATAGGCCAGACCCGTCTCCTCCAGGAAGATCGTGATCTTATGGCCGTTCGGGGTAGGCCAGTAATAGAGGTCGATCATAGGAGACTCCTTGCCGCATCCACCTTTTATTTCCTTTTCGAGCGCTAGCCTGTCGTGAATTTCCACGGGCTCAAGCACTGCGATGACCAAAATTCTTACAGAATGGCGCCCCGATCAGATGACGGCGTTCGGCCGAAAACCGATGCTGTTGCGGCACAGGCTGGCGGACCACCCGCTGTTCTCCGACGCGGCGCTGGAGCGTCTGATCGAAGCGACGCCCCGCGAGCGATTCCACGTAAATACCATAGCCCGCGAGGAAACCGACCCACGCAAATGGCGTGAGGGCGACATGTCCGGGCTCTCCGGACGCGAGGTGATGGCGGCGGTGGCGCGGGGAAATATCTGGGTTCACCTTCAGCGCGTGCACGAAGCCTTTGAAACCTACGACGATTTTCTGGGAGACCTGTTCGCCGACATCGAGGGCCATGTGCCCGGCTTTCGCAGCTACAAGCGCTCGATGAGCGTGCTGATTTCGTCCCCGAACATGAATGTCGCCCTGCACGCCGACGTTCCCGGCCAGAGTCTTTGGCAGGTGAGGGGCAAGAAGCGCGTCTGGGTCTATCCGCCGCGCGCGCCCTATCTGCCGCAAAACAAGATCGAGAATATCGTCCTTGGGCGCGCGGCCGACACGGACCTTCCCTATGACCCGGCATATGAGGCGGGCGCCGAAACTTTCGAACTTCTGCCGGGCGACTGGACGACGTGGCCCCGTAACGCCCCGCACCGCGTTCGCAACGCCGATTGCGTCAATGTCTCGTTCACGACGGAGCATTGGACGAATGAGCTGCGCGACGGCTATGTCGTCGATTACGCCAACGCTCTGTTGAGGCCGCTCCTTGGCGGCCGCGATCTTTCTCGCGCGACGACCGGCCCGGATTTTTGGGGCAAGCTTGCTTTGACGGCCGCGCATAAGGGCTGGCGCAAACTTGCCGGCCGCACAGTTGCGCCTCTGACGATCGACTTCCGGGTCGATCCTGCGGCTGAGATGGGCTTTCGCGACGTCGCGCCGTATCAGGTGATGAAATGAGCGCATCGGCCGCCTCGTCCTATCGCCTGGAGCGCGTCGAGACGCTCGAGGCCATCGACGCGCTCGCCGCCGAATGGGCGGAGCTGGAAAACGCTACGCCCGAGGCCACGGGCTTCCAAAGCTTCATCTGGTGCCGCAACTGGCTCGCCGTCGCTGGAGCAAGCATCCGGCCCCGCATCCTCTGCCTGCGCGAGAGCGGGCGGCTCGTGATGTTGCTGCCGCTGCAGATCGAAACGCGCTTCGGCGTTTCCATCGCGCGTTGGATGGGCGAACCCATGACTCAATATGGCGATGCGCTGGCGCGCGCCGAGGCGGGACGGATGCATTGGCGCAAGCTCGCGGAAGCGGAGATGATGCGCTGGCGCGACGTCGATCTCTTCGCTCTGACGCGGCTGCGCACTGGCGCCGTCATGGCAGATGGAACGCGGGCCGGCGAATCTTTTTCGGCGCCCTATGTCGATTTGCGTCTCGCAACGGCGCGACGACATAAGAGCATCGAGCGTCGCGTGAAGCGCCTCGAAGCCAATGGGCCGCTCGCGCTCGCTCAGGCCGAGACGCCCGCGAAGCGCGAGAGTCTCGCGCGCCACGCGCTTGCGCTCAAGCGCGGCTGGCTCGCCGCCAGGGGCGCCTATAGCGCCGGTCTCTCCAATCCATTTGCGGAGGATTTCATCGCGGCGCTGGCGCGAGACGGCTTCCTGCAAGTCAACGCGCTGCGCGTGGGCGGCGAGATTTGCGCGATGGATTTGGGATTTATTGGCGGCGGCGCCTACCGTTCCTTCCTCGGTTGTTTCGATGAGCGCTTTGCGGAAGGATCGCCGGGCCAGGCGCTGACGAGCCGCCTCGTCGCGCGTTGCGCGCAAGAGGGGCTCGTCGCCTATGACATGTTGCTGCCCGCCGACGCCTATAAGCTTGGCTGGGCCACCGGCGAGATGGAAATCGGGGCGCGTTTCGTCGCGCGGACATTGAGCGGCGCCCTGGCGGCCTTCGCGCTCGCCCGGCTGCGTCCTTTCGTCAAACGCGTGCTTCGCGCCGCCGGGCCGTCGTTCGCCCGCGTAAAAGGCGCGTTCTCCTTCGGGCGCCAGGGCGCTAGATTGTCTGTGTCGAGGCCAAAGGAGACAACGACATGATCGTCAGGCTGGCGAAGATCGCGATCGCCTTTTCGGCTGGCGTCCTGATCCTTCTCGTTGCTTTCGACAATCTCTTGGACTACGGCCCGAATTTCGAGGTCGTGCAGCACATCCTTTCGATGGATATGATCCCGGCGAGCCCTCTCAAATGGCGCGCGATCTCGAGTCCGGCGCTGCATCACATCTGCTATCTTCTCATTATCGCGACCGAATTTGTTTCCGCCGGGCTCACGCTCTGGGGCGCGTGGATTCTCTGGAAAGCGCGGGCAGGGCGGGCGGCGGCTTTCAACAACGCCAAAAGCCTGGCGCTTGCCGGCCTTTGCGTCGGTTTCCTGCTCTATTTCTTCGGTTTCATGGCGATCGGCGAATGGTTCCAGATGTGGCGCGCCGGCGTCTACAACATGCATGAGCCGGCGTTTCGTTTCATCGGCAGCATTGGGGTTGCGATGATCTTCCTTGCGCTGGCCGATATGGAATTGAGCTAGAGGCGCGCTAACTTCCTTCCGCTTGGCGCGTGGAAGCTGATGAGCGAAGAGAAAACGGCCTTTGTCCTGGCGGGCGGCGGCAGCCTCGGCTGCATCCAGGTCGGCATGCTGAGAGCGCTGCTGGCCGCAGGTGTCCATCCGGACTTCGTCGTCGGCTCGTCGGTCGGCGCCCTGAACGCCTGTTACTTTGCCGCCTATCCGGATGCGGAGGGCGTCGAGTCGCTTGCCAAAATCTGGGCGTCGGTGCGGCGCAGAGACATCTTCCCTTTCACACTCGCGACGGCCTTGTCGGTCATCAAGCGGCGCGACTCGCTGATCGATCCTTCTCCTCTGCGACGACTTGTCGAGAAGGCTTTGCCGTACAGCCTCTTGGAGGAGGCCAAGCTGCCCGTGTGCCTCGTGGCGACCGACATGCAAGGGGTCGCGGTTCCCTTGTCGCGCGGCAAGGCCGTCGAAGCCATCATGGCGAGCGCGGCCGTCCCGGGCGTCTATCCGACCGTCGACATCGACGGCGCGCCTTTGATGGACGGCGCAGTCGCCGCCAATACGCCGGTCCGCGCCGCCGCGTCGCTTGGCGCGACAAAGATATTTATCCTGCCGACCGGCTACGCCTGCGATCTGCAAGGCCCGCCGTCGGGCGCCGTCGCGCGTGCGCTCCACGCCATCACGCTGCTGATTGCCTGGCAGTTGAGCCGCGACATCGAACGTCTGTCGGAGACCGTGGAGCTGCATATGGCGCCCGCGCTCTGCCCGCTCGACGTCTCTCCTTACGATTTCTCGCAGTCGGAACGGCTGATGACGCGCGCGACTCTCTCGACGCAAAAATGGATCGAAGGCGGCGGTCTCACTTTGCGCGCGGCCTCGTCGCAGCTCGCGCCGCATCACCACCGGCATTAGCGCGCTGGAAGCGTGCTAGCGATGCTTCAGTCGGTTCGCTTACGACATATTCTCAATTCTGCTAATCTCAAAACATGTCTAAGAGCAAACGGGATTCGATTGCCTTCCAGAATGCTGCAGAATTGAGCGAGTGGTTGATGGGCCATCATCAGTGCAGCAGTGAGGTTTGGGTGCAAATCTTCAAGAAGGGGGCCGGCAAGCAGTCGGTGACGTGGACAGACTGCGTGATCGAAGCAATTCGCTTTGGCTGGATCGATGGACAGAAGCTGCCGCTGGATGAGGCGTCGTTTCTGCAACGCCTAACGCCTCGAAAACAGAAATCAAACTGGTCCGCCAAGAACCGCGAACATGCGACGCGGCTCATCGCAGAGGGGCGGATGACGCCTGCGGGCCTCGCTCATGTCGAGGCTGCAAAGGCTGATGGTCGGTGGGACAGCGGCTACGAAGGATCAGCCTCCATGACCATCCCGCAAGACTTTCTGGATGCTCTGGAGGTGATGCCGGCCGCCAAGGCCCTCTACCAGACGCTGGATCGCAAGAATCTCTATTCGATCTACTATAGGCTTCACACGGCCAAGCGCCCTGAGACGCGCGCCAAGAGGTTGTCGCAAATCCTTGCCCAGCTTGATCGCGGCGAGCGCTTTCACTGAAGCGGAGCCGATCAGGTCCAAAACGCGATGGCGGCTGCGAGCGCGCGCCTGAGGGGAAGAAGTTGGCGGTGAACTTGTCGAAGCGGGTAGCTACGCGGCGGAATTCTCCGCTGCTCTTGGGGCGCTGATATGGTTGGCTCGAGTGCGGAGGTTATCATGCGCTTTCTTGCGTCCTTGGCTGTCTGTCTCGTGTCGGCGGCGCTTCCTCTTTTGGCGGCCTCCAGCGCCGACGCCGGCTTTCGCGGGCGCGTCCCGCGCGCGCATGGTCCGACTGTCCTCGGCCCCTGGCTCGAGGAGGGTTGGGATCGGGAGGATTGGTCGCGCGCGCCTGCCGTTCGGGATTGGGGGCTTTCGGCGCCTTGGGATGTCGATCCCGTCGCCGGCTATCCGATGAGCGCGGCGGAGTATCCGTGGGGCTATACGACGCCCTTCGCGCGCGTCGGGCGCCGGTGCGTCGCGAGCGAGATCAACGCCAGCCCCGGCGGCGACCTCGTGCGTTATCAGCGGGTCCGCCCCTCGCATTATTGCAGGTGAGGGGAGAGCTGCGCTTTTGGCGCCTTTCGGACATGAGCGAGCAACATTGGAGTCATGAGCGCGACAAGGCGGCAGCTTAAGAATGGACCGCGCGCCTTCAGGCGCGCATTCGCGGCGGCGAGCCTGAAGGCTCGCGGTCCAAGGGCTCGACGCCGCGCACCCCCAAGTGTCCACGGCAGCGGCGCCGAGCCTGGGCCCCCGGCGCGAAGCGTGCTTGTTTCGCGGCGGGGGTCGCTCCCGTATCTTGCCGCGCACGGCAAGGCGTTTGCTAGGGAGCCATTCGTTCGTGCGCATTCCGGCCGCAAGGAAGCATGCGGGCGGAAAGCAAGGGCCCCGCTCCGATGAAACCCCAATCCCAGCCTCCAAATTCGGCAGATTTCATCCAGACTGATCCTGGGCTGGGCGTTCTGCGCATGGCGACGCTCTTTGCGGAATCGCAGACCGATCCCGACGACGAAGCGCTGAGCCTCATGTCCGCTCAGGTAGAGGCGGGGGCTCTGGCCGGCGTGGAGGCGTCCCACATATGGCCGGAGCTGGTTCGCGGGATGATGTGCCAATCCCCTTCCAGAATGATCGGGGCTTTGCGCGAGTGCGGCGCGCTTTATCAGATACTTCCTGAGGTGGCCGCAATTTTCGGCGTTCCGCAACTGTCGGACGAGCCGGCGCAGGTCGATCTCGGCGAGCATATGTTGCAGGCGCTCGACGAGGCGGCCCTCAGGAATGCGTCCTTGCCGGTGCGTTTCGCTCTACTGCTGATGAATATCGGCAAGTCCGATTCCCCGCGTGAGCATCTTCCGGTCCATTACAAGCATGTCGAACGCGGACGCCCACGCATCGAGGCGCTCTGTGCGCGCTTCGAAGCGCCTGAGGACTGCAAGGAGCTGGCGCTTGTGGCGCTGGCCGAATGCGAACGCGTGCATCGCGTCTCGAAAATGCGCGCCGGGCCCGTCGCGGCGATGCTCGAACGCCTCGGGGCCTTTGATGCGCCGGAGCGGTTCCGCCAGCTCATGACGGTGTGCGCTTGCGACTTTTGCGCCCATCCGGGCCGCTCGGGCCAAGTCTATCAGAAATCGGCCTTGCTCGACATTGCGTTCGAAGCCTGCACTGACGCCGACCACGCCGCTGAAGACCAAACAATGGCGCGCGCCGAGGCGATTGCGCGGGCGTTTCGTTCTTTACGTTGGTCCGACGCTTAAAGCGGCGCGCCCGGCGGCGTCGACGCGCCGGGGCCGAGCGAGCGCTGCATGATCACCGAGTCTGTCCAGCGGCCATATTTGAAGCCGACCGACGAGAGATAGCCCGCCTGCACGAAGCCGCAGGCCTTGTGGAGCCTCAGCGAGGCTTCGTTCGCCGCGTCGATATAACCGATAAGCTGGCGGTAGCCCGCCGCCGCGCAAGCGTCGATCAGCGCCGGTAGCAAAAGGCGGCCGACGCCGCGATGCAAATGGCTCGGGTCGACATAGATCGAGTGCTTGACGACATAGCGATAGGCCGGCCGCTTCCGAAACGGCACGGCATAGGCGTAACCGATCACGGCGCCGTCGAGCTCCGCGACGAGATGGGGCAGGCGATGCTTGCCCATATTCTTCCGACGCCGCTTGAGGTCGTCTTTCTGCGGCGTGTCGTAGAGCGGCGCCTCGGACGGATCGAGCCCCTTGCGGATGTGATGCAGATAGATCGCCAGCATGGCGTCGACGTCGTCGTCGCGCGAGGGCCTTACGACGATCGCCGAACGCTCGGCCTCTGCAATCGCGGTTCTCTCCGACTCCAGTGTCATACCATTTCCGTTTGCATAGCTCGCATTGGCGCGTGTCATTCCCGATCGCTCGCTCAAGCGAGCGTCGGGAATAACACTGAACCCATCAAGCCGATCCCGTATTATTCGCTCACGACATAGGTGTAGAGACGCAGCCTGCCTTGTGCGTCGATTTCCTTATAGAGCCCCTGAATTTCGTAGTCGAAGCCGGGGAATTGATTGGCGCTGCGCTCGAACATTTTCAGATAGTTCAACATGGGCCGCGCTTTGTCGCCGAGGCGCTCGCCGGGAACGATGGTGGCGATGCCCGGCGGGTAGATGACCCAGAGCGTCGTCGCGACCCGCCCCTCGATTTCATCGAGCGTCAGATAATCGACGTTGTTGCGCACGAGATGCAGATAGGCCTCGCGCGGCGTCATCGCCATGTCGGGCAGATGCTCGCGCGCAAATTGCGCGCGCTGCAAAGCGCTGACGCCCGCTTCCTTGAAGAAGCGATGCATATCGCCGCAGAGATCGCGCAGCCGCGCGCCCTTGTAGCGGCCCGGCCGCCGCGCGACGAATTCCGGAATGACGTCCTGCAAAATCGCATTGTCGTCGTGCAGCCGCTTGAATGCGACGAGCGCGGAAACGAGCGTGCCGGCCTTGCTCGACTCGACGCCCGGCGTCAGCAGGAAGAGGAGCGAGTTGAGATCGTTCTTCTCCGGCACGATGCGGTTCTCGCGCAAATATTGCGCGACGATCGGGGCCGGGACGCCATGATCCTCATAGGCGCCCGTGCTGCGATCGAATCCTGGCGTGAGCAAGGTAAGCTTGCAGGGATCGGTGATCGCAAAGCCCGGCGCCATGTCCTGGAAACCATGCCAGCCCGCGCCCGGCGCAAGCTCCCAAAAGGCGGCGTTGCGCGAGAGCTGTTCGGTGGAGACCATTTCCCAGCCGACTTGATGCGCGCCGGTTTCGCGCGCGGCGTCGGGAATGGAAACCTTGTCGGGAACGAAGGGATCGAAGAACCAGCGCCGCGCCGGGTCTTTCTCCTTGTCCTCGAATTCACGGCGCACGGCGCGCAGCTTCTTGCGCAACTCGACGCCGAGACGAACGGTGTCGTCCCACAGAACTTCGCCGGAGCGGCCTTTCATCATCTGCGCGCCGACATCGAGCGAGGCGAACAGCGGATAGAAGGGCGAGGTCGAGGCGTGCTGCATGAAGCCTTCGTTGAAGCGCTTGTGCTCGACGCGGCGCCTCTGGCCCTTGATATGCCGATCGCGCACATGAATCTGCGACGCCTGCGAGAAGCTCGCGAGCTGCTTATGCGTGGATTGGGTGGCGACGACGCCGGGAGAAGCCTCGTTGAGATTTTTGAGCCCCATGGCGAAGCGCCGCTCGTAAAGCGGGTGGAATTTCATGAAGCCCGCCCAGGCCTCGTCGAAGAGGATGTAGTCGCACAAATGGCCGATCTTCTTCACGATCCATTCGGCGTCATAGATTGTGCCGTCATAGGTGCATTGTTCGATCACCGCGACGCGGAAGGGCCGCTCCTTGCGCCAGGCGTCCTTGTCCTTGACGAGCGGATTATCGCGAATGCGCGCGCGCAGCGTCTCTTCGTCGAAGGCTTTGTGGTCGATGGGGCCGATCAGGCCGAAGGCGTTGCGCGTGGTGGGGAGAAAGATCGGCACGCCGCCGCTCAAGAGCAACGCGCCATGATGCGCGGCCTTGTGATTGTTGCGGTCGAAGAGCACGAGATCGCCTTCGGCCACGAGATTGGTGAGGACGACCTTGTTCGATGTGGACGTGCCGTTGAGCACGAAATAGGTCTTCTCCGCCCCGAAGATTTCGGCCGCCGCCTTCTGCGCCTTGAGCGCCGGGCCTTCGTGGGTGAGGAGGTCTCCGAGCTCGACGACGGAATTGTCCAGATCGTCGCGGAACACGGCTTCGCCGAGATGCTCCATGAAGATGCGGCCGATCGGGCTGCGGCTGTAGAAAATGCCGCCATTATGGCCGGGGCAGGTCCAGAGCTGATTGCCTTCTTCCGCGTAATCGACAATGGCGCCGAAGAAAGGCGTTTTCAGCGTGTCGGCATATTGCTTGAGCCGCGAGACGAGGTTCTTGGCGATGAACTCCGGCGTCTCCTCCGCCAGGAACACATAGCCGTCGATGAAGTCGAGCACCTCGACGGGAATATCCTCGAAACGCTTGCGGCGGATGAGCAGGACGATCGGCATATCGAGGCCGCGCTTACGCATCAGATCGATGAGCGAGGCGGTCTTGCCCTCTATCCCCCTCTTGCCCCAGTCGACGACAAGGCATCCGATCGCGGCGTCCGTCTGCACGACGATCTCGGCGTCCTCCAATCGCCGCGCCCGGACGACCTGAAAGCCCATGCGCTCGATGGCCGCGATGATCTGATTGACGCGCAGGCCTTCGAGGTCGTCTGCCTCGAAATTGGGCGCGGAGAAGAGGAAGGTGAAGCGCTGGGAAAAGTCCATCCAATGCCGTCCATTCGGAAAGCGCGCGTTAAGCTGAGCCGCGCTGTCGACGGTTCGCAGACACTTCTTGCGTGACGCAATCGTGACAGTGCGCGCCGTTAGCTTGTCAGACGGGAAGACGCTAGGCCAACATGCGTTAATTATCGGGGAAGGCGAGATCTGCCGCGCTTTCGTAAAACGCCGACTGTCCTATAACATTTGCGACAGCGTCGGACGGTGCGGGCGACGAACGGCAGTATTTGCGCTCGTCACGAGCGCGTCATGGTCGCGCTTAAATTGGAACGCCTTGGTTTCCGACCGGGAGAAGCTTCATGAAGCCGTGGGGATTTGCGTTAGGCGTGGCGGCCGGCGCCGCAGCGGCGCTCCTGTTCGATCGAGAGGGAAACCGCGTGCGGCCCGTCGCCAAGGCCGCCCTGAAGGCCGCCGTCCTGGCCTTGCACGAAGCGCGTGTGCAGGGCGCGCATTTGATGGAAACGGCCGAGGATCTCTTCGCTGAGGCGAAGGCGGAGGCGGCTTCCGACATATTTGCCGCCACGATGGCGCAGGCCCGCAAGTCGGCCGGCCCGAAGCCCGAGGAAGGCGGGGCCGCCGCCGAAACGACGCCGCAGCCGACCTCGGAAGGGGCGTGAGCATGGGCGCCGGCCTGCCAATCGCCGAAATCGCGCACGCCATGCCGGGCCGGGCCCGTCTGCGGTTCCCGGACCGCCTTGGCGACTCGGACTTTTTTGCCTCTGTCTCCAGCGGTCTGTCCGCGCTGCCGGGCGTCTACAAGGTGGCGGCGCGGCCCTTCACCGGCAGCGTGCTCATCGAGCACGGCGACGCGCTCGAGAAGGTCAGCGAGGCGGCGCTGGAAGCGGGGCTTTTCGCAATCGGCAAGGCGCGATCCGCGACGAAGACGGACAAGCCGGTCGAGTTCGATCCGAAGGCGCTCGTCGCATTGGCGCTGGTCGGGCTCGCGCTCTGGCAGGTGACGCGGGAAAAGTTCTTTCCGCCTGCCTTTACGCTGCTGTGGTACGCCGGCCATCTCGCCGGCGTCTGGCGGTCGCCCGAGAGCGGCGACGACGCCATGATCTAGCCGCGCAGGGCCTCGACCAAATCAATCGCCTCCCAAGGGAGCGCGAGATCGTCGCGTCCGAAATGCCCATAGGTTGCAAGCGGCAGATAGAAGCCGGAGGCGCCGGCGGCCTTCGGCCGGCTTCGGAGTGAAAAACGCTTCACGATGGCGGCGGGGCGGAAATCGATGATCGCGGCGAGACGTTTAGTGATCGCCTCGTCGCTGAACTTGCCGGTATTGAAGGTCTCGACGCTCAGGCTCAGCGGCTCCGCCTGGCCGATGGCATAGGCCAAATGGACTTCGCAACGCTCGGCCAATCCGGCGGCGACGATGTTCTTGGCGGCGTAGCGCGCGGCATAGGCGCCGGCGCGCTCAATGCGCGAGGGGTCTTTGCCCGAAAGCGCCGAACCGCTCATGCGCGCGATCTCCCCATAGGAATCGATCCCGTTCTTGCGCCCGGTCAATCCCGCGTGGCGCCCGGGACCGCCGATGTCGAGGGGCTCGCCTGCATTGATGATGACCTGCGTCCCGCCATCCGGCCTGACGTCATTGCCCGCCAAGGCGTCGAGCGCCAAAGTGCGCAGATGATCCTGCGCGTCCGGCGCGGCCGAGTCGTCGAGCGCGACGGTCAGCGACAGACTGTGGATACGCACTGGGCGTCCGTCCCGATACTGCACGGAGACCTGCGTTTTCGCGTCAGGCGACAAGGCGTGAAAGCCTCCGCGGCGCGCCGTATCCAAAGCCTTCGCCATTTTATGCGCGTAGCTGATCGGCGCCGGCATCAGCTCGCTCGTGTCCCGGCAGGCATAGCCGAAAACATTCGCCTGTTCATGCGCCACCCTGCGCGCGACTGCCTCCGGCGCGTCTCCCGGCGACTCGGCCTCGCGGGTGGAAAGCGGAAGCTCGGTCAAGCTCGTCAGGATCGAGCAGTTGCGCGCGTCGAACCCGTTCGAGACATAGCCGGCGTCCATGATGATCTTGCGCGCGAGCGAGGGCAGATCGACCCGGGCGTCGGCCGCATATCGCGCCGCGAGAAACAGGACGCCAGTGGCGAGAGCGCATTCCACCACGGCCCGCGCGGTTTCGTCCTCTCTCAGCAAGGCGTCGACCGCCGCGTCGCTGATCTGGTCGCAGAGCTTGTCGGGATGGCCGGGCGTGACCGACTGGGATGTGAAGATCATGTCAGCCGACATGGCTTTCTCCCTCGTGGCGGGCGGCGGCGCGCTCGACCAGATAGCCCAGAAAATCATTGGCGAGCGCGCTGCTGATGGCGATGGCGCCGATACGCAGAATGTCGCCCGGGCCGAGCGGCGCAAGCCCGAGAAGCCGCCGCGTCGGCGGCAGAAACTGCGCCGCGCATTGAGCGAGCAGGGACACGCCGACGCCGCCATAGAGCCGGAGGTTGGGCTGGCGGCGAATTTCCGCCGAAAGGCCGCGGGTCTCGGACCGGCAAGCGATTGCATGCAGCAATTGGGCGAAGGTCAGCCCGTGGAAAGTGATCGTGCTCGCGCGCGCATGCCCATTGGAGCCGCCGGCGCTGTAATAGCCGAGAAGCGCGGCTGCCCCGATGACGGCGCCTTCGCGCAGGACGCGGCGGAAGTCGTTCGCGCCCATGATCGGCGCGCCGGGATCATGCGGCGGCTGGTCGAGAACCTCGGCCTCCGGCGGCTCGAGGCCGAGCGCGAGCGCGGGGAGGGCGTCCGTCGCCAGATTGAGCCAGAGCAATTGCATCGGCGTCAACGGCTCCCTGGCGTCGACCAGCGCCGCGCCGAGCATCGCGATGGTTTCGGAAGCGTTGGTCGAGACGAGATAGCGCAGCACTTTGCGAATATTGGCGTAGGTCGCGCGGCCGAGCCTTATCGCCTCGACGATGCCGTCCATATCGTCGGTCGCGAGAACAATGTCGGCGACTTGGCGCGCGACGTCGGCGCCTTCGCCGCCCATGGCGATGCCGACATCCGCCGCGCGAAGCGCCGGCCCGTCGTTCACCCCGTCTCCCGTCATCGCGACAATGCGGCCACCGGACTGCAGCGCCTGGACGATGTTGAGCTTGTCGACGGGACTGACGCGCGCGAAGACATGTGGCTGCGTGGCCAGCGCTTCGAGAAGCTCGGGCGGCATATTGGCGATCTGTCCGGCTTCGAGAACGCGCAGCTCGCCGCCGTCATTGAGATCGAGATTGCGCGCGATGGCGAAGGCGGTGGCGCTCTGGTCGCCCGTGATCATGACCGTGCGCACGCCGGCGCGGTGCAATTGCTTCAGCGCGGGTCGCACGCTGGCGCGGATCGGGTTCGCGATGCCGGCGAGGCCGAGCCAGACGAGATCGCGCTCGTCGCGCGGATCGCCGCCGTCCTCACGATAGGCGACGCCGAGGACGCGCAGCGCGTCGCCGGCCATGCGTTCATTGGCCTTCAGCGCCGCCGCGCGGGCGTCGTCGTCCAATGGAGCGACGCCGTCGCTGCTGCGTCGCCACGCGCAGCGCGCCAGCACTTCCGCGGGATCGCCCTTCACGCACAGCAGACGCGCGCCATCGCGGGTCTCGTGCAGCGTGCTGATGCGCTTGCGGCCTTCGCCGCGCGCGGCGCTCGTCATGGCCGTCGTCGATTGCCGAAGATCGACCGGATCGGCGCCGAGTGCGACGCCGGCGGCCAGCAAGGCGATCTCGGTCGGCGTGCCGTCGAATGTCACGCCGTCGCCGGTGCGGATTGCGACCGCGTCGCTGCAGAGGGTCGCCACTTCGAAGAGCCGGCGCGCCAGCTCCCGCAGGGCGCCGTCGGTTTCTTCGCCGTCTTTGAGCAAACGGTCGCCCTGCAAGTCGAGCATTGCGCCGTCGAGATGGAGCGCCTCGACCGCCATGCGGTTCTGCGTGAGCGTTCCCGTCTTATCGAGGCCGACGACCTCGACGGCGCCCAGCGTCTCGACCGCGTCGATCTTGCGCACCAGCACTTTGCGCTTGCGCATGTCCTGCACGCCGATCGCCAGAGTCGTCGTGGCGACGGCGGGGAGTCCCTCCGGAATGGCGGCGACCGCGAGCGAGATCGCGCTGCGCAGCGTGCGCACGAGCGGATGGCCGTGGTAAGCGCCGAGCGCAAAAACGCTCGCGCAGATCAGACCATTGATGATCACCAGCTCGCGTCCGACTTCGCCGAGCTCGCGCTGGATCGGGGTTTCAGGCGGCCGCGCGGCGCCGATCAGCTCTTGCACGCGGCCGATTTCCGTGCGCGCGCCGATGGCGGTGACGATCGCGGCGCCGGAGCCGCCCGTCACCGCCGTGCCGCGAAAGACCATGTTGCGGCGATCGGATACCAGGGTTTTCACCGGCAGCAACGCCAGCGCGTCCTTTGCGGCCGGATGCGCCTCGCCGGTGAGCGGCGCCTCGTTGACGCTCAGGTCGTCGCTCTCGATCAGGCGCGCATCCGCCGGCACGGAAGCGCCGCGCTCGATCACGAGAATGTCGCCGACCGTCAAAGCGGCGGGATCGATCGATTGCCTGACGCCGTCGCGGATGACAGTCGCCAGTTGCCGCTTCTCGGCAATCATGCCGAGGACGGTGCGGTCGGCTTCGCGCTCCGTGACCGTGGCGATGCTTGCGTTCACCACGACGACGGCTGCGATCATGACGGCGTCGGCGATCCCGCCGGTTGCAAGCGACAATGCCGCCGAGACGGCGAGCAAGGCGACCGGCAGGCTGGCCATCTGCTCGGCGAAGATCGCCGCGGCGGAGCGACGCTCTGCGGGGCGCAGCTCGTTGCGACCCCATTTGGCGATTCGCGCCGCCGCTTCCTCGGCGCTCAGCCCGGCGGCGGGCAGCGTCGCCAGCCGCGCCACGAGCGCCGCGAGGGGTTCCGCGTGGCAGGCGTCTGCCTCCTCGGAAAGTCTTTTCGGCGATGCAGCCGCCGTTGCTCCGGGGGGAGGGGCGTAAGCTTCCGCCTCCTGAGCCGCCGCGTCGAGCGCGCGTGAAAGCGATTGCGCCGTCGCCGGCGGATGAAAGGCGATCAGCGCCGATCCCGTCAGCCCGTTGGTCTTGACGCTCCCGACGCCCGGAACCCGTCGCAGCGCCTTTTCGATTTGCAGCCTCTGCTCGTCCCGCCCGAGGAGGGTCGGATGCCGAAGCCGAACGCGGCCAGGAACGGCCTCGTGCGCGATCCATGCGCCCATGGCCGCGTCGGCGTCGACGGAGAGGTCAAGCTTCGACAGGAGCATCCGCGTAACCAGGCTCGTATCGTCGGTGTTTGCTTATTCCGCGTAGATGACAAATAGGCGCCGCGTGCGCCTGCGCCGCAGGCGACAGCGCCGACGCATTTCTCGCGAGGCCTATTTAGCGCGTGGAGCGACCGGGCCGTTTATACGGAGCGCGACGCGCCTTCGATCGATTCCTCGGTGGTGCGAAATCGCCCGGCGGATCAAAATGACCGGCTCGCGCTTTCTCAAAAATGATGCGACAATTAGGCGCGTCTTTGGGCTAGGATGCTGGGCACATGTTCATTCGAGAGGAAATCTCTTACGCAATTATGCTCTCCGTTCTCGTTGCGGCGTTCATAATCGCCCTGCAACTTGTTTCCGGTTGAGCGATGCTTTTTGCGCGTCTCTGTTTGGCGGGTGACCTCCCGTGCGCCATAGCGATGCAGAGCGGCCCGGAGATTCTTTCCACAAACACATCTGAGCTTGGCTTCTCGACAAGCCTTCGCCCAAGGGGGCGAAGTGATTATTCGCGCGTCGAGCCACACCCCGCCCGGAATGGCTAGCCGGTCCGCGGTTGGCGCCTCAGACTTCGCGAGGATTTCTTGCCTCGAAAGCCGTGAAGGCCCGCTCGATCAGGCCCTGGTCGCGGCAGACAGTGCGCCAGGGGGCGATGTGCGGCGCTTGCAGATGGCGCGCCAGCGACTCCGCGTCGGGCCATTTTTCCGACAATCGGATCAGGCCCGGCTCGAAAATATCTTCGGCCGGTGGGCTTGAAGATGTCGGCGCAGGTTTCGAGCGTTCGCATCAAAGCGGCGCCGGATCAGCCCCATGAGGTAGTCGTGATGGGCTTCGATGCGGCCGGAGCGCCGGTCGCCTCCCAAGGGCATTTCTCCCGTCGCCTCGAAATGCTTGACCCAGCGCACTGCGCTGGCGATGCTCACCCCGAAACGCTTGGCCGCGGCGTTGCGCGACAGCCCGCCCGATACCACTGCCTCCACCACTCGTTTGCGAAGATCGCAGGAAAGCGCCATGCCCGCCGCCTTATCTTTGTGGAAATGAAAAAAAGAATGCAAAATTCGGCCGACGACAACTTCTTCTGCGCACTTCAATAAATAAGGGAAAAGATAATGGGACCTATTGAGTTGCTTATTTCGGCCTCTGAAGAACTGAGGCTCGTAGATGTAGGAGCGCGGTGGGGGGTGCACAAGCGATGGGATGCAATTTTAGCGCATTCAAAAGTGCTCTGCTTTGAGCCAGACATACAAGAGTGCAAAAACCTTCAAGCAAGTTCTCCAAATAATATTTACTACCAACCAATAGCGCTAAGTGATCATTGGGGAGAGTTAGATATTTTTATTACTGAGCAGCCTGCTTGCAGTTCGGCTTACCCTCCAGTAAGTTCGTTATATCAATTGTTCCCCTCCTTAAAAGATATAACTCCGCGTTCGGTAGCTCGCGTCTCTTGTCGGCCATTAGATGATATAGTCAGTGATTTGCAATGGGATAGGATTGATTGCATTAAATTAGATATCCAAGGATACGAGCTTAATGCGCTTAAGGGTGCGAATAACGCATTGGAAAACTGCTCCATTGTAGACATAGAAGTTGAATTTAATACTCTCTACGAAGGACAGCCGTTGTTTTTTGAGGTTGATGGATACTTACGTAAACATGGTTTTGTACTTTGGAAATTGGAAAATTTATCACACTACGCCCCAGAGATTGTTCCTGCAGCGGAAAGTTCATTTTTCATCTCTGCTGAACCATACAGTCCATTCTTTGGGAAAATTCCTGCCGGACAACTATTTTGGGCGCAGGCCCAATACGTTAGGGCATCATATCCGCCTTCACGTATTGACCCGTTGTTCAGACCACAAGCTATACGAGCAGCACTGTTGGCCGGTTGCTATGGTTTCTGGGACTTATCTCTAGAGGTTCTAAAAAAGTCCGGAGACATAGAATTGGTGTCCGAGTTGCGCAAGACACTAGGCATGTCGACGCCATAGCTTCGTTATCTTTGATACTGCTAAAAGCAAAATTAGAGCGGGCTCCGATCAAGGCGGCTCATATCCGCATGCGCCGAAGTAGTTTGCGTATTCGGTGGGCCTGAAGATGTTGGCGCAGGTTTCGAGCGTTCGCATCAAAGCGGCGATGGTTCGCTCGGCGATTTTTCGCAAATGCGCCTTCAACTTTGAAAAAGCCTTCTCGATCGGGTTCATGTCGGGGCTGTAGGGCGGGAGATAGCGCAGCTCGGCGCCCGCCGCTTCGATCAACTCCCCGACGCGCGGCGCCTTGTGGGCGGGCAGATTGTCCATGACGACGATGTCGCCTTGCGAGAGCGTCGGAACGAGGCAGTTTTCCACCCATTCCTCGAACAGAGCGGCGTTGATCGGACGGTCGTAGGTCTTCGTACTTTGTCCGTGGACTCTATATCGGTAAACTGTAGGTCTCAGGGCCCATGCCCCCTCCCTTTGACAGGAGCGCATAAATTTATTGCCCAGCCGTCTCAGACGCCATCACTGACGGGGCGTCTCTCAAGTCCGCTCTGCTGTCCGTCAGCCCAGCGCCGTCCTACACTACAGCGAAGCTACATTTTCGTGAGGACGCTGACCTGCGCGAGCAGTATCGATCCGCCTGCAAGATCTGGCCGATCGGCTTGCCGAAGAAATCCTCAGCCTTGCTGACGCGGTGATGCCCGATTATTTAGAGGGCAAAGAGCGAGGAGCATGGGTCCAGCAGCAGCGCCTGCGCGTGGATACGAGGAAGTGGTTGGCTGCTAAAGCTCTACCCAAAGATGTATGGCGAGCGTCTGGACGTAAACACGACCAAGACGCGGATCAGCATCACAGCAGCGCTGGTAGTGGCCGAGCAGAGAGTGATAGCAGGGCAGTTACTTGATCAAAGTGTGGGACTGACTGAGGGATCTAATCACGATATATTTGCACAAATAATTGTTAATTATTTAGACACTTGGTGCCCCTGGCCGGAGTCGAACCAGCACTCCTTGCGGAACTCGATTTTGAGTCGAGCGCGTCTACCAATTCCGCCACAGGGGCCCGTCGCGGCCGGTTGTGAATCGACCCAGCGAGCGGCGCGGATATTAGCGAGGCGCCGCGCTGCGTCAACCCGGCGCTCTCCTTCTTTGGTCAAAGTTTTCGTGCTAAGCGCTGCCGGCAGGCGTTAGACGGCCTTGGGCCCGACCTCACGAGGCAAAATGAAAAAGCTTTACGACTGGACAATGTCGCTGGCCGCCAGCAAGCACGCGCCCTTTGCGCTGGGGGCGATCGCCTTTGCGGAAAGCTCTTTCTTCCCGGTGCCGCCGGACGTGATCCTCGTGCCGATGACGCTCGCCGAGCCCAAAAAGGCCTGGTATTTCGCCTTGCTCTGCACCATCGCCTCGGTCGCGGGCGGGGCGCTCGGCTATGCTTTCGGCGCGCTCTTCTACGACACCATCGGCCTGTGGCTCATCAATCTCTACGGCTACACCGAGAAGATGGAGAGCCTGCGCGCCTTTTACGCCCAGTGGGGGGCCATCTTCATTCTGGTGAAGGGCTTGACGCCCATTCCTTACAAGCTGGTGACGATCGTCTCGGGGCTGCTCGCCTATAATTTCCCGCTCTTCATCGGATTGTCGCTCATCACCCGCGGCGCGCGCTTCTTCATTCTCGCGGCGGCGATCAACCATTTTGGCGACGCCATACGCGCGAAGCTCGAGAGCCATTTCGGCCTCTTCGTTAGCGTGATGGCGGCGATCGTCGTCGGCGGCTTCGCTCTTGCGGCGAAGATGTTTTGATCTTTCTCGATCGCGCCCCGAGCCCCTCACCTGACCTCTCCCCGCAAGCGGGGAGAGGAACTAGAACGGCGCCGGCGCGGCTCCTCTCCCCGCGCGCGGGGAGAGGCTGGGTGAGGGGCCGGGGGATTGTCCCGAATGAACCTCGATAGAAGACAGGCTCTGGCCGCAGTCATTTTCGCCGCCTCCGTCGCAACCATCGGCGGCGCGTGGCTTTACGAATCCCTCGGCTATCTGCCCTGCGAGCTCTGCTACAAGGAGCGCATTCCCTATTACGCGGCCTTTGCGCTGGCGCCGCTGGCGGGCTTCGCCGCGCGGGCGGGCAGGGCGGGGCTTGCGCGCGGCGCTTTTCTGCTGCTCGCCTTGCTCTTTGCCGGCGACGCCGCGCTTTCTGTCTATCACTCCGGCGTCGAGTGGAAGATTTTCGCCGGCCCTTCGGACTGCTCCGGCGCGGTCGACCGGGCGGGCTCCATGGCGGATTTCATGAAGCAGCTTCAGACCGTGAAGGTCGTGCGCTGCGACGAGCCCTCGCTCTACGTGCTGGGGCTGACGCTGGCGAATTGGAATGTGCTGATCACGGCGGCGCTGGCGGGAGCGGCTGCCCTTGCCGCATGGCCGAAACGCACTCCCGTGATCAGCGTGTGACTTTAGTTCCAGCCTTCTAGCAGCCTTCGCCTTACACCGGCCTCGATAGCGGTCCGAACCGGAAGGCGTTCCCATGAAAAAACTGACATTCCTGCAAATCGTCGCGGCGGCAGGCCTGTGGCTATCCGCCAGCGTCCCCGCTCAAGCGGCGGGCCTCGATGATGGGCAGATTTTAGGGATCTACATTCAGGTCAACAGCTTCGACATCGAATCCGCGCTGCTCGCGCGCGCTCAGGGGACGTCGGCCGCGCTTCGCAAGCTCGCCTCTCACGTTGCCGCGGACCATATAGGCGTGCGCGAAGCCGCTTATGACCTCGCCCGGAAATGCGGGGTTACGCCGACGACGCCAGCAGGGCGCGTCGCGGCGGCGAGCGACCATGCGGCGGCGATGCAGAGCCTCGCGGCGCTGCAAGGCGCTGAATTCGACAAGGCCTATTTGCGCCATGAAGAGGCCTTTCACGCAGGCGCCATCGACGCGGCAAAAAAGCTGCTCGAGCCGGCGGCGAGCTGCGGGGAGTTGCGCGCCCATTTGCACGAAATTTTGCCGGCCTTCGAGGGGCATCTTTCGCAAACGCGCGCGATGGCGCGTGAAGTTGGCTCTCGCTAAACGAGAAATTGCATAGAGCCGAACGGGACCGGCAATCATGCGTGAAAGAAGGTCATTCGCCGCTGTGTCGACGCGCGAGTCCGAAGCCGACTATGATCGGCGGATGACTTTTCCTTCCCTTCGGCTCTTTCCATCGCTCGGCGAATTATCCGCCGAAGGACGCAAGCTCTTGGGCGCGTCGGTGCGCCATATCTCCTGTGCTGGCGGCGCACAGCTTGTCGCCCGCGGCGATATGGTGGCGGGCGCCTATCTGGTCGAGCGCGGCGCGCTAAGAATCTATTACGTCAACGCCGAAGGCCGGGAGGGGACGCTATATTGGGTGGACCCCGGCCAATCCTGCATATTGGCGATCAGTTGCGTGTTCTCGCGCCATCCCTATCCGGCCTGGGTGGAGAGTGAAGGGGAGACGGAAATCAGCATCGTCCCCGGAGACGTCTATCGCCGCCTCTTGACGCTCGAACCGGCCGTTCAAGCATTTACATTCGACGCTCTCTCCAGCCGCATTGTCGAGCTGATGGCGCTGATGGAAGAGACGGCGTCGCAGGGTGTGGAAGCCCGCGTCGCCGCCTTCCTCCTGCGTCGTTCGAAAGGCGAAGCCAATGTCGAGGTGACTCAAGAGCAGGTCGCGCGTCATCTTTCGACCTCGAGAGAGGTTGTGTCGCGGGTTCTGCGGGGGCTGGCCGCGCGCGGATTGGTCGAGACGATGCAGGGCCGTATAACGCTCCTCGATCTCGATGGTTTGCAGAGTTTAACGAGCTGATCCGGGGCCGCGGTTCATCCGATGATTCGCGCGCTGCGCGGCCAGCTCCTGTCGTTCTTCGCCGCGCTGACGATGGCCTCTGCGATCTTCCCGCCGCCGATGGACGAGGGCTCGATCGAACCGGCGTAATCCGTGGGCGCGCTGCAGATGAGACGCAGGTCGAGGATGGTCAGCCCATGCTCGACGCCGATGCGGATGATCGCGTCGTTGAAAGGCGTCAGCGCGATCTCGGCGATGCGCTGAAACGCCGGCTCGGGAAAATTGCCGGAATAGACGGTGCAGATCGTCGTGTGGCGGTCGATCTGCAGGCAAGGGCGCAGCATGTCGCGATAGGCGGCCTCGAAACGGCGCGCCGCGGCGCCGATCAACTCGATGGCCTCGGCGCTGGTGGTCACCGGCGCGCCCAGAATATCGGCCTGCTGCAAGACGTCATTGCCGCCGATGCTCAGAATGAGGCGGTCGGCGTCGGCCGGAAGCTGCGCGAGCTGCGCGGCCACATCGGCCATCGTCGCGCCGTCGACGGCGGCGAGCGTCGCGCGCCACCCGATAGGGATGCGCTTCCTCACTTGAGAAATCACTGCCGGCGCGCCGGCCGTATAGGCGCCGTTATCGAAGATCGAGTCGCCGAGAAGAACAAGATGCGACATGCGACCCGCCGCCGTGGTTACTCCGCCGCCTCCTGCGCCGCCAGCCGCGCCCTTGCGCGCAGCTTCTCCGTCTCGCTCTTCAACTGGCCGCAGGCGGCGAGAATGTCGCGGCCGCGCGGCGTGCGCACGGGGCTGGCGTAGCCCGCATTGAAGACGATGTCCGAGAAGCGCTCGATCGTCTCCCAATCCGAGCACTCATATGGCGCGCCGGGCCAGGGATTGAAGGGTATGAGATTGATCTTGGCCGGAACGCCCTTCAAGAGCCGCACCAGCTCGCGCGCTTCCGAAGGGCTGTCGTTGACGCCCTTCAGCATCACATATTCGAAAGTGATGCGCCTGGCGTTGCTGACGCCGGGATAGTCGCGGCAGGCCTGCAGCAGCTCCTTGATGGGGTATTTCTTGTTGATCGGCACGAGCACATTGCGCAGATCGTCGCGCACGGCGTGCAGCGATATGGCCAGCGCCGGGCCGCAATCGGCCCCGAGCCGCTCGATCTGCGGCACGACGCCCGAGGTCGAGACGGTGATGCGGCGCTTGCTGAGCGAGAGCCCGTCGCCATCCGCCATCACATCGATCGCGGCCATGACATTGTCGATATTGTAGAGCGGCTCGCCCATGCCCATGAAGACGATGTTGGAGACCGCACGCACGCCTTCGCCCATGGGAACGAGGCCGTCTGTCGGGCGCTCGCGGTCGGGGAAATCGCCGAGCCGCTGGCGCGCGACGAGAAGCTGGCCGACGATCTCCGCGGTCGTGAGATTGCGCACGAGCTTTTGCGTGCCGGTGTGGCAGAAGCTGCAATTGAGCGTGCAGCCGACTTGGGAGGAAACGCAAAGCGTGCCCCGGTCGCTCTCGGGGATATAGACGCACTCGACTTCCGCGCCCTTGTCGAGCGCGTCGACGGGCTGCATCCGCAGCAGCCATTTGCGCGTGCCGTCGACCGAAATCTGCTCCTCGACGATCTGCGGCAGGCGCAGCTCGAAGGCGGCGTCGAGCGTCTGGCGCAGGGTCTTGGAGACGTTCAGCATCTCGCCGAACTCCCGCGCCCCGCGGAAATAGACCCAGTGCCAGATCTGCGAGACGCGCATGCGGATTTCGCGCTCGGGCAGGCCCAGCGCGCGCAGGGCGTCGCCGATTTCAGCGCGCGTCATGCCGGCAAGCGAGGGCTTTTCGGCGGCGATGGTCTGTGAGAAAGTCATATTCTACCTTTGGCTGGCCCGGCTTGTCGGGTTCGGGCGGCCGGCATTTCAAGTTCGAAGCTTTCAGATGCGCTTTTTTGGGCGATTTATCCAGAGAAAGAAAAGGCCGCCACTCTGTCTCCCCGAAAAATCCTGATTGCGACATTCGGGTCGCTCGGCGATCTGCATCCCTTCGTGGCGCTTGCGCACGCCCTGGCGCGCGAGGGCTTCGCGCCCGTCATCGCGACCAGCGCCGCCTATGCCGACTATATTCAGGGCGAGGGGATCGCGTTCGCGCCCATCCGGCCCGACGCCGACGATCTCACCGCGCGGCTCGGCATGGATATGGGCGAGATCGCCCGTAAAATGTCGGAGGACGACAAGTTCCTGTTCGACTCGCTGATTTTCCCGCATCTTCGGGAGAGCTACGAGGATCTCCTCCTGGCGAGCGAGGGCGCCGTCGCGGTTGTCTCGCACAGCCTCGCCTTCGCCGCGCGGATTGCGGCGGAGCGGCACGGCCTGCCGCTCGTCACGGCGCTGCTCTCGCCGATGATGCTCTATTCGGCTTATGATCCGCCGCTCGGCTCGCGCATGCCGCTGCGCAGCGCCCCGGCCTGGCCGATCGAGATCGTCTATAACCGCTTCCTGCTCTGGTCGCTCTCCCACGCCATCGCGCTTTGGGCCGAGCCCTTGCGTCGGCTGCGTCGGGACGTCGGGCTCGACCCTCGTTATGGGCTGGACCTGCTGCTCGGCGTGAAATCCAGCGACGCGGTCGTCGGCCTGTTCAGCCCGCTGCTAGCGCCGCCGCAGCCGGATCACGGGCGGCGGACCTTGATTGCCGGGCACACCTTCCACGATCGCTATCTCGAAGGCGGGCGGCTGTCGCCGGCGCTCGCCGCCTTTCTCGACGCTGGCGAAGCGCCGATCGTTTTCACGCTCGGCAGCTTCGTCGTTCGGGCGCGCTGCGACTTCTACCGCGATTGCATCGACGCCGCCCGCCGGCTTGGGCGGCGCGCCGTGCTGCTCGCGCATGAGGACGACGTCGCGGAGCTTGCCGGCGATCTGGACGCGGATATTCACGTCTCCTCCTATGCGCCGCATTCGCTGGTCTTCCCGCGGGCGCGCGCGGTCGTCCACCATGGCGGCATCGGCACGACAGGGCAGGCGCTGCGCGCCGGACGGCCGCAGTTGGTGACGCCATTTCTCGGCGACCAGTTCGACAATGCCGAGCGGCTGCAAAGGCTCGGCGTCGCCCGCGTGCTGGACGGCAAGACGGCGACGGCGCAGGCATTGTATGAAGAGCTCGCGGCCTTCGATGCGGGCTATGAGGCTCGGGCCTCCGCCATGGCCGAGGAGGCTGGGCGCGAGGATGGGGCGGCGCTGGCGGCGCTGCGGATCGCAGCGCTTATCGCCCAGCGCGCGCTGGCGCAGGAGGAGGCATTGGCATGAGAAAACGCGTCGCTTTTTTTGTGGCTTTTTACCTCGGCCTCGGCGCGGCGAGCCTGCAAGCCCTGGCGGATGAGGCGCATCGGATGAAACCCGGCGAGACGTTCAGCGTCTCCAACAAAGAAAATCCCTCGACCGGATATATTTGGCGCATCGATTCGAGCGCCAGCGCGGGGCTCGATCTTCTCGCGATTTCCAATAACGGCCACAAGGCCGGAAAGAGCCTGCCCGGCGCGCCGGGAACGCATAGCTGGACAATTCGCGCGCTCAAGCCGGGAACGGCGACGATCCAGTTTGTCTACCAGCGGCCCTGGGAGCAGGCCCCGGCCGAGACCCGGCGGATGGTTTTGGAGATTGCGCCCTAGCAAAAGCTGGAGCGCATTCTTGCTCAGCCGCGACGGGGCAATGGAAACGCGCCGTCGTCGTAAAGTGGGCGGATCTCGCGCCCGAAATAATGCACGTCGTTCACTTCCAGCGAGCAGCCGCTGAGGGTCTGGGGCGAGAGTTCTTCGACGGCGAAACGGATCGCCTCCGCCGCCACCGTGAATTTCCGGTAGACCAAGGATTTCTGCTTTCGCTGCGTGTTCTTCGCGTAATAGAGCGAGGCTTCCGACGCATAATCCGCTGCATCCATTTCCGCCTCCAAAGCAGTTGCTCTAGGATAAGCTTAAGGCATGTCCCGCTGAAGAGACGCTTCGACAACGACGCGCTCCTGGCCATCCCTTTCTGATCGGACGCGGTACTGCAGTCCCTGTCCGCCATCCGGAAGATGGCGCGTCACGCGGAATAGGCTACGCTCCGACGACGCGCCGATCCGGTGGGAGACAAGCGCCCCTACATCGAACTTGTGGGTCGCAGCGGCCGTTGCTTTAGCGCTTCGAAAGCGTTCGCGCGCGCCGATGCCGATATAGTCGCTCATGTTCGCGCTCTCGGTGGTTTGTGGTTATTTCTTCTTGCTGAGGTCACGGGATTTCAACTTCTCGACCGTGGCCCATGGCGAGTCGCTCGCCGGGAGAGGCGCGCTGGCGGATTTGTCTTTTTTCGGCTTTTTCGCTTCGCGATTGCCGCGGCGTTGCTCTTTGGACATGTCCATTACGCCTTGGTGTTGGAGAGCGCGATTTTACTGGGAGAGCGGCGAACCCAGTCGCCGCCCTCCGAACCCCTCACCAATGGACCGCCGGTACATCCGCGGTCGGCCTAAAGGCGTGAGATAGCTCAGCACTGGAGCTGAAGCTGGTCAGCGGAAAACTTGCCGCTGCGCTTATCGACGAAAAGCTCGTAGCCGACCTTCTGCCCCTCGACGAGCGAGGGGAGGCCGGCGCGCTCGATCGCGGTCACGTGAACGAACACGTCGGGACCGCCGGCGTCAGGCTGGATAAAGCCGAAACCCTTGTTCGCATTGAACCACTTGACGACGCCAACTTGCATGAGATGTCCTTTCCAGGAGCAGTTGCGCGGGGCGAAGGTTCGCCGCCGCAGTTAATCAAAGTTCTGGAGAGGAGGTCACAAGCCGACTTGCCAGGGGCAAGAGAGAAAGTACGAACGTCCGGCCGAAACCCGATGGTATCAACATAATCCTATCTTCTGGAATTACAATTGTTGTCTTCGAGAAATATTTTGGTGAGGTAATATCTTCGTTCAAAATTTCCTTCTCGGCGCCTGTTCAGCTAAGCTTCAGCGCTGCGCCCCGGGAAGATTTTCGCTGCGATCATGCCAGCCGCCATTCTTGCGCGGAATTACGCGCCTGATACGAGATCCGCTTGATTGGTTCGGTGTTGATCATGCCGCTCGCAAAACGAGCGATCGGAATTACCGCCGTCATTGCGAGGAGGCGGAGCCGACGAAGCAATCCAGCGCCGCATCGCCGCCCTGGATTGCTTCGCTTCGCTCGCAATGACGGGCCTGAGCAAAACCGGCTCTGGGTTCCCGGTCGGGCTTTCAGCCTTTCAAACGAAAATGGTATCACGTTGCGAAGTTAGAGGTTCTCGCGCACATGCCTGTTTTGATGTTCTGGCGCCCTTTCACTCCCTAAAGCCGGAAGCAATCGCCCGCCGCGCTGACGGTCAGGATTACTCGAGCACGCGATCCATGATCGCCTCGAACGCCGTTTGTGGCAGGAGCCTTTTCGCGAGCAACACGGCGCGCTGGTAGGCGGGACCAATGAAGTAATATCCCTTGGGATTACGGCTCTCTAATATCTCCTGGACCAGCGCGGCGACGGGCTCGGGCGTGGTCATGTTCTTCATGAACTTATCTGCGTTTTTCATGAAGCGGCTGAACCGCTCGGCATAGGCGCCGTCTTGCATCGAGTCCGAAACGACGACGTTTTCGGACATTCCCGTCCGGAAAAAACCCGGCGAAATATTCGTGACCCGTACGCCGAATGGCGCAAGTTCGCGTCGTAGACTTTCGGTCACGCCTTGCACGGCATATTTCGACGCGGCGTAATGACCGCCAAACTGCGTGCCGATCGAGCCGGCGAAGGAGCCTATATTGATAATAGAGCCCTTCCGCGCCCGCAGGGCGGGCAGCGCCGCCCGACACACTCTCAGCGTGCCGAAATAATTGATCTCCATGATCTCGCGACCTTCGGCCATCGGAACGTCCTCGACCGAACCGCGTAAATTGACAGCCGCATTATTGACGATGGCGTCGATGCGGCCGCATGTGGCCAATATATGCGCGACGCCTCTCTCGACCGCCTCGTCATCCGCGATGTCCATTCGCAACACGTCATAACGCTCAGCGGCGGGCGCAGAGCGCGACGCCCCGAACACGCGCCAGCCCGCGCCGGCGAGACGCTCGGCGCAACATTTTCCGATCCCGGAGGAAGCGCCAGTAACCAATACGACTCTGGAGTCTTGGGTCGTGGAAGTCATAGAGAAGAAATCTTTCCGTAGTAGCGTTCGGGAAGAACGCCAAGATGAAGTCTGATACAACGGATAAGCGAGTATTCTTACCGCGAGCGGTGCAATAATGGAGCTTTGTGTCGAGATCGCGGCTATGTCTTGATCGCGATGTCGGTTTCACAGCATGGAATGCAGTGCCTTGATATCGTACTACTATCCAAACATCATAATGTTTCCTGGAATTCTGGAGATAGATTCCTTAGACATGAGATGATAAAGGTCCAAAATCAGCAGTTTGTCGCAGCCCGTAAAAAATATTCTTTCCTCGGAAAAGACGAAGATGATCGTCGCGGGACTCATTTCCCAAGCGAAAGCTGCTTAGCGGCGTTCACTCCCGCCGCCCCGCCTTCATCGCATCTTCCAGCCGCATGGTCGCCGAGCCGGGCTTGGCCGGCTTCTGCTGGCTCTCGTGGGGCGCCCAGCCGGAAATCCACACGATCTCGAAGCTCGCGCGCACGCGCCCGTCCGGGTCCGAGAAGCGCTCGGCGTAGATCTGCGCGGCGCGCGCCAGCACGTCGCGGCGTAGTGGGCGCCCGGCGCGCTTGACGAGCACATTGGCCGCGCCCATGGCGCGCAAATCCGCCATCAGCCCCAAGACCGAGTCGTAGCGCAGCGTGAAGCTGTCGATGTCGGAGACGGGGAGGGCGAAGCCGGCGCGCTGCAATAGCCCGCCCATGTCGCGCACGTCCACAAAGGGCGAGACGCGCGGGCTTGCGCCGCCGGTCAGCTCCTCCTCGGCCTGGGCCAGCGCTACGCGCAGCTCCACGAGGCTCGCGCCGCCGGGCAGGCAAGCCAGAAACAGCCCATCCGGCGCGAGGATGCGGCGCACCTGGGCGAAGACGCCCGGCAAATCGTTCACCCATTGCAGGGCCATCCCGGAGACGACGAGGTCGAATGAGGCCGGCGCGAATGGCAGGGCCTCTTCGTCCGCGATGACGGCGCCGCCGAGCCGGCTCGCCCGCAACGGCGCGGCGCGGCCGCTGGCGACGATCGCTTGGGAAAAATGCTCGGCGGGCGCCCCCAAATCCAATGAACGCGGGAAGGCGCGTTTAACGGTTAGAAGCCGGTCGAGAAGGTCGTCGGCCGCCCGAGCCAGCAGGAAGTCAGGGGCGCCCTTGGCGAGCGCCCGTCGCAGCCGCGCATGCAGCAGCGCGCGATCAAAAATTTTCGGCGGAGAGCTCTGTTTTTCCATCGTGTTTTCCTAACGCCCCGCCGCCACGAAGGGGCAAGTGCGCGCCCACACGGATTTTGGCGCAGAGAGGGCTAAATAAAGGCGAAGACCGCTGTTGCATGAGCGCAACATGCAGAAAACCTTAAGGTTAAGCCCTAACCGCAAGAGGCGGAACGCTTAGACAAGGCCATAGCTGAAGCTAAAATGCAAAGCATCCGAATCTTCCGTGTCGAGCGGCCAGTCAAAGGTGAGTCCCATGCGTAGCTCGTCCCTCAAAGCCGTATTTTTCGGCGCCGCTGCGGCGCTCGGTTTCGCCATCTTGCCGCAGGCCGCTTCGGCGCGCGACACCGTCGCCTTCGCGCCCGGCGTCGAGCCAGGCACGATCGTCATCAGCGCCAGCCAGCGCAGGCTGTTTTATGTGGTGAGCCCCGGCGTCGCCATCCGCTATCCGGTCGCCGTGCCCAAGCGCGGCAAGGAATGGGCGGGCTACGCCGCCGTCGACGGCAAATATTACGAGCCGGACTGGTCGCCGCCGGCGGTCGTCCGAGCCGACCACCCCGAGCTCCCGAACCTCATCCCCGGCGGCTCGCCCCGCAATCCGATGGGCGTGGCCGCGCTGACGCTCGACCGCGGCGAGGTCGCGATCCATGGCACGACGGCGAAAATGCGCGCCTCTGTCGGCACCGCGGCATCCTACGGCTGCATCCGCATGCTGAACGAGGATGTCGTCGATCTCTATTCCCGGGTCAGCGTCGGATCGCCTGTCATCATGCAGCCTTGATCCTATCCACAGGCCCGGCGCGCGGCAAAGTTGCAAAAACATTAGATAATTCAGGCGCGGAAAGTAACGGCCGGAGTTCTCCAAGGTTTTTTCTGGGGGCTCCGGCGTCTATCTGTGGAATAGGGCGTCGCGGCCATAGACGACGGAAGCCGAATCCCGCAGTCTGCGCACCAAGTTGACGCGCCAATGGCGATCGTCATGCGTTTGCGGATAGGTGGAGTATAGTGGCTCAGGCAGGTGATTCGTCTGGAGACGCCCCTGTTACTCGACGCTTCGTGATGCGTCACATTATGTTGCTGTTGGTCGCCGCGTCCTGCTGACACTCCGATGAAGGTTGGCTATGCTGATCGCTACAGAAAAAGAAATCGAACGCGCCGAACATCCAGTGGATGTCGTGGAGCAATTGGCCGCCACGAATGATTGGTCGTTCGATCGCGAAGACGATGACGAGATTTGCATTTCTGTCTCGGGCGCCTGGACCGAATATCACGTCGCCTTCACCTGGCTTCCGCATCTCGAAACGCTGCATGTGAGCTGCGCCTTCGACCTCAAGGCGCCGGAGCGGCGCCGCCGCGAAGTGATGGCGCTCGTCAACGCCATCAATGAGCAGATGTGGATCGGCCATTTCGATTTCTGGCCGCAAGAGAACGTCGCCATGCATCGCCATGGCCTGATCCTCTCCGGGGGCGCGCAGCCTTCCGCCCCGCAATGCGCGGCGCTGCTCGACAATGCGCTCTCATCCTGCGAGCGTTATTATCAGGCATTCCAATTCGTCCTCTGGGCGGGCAAATCCGCCAAGGAAGCGCTGGAGGCCGCCAATTTCGAGACGAAGGGCGAGGCGTGAACCGGGCGCTCGAGGGTAAGACCGTCGCGCTGATCGGGGCGGGCAATATGGGGCTCGCCATGCTCGAGGGCTGGGCGGCCGAGGGGCTTGCCGGCGATCGCGTCGTGGTGGTCGATCCAAACCCTTCCGAGCGCCTGCAGGCGCTTTGCGCGGCGAAAGGCTATTTGCTCGGCGACGGCGCAGCGGTCGGCGGCGCGCGCGACGCGGTGATCCTCGCCATCAAGCCGCAGATGCTGGAGGCCGGGACGTCGGCGGCTGCGCCTTTCGTGGGGCCTCAGTCGGTCGTCGTTTCGATTCTCGCGGGCAAGCGCATCGCCGACATCGCTGGGCGCCTGCCCGCCGCCAAAGCCATCGTGCGGGCCATGCCCAATACGCCGGCCGCCATAGGGCGCGGTGTGACGGGCGCTTTTGCGAGCCCCGAGACGAGCGAGGCGCAGCGCGCCCTCTCGCATGCGCTGCTCGCCGCCGCGGGCCAGGTCGAATGGGTCGAAAACGAGCCGCTGATCGACGCGGTGACGGCTGTCTCGGGCTCCGGCCCGGCCTATGTGTTCTATCTGGTGGAATGTCTGGCCGCCGCAGGCGTCGAGGCGGGCCTGCCGGCGGATCTCGCCGCCCGACTCGCCCGCGCCACCATAGAAGGCTCCGGCGAGCTCCTGCATCGGCAGGCGGATGTTTCCGCCGAGACCTTGCGGCAGCGCGTCACCTCGCCGGGCGGCACAACGGCCGCGGCGCTCTCCGTGCTGATGGCCGAGGAGGGCCTCGCGCCCTTGATGTCTCGCGCGGTCACGGCGGCGAAAAAGCGCGCCGGCGAGCTGTCCGGCTGAGCAATCCCGCTTGCCACTCGGCGGCGGAGCAATAAATTACGCCGCAAGACAATAGACAATCGGAGAACGAAGATGAGCGTCCGAAACAGGGTGATCGACGCCGCTTTGAGGCTGGCGGCGCGCCGCGACTTCGGCGACGTCAGCCTCACCGATATCGCCCATGAGGCAGGCATTTCGCTCGCGGATCTGCGCGATCAGTTCCCCTCGAAGGGAGCGATCATCGGCGGCTTCAACCGGCGGATCGACCGCGACGTGCTGGAGGCCGTCTCGGCCCAGGATTCACACGATCCGGCGCGCGATCGGCTTTACGAGGTGCTGCGCAAGCGGCTGGAGGTGCTGGAGCCCCATCGCGATGCGCTCGCCAGCATCTTCCGCTGGTCGACGCGCGACCCGCTGACCGGCGCCGCGCTCAATCGCGAAACCCTCAATTCCATGCGCTTCATGCTGGAGGCGGCCGACATCGATTGCGACGGCCCGGTCGGCTCGTTGAAGCTGCAAGGTCTGGCGATGGCCTGGGGCAGGGTGCTCGACGCCTGGTTCCAGGACGGGTTCTCCTTCGCGCTGGAGACGCTCGATCGCGAGATCGCCCGCGGCGAACGCTATGTCGAGCATGTCGAGGACGTCGCCCGCTTCGCGCGGCCCTTCGCCGATATGGCGAATCGGCTCTTCGAATTCGGCGGCGGAATGCGCCGTCGCCGCCATGGCCACGCGGAAGACGAATATCCGCACCATTCGGCCTAAATCGGCAGCGTCACCGTCGCCCGCAGCCCGCCCAGCGGACTGCGGTCGAGGGTGATGTCGCCGCCATGCGAGCGCGCAATGTCGCGCGCGATCGCCAGCCCAAGTCCCGAATTGCCGCTGTCCTGATTGCGCGATTCATCGAGCCTGTAGAAGGGGCGGAAGGCGTCTTCGCGCCGCTCGACCGGAATTCCCGGCCCGTCGTCGTCGATATGGACGATCATCGACTCGCCGTCATTTACAAGAGAAAACGCCAACGCCTTGCCGTAGCGCTGGGCGTTGCCGACGAGATTAGCGAGCAGACGCTTGATCGCGGCCGGTCGCGCGACGACGATCGGGTCGCCTTCGACGTGTAGCGTGGCCGCCTCGCCGCGCCGCTCCGTGTCCGCCTTCAGTTCTTCGAGAATGGCCTTGATATCCGTCGGCGTGGATGTCTCGCCGCCGTCGCCGCGCGCGAAGGCGAGATAGGCCTCGACCATGCGCTCCATCTCATCGACGTCCTTGCGCATCTCGCTCGTTTCGTTCGCCTCGCCCATCAAGGCGAGCGAGAGCTTGAATCGCGTGATGATGGTGCGCAAATCGTGCGAGACGCCGTTGAGCATGGTGGTTCGCTGCTCGATCGCGCGTTCGACACGGCGCTTCATCTCCACAAAGGCCGCTCCGGCCTGGCGAACCTCGCGCGCGCCGCGCGGGCTGAATTGCACGTCGCGACCCTTGCCGAACTCCTCCGCCGCATGCGCCAGCCGCAGGATGGGACGGATCTGATTGCGCAGGAACGACGTGGCGATCGCGAGGATGATGACCGACGCAATCGCCATCCACATAAAGAAAATATAGGAGTTCGACGCATAGGCGTGGGTGCGGAAGACGAGCATCCGCAGGGTCGCGTCATTCATGGCGACACGGATTTCCAAGCGATCGCTGGAAAAGCCGGTGTTGATCCAATAGGGCTGCAGCAGCTTGCGCGACAATTCGATCGACAGCGCTTTGTCGAGCAAGGAGAAGATCGGCTTTTTGGCGAGCGGTTCGGGCAGCGGCTCCTTAGGCAGGAGAGAGAGCTCCACGTTCAGGTCGAGCGCCGCGATGCGCCGAAGCTGACTATGGGCGGCGTCGTCGGGGAACGTCTGATAGACGTCGACGATTGTCGCCACTTGCCGCGCCACTGCGCCGGAGAGGCGGTAGGTCATGACCTCCCAATGCCGCTCCATATAGACATAGGCCACAGCCGACTGCAGCAGCACGACGGGGAGGATGACGATCAGCAGCGCGCGCGCGTAAAGGCCCTTCGGCATGCGCGCATGAAGCCAGTCCGCGAAACGGCGCCATGCCTGACGCGGCGCGGAAAGAACATCGGCAATCACGACGGACATGGGCGCCTCTAACTCTGCATTTTCCGCGCGCGCGGCGCGTCGACGACAAGCCGGTATCCCTGGCCGCGCACGGTTTGTAAATAACGCGGCGCACCGGGATCGAGCTCGATCTTGCGGCGCAAGCGGGCGATCTCGACGTCGACCGACCGCTCCGCAGCTTTGGGCTCCGACTCGCGACTGGCGAGAGTCTGGCGCGAAACGATGGCGCCGGCATGTTCGACCAGAATCTGCAGCATGTCCCGTTCGCGGGTCGTGAGCCGCACCGCCTCGCCGGCCTGCGTGGCAAGCTCGGCGCGCGCAGGATCATAGGCGAAGGGGCCGAAGCGCACGAGGGGGTCGACGCTCTCGGGCCGGCGCGCGCGTCGCAAAATGCTGGCGATGCGCAGGGACAATTCGCGCGGATCGAAGGGCTTGGCGAGATAGTCGTCGACGCCCGCCTCGAGTCCCTCGACGCGATTTCGTGTCTCGTGCAGCGCCGTGAGCATGAGGATCGGAGCCGATCGCAAGGGCTCGGGCCCCTCGCGCAGCCGCGCGGCGAATTGCGTCCCACTTTCGCCGGGCATCATGCAGTCGAGCACAATGAGATCGAAGGCGAAGTCTACCAGGAGCGCGCTCGCTTCGCGCGCGTCGGCGGCGGCGCTGACGAAATAGCCTTCGCGCATCAGATAGCGTGTCAGAAGCGCGCGGATTCGGCGATCGTCGTCCACGACGAGAATATGTGCGCCCTTCGCGCCGGCGCTTGGATTTTGCGAGGAGGCCGCGCGCAGCGGCGGCGAGGCGCGCATGGGCGCTCACCGTCCCTCGCGGCCGAGGTCCGGCCGGCCCAGAAGCGCGCGCACCCTCTCGCGTTCGTCCTTGTCGATCATGGCGAAAAGGAACTCCGCCGCAGCCTCGCGCGCCGGGGACGCCAGCTCCTCCATGACGCGGCGGAAGCGCTCCGATTGCAGCGCCGCCAGCTCGCGGGCAAGCTGCGCGCCGCGCGGCGTGGGGTAAAGCAGCCGCTGCCGCCGGTCGACGGCGCCGGCGCGCGCTTCCACGAAACCGGCGTCGAGGAGCTGCTTCAGAACGCGATTGAGGCTCTGCTTGGTGATTTTCAAAATATCGAGCAGCGCGGCGATGGTGAGCCCGGGCCGCCGGCTGACGAAATGCAGCACGCGATGATGCGCCCGCCCGAACCCATAGTTCTCCAACAGGCGGTCGGCGTCGCCGACAAAGTCGCGATAAGCAAAGAAGAAAAGCTCCACCAGATCGAGCGCCTCGGCGTCTTCTTCCAGACGGCGCGCCGGCCGGGCGCCGCCAGGCGGGACAAGGGCGTTGGCCGTTGGGGCGATCTTTCGCTCGAGAAGCTCGCTCAAGACGCGTTTCCTCGCCTGCCTTGTTGATTGGACCGCGAGCCTTCAGGCTCGCATCTCGGATCAGAGCGAGCCTGAAGGCTCGCGGTCCTCTCGAATTTACGTCAGCTATATTGACATATTTCTGGCCGATGGCTAGTGGTTCCGTCGCGCGCCCATGCGGCCAGCCGGGCCTTTGTCAAGGCGCCATTTCCCGGAGCTTGCCATGATTGTTCCGCCCTTCGATCAGCGCGACGGATTCATTTGGTATAACGGCGCGCTTGTCCCGTGGCGCGACGCGAAGCTGCATGTTCTCTCACACGGCCTCCATTACGGCTCTTGCGTCTTCGAGGGAGAACGCGCCTATAGCGGCAAAATCTTCAAGTCGGTCGAGCACTCCGAGCGCTTCAAGAATTCGGCGCAAATTCTCGACTTCGAGATTCCTTACAGCGTCGAAGAGCTGGTCGCGGCCAAAGACGCGACGCTGAAGGCGAATAATTTCACCGACTGTTATGTTCGCCCTGTCGCCTGGCGCGGCAGCGAGATGATGGCGGTCGCCGCGCAGAACTCGACTATCCATGTCGCCATTGCGATGTGGGATTGGCCGAGCATGTTCGACATCGCCACAAAGATGAAGGGCATCAAGCTCGACATCGCCGAATATTGCCGCCCGGACCCGCGCACGGCGCCGTCCTTGGCGAAGGCCGCCGGCCTCTACATGATCTGCACCATTTCGAAGCACCGCGCCGAGCGGCGCGGCTACGCCGATGCGCTGATGCTCGACTGGCAGGGCAGGGTGGCCGAATGCACCGGCGCCAATGTCTTCTTCGTGAAGGACGGCGCGCTGCATACGCCGATCGCCGACTGCTTCCTGGACGGCATTACGCGGCGCACGGTCATCGACCTCGCCAAGCGCCGCGGAATCGAGATCATCGAGCGCCGCATCATGCCGGAAGAGATGGCGTCGTTCGACGAATGCTTTATCTGCGGCACGGGCGCGGAAGTCACCCCGGTCTCCGAGATCGGCGGAAAATACAGCTTCACGCCGGGCGCCGTCTCGCGGGCGATGGTCGAGGACTACAATAAAGAGATCCACGCCTGAGTATTCGGACCGCGCGCCTTCAGGCGCGCAATAAAAAAGCGAGCCTGAAGGCTCGCGGTCTTAAGAATGTCGCGGCGGCCTTTTGGGCCGCCGCTTTGCTTTTTAGTAAATCGTTTCGCAGTGGCAGCGCTTGCGCACCACCCGGTACTGCGTGACCGGCCGATAGGAGACCGTATTGTACGTGCGGTAAGTCGTCACCGGCACGTAATGCGTGCGGACATAAGGCCGATAGACCGTCCGCGGCACGACATAGGCGCGCTCATAGGTCCGGCCGTAGGAATAGCCGGCGTTCCGATAGACGTCGGCGGCGCTGTAGGCTGCGCGACGATAGGCGCCGCCGCCATAGCCGCCGGCCGGATATTGGTAGCCGCCCTGATAATAGCCCTGGTCATAACCGACCGCGCCATCGTAACCGCCTTGGTAGCCGCCATTGTAACCGCTATAGGCGTAGCTCGGCCCCGGCGCATAGGCGCCGCCGAAGAAGGGCGTCGCAAAGTCCTGTGCGACGGCGTTGCTCGCGGCGAGACCGCCCGCGGCTGCGCCGGCCAGAGCAAGCGACCGGACAATCGAAATAAAACGCATGTTACTCACCCCCTGATACGACGCGCCATTCGCGTCATTGAAACTCATTACTCCGCTGCATGGCGAGCAGCTTTTCGGGCGCCGCGCGGATTGTTGTCCGGCAGGTAAAAGATGTGCTGAGAAGGACGGTAAACCGAATAGGGCGCATAGCCCGTCGGACCGTAGGTCGGCTCGCTGTAGTCCCCCGGCGGGCGGATCGAATAGAGGCGGCTATAGCCGTCGTCGCCATAGAAGACGCCGCCGCCGCCGTAAAAGCCGCCATCGCGCCGGCGGTAGTCGTTGTAGGTGTAATTGAAGACGTTGGCCGAGGGGCCGGGAACGATCGCGACGCCATCGCCGCCATAACCGCCGCCGTAGCCGCCGCCGAAATAGCCGAAGGGCCCTTTGGTGAAGCCGCGCCAATTGCCGCCGTTCCAGCCGGCCGCGCCCGTATTGCCCTGGCCGGGCGCATAGGCGTTCGCGCCATAGCCCGGCAGAGGACCGGGGCCGCCACGATGGCCGCCGAAACCGCCGGCGCCGAAACCGCCATGTCCGGCGCCAGAGCCCCCGCCGCCGAAGCCGCCAGCCTGGGCAAGCGGCGCGCCGGGGAGCAGCATGAGCGCTCCCGCAAGGGCGGCGGCCCGAAATCCTGAAATGAAACGCATGACAGGCGCCCTTTCGTGTCGGATCGGAGCGGTTGCGGGCTTTTGCGCCGCAACTGTCCGAAATTGGCGCGCCTCGGCGGCGCGCCTTCCACTCAGGGCAAATAGCGTTCCGGCCGCGAAGGTAAGCTCCCTGCGCGGCCGGCGAGGATCAGCGGCCGATGCCCGCCTTGATCGCGTGGCCGGCAAGCGTCTTGCCGAGCGACCAGACGGCGGAAGGCGCGTCATGGGCGTCCGCAATCACCGCGTCGAAGGCGCTTTCGATCCAGTCGCAATCGGCGTCGGTCAGCGTCAGCGGCGGCAGCAATTTGATCGTGTGGTTGCCGTGGCCGGCGACCTGCGTCAGCACCTTGTGGTCGCGGAACAGCGGGATGGAGATGAGCTGGCAGAAGAGGCCGGAGTTGACGGTCTCGAGCAGGTTCCACGCCGCTTTCAGCTTGAGGGATTTCGGTGGGCCGAATTCGACGCCGATCATCAGTCCTTTGCCGCGCGCGTCGCAGACGAGCTCATAGCCTTCCGCCATCTTGCGGAACGATGCGAGCAGGCGCTCGCCTTTCGCCGCGGCGTTTTCGACAATGCGCTCGTTCTTGATCACATCGAGCGTCGCGACGCCCGCCGCCATGGCGAGGTCGTTCTTGCTGAACGTCGAGCCATGCACGACGGCGCGGTCCATGCGATCGAAAACCTTGTCGAAGACCCATTTGCGCGTGAGCACGGCGCCGACCGGCACATGGCCGCCCGAAAGCGCCTTGGCGACGACGACCATGTCGGGCTCCACCCCCGCATAATGGTCGATCGCAAAGAATTTGCCGGTGCGGCCGATGCCGGTCTGTATTTCATCGGCGACGAACAGCGTTCCATATTTACGGCAAAGCGCCTGCGCGCCGATGAGGTAATCGTCGGCGGGAATGTTGACGCCCTTGCCCTGGATCGGCTCGACGAAGAACGCCGCGACATCGCGTCCGGCCAGCGCCTGCTCCAGCGCGGCGAGATCGTCGAAGGGGATTTCCCGCGCATTCGGCAACAGCGGTCCGAAGCCCTTCTTGAATATCTCGTCGCCATTCATCGACAACGAGCCGTAGGTCAGACCGTGGAAGGAATGCGCACAGTGGAGAATTCCAGGACGCCCCGTGGCGGCGCGCGCGAATTTGATGGCGGCTTCGATCGACTCCGCGCCCGAGTTGGCGAAGAAGACTTTCTCGAGATAAGGCGCGCGCTCGATGAGTTTCTCGGCGAGTATGCCGGCGAGCGTCGACACGTCGAGCTGGACGAGATTGGCGAACTCGCCGTCGATGACGCTGACGAGGGCGTCGCGCACGGCCGGATGGTTGCGGCCGATTGCAAACACGCCCCAGCCGCTCAGAAGATCGATATAGCGGTCGCCTTTGCGGTCCCACAGATAGGGACCGAGGCCGCGCGTGAAGCCGACGTCGTAGCCGATCGTCTTGAGCACCCGCACCCACATTTCATTGAGATACTTGGAGTGCAGCGAGAAGCGTTCGTCTTCGCGCGCGGCGACCATCGCCGCGAGATCATAAGGGGAGGCGTCGCGCGCGTGTGCGCCTTGCGCAGCAGAAACGCCCGAATGCGCAGTCGAAAGATCGGTCATGCGGCGGCTCCAAGATGGGTGAAGGGGGCGGGGATCGCCTTGTTCGACAAGTCCGCGCAGCTTTCGATTGCGCGCGACGGCGGATTTGTCAAATCCTCGTAAACGCGGCCGCCGGCGCGGGCGCGGCGGGGGCGCATGGCGACGCCTCGAAGCTGCTGCGCTGCAGCGGCCGGCTAGGACATCTACAGCAAAGAAGAAAATCAAATCAAATCGAATTGCGCGCGCCCGGCATTGAGCGCTGGCAAAGATCAAACAATTGCCCTCTTCGCGTGTATCCACAAGGTTTTGCGCTCTCGGTCAAATTCTTTGGTTGGACGCCACGTCGTCAATGCTATCTTTACCTCAGTGATTCATTTGGCACGCAGCGATTCGAGATTTTTATAGCTCGCAGACTGCGCCGGTCGAATGCTCTGGATCAGCACGGGGAGTTGGTCGCTTGGGAGCGAAGGTGACTTTTGCAGACGAGTTGGGCGCTGCGCCCGCCGCCGAGGGCGAAGAGGCTCTCGATCTTATCGAAGTTGCCGGGCGCATCAAATGGTTCGACGTCGCCAAGGGCTATGGCTTCGTTGTGCCGGACGACGGTTCGCCCGATATTCTTTTACACGTGACCATTCTGCGCCGCAGCGGCCATCAGACCGCTTTCGAGGGCGCGCGCGTGGTCTGCGAGGCGCAAAGACGCACGAAGGGCCTACAGGTCTTCCGCGTGATTGCGATGGACGAAACCACGGCCGTGCATCCGGCTCAGTCCCCCGCCGCCCGCACACATGTCCAGATCAAGGCCACGAGCGGTTATGAAATCGCCATCGTGAAGTGGTTCAACCGCGTGAAGGGATTCGGCTTCCTCACCCGCGGCGAAGGCACGGAGGACATTTTCCTCCATATGGAGACGGTGCGACGCTTCGGCATGACCGAACTCAAGCCCGGCGACAGCGTGCTGGTGCGTTACGGCGACGGCCCGAAGGGGCTGATGGCCGCCGAGGTGCGCCCGCTCGAAGCCAAGAATCCCTCCCACTGAAAAGCGGCGCATCGGCCGATAACCCCTCAGCCGAGCGCCCTGTCGATCGGAGTGCGCATATGGCGCGTGGATCTGCCGTGGTGAGATGTTTTGCTGTCCTGCCCATCTTCCGAGCGTTCTTTCCCGTAATCATCCTCTGCCTGGCGATGGTGGGCGCAAGAGCGGAGGCCGCGCTGGAGCGGCTGGAAATTATCACCGAGAGCGGCGCGCATGAATTTCAGGTCGAACTCGCCGACAAGCCGAGCGAGCGCTCCAAGGGCCTGATGTATCGCAAATCCATGCCCCAGAATCAGGGCATGCTTTTCGACTTCCATGTCGAAGGGCCGGTCATGATGTGGATGAAGAACACTTATATTCCGCTGGACATGATCTTCCTGTCGCGGCAGGGGGTGGTGACGCGGGTCGCGGCGAATACCGTTCCCATGTCGGAAGAGGTCATCTCATCGGACGGCCCCGCTTATGCCGTGATCGAGCTCAACGCCGGCGTCGCCGACAAGATCGGCCTGAAAGCCGGCGACCAGATTCGGCATCGGGCCTTCAAACGCTAACGGGCTTTCGACGCGCGACCCCCGCCTTGTGGGGGAGGGCGCCGCGTGATAGCGAAGGGAAGGCTTTTCGTCGGTTCGTCGGGGTATAGCGCAGCCTGGTAGCGCGGAAGTTTTGGGTACTTCAGGTCGCAGGTTCGAATCCTGCTGCCCCGACCAGCATTCAGCCTGGACCGCGAGCCTTCCGGCTCGCAGGATCAAAGCGCGAGCCGGAAGGCTCGCGGTCCTGGCCAAAAGGTCGCATAACTGAAAAGTTCGGGTTGCAAATTGTCTTCGGCCGATTACGAAGGAAGCGACGGCTTGCGCCTGAAACGCGGCAATTGAGACGAGGGCGGCGCCCGCCGCCGCTCCAAATGAAGCAAGAGGTTGAGATGACGGCTCGCATCTATCGCCAATCGCCGAGCGTGACGCAGTCGGGACCGGGCTCCGCCAAGCCCTGGCGTCTGGTTTTCGACCCCGAGCTGCCGCGCTCGATCGAGCCGCTCATGGGCTGGACCAGCTCCGCCGACATGAAGCAGCAAATTCGCCTGCGTTTCGAGACCAAGGAAGAAGCGATCGCTTACGCCGAGCGCGAGGGAATTCCCTATCGGGTAGAAGAGCCCAAGCCCGAGACGGCCTCGCGCCGCACCGTGACCTATTCGGATAATTTCAGAACCAATCGTATTGGTTTGTGGACGCATTGACCTCGAATTCCAAGGCCCCGTAGCTCAGCCGGATAGAGCAACTGCCTTCTAAGCAGTAGGTCGCAGGTTCGAATCCTGCCGGGGTCGCCAGATTCGACATATTTATGTAGCAGGTTGCCTGTCCAAGGGCGGCTTGACCTATTCAGAAAACCGTTTCGCCGCCGGCGGAGCGGCAAGCTTACACTGATGGCTCCGTAGCTCAGCCGGATAGAGCAACTGCCTTCGAAGCAGTGGGTCGCAGGTTCGAATCCTGCCGGGGTCGCCAATGTGGGCGCGACAAGGGAACGGGAACGGCGCAGATGCGGCTCCATCGACCAATTTTCGCTGTCTTCGCGGCGCTTCTCGCCACCGGGCTCTCCAGCCAGGCCGAGGCGGGGCTGCTGGATTTCCTTTTCGGCTCCGATCCCGAGCCCGTGCAGATGGCGCCGCAGCGCGCCCCGGATTCCGCGCGGCGGCGCGCCAAGGTGCAGGGCGACTTGCGTTTCGGCCAACCGAAGGAAGGGAGCGGCTTCGCGTCGACAAACGCCGGCGGTTTTTGCGTGCGCACCTGCGACGGTTATTTTTTCCCGCTGATCAAATCGACCCGCGCGTCGCGCCAGCAATCCTGCGAGCTCGCCTGCCCGTCGGCTCAGGTGGAGATATATGACGGCGGTTCGATCGAGACGGCGCGCAACTCCAAGGGCCAGCGCTATTCGGCCCTGCCTGCCGCCTTCGCTTTCCGGGACAAGGCGAACAGCAGTTGCGTCTGCAACGATCCGAGCACCTCGCAAGCGTTTTTCGAAAAGACCGCCCGGGAAGATCCGACCTTGCAGAGCGGCGACATATTGGTGGAGGAGACCGGCGCCTTCGTCTATCGCAGCGATAAGTTCGTACCGCTGCGCAACGCTTCTTTCATGTCCTCGGCCGTGCGCGATCGGCTGCGCGCCATGCTGCGGCGAACCGCCAGCATGAAAGCGGCCCCCGCCCAGGCCGAGACCAGTGGGCCGACCGGCGAGATCAGCTTCGGGAAGGACGACAGGACCGGCAGCACGACGCGGTAAATCAGCAAGACGGGCGTGTGTTCAATTCGCCGACGACAGCGTTTGTCCAAGACCGGAGAACAGGAAAACGGTATAGATCAGTCTTCGCCCTGGGCCAGCAGGGCTGGCCAGCCGCCTGCCCAACTAGAACGAAGCCCCGCATGAAGGCCCCGAAGAAATCATCCGCCGATAAGGCGAAGAAAAAGCCTCCCGGAGCGCCGCGCATGCAATATGGCGCGTTGCCTTGGCGTGTCGACGCAAAGAAGGGCGTCGAAATATTGCTTGCGACGTCGCGCGACACCAGGCGATGGATCATCCCCAAGGGCTGGCCGATGAAGGGGCGCAAGCCGCATATCGTCGCCGCCATCGAGGCGCAGCAGGAGGCCGGCCTGCACGGCAAGATCGAGAAGACCAAGCTCGGCGAATACCACTATCCGAAGCGGCTCAAGTCAGGCTCCGCCGTCGAATGCCTCGTCGAGGTGTTCCCGCTGCGAGTCGAATCGCAGCGCAAGAAATGGCCGGAAAAGTCTGAGCGCGCGACCTATTGGTTTCCTTACGCCCTCGCGGCCGAGCAGGTGGACGAACCGGAGCTGCGGGAGATCATACTGGCATTCGGAAAGTCGATCGTTTTTTGATGACTGACGCTAACGTCATTGCGAGGAGCGAAGCGACGAAGCAATCCAGGACAGCCGCCGCGGCCCTGGATTGCTTCGCTTCGCTCGCAATGACGGGCTACGAATTCAGGGCGGTCAATCGCACGAAGCCCGCGTCGAGATCCTCCTTGAGATCGGCGACATCCTCGAGCCCGATCGAAAAGCGCAGCGCTGGCCCTTCGACTTGCCATTTGGTCGCCGTGCGGTACGACGCGCAGTCGAAGGGCAGCACGAGGCTCTCAAAGCCGCCCCAGGAGTAGCCGATCCCGAAAAGCTCCAGCCCGTCGACGAAGGCTGCGACGGCCGCCTCGGACGCGGGCTTCAATATGATCGAGAAGACGCCCGAGGAGCCGGAAAAATCCCTTTTCCAGATGTCGTGGCCGGGATGGTCGGGCAAGGCGGGATGCAGCACCCGCGAAACCTCCGGCCGCGCCGCCAGCCAATTGGCGATGTCGAGCGCGGCGCGCTCCTGTTCGCGTAGACGCAGCGCCATGGTGCGCAGGCCGCGCAGCGCGAGCGCGGCGTCGTCGGGCCCGGAGCCGATCGCGAAGAGATTGAAGGTGTGGCGCAGCCGCTTGGCCCATTTTGCATTGGCCGAGACGAGGCCGAGCAGCAGGTCGGAGTGACCGGAGAGATATTTGGTGCCTGCTTCGATCGCGAGATCGCAGCCGCGTTCGTGTGGCGGAAAGTAAAGCGGCGTCGCCCAAGTATTATCGAGGATGACGCAGACGCCCTTTTCATGCGCCGCGGCGGCGATCGCCGGCACGTCCTGAATGTCCATGCTCTGCGATCCCGGTGATTCCAGCAGGATCGCCGTCGTCTCGGGCCGGATCAGCGCCGCTATGTCCGCGCCGATTGCAGGATCATAATATTCCGTCGTCACGCCGAATCGCGCCAGGAAGCCGTCGCAAAAGAAGCGCGTCGGCGCATAGGCGGAATCGGTCACCAGAAGATGCGCGCCCGCTTTGGTAGCGGTGAGCAGCGCCAGAGCGATCGCGGCGAGCCCCGAGGGGACCAGAACCGTGTCTTCGGCGCCGGCGATCTCGCTCCAGGCCTTTTCCAAAGCGCGCGTCGTCGGCGTGCCCTTCGTGCCATAGGTGTAGGGCTGGCTCGGGGCGCCCAGCTCCGCGACATTCGGGAAAAGCACGGTGGAGCCGCGATAGATCGGCGGATTGACGAAGCCGAAATGCTCGAAGGGTTCTCTCCCGGCTTGCGTCACAACCGTGGCAATACGCTTTTTTTGCCGCTTTTCGTGTTTATCGCTCTTCATCATGGTCCCTGGCTTGCCGAGCGCCCGCTTGCGCCTGCCTGGGTCGAACGTAATATAGCGACCGTCCAAATCCGAGCCTCTTACATGATCGCACGACGCTTGTTTTTCGCCGTCGCCACAGCGATCGTGCTTGCCGGCTTTTTGCCCATTCTGTCGGGGCAGGGCGCTTGGGCGCAGACCGAGGCCGGGCCGACGCTCGCGGGCGTCGTCAAACGCGGCTATCTCGCCTGCGGCGTCGTCGAGTCGCCGGGGTTTGCGCAGCCCTCGGGCGAGAACGGCGAGTGGCGCGGCTTCGACGTCGACTTTTGCCGCGCCGTCGCCGCCGCCATTTTCGACGATCCCACGAAAGTCCGTTTCCTCGGCCTCGGCGCAAAGGAGCGCGTTCCGTCGCTGCAAGCCGGCTGGGTCGATCTGCTGGCCAGCGCCGCGCCTTGGACGCAAACCCGCGACGGCGGCCAGCGGGTGATTTACGCGGGCGTCTCGCTTTATGACGGCCAGTCTTTTCTCGTGCGCCGCCAACGCAGTTTCGCCTCGGCGCAGGATCTCGCCGAGGTCGCCGTCTGCGTGCAGCAGGGCACGTCCTATGAATTGGAGCTCGCGGATTTTTTCCACAAACGCAAAACGTCCTATCAACCCAAGCTCTTTGCCACATTCGAGGAGGCTGCCGCGGGCTATGACAAGAGCGAGTGCGACGCGCTGACGGCGGACGCCGCGACGCTCTACGGGGCGCGAACGAAGCTGGCGGCGCCAGTGGAGCACGACGTCCTGCCCGATCTCCTCACCAAGGCGCCGCGCGGGCCCGTGGTGCGGCAGGGCGACGACCAATGGCTTTCCATCGTGCGATGGACGCTCTTCCTGATGATCGACGCGGAGGAGCAGCGGATTTCCAACGCGAATGTCGACGCCGCTCTGAAGTCCGAGGAGCCGCGCATCCGCCACCTCCTTGGCGTCGAAGGCGACCGCGGCGTCGGTCTCGCGCTGCCGGGCGACTGGCCTTATCGAATCATCAAGCATGTTGGCAATTACGCCGATGTGTTCGAGCGCAACCTCGGGCAGTCCTCGCCGCTCAATATGGAGCGTCGCTTGAACGCTTTGTGGAATAAGGGCGGGCTACTTTATGCCCCGGCAGTCAGATGAACGTGGATTGAGGGAAAAAAGCGCGGCGGAGCTTTGGCCGCCGCTCGCGCGCTTTGTCGAAGAAGAGGCGCGCCTCGGGCGATGGGCCTCGCAAAAGCCGGCGCGACGTTTTGTCTATGAGTTCGTCCGCTTTGGAATCAAACAAGCGTGGGCCTGCCTCTTCGGCGGCCTGATGGTCGCTCTCGTATTGGCGACGCGCTTCTTCTATCCCGCCCATGCGGCCCTTGCGCGTTATGATTTCCTGTTCCTCGCCGCGCTTGGCGTACAAGCGGCGCTGATCCTTCTGCGTTTCGAATCGCTCGAGGAAGCCGGCGTAATCTTTCTTTTCCATCTCGTCGGCACGGCGATGGAAATCTTCAAGACGGCGCATGGCTCATGGGTCTATCCGGAAGCCGCCTTCTTTCGCATCGGCGGCGTGCCGCTCTTTACCGGCTTCATGTACGCCTGTGTCGGCAGCTATATGATGCGCGCCTGGGCGCTCTTCGATTTTCGCTTTCACAAACATCCGCCGCTATGGCAGGTCGGCGCGCTCGCCCTGGCGATCTACCTTAACTTCTTCACGCATCACTATGTCGCCGACATGCGCCTCCTTCTGTTCGCCGCGAGCGGCGCGATTTTCTGGCCGACGACCATCTATTACCGCATCCACCATGGCTGGCGGACGATGCCGCTGCTGCTTGCGGCCTTCCTTGCGGCTTGCTTTATATGGCTCGCGGAAAATATCGCGACTTACAGCCATGTCTGGCTTTATCCGGATCAACTTGCGGCCTGGAAGCCGGTCGGCCTCGGCAAGCTCGGATCGTGGTTTTTGCTTCAGATTGTCAGCTATGCGCTGGTGGCGATCGCCTGCCGGCCCAAAGAGCCGGATGACGCGCCCATCGAGGAATCACGGACGCGCCATGCTGACAGGCTGACGTTCCGCTCGCGCGCCTCAGGCTGAAACCCGCGCGCGCGACCACCATTCGAGCAGCGCCTCGCGCGTCGGCGAAACATCCTCCGCGAGCGGCCCCGCGAAGCGGCGCCATTCCTCGCGGAAATGCGGCGACACTGCCGCGATCACGGGAACATGCGCGGCCATGGCGGCCCGGAAGGCGTCGCAAAGCCCGCCGCGTTCGGCTTCCTGCTTGGAGAATTTGCTGACGACGATGAGACCAGCGCCCGCGCGCGCCGCATGCTCGACGGACGCGCAGGCCATGGCGAGTCCGCTTGTGTCGAGGTTGCAGGCGACGGAGCCCGGCCCAAGGTCCTGCGAGATCACAAATTCCGCCTCCGAGGCGATATCGCGCAGGAAAATCCGCGAGCGGCCTGCCGAGTCGGCGCCGCGCATCTGCGTGACGCCCGCAACCCGCACGCCGCTTTCTGCAAGCTCGAGCGCAAAGCGGCGCATGAGCGCCTGAACATTCTCGCTGTCCTCAGCCGGCAAAGCGGCGATGGGCGTAGCAGGCGTTTCACGCTCCATAACGCCCTCCGCGCAGATGTCCTGGACCGCGAGCCTTCAGGCTCGCCCCTTGCAAGCGAGCCTGAAGGCTCGCGGTCCGATGATGCGCTTGCATATTGCCCCTCTCGCGCTTGCGTTCCGCGCCATCCGGCGTAGCTTCCAACTCTCGCTCGGGCCACTTGCTTTGTAGGCCGCTGGCACGATTTTATATATCGTTACGAACAAGCGACGTGAACAAAAGTGGGCGACGATCAGATGAAGGCGCCGGCGCCGCGCCCCGCACGTAATGGCGATGTCGACGCCTTTCTCGAAAAGGCGCGCGGGGTCGCCGAGCGGCGCGCGCGGGGGCGGCTGATTTTCGCCCTGGACGCCACAATGAGCCGCCAGCCGACATGGGATTTGGCGCAATCCATACAGGGCGAGATGTTCCGCACGACCGCCGCGCAGGGCGGGCTCGACGTTCAGCTTGTCTATTTCCGGGGTTTCCGCGAATGCCGCGCCTCCGGCTTCGTCTCGCAGGGCGAGGGGCTCGGCGCGCTGATGTCGCGGATTTCCTGTCAGGCCGGCCACACGCAAATCGGCCGCGTGTTGAGCCACGCCCTCGACGAGACGCGATCCGAGCGCGTGGGCGCGCTCGTCTATATCGGCGACGCGATGGAGGAGAAGATCGACCATCTGGCGGCTGCCGCTGGTCAGATGGGGCTTCTCGGGCTCAAGACTTTCATGTTCCAGGAGGGCCAGGACGCGAAAACGCGGACTGCTTTCCAGGAGATTGCGCGCCTCTCCGGCGGCGCATACGCCGCCTTCGATCTTTCGGCGCCGCGCCGTCTCGCGGAACTGTTTGGCGCCGCCGCTGCTTATGCCGTTGGCGGATTGCCGGAACTGGAAAAACGCGCGGGCGAAGGCGAGGGGGCTGCGCGTCTGCTCCTGTCGCAGATGGGGTCACGATAAGCCATGCCGGTCTTGATGGGATTTTTCGCGCTCGCGCTCACGCTCTTCGCGCTCAAGGCCTATACGAAGGCGTCGCCGGCCATTCTGGCGCGCATGATCAGGCGCGGGGGCGGATTTCTGCTGATGGCGCTCGGCGGCCTGCTGCTGGCGCGCGGGCGGATCGATTTCGGCCTCGCGCTCGGCGCGGCCGGCCTGTGGATCATGGGGCGCTCGGAGCGCACCGGATTGCGCAACGCCGGAGCGGGGGGCGCCGGAGTCTCCCGCGTGCGCTCGGCGATGATCGAGATGGAGCTCGACCATGCGACCGGCGCCATTCGGGGCATGATCCTCGCCGGCAGGAACGAGGGGAAGCGTCTCGACGCCCTGACCCGGCCGGCGCTTCTCGACCTCTACAATATGTGCCTGCGCGACGATCCCGACGGGGCGCGGCTACTTGAAGCGTATCTGGACCGCCGCTTTGCCGGATGGCGTGCGGCAAGCGATCCGAACCGCGACTCTGGGGGCGGCGAGACGCGCGCGCGCCGCGCGGGCACGATTACGGAGGATGAAGCCTACGAAATCCTCGGCCTGAAAAAGGGCGCGGCCGCCGCTGATATTGCGCGGGCTCATCGCGATCTGATGAAAAAGCTTCATCCAGATCTTGGCGGGACGACGGATCTGGCCGCCCGCGTGAATGAAGCTAAGGATGTCCTGATGCGGCGCCATCACTGAGGCGCGACGGGAGCCCTCGAGGCGGTCCCAGGTGGCGGACATGGCGGGGGCGTCTCTTCTTTTTTAGTTCTTGGTGGTGAAGCAGGCGAAGCCGGCGCGTTTCAGCGCCTTGCAGGCCGATTGGGCGCTATCTTCCTCGAGGCCGGCGAAGCGGGCGCGATAGAGGGTCTCGTTGCCCTTTTGCACCTTCTCCGTGAAGGATCTGGCGGTGGCGGGGAAGCCCTGAAGCTGGCTGCGGGCGCGCGAGAGCAGCTCATTGGCCTTGGCTGGATCCTCGGCGGCGCCGATCTGGATCATCCAGCCGGGCTTCGTCGGCCGCGCGGCGTCGGCCTTCGCCACATTGGTGGTCGAGCGAATGGCGGCGGGCGTTGTCGTGGCGACGGTGATGCCTTTGGTCGGCCGGCCGGAGGTCGAGCCGTCGGCGATGGGGGAGGAGGCGCTCTTCTTCTCGGCCGTCTTTCCGCGTCCCTTCTTCTCCGTGACGGCGGGCTCCTCGGCGACGCGCTTCTGCACGCCAGAGACAAAGGCCGGGCGCACTTGCGGGGCGGCGTCGGCCTGCGGCGCGCGCTCGACCTTCTCTTTCAGGACGGGAGCCGTTGCACGTCGCGGGATGGAGCCCACGGCCGTTTCGGAGTCGATCGCCGGCTCTTCCGCGGCGTAGGAGCTCCGTTCCGGCTGACGCTCGGCGACCGGCTCTGAGAAGGCAGGCACACGCTCGATCGCGGCGATGGCGGTCGGGGCGGCCGCAACTTCTTCGGCGGCGTTGTCTTCCGTTATGGCAGCGGCCGTGCGCGTGGAAGCGCCGCCGCCGATATATTGCTCGATGAGCTGCGCCATGATGCGATCGCGTGCGCCGGCGGTTGTTCCGCCCATCACGACGGCGACGATATGATGGCTGTGCCGACGGACCGAGGTCAGCAGGTTGAAGCCGGACGCGCGCGTATAGCCGGTCTTGATGCCGTCCATTCCCTCGACCCGGTCGAGGAGATGATTGTGATTGCGGTGCAGGGCGCCGTTGTAGGCGAAGCTGTGCGTCGAGAAATACCGGTAATAGCGCGGGAAACGGTCCTGTATCGCGCGGCCGAGGATCGCAAGGTCATAGGCCGTGGTGATCTGGCGCGGGTTCGGCAGGCCCGAGGCGTTCTCATAATGCGTGTTGCGCATGCCGAGCGCACGGGCCTTGCGCGTCATTATCTGCGCAAATCTGGCTTCGTCGCCGCCGATGTTCTCGGCGATGGCGCATGCGATGTCGTTCGCCGATTTCGTGACGACCGCCTTGATGGCGTTTTCGACGCTGATCGTCTCGCCAGGCTGCAGACCGAGCTTCGAGGGCGCCTGGGCCGCCGCATGGCCCGAAATCATGAGCGGCGAGTCGAGCCGGAGCTGGCCCTTCTCGAGCTGCTCGAACAGGAGATAAAGCGTCATCACCTTGGTGACGGAGGCCGGGTGACGCAGCTCGTGCTCATTGCGGGCGTAAATGGTTCTCCCGCTGTTGCCGTCCACGACGATGGCGGCGAAGCCATGATGCTCGCCGACCATCTCGCCGCCGCCGCCTTCGCTCGCGGTCGCCGCGTAGAAGCGATGACTGCGCGCATGACGTGCATAACGGGCGCCTCTGTGATGCGCGAAGGCATGATGGAAAACGTGCCGGCTATGGAAGGCGTGATGGCGATGGCCATGCCTGCGCGCTTCCGCCGGGATCGCCGTGATGGCGACAAACGCCATGACGACCGCGAAAATAGCTGCCAGGGAACGGGGTTGCGCCAGACGTTCTAGCTGACTGGTTTTCGACATTTGCCCTACGCCTCTTACGGAACTGGCGCTTGCGCGAGGCGACAACCGTGGATTGGCGTCGCATAAACGCTACAGTTATCAAGGGTAAGAGAACGCGGTTACTCGGGAGTTAAGCGAAAACAGGATTTTCTATGGCAATTTTGCAATGCAACATTTTAATTGACGCGTATTTGTGCAGCGCATATATCTATGCTGTCAGCAGGGCGCGTGGGTCGCGCCGCCAGGGGGCGGCGGCTGGCTGGTCGCGCCACATTATGAGGACGAAGCCAATGGTGGCCAATTTCGAAAGCGTACAGCAGCTCGGAAAAGAGCACTTCGAAGCCGTCTCCGCCGCCGCGGCGGCCGTCACGAAGGGCTGGCAGAACATCGCCGCCGAGACGACGGACTATTCCAAAAAGTCTTTCGAGAAGAGCCGTTTGCTCGCGGAAAAGCTCGTCACGGTGAAGAAGATCGACGAAGCCTTCGCGCTGCAGTCGGACTACGCCAAGAGCGCCTATGAGGATTTTGTCGCCGAGGCGACCAAGCTCGGCGAGTTGTACACCGCGATCGCCAAGGAAGCCTTCAAGCCGATCGAAACGGCCACGAAGAATTTCACGACGGCCGCCGAGTAAGACGCCGTTTCGCGGCCCCCTTTCGTCCGGGGCGGAGTATCAGACGCCCGGCGGGGAGCTTCCCCGGCCGGGCGTTGGTCGTTCGGGGGGAAGCTGGACCGCGCGCCTTCAGGCGCGCGCCCAGTTTGTTGGCGAAGTGGCGGTGACGCCCCTCGTGCTTCGAGACGCCTGCTTCGCAGGCTCCTCAGCATGAGGAGCTTCTGCAATTTGGTCAAACACTTAGGCCTCATCCTGAGGAGCGAGCGTAGCTCGCATCTCGAAGGACGAGGCCGCCTCGGAGGTTTGTCAACAAACGGCGCGCGCCTTCAAAGCGCGCCTGAAGGCGCGCGGTCCAGGCCACTGTGGACGGCCGCAAACATTGGTTTCAGGGCGCCTTCCCAAGCGCTAGAGTCCGGCCATGAGCGCCACTTCCGCCGGCTTCGTCCATCTCCATCTCCACACCGCCTTTTCGCTGCGCGAGGGCGCGCTCACGATCGGCAAGCTGATCGACTTCGCGGTGCGCGACGAGCAGCCGGCGCTCGCCGTCACCGACACCAACAACCTCTTCGCCGCGCTGGAATTCTCCGAAAAAGCGGCCAAGGCGGGCATTCAGCCGATTGCCGGCGTGCAGCTACGCGTCGATTTCGCCGACGCCAAGACGAGCGGCCCCTTGGGGCGGAACGAGGCGCTGGCCAATATCGTGCTCCTCGCCAAGACCGAAGCCGGCTATCTCAATCTCATGCGCGTCGCCTCGCGCGCCTATCTCGACACGGAGGAGGGGGATGAGCCGCATGTCTCGCTTGCGGCCCTCGCCGAGGACGCCGCCGAGCTGATCGCCCTGACCGGCGGGCCGGACGGACCGCTCGACCGCATGTTCGCCGCCGGCCGGCCGGAGTTTGCGCGCACGCGGCTCGACACTCTGCAGGAGCTTTTCCAGGACAGGCTCTATCTCGAAATCCAGCGGCACAAGCTTCAATCTGAAACAGAGGTCGAACCCCAACTCCTCGACCTCGCTTATCGCCGGGGCGTGCCGCTGGTCGCCACCAACGAGCCTTACTTTGCATCACGCGGCGATTTCGAGGCGCATGACGCGCTGCTCTGTATCGCCGAAGGCACGGTGACGAGCGTCGCCGAGCGGCGCCGCGTCACCCCCGAGCATTACTTCAAGACGCGCGCCGAAATGCTCGCGCTCTTCGCCGACCTGCCGGAGGCGACCGCCAATACGATCGAGATCGCCCGCCGGACGGCCTATAGGCCCAAGACCCGCAAGCCGATCATGCCGCGCTTCCTGCGCGACGCGCCCGACGACCGGCCGCTCACCGAGGTCGAAGCCGAGGAGCTGCGCCGCCAGGCGATCGAAGGGCTGGAAGCGCGGCTCGCCGCCCACGGACCGGCGCCGGGCCATGAGCGGGAGGAATATTTCAACCGCCTCGACTTCGAGCTCGGCACCATCGAGAAAATGGGCTTTCCCGGCTATTTTCTGATCGTCTCCGACTTCATCAAATACGCCAAGTCGCAGGGCATTCCTGTCGGGCCGGGCCGCGGCTCCGGCGCGGGCTCGCTTGTCGCTTATGCGCTGACCATCACCGACCTCGATCCGCTCCGCTTTGGCCTCTTCTTCGAGCGCTTCCTGAACCCCGAGCGCGTCTCGATGCCGGACTTCGACATCGACTTCTGCCAGACGCGGCGCGGCGAGGTGATCGACTATGTCCGCGATCGCTATGGCGCGGACCGGGTGGCGCAGATCATCACTTTCGGCTCCTTCCTGGCGCGCGGCGTTTTGCGCAGCGTCGGCCGCGTGCTGGAAATGCCGCTGGGGCAGGTCGACAAGCTTGCCAAGCTCGTGCCGCAGAACCCGGCCAAGCCCGTGAGCCTCGCCGAGGCGCTCGCCGGGGAGCAGAAGCTGCGCGAGGCGGTCGACGAGGACGAGCGCGTGGCCCGGCTCTTCAAGATCGCCAGCGCGCTCGAAGGGCTCTATTCCAACGCCTCGACCCATGCCGCCGGCGTCGTGATCGGCGACCGGCCGCTGCATGAGGTCGCGCCGCTCTACCGCGACCCGAAGTCCGACATGCCGGCGACCCAGTTCAATATGAAATGGGTCGAGCCTGCGGGTCTCATCAAATTCGACTTCCTCGGCCTCAAGACGCTGACCGTGCTCGCCATGGCGAGCCGGCTGGCGCGCCGCCGCGACCCCGATTTCGACCTCGCCAAAGTGCCGCTCGACGACACGGACACTTACGCCATGCTCGGCCGCGGCGAGACCGTGGGCGTGTTCCAGTTGGAAAGCGCGGGCATGCGCAAGGCCCTCGTCGAGATGCACGCCGACCGTTTCGAGGACATCATCGCCCTCGTCGCGCTCTACCGGCCGGGCCCGATGGCCAATATCCCGACCTATTGCGCCGTCAAGCTCGGCGACGAGGAGGCGAACTACTACCACCCCAAGATCGAGCCGATCCTGAAGGAGACCTTCGGCGTCATCATCTATCAGGAACAGGTGATGCAGATCGCCCAGGCGCTTTCCGGCTATACGCTCGGCGAAGCCGACATGCTGCGCCGCGCCATGGGCAAGAAGATCAAGGCGGAAATGGACGCCCAGCGCGAGCGCTTCGTGAAGGGCGCCGTCGAGCGGGAATTGGCGCCGGAACTCGCCAATATGATCTTCGACCTGCTGGCGAAATTCGCCGACTATGGGTTCAACAAGTCGCACGCCGCCGCCTATGCGCTGATCGCCTATCAGACGGCCTGGTTCAAGGCGCATTATCCGGCCGAGTTCCTTGCCGCCTCCATGACCTTCGATAAAAGCCAGACCGACAAGCTGGCTGAATTTCGCGATGAGGCGCGCCGGCTCGGCATTGCCGTGGAGCCGCCCTCGATCAAGCGCTCGGGCGTTGATTTCGACGTCGCGACCGCTCCCGACGGCAAGCAGGTGATCCGCTACGCGCTCTCGGCGATCAAAGGGGTGGGCGAGGGGCAGGCGGACTCGATCGTACGCTCGCGGGGCGAGCGGCCCTTCAAGAGCCTTTCCGACGTCGCCCGGCGGCTCAACCCGCGCGAGGTCAATAAGAAGGTGCTCGAGAATCTCGCTGCTTGCGGGACTTTCGACGAGCTGGAGCCGAACCGCGCGCGCGCTTTCGCGGCCATCGAAAGCGTGCTTGCCACCGCCAACCGCCACGCCGAGGACCGCAAGGCGGGCCAGAACGCGCTGTTCGGCGAGGCCGAGGCGGACGACCTGGTCCTGCCCAAGGTCCAGCCCTGGCCGGCGGGCGAGACGCTGCGGCGGGAGTATGAGGCGGCCGGCTTTTTCCTCTCCGGCCACCCGCTCGACGCCTATGCCGGCCTCCTACCCAAATTGAGGGTAACGAACTGGGTCAAATTCTCGGCGGCTGTGAAGCGCGGCGCCGAAGCCGACCGCCTCGCGGCAGTGGTTTTGGACCGCGCCGAGCGGCGCACCAAGTCCGGCTCGAAGATGGGCATCGTCCAATTGTCGGACCCGACTGGCCAGTATGAGGCCATTCTTTTTCAGGAGGCGCTGAACCAATATCGCGACGCGCTGGAGAAGGGCGCCGCCGTCTTGGTGCAGCTCACGGCGAGCGTCGATGGCGACGATGTGCGCGCCAGAATTGTCTCGGTCACGCCTCTGGCCGCCGCCGCGGCCCGCGCGCAGAAGGGCTTGCGGATCGTCGTCAGCGACCAAAGTCCGCTCGATAGGATTAAAGGCAGGCTTTCTGGCAGGGGAGAAGGCGAAGTGTCGCTGCTCGTCAAACGCGACGTTGCGCCCGAAGAGGTCGAAATTCGCCTGCCGGGCTCTTACCCCGTCAATGCCGACGTAGCGAGCGCGCTGCGGGACATCCCTGGGGTTTTGGAGGTCGAGTATCTGTAGAGGATTAGTTCATGTTTTAGTGTAAGATGAGCATGCAACATATTGTTTTGAAATACCATAATGAATGATCTTGAAGTTGAAATGTAAGTCCCTTGATGTGCGTCGGGAGGTGGAGACGATCGCCCGTCATTGCGAGCGAAGCGAAGCAATCCAGGGCCGCCGTGGCTGCTCTGGATTGCTTCGTCGCTTCGCTCCTCGCAACGACGAGACTAGTGTCAAACAAGAGCGCAAACGCTTTGCCCGCGCCCTCGCGAAAACGGCCTCTCCATAAACTTACGAACTTTTTCCTAGCCAAATTTTTTCATCTTCAACTGGAACATTCACGTCCTTTCGACGTTGATCTCTTGGCCGCAGGAGCGCCAGGCCACAGGGCTTGGCGGCGAGCCTTCGGGGTTGGCTATGTCGGCGATGTTCGACGAAGCGTTCAGCGCTTCCGCCCTTTTCCCTTGCGTTCAATTTGTCTCTTTCCTGGCGATCGGCGCCATGGTCGGCTGGCTGCTCGCGCGGCCCCGGAGGCGAGCGGGCTGGTCCAGCTCGCTCTCCATGATTGGCGTCTGTGGGGCGTGGATGGGGGCGGAATTCGCCCACCTGTTCAGGCAGGCTGAACATGGCAGCGCCGACGAGCTGGCGGCCGCCGCCATCGGGGCGTTGTGGCTCGCCTATGCCTGGCGCCGGCTCCATCCAGTTGAGGCTGGCGACGACATTGCTATTCACCAGTCCCATGCGTAGATAAGGGCGCAGGAGGCGCCCTGTGCCCACCATCGATTTGCTCAACGACGACCCTCGGCCCAACAGCGAGGCGCGGGAGCCGGCGGCTCTGCGCCACCCCGAAAAGGCCGCGCGGCCGGATCAGCCGGTCCTCAGAAAGCCGCCATGGATCCGGGTGAAGGCGCCTGGGTCCGCCGCCTGGGGCGAGACGAGCGCGCTATTGAAGGGCTCCGGCCTCGCGACCGTCTGCCAGGAGGCCGCCTGTCCCAATATCGGCGAGTGCTGGGAGAAAAAGCACGCCACTTTCATGATCATGGGCGAGGTCTGCACCCGCGCCTGCGCCTTCTGCAACGTCGCGACCGGCTTGCCAGCGCCGCTCGACCCGAGCGAGCCGGGCAGGGTGGCGGAGGCGACCAAAGCCCTGGGGCTCTCCCATATCGTCGTCACCTCGGTCGACCGTGACGATCTTCCCGACGGCGGCGCCGAGCACTTCGCCCGCACCATAGAAGCGATCCGTCAGGTCTGTCCGGGGACGACGATCGAGGTTCTGACGCCCGATTTTCTGCGCAAGGAGGCGGCGCTCGAGCGGGTTGTGGCGGCTGGCCCGGATGTGTTCAACCATAATCTCGAGACCGTGCCGTCGCTCTATGTCACGGTGCGGCCGGGCGCCCGCTACTTCCATTCCCTGCGTCTGCTCCAGCGCGTCAAGGAGCTCGACCCGAAGCTGTTCACCAAATCCGGCCTGATGCTGGGCCTCGGCGAAACCCGCAACGAGGTGATGCAGGTCATGGACGACATGCGAAGCGCCAATGTCGACTTTTTGACGCTTGGCCAATATCTCCAGCCGACCCGCAAGCATCATCCCATCGATCGCTTCGTTACCCCCGAGGAGTTCGACGCCTATAAAGCGATCGCGCTCGCCAAGGGCTTCGCCTATGTCGCCGCCTCGCCGCTGACCCGCTCGTCCCATCATGCGGGGGAGGATTTCGAAAGGCTGCGCAAGGCGTCTTCGCGTTAGCATTCCGCGGCCAAATCTGCAGTCCCGCCGCGCCCAGCCGCCTTCACTTTCTGAAGTTACCGTTTCCGTTCGAATAGAGCGCATGGGGACGCGTCATTCCCGGCGGGCTGAAAGCCGGACGGGGAATCCAGAGCCACAAGAGCGCTGGTTTTGCTCAGAGCCGTCATTGCGAGCGAAGCGAAGCAATCCAGGGCTCTTCGTCGGCTCCGCCTCCTCGCAATGACGGCGGTCCGATCGCTCGTTTTACGAGCGTCGGGAATGACCGCGAACCGATCAAGCCCATCTCGTGTGGTTGGAGCGCTCCACGAATGTCCGAAAACGCTGGACATTTCTCGGGAGACGGTGTGCCTATGATCGAGCTGCGCACACAACGATCCCGCCGCGCAAGCTCCCTGCCTTTCGCGTTATTCCCAGCAACGTAATTCATGTGAGAGAAGAGTTGAGATGGATGAGAGCATAGGACAGGTCGTCCTGTTGTTGGCCGTGGCGATGATCGTCGCGATCGGGGCGCGCCAAATCAAGCTACCCTATACTGTCGGTTTGGTTGTCGTCGGGGCGGCGCTGACGCTCTCACACACAGATTTTGGGCCGCATCTCACCCACGACTTGATCTACGACCTGATTTTGCCGCCGCTTCTCTTCGAGGCGGCCCTCAGCATTCCGTGGCGTGAACTTCGGCGCGACGGCCCGCCGATCCTGGCGCTTTCGACATTGGGAACGGCAGCAGCCGCCGCCGCCGTGGCCACCGGAATGACATGGCTGCTCGGGTGGCCGCTCGCGTCGGCGCTCGTCTATGGCTCCCTGATCGCCGCAACCGACCCCGTGGCGATCATCGCCATGTTCAAGGACAACAAAATTCATGGGCGGATGCGGCTGCTCGTCGAAGCGGAAAGCCTGATGAACGACGGGGCGGCGGCGGTCCTTTTTGCCGTGACGCTCGGATGGGCGCTGGCGGGAGGCGGCGAGCAGCTCGGCCTGGAGACGCTCGGCACGCTCGCGCGCATCGTCCTTGGGGGGATCGGCGTCGGGGCGGCGTGCGGCGCCGCCGCCATCGTTCTGGCCGGAAGAGCATCCGAGCACCTTGTCGAAGCCGCGCTGACCACGATTGCCGCTTTCAGCTCCTTTCTGCTCGCCGAGCATCTGCACGTCTCCGGCGTGCTCGCGACCGTGACAGCGGGGCTGATGATGGGGAACCTCGGGCTTCTGAGCGCCGAGGATAAGAGCTATCTCACCCGGAAAGGCCGGGAGTTTGTCGTCTCCTTTTGGGAATACGCGGCCTTTGTCGCCAATTCGGTCGTGTTTCTGCTGATCGGGATCGACGTCGCCGGCGCGCCTTTTGAGTCCTATGGCCCTAAACTCATTGCCGGGGCCATTCTCATTGGGCTGATCGGCCGCGCCTTGACTGTTTACCCGATCAGCTCGGCGTTCCTGCGCTCCCGCTGGGCGGTGACGTTCCCCGAGCAGCATATTCTTTGGTGGGGCGGTCTGCGGGGCGCACTGGGGCTCGCCCTCGCGCTTTCGCTGCCGCCAACCCTGCCGATGCGCGACGAGATCATGGTGGCCACATTCGCCGTGGTTGGCTTTTCCATCGTGATCCAGGGGCTCACGATGCCCTTGCTGCTACGGCGGCTCGGGTTTCTGGAGGAAGCAAATGGGGGCCATCACTGATGATGGAAGTCTGGGGCAAGTTCGTCGTTTGCGTCTCCCTGATTGCCGTCGCCGGGCCCTCACTCAGCCGATATGGAGACGTCATCGCCCAAAAGACGGGCTTGTCGCGGGGATGGATCGGCTTGTTGCTCCTGGCGACGGCGACCTCTCTTCCCGAGCTTTTCACGGGCGTGAGCGCGGTCGGGCAAATCATCCGGGAGACATATACCGCGTCTCCCTTGTTCGACGTGGTCTTCGTCGCCGTGAGCCTGAAGGGGCTTCACGCCGTTGCGGCGCTTATCGATCGTCGAAAGGCGGCGCAGTTCGCCGTGGCCTAGCGCGCTTTCATGCGAGTGACGCGATTCAACTCTGTCAACTCTTGCGGAACGCGCTCTAGGCGCCGAGCGCCGAAGCGATCTCGGCCAGCGTCGCGCGCTCGCTGGCGCTGACTTGCTCGCCCCCGAAACCGAGAAATCCGCCCTCGGCGCTGGCTTCAGCGACAAGTCGCGCAATATGGCTGAGCCAGTTCTTGAATGGCCGCGCCTCCAACGGCGTCGTGGCGTCGAGGATTTTGGCCGTGCTGCGCAGCTCCTCCAAGGCGCGGATCTTGATGTCGTCGAGCGCGGCGCCCTGGATGATCTTCCTGACCCCTTCGCGGGCGGAGGTGCGGCCTTCGGGGGTGAAAAGATCGTCCACCACGGATTGGATCAATTCATCCGCGCCGCCGTCCGTCTTTGCGGCGGAGAGGGCCTCGGCGCTGGCCATGCCTTCCTTCAGCGCGCCGATGAAGCCGTTCGGGTCGGCGGCGCTGATGGCGAAACCGGCCAGGAGAGGCGCCTGAATGATCCTGTCCCACTGCTCGGCCGTGAAGCTGGATTTGTTCGCCATGGATCCCCCCTGTGACAGGGAATAAGCTAGACCCTTTCCGTCGACCGTGCGAGAGGCGCTTGGTCGCGGCGTTCCAAACGGCGGGGAAATGGCTTAAAAGCCCAGCCTCATGAAAAGCTTTCGCACCCGCCGCCATGTGTCGCACAGCGCCGCCGATATGTTCGCGCTCGTCTGCGACGTCGACTCCTATCCGCAGTTCGTGCCGCTCTGCGAGGGGCTGAAGGTGCGTAAGCGTGCAGAGATCGCGCCCGGGGTCGTCGAGCTCGTCGCTGAAATGCAGGTTGGCTTCAAGGCTGTCTGCGAGCGCTACACGAGCCGGGTGACCTGCGATTCCAACAAGCTGGAGGTGAGGGTCACCTATATCGACGGCCCTTTCCGCAAGCTCGACAATCGCTGGTCCTTCCGCGACGAGGCGCCCGGGCCCGACGGGCGCCCGCGCTCCACCGTGGAATTTTTCATCGCCTATGAGTTCAAGAGCATGGCGCTTGGGCTGCTGATGGGCGCGATGTTCGACAAGGCTTTCCAGAAATATGCCGACGCTTTCGTGAGCCGGGCGGATGCGGTTTACCGGCGCAAATAGCCGCTAATCGCCGAGCGCCGCGATCAGGAGGTCGAGCGCCTGATCGACCGCCGCCTGACGGATATCGCGCCGGGGGAGGGGGCCGAAGCGCCGCTCTAAGGCCACGACCTCGCCGCCGCGCTTCGCGCAGGCGAAATGCACGAGGCCGACCGGCTTTTGTGGCGTGCCGCCGCCGGGCCCTGCGACGCCGGTAATGGCGACGGCGACGTCGGCGAGCGAATGCTCGAGCGCGCCCTGCGCCATGGCTTGCGCCGTCTCGGCGCTGACGGCGCCATAGGCGTCGATGACGGCCGCGCAGACGCCGAGCATGTCGATCTTGGCGGCGTTGGAATAAGTGACAAAACCGCGATCAAAGACGTCCGACGCGCCGGGGATGTCGGTTAGCGCCGCCGAAACCAGCCCGCCGGTGCAGGATTCCGCCGTAGCGACGCGAAAACCACGCGTTTTAGCTTTTACGATAAGCGTAATAGCTTTTACGTTAGCTGTATTTTCTTCCATCGCTCAATCCTGCGCTGGTTTCGCCCGCATCGCCTTCACATCGCCGCGCAGCTTCTTGCCTTCGAGCCGCCGCATCTTCGAGCCCAGCGTCGGCTTGGTCTTGCGCCTTGGCGGCGGGGGCGGCGCCGCGGCCTCGCGAATGAGGTCGATCAGCCGTTCCAGCGCATCGGCGCGGTTGCGCTCCTGCGTGCGATGGCGTTGCGCCTCGATGATGATTTCGCCCTCTTTGGTGAGCCTGGAGCCGGCGAGCCGCGCCAGCCGCAGTTTTACGCCGTCCGGAAGGTTCGGCGACCGCCAAATGTCGAAGCGAAGCCGCACGGCGCTCTCGACCTTCTGGACATTTTGCCCGCCGGGGCCGGACGCGCGCAGAAACTCCAGCGAAATCTCGGAGTCGTCCAAAGAAATGAAAGGGGTGACGCGGATCATCGGCGCGGCCTCGACACGCCGGGCTCGTTCCGGCCTCTCTTAACGCGACGGCGTTCGGCAATTGTCAAGGCGCGCGGCGACGGAGGGCAACCGCGTCATGCCCGCGCTTGTCGCGGGCATCCACGCCGGGACATTACGACACGCGGGGAGAAGAAGCGCGTTATTCCGGCTCATGCTCTCAGCTTTCCACGTTGGCGCGGCGTCATGGCCGCGACAAGCGCGGCCATGACGCCGCAACACGTCTGTTCGTTAACCCGAATTCGGAGCCCTGGCGACAGAGGGACGCACGCATGCGGCTCACAAGCATGCGGGTGAACGCACCTACTGCCGACGCGCCGCCGACAAGGCTTGCTGGCCGGTGTGAGCCGGCAGGCGTGCGGCGCCCGTTCTGAAAAAAAGTGGACGTTCGAACAGAAATTCGAACGGAGTCGCCAAGGTTGCTGTTCTAACAAATATATGAACATGGACTGCGAAGGCTGTGACAATCAGCGCGATCACGCCCCCATCCACAATGAGGCCCGTCTTTAAAAGCGCGATGCGCGTCGCCGCCATCGGCAGGAAGAAGGCGAGATAGACGACCATCGAGCGCGCGCCCAGCCAAGCCAATGAGGGCAGCACATGGGCCTCCGCCAGCAACGCGGAGAAGGCGACGACCGCCGCCGCGCCGGCGAAGCCGAGAAGAAGCGAGACTGCGGGGAGGCCCGAATAGCCGCACCGCACGGCAAGTTCGTTTGTCACGCCCCAAAGGATGAGGGCTGGAATTGTCCGTCGCAGATTCGCGCGCGCCGCTTCGGCGAAAGCGAAAATTCGCGGCGCAAAATGATAGCCTGCATAAAAGTAGACGTAGCGTGCCGCGAATTCGTCGATCACGGTCGAATGCGTGGCGATATGCGCCATCTGAAGCGCGCTGGCGGCGGCCAGCACAGCCCAGGGCGGGGCGCAGGAGCTTGGTGGTCACGAAGAAGATCGGCAGCAGATAGATGAACCACAGCGTGCCGAAGGGTTCGACCATTGCGAAAGCAAGACCGCCCAAGATCGACAAGGGATCGCCGCCCGCGAGCAGCAGCTTTGGCGCGCCCTGGATCAGCGTCCACAGGACGAAGAAATAGGCGAAGTGCAGCACCTTGCGATCGAGAAAGTCGGGCCAGGGCTTCTCGATCGTGCGCGCGAGAAAGAGGCCCGCGACCAGAAAGAAATCCGGCATGCGGAACGGCCGCGCCCAGTCGATAAAGCCATGAAGCCAGCTCTGCTGGCCGAGCGCCTCCTCGACGCCCAGTGTCGAATGCATCATCACGACGAGAATGATGCACCAACCCTTGGCGTAATCGACCCAATCGACGCGCATGGCGGGCAAGGCGGAGTGAGCGGCTTTGGCGCTTGCGCGCATGAAAAAATGCCCCCCATCGAAAGATGCGCGGTTTTTCTTCAAAGTGGCCCGAAACATTCATGCGCGCGCCGCGCTGAAATGTCCGCATTTTCTCAAAAACATGGTGAATATCACCCGGTCGCCGGCGCGTTGAGATGTACCGGCCGGGGAAGCGTCCGTCACTCTGATACGAGGTGCATTTGATTGGTTCGCTATCGTTCCCAATGCTCGCAAAATGAGCGATCGGAATTACCGCCGTCATTGCGAGGAGGCGGAGCCGACGAAGCAATCCAGCGCCGCATCGCTGCCCTGGATTGCTTCGCTTCGCTCGCAATGACGGGCTCTGGGCGCAAAACAAGCGCTCTTGTGGCTCTGGATTCCCGGTCGGGCTTTCAGCCCGCCGGGAATGACACGCCCCCGTGCGCGCTATTCAAACGGAAACGCTATGACTGGTTTCGTCGGCCGGAGAATTACGACAGTTGCGCCGGGCAGCGCGAAGGCGCCGGTGCAATGTCCCCTTACTCCGGCAGCCGCACCGTCGCGATCGCCAATGCCGCAATCCCCTCGCGGCGCCCGGTAAAGCCGAGCTTTTCGCTCGTCGTCGCTTTGATCGCCACCCGGCCGATGTCGAGGCCCATGATCTCGGCAAGACTCGCTCGGATGGCGTCGCGATGCGGGCCGACCTTGGGCGCCTCGCAGACCACCGTCGCGTCGATATGGGCAATCATGCCGCCGCGCGCGCGCACGAGCATGCAGGCGTGTTCGAGGAAGATTGTCGAGGCCGCGCCCTTCCACTGGGGATCGGAGGGCGGGAAATGCGCGCCGATGTCGCCTTCGGCGATGGCGCCCAGAACCGCGTCGGTAATCGCGTGCATCAGCACGTCGGCGTCGGAATGGCCGGCGAGGGAATGGCTGTGGGGGATCGACACGCCGCCGAGCCAGACCTGATCGCCCTCGGCGAAGGCATGGACGTCATAGCCCTGTCCTGTTCTAATGTCTGTTAAAACATTGGCCGTTCTAACGTCTGTTAAATTACCTGATCCGGAAGCGGCGGACGGGGCTTTGATCTGATCCATGGCGCGTGCGAAATCCTCTGGCGTCGTGAGCTTGAAATTGGCGAGATCGCCCGGAAAGACATGCACGGCGTGGCCGGCGGCTTCCGCGATCATGGCGTCGTCGGTGTATTCACGATCGGCCGCGGCGGCCGCGCGGTGCGCCGCCAGAATGAGCGGGAAGCGAAAAGACTGCGGCGTCTGCACGGCGCGCAGCCTCGCCCGGTCAGGCGTGGCGACCACAAAGCCCGCGGCGTCGATCTCCTTCACCGTGTCATTGAGCGGGACGCCCGGGACGGCGGCGCCATGGGCCCGCGCCGCCGCGATGGCGCGGGCGATGAGCGCCGGATCGGCGAAGGGCCGGGCGGCGTCGTGGATCAGCACAATCTGCGGCGCGCTCTCTCGGGCGACGGCTTCGAGCCCGTTGCGGACGCTCTCCTGCCGTGTGGCGCCGCCGAGCGCGGGCTCCGAGACGGCGGCGCGCGCCGCGTCGCTCAATTCGGCGACGCTTTGCGCATAAAGCGCACGGTCGTCCGGGTGGATGACAACCTTCAGGCGCGCGCCCGGCGCGCTGGCGCCCATCGCCTCCAGCGTGCGCGCGAGCACGGTCTTGCCAGCGAGCCGACGATACTGCTTGGGCAAGCCTTCGCCGGCGCGCGAACCGCGTCCCCCGGCGACGACGAGGATAGAGATTTCCGTTCCATCAACCATGCCGCTCCTGTGTCGCTTTTCATGCATCGCGTCAAATGTGCGAGAATGCGGCGAAATGCTATGTTGCAACTGCGAAGCTAGCTGCTTATGGTATAGGCAAGATGACTGCTGCTGAAAAATCGGGCTTTGAACCCGAGCGCGAGGCGCTGCGAATCGGGCCCGTCCGCCTTTCCGGGCGCGCTTTTCTAGCGCCTATGGCAGGCGTCACCGATCCGGCCATGCGCCGCATTGCCGAACGCTATGGCGCCAGCGCGACCGTGAGCGAGATGATCACGGCGGCGGGCGTCGCCCGGGGCGACCGCGAGACCACGCTGCGGCTCGCATCTTCCAGCAATACAAATACGGCGCCGCGCGTGATCCAGATCGCGGCGCGCGACCCGCAGGAAATCGCCGTCGCCGCGCGCCATGCCGAAGAAGCGGGCGCCGATTGGGTCGACGTCAATATGGGCTGCCCCTGCAAACGGGTGACCGGCGGTCTCGCCGGCGCGGCGCTGATGCGCGACCTCGACCAGGCCTCGGCCCTTATCGCGGCGGCGCGCGCGGCTATCCGCGTTCCGCTGAGCGTGAAGATGCGGCTCGGCTGGGACGACGCTTCGCGCAATGCGCCCGAGCTCGCGCGCCGCGCCGAGCAGGAGGGCGCCGCGCTGATCACCGTCCACGGACGCACGCGCCAGCAATTCTACAAAGGCCGCGCGGATTGGGCGGCGATTGCTCCGGTCAAGCAAGCCGTTTCGATCCCGGTTATCGCCAATGGCGATTGCGGCTCGGTCGACGACGCTGCGGAAATGCTGAGATTGTCGGGCGCCGATGCGGTCATGGTCGGCCGCGCCGCGCAGGGGCGACCCTGGCTCGTTGGCGATATTGCGCATTATCTTGGCGCCGGGCGGCGTCGCGCCGAGCCATCGCTTGCTGAGCGCAGCGCGCTCGCGCGCGAGCATCTCGATGGGCTTCTCACGCAAATGGGCGCGGAGGCGGGCCTGCGCCATGCGCGTAAACATCTCGCCGCTTATGTAGACGAGACTTTCGGCGCCGCTTGCGTCGAGGTCGCGGCGCTGCGCCACGCGCTCGTCACCACCGCTTGCGCGTCGGAGGCCTTCAGGCTGATCGACGCCATTTTTACAGAGGGACAAGAGGTCGCCGCATGAGCCTTTCGGATCGCCCCAGACGCGACGACCCCCGGCGCGGCGAGTTTACCCCGCTCAAGATCATCGACGAGCGCGGCCGTAGCTGCGTGCTCGAGGCGCTGCCGAGCGTCATTCTCACCGTCTCGCGCGAGGGGGTGATCGAGGACGCCAACGCCGCGGCCGAAAGCTTCTTCGAGCTGGGCAAGCCTTTGCTCATCGGCCAAAAGCTCGAGCGGCTGCTGCCCTTCGGTTCGCCGCTCATCACCCTCGTCCAGCATGTTCAGGACCGCGGCGCGGCGATCAACGAATATAAGGTCGATCTGGGCCGGCCGGGGCAGGAGGGCGACCGCCGCGTGGATGTCCATTGCGCGCCGCTTCCGGAGCAGGACGGGCTGGTTCTGGTTGTGCTGCAAGAACGAACAATTGCTGATAAAATAGACAGGCAACTCAGCCATCGCGGCGCCGTGCGCTCAGTTTCCGGGCTCGCGTCGATGCTGGCCCATGAAATCAAAAATCCTTTGTCCGGAATTCGCGGCGCCGCACAATTGCTGGAGAGCGGCCTGTCGGACCAGGATCGAGCGCTGACTCGGCTGATCTGCGAGGAGACCGACCGCATTGTGCGGCTGGTCGATCGCATGGAGGTTTTCTCCGACGCTCGGCCGTTGAAGCGCGAGCGCGTCAATATTCACTCGGTGCTCGATCACGTGAAGCAGGTGGCGCAGAGCGGCTTCGCCCGGCGCATCAGATTTGTCGAGAATTACGACCCGTCGCTGCCGCCGGTCTACGCCAATCGCGACCAGCTCGTGCAGGCCTTTCTCAATCTCGTGAAGAACGCCGCCGAGGCGATCGGGCTCGACGCGGTCGACGGCGAGATCGAACTTTCAACGGCGTTTCGGCCGGGTGTCAGCTTGCGCGCAATGGGCGCCCGCAGCCCCGTCGGCCTGCCGCTCGAATTCTGTGTGCGCGACAATGGCCCCGGCGTGCCCGACGACATCGCCGCGCATCTCTTCGACCCCTTTGTCACCACGAAGTCTTCCGGGACTGGCCTGGGTCTTGCTTTGGTGGCCAAAATCGTCAACGACCACGGCGGCGTTATTGAATGCGAATCCCTTCCCCGACGTACGACCTTCCGAATTCTGATGCCCATGTATCGCGCCAAAACGGAGAAGAGAGAGGCGACCCGTTCATGACGCTTCGCCAGCGGGGGAGACTGGTCTGATGACGAGAGGCGAAATTCTTGTCGCCGACGACGACGCCGCGATCCGCACTGTCGTCGCCCAGGCGCTCTCGCGCGCCGGTTACGAGGTGCGCACCACCGGCACGGCGGCGACCTTATGGCGCTGGGTGCAATCGGGCGAGGGCGATCTCGTTGTCACCGACGTGGTGATGCCGGACGAAAACGCTTTCGAGCTTCTGCCCCGCATCAAGAAGCTGCGGCCGGAACTGCCCATCATCGTGATGAGCGCGCAAAACACTTTCATGACGGCGATCCGCGCGTCTGAGCGGGGCGCCTATGATTATCTGCCGAAGCCCTTCGATCTGAAGGAGCTCGTCGGCATCGTCGGCCGCGCCATGGCCGAGCCGCGCAAGGGCGGCGAGGAGGCCGCGCCGGAAGAAATGGAGGGCATGCCGCTCGTCGGACGCTCTCCGGCGATGCAGGAGATCTATCGCTCGCTCGCGCGGCTGATGCAGACCGATCTGACCGTCATGATCAACGGCGAGTCCGGCACGGGCAAGGAGCTGGTCGCGCGCGCGCTGCATGATTACGGCAAGCGCAAGAAGGGTCCCTTCGTCGCGGTGAATATGGCGGCCATTCCGCGCGACTTGATCGAGAGCGAGCTGTTCGGCCATGAGAAGGGCGCCTTCACCGGCGCCAACCAGCGCTCGGCCGGCCGTTTCGAGCAGGCCGAGGGCGGCACGCTCTTTCTCGACGAAATCGGCGACATGCCGATGGAGGCGCAGACTCGTTTACTGCGCGTGCTGCAGCAGGGCGAATATACGACAGTCGGCGGCCGCACGCCGATCAAGACGAATGTCCGCATCATCGCCGCGACCAACAAGGATTTGCGCGGTCTGATCCAGCAGGGTCTCTTCCGCGAGGACCTATATTTCCGTCTCAACGTCGTGCCGCTGCGCCTGCCGCCGCTGCGCGAGCGCACCGAGGATATTCCTGATCTCGTCCACCACTTCTTCAAAGTGGCGGCGAGCGAAGGTCTGCCGCAGAAATATATCGAGCAGGCGGCGCTCGACCGGATGAAGAGATACCGCTGGCCCGGCAATATCCGCGAGCTGGAAAATCTCATCCGCCGCCTCGCCGCGCTGCATCCGCAGGAAGTGATCTCCGACCCGCTCGTCGAAGCGGAGCTGGACCACGAGTTGCGGCAAGCGACTGTGGATAAACAGTCTTTGCCCGGCGCCGCGCCGACGAAGGAGCTGGAGAACGGCCAGACGCTGTCGACCTCCGTCGAACAGCACCTCGCCAAGCTCTTTCGCGATTACGGCGACGGATTGCCGCCGCCCGGCCTTTATCACCGCGTCATCCGCGAGATCGAAATCCCGTTGATCTCGGCGGCGCTGGCGGCGACGCGCGGCAATCAGATCAAGGCGGCGGAGCTTCTGGGGTTGAACCGGAACACGCTGCGGAAGAAGGTGAATGATCTGGATATTCGGCTAATGCGATCGCCGAGGTGAGGGGCAAGAAGAGCACCGAGGCGGCGCTCGATTTTCGCACGTTACGACGGGACGATACAGATCAGCGCGATCGGTTCCATGTCTTTCCCGACGCTCGCGTAGCGAGCGATCGGGAATCCAGAGCCGAACCAGCGCTATTGCGGCTCTGGATTCCCGGTCGGGCTTTCAGCCCGCCGGGAATGACAAGGCCCCATGCGAGCTGTCCAAACGGAATGAGCGAGCCTGCTTTCGGAGAAGACGCGCTTCTACGCACAGGGCGCGATGAGTCGCTTAGTTTTAAGTTTCTCCTTGTTTGCCTGCCTTTATCCGCCAGATTTCGCCAATTTCCGCCATCGGCCGGGCGCTACGCCGCTCCAACTTTCGAAGGCGCGACTGAAATGCGCGGGGTCGCGGTAGCCGAGCATCATGGCGATCTCGGTGATCGACAGGTCGGGCTGGCACAGAAAGCTTATCGCCCGTCGCTGCCGCGTGTTTTTCAGAAGATCTGAGAAACTCAATCCGTGTTCCGCGAGGCGGCGTTGCAGCGTTCGTTTCGATAAGCCCATCCGACGAACGATGCGCGAAAGGTCAGGACGACCGTCGAGAAGCTCCAGATCAATCAGGGCCCCGACGTTGCCGGGCAGGTCGTCTGGAGCCGGTATGTCGAAAATGCGCGCGAGTTCGTCGGCGTCGAGGCCTCGATCCGCGCTGAGATGCGGGTTGACCGCCATGAGCAGCCGGTGATCGAAAACGATCGTTCCGGGCGCGTCGCGGATCATCGTATCGACGCCCATTTGCGCGTCGATGGAACGCCGCGCCGTTACGGGCAGGCCGCCGACCATGATTGGGCTCGGCAACCACCCCGCGCCGGCAAAATGGCGGATCATGACAATCATGTACCACAGCGCGAGCATCTCATTTTGAGGCCTTCCGTCTGTGGCGGGGTCGGCCAATTCATAGGACCAGTGGACCTCGTCGCCATATCGTCGGACGGCAAGCCGCGTCGCACTCTGCATCATATGCGGCAGACTTGTTCCCGAGCGGTGGATCGCTTCGAATAAGGTGGGCGCCTGTGTGACCCATTTGCCGTAGACCCCAAGGCCCGCGATCGAGGTTTGGCGACCAAGGCGGGCGGCGAAAGCCTCATCGCGCAGCTCACGAGACGCGGTCGCAAGCAGCCGAAAATGGTCGCGCAGCGGCAGAAGGGTGTCGGGCGACTCCAACAAACGGATGGGAAGCTCGGCGCGCTGAAAGACCCGCTCGATCGAGCCGCCGTTCTCCATGACGACGCCGGCGATCGGCCCGAGCGTGCTCGCGCGCGTATATCCGGTCCGTCGCATCGATTGCCCTCACGCGCCGTAACAAGCTTGATTTTGGCATGCACTGGCATGCCGATTTTCGGCGCGAGCATAACATTCGGCTTCCCGATCACGAACGCCTGACCGCAGAGCGCTTGCGCGTGATCAAGGAGGAAGCGTATGTGCCTTTATTGTCTCAATCTTTCCTATGGCGCCAACGCGCCCGGCGCTTTTTCGCGGCGCGACCTATTGTGGCGCGCCGCGGCGCTCGGCGTGGCCTTGCCCGTCACGGCCGCCTCGAACGCCATCTTCGCCTCTGAGCAGAGTGGCCTGGCGCCAGTGGATTTCAAAAAGGGCGTCGAAGACCTTATCGCCCGGGCGCAGTCGCCCGAGCTTGCGGGTTATCGACTCTTCCAAATCAAAGGTCCCGATCTGCCTTGGATCGATCTTGGCCTCGAGGCTGTCAAAGGTCAGCAGATCACCTTTCTCGTCACCGGGCGCTGGTGGCTGTCTCGGCAACACGACCTCTGGTTTCGTCCCGGTCTCGGGTTCCACGCCCGCACGCGCGGCAAACGGCCGATCTACAGCCCGGGCGCCGACACGGGCGCCATGACCGCTTTGCACGACGGTCCTATCGAGGTGGCTCGCCTGGCTTCGCTGCACGCCGATGAGGACGGCCGCCTAACCATTCCAGAAGACGTCTACGCCAAGGACGACCTGACAATTACCGGCGTCGCGCTGCTGTGGCGCGGAGAGGCCGCCGCGGGTCTTGCGAGTCTCGCGGCCCATGGGGACGTCGACAGTCTCTTGGCGGCGGAGCTGGCGCGCCTGCGGCATAACCGCAGGCTGCCGGAAGGCTGGTCCAATCTCTTCTTGTTCGGCGGCGGCGAGGAGAGCTTCATTCGGGACGGGAACGGCGAGATCGTCTGTGAGAGCGCGGGAAGCGCGTCGATTATCGAGCGGCCGTTGTCGCTTCCTCTCGCGTCGCGTCCAAAGCTCGGCTGGCGCTGGAAGATCGACCAACTGCCGTCCGCCGTCCCGGAGGATCAGGCTCCCGTTCACGACTATCTCTCGATTGGCGTGAAATTCGAGGATGGGCAGGACCTCACCTATATCTGGAGCGCCGCGCTGCCGACCGGCAAGGTCTTCCGCTGCCCGCTTCCCGGGTTGGAATGCGGTCGAGACCCACATGATCGTCGACTCGGGCGATAAGGGCCTCGGATCGTGGCAGGAGAGGGAGCGGGACGTCGCTTCCGACTACGCCGCCCATATCGGCGGGTCGGCGAAGGCGATCAGCCATATCTGGCTGTTGGCGATCACGCCTTTCCAGCGCCGCCGGGGCGCGTGCCGTTACGCCGACATCAGGGTCGAGACGGCTGACGGTGTGGCGCACACACTTTAGAAGCGGGGGTGTACAGGTTCGGGTCCGCTAGGGTAGCGAGCGGACCATCGAGCCTGGCTGCTTCGCGCCAAAACGGGTCTTGCGGAATCGTTCGATAACGATCGAGATGCGACTTTGTTTAACCAAGCGCCGCAAAGGCCGGTGCGTAATGGATTATGCCAGTCGCAACGGGCAAGGGCCTATCGAATGACAGAGCCATGAGGTGCGGCCCCGCATAGGGAGATGTGAAGCCACGCGCGAGGGCTGTGTCAAACCCAAACCTTTGATACAGGTCCGGATCGCCCAGCACGAAAATGCCCTGCCATCCTTCCTTTTCAGCCTCCTTCAAGGCTGAACGGACTAACGAACCGCCAATCCCTTTCCGCTGTCGATCAGGGGCGACGGCAAGCGGCGCAAGACCTAGCGCACGGAACGGGGCGTCCATTTTTGACAACATGACGTGTCCCACGACGATCCCGGATTCGACAGCGACCATTGAGATAACGGCGTCGCCATCCGACCGGAGCTGCTCGACCAACCGTGCTTCGGCGGGCGTGGGAAAAGCAGCTTCTACAATCTTTCGAATTTCAGGAACGTCAGCAGGCTCTTCGCAACGAATTATCATCTCATCATCTCTGTTTTCGAGCCGCTGCCTTGCAGCGATTACTAAGTGCAAAAGATAGGCTTGAAATTCCGGTATCGTCTCGGCCCGTTTGGCGGCCTCAGCGAATGGCCGCTTTGGGCCAAGCGCTGTCGCCGCCGATCGGAGAGCGGCGCTGGTTTGTCAGAAGACGCAGAGCAACCTGTGACGGGCGTCCCCAGGGCACCCGCACCCAGAGCGTTACGCATCTGCGACAGTCTCGCCTGCGGCCTATAACGGCCCAATGATCTATATCGGCGGGCCGGCGAAAGCGATCAGCCATATCTGGCTGTTGGCGATCAAGCCCTTCCTGCGCCGCCGGGGCGCGTGGCGCTAAGCCGACGGCTGACGGCGTGGCGTATCCGGGATAAACGTCCCATAGCGATGCGCTTGCGACAAGAATGCGGCTCTGATCTGATCCCCGGTGAAGCCGAGCACCTTCAGAACATGGTAGCGACCCAATGCCGCGAGGTAGTGAAGATGGATAACCATTTCCTGTAAAACGTCGCTGGACACTTCCAGTCCCCGTCCGTGGGGAAGAAAATTCCGTAAATCTCGGATACGCTTAAGGTCTGGATTTCCCCTGAACCCATCTTCGTTCCAAATCTTATGCAAGCGTTCGAGACGTTTAAGAAGAGAATATCCATTGGATGCTGTCCCGCTTATTCGTCTGAATAAGTTAATGTCCGCACTTGAGCCGTGTTTTTCGATCAGCGCATTCAGACGCTTCATATCCTGCTCAAAATTTTCATCCGCTCCCGATCCGAATGTGCGACGGTCAAAGTCTTCTAGGCAGCCAAGAATCTCACCGTATCCTTGAGTGATCGAGAGATCGTAGTCTTCAGCGCTCTGAATTTGGTTGGCGAGGAAGATGAGTTCGTTACTGCCTCCCGAGACGTGGTTTAGCAGCGCCTCCAACGGAACAGGGGACCGTTTCTCGAACGTCAAACGACGGCATGGGTCTGGTGGAGCGTCTCGGCGCTTCTTTCTGGGGATAGGTTGATACCAGTACTCGGCGACGACCTCGTGTTCCTCGCCATTCCACAGTCGCTTATGCGTTGTAGGGAGATAATAGATAGGCGCCTGCACCCGTGCGCCGATCAGAAATTCGAACAGAACGGAAACCCGCCCCGCTACACGAGTAACCGCGTCGAAATTGACCGGCTTGGGAAATTGCAGCTCGAGCAGGGTGTATTCCTCCAGCGTCGTGGCCTCGCCGCTGGGAACGCGGGTCGCGCTGGTAACCTTCGCCTGCGTTCCATCTGCCAAGGTGAAAGTGCGCTGCTGCGGCGGCTGAACATCGACAGAAAGGGAGGGGAGACCAGCGTCCTCGGGCCGCGACCAGTCTGGGTTGACAAGGCAAGGATTTACCCAAGCATGAAATGCCGGGTCTTCGACCGCGAGCCCCGTGAAGATGGGGGCGCTGATGTCCTCTAAGAAGACATTCCGTAGGAGGGCGTTAGCGACGAACCGCTGGGACTCCCGCATTACTGGGGTATCCATGCCGATGCTTAATCTACGGGTTCTCTGAACCCACGGCTGGATGAGTGTCGCCGGCCGCTGATAGTCCAGCCATCCTGTCAAGGTCTGGCTGCTGACGCGAAAGCCATCCTGGTTCTCGCGGCTCCCTGAAAACCGAATCGTATCGAGATATATTCCCTCATCCAAATCGAAGGTCAGGCGTCCGGGCAGGTGATCGGCTTCGTCGCTATGGTTCGGACGAACGGCGAACCATTCCTCGAAACTCTCAAGCCTCATCGGAATCTCTCATTCCGGTTCGAGGGTAACGGTTTAAGAGCGCATCGCTCACGCGGTCGGTTTCGGCGCAGATCGTGGGTGGCGCGTATTTCTCATGCCAGCCTTGTTGTCCTGGCCGACGTTGAGCCGAACGCGCTCGATTAACACCAAGCATGCGGCGGCTTTCCTAAACATCGCTACTCCGGAGCCAACCGACCGCTTCCGGCCGCATCCTCAACGTACCAACTACCCTAAGCTAGTAGTCAAGCGCGGTCGACGCCGATCGGAGAGCGGCGCTGGTTTGTCAGAAGTCGCAGAGCAACCCGTTACGGGCGTCCCCGGCGCGCCCCCACCCAAAGCGCTACGCATTTGCGACAGTCTCGCCCCCGGCCTATAACCGCCCAATGATCCAAACAGGCGAGCAAGCACTTTCCGACAGCGGCAAAAGCGCGGGCGGCCGCGCCTGGTTCGGGCCGGCGGTCGTCGTCGGCGCCGTGAGCTGTGCGCTCGCCACCTTCCTCGTCACGGCCGAGTTCGGCGTTATCTCGCCGACCGACAATCGGCTCATCCCGCTTTTCATCGCCAATGTGTTCTTCGTCGGCGTCCTTCTGGCCATGGTGGTCGCCAAGGCGATGCGGCTGTATCGCGTCTGGCGGCGCGGCGAGGCGGCGGCGCGGCTTCATGTCCGCATCGTTGGCTTCTTCTCGGTTATCGCGCTCATTCCCGCAGTGCTCCTCGCCGTCGCCGGGTCGCTGACGCTGGAGCGGGCGCTGAACCCCGCCTTCATGAATGGCGTGAAGGTCTTTGTGCACAACACCGCCCAGGCCGCCGAAGCCTTTCAATCGAGCCAGTGCCAGGCGTTGCTTCAGGAGGCGCAGCTCACCGCCTCCGACCTCGACCGGGCGCGCGTGCTCTTCATCACCGACCGAAATTATTTCCACCAGATTTTCGACTCGCGCGCCAAATTCCTCGGTTTTTCCGTCGCAGCCCTGGTGTCCTCTAACGGTCAGGTTATCGACCGGGTGGATGTGAGCCAGAACGCTTCGGCGATCGTCATCGCGCCCCCGCAGTCGGAATTCGACAATGCGCGCAAGGGCGAGCCGCTCTGCCTGATGATCGACGACGGCAAGAGCTTCGTTGCGCTCAGGGCGCTGCACGCCTTCGAGAACACCTTTCTTTACGTCACCCGCCCGATCGACCCCTTCGCCGTCGACTTCCCCAAGCAGGCGGAGAAGCTGATCAGCAATTACGACGCTTTCGACGCCTATCGCGTGGCCGTGCAGCGCGCTTTCGTGCTCATGTACGCTCTGCTGACCATGATCATGCTGCTGTCCTCGGTGTGGTTCGGCCTCGATTTCGCCGACCGGCTGGTGAGCCCGATCCGCACGCTTATCGCCGCGACTGATCAGGTTTCGGGCGGAAATCTCCAGGTGCAGGTGCAGGTCGATCGCGCCCATGGCGAGCTGGCGCGTCTCGGCGACGTCTTCAACAATATGACGACCGAGCTGAACCTTCAGCAGAGTCGGCTACTCGAGGCCAACCGGATCAACGACGAGCGGCGCGAATTCACCGAGGCCGTGCTCGCCGGCGTGCCGGCGGCGGTCATGGGCGTCGACGCGGACGGGATCGTGACCGTCCTCAACCGGTCTGCCGAGGAATTGTCGCTCAACGACGCCAAGGGACAGGCGACGGTCGGCGCCAACATCGCCGAGGTCATGCCCGAGATCGCGCCGCTTCTCACCGACGCGCTCGAGCTTTTCCCGCGCGCGGTGCAAAGTCAGGTCACGATGAAGCGCGGGACGGCCGAGCGGACCCTCAATATCCGCGTGACGTCGGCGCGCCGCGCCGAGGAAGGCGCGCCGAGCTTCGTCGTCACGCTCGACGACATTACCGACCTCGTCTCGGCCCAGCGCACCTCCGCCTGGGCCGATGTCGCGCGCCGCATCGCCCATGAAATCAAAAATCCGCTGACGCCGATCCAGCTCTCCGCCGAGCGCCTCAAGCGCAAATATGGCAAGCTGATTCAGGTGGACCGCGACGTCTTCGATCAATGTATCGACACGATTGTGCGGCAGGTAGACGACATCAAGCGCATGGTGGACGAGTTCTCCTCCTTCGCGCGCATGCCCAAAGCGCGGCCGGCGCGCGACGACATCAGCGAATGCGCCCGGCAGGTCGCCTTCCTGATGCGAGTCGGCAATTCCGACGTCGACATTGTCGAAACCCAGCTAGGGGGGCCTGTCTATGCGCAATTCGATCGGCGGCTCCTCTCGCAGGCGCTGACGAATATTGTGAAGAACGCCATAGAGGGGATCGCCGCCCGCGCGCCGCAGGACGCGGCCGAGAAGGGCAGGGTCGAAATCCGCCTGTCTGTGCGCGAGCGCATGGCGGAGATCGACGTCATCGACAATGGAAAGGGCTTCCCGGCGATCAACCGGCAACGGCTGCTCGAGCCTTACATGACGACGCGGTCGGACGGCACGGGGCTCGGTCTGCCCATTGTCGCCAAAATCATAGAAGATCACGGCGGCCGACTAGAGCTTCTCGACGCTCCCGTCGGGCGCGGGGCCTGCGTGCGGCTCGTCCTGCCGCTGGCGGACGTCGACAAGGACAACACAAACCAGCCGGAAACGGTAAACTCCTCTGAAACGAGCGGGGCCTAATGGCAAGCGACATTCTGATTGTCGATGATGAGGAAGACATCCGCGAGCTCGTCGCTGGCATTCTGAGCGACGAGGGCCATGGGACGCGCACGGCCAAGGACGCCGATGAGGCGCTGGCGGCGATCGCCGCGCGCCGGCCGCATCTCGTCTTCCTGGATATCTGGCTGCAGGGCTCGCGGCTCGACGGGCTGCAGGTGCTGGAACAGATCCAAAAGCAGCACAAGGGCCTGCCGGTGGTCATGATTTCCGGCCACGGCAATATCGAGACGGCCGTCAGCGCGATCAAGATCGGCGCCTATGACTTCATCGAGAAGCCCTTCAAGGCGGATCGTCTGGTTCTGGTCGCCGAGCGCGCGCTGGAGGCTTACCAGCTCAGGCGCGAAATCTCGGCGCTGCGCCAGAGGGCAGGGGCCTTCGACCGGATCGTCGGCTCGTCGCCGCCGGCGCATCAGCTTCAGCAGCTCATCGCGCGGGTCGCGCCTGTGAATTCTCGCGTGCTGATCATGGGCGCGCCGGGCGCCGGCAAGGAGCTCGCCGCCCGTTGCATCCATGAGGCGTCCCAGCGCGCGGATGGGCCTTTCGTGGTCATCAGCTCGGCGACCATCACGCCGGAGAATATGGAGATCGAGCTTTTCGGCCGCGAAGGGCCGGACGGCGAGCGCAAGATCGGCGCGTTGGAGGAGGCCCATGGCGGCACGCTCTTCCTCGACGAGATCGCCGACATGCCCAAGGACACCCAGGCGAAGATCCTGCGGGTGCTCGTCGACCAGACCTTCCAGCGCGTCGGCGGGTCGACCAAGGTCCAGGTGGACGTTCGCGTGATCTCGTCTTCGGCCCGCGATCTCGCCTCCGCGATCGAGGAAGGGACGCTGCGCGAGGATCTCTTCCATCGACTTGCGGTTGTGCCGGTCCGCGTGCCGTCGCTGGCCGAGCGCCGGGAGGATATTCCTGCCCTCATCGAATATTTCATGGAGAGCCTGTCGCTCGCGGCGGGCTTGCCGCGGCGCAAAATCGCCGAGGACGCCCTTGCCGTGCTCCAACTGCACGACTGGCCAGGGAACATCCGGCAACTCAAAAATAATGTTGAACGGCTGATGATCCTGACCGCCGGCGAGCCCGGCGCGGTGATCACCGCGGACATGCTGCCCGCCGATGTCGGGGAGCTGGTGCCGGCCACGCCCGCCGGAGTGAGGGGCGAAAAGCTGATGAGCCTCCCGCTGCGAGAGGCGCGCGAAGTGTTCGAACGGGAATATCTGGTGGCGCAGTTGAACCGCTTCTCCGGCAATATTTCGCGCACCGCGGAGTTCATCGGAATGGAGAGGTCGGCCCTCCACAGGAAGTTGAAGTCGCTCTCAATTGAGTAGTTATTTTAGGTAATTATGACTTAATGTTCATGCTTTACTTTAGGATTATCTGCGGCTTCCGAAGCGGGCTGGCCGACGGCCCGCATTCGATGGCTCTGACTGGGGGCCATTCCCGACGCTCGCCGTTTGGACACGCAGGGACTCTCCGCCTTCATTGCGAGGAGGCGGAGCCGACGAAGCAATCCAGGGCCGCATCGCCGCCCTGGATTGCTTCGCTTCGCTCGCAATGACGGGCTCAGTAAAACGAGCGCTCTTGTGGACGGTTGCGCTGCACAATTGCGCGTCCCTTAATTGCCCCGACGCGGCCCGAGCGCCCCTCTCGTCATTCGGGCCCTCGGTAACGCGGTCGGGTGGCGGACAGGGGGGGCTGCTTCGAGTTCATCCAGACCAAGCGAATGCTACACGCTTTGGTTGCGCAAACGCTTCGAAAGCCTTTACTGAAGCAGTCGCCCAAGCGCTAGCGTGGCCGATAGCGGTGGCTAACTTCGGCTCCATTCGACTTCCGCCTTGCGCGAAAACTTTCGAGGGGTTCTAATGGCGGCGCGGCGACCGAACTAAAAATCATAAACCGCGGGGGGCGGCGTCATACCGCTCGGCTCAACAAGATAAAGAACAGGACAGCCGATGTCGTCGGAGCGTTCGCAAAATCTACAGGATACATTTCTGAATTTCGTCCGAAAAAACAAGGTTCCGCTCACTATCTACCTCGTCAACGGCGTCAAGCTTCAGGGTATTGTCACCTGGTTCGACAATTTCTGCCTCCTGCTGCGTCGTGATGGCCACTCGCAATTGGTCTACAAGCACGCCATATCGACGATTATGCCCGGGCATCCGATCCAGATGTTCGAACCGGCGGAAGACGAGGGCGTGGAGAAGCAAAGATAAGCGGATTGATCGGCGAAGTATCAGTTGAAGAACGCGCGCTCGGTGAGGACCGTACGCGCGCGGTCGTCGTCGGGCCCTATCTCTCGCGCGGTCCGGCGGCGCTTTCTCGTGATCCCCAGGCCCGGCTCGCTGAGGCGGTCGGTCTCGCGCAGGCGATCGACCTCGATATTGTGGGCGAGCTTCCTGTGGCTTTGAACGAGGTTCGGCCAGCGACCTACCTCGGGAAGGGCAAGGTCGAGGAAATCGCCGAGACTGTAAAGGCTCAAGAAGCGGGCCTTGTGAGCATGGATTGCCAGCTCTCGCCCGTGCAGCAGCGTAACCTCGAAAAGGCCTGGGGTGCGAAAGTCATCGATCGCACCGGCCTCATTTTGGAGATATTCGGCCAGCGCGCCCGCACCAAGGAGGGCGCGCTCCAGGTCGAACTCGCGCATCTCGCTTATCAGAAATCCCGCCTGGTGCGGTCCTGGACCCACCTCGAGCGTCAGCGCGGCGGCTTCGGCTTCCTTGGCGGTCCCGGCGAGACACAGATCGAAACCGACCGCCGACTCATCGAAGAGCGCATGCGCCGCATCGAGCAGGACCTCGACAAGGTGAAGCGCACCCGCGGCCTGCACCGCAAGACGCGGCGGGAAGTGCCTTACCCCGTCGTCGCCCTCGTCGGCTACACAAACGCCGGAAAGTCCACGCTCTTCAATCGACTGACCAAGGCCGAAGTGCTCGCGCAGGATATGCTGTTTGCGACCCTCGACCCCACGCTGCGGCAAATTCGTTTGCCGCATGGCGCCCGCGTGCTGCTCTCCGACACGGTCGGTTTTATCTCGGATCTGCCGACCATGCTGGTCTCCGCCTTCCGCGCCACGCTGGAGGAAGTGACTCTTGCAGATGTGATCCTGCATGTTCGCGACGTCTCCCATGAGGACTCGGAAGCGCAGGCGCGCGATGTCGAGACGATCCTGGAGGAGCTGGGCCTCAAGGGCGAAGCCGAGGGGCGGATCGTCGAGGTCTGGAACAAGATCGATGGGCTCGATCCCGAGCGGCTGGAAGCCATGCGCCTCGCCGCGCGCGGCTTCGATCCGCGCCGCCGCCCGGCGCTGGTCTCGGCGCTGACAGGCGACGGACTTGGCGATCTCCTGGCGCGCATCGAGACCCTGCTTGCTGAGAGCCGCGTGACGCTCGCGCTGGAGATTTCTCCGGAAGACGGGCAGGGGTTCGCCTGGCTCCATGCCCACGCCGAGGTCCTCTCCCGCGAGACGAATGAGGACGGCGGCTCCCGCCTCACGGTGCGCGTTGCGCCGGAGCGCCTGGACGAGGTAAAACGGCGCTATTCATCAGCCTTGCGAACATAAGACCTTAGCGCCATGCACTGGTTCTACCTTGCGATTGCGATCCTCTCCGAGGTCGCGGCCTCCACGGCGTTGCCGGCGGCCCAAGGCTTCCGTAATCCGCTGCCGTCGCTTGCCGTCGTCGCCGGCTATGCGACGGCCTTCTATTTCCTGTCGTTGACGCTGGAAGACATCCCGCTTGGCGTGGCCTATGCGGTTTGGTCGGGCGTCGGCCTCGCGCTGGTTTCCGTGGCCGGCTGGGTCATTTATCGCCAGAGCCTGGGTTCGGTGGAGATCGCGGGCATCCTGTTGATAGGATTAGGAGTTATCGTTTTGAAATTTGGCGGCGGCCACTGAAGTCATAATCTGCTTCAAGTGTCATTCCCGACGCTCGCGAAGCGAGCGATCGGGAATCCAGAGCAAAAGCCGCAACGCTTTTTGTGGCTCTGGATTCCCGCTCGGGCTTGCCCGCCGGGAACGACAATCTCCGATGCGCGCTGTCAAATGGGCGTCATTCGAAAACCGCCGGCAACATGCGCTTCAATGTCCGGTCCTTCAGCACATGGTGATGCGCGATGGCCGCTGCGGCGTGCAGCGCCGCCACTATCATCAGCGTATGCGCCAGGAACTCGTGGATTTCCTTGTAAGAGTGCTTCAGCTCGCGATTTTTGACCCAGGGAGACGGAATCTCCGAGAGGCCGAAGAGCGGCAGCGCCTCGCCGCTATGGAAGAGCGTCAGCACGCCGACGACGGGAACGGCGAGCAGCAGCCCATAGATGGCGAGATGGCCGAGCTTCGTCGCCAGTTCACCGGCCGTTCCGAAGCGCGTGGGCTCGAGGGGCGACGCAGGGGCGATGAAGCGCCAGACGATCCTCAGGACGAGCAGCAGCACGACCAGCTCGCCCAGGATCACATGAACGAACTCGCCCATATGGCGGATCGAGCCCTTTGGCAGATCGTCGCCGACAACGCCGAGAATCCAGGCGCCTGCGACGCATAAAACGGTGAGCCAATGAAAGAGCTGCGACGGCGGGCTGTAACGTGATGGGTTCGAGGCAATGGACATGGTACAGATGGCCTCCATGGTAGTCAGCGTGACCTTAGCGCCGTCGAAGGCTCCAAATTAAGGCACATCCGCCGCCTTTGGCGCGGCGCCGGCCTTTGCCCCTTTTTCCAGTTGCTTCGCCTCACTCCAGAGCGCCTCCATTTCATCCAGCGACGCCGCCTCCGCGGACGAGCCCATCTCCGACAGGCGCCTTTCGATATGGTGGAATCGACGTTCGAATTTGGCGTTGGCGCCCCGTAGCGCCTGTTCTGGATCGACCTTGGCGTGACGCGCGAGATTGGTGACGACGAAAAGAAGATCGCCGATCTCCTCTTCCAGAGATTTGGGGTCGAGGTCCGGTCGGCGCAATTCCTCGGCGACTTCCTCGGTCTCCTCGCGGATCTTCCCCATGACATGCGCGGCGTCATTCCAGTCAAAGCCGACTTTGGACGCCTTCTGCTGCAGCTTCACCGCCCGCGTGAGCGCGGGCAGGGCGAGGGGGACGCCATCGAGCAGACTCGCGGGAGCAGGGGCTCCTTTCGCCGCCTTCTCCGCCGCCTTGATCTCGTTCCATTGCGCCGTCACGCCCTCGGGCGTCAGCGATTCGCCCGCTTCGAAGACATGCGGATGGCGGCGGATGAGCTTGTCGCAAATGGCGCCGACGACGTCGGGGAAGGCGAAAGCGTCCTGCTCCTGGGCGATGCGGGAATGAAAGACCACCTGGAGCAGCAGGTCTCCCAATTCATCTTTCAAGTCGCCAAGGTCGCCCGACTCGATGGCGTCGACGACCTCATAGGCCTCCTCGATCGTATAGGGAGCGATGGAGCGGAAATCCTGCTCGAGGTCCCAGGGGCAACCGGTCCCGGGGGTGCGGAGCGCCGCCATGATCTCGATAAGACGCGCAATGTCGCCGGACATCAGGGGGAGATCCTCTGGAGCAAAAGAAAACGCCGCGCGCCCGGAGGGGCGACGCGGCGTCTGATCAGATTGCCGGGACGTTAGTCCAGAGCAATGGAGAGGGCTTCACGACCCTTCGCGGTGTCGACGACCTGCATGGTCACCGGCTGGCCTTCGAGCAGGCGGTTCACGCCCGAGGGACCGAGGATCGAGATATGGACGAAGACGTCCTTGCCGCCGTCATTCGACTGGACGAAGCCGAAACCCTTGGTCTCGTCGAACCATTTGACCTTGCCGGAGACCGGCACGGCGCTCGACGGATCAGGCGCCTGGCGACGGGGAGGACGGGGGCTGTCGAAGCCGCCGCCGCCGCTGCGCGGGGGCGGAGGAGCGCGCTCGGCGGCGCCGGCGAGGTCGACGTCGAGAATGCGGGAGACCTGCTGGCCCTTGACCGAGCTGGTCACCACGACCTGCAGCTTCGCGCCGGGCGGAAGCGTCTCATAGCCAGCCGCCTGGACCGCGCCGATGTGGAGGAACGCGTCGCCCGTGCCATTGGCCAGCTCGACAAAGCCGAAGCCCTTGTCCGACTTGAACCATTTCACGACGGCGTCGACGGACGGCTCGTTCATCATCGGGGGCGCCGCATCCGGGAATCCGCCGCCGCCGAAGGGCGACCTCGGAGCGCGACTGGGCCGCGGCGCGTCATAGCCAAACGGACCATCGTCGTCGAACCCACGCTTACGGGGTCCCCGGAAATCTCTACCTTTGCTCATGTCTACCTGCTCGTCTCCGCCAAAAAAGGCAAGACTCTTATGCCAAACGCGTGCGCCCAAGCAGAACCGTTCGGACGCGCAAAATGCGTCCGCTCGGAAAGGATGGGATGTTGCCAGTTGAATGCCATATAGTCCCGCGCAACAGGGCTTTTAGCAGATTTCAGGCCGTTCTGGCCAGAGATTTTCGTGGCCCCATCGAAAAAACCAAAGAACTGCCGCGCTCGGGCTGGGGCAATAGGCCGTTTTTTCAGAGGTTTCATTCGCCCGCGCCATGGCCGCGGAAGCCGCCGCGTTTCTGAACCTTCGCCGCTACGGACGCAGAGCAGCGCTCGGCGGTTCGCGGCGGGCAGCAAATTGCCCGAAAATCGAACCGGCTGATTCTTCGAGGCGAGTCGGACTGGAAGGGCGTGGCGTTCAGGACTGACCGCAGCATCGATTCGCATAATCGATATTATGGAACTAAAACTCGCAAGTTGGCGGGCGTAGGACTTGGGACAACAAAGCCGACAAGAACCGTCGCGAAAATAACACGACGCCGCGGCATGGACGCCGGATTTTCGAAATATGGAAAATATGCCGCAAATCCCCGAACCGGCGGGGTTGTTATGCATGGAGGAACCGCTCGACCTGCATGCAGAAAAAGTCTGGAGCTTCTTCAGCGACGAAGTGTCCGCTGTCCTCGGCGATCACGGCTGTCAGTTGCGTTGCCCGCGGGCGCAGCGCTTCCGCGAGCTTTTCGCCGACGCCATAGCGTCCGGCGATCGCCAAAACCGGCGTCTCCAGCTTCCGATTTTCAAACGACGCGACCAGCGCCGCGTCGTCACGAAGGGCGCGATAATAGGCAAAGCCGGCCGTCATGCCGCCCGGGGACGCGTAACGCCGCGCGAACTCCGAGACAGCCGCTTCGGTTATCGCGTCCTTCTTGTGCGACCAGGCGCGAATTTGGGCGGCGATATACTCTCGCTCCCGCCCGCGCGTCAGCATCTCTGGAATCTCGGGAGCCATATGGAAGCCATAGTGCCAGGCCCCGCCGCGCCTTGCGTCCATGTTTTCCGTGCCAGGAACCAGGCAATCGACAAGGACGAGCTTTTCGACCTTTCCGGGCTGCAGATTGGCGAGAACGAAGGCTGCTTTGCCGCCCATATCATGCCCAACCACATGCGCGCGGCCGCCGGCGACATGGTCGATCAACGCGGCGACGTCGGCGGCGATTGTCTGCTTGTCGTAGCCGGCCGGCGTTTTCTCCGACAGCCCGAGACCTCTGAGGTCGAGCGCGACGCAATTGAACCGGGCGGAAAGCCGCTCCATGGTTCCGCGCCAGGCGAACCACGTCTGCGGCCAGCCATGGAGCAGGATCACGGTAGGACCCGATCCGACGCTGACATAGTGCAGCCTCACGCCATTGAGCTGTGCGAAATGGCTCATTCCGCCGCGCGGCAGCGGCGTCGCTGTCGGATCGTCTGTGGCAAGGGGCTGGGCGGCGGCGAGCGACGATCTGAATAAGATGGCGTGGGAGCTTCCGACGAGGAATGCGCGGCGTTCGGCTTTCATGCTAAATCCTTCTTCGAAAAATCAGATCAATGGCTTGAAAAATAATGAACTACACCTCGATCTGCAGCCCGTCATAGGCCGCCTCGACATTCGCCGGCAGCACGGCCGTCAGCGCATCATAATCGAGATCGACATGGAGGTCGGTCAGCACGGCGCGCTTCGGGCGAAAACGATCGATATAGGCCAGCGCCTGTTCGACTGAGAGATGAGTGCCATGACGCTGCCAGCGCAGCGCGTCGATGATCCAAAGATCGAGGCCTTCGAGGAAGCGCGCGCTCTCCGGCGGGATGGCGTTCAGGTCGGGCGTGTAGGCAAGATTGCCGAAACGAAAGCCAAGCGCATCCATGTCCCCGTGGTCGAGCCGGAACGGCGTCGCTTCAATTGGCCCGCCCGGCCCCTCGATCGTCACGGACCGGCCCGGATGCAGCCGATGCTCCGTCATGAGCGGCGGATACAGGCTTCCGGGCGGCGTGGTGAAGATATAGCCGAACTTCTCGCTGACATCGCGGGACGTGCGCTCGTCCATATAGGCCGGAATGCGCCTGCCGTTCAGAATGACGAGGCCGCGCACGTCGTCGATCCCATGCGTATGGTCAGCGTGCGGATGCGTATAGAGCACGGCGTCGAGACGCCTGACCTCCGCGTCGATGAGTTGCTCGCGCAAATCAGGACCGGTGTCGACGAGGAGTTGGGTTTTCGCCGCATCGTCGCCGCGGGCGACCAGGATCGAGCAGCGGCGGCGCCGGTTCTTGGGATTGTCCGGGTTGCATTTGCCCCAGCCCTGCCCGACGCGCGGCACGCCGCCCGACGAGGAGCAGCCCAGGATCGTGACCGTGAGCGTCAAGCGGCGGCCTCGAGCGGCGGCATTTTGGAGAAGAGCCGAAGCGCATTTTCCGTTGTCACGCGGGCGAGCTCTTCCTCTGAAACGCCCTTGATTTCCGCGAGCAGCCGCGCCGTGTCGACGACAAAGGCCGGCTCGTTACGCTTGCCCCGATGCGGCACGGGCGCAAGGAAGGGCGCATCGGTCTCGACCAGCATCCGCTCCAGCGGCACGACCTTCACCGTCTCGCGCAGCTCCGCCGAATTCTTGAAGGTCACGACGCCGGAAAATGAGATGTAAAGGCCGAGATCGACCGCTGTTTCCGCCAGCGCGCGGCTCGAGGTGAAGCAATGGAGGAGGGCGGTGAAAGCCCCCTTCCCCATTTCCTCTCGCAGGATCGCGGCGCAATCGTCGTCGGCGTCGCGCGTATGAATGACGAGCGGCAGGCCGGTTTCGCGCGCGGCGGCGACATGGGTGCGGAAGACCCGTTGCGAGAGCTCGCGCGGCGCTTGATCATGGAAATAGTCGAGCCCCGCCTCGCCGAGCCCGACGCATTTTGGATGCTGTGCGAGCGCCACAATCTCTTCGACCGTCGGCTCGGCTTCTTCGTGGGCGTGAAGCGGATGGGTGCCGACCGTGCAGAAGACGTCCGGATAGGCCTCGGCGATCGCTTTCACGCGGTCGAAGCGCGACAGATGCGTGGAAATAGTGATCATACGGCCGACGCCCCGCGCCTTGGCGCGCGCGACGACTTCCGCCTGCTCCGGCGCGAAATCGGGAAAATCGAGATGGCAATGGGTGTCGATGAGCATGTGACGTTCGGTTTCCTGCAGAGGCGGCGCGCCAGGCGCCCCGCGCATAGCATATTATTGGCCGACCAGTCGCCTGCTACCGACTGGCCGCTCATCGTGCCGCGAATGGCGGCGATGACGCTGCAAAACCTTCAGGCTGATCGACAGGCCCGCCATGCACAATCGCGACCAATTGCTTCCGCTCGACGGGGCAAACGAAGCTCGATGTCGTTGCGTCGATGATCCACCGGACGTCGAAAGGCCTCGACGGCGGCGTGGCGGCTTGGACGGAGCCGGCCAGCCTCCAGGCCAATGAGGACGAGGGAGCCCCAGAGGCGCTTAGGAACATAATCATACCGCTTTGTTTCGCGCCGCTGTGGTGCGGCTATTCCCCAAGAGATAGGACGAGTTTTCGACAAACCCGCATCGGCGTGGAGGCCTTCACGAGGCCGGCCACGGCGCACGTGCGGAATGGCGGATATGCACGACCTCAATAGCGTCCGTCCGAAACCGATAGAAAATTTTGTAGGGGCAGTCGGGCAGTATCTTTACGTAAAGCTCTGGGTGATCCGTGCGCAGCCCGCCCCTGGGATTTTCCGAGAGGAACGACAAGCCAGCTTCGATTGCGGCAGCGACACGCGCCGCTCCCTGCGGGGACTTTTCCGCCACAAAGGACAGAATTTCGAGCATGTCGGTTCTAGCACGCCGCGTAACGCGGATTTTCATCGCTTGAACCGTCGCCAGAGTGCGGCCATCTCCTCTTCGGTCGCGAAGTCCCCGCGATCGGCTTGCGCCAATCCTTCCGCAACGGCGCGCTCCTCATCCGGAGTCAGGGCGTAGAAGCCCGCCCGCGCCGCCGCAATTTCGCGCGCCGCGTCGGCGAGCGCTTGCTGATCTTCCTCCGGCCAGTTCTCGATCGCGGGGAGCATTTTTTTCAGGGTCGAAATCATCCCTCAAGAATATCACAAAGAGCTGCCGCCGCGAGCGCCGACTCTGCCGGGCCCATTCAGCGGCAGTTGCCCGTTCCATAGCCCTTCCCGCCGCGCAGCGAGCCTGCGACATGGGCGACGATTGGATCGAAAGCAGCCTTCTCGGCGGCCGGATAGTCGAGATAGACGCTGTTCCATACCGTCCCGCCGCAGGAGAGCAGCGACTTTCGGTAAAAAATCCGATCGCCCTTGCGGCCAGAAGCGACGATCCAGTCCCTGCCCTGGCGCTTGTAGTCGACGGTTTCCCCTGCGCCTGGCTTGGTCATGATCTCGACCTCCTGAAAGCGCGGCAGGACTGCATAGCTGCCAGACACCGTGACGCTGGCGCGTCCGTCGGGAGAGGTGAATACACGCCCGTCGTCATTCTCCGGCGCCTCACCCATGCGCCAACCGACCGGAATGTCGGCGGCCGCGCCGAAGCGATCGTTGCGATACGTCCGCCAATCGCCAGCGTGGGCGGCCATAAATGCGAAGATCAAAAAAGCGAGCGCCCCTAGGAATCTCATAAGCGCGACGCCTCGAATAGAATGGCTTGCATGGGCATTCTCGCCGGCGCGCCGAATTCCTGCCCGAGCCTCTCCGCCAAGGCCTCGGCGATCGCCTCGGGCGCGACCTCGCCCCGCGCGCGGATCTGGTTGAGGAGCGGGTGGCCGAAAACCAGGCCCGTGGCGAAAGCCTCGACGTCCGCGATCTCATGCACGCGCGGCAGGACGGAGATGACGATATTGGTGAAACCCGCCGCGATGAGCGCCTCCTTGGTCGGGTCGATCTCGGGGCACGAGAAAGGCGACACGAATTTGGGAGGATCGCCGGGAAAGAAGCGCTCGACCATTTCCTGGCCGAGGCGCGAGAACGGGTTGTAGTGCGGCGCGTCCCAGACGCTTGTCAGATAGCGGCCATGGGGCCTCAGCACGCGCGCCGCTTCACGATGGGCGGCGTCCTTGTCTGGGAAAAACATCAAGCCGAACTGGCAGATGACCGCGTCGAAGGCTCCGTCCGCGAAGGGCAGGACGAGCGCGTCCGCCACGTCGAAACTTACTTGTTCGTCGGGCCTAAACTTCTCCCGCGCGATCTCGAGCATAGGCGCGTTGAGGTCGGTCGCGGTGAGCCGGGCGTCCGTTGGCAAAGCATCGCGCAGCTTGCGGGTGACGATGCCCGTGCCGGCGGCAATCTCCAGCGCGTTTCGCGGTCCCCAAATCGCCGCCCGCCGCGCGGTCTCCTCGGCATAGGCCTCGAAGATCACGGGGCCGAGGCCGCGGTCGTAATGGCGGGGGATGTCGCCGATGAAGCGGGCCGGGTCGGAGGACAAGATCGCTGTTCCTTCGGCGTTTTGAGTGCAGATCGATCAGCCGCCCAAATCGGTCTTGGTGAAGTCGTCCCCTTTGTACAAGAGGGTCGCCCCCAGCGCCTTAGCGCAAGAATACGCGAAACAATCGCCGAAATTGAGGTCCGCAGGATGGCCGACAGCCTTTCCATATGTCGCGGCTGCGAGGATCGCGCCCTGGCCGATTTCGGGAGAGAGGATATCTCTCTAATGTCGTTCGCCCTGATGAACTCTCGCACCGAGGCGGTCGCTAGTCTGAGATTCTCTGCAGTCGAGCGGCGTGCGGGGGCTCCGATCCGAGCCCGGGCCAAGCCGAGAACTGACTCGAACGTCGAAATCGGCGAAATATTAAGCTGGCCACGAGCCTCTTCGATCGCCGTGATCAGGCGCTCTGAATCCGGCTCGCGGTTCAAAATCGCGATGACAGCCGAGGCGTCGAGGAAAATCACTCGCCCCACATCCGGTCCATAAACGCCTTGGCGTCGAAGTCCGGGTTGGGTGCGCCGATCTTATCCGCGAGAGCAAAAGCCTCGGCGTTTCGTTCTGCAAAGGACTGACGTGCGTTCACGCGCTCGAGTTCATGCAAAAGTGCGGCCCGCACGGCTTCCGCTTTCGTGCTTGCTCCAACAGCCGCCTGTAGCTTCTCCGCGAGCGCATCGACGTCTTTATCTTTGATGTAAAGCGCCATGAACGTCATCCTCTTAGATCAACATAGCAAAAACGGGATATTCAGGACAGTTCCTCCTCCACAAACCTCGGAAACACTGGCGCCGGCGGCGGCAGCGGGGCGCCTTCCTGCAGGGCGTTCCCCTCCCCGGCATGGGCGAAATCGCGCTCGTCGGGGCCAACGCCCAAGGAATCGAGGAACTTCCCCGCCGCCTCGGGAATAAAGGCCTGCAGCGGGATCACCAGCCGGCGCAACGTCTCCGCCGTCACATAGAGGATCGTTTCCATGCGCGCCGGGTCGGTCTTCTTCTTGGCCCAGGGCTCCTCGCCGGCAAAATAGCGGTTGGCCTCCGCCACCACGCGGAAGATCTCCGCAAGCGCATGATGCGGCTGATAGGCGTCCATCGCCGCCCGCGCCTTCTCCAGCGCGCCCGCGGCCTGGGCGAGAATGTCCCTGTCCGCGTCGGTGAATGCGCCCTTCTTCGGCACGGCGCCGTCGCAGTTCTTGGCGATCATGGAGAGCGAGCGCTGCGCCAGATTGCCGAGATCATTGGCGAGATCGGCGTTGATGCGCATGACGATCGCTTCATGCGAGTAATTCCCGTCATTGCCGAAGGGCACTTCGCGCAGGAAGAAATAGCGCAATTGGTCGACGCCATAGCGGTCGATCAGCTCCTGCGGGCCGACGACATTCCCGAGCGATTTCGACATCTTCTCGCCGCGCGAGAAGAGGAAGCCATGCACGACGATCTGCTTGGGCAGCGGCGCCTCCGCCGACATCAGAAAGGCCGGCCAATAGATGGCGTGAAAGCGCGTGATGTCCTTGCCGATGACATGGGCGTCGGCGGGCCAGTAGCGCGCCTTCTCGCCGCCGGTGAGCCAGCCGGTCGCCGTGATGTAATTCGTCAGCGCGTCGACCCAGACATACATCACATGGTTCGCCGTCGTCTGCGGGCTCGGCGGAATCTTGATGCCCCAGTCGAAGGTCGTGCGCGAGACGGAGAGATCCGAGAGCCCGCGCTTCACGAAGGCGACGATCTCGTTCTTGTAATGCTCCGGCGTGATGAAATCCGGATGCGCCTCGTAATGAGCGAGGAGCTTTTCGGCATAGGCGGAGAGCTTGAAGAACCAGCTCTCCTCCTCCACCCATTCGACCGGCGTGCCGGTCGGCGCGTATTTCTTGCCCTCGCGCTCGGTGAGCTCGCTCTCGTCGTAATAGGCTTCGTCGCGGACGGAATACCAGCCGGAATATTTCGAGAGATAGATGTCGCCCCTGGCCTCCATGCGCCGCCAGATGTCGAGCACGGCCTCCTTGTGGCGCTCCTGCGTCGTCCGCACGATGTCGTCGGCCCGCGCGTTCAGCGCTTCGCCCATGCGGGCGAATTGCGCGGCAATGCCGTCCACGAACTGCTGGGGCGTCACCCCCTCCTTCTCGGCGGTGCGCTGCACCTTCTGGCCGTGCTCGTCCATGCCGGTGACGAAGAGCACGTCGTAGCCGTCGAGCCGCTTGAAACGCGCGAAAGCGTCCGTGGCGATGCGCTCATAGGCGTGGCCGATGTGGGGCGCGCCATTCGCGTAGGGAATGGCGGTGGAGATCATATAGGTGGGGCGCTCAGACATGGCGCCCGAGATAGCGCGCTTTTGAGACGCGGGGAAGTCGGAGCCTGCGCGTCAGCCAAGCGAGCATGAGGCCCTGCCCCGCACCGTGACGGTCTTGCTCTCGGCGCCCTTACCCGGCAGGAAGCTGACCTTCAGTTCGTAGGCGCCCAGATATTGATTGGGATCGCTCGTCATTTTCGTCTCGACGACAAGCTCGAAACTGGCGAAGCGCTCGCCCTCGCGTTCCTTATAGGCATGGAGCTTCAGCTCTTTGCCGTGAACCCAGCTATGCGGCAGGTTGTCGCCAACAAGGCTGATTTTGCGGAAGTCGTCGGGAACGCCGTCAAGGAGAACGTCGAATTCGCCGTGAATCTGCAGGAGGCCCGGAAGCGAGCCCATCAGGGCGCCGATCGCGCCTTTGAGCCGCTTGTCCTCGATCGCGCAGTCGAGATTGGCCGTGGCGCGGGCGGGCGCGGCGGCAAGGATGGCGAACAAAATCGCGAGAGGCAAAATACGCATGTTCATCTCCCGGAAATAAAGCCGCGATTAAAGCCTGACCGACGCGGGCGGGGGGCGAATCGCAGACTCCCATTTCTGCCCCTGAAGCGCTATGTTTTGGCGCACTGTGCGGGAGCATCGGTATGAGCGTAACCAGGGCGCCGAAGGATATTGCGCGCAGGCTCAGCGAGAAGGGCCGCGCCAGGAGCGACGGCTGGCGGCGCGAGACCTTCACCTTGCCGCGCCTCGACGCCCGCGCCAAGGCGCGCGAATGGTTCGACCGTTATCCCAAAGCCGCCTATATGACCGAGATCGAATTCTGGCGCGAGCTCGAGGACGGCCGCATCGAATTCGTCATGCGGCGTCTGCCCAGCGCGGACTGAGCTATTTGCAAGCTTGGTTGCGCCTATAAACCTTCCTTTCGCCAGCTTCCCCACAGCGCCAGCGCCAACGCTGCGATCAAGGCGCTCCACCCCCAGGCATAAGTTCCGGTCGCGTCGCGCAAGGCGCCGAAGGCCGGCGGCGCGAGCACGACGCAGATCTGGTTGATCGCCATGGCGAGGCCGATCATGAAGCCGATCGCGCCTTTGGGCGCGGCTTCGCTGACCAGCGCGATCCAGGGCCCGTACCAGCCGAAGCCGAAGAAGCCGAGCCAGATCGCAAGCAAGGCGACCGCCCATAGAGGCGCGCCGGGGGCAAACAAATAGGCGGCGAGGCCCAGCAAGATCGCGCCCATGCTGACGGCGAGCGGGAAGAAACGGCCGCGCGCGCTTCTGTCGCTCCAGAGGGCGAGAATGATGCGCGCAAACGCCCCGGCGAATTGCGCCGCGAATAAGAGCTTCACGCCCGTTTCCACGGGAATGCCGAAGCGGTCGCGAAGGTCGAGCGGCAAATAGACGGTCATGCAGAATTGCACGCAGACGAGCGCCGCCCCCGGCAGGGCAATGCGTGGAAGACGCGGCGCGATTTCGTCGATGCGCTCCCGCCAAAGGTTCTCGCACCGCTTGCGCGCCGGCAAAGGGTCTGGCGGCGGGCGATACAGAAAGGCGAAAAGCAGCCCGCTCGTCAGCGCGGCGCCGGCGCCGAGTTCAAAAGCGGCGCGCCACCCCTGCTGCGCGGCAACGACCGGCAGGATCAGGGCCGCGAGCGCCGCGCCCAGCGGCAGGCCCGCCTGACGAATCCCCATGGCGAGGCCGCGCGTATCGGACGCAAACCACGCCGCCACCACCTTGCCGCCGCCCGGTTGCACGGTGCAATAGCCGATGCTCGCGACGACGAGCCAGGAGAGGATGTCGAGATAGCTCTCGGCTTGCGCGGCTGCGAAGAGCGCCGCCGCGACCATCGCCGCGCCGAGCCCGACGATCAGCCTTTCGCTGAAGCGATCGAGCAGCAGACCGGCGATCGGGAGCCCCACGATGGGCGTCGTCTGCGCGGCCGACATGGTGAGCCCCACCTGCGCCGCATCGAGGCCGAAAGCCGCCTGCAGCGCCGGCCCCAGAGCGCCGAGCCCCTGCACCAAAAAGCAGCCGCCGGTCTGAGCGAGGGTCGCGAGCGCCAGCACGAACCAGCGATAGGAAGACGGGCGTTTCGGGATCGCGGCTGTGAGCAAGGCTGGCTCTTTGTCGGAGGCGTCGAGGCGCTAGCTTTATCGCACCGCCGAAGCCTGGGGATAGAAAATCCGCGGCAAGGCGTCGCGCTCGAAACGGCGGCATTTGCGGGCCCTGCGCAACGGCTTGTTCATTCGACGCGCCCAAAGTGCGACGTGAGCCATTTTCCGGACTGCCATTTTCGCCGACGAAAGAGCAGGCAAGCCATGCAAAGACGCGCATTTCTGACCGGGCTCCTTTCCCTGCCTTTTGCGCTGACAACGGAGGAATTGCGGGCCTGCTCGCTGGCTTTCGTCAATGACCGCAAGCTGGCCAAGATCGTCGTTCGCTCGATGGACCTCCCTGTCGCTCTGCCGGAGCGGCCAAAATTCGTTGTTTTTCCACGCGGCCAGGCCCGCACGTCACAGGCGAGCGTGCTTCCCGGCGTGAAGGGCAAGATCGAAGGCGTCGGCCCGGATACGATTGGCTGGACCTCCAAATATGGCTGCGCTGCGATCGTCTCCTTCGAAGGCGCCGCCTCGGACGGCCTCAATGAAATGGGCCTTGCGGCGCATATGCTGGTGCTGGACGAAAGCCGTCTCGAAGCCCCGGACAAGCGCCCGGTTCTGCCCGATACGCATTGGGCGCAATATGTTCTCGACAATTTCGCGACGGTTAATGAGGTCGTCGACGCGCATAAGGAAGGCAAGTTCCGCGTCGCCGCCGCATGGGCGAGCGACCTCGGCCTGACGCAGCACCTGCCCACGCATCTTGCCGTGCAAGACCCCTCGGGCGACTCGGCGATCATCGAATATATCGACGGAAAGCTCGTCGTTCATCACGGCCCCGAATATCGCGTGATGACCAATGATCCGCCCTATGACCAGATGATCGAGCGCGTGAAGCAATATGCGCCCTTCGGCGGAACCAAGCCGCTGCCGGGCGACGAGACGGCGGAGGATCGTTTCGTCCGGCTCGCCGCCTATTCGAAATATCTGCCCGATCCGAAGACCTACCGGGAGGCGGTCGCCGGCGCGCTGTCGCTGCTGCGCATCGCGCAAGTTCCTTTCCGCGATCCCGGCCGTGCGCCGGACAAGGGTTTTTGGGGCGCCTGTCAAACCAATTGGGTCACGGCCGCCGACGTCACCAACAAGGTTTATTTCGTCAGCAGCGCGACGGCGCCGAGCCTGTTTTGGCTCGATTTCAAGAGCGCCAATTTCAAGCCAGGCGCGCCAGTGCTTTCTCTCGATCTGCACGATCCGGCGATCGGCGGCGACGCGCGACGCTTCCTGCGGCGGTGGAAAGCGGCTGCGTGAAGGGCTTTTGGCGCCGCTCGGCTAAGGATTTGTAATTGGGCGATATTCTCATCACTGAAACGACCCCCACCCTTGATCCCTCCCCGCAAGGGGAGGGAGGCGGCTCGCGCCCGGATTTGTCAGCGTTGCTTGCTAGTGATCCCTAGCGGCGCCGCTTCTCTCCCTCCCCCCACGGAGTGGCGGGGAGGGATCAAGGGTGGGGAGCGATTCAGCTTCCCAGACGCCTCCGCAGAACTGCCCAGCGCCAAATTCCCCGCCGCCGATTTCCGACGCGAGGCGATACAGGAAGCCGGGACGCCCCGGCCCCGTTCGGCCGGTAGCGTGAAAAATAAGCGCATCGGGGCCAAGGCGTCCCGGCTGCGGTCTTTATTCGCGCGCACCTTTCCGTCCGGGGTGGGGTCATCTTGTGACCTTGGCCCTTCGGGCGCAGCCGCCAGACGGCGCCTGCTTCTTTCCCGGGAGTTTTGACGCTCCCGAGCGCGTCGCAAGGGCCTCGACATGCGCCGCCTCCGGCCCGCCGGCCCTTTCCCTTTCGGTACTCCGGCCGCGTGTTGCGGGCGCGAAAACTATGCCCAGCCTTTGCGTGGGATTTCTCCCGCGCAATCTCCCCACGAAGGAGAGACCCGGCGGGCGGCGCCGGAGTCCCGCACGGAACGAGGGTCGCGTCCCGCGCTTAACCGACCCCGCCGACGCCGCCGACCCTGACGACGCCCCTGCAAGTTGGCGAGGCGGTGGAAGGATAAGGGAGGTTTGGAGGGTGGGGATAAATTAGGGGGCGAATTTCTCGATGAAGGCCGCGCTCTGCTCCTCTCCCCGCAAGCGGGGAGAGGAGCAGGCGGGCGGTCCAGCCCTGATAGAACGGTGACAGAACGGCCCGGAAAGAAGGGTGACAGTTTGAAGGCGGGGACAACTAAAGAATGACGCGATAGGGGGGGGCCGCAGAAGCCCAGAGGCGCCGCGGCTTGCCCTTCCCTTCCCGGCCCTTATAGTCCCGCGCAACTCTCACGCTGGGAAACCTCATGACGATCAAGAGCCTTCGCATCGGCACGCGCGGCAGCCCGCTGGCGCTTGCGCAGACCCATATGGTTCGCGCCCTCCTCGCCGAGGCGCATGGCGTGAGCGAGGACCATTTCCCCGTCGAGATCATCAAGACGACCGGGGACCAGATTCAAGACCGGTCTCTCGCCGACTCCGGCGGCAAGGGGCTCTTCACCAAGGAGCTCGATCTCGCGCTGATTGGGGGAGCCATCGACCTCGCCGTGCACAGCTCGAAGGACCTCCCCACGCATCTGCCGGCGGAGATCGTCATCGCCGGCTATCTGCCGCGCGAGGATGTGCGGGACGCCTGGATCGGCCGCGACGGCATGACGATCGACGCCCTGCCCCCGGGGGCTGTTGTCGGCACCGCCTCGCTGCGCCGCGCCGCGCAGGTGAAGCGCCGCCGCCCCGATCTGCAGACCACGCTGTTGCGCGGCAATGTTCATACGCGGCTCGGCAAGGTGGAGAGCGGCGAGATCGACGCCACGCTTCTGGCGCTCGCCGGGTTGAAGCGGCTCGGCCTCGCCGATCGCGCGACGGCGCTGTTGCCGCTCGCGGATTTTCCGCCCGCTGTCGGACAAGGCGCGATCGGCATAACGGCCCGCGCCGGCGACGCCGAGACGCGCTCTGCGCTCGCCCCGCTACTCGACGCGGCGACAGCCCTCGCGCTCGCCGCCGAGCGCGCCTTTCTCTCCGCGCTCGACGGCTCCTGCCGCACCCCGATCGCCGGCTATGCGACGGTCTCCGGGGACGAGCTCTCCTTCTATGGCGAGGTGTTGAAAGCGGATGGCAGCCAAGTGTGGATCACGCGCCGCAAGGGCCGCGCGATCGACGCGGCGATGATCGGCGCCGACGCAGGCAATGAGATCGTGCTGAAGCTGCCGCATGGCGTCGCGGGGCTGATGTGAGGCGCGCCCTCGTCTTACGTGGAGCGGAAGACGCCTTACGTACGGCGGAAAAACTAAAATCGTTACGATTTACGTCAGTCGTATCCCCTGTATTGGAGTTCGGCGCGACCGGGGCGCGCGTTCCGCCGGGCGCTTATGACGCCGTGCTGGCGTCGAGCGCCAAGGGGATCGACTGCGCCGGAACGGATACGGAACCTTATAAGGCCCTGCCTCTGCACGCCGTCGGCGCCAAGACCGCTAAGGGGGCAGTAGAGCGCGGCTGGCGGCCAGACATTGTCGCCGGAAAGGCCGAGGCCATCCTGCCGCTGTTGCTCGCCCGCTACCCTGCCCCGGTTCACTTCCTCTATCTTGCCGGGCGGGATCGGCAGGCGGCTTTGGAGGCCGGCCTGCGTGGCGCCGGCCATGCCGTCACGGCCGTCGACGTCTACGAAGCGCGGGCGGCCGAGGCCCTCTCCGACGAAGCGCGCGCGGCGTTGGCGGCCGGGGAGATTGACGTCGCGCTCCACTACTCCCGCCGCAGCGCAGAGATTTTTTTGCGGCTCGCCGCGTCTGCGGGGTTGGCGCCTCAGCTCGGGCGGGTCGTCCATGTCGCGCTTTCGAAAGACGTGGCCGCGCCGCTCGAAGCAGCCGGGCTCTCGGTCTCCTGCGCGCAAGCGCCTGACGAAGCACATTTGCTGAAAGCTGTGGCCGCCCTTTTGTGACGGCTTGCGGCCGGAGCGTCGGCCAGCTCTGCGCTTGGCGCCAGCTCTGAGCCTTGGCGCAATGCTCGCCTTTCGCGTCCGCCTGTGCTAACCCCTGCGTCTCCCCTTCGGGGACAAGAAAAATCGGAAACGCAAGGGTCGCGCGAGCATGTCGGATATTTTCCACGAGGTCGACGAAGACGTCCGCCGGGACAAGGCAGCCGAATTTTGGCGCCGCTATCAGACGCCGATTTTCGTCGGAGCTTTTCTGATCGTCGCCGCGACCGGCGCCTGGAGCTATTATCAGGATAAGCGCCTCAAGGCCGCCGAGGAGGCCAACGCCCGCTATGTCGCCGCCGTGGCGCTGGCCGACGAGGGCAAGAACGCCGAGGCCGCCGCCGCTTTCGACGCCATCGCCAAGGACGGTCCCAAGGGCTACGCCGCCCTCGCCCGCATCCGCGCCGCCGAAGCGCGTCCCGACAAGGCTCAGGCGCTCAGCGAATTGAGCGCGATCGGCGAAGACCCCAACGTCGACAAGCTGACGCAAGAAATCGCCATGCTGCGCGCGGCGCTGATCGTGCTCGAGGGCGACGACCGCGAGAAGCTCGAGCGCACGCTCGGCCCGCTGATGCTCTCGACCGGCGCCTTCCGCTTCTCCGCTCAGGAATGGAACGGCCTCGACGCGCTGTTCAATGACGACTACGACGAGGCCGAGCGCGTCTTCGAGCAGGTGCTCAACGACCGCGACGCCCCGCAATCCATGCGCCAGCGCGCCTCCGCCTATAAGGGCCTGCTGCACGCCAAGCGCGGCCCCAAGCCCGCGCCTGCGGCGGCGACCTCCGGCGGCGCGACGAGCGGCGGCAAGATCGACGTCGTTCCGGTGATCGAGCCGGAGTCCGGCGGCGCCATGCCGGCGGGGTCCGCACCGATCGAGACGGCGCCCGGGAAGTAACGACGGCTCCCTTGGTTCATCCCGCGTCGTCGCAAGTTGCTCGATGACGCGGGACCAAGTTTGTTTCTTTTCCGCAAAAACTGTTTTTCTTCGGCGTTGGTTGACGCCGGCCAGCATTCCCGACGGGCCGGCCGCTTTCTCCCCTTCAAGGGGGTGAATTCAGAGCCGGAACAGCGCCGGTTTTGCTCTGAATCCCCGATCGCTCGCTTGCGCGAGCGTCGAGGATGACGGCGGACCAATCTAGCGGTCTCGTATTACCCCGCCACCCGCAGCCGGCTGAAAGACGGGCGTCTTAGAAGATGCCCGATGGCTGGGCCACCCTAGCAGCCTGCGCACAATTTCCTGTCGCCGCCCTCGTCATGGCCGGGCTTGTCCCGGCCATCCACGCCGGGGGCATGATAGCAAATGCTGGGCAGTCATCGGGAACGTTTGTGGAACGCGGAGCATCGCAAGCCCTGCGCGGCCTTCGTCCATAGCGATCACGCTTCCGCGTAGGCTGTGCCCCTCGGCGTGGATGGCCGGGACAAGCCCGGCCATGACGGGCCCCTGTTCGAACATATGTTCTATTTTACAAATGTTCGAACACACTTCCCCGCCCGCCTCACTTCTCAACCAGCGCCCAGCCGATCAGGACCATCACCGGGCCGACGATCGCTTCACGCGCAACCTTCTCGGGAAGATCGCTGATCGTCCCTTTGATGATGCGCTCGTCAGGGGTCGAGGCGCGTTCGATGAGGAAGGCGGGCGTGTCATGCGCCATGCCCTCCTCGAGCAACCGGCGCGACAGTTCGGGCAAAGTGCGGTTGCCCATATAGACGGCCGTCGTCGCGCGGCGATCGGCGAGCGCGCCCCAGTCGAAGTCCTCGGGAAATTCCCCGTCCTTCGTATGGGCGGTGATGAATTGCACGCGCCGCACGGTCTCGCGGCTCGTCAGCGATGCGCCGAGCGCGGCGGCTCCGGCGAAGGCGGCCGTGACGCCGGGCACGATTTCGATCTCGAAGCCCGCCGCGCGCAGCGCCGCGATCTCCTCATTGGCGCGGCCGAAGATCAGCGGATCGCCGCCCTTGAGGCGCACGACATTCTTGCCGGCGCGCGCCAGCTCGACGAGGAGCGCGGTGATCTCCTCTTGTCGCACGGAAGGCTTGTAGCCGCGTTTCCCGACATTGATGCGCGTCGCCTCGCGGCGCGCGAAGTCGAGAATGCCGGCGGGCACGAGATCGTCGAAGAGGACGACATCGGCGCCGGCCAGCGCGCGCATGCCCTTGAGGGTGATGAGCTCCGGATCGCCCGGCCCCGCGCCCACGAGCGTCACCCGCCCATGCGCCGCGGCGTCGCCGGCTTCGCGCGCCTGCGCCAGCAGCGCGTCGCAATCGCGCGTCGTGGGCTGGCGCTCGACGTCGCGGAACGCCAGCCGCGTGAACCGGCGCCAGAAATCGCGCCGCGCCAGAAAGTCGAGGCCGGAAGAAAGGATTTGCGGCCGCCATTCCTGCGCCGCCTTGGCCCAGGCGGCAAAGCTCGACGGCACGAGGGCCTCGATGCGGCCGCGCATGGCTTGGGCGAAAACGGGGGAGGCGCCGCCAGTCGAGACGCCGATGACGAGCGGCGAGCGATTGACGATCGCGCCCATGATGAAGTCGCTCATCGCTGGCCGGTCCGCCAGATTGAGCGGCACATGAGCGGCGTCGGCGGATTTGCGGGCGGCGTCGGCCTCCGCATCGTCGAAGGTCGAGCCGAGCGCGAGCGCCGCGCCGTCGAAATCCGCTGGCGCGGCCGCGCGCTCGTGAAGCGTGACGTTTCCCCGGACGGCGACGATCTCCCGCAGCTTATCGGAGGGGTCGGCGGCGTAGACATCGACCCGCGCGCCGGACGCGGCGGCGAGATCGACCTTCCAGGCCGCGCCCTCCCCGCCCCCGATGACGACGACGCGCTTGCCGGCGAGCGGATAAAACACGGGCAGAGCTTCGAGAGGCTGCATGAGGTCGGAGGAGATTTCGTCGGGTTTGCGCGTCACGTCGGGCCTGTTCCGGGCGAGGAGAATCCGGCAGGCGAGCGTCGGTTAGAACGCCGCCTGCTCGGCCCGATGACGCATAGCCGATCCGCCCGTGCTGAGAAAGCGCTGCCGGGGCGAGCGGCCGGACAGTGGGACAGCTATGCGCGAAGTCTTTCATTGCGGGCCAGGGTTATCCCGCCGCGTGTCATTGCCGACGCTCGCGAAGCGAGTGATGCCGTTTCCGTTTGAACAGCTCGGATTGCCATTTGAATCCAGAGCCACAAGAGCGCTCGTTTTGCCCAGCGCCCGTCATTGCGAGCGAAGCGAAGCAATCCGGGGCGGCGATGCGGCCCTGGATTGCTTCGTCGGCTCCGCCTCCTCGCAATGACGGCGGTGATTGCATTGTGTATCCAAACGGCGCGAGCGTCGGAGACGGCGCCATCCCGCATGATCGGGAATCCAGAGCAACCTTCGCTATTTTGGCGCTGGATTCCCGATCGGGCCTTCGGCCCGTCGGGAATGACGGCGCCAACCGCTCAAACGTCGCCGGTCAGAACTTGGCGTTCACCGTCACGAAGGCCGAACGCGGCGCGCCGGGCATGATGTTGTTGTTGTTATGCGCCGAGGCGTAGTAGCTCGCGCCGAGAATGTTCTCGACATTCACCTGCGCGGAAATCTGCTCGCTGAGCTTCCAATAGACGGCCCCGTCCCAGCGGGCGTAACCGGGGATGACGACCGCATTGTCCAGCGCCGCGTAGAATTTGGCGTTGTAGATCACGCCCGTGCCGACGCCGAGCACGTCCGGCGCCAGGCCGATGAGCGACGAGACGTCATATTTGTTCCAGAAGGTGAAAGTGTTCTGCGGCACGGACGGCACGACCTTGCCCTTTTCGGTAAAGAGCGGCCCAGTGCCCGCGAGCGGCACGCGGTCGGAGCTCGTGATATAGGCGTGCTGATTGCCGTAGCCGAGCGACACCTGCCATTCCTTGGTCACCTGCCCAACGAGGCCGAGCTCGCCGCCGACCGTGCGGGTATTGGTGAGCACATTATAAAATGCGTTGATCGCGACCGGCTGGTTGCTGCGATTGAGGTTGTAGATGGCGCCGGTGAAGAGCAAGGTCGGCGTGATTTCAGCCTTGAACCCCGCCTCCACATTCTCGAATCCCTGCGGCTGCAAATTCTGCTGCGAGATCGACAACGTGTTGAACTGATCGCCCGCCGCCGGCAGGAATGTGCGCGAATAGGCGCCGTAGAGCGAGAGCTGCTCGAAGGGCTTGAACACGAGGCCGAAACGCGGCGACCATTTGCCCACGTTGTTGGTGATCGTCTGGCCCCAATAATTATCGATAGTCGGGGTCGGAGTCGGAAGCGTGTTGACGAATCTGAGCCTGTAGCTGTCGAAGCGCACGCCCGCGAGGATGTCGACGTATTTCGTCACGCTGATCTGATCCTGCACATAGCCCGCGGCAAGATCGAGATCGGTGTGGCGGCGGAAGCTCGGATTATTGAAGACGACCGGCAGGAAGGTCGTGGGAGAGCCGAAGAAAGTGTTGATGTTCGCCGAGCCGGTGAAGGGGTTCAGCCAGCGCGCGTTGTTACGGTTGGTGTCGGACTTCTGATTGCCGAACTCCATGCCGGCAAGCAGCGTGTGCTTGATCTGCGGCGTCATTTGCAGCGTATAGGTCAGGTCCGTCTGGTTGAAGATATTCTGGCGCGGCGTCTCGTTGTTGTAACCGGAGAGCTGCACGCAGGGCGGCAGCGCGCCCGCGCAGCCGGAGAAGGCGACGGCGTTGTTGGCGAAAGTGTTCTGATAGAACTTGGCGTAATTGGCGAAGACGGTCTGGTTCTTGATGTTGACGCCGAAGTCGGTCGTATGATCGATCATCAGAACCGCGCGATCGACGTCGGTCTTGGCGTAGTTGACCGTCGGATTGCCGAAGAATGTCGAGCGGTCGGTCGGCGACGGATAGCCGGGGTAGAGATCGGCGGCCCCGAGACGCTGCGCCGCCAGGATCGTCGGATTGGCGTTCCAGTTCACCGACGGTATGCCGCGGTCCATCGTGCGGTAGTCGAAGTAATGCTCATAGCTGAGCGTGACGAAGGTCTTCTCGAAAGGCTTCCAGGTGAAAGTCGGATTGATTCCCCACCGCTTCATATTGAAATAGTCGCGGTAGCTGTAAGACTGCTCGAAGAGCCCGTTGACGCGCACGGCGAGTTGATCGTTGATCGCCTGCCCGACATCGAAGGTCACGCGCTTGCGGCCGAAACTGCCCGTCGAGATCTGCACGGCGCGCAGCGTTTCGCCATCGGCCTTTTTCGTCACGCGATTGACGACGCCGCCGCCGCCGCCGCGGCCGAAGACGAGCGCGCTCGGGCCTTTCAACACCTCGACCGCCTGCATGTTGTAGAGATCGCGGTAATATTCAGCGTCGTCGCGCACCCCGTCCGTATAGAAATCCGCGGTTGTGGGCTGGCCGCGAATGGTGATCTGATCGCGCTGCCCCTCGCCCTGCGCCACCGTCACGCCCGGCACATAGGCGAGCGCCTGGCCGAGAGTCAGGCTGTTGCGGTCTTCGAGCTGCTGCTTGGTGAGGATGGTGATCGACTGCGGAATGTCGAGGATCGGCGTGTTGGTCTTGGTGGCGGTCGAGGTGCCGTGCGCGACATAGCCGACAACGCCGCTCGGGCCGCCGCCGAGCGTTTGGCCTTGCGGAATGAAAGGCGTGGGCGCAGGCGTCGCAGCCGTCACGACCGGGGAGACATGAACCGGCGCGCGCTGCGCCGGCGTGCGGACGACGGTCTTCTGCGCATGCCCGACATCGATTTTTGGCAGCGCATGCTGTGCAAGAGCGGGAATGGGAGCGGCAAGAACGGCGGCGATGGCGCAGAGGCTGACGCGAGGATGAATGTAGGGTTTTTGAGGCGCAGTGGGCGTCACCAGGAAAGTCTCCAAGCAGAAGTGGGGGATCGATTGCCGCTAGACTCGATCTCATGTTTCTGCTCGAGTATTGCTGCGTTAAGTCTTTGGTTGCAATGGCTTGAGAACAACCTTGGAAATCTTTCAAGTTTGTCGCTCTTCTTGGCGGAGTTCCGCCAGAACGATCGTTGGAAATGCGACATTCTGGACAACTATTAAATTTCTTGACTGTGATAATTTTGAAACGAAAAAGCGGCCCTGAATCAGGGCCGCTTTGAACTTAGGACGTGGGCGCTCGAATTACTTGCTGCCGTCCGCCTTGAACTGGGAGACATAGGCCCAGACATTGTCCTGATCGCCTTCCGAGGCGAGGCCCTGGAAGATCATCTTGGTGCCGGGCACCTTGGCCTTCGGGTTCTTGATGAACTCCTTGAAGGAGGCCTCGTCCCAGGTGATGCCCGAGCCCTTCATCGGCTCGGAATAGTTGTAGCCCTCGACCGAGCCGGCCTTGCGGCCGCTGAGGCCATTGAGCTCCGGCGCCACGGCGTTCTTGGCGCCCGGGCCGACCTGATGGCAGGCCTTGCACTTGGCGAAGACCTTTTCGCCCGCGGCGGCGTCGCCAGCGGCGAAGGCCTGGCCGGCGGAAGCGGCAAAAGCGACGCTCGCAGCGAACGTCAGCAGGGAAATCGTCTTCATCCTTGATCCTTTCCTCATCCTCGGCGTTCGCAGTCGCGTTCGCCAACATTCTTTAAAACGCGCGTGCCAATGGGTTCGGCGCTCGCGGCCGCTCTTTGAGACGCGGCGAAACTACAACGAAGGGGCGCTCTGACACAATACCGCCACTTGAGCAGTCTCGAGTTCGCACCTTGGCGCAGATGAGGTGAACCGGAGCTGAACCCCGTTTCGACGCGGCCGCGCGCGCCCTATCCCGCAGAACAATGTGAGCGATGAGAAAGCGCGCAGATTCAAAAAGCTGGGCGCATTCGTTTCGCAAAAGCCCCTCAGCTTTTGTGGAATGCGCGCTAAGTCACGCGTCGCAATGTCAGATTGACTCGCGCGCCCTGCCCGGCGAGCGGCGCCGGCAAGGGCGTGAGGATCGACGGCAAGATGCGGTCGACCCCATGAAAACATAGCCGCGCGGGCCCAGAGAGAATCAGCGCGTCGCCCGAGGAAAGCGTGAGGGCGGTCGTCTTGTCGGCGCGTTTGCGCCCGCCGAGGCGAAAGCGGCAATCGGCGCCGAGCGACAGAGAGAGGATCGGCGCCGCGACATCCGCTTCGTCGCGATCCTGATGCAAGCCCATCTTCGCATCCGCGGCGTAGACATTGACGAGGCAGGCTTCCGGCGACTTCGGATAGCCGGTCAGCTCATCCCAAATGTCGAGCAGCATCTGCGGGATGGGCGCCCAAGGCGCGCCGGTTTCGGGATGGCGCGGCTCATAGCGATAGCCCCTGTCCTTGTCGCTCATCCAGCCGAGCGGCCCGCAATTGGTCATACGCACCGACATGGGCAGGCCGGATTTCGGCATGCGCGAAATAAAGAGCGGCGCTGCCGAGATCGCATCGGCGATCTCCTGCGCCAAGCGCTCCTGCGCGGCGGCGTCGAGAAAGGCCGGATAGTGGAAAGCGCCGGGGGTGATTTGCTGTGCTTGCATCTCGCGTTACTCTACATGGCCGGCTGGCGCTTTTTCTTGTAGACGGCCGCGCTGTGATATGGGTTCCGCTCGACCGGTCCGTTGTCATTCCCGACGCTCGCGCAGCGCGCGATCGGGAATCCAGAGCAGAACCAACGCTCTTGTGGCTCTGGATTCCGGTCGGGCTATCAGCCTGCCGGGAATGACAAATTCCGATGCGCCGAACGAAATTGCCATCGCCTCGCGCGGCAGCTAGACTTTATCGACTAAACAAAGCGACCGTTTCAATTTTCGATCATTCCCGAGGTCCGCGTTATGATGGCTCGAAAGACTCTCGCCGGGCTTTTTTGTGCGCTCCTGACCGGATGCGGGACTTATGTTCCGGAGCTAGCGGACCCGCCAAGCAATCAAGCCGACGGCCAACTTCTCGTTCAAGCGATCGTGCGCAGCGTCAACTGCGAGATGCGCAACGCCGTCGCTTTCGTCATCGATCGAGACAAGGAACTTGCCGCGATAAATGGGCAACGAACCGCCGCCTGGTTCGAAAAATGGGGCGTGCAAGCCGCGCTGACTCTGACCATCGACGAAAAGACGTCCATAAATCCGACGGCGATCTGGACGCCCCCAAATCCGGCGACCGCCTTGTTTACGCTCGCCGGCGGCGTCTCGGCCTCCGCAGATGCGACGCGGATCGATACGCTCAACTTCTACCACACGGTCAAGGACCTCTATCGGCTCGGCCCCTGCCCGGCCGGCGACAACGCGGCCGCGCCGATGAAATCCTTGCTCATCCAGGGCGATCTGAAGCTGAGGCAGTGGCTGGTCAGTCACGTGCTGGCCGCTGGCACAGGCGAGATAACGGCGCCCACCGGGATCGACACGCCGCTGAAGCAGGATGCCTTGTCGCATGAGGTGAGGTTCCTCGTCGCGACAAGCGGCAATATCAATCCGGCCTGGACATTCGTTCACGTCAACGTCAACCCGGCCGGGCCGCTGCTCTCGACGAGCCGGGATCGCACTCACGACCTGCTTCTGACTTTCGGCCCGGTCGATCCGTCGAGCAAGCGATTGGCCAGCGTCGCCGCCGGCACGTTCCAGGCGTCGCAGATCGGCGTCTATATGAGGAGCGCGCCCATTACGCGCTTCGGGTTCTAAATACAGTCGACGCTCTCGTTTTGAATATGCATCAGAAGGAAAGGCGTTATGGCGAGGACCACCAAACCAACGAAAAAAACGGGCGCAATCAAAAAACGGACGCCCGCGAAGAAGACACGAAAAACCGCCACGAACAAGAGCGCGACGAAAGCGCGGGCTCTCGCCAACGCCCTCGTGGCGCATGCTTCCAAGCCGCTGACCTCCTTCAAGCGTCCGTCGACATGGTATTTCCCCTCGCCCAATGCCAACACTGTCATCGCCTGTGATTGGAACGCCGCCGAGAATCGATACAACCTCAACTGCCGTGAAATTCCGATCACCGACGTGCCGCGCCATGTGGCCGAGGCCATCGTCATCGAGGGGCACAGCTTCGGATAATGCTTGCTCGAGCAAACCGCCGCGACGCGGCGGCGCTCATGCCCCCCGTCATACTATTTCCGATTGAGCTGCTCGCATTGGGGAATGTCATTCCCGGCGGGCTGAAAGCCCGACCGGGAATCCAGAGCCGCAAAAGCGCTGATGCAGCTCTGGATTCCCGATCGCTCGCTGCGCGTGCGTCGGGAATGACACGAGATCCGCTTGATTGGTTCGGCGCCATTCCCGACGCTCGCGCCGTTTAGACACAGAGGAAATCACCGCCGTCATTGCGAGGAGGCGGAGCCGACGAAGCAATCCAGGGCCGCATCGCTGCCCTGGATTGCTTCGCTTCGCTCGCAATGACGGGCTCTGGGCAAAACCAGCGCTTGAGCGGATCTCGTATCAGCCTGACGTTTTATTGCCGGATTCGTGGCAACTATCGGTGCTCCAGCACCGTCTTCGACGCCACGGTCGAATCCGCGTTGAGCTTGTAGACGATCGGCACGCCGGTCGCGAGTTCCAGCGTCGTCACGCTTTCGGGCGTCATCTGCTCCAGCACCATGCAGAGCGCGCGCAGCGAATTGCCATGCGCCGCGACCAGAACGCGCTCGCCGCGCATCACCGGCGGCAAAATACGCTGAACGTAAAAGGGCACGACGCGGGCGACCGTATCCTTCAGACTCTCGCCGCCGGGCGGGGGCACGTCATAGGAACGCCGCCACAGGCGCACCTGCTCCTCGCCCCATTTCTCGCGCGCTTCATCCTTGTTGAGCCCGGAGAGATCGCCGTAATGGCGCTCGTTCAGCGCGCGATCTTTGACCGTCGGCACATTGGACTGACCCAGCTCCTCGAAGATGAGCTGCAGCGTATGTTGCGCGCGCAGCAGCGCCGAGGTGAAGCCGGCGCTGAACAGCAGATCGAGTTTCCTCAATTCACGCCCGGCGCGACGCGCCTCCTCGACGCCGAGCGGCGTGAGGTCGGGATTTTTCCAGCCGGTGAACAGATTTTTGGCGTTCCATTCGCTCTGACCGTGCCGGACGAGGACAAGCGTGCGGTTCATGCTCATGTCGGTCTCGCAAATCTCACGCGCCGGAAAGGCCCAGCACATCAGCCATGGAATAGAGCCCGGGCGCCTTCGCCCGCGTCCAGAGCGCCGCCGCGATTGCGCCGCGCGCGAAAATGCCGCGATCCTCGGCGCGGTGGGAGAGCTCGATGCGCTCGCCCATGCCCGCGAAGATCACCGTATGCTCGCCGACGACCGAGCCGCCGCGCAGCGCGGCGAAGCCGATGTCGCCGGCCTTGCGCGGCCCGGTGAGCCCGTCGCGGCCGCGCGCGCTATGCTCGGCGAGATCAATCCCCCTGCCCTTTGCGACAGCCTCGCCCAGCAGCAGCGCCGTGCCCGAGGGGGCGTCCACCTTCATCTTGTGATGCATCTCGACAATCTCGGCGTCCCAGCCGGGCCCCAGCGCCTTGGCCGCCTTTTCGACGAGGACAGCCAGCAGGTTGACGCCGAGGCTCATATTGCCGGAGCGCACGACAACCGTCTCGCGGGCGGCTTCGGCGATCGTCGCGAGTTCTTCCGGGGCAAGGCCGGTCGTGCCAATGACATGGGCGACGCGCTTTTTGGCGCAAGCCTTGGCGACCGCCACCGTGGCGGCGGGAGCTGAGAAGTCGATGACCGCATCGGCCTGCGAAAGCGCCGACTCTATGTCGCTCGTCACCGGCACGCCGTTGGGCGCCTGCCCGAAGGCGGCGCCGCTGTCGGCGCCGATTGCGGGCGACCCTTCGCGCTCCACAGCCGCGACGAGCCGCACGCCCAGCGTGTCGGGGATGGCCCGCGTCAGCATACAGCCCATACGGCCCGCCGGGCCTACCACGACCAGACGCAAATCGCTCATCTCTTCAAGCCCTCGCCTGCGGCATGCATCAAGACGCGCGAACCGGCGACTCGGGCCTTCTACGCGTATCTCCCTATACAGACCGGAGGGCCTCAAGAGAAGCCTTCCCATTGTCGCGGCGCCAGAGCGCTTACTGCCCGTACGGGTAGTTACTTCTTCGGCCGGAAGGCTTTCACCCGCGCCGGGTCCGTCTCGATATAGGCGGCGCCGATGAGGTCGAGGCAATAGGGCACGGCGGGCATAACCGCGTTCAGGCACAGCTCTATGGCCGCCGGTTTTCCGGGCAGGTTGACGACCAGGCATTTGCCGCGATGCGCCGCAAGCTGGCGCGAGAGAATGGCGGTCGGCGTCTGCGCGAGCGAGACCTGCCGCATCAGCTCGCCGAAACCCGGCAGCTCGCGCGGACAGGCGGCGAGCGTCGCCTCCGGCGTCAGATCGCGCGGGCTCGGGCCCGTGCCGCCGGTCGTGACCACGAGGTCGCAGCCGACGTTGTCGGCGAGGTCGATCAGCGTATCGCGCACGCTTTCGAACCCATCCGGGATCACCCGGCGCTCGATGCGGAAGGGCGTCGTCAGGACGGAGGTGAGATAGGCCTCGATCGCCGGCCCGCTCTCGTCCTTGTAGACGCCGGCGCTCGCGCGGTCGGAGGCGGTGACGACGCCGATAACGGCCGGGCGTTTGATGTCGGTCATGCGTTGAGTTCTCCCCCGAGCCTTTTGGCGCCTCGCCGCCCATTTGTCAGCCTGTCTTGATGGCAAGACATATGCGAGACGATATGGCTGGCCGCCGCCGAATACGCCAACATGAGCATCGTTTTATCGATAATCTAAAGACAGGCGTCGCGGCATGTTCTTAAATGAGGCGATTATGCGCCATGAATAGGCAGAAGTGTATCAGGACATTTTCGCCACATTCCGCCTCTAGACACCGCATCCTCACTTCCAACCATGCCTGATCGAAATGAGATGGGCGCATCTAATATGGATGCGCTCAAATCTTTATTTCGTGGAATGGCCTCACAAGGAGCTGAATACGGAATGAAGCGTGTTTCTGTTGTCGTAGCCGCGTTAGGTCTGATGAGTGTTCCCGCCGCCGCTCAGGATTTTGTTTCACAACTCTTCGGCGGTTCCGACGCTGCCTCGCAACAACAGCAGTCCATCCCATCGCGTCACCACGGCCGCCACGCCGCAAGCGACGACAACGTCTTCGGCTACGCCATGCCCGAGAACGCGCGCTCTTTCGTGGCCAACGCCTCCTATTATGGCGGCGGCCCGCGCAAATATGAGCCCAACAGCCACACGGCGAACGGCGAGCGCTTCAATCAATGGGGCCTGACCGCCGCCCATCGCACCCTTCCGCTTGGCACGCGGCTGCTCGTTTCGCATGGCGGCCGCTCGGTCGTCGTGCGGGTCAATGATCGCGGCCCGGCGGCCTGGACCGGCCGCAGCCTCGATCTCTCACGCGGCGCCGCCTCGCGGATCGGCCTCATTTCCGCCGGCACGGGCGCCGTGCATGTGCAGGTGCTCGGCCGCAGCTAAGACGCGTGAGCGGCGCCCGGCCTCGGAGGTCGGGCGCGGCTGCGGCGAGCCGCTCTTCTTCAGCGCGATTTTTTGCGTCATCGGGCCGTTCGGGTCGTGCGTCACGGCGGGCGTGGCAGACCGGTGAAAGGATATGGGTGATTTAAGCAACCAAATCGTCTGCCGTTTCAGCGCTCTAAGCTATGCTCAGTCAACCTCGCGACCGAACCGTCGCTGGTGAGACTGGATGCCGCCCCGCTGATCGATGCGATACATTTCTGAGAAACCCTCTTGAAACGTGGGCGCCTCAAGCAAGCCAAACACAGATTCGATTGCCTCGCGGGGGACGCGCTCATCTTCCTGTCGGCTCTCGTTTCTTGCCAGAGCAACGCTGAGGGGCGTGTCCACCCAGATTGCGATCACTGGAATGTTTCCACTCCTCGCGATTTGAATTGCACGCGCTCGGTGACGCGCCGCAGGCAGCGCCGCGTCGAATACGGCTGCCGGCTCTCGAATGATGCTCACTGAGGAAGCCTTGATCCAATTGGTTTTACCGCCTCCCTGAACACCAAATACGATGTAAAGGCTATCAATGGCCCTTTCGGACACTGCAGACGATAATGCCGAATAGCATTGCTCCCAGGCAGCCTTACTTCGCTCAGGAGTCCAGACTCGCGGCACGCCCAAAAAAGAGTCAGGATTTATATAGAGCACGTCTCATGTCCAACGCCGCCGATCAAAAGATTTGCTTTCATCTTCTCTGAAAGCCCGACAACGCAAGCAAAAATATTGAGTCAGCCGACTGTCTCGTGGGCGCCAAGTGTTTGATCCGGCTGCATCCGCTCAGGCGGCCACATCCCCTCTTCGTTCGGTCAGCCAATCTCTGATCGCGTCGATTGGTTTTGGTTCGCTGTACCGGAACCCTTGCAAGCACTGACAACCGGCCAGCCGCAACAAATCCGCTTGTTCTTCGGTCTCGACCCCCTCGGCCGTTACTGCCATGTCCAACCCATTCGCGATGTAGATCGCGCCGGCGACGAGCACGCCGGCTTTTTTGTCGGTCGCGACCCGACCGGCGAGGGACTTGTCGATCTTGATCCTGTCGAACCCATATCGTTGCAAATAGGCGATGCTCGTATAACCGACGCCGAAGTCGTCCAGAGCGATCGAAACGCCCATGCCTTTGAGCGACGCGATCACAGCCATCGCCCGCTCGGGATGATCGATCAGATAGCCCTCGGTCAGTTCGAACTCGAGGCGCTGCGCGGGAAACCCAGTCTCGGCGAGAACGGCGGCGATCTTCGCTTCGAAGTCCGGATCGCGGAATTGCGCCGGGGAAACATTGACGCTGAGATTTAGCCCCTTGGCCTCGAGAATATCCTGGCAGGCCCGCCGCAGAACGAAAAGCCCCAGCGGATTGATCAAGCCGCTCGCCTCGGCGACGCAGATGAATTGGTCGGGACCGATGGCGCCGGCCGGACGGCGCGGCCATCGCAACAGCGCCTCCACCGAGACGATGTCTTTCCCCTCGGCGTCGACGATCGGCTGATAGAAGACCTCGAATTGTCCGTCGATCAGTCCTTGCCGGATTTCTCCTTCGAGTTCCTGCTGTCTGTGACGTGCGGCGTCGAGCGCGGCGGAATAGACTCTTACGCCCGCTTTGCCATTTTCTTTGACGTCGTACATGGCCGCATCGGCCCGGCGAAATAATTCCCCGGCGTCACATGCGCCTTGCGCGGCGCAGGCGATGCCGACGCTGGCCCCGATTTGGATGGCGCGCTCTCTGATCCGGATCGGCTCAGTGAGATTCGCCACGACACGCGCTGCGAACATATCGGCCTGCGCCGCCGCGTCGCTCGCCGAAATCAGCGCCGCAAACTCGTCGCCGCCGAGGCGCGCCAGAACAGCGCCTTCAGGCAGCAAGCGCTGGAGTTCGCCTGCGACGATCTCGATCACCCTGTCGCCCGTTTCGTGGCCGTGGGCGTCGTTGACGTCTTTGAAGCCGTCCAGATCGACGAATATCACCGCAATCTGCGTATGCGCTTCCCCGCTCGCCCGATGCATCTCATCGAGTTGCGACATGAGCGCTCGGCGGTTCGGCAGCCCGCTCAACGCGTCGAGATTGGCCAGCCGAAGATTCTCTTCGCTGAGACGCTGTGTCTCTTCCTGCTTTTCGAGCAGGGAGCGGCGCGACGAGACCAGATTGGCGAAATCACGATTGTAGATCATCAGGATCACGATCATGCCAAGGGAAACGAGCGCAAGATTGATCGCCGCCGATCTGAACTGCCCTTCTTGGGCGAAGAAAAAATAGATGCTGAAGGGAGCGACGCCGAACAATGTGACGCTCAAAGCTGCGGACCGTAGATGCATCAGGCAGAAAGCGCCGCTGATCAGCGACAGGCCGAGGAAAAACACCAACTGGCCCTGGGCGTAAGCATCGCCATAAGGGAACAGCGCTATTCCCCACGCGATGAAGGCCAGAGCCGATATGAAAGCGAGCCTGTTGGTGCGTTGCATGTAGAGGACGACGACGTCGTCGGAGACGGGGGCGCGGCCGATGCGCCACCAAGCAACGCCGCGTCCGAGACCCGCCAGACACAAGGCAAGCGGCAAGTAAACGGAAATCCAGGGATGACCGAATTTGGCGAATGTAAACACGACAGCGGCCGTGTTGATCGACAGTATAATATAAAGCAGGGGGATTTGCTTGGCGAAAGCATGAAACTGCGCCCGCACAAGCTCCATATCATCGGTCGGCGCTTGAAAAAGCCGAACGAATTTGGCGGCAATTTCTCTTCCCAAGGCCTTCGATCCTTGTATCCAAGCCCGCGGGCCGGAGGCGCGCTGCGGCGCGAAAAGCCGAAGATTACGAAGAGCGCGTGCATAAGTCATTAACTGAAAAGGGTTTGAAGCTGCGCCGTTGGGGTCGGCGCGCGCCGCGAGCCGCCGCCTCGTTTATATTTACACCGTCGATTATTTCATAAAATTATTCGAATAATTTTATAGTATTTTTTCAGATATCTGGCACCAACGGATGTATACAAGCTAGGTCGTGGCGCTCGGAGAGCGTCAGATGTTCCTTCCTATTCCAATTGGTGCCAGAATGACCAACCAGCGTTTAAAGGCGCAACTGGTTACGACCGTCATCGGATGCTTGATCAGCCCGTCGACCTTCGCCGCCAATTCCTGTCCGGCTCCCTGGAGCGCGTCGACCACCTATGCCTCGCCGGGCAATCTCGTCAGCGAAAACGCGCTCGTCTATCGAAACAATTGGTGGACGCAAGGCGACGAGCCCGCCACCCATAACGGCGTCTATCCGGGCTCTGGCCAGCCGTGGACCAATGTCGGCGCCTGCGGCTCCTGCGTATCCGCGCCGCCGGCCCCCACTGGTCTGGCGGCCTCCGGGACGACGAGCGCCGCCACGACGCTGAGCTGGAGCGCCGTCACGGTCCCGTCCTGCGTCGTGACCGGCTACAAGGTTTACAAGAACGGGGCCCTGCTCGGGACCGTCACCGGCGCCAGCGTCGCCGTCTCCAATCTCTCGCCCGCTACGACATATAGCTTTGCGGTCGCGGCGGTGGACGCCGCCGGCGACTCGCCGCAATCGTCGCCGATCACTGTGACGACGCAAAGCGCCAGCAGCGGCGGCGGCGGCAGTACCGGCGGCTCCAGCCAAAGCTCGGGAACGATCAATTTCCATCTCTGGCTCGGCGTCGGCGCGGCGCAGGATTCCCTCACGCTGACGGGCGGCAATTTCGACGATCTGATCGCCTCGAACGTCATCGCCGGCGTGATGTATTCTCACCTCGTCAAGGAAGGCTTCCCCGGCGTTCAGTTCAACAACGACTATCTGATCGGCTCGATTTTCGCGCAGCTTTTGCAGGAGAATATCGAGACCCAGCTCTATACGTCGAGTTCCGATCTCATCGATCCGTCGCCGCTGCAACAGGCGGTGATGGGGGTCGGCCAAGGCGGGCCATATCAGATAAATAATTATGCAGCGGATATGGTCTCGGGCAGCTACAATCCGGACGGGCATTCGCTCATCAATTATGTCGCGATCCAGAAAAACATCGGCTTCACCATCGCCAACGCCGCGCAGCAGCACACGCTGTCGACGCCCGGATCCTTCAACAACAAATATTACGGGCCGATGTTGCCGGCCTTCTTCCACTACAACGACCTTGTCGCGCTGAACGTCACCGGAAAGGGCGCGGGCGGCTGGGTCACGCCGTGGGAGCCGGATTTCGACAATGCGCTGGTCAGATTCAAGACGCTGCCGAACAGCTTCCTCGAAGTGATCGCCAATGCGGCCTACAACCAGGGCTTTTACGGACCTTTGGTGTCCCGTTACAGCAAGCTCGGCGCGAGCGCGACGGCGGCCACGGTGGCCTCGGTCAATTCCTACGCCTCGGTCTGGGGCAGCACGGACACTTATGCGCAGTATCCGTATCAGGTGCATTATTACCTGGATCAGCTCTACGGGAACCCGATCCCCACGACGAGCCCCACCGCCGTCGTCACGCCGCAGAACCACGTCGTCATCAGCATGAGCGCGCTGGCGAATGTGTTTTCCAAGGTCGTCCAGACGCTCGACTATTCGAACGGAACGGCGCCCGCGCAAATGTTCACCGCCAATCAGGCCGCGGCGGCGTTCACGTCGAGCCTGACGAAGAACGCCGTATCGACGACAGCCTCGCTCGATTTGAGCAACGCCTCCTCGCGCGCGGTGATCTTCGCGGTGATCGACAATGCATTGTCGAATTTGGAGACGGCGGTCAGCATGAAGTTCAACGCCACGACCTTGTCGCAGCTTTGACTCGAACAGTTCGCGGAGGTTCTGTCATTCCCGGCGGGCGCAGCCCGACCGGGAATCGAGCCAAAATTGCAATGGTTGCTCTGGATTCCCGATCGCTCGCTTTGCGAGCGTCGGGAATGACAGTGTGGATCACGGCGGAGGCGAAAGGCGCAGGCGCACGCGTTTTGACCGTGCGCCTGAAATAAGATCAGCGGTTTCCTATGTTGCGACGAAGGCGACCGCAATCTGTCCGCCGAGATAATCCGCAATTTCTCTCAGACGCTCGATTTCTTCTTTGGCGATTTGCCCGTCCGCTCGAATACACCGCTCGATAGCGTCGCTTAGTCGCTGCCTCTTCGGTAGATCGGAGCGGATCGCGTCCAAAGCATTCCGGACGTCTCGCCATTCGCAGCCAAGGCGCGCAACGTCGAGGATCGCGATTTCAGGGAACTCGTCGATGACTTGGGCAGTATGGGCCGCCGACTCGGTTTCCATGAACGCGCGAGCCACCGACGCGATTTTCGCGTCCTCCAGGAAAGCGCTTCCGGCAATCCAGCGAAGCGCCAAAAGGCCCGGGTATACTTCCCGCCTCTGCAATGCCAGCAACTCAGCGAGCTTCTCGATCCGCGCGCGTTCAACATCTGGCGCGCGATCAGCTATCCCGTCCTTTGGTTTTCGAGGAACCTTTTTGAGATTGGAGGGCTTCTTGGTTGGAGACGCCAAGCCGTTCACGGACACGCCGTGTTGATGCAGAAAGACCTGCATGGCCCTGAATGCGTCGTCGAAAGCGGAGTGGCGGCGTCCCCTGCTCGGGACGCCGATCCGACCGCACACCGCATCGAGGCCCGCCGGACGCCCCCTGCGACGCTCAGCCTGCATCGTGCAATAGGTCTTTGCATCCGGCCACGTTTCTCTGGCGCTGGCCAGCTCCCGCGACAAGAATTTCAGGTCGAAGTCCGCGTTATGCGCGACCAACAGGTCGCAGCGAGAGATCATGGATTTGACGAGATGGGCATAAAGAGGAAACGGAGGCTGATGCCTCAAAGTCCAATCGTCATATCCGTGAACCTTGAGCGCCATCGGATGGCTTGGCACGCCAGGATCGAAAATCAGATGGGTCTCTTCGGTTTTCCAAGCTCCGCTCCCGAGGGTCGACGCATCGAGTGCGACTGCGCCGAAGGAAACGACCCTGTCATCATTGGAAAGACCTGTGGTTTCCACATCGACAAAAAGGATGTTCTTTGGAAGAGACAAAGGCGCCCCTCTGCAAAATTCAAAATAAGACGCATCCGTGGAAGTCGGACGCGGCCAAGGGCGAAATTATATCAAGTGAGCTGATGCGCCAACGCTATAGGCAAAGCGTCACGATCACAACAGGAACGCTTAGGAAATCTGCTTGATATGGTCCTTGTCATTCCCGACGCTCGCGAAGCGAGCGATCGTGAATCCAGAGCCGAAACAGTGCTCTTGCGGCTCTGGATTCCCGGTCGGGCCTTTGGCCCGCCGGGAATGACAAGTCCCGGCGCGCGCGGCTCGAGCGGAAACGACAGACCCCTGAGAACTCACCCCCGCACGTAAATCTGCGCGCCCTTCTCCATGAACTCCTCGGCCTTCTCAGCCAGTCCCTTCTCGCGCGCCTCGATCTCCTTCGCCTCCTCGCGCAGATCGCGCGTGATCTGCATGGAGCAGAATTTCGGGCCGCACATGGAGCAGAAATGCGCGAGCTTATGCGCCTCCTTGGGCATGGTTTCGTCGTGATATTGGCGCGCGGTGTCGGGATCGAGGCCGATCTCGAACTGGTCGTTCCAGCGGAAGTCGAAGCGGGCGCGGCTCATGGCGTCGTCGCGCTCGCGCGCCGCCGGATGGCCCTTGGCGAGGTCGGCGGCATGGGCGGCGATGCGGTAGGTTATAACGCCTGTCTTAACATCGTCGCGGTCCGGCAGGCCCAAATGCTCTTTAGGCGTTACGTAACACAGCATGGCCGTGCCGAACCAGCCGATCATCGCCGCGCCGATGCCGGACGTAATATGGTCGTAGCCAGGCGCGATGTCGGTGACGAGCGGCCCGAGCGTATAGAACGGCGCCTCGCCGCAGGCTTTTAGCTGCTTGTCCATATTGGCTTTGATCTTGTGCATCGGCACATGGCCGGGGCCCTCGATCATCACCTGACAGCCTTTGTCCCAGGCGATCTTGGTGAGCTCGCCGAGCGTCTCCAGCTCCGCGAATTGCGCGGCGTCATTGGCGTCGGCGTTGGAGCCGGGGCGCAATCCATCGCCGAGCGAGAAGGAGACGTCATATTTGCGCATGATGTCGCAAATCTCGTCGAAGCGCTCGTAGAGGAAGCTCTCCTTATGTTTGGAGAGGCACCAGCGCGCCATGATCGAGCCGCCGCGCGAAACGATGCCGGTGACGCGGTTCGCGGTCAACGGCACGAAAGCGAGACGCACGCCGGCGTGGATGGTGAAATAATCGACGCCCTGCTCGGCCTGCTCGATCAGCGTGTCCTTGAAGACCTCCCAATCGAGCTTCAGCGCGTCGCCGCCGACTTTCTCCAGCGCCTGATAGATCGGCACAGTGCCGATCGGCACGGAAGCGTTGCGGATGATCCAGTCGCGGATATTGTGGATGTTGCGGCCGGTGGAGAGGTCCATGACCGTGTCGGCGCCCCAGCGCGAGGCCCACACCATCTTCTCGACTTCCTCGGCGACCGAGGAGGTCACGGCGGAATTGCCGATATTGGCGTTGACCTTCACAAGGAAGTTGCGGCCGATGATAACCGGCTCCAGCTCCGGGTGATTGATGTTGGCCGGGATGATGGCGCGGCCGCGCGCGATTTCCGAGCGCACGAATTCGGGCGTGACGAATTCGGGAATGTCAGCGCCGAAGCTTTCGCCGTCGGCGATGCGTTCCCTGGCGGCGTCGAGCGCGCGTTCGCGGCAAAGGTTCTCGCGATGCGCGACATAGATCATCTCTTCCGTGACGATGCCGGCGCGGGCGAATTCGAGCTGGGTGACGGGCGCGACGCCGGCGGCGCGATAGAGCTTGCGCTCGGCGGGGCATGGCGGCACGAGGCGGTCGCCTTCGGCAAAGCCATTGTCCTCGGGCTTGACCGTGCGGCCCTCATAGGCCTCCAGCCCGGCGCGCGTCGCGAGCCAGGGCCGCGCCGCCGGGAGGCCAGCCGAAAGATCGGGCGTGAAATTCTCGCAGCCATAGGGGCCGGACGGATCATAGACCCGCAAGGGCGCCTCGCCGGACGATGGATCGAGCGCGATTTCGCGGTAGGGGACGCGAATGTCGGGGCGCCCTTCGGGCGAGGAATAGAGCTTGCGCGACTTGCCGATCGGGCCGGTGGTGACGCTGAGCGGCGTGCGTTTGTCGTGGATGTTCATCGTCGCGCTTCCTTCGATCGCGCTCCTTCAAAGGGAGCGGATGAGGGCCAGGCGGACGAAGAACGGAATCCGGATGAGGGGCGCGGCGCGCCCTGCCCTGGCATTCCCTCCGCCGGCATGACCCGGATCAGGTTCGACGGGTGCTTCTCAGCCGCGCAAGCGGCGCCCCTCGCCATCGGCGGAAAGCTAGCGCGTTGGAGTTTCGGGAGCAAGGCCGTCCGGCGCGTCGGCGCTTTCTCCATGCGTGGAACCGGCGTCCAAAACGCCTTTTCTCGGGGCGTGCGCCGGGCCTCTTATCTCGCCGCTGTCATAATTCCTTTTTCGAACTGTGCTTTGGACGGCCGAGCGACAAGCTCTAGAGTCCCACGCAAGAATGTCGAGCGCCCCCATGAAAAAGCTACAGCTACTGCTTCTCTTCACGCTTATTCCCGCCGTCGCTTACGCCAAGGACGACGCCGTCGAATGCTCCAAAAAGCACGATGGCTCCGTGAAATGTGAAGTCAAGAAGGACAAAGTGATCGTCGACGAGATCGTCGTGAACGGCGGCGGATGCACCATCCCGAATAACGATAAGGTCCTGCACCACCCCTATAAGGTTGGCGACAAGTTCACCGTGCCCGCGAAGAGCGACTCCCCCCTGCCCGGCTTCGACGATTGCAGCTACGTCCGCATTGTCACCATCAAGACTCACGACGGCAAGAAAAAGACCTTCGACGCGCTCTAAGCGCATTCGCGCGCTCCAGCTTTTGAATTTGCGCGCTTTCTCTGCGCTCGCACGATTCCGTGCGAGCGGAAAGCGCGCTAAGCGGCTTGCGAGGTCGTTTTCCCAGGGCGCTTGAAGACAAGCGCCGTGAGATGTGGCGGTAACGCCCCTCGTGCTTCGAGACGCCTGCTGCGCAGGCTCCTCAGCATGAGGGGCTTCTGCATCTGCGCCAAACACTTAGGCCTCATCCTGAGGAGCGAGCGACGCTCGCGTCTCGAAGGACGAGGCCGCCTCGGAAATTTGTCGACATACTGAGGGCGCTTGAAGACAAGCGCCCTTTTTCTTTGTTGGAGGCCGACCGCTTTTGCGGAACGCGCCTTAGTCGCCCTCTGGCGCCCCTGCTGTCGCGGCGCCTTCGAGGACTATGTTTCCGCTCGGATCATGCGGTTCCGCGTAAGGCAGCGCCGATCCCCATCTCGGCGCGATGACGACGTTAGGCGGAAACGGCGCGCAAAATCCGCTCACATATTGGCGATCACACCGGAAATGCGCGAAAGCTGAACCCGGGCTCCACAACGCGACAAGCAGAAACAAGGAAAGGATCGTCTTTAACATTTCCATCCTCCCAAAGGCGTCGCCCGCCTGACGAGCAGGCGCAGACATCATCGTTATAGTACTGTCATGAAAGGCTGGTAGGGGCAGATGGCGCTTTATCCATGAGGCCACCGCGGCGGCCGTTCGCGCGGCTTCGCGAATCTATGCGAGCGGAAAGCGCGCTAGGGTCTGGCCATCTTTTTCGGCCGGATGCTCTTCAATGGTAGCGCGATCCGGACTAGGTTGAGCCGGACCATCCTGCCCAGCCAGCGAAATGAAAACCCCTCTTTGTGGGCTCTCCTCACAGGACGCCGCGCAGCTCCTCGCCGAATACGGCCCCAATGCGCCGCCCGAGGCGCAGCCGGTCGGCATTCTGCAAATAGCGCTACGCACGCTGAAAGAGCCGATGTTCTTTCTGCTCGCGGCGGCGGCGACGCTTTATCTTTTCGTCGGCGATCTCGGCGAAGGGCTCTTTATGGTCGCGGGGGCGGGCGCGTCGATCATGCTCGTCGTTGTCCAGGAGCTGCGTAGCGAGCGCGCCCTTCAGGCCCTGCAGCGACTCGCAGAACCCACGGCGCATGTCATTCGCGACGGCGCGGAACGGCGAATCCCCGCGCGCGATCTCGTTCCCGGAGACATAATCCTCGTCGGCGAGGGACAGCGCGCGCCCGCCGACGCCATTGTCCTTGCCGGCGACGCGCTTGTCATCGACGAGTCGATCCTCACCGGCGAATCCGCGCCGGTCACGAAGACGCTTGCCGGCGACGGCGCGGCGCTCGCCTTCCCGGACCCCGGCGGCGATTACACGCCCTTCCTCTACGCCGGCTCGATGATCGTGCGCGGCTCCGGCGTCGCGCGGGTCGCGCGCACCGGCGCGCGCACGGCGGTCGGCGGCCTCGGGGCCTCGCTTGCGGCAATCAAAGGCGAGCCGAGCCCGTTGCAGAAACGCACCGGCGCGCTGGTGGCGCGGCTCGGCGCCTTCGCTTTGCTCTTCTGCGCGCTGGTGATCGTCGCTTACGGTCTCGTGCACGGCGACTGGTTCGAGGGGGCGATCGCCGGCATCACCCTCGCCATCGGCCTGCTGCCGGAAGAATTCCCCATGGTTCTGGCGATTTTTCTCGCCATCGGCGCCTTTCGGCTCGCCGGCCGCAATGTGCTCGTGCGCCGCTCATCCGTCACCGAAACCTTGGGCTCGACCTCGCTCCTTTGCGTCGACAAGACGGGCACCCTGACTGAAAACCGTATGGCTGTGGCGCGGCTCTATACCGGCGACGGCGTCGAGCCCGTTCCCGACGCGCCCGACGCCGAGCAGCACAGGCTGATCCAGGCGGCGCGGCGCGCGTCGAGCGTCAACCCGGTCGATCCGATGGATCGCGCCGTGCTCGCGATGGCCGACAGGCTGGAAATCCCCGCGGGCGGGACGGCGACCGAGAGCTTTCCGATTAAGCCGGAGCTGCTTGCTTTCATTCAATCCTGGCGAGTGGACGGCGGCGCTCTGAAAGCCGCCAAGGGCGCGCCCGAGGCGATCTTCCGGCTGGCCCGAACGAGCGAAGCGGAGCACGCGCGCTATGCGGCCGTCGTCGAGGAGATGGCGCGAGACGGATTGCGCGTGCTGGCGGTCGCCGAGACGCCGACCGTCGTCGACGGGCTCGAAGAAGCGCGTTACGCCGTGATCGGCCTCGTCGCGTTCGAAGACCCGATCCGCGACGACGTTCCCGAGGCGGTCGCCGCCGCGCGGCGCGCCGGCGTCTCGGTTGCGATGATCACCGGCGATTATCCGGCGACGGCGCTCGCCATCGCCAAAGCGGCGGGCATCGACATCAGCGGCGGCGTTCTCACCGGTGCGGAAATCGCGCAGATTCCGCCCGGGGACGTCGCTCAAAAAATCCGCGACGTGCGCGTCTTCGCCCGTGTGATGCCGGCCAATAAATTGGCGCTCGTCGAGGCGTTCAAGGCGGATGGCCATATTGTCGCGATGACCGGCGACGGCGTGAACGACGGGCCGGCGCTCGCGGCCGCGCATATCGGCATCGCCATGGGCCAACGCGGCTCGGACGTTGCGCGCGAAGCCGCCCATATCGTGCTGCTCGACGACCGCTTCGCCTCCATCGTCGCAGGCGTGGCGCTGGGGCGGCGCATTTCCGCCAATCTGCGCAAGGCGCTGACGTACGTCACCGCGATTCACATTCCGATCGCCGGCCTCGCGCTCGCGCCCATTTTGATGGGCCTGCCGCCCATGCTGCTTCCGGCGCATGTAGTGCTGATGGAATTGATCATCGATCCCACCTGCTCCCTCGCCTTCGAGGCCGAGCCCGCCGAAAGGGACGCCATGCTGAAGCCGCCGCGCCCGCAAAGCGAGCCGCTTTTCGGGACACGCGACCTGCTGCTCGGGGTCGCTCAGGGCCTGTCGGTGTTTCTCGCGGTGTTGAGCGTCTATATCTTCGCGAATGGGTTCGGGGTCGCCGAGCCCGAAGGCCGCGGGCTCGCCTTCGCGACGCTAATTATCGGCAATCTGACGCTGGCGCTTTCCGACGCCTTGCCCAAAGGCGTTTCGCCCTTTGCGCGCGAAAATCTGTTTTTCTGGGCGATCGCCGCAGCGGCGCTCTCGGTCGTCTCCGCCGGGCTCTACTTCCCGCCGCTCGCCGGGCTGTTGCGCTTCGACCCGCCCGACATGACGGCGCTCGGGCTCGCGGCGCTGCTCGCGATCAGCGCCGGCGGATGGTACGGCATGTGGCGCCGGCTGATTGGTTGATACGAGATCCGCTCGGTTGGTTCGGCGCCACTCCCGACGCTCGCGCCGTTTGGACACACAGGACTCACCGCCGTCATTGCGAGGAGGCGGAGCCGACGAAGCAATCCAGGGCCGCATCGCCGCCCTGGCTTGCTTCGCTCGCAAACGGGCGCCCGACATCCGCTGTTCGCGGGTGGTTTGCCTTTTTGTCCCGTCGGCTGGTATGGGCTTTGCCTCGCAGGCCGGGGGGCCAAGGAACGGACGCATCGTGACTCAAGAGACGGCCCAAAGCCGCAAATCGCTCACCATCATCGTCTCGAAAGGCACGCTGGACTGGGCCTATCCGCCCTTCATTCTCGCGACGACCGCGGCGGCGATGGACATGGACGTCACGCTCTTCTTCACCTTCTACGGCCTCGGCCTCCTCAAGAAGGAGCTCGATCTCGAAGTTTCCCCGCTCGGCAATCCGGCGATGAAAATGCCGGTCGCCGGCGCGCATCTCGGCATGCCAAATCTTCTTGCCGCGCTGCCGGGCGTCACCGCCGGCGCGACGGCGATGATGAAAAACATGATCGAGAAGAAGGGCGTCGCGAAAATAGACGAGCTGCGCGACATTGCGCTTGAGAGCGGCGTGAAGCTCGTCGCCTGCCAGATGACCATGGACCTCTTCGAGTTCAAGAAAGAGGACATGATCGAGGGCGTCTCCTTCGGCGGCGCAGCAACCTATCTCGAAGAGGCCGCCAAGGCCGACATCAACCTCTTTATCTGACGAATGACCATGACCGAGAAAACCGTAGACGCGCGTGGCCTGAACTGCCCCATGCCGATCCTGAAAACCAAGAAAGCCTTGGCCGAAATCCCGGTCGGCGGGCTCTTGGAAGTGCTCGCCACCGACTCCGGTTCGATGGCCGATTTCGAAGCCTTCGCGCGCCAGACTGGCGACGAGCTGGTGAGCGCGGAAAAGACCGCCGAGCATTATCGCTACGTCATCCGGCGGCGGCGCTGATCGCTATCTTGTTGCGCCTGCAAATTAATTCTGTGGCAAATACGTAACATTACCTAGTAATTTCATAACTGGAGCTCGAGCTGCCTGCCAGTAAATCCGCGACTCTGTTAGCTTGTTGCTGGATTGTTTCCGCCTAAGCTGGGCTCGCTCGCATGCACAAGACCGTCTCCCGCCTCGCCTTCGCCTTTTCCGCGCTTCTCCTCGCGGAGCCCGCCGCCTTCGCCGCCGACGGCTATTTCATGATCGGCTATGGCCCGCGCCAAAAGGCGCTCGCCGGCGCGGGAACCGCCGACCAGCGCGACGCCATGGCGATTTCCGCCAACCCCGCCGGCATCGTGGGTCTCGAGCGCCAGTTCCAGCTCGGCATGACGGTCATCAACGCCGAGCGCGGCTACTATACCGAAGGCGCGCCGCGCATCGTCGCTCCCGGCCGCGTCGAAAGCGGCCGACCCTGGTTCCCTGTGCCTAACGGCGGTTATGTGCAGCCGATCGACGCGGACTCGTCCTGGAGCATCGCGAGCTACGCGAACGGCGGCATTAATACGGCGTATAGCTCGGCCTATCGGCGCGCCCCGAACGGCGGCGTGTTCGGCGGCGGTTTCGCCGGCGTCGATCTGGAGCAGGCTTTCATGAGCGTCTCCTATGCGCGGCGCTTCCACACGCCGATCGGTCCGATCGCCATCGGCGTCGCGCCCACCGTGGCCGTGCAGATGCTCAATATTCAGGGCGCCAAGGTCTTTGCGCCCTATTCGTCGAACCCCTGGGAATTGTCGGACATGTCCTATGACTGGTCCTGGGGCGGGGGCCTGCGCGCAGGCCTGACCTGGGGGATCGCCGACAGGCTGCGTTTCGGCTTTGCCGCGTCGACGCCGATGTGGATGTCGCGCCTCGACAAATACTCCGGGCTTATCGGCGATCACGGACGTTTCGACGTTCCCGCCAGCATGCAGGCGGGCCTCGCCTATGATCTCTTGCCGAATTTGACGGTCATGGCGGACTGGCGCCACATCTTCTATTCGGCTGTCTCTTCGCTGGGGAATCCGTCATTCCCTATCACATTCCGGTCCATGGGCGATTCGAATGGGCCGGGCTTCTCCTGGAAGGATACCGACTCCGCGGCGGTCGGCGTGGAATGGCGCTATTCGCCGACGCTGACATTGCGGACCGGCTATCACTATAGCACGGGCGCCGTGCGCCCCCTCGCCGTGACGCTGAATGTGCTGGCGCCGATCCTCAACCGGCACCACGCCGCGGCCGGCGTCAATTACGCCCTCACCAAGAATTCATCCATCGATCTGGGCTTCGTCTACGCCTTCAAGAACTCGATCAGCGGGCCGGAGACGATCCCGCAGCTTCCGGGCATGCCTTTCGGCGCCGTCAATGCGGCGGCGAAGATCACGCCCTGGGTGCAGGCGTGGGAGTTGACGCTGGGCTACAACTATAAATGGGACGCGGGCGACAATTCGATTATCCCGACCCACTTCTGAAAAAGCCGGCAATACGAAAATCTGCATGATCTAACCGCCGTCATTGCGAGGAGGCGGAGCCGACAAAGCAATCCAGGGCCGCATCGCTGCCCTGGATTGCTTCGCTTCGCTCGCAATGACGGGCTCTGGGCAAAACCAGCGCTTTTGTGGCTCTGGATTCCCGGTCGGGCTTTCAGCCCGCCGCGAATGACAAACGCCAATCCGAGCGGTTCAAACAAGAATCCAGAGCCGGGTCGCGGCTCTGGATTGCTTCGCGCGCCTGCGAAGTCGGGTATACCCGACTTCGAAAACAAGCTCGCAATGACGGTGCGATCAGCCCACGACGATATTGGGCGCGGCGCGCTGCCTGGTGGTTTCGAGCAGCGTCTTCACCTTTGCGGCGAGGTTGAGATAGACGGCGGCCTGCGGGCTGTCGGGCTCGGCGCCGACCACCGGACGGCCGGCGTCCGACGTCTCGCGGATTTTCATGTCGAGCGGCGCCTCGCCCAGGAACGGCACGCCCATCTGCTCGGCGTCGTGGCGCGCGCCGCCATGTGAGAAGATTTCCGAGCGGCCGCCGCAATGCGGACAGAGGAAATAACTCATATTCTCGATGATCCCGAGGATCGGCGCCTCGACCTTCTGGAACATGGCCACCGCGCGGCGCGCATCGATCAGCGCCAGATCTTGCGGCGTCGAGACGATCACCGCGCCGGCGATCGGCGTCTGCTGCGCCATGGTGAGCTGCACGTCGCCGGTGCCCGGCGGCATGTCGACGACGAGCGCGTCGAGATCGCCCCAGGCCACCTCCCCCAGCAATTGCGACAGCGCCTGCGCCACCATCGGCCCGCGCCAGACCATGGGCGTGTTCTCCTCGACGAGGAAGCCCATCGACATGATCTTCACGCCATAGGCTTCGAGCGGCACGAGCTTGCCGTTCTCGACCTTGGGCTTGTCATGCAGGCCGAAGAGGCGCGGCGCCGAGGGGCCATAGATGTCGGCGTCGAGAAGGCCGACGCGCCAGCCCTGCGCCGCAAGACCGAGCGCGAGATTAGCCGAGGTCGTCGACTTGCCGACGCCGCCCTTGCCGGAGGCGACCACGACGACATAGCGGATTTTCTCCAAAGCCGGCGCGAGGCCTTTGCGCGCCTGCGGGGGCGGCGGCGCGGCGTGGGAGTGGTCGTGGTGATGGTCGTGGGCTTTCGCGGCGCCGGGGGCGCGCTCGGCGGTGAGCGTCACGACGGCCGCCTCGATGCCTGGCACCGCTTTGATCGCCTTCTCGGCGTTGGCGCGGGCGATCTCCCAGCCTTCGGGCTTTGCGGGATCGCCGGCGAGCGAGACAAAGGCTTTCGCGCCGGAAAGATTGATGCCGCTCACCGCCCGCGCCAGCGATATGCCGCCAGGCGCATAGAGGTTTTCCAGCGCTTCGAGAATATCCGCTTCCGTCGCCACGGGCCGCTCCTTGAGTGTTTAGAGAAAGTCTAAACAAGGATATGCCGATAAATGGCGCGCGCGTCCACGGCGATATTTAGCGCGAGCTGGAGCAGCAATGACGTTCCGCCTGAATTGGCGGGCAAGGAACGTCGCCATAGGAGCAAAAGACGCAGCAATCGCCCTCTTTCGGCGTGAGCCGGGCGCCGCAGGCGGCGCAATCATAGACGACGACACAGGCGTTTTCGGCCATAGTGAGCGTCTCAGCGTGTCCGCAGCGGGGACAGGTGAGCGTGGAGGCAAGCCTCACGCGAACAACCCCATCGGCTGCTCGATCAGCGTTTTGAAAGCCGCCAGCAGCTCCGCGCCCAGCGCCCCGTCCACTGCGCGATGGTCGCAGGAGAGCGTCACGCTCATGATGGTGGCGACCGTTGGCGCGCCATTCTTCACGACCATCCGCTGCTCGCCCTTGCCGACGGCCAGGATCGTCGATTGCGGCGGGTTGATCACCGCCGAGAAATTCTTGATCCCATACATGCCGAGGTTGGAGACGGCCGAGACCCCGCCCTCATATTCCTGCGGCTTCAATTTCCGCTCGCGGGCGCGGCCGGCGAGCTCGCGGACCTCGTCCGAAATCTCACGAACTGTTTTGGCCTGCGCGTTTCGGATGATCGGCGTGATGAGCCCGCCGGGAATGGCGACCGCAACGCCAATGTCGGAAGCCTTGTGCTTCAACATCGCCTCGGGCGTGAAGGTGACGTTCGCCTCGGGCACGCGCTGCAAAGCGAGCGCCAGCGCCTTCACAATATAGTCGTTGACCGAGGTCTTCCATTCCGGCGACCCATCGCCGCGCTTCGGCGCCGCCGCGTTGAACTCCTCGCGCAGGCGCAGGAGCGCGTCGATCTCGCAATCGACGTCGAGGTAGAAATGCGGGACGGTCTGGATCGACTCCGTAAGACGCCGGGCGATGGCCTTGCGCATGGAGTCATGGGGGACTTCCTCGTAGGAGTCGGCTGCATAGAACTTGCGGGTCGTCTCGAGCGAGGGCGCCTCGGAGAGGGAAATAGGTTCGGCCGCCGCCTTGCGCGCGCCGCCTGACAGCGCGCTTTTTACGTCGCGCTCGATGATGCGGCCATGCGGTCCGGAACCCGCTAGCGACGAGAGATCGAGTCCCGCTTCTTTCGCAAGACGGCGCGCCAGGGGCGAAGCGAAGATGCGAGGATGGGAGAGGTTCGGCGCCGCAATGTTCATGTCCGTCGATCCCCGTGGTGATTCCTTTGTGCAGACCATCTACGCTACTATGTTATATCCTTGAGCCGTTAACGTCACCGCGAGGAAAGAGGCGCGTGTCGAACGCCCAACTTCATGACGATGATTTCTACGCCTGGACCCACGAACAGGCGGAATTGCTACGCGCGGGCAAGTTTGCCGACGCCGATATCGAACATATTGCGCAAGAGATTGAAAGCATGGGCAAGACTGAAAAGCGCGAGCTCGTCAGCCGCCTCAGGGTGCTGATGCTTCATTTGCTGAAGTGGCGCTTCCAACCGATGAAGCGGACGGCAAGCTGGGAGGCGTCTATCAGGGTTCAGAATGGACCTGTCCGATCACCTCAGGGATAATCCGAGTCTCAAGCCGCTGGTCCCTGACGTGCTACAGAGAACCTTCAGAGGCGCGGTCATCGAGGCGGTTGCAGAAACTGGCCTGCCCCACGCGATGTTTCCGCACGAATGTCCCTGGACCTTTGACGAGATAATGGCCGAGGAGTTCTGGCCGGAGTAATTATTTGGCGAGCCTGAAGGCTCGCGGTCCGGGACCGAGCGCCTTCAGGCGCGCTTGATGTTTCCTACGCCCGGTAAAGAACGGCCTTCGCCGCCGCCACCACTTCCGCCACGCTCGGCAGCGCGAGCTTCTCCAAATTCCCCGCATAAGGCATGGGCACGTCCTTGCCGGTGACGCGCGCGATCGGCGCGTCGAGATAGTCGAAGGCTTCCTCTTGCAGACGCGCGGCGATTTCGGACGCCACGCCGCCTTGCGGCCAGCCTTCTTCGATCGCGACGCAGCGCCCCGTCTTCTTCACCGACTCCACGATCGTTTGCGTATCCATCGGCCGTAGCGTGCGCAGGTCGATGACCTCCGCCTCGATCCCGTCCTTGGCCAGCGCCTCGGCGGCGCCCAGCGCGTAAGTCATGCCGATGGAGAAGGAGACGAGCGTCACATCCGTTCCCGGCCGCGCAATGCACGCCTTGCCGATCGGCAGAACGAAATCCTCCAGCGCCGGCACTTCCGAGGTCTTGCCGTAGAGAATCTCATTCTCGAGAAAGATCACCGGATTGTCGTTACGGATGGCGGCCTTGAGCAGGCCCTTGGCGTCGCTGGCGTTGGAGGGCGAAATGACGATGAGCCCCGGCACCTGCGAATACCAGGCGGCGTAGTCCTGGCTATGCTGCGCGCCGACGCGCGCCGCGGCGCCATTGGGACCGCGAAAGACGATCGGGCAATGGAGCTGCCCGCCGGACATATAAAGCGTCTTCGCCGCCGAATTCACGATATGGTCGATGGCCTGCATCGAGAAATTGAAGGTCATGAACTCGACGATGGGGCGCAGGCCCGCGAAAGCGGCGCCGACGCCGATGCCCGCGAAGCCATATTCGGTGATCGGCGTATCGCGCACGCGCATGGGGCCGAATTCCTGTAGCAGGCCCTGCGTCACCTTATAGGCGCCCTGATATTCGGCAACCTCCTCGCCCATGATGAAGACGTTCGGGTCGCGCCGCATCTCTTCGGCCATGGCGTCGCGCAAGGCTTCGCGCATCGTCATGGGGATCATGGTCGTTCCCGCCGGCACTTCCGGCGCAGCGGAAACGGCCGGCGGCGCGGCGACGCTTACGGGCTTGGCTTGCGGCGCAGCAGCCTGCGCCGCGGCCTCCAGGCGCGCCTTATTGGCCTCGCCGGCTTCGTCCTGAGGCGCGGTGGGCGGCGGGGGCGCCTTGGCGGCGGGCGGCGCTTCGACCGCGGAAGCGTCCTCGCCTTCGCCGGCGATCACAGCGATCGGCGTATTGACGGCGACATTCTCCGTGCCGCCCGGCACGAGAATGCGCGCCAGCACGCCCTCGTCGACAGCCTCGACCTCCATGGTCGCTTTGTCGGTCTCGATCTCGGCGATGACGTCGCCCGCCTTGACTTCATCGCCTTCGTTTTTCAGCCATTTGGCGAGCTTGCCCTGCTCCATCGTGGGAGAGAGGGCGGGCATGAGGACGTTGATGGTCATTGCGCGAAGCCCCCTCCCCAACCCTCCCCCGCTTCGCGGGAGAGGGAGCAAATTGTCGCCTTCATCGAGGCTGCCGATCGTGAGCGTTCCCTCTCCCGCTTGCGGGGGAGGGACAGGGAGGGGGAAAACATCAAGCACATAAAACTTCAGGCTCCCGCCAGCACGTCCGTATAAAGCTCGGATGGATCCGGCTCCTTGTCGCTCGTGGCAAAATCCGCCGCATCGGCGACAATCTTGCGAACGCCCGCGTCGATCTTCTTGAGCTCGTCCTCGGCGACGCCGTCTGCCAGCAGGCGCAGGCGCACCTGCTCGATCGGATCATGCTCCTCGCGCATCTTCTGCACTTCTTCCTTGGAGCGGTATTTCGCGGGATCGGACATGGAGTGGCCGCGATAGCGATAGGTCTGGGCCTCGAGAAGATACGGCCCCTTCCCCGAACGGCACCATTCCAACGCCTCGGCGGTCGCGGCGCGCACGGCGCGAACGTCCATGCCGTCGAGCTGGTGGCCCGGGATGCCGAAGGCGGCGCCGCGCATGGCGAAGTCGGTCTGGGCGGCGGCGCGCTTGAGGGACGTGCCCATGGCGTAGCGATTGTTCTCGACGATGAACAGCGCCGGCAGCTTCCACAGCGCCGCCATGTTGAAGGCCTCATAGACCTGGCCCTGATTGGCCGCGCCTTCGCCGAAAAAGGTCAGCGACACTTTGCCGTCGCCGCGATAGGCGTTGGCGAGGGCGACGCCCGCGCCGATCGGCGCCGGCGCGCCGACGATGCCATGCCCGCCGAAGAAATTCTTCTCCTGCGAGAACATATGCATGGAGCCGCCCTTCCCCTTGGAATAGCCGCCCCTCTTGCCCGCGAGCTCCGCCATGACGCCCTTGGCGTCCATGCCGCTGGCGAGCATATGGCCGTGATCGCGATAGCTCGTGGTGAACTGATCGCCGTCGCGCGCCGCCATTTTGGCGCCGACGACCACCGCCTCCTGGCCGATATAGAGATGGCAGAAGCCGGCGATGACGCCCATGCCGTAGAGCTGGCCCGCCTTCTCCTCGAAGCGGCGAATCAGCAGCATCTCGCGAAGCGCGTGAAGCTCTTCCTCACGGGTGAAGTTGGGAACGCTGTGAACCGCGCTCGCGCCGTCGCCTTCATTGGCCATGGGCTGTTCTCGGCCTCCTACCCGTTAACTGGAGAACGAGCAGGACCATACCAGAGTCGTCGTTCAAAAACGAGTAAATCGGACCGCGCGCCTTCAGGCGCGCTTGTTGATAGGCGCGCCTGAAGGCGCGCGGTCCGATTGGACTATCGCGCGTCCAATTGCGTTTGCAGCTCTTCGGCGAATGCGACAATCCGCGCGGCGTTGGCGCCGAAATCGTGCCGGCCGTAGCGCGAGGCCGAGCGCAAATCGATGCGCGTCTGCCCCGGCAATGGCTTGAGCCTGATCGTGATGTCCTCGTCGAAGCCCATGATCGGCGTCTTGTCGAGGAAATCCGCGTGCCCTTCCCCGGTTCGCCCGCCCGGCGGGCGCTGGTCGACGACCTTCCAGCCGACGGCTTTCGCCGTTTTCAGCACCAGCGCAAAAGCCTCGTCGGCGTCGAGATCGACGACGATCGGCTCGACGTCCGGATAGGCGGGCCGCTGCGCCTCGCGCGCCTTCGCGGGCAAGCCTTTCGGCTGGAAACCCTTGCGCGCTTCATAGGCGGCGCGCGACAGCGAGAAATAGGGCGGATTGGCGGTGTCGGTGGAAATGTCGGACAGCACCGGCAGCCGCACCGCCTCGAAGGCGAGATAGGCGGGATAAGCGAGCGTGAGCAGCGCCAGCATCCCGCCGCCGACCGCCGACCCGACGCCGCGCCTTCCCGTCCGCCAGATGACAACGCTCGCGGCGCCGACCAGAAGCAGCGCCACCAAGGCCAGCGCCACAGCGGCGCCGAAGGCGGCGAGCGCCGAGGCCGGCGCGATAATGCTCAGCCGTGCAAGCAGCACCGCGAGCAGCGCCACCGTCGCCGCAAAGAGCGCGACGTCGCGACTCCATAAAGCGGCTTGCGACCACGGCTCGGGCGGGAGCGTTCGACGCATATTGGCAAATATTCTCGCATGAGTTTCGCCAGCGGGCGGGCGCCGCATTTTTCAACCAAAACATCGCCGAATGCAACGATTGCTCTTTTGTCGCGAAACGCTGGGCCTTTAGCGAGTCTTTAAATCAAAACAGCGACAGTCTCGGCGCTCGGTCCACCGTAAAAGCGTTCGCGTATAGAGGAAGTCGCCATGTCGGATACATCATCGGCCCAACCCGCCCCGTCCCAGTCCGGCGGGCATCCTCACGATCTTCTGGCGCGGCTCTACCGCGAAATCGGCATTTCGGCCGTCGCCGCGGCGCTGGAAATTTCTCAGAGCGACATCGAGGACGATGATTATCAGGCGCCGTGGGCCCCGCTGGGCGAAGACCTCGCCGCCTGATACACGGCGCCGCCGGTCCGATAAAAAAAGCCCCACGGCGCGCGCCGCGGGGCTTTCTTATTCTTGCAAACCCGGCTCTTGGACCGAGAGCCTTCAGGCTCGCTCGACCAAGACTGCGAGCCAGAAGGCTCGCGGTCCAGATCCGCTCAATTACTCGATGATCGAAGCGACGACGCCCGCGCCAACCGTGCGGCCGCCTTCGCGGATAGCGAAGCGCAGCTTCTCTTCCATGGCGACCGGAACGATCAGAGCCACTTCCATCGTGACGTTGTCGCCCGGCATCACCATCTCGACGCCCTCGGGGAGCGTCACAATGCCGGTCACGTCCGTCGTGCGGAAGTAGAACTGCGGACGATAGTTGGTGAAGAACGGCGTATGACGGCCGCCTTCTTCCTTGGTGAGGATATACGCCTCAGCCTTGAACTTCGTATGCGGCTTCACCGAACCCGGCTTGCACAGAACCTGGCCGCGCTCGACGTCCTCGCGCTTCGTGCCGCGCAGCAGGCAGCCGACGTTGTCGCCCGCCTCGCCCTGATCGAGCAGCTTGCGGAACATTTCGACGCCGGTCACCGTCGTCTTGGTCGTCGGACGGATGCCGACGATCTCGACTTCCTCGCCGACCTTCACAACGCCGCGCTCGATGCGGCCCGTCACCACCGTGCCGCGGCCCGAGATCGAGAACACGTCCTCGACCGGCATCAGGAAGGGCTGATCCTTCGGACGCTCCGGCTGCGGGATGTAGCGGTCGACTTCCTGCATCAGCTTAAGGATCGCGTCATGGCCGATCTCGGGATTCTTGTTCTCGAGAGCGCACAGAGCGGAGCCCTTGACGATCGGAATGTCGTCGCCGGGGAAGTCATACTTCGAGAGCAGCTCGCGGACTTCGAGCTCGACGAGCTCGAGCAGCTCCGGATCGTCGACCATATCGACCTTGTTGAGGAACACGACGAGCGCCGGCACGCCGACCTGACGGGCGAGCAGAATGTGCTCGCGGGTCTGCGGCATCGGGCCGTCGGCGGCGGAGCAGACGAGGATCGCGCCGTCCATCTGCGCCGCGCCGGTGATCATGTTCTTCACATAGTCGGCGTGGCCGGGGCAGTCGACGTGAGCGTAGTGGCGGTTCTGCGTCTCATATTCGACGTGCGCCGTCGAAATGGTGATGCCGCGCGCCTTCTCTTCCGGAGCCTTGTCGATCTGGTCGTAGGCCGTGAACGTCGCCCCGCCCGTCTCCGCCAGAACCTTGGTGATCGCCGCCGTCAAAGACGTCTTGCCGTGGTCGACGTGCCCGATCGTCCCGATGTTGCAGTGCGGCTTGGTGCGAGAGAATTTTTCCTTGGCCATTGTCCCGTTCCGATTGGGCGGGTCATCCGCCCGCGCGCGGCGGGCTTTTACGGGGTTACAAGGCCAAGAGCAAGGGGGCGCCGTCGGGATCAGGGCGCGCAATCCAGGTTAATAAACCCGACGCAGCCGCGTCATGCCCGCGCTTGTCGCGGGCATCCACGCCAGGACTTTGCGACGCGCGGGGAGAAGAAGCGGCGTTGCTCCCGCTCATGTTTTCAGCTTTTTCGCATTGGCGCGGCGCGGATGGCCGCGACAAGCGCGGCCATGACGCGGGAACACGCCGGCCCGTTAACCCGGATTGGAGCCCTGCCGCCGGGACGAAACGCCATCGCCGCCATCTACTTCGGCGCATGGATAATCGAGTTCGAATGAGCAGAGGGAGGCGCCGGCGCGGACCCTTTGGCGCAGGGACGCAAGGCGGCGCTTGGGCTATATTGCAGCGCGGAAGGCTGCGAACACGCGTCGCGAGCCCGCCGAATGGAGATGTCCGATGGGCTCCGATCCGAGGCGCAATTTTTTGCCAGTGTTGGTTTTTTGGGTTTTTCTCCTGATCGGCGCCGCAGCGCTCGGCGTCGGCGCGGTTCGCGAGCATGCGCAGTTAGAGGCCGCGACGCGCGCGTACCTTACAGAGTTGCACATATCGCTGGGGCTCACGGCGGCGCTTCTTCTCGTCGCTCAAATCCTGATCGGCGTCACCCTTTATCTGATGGTCGAGAGCGGCGGGCCGCGCAATGCGCGGCGCATGATCGGCTTCTGGCTGAGGCAGTCAATCTATCTTGCCTTCGTCGCGGCCGCCGTGGCCGGGGCGCTCGCGGCGATCTCTCGGGGCGAGCAGATTTTCTTTTGGGAATACCCACTGCCCTTCTGGGATACGGGCGCGCCCCAGGCGGCGGAGCATGCTCAACTCGCGCATATAATCGCCGCCTATGCCTTTGGCGCCCTCGCCGTCCTTTACGCGGCTTTCGCGCTTTTCGACCGGCTTTCGCCCGCCTCCGACAAGGCGCTCGAGCCGCCGGCGCCGGCGAGTATTGCAGCGATGATCGCAGACGGGCTCGCACAGAGCTTTCGCTTCTTCGGCGCCACGGCCTTTTGGGTGCAGCTCTTTCTCGGCGTCGTGTCGGCGCTGTTGCTGGCCTTCGCCTTTGCGGGCCATAGCGTGAGCCCCGGCGGCTCGAATTTCGGCGAAGCCATCTATTGGGCGTCGGCGGCTCTGGCGATCATGCTGCTGTCGATCCTGTTCGGCTATCGCGACATGAACGCCGCCGCCGCCATCCGCAGCCGTCCCGAACGCTATCTGGCGCATGAAAGGCGCATGGCCTTCTGGTTCGTCGGCGCGGGCGGCTTCGTCAATGTCGTAGGCGCGCTGCTTTCTTTCATCGGCGTCGGATTGAGCGTCGCGCTGCTCATCGGCAAGACGGTGTCGCAACCGCCGGGAATCGCCATCACCGATCCCAGCAAGATCATCCGCGCGCTCGACGTTTTCGTCCTGCTGGTGAATTTCAGCCTGCTCTTCGCCCATTGCATCGGCGTCGGCGTCGCGGCCTGGCTGAGCATCAGCGCGCTGAAGGCGCGGCATCAATATGTGGTGGCAAGGGAGATGGCGCGCGCCCAGGAGGAGAAGAGCGCCGCCGTGGTGGCTGCGCAGAGCGTCGCCGAACCGGCTGGTTGAACCGGCTCTCAAAGGGCGTACGGGGCGCTATATTAGCCGGCGTAACCTGGAGGTCGAGCGACAAGCATGACCAGACTTCTCGAAAAAGCGATCGACAAAGTCCGCGACCTCCCTGCCGCCGAGCAGAACGCAATGGCCATGCTCATCCTCGACGCCATTGAAGCGGGCGCCCATCCAGCGCCCTTGGACGCCGAAACGATTGCGGCGCTGGAAGAAGGCTTAGCTCAGGCGCGGCGTGGCGAGTTTGCGTCTGACGAGGAAGTCGCCGCCCTTTGGACGCGCCAACGCCTATGAAGGTGCCGTAAATTCGGCGTCGGCTTGAACGCATCTTTTGCTTAGTGAACGAAGTCCCCGCGGGCCGTAATGTCAAACTTGCACGCCAGTGGGCCAATCAAACAATAAGCCTTTTCGCTCGGCACCGAACCTCAGGCCGGAAAGATCGGCTCCTAGCTTGTTTTTTGAAGTGCGATGATCTCTGCGATTTCGGAGATCTCTTCTGTGGTGAAGAACTTGCCACTTTTTGTTTCTACTCGAAACCCATTCAACCGTTCTTCGAGTGACAACTCCATCACATATAGAACTGCGTCTCCGAATGTCGGCATCGGGATTTCGGGTTCCCCAAAGATAAGCTGGCCTCCCGAAAGTGCGGCCCTGCCACTTCCGAGAAAAACAGTCGCCTCCTCGGCCACATCAAAATCTTGCATCATCGTTACTCCGCCAGATGAGTCCGTCAGAGATTTTGAACAAAACAGGAACCTGAGCAAGGGGAAGCAGTGTGTCTATCCCGAGGATTACTCCTCCGCCCCCTCACCCCCGTCATCATCCTCACCCACATCCCCAATATGCTCCACCGACACCACACGCTCATCCGCAGCGGTGTTGAACACGATCACGCCCTGCGTGCCGCGCCCTGCGATGCGGATGCCTTCCACCGGGCAACGGATCAACTGGCCGCCATCGGTGACGAGCATGATCTCGTCGTCCTGCCCCACGGGGAATGAGGCGACGAGCTTGCCGTTCCGTGCATTCACCGCCATGGCGACGATGCCTTTGCCGCCGCGCCCGGTGATGCGGTACTCGTAGGAAGACGTGCGCTTGCCGTAGCCGTTTTCCGAGACCGTCAGAATGATCTGCTCGGCCGCCTGCATGGCGGCGAAGCGCTCGTCGGAGAGCTCGACGGCGCCCGCCGCCTCCTCCATGTCGGCGCCGGCGTCCGGCGCGACATCCTCGCCCATGCGGCGGCGCAGGGCGCTCGCCTTCTTGAGATAGGACGAGCGCTCGTCGGGCGTCGCCTCGAAGTGCTTCAGGATCGAGAGCGAGATCACGCGATCGCCCTGGGCGAGCGCCACGCCGCGCACGCCCATGGAGGTGCGGCCCTGGAAGACGCGCACTTCCGGCACGGCGAAGCGGATGCATTGGCCGTCGCGCGTGGTGAGCAGAATGTCGTCGGCTTCCGTCGCCGTGGCGACATCGACGATCGCCTCGCCCTCATCGAGCTTCATCGCGATCAGGCCGTTGCGGCGCACCTCGCAGAAGTCCGAGAGCTTGTTTCGGCGCACCGTGCCGCCGGTCGTCGCGAAGATGGCGTCGAGCGTCTCCCAGCTCGATTCATCCTCGGGCAGCGGCATGATGGTGGTGATGCGCTCGCCCGGCTCCAGCGGCAGCATATTGACGAGCGCCTTGCCGCGCGCCTGCGGGGCCGCCAGCGGCAGCCGCCAGACCTTTTCCTTATAGGCCTTGCCGCGCGAGGAGAAGAACAACACCGGCGTATGCGTATTGGCGACGAAGAGGCGGTGGACGAAATCCTCCTCCTTCATCTGCATGCCGGAGCGGCCCTTGCCGCCGCGCCTTTGCGCGCGATAGGTCGAGAGCGGCACGCGCTTGATGTAGCCGGCGTGCGAGACGGTGACGACCATATCCTCGCGGGCGATGAGGTCTTCGTCCTCAACGTCGCTGTCGGCGTCGACGATCTGCGTGCGGCGCGGGGTGGCGTAGGCCTCCTTCACCGCCAGCATCTCATCCTTGACGATGCCGAAGAGCTTTTCGCGCGAGCCGAGGATTTCGAGAAATTCCGCGATCTCGGCGGCGAGCTTGTTGAGCGCTTCCGCGATTTCCTCGCGGCCGAGCGCCGTGAGGCGCTGCAGGCGCAGATCGAGAATGGCGCGGGCCTGCGCTTCCGACAGGCGGATCGTGCCGTCATCCGCGAGCTTGTGGCGCGGGTCCGCGATGAGCGCGACGAGCGGCGCCATATCCTTCGCCGGCCAGTCGCGCGCCATCAAGGCTTCGCGCGCGGCGGCCGCGTCGGGCGAGGTGCGGATGAGGCGGATGACTTCGTCGATATTCGCCACAGCAATGGCGAGGCCGACCTGCAAATGGGCGTTGTCGCGCGCCTTGTTCAGGCGGAACTTGGTGCGGCGCGTGACGACCGTCTCGCGGAAATCCACGAAGGCGCGCAGCACGTCATGGAGCGTCAGCAGCTCCGGCCGGCCGCCGTTCAGCGCGATCATATTCACCGCGAAGCTCGACTGCAGCGCGGTGTGGCGCCAGAGCTGGTTCAGCACGACGTCGGCGACCGCCTCGCGCTTCAGCTCCACGACGATGCGCATGCCCTCGCGGTCGGACTCGTCGCGCAGATCCGAGATGCCCTCGATCTTCTTTTCCTTGACCAGCTCCGCAATGCGCTCGATCAGCGCCGCCTTGTTCACCTGATAGGGAATTTCGGTGAAGATGATCGCCTCGCGCTCCTTGCGCAGCGTCTCGATCTCCGCCTTGGCGCGCATGATGATGGAGCCGCGCCCCGTCGCATAGGCGTTGCGGATGCCGCCGCGCCCGAGGATCGTCGCGGCGGTCGGGAAGTCCGGGCCGGGCACGATCTCCATCAGCTCGGCGACCGTCATGTCCGGCCTGTCGATCAGCGCGATGCAGGCGTCGATGACCTCGCCGAGATTATGCGGCGGAATGTTCGTCGCCATGCCGACGGCGATGCCGCCGGCGCCGTTGACGAGAAGGTTCGGGAAGCGCGCCGGCAGGACCGTCGGCTCGTGCTCCTTGCCGTCGTAATTCGGCTGGAAGTCGACTGTGCCTTCGTCGATGTCCTCGAGCAGCGCGAGGGCGGGCTTGGCGAGACGCGACTCGGTGTAACGCATCGCCGCCGGCGGGTCGTTGTCGACCGAGCCGAAATTGCCCTGCCCGTCGATGAGCATGAGCCGCATCGAAAAGGGCTGCGCCATGCGCACCAGCGCGTCATAGATCGCGGCGTCGCCATGCGGGTGATATTTACCCATGACATCGCCGACGATGCGCGCCGACTTCACGTATGGCTTGTCCGGCGTATGGCCGTTCTCGTGCATCGAGAACATAATGCGACGATGCACGGGTTTCAGGCCGTCGCGAACGTCCGGCAGGGCGCGGCTCACGATCACGCTCATCGCGTAATCGAGATAGCTGCGCTTCATCTCGTCGGCGATGGAAACCGGCCTGATGTCGGACTTTTCGGAGTCGTCTTTTTTCGTGTCGTCGTCGGCCAAGGGCGCGCCAATCCCAAATTATAGGTACAGGCTACTCCTATAGGCGATTCGAGCCGCCCGCGCCAGCCGCGGCGGGCAGAAAACATCCTTCTAAACCAATATCTTATTAGATATCCCCCGCAAAATCCAGGCGGAAGACGCGTTTAGCTTGCGCAGGGAGAAGGGAATACTCTCAGAAAATTGAAACTGCGAGGCAATCAGGGCGGAAAGCCCCCAAGACCGAAAAGCCCGACCATAGGGGCAGCCGGGCCGAGAAAGCCTATTATGCGCGATCGCAAAATTGGTTGCTGTCATTCCCGACGCTCGCGCAGCGAGCGATCGGGAATCCAGAGCAGAACCAGCGCTTTTGCGGCTCTTCATTCCCGGTCGGGCTTTCAGCCCGCCGGGAATGACATGACCCTAAGCGAGCTATTCAAACGAAAAGAGTATTACTCTTCGGTAGCGAGACGCGCGCGCGCCGCCTCGATGGCCGCAGGTTCCGCGGCCCCGGGCTCCACAAGCCCAAAACCGCCGTCGTCGGCCGCAATCTGCGAAGCGGCCGGCGCGATTTCGGCGACGGCATGCTGCGGCTCGGCAATCTGCACGCCGTTCTGCCCCGGCTCGATCAGTTCGGGTTCCAGAAGGCCCTCCGCAGGCGCCTTTTCCGGCTCATGATCCACGATCAACGGCGCAACGAATTCTTCGGCGGCCACCGCAACCGCCGCGCCTCCCGACGTCCGGGGCGTCCTGACGATGCGCGCGACATTCACCGGCGGAGGCGGCGCCTCCTCGCTTGTGCGGCGCATCCGGGCGGCCAGCTTCTTGAGCGCCGATACGGGTTCTTCTTCCGGAACGCCACTTGATACGGCGTCAGCCCGCGGCGCGGCTTTCGATTTCTGAAGCTTTCTCGCCTCGAGAAGGCCTGCAAATCTGCTTTTGAGAGCGCTCAGGGTGGAATTCAGTCGCGAATCTCCAACAGGAGCCGACTCCAACGCTCTCTCGGTCTTCTTTGCAAAACGCGCATGAAGCGACGGCAAGAGACGCGCGAGAAGCGACGCGGGAGCCTGTTTTGCCGGTTCGCTCGTTTCCGGGTGAAGCGCTTCGGCGGGAGCGGACTCCGCTTCCTGTTGTTGCGCTTCTTCTTTGCCGGCCTCTTCGCGGCGGCGTTTCAGGTAAACATAGAGGCCGAGCGCGATTGCTCCGAAGAGCGCCGGATAGAGAAGGCCTGAAATGCGGTCGAGGATCGACGGGGCCGGAGCCCCCTCCTCCGCCGCCGCCAGGACGGGCTTGACCGTCTTCGCCGCGACGTCGCGCGTCAGGAGATCGGCCGCCGTATAGGGCGCGACGGGGTCGGTCGCGGCGTCGAATTCCTCATAGGTCGCGCCGTGATCGAAGACGATCGTCTCGGCCAGCGCGGCGGCTTCGTTCTTCAGGCGCTCGGCCATCTCGCCGCCATCGGCCAGGCCGACCTTGATCGCGCCATTGCGCCCGAGCGCCCAGGCCTCGCAATTGAAGAAGCCGTCCTGCCCGTTCTGACTATTCGGGGTGGAAATATTCGCGCAGGCGGACAAGCGGCCCTTGGCGTCAAGCGCCGGCGGCGTGAGCCAGCCGTCGAGCGTCACGGGCGGCTCGCCGGCCCGCGCGCGTTGGGCGTTGATCTCTGGGAGGCTCGCCTGGAAGGCCGCGAGCACCCCGTCAGCCTGCAACGACTCGGGCGCGCCGGTCTTGATGTAGCCGTCCTCCACGAGTTCTACCGGCGCCAGCCACTCCAATCCACCGCCAGTAGGCGCGATCATCCCTTGGATGCCGGCGCGCCATTCGAGCCCCGCTTCCTTGGCGAGCTTTTTGGCGGCTTCGGGCGGAAGGAAGATACGGCCTGCCGGCAGCCACAGTGTCGCCCGGTCGGCGAGGCGCACCTGCGCGGGGCCGACGACGCCCTCGGCAACGATGGCGCCGACGCGGGCTTCGAGATCGTCCTGCGGCGGCGTCTCGGCGCCCTGACCGGCGTTCTCTGCCTCCTCGGCAGGCGCGGCGGCCTCTGGAGTCTGGATCGCCACTCCGGCATCCGCGGTTTCCGGCGCGGGCGCTTGGGCGGCAAGCGGCGGCTCCTCGTGCACCGTTGGATCGAGGCTCGGGACAAGCGCGGGAGCCGCGGCGCCGCCTTGCAGGTCGATCGCCTTCTGGTCGAAGGCGGCGGGCGGCGCGCTCAAGGCGGCGATGCTCTTGCGCGGCGGGTTCAGGATCATGATCGGCGGGCCGATCGGCGCCGGCTCTACGATCGTCGGCGCTTGCGCGACCACCGGCTCGGGCGCGGCGGCTTCCTGGGCGGCCGGGGCCGGCTGCTCGCCGGCCGCCTGCGTGGGTTGCGGCGCGACAGCGTGCTCGGCCACGGACGGCGTTGCAGGCTTTGCCGCCTCTGCGACCGGAGCCTGGACAGGCTGGGCGGGCGCCGTTTGCACAGCGGCGGCCGGCGCCAGGGTCGGCTTCAGCTCCGGCTTCGCGGCGACGGCGGGGCTCGGCTGCACGGCAGGCTTCGGCGCTGGCTTGGACGCCTGCGCGGCGCCCTTGACCGGCTTCAAAGGCGCCATCTCGAAAATAATATCCTGCGTCGAATTCGGCGCCATCGGCGCCATTTCGTAAATCACGTCCTCGCCCACGCGCCGTCCGTCGCGCGCGAGCCCCTGCGATGGGATCAGGGACAGTGCGGCGAACAAGGCGACGCTCGACGCGACGACGGGTGGTTTGGAAACGGACATCGAGACGGCTCCGGGACGCATAAAACGCACTGCCGGAGCTTTGGCCGTCGATGTTGAAGAAAGCGCTATTTATCAGTCGCGCGAAAAAGCAAACGCATTGTCAGCGTTAATGAAGCGTGTAGCCGCCGTTACGCCGTTGGGGCGAGGCTGGAGGGGTCCGCCTCTTTCAACTCGACGCTCTCGCCACAGCCGCAGGCGGAGGTCTGATTGGGATTTTCGAAAACGAAAGACGACTCGAATTGCGTGGTCTTCACGTCCATCGTCGTCCCGAGCAGATAAAGCACGGCCTTCGAGTCGACGATGACGCGGCCGCCGTCGAAATCGATCACCTCATCGCCCGGCTCCGGCTCGGTCAGCGCCATTCGATAGGCGACGCCGGCGCAGCCGCTCTTCTCGAGCGAGACACGAAGCCCGACGCCTGGTTCGGATTTGGCCAATAGGCCGCGCACGCGCTCGGCGGCGGCGGGGCTAACATTCATCACGCTCGGTGCCGACATCTCTTTATCCTCAATAGTTCGCCCAGATACCGGGGCTCGCAAGCTCTACAAGGTGGTCGTCGGGATCGCGGAAATAAAGGCTGATCCCGCCGCGTGGCCATTGCATTCGCGCTTCAATCTCGACGCCATGCTCGGCGAGGCGGTTTTCCCATGCGGGAATTTCATCCGCTTCGACGGCAAAGGCCAAATGCGCCGGTCCCGATCCGTCATGCGGCGGAATGCGCCCGCCCGGCAAATCCACCGGCTCCAAGGTTGCGCCGCGCTTGAAGAGCAGCAGCACGCTTGCCGGACCGCAATCGAGCGCCCACATGCGGCTGTCTTGCGCCATGGGCGTGAGGCCGAGCGTTTCCTCATAGAAGCGCCCGGCCCGCGCGAGATCTTCGACGTAGACGGCTGTCTCCAGAACCTTTGGTTTCAACCGCGGCGTAAACATGACATCCCGCGCCCGCCTTGGCGCATTCCACTCAGAACATGTCGAGCGTGACGCGCGCCTCGTCCGACATGCGGCTCTGATCCCACGGGGGGTCGAACACGAGATTGACCTTGACGTCGCTGACGCCGGGCACTGTGTTCACCGCATTCTTGACCCATATGGGCATTTCGCCGGCGACGGGACAGCCCGGCGCCGTCAGCGTCATGTCGATTTCGACCACGCCTTCGTCGGAAATGTCGATCCGATAGACGAGTCCCAGCTCGTAAATGTCAGCCGGAATCTCAGGGTCGTAGACCGTCTTCAGCGCCTTGACGACTTCGTCCGCGAGGCTGTCGCCCGCTACCGCTTTCGTTGTGCGCTCATCCGCAGCCACAGGATCGACGCTTTCCGTTTCGCTTGTTTTAAGAGCTTCGCTCATCAGCACGAGAACCTCCTCACGCGAAAAGTTTTTGAGCTTTAAGCAAAGCGTCTGCCAAACGATCTACCTCGTCACGCGTATTATAGAGCGCGAAGGAGGCGCGGCAGGTCGAGGTGACGCCGAAATGCGACAGCAGCGGCATAGCGCAATGCGTGCCGGCGCGCACCGCGACGCCGGAGCGGTCGATGATCGTGGCGACGTCATGCGCATGGGCGGCCGCCATCTCGAAAGCGACGATCGGCCCCTTGTCGGGCGCATTGCCGAAGATGCGCAGTCCCTCGATCTCCGAGAGACGCTGCTGCGCGTAAGCGGTGAGCTGCGCCTCATGCGCGCGGATCGCGCCGCGGCCGATGCTCTCGATATAATCCAGCGCGGCGGCGAGGCCCACGGCCTGAGCGATCGGCGGCGTGCCGGCCTCGAAACGATGCGGCGGCGCATTATAGGTCACCGTATCGCGCGTGACGGTTTCGATCATCTCGCCACCGCCGGCGAAGGGCGGCAGGCTCTCGAGCCATTTCCTTTTGCCATAAACGGCGCCGATGCCCGTGGGCCCATAGAGCTTGTGGCCGGTGACGATATAGAAATCGACGTCGAGCGCCTGAACGTCCACATCGAGATGCACCGCGCCCTGTGAGCCGTCCACGCAGACCGGCACGCCATGGGCATGGGCGATGCGCGCGATTTCGGCGATCGGCGTCGGAGCCGCGACGACGTTCGACATATGGGTAATCGCAACGATCTTCGTGCGATCGGTGATCATCTTCTCGAAAGCGTCGAAATCGATGACGCCATTGTCGTCCGGCACGATCCATTTGATCACCGCGCCCTTGCGTTCCCGCAGGAAGTGCCAGGGCACGATATTGGAGTGGTGCTCCATCAGCGAGACGATGATCTCGTCGCCTTCGCCAATATGGGCGAGCCCATAGGAGGAGGCGACGAGATTGAGCGCTTCGGTCGCGCCGCGGGTGAAGATGATCTCTTCCGTCGAAGGCGCGTTGAGGAAGCGCCGCAAGGTCTCGCGGGCGCCCTCATAGCCTTCCGTCGCGGCGTTGGCGAGATAGTGCAGGCCGCGATGGACGTTGGCGTATTCATGCTCGTAGAAATGCGTCAGCCGCTCGATCACCGCGCGCGGCTTCTGCGCCGAAGCGGCGTTGTCGAGATAGGCGAGCGGCTTGCCATAGGGCCGCTCGGCCAGGATCGGGAAATCCGCGCGGACCGCCTCGACGTCATAAAGTTTCAAGGGCGCCTGCTCATTCATTTGGATCTCGCCGCTAGCCAGGAGGAGATGCGTTCGACGAGATAGCCGCGTAACGTCTCGTCTTCGAGCCCTGCGAAAGCCTCGTTGGCGAAGCCTTCGATGAGCAGCGATTCCGCCGCATAGCGCGGAATGCCGCGCGCCATGAGATAAAAAAGCTGCTCCTTGTCGAGCCGTCCGCATGTGGCGCCATGGCCGCATTGGACATCGTCGGCGAAGATCTCGAGCTCCGGCTTGTTGTTCATGGTCGCGCCGTCGGAAAGCAGGATCGCTTTCGACTGCATGACGCCGTCGGTCTTCTGCGCATGCGGCCGCACGACGATCTTGCCCTGGAAGACGCCGGTTCCCTGCTCGTCGATGATGTTTCGGAACGCTTCGCGGCTCTCGCCGTTGGGGAAGGCGTGATCGACGACGAGCGTCGTATCCGCATGCTGGCGCCCGCGCGCGAGCGTCGCGCCATTGAGCGCGACCTTCGCCCGCTCGCCGTCGAGCCGGGCGAAGATTTGCCGGCGCAACAGCCCCGCGCCTTCGATCAGCGCATAGGAGCTGAGGCTCGCGCCTTCGTCGAGATGCGCGAGCAGGCTCATGACGCGCACGAGCTTGTCGCCCTGCCCTGCAGCCAACGTGACCAGATCGAGCGTGGCGCCGGAGGCGAGCCTCACGATGAGCGTCTGATTATCCTGCGCGGGCGCCTCAGTGAGCGCGCCGGCCGTCTCGACGATCGTCGCCTTGGCGTCCTTGCCCAGGATAATGAGCGAACGGGTGAAGCTCGACTGCGCTTCCGGAGAGGAAACATAGCTTGCCAGTTCGATCTTCTGCGCCAGCGTCACGCCGGCGGCGATGCGCAGGATCACGCCGTCCTGCATCAACGCCGCGTTCATCGCGACCATGGGGTCTTGCGCTTGCACGTCGTCGCTCGCGACGAGCGCCATCACGCCCGGCGCGCCCTGCGCCAGCGCCTCGCGCAGCGGCTGCACCTTCACGCCTTCCGGCAGCGAGGCGAGATCCGACAGATCCGGCCGAAACACGCCGTCGAGCGTGACGAGCCGCACCGTCCCAGCCGCGGCCGGCAGCACCGCCGCGCCCGCCGGGGCGGGAGCGATCGGCGCGGGCTTGGCGAGCGCGGCCTTGAGGTCGGTGTAATGCCAGGCCTCGACGCGGCGGTTCGGCAGGCCCTTGGCGGCGAAGGCTTCCCAGGCCGCCTGACGCAGGCTGGCGGCGCCTTTGCTCTTCATCGTTTCGAAGAGCGCGGAGAAAGCGGTGTCGGCTTCTGTCGCGAGCTTGATCATGGCTTACGCCGCCTCTTCAGCCAGATATTCCTGATAGCCGCGGTCTTCGAGCTCGAGCGCCAGCTCCGGCCCGCCCGAGCGCTGGATGACGCCCTTGGCCATCACATGCACTGTGTCCGGCTTGATGTAATCGAGAAGGCGTTGATAGTGGGTGATGACCAGGAAGGAGCGCTGCGGCGAGCGCAGCGAATTGACGCCTTCCGAGACGACGCGCAGCGCGTCGATGTCGAGGCCGGAGTCGGTCTCGTCGAGAATGCCGAATTTCGGCTGAAGCAGCGCCATCTGCAGAATATCCATGCGCTTCTTCTCGCCGCCCGAGAAGCCGGAGTTCAGCGGCCGGCGCAGCATCTCCTGGCTGACGCCGAGCTTGGCGGACGCCTCCTTCACGGCCTTCATGAATTCCGGCGTCTCCAGCTCCGGCTCGCCGCGCAGGCGACGCTGGGCGTTCATCGCGGCCTTGAGGAAGGTCATGGTGGCGACGCCGGGGATTTCGACCGGATATTGAAAAGCCAGGAAAATGCCCTTGGCGGCGCGCTCATGCGGCTCGAGATCGAGGATGTTCTCGCCGTCGAGCAGCACTTCGCCTTCCGTGATGTCATAGCCCTCGCGGCCGGAGATCACATAAGAGAGCGTCGATTTGCCGGTGCCGTTCGGGCCCATGATGGCGGCGACCTCGCCGTCCTTCACGGTGAGGTTGAGGCCCTTGAGAATTTTCCGGTCGCCGACCGAAACGTGAAGGTTTTTGATCTCGAGCATTATGCGAGTCCTTGCCAATAGGGGGAGGGGCGCAGGCGCGCTACAGGGTTTCCGGCATGCGGCGACGCGTATGCAGGTAGCGAAGAATTTCGACGTGATCCGAATGCACGCGGTAGAAGACGGCCCAGGAGCCCGCCAATGTGCTGCGAATGTTGTCCCCAAGTTCCTGGCGCAGGCGCCCGATCGCGGGGTTGCGCGCGACGAGTTCCGATTTCGCGACCAGCAGATCGAAGATCCGGTCCGCAGCCGCCTCGTTGTCCTTGGCGATGAAGTTCCATATCTCGATCAAATCCTGTTCGGCTCGCGCGGAGCGGCGAAGTTGCATTTGCGCTTACGCGCCATGGAAACGACGTCGCGCCTCCGCGCGGATGTCTTCGAAAGTTTCGAAACGACCGGGACCGCTCTCGACGCCTTCCTGGATGAGACGCCGCAGTTCCTCGACGCCGATCGCATCAGCCTGTCTCTGAGCGCGCCATTCCTCGACCGCGCCGAGAACCGCGTCACTCTCGCTCGCATATTCGCCGCGCCCGACCGCGGCAGATATTTCGGCGGCCAGATCATCTGGGAGAGAGAGATAAACGACATGTCCGCTCATTGCCCGCTCCGTATCGTGACGGCCGCTTCAAACCAGCGCGCTTTCATTGCGGCCAGGAAATCGCTGTCGGCGATTGGAAAACCCGAGTTTTCGCCGACAACTGAATCAATGCCACATCGCGGGCAGAGCGCAGTTTCACCGTCATCAATCCAATCGGCGATTTCGGACGGAGAGAAAACTGCGAGACAATGATAGCAGCCGCATTTCGCGCTGTGGTGGAGTTCCGCCGCATGCCTGGACGAATGTACGTGCGCGGCGATGATGTCGGGGGGCGTCATCCCACGCTCCCTTCCAGCGAGATCGAGATCAGCTTCTGCGCCTCGACCGCGAATTCCATCGGAAGCTGCTGCAGCACGTCGCGTACGAAGCCGTTCACGATCAGCGCCGTCGCCTCTTCCGCCGATAACCCGCGCTGCTGAGCGTAGAAGAGCTGGTCCTCGGAGATCTTCGAGGTCGTCGCTTCATGCTCGAACTGCGCGCTCGGGTTCTTGGATTCGATATAGGGAACCGTATGCGCGCCGCAGTCGTGGCCGACCAGCAGGCTGTCGCATTGGGTGAAGTTGCGCGCGCCTTCCGCCTTGCGATGCGCGGACACCTGCCCGCGATAGGTGTTCTGCGACTTGCCGGCCGAAATGCCCTTGGAGACGATGCGGCTCTTGGTGTTGCGGCCCAAGTGGATCATCTTGGTGCCGCTGTCGACCTGCTGATGGCCGTTCGACACCGCGATCGAATAGAACTCGCCCTGGCTATCGTCGCCGCGAAGAATGCAGGACGGATATTTCCAGGTGATCGCCGAGCCCGTCTCCACCTGCGTCCAGCTAATATGCGAGTTGCGGCCGCGGCAGTCGCCGCGCTTGGTGACGAAGTTGTAAATGCCGCCCCTGCCCTCGCTGTCGCCGGGATACCAGTTCTGCACCGTCGAATATTTGATCTCGGCGTCGTCGAGCGCCACCAGCTCGACAACGGCCGCGTGAAGCTGGTTCTCGTCGCGCTTGGGCGCCGTGCAGCCTTCGAGATAGCTGACATAAGAGCCCGCGTCGGCGATGATCAGCGTGCGCTCGAACTGCCCCGTCTTCTGCTCATTGATGCGGAAGTAGGTGGAAAGCTCCATCGGACAGCGCACGCCCTTCGGCACATAGACGAAGGAGCCGTCCGAGAAGACCGCGCTGTTCAGCGTTGCGTAGAAATTGTCGGTCACCGGCACGACGGAGCCAAGATATTGGCGCACCAGCTCGGGATGCGTCTTCACGGCCTCGGAGATCGGGCAGAAGATCACGCCCGCCTTGCCGAGCTCCTCTTTGAAGGTGGTCGCCACCGACACCGAGTCGAAGACCGCGTCCACAGCGACCTTGCGCGTCTCGACGCCCGCGAGGATTTCCTGCTCCTTGAGCGGAATGCCGAGCTTCTCATAGGTGCGCAGCAGCTCCGGATCGACCTCGTCGAGCGTCTTGGGCCCGGGCGTCGACTTCGGCGCGGCGTAGTAGTAGAGGTCCTGATAGTCGATCGGCGGATAATGGACCCGGGCCCAGTTGGGCTCTTCCATGGTCAGCCAGCGGCGATACGCCTCCAGCCGCCATTCGGTGAGCCACTCGGGTTCGTTCTTCTTGGCGGAGATGAAGCGAACGATGTCTTCGCTCAGGCCCTTGGGGGCCTTCTCGGACTCGATCTCCGTCGTAAAGCCATACTTGTAGGCGTCGACGTCGATTTCCTCGACGCGCGCAACGGTCTCCTGACGAGCCGCCATCTTCTCTCTCTCCTCGCCACGACGGGTTCAAGGTCCGCCGGCCGATGCGGTTCCAGCCTTTTTCAGGCGCCGGAACGCCGCGACCTGATACGGTCCACGACCTCCGCAAGAACCATTCCAAACTGTTCTACATCCTCTTGGCGCGTAGACCAACCCAGGCTGGCGCGCAGCGCCTCTTTTTCGGGCGCCCTCATCGCCGCGAGGACGTGGGACTCGCGGACCTTGCCCGAAGAGCAGGCAGAGCCGCTGGAGACGGCGACGCCCGCAAGGTCCAGCGCCATCAACAGCGTATGCGCCGGAATGCCCGGAATCGCGAAGGCGCTGACGCTGCCGACGCGATGCGCGCCTCTGCCGAAAAAGCGAACATCCGCCACAATCCCCGCGATCCGGCTCTCCAGCGCATCGCGCAGGGCGCCAAGACGCGTATTTTCGCTCGAGACCCCTTGGAGCGCGGCCGTGAAAGCCGCCGAGAAACCAGCGATTGCAGGGACATTCTCGGTTCCGGCCCGGCGGCCGAACTCCTGCCCGCCGCCCTTCACCAGCGCATCCAATATGTGGAGGCCATCTTGCGCCGCGGCAAGCGCCCCCGCCCCCAATGGACCGCCGAGCTTATGTGAGGAAAAGAACAAAAAATCTGCGCCGGCGCTTTTGAAGGTTGTCTCTATTCTGCCAATCGCCTGGGTTGCGTCGCAAATGAGGAGGCCGCCCGCCGCATGGACCTGTTCAGCGGCCTCGTAAACCGGCTGAATCACGCCCGTTTCATTGTTTACCGCCTGAAGCGCGACGAGGACGCGCTTGCCGCGAGCGCGCGCCAGCGCCGCCTCCAGAGCGGCGAGCGACAGCGCCCCCTCCGGCGTCAGCGCGATCCGCTCGACGGCCTGAGCAGGAAAACGATGCCCCATCAAAACCGCGGGATGCTCCCCGGCGCCGACGAGCAGAACCTCGATCGGCGTCGTTTCGCTGCCGCGCTGCAACATGGGCGTGAGGGCGAGATTGGCGGCCTCGGTCGCGCCGCTCGTGAAGGCGACATTGCGGGGGGCCGTTCCGAGCCCCTTGGCGATCGCCGCCCGCGCCTGCTCCAGCACGGCCTTCGCCGCGCGACCCTCGGCGTGAACCGAGGAAGCGTTCCCCGGCCCCTCCATCGCCGCCAGCATCGCCGCCCGCGCGGCGGGGCGCAGGGGAGAGGTGGCGTTGTGGTCGAGATAGATGCGGTTTTTGGACATGAGGCTGATTTACGCTCTCTCGGCCGCGGACGGGAGGGGCCGGGGCGCGCAATCTCGCCACTCTCCATCGCTTACAGGTCGAGACGACCGTGAGATCGCAGTTAATTCCAAAGCAGTCGGCGCCGCCCGAGCCAGAACCCGAACCGCTGCGCTAGAACCCCCAGCCCCAGCAGGGAAGCCGCCACCCCCATGACGGCGTTTGCGGCAGTCACGGCGAGGCCGCCGAAGATCAGCGCCCCGCGACCAAGCGTCGCCAAAATCGCCCGCGTCGCGGAGCCCTCTACTTGCGCGAGCTTCGCCGCCTTGCCGAATTCTGCGGCGTCTTCGGCTACGGCGAGCGCGTCCTTCACCCCGCCTGCCCCAGCGCGGCGAAAGAGAGTCGCGGCGTCTTTGCCGAGCGCGCGGAAACCGGCGAGCGCACCGGGCCGGACAACCTTGGCGGCGGCGGCGCGCGCCAGGGCGAGATTGAGCTTCGCTCCGGCGGAGACGCCTGCGGCAAGCGCCTCGCGGTCAATGGCCTTCGCCGCTGCGGCGGTCAGCGCCTTGGCGAGAGGCGCGGACAGGCGCCCGGCCTTTTGCGCGCCTTTCACCATGGTCAGCCCATAGCGCGCCGGGAGCAAGGCGCCCACGCTCGACCAGGTGGCGGCGGAAAGCGCCAGGCCCGTTGCAGCGAGGCCGACGACAAGCGCATCCGGCTCCTCGTTCCGGTCCAGCTTTTTCGCCTCGTTCCAAAGATCGCGCAGATCGCCGTAGCCTGTGAGGTCGCCAGCCAGCGCCCCCGCGAAGCCGGCTCCATTGTCGCGCGCGCCGTGAAGGAAGCCTTCCGAGAAATCCTCGATTGCCCTCTCACTTGCCCGCGTGTGAAGCTCGGAAAGGCGCGCGCGCTGTTCCGGGGACGCAGCAAATCCGCGCCTTGCCCCAAGCTCCATGAAGCTCTCCGCTAACTCTTCATCCCGCGCGGTGAGCGCCGCGTCGAGGCCGGCGGCGAAGCGCATAGATGTGAGCGTCTGATCGAGCCGCGCCTCGGCGAGCGCGACAGGATCATCCTTGCTCGCGGCGAGGCGGAAGCTGTCGAGCGCGGGCGCAAAGTTCCCCGCCGCGAACCAAAGCAGCAGCGCCGCAATGGCAAAGAAAAGGGGCGCGCGGGCGCGCATGAGGTCGCAGTTCATGCACAAAGATTTAAGCGCTCGCCCACCGCGCCGCGAGCCCCTCTCCCGATCTGCGTTGAAATCAAGGCGAAGACGCCACGAGGCGCCGAATTCCCTTGCTTTTCACTCGGTCAAGCGTGTTAAGAACGCCCCAGCCAGTTTCCACAGGGAATTCAAATGCCCGAAGTCATCTTCGCCGGTCCCGCCGGCAGGCTCGAAGGCCGCTTCCATCAATCCGCCACGCGCGGCGCGCCGATCGCCATCATCCTGCACCCGCATCCGCAATTCGGCGGGACGATGAACAATCAGATCGTCTACCACCTCTATTACGCCTTCGCCGAGCGCGGCTTCTCCGTGCTGCGCTTCAACTTTCGCGGCGTCGGACGCTCGCAGGGCGCCTTCGACCATGGCTCGGGCGAACTCTCGGACGCGGCGGCCGCGCTCGATTGGGCGCAGGCGGTCAACCCCGAGGCGCGCGCCTGCTGGATCGCCGGCGTCTCCTTCGGCTCCTGGATCGGCATGCAGTTGCTCATGCGCCGTCCGGAGATCGAAGGCTTTATCTCCGTCGCGCCGCCGGCAAATCGGTTCGACTTCTCGTTCCTGGCCCCCTGCCCGTCCTCTGGCCTCTTCATTCACGGCGACCAAGACCGCGTCGCGCCGCTGAAGGAAGTCACGGGCCTAATCGAGAAGCTCAAGACGCAGAAGGGCATTCTCATCGAGCATGCCGTGGTCGAGGGCGCCAATCACTTCTTCGAGAACAAGGTCGAGCCGCTGATCGCGCATGTGGACGCCTATCTCGACCGGCGCCTCAACAATCCGCCGCGCATTCTGATCCCGGCCCGGGGCGATTAATTTCGTCATTGCGAGCGGAGCGAAGCAATCCAGTGCCGCGCTGCGGCCCTGGATTGCTTCGTCGCTTTGCTCCTCGCAATGACGCGGCGCGCTAAGGCGCTTTCGCCGTCAGCCGCGGCACGATTTCCTTTTCGATGATCTCGGGATCGAGACCCTCGTAAGTCGACCATTCGACCACGGGCCCCGGACCGACGATAAAGGTCGCAGGCACGCCCTTCGCCGCGAGCGCGCGTTGAAGATAGGTGTGCTCATCCGCGCCGACGGCGACGAAGGGATTGCCGTTTTTCGCCAGAAAATATTTCGCCCGCGCCGGCGGGTCCTTGACGTCCGCGCCGTAGATGGGCGCGAGATTGCGCTTCGCCAGAGCGACAAGATGCTTATGCTCCTCGCGGCAGGTCGGGCACCAGGAAGCCCAGATGACGAGGAGCGAGCGCTTGCCGGAAAGATCGGCGCTCGAAAATCCGGGAACCGGATGGCCCGCCGCGTCGACAAGGCCAGGCACCGGCGGCAGATCGAATTTGCCGATCGAAAAAGGATTGAAGAAGCGCGCGGTCAGATCCTTGCGCTTCCAGACATGCTCGACAACGGCGGCGCCGACGCCGAGCCCGATGGCGCCCATGCCCCCGAGAATGACGCTGCGTCTGCTCGCGAACCATTCGGCCTTTGTCGGCGGCGCGTCGGCTGGCGTGCTCATCCGCGTATTCCTCGCGCACAGAACTGTGCACCTTCTTATAGGGAAAATGGTGAAAAAAGCATGATCCTCTATGAGAAGAGTCAACTTATTGACAAACCTCCGAGGCGGCCTCGTCCTTCGAGACGCGAGCTTCGCTCGCTCCTCAGGATGAGGCCTAAGTGTCTGGCGCTGATGTAGAAGCCCCTCATGCTGAGGGGCCTGCGTAGCAGGCGTCTCGAAGCACGAGGGGCGTCACCCCACTTTGTCAGCAGTCCAGCTCCTCTGCGAGAAGAGTCTAATCCGCCATGTCCGGCGCGTGCATCAACGCCCGCCAACGCGCGCCAGGCGCCCGCCGCGCAACGCCTGCGGGACGCCGGTCGTCGTGGGGAAAGTAATCGGCAGTCCCTCCAAAACGCGCGCGGCGAGGTAGCCGAAGCCCTGCGCCTCCATGGAGTCGGCCGACCAGCCGACCGCGTCGGCGGTCGTCACCTTGCATGGCAGGCGCATCACCAATTCGCGCACCAGAATGGGATTGCGCGCGCCGCCGCCGCAGACGATGAGCAATTGCGGCTGATTTGGTAGATGCGGAAAGAGCCGCAGCACCGAGGCCGCCGTGAAGGCGGTAAGAGTCGCGGCGGCGTCTTCCGTCGAGAGTTTTACGATGGGCTCCAGCGCGAAGGCGTTGCGGTCGAGCGACTTTGGCGGCGGCTGGTCGAAGAAGGGATGGGCGAGCATGCGCAGCAGCGCGGCCTCGTTCACGCGCCCGCGCGCAGCCATATGGCCGTGGCGGTCGATCGGCGCGCCGGTGCGCTGGAGCATGAGATCGTCGATGAGCGCATTGCCGGGGCCCGTGTCGCAGGCGATGGGGTGCTCGCCGTCAGCGACATAAGTGACATTGGCCACCCCGCCGATATTGAGCAGGGCCACCTCGCCCTTCATGCCGCCCGCCGTCACGAGCGCGCGATGAAACACCGGCACGATCGGCGCACCCTCGCCGCCGGCGGCAATGTCGGCGGCGCGGAAGTCGTACGCCACATCTATGCCCAGCCGATCGGCGAGCGCCTGTCCGTCGCCGATCTGGATCGTGAGCTTTTGCTTGGGCCGATGCAGCACGGTCTGGCCGTGGAAGCCGACGATGTTCACGCTGGCCGCGTCAATGGCGTTGTCGCGCAGGAAGGTCTCGACCGCCTCGGCGTGTCGGTCCGTCACCATGCGCTCGGCGAAGGCGAGCACGCCCGGCCGCGCGTCGCGATCGTCCATCGTCGCAGCCTCGGCCAGCGCATTGCGCAGCAAGGCGCGGTCGGCGTCCGTATAGGCGTAGAAGCCCGTCGGCCCGAAGGAGACGCTCGCGTCGCCATCCGTCTCGATGAGCGCGACGTCGACGCCGTCCATGGAGGTGCCGGACATGAGGCCGATGGCGCGATAGAGGGGCAAGGGCGAATCTCCTGGGTGGGAATGGAAGGAGATTACGTGATTTGTCGCCGAGGCTGAAACGTGGCGGCGCAGAAGTTATTTCAGATAGGGGGCCGCCGTCATTGCGAGCGCAGCGAAGCAATCCAGGGCCGCAACGTGGCTCTGGATTGCTTCGTCGCTTCGCTCCTCGCAATGACGGCGGGTGGGGTTGCTCCGAACGCCCGGCTTGTCCAAGCGCCAAAATTATCGTTCATAGAAATCATTTTTCGCCAGAAGATCAGATAGCGCCCTCCCTTTATTTCTCAAAGAGGCATTGCATGCGCATCATCGTTACGTCGCTCGTCGCGGCTCTATCGCTTGCCCTGTCAGCCGCCGCCGCGCCAGCCAAGAAACCTCCGGCGCCGCGAGAAGGCGTCCCCTTCACCCTCGATGCGGGCCGCATTCTGCTCGACGTCGCCTCCACAACGCCGGACGGCCAAGAGCGCAAAGCCCTCGCCTGGTTCAACATGGGCATGGCGGCGCCCGTTCTAACCTCTGACCTTTACCGCGAGCTTGGTCTCGATCGCGGCGCGCCCTTACGCCTCCGGATTGGCGAGCGCGCCTTCGACGCGCGCGCGGATCAGGTCAAGGATGGCGACGGCGGCGTCGGCGTTCCGACTTTCGACCATCTCTTCGCGCCGCGGCGGGTCGAGGCGATGCTGCCGGCGCGGATGTTTACGGATTATGTCCTGCGCATCGATTACGGCCGGCGCCTCTTTGCGCTGGACGCGCCGGGCGCCAAGGGGCCGGAAGGCCCTCCCGTTCCGATCCAGCTCAATGCGGAAACGGGGCTCGCCGCCGTCGAGGCCCAAATCGACGGCGAGACGCGCGCGCTCGTGATCGACGCCGGCGGCGGCTATAGTTGGATGCGGGGCGACGTCGCGCGCAATCTGCTCGCCCGCCATCCCGATTGGCTGCGCGCCCATGGCGCCGTCGGCGCGGCGAACGCCAATATGGTCGACTTCGCCTTTGAGAAGGAGGGCGACGTGCTCCGCATCCCGAGCGTGCGCCTTGGCGACGGCGTGGAGCTGAGCGGATTAGGGTTTCTCGGCACGGCCCCGGTGTTGGGCGGCTTTGTCGAGAGCGCCTTCGGCGATCTCTTCTGGGACAATTGGCGCAAGGCGGCGCCCGCGCCCGTCATCGGCTGGCTGGGCGCCAACGCGCTACGCGATTTCGAGCTGACGATCGATTATCCGAACCGCATGAGCTACTGGCGCCGGCAAAAGGCGCCAGACGCGGCCGAGCTGGACCAACTGCCAGTGACGCTGGTGCGCCAGGGAGAACGCTACCTCGTTGGCGGCGTGGCGCAACCCGCGTCTCGACCGCAGGCGCCGCTGGGCGTCGAGATCGGCGATGAGCTACTGGCGGTCGACGGCGTTGCGGCGCGCGGCGCGAGCAAGGAGAATGTTCTCTCCGCGCTTCATGGCGCGCCGGGAGAGCGGAAAAGATTGACGCTGGAGCGTCGCGGGGCGCGAGTGGAGACGGATGTGGAGGTCGAAAGCTTCCGCTAAGAAGCCCCCGCCCCAAACCGCCAGAACCGCGCCCATTTGTTGGCGAAGCGCGACGAGGCGTCCTTCGCTTAGTAGGCGTGACGGCGTTCCACACGCCGCGCCGTGCGGCGCGTCGACCGATGCACGACGCCAGCGCGCGTCACCACCTGCACAACCGGACCATTGGAGACGCCGACAGCCGCGGCGATTCCGGGCGTGGCCGCCGGCATTGCTTCCGCGACGGGCTCGAAACCGATCGCCAGAGACGCGCCAATCAAGAGACCAAGGATATGCCTGCGCTTCATGTTTGATCCTCCTCTTCGGCGGAACGAACTTCAGCCCGCTCGAAATGTGAGCCCGGCGCCACTCTCGATCAATACGGCATTTAGAGATGTTGGTTTGAGCAGGCGCCCTCTTTGGCGCCTTGCCTCATCGCCCATCGACGGCCCCCAGTGGCCGTAGAAGGTAGAAATCAGCCCCGTTTGCCTTCCCATGCCCAAGCGGCCACAACCACGCCCAGCAGCCCCAGCATCGCCCAAAGCCCGAGCCCCAGCGGCGCCACTTCCACGCCAACGAGCGTCGACGCCCCCGTCTGCCGGACGCCGATCCAATCCGACCCGCCATAGCGGCTCGCGTCGCGCATCTCCACGAGGCGCGGCATGGTCACATCGTCGGAGGTCTTGCTCAGACGCCGCACCGTGCCGCCCGTCGCCTCGGCCAAAGGCGCGAGCTTCTCGGTCGTCGAGGCCACCTCGCGGAACTCGCGCGGGTTCGCCGGCCCGACATTCACGAGCGCGGTCAGACCGTCGCTCTCGAAGCGCCACAGGCCCATTTCCCTGGCGTCGAAGCGCGCGCGCCACAGGCCGGGCTCGCTTTGCTTCAGCGTGATCACCTCCTGCGCGCCCGAGGGCCCCGTCGCGGTCACGGGCGCGGCGGCGTCCTTCAAGGTCTGGCGCTCGACCGTGACCTCGCGGCCGCGCGCCTCGGCGCGCAGCGCCTCTTCTTCGAGGTCGGGCTCCTTCATCAGCCAATGGGCGAGGCGGCGCATCAAGTCGGCGTTGGGGCCGCCGCCCTCATAGCCGCGCGCCCAGAGCCAGATCTGGTCGCTGAGCAGCAGGGCCACGCGGCCCTTGCCCTCATGCGAAAGCACCAGTAGCGGCTTGTCGCGCGCGCCGGAGAGAATGGGCGTTCCCTTCAGCACATCGGCGTCGATCTGGCGGAACCATTCGCCCCATTGCGGCGGCTCGCTCCTGCCGCCGGGCAGGCCGCGCGTCACCGGATGCTTCTCGCCATCCTTGCTGATATGCGCCTTGAACGCCTCTTCGAACAAGGAGCCGTCCGGCCGCGCCGGCAGGATGGTCGAGACCGGCGAATAATAAAGCCCGCGAAGCGTGGCGTAATCCGGCCCCACCGCCGCAAGAAACGCCCCGCCGTTTTCGACGTAATGCGCGATATTCTCGAAATAGACCGAGGGCAGCAGCGTCTGGCTCGAATAGCGATCGAAGATGATGAGATCGAATTCGTTGATCTTGCGCCCGAAGAGGTCGGCCGTCGGAAAGGCGATCAGCGACAATTCGCTCGACGGCGTGACATCTAACTTTTCCGGCGGGCGCAGGATGGTGAAGTGGACAAGCTCCACATTGGCGTCGGCGCGCAGAAGATTGCGCCAGCTACGTTCGCCCGGATGCGGCTCGCCGGAGACGAGCAGCACTTTGACCCGGTCGCGCACGCCTTCGATGGAGACGACCGCCTTATTGTCGGCGAGCGTCAGCTCGCCCGGCGCGGGCGGAACTTCCAGCTCGACGATATTGGCGCCGCCATGCGCGATCTTCACCGGGATATTGACGATATCTCCCGGCACAGGGCTGTAGGTCGGCAGGCTCTCGCCGTCACGCCGCACGGTGATGGGCGCGCGCGCATTGTCGCCGCCCGTGTCGACCACGCGGGCGCGGATCGTCTGCTCCTTGCCGACGATGCCGAAGCGCGGCGCCTCGACGAGCTCGATGCGGCGGTCGCGCTCTTTCTCCTTGCCGGTGATCAGCGCATGGATCGGCGCACGGAAGCCGAGCGCCTCGGCCTTGGTGGGGATGTCGTGCACGACGCCGTCGGTGACGAGCAAGGCGCCGCCGACGCGCTCCGGGGGCACGTCTTTGAGCGCCTGCTCCAGCGCGCCGAAAAGCTTGGTGCCGTCATTGCCGCTGGCGTCGTTGGTGACGGTGACGAAGCGCGTCTCGACGTCGCCGAATTTCGCAAGCGCCGCGTCGAGCGCCTTGTGGGCTTCCTCGGTCTGCGCCGCGCGGGCGCCGAAATTCTGGCTCTCGCTCTTGTCGATGACGACCGCGACCACGGTCTTTTGCGGATCGCGCTTTTCGGTGACGAGTGACGGGTCGGTCAGCGCGGCGAGGACGAGCGCGAGCGCGAGCGCCCGCAGGGCGGTTCCGCGCTGGCCGGCCATGGCGCCGAGGGCGAGCGCGGCGACGCCGAGAAGCGCGAAGGCGGCGAGAAGCGACCAGGGGAGCAGCGGCGCGAAGGTGAGATTGAGGTCGCTCATGCGCCCCCTCCCCAACCCTCCCCCGCTTTGCGGGAGAGGGAGCAGATTGTCGCTTTCATCGAAGAAGCGTGAATGCTGGTTGTGAGCGTCCCCTCTCCCGCGAAGCGGGGGAGGGACAGGGAGGGGGCTAGAGCGTGCGTCACTGGCCTATTCTCTCCAGCAAATCCCTCACATGCACCTGGTCGGATTTATAATTTCCCGTCAGCGTATACATCACGAGATTGACTCCGCCCCGCAGCGCCAGCTCCCTTTGCCGCGCGCCGCCGGGCGTCAGCGGGAAGAGTGGCTGGCCGCGCTTGTCCTGCGCCCAAGCGCTCGCGAGATCGTTCGAGGTGATGACGATCGCCGAGACGCTGTCGGTGGCGCGAACCGGCCGCGCGGCGCCCTCTTTCGGATCGGGCGGCAACGCCTCGACCCATGTCTCGCCGCTGGCGTAGCGGCCGACGAAGCCGTCGAGGAGATAGAAGGTCTTGGTGATGACGTGATCGCTCGGAACCACTTCCAGCTCGGGGATATCGAGCCCCTTGGTGAAGTCCCGCAGCCATTGCGTCTCGGGCGTCGGCGCCTCGCCGGGACGCTGAGCGAGCGCGTCGCGCGTGTCGAAGACGACGGTGCCGCCCTGCCGCATATAGTTGGCGACCCTTGCGGTGGTCTTCGCCGCGGGCTGCGGCGCGCTCGCCACCACCGGCCAATAAAGCATGGGATAGAAGGCAAGTTCGTCCTTCGCCGGGTCGACGCCAATTGGATCGCCGGGCGAAAAGGAGGTGCGCGTGGCGAGCGTCCTCGAGAGGGCTTCGAGGCCGGAACGCGACACCTCGTCGATCTTCGTATCGCCCGAGACGACATAGGCGAGCCGCGTCGTCAGCGCCGCCTCCTTGTCGCGCTGCGAGACGACCGTCTTCGCGCCGTTCTCGGCGCGCGCGTCCCGTGTGTGCAGGGGGGCCAGAAGAATGACGATAGCGCCGGCCGCCGCCGTCAGCGGCCTCACGCGCAACTTGCCGGAGAGAACCAGAACGATCACGGCGTCGGCAATGAAGGCGAGCAGCGCAGCGGCGAGCAGCGGACCCCGAAAATCGATGGGCGCGCTGGAGGCAAGGACGCTTGTTGCGAGACCCGCCGCCGCGAAGTCGAAGCGAGAGATGTCGTCCTCCACCCGCAGCGTCTGCAGCGCCACGGAAGCGTCGCCGGCCCCGTAAAGGCCCGGCGGATGCTCTGCGCTCGCAGCCCCTGTGAAATCGGCCGTAATGGCCTGAGCATTCGGCCCCGGCGCGCCGAGCGTCCCGAAACCGTCGAGCGCCTTCATCGGCGCAAGTAGTCGCTGGTCGCTGACGGTCGCCGTCGTCTCGTCGCCGGGCAAGGGCGCGGACTCGCCGGACATGGCGCAGATGCGCTTGAGCATGTCCACGAAGAGCCCGGAAATCGGCAGGTTCGACCAGCTCGTATCGGCGTTGACATGGAAGAGCACGATCAGCCCCTTGCCGCGCCGTTCGGCGGTGACAAGCGGCGTGCCGTCGGAGAGCCGCGCCCAGCTCTTTTGCGCAAGGCCGGGATCGGGCTCCGCCAGCACCTGACGTTGGATGCTCACATCCTTCGAAGCCGGCAGGCCGAAGAAGGGGCTGGCCGCATCGAAGTCGGCTAGCGCCTTGGGCGTCTCCCAGGACAGCGCGCCCCCGAGAACGCGGCCATTGCGGCGCAGGCGCACGGGCAGCAGATCGTCGGCGGCGTTGGCGAGGCGCGGGCCGGCGAAGCGGATGAGCGTGCCGCCCTCCTCGACGAAGCGGCTCAAGGCCTCGTAGGTTTCGCCGGGCGCGAGACCGACGTCGGCGAGCGCCAGGACATTGGGTCGCTCGGCGAGCAGCGCCTGGATGGGGTCGGTTACGCCGGGCCGGGCTTCGCGGGTCTGTGCGAAAGGCGCGAGCGCCTTTTCGAGGTAATAGAGCGGCGAGAGCAAGGGCTGCGCCTCGTCGAGCCCGGCGCCGCCGGCAACCGCGACGCGGCGCACTTTCGAACGCGCGTCGAGCAGCGCAACGGCGCCGGCAGAATTTTCGCCCTCGATACGCAATAGGCTCACGTCGTTGCGCAGCTCGACCGGCAAATCGAGCGTCGCCTTCGCCCGCAGCGACCCGCCGAAATCGACGCCGGCGCGGCCGATGATCTGGCCTCGCGAGTCATAGGCCACGACCGTCGCGGCGGCGGGCCCGGAGGCGTCGGCGCGCAAGGCGTCGACGCCGAGCGTCGCGGCGTCATTCGTCGGCGCGGCGAGCGCCAGCGGCGCATGATCGTCGGTGAGAACCTCGACTCGGGCGCCCGCGTCGGAGGCGGCCTTCAGCGCTTTGGCGAAAGCGCCCGCCTCGCCTTGGGCAAGACCGTCGCTGATCCAGACGATCCGCGCCTTAGGATTTGCCTTGGCGAAAGCCGCCAGCGCGTCGGCCGCAGCGGCGCGGTTGGAAAAATAGGGCTTCGGCCGCTCGGAACGCAGCTTCTCCAATGCGCGCCCCGCCTCGGACAGGCTCGGCGCGGCGGTCTCGGAAAGCCTCATCACCGCGACCGGCGCGCCGCCGCGCGCGGCGCTCTCGATGATGGCCGCTCCGGCCGCAACGCGCTTCTCCCAGGAAGGGGCTGCAGCCCAGCTGTCGTCGAGCGCCACGAGGGTCGGCGTGGAGATGGCCGCGACGGTCCCGGACGGGCTCCAGACCGGCCCCGCCATGGCGAGGATCAGCGCCGCCGCGAGTCCGAGGCGCATGAGCAGAAGCCAAAGGGGCGTCTTCGACGGCGTCTCTTCATCGCGTCGCAGCTCGCGCAGAATTTTGGTTGGCGGAAAGACGATCTCGCGTGGGCGCGGCGGCGTGACGCGCAACAGCCAATAGATCAGCGGCAGGCTCGCGAGGCCGATCAGCGCCAGCGGCGCGGCGAAGGAGAAGCCGCCCATTATAGCGTCTCCTCCACGCCATGCAGACCCATGGCGAGCGCGAGCGCCGCCTCGGCGGCAGGCCGGTCGGTGTGATGCTGCAGAAAGAGAAAGCCGCTGGCGCGCGCCGCTTCGCGCACCGCCTCACGATGCGCGTCGAAACGCTTGGCGTAGGCCGCCCGCAGGCTGCGCGCGTCGCCCGCATGAAAGGCCGGGCCGCCGTCCGTGTCGAGGAACATGGTCTCGCCCGTGAAAGGAAAGCTCTCTTCGCTGGGGTCGGTGATCATCAGCAACGCGCCCGAGGCGCCGGCGCCCGCGAAGCCCCGCAGCCGCGCGGAAAGCGCGTCGAGGTCGCACAGAAAATCCGAGATGAGCACGACGCGCGCCCGCGGGCGCAAGGCGGCCTCGGGCGGGAGCTCGTCGCGGGAAATATCTGCGGCGCCGTCGTAGAGCGCGCGCAACAGGCGGTCGATCACGTCACGGGCGGAGATAGGCGCCGTGAGCCCCAAAGCGGCGACGCGCTCTCCACCCTTCACCAGCACATCCGCCAGCGCCAGGCCGAGCGTGACGCCGCGTGAAAGCTTATCGTCCTGGGCGAGCGAAGACACGAAAGCCATGGAGGGCGAGCAGTCCATCCAGAGGAAATAGTCGTGCGCCGCCTCCCACTCGCGCTCGCGCACATAGAGCTGGTCGCCGCGCGCCGAGCGGCGCCAGTCGATGCGATGCGCCGCCTCGCCATTGGTGAAGGGGCGATATTGCCAGAAGGTCTCGCCCTGCCCGGCGCGCTTGCGGCCGTGGACGCCATAGGCGACGCTCGCGGCAATCTCATGGGCGCGATTGACGAGGCGCGGCAGGCGCGCGGCGAGGTCGGCCGCGACGGCGCCGTCGATCTGCGTGCGGGCGGCGGGGTCGTAGGCGCGGGTCTCAATGGGGCGCAGCATTATGCCCCCGATCCGATGCGCCCGTCATTGCGAGCGAAGCGAAGCACTCCAGAGCGGCGATGGCGGCCCTGGATTGCTTCGTCGCGCCGCTCCTCGCAATGACGGCAGGACTGCAGAGAGGCCATCAGCCGATCCGCGACACGAGCTTATCGATCAGCTCCGCGACAGTCGTCTCGCGCCGCGCGGCGAAATTCAGCGCCATGCGGTGACGCAGCACCGGCGCCGCCAGGGCCGCGACGTCGTCGAGCGACGGCGCCAAGCGTCCCGTCGCGAGCGCGCGGGCGCGGGTTGCGAGCATCAGCGCCTGCGCGGCGCGCGGGCCCGGCCCCCAGGCGACATGCGGCGCGATCTCCGGATGACCCTCGCCCGGGCGCGCGGCGCGCACGAGATCGAGGATGGCGTCCACCACCTTGTCGCCGACGGGCAGACGCCGCACGAGGCGCTGCGTCGCCATCAGCTCCTCGGCGTCGAGCGCCTGAACAGCCTCGGCGGATTTGTCGCCAGTCGTCTCCAGCAGCACGCGGCGCTCGCTGGCGCGGTCCGGGTAATGCACGTCGATCTGCAGCAGGAAGCGGTCGAGCTGGGCTTCGGGCAGCGGATAGGTGCCTTCCTGCTCCAGCGGGTTTTGCGTGGCGAGCACATGGAAAGGCCGCGGCAGGTCATAGCGCTTGCCGGCGACGCTGACATGATGCTCCTGCATCGCCTGCAGCAGCGCCGATTGCGTGCGGGGCGAGGCGCGGTTGATCTCGTCCGCCATGAGAAGCTGCGCGAAGATCGGGCCCTTGATGAAGCGGAAGGAACGGGTGCGGTCGGCGCCCTCCTCCAGCACTTCGGAGCCGATGATGTCGGCGGGCAGAAGGTCCGGCGTGAACTGCACGCGCTGCTCGGCGAGGCCCAGCACCTTGCCGAGCGTCTCGACGAGCTTCGTCTTGGCGAGGCCCGGCACGCCGACGAGCAGGCCGTGGCCGCCGGCAAGAATGGTGACGAGCGCCTGCTCCACCACCTCGTCCTGTCCGAAAATGACGGCGCCGATGGCGGCGCGGGCGCGCCCGATATGATCCAGCGCCCGCTCAGCCGATTCGGCGACGGCGGTTTCGAGCGGCGCAACATTGATTGAGTTCATGGGCGCGAGGGGGTCCATCTGCCACGTTTGCCAAGAAGATAGGGATCGGCGCCCGCGAATGCATCAGTCCAGGGCGCAACAATCTTCGCGGGAGGCGTCCCTCTTCCGCGATTTTGGACGCTAGACAGTCTCGCCGTCAAACGCGCGCGAATTGTGGCGAAGCAGGCCGCCGCAGAAATAGCCGCGCTCGAGCGGCGCCGCCGCCGCCTTCACGCGCCTGCCGGGGTGCGCTAAAAGAGGAAAGCGACGGCAGCCAGCCAAGCGGCGCGGAGTGAGCATTGGCCGACGAACCCGAAAACCTGGTTTTGCAACTCCTGCGCGAGATGCGCGGCGAGATGGGGGATATGCGCTCGGAGATGCACGGTATCCGCGATGGCCTTCGCACGGAAATTCGTAGCGTCCGTGATGATCTCCATTCCGAGATCAACTCTCTGCGCGCGGACGTGGCGTCAGATTTTCTGACCATTGAAAAGCGGCTTAGCGACCAGATCGTGGGCCTCCGCCGCGCCGTTGTGGACTATCACTCTTCCGTCGTCGGCCACGGCGTCATCATCAGCGAACTCGAAGCGCGAATGCGGCGCGTGGAGCAGCACCTCGATCTGCCGCCGCTAGATAAGCACTGAACAGTAAGACCCACCTAAGCCCGCTATATCGTCATTGCGAGGAGCGTAGCGACGAAGCAATCCAGGAGCCACAGCCGCCGCGCTGGATTGCTTCGCTTCGCTCGCAATGACGGAAAGCGCGACCAAAATGCTAAGACACATCCGCAGTTTTCGATAAAGGCCCCTCGCCCATGTGGCGCATCGCGCTTCAGACCGCCCTGCTCTTTTTGACGCCCTTTGTGGCTTATGTGGGCTTTCATCTCCTGCAAAGGCGCTGGCCCTTCGTCGCCGAGCTTTGGCACGGGCGCGTCCTGTCGCTGCTGACGATCGCGGGGCTCATAACGGCCATCGCCGGGATGCTGACCCTGGGCCTCACCGGGCGTCAACAGGGCGCCTATGTCCCGGCCCATGTCGAAAACGGCAGGCTCGTCCCGGGCCAGTTCCAATGAAAGGGGTCGCGCGACTTCTCGACGATCCGCGCCTCGCGACGCTCTTCGCCGCGCTCGCCAAAACCGGGGCCGAGACGCGCGTCGTCGGCGGCGCCGTGCGCGACGCGCTCTTCGGCCTCCACCCCCATGAGGTCGACCTCGCCACGACGGCTTTGCCCGAAGCGGTGCTCAAAGCGGCGCGAGACGCCGGATTGAAAGGCGTGCCGACCGGCATAGAGCATGGCACGGTGACGATCATCGTCGCCGGAACGCCTTTCGAGGTGACGACGCTGCGCGAGGACGTCGAGACCGACGGCCGTTACGCCATCGTGCGCTTCGGCGGCGATTTCGAACAGGATGCGCGCCGCCGCGACTTCACGGTGAACGCGCTGTCGCTCACGCCCGACGGCAAGCTTCACGATTATACGGGGGGGCTCGCGGACATCGCCGCCAAGCGCATCCGCTTCATCGGCGACGCGGCGACGCGCATCCGCGAGGATTATCTGCGCGTTTTGCGTTTCTTCCGCTTCAACGCCTCGCATGGCGAAGGCGGCTTCGACCGGGCTGGCCTGCACGAGTCGATTATCGCCCGCGAAAATCTCGCGCGACTCTCGCGCGAGCGCATCCGCGCGGAGATCATCAAGCTTCTCCCGGCGCGGCGCGCGCCCGAGGTCATGGGCGCCATGTCCCATGCCGGGATCATCGAGGTGCTGCTCGGCATGGGCTATCCGGCGCGGCTCGCCCGGCTCGCCGCCTTCGAGGCGGCGCGCGGCAAGAAGCCCGACGCGGTGCTGCGCCTCGCCGCCTTTTCCGTGCTGACGGTGGAAGACGCCGACCGCCTGCGCGCGCGGCTGCGGCTCTCGAATGACGAACACGTCCGGCTGGTAGCCGCCGCCCGGACGCTTTCGGCCTTGCACGGGATCGACCGGCCGCCGCCGGTCTCGCATCTGCGCGAGATGCTCTTTCTGGCCGGCGGCCGGGCGGCGGGGGATGCGCTGGCGCTGGCTTTCACCGAGAGCCGCGCCGAGCCCGACGATGGAGATTGGCTAGAGGCGGCGAAATATCTCGACGAGACTCCCGCCCCCGTCTTTCCCATCGCGGGCGCCGACCTCATCGCCCGCGGCGTCGCCCCGGGGCGCGAGCTCGGCGCGACGTTGAAGGCTCTCCAGGCGGAGTGGATAAGGGCGGGATTTCCGCGCGATCCGGCCGTTGTGTTACGCCTGCTGGAGGAAGCCGGGGAGCCAAGCTCGACGCGAGGGCGAGAATGAGGGGGCTCAAGCCACGCCCGGACCGCGAGCCTTCAGGCTCGCTTGAATTTGCGCGCCTGAAGGCGCGCGGTCCTGAGCTCGCGCCGCACCGCCCTTAAGGCTCGGACTTCTCCCCCCACAAATGAACAGGCGGCAAGAGTTCTGCACCTGGCCGAAAAAATCTACCGTGCTCGCCCCGAGAGAAATCATATCCACGCCTAGCCGTCACCTCACCCCCTCCGCCGCCGCGAGCCGCTCGAAAATCCCCAGCACCATCGCCCGCTTGTCGAAGTTGAACACCTCAGTCTCGCGGGCGAGGTCCCTTATCTCGTCCCAGGCGCGGGCGTAGCCGATCAGCCGCGCGGCCGGCGCGCCGCTTTGAGAGAGCGCCCGCACGCGGGAATCGAGGTGGCGCTCCAAGGCGCGCATGAAAGTCTCGTAGGCGGCTTCATTGTCGCGGCCGGTGAGCTTGTCGGCGAGAAAATGCACGCCCAGCCAATCCACCTGCGGCAGGCGTTGCAGCAATCGCGCGACGCTCGTGTCGAAAACCATGGCGTCGCCGCCCAGAAGCCGTAGCGTCTCGCGCACCGACCCTTCCGCTCGGGCGGCGGCGGCCGCGATGTCGGCCTTGGGCGCATCGCTCCAGGGCGCGCCCAGCGCCTCCACCGCCGCGATAGTTTCTTCCTGCGTCAGCGCGGAGAGCATCAGTTTGCGGCAGCGCGAGCGGATCGTCGGCAGAATGCGGCCGGGCTGATGGGCCACCAACAAGAACAGCGAACGCTCCGGCGGCTCCTCGATGAGCTTCAGAAGCGCGTTGGCGGCGCTGCGGTTCAGATCATCGGCGCAGTCGATGATGGCGACGCGCCAGCCGCCCGTGCCCGAGCCCTGATGGAAGGACCGCGTGATGTCGCGGACGTCGTCGACGCGGATCTCGGTGAAATGCTTCTTGGTCTTTTCGTTCCACTCGCGGCGCAGCAGGAAGATGTCGGCGAGCGCCATGGTCGCCACGCGCCGCGCGGCCGGGTGATCGGCCGGCACGTCGAGGCTACGCGCGCCCTGCGCCTCAGCGGCCGCCGGGTCCGGATGGGCGAGCAGGAAGCGCGCAAAGCGCCAGGCGAGCGTCGCCTTTCCGACGCCCTCCGGGCCGCCGATGATCCAGGCTTGCGCGAGACGGTTGCTCCGATAGGCGTCGAGCAGCTCCTGCTCGGCGCGCGCATGGCCGAAGAGCGCCAGCGTCTCGCGCGGCTGCGGCGCGTCGTCGAAACGATCGCTTTCGGGCGGGCCCGCCGGCTCCTTGCTCATTGAGCGGCGTGGGCCTGCGCTTCGAGGAAGCGGGCGTCGACGAGCTGGCGTATGGCGCGCGCCACCTCATCGGCCGGCAAAGCGGCGTTGACGACGCAGCAGCGCTCGGGCTCGTCGGCGGCGATGTCCAGGAAAGCGCGGCGCAATCCCTCGTGAAACCCGTCGTCCTCCGCCTCGAAGCGGTCGACGCGCAGGCCCGCGGCCTCGCGCCTGATCGCCGCACGGGCGAGGCCTTCCTCCGGCGCCAGATCGAGAATGACGGTAAGGTCGGGTTTCAGCTCTCCCACCGCCGCCTTTTCCAACAAAGACAAAACCTGCCGCTCCACGCCGCCGCGCGCGCCCTGATAGGCGCGGGTCGAATCGGCGAAACGATCGCACAGCACCCAGGCTCCACGCGACAGCGCGGGCGCAATCAGCCTGTCGACATGGTCGATGCGCGCGGCGGCGAACAGCGCGGCCTCGGCCAGCGTCCCCAAGGGCGCGGCGCGTCCCGAGAGCAATATTTGTCGCAGGGTCTCGGCCTTGGGCGTGCCGCCGGGTTCGCGCGTGGTCACGGTTTCGATCCCGCAGCCGCGCAAATGCTCGGCGAGGCGCGTGAGCTGCGTCGATTTGCCGACGCCCTCCCCGCCTTCGAATGTAATGAACCGGCCTTTTTCGGCGCCCGTCATTTCCTGGCCGACAGCTTCTCGTGAATCTTGCCAGCAGCATACTCGTAAACCGCGTCGAATGCGCGGCCGGGCAGCGACCCTTGGTCGATCGCCTCCGCCGCCTCGAGCGGCTGCTCCAGAATCACGGTCGAGCCGCGCTTGATTTCCAGCTTGCCGATCCTTTGCCCGGCTTCGACAGGCGCGATCACCGGCCCCTCATAGACGATCTTGCCCGAAAGCTTTTCGCTGGAGCTGCGCGGCAGCAACACTTTCACGTCGGTCTTCGACACCAGCTCGATCGACCCCTTCGTGCCGCCATAGACCTGAGCCGAACCGACCGCCTCGCCGGCCTTGAACAGGTCTTTTGCCTCGAAGTTGCGAAAGCCCCATTGGAGAAGCTTGCGCGCTTCCTCGGCGCGCTCCTTGGCGGTTTTGGCGCCATAGACGGCGACGATGAGGCGGCGGCCGTCCTCGACGGCCGATCCAACCAGGCCGAAGTCGTTCTTCTCGATATTGCCCGTCTTCAGCCCGTCGGCGCCGATGCTCATCGTCAGCAGCGGATTGCGGTTCTGTTGGCGGATATTGTTCCAGGTGAACTCCTTCTCGCCGAAATATTTGTAGAAATCGGGGTAGGTCTTGATGACGTAGAGGGCGAGCTTGGCCATCTCGCGGGCGGTGACTTTCTGATCGTCGCTCGCCTTGCCCCAGGGATTGCCGAAACGGGATTTCACGAGGCCCAGCTCCGCCGCGCGCTTGTTCATGCGCATGACGAAAGCTTCCTCATTGCCCGCGACGCCTTCCGCCAGCACGAGCGCGGCGTCATTGCCCGAGTCGACGACGAGCCCACGGAGCAGATTCTCGACGCTCGCGCGGCTATTGACCTTCAAAAACATGGCCGAACCGCCGGCCGGCGCGCCGCCGTTGCGCCAGGCGTATTCGGAAACCTGCATTTCGTCGCCGAGCCTCAGGCGCCCTTCGGTCAGCTCGTGGAAAATCATCTCGGCGGTGAGGATTTTGACCGTCGAGGCGGGCGTCACATAGTCGTCAGCGCCCTTCTCGAACAGGACGGTGTTGGTGTCCGCGTCTATGAGGATCGCTTGCGGGGCGCTGGTTTGAAAAGGCTGCGCCCAGGCGGCCGAAACGGCGCCGGCCAATAGAAAAAAGATCGCGATCAGCAGTCTGAATGGGCGTATGAGCAACGCTCCCTCCGCTCATAAAAAATGTCGCAGCGGCTGCGCGACGCAAGGCGGAGAATGATCCTTCGATCTCTAAAAAGCAACGCGAGCAGCGTACTTAGCCATCGCGGCTCAGTTCAGGGCCTGGCGCATCGGCGGCACGGGAGCTAAGGCATGATCGCGGCTGAAGGAGGCCGGCCGCACGGGCGGCAGGGGCGCGGCCTGGAAGGCTTTCATCCTGTCCTCCGAGGGAGCCGCTGTTTTGACCCCATGAATGGAGGATACCGAACCGCCGTCCGTCAGATTCGGCGCGCCTTGGGCGTCGCTCGCAGATTGTTCGTATCGTGACGCCGTCTGTGTCTCGGGCAACGGCTCCGGACGGGCGTCCGGGGCATAAGCCATCATCTCCGCACTTTCCCCGGTCGCAGGAGAGACAGGGGCGTCATTGACGACCGGGCGGACTGGCTCCGGCTCGCGTTGAACGAGCGCCGCTGAACGAACCGGCTCCTGCTTCGAGGCGACCATGATCGGAGCGCCGCCATCGAGGGTGGCCGGCTGCCTGTCGTCGCGCAGCGTGGCGAGGAGCCGCGCGTCGTCGTCGCCGGCGAGATCGGCCTTGCCGACCCATTCCACCTTCACCCGCGCCGTGCCGACCGAGCGGAAATCGAGCGCCTCGGCGACGCGTTGCGAAACATCCATGACGCGGCCGCCGTGATAGGGACCGCGATCGTTCACGCGCACCACGATCGAGCGCATGTTCTTGAGATTGGTGACGCGGGCGTAGCTCGGCAGCGGCATGGTCGGATGGGCGGCCGAGATCGATTCGCGGTCGAAGACCTCGCCATTGGCCGTGCGGCGGCCGTGAAAGTCCGAGCCATACCAGGAGGCCGTGCCGACGGCGGCCAAGGGCCTTTCGCTCGGATAATAAGTCTGGCCGGCGATCTTATAGGGTTTGCCGACCATATAATTGCCGCCGCCTTTCGGAACCTCCTCGCCATCTGCAACGACTCGCGGGCTCGGCCGCACCCCATAGCGGGGATCGACGCCGCTCGAACCGACGCCGCCGGCGTAGCGCGGCGAGCTGGTGGAGGAGCAGCCAGCCAGGGCCGCGAATGAGAGCAGGAGAAGCGATCTGCGCAGGGAGCCGACTGTCGGCTGGAACTTCATCAACAAACGCCCATGCTCCCGAAACGCGGCAGATCGCATTGGAATGGTCCTTCCCGGGAGCGACGGCGGCAGCCGCGTCTCCCGACTGATCGCCCCTTCGACAGCGCCCGCAGGCGTTTCTCGAAACGGCGCGCATGACGTTGATTCGCCATACGTTGCGATCGTCGGGAGTTTCTCCCTTAAATTTGAACTTGCCGTTAACGACAAGATTGAGCGGCGGCGAGTTGGGGGCGGGATCGGGGCGAAAATGGGGCCATGCACACTTGCAGGCCCCTCCCTGTCTGTTTTGAGACAGCCTGTGGCGGCGAAGCCACACCTCGGCCGGACTCCCACTTATGCTCTGGCGACGTCGATTATTCGGGTTTCGACCCGTTCCACGCCCCGGAACTGATTGGGCGACAGCCGGCCGGCGACATGGAAAAGCTCCCCCCGCCCCCGCAGCACCGCGTCGCCCAGCGGCGAGCCGACGACCCGGAATGCGATGGCGTCGACCGCGACGCCGTCTCCCGAGCGCAGTCTGGCGCGAACATGGTTCTCCCCGACGATCGCGGCGTCGACCAGCCGCTGTTCGGCGAGGGCGAAAACAGGTTCTGGATTGCCCTGCCCGAATGGGCCGGCCCGCTCCACCCTGCGCAAGAGATCGAGGCTGACGCCCCGCCCCGCGATGACGCCGTCGATGACGAGAGCGTCGGCGCCGCGCGCCGAGTCAACGGCGTCGGCGAGAGCGTCGTTTAAAAAGGCGCGGAAATCGTCTAGTTTGTCTTTGAGAAGCGTGACCCCGGCCGCCATGGCGTGGCCGCCGCCTTTGACGGCGAGACCGAGATCGACGGCGCGGCGAACCGTCTTGCCGATGTCGACGCCATTTAAGCTTCTACCTGAGCCTGATCCCGTTTCGCCATTAAGAGCAAATGCGAATGAGGGGATGTTGAAGCGTTCTTTCAAGCGCGCGGCGACCAGGCCGACGACGCCCGGATGCCAGTCCGATCCCTCGACGACGAGACAGCTCAGTCGATTCGACTTATGGAATTGCAGCTCGGCCTGGGCGATGGCCTCCTCCAACGCCTGCTTTTCTATGCCCTGCCGCTCGGCGTTCAAGCGGTCCAGCTCGCGCGCAATATGCGCCGCCTCGATCGTGTCGGAGAGAGTCAAAAGCCGCGCGCCGAGCCCGGCGTCGCCGATGCGGCCGCCGGCGTTGATCCTCGGACCGAGCGCGAAGCCGAGGTGATAGGCGCGCGGCGGACCATCCATTCGAGCGGCGTCCATCAGCGCCGCGAGACCCGGGCGGGCGCGGTTGCGCATGACCTGAAGGCCCTTGGCGACAAAAGCCCTGTTCAAGCCCGAAAGCGGCGCGACGTCCGCCACGGTCGCCAGCGCGACGAGATCGAGCGCCGCGAGAAGATCGGGCGCGGGGCGCGCCGCGCCCCACCAGCCGCGCCCGCGCAGGAGCCGGGAGAGGCCGGCCAGGGCGAGAAACACCACGCCCGCCGCGCACAGCCCCCCTTGGCCGGAGAGATCGTCCTGACGGTTCGGGTTCACGACGATGGCTTGCGGCAAGTCCGGCGGCGCCTGATGGTGGTCGAGGACGATCACGTCGAGGCCAAGCGCGCGAGCGACCTGGAAGGGCTCATGCGAGACCGTGCCGCAATCGACGGTGACGAGCAGCGTCGCGCCACGTTCGGCGAGCGCGCGGATGGCCTCGGCGTTCGGCCCATAGCCCTCGAAGATGCGATCGGGGATGTGGAGGAAAGGCTCCGGCGCCCCGGCGGCCCGCCAATAGTCGATGAGCAAGGCCGAGGAACAGGCGCCGTCGACGTCGTAATCGCCAAAAATGGCGATCTGCTCGCCGGTCTCGATGGCGCGGGCCATGCGCTCGACGGCGGCGTCCATCTCGGTCAGCGTGGAGGGGTCCGGCATCAAATCCCGCAAGCTCGGGTCGAGATAGCGGGCCGCCTCCGACACGCCGACGCCGCGGCCGGCGAGAATGCGCGCGAGGAGGTTGTCGAGGCCCTCGGCCTGCGCCAGGGCCAACGCCATCGCCTCGCCCGCGGGATCGAGCCGCGCCCGCCACGGCCGGCCGAGAATCGAGCGCTCGACGCCGAGGAAGGCGGGCGCAAGTGTTTGGGACATATTGCCGTCTTGTTGAAATGAGTTCGACGCTTGCCTGTGCAAAGGCCAAGGCCAGTCTAACCTCATGGCGGCGCTTTTGCAGCTTTTGGCCAAAAAGCCAAGCTTTTGTTACGCTTTTGCCAGATGGCGCTTAGGGTTTTCTCAATCTTCCTGCTTCAAATTGTCGCAATTGCGAGTTGGAGCTCCGCCGCATTTTTACGCGGCGATGACCGACCTCCAAAGGCATGACGCCGCCTCGCAATAGCCCTGAATGACATCCGGGCCGAAAAAGCCCCGCGCGCCGATCGTCTCACAACGTCGTCGCGCTTCCCTGCGCTTGTTTGCGGCCGTTCCGCCGACGCAAACGTCCCTTTGCGAGCCAAAAAATGAAATCGTCGATCACTCGTACGATATTGTGGGCCGGATCAATTGTCGCTTCCGTGATTTCGGTTGCGACAGCCGTCGGCTTCTATCTCTTGCTGAAATTCGGCGCCGAAAGCGCGGCTGTCAGCAGCTACTGGTTGCTGGGCGCCGGCCTTTCACTGGTTGCGGTGAATATCGGCGCCGTCGCCGCGCTCTGCCTTTTTGCCGGCAAGCGGCTCGCCGAGCCCGTGGCCCGCCTTACCGCCTATATGGCGGCGATGGAAAAGGGCGAGACGGCGGAAGAGCCGCCCTATGCGGAGCGGCAGGACGAGATCGGCCAAATGAGCGCGTCGGTCGCCTATTTCAAATCCGTGGTCGACGGGATGCGGACCGCGGAAGCCGAAGCGCAGACCCAAAAGGCCAAAGCCGCCGAGCAGGCCAAGGACCGTGAGAACGGCGCGAAGTGGTATATCGAAAACCGGGACTTCTTCTTCAAAGAATATGCTGCCGGAATGACGAAGCTCTCCGAGGGCGACCTCCGGTACAGATTGGAGAAGGAGTTTATCAAGGACTATGAGGAGCTTCGACGCACATTCAACCTCGCCGTCGAGCGTCTCAACGCCACGATGGTCGGCGTGATCGAGACCGCCGACACGATGGACGCCAGCGCCCAGGAAATCCTGAGCGCGATCAACGACCTCTCCCGCCGCAACGAAACCCAGGCGGCGACGCTCGCTGAGACGGCCGCCAGCGTCGACCAGTTCACCCAGGCGGTCAGGGAAACGGCCGACGGCGCCGGCAATGCGCGCGAAGTGGTCCAGAGCGCCCGCGCCGTCGCCGAAAATGGCGAGAAGATCGTTCGCCAAGTCATCACCGCGATGGACGACATCAGTCACTCGTCTGAAAAGATCAGCCAGATCATCGGCATCATCGACGAAATCGCCTTCCAGACGAATCTCCTGGCGTTGAACGCCGGCGTCGAGGCCGCCCGCGCCGGCGAGGCCGGACGTGGTTTCGCCGTCGTCGCGACCGAAGTGCGCAGCCTGGCTCAGCGCGCGACGCAGGCCGCCAAGCAGATCAAAGAGCTGATCATGGAGTCCAACGCCAAGGTCTCGACCGGCAATACTTTGGCCAACAACTCCGGCGAATCCCTGCGCCAGATCGTCGATCAGGTGAAAAAAATCCTCGTCATCGTCGATGAAATCGCGGTCGGCGCCGAGGGGCAGTCGAATGTGCTGCGCGAGATCAACACCGCCGTGCACGACATCGACCGCGTGACCCAGCAGAACGCCGCCATGGCCGAGGAGGTCAATGCGACGAGCCAGAATCTGGCGCGTTTCAGCGGCAATCTGAAATCGCTGACCTCCCAGTTCAAAATCAACGGCGCGCGTGCGCCTCAGGCGCCCGCCAAGCCGCAAGTCCGCGCCGTCGCGAGCGCGCCGCGCAGCAACGGCAATCTGGCGCTGAAGGCTACGGCCGAGGAGGAGTGGGTAGAGTTCTAGTCGATCCGCGGCGCGCGAACCCGTCGCGCGCCTCGATTGTTCTTTGAGAAAAGCGCGCGCCGCCCGGCCCCGCCGTGGCGGCGCAAATCGTGTAAAGGTCCAAGACCATGAGCGACGCGATTCTTCTCGAAGCCGACGGCGATACGGCCGAAATCCTGCCCTTCGGGGCCGAGCTCTCCGCCTGGCGGGCGGAAGGGGTCGACATGATCTGGGCCAAAGACCCCAAAATCTGGGACCAGACCGCGCCCATCCTCTTTCCGGTCGTCGGCTGGACGCGAGACGGCAAAGTCACCGTCGAGGGCAAGACCTATCCGCTCGCCCTGCACGGCTTCGCCTGGAAGAAGCGCTTCGAGATCGCCGAGCGGCGCGCCGATTATCTGCGGCTCGTGCTGCTCGACGACGCCGAAACCCATGCGCTCTACCCCTTCGCCTTTCGCTTCGAGGTGGAGTTTCAACTGCGCAAGGGCGGGCTCGACAATCATCTGATCGTCACCAATACCGACGCCAAGCCCCTGCCCTATGCCTGCGGCCTGCATCCGGCCTTCCGCTGGCCGCTCGCCGGATCGACGGCCGAGCACGCCATCGTGTTCGAGAAGGATGAAGACCCGAATGTGCCGATCATCGGACCCGGCGGGCTCTTCTCGAAGCCGGTGCGGCGCACGCCGCTGGAAGGCAATCGCCTGCCGCTCGAGCCGCAGATGTTCGCCCGCGACGCGCTGTGTTTCCTGAATTTGAAGAGCCGCAGCCTCGCCTTCGACAATGGCGCGGGCGCGCGGCTGAAGGTGCGGCTCGACGACTGCCCCCATATCGGCTTCTGGACGTTGCCGCCGGCCCCTTACCTCTGCATCGAGCCCTGGACGGGATATGGCGATCCGGAGGATTTCCACGGCGATCTCTACCAAAAGCCGTCGATGCGCATCCTCCAGCCGGGCGAGACGGCGCGCCACGGCGCCAGTTTTGCCTTTGAGCGAAGCGCCGCTTCCGGTTAGGAACAGGCGTCACTCGTTCGACAGGAATCAGATTTCATGACTATCGCCCCCAGCGTCATCGAGGCCATCGGCCGCACGCCGCTCATCGAATTGCGCGCCGCCTCGAAAGCCACGGGTTGTCGCATCCTCGGCAAAGCGGAGTTCATGAACCCCGGCGGCTCGGTGAAAGACCGCGCCGCCCTCTCCATCGTGCAGGACGCCATCGCCAAGGGGGCGCTCAAACCCGGCGGCGTCATCGTCGAAGGCACGGCCGGCAATACGGGCATCGGCCTCGCTTTGGTGGCGAACGCGATGGGCTTCCGCACGGTCATCGTGATCCCGGAAACCCAGAGCCAGGAAAAGAAGGACATGCTGCGCCTGCAGGGCGCGCAGCTCGTCGAAGTGCCGGCCGTCCCCTACGCCAATCCCAATAATTACGTGAAGCTGTCCGGCCGCCTCGCCGAGCGGCTCGCTAAGGAAGACCCGGCCGGCGCGGTCTGGGCCAATCAGTTCGACAATGTCGCCAACCGCGAGGCCCATATCGCGACGACGGGCCCCGAGATTTACGAAGAGCTTGGCGGCAAGGTCGACGGCTTCGTCTGCGCCTGCGGCACGGGCGGCACGCTCGCCGGCATCGGCCTGGCGTTGAAGGCGCGCGATCCCAAGATCAAGATCGGCCTCGCCGATCCCTTCGGCGCGGCGCTCTATTCCTATTACACGACGGGCGTGCTGAAGGCCGAGGGCTCCTCCATCACGGAGGGCATCGGCCAGGGTCGCATCACCGCCAATCTCGAAGGCGCGCCGATCGATGTCGCCTATCAGATCCCGGACAGCGAGGCGCTCGACATCGTGTTTGCGCTGGCGGAGGAAGAAGGTCTGCTGCTCGGCGGCTCCTCGGGGATCAATGTCGCCGGCGCGATCCGCCTCGCCCGCGATCTCGGGCCGGGCCACACCATCGTGACCATCCTCGCCGACGGCGGCGCGCGCTACGCGTCGAAGCTCTTCAACGTCGACTTCTTGCGCGGGCTGAACCTGCCGACGCCGAAGTGGCTGGAGAAGCAGGTCGCGATCGACCCGGGGTATGTGTAACGGTTCGGGGTCATTCCCGACGCTGTTGCCTGACCGATTTCAAATTGAGACACTACTGAAACCTCCTTAGTTTTTGTCCTATGCAAGCGCATCTCCTATGTCCCTCTCTTCTCTCTTCCTTTTCGCCAGCGTCTATTTGGCCGCCGTCGCAACACCGGGACCTGGTATCGCGGCGCTGGTGGCGCGAGTGCTCGCGCACGGCTTGAAGGGCGTCGCGCCATTCATCGCCGGCTATGTCGTCGGCGATCTCGTCTGGATGGGCTTCGCGGCAACGGGGCTTTCGGTGATCGCGAATAAATTCGGAGCGCTGTTCATCGTGTTGAAATATGCGGGCGCCGCTTATCTTGTCTATGTCGCCTGGGGGTTGGCGCGAACGCCGGCTTCCACCGACATCGGCAACGCGCCCGTCGATGTCGACACCGGCTGGCGCGCGTTTTTCGGGTCTCTCTCGCTCACGCTCGGCAACCCGAAGGTTATTGTTTTTTTCCTGACGATCCTGCCGCTTGTTCTTGATATTGGTTCGCTCCCGCTAATGAGTTTTCTCGAAGTGGTCGTGACGGGAGCCTTCGTTCTGAGCGGAACACTTTGTGCGTACGCACTTGCCGCTGATCGCGCTCGTGGCTGGATGAGATCGTCTGGAGCAATGATGTATGTCCGACGTACCATGGCCGGTGTGATGGCGGGTGTGGCTGTGACGGTTGTCACACGCTAGATCGTGCGAATTTTTTGTCCTCAATCTTCGCGCCAGCGAAGCGATCGGGAATCCAGAGCCAAACCAGCGCTTTTGTGGCTCTGGATTCCCGGTCGGGCTTTTAGCCCGCCGGGAATGACAACGCCCCAATGCGAGCTGTTCAACCGGAAACGGATAAGGGAAACAAAAAGGGCGCCCTCGATGCGAGGGCGCCAAGTTGGGGTGTTTCAAAGGAAGATCAATACAAGGATATACGCAGCGTTCCTCCTATCGTTCGCGGGAAGCGGTAAAAGTTGAGAGTCGCCGGCGCCGTCGCGGTGCCGGGATCAATCGCCGTACCATTGTTCACCAGGGGCAATTGGTTGGTCAGGTTCTTGACCCAGAAATTGAGATTGTAGCGCTCGTCATCCGTGTGAAGGCCAAAGCCGAGATTGGTGATGGCGTAGGCCGGCTGCCAATATCGGTAGAAGGCGTAGGGGTCGGTGACGAGCGTCTTGTCCTGCCAGGCGACATTCGCATAGACGAAGCCGGTCACCGGCTGGTTCCACCATTCGCCGAAGCCTTCCAGCAGCCGCCCGAGCTTCCTCTCATAGTTGAAGCCCGCATTGAACGAATAGACCGGCACGGCGTTGAAGCGCGAGTTGCTTCGGCTGACTTGCGTGGGCGGTCGTATAAAGCCCGGCGGCGGATTATTGGGAACATTCCATATCCAGGAGGCGTCGATCGGCGCCTCATTGAAGTCGATCCAGCGCGCTTCGGTGATCGCGCCCGAAAAGTTGAACCAAAACCCTTCGAACGCGTTCCAGCGTCCGTCGAATTCGAGGCCGCGCAGGCGCGCGTGAGGGGCGACGCCGAGATAAGTCTGCCGTGTCGGCACGCCATTGGCGTCCACGACGGACGTGTCGACGAAATTCGTCTGGAAGTTATAGATGTCGTTCCAATAGAGATTGGCGTTGACGACGAGGCCGCCGTCGAACCAGACCGACTTTGCGCCGAGCTCGTAATCCCAGGACGTCTCGGGCTTGGTGATCACCGGCTGAAATTTCTGGAAGACCCCACCGACGAAGATGCCCTGCGCGCCGGTGTTGACGGCGCCGGCTTTCTCGCCTCGGCCGACAATCCCGTAGAGCATGATATTTTCGTTGTACTGATATTGCGGGTTGAAGATTCCCGTCAGCGCGTTGAGCGTGGCCTTCTGCCCGCCGGTATCGTAGAAGCGCTGCCCGCCCGCGGCGACGATCGCCGCCTGCTGGTCGAGGACCGAGCCATTCCCCGGCACAGCGGTGATCCAACTGAAGTTCGAGCCCGATCTCACCTCCCAGCTATCGCGAAGCCCGAAGGTCAGGGCGAGTTGTTCGTTGACGTGATAGGTGGCGTTTCCGTAAGCGGCGAACTGCAGATCGCGCGCCTTGCCGTCGCGATTGCTGGCCATCCCGCGCAGCAGGTAAGGCGTCGGCGTGACGACGCCATTGCTGACGGTCCCGTACCATCTGGCGGCGTCCCCGCCATAGATCGTATTGGCCCGGTTCCAGACATAGTCATAAAAGGCGAATAAGCCTGCTTGCCACTCGAGCGGCTCGTCGCGCGGCGAGGTGAGGCGGAATTCCTGCGAGAACTGGTCGACATAAGTGTCGGAGGCGCCTTTGCTGATCTCCGTCAGATTGTTGCCCATATCGTTGCGCGGCAGGAGGCGGAAATTTCCGTAGGCGCTTATCGAGGTGAAGACGTTTTCGCCGATGTTGTAGTTCAGCTCGTTCGACACCATGTGGAGGCGCTGGTCGAGCGTGCCATTGTCTGTGTTGAAAGGCTTGCGCGGGTCGATGGTGAGCAAAGGCAATCCGAGACGCAGCCGCAGATTTTGCGAATAGGTCCGTGTGGGCCGCGTGCCGTTCCAGAACACTTGAAACGTGTCCGCATATGGCCCGTCATTGTTGTTGTTGTATTCATGTGATTGGGAAATATTGAAGATGAACCTGTTGGTGAAATTATCGCCGACATAGAGCAACTGCCCCCGCGCGCCCCAACGGTTGTTGTTCAACAGCGAGGCGCCGGAAACCTGATCGCGGAACCACCCGTCGCCATGGTCGTAATAGGCCGCGATGCGGTAAGCGAACTTCTCGTCGATGATCGGCCCCGTGACGTTCACCCGCTGCATCACGTGAGAGTAGCTGCCGAACTGGGTTTCGAGCGTGGCCTTGCGTTCGAACGACGGCAATTGGGTGCGGACGACGAAGCTGCCAACAGTCGTGTTCTTGCCGCCGGCGGTGCCCTGGGGGCCGAGCGCCACTTCCGCCGATTCGATGTCGATGTAATCCGCCCATTGAAATCCAACGTGTCTGAAGAACACATTGTCGAGCATGAAACCCGTGTCGAACTCGGACCCATCCCCTGTGCCGGCTCCAGCGCTCACGCCACGAATAGCCGGGCGCGCCGTTCTGGGATTGCCCGAGCCTGGCCTATAATTCGGGATCTTCTGGGCGAAGTCCTCCAGCCTGTACAGTTGCTCCCGTTGTGCGGTCTTGGGATCGACGACGACAATTGGCCGCGCAATCTTTTCGACCTGCATTTTCCGTTTCGACAATTCGCCCGGCTTGTCCTTTCCACTGCCGCTGACCACGACGTCCGTAACTTGGGCGTCCTGACCGAGAGCTATTCCGGCCGCTCCGGCGACAACAGAGCCCAAAATGGTGCTTGAAAGCAGTCTGCATAAAAAACGCCACTTCGCCATTATATTGCGCCCCTCCATCATCGTACTTTCCTAGTATGAAAGTATGATTCAAGGAGGAATTCAAGCGCCTCGCTCCCGCGTTGGAAAAGTGCTCATCGTCGTTGCAGAAACGCAACATATGCAGAAAGATGATTGTGTCTATTTACAATACGCAAGGCGCGACAAGCTCATGTCTGAAAGCCGCGCGTCCGCGAAAGCCCGCGTTAACTCCAGCACATTAATAGGCTATTTGCTAAAGAGAAACAGCGCGCGGCGTCGCTGAAAAAGGAGTTAGGGGCGGCCTTGCGCGATTGCCCGAGCCATCTCCACCTCTTCAGGGCGATTGACGTTGAAAAACGGGTCGTAGGGTTTGTCCGGCCAAGCCACGTTCGCATTCGGGTAGCGCGCGATGAAGGCGGAAACCTTCCGCACGCCCTCCTCCGCCAGCGCCCGCCGCAGCTCCTCGCGCAACGCCACCGGCCAAAGCGCCACGGCGTGATGGACGCGGTCGCCCGACTCCGCCACGGCGATCTGCGCGCCAGCCGTCTCCCGCGCCGCGCGGAGCCGCGCAACGAGATCATCAGGCAGGAAAGGCGTATCCGCCGGGGCGCTAACGATATCCATCGCCTCGGGCCATTGTTCGGCGGCGTAATCCATTCCCGCCAGCACCCCCGCCAGCGGCCCGGCGAAACCCTCTACCGTATCGGCGACGACCGGCAGCCCGAAAGCGCCGAACCGCGCCGGATCGCCATTGGCGTTGATCACGAGCCCGTCGCATTGCGGGGCGAGGCGCGCGATTGCATGGGCGATGATCGGCTGTCCGCCAATCTCCAGCAGCGGCTTGTCGCCGCCGCCCATCCGCCGCGACAGGCCGCCGGCGAGCAAAACGCCGAAAATTTTTTCCCTCATGCGCATCCTTTCGGCCGCCCAGCCCCTCTTTGTCAGTGAGGGCCTTCCTCGCGAACACGGAGACCAACATGTTTTATGTCAAAAACCTGCCGAATTGGGAGCGTGCAATGCGCGTCGTCATGGGCCTCGTCCTCATTGCGATCGCTATCGTCTATCTTGGAAAGACGGCGATCGGTTTTGGCGCCGGGGCGATGGGCGTCATGGCCGCGATGAGCGGGATGATGGGTTTTTGCCCGGCCTGCGCGCTCGCCGGCCGCCGATTGAAGCAGTGAGCGAATGGCCGTAGAGCGCAGCCAATTGATCCAGGGCGTGAAGCGCGGCGACGCGCTCGCGCTCGACCAGCTTCTCGTCGACTGCCGCGCAGACGTCCGCCGCTATGCGCTTCGACATTGCGCGACGAGCGAGATCGACGACGCCGTGCAGGAGACCCTGCTCGTCGTCGCCCGGCACGTCACGTCCTTGCGGGCCGCGGCGTCTTTCGCGAGCTGGCTGTTTACCGTGGTGCGGCGCGAGTGCCAGCGCCTCTCGCGCAAGATGCTCGCCCACGAGAATATAGAAGACGAGAAGTTCGAGGCCTGGTTCGCCAGCGCCCCGACCGCCGAGCTGAGGGCCGAGCTTGCTTGCGCTTTGGAATCCTTGCCGGCGCATTATCTCGAGATCGTGCTGCTGCGCGATTTCGAGGAACTTACTATATCTGAGATTGTAGATCGATTAAATATACCTCTGGCGACGGCCAAGAGCAGGCTGCGCCGCGCCCGCGCCCTCGTACGGGATTATCTCATTGGCTCCGACGAGAATGAATTCACCCGCTAACGCACAAGGAATGACCATGTTACGCAACATTATCTTCGCTTTTCTGGCGCTCGCCGCTCTCGTCCAACCCGCCAGCGCCGAACAGGCCTATACGACGAGCGCCTTTTCAGCGGCGCAACAGGCCGGCAAAGGCATTATCGTCCATATTTACGCGCCCTGGTGCCCGACCTGCCGCGCCCAGGAGCCCATCCTGCACAAGCTCGAAGCCGACCCCAAATTTTCCGGCGTAGAGTCCTTCCGCGTCGATTTCGACGGGCAGAAAGACGCGGTGCGCGCCTTCAAGGCCACGAGCCAAAGCACCATCATCGTCTTCAAGGGCGCTCAGGAGGTCGGCCGCTCGGTCGGCGAGACGAGCCCCAAGGCGATCGGCGAGTTGCTCGACAAGGCCCTGTGACATGAGCGCCGGCGCCCTCGGTCTCGCCTTCCTTGCTGGCCTGCTGTCGGCGCTGTCGCCTTGCGTGCTGCCGCTGCTGCCGCTGGTGCTCGGCGCGGCGGCGGCCGAGCATAAATGGGCGCCGGCGCTTCTCGCCCTCGGCGTCGCCCTCTCCTTTGCGGCGATCGGCCTCTTCGTCGCCACCATCGGCTTCTCCATCGGCCTCGATGGCGACGCCTTCCGGGCCGGCGCCGCGGCGCTGATGATGGCGTTCGGCCTCGTCCTGCTCTTTCCGGCGCTTCAGGCGCGGGTGGCGGCGGCTGGCGGTCCGTTCAGCGACCGGCTCAATGCGGCCTTTGGCGGCGCTGGCGCGTCGGGAGGGCTATTCGGTCAATTTGGCGTGGGGCTCCTGCTCGGGGCCATTTGGAGCCCTTGCGTTGGTCCGACGCTCGGCGCCGCCTCCGTGCTCGCCTCGCGCGGTGAGGATTTGGGCGCTGTCGCAGCAACCATGGGCGTTTTCGGGCTCGGCGCGGCGGCGCCGCTTCTGGTCCTGGGCTTCCTGTCCAGAAAGGCCTTCGCGCGCTGGCGCGATCCGCTGCTCGCCGCTGGCAAAAGATTGAAACAGGCCATGGGCCTGCTCTTCCTGGCTTTGGGCCTGCTCATCCTCAGCGGGGCGGACAAGACGCTCGAAGCCGCGCTCGTCTCGGCGTCGCCGGAATGGTTGACCGGGCTGACCACCCGCTTCTGAGTGAGAGAGATCCGCTTAATTGGCTCGGCGCCATCCCCGACGCTCGCGCAGTTGGGACACCGCCGTCATTGCGAGGAGGCGAAGCCGACGAAGCAATCCAGGGGCCGCATCGCCGCCCTGGATTGCTTCGCTTCGCTCGCAATGACGGGCGCTGGGCAGAACTAGCGCTCTTGTGGCTCTGGATTCTCGGGCTTTCAGCCCGCCGGGAAACGGAAGTGGTATGAGACGCAAATAGAGACACAGCATTTCAGGAAGCATTAACGATAATCTGCGTGCATAGAACAGCACTAGATCGTCCCCCACGTGCGGTTACGGGACGAAAACTCTGGCGAAAACAAGGCGACGCCTGGGGCGCGCCGAAACTTCCTAAAATCTGGTTTAAACTTGATTATCTATGGACCTCGCGCGTTTAGGCAAATCTTAAAAGGCCAGGCGCTATAAGGCGGTTACTGTGTGGTCGTAGAGTATGCGAGTAAGATTATGACCGAGACGCACCGTCCGCGTGTCAAATATGTCATCGGCCCTGACGGCAGCCCGCTGACAATTGCGGATTTGCCGCCGCCTTCCACCAAGCGCTGGGTCATTCGCCGCAAGGCGGAAGTGGTCGCCGCGGTCCGGGGCGGTCTTCTTTCCCTCGACGAAGCCTGCAGCCGCTATACGCTGACGGTCGACGAGTTCCTGAGCTGGCAGATGTCGATCGACCAGCACGGCCTCGCCGGACTGCGCACGACGCGCCTGCAGCAATATCGGATGTAAGGCGCGCGCATCCTACGACCTGAATTAAAAAAGCCGGTCCCATTTTTGGGCCGGCTTTTTTGTTGTGCGTGCGTTAATGCGGCTCTGGATTCCCGGTCGGGCTTTCAGCCCGCCGGGAATGACAAGCCCCAACGCGAGCTGTTCAAACGGAATGGCGTCAAACCGCCTCAGACCTGCGGCGGTCCCTCCGCCGCGCGGGGCTCGCCCCGCAGCTTTTCCACGAGCTTCTTGCGCTCGAACAGCCCGACGACGACGAGCGCCGCGAGCAGCGGGACGATGAGGTAGAAGAGCCGCCACACCAGCAGCGCCGCCAGAACCTGCAGGCGCGGCACATCCGGCATCAGATTGATGAAGACCAGCTCGAAGACGCCGAGTCCGCCCGGCGCATGGGAGACGAGCGCCGCCGAGAAAGACAGGAGGAAGGCGGCGAGGACGACGATATAGCCCGGATTCCCCTGCTCCGGCAGCGCGAAATAGATGATGCCCGCCGCGCCGATGAGCTCCGCCGGCGCCGCGAAGAGCTGTTGGACCATCACGGCCGGACGCGGATAGGTGATCTCGAACTTGCCGAACCGGAACGGTCTGAAATGCATCAGCGAGCCGATGATGTAGACCGCGACGAAGCCCAAACATAGCAGCCCCACCGTGCGCGCCGTGTGCGGATGGGTGAAGACGTCTGGCAGGAAGCCCGCGAGACGCTGCATCATCGTGGGGTCGTAGGTGAGCAGAAGCCCCCCGAGCAGCACATTGCCGAAGGCGAAGGTGTAGGAGCAGAGCACCACCAGCGTCGCGACCTGCGTCGCCGTCAGCCCTTTCGACGAATAGGCGCGGTAGCGCACCATGGCGCCGGAGAAGACGCTCGCGCCGATATTGTGGGACAGCGCATAAGTGGTGAAGGAACAAACGGAGATGAAAATCCACGAAATATGCGTCACGCCCAGATGCAAGAGCGCGATCCGATCGTACCAGGCGAGCGCCGCATAGGCGAGCAAGGTCGACAGCGCCGCGAAGAAGTAATCCGACGCGGGAATGGCCGTAAGATAAGCCCAAACCTCTGTGCCGACGGATTCGCCCTGGAACTCGTGGTAGAGCAGGTAAAATGAGCCGATGACGGCGGCGAGCCCGATGACGGGCCAGAAATACTCTGCCAGTTTTTTCATGCAGCCTGTCGCGTTAGACGTTATTTGGGGCTTCGTCAGCGGTCGATGCTGGCCTGCGCATTCCCTCGCATGTAAGCAAGTCATGAGCAAGCCACAAGCGCCGGCCAAGCCGGTCCAAGGGAAGCGCCGAAGCCGGCCGGAAAGACGACGCCATGCAGGATATGATCTCCCGGGTCAAAGGCCTCATTTTGACGCCCCGGCAGGAGTGGGAGCGGATCGAGGCGGAAGACACATCCGTCCGCGACCTTTATCTGCGGTATATCGGCGTCCTTGCGGCCATACCGCCCTTCGCGAGCTTTTTGGGGTCGTGGCTGTTTGGCGCGCGTGGGCTGCACCCGACTTTTGCGGCAGGGCTGCTGCGCGCGGTCATGCAATATGCATTGAGCCTGCCCGCGCTCTTCCTGACCGCCTTCGTCATCTCCATGGCGGCGCCCTATTTCGACGGCCGCAGCGACGATCGGCGGGCGCTGGCGCTCGCCGCCTATTCCTATACGCCGGCCTGGCTCGCCTCGGCGTTCGGCCTCGTGCCGGGGCTACGCTTCCTCGACGTGCTGGGTCTCTACGGGATCTACGTCTTTTCGCTGGGCCTGACGCGCATGATGCGGGTGCCCAAGGACAATCTCGACGTCTTCACGCTGGTGGCGCTGTTCCTGACGGTGGCCATGGGCGCTTTGCACGCCTGGCTGGTGTCGGCGATCGCGCCTGCGCAGTTGCTCTAGCGTCGGAAATCCAGAACACGTTCGATGTCGCCCATGGAAGCCGGCTTGGCGATATGCAGATCGAAGCCGGCCTTTTTCACATGCTCCCGCGCGGTCTCGCCGCCCCAGCGCGTGAGGGCGACGATTATTGCGTCCCTGCCTTCCGGCAGGGCGCGGATGCGGCGCGCCGCCTCGTAACCGTCCATCCCCTCCAAACCAAGATCGATGAAAACGACCTGGGGATGGAAGCTCTGAACCGCCTCGACGCCTCTTTTTCCGTCATAAGCCGTCTGAACATTCGCGCCCTGGGCGCGCAGCAGCATGGACAAGCCATGGACCACGTCGTCATCGTCCTCGATGATGAGGACGCGGCGGACGGATCGGCCTCCCTCGCGTTGCGGCCCCCCCTGCGCAAAGGCTGACGCGAGCGGCAGACGCACCAGGAAGACGCTCCCCTTGCCGGGTCCGTCGCTGCGCGCCTCGACCTGCCCGCCATGCAGGCGCAACAGCTTGCGCACAAGGGCGAGGCCGATGCCGAGACCGCCCTGGGCGCGCCCCAATGTCCGATCGACCTGAGCGAAAAGGTCGAAGACATGCGGGAGCATGTCCGTCGGTATGCCGACGCCATTGTCGGCGACTGTCAATTCCGCCTGGCTCCCGACGCGCCGGGCCGCGATCTCCGCATGGCCGCCCGACGGCGTGTATTTGGCGGCGTTGCTGAGAAGATTGGCGATGACCTGCACGAGCCGCACCGGATCGCCGTCGATCATGAGCGGCTCCTCGGGCCGCACGACGGTCAGCGAGACGCCATTAGCGTCGAGGAATTGCTGACTGGCCTCGATGGCCTGATCCATGAGATCGCGCAGATCGAGCCGCTCCCGCTTGAGTTCGATCTTGCCGCTGCGGATGCGCGACACCTCCAGCAGATCGTCCACGAGGCGGACGATGTGATCGACCTGCCGCTCCATCATCTCCTGAACGCGAACGGCGTTGGGCCCCTGCGCGCCGGTTCGCTTGAGAACGAGGAGGCCGGTTCGGATCGGCGCCAAAGGATTGCGAAGCTCATGCGCCAGCGTTGCCAGGAACTCGTCCTTGCGGCGGTCGGCTTCTAGCAGCGCCTGCTCCATCCTCAGCCGCGCCATCGCCATGGAGACGAGCTGGCTCACCGCCTGCATGACCTCGATCTCGTCGTCGTTGAAGGCGAGCCGCGTCTTGGCCCCGAACGACAAAGTGCCCATCAGCCGGCCCTGCGCCATCAGCGGATGGCAGCAGTAAGCTTTGATCCCGCAGGAGGCGATGAGCCCCGTTCGCGGGTCCGCGCTGGCGCACACATTCTCGGCCACGATCCGCTCGCGGTCGCGGGCGACGGCGCCGCATATGGCGACGCCGTAATCGAGCCATTCGATTTCGCGCGCCCGATCCTCGGGTATGCCGGCGCAAGCATTGAGATGCAGGCGGCCGGACTCTTCGTCGACGAGGTAATTGAAGAAGGCCTGGCAATCGAGAAACTGCATGACGTCGGCGCAGAGTTCCTCCACGGCGCCCTGCACGTCGCTCGACTGCAGCAGCCGCGCCGCGATCCGCGTCAGCAGCTCGTTGCGACGCACGGTCCACTGCAGCGCAATTTCAGCGTGTTTCCGGTCGGTAATGTCCTGCGTGACGCCAAAACCGCCGAGCAACGCCCCCGCCGCGTCGAATTCCAGACAGGCCTTTTCGCGCACCCATTTCTCCTGGCCGTCGACCAGGACTCGATGCTCGAGGTCGTAAGGTTCGCCGCGTAGCGCGGCGATCCATTTCTCATGGACATAGGCGCGGTCGTCAGGATGGACCGCCGCCAGGAAGGTTTCATATGTCTGGGGCGCGCCGACGGGCTGGCCAAAAATGCGGTAGTTCTCGGCCGACCAGGTGAGGATGTTTCGAGTGGTGTCCATGCGCCACCAGCCGATCTGGCCCAGCTCCTGCGCCCGCGCGAAATTTTCCCACTGGCGCCAGCTCTCCACAGTCGTGGACTCGACGCTCTGGGATGACTCATCATGATTTTCGACGTCGCCAACGACCCTGCTCATGCGCCGAGAAGTGATATGGATCAGCGGGGCAAGCAAGCGGGGCAGTAAGGCGCGCGCCCAGATCGAAAATCGCATCGGAGCCAGCGCTAACTGTAGGATTTTTCAAATAAGATATTGGCGTCTGCGGGAGAATTTTCAGCCTTTGAACGGTTTGTGACCGACCGTAAGCTGGGGAAAGCTATCGCGCCCAGCGCGCCGCCGCAGCGTCGTCTTCGCTTTTGGCGGCGACCCAGCCCTCTTCGGCGCCGTCGACCCGGCGCTCCTTCTTCCAGAAGGGCGCGCGGGTCTTGAGGTAGTCCATCAGGAATTCAGCCGCCGCAAAGGCCTCGCCGCGATGGCGCGCGGCGGCGATCACCAGCACGATCCGCTCGCCGGGGCGAATGACGCCGTGGCGGTGGATGATCGTCAGGCCGACGAGCGGCCAGCGCAACAGCGCCTCCCCCGCGACGCGCCCGATTTCCTCCTCCGCCATGCCGGGATAATGCTCGAGCTCCAAAGCGTCGAGCGTTCCATCCTCGTCCCGGCACAGGCCCGTGAAGGCGACGACGGCGCCGACATCGCGGCGGCCTTCCGTCAGCAAGGCCTCCTCATGGGCGGCGTCAAAGTCTTCCGCCTGGACGCGAATGGTGGGCGTGATCTGCGCCACGCTCAGCCGCCGGTCATCGGGGGGAAAAAAGCAATCTCGCGCGCGCTTGCGATCGGCGCGTCGGGGGCGGCGTGGGTCTTGTCGATGGCGGTCCGAATCGTCTTGGGATTGGCGAAAGCGGCGGCGTAGCCCTCGCCCCGCGCCGCGAGCCATTCGACGAGCTGGCGCACCGTCTCCACCTCGCGCGGCGGCGCGATCTCTTCTTCCGAAACGCCGATCCGCTCGCGGACCCAAGCGAAATAGACCGCCTTCATGGCCCCTCGTCTTCCCCGAAATGGCCGATCGCCGCCTGTAGGTAATCGGCGCCCGTATAGAGCGTCAGAACAGCGGCGACCCAAAGAAGCGTCTCGCCGATTTTGAGCGAGCCGGGCAGAACGGCTTCCCCCGACGGGCCGACGATGAAGAAACCGAGCGCCACAAGCTGGAACGCTGTCTTCCATTTGGCGATGGTCGACACCGGCAGCCGCACTTTCAGCTCGGCGAGATATTCGCGCAGGCCCGAGACGAGGATCTCGCGGCACAGGATGATGATCGCCGCCCAGATCGTCCATCCGACCAGCGTCTGATTGGCGACGACCACGAGAAGCGTCGCGGCGACCAGGAGCTTATCGGCGATCGGGTCGAGCATGCGGCCGATCGGCGATTGCTGCTGCCAAGCGCGCGCGAGATAGCCGTCGAAAAAATCGGTCACGCCGGCGGCCGTATAGACGCCGAGCGCCGCCCAGCGGGTCCAGTTCTCGCTCGAGGCGAGCAGCAGCCCGGCCACCACGGGCACGGCGAGACACCGTCCGTAAGTCAGCAGGTTGGGCAACGCCCACGCATGAGAGCGTCGCTTGGTCGTGACGGCTGTCTCGGTCATGTCAGCAAGGGAATAGGTCGCGCGCCTCTCTTGTCAATAGATTTGGCATGGCCTTGGCCGCCAAGCACAATCTCTATCAACAGCCATGAGCGCGGCACGGTCTACTCCTTGTCGAGCGCGAACTTGCCCGGCCCGGCGACCGAGAAGAACAGGAACACGAAGCAGTAGAGCGCCGCAAGCTCCCCCTTGTTCAGGATCGGCCAGAACGCCTCGAAAGCATGGAAGCCGAAATAGGCCACCGCCATCTCGCCGGCGAGGATGAAGGCGGCCGGCCGCGTGAACAAGCCGATCAGCAGCAGGAAGCCGCCGACAAGCTCGATGACGCCAGCGGCGCCGAGCAGCGACAGCAGCGTCACCTTGTCGAACATGGCGACATGCGGGAAGCCGAAGAGCTTGGCGGTTCCGTGCTGCAAGAACAGCAAGGCGGTCACGATGCGCAGCAGCCCCTGGACGTGCGGCAGGTAGCGCGCGGGAATGATTCGGAGCGTCATGCAAACCTCAAAGAATTTGGGCCATGTCTTCAAAAGCGAAACGCGGCCCGCGCGGGTAGAGCTTGGCCGTATCGCCGTAGCCGACATTGATCAGAAAATTCGACTTTATCTTGGTGCCTGAAAAAAATTCGGCGTCGACCTTGGCGTTGTCGAAGCCGCTCATCGGGCCCGTGTCCAAACCGACCGCCCGTAAAGCGAGGATCAGATAGGCGCCCTGCAGCGAACCGTTGCGAAAGGCGGTGTCCCGGATCAGCGCGTCATTGCCGGCGAACCAGGCGCGCGCATCCGCCGCAGGGTAGAGGAACGGCAGATGGTCGGGAAAATCGAGGTCGTAGCCCACGATCGCCGTCGCGGGCGCCGCCATGGTCTTGTCGTGATTGCCGGGCGACAGGGCGGGCGCGAGCCGGGCCTTGGCCTCCGGCGAGCGCACGAAGACGACCCGCATGGGGGAGCAATTGGCGCTTGTCGGTCCCCATTTGGCGTAATCGACCGCGAGCTCCAGGAGAGAGTCTGGCACCTCCCTGTCGAGCCAGCCATTATGCGTGCGGGCGGCGGTAAAAAGCTGCGCCAAGACGTCGGGCGGGAGTTGTTTCGCGTCTGTCACCGGCAATACCCCTCTCTGGAAAGCGATCGAGAGAACGTCGGGTTTCCCTATGCCGCCCGCCGTCCTTAAATATCGCGCCCTTCGACCTCCAGCCGCAGCCGCTCCTCGTTTTTTCGAAGCGCGTCGTTGCGCGGCGCAATATCGAGCGCCTTACGATAGGCGGAGAGCGCGCGTTTCTTGTCGCCGGTCTTTTCCGCCAGCGAGCCGAGCGCCTCCAGCGCGTCGAAGCGCTTTGGCTCGAGGCGCGCCGCCGTTTCCAGATCGGCTAGCGCCGCCGCCGCGTCGCCCTCGGACGCCATGACGCGCGCCCGGCGCACGAAGCCCTCGGGCCAGCCAGGAGCCAAAGCGACGATATAATCGAGCAAGGCTTTCGAGAGCCCCGGCGCGCCGGCGACCTCTGCGGCGAGCGCCCGGGCGGCGAGGAGATCGATCGTATCCGAGCCCGATCGCGACCAGCGGGCGAGAATGGCGGCCGAAACGGCTTGCGCCTCGCGGTCGTCCTCGGCCGCGGCGAGACGGCCGAACAGGCGGCTCATCTCCTCGGCGCGCCGCTCTTCTGGCGATTTCGGCGGTTCGGGCCGAGGCTTGGCGAGCTTGCGGTCGGGCGCCCTCGGCGCGAGCCCCCCGAGAGGATCAGTTGGATCGCTTGGGCCAAATCCGCGCGAGCCCGGCGGCAAGGGGATTTTGCCGACGCCGGGGATGAACAGAAAGGTCCCCCCGTTCTCGTCGGTCCCGACGCTCGGCGGCTCGTCCTGCTGCGCGCGGGCGGCGCCCGCCGCGAGGCCGGTCAGAATCGTCAGGAGCGCGACAAGCCTTCTCATCGCCCCAACCATAAAGCAGCGCCGCGCGCGGCGCCAATATCGCGGCGGACACGATTACCATTCTTTAATCTTACCATATTGCGAATCCGGTCAAATTTTCCACCAATTCATATTCGGTTCAGGCTCGGCGCCCCATTTCTTTCCTCGATGTTCACGATTGCCTGAGACGATCGCAGCATCACTTCGAGCGACAGCCGCGAGCCCCGCGCATTTGCCTCGAGCGCGCGCTTTTGGAGTTGGAACGATGATCGAGACCATCCGCCGTCTGCTGCAAGAAAACGGCCGCCTGCACACGCCTATCGAGACCCTGTCCGACAATGCGGATCTTTATGAAGCGGGCCTGACTCCCTTCGCGGCCATCCGCACCATGCTCGCGATCGAGGAGGCCTTCGACGTCGAATTCCCGGTGGCCATGCTGCGTCGCCAGAGCTTTTCCTCCATCAACGCCATCGTCGCCTGCCTGAACGAGTTGAACCCCCACGCCGCCGCCCGCCAGGCCGCCTGACCGCCAGAGTGACCTTTGGGATTTTCTCAAAGCCCGAAAGCGCCGCGCTTTCGGGCTTGCGTTTTTTAAGAGCGCCTGCGCTAGGCCGCGCCGTAAAGCTCCTCGAGCGCGAATGACAGTCCCGGCGGATCGAGCGGCCATGATGGGATCATAGCGCCTTTTGCTCTCACCACATATGTAGACGGTGGCCCCCCGGACCGCGCGCCTTCAGGCGCGCATGTTTCGGGCGCGCCTGAAGGCGCGCCGTCCCGGAAGGCTCGCGGTCCTTGCGGGGGCGCGCCGGCTGGGCTATCGCCTCTCCAACCCGGTTGATGACAGGAAACTTCGCCCATGCCTCCCTATCGTTCCAGCACCACCACCCACGGCCGCAACATGGCGGGCGCGCGCGGCCTCTGGCGCGCGACGGGCGTGAAGGACGAGGATTTCGGCAAGCCGATCATCGCCGTCGTCAACAGCTTCACCCAGTTCGTTCCCGGCCATGTGCATCTGAAGGATTTGGGCCAGCTCGTCGCGCGCGAGATCGAGAAGGCGGGCGGCATCGCAAAAGAGTTCAACACGATCGCGGTCGATGACGGCATCGCCATGGGTCACGACGGCATGCTCTACTCCCTGCCCTCGCGCGAGATCATCGCCGACAGCGTGGAGTATATGGTCAACGCCCATTGCGCCGACGCCATGGTCTGCATTTCCAATTGCGACAAGATCACGCCCGGCATGCTGATGGCGGCGCTGCGGCTCAATATCCCGGCGGTGTTCGTCTCCGGCGGCCCGATGGAGGCCGGCAAGGTCGTGCTCGCGGGCAAGGAACATGCGCTCGACCTCGTCGACGCCATTATCGCTGGCGCGGACGATAAGGTCGCCGAAAGCGACGTGACGGCGATCGAACGCTCGGCCTGCCCGACCTGCGGCTCCTGCTCCGGCATGTTCACGGCGAACAGCATGAACTGCCTTACCGAAGCCCTGGGTCTCTCGCTGCCCGGCAATGGCACGCTCGTCGCCACCCACGCCGACCGCAAGCGTCTCTTCGTCGAGGCCGGCCATCTGATCGTCGATCTCGCGCGCCGCTATTACGAGCAGAACGACGAAAGCGTGCTGCCCCGCTCGATCGCGACTTTCGACGCTTTCGAGAACGCCATTGCGCTCGACATCGCCATGGGCGGCTCGACCAATACCGTGTTGCACCTCCTCGCCGCCGCGCACGAGGCCGAGGTCGATTTCACCATGACCGACATCGACCGCATGTCGCGCCGCGTGCCGGTGCTGTGCAAGGTCGCGCCCTCCGTGGCCGACGTGCATATGGAGGACGTGCATCGCGCCGGCGGCGTGATCGCCATTCTGGGCGAGCTGTTGCGCGCCGGCCTGCTGCATGGCGATCGGCCGACCGTCCACAGCGCCACATTGGCGGACGCCGTCTCCCAATGGGACATCGGCGTGACGACGAGCAATACGGCGAAGACCCTCTTCAGCGCCGCGCCCGGCGGCGTGCCGACGCAAGAGGCTTTCAGCCAGGAGCGCCGCTATGACGGGCTCGACAGCGACCGCGAAAAAGGCGCGATCCGCGACGCCGCTCACGCCTTCTCGAAGGACGGCGGCCTTGCCGTGCTGTTCGGCAATCTCGCGCAGGACGGCTGCATCGTGAAGACGGCGGGGGTCGACGAGTCGATTCTGAAATTCTCCGGCCCGGCGCGCGTCTTCGAGAGCCAGGACGCAGCGGTCTCCGGCATTCTGACGGGCGAGGTGACGGCCGGCGACGTGGTCGTCATCCGCTACGAGGGTCCGCGCGGCGGCCCCGGCATGCAGGAGATGCTCTATCCGACGAGCTATCTGAAATCGAAGGGGCTCGGCAAAGCCTGCGCGCTCATCACCGACGGGCGCTTCTCGGGCGGCACCTCGGGCCTTTCCATCGGCCATGTGTCGCCGGAGGCGGCCGAAGGCGGGATGATCGCGCTGGTGCAGGACGGCGATCCGATCGAGATCGACATCCCGAACAGAAAAATCACCCTGGCCGTAAGCGAGACGGAACTTTCCGCCCGCCGCGCGGTTCAAGCCGGCAAGGGCTTTGCGCCCGCTACCCCGCGCCCCCGCAAAATCTCTACGGCGTTGCGCGCCTACGCCGCCATGACGACCAGCGCGGCGCGCGGCGCGGTGCGCGAGGTTCCGAAAGCGTAAGAGTCCGGCGGCGATCAGGCGGCGCGGGCGCTTCCTTATTGAAGCGTCCGCGATCAGCCACGCTGGTTATGCGCCCAAGGTCGCATAAAATCGCCTGATCGGTCGCGTAATGGACTCGCATGGCCGTGGCGCGAAAGTTCCTCTCTGTCGAGACAATCAGCCTGATTGTCGCCTTTGCGATTCTGGCCTTCGCGGGCTTCGTCACCGCGCGGACGGAACAGCAGCGCCGCGAAAGCGGCGCATGGGTGCGCCACACGCTCATGGTCGAGAGCGCGCTATACCGGCTCGACGGCGCCATCCGCCGCGCCGAGAGCGAGGAACGCGGCTACATCATCACCCGCGACCCCGCCTATCTCCGGCCAAAAGAGGATATTTCCGCGCAGCTCGAGAAGGGGCTCGCGGAAATCGGCGCGCTGGTCGCGGATGATGAGGGGCAGAGCGATCGGCTCGCGCAGCTCCGCCCGCTGCTCACGGAGCGCCTCGACCAGCTTCAGCGCAAGATCGACCTCATGAGAGCCGGCCGCTTCGACGAGGCGGCGGAAATTGTGCGGACGGGCGAAGGCAAAGCGCTGACCGATCGGATCGACGCGCTGGTCGCGGAAATGATCGCGCAGGAGGATGCGATTCATCGCCGAAGAGACGAGCAGATGGCGCAAGCGACGGACACGCTGCAAACGGCGATCGGATCGTTGATCGTGCTCATCGCCGGCGTCGCCGTCTTTGCGGTTCTTCTGGCTGAAAAGCAACTGAACGCGCTTCGTAAATCGAGCGAAACCCTGAAGCACGCCTATAATGAGCTCATCTCGGAATCCACCAAGCGCGGATCGCTCGAGGCGCAGTTACGCCAATCGCAGAAGCTCGAGGCTCTCGGCCATCTCGCCGGGGGCATTGCGCACGACTTCAACAACATGCTCGGGGTCATCGTCTCCAGCCTCAATATTTTGCGGCGCAAGCTGCGTCGCAACGAAGGGGGGCTCGATCCGCTGATCGACTCGGCCATGGACGGCGCCGATCGCGCTGCGGGGCTGGTTCGCCGCCTGCTGGCTTTCTCCCGCATCCAGCCGCTCGATCCACAGCCGCTCGACGTCAACGCGCTCGTCAACGGCATGTCGGCGATTCTGCATCGGACATTGGGGGCGCATATTCATCTGGCGACTGTGCTTGCCCCAAATCTCTGGCCGACGAAAGTCGACGCCAATGAGCTCGAAAGCGCCATCCTCAACCTGGCGGTCAACGCCCGTGACGCCATGCCGACCGGCGGCCAGCTCACCATCGAGACAGCGAACACGACGCTCGACGAACTTTACGCCGACGAGCGTCCGCAGCTCAGACCCGGCCAATATGTCCTGATCGCCATCTCCGACACCGGCGTCGGCATGCCGCCGGATGTCGCCGCCAAAGCGTTCGATCCCTTCTTCACGACGAAACCCATCGGCAAAGGCACCGGTCTGGGTCTGTCGCAGGCGCATGGATTCGCGACCCAGTCCGGCGGGCATATCCAAATCTATTCGGAGGTCGATCGGGGAACCTGCCTCAAGCTCTATCTTCCCCGCTATATCGAAGCCCGCGAAGCTGAAGAAGCCGCCACGCAACCGCCGCCGACGGAGGAGGAATTCCCGCGCGGCAGGCCGGAGGAGATCGTGCTCATCGTCGAGGACGACGAATCAGCCAGGCGCGCCACGGCGCAAGGGGTGCGGGAGCTCGGCTATACGGTGCTCGAGGCGGAAAGCGGCAAGGCGGCGATCAATATCCTGCGCGCCCGCGCCGATATTGCCCTGATGATCACCGATGTCGTCATGCCGGAGATGGACGGCGCCCGGCTCGCGCGCGAGGCGGTGTTCCGCCGTCACGCTTTGCATGTGATGTTCATCACCGGCTATTCCCAGCACGCGATCGCGCGGGACGGCATGCTGGACCCCGACGTCAATCTGCTGACCAAGCCCTTCACTCTGGCGCAGCTCGCGCGCAAAATCCGCGCCGTCCTCGATGCGCACGGCAATCTGCCGAAAGGAAAGCCGTAAAATCGACTTATCGGCGCTGCGCCGGGCCACGACGCTGACCCGAAGGGCTCCGAAATTGGGCTTACGAGCAGACTGTGTTCCAGCGTCATGGCCGCGCTTGTCGCGGCCATCCACGCCGCGCCGACGCAGAAAAGCTTAAGAACATGAGCGGGAGCAACGCCGCTTCTTCTCCCCGAGTGTCGTAATGTCCTGGCGTGGATGCCCGCGACAAGCGCGGGCATGACGGGGCTGCGAAGGGATTGTTAACCTAGATTGAGCCCTGCGCTAACCCGCAATTAAACTGTCACGATCAAGTGTTACGGCGTTCCCGGGCCGGACTTTCAGACATCGGCGGCATGACGTCGCTTCCGCCCCGCGTTGCTCCAGCGCCTCCCGCCGATGACGGCGATCGCCTCCGATACGGCCCTGCCGGTTTCGGAGCGCTGACGCAACAAACAAGCTCGATCCAACGCGTTCAGGAACTCTCTTCGAGCGCTCTCGACGCAACGAAATATTTCGACCGCATTACCCAACTGGGGGCTTTCATGCGCTTTGGTTTAGGACAGAAACTCGGCGTCGTGATTGGCGCCCTTGCGCTGCTCTCCATTGGCTTATCCGCTTTTGCCTATTGGCAGGCGTCCCTGCAGAGGCGGCAGGAAGCGCAGATGGAGAAAACCTGGGAGCTCGCGCTGCAATCGCGCCATCTCGCGCAATCGATCGAACATGTCGCCGTCGTCGCCACCTCGCTTTTTGCGCGCGACGATCATGGAGAGATCCGGAAGGGCCTCGCGACGCTGCGTCAAGCATTGGCCGAGACGAAACAGGCCTCCGACTGGTTCTCGCGCCTGCCGGACGATCGCTTTCCGCAAAAGGAGCGAAAGCGCCTCGAGCTCCGAGTCGACGAGTTTTTGGCCTATCAAAACGAAACGATCGAGCTCGGCCTGAACGTCGCCCCCAAGGCCGCGCTGATCCAGGCCAATGACGAAGCGACGATCAAGGATCGTGACGCCATCGTCGCCGATATGGCCCGCCTCTCCAAACAGACTCTCGCGCAGCTCGAGCAAAGTCGCGCCGCAATCGACGAAGCGCACCGCCGCAACGCCATGCTCCTCGTCGTCATTCCCGCCGTCGCGATCGCCCTCGCCGTTGCTGGAACTTTCTGGTTTATCGGGATGCAAATCCGGCTCCCCCTCGCCCGCATCATCGACGCGATGACGCGCGTGAGCGAAGGCGCGCTCGATACGGACATCCCTTATCTTGGGCGCGGCGACGAGATTGGGCATATCGCCGAGGCGCTGAATAATTTCCGCAGCAACGCGCTACGCTTGCGCGAGGCGGAGGCGGAAGCCGAAAAAGAGCGCCGCATGAAGGAGGCCGCCGCCGCGCGCCACAATGCGGAAGCCGAGGCCCTCAACGCCGAACGCGAGCGCGCCCTGCGCGCCGTCGGCGCGGCGCTCTCCCGCCTCTCCGCCAAGGATCTCGGCTATCGGATGACGGACGACCTTCCCGAGACCTATCGGCAATTGAAGGCCGATCTCAACGCAACGGCGCAGCAGCTCGACGACGCCATCGCCGAAGTGACGAATTGCGTCGCGTTCATCGGCGCGAGCGTCGATCATATCTCCCAGGCCGCCGACGATCTGACGGCGCGGATGGGACAGCAGGCCTGCAGCCTCGAAGAGGCGTCGAGCGCGCTTCAAAGCAATTCCGCCGCCATCCGGCAGAACGCCAGCGGCGCCGAAAAAGCGAGCGCCATTGTCGGCGCGACGCGCGGCGAAGCCGAGAAGGGCGGCAAGATCGTCCGCGACGCGGTCGCCTCCATCGAGCGCATCGAAAAATCGTCGCAGAGCATCGGCCAGATCATCGGACTGATCGACGAGATCGCCTTCCAAACGAATTTGCTCGCTTTGAATGCGGGCGTCGAAGCGGCGCGCGCGGGCGAGGCGGGCAAAGGCTTTTCCGTGGTGGCGGCGGAGGTGCGCGCGCTCGCCCAGCGTTCCGCCGAGGCTGCAAAGCAAATCAAGACTCTCATTTCTGTCTCCTCGACGGAAGTCGACCGCGGCGTGACGCTTGTCGCCCAGACGGCGCAAGCGCTGGAAAACATCCTCGCCGAAATGATCAAGATCGACACGGTCGTCGCGGCGATCGCGAATGGCGCGAGCGACCTCGCCGCGAGCACGGCGGAAATCAACGTGGCTGTCGGACAGATCGACAAGAACACGCAGGAAAATGTCGCGGAGGTCGAAGAGACGCGAGACACGATGCGTCGTTTGGCCATGGAAGCCGGAAGGCTCTCCGATCTGATCGGCGGCTTCCAGATCTCCGGCGCCCTCAGATCTCCGCTTTCAGAGGCCGCATAAGCAGCGCCTCGATCGCCGCGTCGACGCTGAGACGCAAGGACAGGATGGCGTCGACCGCCTCGGCGATCGGCATCTCGACGCCTTCTTTCCGGGCCATCTCGATCAGCACTCGCGCCGTGAAGGCGCCTTCGGTGAGCTTGCCGCCGGAAGCGTCTTGGACCGCGGCCCCCTGCCCCAACGCCTGACCGAAAGCAAAGTTGCGCGACTGCGCCGAGCCGCAGGTCAGCACCAGATCGCCGAGCCCGGAAAGCCCCATCAGCGTCTCGCTTCTCGCGCCCAGCGCACGACCGAGCCGGGTCAGCTCGGCGAAGCTGCGCGCGATCAGCGCCGCCTGCGCGCTCGCGCCGAGCCGGCGCCCGGCGGCCATGCCGGCCGCTATGGCGAAGACATTCTTCGCCGCGCCGCCGATCTCGACGCCGCGAATGTCGGTCGAGCGATAGAGGCGGAACGTCTTGGTCGAGAGCGCTTCGCAAAGCCTCTGCGCCAGCGCCTCATCCGCGGCGGCGAGAGTCACCGCGGTCGGCAGGCCCTTGCAGACATCGGCCGCGAAGCTCGGGCCGGAAAGGACGGCCGGACGCGCTTGCGGCAACTCCTCCGCCACGACCTCGCTCATGAAATGCCGGCGGTCGCGCTCGATCCCCTTGGCGCAAATGACGAAGGCGGCGCCATCCGCAAGATAGGGACGCGCCGCCCGCGCCACGTCCCGCATGGCCTGCGCCGGCACGACGGCCAGCACGACGCGCGCGTCGGCGATGCTGGCGAGATCGCTCGTCGGCGCGACCGCCTGGGCGAGCGGCAGCCCGGGAAGATGCCGTCTGTTCTCTCGATCGCGCGCGAGCGTCTCGGCGTGGCCAGGGTCATGCGCCCATAAGGCGACGCGCCGCCGCCCTTGCGCGGCGACATTGGCGAGCGCCGCGCCCCAGGCCCCGGCGCCGAGAACTGCAATCGTGTCGCGCGTCATTCCATCCGATCCGCTGTATCCCTCGCGTCTCTATAACCGTCGGATCAGCGAACCGGTAGACGTCGCGCGCCACAGAACGGGCAGCGGCCCCTAGAAGAAGGGGGCCGCCCCGCCGCTAATTGCCGAAGACGAAGTTGGTGTTGATCCAGCCTTGGTTCGCCGCTGAAACGCCCTGGAAGTTGATCGTGGTCGCTTTGGCTGCGGCGTTCCCGTAGACGGAGACAGCCACCGCCGTCGCGGGACTGACATTGACCGGCACGGTCACCATGACCTGGTTCAAGATGTTTATGTTCGGCGAAGCATTCACGAAAATGCCTTCGGCGGAAGCGGACCCGGCGGTCATCACGACGACGGCGGCCATCAAAAACTGCCTCATGATCATGTCCTTTTCTGATCGGTGTTCCGTGGGTGCGGCGCAATTGCGTGAGCGCTGACGCAAGAAAGACCGACGAGAAAGTAGACTGCGGCGGCGTCAATGCGCCGCCACAGTCCTTCGCGCGGTCTCGGCGCCAGGCGGCCTGCTCAGTAGTTGAGGCTCTGCTGAAGATTGGTGTAGAACTGGATATAATTGGTGGGCGCAACATTCTGGGTGCTCACCGTCGAAGCGGCCGAAATGGCGGTCGCCGTTCCACCGGCGCCGGCGCCAGTGGCAGCCGTCGCCGCGCCGGTCCCCGCCCAGGCATTGTTGCTCACGGACGTGCTGAGGGTCTGGCTTGCGGCGTTGAACACGCCGCCGAAGGAAACCGCGCCGGGCGCAAAGGTCCCGCCGGGCCCGACCGTGATAGAGCCGCCGCCGGCAAAGGCCGAACCCGCAGTCAGAGCGACGAACGCGACCGAGACAAGAAACTTTTTCATGGTTTCGCTCCTAGTTCAACTCATAGCGAAGTCGGGTGTGCCGGCTTCGTGATTTGAAATAGAATTGAGCGAAGATTAATCAGCGCACACTTTTTTACACGTATGGATGTATATTTATCGGTTACCGTGACTGATGGCAGGCATTAGCCAAACAGGCTGTCAATTAACCATTTAAGACTATTTGCATAAGCGCAAGAAGTTCAAGCCGAGACCGAGCGGCCCCACATCCATCGCCCCTCTGCGCTCCCGAGGATTTGGAATAACCGGAAAATGAGCCAAGCCGGCGGCGCGCGCTTTTTTGCTGATATATAACCTCCCCGTCATTGCGAGGAGCGAAGCGACGAAGCAATCCAGAGCCACATCATGGCCCTGGATTGCTTCGCTTCGCTCGCAATGACGGCGGCGTAGTCGAAAACGTCGTCACTCGAAACTCGGGTGGACTGCGGCGGCGTTTGCGCGCCGCCACAGTCCTTAGCGAAATCTCGGCGCCAGGCCGCTTGTCTTAGTAGTTGAGGTGCTGCGCCAGGCTGGTCGAGAACGAGATATAGTTGGTGGGCGAAACGGTCTGGGTGTTCACCGTCGAGGCGGCCGAGAGGGCGGTCGCCGTTCCATTGTTGCCGGCTCCCGTGGCGGCGCTCGCGTTACCGGCGGAGGCCGGAGAGTTGTTGGTCACCGTCGTGGTCAGGCTCTGGGTGGCGGAGTTGCTGACGCTGCCGAAGCTGACGGGGCCAGGGGTGAAGATGCCATTGACCGTGATGGCGCCGCCTTGCGCAAAAGCCGACCCAGCCGTCATCGCGACAAACGCGATCGAGACAAGAATCTTTTTCATTTTCTCACTCCTATTTTCACACTGCGAAGTCGGCGTCGCCGGCTTCGAGGGCTGAAGATAGAAATTGTGAGAATGATTTCACTATGTCGTTTGTTACTATATTATTCATCATCCTGATCGACTGGCTACGTTAACAATTTTGACTGTCAACATAGCCCTATTGTCTAAAAATAAATTCTGAGCGCCGTTCACAGCTATTGTCTTTGATTATCTGGTCTCGCCCACAACCGCTCGAAGGCCTCCCGGAAATGGGCCACCGCGGTCGGGCTTTGGATAAGGATCAGGTCGTTGTCCTGATAGACCTCGCCGGAGACGGAAAAATTCGCCGAGCCCGAGCGCAGCGTGACGCCGTCGACCTGGTAGGATTTCAGATGCATGAGGTCGCGTGAACGGGCCTTGCGGCGCACCTCCAGGTTCGGCGCGCCGGCGACGTCCAGGATCGGAGAGCCGCGGCCGGCTTCCTCCCCATCGAGATAGATCCGCACCTTCACGCCGCGCATCGCGGCGCGGCCGAGCGCGGCGACAAGGGCGTGGTCGGTGAGCACATAAGCGGCCATGTCGATCGAATGGCGCGCGCCATTGATGAGCCTGGCGTCGATGCTCTCGAACCCGTCGCCGGGTCCATAAAAGACGCGCACGCCGGCGAACAGCGACTCCTGCGACAAGGGACCCGCGGCCTGCGGCTCAGGCGCCACCAACATGGCGGCGAGCGCCAAAGCGAATGGGCGACGCACCGCTTTAGGCCTTGCCGTGATGGGCTCCGCTGGCGACGGCGTCGAGCGGCCAACGCGGCCGCGGCGCGAAGCCCAGATCATCACGAAAGCCGCGCTTAAAGCGCTCCAGGCCGGCCCAGGCGATGATCGCGCCATTGTCGGAGCACAGAACCGGCGGAGGCGAGACGAAACGCAGGCCGCTCTCGGCGCAAAGCCGCGTCAGCGCGCGGCGAATGGCGCCATTGGCGGCGACGCCGCCGCCAATCACGAGGCCGCTCGGACGCCCCTCTCCTTCCGTGAACAGCTTTATGCCGCCGCGCACGCGATCCACGATCACATCGACAATCGCCGCCTGGAAGGAGGCGGCAATATCCTTCACGTCCTGATCGTTCGGCGTCCCGAGCTTGAGGACTTCCTGTCGCACGGCCGTCTTGAGACCGGAAAGCGAGAAATCCGCGCCGCCGCGTCCGAGCATCGGCCGCGGGAAATCGAATCGACGGGCGTCGCCCTCCTGCGCGAGCTTTTCGATCTGCGGGCCGCCGGGGTATGGCAGGCCCAGCATCTTCGCGACCTTGTCGAAGGCTTCGCCGGCCGCGTCGTCGATCGTCGACCCGAGACGGCGATAGTCGCCGACGTCGCGAATGGCGACGAGCTGCGTATGTCCGCCCGAAACCAGCAGCGCGACATAGGGAAAGTCGAGCGGGTCGGTGAGCCGCGCCGTGAGCGCATGGGCTTCGAGATGATTCACCGCGATAAAGGGCTTGCCGGTGGCGAGCGCCAGTCCCTTGGCGGCGGTGAGGCCGATCAGCACGCCGCCGATCAGCCCCGGTCCGGCCGCCGCGGCGATGGCGTCGATGTCCGACAAGTCGACTTTGGCGTTGGCCAGCGCGCGCACGATCAGCCGGTCGAGAACGTCGATATGGGCGCGCGCGGCGATCTCCGGCACGACGCCGCCATAGACCGCATGCTGGGCGATCTGGCTCAGGACTTCATTGGAGAGAATATCCCCGCCCTCGGCCCCGAGGCGGTCCGACACGACGGCCGCCGCCGTCTCGTCGCAAGTGGTTTCGATGCCAAGCACGCGCATTTACGCTCCCTGGACGCCGATGGCGCCTTTTTCATGCCCATGCGCAAATGCGCGCCCGAGGCGATGGGTGAACCTTGGACCGCGCGCCTTCAGGCGCGCTTTTTAAAAGGCGCGCCTCGGGCGTGCTTTCGAAAGGCGCGCCTGAAGGCGCGCGGTCCAGGGCATGACAATTGTTGCAGATTTAGCGAATTATGGTTTGCGAAGGGTTTACGCAATCATTCCGACGCGACGTCCGGCGTTCGCCACGCCAGATGCTGGCCGGCGTCGACTGCGATCATCTGCCCGGTGACGCTCTTGGCATTCGCGAGGAAGAGAACCGCGTCGACAACGCCCGAGACCTCCGCCGCATGGCCCAGCGGCACGCCGTGCGTCTCGATCTCGAAGTCGCGTTCGCCGAGCGCCTCATTGGGAAACACCGGCCCCGGCCCTACGGCGTTGACTCGGATGCGCGGCGCATAGGCCTGGGCCATGGTGCGCGTCGCCGTCCACAGCGCCGATTTCGAGAGCGTATAGCTGAAATAGCGCGGGGTGAGGCGCCAGACCCGTTGGTCGATGATGTTGACGATGGCGCCTTGCGCCCCTGCCGGCAAAGCGGCGGCGAAATCGCGCGCCAGCAGCAGCGGCGCGCGCAGATTGATCGCCATCTGGCGTTCGTAGCGCTCGAGCGCAAAATCCTCGGCTTCGTCCACTTCGAAAACCGAGGCGTTGTTGACGAGGAGCGTCAACGGACCGAAGGCGCGCGCGGCGAAGCCAACAAGCCCCTGGACCGCGTCGGGATCGGCGAGATCGGCGACGGCGACGGCGGCCTGACCGCCCTGATGTCTGATGGCCTCGGCGGCGAGTTCGGCCTCTTCGGCCGAACGCGGAGAAGCATGCAATATCACCGGGCGTCCTTCGCGTGACAGACGCCCGGCGATGGCGAGTCCAATTCGCCGCGCCGCGCCGGTCACCAGGGCCGGACCGCCCCTCGCGCCAGTGGCTTCAGTCATGCCGCACTGCTCCCTTGCAGTGGGGATTCCCATGCCGCGCGCGTGAGGTCAACGCCGGTAGTCTTGGGCCCGGGGCCGATCGATGCGACGGCCGACCTTGCCGGAAGCTGATCACTTCTGACCAAGGGCGCTCGCCGAGCGCCCTTGCGGCGCGGAAGACGCCGTCTGCGCGCCCGTCAGCCCTGCGAGACTCAAGGCGGCGAGGCGTTCGACGAGTCGCTCCACCCCCGCCTGATCGAAGGTCATCGCGAAAGGCGGCCGCGCGAGGCGCTCGGTCTCGCGCACGAAGAAGATCGGCTGCTGCGCCAGCCATAGGGTGCGAAGCATGATCTCGTCTCTCGGCGCGTCATCTGGCAGAAAACGTCGCGCGACCCGTTCGGCGAGCTGGAAGATGCGCAGCGGGCGCGTTTCGAAGAAATTGTTGAAGACCGCGCTCGGGCGGACGCCCTCCCAGGCGAAGAGCCGCAAATATTGGCTGACTCGGTCACGCTTGACGAGCGGCGACAGAAATTGACGCAGATAGAGACGCAAGGCGTCCGCCGGCGGGAGCTGATCCAGCTCCTCGGCGTCGAGGAAGCTCTCCTTCTCCAGCGCATCCGCGGCGGTTTCCAGCACCGCCCGATAGAGACCTTCCTTGCCGCCGAAATGATAGTTGATCGCCGCCTGATTGGCGCCGGCGCGCTGGGTGATCGCGCGCACCGAGCCGCCCTCGTAGCCATGCTCCGCAAAGACGGCTGTCGCCGCCGCGACGAGCGCCGCCCGCGTCGCCTCGGCGGCGCGCGTAACGCCGCGCGCCTTCTCTTGTATCTCCAACCCTAGCCCTCAGTAACCCAGCCAGCTCAAGCCGCCGGCCACCACGGAGCCGCCGAGCGATCGCGCCCCGCTCCACATCCTCTGCCCGACCGGCGCAAGCTTCGTCGAGACGCTCGATGGCGTCAACGCCGCAAATAATCCTTCCTCAACGGGCTCCGGCTTGGCGTTCGGCGCGGAAGCGTCCACCGCGGCGACGCGCACAGGCGGCGTCGGCGCCGCTTCGGCCGCTTTCTCCGGCGCCCTTTCAGCCTTTTTGACGCTCTGCGCCTCCTTCACGGGCTTCGACACGGCCGCCACTGTTTTTCTCGGCGCGTCCTCGATCGTCTCCGCTACTGCCGCTGGCAGCGCGGGCGCCGAGAGAAAGGCCGGCGGGGGCGGCGTCTTCCTGTCGTCCCACGACAAGGGCTGCAGGCCGCCGACCAGTATCCGGTCGATGAATTTGCCGCTCTCCGGATCGACATTCGCCACGACCGGCTTATCGGGCGCGAGATCGAGCAAATTGAGCGCCTGCGGCGCGAGCGAGCCGACCACGGCCGCCATGAAGCAAACAGCCGCGTCCAGAAATATGGCGCGAGATCTCGTCTCCGCCGGACGGCGCAGGGAGACGCGCACAATCGAGGGAGCGTCTTCAACCGGCCGCCGCTCCGCAGCGTTGTCGAAATTCTTCCGCATTTTCGAAACCCCAATCCAAACGAACGAGTGAATTCATACGCTCGTTTGAAGCGAAATTGTGGCGCTTCGAGCGGCTTTTTCCGCCCTCCAGGGAAACCTTCCAACGCGCCGGGGAGAGACGGGCCGCATCGCGCGGCAAATTGGCGCTGAATCGTCTTGGAACGCCCCAAGGCGCCTGTATATTACACTGCCATGACAGCGCTACGTCGAATCCATGACAGTTGGCCTCTGCTCGGTTTCGCCCTGCTTCTGCTGGCGCCGAGCCTGGCGATCCGTTGTGGCCTGCTGCCATTCGACATGCGCTTCGAGGCGCTTCTCGCCATCTCCTTGCTCTGTATCGGGCTGTGCTTTCTGGCCGGCTATTCGATCGCGGAACTCGGGCTTCATGCGCCCTGGGTGGCGCGCCATTGGCTGGGCTGCGGCGTCGCCACCCTCTGCATCGGCGCCGCGCTTTATTTCGAATCGCTCTACTTCCCCACTGACCGGCAGCAGCCCGATTGGATGCGATTCGCGCCCTTCTATGTGCTGATCTCCAGCCCCTGTCAGGAACTCGTCTGCCGCGCGATCCCCAAGCTCATCGCCGACAGGCTGCAAATCAGCGGCGCCAATTATGTGCTGTTTTCCGCCGCGACCTTCTCGCTGATGCACCTCGCCTATGGCGACGCGCTTCTGCTCGCCAATACTTTTTTCGTGGGCCTTGTCTGGGCCACGGCCTATCGGCTGACGCGCAACATCTGGCCGGTCGCCGCTTCACACGCGGCCGTCGGCTCGCTCGCCTTCTGGCTTGGAATCGCCTGAACTTCGCGCCGGCTCATGCTTGATCGCCGTGGTCAGCAGCAGCCACAGCACAAGGGCGTTCAGCATGTGCCAAACGAAATGCGTGCCGAGCGCAAAGACGCCGCAGACGTCGCGATCCAGGGTGCGAAAAACGAGAGATACGGCGAATGTCGTAGCGGCGAGGCCGAGCCCTTTGGATGTCTCGGGGTCGCGCGAACGCAGGAGAGCCGAAAATGAGATCAGCGCCGCAAGCGCCGGCAGATAGGCGATCGACCCATTCAAACCCGTGAATGACGCGTCGACCGTATAGCTCGCGGCGGCGAAGGCGAATGTCACGCCTGCAGCCGTCCATGCGCCCAGGCCGAAGAAGCGGCGCAGCGCCAGAAAGAAATAGCCGTAAATGAAGATAGCGATGGGGATGACGTCGAGCAGCATGGCGCCGCGCGTGGCGAGCGTGTGGAAGGCGAAGCTGCCGAGGCCGACAATCCCAGTCACGCCGATGAGCGCCAATGCGGGAAGGTCGCGCGCGCCGCGTCGCCGCAGAATCGCATAGGCGGAGACGGCCGAGATGAGAAAGGCGGCGTTGGAGACGGCGTTGAACGGCTCCGACCAAAATCGGTCATCGAGGCGTTCGCAATAATCGAGAATAGTTTCGCGCCAATTCATGAAAAAGCGCCGCCTTGAAGGTTCGAGACGGCGCATTTGTCGGCGGAGGCTTTGTCACAATCAATCGCGTCTGACGCGAGGGTCAGTCGCGATTCTCTCGGCTCAGAGAAACTGCGACAAGCCCGGCACGGAATTGGCGATCTCCCGCACCTTCTCCTTGCCCAGCACGCTTTCGGCATAGCCGAAGACTTCGTGGCCGAGCTTTTGGATCTGGCCCATGTCGAGACCGAGCGCATTGAGCTTGGTCGCAAGGCCCATCAGCCCGCCGCTGAGAAGCCCGCCGAGCAGACCGCCCGCGCTCTCGCCGCCCGCTGAGGCCTCGTCCGCCGCCTGATGCGCGCCCGCGATCTGGTTCATGAATTCGGCGACCGGGCCGTCGGGAAGCTCCTTGCGAAGGAAGGCGAGCACATGGCCGATCGCCGTTCTCGCTACGCCCGCATCCACGCCAATCGCAGCCGAAACGCGCGCAATCAATTCATCCATCAGACCCTCCTCACGCCTCAACAGGCGCGAGACTGTCGCCGGGCCTCCGGACAATTGCAAGCGGCGGCGCAGGGCGATTGAGGCCGCCCGTTCGGGGGCTTAAGCTAAGTCTGTAGAGGAGAAGCCATGTCTCGATTTTTTGCCGGCGCCGTGACGCTCGCTTTCACAGCCGCCTTTTCATTCCCGTCCCACGCAAATGACAGCCAGGCGGAGACCGCGCTCGGCGGGCTGACGCTGAAGCACTCCGATTCCATCAGGATGGACAGCGAGGATTTATACGTCTCTCGCGACCGCGTGCGGGTGACCTATCGCTTCACCAATACGAGCGACCAGCCGATCGAGACGCTTGTCGCCTTCCCCCTGCCCGACATTCCGCCCGACTATCTGGACAACAAGGTTTTCTGGAGCAGTCTTGACGACCTCAAGTTCAAAACGACAGTCGACGGCAAGCCGCTTGTGCACGAAATCGTCCAGCAAGCGTTTTTCAAGGGGAAGGACGTCACGGCCCGGCTTTCCGCCTTGAAAATCCCCCTCAACTACCGCGACCAGAACTTCGCCGACGCCGTCAAAAAGACGCCTAAGCCTGAGCGCGACAAGCTCATCGCCGAAGGCCTCCTGCGAGACGACTCGACGCAGGACGCGCAGTTTTACACAGCCCTATGGTCGCTGCGCACCAGCGTCACCCGCACGCAGACCTTCCCCGCCAATGCGAGTGTCGTGGTCGAACATGAATATGTTCCGCTCCTCGGCGGCAGCGTCGGGGGCGGGCTCTCCGCCAGCGCGCGCAAGAACGACTATTTCAAGAATGAGCAACGCAAATATTGCATCGACAATGAGTGGCTCGCGAGCTTCGACAAGCGCATGCAGAAGACCGGGAACAGAGACATCTATGGCGAAATCTGGCTCGGCTATGTGCTGACGACGGGCGCCAATTGGAAAGGGCCGATCGGCGATTTCCGTCTCGTCATCGACAAGGGCAAGCCGGATACGCTGGTGAGCTTCTGCGCCGAGGGCGTGAAGAAAATTTCGCCGACGCAGTTCGAGGTCCGGCACAAAGACTTCACGCCGAAGAAAGACCTCGACATTCTCATTGTCCAATGGCCGCAGTGACGCGGCGCGCGCCGCGTCACTGCAGTTTTCCTCAAGCGCGCGGGCGCGTCTCGCCCATTGCGCCCGGCTGTTGCGGCATGACGCCGGAACGCTCCGCCAATGCGGGCAGAATCGCCCGGATCTTGGCGACGCCCTCGTCGCCGATCAGCGCTCTGGCCCGGTCCACCATCTCCTCGATCAGCCGAGCGCTCTGCGCCTCCGTCAGGCCGAGATTGCCGAGCTTGCCAACCAGAATGTTGAGATCGGCGCGCCCATGACCCATGAAGCTGGTCAGGCCCTCGATCGCCTGCGTCACGCCGCCGTCGTCGGCGGCTTGTGCGGCGGCGACCGCCTCGCGGGCTCCCTGCATTTTGTCGATGAATTCGTCGACATGACTCCCCGGCGCCTTGTCACGCAGAAACAGCAGCACGTGGCCGATCGCCGCTTTGGCGATCGAAGGTTCGAGCGACGTCGAGTCGACGACGCGTCGGGTCAGGTCTTCCATGACTTCCTCCCTTCAGGGATACGCCGAAGGGAAATGTCGCGCTGACCCTGGCCGTCAAGCCAAGTTTGGCGAATAACTGAGTGACAAAAGATCTGGCTAGTTGAGCCTCTATACCTCCCCTTTACGGGGAGGTCGGCGGGCGCAGGCCGCCGGGTGGGGTTCTTGCCGCTACGGCAGTTGTTGGGGCTTTACCCCACCCGACCCCGCTACGCGGGGCCACCCTCCCCGTAAAGGGGAGGGATGAGCTCACGCCCGGCATTCGGCCGGTTAATCCGCCGCCTCAGGCGGCGTCCAACCCGTAGAGCGAATGCAGCGTGCGCACGGCAAGCTCGGTATAGGCTTCGTCGATCAGCACCGAGAATTTGATTTCCGAGGTCGTGATCGCGCGGATGTTCACGCCCTTTTCGGCGAGCGCGCGGAAGGCGCGCGCCGCGACGCCGGCGTGGCTTCTCATGCCGATGCCGATGGCGGAGATTTTCGCGACGTCCTTTTCGCCGGCCATGCTGGCGAAGCCGATCTCGGCCTTGATCTTATCGAGGATCGCAAAGGCGCGTTCGTAGTCTGCCGAGCCGACCGTGAAGGTCATGTCGGTCGTGCCCTTCTCGGAGACGACCTGGACGATCATGTCGACATTGATGCCGGCCTCGGAGAGCGGCATGAAGACCGCGGCGGCGACGCCCGGCTTGTCGGCGACGTTGCGCAGCGTGATCTGCGCCTCGTCGCGCGAGAAGGCGATGCCTGTGACGACCTGGGCTTCCACAATGTCCTCCTCGTTGCAGATGAGCGTCCCCTCGCCCGGATTGGCCGGATCGTCGAAGGAGGAGCGCACATAGGTCCGCACGCCATGCACCATGGCGACTTCGACCGAGCGGACCTGCAAAACCTTGGCGCCGAGCGACGCCATCTCCAGCATTTCCTCGAAAGCGACGCGGTCCATGCGGCGCGCTTTGGGCACGACGCGCGGGTCGGTCGTATAGACGCCGTCGACGTCGGTGTAGATATCGCAGCGGTCGGCGTGGATCGCCGCTGCGATCGCCACCGCGCTCGTATCCGAGCCGCCGCGGCCGAGCGTGGTGATGCGGCCGCTGTCCTTGTGGACGCCCTGGAAACCGGCGACGACGGCGACCTCGCCGCGTTTGAAGCCTTCAATGATCCCGGCACCCTCGATCGATTCGATGCGGGCGGAGCCATGGGTGTCGTTCGTATAGATCGGCGCCTGCCAGCCCAGCCAAGAGCGCGCCGGAACGCCGATCTCCTGCAGCGCGATGGCCAAAAGGCCCGCCGTGACCTGCTCGCCGGAGGCGACGACCGTGTCATATTCGCGCTGATCGTAGAGCGGCGCCGCCTCCTTGCACCAGGCGACGAGCTCATTGGTCTTGCCGGACATGGCGGAGACGACCACGGCGACCTCGCGGCCGGCGTCCACCTCGCGCTTCACATGGCGCGCGACATTGCGGATGCGCTCGACATTGGCGACCGAGGTGCCGCCGAATTTCATGACCAGGCGTGACATCAGGGAATATCGGTTTGGGCAGCGGGAAACGGGCGGCCGGCAGAAACGGCGGACTGCCAACCGCCTGCCGCCGTGCGAGACGCTCGCGTCCCGCAAAAAGCGCGCGTATATGTGACGGCGCCTGCCGCCCTGTCAACGCCGGGCGCGGCAACCGGGTTAAAGGCCGGGCGTGAGCTATCCCTCCCCTTTACGGGGAGGGTGGCCCCGCGTAAGCGGGGTCGGGTGGGGTAGCCCCAACCCGAGTCGTGGCGGCAAGAACCCCACCCGGCGGCCTGTGGCCGCCGACCTCCCCGTAAAGGGGAGGTATCTGGCGCCGACAACGCCAGATGGCTATTTGCCCGATGCCGAGCACATCCTCCGCCGAAGCGAAAGAGTTCGAAGTGAGCCAAGAGCATCCCGCCCCCCACTCCGCCAGCGTCAATCCCGAGGATGTCGCGCGCTTCAACCGCCTTGGCGATCTTTGGTGGGACAAGCAGGGCAAGATGGGCATCCTGCACGACATCAATCCCATCCGCGTCACCTATATCCGCGACCATATCCGCCGCTTTCTGCTCAACGACAAAACCGCGTTGAACGAATCGCCGGAACACCCGCTCGCGGGCGTGCGCATCGCCGACATCGGCTGCGGCGGCGGCATTTTGAGCGAATCGCTTGCCGAGCTGGGCGCGCAGGTGACGGGGATCGACCCCGCCCCCAATAATATCGCTGTGGCGAGCCGCCACGCCGAGAAAATGGGTCTCTCGATCGACTATCGGAACGTCACCGCCGAGGCGCTCGCCGAGACCGGCGAGCAGTTCGACGCGGTCGCGGCGCTCGAAGTCATCGAGCATGTCGAGGGGCCGAGCGAGTTCATCAAAAAGCTCGCCAGCCTGGTCAAGCCCGGCGGCCTTTTGTTTTTGGCCACCATCGACCGCACGATGAAGAGCTATGTCTTCGCGATCCTCGGAGCCGAATATGTGCTGGGCTGGGTGCCCAAGGGCACGCATGATCACGACAAATTCATCCGCCCCGACGAGCTTTCGGCCTGGGTGCGCCGCGCCGGCCTGCGGGAGATCGACCGCGCCGGCATGACGTTCCAGCCCTTCACGCGAAGCTGGCGCAAGAGCCACGACACCGACGTGAACTATCTGATGGCCGCCAAAAAGGAGGGCTGAACGCTGCAACCGTCTTGTTCGCGCTATGAGCGGAAAGTAGACTTTACGCGATGCTGAACGAATCGTCGCTCCCGTCTCCCTTCGCCAGGCGCGCGCTCCGGCTCGGCCTGTCGCTCGCCCTTGCGCTCTCCGCGGCCTATATGACCGCCCCCGCCCCGGCTCTCGCCAAGGAGAAGCCGGCGGCCGCGAAAGACGCGTCCAAAAAGGACGTCAAGGAGAAGCCCGCTGACGAGGCGGCGGCTCCTGAGGACTCCACCGACAAGAAGGGCAAGAAGAAGGGCAAGACCGATAAGGCCGACAAAAACGCCGGCTCCGGCAAGCCCGAGCAACTCGCAACCTTCGGCGACTGGGGCGCCTATCTGGCGCAGGGCGGCAAGGACAAAACCTGCTATGCGCTCGGCCAGCCCAAGCTCCGCGAGCCCAAGACGAAACTGAAGGACACCTCGGCCTATATTTTCATCTCGTCGCGGCCCGGCGAGGGCGTCCGCAACGAGGTGGCGATCAATCTCGGCTATGCGACCAAGGACGGCTCCGCCGCCAACGCCGCGATCGACGGCGACGACTGGGAGCTGATCACCAAGGGCACGAACGCCTGGGTGAAGGATCAGGCCAAGGAGAAGGAATTCGTCGGCGCGCTACGTGGCGGCGCCAAGCTCGTGGTGAAGGCCTCCTCGGCCAAAGGCACCTCGACCACCGACACTTATACGCTCAAGGGCCTCTCCGACGCGCTGGCGCGCGTGGCGCAGGAGTGCAAGTAAGCGACTCGGACCGCGGGCCTTCAGGCCCGCACAGTTTATCGCCCCCGATGCGACCTCGTCCTTCGAGATGCGAGCTTCGCTCGCTCCTCAGAATGAGGTCTGAGTATTTGGTGTAGAGGCCCTTCAGGCCCGCATGTCGAGCGCGCCTGAAGGCGCGCGGTCCGGCTTCCGCGCCCTCCTATTTTCGTCATTTAGCGAATGCCCTTTTCGACCCCATGCCGTCGCACGGCTGCAAACTTGGCAGTTTAGACTCCGAAGAAATCAGTCTTGGCTGCGACGCTTCCCTGCCGGCAGAAAACCTGGCCCGCGTTCCGGCTTCCCGGAGACCTGACCTTCATGAAGAATGAGACGCTCGACCTCCTCGCCCACGAAGACCGCATCCGCGCCGAATTGCTGGACAGTTTCGACGAGGAGCTTGAGGAGGAAATCGACGACCAGCGACTTGCGAAGCTTCTCGACAACGCCGCCGAGCAACCGGAAATTTCGGGCCTCGATCGGACCCTCTATTTCAAGGAGCTGTTCCGCCTCCAGCGCGAGTTGGTGAAGCTGCAGGACTGGATCGCGACGAACAAGAAAAAGGCTGTCGTGATCTTCGAGGGGCGCGATGCGGCAGGGAAAGGCGGCGTCATCAAGCGCGTCACGCAGAGGCTCAACCCCCGCGTCTGCCGCGTCGTGGCTCTGCCGGCGCCGAGCGAACGTGAGAAGTCCCAATGGTATTTCCAGCGTTACGCGCCGCATCTGCCGGCCGGCGGCGAGCTCGTTCTATTCGACCGCTCCTGGTACAATCGCGCCGGCGTCGAACGCGTCATGGGATTTTGCACGGAGGACGAGGTCGAGGAGTTTTTCCGCAGCGTCGCAGATTTCGAGCGCATGCTCGTGCGTTCGGGGATAACGCTGATCAAATATTGGTTCTCGATCTCCGACAGTGAACAGCATTTTCGCTTTCAGATGCGCATCCACGATCCGCTGAAACAATGGAAGCTCAGCCCGATGGATCTCCAGTCCCGCGTGCGCTGGGAGGCCTATACGAAGGCCAAGGAGTCCATGCTGGAGCGCACGCATATCGCCGAGGCGCCCTGGTGGGTCGTCGAGGCCGACGACAAGAAGCGCGCGCGGCTGAACTGCATCGCGCATCTCCTCAGCCAATTTCCCTATGAGGAAGTCCAGCGCCCGCTCGCGGAGCTTCCCCCGCGCGTGCACAACCCCGATTACATTCGCGAGCCGATCGCCGAGAGCATGTACGTGCCACGCAAATATTGAGCGCGCGCCACAAGGGACCCAGAGCCGGCGTTCATCGCCCCGGCGATGGCGTGGCGGCGTGAACGGATGGTCAGGATTTTTGTCCAGTCGCGCACGCAAAGACGTTATGCTGCCGGGCAGCGACGGAGCGCCGCTCCGCATGAGGAAGCTGATGTCGAACCCACTCCTGACTCCCTGGGCGACCCCTTACCGCCTGCCGCCCTTCGACCAAATTGACAGCGCGCATTTCCGGCCGGCGTTCGAGACGGCGCTGGCGCGCCATCGCGCCGAGATAGACGAGATCGCGAACAACCCGTCGGAGCCCGATTTCGCGAATACGATCGAGGCCCTCGAACGGGCCGGCGCGCTGCTGACCGACGTCGGCTCGGTTTTCTGGAACCTCGCTTCGACCGACACGGACCCGAAGCTGCAGGAGATCGAGCGTGACATGGCGAGCGCTCTGTCGAGGCACAGCAGCGAGATTTCCATGAACGCCGCGCTCTTCCGGCGCGTCGAGGCGCTTCATGAAAATCGGGACTCGCTCGACCTCACGCCGGAGCAGCGCCGCGTTTTGGAGCTGACCTATAAGAACTTCGTGCGCGCCGGCGCCAGGCTGAACGACGAAGACAAGGCGCGGCTCAAGTCGATCATGGAGCGGCTCGCGGAGCTCTCCACGCGCTTCTCGCAAAATGTGCTCGCGGATGAATCCTCCTGGCTGCTGCTCTTGGACGAAAGCGATCTCGACGGCCTCTCGGCGGATTTCCGCGCGGCGGCGGCGCAGATCGCCGCGGATCGCGGCGCGCCCGGCAAATATGCCGTGACACTGGCGCGCTCCAGCGCCGAGACCTTCCTGCAAACGTCCACACGCCGCGATCTGCGCGAGACAGTCTTTCGCGCCTGGGCAAGCCGGGGCGAAAATGGCGGCGAGACCGACAACCGGCAGCTCATCAAAGAGATCGTCGAATTACGCGCCCAGCGCGCCAAGCTCATGGGCTTCGAGAGCTTCGCGGATTTCAAGCTCGACGACACAATGGCGAAGACGCCGCGCGCCGTGCGCGAACTTCTCGATAATCTCTGGACGCCCGCGCTTGGGCGCGCCGCCGAGGAGCGCGCGCAGCTCCAGGCGCTCGCGGATCAGGAGGGCGCGACTTTCGCCGTCACGGGTCACGACTGGCGCTATTACGCCGAGCGCGTGAAGAAGGAGCGCTACGATCTCGATCAGGCGGCCCTGCGCCCCTATTTCCAGCTCGAGAAAATGACGGCGGCGGCCTTTCATGTCGCCGAGCGGCTCTTCGGCCTTCGCTTCGTCGAGCAGAAGAATTTGAAGCTCTATCATCCCGACGTGCGCGCCTTCGAGGTGCTGGACCGGGACGGCAAGCATGTCGCACTTTTCCTCGCCGACTATTTCGCGCGGCCGTCGAAGCGCAGCGGCGCCTGGATGTCGGATTTCCGCTCGCAGCATAAGCTCGATGGCGAGGTCAGGCCGATCATCGTCAATGTGATGAATTTCACCAAAGGGGCAGACGGCGCGGCCACGCTGCTCAGTCTCGACGACGCCCGCACGCTCTTCCACGAATTCGGCCACGGGCTGCATGGCATGTTGTCGGACGTCACTTTTCCGCTCGTCTCCGGAACCAGCGTTGCGCGCGATTTCGTCGAGCTGCCGTCGCAGCTCTATGAACATTGGCTGATGGAGCCGGAGGTTTTGAAGCAATTCGCCCTGCATGCGGAGACGGGCGCGCCGATCCCCGACGATCTGCTGCAACGCGTCGCGGACTCTCGGCACTTCAACCAAGGCTTCGCCGCGGTGGAGTTTTGCGCCTCGGCCTATGTCGATCTCCATATTCACGAGAACGGCGCGTCGCCCGACTTCGACGCGAGCGCATTCGAGCGGCAGAGCCTCGACAGCATCTCGATGCCGGAAGAGATCGTCATGCGCCATCGCCTCCCCCATTTCAGCCACGTCTTTTCGGGGGATGGCTATTCGGCCGGCTATTACAGCTATCTCTGGGCCGAGGTGCTCGACGCCGACGCTTTCGCGGCCTTCAAGGAGACGGGCGATCTCTTCGATCCGGACGTCGCGGAAAGGCTCCGGACGTTCATTTATGCGGCCGGCGGGCGCCAGGACGCCGCGGACGCCTATGTTGGGTTCCGCGGCAGAATGCCGACCGTCGAGGCGCTGTTGCGGCAGCGCGGCTTCGCGCCCGCAAACGCTTGATCCCATTTCCGTTTGAACAGCTCGCTTTGGAGCGTGTCATTCCCGGCGGGCTGAAAGCCCGACCGGGAATCCAGAGCCGCAAAAGCGCTGGTTTTGCTCTGGATTCCCGATCGCTCGCTTTGCGAGCGTCGGGAATGACATCGGACCAATCAAGCGGATCTCGTGGGAAACCGCAGAGCGCGCTATCTATGGTGGGCGACAACAACAATGGCGCCCGCCATGCAGCCCAAGCCTCCCTCCCGACAGCGTACCCCTGAAGATGATCCGGCGCCCGGCGCCCCTGGGACGGGCGAAGACGTCTGCCCCGAATGCCACGGCAGCGGAAAAAAGACCGACCCCGAGACCGGCGCGCAGTTGGACGAGATCTGCGCGCGCTGTGACGGAACGGGCCGGATCGTCGAGGGGATCGGCGGCGGCTAGCGTTAAGCCTAAAGGCGCGTCGCTTCGTCGATGTCGCCGGGATTGAAAGGCTTGTCGAACTCGGCGCCGATGCCGCCTTCGAAATGGCGCACGATTTTCGCAGGCGTCGAGCCGATAATGACGCTCGTGCCGAGCGGCGGGCGCGACTCGGTTTCGATGCCGACGCCCGAGAGCGAGATATCCTTGATCTTGGCGATGATTTCCTGACCGTCCGGCAGGCGCAGCAGCGTGCGCGGCATCAGCGGCACAATGCGGTCGTGGCGGCGGTCTTCCAGAAGGCTGATCGCGTGACGATTGGCGAACCAGGTCAATTGGTCCGCGAGCTTGTCCCGCTTCATCGGCGGCAGATTCATCGTCAGGACGAAACCGGAGTTGGTTTGCCGCGTCCCGACGCCGGCAAAACGGCCGATCTCATCGAGATAGACCACGACCTTCTCACCGATCTCCGCCTTGACGGGCGCGAACAAGGTCATGTCGCCGGGCGACATCTCGACGGTCTGGCACGGATATTCGCGCCGGGATTCGAGCATGTAGCGGCCGAACAAAGTGACGGGAACCCGCTGAAAGCGCCGGTTCTCCCGCAAATCATAAAGATAATTGAGTTCGGGTTGAATTGCGGCCATGTCTGCGCGTGCTTCCGCATTAAGTCACCACAGACTTACTGCCGCGTCAATTAAGGATTGCTTACGATCGATTAAAATCGAATATCAACATCGCGGTTCACGCCATCGTAAACCACGAGGCGCGGCCGCAGGCGCGCGTTTTCCATCGGCTCGGATCTGCGAAATGGGACGCCCGAGCGGACAGACGGCGCGCCGATCACGCGCATGGAGATCAATTCGAGCGGGCCCGCCGAAAGGTAACCGAGCCAGTCGGGCTGGTAGACCGGAGAAAGCGCGCCGAGCACGCGCGCGTGCGTTTTCCCGAAGTATCGCAGCGGCAGCAGGAGCAGCTCGAGCTCGAGGCGCTCATTGTTTTCCGCCCGCGTCTTCACGCCCGCCACCACGGGCGCCACGCCGTCGATCACCGTGGTAAGCGCCGCAGATACGCTTTGGCGGTCGTCGGCGCTCCACAGATCGAGAAAGGAGCCGCCCTTCTGTTCCCGAAGCCAGAGGGCGTTGACCCGCGTGCCCGAGAGACGCAGCGGAAAGGCGCGGTCCGCATCGACTTCTATGATGAAGGTGTCAGCCAGAATATGGCGGATCTTGCCCGGGTCGATGTCTGACCGGTCAGGCGCCGAACGCGCGCCTTTGAGTTCGCGCCAATAGGCGAATAAATCCTTGCTGACCTGATGTCTCATGCCGCGCCGCCCCGAATCCGGATTTCTGTGTCGTTTTGAAACGGGCGCCGTCGTCTTCGCCCGTCCACGCCATCCAAGAGCAGCCCCTGTGCCACCGACCAGCGCCGTTAACCTTTTCTCAATCCTTTCCTTGTCGCCCTGCGAAGGCTGTGGCACCTTATCCCCATGCCGAGGACTGATCGGGAGATGCTCCGCTCCCGAGGCAATCCGGGCGTAAGACCCTGAAATTTGATTTGTTTTTTGAAATACCCCAAGCGAAAAGACGGCACGAGGGGGGATGCATGCTCCGGCGTCCCCCCTCTCGCCAAACCGGGCCGCTCTCGCCCGCCTTCCCTTCCCTCTGCACGCCTCAAATAGGGCTCTTCGCGCGTCTTATGATAGGACGTGGATCTCTTGATTCCGATCAAGTCGAGCAGATGCGAGGATGATTTGGCGATCCCCAGCAACCGGATGATCAATCTGCCAGGCGTGATTACTGCGCTCCTGGGGACGATGGCGGCGATCGAATTTGTCGCGGCCGTCGCGCCAAGAGACGTTGTCTATTCTCTCTACGAGGCCTTCGCCTTCATCCCTCTGCGGTTGAGCTTCCTTCTGGCGCCCAAATCCGTGCTCGCTGCGCTGGGTCAGGGCGAAGCGCTCGATCCCGTTGTTCGGGAACAGATCGTGGCGGCGTTGAGCGGGGGGCCGACGGTCTATATCACCCCGCTCTCCTACGCTTTTCTCCACGGCGGCTGGACGCACCTTCTCATCAACGCTCTGACGCTCGCGGCCTTCGGCGCGCCGGTGGCCCGGCGGTTCGGGGCGGCGCTCTTTCTGTCGTTCTTCGCCGCCTGCGCTGTGGCCGGCGCGGCGATGCATTTCGCGCTGCATTCTATGGACGCTGCGCCTGTCGTCGGCGCCTCGGCCGCGATTTCTGGAACCATGGCGGCAGTCGTGCGTTTCGCTTTCGCCCCCGGCGCGCGGCTGGGAGAGGATGGCGACGGGAGAGAAGCGCGAACCGCATCATTGAGGCGGCTGGCGAGTAACAGACAGGCGATGGTTTTTCTCATCGTCTGGTTCGCAGCCAACGCCCTGCTTGGCGCCTTCCCACAGGCGGCGGGGTCCTCCGAACCCATCGCGTGGGAAGCGCACATGGGGGGCTTCCTGTTCGGGCTGTTGACCTTCGGAGCCTTCGATCATTGGGCGCGGCGCTTCGGAGCGAGGCCTCGGAGAGGCGGGTAGGATTTCCCTCCACGCCTCATCTGCGCCCTCTCAGGCCGCCGCCGCTAGCGCGCGCGGGAGGGGTTGCGCCGAGGAGGAGAAGCCTATGACCGTCGCCACGATACTTTCCGAAAAAGGCCGCCACGTCGTCACCTCCCCTCCCAGTCTGACGATGCGGGAGGTCGCGCAGGAGCTGATGCGCCACGGCATCGGCGCGCTGGTCATCGTCGACGGCGCCGGCGCGGTGATCGGTCTCATTTCGGAACGCGATCTCGTCTCGGCGATCGCAACCTTCGGCGCCGAGGCGCTGGAGGCGCCCGTCGAGCGCCATATGCAGTCCAATCCGGTGACGGCGCTCGAGAACGACACGGTCGACTCCACCATGCAGACCATGACGCTGGAGCGCCGGCGTCACCTGCCGGTGCTGCGTGAAGGCCTCCTGAGCGGCCTCGTCTCGATCGGCGACGTGGTGAAATACCGTATCCGGGTGATCGAGGAGGAGCACCGCTCCATGCGCGAATATATCGCGCAGGCGTGACCTCGGTTTAGTATCTTCGTTGAAGCAACTGGGTTCCCGGCGGGCTGAAAGCCACTCGATTGGTTCGGCGCCATTGCCACGCTTGCGCCGTTTGGACACAGAGGAAATCACGTCCGTCATTGCGAGGAGGCGGAGCCGACGAAGCAATCCAGGGCCGCATCGCTGCCCTGGATTGCTTCGCTTCGCTCGCAATGACGGGCTGGGAGCAAAACGAGCGCTCTTTTGGCTCTGGATTCCTGGACGGGCTTTCAGCCCGCCGGCAATGACACGCGCCCGATGCGAGCTGTTCAGACGGAAGCGCGCGACGCCTCAGGCGGTCGCGCCGGGGATCGGGATATGCGCGAAAATATTGGGCAGCGCGCGCTTGGCGGCGGAGCGGCCGACATTGATGAGCTGATCCGCCTTGTGGAAATCGAACATGCCGATGTCTTCCATCCGCGCCGTGATGGTCGCGTCCGGCGGGTCGCCCGCGAGGCGCGAGCGTAGAATGCGGTCCTGGATGATATTGAAGGCGTCGATCATCGCCGTCGCGACATTGGGCGCATCGCCGCGCTGGCGATCGAAATAACGCGGCAAAATCCGATCGACAAAGGAGAAGTCGGACTTCTCGCCGAAGGGCCCCTCCTCCGCCGCCTTTTTTGCCGACGCAGAATCGTGGATGACGCGGGCGCGATACATCGTGTCGGCCGTCACGTTCACGGCAATCACGAATTCCGCGCCGAGCGCGCGGCACACCGTCACCGGCACCGGATTGACCAAAGCGCCGTCGAAGAGCCATCGGTCGCCGACGCGCACCGGCTCGAATATGCCCGGTAGCGCGTAGGATGCGCGGATCGACTGAGCGAGCGCCCCATGCTGGAGCCAGACTTCGTGGCCCGTGCCGACTTCGGTCGCCACGGCGGCGAAGGGAATCGGCAGCTCCTCGATGGTGAAACTATCGAGCTCCTGCTCCAGCGCCGCCTTGAGCCTTTCGCCAGTGATCAGGCTGGCGCCAGAGAAAGAGAGGTCCATCAGCGTGAAGACCCGCCGGCGCGTCAACGAACGCGCGAAAGCTTCGATCGCGTCCAGCCTGCCGGCCGCGTAGCAGCCGCCAACGACGGCGCCGATCGAGGTGCCGGCGATGATATCCGGGTGAATGCCCTGCTCCGCGAGCTCCCGCAACACGCCGATATGCGACCACCCCCGCGCCGCGCCGGCGCCCAAGGCGAGGCCGATCAGCGGCTGTCCCCGCGGCCGGGCGCGCGATTGGTCAACGCCGTCGATGACGGCGGGCGTCGTCGTTCCGGGATCGGACTCTCCTGCGCTCATCGCGTCCCGCGCTTCGCTGGTGACGGTATCCGTGCGTCTCAGCAATGATAACATCGTAGTTTCCCGCTCAGTCGTCTCGCGATCAAGACCTTGATTTTCTATATGGGAGCGAGGCTGCGCCTGGAAAATGGCCAGAAGGTTAACCTTCAGCCGCGCCCCCAGCCATATTTGCTGCGGGCGGGCGGAAGCCGCCTTTCGCGAGGCGGCGACAGCGCTTTGGCGCGTCGCCTAAAATGTCGTCTGGACCCTAAGCGATAAACCCGTCCAGACGCACGCGCACGATCTCGGCCTCGGGAGGCGCGGCGCCGATTGCGACGCCGACGCGCGGGCCGCCTTGCGCCAAGGGCATCGCCTTCCTGGCGATCGCATCCCAATAGACGGCGGCCCCCAGAGCGATGGCTCCGCCGTCCTTCGGAAAGTCGAAACACCCCTCGACGAGGATTTCGACTTCCTGCCCCGGCTCCGCAGCATCCGTCGCGACGCCGCAGAGCTTACCGATGATGACAAGCTCGCCCCGCTTCACGCCGCCCTCGGGCGCCGGGACCATGATCATCTCCGACTCTGATGGAAAGATCTCTTCCAACTCAATTCCTTTCCCAGGCAGACGCCTTTCGCGCATATCAAAACAACTGCTTCACCCCGATCAAGATCAAGGCGACGCCGCCAATCGTCGCGGCTTTGTCGGATATGCGTTTTTGAATGAAGAAATCAGCGACATAGTTTCCAGCGAAAAGCGCGCAGAAGCTGACCGCCGCAGACAAAACGCCCACCAGCAACGGGTCGACGCCCAGCACGCCTGCGGTCAGGCCGCCGCCGATATTGTTGATCGACAAGGCGAAGCCCAGCACGGTCCCTTCCAGGAAGTCGATGTGCTTGGAATCGTCGATGTCCGCGTGATGCGGCTTCGCCAAAATTGCGACGTGCTTCGTCGCGGTCTTTTCCTCGTGAATTCGCTCGTGCCAGCTTTGCAGGCGCGCGTGGAGGATCATCCACAAACCAAGCGCGCTCAACATCGCCATTGCGATGATCGATGCGACTTTGTCTCCAACCAGCGTAATGATCGAGCGGCCGAAATAGGCCGCCGCGGCTGAGATGATCAGAGTGATAACGGAAATCCAGGCGTTGACGGCGCCGCTGACCTTCGTCCCTTGAACGCTATAGGCGAGTCTTGCGCCAAGATTGTCCACATTGTTGGCGAGCGCAATCACCACCGCCGAAAGCACATGATGCATCGTCCACTGATCATGCGCGGCGCTGGACATCAGCAAGGCGAGGAGCACGAGCGTCGCATCGCTGATAGATGCGCCGAAGGCGACCACGATGGTGACGAAAATTGCGGATGCAAAGCTCCCGACGCTGGCCTCTTCGCCCCGTTCCTCATTGAAGCCGGGATGTTTCGCGCTGGTCAATTGACCCAAGCGAATGCAACGGCGGGGATCGACGTCGACGGCTCGAGGACCGTCATTTCCCAAGCTTTCTCGACGTGAGCTTGAGGCTGTGCTTGCCGGTCTCGACGTCATATTCCAGCACAGCCCGCCGGGAGGGGCAGCAATGCGGATCGTCGGGAAGCCACCGGTTGCCGGACAGGACGACCTTGTTCCCGTCGACACGCATGATCTCCCCGAGGAAACTCATGTCGCCAATTTCCGTGTCCCTAACGAGATTGCTTTTGCCGCGGCGCGTGACAACGAGATATTGGCCGTGTCTGTTTCCGCCGCCGCACATGGCGCTGTCGATCAATGTGATGTCGGTAGAATCGCCGACAGGGGCAAGCTCCACCCGGGTGATGTATTCAGAAGCGTCGTCGACCGATTGGGGACAGGCGGACTGACGCGCGACCAGCCCGCCGCCCTCGTCGTTTTTCAAGGCGCGATCGACGGCCTCCCGCGCGCTTCGCAATTCATCGCCGCGCGCGACGCCGGATAGTAGCGGCAGCGCCATCGCAACGATGAAAAGCCGCTTTCCCACCGCCTCACTCCGTGAAAATCAGCCGGCGCGCGCCGCCCTCGCTCGACAGGCTGCGATAAAAGCACGACTTGCGGCCCGTGTGGCAGGCTTTGCCGTCGCCGCCCGCCTCGACCATCAACTGAATGGCGTCCTGATCGCAATCGACGGACAGCGAGACCACGTGCTGGACCTGCCCCGACGTGTCGCCCTTGCGCCAGAGCGCATTGCGCGAGCGCGACCAGTAATGGGCGATCCCCGTCTCGATCGTCTTATCGAGCGCGAGCTGATTCATATAGGCGACCATGAGGATTTCGCGCGTCGCCGCCTCGACCGTCACGCAGACGATGAGGCCGTTGGCGTCGAAGCGGGGAGCGAATGCGCTCCCCTCCTCCAGCGCTGCTTTATCGGCGCCCATCAGCGCGCGCCGCGCAGCAATGTGTAAAAATGCGCCTGCTGCGCGGGATCGTCCTGGAAGACGCCCGAGAACTGGACGGTGACGGTGGAGGAGCCCTGCTTCAGCACGCCGCGCATGGACATGCACATATGCTCGGCCTCGACCAGCACGGCGACGCCGCGCGGATCGAGATGCGTCTCGATGGCCTCGGCGATCTGCGCGGTCATGGCCTCCTGCGTCTGCAGGCGCTTGGCGAAGACGTCGACGAGACGGGCGAGCTTGGAAAGCCCCACGACGCCGCCGGTCGGATAATAGGCGATATGCGCCTTGCCGATGAAGGGCACCACATGATGCTCGCAATGCGAGGTGAAGGGAATGTCGCGCACCAGGACGAGGTCGTTATAGCCCTCCACTTCCTCGAAGACGCGGGAGAGCACCTCGTCCGGGCTCTCGGCGTAGCCCCGGAAGAACTCCTCGTAAGCTTTCACGACGCGGCGCGGCGTCTCGAGAAGGCCTTCACGGTCGGGATTGTCGCCAGCCCAGCGCAGGAGGGTCCGCACGGCGGCCTCGGCCTCCTCGCGGCTGGGGCGTTCGAGCGTGGTCTTTTCGGCGAGCGCGGTCTTTTCGGATGGCGGCGCGGCGGCGCGGTTCTTGGTCGAGGAGGTGGAATCGGTCACTTTACTGTTGCGGTCTTCTTCAAAGCTGGGGCGAACTGGAAAGGTCTTAACCACGTCGTCCATGTGGAGCCTCCTCGACAATCGCGTCGCAAAACCCGCAACGCTGTCCCCCTGCGCTCAAGACGCAAGGGAAATTAACCTCAAATCATCGCCCCTCACCCGAGAAACCGCGAGAATTCGAGACTTCGCCTGAGCCATGCAAAAATTGCGGCGCCTCGGCGTTACGCCGGGACTTATGCTTTCGCATCAGCCCTCGGGTGTTCTATATAGAGGTCAGCGGGAGCGAAGGTAAGCCCCGCCCGTGAAGCCCGCGCCCAATATGCTCGACAAGGTCTACAACGCCCGCATTCTGGAACTCGCCGGAAATATCCCGCGGCTCGGCCGCCTTGCGAATCCGGACGCCACCGCCAAAGGCTATTCGAAGCTCTGCGGCTCGACGATCACCGTCGACCTCACCCTGCAAGACGGCAAGGTGACCGATTATGCGCATGAGCTGAAAGCTTGCGCGCTCGGCCAGGCCTCCGCCTCGATCATGGCTCGCAATGTGATCGGCGCGACGCCCGACGAGTTGCGCGAGGCCCGCGAGGCGCTGCGGAAAATGCTGAAAGAAAATGGCCCGCCCCCGACCGGCAAATGGGCCGACCTCGCTCTGCTCGAGCCCGTGCGGGACTATAAGGCGCGGCATGGCTCGACCATGCTCGCTTTCGACGCCGTCGCCGATGCGGTGGCGCAGGCGGAAGAGAAGACGGAATAAAACGCCGCCGACGCCTCCGCCCTAGCGGAGTTAGGCGACCTCCGCCGCTTTGATCCATCTGGCGAAGGGCGCAGAGGCCGGGCCCGGAGCGGCGGCTGAGGGAGCGCGGCTCGGGGGGGCGGCGGCGGCGCGGGCCACGGGCGCCGCGGCGGCGGCTGAAGCACGGACCGCAGGAGCCGCGGCGGCCGAAGCGCGGACCACGGGAGCTGCAGAAACACGGGTCGCGGGAGCTGCGGCAGGGGCCCTCAGACGAATCGGCGGGGCCTTCTCTTCCGGATAGGCGTCGTGGACGACCGCGAACAAATGCTCGAAAGCTTTCAGCGCCTTCGGCCCGATCTCTTTCCTCTGCAAGCCTCTTTGAATGATGATCTGCTCATAGATGCTGAGCATCCGCTCGGTTCTTTCCAGCTCCAAACATTCGGGAGCCGCGGCGAACTCGATTTTGAGGCGGGAACGCAACTGTTTGATAAAGGGCAAGGCTTGCATCGCGAATCTCCGACGAACATTCACTTTTTAGAAACCTAAGCTCTCCCCAGGCTGGCGAGACCGCGCTCGTCACAACGGGCGCGTTTCGGTTACCCTCGCATATGCTTTCGCCTCCGATTCGCATTCTCGGCATCGACCCCGGCCTCAGAAACACCGGCTGGGGCGTGATCGAGTCGCAAGGTTCGCGGCTCTCCTTCGTCGCTTGCGGGCGCGTGAAATCGGACGCTGCGCTCGACATGGGTCATCGGCTTCGCCAGCTCCACGAGGGCCTGATGGGAGTCATCGCCGACTATGAGCCTGATGAAGCGGCGGTGGAGGAAACCTTCGTCAACCGCGACCCGCAGTCGACGCTCAAGCTGGGACAGGCGCGCGGGGTGGCGCTGATGGCGCCGGCGCTCGCCGGGCTCGTCATCGGCGAATATGCCGCCAATCTCGTGAAAAAGACCGTGGTCGGCGCCGGTCACGCCGAAAAGGCGCAAGTCCAAATGATGGTGCGCGTGCTGCTGCCGGCGAGCCAGGCCTCCTCCGCAGACGCCGCCGATGCGTTGGCGGTCGCCATATGCCACGCCCAGCACCGGGGCGCCCGCGCGCTAAGGAAAGCCATCGGATGAAAAATACGCTCCTCTCCGCGGCGCTCGCCGCCGCATTCGCCGGCCCTGCCCTGGCCGCCTCGGCCGGAAAGGACTCGCCGCTTGGGCGCTATGCGCTCGACGGCGCGGCTTGCAAGGCCAAGGACTATTTCGTCACCCTCACGGATGACGCCGTCACTTTGCCGACCCTCGGCTGCAAGGGCGTCTCCTATGACCAAACGGAGAACAAGGGCGGCCGCGCGGTCTATGCGGTGACGGCCCGCTCTTGTCTGGGCGAGGAGCCGGGCCAGCCCCGCAAGGAGAGCTTCACCCTCGTCCTCGACGCCGCCGGGCTGCAGATCCTCTGGGCCGACGGCGCCAAAAGCGCGGTCTTCATGCGCTGCGGCAAACTGTGATCGGCCCGTCATGATCGGCAAGCTCAAGGGCCTCATCGACAGCTATGGCGAAGATTACGTTATCCTTGACGTGAATGGCGTCGGCTATGTCGTGCATTGCTCGGGCCGCACGCTGCAGAAGCTGCCCCGTCCCGGCGAGGCGGCGGCGCTCTCGATCGAGACGCAAGTGCGCGAGGATGCGATCAGGCTCTTCGGCTTCGAGGCCGAGGCCGAACGCGAATGGTTCAAGCTGTTGCAGACGGTTCAGGGCGTCGGCTCGAAGGTCGCGCTCGGGATTCTTTCCATCCTCTCGGTGTCCGAGCTCGGCTCCGCCATCGCCACGCAGGACAAGGCCATGGTGGCGCGCGCTTCTGGCGTCGGGCCGAAGCTTGCCGCCCGTATCGTCGCGGAGCTGAAGGATAAGGCGCCGGCCTTCGCCTCTATCGACCCTGTGGTGGCGAAGCTCGCCGGCGTAGATGAAGACGCGGGCGCCCCCTCCGCCGTGCGCGACGCCATTTCGGCGCTGGTCAATCTCGGCTACGCCCGCCCCCAGGCCGCCGCCGCCGTCGCCGCGAGCGTGAAGGCTTTAGGCGACGGCGCGGAAACTGGCGCGCTGATCCGCCAGGGGCTCAAGGAGCTGGCGAAGGCGTGAGCGGGCGCGCCCTCATCCGACCCCTGCTGACGCAGGGGCCACCTTCTCCCGCAAGCGGGAGAAGGAATCGCGTCGAAGGGTAAGTGATCCACAATCTTGCAGCTTTTCCCCTTCTCCCGCGGGCGGGAGAAGGTGGCCCTCGCGTCAGCGAGGGTCGGATGAGGGCGCGCCCTACTCCACGTGAACATTCACCCGCTTCGTCCGCACTTCGCCATCCGAAAAACGCAGCGTGAAGACGAACGTATCATCGCCCGCAAAGCCACGCGCCGGGCGGTAGCGGATCATGGTCCCTGAAATCGGGCGGTCGTTGCAATAGGCATAGCGGTGTTCGTCGCCATAGGCGATCTCGCCACGCTTCTTGACCACAGCGGCCCTGCCATATCTGGGCGCCTCGATGATCCAGGCGGCCGAGTCCGACGTCTTCCGGCATCTCGCCGAGGTTGTGACGAACGGCCCAAGCAGCGCGCCGCCGTTGCGTTCGATATTCGCGTCGACCGTCTCGGAAGCCTCGCCGCTCAAAATCTCGCCCGTCCCGGCCAGGGCCGGTCCCACGGCCGCCAAGCTGACGCCGATCGCCAAAAACAGGCGCGAGATATTGCAACGCATATTTGCCCCCTAACCAAGTTCTCAACGAACCATCGAGAGGCACGGTAGCCGGACTGAGCCACCGATCACGTTTGCCAGCGCACAATGCGAGCGGGGATGTAATGCGCTCAGGCGGCGAGAACGTCGCGGTAAACCTCCTCGAGCGTTATGTCAAAGCTGATCGCCGGCAGCCGCAACATCTCCGAGGCGGCGGCGAGCCTGGGGCGCTCGAAGAAGCCGCCCTCGACCCGGTCGAAGACGTCGACCGCGAAATAGTCCCGCTCGACCAGCACATAATGCTGAAGCGAGGGTAATCGCCGGTAGAAGCCCCATTTCTCCCAGCGGTCGCGCTGGGCCGAGCCTTTGGAGACAACCTCGACAAGCACGACCGGATCGTCGATCGAGGTCGCGTCCGGCGGCAAGGGCCCGCAGCGCACCATGACGTCCGGGAAGCAGGCGAGATCGAGCTGCCGTTCCTTGAGCCAGAAGGTCTCCTGGAAGGGCCGGCAATCCGAGCCGCGGCGGCGAAAGTCGTTCAACATCGCCGTGGCGATGTTCTGGCAGATGCGGTTGTGCTGCCAGCGCGCGCCCACCATCATGCGCACGACCCGGCCACCGATCAGCTCCCACTTTTCATCGGCGGGCTTATCGGCCAAAAGTTCCTCGAAATCGTCGAGGGACATATACTCATAGAGCGAGGACGGGCGATTCACGGCGCGGCTCCGTTTGGCGAAGAATAGCATAGCGCGCGCGCCGGCGCATTGGAGCGATCCTTGACCACCCCTCCCCGGCGCTTAGTCTCCCCCGAACAGCGCGACGACGACACCGATTCCAGCCTGCGGCCGCTGACGCTCGCCGACTTCACCGGCCAGGAGGCGGCGCGCGCCAATCTCAAAATCTTCATCGAGGCCGCCAAGACGCGCGGCGACGCGCTCGACCATGTGCTGCTGGTCGGCCCGCCCGGACTCGGCAAAACGACGCTCGCGCAAATCGTGGCGCGCGAGATGGGGGTCAATTTCCGCTCGACCTCGGGCCCCGTCATCGCCAAGGCCGGCGATCTCGCGGCGCAGCTCACCAATCTCGAGCCGCGCGACGTGCTTTTCATCGACGAAATCCACAGGCTCAATCCGGCGGTGGAGGAAATCCTCTACCCCGCCATGGAGGATTTCCAGCTCGACCTCATCATCGGCGAGGGACCGGCGGCGCGCTCGGTGAAGATCGACCTCGCCAAATTCACGCTTGTCGGCGCAACGACCCGCGCCGGCCTGCTGACGACGCCGCTGCGCGATCGTTTCGGCATTCCGGTGCGGCTGAATTTCTATACGGCGGCGGAATTGGAGCTGATCATCAAGCGCGGCGCGCGGGTCATCGGCGTCGGCATGAGCGATGAAGGTGCAAGAGAGATCGCGCGCCGCTCGCGCGGCACGCCGCGCATTGCCGGGCGCCTGCTGCGCCGCGTGCGCGACTTCGCGGTTGTCGAAGACGCCGCCACGATCACCCGCGAGCTTGCCGACCGTTCGCTTTCCCTGCTCGAGGTCGACTCCATCGGCCTCGACATCATGGACCGGCGCTACCTCGACATGGTCGCGCTGAATTTCGGCGGCGGCCCGGTGGGGATCGAGACGATCGCCGCCGCTCTGTCCGAGCCGCGCGACGCGATCGAGGACATTATCGAACCCTATCTGCTGCAGCAGGGATTCCTGCAACGCACGCCGCGCGGAAGGCTGCTCACGCCGCACGCCTTCCGGCATTTGGGGTTGGCGGAGCCGGCACGGCCGGCTGGGCAGTTCGGGTTGTTCGGGGAAGAGGACTAGGGAGTGTGGACCAGCCTGATCCGTTCGCGGATCGTTGCGAGTTGCACGAAGCCGAGAAAGCTTGAAGCCAGCTTGTCATATCGGGTTGCGATGCAGCGAGAGTGCTTGAGACGGTTGAAGAAGCGCTCGATGCGATTGCGCAGCGCGTATTTGGCCTTGTCGACCGGCTTCTGGATCTTCCGGTTCGACTTGGTTGGAATGACCGGTCGGCCCCGCGCCGTTCGAGGTCTTTGCGGATGGCGTCACTGTCGTAAGCGGATCGCCAATGCAGCGGGAGGGGCCCAATTCACCCGAGACCGATGCTTTGTCGGTGCTTGAGCTCCGTGAACCGAATGCGGTTATTGAAGGGATCGATGACCTGTAGTTCTATCCGGTCGCCCTCATCCTGAAGTCCAGGCTTCATGTAGCGATAGTCCTGGGTCTGAAGTTCTTTGTGAAGGTTGCGGATGCCCGTCATGTAGACGCACATGTTGCCACCGGGGGTGGCATCTCCCGCATGTTCCGATAGGTGCAGCCTGAGCCCTGATCGCGAGATTTGCATGTAGAGCGGGAAGTTGTCGCCGTAGCAGTGTTCCCAATCGACGGTGAAACCGAGAAATCCGAGATAGAACTCGTTCGCCTTCTCGACATCGAAGATGCGGACGATGGGTACCGCCTGTTCGAGGGAAATCCCGTCGTCGGATCGCGCGGCCTCGTCATCATCGATTTTCGCCGACAGGACATTCCAGTTCGACAGCCCGAACTGGCGGGCGATGATTTCCAGCGCCTCGCTGTGAGTGATCGTCGCCCCACGCTCGGCAAGTGCTTCCCGCATGGCTTTTGCCATGGCCTTTGCATCGCGATAGTCGCGCATGTCCGTTTCCTTCGTCACGGCGAAGTCTTCGTCAGCGCCCGCATTACCAACGCCTTCGCCCGACGGTTGAACGGTCAGGAAGGATTGAACGGGAGGCATTCGCCATGCCCCCTTAGGGGCGCGGGCTGCTGGCCGCCTCCAGCCATAAAGCCAGCTTAGCGATGGGGTCCACCGTTGTCAGCAAAGAAGTTACACAACGGATTTGGATCAGGTTTGTCCACACGACCTAGACGGCAGAAACTGACATCGTGTTGCAAAAAGCCAGCTATCTTTGTCGCCAATCACTATTTCAGCTCCAATCTCTTGCCGCCGCCAAACAAGCCGCCAGCAATATACAAAGTCATCTTATACCATTTCCGGTTGAATAGCTCGCGGCGGGGCGTGTCATTCTCGGCGGGCTGAAAGCCCGACCGGGAATCCAGAGCCGCAAGGGTTTGGTTTTGCTCTGGATTCCCGATCGCTCGCTTTGCGAGCGCCGGGAATGACACCGAACCAATCGCGTTAAAGATGAATAGCTGCCGCCTTATCAAGCCACTTATACTTACAAAATAAATTCAATATACATTTTGTATTGGACATCTGTCGCTAATTACCAATACAGTTTCGATCGTAATTATTTCGCAATACTGTTCGCTATGCGACAAATCAGCCCTTGACGTCACCGAAACCCCGGCTAATTTCGCCGCGCTGCTCGACTGACGAGCAAATTTGGCGACGATTAAAAATTAGGCAGGACGGAAATGATCCAGGAATTCCAGTACAAGGGCGAAACCTTCCGCGTGAATGCGCATGGCGTCGCAGGGCATGAGGAAGTCTTCATCATACATCTCGTCGACGACGAGGAGATGGGCGAAATCTCCATCGACCGCATGACCGAGGAAAATGACACCTCCGCGCCGATCGAGGCGATCTGCGTGATGCTCTGCGACAAGCTCATCATCGAGCAGGAAATCGAGTGCGCCGATCCCGATGCCGGCTTCGCCTGGGTCGAGGGCAATCGCATCCGCAAGGTCCTGCCCAGCAACACGGGCGCGGCGGCGCATTGATTTTTACCCAGCGACGCGGCGCCGGAGAAGTTCGACGCCGCGCCAAGCATTCTTTGAAACAAAATGGATTTTCCCCGGAGGGGGCGCCTCTGCCGTGGCATTGACGGATTTCCTATTCATAAGGTAGATTATTAACCGGCCGATGGCGCGGCCTTGCTCCCGCCCTCGTCAAATCTTCAGAAAGCGTAAGGCCACCGCGATTGGCGGGGACGCCGTCGTCCGCGCTGGAGAGGGTTTATCTACCGAAAAGACAGGAATATTCCGATGCGGCTGCTCTTTTTCGTTCATCGCTGGGTGGGCGTCGCGCTCGCCCTCTTTATGCTGCTGTGGTTCTCCTCGGGCCTGATCATCGCCAATTCCGGCTCGATCGCCCTCTCCCGAAGCGCGCAACTGGGGCACGCCCAAAAGCTCGATCCCGCCGCCGGCTGGCTCTCGCTCGGCGAGGCGCTGCAACGAAGCGGATGGAAGGGCGCCGTCACTGAAGCGCGGCTGCTGCGTCTCGGCGAGGAGCCGGCCTGGCTCGTCGAGAGCGAGGACGGGAAGCGCGTTCCCCTATCTGCGCAGGATGGGAGCCGGATCGAGGTCACGACCCCGATCGCGCAGCGGATCGCCTATGACTGGCTCGCCGCGGAAGGCACCGCGCAGGGCGTCGCCTATCTCGATACGGTCGACATGGTGATCGGCCTGCGCAACGCCGAAGCGCTGAAACCCTTTCATCGCTTTTCGACCGACGACGGCGTGATTGTCGTCGTGTCGGCGAAAAGCGGCGAGGTGCTGCAGGCGGCGACCCGCGCGCAGCGCATCCTCTATTACGTCGGCGGCTGGGTTCATCTCTTCCGGCCGCTCGATCTCCTCGGCGCCGGAGAATGGCGCCGAAGCGCGCTGACCTATGCGGGCCTCTTCGCCTTCGTTGGGGCGCTGACCGGCGTCGTCATCGGCTGGCTGAAATGGAAACCCGGCTTCTTCGGCCGGCCCACCTATGCGCGCGGCCGCACCCAGCCCTATCGCGAGACCTGGTTCAAATATCACTTCTGGGCCGGGCTCATTGGCGGCGTCTTCGCGCTGTTGTGGGCCGGCAGCGGCTTTCTCTCGACCAATCCGGGCGACATCTTCTCTTCGGCGACGCCGAGCCGAGACGAGCTTGCGCGCTATCGCGGCGGCGACCTGCCGCACGTCGCGAAGGAGTGGGCTCCGTCGAAGGAAGCAGTCGGGGCGGACATCGTGGAACTGCGCTGGTCGCGTCTCGGCGACGACGCCGTGCTGCTTGGCTACGACCGCGACGGCGCCCGCCGCGCGCTGCCGATCCCGGGCGCGCAGACGAGCTTCGACGAGACGGCGCTCGTCTCCGCCGCGCAGCGCCTCGCCGGCGCGACGACGATCGCCGCGGCGGAGCGCATCGAGGAGTATGACAGCTATTATTTCGCTGGCCATGGCGCGGGCGCTTTCGACCGGCCGCTGCCGGCGCTGCGCGTCGATCTCGCCGACGCGCTGCATGGCGCGCTTTATCTCGACCCGCAGGACGGCCGCCTGCTGCTGAAGATCGACGACAAACGCCGCGCCTGGCGCTGGCTGTATTCCGCCGTGCATCACTGGGATTTCGGCTGGTTCGCCCATCACCCGCTGGCGCGTCGGGTGTGGATCGTGACCTGGGTTCTGTTCGGCCTGACGCTCGCGACGAGCGCAGTCGTCCTCGCCTGGCGGCGCCTGCGGCGCAGCCTCCCGCAGCGCGCCGCCGAGGAGCCGTCGCGAGAGGCGACCGTTCCCGCGGAATAAAATTCCGACAGGCCGCGCCAGCGTTGGCGCGGCCGCCTCCCTGCGCTTTTTGGTGAAGCGTGCTATATTGCCCGCATGACCCAGCTCGCCCAACGCGCCGCCGACGCCCTCGCCCGCATGCCGGAAGACATGCAGGAACGCGCCGTCGCTTTTCTCGAAGAGCAGGCGGAAAAGCTCGCCATTATGCGCGCCCTCGTCCAGGAGGCGCTGGACGATGTCGACGCGGGGCGAGTGTCCGAATGGAATCTCGATGAATTTTTGAAAGAGATGCATGAACAGCGGCGCGCCGCCGAATGAAGATCAGGAGGTCGGCCGCCGCCCGGGACGATCTCGAGCGCATTTACCGCTATTTTGCCGGCCTCAACCCATACGCGGCCAAGCGAATTATCATCGAGATAGATCAGAAATTCAGCATGCTTGCAGACAACCCGCGGTTGGGACGAGAGCGGCCAGAGTTCAGGATTGGCGCGCGGAGCTTCGTTTCCCGTAATTATGTCATCCTCTATCGTATCAGCGAAGCCGAGCTCATGATCTTGCGTGTGCTCGACGGCCGCATGGATATTGAGACGCAGCTCGATAAATGATGCCCCATACCCTCCCCGTCCGCGTCTATTGGGAAGACACCGACGCCTCCGGCCTCGTCTATCACGCCTCCTATATCCGCTTCATGGAGCGCGGGCGCACGGAGCTTTTGCGGTCGATCGGCATTGATCAACGCCCCCTGCTCGAAGGCGGCGCGGACGCCCCGACATTCTTCGTGGTGCGGGCGATGCAGCTCGAATTCCTGCGGCCGGCGGTGATGGACGACGCGCTGTCGGTCGAAACGCGCGTGCTCGAACTCGGCGGCGCCTCGCTGTCGCTGGAACAGCGCGTGCTTCGCGGCGTAGAAACGCTGGCGACGGCGGTCGTCAAAGTTGTCTGCGTCGAGAGCGGCCGCGCCAAACGCTTGCCGCCGGACGTAAGAGCGAAATTCGAAAACGTGCTCGCCCGCTGAGCTGCGCATTTTCCGTTTGAGCGGTTCGAATTGGGGCTTGAATCATTCCCGGCGAGCTGACCGGGGAATCCAGAGCCCACAAATACGCTGGGTTTGCCCAGAGCCCGTCATTGCGAGCGAAGCGAAGCAATCCAGGGCTGCGATGCGGCCCTGGATTGCTTCGTCGGCTCTGCCTCCTCGCAAATGACGGCGGGGACAGCGAACCAATCAAGCGGATCAGGTATCACTCCGCCGAAACGAGAAGGCCCAAACGCGTCAGCTCGTGTTCGCGAATATTGCGCGTTATCGGATAATAGCCCCCGCGCTTGGCCTGCGTCTGGCCGTCCTTCGAGAGAATATATTTGACGAATTCGCCAGAGAGCGTGTCCATCGGCGCCTTTGGGTCTTTCATCAAATAAACGTAGAGCCCACGCGCGAGCGGATATTTGCGCGTATAAGCGCTCTCGAAAGAGGTGTCGTAGCACTTCTTGCCCTGGCTTTGCGCCACGGGAACGGCGCGCACGCCGCTGGTCTTGTAGCCAATGCCCGAGTAGCCGATCGCCGCGGCGTCCGCCGACACGGCGCTCACGACCGCCTCGGAACCCGGCTCCATATGCACGGTGGTCTTGAAATCGGCGCCGCCGAGCGCTTGCTGCTTGAAGAGTTTATGCGTGCCCGAAAGAGAATTGCGGCTGTACATTGTGATGGGTTTGCGCGCCCATTCGCCGGTCAATCCCAGCTCTCCCCAGGTGTGAATGCTCTTCCCGTCGCCATTTTTGGGATCGGCGGAAAAAATGCGCTCGACCTCCTCCATGGCGAAGCATGTAATCGGATTATCCTTGTGCACATAGATCGCTAGGGCGTCGACGGCGACCAAAACGGCGGTGGGCTTGTATCCGAATTTCGCCTCGAAGGCGTCGATCTCGTCGACTGTCATTTGGCGCGACATGGGGCCAAGCTGCGCCTCGCCCGAGAGCAGCGCCGGCGGCGCAGTGTTCGAGCCTTTGCCGTCGATTTCGATTTGCACGCCCGGGTAAATGGTTTTGAACCCGTCGGCCCAGAGCTCCATCTCATGGAGCATTGTGTCGGAGCCGACCGACTTCAGCTTTCCCGAAAGCGACGGCAGACGCTTATAGGGCGAGAGCTCCAGATCGAGCGAAAAAGCGGCGCTGGCGGAAAGTGCGCAAGCGGCGACGATGGCGGAAAGGAAAGGGAGTTTCATGGCGATGCTTCGAAAGGTTAGAATTGGTCTGAAGAAACATTTCAGCAATGATGTGACACGCGCGTGACGAGGCGCGCGGAATCCACGAGCCGCCGAACCCATTTTTCAAGGTTCTTTAACCCTTACCGCTTGTTAATTCTTCCGCGATAAGTATCGTTGTGCGCCGCACCCGCGGCCCAGAAAAGGGCGGAATCGCGGGGAATAAGGGGCGCTGCTGATACTGCAAGCGCGCGCCATTCCGCTTCAAGGACAAATCATGAATCCAACCGACATCGCCGCGACAGCCGCAGGCGCCGCCCCCGCCGCCGACATCACCATCTGGAGCATGTTCTGGGGCGCGCATATCGTCGTGAAATTCGTGATGGTGGGCCTGCTCCTCGCCTCGGTCTGGTGCTGGGCGATCATTATCGACAAGACGCTGCTCTTTGCGCGCCTTCGCCGGGCGATGGATCGTTTCGAGGAGAGCTTCTGGTCCGGCAATTCGCTCGAGGAGCTCTACGGCAAGCTCTCCGAGCGCCCGACCACCGGCATGGCGACGCTCTTCGTCGCAGCGATGAAGGAATGGAAGCGCTCCTTCCAGACAGGCGCCAGCGCCAGCTTCATGGGCCTGCAGGCGCGCATCGAGAAAGTGCTCGACGTCTCCATCGCCCGCGAGGTCGAGAAGCTCGAATCCAATCTGCTCGTGCTCGCGACGGTCGCCTCGGCCGGCCCCTTCGTCGGCCTCTTCGGCACGGTCTGGGGCATCATGACCTCCTTCCGCTCGATCGCCGCCTCGAAGAACACCTCCCTCGCCGTCGTGGCGCCGGGCATTGCGGAAGCGCTGCTCGCCACCGCCATCGGCCTTTTCGCCGCCATTCCGGCGCTCATCGCCTACAATAAGATGCAGGGCGACGTCGCCAAGGCCCAGGCGCGCATGGAGAGCTTCGCCGACGAATTCTCGGCCATTCTCTCCCGCCAGATCGACCAGCACGCGGCCAACCGCGATCGGGCGGCCTGACCCATGGGCGCCTCGGTTTCCGCTCCCGGACGCAAGGGCGGCAGGCGCCGCCGCGGCGTGCCGCGCTATGGCGCCATGGCCGAAATCAACATGACGCCCTTCATCGACGTCATGCTGGTGCTGCTCATCATCTTCATGGTCGCGGCGCCCTTGCTCGCGACCGGCGTCGCCGTCGATCTGCCGCAGACCAAGGCGGGCCAGCTCAATATCGACCAGAAGCCTGTCTCGATCGCCATCGACGACAAGGGCCAGATCTTCCTGATGGATCAGCCGGTCGAGGTGGCACAGCTTCTCGACAAGCTCAAGGACGCGGCGAAACAGGGCTTCGACGAGCGCATCTATGTGCGCGGCTCCAAGGCGGTGAATTACGGCCGCGTGGCCGAGGTCATGTCGCTCGTCACCACGGCGGGCTACAAGAAAGTCGCTCTGGTGACGGAGCAGGAGAAGAAGTGAGGCTCGAATGAGAGTTTCGCGCTCCGAGCCAGGCGTCGTCATCTCCTCCGCGGCCCATGCGGGCCTGCTGGTGGCGGCGCTTGTCTTGTTCTCTGACGCGCGGAAATTCGAGGACGCCCCGGAGACGATCCCAGTCGAGGTCGTCACCGACGACGCGCTCACGCAAGTAACGAAGGGCGAGAAGACGGCGCGCGATCCAAAGCCCGCGCCGCGCGTCGACAAGGTCGCCAAGGAGAGCGAGACCAAGCCCCATCCGCCGCTCGCCGAAGCCAAGAAGGATGTGCCGACCCCTCCCCCGCCCTTGAAACGCCTGCCCGACCCCGGCGCAGACGACAGGCCCGAGCCGACGCCCCCGAAACGCGTCGCCGCTCTGCCGCCTGCGCCGGAACCGCCGGAACGTCCGGTCGAGAAAAAGCCCGAGCCGCCGAAGCCTGTCGAAAAGCCCGCCGAAGCGAAGCCGACGCCGCCCGTCAAGCCGAAGGCCGCCGCGCCCGAGGAGAAGGAGCGGGATGAGCCCAAGGACGCCCAGGTCGTGAAGCCAAAGCCCCCCGTGCGCCCCAAGCCCGAGAAGGAAGCCAAGGAAGAGCCGAAGCCCGCGCCCGAGAAGCCGAAAGAGACGCGGCTGAAGACGGACGAAGTAGCGAAACTGCTCCAAAGCAAAAAGGCCGAGGAAAAGCCGGCGAAGCCCCAGAACAATGCCGAAGGCGAAACGGCGGAGAAGAGCGCCAAGGGCGCGAAGCCAAAATCGGGCGACGAGAGCGCGCCCAAGTCGAAATTCGACGCCGCGAATATCGCCAATCTCCTGAGCAAGGAAGCGCCGCAGCGCCGGGAATCGACGGGCAAGGAGATCAAGACCGCGTCGCTCGGCGCGCCGGAGGGAGCGGCGGCGAAAATGTCGGCGTCGATGGAGGCGCGCATCGCCTCTTACATCCACGATCACTACCACCCCTGTTGGGCCTCGGGCCTCTCGCTGGGCGGCGCCACCTTCGCGCCTGTCGTGGAGTTTCACTTGTCGCGCGAGGGCGCGCTGGAAGGCCGCCCGCGCCTGGTGAACCCTTCCGCCAATCCGGTGGAACAGGCGCGCGGCGAGCAGGCGGTGCAGGCCGTGCGCCGCTGCAGCCCGATGCGGATTCCAGCGGAATTCATGCCTTATTACGAGGAAGCGCTGCATGAAGTGACCATCCGCTTCCAGGATGCGAATTGATGCGCGCGTCGCTGCTGATTATGCCCCCTCCCCAGCCCTCCCCCGCTTCGCGGGAGAGGGAGCAAATTGCCGCCTCCTTCAAGATTTCGGCGATTGCCGATCGTGAGCGTCCCCTCTCCCGCGAAGCGGGGGAGGGACAGGGAGGGGGCCTTTCCATCTCATGAGACCCTCTAAATGACCCGCCTCATCACTCGCCGCGCCGCCGCCGGACTCATCGCCAGCGCCGCTCTCGCGCCTTTCGCGCCCGCGCGCGCCGGCCGCATCATCGACCTCAAGGGCGGCGGCTTCCAGCCGACCAATATCGCCGTCGCGCCCTTCGTCGGCGACGAGGCCGCGCGCACGATCACTTCCGTCGCGACAAATAATTTCAAGCGCTCGGTCTTCCTGCGGCCGGTCGACGCCAATGTCGGCGAGGCGGGCTCGCCCGATCAGCCGGACCTGGCTGTCTATAAGACGGTCAACGCTCAGTTCGTTCTCACCGGCCGCTCGGTGCGCGCCGGCGACGGGCGCCTCAAGACAGAGTTTCGCCTCTTCGACGTCACCACCGGCGAGCAGGTCGCCGGCCAGCAATATGTGACGGAAGCCTCCAACCTGCGCCGCGTCGCGCATCTCCTCTCGGACGCAGTCTTCTCCCGCATCACCGGCGAGAAGGGCTTCTTCGACACGCGCATCGTCTTCGTCGACGAGAGCGGCCCCAAAGATAAGCGCCGCAAGCGCCTCGCCATGATGGATCAGGACGGCGCCAATGTGCGCTATCTGACCCGCGGCGACGAACTCGTCGTCACTCCGCGCTTCTCGCCCTCCTCGCTCGACGTCACCTATATGGCCTTCAACGACGAGGGCGAGCCGAAGGTTCTCTTGATGAATATCGAGAACAGCCAGCGTGAGGTCGTCGGCAATTTCCCCGGCATGACCTTCTCGCCGCGCTTCTCGCCCGACGGGCAGAAGATCATCATGTCGCTGTCGCAGGGCTCGTCCACCAATCTCTATACGATGGACCTGCGCTCGCGCACGACGACGCGGCTGACCGACACCAGCGCCATCGACACGGCGCCCTCCTATTCGCCGGACGGCGCGCGCATCTGTTTCGAGAGCGACCGCGGCGGCTCGCAGCAGATCTACGTCATGGGCGCGCATGGCGGCGAGGCCAAGCGCATCTCCTTCGGCGGCGGCCGCTATTCGACGCCCGTGTGGAGCCCCAAGGGCGACTACATCGCCTTCACCAAGCAGAACGGCGGCAATTTCTCCATCGGCGTGATGAAGACCGACGGCTCCGGCGAGCGCATCCTGACCGAGGGCTTCCACAATGAGGGGCCGACCTGGGCGCCGAATGGCCTGTTCCTGATGTTCTTCCGCGAAAGCGGCGGCGCGGGCGGGCCGAAGATTTACATGGTCGACGTCTTCGGCCGCTCGGAAGCGCTGGTGCCGACGCCGAACTACGCCAGCGATCCGGCGTGGGGGCCGTTGCAGGATTGAGATCGCATTCGTCATTGCGAGCGAAGCGAAGCAATCCAGAGCCACGCCCGCTGCCCTGGATTGCTTCGCTGCGCTCGCAATGACGAAGCTGACGGACACTTGGCCTCATGCTACACGCCGCTTCATGACCAAGCCTGTCCGCATCGATGAAAGCTGGAAGAGGCGTCTCGCCACCGAATTCGAGAAGGCCTATTTCGCCGACCTTCGAGAATTCGTGCGCGTGGAATACGCCTCCTGCGCGGTCTATCCGCCAGCGGCGCAAATTTTCCGCGCCTTCGACGAATGTCCTTTTGATCAAGTGAAGGTCGTCATCCTGGGCCAGGACCCCTACCACGGGCCCGGTCAGGCGAATGGGCTTTGCTTTGCGGTCGGCGCCGGCGTGGCGCCGCCGCCTTCCCTGCAGAATATCTTCAAGGAGATCGAGGCCGATCTCGGACATCCTGTGTCGCGCGATCCCGACCTTTCACGCTGGGCGAAACAAGGTGTTCTGCTTCTAAACGCGACGCTCACCGTGCGCGCTTCGCAGGCCGGATCGCATCAGAACAAGGGCTGGGAGCAATTCACCGACGCCGCCGTCCATGCGCTGTCGCGCGAGCGTGAGGGAATCGTCTTCATGCTCTGGGGCGCTTATGCGCGGCGCAAGGGCGCCGGCATCGACCGCAAGAAGCATCTTGTGCTCGAATGCGCCCACCCCTCCCCGCTTTCGGCGCATAATGGCTTCTTCGGTTGCAAGCATTTCTCCAAGGCGAACGACTATCTCGTCGCGCATGGCCTGACGCCGATCGAGTGGTGATACCGCTTTCCGTTTGAACGGCTCACGTTGAGGAATGTCATTCCCGGCGGGCTGAAAGCCCGACCGGGAATCCAGAGCCCTAGTAGCTTGTGTTGCTCTGGATTCCCGATCGCTCGCTGCGCGAGCGTCGGGAATGACAGCGAACCAACCGCGCGGATCTCATATGGCTCATTCCGGCTCTGGATTCCCGAGCTGGCCTTCGGCCCGTCGGGAATAATCCTCACCCCTTGGCCGCCGCAGCCGCTTCGTGAATCGCCAGAAGCTGCTTGTCCGTCTCTGTGACGCGCAAGACGGAAGGCCGCGATCCGATGCGCTCGATATAAGCGGAAACCTCGGGCGTCATCGGCACGAGGCCGAAGCTTGTGGTCCAGCGCAGCGCCGTCCCCCAGAGAATGTCGGCGGCCGAGAAACGCGCGCCGAGCAGATAGGGCCCCGCCGCGAGTTGCTTGTTGATCAGCGTCATCACGCTGTCGAAATCGCCATAAGGACAGGTGCGCTGCGGCGGCTCCGTCTTCATGAAGCGATCCATGATCGCCGGCTCGAAGGCAGAGCCGTAGAACACGAGCCAACGCAGATAAGACCCGCGCAGCGGATCGCCGATCTGCGGCGCGAGTTTCTTTTGCGGAAAGGCGTCTGCGAGATAGATGAAGCTCGCGCCGAGCTCGGTCACCAATGCGCCATTGTGCACGATGGCCGGAACCTTGCCCATCGGATTGACGGCGAGATACTCGGGCTCGCGCTGCGCGCCCACTTTGAAATTCAAATCCTTCAATGTGTAGGGCGCATCGAGCTCCTCGAGCAGAATGAGCACGCTGGACGAACGCGTATTGGGAGAATGATAGAAAATCAGATCGCCGCTCATCTCTTCCCCGCTCAGGGCGCGAATAGGAAAAAGGCATATGCCGCAAAGACGACGAGATGCACAAGGCCGGTCAGCACATTGGTGCGGCCGGCGCCGAAGCTGACGACGGACAGCATCAGCGTCAGCATCAGCATGGCGGAGTCGCGGTGATCGAGCCCGAAGACAATCTCGCGGCCAGAGGCGAGGCTCATCAGCGCCACGGCCGGCACGGTGAGACCGATCGTCGCCACGACCGAGCCGAGCGCCCCGTTCAGGCTCGTCTGCAAAGCGTTGCGGGCGGCCGCGCGGACCGAATTCATGCCTTCGGGCATGAGCACGAGGACGGCCACGGCGGCGCCGGTCACAGGGTTGACCTCCTCGACGCCCGCCCATTTCAGCGCTTCTTCGAGCCCCGGAATGACGTGCTCGGCCAGCAGCGACACGCCCGTTAGACTCGCGCCGAGACCGACGAGCGAGATCAAGGCCTGGTTCAGCGTCGGTTTCGCGCCCATGTGACCGATGGCCGCCAAGCGCGCATCGATGAAATAAGCGCGGTGGCGCACCGTCTGGATGAAGAGAAAAGCGCAATAGAGCAGGATCGAGAGCACGCTCACAAAGCCGAGCTGCGCGCGCGACAGCGTCGGGCCCGGCGTCGAGGTCGTGTAATTCGGCAAGATGAGCGTCAGCATCGACAGAGCGATGAGCACGGCGAGATAGGCGCTCGCGCCCATAGGATGAAGCTCCTGCTCGCCATGACGGAAGCCGCCGAGCAGCAGGCACAGGCCCACGAGCCCATTGCAGACGATCATGATCGCCGAGAACACCGCCTCGCGCGCCTCGGTCGGATTATCCGAGCCATGCGTCGTCATCGAGGACATGATGGCGACCTCGATGATCGTCACCGCGATGGTGAGGACGAGCGTGCCCAAGGGCTCGCCAACTCTCGCGCCGATCCGCCCGGCGTGCTGCAGCGTCGCGAAGACCGACCCGATGACGAGAATGGCCGCGACGAGCGACGGCGCCCAGGCGAGCGTCGGCGGCAAGGCGTCGAGCCAGCGCTCCCCTGCCGCGAATATCGCCACGAGGCCGAGCGCGAGCACGGGAAAAATAACGCCCCCGACCGTGATTTTACCGCCGCTCATAACGCCCTCGATAGCCGTCGAATTATGGCGGCGAGTTTTGACGTCGCTTTGGGCGCGGCGCAAGGGCGGGCGGGCGAATCTTGCGTTTGCCACTCGCGCCGTTTGAACACACAGGGACTCACCGCCGTCATTGCGAGGAGGCGAAGCCGACGAAGCAATCCAGCGCCGCATCGCCGCCCTGGATTGCTTCGCTTCGCTCGCAATGACGGGCTCTGGGCAAAACCAGCGCCTGTTGTGGCTCTGGATTCCCGGTCGGGCTTTCAGCCCGCCGGGAATGACACGCGCCCGATGCGAGCGGTTCAAACGGAAATGGTGTCATAGCTCTGTTCCATGTGCCTCTCGGAAAAGCCGCCCAGCCCCAAGCGCCCCGCCGCCGATTTCCGGCGCAGGATGATCCAGGAAGCCGGAACGCCCCGGCCCCGTTCGGCCGGTAGCGTGAAAGAATAAGCGCATCGGAACCAGAGCGTCCCGGCTGCGGTCTTTATTCGCGCGCACCTTTCCGGGCCGAAGTAGCGCCATCTAAGTGGCGGTTCCTCCGTCCGGCACGACCGCCAGACGGCGGCCGCTTCTTTCCCGGAGGCTTTAGGGCCTCCGAGCGCGTCGCAAGGGCCTCGACATGCGCCGCCTCCGTCCCGCCGGCGCTTTCCCTTTCGGTACTCGGGCCGCGTGTCGCGGGCGCGGAAACTATGCCCAGCCTTTGCGTGGATTGCGCCACGCAATCTCCCCACGAAGGAGAGACCCGGCGGGCGGCGCCGGATGCCCGCACGGAACGAGAGTCGCGTCCCGCGCTTAACCGACCCCGCCGGCGCCGCCGACCCTGACGACGCCCCTGCAAGTTGGCGAGGCGGGGCGAAGGATAAGGGAGGTTTTGGGGGGTGGGGATAAATTGGGGAGCAAATTTCTCGAAGAAGCCGCGCTCTGCCCCTCTCCCCGCGCGTGCGCGGGGAGAGGTTGGGTGAGGGGCTCGGGGATGAGTGGAAGCAATAAACGCCGGAGGGCGCCAGGGCTCGTAATGCACGCCCGGGCTCCGGCCCCGGCCCCTCACCCAGCCTCTCCCCACAAGCGGGGAGAGGAGCGAACGGCGATCCGGCCCTGATAGAAAGGTGACAGTTTCCCTGCGGCCGAGAGGGCAACCGAGCTTTGGCGAAGGCACGGGCTCGGAAACCCTTCCCATCGCCGCAAACGCGGCATAAATCCTTATAGGATGACCCCTCCCCCCTCACAGACGCGCGACCTTCCGCCCGAGGATGACGACGCCTTCGACGCGCCCGACGCCGTGCCGGAGACCAGCGAGACGCCCCCGGAAGACGACGCCCCGCAGACGCCCGAGAGCGTCAAGCGCGGCGTCGGCGTCATCAAATCCTATTGGAAGCATGCGCCGAACGGCCCCGGCGTCTATCGCATGATCGCCGAGAATGGCGAGGTGCTCTATGTCGGCAAGGCCAAGAATGTCCGGAAGCGCGTTGCGAGCTATACGCGCCTTGCCGGCCATGTGAACCGCATCGCCCGCATGATCTCGGCGACCGTCTCCATGGTCTTCATCTCGGTAGAGACCGAGACCGAGGCGCTGCTGCTCGAGGCCAATCTCATCAAGCAGTTGAAGCCGCGCTTCAACGTGCTGATGCGCGACGACAAGTCGTTTCCCTATATTTTCATCGCCCGCGACCATGCGGCGCCGCAGATCGCCAAGCATCGCGGCGCGCGCGTGCGCAAGGGCGATTATTACGGGCCCTTCGCCAGCGTCTGGGCGGTCAATCGCGCGCTCAATGCGCTGGAGCGCGCCTTTCTGCTGCGTTCCTGCGCGCAGAGCTTTTACGACAATCGCACGCGGCCCTGCCTGCTCTACCAGATCAAGCGCTGCGCTGGGCCCTGCACCGGCGAGATTTCGACTGAAGACTATGGCGTCCTCGTGCAGGAGGCGCGCGACTTTCTCTCCGGCAAAAGCCGCAGCGTGCGCGAACAGCTCGCCACCGAGATGACGGAAGCGGCCGAGCGGCTCGAATTCGAGCGGGCCGCGCGGCTGCGCGATCGTATTTCCGCCCTCTCGGCCATACAGGGCGCGCAGGGCATTAATCCCCGCACGGTCGAAGAGGCCGACGTCTTCGCCATCGCCAAGGATGCGGGGCGCTTCTGCATCGAGGCCTTTTTCTTCCGCGCCTATCAGAACTGGGGGAACCGCTCCTATTTCCCGCGCGCCGACGCGAGCCTGTCGGAGGCGGAAGTTCTCGACGCCTTTCTGGCGCAATTCTACGACGAGCATCCGTCTGCGCGCTGCGTGCTGCTGTCGCACCAAATCGAAGACAGCGCGCTGCTGGAGGACGCGCTTTCCGCGAAGCTGCGCCGGAACGTCGACGTCATTGCGCCCCAGCGCGGCGAAAAGCGCGAGCTTGTCGAACATGCGCTCAACAATGCGAAGCAGGCGCTCGGCCGCAAGCTTGCGGAGGACGCGAGCCAGTTGCGGCTGCTGGCGGCCTTGGGCGAGGTCTTCGGCCTGCCGCACGCCCCGCGCCGCGTCGAGGTCTACGACAATTCGCATACGGGCGGATCGCAGGCGATCGGCGCGATGGTTGTCGCCGGCCCGGCGGGTTTCATGAAGGCGCATTACCGCACCTTCAACATCAAGAGCACAGAGATCACGCCGGGCGACGATTATGGCATGATGCGCGAAGTGCTGACGCGCCGCTTCGCCCGCCTCGCCAAGGAGCCGGAGAAGGAGACCGATCCGGAGGCCTTTCCGGCAAAGCCCGATCTCGTGCTGATCGACGGCGGGCGCGGCCAGTTCGACGTGGCGCGTGAAGCCTTGCGCGAGAGCGGCGTCGAGGGCGTGGCGCTGGCCTCGATCGCCAAGGGCCGTGATCGCGACGCCGGACGCGAGCAATTCTTCATCGAGGGGCGCGAAGCCTTCCGTCTGCCGCCGCATGATCCGGCGCTGTATTTCGTGCAGAGGCTGCGCGACGAAGCGCATCGCTTCGCCATCGGCACGCATCGGGCGCGGCGCAAGAAGGAATTCACCAAGAACCCGCTCGATGAGATTGCCGGCATCGGGCCGTCGCGCAAGCGCGCGCTGCTTCTGGCCTTCGGCTCGGCGAAGGGCGTCTCGCGAGCGGCGCTGTCGGATCTGGAGAAGACGCCGGGCATCAACAAGGCGACGGCGCGGATGGTGTATGACCATTTTCAGCGCGGGGATTGAAGAGTCACAGATCCCGGGGGCCGTCATGGCCGGGCTCGTCCCGGCCACCCACGCCGTGGGGCACGGCCCGACAAGACGCGTTATCGCTATGGGTAAGGTCCATGCAGGGCTTTGGAGGCTGCAGAGACTTGCCCGGCATTAGCTGTGACTTGCTTGGCGTGGATGCCCGCGACAAGCGCGGGCATGACGAGGGTAGCGACGTGAAAGCCTGCGCAGCAGGCGTCTCGAAGCGCGAGGGGCGTCACCAGCGCTGCGCCTTTTCATTGCGGAGGGTTCGCCTAGTTAACTGCCGCACGCATCTCCATCCGCCAGAGGCTCGGCCGATGAAGCCAGACAGAGCCCTTCTGTTCTTCTGCGTGATTTTGGCCCTGCTCGCTTGGGCTCCTTTCGCCTTTTCGCAGGAAGACGCGGCGGCGCGAACTGTCGTCTATACGCTGCGGTCGGGGATTGCCGAGGGGCGGCTCGTCTTCCTGGGCGTCGGCGGCGCGATCGACGAGAAAGTTAATCCGGCGCTCGTCTTCCACGACGGCGAGCGCGCCCAGATCAATCTCGTCAACGGCGAGGGCGCGGAGCACGACATTGTCATCGAGTTTTACGGCGTGCGGTCGAACCGCGTCGTGGACAAAGGCGCGAGCAGCGCGGTCTCGTTCTTTGCCGACAAGACAGGCGAGTTTACCTATTACTGCTCGGTTCCCGGCCATCGCGACGCGGGCATGCAGGGCAAGATCAGGGTCGAGCCGGGGCCGCGCAGCAAGGCGAAGCTCGTCGCATCGGACATATCGCGCGATCCTTCCGACCTGCCCCGGCCGGTCGGCGCCCGCGGGCCGCGGACCTTGCGCGTCGATCTCACGACCATCGAGACCGATGGCCGGCTCGACGACAAGACGACCTATCAGTTCTGGACCTTCGGCGGCAAGGTTCCCGGCCCCTTCATCCGGGCGCGAGTCGGCGACACGCTGGAAGTGCATTTGAAGAACGACTCGAGCAGCGTGCTGGCGCATTCGGTGGATTTTCACGCCGCCATCGGCCCCGGCGGCGGCGCGCGCTTCACGCAAGCCGATCCCGGCGAGGAAAAGGTCTTCAGCTTCGAAGCGACGACGCCAGGCCTCTTCGTCTATCACTGCGCCACGCCGAGCATTGCGCAGCATGTCGCCAACGGCATGTATGGTCTCGTGCTGATCGAGCCCGAAGGCGGATTGCCGGAGGCGGACCGCGAATTCTACGTCATGCAGGGCGAGCTCTATACGACCAAGCCTTTCGGGACCCAGGGTCGACAGGAATTGGATTACGAGAAGCTGATGGCCGAGCAGCCGGAATATTTCCTGTTCAACGGCGCCGTCGGCGCGCTGACGGCGGAGCATCCGCTACGGGCGGAGCGCGGCGAGAATGTCCGTATCTTTTTCGGCGTGGGCGGGCCGAATTTTACGTCGGCGCTGCATTTGATCGGCGGCCTCTTCGACCGCGTCAGACGCACCGAGCCGCTGATTGTGCGCGAGAGAGGCGCACAAACGGTTTCAGTTGCCCCTGGGGACGCGGCGATTGTTGAATTCGACGTGCGGCGCGGCGGCCAATATGTTCTGATCGACCACGCGCTCTCCCGGATGGAGCGCGGGCTTGTCGGCGATCTGATCGTCGAGGGGCCGCGCGACGACGCTTTGATGCATGAGGGGCCGGAGAGGCGGCGAGATGACTGAGCGGCGGGATGAAATGAGCGCCCTCATCCGACCCCGCTTCGCGGGGCCACCTTCTCCCGTAAACGGGAGAAGGAATCGCGCTGAAACTTTGTTGTTCAAAAACCTTGGGGTTCTCCCTTCTCCCGCTTGCGGGAGAAGGTGGCCCCTGCGTCAGCAGGGGTCGGATGAGGGCTCACGCGCCCCTGGCTTCGATCATTATAGCGTCGATCGAAAACGAGCCGTCTGCTTCGATCGCGAAATGCTCCCGCGTCTCGCGCGACGCCGCCGCCTGCAATGCCCGGATGGCGCGCAAATTTTCCTGCGGCGTGCGCATGCGTCCCGCCCAGGCGGCAACATCCATCCGCAGCCGCCATGTCTGCAGGCGCTCGACGGCAAAGCCCGACGCGGCGAGCGCGGCGGCCCATTCCGCGATCGTATAGTTCCTCACATGAGAGGGATCGCGCAGAAGCTCGACGGCTTGCAGATGGGTGTCGAAGAGCGGCCGGGCGGGCGCATGGACGTCGATGAAGACCGCTGACCGCCCAGGCTTGAGCACCCGGGCCGCCTCACGCAGACCGCCATTGAAATCGCGCCAATGATGCGCCGAGTAGCGCGACGCCAGAAAATCGAACCAGCCTTCGGTGAACGGCAGGCGCTCGGCGGGCCCCTCCGCCGCTTCGATGTTGGCGAGCCCTTTCTCGCGCGCCGTCGCGGCGACCGCCTCGAGCATTTCCGCCGATAAATCGAGCGCCGTCACCAGACCTGCATGGCGCGCCATCACATAAGAGACATGGCCGCCGCCGGCGCCGATGTCGAGCGCGCGCTCGGGCGCGATCGCGGCGACGATGTTTTCGAGAGCCTCGAGATCGGCCCCCTGCGCATGCACGGCGCTTTGGACATAGGCCCGCGCCCGCGGCCCGAATTGCGCGGCGACAACTGTTTCATGCGTGCGTTCCATCGGCTTGCTCCTTCGTTCCGGAGATCAGGATTGCGCCGCGCTCAAACTGTTACAATTTAGATTGTTATCCTATTATAATACCCTCCATGCTGGACGCGGACCAAAGGCGGCTGCTGGGAGATTTCATTCGCGCCCATCGCGAGCGGGCGCGGCCCGACGTCGCGGGCGGCCGCAGGCGCACGCCGGGCTTGCGGCGCGAGGAGCTGGCGGCGCGCGCTGGCATCAGCGCCACATGGTGCGCCTGGATCGAACAGGGGCGGTCCGTGCAGGCCTCGCCCGAGGCGCTCGGCCGCATCGCTCTGGCGCTGTCGCTGACGCCCGCCGAGCGCGCCTATCTGTTCGAGCTTGCCGGCCGCATCGACCCGGACGCGCCGGCGCCGACGGAGATGGCGCCCGCCTCGCTGCAAGCCGCTATCGCCGCTTTCCGCCACCCGGCCTATGGCCTCGATTGCTGCTGGAACGCCTGCGCCTGGAACGAAGCGGCGGCGCGCCTGTTCTCGGGCTGGCTCGATGGCGTGCATCAGCGCAACCTCCTGCGTTTCGTCTTCCAGAACGCCGCGGCGCGCGATCTGCTGCCGGACTGGGAGACGCGGGCGCGCCGCCTGCTTTGCGAATTTCGCTCCGATTACGCGCATATGTTTCGCGACGCGCGTGTGCGTCGATTCATCGACGACTTGCGGCGCGAGAGCGCTTTCTTTGCGCAAGCCTGGGAGGCGCAAGACGTCTTGAGCCGCGAAGGCGGGTTGCGCGCCTTCGATCACCCGCAAGACGGCAGATTGCTGTTCGAGCAGCATTCCTTCACGCCCTCGGACGCGCCCTCTCACAAGCTCGTCTTGCTTCTTCCCGGGAATTGACGACGTCAAATGTCGGGATGATATTAGTCAAGCTTGCCACATTTCCCGCCTTGTCCTACCAAAAATTCCCGAAAATTGGATGGAGTAAGCGAATGTCCGACATGGAGTTGTCGAACCTCCATGCCGTCGTCGAGGAAAGATTCCCCTTCTACGCAAGGCTGCCTCTTCGCATTCTGGCCGACAAGGCAAAGCTTCCCCCGAAAGCGCACTACTTTCTTGCGCCCGCTCTCGGCGTAGCCCTGGCCGTGATCGCGATCCTTGCGCGCGCCGCTCTGATCGGAACGGCGACGACCAAGGTCGCCTACATCACCCTTTTTCCAATGGTTCCCGTGGGCGCCCTGGTCGGCGGATGGATCACCGGAACGACAGTCGCGCTGCTCGGCGCGGTCCTGTTGCACACCCTCATTCTTCCCCTCGAAGGCGCGGCCGACTGGCTTGCCTTGTTCGTCTTTTTCGGGAGCTGCGCGCTCATCATCGCCACCACCGAGCTGATGCATCGCGCCGAGGCGCGCGCCTTCAAGGCCGAAGCCATGGAAGCGCTGCAGAGCCAAATTCTGGAAGAGCGAAAACGAGGGGCCGACGCTCTGCGCGAGGCGCTGTCGCGTTTGGAGGCGACCTTCGCAAACGCCGCCGTCGGCATCGCCGAGGTGGCCCTCGACGGTCGATGGCTGCGAATGAATCAACGCCTGTGCGACATCCTCGGCTATCGCCGCGACGAGCTGATGCAAATGCGGGCCGGCGACATCACCCACGCGGCGGATCGCGAAGCCGACCGGGAAAATGTGCGCCGCCTCCTCGCAGGCGAGGCCCGAAGCTACTCGACGGAAAAGCGCTATATCCGGAAGGACGGCAAGGACGTTTGGGCGAATGTGACGGTGGGCATCGCACGCAGCGCCGCCGACCAGCCCGTCAATTTCGTGGCTGTTGTCGAAGACATAACGGCGCGCAAGGCCGCGGAGGCGCACAATCAGCTTCTGGTCGCGGAAATCAGCCATCGCGCCAATAATCTTCTCGCCGTCGTGCAAGCCATCGCCCAGCAGACCTCTTTCGAGGGCGACCCCAAAGCCTATGTCGCAAAGCTCGTCGAGCGAATTCAAAGCCTCGCGGCGAGCCAAACGCTGCTCGTGCGAAACGAATGGCAGGGGACGGATCTTTCCGAACTCGTGCGCGCGCAGCTCGCGCCCTATCGCGACCTGATCGGCGGGCGCATTGTCGCGAGTGGTCCGGCGATCCGCGTGAACGCCGCCGCCGCTCAGACGGTCGGCATGGCCCTCCACGAGCTGGCGACCAATGCCGCGAAATATGGCTCGTTGTCGTCCGAGGACGGAAAGGTGCGGATTGCGTGGCGCCTCGTCGACGATGAATTTATGCTGTCCTGGGAGGAAAGCGGCGGCCCGAAAGTGACGCCGCCGACCCGCAAGGGCTTCGGCAACACGGTTCTCGGCCGCATGGCGGAACTCTCGGTGGGCGGAAAAACACGGTTGACCTTCGCCGAAGAAGGAGCAAGCTGGATGTTGAAGGCGCCGGCGGACAGGATTTTCGTGAGATAGTCGATGCAGGACCCTGGCCAGAAAAGGCGCCGGATTCTTGTCGTCGAAGACGAGCCCATGGTCGCGATGTCGATCGAAATGCTCCTGGAGTTCTCGGGTTTCGAGAGCGCGGGGATCGCGGCCACGGTCGAGGAAGCGCTGAAGCTTGCCGCCCAAGGCGGCTACGACGCCGCCATATTGGACGCAAATCTCGCTGGCGTGTTCTCGGGCCCTGTCGCGGAAGCCCTGGGAGCGGCCGGGGCGCCGTTTCTCATATTGTCCGGCTATGATTCCGAGCAGCAGAGAGAGCGCTTTCCGCCGGGCACTGTCATTCTCCAAAAGCCTTGCCGGCCGGACGCGATCATCGAGGCGCTACGCGCTTTTCTGCCCGCAGACTGAGGGTGGATGGAGGGTTATTCCGCACCATTCTGCTTTTTACCGCCGTCATTGCGAGGAGGCGGAGCCGACGAAGCAATCCAGGGCCGCATCGCCGCCCTGGATTGCTTCGCTTCGCGCGCAATGACGGGCTTTGAGTAAAACCAGCGCTCTTGTGGCTCTGGATTCCGGTCGGGCTTTCAGCCCGCCGGGAATGACACGCGCCCGAGGATAATCGTGGGGGCGTGCGCTGTGGGGATAAGCCCGGTCATGACGATCCCCGAAATATGTGACACCCTTTGCCCTATGACCCTGCTCCGCGCGCTTTACGCCGCCTATCTCAAATTCAACGACGACGACGGCTGGGCGATTGCGAGCCATATCGCGCTCTCGATCCTCACCTCGCTTTTTCCTTTTCTCATTTTCGTCACGGCGCTCGCCGGCTTCTTCGGTCTGAAGAGCGAGGCTGACGCCGCCACCACTCTTATCTTCGAGAACTGGCCGCCGAATATCGCCGAGCCCATCGCCGCCGAAATCCGCAATGTCGTCACCCGGCCGCGCGGCGGGCTGCTCACCGTCGGCGCGCTTCTTGCCATTTTCTTCTCGTCGAGCGGCGTCGAGTCGCTGCGCATCGCGCTGAACCGCGCCTATAATCAGCGCGACCAGCGGCCCTGGTGGCTGTTGCGCCTTGAATCGATTCTCTACGTCTTTCTCGGCGCCGCCTCGCTGCTCGCCATCGCCTTTCTCATGGTGCTGGCGCCGCTTGCCCGCGCGCTCGCCGAAAAACACGCCCCCGGCCTGATGCGGGAGCTCGAGCCGCTCTATGGGCCGGTGCGCTATGGCGTCACATCCTCGGTCGTCGGCGTCGGCGTGCTGGGCGCGCATATTTTGCTGCCGGCGGGGCGCCCGCGGCTTCTCGACCTCGCGCCCGGCTTCGCGCTGACGCTGCTCGCCTCCCTCGCTTTCGGCGCGGGCTTTGGGGCCTATCTCGCGAGATTTGCGATCAATTACGTTTCAACCTATGCGGGTCTCGCCTCGATCATGATGGCGATCGTCTTCCTGCAGACCCTGGCGGTGATCTTCATTTACGGGGCCGAGCTGAACCAGGCGACCGCAAGATCGGGCGAACGGATGCAACCTGAGGGTTAAGCGCCTCTTAACCCAGCTTTTTTACCCTCGCCGAGAGTCGGCGCGCCGCAATGGCCGCGCCGCGCCACGCGGGCTTCTGGTGACATGCGCAGCCATAGATTTGGTCTCTTCCCCGAACAGCTCCGCGAGTTCACCGCCCATCGCCTTGCCGAGGCGGCCGGGGCCTTGATGCTGGCCTGCGCCGGCGCCGCGACTGTGGCGCTGGTGAGCTGGTCGGCGCGCGATCCCTCGCTCAACCATGCGACCGGCGGCCATGTCCGCAATCTTCTCGGACATCCCGGCGCGATCGTCGCCGATCTGCTCATGCAGCTTTTGGGCCTCGGCGCGGTCGCCGTGATCCTGCCGCTCGCGGCGCAGGGGCTGCGCATCATCAAGCGCCGCCGCATCGAGCGCGCGCCGCTGCGGCTCGGCCTGTGGATCGCCGGCATTTTCGCAACCGCCGCCACGGCGTCGTTCCTGCCGCCGACCGACCGCTGGCCCCTGCCGACCGGCCTCGGCGGCGTCGCCGGCGACGCCATTCTCGCCGTGCCGCGCGCCATTTCGGCGGGGTCCGGTTCCGTCATGGCGATTTTCGGCGTCGCCGCCGCTTTCGTCGCCATTCTCTCGGTGAGCGGCGCGGCGGGCCTCGGCTTCGAGAGCCAAAACGACATCCGCGAAGAAGCTTTCGACGAGCAAGCGCCCGCCGCCTACGCCGAGGACGACGAAGACCGGGCCGGCGAGCCGGGCTTTGCGCTGATCTCGCTCGGCGCGCTGATCCATACCGGACTGACGCTGAAATGCTGGGCGGCGCGGCTCTTTGCAAAGCTGCGCGCCCGCGCGGCCGCGCCCGCAAAGGAAAAACCCGAGCCTGCGCATCCGCGCGTCGAGCCGACCTTCGACGACGTCGAGACCTATCCGACCTTCTCGCGCCGCGCGCGCCCGCTCGACGAAGACGACGAGGATGCGCGCCCTGTCGCCGCGGCCCGCGCGCCCGCGCCTGCCCCACGCCAGCAGGCCGGCGCCCGTCAGGCGGAAGCCCCCGCCGCCCCCGCCCCGAAGCGCGTCAGCCGCGAGCCCACGCGGGCGCCCACCCGCGCCGCGCCCGAAGCCTACGAATATCCGGAGCTCCAGCTCCTCGCCGAGCCCAAGAACAAGGGCGGGGCCGTCACTGTTTCCGAGGACATCCTCGAATCCAACGCCCGCGTGCTCGAAGGGGTGCTGGAGGACTTCTCGGTGCGCGGCGAGATCATCAATGTCCGCCCCGGCCCGGTGGTCACGCTTTACGAGTTGGAGCCCGCGCCCGGCATCAAATCCTCGCGCGTGATCGGCCTCGCCGACGACATCGCCCGCTCCATGTCGGCGGTCTCGGCCCGCGTCGCCGTGGTGCCGGGCCGCAACGCCATCGGCATCGAGCTTCCCAACCAGCGCCGCGAGACGGTCTTTCTGCGCGAGATTGTCGCCAGCGACGATTTCCTGCACTCCAAGCACAAGCTCGCCATTGCGCTCGGCAAGACGATCGGCGGCGAGCCGGTGATCGTCGATCTGGCCCGCATGCCGCATCTGCTCGTCGCCGGCACCACCGGCTCGGGCAAGTCGGTCGCGATCAACACCATGATCCTGTCGCTACTCTATCGGCTGAAGCCCGAGGAGTGCCGGCTCATCATGGTCGATCCCAAGATGCTGGAACTCTCGGTCTACGACAACATCCCGCATCTGCTCACGCCCGTCGTCACCGACCCCAAGAAAGCGGTGGTCGCGCTCAAATGGGCGGTGCGCGAGATGGAGGACCGCTACAAGAAGATGTCGAAGGTCGGCGTGCGCAATATCGACGGCTTCAACGCCCGCGTCGCCGAAGCGCAGGCCAAGGGCGAGATCATCACCCGCACCGTGCAGACGGGCTTCGACCGCGAGACCGGCGAAGCGATCTTCGAGCATGAGGAGATGGACCTCTCCGCCCTGCCCTATATCGTCGTCATCGTCGACGAAATGGCCGATCTGATGCTCGTCGCCGGCAAGGACATCGAAGGCGCGATCCAGCGTCTGGCGCAAATGGCCCGCGCCGCCGGCATCCATCTCATCATGGCGACGCAGCGCCCCTCGGTCGACGTCATCACCGGCACGATCAAGGCGAACTTTCCGACGCGCATCTCCTTCCAGGTGACGTCGAAGATCGACAGCCGCACCATTCTCGGCGAGCAAGGCGCCGAGCAGCTCCTGGGCCAGGGCGACATGCTTTACATGGCCGGCGGCGGCCGCATCTCGCGCGTGCACGGGCCGTTTGTGTCCGACGCCGAGGTCGAGCATGTGGTGGCGCATCTGAAAGCCCAGGGCGCGCCGCAATATCTCGACAACATCACCTCGGAGGACGACGAAGGCGGCGAGGACGGCGAGGCGCCGGCGCCCGGCTCCATGGACGCCGAGGAAGGCGGCGACCTCTACGACCGCGCGGTCAATATCGTGCTGCGCGACAAGAAATGCTCGACCAGCTACATCCAGCGGCGTCTGTCGGTCGGCTACAACAAGGCCGCCTCGCTCGTGGAGCGCATGGAGAAGGAAGGCGTTGTGTCCGCGCCGAACCATGCGGGCAAGCGCGAGATTTTGGTGGGCGGCGGCGTGGATCGCGGGGCGTTCGATATAGAGGCGGCGGAGTGAGAGCGTGGGCTCGGCCTTCCTGTCGTTGATAAAGGCAGCGACCGGGATTACTGTGAGCCCATGAAAAACATCACAGTAACCGTGGACGATGACACCTATCGCCGCGCCCGCATCAAAGCTGCTGCGGAAGACACGTCGGTTTCCGCCGTTGTCCGGCGGTTCCTGATTGACTTCGCCGCGTCCGAAACCGAATTCGAACAACTAAAGCGCGAGGAGAAAGAGCTTCGCGCCCAGATTTCGACCTTCCGCGCGGCCGACCGCCTCTCACGCGACGACATCCATGCGAGACGCGGCAAGTGACAGATAGCGTCGCCGGCTTTCTCGACACCAATATCCTGCTCTACTCGATCAGCCGTGACCCAGCCGAAAACGCCAAGCGCGAGCGAGCAATAGCGTTGCTCGATCGGGATGACTGGCGCTTGTCCGTCCAAGTGCTGCAAGAATTTTACGTCCAAGCCACACGCCCCTCCCGTGCAGATCCGCTCCCGCACCACATTGCAGCGGGCCTGGTGCGCACATGGATGCGCTTTCGCGTGCAAGACGTTACGTCCGAGATATTGATTGCCGCTCTCAGCATCAAGGCGCGCTACAGCTTTTCTTACTGGGACGCGGCGATCATTGCCGCCGCGATCGCCCAAGGATGCGGCGAGCTTTATTCCGAAGATATGTCGCACGGACAAGTCGTAGAAGGCGTGCGGATCATCGATCCATTTAGGTAGGAGAAGCGACAGCCGATCAGCTCCGCTCCACCTCACTACCGGCTTCCTTGCATTTCCGAACTGCGGCAACCCCTTTCCAGTCTTCGAGATCGAGATCGGGGCGCTCTCGCCGGTGTTTCGCGTAAAGCGCAACGGCCATTGAATCTTCCAGAATATCGACCCTCACGCCTTTCGCGCGGAGCAGCTCCTCGTTTCCCTTGGCGTTCGTAACGTCGCCGACGACCACGCGATCGAACTGCCGCATGTGGAGAAGCGCAGCGCAGACGTCGCAAGGGCTGAGCGATGTGTAGATGGTCGTCTGGCTGAAATCTCGGCGGCCGGCGTCTCTGATGGCGGCGGTTTCCCCATGGTTGTAAGGGTCGTTCCCTTGCACGAGCGTATTATGGCCCTTGCCGAGTATCTGGCGCGTCGCATTGTCGATGATGAGCGCGCCGATCGGACAGCCGCCCTCGTCAAAGCTCTTTTGCGCAAGCCAGGCAGCGATGCGCATGAAATCGCGGTCGCCGAGCTTCTCGAAGAAACCTTGCGCGACGATCGCCAACAGGCTGCGCGTCGGTATGTGGGCGATGGCTTTGAGCACTGCGTCCGAGACAGTCGCGTCTTCCTCGATCAAAAGGCTCATGGGCCGCTCCTTGCAACGCTTTGCGCGCGTTCCGATCGCATGGAATCATGCGGGCGATAGGAAATCGCGCAACCCATCTCCTTCAGGTTTGGAGGGATTTATGCGCGAGTCCCTTGAGCACTTTATGCATCAACCCTGTCATTTTCCGACGCAGCAGCAGGGCGTCGAGAATTCGACCGATCAGTCCGAACTTCGGCGTATAGACGATCTGCATCGTGGCGCGCGATCCCGCCCCGTTTGGAAATACCGCAAGCGTCGTCTGAACATCTTTGATCGGCATCGTGCCCGCGTAAATCTCGACCGTGTAGCTTTCCCCGGGACGCCAATCGATAACGCGTTCCTCGATCCAATTGCGCCCGTCCGCGAGATCGCAGCGCCGTTCGGCGCCAACCCCTTCGAGGGGCGTGCCGCCAATGTGCGACGAGCGCGACAAATTGGGATTGAAGGCGTCGATGTGCTGGAAATCCTTTAGCAACGCCCAGATTGCGCCAGCGTCAGCCGCAATGTCGCGCTCGATTTTCAAGGTTTTCAAAATTGCGCTCCCTCATCATAAGAGACGTGATAGTCTCTTATTGCGACGGATAAGAGAATACGCATTCTCTGTCAATGAGCTTGGCGCGCAATTGGGAAGCGAGGACGATGGGAAGGCCGAGAGGGTTCGACCCTGACGCAGCAGTGCGAACCGCGATGACTCTTTTCTGGCGGCACGGTTACGACGCCGTGTCGTTGGATATGCTCGTCAGCGAGATCAGCGCGAGCCGCAAGGGGCTTTACGCGCTTTGGCCAGATAAGCAGGCGCTCTTCGTCGCTGCGCTGAAGAGCTACGGCCAGATGGTCAGCATCCAGCTTCTGCAAGACCTCGAGAGAGAGGATGCTGGTCTGGCTGAACTTTCGGGGTTTTGGAGCAGGTTCGAAAATGCCGCCCGGCAGCCTGGTTGGTCTGGTTGCCTCGTCGTGCGAACCTCTGCTCACCGGATCGCGGACGAGCCCGACATAGCAGTGGAGATAAGAGCATTCTTTGACCGCCTTTCCAGCGCTTTTGAGAATGCCCTGTGCGGCGCTTTGGCGCGCGGAGAGATTGCGCCTGATCCCGCGCCGCAAATCCGCGCGCGTCAGGCGTTTTCTGTCGCGGTTGCCTGCTCGGCAATTGGCGCGTTCGAGGGCTTCACGCCTCGCATTGCTAATCTGATCGCCACCGGCCGGGCGACCTGCGGCTGTTAGGATAAATCGGGACGAATTCCCGGGGGGCCTACGAGGCTAACCTTCCTCCTAGTCGATCGAGAATTGTCGCGCCGGATGTTCTTTCCGAGCCGCTGTTACCGCGGCTGAAGTTTGACAGCGGCGCGCCGCCCCCAATTCCGCCAACTTATGTTACCAAGACGCCGGGATCGCCCCTTCGAATTGGATTCGCGCCGTGAAGCACCTCCCCCTCGCCGCTTTCGCCCTTATACTGGCGCTCGTCGCGCCGGCTCACGCCGAGGACGCCAAGAAGGCGCATGCGAACGCCGCCGCCAAACATGCGGAAGCCAAGCCTGCAGACGCAAAGCCGGCAGATGCAAAGCCGGCGGACGCCAAACCCGCCGCCAAGGACAAGAAGACCCCGGCCAAGCCGCCGGCCGCCGAGGCCGCCAAGCCCAGCGAGCCCGTGCAGCTCACCAACCCCGCCGCCCCGGCCGAGCCGCCGAAGCCGCTCAGCCGCGAGGAGGCGATCAAACGCGCCGACGCCTTTTTCAATGCCTCGCCAGTGATGACCGCCGACTTCGTCCAGATCGGCGCCGACGGCAAGCGCTCAGAGGGCAAGCTGCATGTCCAGCGCGCCGGCCGCGTGCGCTTCGAATACGCCCAGCCGGCGACGATGGAAGTCGTCGCCGACGGCGCCCAGGTCGCCGTGCGCGATCGCAAGCTCAATACGCAGGACCTCTACTTCATCAATCAGACGCCGCTCAAATTCCTGATGAAGGAGAAGATCGACCTGGAGAAGGACGTCACCGTGCAAGACGTCCAGACCGACGACTCAGGGGTGACGATCTTCATCGAGGACAAGGCGACCTTCGGGGGCACCTCGCATCTCAAGCTCATCTTCGACCCCAAGACCTTCAAGCTGAAGCAATGGCAGGTGAAGGACCCGCAGGGCTACGAGACGCTGATCACCCTTTTCAACATCGACCAGACCAAGACGCCGGACGCGGCGCTGTTCAAGATCAACAAATAACCGGCCTTTGCGGGGCTTGCGCGGCGGGAGGCTCCGCGCCGATCTCGTGGCCGGGCTGGCGCGCGCCGCCATCGCCATCCCCGAGCAGATGGCGACATCCCGGGCTGGATCGCCTGTCTCCGGTGCGTACCCGTACTTACAGGCATTGCCTCCGTGGGCGGTCCCGCCGTTGATTCGCGCGCCTTTGCCGGGCGCGGCGTCAATCCGGATATAGACAGGCTACCGCGCCAGGAAAATCGACTTCGCCGTTGCCCGGCTCGAGTCGGCGCGCGCATCGCAGCTTGCGCCAGGCTCGGCGCGTCTGTTCCACAGCGTCGAGGTTGAGACAAAGGCGCTCGTGTCGTGATGCAGATGCGCAGTAGCAAATCACCCGGAGGCAGGCGCCCCCTCTCGTTTTCAATCAATCCACTCTGAGCCAACATAAGAGAGAGCTGGCGCGGCTTGAGCCCAACTTGGTAGATAACTATATCCCATAAGTAAAGCTGTAGTAACCTCTCATGATATACAGGCATAGATTTAAATATGCCGTAATGAACTAGATCGTTGCGAACCTGCGAGATTTCTCGAAACAGCAACGTCTGGTCGGCAAAGGCCATATCCTTCTGGTGATACGCTTCACACAGCTTTGCTCGAATTGCTCCGCTTTTCCCAATCAAAATCTCGAGTGCAATCCAATAGGCGGTGAACCGGAATTGCTCGTCTCTTTGATTTAACGCCAAGTTAAAAAAATTGCATGCAGTCTGAAACTTCTGACGGAATTCCGGTAATTGATGCGCAAGCCTCCGAGAAACCTCCGTTAGAAGGTCTTTGTTCAAGATTTTGAAGAAATCAGCGTGAACCGGTAATCTAACTGTCTCGCTGGGTAAATGTACCCGACCCTCCAAGTCAAAATCGAAATCTGCGACCCACCGATAGGAAGCTAGACTACCAAACGCCAAAGAAAGAATACTTCGCAAAACACTAATCGATCCAAATGTATCCACATAACAAAAACAAGTCTTAGTGACACCTACAGGCGATATTAACGCAAGGTAGTTGATGTCTGGCAAGTTGGCATCCCGAGTCACAAACACAACCTTCAATTGGTTGTCCGCAACCCCCAAGATCGCCTCTGTCTGAAATGGGACTAACGGCGACAACTTCCCGAGAACAATTGTAGCAGGATTGCGATTGGGAAAAGTCTCTCTCGCCAAATGCAAATTTGAGACAATTTCCTGAAATTGCGCTAAGTCAGGCACAACAAAACTAAATAGTTTTGAGTGGAAATATTTATAGTCTTTATCAAGGCGGGCGAAGTTAGCGGCTATATCCGCTAACTTGATCTCAAGACTGCATGTCATTGCAGCGCTCGCGCGTTACGCCGCCGCCTTCTTCGGCGTCAGGAGCTTGCGGTTCATCAGCACTTCCGCGATCTGCACGGCGTTCAGCGCCGCGCCTTTGCGCAGATTGTCGCTGACGCACCAGAGCACCAGGCCGTTGTCCACGGTCGGGTCCTCGCGGATGCGCGAGATATAAGTCGCATCCTCGCCCGCCGCCTCATGCGGCGTGATGTAGCCGCCGGGCTCGCGCTTGTCGATCACGAGCACGCCCGGCGCCTCGCGCAGGATATCGCGCGCCTCGTCGGCCGAGATCGGGTTCTCGAATTCGATATTTACCGCTTCCGAGTGAGAGATGAAGACCGGCACGCGCACGCAGGTGGCGACGAGCTTGATCTTGGGGTCGAGGATTTTCTTCGTCTCCGCGACCATCTTCCACTCTTCCTTGGTGAAGCCGTCCTCCATGAAGGAGTCGATCTGCGGAATGAGGTTGAAGGCGATGCGCTTGGGAAACTTCTTCGCTTCGACCGGGTCCGAGACGAAGACGGAGCGCGTCTGGGCGAAAAGCTCGTCCATCGCATCCTTGCCGGCGCCGGAGACCGACTGATAGGTCGACACCACGACGCGCGTGATCTTGGCCTTGTCGTGCAGCGGCTTCAACGCCACGACGAGCTGCGCGGTGGAGCAGTTCGGATTGGCGATGATGTTCTTCTTCCTGAAGCCCGCCGCCGCGTCGGCGTTCACTTCCGGCACGATCAACGGCACGTCCGGGTCCATGCGCCAGGCGGAGGAATTGTCGATGACCACGCAGCCCTGCGCGCCGATCTTGGGCGACCATTGCGTCGACACGCTGCCGCCGGCGGACATCAGGCAGATGTCGGTGTCGGAGAAATCATAGGTGTCGAGATGGCGGCATTTGAGCGTCTTGTCGCCGAAGGAGACCTCCACGCCGATCGAGCGCGAAGAGGCGAGCGGCACAACTTCCGACACAGGGAAGCGGCGCTCGGCCAAAATATCCAGCATCTCGCGGCCCACATTGCCTGTGGCGCCGACGATAGCGACCTTATAAGCCATGAACTTTCTCCAGCCGGCATAGCCGGCGTCTCGTACCGTTTCCGTTTGAACCGCTCGCTTTGGAGCTCGTCATTCCAATTCCCGATCGCTTCGCTGGCGCGGGAATGACGCCAAACCAATCAAGCGGATCTCGAAAGCGCGCTAGAAGGTGAAGCCTGTTCCCATGTTTCCGCTGGGGCTCACGGAGACTGGCGGTTTTGATCCCGATGGGGCGCTGTCGTCCTTGTCTTTGGGTTTGGGCGGGGCCTTCCCGGGAGACCAGCCTTCCAGCTCGCCGAACTGGCGGTTCGGACCATTCGGCGTCGCCTGCGGCTTGCCGGGCGTCGTCTGCTGGGCGTTGGCGTCCCCGCCTTTCCTGCCCTTGGCGCGCTTGGTCTGCACCGAAGAGGCGCCGCTGGTGTCGAGCGCCTTAGGATCGAACGCCTTGGGATCGAGCTGCAGCTCCTGGGCGGCGGCCGCGCCGGCGCCGATCACAAAGGCCGCGACAAGGAGAGAACCGCTGAAACGACGCGCGCAAAGACGCATGGCACTGTCTCCGAAATTGAACGGGACGTCCTAGCGCCGCACGGCGGCGGGATCAAGGCGCCCCGCTGGACCGCGCGCCTTCAGGCGCGCAGCTCCCAAGCGAGCCTTCGGGCGCGCCGCGACAAAGCGAGCCTGAAGGCTCGCGGTCCGTGACAGTCGCTCCCGGGAGCGGCGTCACGCCTCCTGCCGGGCGATCGCCAGATTCTTCAGCTCCGCGATCGCCTTGGCGGGCGAGAGGCCCTTCGGGCAGACCTTGGTGCAGTTCATGATCGTATGGCAGCGGTAAAGGCGGAAGGTGTCGTCGACATAGCCGAGACGCTCTTCCGTCGCCTCGTCGCGCGAATCCTGAACCCAGCGATGCGCCTGCAGCAGCGCGGCGGGGCCAAGGAAACGGTCCGAGTTCCACCAATAGCTCGGACAGGCGGTCGAGCAGCAGGCGCAGAGGATGCACTCGTACAGACCATCCAGCTTGGCGCGATCCTGCGGTGACTGCAGCCGCTCTTTCTCGGGGTTGGCGCCGGCGTGGAGCCAGGGCTCGATGGCGGCGTGCTGCTCGTAGAAAATGGTGAGGTCGGGCACGAGGTCCTTCACCACGCCCATATGCGGCAGCGGGTAGAGTTTGATCGGCCCCTCGATCTCGTCCATGCCCTTGGTGCAGGCGAGCGTATTGACCCCGTCGATGTTCATCGAGCAGGAGCCGCAAATGCCCTCGCGGCAGGAGCGGCGGAAGGTCAGCGTCGGATCGACCTTGTTCTTGATCCAGATGATGCCGTCCAGCACCATCGGCCCGCAATCGCCCGTATCGACGAAGAAGGTGTCGATGCGCGGATTGGCGTCGGCGTCCGGGTTGTAGCGGTAGATCCGGTATTCGCGCAGATTGGCGGCGCCTTCCGGCTTCGGCCAGACCTTGCCCTCGGCGACGACGGAGTTCTTGGGAAGGGTGAATTCGACCATTTGGCTGTCCGCTTTCTTTTAGTCTGTTTGGTGATCGCCGGATGCGGCCGGCCCGTCCCTGTTTCCCTGGAGCATCAACAACCCGATCTCAATATGCTGAAGCTGCATCGCCACATACGGAATTTCAGTCGACGTATCAGCACCCACGATCGCCAGTGCATGGCGGTATCCTTGCGCCAAATCAGGATTCGTTCCCCGGCCATACCATGCGATAGCCAAAAGGGCCGCGAGATTTTCCCGGGGAAGACCCTGCAACACGGAGACTAAACGTCGCCGAGGGACAGAATTGGTATAAATCTCCCAGGGAAGAGCATGATCAGTCAGATTGCCTCCGGCAGGGCTTACCCCTAGCCGCCCGCAGATGCCATTCCACGTGTCCTGCGCTATTTGAAATAGGCTTAAGAGCTCTTGTGTGAAAGGGAGCACCGAGTCTTGTATTGCTTCGCTCAGAGCATTGCTGTGGTCTTTCAGTAATACAACCGCGTCAGCCCTGCCGTTTCCGGCACACCGCTTAAAAAACTTCTCGTCGTCAGTGACCAAACGACCATTGACCATCTCCGCACATGCCAAATACGTGCAGTCATAAATCGGGTGCTTTAGCGCTAGAGACATTTCGAGCGCTGCGGGAAGCAGCGTCGAAAAAGGGACCAGCTCTGAAAAGCAATCGTTTAGGGTTGAAACCGCCTCTTTGACTTGCGCTCTATCCATCTGTCCAGACGACGCCTTCTTCTGAAAGGCATTCGAGGTTTCGATGAGCACTATATCAGGAGCGACCAACGCTGCGCCGCTCTTGAATAAATCGCGCGCGAGATCATGACGCGGCTCCTCGACGAACCATTTCACGACAACGCTAGCGTCGACAACAAAAATCACCGATCGCGATCCTCGCGGATGAGGAGGGTGCTGTCGGTCTGAGGAACTCCTTTCGGAGTCATTGCCGCGATAGCATCTATCCGTTCGAGCAAAGCCTTGCGGCGATCGGCGAGCGAGTCGTTTAAGATCGACAATATGAGGTCCTCCACGGACCTATTCTTTGCCTTCGCCTTTACGACGATTTCCTCGAAAAGGCGCTGATCGAGCTCCAACTTGACTGTAGTCATGGCCGTCTCTCTCAGAAAGTGGGCCCCTCAGTACACCCGCGCCTTCGGCTCGATATAAGCCACCTCGTCCGTCATCGTGTAACTATGCACCGGGCGATAGTCGATCGAGACCGTCTTCTTCTCACGGTCGATCGACGCCAGCGTGTGCTTCATCCAATTCGCGTCATCGCGATTCGGGAAGTCCTCACGCGCATGGGCGCCGCGCGATTCCTTGCGGTTGGCGGCGGATTCGATCGTCACCGCGGCCTGCGCGATGAGATTGTCGAACTCGAGCGTCTCGACGAGATCGGAGTTCCAGATCAGCGAGCGGTCGGAGACCTTCGCCTCGGCGGCTTCCCGCCAGACTTCCTGCACGCCCGCGACGCCCTCGGCCAGCACCTCGCCGGTGCGATAGACGGCGCAATGCGACTGCATGGTCCGTTGCATCTTGTCGCGCAGATCGGCCGTCGAGATCGCGCCATTGGCGTTGCGGAAGAAATCGAGGCGCGAGAGCGGCAGCTCCGCCGAACCGGCGGGCAGCTCTGGCTGCGACTGACCGGGCTTGACCACCTCGGCGGCGCGCAGGCCCGCCGCGCGGCCGAAGACCACCAGGTCGATCAGCGAATTGGAGCCCAAGCGATTGGCGCCGTGCACGGAGACGCAGGCCGCCTCGCCGATCGCCATCAGGCCCGGCACCACGGAGTCGGGGTTGCCGTCCAGCTTGCGCAGCACTTCGCCGTGATAATTCGTCGGGATGCCGCCCATGTTGTAATGCGCGGTGGGGATGATCGGGATCGGCTGGCGCGTCACGTCGACGCCGGCGAAAATCTTCGAGCTTTCGGAAATGCCCGGCAGGCGCTCATGCAGGATCGCCGGATCGAGATGCTCGAGATGGAGGTAAGCGTGGTCCTTGTGCTTGCCGACGCCCCTGCCCTCGCGCACCTCCATCGTGATCGCGCGCGAAACCATGTCGCGTGGCGCAAGGTCTTTGACCGAAGGCGCATAGCGCTCCATGAAGCGCTCGCCTTCGCTATTGGTCAGATAGCCGCCCTCGCCGCGCGCGCCCTCGGTGATGAGGCAGCCCGCGCCATAGATGCCGGTCGGGTGGAACTGCACGAATTCCATATCCTGCAGCGGCAGGCCGGCGCGCAACACCATGCCATTGCCGTCGCCCGTGCAGGTATGGGCCGAGGTGGCGGAAAGATAGACGCGCCCATAGCCGCCGGTGGCGAGCACGGTCAGCGCCGAGCGGAACCGGTGAATCGTGCCGTCGTCGAGCTTGAGGCACACGATGCCGCGGCAGGCGCCTTGCTGATCCATGATCAGGTCGATGGCGAAATATTCGACGAAGAACTGCGTCTCATGCTTCAGCGCCTGCCCATACATCGTATGGAGCATGGCGTGACCGGTGCGGTCGGCGGCGGCGCAGGTGCGCTGGGCGGGCGGCCCCCTGCCGTAATCGGTCGTCATGCCGCCGAAGGGGCGCTGATAAATCGTGCCCTCGGCCGTGCGCGAGAAGGGCACGCCCCAATGCTCGAGCTCATAGACCGCCTGCGGGGCGTTGCGGCACAGATATTCGATCGCGTCCTGGTCTCCGAGCCAGTCGGAGCCCTTGACGGTGTCATACATGTGCCATTTCCAGTCGTCCGGCCCCATATTGCCGAGCGCGGCGGCGACGCCGCCCTGGGCCGCGACCGTATGCGAACGGGTCGGGAAGACCTTCGTCACGCAGGCGACATTGAGCCCCGCCTTGGCGCAGCCGACGACAGCGCGCAGCCCGGCGCCGCCGGCGCCGACGACCACCACGTCGAAAGTGTGGTCGACGATCGGATAGGCACGTCCGCCGACCGTTACGGATGAAGCAGCGCCATTCGCAACCATTATCGAAGCCTTTGTTGAATGTCTTTCCAGCGGCTTTTCTTGCGCGCTACTCTTATCTCGGCGCGGCGATCAGCATGATCCCGAGGGTCCAGACGCCGGCGATCGCCATCGATGCGATCCGGTTCCAGTAGAGCGCCTGCTCTTTCAGCGCCGGGTCGTGGACATAATCCTCGATGATCTCAGCGGCGCCCTGGCGGGCGTGGATCATGCCGATGACCCCGAAGAGAATCAGCACGATCGCCGGGAAGGGATGGCCGATCTCGGCGCGCACGCCCTCGGGCGTCTCGCCGACAAGGCCGGCCAACCACCAGGCCGAAAGCACGCCCAGCGGCGCCAGCGCATAAGCCGAAAGGCGCATGAAGCGGGCGTGCGTCGAGCCCTCGTGATCCGAGACATAAGCGGCGCCCTGGCCGCTCCGCCCGCTCGTGAAGTGAGTCGGAACCGACATTCGAGGCCTCCGTTAGCCGGCGAGAGACTTGATGATCCAGAGCAGCACGGTCAGGCCGACGCCGCCATAGAGGGAGGCCTGCGCCAAAAGCTCGCGGCCCTGCGGGTCCATGTAAAGACCACGATCCCAAAGCGCGTGACGGACGCCGCCGAGCAGATGGTGGAAAATCGCCCAGGTGATGAGGAAGACGATCGGCCCGCCGATGAAGCCCGAGGCAAGCCAGCCGGTGAGCGCATGAAGCCAGCCGCCAAAGCCCGCGCCGAGCAGAAAGAGCGCCATCAGCGCCATGCCGACATAAAGCCCCGCTCCGGTGATGCGATGGGCGATCGACATCGCCATTGTGAGCCAGGGCTTGAAGACCGTCAGATGCGGCGACAACGGGCGCGTTGCGGCGCGCTCGTCCGTTGAGGCGTTTGCCATGCGTATCCCTCTCGCGCGTCAGTTCGAAATGGTTCCGAAGACGCTTATGGATGGATAATTCAATTGGTGCGGCGCCGCAACCGGCTCAATGGCGCAAAGACGCCGGATTGTGTCGCAATAAAGACACGAGCCTGTATCCACAGGAGCTTTTGTCGCGGCGCCGGCTGCGCTCTCGCGCATTGGCTCGTTTCGGGTCGCTATTCAGCCGGAGTCGAAAGCGATCTGGACGCAATCAGAAGAACGCCGAGCGACAGCAGCGCGCTCCCGCCGCCGGCCGCAAAGGCGGCCCAGGGCCCGTAAACGTCCCAGAGCCAGCCGGCGAGAAGGCTCGCGACAAGAAGCGCCAGACCGCCGGTGAGATTGAAGACGCCGAAGGCCGTGCCCCGGAGCGTTGCAGGAGCCGTATCGGCCACCAGAGCCGCAAAAAGCCCCTGAGTCAGGCCCATATGCAAGCCCCAGAGGACGACGCCGACCCAGACGAGCGGGAGATGCTCGGCGTAAGCCAAAGCGGCGTCGGCGCCGATCAGCGTGACGAGACCCGCAGCAAGCGGCGTGATCCGGTCGCCGCGATCGGAAAAGGCGCCGACGGGATAGGACGCGCCGGCATAGACGACATTCATTGCAACCAGCACCAGCGGGGCCAAAGCCTCCGGCAGGCCGACCGCCTGCGCCTTGAGAATCAGAAAGGCTTCCGAAAAGCGCGCCAGACTGAAGATGAAGGCAATCGCGACCACCAGCCAGAAACGTCCGCTCAAGTCCAGAATCTCGCTCCAATGAAGCGGAAAGCGCGCCGGGCGCTGGGGACGAGTCTCGGCTGGTTCGGTGACCCCGAAGGCGAGGACAGCCACGGCGAGAATGGCGGGAATGCAGGCCACCCAGAAGACGGCGCGGATGTCGTCGAGCGTCGCCCACATGACCAATACCGCGACGGCGGGCCCCAGAAAGGCGCCGACCGTGTCGAGCGACTGGCGCAGGCCGAAGGCCGCGCCGCGCAGCTCCGCCGGCGTGACGTCGGCGACGAGCGCGTCGCGCGGCGCGCCGCGAATCCCCTTCCCCACGCGATCGATGAAACGCGCCGCCATCACCCAGTCGACATTGGGAGCCAGCGGAAACAGCGGCTTTGTCGCCGCCGCGAGACCATAGCCCAGAATGGCGAGCAGCTTGCGGCTCGCGAACCAGTCGGACACGGCGCCCGAAAAAATCTTGACAACCGAGGCCGTCGCTTCGGCCACCCCCTCGATAGCGCCGACCTGGGCCATCGTGGCGCCCATGGTCCCCACCAGATAGATCGGCAGAAGCGCATGGATCATCTCGGACGAGAAATCCATGAGCAAAGAGACGACTCCCAACGCCCAGACGCTCGACGGAATAAGACGCAGCCGGCCGAATGGTATGGCGCTGTCGCTCATGAGTTAGCCTCGCACATCGCTATTTGGAGAAGAACGCCGGCGCGTTCGCGCGAGCTTAGCCTGCTTTCAACTGGCGTGGAATCGGGCGGGCGAGCTTAGGCCGATTGGTCCACATTTTCACGCAGCAAGGAAGAATACGCGGCAGATGTAGAAAAAACTGGAAAATTGCGGCAATCGCTCAAGGCGATCCCCCATAACCGAGAGCTGGGAGAAAATCGATGCGTCATTTGATTTCTGTTGTGGCGATCAGTCTGTCCGCGTGGCTGACTTCCATGGCGCATGCCACCGATCGCGACGAGGAGCTCTGCAAACGCTCGAAAGACGAGAGGCAAGGCATTGCAGCCTGCTCGCGTCTCATCGACCGCGGCAGAGGGAGCGCTTCGATCTATAAGACCCGTGGCACCTGTTATAGTCTCATAGGAGTTTATGACAGGGCCATCGCCGACCATAATGAGGCGATCCGGCTTGATCCCAAAGATATTTCAAACTACACGATGCGCGGCCTGACGTTTAACCGGACAGGCGATTATCGCCGGGCGATTGCCGATTACACGACGGCCATTCGCCTAGCCGAAGACGAATATAAAGATAACAAAAATCGAAATCGGTACCTTTCCGCACTTTATTGGTTTCACGGCGGCTTCTACGAAAGCGTTGGCGACCTTAGGGAGGCTGTAGCCGACTACACGAGAGCGATTCGGCTGGCGCGTGAGCATTATGAAAAGATAGATCAATCCAAAATGTTCCGGGAACACGTCGCGCGCATGTATGAAAAGCGCAGCAAGACATACAAGGCCCTGGGCGACCAGCCACGCGCCGCGGCGGACCATGAGGAAGCGAGCCGCCTCGATCCGAATGTTGGTAAAGATTAATGGCGCCGTGGCTCACGTCAATTAGGAGTTGATTTCGTTCTCACGGCCTAGGCTCGCGGGCGCCAACGCCGTTAATTCCGCGCCGCCGCGTCTGTGCGCCATGCCAACGCCCTCTTTCCTGAGATAGACTAGCCCTCCATGGGAATCATTTCGCCCACCGAACGCCTGCTGGCCTGCGCCGATCCGTCGGAGCCGGTGGAAAGCGGGGTTTTGACCGTCGATCTTTCGGCCTTGGTCGCGAACTGGCGCAAGCTCGCTTCAATGGCGGGAGCCTCCGAATGCGGGGCCGTCATCAAGGCGGACGGCTATGGCCTCGGCCAGGCGGCGGCGCTACGCGCGCTCGCCGGCGCCGGGTGCCGGACCTTTTTCGTCGCCAATCTGATCGAAGGCGAGGCGGCGCGGGCGCTGGCGCCCAACGCGACCATCTATGTGCTCGACGGCGTCGCGCCGGGTTGCGCGCCGCGCCTCGCCGCGGCAGGGCTGCGGCCGGCGATCGGTTCTTTTGCGCAGCTCGAGGAATGGGCGGCGGCCGGCGTCACCCTCGGCCGCAAGCTGGAGGCGGCGCTTCATTTCGACACCGGCATGAACCGGCTGGGCTTCGCGCCGCAAGACGCCGGCGTGATAGCGCTGCGCGGCCAAGCGATCGCGCCGACGCTGGTGATGAGCCATTTCGTCAGCGCGCAGCTCCCGGCTTCGCCAATCAACGACCGGCAGATCGGCGATTTCCTCGCCGTCCGTGCGCATTTCCCCGGCGTTCCGGCCTCGCTCGCCAATACGTCCGGCGTCTTCCTGCCACAGCGGCCGCATTTCGATCTGGTGCGGCCCGGCTATGGGCTCTATGGCGGCAATCCGACGCCCGGCGCGGAGAACCCGATGGGGCCTGTGGCGCGGCTTTGCGGACGCATCATCTCGGTGCGCGACCTCGCCGTGGGCGAGACCGTCGGCTATGACGGCATATGGGCGGCCCCCCGCCCCTCCCGCGTTGCGACCGTCGGCGTCGGATATGCGGACGGGCTGCCCGTCGCGGCCACGGCCACGCCCGGGAAGCCGGCAGGCGAGGCGATCGTCGGCGGCGCGCGCTGCCCCTTCGTCGGCCGCGTCTCCATGGATTACGTCGTGCTCGATGTGACCGATGCGCCCGAGGAGGCCGCGCGGCGCGGCGAATGGGTCGAGCTGCTGGGCGAGACGATCAAGGTCGAGGAGCTGGCCGCTCGGGCCGGAACGATCGGCTATGAGGTGCTGACGCGCCTGGGACGGCGCTTCGCCCGGCGGTATGTCGGATAGCGGAATGACAGCCGCCCATGGCCGCGCTAGGATCGGCGCTCGTCGAGGCCATTCCAGCAGGAAATCAAATGAGCGGCGAACCGGAAAATCTCGTATTGCAGTTGCTGCGCGAGATGCGCGGCGAGATGTCGTCGATGCGGGGCGACATCTCTGGCATCGAAGCCAAAATGGCGACCAAAGGGCAAATCGCCGAACTCCGCGCCGAGCTTAAAAGCGACATGCACTCGCTGCGCGCCGATGTCGCTTCCGATCTGATGACGCTGGAAAAGAAACTCAGCGAGCAAATCACCGGCTTGCGTCGCTCGGTGATCGAATATCATTCCTCCATGATCGGCCACGGCGTGCTGATCACGGAGCTCGAAGAGCGCGTGCGCCGCCTCGAACAGCATTTGAAGCTGCCCCCGCACGACGCGCATTGAGGCTGGTTTACGCCTTGGCGAACCAGGGCTGCAGCACCGGATAACCCTCGCCCGCGAGCAGCGACACGGTCTCGTAAAGCGGCAGGCCGACGACCGCCGTATAAGAGCCGACGAGCTTCACCACGAAAGTCCCGGCAAGGCCCTGTATCGCGTAGCCGCCCGCCTTGCCGCGCCATTCCCCGGAGGCGAGATAGCCGTCTATCTCCATCGAGGACAGCCGCTTGAAACGCAGTCGCGCCTCGACCAGCCGCTTGCGCTCGAAGCCGCGCGGGGTGATCAGGCTCACCGCCGTATAGACGCGGTGCTGGCGGCCGGAGAGAAGCTGCAGGCACTCCTCCGCCTCCTCGGCCGTCTCGGGCTTGGGCAGGGTGCGGCGCCCCACGGACACGACCGTATCGGCGGCGATGAGATAGGATTGCTTCAGTTCGTCATGCGCCGCCCGAACTTTCGCCGAGGCGGCCGCCTTCTCGCTCGCGAGGCGGATCGCGAGAGCGCGGGGCGATTCGCCCTTGAGCGGCGTCTCGTCGATATCGGCCGGCAGAAGCGCATCGGCTTCCAGCCCCGCCTGCTGCAGGAGCGCAAGACGGCGCGGCGACGCCGAAGCGAGAATGAGCTTCGACTTGGGAGCGGCGGGTTCGGCTGTCATTTGAAGCGGCTCCGCCGGAAAGGGATTAGCGGAAACGATAGGTGATTCGGCCCTTGGTGAGGTCGTAGGGCGTCATTTCGACGAGCACCTTGTCGCCCTCGAGCACGCGAATGCGATTCTTGCGCATCTTGCCGGCGGTGTGGGCGATAATCTCGTGGTCGTTTTCAAGCTTCACCCGAAACATTGCGCTGGGCAGCAGTTCGGTGACGATTCCTGGGAATTCGAGCAGTTCTTCCTTGGCCATGTGGTTCCTTGAGTGGCGCCTCCCGACTGGAGAAGACAGTTAGCGCGGCAAAGCAAAAATGCCGCAGCGCCCGGGACGGACGGCGGATTGGCGCGGACCCTAATCGAGAAAGACGAATTTGTGAACCGGAGAGTTGCGGCGACGAATCCTTCTCCCGTGCACGGGAGAAGGTGGCCCGGCGAAGCCGGGTCGGATGAGAGCCATCCCGGCCCTGCCGCGTCGTTGGCTATGCCTGCAGCCTGACTCTTGCATTTTCTCAGTGGAAATATCGCCCAGGCGCGCGCCGCGCCGCCCTCATCCGACCCCGCTTTGCGGGGCCACCTTCTCCCGCAAGCGGGAGAAGGGATTGCGCCCCGGCCTACTTCGGCTTTCCCTTCAACGTCCGCGTCCCGGGCTTTCCGCCGCTCGACCGCCCGGCGGGACGCGCCGGCGGCATGCGGCCCACTGGCCGCGCTTCGCCGCCGCCGAAATTGTGGGGGCCCATGTCTGCGTCGGTCGGTTTGCGCGCGCGGGTCGCAAGTCCCTCGCCATCACGCGGCGCCCCTGCCCGCGCCTGACGCGAGAGCGAGATTCGCAGCATCGGACTCGCCTCGGCGAGCAGCTCGGCCTTTTGCAGCCGCTGGATCTCGTCGCGCAGCCGCGCAGCCTCCTCGAAGGCGAGATCGGCGGCCGCCTCCTTCATGCGCTTTTCGAGATCGGCGATCGTCGCCGCGAGATTATGGCCGGGCGCAATGTCATAACCCGTATCGACAGTGACGTGATCCTGCTCGGCCACGCTGCCGAGAATGTCGGCGATGCCGCGTTTGATCGACGCCGGCGTGATGTTGTTTTCGAGATTGTAGGCCACCTGCTTGGCGCGGCGCCGATCGGTCTCGTCCATCGCGCGCTTCATCGAGCCGGTGATGTGATCGGCATAGAGAATGACGCGGCCATCGACATTGCGCGCGGCGCGGCCGATGGTCTGCACCAGCGACGTCTCGCTGCGCAGGAAACCCTCCTTGTCGGCGTCGAGAATGGCGACCAGGCCGCATTCGGGAATGTCGAGCCCCTCGCGCAGCAGGTTGATGCCGACCAGCACGTCGAAGGCGCCGAGGCGCAGGTCGCGGATGATCTCGATGCGCTCCAGCGTATCGATGTCGCTGTGCATGTATCGCACGCGAACGCCGCTCTCGTGCAGATATTCGGTCAGGTCCTCGGCCATGCGCTTGGTCAACACGGTGACGAGCGTGCGGTAGCCGATGTCGCTGGTGGCGCGCACCTCGTCCAGAAGATCGTCGACCTGCGACCGCGCCGAACGTATCTCCACCGGCGGATCGATGAGCCCGGTCGGGCGAATGACCTGCTCGACGAAGACGCCGCCGGTCTGCTCCAGCTCCCAATTGCCGGGCGTCGCCGAAACGCTCACCGTCTGCGGCCGCATCGCGTCCCATTCCTCGAAGCGCAGCGGGCGATTGTCCATGCAGGAGGGCAGACGGAAGCCATATTCGGCGAGCGTCGCCTTGCGGCGGAAGTCGCCTTTGTACATCGCGCCGATCTGCGGCACGCTGACGTGACTTTCGTCGGCGAACACCAGCGCATTGTCCGGCAGATATTCGAACAGCGTCGGCGGCGGCTCGCCGGGCTTGCGGCCGGTGAGATAGCGCGAATAATTCTCGATGCCCGCGCAGGCGCCCGTCGCCTCCATCATTTCGAGGTCGAAGCGCGTGCGCTGCTCCAGCCTTTGCGCCTCCAGCAAACGGCCCGAACGATTCAGCTCGTCGAGACGGTGCTTCAGCTCGTCCTTGATCGCCTTAATCGATTGCAGCAGCGTCGGGCGCGGCGTGACATAGTGCGAATTGGCGTAAACCTTCACGAATTCGAGATCGACCGTCTTCTTGCCGGTGAGCGGATCGAATTCGGAGATCGACTCCACCTCGTCGCCGAAGAAGGAAATGCGCCAGGCGCGATCCTCATAGTGGGCCGGGAAAATATCGATCGTGTCGCCGCGCACGCGAAATGTGCCGCGCGTGAAATCCGCCTGCACGCGGCGGTAATGCAGCGCGACCAGATCCGTCACCAATTGCTTCGGCTCCAGCTTCTCGCCGAGCTGCACCGAGAAGGTCATGGCCGTATAGGTCTCGACGGAGCCGATGCCGTAAATGCAGGAGACCGAAGCGACGATGATGACGTCGTCGCGCTCCAACAGCGCGCGCGTCGCGGCGTGGCGCATGCGGTCGATCTGCTCGTTCACGCTCGACTCTTTCTCGATGTAAGTGTCGGAGCGCGGCACATAGGCCTCGGGCTGGTAGTAGTCGTAATAAGAGACGAAATATTCGACGGCGTTATTGGGGAAGAAGCTCTTGAACTCGCCGTAGAGCTGCGCCGCCAGCGTCTTGTTGGGCGCGAGGATCAGCGCCGGGCGCTGCGTCGCGGAGATGACGCTCGCCATGGTGAAGGTCTTGCCCGAGCCGGTGACGCCGAGCAGCACCTGATCGCGCTCATTGGCTTGAATGCCTTTCACCAGCTCGTCGATGGCCGCCGGCTGGTCGCCCTTGGGCGTATATTCGGAGACGAGCTCGAATTTGACGCCGCCCTCGGATTTCGCCGGCCGCTCGGGGCGGTGCGGAACCCAGGGCTTGGCTCCGCGCAAATTGGGGTCGCCGAGGCGCAGCAGCTCGGCGAGCGAGTCCGAGGTGGCCTGCACGCCTCCGCCGGACGGCGGCTGCGGCCCCAGAAACCACTTCTGGACCTCCTCGTCGTCGACCGGCGCGCCATCCGCGTCATAGGCCGCCTGCCCCATATCGCTGAAGCCGGGCGCCAGCGCCGGATTGAGCAATTGCGCCAGATGCGGCGCAAGCGGCGCCAGCTCGGGCTTCGACGCCTTGGCGCGGGTGGGGCGCGCGGGGTCTTTCTTGGGGGCGGTTTTCTTGGGTTTCTCGGGAGACGTCGCCATGGCGGCAATATGGGGGGTGTGGCGGCGGGATGGAAGCGGGGTTTTGGCCTATCGCGCCGGCGTCTTGCGCCGTCGTGTGAGGCCGCTCTTGCAGGTCCGAGAGGGCCTGCTAAGATGTGTATTATAAGAGCGGATTATACACATGCGAACCAACATCGTCATCGACGACGCCCTGATGAAGGAAACGCTCGAGGCCACTGGCCTGAAGACCAAGCGCGAGGCGGTCGATCTGGCCTTACGCACGCTGCTCCGGCTCGAACGCCAGAAGGAGATTAAGCGCTTTCGCGGCAAGCTTGATTGGCGCGGCGATCTTGACGCGATGCGGACCGACAAATGATCCTCGTCGATTCCAGCGTGTGGATCGATTATTTCCGCGGCGCCGAGACCCCGCAGGCCCAGCGTCTCGACTGGCTTCTCGGCGAGGAGCCAATCGCCACCGGCGATCTCATCCTGACGGAAGTCCTCCAGGGCTTCGATAAGGAGCGCGATTTCGCCCAGGCGCAAAAGCTCCTCACGTCTTTGACGATCGTCGGGCTCGGCGGGCGTGAGATCGCTATTCGCGCTGCGCAGAACTACCGGAAGCTGCGCGCCATGGGCGTGACCACGCGCAAGACAATCGACACGATTATCGCCACGCGCTGCATCGAGAGCGACTTGCCCCTGCTTTACAGCGACCGCGACTTCGATCCCTTCGTCGAGAGGCTGGGCCTGCGCTCCGCCATGCGGTGACCCTCCCGCGCCGCACCAACGATAGTTTGATCTACATCACGGCGGGGGCTTTACAATTCCGTCGCAAATGCCGCAAACTCGGCCTTTAATCGCCGGAGACTCAAGCGGATGACCGACAAATCGAGCCTCGCCACGCTTTTCGCCGACACGCTCGCTTTGAGCGTCGCCGCGAATGCGGTCATCGCGGTCAGGCTGACGAAAATGGCGTTCGGCGCGGTCGATCCCAAGCATGAGAGCAGTCTGATGGTCTCCGAGAAGATCGACGCCGCCGCTGAGGCGACTTTCGCGGCGGCGCGGGCGGTGGCTATGGGCCAGGCCCATCACGCGGCCGGCCGCGCCGTAGCGGTCTACAAGCGCAAGGTGGACCGCAATTTGCGTCGGCTGACGGGCGGCTGATTTTGGGCGCGCCGCAAGGCGCGCGATCCCGGGGGCGACGGGGTCGCGCCGCTCCTCTCTTTTAACCGGAGAGGGGCGGCGCGTAATCGTTTTGGCTGCGCCCTCGTCATGGCCGGGCTTGTCCCGGCCATCCACGCCGCGCAAACGCGGCTATGCTGGGTAGTCTGCGTCGGCGAGAGGAACGGGACTTCGGAGTGCGCGTCTTGTTAGGCTGTGCCCCTCGGCGTGGGTGGCCGGGACGAGCCCGGCCATGACGGCCCCGAGATTTGTGCTACCCTGCCTTAAATCGGCGCCAAGCAACCGCGCCACTCGCGCGCGGCCCCCCCTACTCCGCCTCGGCCTCTTCCCGCTCCGTCTCCAGCAGCTTGGCGCGCGCCTCGGCGGCCTCGCGCTGGCGGTTCCACATGGCGGCGTATTGGCCGCCACGCTCCAGCAGCTCCGCGTGCCGGCCGCGCTCGACGATGCGGCCGTGGTCGAGGAAAAGGATTTCATCGGCCTCCACCACCGTCGACAGGCGATGCGCGATCACCAGCGTGGTGCGGCCCTTGGCGACGCGGCGCAGCGCCTCCTGGATTTCGTGCTCGGTGAAGCTGTCGAGCGCCGAGGTCGCCTCGTCCAGGATGAGGATCGGCGGCCCTTTCAGGATCGTGCGGGCGATGGCGACGCGCTGCTTCTCGCCGCCGGAGAGCTTCAAGCCGCGCTCGCCCACCTGCGCCTCATAGCCGCCCGGCACGCTGCGGATGAAATCGTCGATCTGCGCCAGACTCGCGGCCTCGCGCACCTCTTCGTCGCTCGCGTCCCAGCGGCCATAGCGGATGTTGTAGCCGATCGTGTCGTTGAACAGCACCGTATCCTGCGGCACCATGCCGATCGCCGCGCGCAGGCTCGCTTGCGTGACGTCGAGAATATTCTGCCCGTCGATGGTGATGCGCCCGCCCTGCGGCTCGTAGAAGCGAAACATCAGCCGCGAGATGGTCGATTTGCCGGCGCCTGAAGGCCCGACGATCGCGATGGTCTGACCGGGCGCGGCCTCGAAGCTCACGCCCTTCAGGATCGGCCGGTCGGGATCGTAATGAAAGCGCACGTCGTCGAAGACGACGCGGCCTTCACGCACCACGAGCGGCTGGGCGTCGGGCTTGTCCGAAATCTCCGGATGCTGCGAGAGGATCGAGAACATGGTCTCGATGTCGATGATCGCCTGACGCACCTCGCGATAAAAAGTGCCCATGAAGTGCAGGGGCTGCGAGAGTTGTATCATCATCGCGTTGATCAGCACGAAATCGCCGACCGTGTTGCGCCCCTCGCGAATGCCATAGACGCACATCACCATCATCACGGTGAGGCCGACAATGTAGATCCCCGTCTGCCCGGCGTTGAGAACGGCGAGCGAGACATAGGAATGCGTCGACGCCTTTTCGTAATGGATCATGGATTTGTCGTAGCGCGCCGCCTCGCGCGCCTCCGCCGAGAAATATTTGACCGTCTCGTAATTGAGCAGGCTGTCGATCGCCTTTTGGTTGGCGTCCGTGTCGCTCTCGTTCATCTGGCGGCGGATGGCGATGCGCCAATTGGTGGCGAGCGTCGTGTAAGCGAAATAGGCGGCGAGGGTGACAATGAGCACGCCGCCATAGCGCCAGTCGAACTGATAGAGAAACACGCCGAGCACTAGCGCCATTTCGAGCGCCGTCGGCGCGCCGGTCGACATGACGAGGCGCGAGAGCGTTTCGATCGCGTTGCGGCCGCGCTCCAGCACGCGCGTGAGGCCGCCGGTTTTGCGGCCGATGTGAAAGCGCAACGACAATTCGTGCATGTGTACGAAAAGGTCGGTTGCGAGACGTCGCACGGCGTGCATGGCGACCGCCGCGAAAACGCCATCGCGCGTCTGCATGAGAATGACCGAGACAATGCGGATAGCGCCCATCAGCAGGGTAAAGCCCACAGCCCCCGCGCCCAGCGCAGGAAGCGCATCTGCTCCGCTTTCCGCCAGCGCGTCCGTGGCCCATTTGAAGGCATAGGGGGTGAGCGCGTTGAACAGCTTGCTGACGACAAGCAGCAGAAACACCAAAGCGACGCGCCGCTCCAGATCGCGCCTTCCGCGCGGCCAGATATAGGGCCACAGGCGGCGGATGGTGGCGAAAAGCGAGGCTTCGGAAAGGGAAGCGTCTTGCGGATCGGGCGGCTGAGCGCCCGAGACGCGCTGACCAATTCTGAGCATTCGAGGTCCGGTGATGGATGAAAGGGCGCCTCGGCGGCGAGGCCTGGGCGTCATATAAGACCTTTAGCCTCTTCGCGCACCCCGCTTGACGGGCGAGGCGAAGGCGCCAGTTGACGGAAGAGAGTTATGCAGAAAATCAAAAACATATGCGTCTACTGCGGCTCTGCTGAGGGGGACGACCCGCGCTACGCCGTCGCTGCGGAAACTTTCGGGCGCACGCTCGCCAGAGCCGGCATTGGGCTCGTCTTCGGCGGCGGCTCCTGCGGCCTGATGGGCGTGGTGGCGCGCTCGACGCTGAACGCCGGCGGCCGCGTGACCGGCATCATCCCGGGCTTCCTCGACGAACGCGAGATCGCCCTGCAGGGCATGACGGAGCTGATCGTCGTCGACGACATGCATACGCGAAAGCGGCTGATGTTCGAAAAGTCCGACGCCTTCGTGGCGTTGCCCGGCGGCGTCGGGACGCTCGAGGAGCTCACCGAGCAGCTCACCTGGATTCAGCTCGGGCGCCACACCAAGCCGCTCGTGATCGCCGACATCGCGGGTTTCTGGCGGCCGCTGCTGACGCTCTTCGCCCATATGCACAATGCGGGATTCATCCGCGAAGGATATGACGTGCGCTACGCTGTGGCCGAGCGTGTGGAGGACATTCTGCCGATGATTGCGTCGACGGCGCGCCGCACGCCGCAGATCGAAGAGACGGCGGTGACGGAGAGGATGTGACGCCGTAATCCGGACTTGGACCGCGCGCCTTCAGGCGCGCATCAAAGCGCCCGCAGATATTGACAAACCTCCGAAGCGGCCTCGTCCTTCGAGACGCGAGCGTCGCTCGCTCCTCAGGATGAGGCCTAAGTGTTTGGCGAAGTTGCAGAAGCTCCTCATGCCGAGGAGCCTGCGCGGCAGGCGTCTCGAAGCATGTGGGGCGTTACCGGCGCTTTGTCAGAGCGCGCCTGAAGGCGCGCGGTCCGTGTTATGGCGCAAGCCTTGCTCGCTGAGCGCACGCGCCCCAGAAGAGACCCACAAATGCCCGTCACAGCCGCCTACCGCCCCGAAGCCCTGCACGAGAGCCTGGGCGATCCCTTTTTCGACCGCGTCGACGCCGCCAACTTCCCGCAGACGATCCTGCGCTTCCGTAATCAGCGCTGGGCCGCGCGCGTCGGCCTCGACGGGCTGACCGACGACGAATGGATCGGGCATTTCGGCCGTTTCGAGCCCCTGCCCGGCAGCTTGGCGCAGCCGCTCGCGCTGCGCTACCACGGTCATCAATTCCGCGTTTACAACACCGAGCTCGGCGACGGACGCGGCTTCCTCTTCGCGCAGTTGCGCGACGTTGCGGACCGGCGCCTGCTCGATCTTGGCACCAAGGGCAGCGGCCAGACTCCCTGGTCGCGGCGCGGCGACGGGCGCCTCACGCTCAAGGGCGGCGTGCGCGAAATTCTGGCGACCGAAATGCTCGAAGCGCTCGGCGTCGACACCTCCAAAACCTTCAGCCTCATCGAAACGGGTGAGGCGCTCCAGCGCGGCGACGAGCCCTCGCCGACCCGTTCGAGCGTGCTCGTGCGGCTCTCGCATTCGCACATCCGCATCGGCACTTTCCAGCGGCTCGCCTATCATGATGACAAAGGCGCGATCGATCGGCTGCTGGATTACGTCTGCGCCCATTACTTCCCGGCGCTCGCCGACCTTTCCGGCCAGGCCAAGGCGCGCGCCTTTTTCGAGACCGTTGTCGCGCGCGTCGCGAAGCTCGGCGCCGGTTATATGTCGGCGGGTTTCGTCCATGGCGTGCTCAATTCCGACAATATCAACGTCACCGGCGAGAGCTTCGACTACGGACCCTGGCGCTTCGCCCCGAGTTACGATCCGCAATTCACCGCCGCTTATTTCGACGAAAGCGGCCTCTATTCCTTCGGCCGGCAGCCCTCGGCGCTGAGCTGGAATCTTGCGCGCCTCGCCGAATGCCTGCTGCATCTGACCAGGCTGGAGTTCGCCCAACGCACGCTCGATAGTTTCGCGGGCGCTATCCAGAAGGAGTTTCGCGCCATCCTGCTACGCCGCCTGGCGCTCGCTCCCGCGGGAGAAGACGCCGACGCCCGGCTGGCGAAGGCCTTCACCGATTTTCTGATGGCGTCCCGCGCGCCATTCGAGCAAACATTCTTCGATTGGCGCGGCGGTCTCGCGAGCAGCGAGCGCGCCAAGGCGAGCCCCTCCGCCGCCTTCTATGACGCGCCGGAATTCTCGCCCGTCCGCGCGGCTTTCGTCGAACATGAGGCGACGGCCGACGCGCGCCTCGACCATCCTTATTTCCGCCGCGCGGCCCCCTGCGCCATGCTCATCGACGAGGTCGAGTCGATCTGGGCGGCGATCGCCGAGCGCGACGACTGGTCGTTGCTGCGCGCCAAAATCGCGCAGATCGGCGAGATGCGCGAGGCCTATGGCTTTGCCTCGGCCTAGAGCGTTTTCTTCTTGAACGCCCCTTGTGTGCGGCGCGATAATCCGCACGATTCTAGACGCTTTGCGGGGCGAGTGTTGCGGCGATGAATGACAATGCCAGCAAGGCGGAGCAGGACGCGATCCGCGCCGAAATCGAGCGCCTGCGCCTCGAACACCATGACCTCGAGGCGGCAATCGACGCGCTGATCGCCGTAGGCCCGCCCGACCAGTTGCAAATTCAGCGGCTCAAGAAGCGCAAGCTGGTTCTGCGCGACCGCATCGCCTTCCTCGAGGACCAGCTCACCCCCGATATCATCGCCTGACGCCACTTCCGTTTGAGTAGCTCGCTTGGGGACGTGTCATTCCCGGCGGGCTGAAAGCCCGACCGGGAACCCAGAGCCATAAGAGCGCTGGTTTTGCTCAGAGCCGTCATTGCGAGCGAAGCGAAGCAATCCAGAGCAGCGATGCGGCGCTGGATTGCTTCGTCGGCTCCGCCTCCTCGCAATGACGGCGGTAATTCCGATGGCTCGCTTTGCGGGCGTCGGGAATGACAAGGAACCAATCAAAGCGGGTCCCATATGAGACGGCACACGGCTTGAAGCCCAGCCATCAGCGGCGCTCCCTTGTCTCTTTTCGAGACGGAAGCGAGCCGCTCTTGGTCAAACCTGGGAAATTAAGCCATGTCTCGTTTCAGTCTTTCGATTAATGATTCCTACCGGCGCCCAGTAGCAGCCGATCGCTATGGTCGGAGCATCCGGCGTGTGGAAGGCGTCCACGTCATCGGCGAAAGCCAGCTCCTTCCGCTCCTGGTCAAAGTCGCCCTGGCGCTCGCCCTTCTCGCCGCGGCGACCACGTCCATCGCCGTCTGGCGCCTCTTCGCCTTCCCGCATTGACGCGCAAACAACCATCCCCGGCTGGGCGAAAGCCCAACCGGGGATGGGATTTCTCATCGCTCGCGCGCTAGGCCATCGGCGAGGCCGCATCCTCCGGCGCATCGTCGTCCTTCAGCCGCGAGAGCGCGCGGCGCAGCTTCGTCAGGGCGCGGCTTTCGATCTGGCGCACGCGCTCCTTCGAAATGCCCAGCTTGTCGCCGAGCGTTTCGAGGGTCACGAGATTTTCGGTCAGACGGCGCTCCTGCACGATCCGCAGCTCACGCTCCGAGAGGATCGCGAGCGCATCGCGCAGCCAGCGGGCGCGGCGGTCCGAGTCGAGCGTCTGCTCCACCACCTCGTCGGGGAGCGGCGCGTCGTCGACGAGGAAATCCATGCGTTGAGCGGAGCCCGCCGACTCGTCGTCGACGAGCTGCGCATTGAGCGACACGTCGGAGCCGGAGAGACGCGAGTCCATCATCTCGACATCGGCGACCGACACGCCCAGCGTCTCGGCGATGCTCTCATAGGCGTCGCCCGCCGTGGCGGCTCCCGGCTCCCGCGACAAGCGAGCGCGCAGGCGGCGCAGGTTGAAGAAGAGCGCCTTCTGCGTCGAGCTCGTGCCGCCGCGCACGATCGACCAGTTGCGCAGGACATAGTCCTGGATCGAGGCGCGGATCCACCATGTGGCGTAGGTCGAGAAGCGCACGTCGCGCTCCGGCGCGAAACGGGCGGCCGCTTCGAGAAGCCCGACATGGCCTTCCTGCACCAGATCGGCGATCGGCAGGCCGTAATGGCGGAATTTCGCCGAAATGGCGATAACCAGCCGCATATGGGCGGCTGTGAGCTTGTGCAGCGCCACGGGGTCCCCATGGTCGCGCCAGGCGACCGCGAGCCCCCTCTCCTCTTCCCTTTCGAGGAATGGGGCGTCCGCCGCCGCCTTCATAAGTTCTCTGCCAAGACCGGGAAGATACGCCATGGTCAAATCTCCACAGCGCGCTATCTCTCGGGCATCATTTCGCGAGATATCCGCGCATTTTGAACAACTCTAGGCGTTCAACACGCGGCGCCCCGGTCCTGTTCCCCCAGGAGCGGCGATCACTCCGTTACGATTTTGTAACGTTCTCCGGCCACAACCGGCTCGCTTTCGTCCAAACCATTGAGCAATCTGAAATATTCGAGCGGGCGGTTGGGCGTCGTCATCCGCGCCGCAAGGCTTTCCGCCGTATCCGCGGTCCCGGCCGTGACGATGGAGAGCTTGAGCCCATGCGCCTCGCGCGCCTCCTCCGGCGTGATCCGCCGGAAAGTCGCAATCGAGTCCATGAATTCCTTCTCCGCCTGATCAGTGAGAGCCCTGGCGGCGAATATCAGGCGGTAGAGGTAATCGCCGGATTGGATCACGGCGAGGCGGAAGTTCCATTCCCCGGCGCGCGCCACGGCGGTGACCGCCGGCAGGCCGTTGACGTCGATCTTCCGCACGCTGGACGGCAGCAGACCATCCACCCAGCCGGACGCCACATAGGCTTCGAGACTTTCTGACGGCGGATTTCTGACCGTGTCGAGCCGCAGCGCCTCATTATCGGCCTGCCGAACGCCAAAGACCGCCTCGCTGGAATTCTCCAGCAGGAAGCCCTCGGGCGCCGCAAAGGCGAAGCGCAGGCGCGGATGGGTGAATTTCCGGTCGCGGACGAAGCCCTCCATCGGATCGTCGCCGAAAGCCACGCCGTTGATCGCCGCGAGATAGCCGGCCCGGTCGCGGTTCCCGATGCCCGGCGCGCCGATCTGTCGGGCGACTGTAATGGCGCGCGTCACGCGCTCGGGGGTGGAAGGGTGGGTCGAAGTGATGTCGAAGCCGGAATCTTTCCGCTTCCCGTAAAGCGCCGCGCGCAGCTCGGACGAGCGGCCGAGCGCCGTCAGGAAGCGCGCCGCGCCGTAAGGGTCGAAGCCCGCCCGGGCGATCACCCTGACGCCGGTTTCGTCGGCGTCGATCTCCTGCTGGCGGGAGAAGCTCGCCACCGACAGGCGCTGCTTCGAGCGCTCTTCCTCGCCCTTTTGCCGGCTCTGGATCACGGTCGCCGCCTGTGAGATCAGCGCCGCCTCGCGCTCCTTTTCGGCGCGCAGCGCGCTGTGGCGCAGCGTGACATGGCCGATTTCATGCGCCATGACCGCCGCCGCCTCGGAAGCGTCGCCGGCAAGGGCCAGGAGCCCGCGCGTGACATAGAGATTGCCCGAGGGCAGCGCGAAGGCGTTGACGACCGGCGTGTTGAGGATCGTCACCTTATAGGCGGTCTGACCGGGCGTTTCGCTGGCCTGGGCGAGCTTGACGAGAATATCGTTGAGATAATGTTCGGCGGCGACGGCCTGATATTCGCCGCCAAATTGCGCGAGCAACTCCTTGTGCTGGACCGAGGAGCGGTTATCCGTCTTGGAGAGCGCCGGCCGCGTGGGCGGGGTCGGCGTGGGCCCGAAGAGCTGGCCCTGTCGCTCGAGCTCGGCGCAATTGGCGAGCGCGACCGCGCAAGCGACGGCCAGGGCCGCCCGCCTCAGGAGGTCACGGCGTCGCGTCAAGGATTTCGATCTCGGCGGGCGTTGAAATCGCCATACGCGGCCCAAAGCCTGTCTCAATAAGTCCTCGCACGCGCGCCCGCCGCCCGATCAGCTTTGGGGGTTCGATTCCCGATGCGGCAAGAATAGCCAAATCGCGCCGCGAAATCACGACCGAGAAATCGTCGAACCGTTTTTTACTGAAATTCAAATAGATAGCGCCAGCGCTTTGGCCGACGCCGTGGATTTTGCCCTCGACGATCGCCATTCCCTTGCGGTGCAGCAACGCCGCGCCGCTCTCTTTGGCGCCGGCGTCGATCGGGCGCATCTCCGGATCGGCCCAAAGACCCCGCGATGCGTCGCGCGCCGGGGCCTCGGCCGTAAGATAAGCCTGGGCGCAGGGCGCGGCGGGCGGATCGGGCCGGAAACGCGCGAGGCCCTCCTCCAGCAGCGCCGCCCCGACCGAGACGAGCGGCGCCTCGGCCCCTGCCCCGCTCGCGGCGAAGACCCGGGCTGGAAAGCGGCCCCAGCGATCCGCCGCGCCGGCGAAGGCGCCGAGAAAGATGTCTTTGCCGGTGAGCCATTCTGATAGCCGCTTATGCGCCGCGGCGCGACGCGCGCGGACGTCCTTGGCGGGCGGCCCCGGGAATTCGAGGCCCGCGAGCGCGGCGCGGCGGCCGTCGTCGAGGAGAAGGTCGAAGTCCTCGTCGACCAAAGCGACGGTTGCGGGCGTCGCGTTTTCGAGCGAGCAGGCCCCGGATTCTGGGGCAGGCGAGAGCGCCCAGGCGCGCGGCACAAGAAAAACGACGCAGAACGCCGCCGCCGCGCATGGCGGAGAAAAGGCGAAGCGGCGACGGCCGCCGACGTTCTGTTTCATAAGCCTCATGGCGCCAGATTAGCTTACGCTCGAACAACGGCAACGCCCGCCGCAATTACGCCCAAAGAGGGTCTATGATGCGGCGCCAGAAAGCCAGCTCCGCCGGCTTTCAGCGCGGCCGTTTCACCCCCATATCTCGCCCATGATCTCTCGCATCGCCCTTTTCGCCGTCCTCTTTCTCAGCGCGGGCGCCGCGCGCGCCTATGATCCCTATGGGCCGGCGCGGCCGGAGTCCGATCTGACCCTTGCGCAGGGCTACAACCGCCCGCCCGCCGACATCGACCTGCCGCCCGGCGAGATCGACAATGGCGCCGCCGAGCCAGGCGCGCTGGTGACGCGCGTCGATCGGCTCGAACGCGACATTCGCCGCCTGACCGGCCAGAACGAAGAGCTGCAGCACAAGGTGCAATTGCTGGAGGAGCAACTACGCGCCGCCAAGGAGGCCGCGCCGCGTCCCGCCGACCCGGCCGCGGCGCATCCCGCCGCCGCGCTCCCGCCCGTCGCGGGGGCCCCTAGCCCGGCGACGACAGGCATGCGCCGCGGCGACGCTTTCGATCCGGCCGTCGAGCCTACCGCGCCCGGCGCGCCCAAGCCGCTCGGGACGACCACGCCTTCCGCGCCCCTCGCCAATCCGCCAAAGACCGTGGCGGGCTCGGTCAGCGCCGCGCCGCCGGTGCGTGAAGCCGGGCAGCCGCTCGACATCGCCCATGGCCGCCTTGTCGGCGACCAGCCCTCTACCTTGCCCGAAATCGCGCCCGCTCCCCCGGCCGCCCCACCCGGCCCCAAGGAGGAATATGAAGAGGCTGTGGCGACGCTGAAGGCGGGCAAGTTCGAGGCGGCTGAGAAATCGCTGGAATCTTTTCTCTCCAAAAACCCCAAGAGCAAATTCGCCCCTGCGGCGACCTTCAATCTCGGGGAGAGCTTCTTCCTGCGCGGGCGCCATCGTGAGGCGGCCGAGAAATATCTCGAGATTTCACAGAAATACGGGCAATCGGCGCAGGCGCCGGACGCCCTGCTGCGGCTCGGCCAATCGCTCGGCGCCATGGGCGCGAAGGAACAGGCTTGCGCCTCCTTCGGCGAGATCGGCATGAAATATCCGGGCTCGGCGCCGCGCATTCGAGACGCGGCGCAGCGGGAAAGCAAGAAGCTGCAATGCTGACGCGCGGCCGCCCTTGACCTTGGATAAAGCTGCCGGCGCCTTCGCGCTGCTGGCGCCCTATGAGAGGCTGCTGCTCGCCGTTTCCGGAGGGCCGGATTCCATCGCGCTGATGCTGCTTTGCGCGCAATGGCCGGAGCGCGCGTCCCATGAGATTGCGGTGGCGACAGTCGACCACGGCCTGCGCGCCGACGCCCGCGCGGAAGCTCAACAGGTTGGCGAATGGGCCCGGACTCTCGGCTTTGCGCATCATCTCTTGAGCTGGGAGGGCGAAAAGCCCCAGACCCGCATTCAGGAGCGCGCCAGAGCCGCGCGCTACGCCCTGCTCGCCGATTGCGCCAAGACCGTCAGCGCCGGCGCCATTGTGACGGCGCATCACGCCGACGACCAGGCGGAAACGATTTTGTTTCGCCTGACGCGCGGCTCGGGCGTCTCGGGACTGGCGGGGATGGCGCCGCAATCGAGCGCGCATGGCGCCCCGCTTCTGCGTCCGCTTCTGGGCTTCACCAAGTCCGAGCTGGTCGAGATCTGCCAAAACGCGGGCCATCGCTTCTTCTCCGATCCCTCGAACGCCAACGACGCCTACGCCCGCGCCCGGCTGCGCAAGCTCATGCCGCTGCTTGCGGAACAGGGGCTCGATCGAGAGGCGCTTCTGCGCCTGGGCGAACGCGCCGCCCGCGCCGAGGCCGCGCTCGCCTCCTGCGCCGCCGCCGCTTATGAGCGTGCGCTGACGGAAACCGCCCCGATTTCTGGCCGTTTCGACGCGGCCGTGCTGGCGGAGCTGCCGCTCGACATCCTGCAACGCCTCCTGGCGCGCGAGATCGCAAGGCTTGCGCCGCAGGCGCAACTCCGCCTCGACAGGCTGGAGCGGGCGGCCGATCGGCTCTCCCGGGCGCTTCGCGAAAAGGCGCCACTTCGGCTCACCATCGCCGATCTTCTGATCGAATCGGACGGTAACAACGTCACCTTGCGGCCGGCGCCGCCCAGGCGTTCCGCCTAGGCCGGAACCGTAAAGACGCTCGACCTTTACGGGGCCTCCCTTGGCAAGAAACATGGGCGCGCCTAGATTAATTCGAACTTGGGAAGCGCGTCCCTCTCGGGGGAATCCACCCGCGCGAGGCGCTCCCGTCACGGATAACCAAATGAACGCAAACTTCAGGAACCTCGCCTTGTGGGCCATCATCGGCCTGCTGGTGGTGGCGCTCGTCATGCTGTTTCAGCAGCCCGGCCAGCGCACGCCGGTCCGGGACATCTCCTTCAGCGAGCTGCTGACGCAGATCGATCAGGGCCGCGTTCATGACGTGACCATCGCCGGGAACGAGGTCGCGGGCCATTTCAACGACAATCGGCCCTTCACGACCTATATCCCGAACGAAGCCAACATCATTCCGCGCCTTCAGCAGCATAATGTCTCGATCAGCGCCAAGCCGCTATCCGATGGCTCGAGCTGGTTGATGACGCTGCTGTTGAACGCGCTGCCGCTGGTCGCCTTCCTGGGCGTGTGGATATTCCTCTCCCGCCAGATGCAAGGCGGCGCCGGCCGGGCCATGGGCTTCGGCAAGTCGAAGGCGAAGCTCCTCACCGAGTCTCAGGGCCGCGTCACCTTCGAGGACGTCGCGGGCGTCGACGAGGCCAAGGAAGATTTGCAGGAAATCGTCGAGTTTCTGCGCGATCCGGGCAAGTTCCAGCGGCTCGGCGGGCGTATTCCGCGCGGCGTGCTGCTCGTCGGCCCGCCCGGCACCGGTAAGACGCTGCTCGCCCGCGCCATCGCCGGCGAGGCGGGCGTGCCGTTCTTCTCGATCTCGGGCTCCGACTTCGTCGAAATGTTCGTCGGCGTCGGCGCGAGCCGCGTGCGCGACATGTTCGAGCAGGCCAAGAAAAACGCGCCCTGCATCATCTTTGTCGACGAAATCGACGCGGTCGGCCGCCATCGCGGCGCCGGTCTTGGCGGCGGCAATGACGAACGCGAGCAGACCTTGAACCAGTTGCTCGTCGAGATGGACGGGTTCGAGGCCAATGAGGGCATCATCCTCATCGCCGCGACCAACCGCCCGGACGTTCTCGACCCGGCGCTGATGCGTCCCGGCCGCTTCGACCGCCAGATCCAGGTGCCGAACCCGGACTTCATCGGCCGCGAGAAGATCCTCAAGGTCCACGCCCGCAAGGTGCCGCTGGCGCCGGACGTCGACCTCAAGGTCGTGGCGCGCGGCACGCCGGGCTTCTCGGGCGCCGATCTCATGAACCTCGTCAACGAGGCGGCGCTGCTTGCGGCGCGGCGCTCGAAGCGCATCGTCACGAACCAGGAGTTCGAGGACGCGCGCGACAAGATCATGATGGGCGCGGAACGCCGCACGCTCTCCATGACCGAGGAGGAGAAGAAGCTCACGGCCTATCACGAGGGCGGCCATGCGCTGGTGCAGCTCACGGTTCCCGGCGCGATGCCGATCCACAAGGCCACGATCATTCCCCGCGGCCGTGCCCTCGGCATGGTGCAGGGCCTCCCCGAGCGCGACCAGGTCTCGCAGACCTTCGAGCAGCTCACAGCGATGCTGGCTATCGCCATGGGCGGCCGCGTGGCGGAGGAGCTGGTGTTCGGCCACGGCAAGGTGACGTCGGGCGCGGCCTCGGACATTCAGCAGTGCACGCGAGTGGCGCGCGCCATGATCACCCAGCTCGGCTTCTCCGATAAGCTCGGCACGGTGGCTTACGCCGAGCCGCAGCAGGAGCAGTTCCTGGGCTATTCGCTCGGGCGCCAGCAGAGCCTGTCGGAGCAGACGCAGCAGACGATCGACGCGGAAGTGCGGCGTCTGGTGCAGGAGGCGTATGACAAGGCGACGCAGATCATGACCGAGAAGCGCGCGCAGCTCGACATGCTGGCCAATGGCCTCTTGGAGTTCGAGACGCTGACGGGCGAGGAGATGAAGGGTCTGCTCACCGGCAAGCGCCCGGTGCGCGAGGACACGAGCGCCCCGACGCCGCAGCCCCCGCGCGGCTCCGCTGTGCCCACGACCGGGCAGAAGCCGGAGCCGGATGTCGGCGGGCTCTCGCCCAACCCGGTCTAAAATAAAAAGGCCCGGCGAGATTCTCGCCGGGCCTCAGAGTTCTGAGAAAGTGGCGGTGACGCCCCTCGCGCTTCGAGACGCCTGCTGCGCAGGCTCCTCAGCATGAGGGGCTTCTGCTTCTACCCCAAACACTTAGGCCTCATCCTGAGGAGCGAGCGAAGCTCGCGTCTCGAAGGACGGGGCCGCCTCGGAGGTTTGTCAACAAACTGAGGCCCGGCGAGACGTCGCCGGGCCTTTTCCTTTGAGCGCCGAAGCGCTCATACGAGATCCGCTCGATTAGTTCGGCGTCATCGCCGGACGCGCTGCAGTTTGGACACATAGGAAGGAAATCACCGCCGTCATTGCGAGGAGGCGGAGCCGACGAAGCAATCCAGGGCCGCATCGCCGCCCTGGATTGCTTCGCTTCGCTCGCAATGACGGGTTCCCCAGCGCTTTTGCGGCTCTGGATTCCCGGTCGGGCTTTTGCCCCCCGGGAATGACAAGCGCCAGTGCGAGCTGTTCAAACGGAAATGGCGTCAAACCCTTCCCGGCCGCAATGTCACGACATTGGCGAAGAAGCGCAGGCCGATATCGCGCTCCTGCCGCCATACGGCGCGCGCCGTGCGCCGCTCTTCGGACTTGTCGATCACAAGATCGAAGACATCCGGGAGCGCAATCTGTTGGTCGCACTGCACGCGCGCGCCCCCCTCGCTGAGGTTGCGGACGACGCAGTCGAATGTCGATCGCTCGAAAAACTCGATCCGCCCTCCCAGCAAAGTGCGCCGTCGCAAAGATGTCCGCCGCTCTTCCATCAATTCATCCTCTCAAATCACGAGTGGCCCAAAGTGAAACGAAAGGCGGCCTCGTCGGAATCTGACGAAAAGACGCCTACGTCACCTTAGCGGCTCCTCGGGAGGGAGAGAGCGAAAGACTTTCTTAACCCTAACGGCCCTTAACGATCCTTGGCTTACCCGATCAGCTCCTGCACCGTCTCCGCCGGACGGCAGAGCGCCGCCTTCTCGCCGAAGAGGACAATCGGCCGCTCGATGAGGATCGGATTTTTCTCGATCGCGGCAAAAATCTCGTCCTCCGACACGGCAGGATTATCGAGGCCAAGCTCCTCATAAGGCGTTCCGCGCTTGCGGAGAATATCGCGCACGCTCTTGCCCATGCGTTTCAGCAGCCCTTGCAAGGTCTTTCGATCCGGCGGCGTCTTGAGATATTCGACGACCTCGGGCTCGTGCCCGGCCTCGCGCAGCGCGGCGAGGACTTTGCGCGACGTGCCGCAGGAAGGGTTGTGGTAAATAACGACCCGCATTCAAGCATCCTTCTCGAAGTCAAGAGCGACCTAAATTTACCTGATGGTCCAAATTGTGGAATACCGTTGAATACGGTATCGGGCAGAATGTTTTGGCCACATCGAAGCCCAACTTTGCGTGACCTTGTGCGCTTATCCCACGAAAAGGAATACAGATGGCGCGTCATTATTTCGGAACGGACGGCATTCGCGGCCTCGCCAACGTCAAGATAACGCCCGAACTGGCGCTCAAGGTCGGACAAGCGGCCGGCCTCATTTTCCAGCGCGGCGAGGGCCGCCATCGGGTGGTCATCGGCAAGGACACAAGGCTCTCCGGCTATATGATCGAATATGCGCTCGTCGCCGGCTTCGCCTCGGTCGGCATGGACACGCTGCTGCTCGGCCCGATGCCGACGCCCGCCGTCGCCATGCTCACCCGCTCCATGCGCGCCGATGTCGGCGTGATGATCTCCGCCTCGCACAATTCCTTCGAGGACAATGGCATCAAGCTCTTCGGGCCGGACGGGCACAAGCTCTCCGACGAGATCGAAAGCGAGATCGAAACGCTCCTCGACAGCGATCTCGGCCGCAAGCTCGCGGCCTCCACCCAGCTCGGCCGCGCCCGCCGCATCGACGACGCCCGGGCGCGCTATATCGAATTCGCCAAACATACGCTGCCGCGCAATCTGAGCCTCGAAGGCCTGCGCGTCGTGGTCGATTGCGCCAATGGCGCCGCTTATAAGGTCGCGCCGGAAGCGCTTTGGGAGCTGGGCGCCGAAGTGATCTCGATCGGCGTGGAGCCGGACGGCTTTAATATCAACCGCGACGTCGGCTCCACCTCGCCGCAGGCGCTGCGCGAGAAGGTGCGCGAATTGCGCGCCGACGTCGGGATTGCGCTCGACGGCGACGCCGACCGCGTGATCCTCGTCGACGAAACCGGCGCCGTGATCGACGGCGATCAGGTGATGGCGGTCGTCGCGCGAAGCTGGCGCGACCAGGGGCTGCTCGCAAAGCCCGGCATCGTCGCGACGATCATGTCCAATCTGGGCCTCGAGCGCCATCTCGGCGCCATGGGCCTGACCTTGGAGCGCACCGCCGTCGGCGACCGCTATGTGATCGAACGCATGCGCAAGGAGGGCTACAATGTCGGCGGCGAACAGTCGGGGCATGTCATCCTCTCCGATTATTCGACGACCGGCGACGGACTTGTGACCGCCATGCAGGTGCTCGCCGAGGTCAAGCGCAAGAACCGGCGCGTGAGCGAAATCTGCCATTGTTTCGAGCCCTTGCCGCAGGTGCTGAAGAATGTCCGCGCGCAGAAGGTGATGCTCGAGAAGAAGTCGGTCGTCGTGGCGATCGACTCGGCGCGCGCGCGGCTCGGCAACGCCGGGCGCCTGATCGTGCGCCCCTCCGGCACGGAGCCGGTGATCCGGGTCATGGCCGAGGGCGATGATCGCGATCTCGTCGAGACGCTGGTCGCGCAGGTCTGCGACGCGCTGAAGGAGCCCGCGGAAGCGGCCTGAGAGAAAAAGCGGGCGCGGGATGTGGGAGACGCCCCGCGCCGCCTTTTAAAAGCCGTTATGCTTTACAGAATTAGCCAAACCGCCGGTATTTTGGGTTAAGTGGTAAGGTTAACTCGCCTTTAAGCGGTTTCGGTCATGTTTACGCCCGATGGCTACGCGCCACGGGTCCGCTTCGCGGCCCTCTTTACGTAAAGGGGAAGTAATCATGGGCCGTATATTCGCCCTCCTTTTTGCGGCCGCAGTTCTCGCCGGCGCGACCGCTGGCGCAAACGCCGCCGATCTGCTGCCGCCGCCACCGCCGATCGAACCGCCGCCGCCCGTCGATCTCGGAGGCTGGTACCTGCGCGGCGATGTGGGCGTCGGCGCGACGCAGATTTCCGATTGGAACTATTCGCTACGCCCGGGCATCGACGGCGCCGGAAATGTGGTGATCCCCGCCGGTCCGGTCTGGAACACTCACCGAAGCATCGGGGACACGGCGTTCGCGGGCGCAGGCGTCGGCTACCAGTTCAACAGTTGGGTTCGCTTCGATCTGACCGGCGAATACCGCATCCAATCCGCCTATCGCGCCACGAATTTCTTCGCCTTCCCGGGCTGCGGCTCGGCGTGTAGCGGCTTCGACAATTACAACGCCAATCTGGGCACCGCCCTGTTCCTGGCGAACGCCTATGTCGATCTCGGCACCTGGTATGGGCTGACGCCTTTCATCGGCGGCGGCGTCGGCGCGGCCTTCCACAATTTCTCCGGCCTCACGGATGTCGGCTTCGGCGTCGCCAATGGCGGCTATGGCGTCGCCGCCGATACGAATGCGACGAATTTCGCCTGGCAGGTGACAGGCGGCCTCGCCTTCGCGGTGACGCCGAACCTGCGGCTCGAAGTGGCGTATCGCTACCTCGACATGGGCAAGATCACGAGCGGTCCGATCTCCTGCAACGCTTTGCCCTGCTTCGGCGAGCGCCACTCCTTCAACGTCGCCTCCAACGACGTGCGGGTCGGCTTCCGCTACATCATTCCCTCACTCACGCCAGTGCCGATGATGGCGCCGCCGCCGATGCCGCCACTGGTGCGGAAATACTGATCCTCCTCAAACGGCGCGGGCGCTCCCCGCGCCGTTTTTTGTTGTGCGCGCCAATTTGGACCGCGCGCCTTCAGGCGCGCTGCAAAAAGCTATTGTCATGACCGGCGATCACAAAGGCTGGCATTCGCGCGGCTATCTTCCGCATTTCGATTCCCCCGAAAGTTCAGCACATCGTCTTCAGAACGCTGGGCAGCCTCCCGAAAGCCGTGGTCGACGCCCTCCCCGCCAGCGTGGATCGTAGGCGTGAGACAATCGACGCCGCGCTCGACCGCTGTCGTGGCCCCCTGCCGCTCGCTGATCCACAAGCGGCGATAATCGTTCAAGGCGCGATTCTTCATTTCGACCAGGTCCGCTACCGCCTGCTCGCTTGGTGCGTCATGCCCAATCATGTCCATGTCGTCGTGGAAGCCTTTGCAGGCTTCCCGCTCGGCGGCCTCGTTCGCAGTTGGAAGGCGTTCAGCGCAGCACAAATCAACCGCGCCAATGGAAGGCGTGGGGCGGTTTGGGCGCCTGACTATTTCGACCGTTACATTAGGGATGAAAGCGATCTCGGGGCCACGATCAGCTATGTGGAGAATAATCCAGTCGTCGCGGGGTTGGCTTCGACTCCCGGTGATTGGCCCTGGTCTTCTGCGAGCGTGATGCGCGCCTGAAGGCGCGCGGTCCGGGCGCCCATTGGACCGCGCGCCTTCAGGCGCGCTGCATATCCAGCTATATTGCAAAGATGCCCTTGTCCGACCCCGACATCCCCGCCTCCGACGGCCCCCTCACCAACGCCCCGGAAATCAGCGTCACGGAACTCGCCAATGCGCTCAAACGCACGGTCGAGGACCGGTTCGGCCGGGTGCGGGTGCGCGGCGAAATCTCGAATTATCGCGGGCCGCACGCCTCCGGCCACGCCTATTTCTGCCTGAAAGATCAGGGCGCGCGGCTCGACGCCGTGATCTGGAAGGGGACCTTCATGCGCCTGCGGACCCGGCCGCAGGAAGGTCTGGAAGTCGTCGCCACCGGGCGCATCACCACCTTCCCCGGCAAATCCTCCTATCAGATCGTCATCGAATCGCTGGAGCCGGCGGGCGTCGGGGCGCTGATGGCGCTGCTCGACGAGAGGCGCAAGAAGCTCGCGGCCGAGGGGCTGTTCGACGAATCGCGCAAGCGCCCCCTACCCTTTCTGCCCAAGGTCGTCGGCGTCGTGACTTCGCCGACCGGCGCCGTCATACGCGACATTCTGCACCGGCTGAACGACCGCTTCCCGCGCCATGTGCTGGTCTGGCCGGTGCGGGTGCAAGGCGAGACCTCGGCGGCCGAAATGGCGGCGGCGATCGACGGCTTCAACGCCTTGCCGGTCGACGGCCCTGTGCCGCGCCCGGACGTTCTCATCGTCGCGCGCGGCGGCGGCTCGCTCGAGGATTTGTGGAGCTTCAACGAGGAGATCGTCGTGCGCGCGGCCGCCGCCAGCGCCATTCCCCTGATCTCCGCCATTGGCCATGAGACCGACACCACGCTGATCGACTTCGTCGCCGATCTGCGCGCGCCGACGCCCACGGGCGCGGCCGAGAAAGCCGTGCCGGTGCGCGCCGAGCTGGCCGAGCATCTCGCGGCGCGGGCGCGACGACTTGCGATGGCGAAGACGCGGGCCGTCGAGCAACGCCGCCTGCAGCTCGCGACCTTCGCGCGCCTGCTGCCAGCGCCCGAGCAATTGCTGCAGACGCCGCGCCAGCGGCTCGACCGCGCCTCGGAGCGCCTGCGCGCGACGCTGCGGGCGCGTCAGGACGGCCGGCGCCTCCAGCTCGCGCGGCTCGCGCACGTGCTGTCGCGCCATTCGCCGCAGGCGGAGCTGGCCGGCCAGAAAGAGAAACTCCGGGGCCTGGGCGCGCGGCTGAAGGCCGGCCTCGACGCCCGCGTGGCGCTGGCGCATCACGAGAACAAGGGGGCAAGGCGGCGCATGGAAAGCGCCGCCGCAAGGCTCCCGCAGGCGATCGCGGCGCTGATCGCGCGCAAGAATGAGCGCCTGGAGCGGCTTGCGCGCCTGCAGGATTCGCTCAGTCACAAAGCCGTGCTGGCCCGAGGCTTCGCGCTGGTGCGCGACGAGAGCGACGCGCTTGTCCGCAGCGTCGCGCAGGCCCCGGCGGGCGCCGCGCTGACCATCGAATTCGCTGACGGCCGCATCGCCGCGCGGGCCGGAGAAGCCGACGCGCCGACAACGCCGTCCGTACGGAAGAAACCCCGCAAGACGCCGGGTGGCGATCAGGGCTCGCTCTTTTGAGCTAAGCCCGTCATTGCGAGCGAAGCGAAGCAATCCAGGGCGGCGATGCGGCCCTGGATTGCTTCGTCGGCTCCGCCTCCTCGCAATGACGGCGGTGGTTTCCTGCGTGTCCAAACGGCGAGCGTCGGGGGATGGCGCCGAACCAATCGAGCGGATCTCGCGTCATTCCCGACGCTCGCGAAGCGAGCGGGAATCCAGAGCAGAATCAGCGCTCTTGCGGCTCTGGATTCCCGGTCGGGCTTTCAGCCCGCCGGGAATGACCGACGCTGCTATTCGAAGCGCATCTGGAAAGCGACGATCTCGCGCTGCATGGCCGACCGCGGCAAATAGCAAAAGACATTGGTGGAGACCTTGGCCTCCTGGCAATGCTCGTGGACGTCGGTCCAGTCGTAGCCGAGAGTATCCATGCAGGCTCTGATCTTTTGGTGGATCAACCGGGGATTGTCGCGCCGTTCCAATGGATTATCGCGCTCGACCTGGAACTCGCAGTCCGTGACGTCGATCTTCTGACCTTCGAAATAGCGCCCGCTGATGTCGCTCGTGACGAACATCGCTTCCGTGGCGAGAATAAAGACGAGGCCGAAAACAAGAGCGAGCCTTTCCTGTGTCTTGGACTTCAGGAAATGGACATCGAAGAGCGAGAAAACGCCGATGACGAGCAGGCCGCCGCCCAGGATCAGGGTGAGCGGCGTGAAGAACGGCGCTATTCCCTCATTCATCTTGTCCTCCCGACTCGCCGCCGATGGATAATGATAGTCAGACCGGGGCCGCCGGCAAGAACGATGGCGGGTTCTAGGCAGGGACACTGGGGCTTTTTGACAAAAGTCACCGTGACTTTGTCGCGCGCCGAGGGCCGGGCGATGGCCGCGGCGAGCCCGAGCGCGGCCGTTCATATTTCGTTAACCATTTAACTTTTTAGTAAGGATGAGGCGAATTCGATCGAATGCCACGGGATTTCCACACCTTCGATTAAGGTTGCCGGAACCTTCGCTTAACCATGCGGGACTAGCACTATCCGCAGTTGGTTTACCGTAACAGGAGTTCCTCGATGATCCTTTCTGCTGGCGCCCGCTGCGCCAAATTCGCTGTCGCCATGACGGCGGCCCTGGCCATGACGGCCTGCGCGAAAAATGCGGCGGACGAGGCCGGCGCCGACCTCGCGGGGGGCGCGGGCGGCCGCGGCGGGATTGCCCGCAACGGCGTCGCGACCCCGGGCAGCGCGCAGGACTTTGCGACCAACGTCGGCGATCGCGTTTTCTTCGAGACGGACTCGACCGATTTGACCGCAACCGCCCAATCCACGCTCGACCGTCAGGCGGAGTGGCTCAATCGCTACGGCCGCTACAGCTTCGCCGTCGAAGGCCACGCCGACGAACGCGGCACGCGCGAATATAATTTCGCGCTGGGCGCCCGCCGCGCCGAGGTCGCCAAGAACTATCTGATCTCGCGCGGCGTCTCCGCTTCGCGCATCCGCACGGTGAGCTACGGCAAGGAGCGCCCGGTCGCGGTGTGCGACGATATTTCCTGCTGGTCGCAGAACCGCCGGGCCGTCACTTTGCTCGCAGGCGGAAATTCCTGATCATAAGATCAAAACACGCTTGCGTCGGCGGCGCTGTTGCGGCATGAGAGGCGCGCGCCGACTGGCGCACGCAGGAGTGTAGCTCAACTGGTAGAGCACCGGTCTCCAAAACCGGGGGTTGGGGGTTCGAGCCCCTCCACTCCTGCCATTAAATCAAATATGCGCGCGGCGGCCCAACAGTAGCGGCACCCAATGCGTCCTCGGGGTAATGCCCCGCCCTCGCCTCCCCATCCAGACCGACACTGCGCCCGGCCCTCGCATGGGGCTGGCAATCTCTCTGCCTCAACTTACATCCGGCTGCGCCCGGCCAGGCGGCGCGTGTTGGCGAAGCAGGGCGCATGCATATTGCGCCCCGCGCGCGGAGCGCCAGATTTCTTGCAGGCGGCAAGACGAAAGGCGTCCCCATGGCCCAAGGCATCCACTTCACAGGCGCCTATGCGCCGATCGCATTGCCGGGCCTCGTTCCGGGGGGATGGTATCTCGGCTTCGCCTGCAAGCGCTGCCGGCAGCATTTCGCCGTCCTCAATGACCCGTCGGATGGGGCGCCGCTCGAACTATCGGGCTCGGCGTCCTTCACGACGGCCTGCCCGAACTGCGACGTGCAAAGCGAATATTCGACGGCCGATCTCGTCCAGTTTCAGGCTGCCCAGGGCGGCCCATCCTCCACGGCTTGAATGGCCGCGCGTGGTATCGTTTGGGGCTTCTTCTTCTAATCCTTCGGATTTCGCCTATTCGCGAATGCCGACATGATCTGTTGCGCGAGCGAGCTTCCGTCGACGCGCACGCCGGAGAGCCCGCTCTCCTTTCGCACATCTTTCACCCGCCGCCTGATGGTTTTTCCGACCATTGCGTCGTTTTTCAGCGGCGTCGTATAGCGGCAGCCCTCGAAGAAATAATGCGTGACCTGGCTCCAGCGCGATCGGGCGGCGTCAACGCGCGGCGCGCCGCCGTGCAGGAGGTTCGAGGCCCAGATCAGCGCCTGTCCCTTGCGCGCGAGAAAGGTCTGCCGCTCGACGCCCAGAGCTTTCGGCAGCGCGTCATGCAGATGGACGAACTTCCGCACGGCGGCGTCGGGCGGGTCATTCGCGAGCGACACGCCGATGTGCTCATTGCCGTAGCTCGGCCAGACATGCGAGCCGGGATAATAGTAAAGCGGCCCCGCATCCGCACCCACGTCCTCGAGGGCGACCCAGACCCCGCACATGAAGCGCTCAGGGATGGCGCTGAAGTGAATATGGTCGCTATGCGCGGGCTGCTGCGTGCCGATCGGGAAATTCAGCGTTTGAAAGGGAAACGCCCTCTTTCCGTAGAGGGCGGAAAGAAGATCGAGAATGGCGTCGTTGCAGGCGATGTCGCGCACGTCCTGGTCGAACTCCCAGGCGTCCTGGATGCGCGCGCTCATCGGGCAGGCGGCGGGGTCTGACCATCCGAAACGCGCCGCCAGACGGTTTTTGATCGCCTCGGCTTTTTCGTCGAATCGAGCGTCGGGAAAGTCGACGACCGCGAAACCATGGTCGTGCAATTGCTGCGCGATGAGCTGATAGCTTTCCGGCAGCGACGAAATGTCCCGGGCGAAAAAGGGGCTCTCGATCAACGGCACGCCCGGCAATAAGTCCTTCGTCAACATCGCTGATCTCGTCGCCTTTATGAAACTGCGCCATCCTAGCAGGGCGGCGCCCTCCCGCCCAACCCTCCCCCGCCACCCGGGCGCGGGCTTGCTCCAGGAAGGGGCGATCCTATCTTCGGGAAGCGTTATCCGGCGCAAGAGCTACGAAATTTTGGGAGGTTGCCTATGAAGAAATTCGTATTGGCCACGACCTGCGCCCTCGGCGCTGCCTTGCTGGCGCCGCTCGCTCTCGCCCAGGAAGCCGCGCCAGCGGCGCCCGATTGCCCGGCGCAGGCTTCCGCCAAGAAACTGGCTGGCGCGGCGCTCAACAGCTTCCTGAAGAAGTGCGAACGCGACGCAGCGACCGCCTCCTGCAACACGGCGGCCGCGGAGAAGAAGCTCGCCGGCGCCGCCAAGACGAGCTTCACGAAGAAATGCGTGAAAGACGCCACCGAGAAAAAGCCGCAGTGACCTGAGTCGCTCGCGGAACCAAGATTTGGAACGTACGGCGGCGGCAAGCCGCCGTCCTCGTTTTGGGTGCGCGCCGCCCGCCGCGGCGCTCGGAATCGGGGTTAACAAACTGCGCAACCGCGTCATGCCCGCGCTTGTCGCGGGCATCCACGCCAGGACATTGCGACACGCGGGGAGAAGAAGACGCGGCGTTATTCCGGCTCATGCTCTCAGCTTTCCGGGTCGGCGCGGCGTGGATGGCCGCGGCAAGCGCGGCCATGACGGCGGAGCGGAGCATCTCTGCTGGTTAACCCCAATTCGGAGCGCTGCCCCGTCGCGCCCATTTGCAGCCACCCGCCCCTTGAGCTAACTCTCGCGCTTCCCGCGGCATCGTTCCCCTGAGCCTATGACCTATCGCGCGCCCGACATCGCCTCCTTCCGCCGCATCGTCGTCAAGGTCGGCTCGTCCCTCCTCGTCGATCCCAAGGAAGCGGCGGCGAAGCGGCGCTGGCTGACTCGGCTCGCGGACGACATTGCGACCCTGCACCGGGGCGGCGCCGACGTTCTGGTCGTTTCCTCCGGCGCCGTGGCGCTGGGGCGCAGCGTGCTCGGCTTTCCGAACGGCGCGCTGCCGCTGGAAGACAGCCAGGCGGCGGCCGCCATCGGGCAGATCGCCCTCGCCCGCCTCTGGGCCGAGGCGCTGCACGAGCGCGGCCTGATCGCCGGACAGGTGCTCGTCACCTTCGGCGATACGGAAGAGCGCCGCCGTTATCTCTATGCGCGCGAATGCCTCAACCGGCTCATGTCGCTGCGCGCCGTGCCGGTGATCAACGAAAACGACACGGTCGCGACGGCCGAAATCCGATATGGCGACAATGATCGGCTCGCCGCCCGCGTCGCCACCATGGCGAGCGCCGATCTTCTCGTGCTGCTCTCCGACGTCGACGGTCTCTACACCGCCCCGCCCGCCTCCGACCCCAGCGCCCGGCATATTCCGGTCGTGCCGCGCGTGACGGCGGAAATCGAGGCCATGGCCGGCGGCGCCGCCTCGCAATATTCGCGCGGCGGCATGCGCACCAAGATCGAAGCGGCGAAGATCGCCACCACCGGCGGCGCGCATATGGTCATCGCGGACGGGCGCGCCGAGGCGCCGATCGAGCGCATCGCCAAGGGCGAACGCTGCACCTGGTTCCTCACGCCGTCGAACCCGGTGACGGCCCGCAAGAAATGGATCGCCGGCTCGCTCGAGCCCAAGGGCGCGGCGCATATCGACGAGGGCGCGGCCAGGGCGCTTCTTGCCGGCGCGAGCCTGCTGCCGGCGGGCGTCACGCGCCTCGAAGGCGGCTTCGCGCGCGGCGATTGCATTGTGATCCGCGATCATCGCGGCGGGGAGATCGGACGGGGCCTCGTGACCTATGACGCCCTCGACGCGGCGAAAATCATCGGCCGCTCGACCAGGGACATCGAGTCGATCCTGGGCTTCAAGGGCCCGGACGAGATCATCCACCGGGACGATATGGCGCTTGCGGGCGAGTGATATTCGCGACGCTCGCGCCGTTTGGACACACAGGAAACCACCGCCGTCATTGCGAGGAGGCGGAGCCGACGAAGCAATCCAGGGCCGCATCGTCGCCCTGGATTGCTTCGCTTTGTTCGCACTGACGGGCTCTGGGCGAAACCAGCGCTTTTGTGGCTCTGGCTTCCCGGTCGGACTTTCAGCCCCGCCATCTTGCAAAACTTTAACACGGCGGCGCTGGCGGCCGCACTTGGCGGGCGCGCCGCCTTCCCCCATATTCAACTCGCCGCGCCTTTCGGGCCGGTTCCTATGTGGAGAGACTGATGTCACCGGAAGAACGTCAACTGCTCGTCGGGCTGTTCGAGCGCACGAAGAGCGCCGCCAACGGTCCACGCGACCAGGAGGCGGAAACTTTCATCAGCGAGCAGGTCAAGCAGCAGCCGGCCGCGCCTTATCTTCTGGCGCAGACGGTGATTGTGCAGGACCAGGCCCTGCAGGGCGCCAATGCGCGCATCCAGGCGCTCGAAGCACAGGTGAAGGAATTGCAGTCGAAGCCCGCCGGCGGTTTTCTCGGCGGCCTCTTCGGCGGCGGTCAGCAGCGGCAGGCTCCGCCGCCGCCTCAGGCCGCGCCGAGCGGACCGTGGGGCGCGCCGCCTCAGGGCGGCCGTAATCCCGTTGCGGGCGGCTACGCCCCGCAGGGATGGGGCCAGCAGCAACCGCAGGCGCCGGCCGGCGGCGGCAACAGCTTCCTGCACGGGGCGCTGGGGACAGCGGCGGGCGTCGCAGGGGGCGTGCTGCTCGCGGACGGCATCCGGAGCCTGTTCAGCCATGGCTCGGGCGTCGGCGGGATGGCCAATCTCGGCATCGGCTCGGGCTTCACGCCCACCGGCGAGACGACCATCGTCAACAACTATTACGGCGACGAGCCCGGAGCCCCCGGAGCCTATGACGCCGGCTACGACCCGGGCTACGACGACTCGGGCAATGTCAGCGACGCGGGCTATAGCTCGGACCCCGGCTATGACGACGGGGGCGGCTTCGACGACGACGGCGGCGACGGCGGCTTCGACGTCTGAGCCACGCCGACGGGAACCCAGGGCCTGAGGCGGACCTTTACTGGCTCTGGATTCCTGGTCGGGCCCTGCGGCCCTCGCAAATACGGACCCGCCGGGCGACCGGCGGGTCTTTTTGTTTACAAACCTCCGAGGCGGCCTCGTCCTTCGAGACGCGAGCGTCGCTCGCTCCTGAGGATGATGCCTAAGTGTTTGGCGCAGATACAAAAAGCCCCTCCTGCTGAGGAGCCTGCGCAGCAGGCGTCTCGAAGCACGAGGGGCGTCACCAGCCTGATCCGCCGGGCGACCGGCTAAAAGCCCTGTGCGCCATCGCACGAACTTTCCGCTCCAGAGCCCCTAAACCTCATTCATCGAATGAGAGACAGAAGGGGCCTGGACATGAACCGCACCGAAACCACCCGCGAGATGCTTTCCCGCAAATTCGCCTCGCGCCCGATGCGGGCCGCCGTCGCGGTGAAGATCGCTTTCTTGATCCTCGGCGCCGATGTGAGCTTCGCGGCGGCCAAGGCCTATTTTCACGCGCCCGCCGCCCCGGCTGTCGGCGCCAGCGTCTCGGCGGTCGCGCCCTTCATCCTCCCGGTCGAGGAAAAGGCGGAGGTCCGCCCGGAAGCCGCCCCGCAGCCCGTGGCCGTCGCCAGCGCCGCGAGCTGCCACGAGGTGCTGACCCAGACCGACGACGGCTATGGCGTGCGCGGCTCGGTCACCCGCATCGTTTGCCGCAAGGCGCTGTAAGGGCGGCTTACATGCCGCCGATACAGACGTATTTCATCTCTAGATAATCGTCGATGCCATAGCGCGAGCCCTCGCGGCCCATGCCCGAATGCTTGATCCCGCCGAAAGGCGCGGCTTCCGAGGTGAGGATGCTTTCGTTCACCCCCACCATGCCGAATTCGAGCTTCTCGGCGACGCGGAAAATGCGCGCAACGTCGTTGCTGTAGAAATAAGACGAGAGGCCGTAGGGCGTGGCGTTGGCCAGCCGGATCGCCTCCTCCTCCGTCTCGAAGGCGATCACCGGCGCGACCGGGCCGAAGGTCTCCTCGCGGAAGATCAGCGCCTCGGCAGGCACGTCGCCGAGCACCGTCGGCTGGAAGAACAGGCCGCCGAGCGCATGTCGTGCGCCGCCGGTCAGCACTTTGGCGCCATGCGCCACGGCGTCGGCGATATGGCGCTCCACCTTCTCGACCGCCGCCTCCTCGATCAACGGGCCGACATCGACGCCCTCCAGCACGCCCGCGCCCACCTCCAGGGCGCTCGCCGCCTCGGCGAGCTTTTGCGAGAAGGCGTCGGCGACGCTCTTCTGCACGAGGAAGCGGTTGGCCGACACGCAGGTCTGCCCGCAGTTCCTGTATTTGGTGGCGATGGCGCCCTTCACGGCGCGATCGAGATCGGCGTCCTCGAAGACGATGAGCGGCGCATTGCCGCCGAGCTCCATCGAGCATTTCTGCACATTGTCCGCGGCCTGGCGGAGGAGAATCTTGCCGACCTCCGTCGAGCCCGTGAAGGTGAGCTTGCGCACGATCGGATTGCGCGTCAGCTCCTGCCCGACGGGAACAGGGTCTTTCGCCGTCACCACATTGATGACGCCCGCCGGCACGCCCGCGCGCTCAGCGAGCTCCGCCAGCGCGAGCGAGGAAAAGGGCGTCAGCTCCGCCGGCTTCACAACCATCGTGCAGCCGGCCCCGAGCGCCGCCGAAACCTTGCGCGCCAGCATCCCCGAGGGAAAATTCCATGGCGTGATGGCCGCCGTGACGCCGATCGCCTGCTTCAGGACAAGGAGGCGCCTGTCCATCCCGCCCGGCACGATGTCGCCATAGACGCGGCGGCCTTCTTCGGCGAACCAGTCGATATAGGAGGCGCCATAGGCGATCTCGCCGCGCGCCTCGAAGAGCGGCTTGCCCTGCTCCGCCGTGATGATGTGCGCGAGGCGCTCCTGCTCGGCCATGACCAGATCGAACCAGCGGCGCATGATCTGCGCCCGCTCCTTCGCGGGACGATCGCGCCAGACCGGCAGCGCCCTGGAAGCCGCCTCGATCGCCTGCCGCGTCTCGGCGGCGCCCATATCGGGCACGGTCCCGAGCGTCTCGCCCGTGGCGGGATTGGTCACCGCCAAAACCGCGCCGTTATTGGCTGCGACCCATTCGCCGCCGATAAAAGCGCGCTGTTTCAAAGAGAGCTCGTCGACCTTCATACGCCGCAACCTTCGTCCTCGCGCCAGATGGCGCATATGCAGCCAGTCGTTGCCTCGCCATACGAAGGGCTGGTCAGATTCGTCGATCTAGCAGGAATTTCCCTGAAAATGCGGAAGGCGCTTTTCCGTGAGCCTGCTCAGCGCCTCTGATACAGGAAAGAAGGGGGCCGTTTTCAAGAAAAAATACATCTTCGTGAATTAGCAATTTTTCCAAGATTTCTCACCCCCGCCCGCAAGAGGCGTCCATCCCTGGCAGATTGCGCCCGAGCGCGCGCGATGCAACCGAGCGAAATTTCTTGAGCCCCACCCGAGAGAAGACCGTCGCCATCGTCCAGACACAGGCGGAGAACGCCGGCGCACAGGAGATCGCCCGCCAGCTTGCCAATGGCTTTGCGGCGCGCGGCTGGCGGGTGCGGCAGATTTTCTTCTTTCGACGCACCGAGAGCTTCGACGCCGACCCCAATGTCTTCTTCTGCGCCAAAGAACGGCCGTCGACCGCCTTTGGCGTCCTGAAGCTGATCGGCGCGCTTTACAGCGAGTTTCGCCGCGAGAAGCCGGACGCCGTCGTGACCCTTCAGCACTATGGGAATCTGATCGGCGCGCCGATCGCGCGTCTTGCCGGCAAGTCCGTCGTTATCGCCAATCAGTTGACCTCGGCGCAGCTCGTCCCCGGCCCTGTGGCGCTCGCCGACAAATTCATGGGCGCGCTCGGCTTCTACGATCATATCGTCGTCAATTCGGCGCAGACCGAGGCGGAGTATCGTGACTATCCCGCGCCCTATGCGAAGCTGCTGACGCGCGTCGATCATGGGTTCTTCGACAAGTCCTCGCCGCTTGCCAAATCCCAAGCGCGCGCGCGGCTCGGTTTGCCGCAGGAGGTCCCCTTGCTCGGCTGCGCGGCGCGCCTGCATCATTTGAAGCAGCTCGATCTCGCGATACGCACGCTCGTTGAAAACCCGGATCAGCATCTCGCGCTCGCCGGCCAGGGACAGGAGCGCGACAATCTGGAAGCGCTCGCCGCCGCGCTCGGCGTCGCCGATCGCGTGCATTTCCTCGGCGAGCTCGGGACCGCGCAAATGGGCGCGTTTCTCGCGTCGCTCGACTGTTTTGTCTTCCCGAGCGCCGCCGAGACATTCGGCCTCGCCCCGGTAGAGGCGGCCCAGGCCGGCGTCCCGGTCGTCGTCAATGACATCGAAGTTTTGCGCGAGGTGCTCGCAGTAGACGGCGAGCCTTGCGCCATCTTTGTCGACGCGCGCGACACGAAGGCTTTTGCGGCAGCGACGCGGCGTCTTCTCTCCGACGCGGAACTCTCCGCAAAGCTCACCGCCGTCGGGCGGCGCCTGACCGAGCGCTACCCCCTCGACGCCATGATCGAGGATTACGTGCGCCTCGCAGCTTCTGCATGACCTATCGCCGCATTCTCATCGTCGTCGCCGCCTCGCGCTTCATGCGCTGGCACGAGCGCCTGCAGCAGTCGCTGGCCCGGCGCTGGCCACAAGCGGAAGTCGCCTTCCATTTCGACCCTCGGGCGGACGATCGTCCCGCCTCGCAGACGCAGCTCCTCGCGCTCGAGCGCATGCTGCTGCGCCGTAACAAAGAGACGCTCTGCGACCTTCTGCACGTAATGCCGCAGAACGCGCCTCCGGAGTCCGGGCCCGATATTGCGATCGATCTCATCGGCGACGCTTCTTTGACCTGCGCCGCGCGCGTTCTGCGCCCGCTTTACGACGGACAGAAAACGGACCAAGGCGCCGTCGCCGCCATACTCTCGGGCGCCGCGCCGACCCTCGCCGTCGAGGACGCCGCGACGGGGGCTGTACTCGTTGAGGGCCTTCCGTCTTTCGAAGCCGCCGACGGTCTCATCGGCGGCCTGGAAGCCGTTTACTCACGCATCTGCGTGCTGATCGAAAAAGCGCTGGCGACGCCGGACAGCGCCGTCGCGACTTCCGCCAGCCACAGCAAGAGACGCCCGCGCGCGCTCGCGGCCTTCGCCGCATGCAACCTCGCCCATGAATGCGCGCGCTGGCTCTACCATCTTTGCTGCCACTCGCCGCATTGGCGAATCGGCTGGCGCTTTGTCGACGGTCCTGGCGTCATCGAAACCGGCGATCTCTCCGGGAGCAAATGGCGAACCCTGCCGGATGAGACGACGAGCTTCGCCGCCGATCCCTTCCCGATCGACTGGCGCGGCCAAAGGGGCGTGTTCTACGAGCGTCTCGATTACCGCCGGGGCGTTGGAGACATATGCTTCCAGCCCTTCGACGATACCGGCCCTGCTGGCGCGCCCGTCGAGGCCCTGAGCGAATCCTGGCACCTCTCCTATCCCTTCCTCATCGAGGAGGATGGCGCGCTTTATATGGTCCCGGAGGCTTCGGCCTCGGGCGCGATCACGCTCTACCGCTGCGTGGAATTTCCGGCGAAATGGGAGCCGGTGGCGACGCTTGTCGAAGGCGTCGAGGCTGCCGACGCCACGATTTTCCGCCACGGCGGCCGGTATTGGATGACCTCCGTTGTGCGCGACGGTTATGGAGGCTACTCCGACACGCTCGCCATCCATCATGCGCCGAGCCTCTTTGGGCCATGGGAGGCCCATGAGCTGTCGCCCGTGCTGGTCGATTCGCGCGTCGCGCGGCCCGCCGGGGCGGTCGTTTCACATAATGGCGCGCTGTTGCGGCCCGTGCAGGACTGCGCGCGCGGCTACGGCAAAGAGATGGCGATCATGCGCATCGACGCGCTCGACCCGCGCACCTTCCGGCAAACGCTTGTCGCCCATCTCGGGCCGGGCGGAGATTGGCCGGGAAACCGCCTGCATACGCTGAACCGTTGCGGCCGCCTGGAAGTGATCGACGGCGCGATCCTCACGCCGAAATACATGCCGTTACGGCGCGCGCTGCATCGGGCGATCGACGGTCGCGGCTTGGATGCGTGAGACGCGCGCGTTGCGAGCGCGACGCCTGATATCATTTCCGTTTGAATAGCTCGCATTGGCGCTTGTCATACGAGCTCCGCTTGATTGGTTTGGTGTTGATCCCGATGCTCGCAAAACGAGCGATCGGAATTACCGCCGTCATTGCGAGGAGCAAAGCGACGAAGCAATCCAGCGCCGCATCGCTGCCCTGGATTGCTTCGCTTCGCTCGCAATGACGGGGTCTGAGCGCAGCGCTCCTATGGCTCTCTATTCTCGATCGCTCGCGGCGCGAGCGTCGGGAACGACACCAAACCAATCAAGCGGAACCCGCATTACGCCGAATAGGCGCCGCGCGCGATGCGCGCCCGCAGATAGGGGAAGACGCTCATCACGCTGGTGTCGGCGCCGACCGCGCGCTTGCAGATGATGGACAGCGCCATGAACAATGGCGCATTGACGAGCGCGAAGGCCCATGCGGCGCCGAGGCTTCCAAAGAGAAACGACAGCATCGCCGTCAGTGTGAATCGCAACAGCGTCGCAGCGGTGATGATGCGCGAATAAATCTTTTCATGCCCAGTGGTCAGCAGGATCACCGACGCCGATCCGCTCGACGACATGACGAAGCAAGCGGTCGATAACACGACCAGCGTCGGATAAACGGCCGAAAAACGCTCGCCGAAGATCATGAGGATCTCGTGCCCGAAGACGTAGATCAGCAGCAGCAGCGGCGCGAGCATCGCCGTTGAAACCAGCACGAGCGAGCGCAGAATGTCCTGCAGCTTCTGCGTCTGTCCGGAGAAGTGCAGGCTGGCGCTTTGCGACATCGAATAGGTGTTCAAGCCCGTCAGCACCATGATGAACACATTGGCGATGCGCGCGGCGACGAAATAATCGCCCGCCGCCTCGGGCGAGGCGAGATAGCCGATGATCATAACGTCGAAATTGGCGCTGCCCGCCTCGACCACCGCCGATTGCCACATCGCAAGGCCGCGCGGCAGCCACTGGCGCCGATCGGCCTGGTTCGTGCGCTCAACGGGATGCGCTTTATAGGCGGCGCGCACGTAGCGCAGCGCCGCCGCGAAAGACAAAATCTGCCCAATCCCCGCCGCGGTGAAGAATTCCGCCGGGGTGAGCCCCTGATGCAGCACCGACCAGATGACGACGATGAGGAGCACGACGCGCCAGACGAGTTCCCGCGTCACTTCGGACACGACGAAGTTCACGATCACGCGCGTGGAGTGAGAGGAATAATGAAGCAGCGTCTGGGCGACGAGGAAAAACGCGCCCGCGAGCAGCGCCGTTCGCGCAAGGCTGGGAAAGAAGAAGGGGGCCAGAACCAGCATGCCGCAAGCAAACACGAGCGCCGAAGCGACGATCATGAACCAGCCGTAGCGATAGGCGCTCCAGGCCTGCGCATAATCGCCCTTGCCGGCATATTCGCCGAAGGACCGGGCGATCAGCGTATCCTGCCCGAAGCAGGCGGCGACGGCGAGGAAGCTCAGGGCGTTGAACCAGATGGCGAGGCGGCCGAAGTCGTCCGACGTCATGCCCCTGGCGGCCATGGTGAAGACCGCCACCGTCAGCAGCGCGCCAGAAGCTTTGATCGCCATGGCGGCGACGGCCGACACGGCGGTCTTGCGCGCCAGAAACCGCGCCGCCAGAGACCGGAGAGAAAGAGCCATCAACGACGCACCTCGAGGGCGATAGGTCCAGTAAGCGGCGCGTCCGTTTCAAAGCCTCCGCCCAGGCGTTTCAGGCGAGCGCCCGAGTGACGGGTAAGCTATACCCGTGAACAGACCGTTTGCATTTTCAAACGACTGTAGCGCCAGAGGCCGTTTACGCGATATTAGTCGACGCTGGGAAAAGATGGCCGGCCTGGATCGGGGGATGTTCGATGCGCGCGTCCAGCCCCGCGATGACTGTCTCCGCTAAACGCCGCCACAATCCGCTGCGCGCCGGCCGCCCAGTCGCCGCGCGGGCTCCCTGGGAGGATGTGCTTCGCGGTTTTGCGATCGCCTTCCTGCTGACGGGCGCGCCGATTGCGCTCCACATCGCCTCGCAACCCGTCGCGCTTGTTTTCTGTATCGTGGCTTCGATCCTCGCTGCGCGGGTCTTCGAGCAGGACGTGCCGATCATCGTCCTGGTCGCGAATATTTTTCAAAACGTCTTCATTTCTCTGGCTTCGGTGAACTATTCGAGCTTTTCCGACATCGAGCTTCTGAAAAGCTATAACTTCGTCACGACGATCGTCTGCTATGCGGTGGTCGCCTATGGCTATCTGCGCGAGGCTGGCGCGTTCTCGCCCTTTGTGACGCGCATGATCCTGGCGTCGGCCGGCGTTCTTGCGATCGTCGGCGTCTATTTCATTCTCGGCCTGGCGATCAACCCGCGCAGCGCCGTCATTTATCTGCGTAACATCAGCCTGCCGCTCTTCATCTTCCAGAGCTTCCTGATCGTCGGCGTCCGGCACCGCATTCCCCTGCCGCAGACATTGTTCGTGCTGCTGTGGCTAATCATGGCCTGCTGCTATGTCGAGCTGCTCGCAAATGACGCGTGGCTCACATTGACCAACGGGTTTCACTATCTCGATCTCTTCACCGAGAAGCGCATGCTCAATGTCGATGAGATCAGAACCGCGGCCCAACAGGGCATGGTCATCACGAGCCCGCTCGACTATGGCCGCACAAATCTTTTCAACACGTCGCTGACCGCCGATCTCGGCATTCAGGTGCAGCGATTGAACGGGCCGAACTTCAACACGATCAGCCTTGCCTATCTTCTCTCGATCCTCATCGCCTTCCTCGCCGTGAATGGCTTTCCGCTCTCGGCCGCGCTCGCCATGCCGCTGCTGCTCGCGACAAGCGCCAAAGGACCGCTCATTCTTGCGGTCGGATGCATCGGCTTTGTCGCCGCCGCCAAGCGCGCGCGCTCCAACGCGCCGATCCTCGCATTGGGAGCGGCGCTCGCCGTTTACGCGATCCTCGTCTTCATCACCGGCTATGGGAGCGGCGATTACCACGTCATCGGCTTGCTGGGCGGGCTCAACGGCTTCCTCAAGCTGCCGATCGGCCACACCCTTGGCGAGGGCGGCAATCTGTCGATCGAGGATTTTTCCAAGCTCGATTGGAGCGCCTTCCAAAGCGCGGGCGCGTCGGAAGTCGCGGTCGAAAGCGCTTTCGGCGTGCTGCTGTTTCAGATGGGCGTTTGCATCGTCTTCGTGATTGGCTTTTATCTTTGGATCGCCCGCTGTAGCTGGCGGCTCTTTCTTGTCGCGCGCGCGCCTGCGCTGGCTTTCGCGGCGGGCGGACTACTGATCTGCCTGGTCAACGGCCTCTATCAGGAAGAGGCCTATTTCGTCCCGTTGTCGCTGCCCGTCATCATGGGGCTCGTCGCGCTGACGCTCGGCGCCGCGGATCGCGCTTTGTCGCCGAGCAGCGCAAGGATGACGCCCTGATCGATCTCGCCCGAGTCGTCGAGCAGGCCGAAGGACGTGTCATAGTCCCAATGCGCCCAGCCGAAGCCCTGGGCCTCGACGGCGGCCCGCGTCGCCGCGAGCCAAGCCAAGCGGTCGGCGCGTTTCGCCTTGTCTTTCAGAACGCCGAATTCATTGACGATCACCGGCGCCGAATGCTGCGCGCTCCAGCGCCCGAGCGCGGCGAATTGCGTCGAGATAGCGTTAGCGTTCCACGCTTGCGCGGCCATGTTGCGCAGCTCATTGGCGAGGCCGGCGTCACCCTTTTTCTCCGCCGCGCGCGCGAGGGCCAATAGCGTCGGATCGCCCGCGGCGCTGGGAAAGGGAACGCCCCCTCCGCGCCCCCATGGCGCGTCTTGCTCCCAAGTCGCGCCTTGGTGCGTGAACATCATCGGATCGTAGAAATGACAGACATATACGATCCGGTCGTCGGCGAATGGGCGCCAGCCCGCGAGCGCTTCGATCCGGTGAAAAGGCGCGGGGCCGGCGAGAATATATGTTTTCGGCAGGATGGCCCGCACCGCCTTCGCGAGCTGCTCGACGAACGGCCGCCAAATGTCGTCCGTTGTCGCGGGCTCGTTCAGCAGCTCGGCGAAAATTCTTTCCTGCGGCCATCTTGCGATACGCTTCGCCAGCATCGGCCAGCCTTCCAGCAACGCCTGATGGGCGCTCTGCGGATCGCGCCGATGCAAGGCGTTGAAATCCGATCCCGGATGCAGATCGACGCTCACCGAATAGCCGATCCCGAATAGACGCTCGATCGACCGATCGAGATCGTCGAGAGCGCTCGCGATCGTGGCGGGCCCCGAGAAGCGCGCCAGCGCGTATTCTGCGACGATGGGGAGCCTGACATGGCTCATGCCGAGCGCGCGCAATCGCCGCAGAGTCGCTTCGTTGGGCGATCGGCCAGCGCGCGCGGGCGCCTGATCGGGCAGATTGAAGCCTTTGGCCAGATTGGGCGGAAGCGCGCCGGCGCGCTTGCCGGTCTCGGCGCTTACCGCCGTGGAAAGGCCCGCCGCCAGCGGGAGAAGCAGGGCCCCGCGCCTCGACAATCGCGTCTTCACAATCGCTTCCGTAACTCATGGTTAATGAGTTGCATATTCTATTGGCCCCGCGTCTCTGGGTGAACTGGTTTAGATGACGAATTCGCGCGCGACAAAAAACAGCCAATCTACGGGTCGCGCGGGCGCCGCCGCCGACGGCGTTTTGGATCTTTGGCGCGAACCCTCGCGGCGCGCCTATGCGATCATCGACCCCGGCGCCGTCTGGCTCTTCCTGCGTCGCAATGCGCTTCGCATCCTGACGACGTCGGCAATCGCCTCCGCGGCGCTGTTCGGCGCGTCTATTTTTATCTTCAAAAAATATACGGCGACCGCAATTGTCATGGTCGACCCGCGCAGCGCGCGCGTCACGAAATCGGGCGGCGTCATTTCCAACATCGGCGGCGACGCCATCGCGATCGAAAGCCTCGTGCAGGTCGCCAAGGGCGAAGGTTTTCTCGCCGAGCTGGTCGATGCGCTGGACTTGACCAAGGACCCTTATTTCGGCGGAAGAGGCGACGAACCCGAGGCGAAGCGTCTTTCGACGGTCGAGAAACTGGCCTCGAAACTCGCCATCGCGCGCCGTGGCACGACCTATGTGATCGACGTCACCGCCGTGACGAATTCGGCCGAGGCGAGCGCCCGGCTCGCCAACGCCGCCGCAAAGCAGCTCGTCGTCGATCAGAACGAATTACGCACCGGCGCAAGCTCCAAGACCGCGCAGGAAATCGAAGCGCGGCTGACCGAGCTTCGCGGTCGCGTCAACCGCGCCGAAGAAGCCGCGGCGGAGCTGAAGGCGCGTCTGAAAGTCACCGATGCGGGCCAAGGATATACGCTTCTCGAACGCCGCATCGCCGAACTGAACCAGCAGCTCGTCCTCGCCGGCGCCGGCGCGGCCGAAGCGCGGGCGCGGTTCGAAACGCTGAAAAAACTGGGGCCGAACGCCGGCGAAAGCCTGCCGCAATCCCTCCAATCCCCCGTGCTCGCCACGCTGCGCGGCGATTACGCCCGGCTCTCCAGCCAATCGGCGGATCAAGCGACCGTGCTCGGACCGCGCCACCCGGAAGTCCTGAGACTGAACGCGCAGATGGCCGATCTGCGGCGGCAGATCAGCGCCGAATTCACCCGGATGATCGCCTCCGCGAAAACGGCTTTCCTCGAAGCCCAGGAGCGCGAGGCCGACCTTTCGCGCCAGTTGAAGGCCGCGCAGACGGAAAGCGGCGAGCTTGGTCCGCAAATGGTCAAGCTCGGTGAATTGGAGCGCGAAGCCAAGGCCGAACGCGATGTCTATGAAGAGCTTCTAAACCGCCAGCGCGAGCTTGCTCAGGTCAAGGGGCTGGAGCCCAGCGACATCCGCATCGTGTCGCCCGCGACGCCGCCGACGAAGACGTCGCCGAGCCGCATCTTGCTCGCCATCGGCAGCACCGTCCTCGGCCTGATTGCGGGGCTCGCGTATGCGATCGCACGCGAATGGCGACAGACGACGCTGCGCACCGCCTCGCAAGCCGAACGGCTCGGTGGCGCGGGCGTTCTCGGCTTCCTGCCGCTCATGGGCGCGGCGCAGGCCAAGGAGCCAAGCGACGACACTCTTCCAAATCTCACCCCCTGGCTCGCCGAAATCTGCGCGGACTTAGCGCCCGACGCTGGCGGCGAGAGCGTCACCCTGCTGATTTCGTCGACGCGGCGGGGCGAAGGGCGCTCCACCGTCGCCGCGAATATCGCGGTCTATCTCGCGCAGGGCGGCGACCGCGTTCTGCTCATCGAGGCGGACAAATCCGACCATGTGCGCAAGCCGGGCTTCGGCCTTCTGGACATTCTGGATTCCGGCGAAAACTTGAGAAGCGCGCTCGTCGATCAGGCGTCCGCCGGATATACTTTTCTTCCCTATGGCGGCCGCACGGTGGCGCGCGAAAGCTCGATCGGGGGGCTCATGAGCGGCTTGACGCTGCGCGCGACCCTCAATCTCGCCCGTCTCTGGTTCGACGTCATCGTGATCGACGGCCCGCCGGCGCTGGAGGGGCCGCATGCGCGCTTTCTGGCGGCGCAGGCGGATCAAACCGTGTTCCTCGTCGAATGGGACAAAACGAGCGCCGCGGAGGTCGACGCCGCGCTGGAGCGGCTGGATCTGAACGAGGTCGCCGTCGTCTATAACAAGGTCGACGCGAAACGGCTGCGCCTATACGACCCCGAACAGTCGCAGCAGATGACCGATCTCGCCGCCGCGGCATAGCGCCGAAGGGTCAGAGCGGACCGCGAGCCTTCAGGCTCGCATTCCACGGCGAGCCTGAAGGCTCGCGGTCCAAAGCCCCCTCCCCTCTCTATCGGTCGAATGGCATAAAGTCTGGCGGCCCCGCCAAAAACCGACATAATTCAGGGAGAATCATGAAGCGCGCGCCAGCGGCGCCCGTCCCCCTGCCCGAGGTCAATTTGGCTGATCGTCCCTTCGCCTATCCGCTCTCCCGCCGCGGTCTGATCCGATCCGGCGCGCTCGGCGCCGCCGCCCTCTTCGCCCCTGCGGGCTTCGCCAAAGGCGCGAACCAGGCTTCTGCCGCGCCGGCGCTGGCGCCGGGCGAGACCGAGAGCCACGGGCTCTCGACCTTCGGCGATCTCGCCTTGCCCACCGACTTCAAGCAATTCGGCTATGTGAAGGCGGATGCGCCAAAAGGCGGGCAGCTCACGCTCACCACCCAGGCGTCGACCTATGACTCGCTCAACGGCTTTATTCTGCGCGGCACGCCGGCGCAGGGCGTCTCGCTCATTTTCGACAGCCTGCTGACGTCGAGCCTCGATGAGCGCGACGCCTATTACGGCCTTGTCGCGCGCGCCGTGCGCATCTCGCCGGATAAGCTCACCTATCGGTTCCTGCTGCGCAAGGAGGCGCGCTTCCACGACGGCTCGCCGCTCACGGCCGAGGACTGCGCCTTCTCGCTCAATATCCTCAAGAGCAAGGGCCATCCGATCATTTCGCAGATGCTGCGCGATCTGGTCTCGGCCGAGCCCGAGGCGGACGACGTTCTCGTCGTCAAGCTGGCGCCGGGCCGCACGCGCGATCTGCCGCTCGTCATCGCTGGGCAACCGATCTTCTCGAAGGCCTATTACGCCAACCGCGCCTTCGACGAGACCACGCTCGAACCGCCGCTCGGCTCGGGCGCCTATAAGATCGGCGCTTTCGAACAGGGCCGCTTCAACGGCTTCGACCGCGTCGCCGATTATTGGGGCAAGGACCTGCCCGTGAACGTCGGTCAGAACAATTTCGACCACATCAAGTTCGAATATTTCGGCGACAGCAATGTCGCCTTCGAAGGCTTCAAGGCCGGAACCTATACGCTGCGGGTGGAAGACACGGCGCGCATCTGGGCGACGGGCTACGACTTCCCGGCCGTGCGCGAGAAGCGGGTCCTCAAGGAGACCTTCCAGAATAACCGCATCCCCGGCATCCAGGGCTGGTGCTTCAACACTCGGCGCCCCATGTTCAAGGACGCCCGCATCCGCGAGGCGCTCGGCTACGCCTTCGACTTCCAATGGGCGAGCCACAATCTGATGTATGACGCCTATAAGCGCGTCACCTCCTATTTCGAGAACTCGGACTTGGCGGCGACCGGCGAACCCGACGCCGCAGAGCTCGCTCTGCTGGAGCCGTTCCGCGCCGAGCTCTCGCCGCAAGTCTTCGGCCCCGCGCCTTTGCCGCCGGTTTCGGACGGCTCCGGCCAGGACCGCAACCTCCTGCGCAAGGCCAATGAGCTGCTGCTCGCGGCGGGCTGCGTGCGCAAGGGCGACAGGCTGCTTCTGCCCGACGGCAATCCGCTCGAGTTCCAGTTCCTCGACCGCTATAATCTCTTCGAGCGCCTCACCCTGCCGTTCATCAAAAATCTGAAGCTGCTCGGCGTGACCGCCACCTTCCGGGTGATCGACAGCGCGCAATATAAGCAACGGATGGAGACGTTCGACTTCGACGTCACGGTCGACAACATGCTGATGAGCCACTCGCCGGGCGAGGAGCTGCGCAATTATTTCGGCTCCGAGGCGGCGACCTTCAACGGCTCGCGCAATCTTGCCGGCGTTTCGAGCAAGGCGATCGACGCGCTGATCGACAAGGCGCTCAAGGTGGAAACGCGCGCCGAGCTCGTCACCGTCTGCCGCGCGCTCGACCGCGTGCTGCGCGCCGGGCATTATACGCTCTTCCATTATTATACGCCGGTCGACCGCATCGCCCATTGGGACGTCTTCGGAAGACCCGACCAGCCGCCGAAATATGAGGTGGGCTATACCTCCACCTGGTGGTGGGACGAAGAGAAGGCCAAGAAAATCAACTTCGCGGGACGGTGATGGTGGTTCGCCGATCGATCGGGAATCTAAGGCAGGACCGACCAAGCTTGCCACCGCCCAATATCTTCCCTTTACGGGGAGGTCGGCGGCCAAAGGCCGCCGGGTGGGGTTCTCGCCGCCAAGACTCGGGCCGGGGCGGACCCCACCCGACGCCGCTTCGCGGCGCCACCCTCCCCGTAAAGGGGAGGGAGACGCTCACGCCCAGCCTTCGCCTGATTGCCCCAGGCTTTCGGCCCGCTGGAATGGTTTCGTTTGAACAGCTCGCATTGGGGCTTGTCATTCCCGGCGGGCTGAAAGCCCGACCGGGAATCCAGAGCCACAAAAGCGCTGTTTCTGCTCTGGATTCCCGATCGCTCGCTGCGCGAGCGTCGGGAATGACACTGATCCAATCAAGCGGATCTCGCATGACATCCGAACGGGAAATATAGACAAATGGGCGCCTATATCGCGCGACGCGTGCTGCTGATGATCCCGACCATTCTCGGAATCATGCTCATTTCCTTCGCCATCGTGCAGTTCGCGCCGGGCGGGCCGGTCGAGCGGATCATTGCGCAGCTGCAGGGATTCGACGTCGGCGCGACTTCGCGTTTCTCGGGAGGCGGCGGCGACGTCGGCCATTCGGGCGGCGCGCAGGCGACCGGCGGCGCGGCGGACACCTCGTCCAAATATCGCGGCGCGCAGGGCCTCGATCCGAAATTCATCGCGGAACTGGAAAAACAGTTCGGCTTCGACAAGCCGGCCTGGGAACGCTTCCTGCTGATGGTGAAAAACTACGCCATGTTCGATTTCGGGCGTAGTTATTTCCGCGACGAAAGCGTCATCAAGCTCATCGGCGAGAAGCTTCCCGTCTCCATGTCGCTCGGCCTATGGATGACGCTGCTCTCTTATTCGATCTCCATTCCGCTCGGCATCGCCAAGGCGGTGCGCGATGGAACAAGGTTCGACGCCTGGACCTCCAACGTCATCATCATCGGCTACGCCATTCCGAGCTTCCTCTTCGCCATGCTGCTGATCGTGCTCTTCGCGGGCGGCTCTTTCTGGCAGATTTTCCCGCTGCGCGGCCTCACATCCGATGATTTCGGGCAGCTCTCTCTCTTGGATAAGGCGAAGGATTATCTCTGGCATATTGTGCTGCCGGTGAGCGCCATGACGCTCGGCGCCTTTGCGACGCAGACCTTCCTGACCAAGAACTCCTTCCTCGACGAAATCCGCAAGCAATATGTCCAGACCGCGCGCATGAAGGGCCTGACCGAGAACCGCGTTCTCTATGGCCATGTCTTCCGCAACGCGATGCTGATCGTCATCGCCGGCTTTCCTGGCGCCTTCGTGCACGCCTTTCTGACCGGCTCCGTGCTGATCGAGACGATCTTTTCGCTCGACGGGCTCGGCTATCTCTCCTTTGAGAGCATCGTGAACCGCGATTATCCAGTGGTCTTCGCCAATCTTTATATCTTCGCCTTGCTCGGCCTGGTCGTGAATCTGATCTCCGACCTCACCTACACATGGATCGATCCAAGGATCGATTTCGAGACGCGCGAGGTTTGAGCCGATGAGCGTGATCGACTCCGATATCAAGCTTGCCCCGCCCATCGCCCGCAACGGGCTGCTGCGGCTCTCGCCGCTTGACCAGCGCCGGCTCGCCAGTTTCAGGGCCAATAAACGGGGCTATTGGTCCTTCTGGATCTTCATGACGCTCTTCGTCATGTCGCTCCTCTCCAACATCCTCGCCAACGACCGGCCGATCGTCGCCTGGTACAAGGGCGAGCTTCTATTTCCCGCATTCGTCTCCTATCCGGAGGAGAAGTTCGGCGGCTTCCTCGCCCGCACGGATTATCGCGATCCGGTGATCGCCAATGAGATCGAGGCGCATGGCTGGATGCTGTGGCCGCCGATCCACTACTCCTACGACACGCATAATCTCGAGCTGCCGGTGCCGGCGCCGTCGCCGCCGACCTGGATGCTGACGCAGAAGCAATGCGAAGCCGCCGTCGCCAAGGGCCTGCACCCGGGCGAAGCCAACCGCGGCTGCGCGGCGCTGGAATATAACTGGCTCGGCACGGACGATCAGGGACGCGACGTGGTGGCGCGGCTCCTTTACGGCTTCCGTATCTCGGTGCTGTTCGGGCTTATCCTCGCGACGATCTCCTCCGTCGTCGGCGTCGCGGCGGGGGCGATACAGGGCTATTTCGGCGGGCGCGTGGATCTCGTGTTCCAGCGCTTCATCGAGGTCTGGTCGTCGCTGCCGCAGCTTTATCTGCTCATCATCATCTCGTCCTTCCTGACGCCGGGCTTTTTCGTGCTGCTGGGAATCCTGCTGCTGTTTTCCTGGGTGTCGCTCGTTCACGTGGTGCGCGCCGAGTTCCTGCGCGCGCGAAACTTCGAATATGTGAACGCCGCTCGGGCGCTGGGGCTGTCGAACTTCCGCATCATCGTGAAGCATCTCCTGCCCAACGCCACGGTGGCGACGCTGACCTTCCTGCCCTTCATCCTCAATTCGTCGATCACGACGCTGACGGCGCTGGACTTCTTGGGCTTCGGCCTGCCGCCGGGCTCGCCCTCGCTCGGCGAATTGCTGCTGCAAGGCAAATCCAACCTCCAGGCGCCCTGGCTGGGCCTTACCGGCTTCGCCATCATCGCGCTCATGCTGTCGCTGCTCGTCTTCATCGGCGAGGCCGTGCGCGACGCCTTCGATCCGAGGAAGAACTTCCAATGATCCGTGGTAGGATGCCACAGGAGGCCAAGGCCATGAACAAGATTGTGCGACGGCACTTCCCGGCAGAAAGGCTACCCAAGGACTTGAGGGACGAGATCGGTGACGGAAGGCACGTCACAATTACGATCGAGATCGAAGAAGAACTCGGGCCGCAGAAAACCGCTGAAAAGGATTGGTTCTCTCGATACGAGCGGCTTCGTCGCAGCACTTTTCACTCACTCGAAGAGGTCAACGAGCATGTGCGCGCCATGCGCGACGAATGGGATGATCGCGAGCGATGACCATTCGCATTTATCTCGACTCTAATGTTTTCATAGACGCTTTTGAAAATGACGATGTCCCAGTCACCAGAGGACGGCGCGTGCTGGATCATGTGAGAAACGGCGGCGCAATCGGAGTGATCAGCGAGCTGGTCGTCGCCGAGCTGTTGACGAAACCGTTGGAGAACGATGACGCCGAGATGTACGAGGCTTATGTGAGCTTGTTCGACTCATCGCGGACAATCGAGACACACCCAATCGATCAGCGCGTGTTGGTGCGCGCCGCGCGCCTGAGGGCGACAGTCAAATCTCTCAAAATGCCCGACGCAATCCATGCCGCGACCGCGCAAATTCAAGGTTGCGCGGGATTTGTAACTGCTGACAGACGGCTCTTGTCAGCGCTCGGCATCAACGCTGTTCCTCTCGACTCTTCGACAGTCGACAACATACGCGCCCTCGCATGACCGACTCCCCTCTCCTCGACGTCCGCGACCTCTCGGTGGCCTTCCTGCAAGGCGGGCGCGAAACCATCGCCGTGGACCGCGTCTCCTTCTCGCTCGAACGCGGCAAGACGCTGGCGCTCGTCGGCGAGTCGGGCTCGGGCAAATCCATCAGCGCCCTCTCCATCGTGCGGCTGCTGCCGCCCGGCGCCATGGCGACCGGCGAGGCGCTCTTCGGCGGCCAGGACATGCTGAAAGTCAGCGACGGCGCGCTTCGGGCCGTCCGCGGGGCGCGGATCACCATGGTCTTTCAAGAGCCCATGACCTCGCTCAATCCGCTGCAGACCATCGAGCAGCAGATCGCCGAAATTCTGGAGCTGCACGGCATGCGCGGGGGCGAGGCCCTGCGCAAGCGCGTCGTCGAGCTGCTGACCGAGGTTGGCATCCCCGATCCCGAGGCGCGGCTCGGCGCCTATCCGCACCAGCTTTCTGGCGGCCAGCGGCAGCGCGTCATGATCGCCATGGCGCTCGCCAATAAGCCCGACCTCCTCATCGCCGACGAGCCGACGACGGCGCTCGACGTCACCGTGCAGGCGCAGATCATCGCGCTGCTCGAACGTCTGCAGCAGACCTATGGCATGGCGATCCTGTTCATCACGCACGACCTCAATCTCGTGCGGCGCTTCGCCGACACAGTCTGCGTCATGCAGAAGGGCCGGATCGTCGAAAGCGGCGACGTGCCGAAGGTCTTCGAGACGCCGAGCCATCCCTATACGAAAGCGCTGCTCACAGCCGAGCCAAAGGGCGATCCCATCGTCGAGGACGAGAAGGCGCCGATCGTGGTCTCGGCCGATAATCTGCGCGTCTGGTTCCCGATCAAACGCGGCTTCATGCGTCGCACCGTTGATCACGTAAAGGCCGTCGACGGCGTCAGCGTCACGGTGCGCGAAGGCGGCACGGTCGGCGTCGTGGGCGAGTCCGGCTCCGGCAAGACCACGCTGGCGCTCGCCATGCTCCGCCTCATCCGCTCGGAGGGGCCGATCGTTTTTCTCGGCGCGCGCATCGACGGCAAGAGCGTCTCAGAAATGCGCCCGCTGCGACGCGACATGCAGGTGGTCTTCCAGGACCCCTATGGCTCGCTGTCTCCGCGCATGTCGGTCGCCGATATCGTCGCGGAAGGGCTCACCGTGCAGCGGCCGGAGCTGACGCTCGACGAACGCCGTGAAATCGTCGCGCGCGCCTTGACGGAAACCGGCCTCGATCCCGCGACCATGGACCGTTATCCGCATGAGTTCTCTGGCGGCCAGCGTCAGCGCATCGCCATCGCCCGCGCCATCGTTCTGGAGCCCAAATTCGTCGTGCTCGACGAGCCGACCTCCGCTCTCGACATGACCGTGCAGGCGCAGATCATCGACCTGCTGCGCGATCTGCAAAGGCGGCGCGGCCTCGCCTATCTCTTCATCAGCCACGATCTGCGCGTCGTGAAGGCGCTCGCCGGCGAGCTGATCGTCATGCGGCACGGGAAGGTCGTCGAATCCGGCCCGGCCGCGAAGCTCTTCGCTGAGCCGGAAAGCGACTATACGCGCGCGCTCTTTGCGGCGGCCTTCCGCGAAACACCGGCGCTCTCCGATCGAGAGCTCCCTTGATCTCCGCTGTCGCCATGCTTGATCGCCGCCGCGGGCGCTGCGACAATCCCAGGCAGAGTTCGAAGCGATTCTTGGACAATAGAGGTTCCTATGAGCGCCCCTGCTGAAGAAGCTGCGGCAATTATCAGATCGCGTTGCGACATCGGCGCCGTCGACAGCGCGATCATTTTGAGCCGTTTGTTTTTCAGCTCGGCGGATATTGGCGAGCGCGTCGCCACCTTCGCCTATGCCGAGCTGCCGGGCTTTCCTGTCGCTCCTGGCCTCGAGGACGGCGAGCTGATCGTCTCCATGGTCGACGGCGCCCCGGCGGTGCTGCTGAAGGGAACCTCGACCTTCCACGAAACCGGCGATCCGAGCCTCATGGCCGGACCGATGGAGACCCTCGCGCTTCTGGGCGTGCGCAGCGTGCTCTGCACGGGGCTCGTGCAATCGGTGCAGGCCGACCTCGTGCCGAGCAGCATCGTGCTCGTGACCGACCATATCAATTTCACCGGCCTCAACCCGCTGATCGGCGCGCCGGCCGACGGCAAGGCCGTCATCAATATGAACGACGCCTATGACAAGCGCCTGCTGCGCCGCGTGAAGGCCGCTGCGGGGAGCGCGGGCGTTTCGCTGCACGAAGGTATTTTGATGTGGTTCTCCGGCCCGAGCTTCGAGACGCCGGCCGAAGCAAAAGTCGCGCGCCAGCTCGGCGCCGATCTCATCGGGTGGAACATCGTTCCCGAAGCTATCCTCGCGCGACGCTACGGGATGCTCTTCTCGGGGGTCACGGTCGTCACGGATTTCGGGGCGGGCTTCTCCAACGGCAACCCCTCGCCCGACCTCACGCGCGGCCCCGCGGTCGCCGGCGTCGTCGCCTGCAAAAGACTGCTGCGCAATTTCTGCAAAATCCGCTGAGGGGCTACGAAATCTGCTCGATTGGGTCATTGTCATTCCCGACGCTTGCGCAGCGAGCGATCGGGAATCCAGGGCAATGTTAGCTACTATTGCTCTGGATTCCCGGTCGGGCTTTCAGCCCGCCGGGAATGACACAGCCCAATGCAAGCTGTTCAAACGGAAATGGTATTACTTCTCATCAGACCTGCGTAAGGCGAGCATCGTCGCCTCGATCGTCTGCACCGCCACGCCATCCTGATTATAGGTCGAGGCCTCGAAAGTGACGTAGCCCCTGCCCGTTTGCGAGCGGGACGGCCGCAGTTTTGTAATCTCGCCCTCGATATGCAAGCGATCGCCGGGCCGCACCGGCCGCTTCCACGAAATCCGCGTATCCGTCCCGATGACGCCGCCGGCGAAAGCCAGTCCGCAGAAGTCGAGCAACAGGCGCAAGGTCAAAGCGCCCGTCTGCCAGCCGCTGGCGATCAGGCCGCCGAAAAGACTCTCTTTCGCCGCCTCCGGATCGACGTGGAAATATTGCGGATCATTGTCGCGCGCGAAGCGGATGATCTGCTCCTGCGTCACCTCGACGGCCTCGGAGCGCAAAGGCTGGCCGACGTAAAGATCGTCGAAGAAAACTACTTTTGTCATCGTCGCGCTATCTCGTCAGACGCTTCACGCTGGTTATGTCGCCGGCCCCCGCCTCGAGATTGCGCGCCCGCACGAGATCCAGTGGCTCGCTGGAAACAAGCATATGCGCGCCATTGGCGTGCAGCAGCGTCGTCGCGTCGCGCATGATCCCGACATGGCCCTTCCAGAAGATCAGATCGCCGCGCATGAGCGGCGCGCCGATGTCCACGGGCGCGCCAAGTTGCGCCTCCTGCATGTCGCTGTCGCGCGGCGCCGCTTTGCCCGCGGCGGCGAGCGAAATCTGCACAAGGCCGGAGCAGTCGACGCCAATCGACGATTTGCCGCCCCAAAGATAGGGCGCGCCGATCAGCGTCTCCGCGACCGCGACGAAGTCTGGCGCGGTCGCGTCGAGCGGCGCGAGATGCGGGCGCCAGATGAAGCCCAGATCGCGCGTGACGAAAAAATTATCGCGCGCGTCGACGATCTCGACTTCGGCGGAAAGGGGCAAGGCCAGAAGCGGCGGCTGCTTGATGCTCGCCGCCGGATAGACGAAGGTGCGCGGCACGCAGACGCTATGGGTGGGCTCGCGCAAGGCGCTCCACAGCGTGTTGGCGGCGATCCAGCCGACATAGCCGTCGCGCGCGAGCTGCGCCCAGGCCCAGCCCTCCTCCTCGTCATAGACGGTGACGCGCTCGCCATAGAGCGCCTGCGTGTCGATCGGGCAATCGGGGCGCGGTTCGCGGCGCAGGTCGACAACGCCCTCTTTCACTTCCATTACGGCGCCTTCGACGAAGCGCTCGGCCGTGACGCGGCCCTTGAGATGCGCCGCGGCAATGTCGGGACGCGCGGGGGTGAGCCGCCGATCGAATGTCTCGCTCACGCCGTCGCCTTCTTCTTCGCACGCGTCTCGATGAGGTCGTACAGCAGACGCGCGGCCTGCGCCTCGCCCCCCTCGGGGCGTCCGGGTTTGGTTGAGGGATTCCAGCAATAGACGTCGAAATGCGCCCAGCGGGTGGGATCGCTGACGAAGCGCCGCAAGAACAGCGCCGCGACGATGGAGCCCGAGAAGCCGCCGCTCGTGACGCTCACGAGATCGGAAATCTTGCCGTCGAGCCCGCCGTCGTAATTCTCCCAGAGCGGCAAGCGCCAGACGGGATCATTGGCGCTGCGCCCGCAAGCGGCGATCTCGTCCGCCAGCGTATCATCTCCCGTATAGAAAGGCGGCAACTCCGGCCCCAGCGCAACGCGCGCCGCGCCGGTCAGTGTCGCGAAGTCGAACAAGAGATCGGGCTGATCTTCGCTCGCGTAAGCCAGCGCGTCGGCGAGAATGAGACGCCCCTCCGCATCCGTATTGCCGACTTCGACAGTGAGCCCCTTGCGGCTGCGATAAATATCGCCCGTGCGGAAGGCGTTCGCGGAAATCGAGTTCTCAACGATCGGCAGCAGCACCCGCAGTCGAATCGGAAGGCCGGCGTCAATCAGCATAGCGGCCAGAGCCAGCGCCACGGCGGCGCCGCCCATGTCCTTTTTCATCAGCGCCATCGCTGAGGAAGGTTTGATGTCGAGGCCGCCAGTGTCATAGCAGACGCCCTTGCCGACGAGCGTCACCCTCAGCCCGTCTTCGGGCCCATGGGTGAATTCCACGAGGCGCGGCGCCTGGGCAGAAGCGCGGCCCACCGCGTGAATCAGCGGAAAATTCTCGACGAGCAGCGCATCGCCGACGATGGCGCGCGACGGTGCGCCAAATTTGGCGGCAAGCGCGAGCGCCGATTCGGCCAGAGCCTCCGGCCCCATGTCATTTGCCGGCGTGTTCACGAGGTCGCGGCCGAGCGCGACTGCGCTCGCAATACGCTCGACGCGGGCGCGATCGATGCCCTGCGGCGCACAGAGGCGCGGCTTTTCGCCTTTCGGCGCGACATAGCGCGAGAAGGAATAGCTTGCGAGCAGAAAGGCGAGCGCGGCGGTCTGCGGGTCGGCGACGCTCTCGCCAAGACGATAGAGCCCGGCGGGCAGAGACGCGGCGAGCTTGCCGGCGAGGAAGGGATCGCGCTTTTTGGCGTCCGGCGCTTCTACGCCGAAGAAGACGCGCGCCGGGGCGCCGTCGAGCGCGGGCGCAATCAGCAGGCTTCCCGGCTTCGCCTCGAATGCATTTGCGGCGGCAAGCGCAGCAACCGTCGCGGGCAAGGCCTCCTTCGCCTGCGGCCACCGGCTCATATCCACGAAGTCGATCGCGATCGCCTCGGTCGACCAATCCTCGAGCTTCATCGTCATCGGCGCGTATAGCCTCCGTTAAGCATCCATTAGGGTTAACGCTTTATTGCTCGCGTCTGAAGCTCTCTCACAAGACAACGGACCAGATTCGCCGTGCATAAGGCGCTCTCCCCTACCGCGAAACCGCTCCGTCTCTGCGCCGTCGCCATTGCCGCGCTCATCGGCCTCTCCGGCTGCAACAAGACCTCTCTCGGCGACATCACCGGCTCCATCGGCCGTCCCTCGACCACGCTGCCGACGGACGAAGGACAGCTTCGCCGATTCGCCGAGGAATGGGGACAGCGCTACGACCGGAGCCCGAAAGATAAGGTGACGGCCATGACCTACGCCAGAGCCTTGCACGCGCTGGACCAGAATGCGCAGGCGGTCGCCGTGCTGCGCGGGCTCGCCATCGTCTATCCCGAGGATATGAAGGTGCTCGGCGCCTATGGCAAGGCGCTTGCCGACGCCGGCAACGTCAAAGAGGCGGCGGAAGTCCTACAGAAGGCCCATACGCCCGAGCGGCCCGACTGGTCCGTTCTCTCGACGCAAGGCTCGCTCGCCGATCAGCTCGGCGACCACGAGGCGGCGCGCGGCTATTACGAAGCGGCGCTGAAGATTCGCCCGAACGAGCCGACGGTTCTTTCCAACCTCGGCCTTTCCTATGCGCTGGCGAAAAACCTGCCGCGCGCCGAAGAGACGCTGCGCCTCGCCGCGAATCAGCCCGGAGCCGATATGCGGGTGCGTCAGAACCTCGCCCTGGTGCTGGCGCTGCAGGGGAAATTCTCCGAGGCCGAGGAATTGTCGCGCCGCGATCTCTCGCCGATCGACGCCGCGCAGAACGTCGCCTCCATCCGCCAGATGATCTCGCAGTCAGACACCTGGCGCGACATCCAAACCGGCGGCGCCGGTCGTGGAAACGCGGGAACGAAGCGCGCCGCTGCGCGCTGAAGACACAGCCTCCAAAAGCGAAAAGGCCCGGCTTTTCAGCCGGGCCTCAGTTTGTTGACAAACCTCCGAGGCGGCCTCGTCCTTCGAGACGCGAGCGTCGCTCGCTCCTCAGGATGAGGCCTAAGTGTTTGACCCAGATGCAGAAGCTCCTCATGCTGAGGAGCCTGCGCGGCAGGGCGTCTCGAAGCACGAGGGGCGTCAATCCATCACGTCGCCAGAAAGCCGAAAGGCCCGGCCTTTCGGCCGGGCCTCTCGTTTCGATCTAACTGAATAGATCAGTATTTCGCGACGATCGGAGCCGGAGCGCCCCAATTGAAGTGATAGTTCAGGCCCGCGCGAACGATGTTGCCGTTGAAGCGAGTCGTGACTTGCGGGAAGGCGGAGCTGTAAGTGCCGCCGGGAACGGCCGACGCCGGGCCGGCGACATTGACCAGCGGGCTAGCGGCCACAGTGACGCTGCCCAGATCATAGTAGAGATACTCGACCTTGGCGGACCAGTTCGGCCAGAACATCCATTCGACGCCGCCGCCAGCCGTCCAGCCAACGCGCGTGTCCGAGAACGCCGCACCGGAGAAATAGCTGTTCGGAAGACCGGCATCCCGGAGTTCCGTGCCGACGGAGCCGTAGTTCAGGCTGACGCCGCCGTAAGCGAGACCGCCCGTGCCATAGACCAACAGAGTCGGCGTGGCCAGCCAGCCAAGACGACCGCGCACCGTTCCGATGTAATCGAGAGAGCGCGACACGGAGGTCGTCTGAACGAGCAGATTGGTGAAGCGCGGGTTCTGGAGCGCGGCCGCGGAGGTCGCGTTGCTGCGGGACGAGGCGATACCCTGAATGTCCGCCTCGACGCCGACGACGAAGCGGTTGTAGAACTGCCAGTTGTAGCCAATCTGGCCACCGCCGATGAAGCCACCCTGGTTTCCATTGCTGATATTGCCGGACGAAACCGCGGCCAGAAGCTGGCTGGAGCTCGGAACAGCGGCGCAGCCAGGGAACGCGGCATTACATCCGCCCGGGAAAGACGAATAAGTGATATTGTTGCTGTTGGACCACGTTCCGCCAGCGTTCAAGCCGACGTAGAAGCCGGTCCACAGCGGAGCCGGCGGGGGCGGCGGGGGGAGGACCGGCGGGCCCTTGCGCGACGGAAGGTCGGCCGCGAGCGCGGAGCCGGCGGTCAGCGCCAGAGCGGCGACCGAAAGAGCGACTTTTTTCATTCCAGCCTCATATTTCAAAAACAAAGGTCGGAGACGCGCCAAAGGCATGTCCTCGAGGAAGCGCCAGGCTGGGCGGAGGAAGCAATCCCTCCACGCCAAAGCCTTCGCCACTAATCAGCAGGCGCCCATGCTTATTGTCAACGAACTCCATGCCCCAAACCGCCCCCGCGCGCCATTTAGTCCCGGACCGTTGCACGGGAGACACTATGCCGCCTGTCAATGAGGCAGGAAATCGCGGGCGCCGACCTCCAACGGCTCGATCCTCACGAATCGGGGCGCAGCAACACGGCGCGCGTGAGAAATCCACAGGCCGCCCCGGTTTCCTCAAAAACGAGCAGATTGGGACGCCGGGGGCCGCCACTCTGCTTGCCAAGACGGGGCGCTTTGGCATATGTCCCATTCACGCGCGACGCAGCGCGAGCGGAGACGTGGCCGAGAGGCTGAAGGCGACGGTTTGCTAAATCGTTATAGGGGAAACCCTATCGTGGGTTCGAATCCCACCGTCTCCGCCAGTTGCCGCCCATCGTCCTCTCCGGCCAGTTAATCCTGCAAGATCGCTACGCGGACAGCTCGCGCGCATGATCCTGCGCGTAGGTTCGTAGCGAACGCGGCGGGGCGCCGGTCAGCGTCTCCACGTCGGCGGTGACGGCAGCGGTCCATCCCTCGCGCACGGGGTAGAAAATCGACGCCAGGAACGCCGCATAATCGGGCGGCGCGCCCGCGCCGGTCAGCATGCCGACAAAGGCTTCGTCGTCCACGGGTCGGTAAGCGATCGGCTTGCCCACGACCTGCGAGAGAATCTCCGCGGCTTGCGCATAAGAAAGCGCTTCCGGGCCCGTCAGATTGAAGGCCCTGCCGTCGAAATCGCCTGATGTCAGCGCGGCGGCGGCGCATGCCGCAATATCCCGGGCGTCGATGAAGCTCGATTTGCCGTCGCCGGCAGGGAGGGCGATCTGACCCTGGTCGATTCCCGCCTTCCAAAAAGTGTGGAAGTTGTCGGCGAACCAATTGGGGCGCAGGATGACATAGCGCGCGCCCGACGCCGCCAGCGCGATTTCGACCTGGCGGTAGGGGATGGAATCGTCGGCGTCGACGCCGAAAGCGCTCTGGAAGACGATTTTCACCTTGCGGGCCGCAGCTGCTTCGATCACCGGCAGCAGCAGCTCTGTCGCGTTCACATAGCCGGACGGCAGCAGCACAAAAGCGCGGTCGACTCCCTCGAAAGCAGCGTCGAAAGTTTCCGGCCTGCCATATTCGAAGACGACGCCTTCCGCGCCTTCCACGGAATGGCCGCCGCGGGAGGCTGCCTTCACCGCCTCGCCTTTCGCCAATAACGCTTTCACGAGCGGGCGTCCCACTGTGCCGCTGGCGCCAAGAACAAGAACCTTTGCCATGCTATCCTCATTGGTTTCTGATTGAAACTAGCTATCAATATGATAGGTAGCATGGGGTCAGACACCTAAGAAGAGAGCACTTTCAGCTCACCTGGTTTCCACCTGGAAACCTGACGAAAACGCAGCGCCAGATCCATGACCTCGATGCTAAACGCCTACAATGTCTATGAAGACCGCTGTCCGACGCGGCTGTTGCTGGATCGGCTGGCCGATAAATGGGCGTTGCTGATCCTCGACCGGCTTCAGGAAGGGCCTGTCCGGTTCAATCGCCTGCGCCGCGACATCAAGGGCATTTCACAAAAGGTTCTGTCGCAGACGCTGAAGAAGCTGGAGCGCGATGGTCTCGTCTCTCGCGCAGTGTTCGCGACTGTTCCGGTGACGGTCGAATACAGCCTGACGCCGCTCGGCCAGACGCTCAACGAGACGGTTTCGGCGTTTGCGCATTGGGCGGAGCGCAATATGGATGCAGTGCTCGCGGCGCAGCGCGCCTATGACGAGGCCGGAGCCGCCTGATAGTTTCGTTCGAGAAACCATGCCCCTCGCCCCGCCCTTCTGCGTCAGAGCGCCAGCGCCCCGATCTGCTGCAAGACGCCCAGGCGATCGACCTGAAGCCACGCACGCGTGAGCTTGCCGTCGCTTGCCTGGTAGATGGCGATCCCCTGCTGAACCGCGACCTTGCCTGTTGGGGCGACGCCGGCCAGCGGCCCGAGATGCGCCGCTTCGAAGCGCCAGCGCAGGCATACTTTATCGCCTGCCGCGAACAGGTCCTCGAGTTCGAATCGCAGATCAGGAAAGGCCGTCACCATCCGTTCGACGGTTTGCCGGAAACCTTGCGGTCCCCGCTCGCCACTCGCGCCGGCGAAATCGTCAGAGAGATAATCCGTCAGCCGATCCAGCCGACGCGGGTTGAGACAGTCCTCATAGAGACCTTTGACAAGTTCGGACGGGGTCATGGTATACCTCTGACTGACAACATGCTGTCAATTTGACAATATGCTGTCAATGTAGCCGCTGGCAATTCGGGAAATCATCATGCGCACGCCCCAGGGCGAAGAAATGAGCCGTCTCGTCTGGGAAATCCTGCAGACCGCCAACCGCCTGACGGATTCCGGCAACAGGCTGAGCGCGCCCTTCGGTTTGACCGCCGCACGTTGGCAGGTCATGGGCGCGATCGCTCACCAAGCTTTAACCATTGCGGAAGTTGCTCGCCGGCTATCTCAGACGCGACAGGGCGTCCAGCGTTTGGCCGACGAACTGGTGCGTGACGAGCTTGCTGCTTACAGCCCGAATCCGGGCCACCGCCGCGCCAAACTGCTCGCCCCGACGACTCGGGGCGCTACGTCGTACCGGGAGCTGATGGAGGCGCAAGCAAAGTGGATGAATGCTCTCTGCGCCGACTTGCGGCTCGACGACATCGCAGCCGCGCGGGGAGTGCTGGCGAAACTCGCTTCCGCCCTGGAGAATAGCCGATCATAGATTGCGACAGAACCGAAGCATCGGCATAGTTCTGATCTGGGTCTCGCGGAGGTCTGACCATGAACGAATTCGGCAACGGCTTTCTCGTCAACGCGCTGATCGGCTTCGGCCTCGCGCTGCTGATCTCTTTCGCCTTCGTCTGGTATCGCTGATTAGAACACCACCAGATAGGCGCTGAAAATCGCCACCCCCAGCACCAGCGCCGAAAGCGCCCAAAGGGTCCAATGCGTCGCGCTCGGCCTGTGGGTCTCTTCGTCCTCGAGCAGACGTGCGGTCTGCAGCAGCCTGATTGTGGCGATGACGATCATTGTCACGCCGGAGGCGATCAAGGCGGCGCCGCCATAGCGCGCGGTGTGACTTGGCAGCCGGTGAAGGGCAAGGAGACCGGCGTTGTTGCCCGCCCCTGCCGCCAGCGCGAGCAGGAAGAGATTGAAGCGCTCGATGACGAAGCCGAGCGCAATAACCGCGATCCCTGTGCGGACCCAGGCGAGAAACGTCCGCTCATTGGCCGCGATATTGGCGTAATCCCGTATCATGGGGATGCTCTCTCCTGTCTCTGCCGCGCAGGGAATCGTCCGCGATTGCCGCCACGCCGCCAAATGCCTATAACATCCCGGGCGACGCGAAGCCGCGCCCGAGGCCACTTCCACATTTAATCGCGAGACGAGATGCCCTGGAGCGATCAAGGCGGCCCGCGCAATCAGAACAATAGCCCTTGGGGACAACAGGGCGGGCCCTGGGGCCAGGGCTCGGGCGGCGGCGCGCAACCGCCGGATCTCGAAGAGCTCTTGCGCCGCAGCCAGGAAGGTCTCAAGCAATTTATGCCGGCCGGCTTCGGCGGCGGCGGCATGCTGATCCTCGTTCTCCTGACCCTGCTCGCCTGGCTGCTGTCCGGCTTCTACACGGTCGGGCCCAATGAGATCGGACTCAATCTCATCTTCGGCAAATATCGCGGCAAGACGCAGGCGGGCCTCAATTACAACCTCCCCGCCCCTGTCGGCTCGGTGATCAAGCTCGCGGTGACGGACCGCAACATCACCGACGTGGGCTTTCGCGAGGAGGCGGCGGCGCCAGAGGGGCGCCGGCGCGGCGGGCAGGTCACGCGTCTCGGCCCGGAGGCGCCGGAAGAAAGCCTGATGCTGACCGGCGACGAAAACATCGCCGACATCAAATTCCGCGTCATCTGGCAGATCGACCCCTCCAAGCCCGAGGATTACGCCTTCAATCTCGCCAATCCGCACACGACGGTGAAGGCGGTCGCCGAGAGCGCCATGCGCGAGATCGTCGGCCAGTCGCAGATTCAAAAAATCCTCACAGCCGACCGCAAAGTGATCGAGCCCGCCTCTCAGGCGCTGATGCAGAAGCTGCTCGACGACTATCACAGCGGGGTCATGGTGCTGCAGGTGCTGCTGCTTTCGGTCGACCCGCCGCAGCAGGTCATCGCCGCCTTCCGCGACGTGACCGCAGCGCAGCAGGATTTGCAGCGGCTCGGCAATGAGGCGGAGGCCTATGCGAATCGCGTCGTGCCAGAGGCGCGCGGCGCCGCCGCACGCATCCTGCAGGAGGCCGAGGCCTATCGCGAGCAGACGGTCGCCGAAGCGCGCGGCCAGGCCGGGCGTTTCGAGAAGATTTACGAGCAATATAAGAACGCTCCGGCGCTCACCCGCCAGCGGCTCTACATCGAGACCATGGAGCGCGTCCTCGGCGGCGCGGAGAAGGTGATTCTCGACGATCCCGCCAAGGGCGGCGCCTCGGTCGCGCCCTTCATGCCCCTGCCCTCCTTTGCCCCCTTTCAGGGAGGACAGAAGTGAAAAACGGCCTCCTCTTCGCCCTCGCCATTCTGGCCCTGATCGGCGTCGCCGCCGTGGGCGGCGCGCTGTTCACCGTTGAACAAACCGAGCAGGCGCTGGTGCTGCGATTCGGCGAGCCCGTCGCGGGGCGCGGCCTCATCACCGAGCCGGGACTGCATTTCAAGATTCCGCTCATCGAGAATGTGGTCACCTTCGACAATCGCATCCTCGACGTCGAAAGCCCCAATCTCGAAGTGCTCGCAGCCGACAATCAGCGTCTCGAAGTCGACAGCTTCATTCGCTACCGCATCGTCGACGCGCTGAAATTCTATCAGTCGGTCAATAGCGTGCAGGGCGCCAATAACCAGCTCGGCTCGGTGCTGAACTCCGCCGTGCGCCGCGTGCTGTCGGAAGCCAATCAACGGCAGATCGTGCGCGACGAACGCTCGGCGCTGATGGCGAAAATCAAGCAGCAGGCCGACTTGGAGGCGCGCCGCTTCGGCGTCGAGGTTGTCGACGCCCGCATTCGCCGCGTTGACCTGCCCCAGCAGATTTCAGAAAAAGTTTACGGCCGCATGCAGACCGAGCGTCAGCGCGAGGCCGCCGAATATCGCGCACAGGGCGCCGAGCAGGCGCAGAAAATTACCGCAAAGGCGGATCGCGATGTGATTGTCCTGAAGGCCGAAGCGCAGCAGAAGGCCGATCAGACGAAAGGCGAAGGCGACGCCGAGCGCAACCGTATTTTCGCCGAAGCTTTCGGCAAGGATCCGGACTTCTTCGCCTTCTATCGCTCGATGCAGGCGTATGAAGCCGCGTTCAAGCCGGGCGAGACGCGCTTTCTCGTCAGTCCGCGTTCCGCGTTTTTCCGTTTTTTCTCCGCCCCCGAGGGAAGCGCGAGCGCCCCGCCGGAGCCGGCGCAAAAGCGATAAACCAAGGGCGCCGGCGGCGGCGCGCCAACAAGAACAATGTCCCTCGAGGAGCAAAACGCATGATCCCCGCATTTCGTCGCGCCGCTCTGGCGCTCGCGACGGCCTCTTCCCTATGGCTCGCCGGCCCGGCGCACGCCAAAGGCCCCGACTCCCTCGCCGATCTCTCGGCCCAGGTTTCCGACGCGGTCGTCAATATTTCGGCGACGCAGACGCTCGAGACCAAGCGCGGTAAGGGCGGCGATGCGCCCGGGCTGCCGCCGGGCATGGGGCCTGGCGCGCCTTTCGACGATCTCTTTGAGGAGTTTTTCAAGCGCCGCGGCCAGGGCATGCCCGACCTGCCGCGCCAGCGCAAATCATCCTCGCTCGGTTCCGGCTTCGTCATCGACGCCGCCGGCATCGTCATCACCAATAATCACGTCATCGCCGACGCCAGCGAGGTGACGGTGATCTTCAACGACGGCCAGAAACTCAAGGCTGAGATTTTGGGCAAGGATCAGAAGGTCGACGTCGCGGTTCTGAAGGTGAAGCCGGAGAAGCCGCTGAAGGCGGTGAAATTCGGCGACAGCGACAAGGCGCGCGTCGGCGACTGGGTGCTCGCGGTCGGCAATCCGTTCGGCCTCGGCGGCTCGGTGACGGCGGGCATCGTCTCGGCCCGCAACCGCAACATCGATAGCGGCCCCTACGACAACTACATTCAGACCGACGCCTCCATCAACAAGGGCAATTCCGGCGGCCCGTTGTTCAACATGGACGGCGAGGTAATCGGCATCAACACCGCGATTCTCTCGCCCTCGGGCGGCTCGGTCGGCATCGGTTTCGCGACCCCCGCGAACACCGTGCAGCCTGTGATCGAGCAGCTCCAGCAATATGGCGAGACGCGCCGCGGCTGGCTCGGCGTACGCATCCAGAACGTCGACGACGCCATTGCAGAGACGCTCAACCTCGGCGCGCTACGCGGCGCGCTGGTCGCTGGCGTCGATGACAAGGGCCCGTCGAAGCCCGCTGGCATCAAGGCCGGCGACGTGATCGTGAAATTCGACGGCAAGCCGATCAAGGAATCGCGCGACCTGCCCAAGCTCGTCGCCGCGACGCCCGTCGGCAAAGACGTCGACCTCGTGATCGTCCGCTCCGGCAAGGAGGAGACCAAGAAGGTCAGGCTCGGTCGCCTGGAGGACGGCGAGAAGGTCGCCTCGCGCGACGGCGGCGACAAGGAAAAGCCGGAAACGAATAGCCCGGCCTCCCAGAGCGCGCTGGGGCTGGAGCTTTCGCGCCTCACCGACGATCTGCGCGCGCGCTTCCAGATCAAGGACACGGTGAAGAACGGCGTGCTGATCACCTCCGTCGACCCGTCGTCCAACGCGGCGGAGAAGCGGTTGCAGCCGGGCGAAATCCTTCTGGAGGTCAATCAGGAGCCGGTGAACGAGCCCTCCGACGCCGTGAAGAAGATCAAGGCGCTGAAGGAAGCGGGCAAGAAGACGGCGCTGCTGATCGTGGCCAATGGCCAGGGCGACGCGCATTTCGTGGCGCTGCCGGTAGACTAAGCCCTCATCCGACCCTCGCTGACGCGAGGGCCACCTTCTCCCGCGAGCGGGAGAAGGAGAGAACCCGGAGGTTTCGGAACGCGACTCCTTCTCCCGCTCGCGGGAGAAGGTGGCCCCGCAAAGCGGGGTCGGATGAGGGCCGTCCCCTCACTCCCTAAAGTCGTTCTTCCGATACCCTTGCGCATACAGCAGCGCCGTCAGATCCGCGTGGTCGATCCGCGCCGCCGCGACGTCGGCCACCTTCGGCTTGGCGTGATAAGCGACGCCGAGCCCCGCTTCCCGCAACATATCGAGATCATTGGCGCCGTCGCCGATTGCGAGCGTCGCCACGGGGGCCAGTCCGAGCCTCTCGCGCAAGCCGACAAGCGCGGCGCGCTTGCCTTCCCTGCCCTGCACCGGCTCGATCACCGCGCCCGTCAAGGCGCGCTCCACGATCTCCAGCCGATTGGCGAAAGTCTCGTCGAAGCCGATGCGCGCGGCGACCGGCGCGGTGAATTGCGTAAAGCCGCCGGTCACGAGCGCCGTATGCGCTCCATGCGCACGCATGGTCTGCACGAGGACGCGGGCGCCCGGCGTGAGCGTGATGCGGGCGACGATCGTCTCGATCTGATCGAGCGTCACGCCGGCCAGCAGCGCGACGCGCTCCTTCAACGCCGCCTGAAAATTCAGCTCGCCCGCCATTGCGCGCTCGGTGATGGCGGCGATACGGTCGCGGATGCCGATCAGCCCAGCAAGCTCGTCGATGCATTCCTGCTCGATCATGGTCGAGTCCATGTCAGCGACGAGGAGACGCTTGCGGCGGCCTTCGGCCGGCTGAACGACAATATCGATGGCCTCCCCTGCGAGCGCAGCCTGCAATCGCGCGCGCGCGACGTCCAGGTCTGGCGCGTCGAGGAAAACGTCGGCGGCGATGTCTGGCGCGAGCCAATCCAGCTTCGGATCGCCGAGCCCGGCTTCGCCCAACGCGCGCCGGACGACCGCCGCGGTTAGCGCGACGCTATGTCCGGCAACAAAGGTTGCGACGAGTCCCGCGCTCGACTCGCCTCCCGCTTGGTGGCCTTGTGAGTCACTCATTTCGGAACCGTCATGGCCGGGCTTGTCCCGGCCACCCACGGCTCACCGAGGGACAGGGCCGGCTCTGTGCCAGAGACCGGTCCGGACGATGCGGGTGGTTTTCCGAGGTCGAAGTGGGCCCGCCCCACAAGAGCGACCATTGCGCGGCGTGGATAGCCGGGACGGGCCCGGCCATGACGACGCGGCAAAGTGACTAAGTGTCGGTTGATCGCCTTTGACATCCAGCCCATTTCCGCCGCAATAGCCGCCATGTCCCCGCGCGCCATTCTCATCGCAGGTCCCACAGCCTCGGGCAAGTCGGCGCTGGCGCTCGCCATCGCCGAGCGCGTCGGCGGCGCAGTGGTCAACGCCGACTCCATGCAGGTCTACCGTGACCTGCGCATCATCACCGCGCGGCCGACGCTAGAAGAAGAGACGCAGGCGCCGCATCTCCTCTTCGGCCATATCGATGCAGCGGTGAATTACTCCGTCGGCCGCTATCTCGCCGATCTCGCGCAGACGCTGGCCGACCTCGACGCGCGCGGCGTGACGCCGGTCATTGCCGGCGGCACAGGCATGTATTTCAAAGCCGCGCTTTACGGCCTTTCGGACATTCCCGCCGTGCCCGAGGAGGTGCGCGCGCAGGTGCGCGCGGCGGCCGAAGGCGCGAGCCCGCAGGAGCTTTACGCCGAGCTTTTGTCGAAAGACCCGGAGACCGCGGCGCGGCTGCGCCCGACAGACCCGCAGCGCATTCTGCGCGCCCTCGAGGTTTTCGCCGCGACGGGCAAGCCGCTCGCTTCCTTCCAGGGGCCGCGTTCGGCGCCGCTGATCGACGCGGCGCAATGCCCGGCCTTCTTTCTCGCGCCCGAGCGCGAGACGCTCTATGCGCGCATCGACGCGCGTTTCGATAAAATGATGGAGATGGGCGCGCTCGACGAAGTGGCCCGCCTAGGCGAGCGCAAGCTCGATCCCGCTCTCCCGGCCATGCGCGCGCATGGGGTTCCGCATCTCATCGCTTATCTCGACGGGCGCATGTCGTTAGAGGAGGCGATCATGCGCGGCAAGATCGACACACGTCACTACGCGAAGCGGCAGTTCACCTTCGCGCGGCACCAATTGCCTCACTTCACATGGCTGTCCATGGACGATCCGCGGGTTGCGGTCGAGGCCGCCTGTATCTGGTGAAGATAATGCTGTCCGGAGAACATCTGGAACAGCGACAGGCCGATCTCCATCGCGATCAGCACGATGATGATCCATTCGAGTCGCACCGAACGGTCGGCGTCGATGAGATCGGTGAGCGCCCGCGCGGTCTCGCCGATCACGTCGATCTTGGCGTTGAGCGTGCGTCCGCGCGCCTCCAGCTCATATTCGTCTTCGAGACGCGCATAGAGGCGTTCGAGATCGGGCCGATCCCAAAGAACGTCGGGCTTGTCCTCGACGGCGACGCGGCCGGAGACGCGATGACGCACGAGCAGCGTCTGGCCGATGAGCTCCAGCATGGATTTGCGCCGCCATGGCGGGCGGCCCCTGCTGGCAAGCTCCGCCGCGAAAGGCTCGATCGTGTCGAAGACCGCATTGACGCGGCGCTCGTCGCGCGCCAGCGCCACGCTTTTCGCCAAGGCGTCGGCGATGACGAGCAGCCGCGCCTCGGAAAGATCCTTCACTGCAAGGCGGCCGTTCGGCAGCGGCTTGTCCTCGCCGTCATGCGTGATTTCGATGACGAGCGTCTCGTCGTCGCCCCGCGAGGCGCCGGCGACCCGCGCGCCGATCTTGGTGACGATCTCGTCCTCTTCGAGCGGCGAGAGTCCGAAGAGGACCGCGACGCCGAAGCGGTAAAGCACGGCGAAGCCCGCCTGCCCGGCATGGAAGGCGAGCGGCGCGGTCGACACCAGATCCGCCCGCTCCAACCCGACGGTGTCGATGCGTTCGCCGAGCAGCAAGGCGCGCGCCGTCATGGTTTGCGCAACGGCGTGTGTCGCTCTGAGTTCAACGTCGGTCATAATCGTCCCGCTTGAATCCTATTGTAGCCATATCGCGGCGGCGCCAAAATCACCATGGCCATGCCTTGCATGACGGCGGCAAAAACGCTAGCTAGCGCGGCAATCGACGCGAGACGCTCACAAATCGTCGAAAGAGACAATTCACATGACTTATGTCGTCACGGAAAACTGCATCAAGTGCAAGTATATGGATTGCGTGGAAGTTTGCCCCGTCGACTGCTTCTACGAGGGCGAGAACATGCTCGTCATCCATCCGGACGAATGTATCGACTGCGGCGTCTGCGAGCCTGAATGCCCCGCCGAGGCGATCAAGCCCGACACCGAGGAAGGCCTCGAGAAGTGGCTGCAACTGAACGCCGAAATGGCGCAGAACTGGCCGAACATCACCATCAAGCGCGACCCGCCCGCGGACGCCAAGGAATGGGACGGCAAGCCCGGCAAGTTCGAAGCCCAGTTCTCTTCCGAGCCCGGACAGGGCGACTGAGATCACCTCAAGCCGCCCGTCGCGAGCCGATTCGTTTCGGCCGCCAAATGTGCGCCGGGCGGCGGCCCAATCTTTCCACACCCTTAACTTTGCTTGATAGCAGAGCGAATTTCGTAACTTACTGACGAGTTTCCCACCCTCCTGGCAAAAACCGGGCAAGGGTTTTTTTGATTTTGGCGCCGCGGCGTGATATAGAGAATGGTAATAAACGCCGCTCGGCCATCACGGGCCGACGACGGCTTGCCTCACAGCATGAGAAAGCGCGCGCCTTAGAGCGTCCGAATTCCCTATCTCGCCCGCGCCTCTGGCTTAAGGTGTCAGTTCAGAAACTTGCCTGCCAAGACGCTTTGTTCGTCTCGCGGCAAGAGGACAGCAGGATCATCCCGTCTCCACAGCGAGATGCAAAAGGAGTGCCCCGCGTATGCCGTCCGCCAAGAAGAACGATATAACAAAGAAAGGGGTCGGCGCTACAGCTACCTCCGCGCGTTCTCAGGGATCGGCGTCGAAAAGCGGTAAAGCCGCACGCCCCGGCGCCGCGACGTCCGATGGCGCCAAAACGAGCAAATCCGCTGCAAAGAGCGCCAAGACAGCGGCAAAGACGCGCGTTGAGGCGCCTGTGACGACCGCAGCGAAGGCGACGACAAAGACCAGCGGCAAAAGCGGCGCGGACGCTGCCGCCCGCAGCGCCGCGGCGTCCGACGCGCGCGCGTCCGCATTGGCCAAGAACGTCGCTGCGCGCGGGGCTGTCGCCGCAGCCCCGGGCAAAGCCGGCGCAAAGACTGTCAGGTCCGCGGCGAAGACCGCCGCAACCGCCGTCGTGAAGTCAGACGAAAAAATCACGCCCGCCAAGGCGCACAAGACGGCGGCGTCCATCGAGAAACCGAAACCAGTGGCGAAGCCTGCCGCGGCGCCGGCCTCGGCCAACGCCGCCGCAACGTCCAAGGCCGCCCCGGAGAAGGCTGCGCTCGCCACAGCTCCCGCCCGCAAAGCCGAGGCGACGAGAACCTCTGAACCCGTTACGTCCGCCGCGGCGCACAAGCCCGCAACGGCGACTGCTGTTGCGCCAGCCCGCGACGCCAAGCCCCCCTTCCCCGCCAAACCGGCCGCCCCCGCGGCCGCCGCGGCGGCTGGCAAGATTTCATCAACCACGACAGCCGGCGAAGATAAAAAATTGGCAAAAAGAAACGAGCCCCCCGTTGAAACGGCGACGCCCGTCGCTGCCGAGAAGACCGTAACCGATTCAAAGGCCGTGGTGAAACCCGCGCCCGCGAAAACGAAACCGGCCGCGCAGAAGCACGGTTTCAAGCTCAACGAGTTCATCGTCTATCCGGCTCACGGCGTCGGCCAAATCATTGGCGTCGAAACACAGGAAGTCGCGGGCTTCAGCCTCGAGCTCTTTGTCGTCAGCTTCATCAAGGACAAGATGATCCTGAAGGTTCCGACGAGCAAGATCGCCAATGTCGGCATGCGTAAGCTCGCCGAGACCGGCGTGGTCGACAAGGCGCTCACGACGCTTTCCGGACGCGCGCGCATCAAGCGCACAATGTGGTCGCGTCGCGCCCAGGAATATGAGGCCAAGATCAACTCCGGCGATCTTGTCACGATCGCCGAGGTGGTGCGCGACCTCTACCGTTCCGACACGCAGCCGGAGCAATCCTATTCCGAGCGCCAGCTTTACGAGGCGGCGCTCGACCGCATGGCGCGGGAAGTCGCGGCCGTGCGCAAGCTGATCGACTCGGAGGCGCTGAAGCTGATCGAGTCCTTCCTGCAGAAGGGCCCGCGGCGCGGAGCGAAGACCGACGCCGAAGCGGCAGACGACGGCGACGAAGAGGACGTCGATCGCGCCGCGTAAGGGTCGCGCGCCGATCGACAAAGAAATGCCGAGAGCGGGGATTTCCTGCTCTCGGTGAGTTCGCTTCCAGCCTTCGGGCGGCAGGGAGCCAGTCGCATGCAGCAGAAGCGGCGTGGTTATCCCCTGCGCGCGAACGTCGCGGCAGGGGTCGCCTCCCGTATCGGGACGCTCTGCAACAGCGAGAGAGAGCGCCAGGCCCACGGCGCCGCGCAAACCAGCCCATCAAAGCTCATGCTGCTCGCGCGAAGCCGCTGGGCCAGCGCGTCGGCCGGCCAGATAGCTGCGCCTCTCCTCGCACGGCCGATTTTGCCCATAGAACGACATGGCTCGACGATTCACCGCCCTCGCTCTCTCACGCGACCACAGACCTATTTCCTCCAAAGGCAGCGATCTCAGGAGAAAAATTTTCCGCGAAGAAAGCGCTCCCCGAGCAGGCCAAGGGCAAGCGAGATCGAAGCAAATTCCACGACGTAGGCTTTGTTGACCATATATGGATCGTAGTTGGTGTAATATGCGGAGCGTAGCCACTCCACGATTTGGAAGAGGGGATTGTAGGAATAGTACTCGCGCACTTCCTCTGAAAAAGCGTAAGACGGCTCATATACCCCAGATAGAATGTATAAAACAACAGCGACCAACGTAAATGCAACGATAAAGAACATGCCAAATATTGCACAAGCGACCGTATTTAGCACTCCCAACCCTATTCCAAGATAAACAGCCGCAAGAACAGCCTGAGCCGCCACAATATAGTCTGCCGGCAAAAAATCTATGTCTAACGAATACATAAGCAATAAATATAGCCCTAAAACAATGAAAGCGTTAAGCACTTCTAATATCCATCTCGCGGTAATCAAATGCCCGGGCTTGAGAATCGGCATATTCAACAGCGTCCGCCCTTGGATTATAGCCATACCCAGCATTCTCGCGGGATAGAGACAGAGAATGTAGGGCACAACCCCTGTCGCCACGAACACGGCCGGACTCTCGCCGACAGGCGCGACATAGGTCCTAAGTAAATAGGCGCCCGAAATGATGATGAGATGGCTGAGCGGCCATGCGATCGCGATAAGATAGCCGAAATAGCTGGAGCCGAACCGCGTTCTCATATCCATCAGCAGAATGACTGAGATAACCCGGCCGAATTCCCTGATCTTGGCTAGAAGATTTGCCGACACGATTCCCTCTGACTGAAAATCCGATAAGGCCGCACTATAGCTGAATAGCGGCGGAACGGAGGACATGCGCCCCGACCATGCGCCTCTCATGCCCTCACCCCGCTGCCCGGCTTGCGTCCCCAAGACAAGCCCGCGAGCGCCTCCCATAACGCGACAGCCCGCCCGGCGCCTTGCGTCCCGCCTCCCCATCGTCTATGCGGCATGGCTTCCCACGCTCGAGTAATGGATCACTTAAAGTGGCGAAGCCGAAGACGCCTGTCGCGATCATTATGGGGTCCCAGTCCGACTGGGCGACCATGCGCCACGCCGTGGAGACCCTGAAAATCCTCGACGTCGGCTGCGACGCGCGGATCGTCTCGGCCCATCGCACGCCTGAGCGGCTTTTCACTTTCGCCAAGGGGGCCGAGGCGTCTGGCTTCGAGGTGATCATCGCGGGCGCCGGCGGCGCCGCGCATCTGCCGGGCATGACGGCCTCCATGACCAATCTCCCGGTTCTCGGCGTGCCGATCGAGTCCCAGGCGCTCAAGGGCATGGACTCCCTACTCTCGATTGTTCAAATGCCCGGCGGCGTTCCGGTGGGAACGCTTGCCATCGGCAAGGCGGGCGCGATCAACGCCGCGATCCTCGCCGCCTCAATTCTCGCGCTGAGCGACAAGGCGCTCGCCGCGCGGCTCGCAGATTTCCGCGCAAAACAGACGGCGAGCGTCGCCGAGACGCCGAAGGAGGAGGCGTGACAATGCTGAAACCCGGCGCGACCATCGGCATTCTCGGCGGCGGCCAGCTCGCGCGCATGCTGGCGACAGCCGGCGCCCGCCTTGGCCTGAAGTCGCATATTTATTCGCCCGTCGCCGATGATCCGGCCTTCGACGTCTGCGCCGCGCGCACTTGCGCCGATTTCCTCGATGAAGCGGCACTGGCGGCCTTCGCGGAATCTGTCGATGTCGTCACCTATGAATTCGAAAATGTTCCGGCGCGAACGGCGGAAGTGCTCGAAGCGCATCGGCCGGTGCGGCCGAACCCGAAGGTCCTCGCGCTGACGCAGGACCGGCTGATCGAAAAGCAGTTCGTGCGCGGGCTCGGCGTCGCCACGGCCGATTTCGCCGACGTCTCCGATCTCGATGCGCTGACGCGCGCCGTCGCGCAGCTCGGGCGTCCATCGATCCTGAAGACTCGCCGTTTCGGCTATGACGGCAAGGGCCAGACCCGAATTGTCGACGGCGTCGATCTCGACGACGCTTTCAAAGCGGTAGGCGGCGCGCCCTCGATTCTCGAAGGTTTCGTGCCCTTCGCCAAAGAGGTTTCCGTTGTCGCGGCGCGCGGGCTCGACGGCGCCTTCCGCGCCTATGACATCTGCGAAAACATACACGAACATCATATTCTCGCGACGACAACGGCTCCCGCCGCGATCAGCGATGCTACCGCGCGGGCGGCGGTCGAGATGACTCGGCGCATCGCCGAGGCGGCGGATTACGTCGGCGTGATCGCCGTGGAAATGTTCGTTGTTTCGGACGCTGAAGGCGAGCGGCTCCTCGTCAATGAAATCGCGCCGCGCGTGCACAACTCCGGGCATTGGACGCTCGATGGCGCCGTAACCTCGCAATTCGAGCAGCACATGCGCGCCATTGCGGGCCTGCCGCTCGGCTCGACGCGCCGCCATGGGCGCCAAATCGTCATGCGCAATCTCATTGGCGCCGACGCCGACAAATGGGCGCAGATACTGGCTCAAGACGGCGCCTGTCTGCATCTCTACGGTAAAAAGGAAAGCCGTCCAGGCCGTAAGATGGGGCACGTAACTGAGATTTTAACTTGAGCTGCAAGCCAAGTCGCACTCAGGAAAGAAAAAATCGAGATTTTGGCGGCTCGACTCTTCTTTGACCGATAGCAAACAAAGCGCGTCCGGGGCGTTAGCCGCTATTTCCGTCGGCCGGATACACTATTTTGGAAAGAATTTGACCGTTAAGCTCGACGCAAGCAGAATGCGGTATTAGTAATATCGTCAATTCGCGCGGAGGATTCGCCCTTGCAGACGCCAGATTCAGAAGACGCCAGTTCAATCGAATTGGCTGCCAGCATTGTCGCGGCTTTCGTTTCTCATAACTCGCTTCCGGTCGCGGAGCTTCCGGGGTTGATCGCCTCCGTGGACGCGACGCTGCGACGCCTGGCGACGGGCGCGGCCGCAGCTCCTGCGGTCGAAGAGAAGCCTGAGCCCGCCGTCTCGATCCGCAAGTCGATCACGCCCGACTATCTTGTCTGCCTGGACGACGGGAAGAAGTTCAAATCGCTGCGGCGACACTTGGCCACGCTGGGAATGACGCCGGATCAATATCGGGCGAAATGGGGATTGGCTCCCGATTATCCGATGGTGGCGCCGAACTATGCGGCGCAGCGCTCGAATCTCGCAAAGCAGATGGGTCTCGGCCAGGCGCGCAAGAAGGCCGCTCCGGCGCGCTCGGCGCGCAAAGCGAAGGCGAGCGCCTGATCTTGTGAAACGCACAGGCGGCGGCGGTTTCGCGCCGCGCGCCTGAGCGCTTGCAGATGAATTTGGCAAGCGCCGAATTCATTGGATTAATCGTAATTGCCGTAAGCGGCAGAGTCTTCTTGGCGATCGCGTCGAAACGCCGCCAAGCGATGAAATCACCTTCTGACGGGCGACCCAAAGCCACAAGAGCCGTCATTGCGAGCGAAGCGAAGCAATCCAGTGCAGCGATGCGGCCCTGGATTGCTTCGTCGCTTTGCTCCTCGCAATGACGGCGGTGATTTCCTGTGTGTTCAAACGGCGCTTGCGTCGGGGATGGCGCCGAACCAATCGAGCGGAACCCGTATGATCCAAGCGGAAGGTTTGGTCGCTTGGCGCGCCTGAAGGCGCGCAAACAAAAACGCGGCCCGGAGGGCCGCGTTTCTAAAAAGTCTATAGTTCGTGCGCTTACGCGAATTCCATGATCACCGCGTCGACCGCGAGGCTGTCGCCGGGCTTCGCGAGGATCTTCTTGATGGTCACGTCGCGCTCGGCGCGCAGGACGTTCTCCATCTTCATGGCCTCGACCATGCAGAGCGCCTCGCCCGCCTTTACTTCCTGCCCTTCCTTGACGTCGATGGTCTTCACCAGACCCGGCATCGGACACAGCAGATGCTTGGAGGCGCCGGTGTCCTTCTTCTTGGGCATCAGGGCAGCCAGTTCGGCCTCGCGCTGCGTATAGACGCGCGCCTGCACGCTCACGCCCTGATGGGCCAGCTCGTAACCATTGAGGATCGGCCGCGTCTGCACATAGACCGTATGGCCGTCGACATCGCCCTTGAAGACCGCGTCGCCCGGCCGCCACTGCGAGGATACGCGATGGGCGCGGTTATCGGCGCCGGAGAACTGCACGACGAGCGCCTCGCCCTGCTCCTCGAGCGCGACGTCATAGCGCGTATCGCCGAGCATGCAGACGCGGTCGCGCGCGAATTCGACCGGGCGGCCGCTCATGAGCTGGCCGCTGATCATGCGTTTGCGGGCGTTGCCGATGTGGTCAATCAGCGTCGCGACGGCGGCGAGCGTCAAAGCGAGATCGCCGGCCGGCTCCGGAGCCGAAAAGCCCTCGGGGAACTCTTCCGCGATGAACCCCGTCGAAAGCGTGCCCGACCGCCAACGCTCCATCTGCATCAGCGTCGAGAGGAAGGGAATGTTGTGGCGAATGCCGTCGATGAGGAAACGATCGAGCGCGTCGGCCTGGGCCTGGATGGCGGTCAAGCGGTCGGAGGCGTGCGTGACGAGCTTCGCGATCATCGGATCGTAATGGATCGAAATCTCGCGGCCCTCGGTGACGCCCGTGTCGTTACGGACGGTGACGCCGTCTTCCTTCTTCTCCTCGGGCGGGCGATATTTCACCAGACGGCCGATGGAGGGCAGGAAGCTGCGGGTCGGATCTTCGGCATAGATGCGGCTTTCCACCGCCCAGCCGTTGATCTTCACATTCTCCTGCTTGAGCTGCAGGGGCTCGCCGGCGGCGACGCGGATCATCTGCTCGACGAGATCGATGCCGGTGATGAGCTCGGTGACCGGATGCTCCACCTGCAGGCGGGTGTTCATCTCGAGGAAGTAGAAGCTCTTGTCCTGCCCCGCGACGAATTCCACCGTGCCGGCCGAATCGTAGTCGACAGCCTTGGCGAGCGCGACGGCCTGGGCGCCCATTTCGGCGCGGGTGGCGGCGTCGAGCAGCGGCGACGGCGCTTCCTCGATCACCTTCTGGTTACGACGCTGGATCGAACATTCACGCTCGTTGAGGTGAATGACATTGCCATGCTTGTCGCCCAGCACCTGAATTTCGATGTGGCGCGGGTTCTGGATGAACTTCTCGACGAAGACGCGATCATCGCCGAAGGAGGACGCCGCCTCCGAACGGGCGCGGGTGAAGCCCTCGATCACCTCGGCGTCGTTGAAGGCGATGCGCATGCCCTTGCCGCCGCCGCCGGCCGAGGCCTTCAGCATCACCGGATAGCCGATGTCCTTGGCGATCTTTACCGCCTCTTCCGGCGATTCGATCACGCCGAGATAGCCCGGCACCACGCTGACCTTGGCGGCCGAGGCGAATTTCTTCGATTCGATCTTGTCGCCCATCGCTTCGATGGCGCGCTGGTTGGGACCGATGAAGACGATGCCGGCGTCCTTCAGCGCCGTGGCGAAAGCCGCGCGCTCGGAGAGGAAGCCATAGCCGGGATGCACGGCTTCGGCGCCGGTCTGCTTGCAGGCCGCGATGATCTTGTCGATGAGCAGATAGGACTGCGCGGCGGGCGGCGGGCCAAGGTGGATCGCCTCATCCGCCATCTCCACATGCAGGGCGTCGGCGTCGGCGTCCGAATAGACGGCGACCGTGGCGATGCCCATCTTCTTTGCCGTCTTGATGATGCGGCAGGCGATTTCGCCACGGTTGGCGATCAAAATCTTGCGAAACATGCGCGCCCTTATAGCCCCGTTTCTCTCACCCAAAGGTCCGCTCTTTTTCCCCGAAGGAACGGCGGACGCAATTTATTTTTTGGCGCCGCACGCTTGGCGCGGCGGGCTCTCTCCCGCACAGGGCGCCCTATCGGCCCCATGCGGGAGAGGAACCATTTCAGCTCTTGGCTTCTGACTCGTCGTCGGGGCGCTTCTCCTGCACGCTGTCGACGATGCCGAACGCCTTCGCCTCTTCCGCCGACATGAAGTGATCGCGGTCGAGCGTGCGCTCGATCGTGTCGTAATCCTTGCCGGAGTGGCGGACATAAATGTCGTTCAGGCGCTTCTTGACCTTCAGTATGTCCTCGGCGTGGCGCTGAATGTCCGACGCCTGGCCCTGGAAGCCGCCTGAGGGCTGATGCAGCATGACGCGGGCGTTGGGGAGCGCATAGCGCATGCCGGCCTCGCCGGCGCAGAGCAGCAGCGAGCCCATCGACGCCGCCTGGCCGACGCAGAGCGTCGAGACTTTCGGCTTGATGAACTGCATCGTGTCGTAGATGGCGAGGCCCGCCGTCACCACGCCGCCCGGCGAGTTGATGTAGAGGGAGATTTCCTTCTTCGGATTTTCCGATTCGAGGAAAAGGAGCTGGGCGATGATGACCGAGGCCATGTGGTCCTCGACCGGCCCCGTGAGGAAGATGATCCGCTCGCGCAACAGGCGCGAATAGATGTCGAAGCCGCGTTCGCCGCGCGACGTATTTTCGATCACCTGCGGAATGAGATATTGGCTATAGACCTCGATCGGATCACGCATCGCATCGCCTTCCCTGCGCCTCTCCTCGCAGGAGAGCGCGCGCATTAGACCGACCGCGAAGCATTTACCCGAACCTGCCGCACGGCCGTCTCATATGGTCTTGCCGGCGCAGGGGCCCTCCGCCGGGAATTCTTGTCCCGTCATATGCCGGAGCGCGCCGGGACGCAAACGAAGCTTCCGCTTCTCGGGCGAAGAGCGATCTGGCAAGCGCGGCGCCAAAGGGATCAACAGGGCTTTGCGGATGAGCGACCATCCCGCGTCGTTGGCCCATACTTCCCCTTTACGGCTACCGCACGCACACACCCGTCGCAGCCCTCGTCATGGCCGGGCTTGTCCCGGCCATCCACGCCGAGCAAAGTCTTAGCTAATGCTGGCATGATCGCCATCAGAACATTGCATGGGCGCGCGGAACAGGACTTCGGAGCTGGGCTGTGCCCCTTGGCGTGGGTGGCCGGGACAAGCCCGGCCATGACGGCCCCGAAATATGTGGCTCCCTTAGCCTCTACGCGGAGGCCGCCGGGTGGGGTCCGCGCCGCAACGAGAGTGGTGGGGCCTTACCCCACCCGACCCCGCCTCAAGGCGGGGCCTCCCTCCCCGTAAAGGGGAGGGATGGCTCACGCCCGGCGTTTCTCTTACGCCTCTTCTTCCTTGAACAGCTCTTCCTTGGTCACGGTCTTGTCCGTGATCTTGATGAGCTTGGAGATATGGTCGACGACGCGCTCTTCGTAGATCGGCGCGCGCAACTGGGCGAGCGCCTGCTCATTGTTGCGATAGAAGTCCCAGACCTGCTTTTCCTGGCCCGGGAACATGCGGACGCGCTCGACGAGGGCCTCGGTCAGATCCTTGTCCTCGACCTTCACGCCGGCGTTCTGGCCGATCTCTGCGAGAACCAGCCCGAGGCGCACGCGGCGCTCGGCGATCTTGCGGAACTCCGCGCGGGTTTCGTCCTCGGTCTTGCCTTCTTCGGCGACCGGCTGATTCGCGCGGCGGCTCTCGGCCTCGTGCTGCCCCCAGATGTTGTTGAATTCCTGCTCGACGAGCGTCTCGGGCAGCTCGAAGGAATAGCGACTGTCGAGGGCGTCGAGCAGCGCGCGCTTCAGCTTGTCGCGCGAGACCTTGTGGAAGTCGGCCTCGAGATTGCCCTTCACCGCTTCCTTCATGGCGTCGAAACTCTCGAAGCCATATTTGGTGGCCAGCTCGTCGCCGATCTCGAGCGACTTCGGCGCGGCGACAGCCTTCACCGTCACGTCGAACTCGGCGTCCTTGCCGGCCAGATGCTGAGCCGAATAATCCTCGGGGAACTTGACCTTCACGACGCGCTGCTCGCCCACGCCCGCGCCTTCGAGCTGCTCCTCGAAGCCGGGAATGAAGGTGTTGGAGCCCAGCACCAGGTCGATATCGCCGCCCGTGCCGCCCTCGAAGGCGACGCCGTCGAGCTTGCCGGTGAAGTCGATCGTGAGCTTGTCGCCCTTCTCGGCCTTGGCGCCTTCCGCGCGCGGCTCGAATTCCTGGGCGCGATCCGCCAGATTCTGCAACGCCGTGTCGATGTCCGCGTCGGCGATCTCGGCGACCGGGCGCTCGATAGAAATGTCGTCGAACGAGCCGATCTCGAACTTCGGCAGCGTCTCGAAGGTCACGGTGAAGGCGAGATCGCCCTCGGCCTCGAGCGCGCGCTCGAGCTCTTCCTGCCCGCCGGGGAAATCGAGCTTCGGCTCGACGGCGATTCGCAGCTCATGCTCCTCGACGATCTTGCGGTTCGCCTCGTTGACGGACTCCTGCAGGACGTCGCCCATGATGCTCTTGCCATAGAGCTTCTTGAGATGGGCGATCGGAGCCTTGCCGGGGCGGAAGCCTTTGATCTGGGCCTTGGCCTGCATTTCGGCGAGCTGCGCGCCGAGCTTGGCGGCGAGATCGGCCGCCGGCAGCACGACCTTGAATTCCTGCTTCAAACCCTGGGAGGAGGTTTGCGTAACTTGCATGTCGATCGCCTTCTACAACTTTAGAGCCGGCCGTGCGCGCGGCGGCTTGGCATAATTTCCGCGAAACTGCGGCATTTGGTGCGGGCGGAGGGAGTCGAACCCCCACGACTTTCGTCACCGGAACCTAAATCCGGCGCGTCTACCAGTTCCGCCACGCCCGCGTGAGCGGCCCCATTCCGGACCCGCCGCGAAACCTGAAGCCCGCGAGCGCGGGCGCCGCTCTATAGCATGGTCGGCGCGGGATGCTTCAAAAAAATACGTATGTCCGGAAGCGACGTTTTGGCTTGCGACCGCTAGAATGTATCGCCTTTCTCGGTCCTCTTTTCGGAGCACGCCTCATGATCCGCGCGGCCGCCATAGCGCTCCTCTCCTTCCTCTCGATCGGATTCGCCGCTGCGACGCCGATGGAATGCGCGAAGACGTCGGGGGCCCCGGTCAAATTCATTTGCGAGGATGCAACCCTCGAAGGGCTGGATAAAGAAGAGTCCCCTCTTGCCGATTTGGCCACGGCCGCGCCGCTGACGGCGGCTCGGAAGAAGGACTTGACCGAGAGCCAGGCGAGCTTCCGCAAGACGCTTTCGGCCTGCAAGGACGCCAAACCCTGCCTGCAGCGCACGCTCATCGAGCGCATCTACCGCCTGCGGCAAGGCTATGCCGATGTGCGCTCGAAGGACGCCGAGGGAACGAGCCTTGGCCCTTTCATCGCCTCCTGCCCCGGGCTCGACGGGCTGCTGGATGTGACCTTCGTGAATGTCGCGCCCGCCCTCGCCTTCCTCTCCTGGCGCGACAAATCCGTCGTTCTGCAACAGGTGCTGGCGGCGTCGGGCGCGCGTTACACGGGCGCTTTCGGGGCTGGGGAAGCCCAGTTCTGGAACAAGGGCAATGAGGCGACGCTGGACTTGCCGGGACGACCGCGGCTGAACTGCACAATACAGGACGTTGGCGCCCCCGCCTCGGCGCCGCGCTGACGCGAGCGTCGCCGTCAACTCGTTACACTCTCGCAAGGACGCAAGCCCATGCCCTCGCTCAACCGCCGCGCCTTTCTGACCGGGGTCGCCGCCAGCGTCGTCGCCCTCCCCGCACGAGGGGCGCCGCAAATGGGCCCGCGCGTCATCGAGGCGCGCGCCGGCAAAGCAAAGCTCAGCCAGGCTGAAACGGACATCCTCGGCTTCGACGGCGTCGCGCCGGGGCCTGTGCTGCGCTACAAGCAAGGCCAGGAGCTGGACGTCCGCCTCGTCAACAAGCTCGACCTTCCGGCGACGATCCATTGGCATGGCATGCGCGGCGAGAACGCCATGGACGGCGTCGCGCCGCTAACGCAGGCGGCCGTCGCGCCGGGAGGCGCATTCGACTACCGCCGCAAGCTGTCGGAGCCCGGCCTCTTCTGCTATCGGCCGAGCGTCTATGGTAAGACGCCGGAGCTGATCGGCCGCGGCCTCAAAGGCCTTTTGGTCGTGGACGAGCCCGACCCCCTGCCCACCGATCACGACCTGCTCCTCGTCCTCGACGATTGGCGCCTCGACGCGCAGGGCAAGATCGAGGGGGCCTTCGGCGACGCCAGCGAGGCGCGCGCCGCCGGGCGCATCGGCCCGACGCTCGCCGTCAACGGCAAGGCGGCGCCGGCCACCGCCGAGTTTCAGGCAAATTCGCGCGTGCGTCTGCGGCTCGCCAATCTCGCCAACGCCAGAATCATGATCCTGACCTTCGACGGCGTGCAGCCCTTCGTCGTCGCGATCGACAGCCAGCCTTGCGAGGCTTTCGAGCCGGTGCGGCGCAGCATCCCCGTCGCGCCCGGCGCGCGATTCGAGCTCATCTTCGACATGCCGGCGACGGAAGGTGCCAAAGCGCGGGTCGTCCTGCGCGGCCCTAACAATAGCGAAAGCGAGATTTTCGTCGCCACGGCGAAAGGAGCGCGCGCAGAGAAGCGGGGCCTTATCTACTCTCTGCCCTCAAACCCTGCGCTGCCCGCAGAGATCAAGCTCAACAACGCCAAGAAGATCGACCTCGTGATCGAGCCCGGCCCGGCGGGCGGCGCCGGCTGGGTCATCAACGGCGCCGCGACAAACGGCTACGACGGCCCGCCACTGTTCAGCGTGAAGCGCGGGACGCCGGTCACGCTCGGCTATGTGAACAAATCAATGGTTCCGCTCGCGATGCATGTTCACGGTCACGCCATGCGGCTCTTGCATGATCTCGACGACGGCTGGGAGCCCTATTGGCGAAACGGCGTCATCGTTCCCGCCGCCAAGACGAAGCATGTTTCCTTTATTGCCGACGCGCCCGGCAAATGGGCGATTCATGACGATATTCTGGAACATGAGGCAGCCGGGCTGGCGACCTGGTTCGCGACTGTGTGACGGTTATATCTGACTGTATTCCAAGGGCAAACACCGCCCGATTGAAATAAATCAAGGATTTTACCTTTTCTTTCAGAATTTCACCGGAGACTAGCAGCTATGATAATATACAACTTCAGGCCGTATATCTCTAAAGACTAGCTGGTTTGCATCTCTTCCTCGCGGGCCAACAGATGCGCGTTAATCTTGGCCGTCAGTCCTGCTGAGCCGAAGGCGGATCGAAACCGGGAGCAAGCCAACCAGTCGCCGCCACAGATGGCGCAGGAGCATGTCCATGACGGGAATCGTCTTTCGCGGCCCGAAGGATCCGAGCGAATTTCCCAATTGGCGTTTTGAAACGCTGGAAATCGACTATGATCGTGAAACGGCGTCCGTCTGGATGAATTATCGCGTCGACGCGCCGCAATGCTACACGCCGACCATGCTCGCCGAGCTGCTGCAATTGCGCGATTCCCTCAGGGTCTTGGGCATGTCCGGCCGGATTGAGCAATTTCCTTTCAGATATTTGGTGATGACGGCCAAGCGGCCCGGCGTCTTTTCCCTCGGAGGGGATCTGGCGACATTCGCCGCGGCGATCCGGCGCCAGGATCTTGCAACCTTGGTCACCTATGCGCACGCCTGCGTCGATCTCGTTTACGGTTACTCCCAGAGCCTCGATTTGCCGATCGTCACGCTCTGCGCCGTGCAGGGACAGTGCCTTGGCGGCGCGCTCGAGGCGGCGCTCGCCTTCGATTTCATTCTCGCCGAAGAAAATGCGATGTTCGGCCTTCCCGAGGTCGCCTTCAATACTTTCCCGGGGATGGGCGCAGTCACCATGTTGACCCGCCGCGTCGGCTCCGCCCTTACTCAGCAAATCATCATGAGCGGCCAGACCTATACGGGCCGTCAAATGTTCGAGCTGGAAGTCATCGATCAAGTCACCTCGCCCGGAACCATCCGCGCGGCAGCGGTCGAATGGATGCGCGACGCCGGCGGCAAAAAATGGCGGCGCCGGCGCGCCATCGCCGAAGCCCGGCGTCGCAGCCATCCCGTCACCCACGACGAGCTCATCCGGATCACCGAGCTTTGGGCGGAATGCTCGGCGCGCATCGAAGAGCGCGACCTGCGCCATATGGAGAGACTGGTGCGCGCTCAGAAGCGTTTGATCGGGTCAAGACAAAACGCTCCGGAAGGCGAGCAGCTTCTGGTATCTAGCTCGTCGTGACGACAAGGGAACGTGGCATGCAGGCCAAAGCCTCGACCAATCCCAGATCCGCCGCCGAAGCGGAAATTTACGCCGATCTCGTCGAGACGCTGTTCGACACGACGCACTCGCTCGTCACCGGCATTCTGTCGGGCGTGCTCGTCCCCGCCATTGCCTGGATTTCGACGAGAGAAACCTCGTATCTCTGGCTCGCGGGCCTGATGTCGCTGATCGGGGTCTATCGCGTTCATGTCCTGCTTTCCCATGATCGCGCGCCGATCGAGGCGCGTCGCCGGGATGCAGAGATTTGGGAACGGCGCTACGCGGTCGGCGCGATTAGCTTTATGGTCACGCTCGGCGTCGCCACCGCAATATTGTTCAATTATCACGAAAACGAAATCGCGGCCTATTACGGCGTGATCATCATGACCGGCGTCACGGGGAATCTCGCGGCCCGCAACGCTGCGCGTCCGAACATCGTGTTCTGGCAAATGATGGGCACCTGCATGCCCCTCGCCTTCACGATCATTTTCAACTTTTCTCCCTGGTACTGGGGCATCTCGGCGTTTCTCGGGTTTGGCGCGCTGGCGGTCTTCAAGACCACGAAGTTCCTCAAGAACATTCTCGTCTCCGCGCTGCGTAACGGCCGCGACGCCATGCGGCAGCGCCAGAAGTTCAGCATCGCCCTGAACTCCATGACCCATGGCCTCTGCATGGGCGACTCTTCGCTAACCATCTCGGTGATGAATCGGCGCATCGTCGAGTTTTTCGGAATCGTCGCCGCTGCAACGCCCATCAAGCTCGACGCGCTGGCTCACGCCATTGGCCGCACCGCCAATATGTCGCCGGCGGAAATCGAGGAGTTCAAGGAACTCTGGATGCGGCACGCCGCTATGCCGCAAGCGACCGTCTTCATGCGGCGGATCGGCGAACGCTACTTCAACTTCCACTGTGAGCGCGCCGAAGGCGGGGCTTTCGTCACGGTCATCGAGGACGTGACCACCCAGCAACGAGCGCTGCGCGAAATCGAGCGCATCGCTCATTTCGACGAGCTGACCGGCCTTCCCAATCGCTATCACTTCCAGGACGCGCTCGGCGCGGACATGCTCCGCCTCGGCGTGACCGAGGGGAACGCCGTCCTGATCACCGTCGATCTCGATCGCTTCAAGGAAGTCAACGACACGCTTGGCCATATGGTCGGCGACAAGCTGCTCGCCCATGTCGGCGCGCGGCTCAGCGCCTGCGCCCCGACGCCGAATCTGGTCGCCCGGCTCGGCGGCGACGAATTCTGCATCTTGATGCGCGCGCCGCATGAGGCGTCGCAGATCGATGCGATGAGCGCCGTTATCCTGAAGGAATTGAGCCGCCCCTTCCGGATCGACGGGCATCGCATCACGGTTGGCGCGACGATAGGCCTTGCGATCGCGCCGCAAGACGCCGATACTCCCATCGGCCTGCTCAAATGCGCCGATCTGGCGCTTTACGAAGCAAAATTGGGGGCTCGCGGGACAGCGGTCCGATACAGCCCCAAGATGCAGGACGCCTTGCTCGAGAAGCGCGCCATCGAGGAAGAGCTCCGCGAAGCGTTAGTCAAAGACGAGCTGGCGCTATTCTACCAGCCGATCGTCGACTCCCGTCGCGGCGCGATCGTCGCGATGGAGGCGCTGGTTCGCTGGCGCCATCCCGAGCGCGGCATCATCTCCCCCGGCGTCTTCATTCCGGTCGCCGAACAGACTGGCTTGATCGTCGAAATCGGCGCATGGGTTCTGCGGCGGGCCTGCGAGGACGCGGTCGCCTGGCCGCGACATGTCCGGGTCGCCGTCAATCTTGCGCCGAAACAGTTCCATCAGGCCGACCTCATCGACACGATCGCGACGGCGCTCGACGACAGTGGTCTCGACCCCGACAGGCTGGAGCTCGAAATCACCGAGTCGACCCTGATCAGCAACACCGATGACATCCAGGCGAAGCTTGCGAAAATCGACGCTCTGGGCGCGCGGCTGTCTCTCGACGATTTCGGGACCGGCTACAGCAGCCTGAGCTATCTGAACCGCTTCCCCGTGAAGAAGGTGAAGATCGATCAAGCCTTCTCGCGACAGGCGATCGAGTCCCCCAAAACGCAGGCGATCATCAGCGCCATTTCGGCGCTGGCGAAAGACCTCAATCTCGACCTTGTCGCCGAGGGCGTGGAAACCCAGGCCCAGCTCGGCTTCATGGCGAGCAAGAATATTTTCTTGATCCAGGGCTATCTCTACAGCAAGCCGCGTCCGATCGAGGAGCTTGCGCCGCTCCTCGAATGCTGGAGCGACGCGCCGCGGCTCGAAAGCGCCGCCTGATAACCCAAGGCTCCGAATCCAGGCTCAAACCCCACGCAGCCGCGTCATGCCCGCGCTTGTCGCGGGCATCCACGCCAGGACATTTGCGACACGCGGGAAGAAGAAGCGGGCGTTGCTCGCTAATGTTTACCGCTTTCCGCATCGGCGCGGCGTGGATGGCCGCGACAAGCGCGGCCATGACGCTGGAACACGTCTGCTCGTTAACCCGAATTCTGTCAGCCCACTTGGGAAAGCCCCAATGCGAGCTGTTCGAGTGGAAACAGCCTGACTATCGATGCACGATGTCGATGACCGGCCGCCGATCGATCGGCGGTTCGGCCATGCGCTGCGCGCGGAAGATTGCGTGGGACGCGTTATAGTGCCGGTCGAATTGCGTCAGATAGGTCGAGATGCCGGAAAAGTCGGGCTGAGCCGGCACGACATCCCTGACCAGCATCAGATCGCGCGCCTCGGCGGCCGAAAGGGTTTGCTCGCTTTCGATCAGCCGCTCCGTTCTGGAAAAGCCGATCCGGCGACCGACCGCGGCATAGAGGCCGAAAAGGTCGAAGGGCTCGCCGGCAAAGGAAAAACACGCTTCCCTTTCAGCCACGATCGCAGCGCAATTCATGGCAAAATCGAAATCCAGACCGGCAAGGAGCGAACGCGCCCATGCGATTGTGATGACGGGGGTGTCGATAATCAGCTCCGCAGTGGCCGCCACCATTTCCGCGAAACCGTCCGGCGCGACCGCAGCGCCGGCGCCTTCGGCGAAGTCGAACACCAGAAATCTCAGTTGCGGCTGCTCGCCGCCGGCGATCTCACGCAGGACGCCGGAGATCTTGTGAGCGCTGGCGCGATCGAACCCCGGCCGGGTTTTGGAGAGAACCAGCGCTTCGCGCTGCCGGAGCCAATGCGTTCGTACGCCAGTTGAAGTATTTGTAAACGCAGACCAATCTTTACTCGAAACAACTCTCATGACCGCCTCTACGCAAGAGTTAATAAAAGTTTAACGCAAAATTCGAAAAATCGCTAAGGTGAATTAATCCTTGGAGGCGACTCAACTTGGACATGGTTAACGGGAAGACGATCGCCGGACTGGCGGAAGCTATCCCGCCTTGCGGCGCGTAAAGCGCCTGGCAGTCTGTGTGGCCGAAGGTCGCAAGACAGGCGCCTCGAACTTGATATATGCTAACCGCGGGATGCCGGTTGCGCCCTTCGCTCTTTGGCGCAAGGTCGCGGCCGCCTCATCGCCGGGGGCCGCCCCCCGGTCGACGCGCCGGTGAGATAAAGCCGCTCGGCAAAGAAGCGGCGCAAGGTTTGTTCAAAGGGAGGAACAGAATGAAAATGCGCTTTCTCGTCGCCATGACGTTGGCGACGGTCGGTTGGGTCGCCCAGGCGCACGCGCATGGCGACGTCGGCTCCAACCAGGGCCAGTGCCTCATGAAGATCGGCCCCGACACGATGAGCTTCACGGGCTATCAGCCGCTGAAATCGCGCGAGCAATTTTGCGACGACATTCCCGACGCCGGCCCGACCATCATCACGCTCGACGCCCAGCAGGACGAGCTGCGCGACATGAACCTCGAGATGCGCGTGCTGCGCGATGTCGGCCAGAAGGACGACAACGAGAATCTCGAGGCGAACACCGAGTATTTCTCGCCGCCGAAGAAGTATAAAACCGGCACGCTGACCTTCGACCACAACTTCCAGAAGGAAGGCAAATATATCGGCCTCGTGAAGGCCAGGAGCGACGACGGCACGAAGGAATATGTCGCCCGCTTCCCCTTCTCGGTCGGCCTGACCGCCACCAAGGACATCACCATCGCCGTCTTCTTCGCGGCTTTGGCCGCGGTCGGCTTCGGCCTCTGGTACAAGGCCCAGTTCGTGGACAAGAAGAAGGCGTCCTGATCGGGCGCGGGCGCTGACGCCCCTCGAGTTTCGAGACGCCTGCTACGCAGGCTCCTCAGCGTGAGGGGCTTCTAATATGGTTTCCAGTTGAACAGCTCGCCTTGGTGCTTGTCATCCCCGGCAGGCTGAAAGCCCGACCGGGAATCCAGCGCCTCCCGTCATTGCGAGCGAAGCGAAGCAATCCAGGGCAGCGATGTGACCCTGGATTGCTTCGTCGCTTACGCTCCTCGCAATGACGCCGGACCAAGGTAGCGCTGGTTTTGCTCTGGATTCCCGATCGCTCGCGCGTCGGGAATGACGCCGACCCGAAGGCGGCCCGATCGGCCGCCTTCGCCTTTTTACGGCAGCTCCTCGACGCGGCCGTCGCGTAGCGTGACGCGGCGGTCCATTTGTTCTGCGAGGTCCAGATTATGCGTCGCGATGAGCGCGGCGAGGCCCGAGTGGCGGGCGAGCGTCAGCAAGGTCGCGAAGACATGCTCCGCCGTCCGTGGGTCGAGATTGCCGGTCGGCTCGTCCGCGAGAAGCAAATGCGGCGCATTGGCGACCGCCCGCGCGATGGCGACGCGCTGCTGCTCGCCCCCCGACAATTCCGACGGCCGATGCGACGCGCGCGTCCCGAGCCGCAGATACTCCAATAATTGCTGCGCGCGGCCCTCGGCGTCCTTACGGCCGAGGCCGTTGATCATCTGCGGCAGGACGACGTTCTCCAGCGCCGAGAACTCCGGCAGCAGATGGTGGAACTGATAAACGAAGCCGATCGCGGAGCGACGCAGGCTGGTGCGCTCCCGGTCGTTCATCTTCGAGGTCGGCGCCGAATTGATCAGCGTCTCCCCGCCGTCGGCGCGCTCCAGAAGCCCGGCGATGTGCAACAGCGTGGATTTGCCGGCGCCAGAGGGGGCGACCAGCGCGACCGTCTCGCCCGGATAGATCGCGAGATCGACGTCGACGAGAATATCGAGGCGCGCATCGCCTTCGCGGTAGTGCCGCGCGATATTGCGCAGTTCGAGAACGGCTTCGCTCATGCCCTCATCTCTCGCGCTTATTCATGCCGCAGCGCTTCGATCGGATCGAGCGAAGCCGCTTTCCAGGCTGGGAAGATCGAGGCGAGAACGGCGAGAACGAGCGTCATGACGACGATCATCGTCACTTCGCGCGGATCGACGATCGCCGGCAGCCGCGACAGAAAGTAGAACTCGGCCGGGAAAAGATTGGCGTCGAAGGCCTTGTTCAGGAAGCTGCGGATCGTCTCCAGATTCGACGCGATCAGCAATCCGAGCAGGAAACCGGCGATCGTGCCGACGACGCCGATCGACGCGCCGATGAGCAGAAAGATGCGCAGCACCGAGCCGCGCGACGCTCCCATGGTCCGCAGGATCGCGATGTCGCGCGTCTTGTCCTTCACCAGCATGGTGAGGCCGGAAATGATATTGAAGGCCGCGACGATGACGATCAGCGTCAGGATGATGAAAAGGATGTTCTTCTCCACCTGCAGCGTGTCGAAGAAGGTCTTGTTGCGCTGGCGCCAGTCGGTGATCATCATCGGCCGCCCGACCGCCTTGTCGAGCTGCGCCCGCAACAGGTCCATCTGCTCGGGGTTGTCGACAAAGACCTCGATGACCGTTGCCTCTTTGTCGCGATTGAAGAAGACCTGCGCCTCGGCGAGCGGCATATAGACGAAGACATTATCGAATTCCGACATGCCGATCGAAAAGATCGCCGCCACCGTATAGGCCTTGATGCGTGGCGCGACGCCGAAGGGCGTCTGTGCGCCTTTGGCGATCAACAGGCTCACCTTGTCGCCGACGGTGACGCCGAGCGTCTCCGCCAGCCGCTGGCCGATAGCGACGCCTTCGCCTTTGTCGAAGCCCTCCAGCGCCCCGATTTTTACATTTCCGGCGATGCCCGGCAGGCGCACGAGGTCCTTCTCGCGAATACCGCGCACGAGCACGCCCGACTGCCCAAATTGCGTGGAAATGCCGGCGGCGCCCTCGACCATGGGAATGGCGAGCTTCACCCCCGGGACAGCCGACGCCTTGGAAGAAACGTCTTCCCAGTCGGTAAGCGGCGTCTCCACGGCTTGCAGAAAGGCATGGCCGTTGACGCCCATGATCTTGTCCATCAGCTCGCGGTGGAAGCCGTTCATGACGGAGGTCACGACGATCAGCGTGGCGACGCCGAGCATGATGCCGAGGAAAGAGAAGCCGGCGATGACCGAGACGAAGCCATCGGCGCGGCGCGCGCGCAGATAGCGCAGCGCCACCATCCATTCGAAGGACGCAAAGGCCCTTGTCCGGGAGACGGGCTGCGCGCCCTCGAAAGCTTCCGCGGTTGCTTCGCTCATATAGCCATCCTTCAATGGCGAGGTGTTACTGGCGAGCCGGAAGGCTCGCGGTCCATATCGCCCCTCGTCCGTGCGCCCTCACACACCCGCCTGCTTGATCGCCGCGACGATGCGCGCCACGGCGTCCGCCGGCGCCAGCATTTCACGCTCGCCGGTCTTGCGGCGCTTCACCTCGACATGGCCCTCGGCGAGCCCCTTCGGGCCCACGAGGATCTGCCAGGGCAGGCCGATCAGATCGAGCGTGGCGAATTTGGCGCCCGGACGTTCGTCGCGATCGTCGTGCAGCACGTCGAGCCCTGCGTTTTCGAGCTGCTGGACAAGCTCGCCGCAAACCTTGCCGGTCCCCGCGTCGCCGACCTTGAGATCGGCCACGCCGACATGGAAGGGCGCGACCGTCTCCGGCCACACGATGCCGGCGTCGTCATGGCCGGCCTCGATGATGGCGGCGACGAGACGCGACGGGCCGATGCCATAGGAACCCATTTGCACGACGACCTCCTTGCCGTCGGGGCCGTTCACCACAGCCTTCATGGGTTCCGAATATTTGGTCCCGAAGTAGAAAATATGGCCGACTTCGATTCCGCGCGCGGAAAGTTTCGCGTCGTCGGGCACCGCGGCAAAAGCGTCCGCATCGTGCATCTCGCTGGTCGCGGCGTAGCGGCTGGTCCAGTCGTCCACGATCCCCTGCAGCGCCGCCGCGTCGTCGAAATCGACATTGGCGGACGGCGGCGCGTAGGAGAGGAAGTCCTTGTGGCAGAATACCTCGCTCTCGCCGGTCTCGGCGAGGATGATGAACTCGTGAGAGAGATTGCCGCCGATCGGGCCGGTCTCCGCCTTCATCGGAATCGCGGTGAGCCCCATGCGCGCGAAGGTGCGCAGATACGCCACGAACATTTTATTGTAGGAGTGGCGCGCGCCCTCGGCGGTGAGATCGAAGGAATAGGCGTCCTTCATCAAGAATTCACGCGAGCGCATGACGCCGAAGCGCGGACGCACCTCATCGCGGAACTTCCATTGGATATGATAGAGATTGAGCGGGAGATCCTTGTAGGAGCGCACATAGGCGCGGAAGATCTCCGTAACCATCTCCTCATTGGTCGGGCCGAAGAGCATCTCACGATCATGGCGGTCGTTGATGCGCAGCATCTCCTTGCCATAGGCGTCGTAGCGGCCGGATTCGCGCCAGAGGTCCGCCGATTGGATCGTCGGCATGAGCAGCTCGACGGCGCCGGCGCGATTCTGCTCCTCGCGGATGATGCGGGTGATGTTGTTCAGCACTTTGAGACCCAGCGGCAGCCAGGCGTAGATGCCGGCGGATTCCTGCCGGATCATGCCCGCCCGCAGCATCAGCCGGTGCGAGACGATCTCGGCTTCTTTCGGAGTCTCGCGCAGGATGGGCAGGAAATAACGGGACAGGCGCATGGTGGCTTCCACTGAGACGATTCGAGGAGAGAGAGCATAGCGACGGCTCCCGGGCGGTTGAAGCGCGGGCGGACGGAAAAGGCAAGCTTTCCCGCGCCGGTCTTTCCTTTCCCGCGCCGCGGCGCCATGTCGGGAGCATGAAGGGGAGGAAGGAATGGGAGAGAGCTTTGCCGTGCGCGATAACCCTGCCCAGAGCCGCTTCGAGCTCGATCTCGACGGGTCGATGGCGCTCGCGGAATATACGCTCGACGACGGGGTGATGACCTTCACCCACACGGAAACGCCCCCTGCCCGGCAGGGCCGCGGCGCGGCGTCGAAGCTGATCCACGGGGCGCTATTGGCGGCGCGGGCGCGCGGACTGAAGGTGCGGGCGACGTGTTCTTTCGTTGTGGCTTATTTGGCGCGGCATCCGGAGTTTGCGGATTTGACGCCCTCATCCGACCCTCGCTGACGCGAGGGCCACCTTCTCCCGCAAGCGGGAGAAGGAGAGAAAACCGAGGTTTCAGGCCACGCGACTCCTTCTCCCGCGTGCGGGAGAAGGTGGCCCCTGCGTCAGCAGGGGTCGGATGAGGGCCCAGCCACATGCGCGACCACACGCCGAAAGCCCGCTTCACGCAAGCCCGCAGCCTGCGTCGCAATATGACGGTCGCCGAGGACATGCTCTGGCGCTGCTTACGTGGCCGAGGCTTCGAGGGGCTGAAGTTCCGTCGGCAGGTCCCGATTGGTCCTTACATTGCTGACTTCGCCTGCCTCGAACGCCGGCTCATCATCGAGCTGGACGGCCGGCCGCATGAGGAGCCCGAGCAGCAGGCGCATGACCGTCGGCGGGATGCTTGGTTTTTCGCGAACGGGTGGCGGGTGCTGCGGTTGGACAATGAGCGGGTAATTGGGGGCGCGGCGCTGAACGATATTGCTTTGTGGATGCGGCCGCCCTCATCCGACCCTCGCTGACGCGAGGGCCACCTTCTCCCGCAAGCGGGAGAAGGAGTCGCCGCGCCAACCTCGGTGTTCTCTCCTTCTCCCGCTTGCGGGAGAAGGTGGCCCCGCAAAGCGGGGTCGGATGAGGGCCCGCCTCACCCCTCCGCCTCGGCCGCCAGCTCCAGCCACTGCTCCTCCGCCAAAGCCAGCGCCTTCGCCAGCTCCTCGCGCTGCGCCGCGAGCTTCGCCGCCTCCTGCGGATTGCGCGAAAACGCGTCGGGCGCGGCGAGCATCTCGTCGACACGCCCGAGAAGCTGGGTGAATTTCTCGACCTTCGCCTCCGCCTCCGCCAGCTTGCGGCGATAGAACCCCGCGTCGCGCCGCTTCGGCGCCATCTCGGCCGCCGCCGCCGGAGCCGCCTCGCGTTTGGGCTCCTCCGCCTTGGTCTTGGACAACACCAGCCTGGCGTAGTCGTCCATATCGCCGTCGAAGGGCTTCACCGTCCCATCGGCCACGAGCCATAGCCGGTCGGCGCAGGCCTCGAGCAGATAGCGGTCGTGCGAGACCAGCACCACCGCACCCTCATAGTCGTTGATCGCCTCGATCAGCGCGGCGCGGCTGTCGATGTCGAGATGGTTCGTCGGCTCGTCGAGAATAAGGAGATGCGGCGCGTTGAACGCCGTGACGCCCGTGAGCAGCCGCGCCTTCTCGCCGCCCGAGAGATGCGCGACCTTCGTGTCGGCGCGCGCGCCCGAAAAACCCGTCTGCGCCGCCCGCGCCCGCACCCGCGCCTCCGGGGCGTCGGGCATCAGCCGCGAGAAGACGAGATAAGGCGTATCGTTCTCGTTGAGATCGTCGACCTGATGCTGGGCGAAGAAGCCCGCTTCCAACTTCGCCGCGCGCACCATATTGCCGGCCATGGGCGACAGCCGCCCGCCGAGCAGCTTGGCGAAGGTCGATTTGCCGTTGCCATTCGCGCCCAAAAGGCCGATGCGGTCGTCGTTGGAGATGGAGAGCGACAGACGCGAGAGCACCACGCGCTCGCCATAGCCGATGGAAACCCGCTCCAGCGCGATGATCGGCGGCGACAAGGGCTTCTCGGGCGACGGGAGATAGATCGGCAGCACGCTGTCGTCGACGATCGCCGCGACCGGCTCCATCCGCTCCAGCATTTTGAGGCGCGATTGCGCCTGGCGCGCCTTGGTGGCCTTGGCGCGGAAGCGGTCGACAAATTCCTGCAGATGCTTGCGCTGCTCTTCCTGTTTCTTGGCGCCTTTGGCGGCCAGCAGCGCCGCCTCGCGCCGTTGTTTCTCGAAGGATGAGTAATTGCCCTTGTAGAGCGTCAGCCTGCCGCGTTCGAGATGCAGAATATGCGTCGCCACGTCGTCGAGCAGGTCGCGGTCGTGGCTGATGACCAGCACGCTCGCCGGATAGCGCGCGAGATAATCGACGAGCCACAGCGTTCCTTCGAGGTCGAGATAATTGGTCGGCTCGTCGAGCAGCAGAAGGTCGGGCGCGGAGAAGAGCACCGCCGCGAGCGCCACGCGCATGCGCCAGCCGCCGGAGAACTCCGACAGCGGCCGTTGCTGGGCTTCGGCGTCGAAGCCGAGGCCGTGGAGAATCGCCGCCGCGCGCGCCGGCGCGGAATGGGCGTCGATGTCGGCGAGGCGGGTCTGGATCTCTGCGATGTCATGCCCGTCATGGGCGGTCTCGGCGCGGGAGAGCAGCTCGGCGCGTTCGACGTCGGCCGCCAGCACGAAGTCGATGAGCCGGGTCGGCCCGCCCGGAGCCTCCTGCTCGACGCGGCCCAGCCGCGTGCGGGCCGGAAGAGCGATATTGCCCGATTCGGCGGCAATCTCCCCGGCGATGAGGCGGAAAAGCGTCGTCTTGCCGGCGCCGTTGCGGCCGACGAAGCCGGCGCGCGCGCGGCCGGGCAGAAAGGCGCCCGCCTTGTCGAAGAGCAGCCGGTCGCCGAGGCGGTAGGTGAGATCATTGATGGTGAGCATGGCCGTGAGCCCAGTAACAGGCTCGGACGGGCGCGCCTAGAGGATTTAAAACCCGGCGCCGACGCCATCCGGCACGGTGATTGCTACTCGATTCTTGCAAGAAGAAGACAAGGGGGCCCAAGGCGCATCAAGCTGAGATGAAAGGCGTTCGCTCATGCACCCGGACATGGAAGCCTATCTTTGGATCACGGTGAAAGCCTTCGGCTTCGCGCTCGTCGGAATATATGCCTCGCGCATCGCCCTTCATGCCTATGACATTCTGAGATGGGGAATTTGAGCCACTTATCCCCTGTCGGAGGCAGATCGCGCATCATCAAGACTTGTCTTGCGCGCCGCGCCCCTCTATACAGCCCTCGCTGCGCCGCCTGAGCGGCGCAAGCCCGCGCCCATCGTCTAGAGGCCTAGGACGTCGCCCTTTCACGGCGAAAACAGGGGTTCGAATCCCCTTGGGCGCGCCATTTCACCACCATAAAGAATTCGAACGCCCTTGCGACAGGTCCGAGGTTGTCGTCCTGGCAGCTAGCGAAGCGATGCTGCAATATCTGCGATCGATCTGAAGAGTACGTGAGGATCGTCTTTCGAGGGAAAGAAACCGCGCCGCGCCCAGAACGCAGCCGCTTCGCCGTCGACCGCTTTAACAACCAGGGCCCGACCTCCAATGAGGCTCGCAGCCGCGACACACCGCTGCAAAGCGTGCTTGAGCAGGCCCGTGCCAATTCCCTTGCCGATCCAGCTCCGATCGGTCGCGAGCTGTCCCAGTAGCAGGCATGGAACAGGGTCGGGCGGTTGCCCGGTCCGAATGGACCTGGGCAGCAGTGCCGGCACGATCGCCGTTGGCGCAAGCCCGTAGTAGCCGATGACACGATTCATCTCGTGAACGACCATGACCGCCGTGAAGCCTTTTTCTTGGTTCGAAAGCGCCCGCGTTTTGAGCCAGCGGTCGAGAGATGACTTTCCGCAGGAGAACTCGTCTAGAATGTGAGTCGCCGTCAGCGGTTCGGGGCGGGAGATCGCCAAGCCTCAGCCCTCTCGGCATCCGAATCACCGGTCTCCCACGGCGCCGCACGTTGGGAAAGCTCGACGATCTCCGGCGCCGAGGTGGCTGGTCCTGACAATGCCGCCACGAACGCTTCGAACCCGGCGGCAGTCATCCGGATGGGCGCCGTCTCCATCAGCACGTCTTCGGCCGCGCGTACGGCTGCGTCGCGCACGAAGTCGGTGCGCGAGCGACCGCGTAGCGCGGCCGCCCGATCGATGATGGCGAGATCGGCTTCCGGCAACCGCATCGAAAGCGGATGCTCTTTGCGCACGACGGCTCGGGACACGAGGAACCCTCCATTTGCGTCCATCCATATCCATCTGTAGCGCATTTTACAATACACAATTTTGAATGAGCCGACCCCGCGCCATCGATTCAGTTCAACGTCCGCCGGCTACCGCGGACGACGATAGTCGCCCCCGACCCGCTTTTCTCGGCCATCTCCGCCGCCTCGTCAGCGTCGGCGATCGCCATTGCGACGGCGGCGTCGTCGGGCGGGCGGTTGAGATCGGAACTGTTGGGTTCCGCGAGGAAATCGAAACGCGTGATGTAGATGAGTTCGAGCATTTTTCCCTCCATCCGGCGAGGGCCTGTTTCAAACCCGAAAATCGTGCGCTCCGAGACTTTCGACATTATTAAGAGGTCGGACCAATGCGACGCAGTCTTGAAGGGAACCGGGACAGAGGCGCCAAAGACCCTGCGCAATCTCACAATTAGCTGCGCATGAGCGGTAGCGCCGCCGCGCGCAGAGCTCCAGATTGCGCCTATCTCGCGCTTCTGCCCAGCGTGAGATACAGGCCCGGCGCATCCTCGCTATGACTGCGCCGGGCCAAATCATTTTTGGATACGCCCCGCCGACGTCATCCGCCCGGCAAACGAAGCCCTCCCCTGCCCGCTTCAAAAAGCGATCCAACATTGCTCCGGCCTTGAATCGACCTTACACACGATTCAATTTCCTTCGCCCAGTCGCTGGAGCTGCATATGGCGTCCCGCTTCGCATTCATAATCCGACTGCTGCTCGGCGGCGCCTTGCTGTTGCCTGCCCCTTCGGCCTCGGGGCAGATCAGCATGAAGCCCGAGTCGCTCACCCATTACTCTTACTGCGTCAGCAATGCGAAGGATCGCAGCAGCGTCTTCTTGCTGGATCGCGGCACGCTTTATCGCTGCGGCGACGATATTGCAGTGTCATATTTCAATTATCTTGGCCGGCAAAAAGCACCGGAGAAGCGCGCCGTCGAGGCTGAGGGCGTCTTCGTCTACCGGATGATCGCCGGCGTCGGAAAATGCTGGAACAAGATCGAGGACGCTTACGGCAATCCGATGTCGGTATATGGCTGCGACATTTACGTCGAGCTCTGAGCGTTAATGGCGTTCGACGCTCACGATCGTCATTGGGGCAGGAAGCCGGCTTGCCGTGCAGGCAATCGGCGAAAAACGGGAAATAAGAAATGCAAAAGGGATTTGAACGATCGTCGAAAGCGCGGACGGCGCGCCGTAATCGCTTCCTGCGCGTTCGCGGCCGTCGAGCCGGCTTCACGCTTGTCGAAATGCTGGTCGTGCTCGCGATCATCGGCTCGATCGTCGGTCTCGTCGGGCCGCGCGTGCTGAACTATCTGTCGGAATCCAAGGTTAAGACGGCGCAGATTCAAATGGAGAATCTTTCCAGCGCGCTCGACCTCTTCTACCTCGACGCGGGTCGTTACCCCTCGACAGAGGAAGGATTGAACGCGCTGGTGCAGCGGCCTGCCGGCGTCTCCTCCTGGAGCGGCCCCTATCTGAAAGCGGCCGGCGTTCCCAAGGACCCCTGGGGCCATGCCTATCTCTACCGCGCGCCGGGCCAGAGCGGGCCTTACGACGTCGGCTCGCTCGGGCCGGAAGGGCGCGAAGGCGGCGCCGGCGCGTTATCCCGCAGCGCCCCGTCGAAATGACGCGATTTAAGTTTGCTTCCGCGCGCCGCAAGAGGCGCGCGGGTTTTGCCCTGCTCGCGGTGATTTGGGGCACGGGCCTGATTGCAATGATGGTCGTCGCCTTCATGACGTCCGGGCGTTTGAGGCTGCAGACCGCGCATAATATCGCCGGCGCCACGCAGGCGAGTTTCATCGCCGAAAGCGCCATCAATCTCGCCACGCTGACCCTGCTCTCGAAACGCGACGCGGCGGTCGGGGGGCCAAACGCCGAACCAATCGTCTATGACGGCGCGCCGAGCTTCTGCGTCCTCGACGGCGCGGCAATCGCGCTGGCGATAGAGGAGGAAGGCGGCAAAATCGACCTCAACGCCGCGACGCCGGAATTGCTGCAACTGGCGCTGGCCGGAATCGGGCTCGACCAACGCGCCGCGAAAGCCGTCGCCAATGCGATCGTCTCTTTCCGCACGGCCGCGGCGCCGGGTCAGATCGCCCCGACGCCGGCGTCGGATAAGCCCATCGAGCCGAAGCATGGTTTGTTCGAGACGGTTCTGGAGCTCGATCAGGTTTCGGGCGTCGATCCGGCGCTGTTTCGCGCTCTGGTCCCGCTCGTCACCGTCCATTCCCGTAGCCCGGGAATAGATCCTCAGACGAGCCCTCCAGCGCTATTCGCGGCGCTCAGCAGCTTTCCGGTGGAGCAGGTCGGGCTACTCGCGGCGACTCCTTATCCCAACCAGCTCAACCGCAAAGACTCGCGTTTTCCGATGAATTTCGTTCAGCTCGCCGACCACGGCGCCTATCTGATTCACGCCGAAGCGCTGCTCGCCTCGGGTCAGACCAGCGCCAAGGACGCAATTGTCGATATGCGGCCGTCGAGCGGCAAGCCGTTCGCGCTCAAAGAAATGCGCCGCGGCTCCTCCAGATATGCGCAAAGGCTTCGCGAGGTGATCGCGAGCAATGGAGCCGGCGTTCCCGACTGCTGATCAGCGCGTCTCGCGGTCGGTGCGCCAAGGGCTCTTCGACCAGGGGTCGAGGAAGGTGCGCCGCGCCGACTGCTCGATGTCGTGCGGGCGGCCGATCGCGCGCGTCGAGATATTGAGCAGCTTGCGCTTATATTCCTCGGTGATCTCGCGGCCTTCGCTGAGCGAGCGCACCACATGCGGCGTGATCATGATCACCAGCTCGCTCTTGAGGATCGTATTGCCCTTGTCCTTGAACAGATTGCCCACCAGCGGCACGTCGCCGGCGACCGGCACCTGGGCGCTGCCGTTGCCATTTTGATCTTTGACGAGTCCCCCGAGCATCAAGGACTCGCCATCATTGACGACAACCTGCGTCTTCACCCGGCGCTGCTGAATGGTCGGCGTCGTGCTGCCCGCCGCGGTATTGGGGTCGACATTGGAGACCTCCTGCTCGAGCTCCAGCATCACGCGACCGCTCTCGCTGATATGCGGCGTGATTTTCAAAATGACGCCCGTATTGGTGTAGTTGACCGAGTTGAACGTATTGCCGATCGCCGAGACGCTGGTCAGCGTCTGAACGGGAATCTGATCGCCGACCTGCAGCATCGCCTCGCGATTGTCGAGAACCGTCAGCGACGGCGTCGAGATGATGTTGACGTCGGTGATCGTGTTCAGCGCATTGAAAGTTACCTGCTGATTGAGAGCGCGGAAGGCGTAAGCAAAACCGGGGAACACGGCTCCAACCGGCGCGCCTAGGAGATTCGATCCGAGCAGATCATTGGGAGCCGGCGCTTTACCCGCGCCGCTCGAAAAGCCGAAAAGGTTCGAATGGCTCTGCATGAACCAGCGAACGCCGAAACGCAGCGTGTCGTTGAGGCTGACCTCCGCGATCGTGGCTTCCAGGAAGACCTGGTTCGGCAGCACGTCGAGCGTCTCGATCACCTGCCGGATGCGACGATAGTCCTCCGGAGTCGCCATGACGATCAGGGCGTTCTTGGCGTCGTCGACGCCGATCTTGTAGCGGTCGTTGTCCATGCTGACGGCGGGCGTGGGCCCAGGCGCCGCGCCGTTCTGCGAGCCGCCCGGAACGCTGAAGCCGCTGATGCTGCTGGGACTGCCGACGCCGCCGCTCAAGCCGCCGCCGCCGCCGAGGCCGCCGCCCATCCCGCCGCCGCCGCCCAGGCCGCCGTTCGAAGCAACGCCGCCGCCGCTGACGCCGGACGTCGGTCCCGACGCCGATAGCGCGCCGAGCGGGCTCGTCGCCCCCTGCCCGCCGCCCAAGCCGCCGCCAAAGCCATTGCCCGATGACAGCGACGACTGGCCGAAACGCGGCGAGACGCTGGAATCCCCCTGGCCCTTGGCGCCGAAGATCGAGGTCAGAACCGTCATCAGCTCTTTGGCCGGGCGGTTCTGGACGCGATAGGTGAAGAACTGTTTCTCGGCGTGCTCGGCGCGGGCGTCGAGCTTCTCGATCCAGGTGCGGGCGCGGGCGAGATATTGCGGCTGCGACGAAATGACGAGGATCGACGAGAGCCGCTTATTGCCGATGAAGCGGATCATCCCGCCCATCGGCCCCTCCTTTTCGGAGCCGAAGACATTTTTGAGATCGTCGGCGAGCAAGTCGGCGTCGCCGCTGCGCACCGGCACCAACGCGAAAGACATGCCTTTCATCGTGTCGATGTCGAACATGTCGATGGCGTCTTGCAGGGTCGCAAGGTCCTGGGGCGCGCCGGTGAGCGTCAATGTGTTGCGGGCGTCGTCGGCGCGAACAATGGCCCCGCGCGCCGCGATCGGCTCCAGCACGCGCTTCATCTCGGCGGCGGACACATAGCGCAACTGCACGACGCGCGCGCCCTCGCCGAATTGGGCGGCGTCGAGAGGCGTGGAGTCGCTGGTGATCACTTCGCCGGAAATGGCGGCCTGATCGCTCGGAACGATCTTGTAGATAGTGCCGGATTTGACGACCGACGCGCCGGAGACCCGCAGCGCGGACTGAAACAGATCGAGCGCCGCGCTCTTGCGAACCGGATTGGCGGTATGGATCGTCACCTTGCCGTCGAGCTTGGGATCGACGACGAAATCCGCGCCCAATATATCGCCGACGACGATCTTGGCCGCCTGCGGGATCGGGAGATTGGCTAGATTGAGGGTTACGCCCTCTTCGTTAACCGGATCGGATGGGCCGGACCGCCCTCTGCTCGAGCCGATAAACCTGCCTGTGCCCTCGGCGACAAGGGCCCGCCCATTGGCGGTTCTGGGCCGCAGCAGCCCCTCTGAACGCCTTCCGCCGCCGTCGCTCCGCTCCGAACGGGAGATCGGCTCGACGTTCCACTCGGCGATCGGGGGGCCCCCGCCAGCCCCGGTCGTCGACCCGCACCCAGCGACGCTCGCGACAGCCAAAGCCAGAAGAGAGGCTTTAATTTCAACACGCAAATCCGAAACCCGTGATTTGGCCGCCACGCCTACTCGAACGCGACGAGGCTTAACACGTTTGCGCAAGCGTCGCCACGAGAACAGGGCTCGGATAAGCCGCTCGAGCTGAACTATTATGAAACGTCGCGGCATGTTAGGGAGATTCTGCGGCGACAGGGCAACCCACGCCTACTGTAGGAGAGCCGCGAAGACGGCCAGACAGGGGCGGCCCGCGCGAAGCCTGTGGATGGCCGCCATTTCGTCTCATTTCAGCAGAGCCGTGAGGCGTCCTTGAACCGTATATTCCTCCCCCGCGTCTCTCTTACGGCCTCGCTGGCGAGATGCCGACGCCGACGGCGCGCACTGGCGCCGGTTGCGCGCGACATCTTCCTGTGGCGAGGCGACGGGCGCGCCCTCGCCCCTGCGGCCTGGGCGGCCGCCTGCGCCCTCCTCGCGCTTCTGGGACAATGGGCCGATATAGGATTCTTTCTGGTCCCGAGCTTCATGCTCCTGCCCGCCCTCGGCCTGATCGCGCTCTACGACGCCAGGTACTTCGTCATCCCCGACGGGCCGGTTCTGTTTCTGGGGCTCTGCGGGTTTGGGACTTTCCTCGTCGGCGCGCCGCAAGAGGCGGCGACCCGGCTCGCCGCCGGCGCAGCCGGTTATGCGTCCATGCGCCTTGTCGCTTTCGCTTATGAAGCCTTACGGGGCGCCCCCGGGGTTGGCGAGGGCGACGCCAAGCTCTATGCGCTCGCCGGAATCTGGCTGGGTTTTGCGGGCCTGCCGTCTTCCCTGATTTACGCCGTGTTCTCCGCCCTGATTTCGGCGGTCGTGGCGCTGCGGCAGGGCGCGCTCGAAAATGCGCGCCAGCCTATCCCCTTCGGCCCGCATCTGGCGCTCGGCCTCTGGCTCGTCTGGGTCTTCGGACCGCTGGAAGCCGGCTAGCTACCGTTTCACTGCTGGCGGAGCGCGACGGTGGCGTCGGCCGCTAGGGTATGCCCCATTCTGTTCGCGGCGATCTTTACGGAAACGAGAATCGGCATGCCTGTCTGGCTTTTCCAGATCTGGCTCCAGGCGGGGGGCGGCCCCTGCTGCGGCAACCCCATCGGCGCCTGCTGCTGGCTGCCGAAGAAGGAAAATTGCAGGTCGGCGAGATTACTCAGGATCACCGTCTTCCGCATCCCGGCGCGCGCTGGCGCGATCCCGTCCGTGGGACGATAAGGCTTGGTCCAGACGGCGAGCTCCGGCCCATCCGGGCCGTTGTCGACGCCGATTTCCGTGACGATGAGCCCGCCCCACTGCCCGCCGCCCTCGCTCAAAGCGATGAAACGACAAGCGTCCGGCGCGCCGCGAAAGGAGCCTGAGGTCCCCGGCTGAGTCGTTTGCATCGCCGGCTCGGTCTGAACCAGATAGCTCCTGGAGATCAATCCGGTCGTTGCCCTCACCGCGGATTCGACTTCATCCAGCGCGTCGCCGGCGCGGCTTGCTTCCCATGTTCGCCGCCCGAGATGGATGCCGCCCAGGATCGAGCCGGTGATCAGCGAGAGGATGCTGATCGCCAGCAGAAGCTCCAGCAGGGTGAAGCCATCGGGCGCGCGTCGCTTCATAGCGGCGACGACGCCTGACGGGGGTCCACGGCTTTCATCTTCACCGTCGTGAGCGTGAAGGTCTCGCCGAAACCGGAAGGCTTCTTGATCGTCAGACGCGCATGGAAGCTTGTGGCCACGGGAGCGCCGCCCGGCCCAGCGACGGTCCGGCCCGGCGCGACCGACAGAAACCAATAGAGACCGTCGGGATAGCGGCCGCTCGTCTCGCCAAGCGGAACCGACCCGTCCGCCCCCAGCGCGTCCAGTTGCGACGCCCCCTGGCGCGCTGCGCGCAACAGGAAATCGGCGCGCGTCTCATTGCGGACCCCGCCGCTGACGCCGTTGAGAAGCTGCGACAACGTCATGGCGAGGATGGCGAAGGCCGCAAGCGACTCGATGAGGGAAAATCCTTGCCTGGATTTCAGCCGAGCGCGCATTTGGCCTCGCCTGTCAGCCAATTGATCGAGATCGTCGCGCGCGCCTCGGGCGTCTGCAAGACCATGTCGCCGCCGGTCGAGCCGCCATCTGGAAAGAATGTGATAGCGCCGGTTCTCTCGGACAGGCGCTGCGTATTGGCGATGTCGAGCGCGATCTGGGCGTCGGCCGGCAGCTTGCCGACGCCGCCGACCGGAGACGCATAAGTCTTGGCGAAGAGGTCGATAATGACGGCCGCCTCGCCATTGGTCGCGATGGCGCGCGAGCGGGTGGCGCGCAGCGTCGCGCAAAAGCCGCGCGTCGCCGCCTCGAGCCGCATGCGGGCGGAAGGCGGACGCAGCAGTTGCGAGGCCATGCCGGCGAGGAGCGCGATCAGCGCCAGCACGACGAGCGACTCCAGCATTGTGAAGCCGGCGCGCCGGCGCGGCGGAAGGCGTCGGCGCCGCATCATTTGACCGCAAGATCATTGATGCTGAGCACAGCGTCCATCACCGTCATGATCAGGCCGCCGACGACGGTGGCGATGAAGATGGTGAGCATCGGCGTCAGCAGGCCCATCGCTCTTTCGATGGAGCGCTGGGTCTCGCGTTCGAACATGGCGGCGACGCGCAGCAGCATGTCGCCAAGTTGCGCCGTCTCTTCGCCGATCGTGACCATCTGCAACGCGACGGGCGGCAAATAAGGCACATTGGCGAGGGAGCCGCTGAGATGCGCGCCGCCGCGCACCGCCTCGATCACGCCGGCAAGCTCATTATTGAGAAATTGGTTCGAGACCGCCGTGCGCGCGCTTTCCAACCCCTGAAGCAGCGGGACGCCCGCTTTCAGCATCGAGCCCAGCGTGCGCGCGAAACGCGCCGTCGCAAATTGTGCGAGCAGCGATCCGACGACTGGAATGCGCAGATAGAAGCGATGGAGGGCGATGAGCCACGCCGGACGCGACTGCGCCATCTTGTACAAGGCCGCAATTGCGCCGCCGACGGCCGCGAGAACGAGCGCAATGTTTCCGAGATTGGCCTCGACATTGAGGATGAATTGCAGGCCCGCCGGCATGTCCTTGCCATTGTCGGCGAAGATCGGCGCGATGCTCGGCACCAGCGTGCCGAGAACGACGCCGGTCGCCACAATGGCGAGCGTGATGAGCAAAGCCGGATAAATCAGCGCGCTCTGCACCCGCGCCTTCAACTCCAGCCGGCGCTCCAGCATTTCGGCGAGGTCCGAAAGCGCGGGGCCGACCTTGCCGACGGTCTCGCCCTCTCGCACGACATTCACATATTCCTGGCCGAAAATGTCGGGGCGCCGCGACAAGGCGTCGGAGAGCGAGGCGCCGTCGACGATGCGCGCCAGAATCTCCTGCGCCAGTTCACGTAGCGCCGGCGTCGGGCTTTGCGCCGAGAGGATGCGCAGACTCTGATCCAGCGGCACGTCCGCCTGCTCCAGAGTGGCAAATTCGCGCGTGAAGGAGGCGATCTGCGCCGCGTTCGGTCCGCGCTTGCCGAAGGAGATTTGCGTCAGCCGCGCCGCGCCTTCTGTCTTGGCGGCGCGCGTCTCAAAAGGCGTGACGCCGCGCTGAAACAGCGCGTCCTCGGCTTCCGCGACCGTGCGCGCTTCGATCTCGCCTTCGAGCAAATCACCCGAGCCGCTATAGGCGCGATATTTGAACATCGGCATGAGCGTCAATCCATTCGCGTGACGCGTGCGACTTCCTCGATCGTCGTCTCGCCGCGCCAGGCTTTGGTCATGCCGCACTGATACATGGTGGTCATGCCGGCTTCGCGCGCCGCCGCTTCGAGCTGCGCGTCGGGCGCGCTCTCACAAACGAGCCGCTGCATACGGTCATTCATGATGAGAAGCTCCGCGATGGTGGAGCGACCCGTGTAGCCGAGGTTGCGGCAATTCGGGCAGCCCCTGGGCGATGAGAGTCTGTCGGGCCCTTTGGCGAAAGGCTCTCCAGCGAATTGCGCGCGGACCTGCGCGCGAGTCTCTAAGGGGCCCGCGCATTGGCAGAGGCGGCGCACGAGACGCTGGGCCAGCACCGCCTTCACGGTCGAGGCGATGAGGTAATTCTCGACCCCCATGTCGATGAGACGCGTGATCGAGGCCGCCGCGCTGTTGGTGTGCAGAGTCGAGAAGACGAGATGGCCGGTGAGCGACGCCTGAATGGCGATCTTCGCGGTCTCGGCGTCGCGAATCTCGCCGATCATGATCACGTCGGGGTCCTGGCGCAGAATGGCGCGCAGCGTATTGGGAAAGTCGAGTCCGATCCCAGGCTGCACCTGCACCTGATTGACGCCGGCAAGCTGATATTCGATCGGGTCCTCGACGGTGAAAACCTTCACGTCGGGCGTCGTCAGCTCCTTGAGCGCCGTGTAGAGCGTCGTCGTTTTGCCGCTGCCGGTCGGGCCGGTGACGAGCACGATGCCGTTGGGATTGCGCATCACCTTGCGCAATTGCTCGGTCGTCTGCGGCTCGAAGCCGAGCTTGTCGAAATCGAGCGCGATCTGGCTGCGGTCGAGAATGCGCAGCACGATGCTTTCGCCATGCGCCGTCGGCAGGGTGGAGACGCGAAAATCGATGTCGACGCCGCGAATAGCGAGCTTGATACGCCCGTCCTGCGGCAGGCGGCGCTCGGCAATGTCGAGCCGCGCCATGATTTTTATGCGCGAGGCGATGGCAGCCTTGAGGCCCGGGGGCAGAGTCTCGGCCGTCCGCAAGGCGCCGTCGATACGATAGCGCACTTGCACGGCTTCGAGCGACGGCTCGATGTGGATATCCGACGCGCGCGCTTCGATGGCGTCGCCGATGATCTGATTGACGCGGCGCACGACGGGCGCCTCATTGGCGATGTCGCGCAGACGCTGAAGGTCGAATTCGCTCGCGTCATTTGCGCGGGCGTCATTATCAACGAGCGAGACGCCATCCTGCTTTGCGCCATAGAGAGACGACCACGCTTTGTCGAATTGCGCCGGGGTCGCGAGTCTCAGCTCGATCTCATAGCCTGTGGAATAGGACAGCGCCTGAACCGGCTCGAGATCGAGCGGATCGGTCACCGCGAGCCGCAGACGCCGCCCATCGACCGCGAGCGGCAACAGCCGGTTGGCGTGGATGAATTTTTCCGGGATCTCCGCGCGCAGCGGCGGCTCCATCGGAATCTCGCTGGGCTCCAGTTGCGGAATGCCGAGGAATTTCCCCAAATGCCCGCACAGATCGACTTCCGAAACGAGGCCGAGCTTCGTCAGCACATGATCGAATCGTTCGCCGCTTTGCAAAGCCGCGCGCTGCGAGCGCTGCAGAGCAAGTTCGTCGATCGCCTTTTCACGCAGGATGAAGGCGCCGAAGGCCTCGGCGAATTCGGGGCTGTTCGCGTCCGGCCAGGCATTGGGCCCGGAATGCGCGGCCTGCCCCGGAAATTCGGTCTGCGCCGCCATCGACGACCCTTCGCTGGATCAACACCGGACCAAGCACTAGCGATAGATGGCGATCTTCGCAATAAGGACGAATTCGAGAGCTTTCGACGCCGGAATGTCCTATTCTGGGTTAAATTGCGCCTTTAGCCTGAGCCTAGGTCGAACGATCCCACCGATGTCCAGCGCTCGAACGTCGATCGCCGCGAATCCCCGCCAGACATGGCGAACCTATGGATTCAAAGGCGCTTGCGTCGCGCTTCTGGCGCTTTCTGCGCCGACCGCCGAAGCGGCGACAATTGGCAAGACCTACTTTTTCGCCACGCGCGAGGCTTGCGCCGCTTCGGGCGCCTTCACCGATCGGGAATGCGCCGGCGCATTCGCCAATGCGCAATTGCAGCTCCGCGCGCTCGCGCCGCGCTTCGATTCGAGCGCAGACTGCCGGATGCGTTTCCGCCTGTGCACGGCGAGCCGAACAGACCCCCAAGCGGGCGACGCGCTCGGCTATGCGACGCAAGACCAAGCCGTCGTCTTCACGCCGATGGCGCTCGGAGTCGAGATGGTGGCCTCGGCAAAGGGCGCCGGGGCAGCCCCCACTCTTGCCGTCGATACGCCCGCCCGGCTTTTCCCCTATGCCCCGGTATCCCGGCCTTACGAGCCTTTGCGGCCGGGCTTCGACCCGCCCGGCGGGCTTCCGGAAAACGCCGCGATCCTCGCCGCAGACCATTTCGAGCCTTTCTCGAAACGCAAACCCTTCGGCGGCCCCATGACCTTCACGGCGTCGGCGCTGGGCGCGATCGTCGGGGCGACGCATAACGCCGCGTCCGCCGAGACGCGAGAGCAGCGTCGCGCGCGGTTGAAGACCGCGCCTTTTGTGGAGTAGAGCTTTCGTTGCAAGCTCGGACCCAGGCGGTCATGGCCGCACCGGGTTATCGTCACTCTGCTCCGGAGTCTCCTGTCCTTGCCAAGCGAGTTCTGGACGCGAGATGTCGTCGAAGGCGCGCTCAAGCCGGCGGCCGACCGCTTTTTCGCTTGGTACCGACGCGAGTTTTTCGCCTTCTTTCCGCCCGAGACGCTCGCCTGGCTGACCGACCGGGGCGATCGTCAGCTCGTTCTCAGGGCTGGGGAGCGAAACCTCTGGCTCCTCGACGCCCGCGGCGCGCCGCTTTGGAGCCTCTCCGCCGACGAAATCGCGGCGTCGTCATTGGACGAAGCGCTGGCGCGCCGCGGCGTCGCCCGTCAGGCCGCGCGGATCAGGCTGGAGATCGACGGTTCTGCCTTCTTCGTGCGCCGCTTCGACATCCCTGCCGTCGCTCAGGCCAATCTCCCGAGGCTGCTGATCGCCGATATAGAGCGGAAGACGCCGTTCCGGCTCGCCGACGTCGTCTACGGCCACACGATCGCCGCGCATCCGGCGTCGGCGGACAAGCTGCGGGTGAGCCTGTGGATCTTGCGCCGCGACTTCATCGACGGCGCGATTGCGGCCGCCGGCCTCGCGCCAGGCGATATATCCGTCATCAAGCCGGTCGGGTTGCGCGACGCCACGGCCGAAGCGCCGTCGATCGTCATCGGCGGCAAGACAGAAGTCTCCCACTCCTTTCGCAATATCGCGATCGGCCTATCCGCGGCGACCGCCCTCCTCCTCTCCGCGGGCTTCGGCGCGACGCTGTGGCGGCAGTCCGCACTCAATGACGAGCTCGACGCAAAGATTCAGGAGATGTCCGCGCGCGCGGCGAAAGTGCGACAGGTTGTCGATCGCGCCTCGGCGGAGAGCCGCCTCCTTGCGGTGTTGCGCAAGGCGCGGCGCGACGAACCGCTATTCGCCGATCTCTGGGAAGAAGTGGCGCGCGTTATGCCGGACGGAGCCTACGCCACCGATTTTCGCTTCAGCGAGACGAAGCCGAATGACAAAACCATCGACCTTGTCGGCTTCGCCGATTCGGCCGTCGGCCTGCCGGCGCTCTTCAACAAATCGCCCCTCTTCGCGGATGCTGGTTTGACGGCCCCCATCACCCCCGACCCGCGTGAAAAGCGCGAGGGCTTTTCGCTTCAGGTGAAGTTCGAGAAAAAGCCGGGGTCCACGAAATGAGCTGGCGGGATTTACTTCGCAGCCCTAGAGGGGGACGCGCTTTATTCGTCGGCGTCAATCTGCTGGCCCTTGCGCTCTTCTACCTCCTCTTCATCGAGCCGGCGCGCCGCATGATCGCCGATGGCGCCGAAGCGATTGCCGAGCGCCGCCAGACGCTCGCGCGTTACGAAGCGGTCGCGCTGCACGAGGGGCAGATTCAAGATTACGCGCGGCAGGTGGCCGACACCAATGGCCGCGGCGAGCTTTTCGACGGAGAGAGCGAAGGCGTCATCAACGCCAATTTGCAGGCGCGCCTCAAATCGATCGCCGAGAGCGCGCAAGTCACCGTCAGGTCGATCCAGATGCTGCCGGAGAAACCGTTCCAGGGCGTCACGCTCGTCGGCGCGCGCCTCGACGTCGTCGGCAGCTATGAGAATCTGCATGCGCTGGCGCGCGCGCTCGAAGGCGAGCCGCCTTTGATGATCATCGCCGCCGCGACGCTGCGCAACCAGGCGATGATGTGGGGCGCGCCGCAACAGGGCGAAACGGAGATCGAGGCTCAGTTCGACGTGTTCGGCGGCGCGCCGCAGAAGGGCCGCCAATGAGACCCGACCAACTCGCGCAAAGCCTTAAGGAGTTCGTCGGCCGCTCGAGCCTGTTCGTCGCGCCGATTCAGAAAGCCCGCCTCTCGCCCTTGTCGGCGATCATGCTGGCGGTCCTCGCGGCGGCTACTCTCCTCGCGGCGCTGTTTGCCGCATTCGCATTCCTCGGGCCGATCGGTTCGGAGGCAACCGTCTCCGCCCCCGACTGGACGCCGCCGACCCTTTCTGTCGCCGAGCTCGCGCCGCCCAAGCCGGCAAGCGCCGACACGGAGACACTATCGCGGCCGATTTTCTCGAAGAACCGCAAGCCCGCGCCGAAGAGCGCGAAGGCGGCGGCGCCGATGGCGGCTGAAATGGCCGCGGCGCCCCCCGGATTGACGGTCAGCGCGATCGTCAAGAATAAGAATGAGACGCAGGCTTTTGTCACCTCGCCCGAGTCGCCCGACGGCTTCTGGAAGAAGATCGGCGAAACGATCGACTCCTGGACCGTCTCCGCGATCGAGAGCGATGGCGTCGTTCTCACCAACGGAGCCCAGACGGCGAGAATAAAGCTGTATCCTGACCCAGCCCCATCTGCGGCCGATGGGATGTTCGCTGCGCCGACGCGCGGTCAATTTTAAATCCGCCTCGCCATTCACGCCGCGCAAATGGTAGATCGCGTCAATTGGCGGATGATTTGCGCTGCGTTACCTTGGACGGGCTTCTCATGTTTGGTTTCCTACGCCGGAAGACGCGTGATCACGGACGGATGGCGAGGGACATGCGCCGCTCTCTGAAAGACGGCGATTTCCGACTCCTCTATCAGCCGATCATCGACTCGAAGGGCGAAACAATGGTCGGCGTCGAGGCGCTCTGTCGCTGGCGCCACCCTGTTCGCGGCGAGACGCCGCCGTCAGACTTCATCGCGATCGCGGAGGAAACCGGGCTGATCAATCAGCTTGGTCTTTTCGTGCTGCGGCAAGCCTGTCTCGACGCCCGCAATTGGCCGGGCGTCATCGTGTCGGTCAATGTTTCGCCACGCCAATTCAAAGAAGAGCGATTTCCCGAGGCCGTCCTGAAAATTCTGGCTGAAACGGGCTTGGAGCCGTCACGGCTGGAGCTCGAACTCACGGAGACTTTGGCGGTCGTCGACCTCGATCTGGCGCGGGCGAAAATGCTCGTTCTCCAAAATCACGGCGTGCGCATCGCGCTCGACGACTTCGGCTCCGGCCACTCCGGTCTCAGTTATTTATTGTCGCTTCCCTTCGACAAGTTGAAGGTCGACAGGATGTTTGTCTCGCATATCGAATCGGGCTCGGCGAGCGCCGTCATCATCCACGCCATCGTGAACATCGGGCGTGCGCTTGGCATGCATATCACCGCGGAAGGCGTCGAAACCGCCGAGCAGCAGCAATTTCTCCACGGGGCGGGCGTCCACTTCTTCCAGGGATTCCGTTTTAGCCGGCCGGTCGACGCGAGCGAGATTCTCTCCCGGCTACAAGCGCAATAGGCGCTGGCCGAGTTCCTCCCCGCGACGCCGCCATCCGTGAAGCCGACGCTCGACGCGTTCGGCCTCTCCTGACACGCTTTTGACTGCGCCGGAGAATCTACAGAACCGCGCCGCGCTCGATTTCTTCCATATCCGCGTCGGAAAGGCCAAAATGGTGGCCAATCTCATGCACGAGCACATGGGTGATGATGTCGCCGAGCGTGTCCTCGCTCTCCGCCCAAAAATCCAGGATCGGCCGACGGTACAGCCAGACCATGTTGGGCTCGGCGCCGGTCTCGGCGAGATGCGCGCCATCCGGCAGGCCCTTTCCGCGGAAGAGCCCGAGAAGATCGAATTCTGTCTCGCACTCCATCTCGTCGAGCGTCTCCTCGTCGGGGAAGTCTTCGACGTGGAACACAACGCCTTCGCAGAGGCGGGTGAATTTCTCGGGCAACGCCGCAAAGGCCGCGTCAGCGAGCGCTTCGATTTCAGCAAGCGTCGGCGCGCTTAATTGCGCCCATTCAAGTGATGCATCAGCCATGATTCGAACTATGCCATTTTCTCCCGTGACGAAACAACTCCTCAGTTTTCGCAACAATTTAATGAAGCACTTTCGAGACGATTAAGGATTCTCTCGCCAGAGTAACGCGCTCTATCCGGGAAAATTTCCCAGTGTTTGCGGAGTTCAGCATGCTCAAAGGCGCAAGACGTCTCTTCGAGCCGCGCACCAAGAAAGAATCGATACGCCTGGTCTGCGCTTTCACGGCGATCGCCATCACGGTTGCAATCGCCGTCGTCGTGGTCAGCAGCCTTTGGGCGGGCACGCCAATGGGCCCATCGCTCATTCGGGCGGTCGTCATCCCGCTGATGCTCGCGCCCTGGATGGTTTGGACGATTGCGCGTTTTTCCATGCGCCTCGAAGAAATGCGCCTCGAGCTTGAGAAGCTGGTGCGCACGGACCCGCTGAGCGGCGCGCTCAACCGGCGCGGGGTTACGGAATTTGCCGACAAGGCTTTCGCAGAACGCAGAGAGAAAGATAAATTCTGCGCGATCGTCATCGACATCGATCGCTTCAAGGCGATCAACGACAATCACGGACATGCCGCCGGCGACGCCGTCATCGCGCAAGTGGTCGAGATTGCGCGCCAGACCGCTGGCTCCGTGAATTGCGCCATCGGCCGGCTCGGCGGCGACGAGCTGGTTGTTCTGATCGTCGAGCAGACGCTCGAAGAGTCGTTGGTTATGGCGGAACGTCTGCGCAACGCCATCGAACTCGCGGTTTTCCTGCACGAAGGGAACCGCCTCACGGTGACGACGAGCATCGGCGTCGCCGCGTCGGACCCTGCCGACAAGAACGCCGAGGCCGTCCTCAGACGCGCCGATCATTCGCTTTATGCTGCGAAATCCGCGGGCCGCAACCGCGTGCGCGCGGCCGCCTAAGTCATTCCCGACGCTCGCAAAGCGAGCGATCGGGAATCCAGAGCCGAACCAGCGCTCTTGTGGTTCTGGATTCCCGGTCGGGCTTTCAGCCCGCCGGGAATGACCAAGCCCCTCGCGAGCTGTTCAAACGGAGATGGCGCCGCTTATCCCCAGTTACGCACGTCGACGAACCGCCCGGCGATCGCCGCCGCCGCCGCCATGGCGGGGGAGACGAGATGGGTGCGGCCCTTGAAGCCCTGACGGCCTTCGAAATTGCGGTTCGAAGTCGAGGCGCAGCGCTCGCCCGGCGCCAGGCGGTCCGGATTCATGGCGAGGCACATGGAGCAGCCCGGCTCGCGCCATTCGAAGCCGGCGGCCAGGAAGATCTTATCGAGCCCCTCGGCCTCCGCCTGTTCCTTCACGAGCCCAGAGCCCGGCACGACCATGGCGTTGACGCGCTCGGCGACCTTCTTGCCCTCGACCATCTTCGCGGCGGCGCGAAGGTCCTCGATGCGGCCGTTGGTGCAGGAGCCGATGAAGACGCGGTCGATCTCGATGTCGGTCATCTTCTCCCCGCCCGCGAGGCCCATATAGGCGAGCGCGCGCTCGATCGCGGCGCGCTTTTGCGGGCTCTTCGCTGAATCGGGGGTCGGCACGCGGCCGTCGATGCGGGCGACATCCTCGGGGCTCGTGCCCCAGGTGACGATCGGCGGCAGATTGGCGGCGTCGAGCTTCACGATCTTGTCGAAATGGGCGCCCGCGTCGGTGTAGAGGGTCTCCCAATATTTGCGCGCCATGTCGAAGGCCTCGCCCTTGGGTCCCTTCGGGCGATCCTTGAGATAGGCGAAGGTCTTCTCGTCCGGCGCAATGAGGCCGGCGCGGGCGCCGCCCTCGATCGTCATGTTGCAGACAGTCATGCGGCCTTCCATCGAAAGGTCGCGGATGGCTTCGCCGGCGAATTCGATGACATGGCCGGTGCCGCCGGCCGTGCCGATCTCGCCGATGATTGCGAGAATGATGTCCTTGGCTGTGGCGCCGTCGGCGAGCTTGCCGTCGACCTGCACCAGCATGTTCGCGGCCTTCTTCTGGATCAGCGTCTGGGTCGCGAGCACATGCTCGACCTCGGAGGTGCCGATGCCATGCGCCAGCGCGCCAAAGGCGCCATGCGTCGAGGTGTGGCTGTCGCCGCAGACGATGGTCATGCCCGGCAGGGTGAAACCCTGCTCCGGCCCGACGATATGGACGACGCCCTGACGATGGTCGTGCTCATTGTAATATTCGACGCCGAATTCCTTGGCGTTGACCGCGAGCTGCTCGACCTGCGCCTTGCTCTCCGGGTCTTCGATCGGGAGCGAACGGTCGGTGGTCGGCACATTGTGGTCGACCACGGCCAGCGTCTTCTGCGGCGCGCGGACCTTACGGCCCGACATGCGCAGGCCTTCGAACGCCTGAGGGCTCGTCACCTCATGGATGAGGTGGCGGTCGATATAGAGCAGGCAGGCGCCGTCATCCTGGCGGTCGACGACATGGTCGTCCCAGATCTTGTCGTAAAGCGTGCGCGGCCCGGTCGAATTGGACATGGTCTTTCCTTAACGCCGCTCTTGCGGCCCCACTTGAATTGAGGGTCTTCTAACCGTAACGCAAGCGCCATGGAAGAGCGTTCGCATCCCCTCCCGATTGGGCAAATGGCAGTCTGGCGAGGAGGGACCCCATACCTCCCCTTTACGGGGAGGTCGGCGGCCGCAGGCCGCCGGGTGGGGCCAAAGCCGCAACGGCTGCGGCTGGGACCGAACCCCACCAGCCGCGCTTCGCGCGCCAGCCTCCCCGTGAAGGCGAGGGATTCGCTCACGCCCGGGATTCCCGGGGTTGACTCGTGACCTCCCCCGCTTTGCCCGCCGGACTCGCCGCGGCGCTTGCGGCGCAATTGGAGCGCCGGCCGCGCAAGGCGCTGGCCGAGAGCGCCGAGCGTCTTTCCGCGAGCTATCGCGCCCATAAGCCCACGAATGCGGCGATCCGCGACGAGACCGATGCGCTCGCCTATGCGCTCACGAGAATGCCCGCGACTTACGCCGCGGCCGTCACGGCGTTGGATCGGCTTGCCGAGGAGCAACCCGGCTTTTCGCCGAAGAGCCTGCTCGACGTCGGCTGCGGGCTGGGCGCGGCAAGCTACGCCGCCAGCGCGGTGTGGCCGGCGCTCGATCGCATCGAGATGGTCGACAGCAGCCGCGCCTTTCTGGCGATGGTGGAGAGCCTCGCCGCCGAGGCCGGGTTGCTGACCGCGGCCAAGGCTGTCGCCGGCGACATGACGCGCCTGCCGAACCTCGAAGACAAGTTCGACCTCGTTACCGTCGGTTATGCGCTGACCGAACTCGGCGACGCCGATTTGCCCGGCGTCACCGACAGGCTTTGGGCGCGGACCGGCGGCGCGCTATTTATCCTTGAGCCGGGGACGCCGCGCGATCACCAAAGGCTGATGGGCGTGCGCGCGCGGCTGATCGCGCAAGGCGCGACCATCCTCGCGCCTTGCGCCCATACGCGCCCCTGCCCGCTCGCGGCTCCGGACTGGTGCCACTTCGCGGTGCGGCTGCCGCGCTCCAGAGAACATAAATTGCTGAAAGGCGCAGCGGCGCCGTTCGAAGACGAGAAATACAGCTACCTCATAGCGGCGCGCCAGGGCGAAAGCGCCAAGGCGCGCATCCTCGCGCCCCCGCGCCACAACAAGGCTGGCGTTACTGTAAAGCTCTGCGACGCGAATGGATCGACGGAAATTTTCCTGCCAAAGCGCGATAAGGCTCGCTATGAAAGCATTCGCAGGAAAGAATGGGGCGACGCGCTCGACGTCCCGCCGGAGGAAGCCTGATGAACAGACCGAGGGTTGCGCCTTACCTTACCGTCAGCCCGGCGGCCGCGGCCATCGCCTTCTATACAGGCGCCTTCGACGCCAAGCAGCGCGCGCTGATGCCCTCGGTCGACGGCATGCGCATCGCCCATTGTGAATTGCTGATCAACGGCGCCTCGGTGATGCTCGCGGATTTCTTTCCCGAACTCGGCCAGACGCGCGTCCCCATGCCCGGCGACAGCGCCACCGTCTCGATCAGCCTGGAATATGACACGGGCAAGCAAGTCGACGACACCTGCTCCCGCGCCGCCAAGCTCGGCGCGAAGATCGAAACGCAGCCGACGAATTCCTTTTGGGGCACGCGTTACGCGACGCTGCGCGATCCGTTTGGGCATCGTTGGATTTTGAACGGGCCGTTGGACAAATAGGCGGCGGCAGCCGCGCCGCATTCTCATCACTGAGACGACCCCCACCCTTGATCCCTCCCCGCAAGGGGGAGGGAGGCGGCTCGCGCCCAGCCTTGTCGTAGTTCCGGTTTGCCCCTCAACGCCGCATGACGGCCACGCTCTGCTCCTCTCCCCGCAAGCGGGGAGAGGGACCGCATCGCCCAAAACAAAACCGCCCGGAGCCTCTCGGCGCCGGGCGGCGGAAAATAGTCTCGTAATCCGTAAGGATTACTCGCTCGCGGCCTTGGGCTTGGTCTCGACGCGCTCGGCGATGCGGGCCGACTTGCCGCGACGATCGCGCAGATAATAGAGCTTGGCGCGGCGGACCTTGCCGCGGCGGACCACCTTGATCGAATCGATCAGGGGCGCATGGACCGGGAAGACGCGCTCGACGCCCTCGCCGTAGGAAATCTTGCGGACGGTGAAGCTCTCATTGAGGCCGCCGCCGTTGCGGGCGATCACGACGCCCTCATAGGCCTGCACGCGGCTGCGGTCGCCTTCCTTCACCTTCACGTTCACGATGACCGTGTCGCCAGGACGAAAGTCGGGGATCGCCTTCCCTTCGATGAGCTTGGCGGCCTGTTCGGCCTCGAGCTGCTCGATGATGTTCATAAAAAACTCCTGCCGTTTCGTCTGTAGCCTTTCGGCCGACGAGCGTTTCGGAACGCTGTTTTAGTTGAGGCTGCTCCCCTTACAGCAGGGGGCGGCGTTTGTCGAGTGCGCATGCGCGAAAGAACCCTCCCGCGCCGCAAAAGAAAGTGGCGCGCCGGGGAGGCTCCTTATGGCGCCCGACCTATATAGCCTTGCCGGGGCGGCTGGCCATGAAAACTCGAGAACGGGAGCGCAAAATGACCCAGCAAGAGGAGCGCCGGGGAGAACGCGGCGGCGCCACGAGGGCGGCTTCGGACATTATGAGCGAGGGACGGCAACGGATCGAGGATTTTACCGACGCCCAGACTCAGTTCTGGGACCGCATTCAGGACTCCAACCGCAAATGGCTCGACCGGATGCAGAGCGAGGCTTCCATTGCGGCCGATTTCGCCAATAAGCTGACCGCGGCCAAATCTTTCACGGAAACCGCCAACATTTTCCAGAATTGGACGGTCAAACATATGGAAATGGCCACCGAAGACGCACGCCGCATGCTCTCCGACACGCAGGAAATCATTGCCGCGGGCACGCGCTTTTGGACGAATATCGGCAATGGTAAGAGCCGCGGGCATTAACGCGGCGTTTTGCGACATTCATACCATTTTCGTTTGAACGCTCTCATGGAGCTTGGTCATTCCCGGCGGGCCGAAGGCCCGACCGGGAATCCAGAGCCATCGTAGCTCGTGTTGCTCTGGATTCCCGATCGCTCGCTGCGCGAGCGTCGGGAATGACACTGAACCAATCAAGCGGATCGCCACGAAGGCCGGCACGCCCAGAGCCCGTCATTGCGAGCGAAGCGAAGCAATCCAGGGAGGCCCTCGATTGTTTCGTCGGCTTCGCCTCCTCGCAATGACGGCGGTGATTTTCCTGTGTGTCCAAACGGCGCGAGCGTCGGGGATGGCGCCGAACCAATATTATTCGGTCTCGCGGTCGTGCGTGAAGCCGACCTTTATCGTCACCTGATATGTCTCCACATTGCCCTTGTCGATGCGGCCGCGGATCTGCACGACCTCGAACCACTGAAGGTTGCGCAAGGTCAATCCGGCGCGCTGTATCGCCGTGCCAATCGCCCCTTCGACGCTGTCTGGCGAGGTGCCGACGAGTTCGACAATTTTGTAGACCGAACTTTCCATGAAACGCCCCTGCCGCTCGAACTGAACGTGAATGTAGAGCGGAGCGGCGTTAGGTCATCGGCCGCGGTTGTGACGACGCGCTAGAACTTCTTGACCTCTATTCCATGCTTCTGCAGCGCATAGCCTATCTGGCGCGGCGTGAGGCCGAGAAGACGCGCCGCCTTCGCCTTCACCCAGCCGGCGCGCTCCATCGCGTCCACGAGCTTCTCGTAATCGGTGCGCGGGTCTTTCTCGATGACCGTGCAGTTCTCAGCGCCAGGGCAGGTGTCGCCAGGAGCCGGCGCGCAAACGCTCGGCGCCTCGGCGGGCGGCGGCGGCGCGGGCGGTCGCACCGGCTGCGGCGCGACGATCGGCAGCGGCGTCACCCCCGTCGGCCATTTCGACGACGATCCGCTCCAGAGGATGGAGGAAAGACAGCCGTCCTTGCGGCAGGAGAAATCCTTGTCGATGATGATGTCGCCATGGGCGAGCGTCGCCGTGCGATAGATGCAGTTCTCCAGCTCGCGAATATTGCCGGGGAAGCCGCATTCGTTGAGCACGCTCATCGCGGATTCGGAGAGCTTCAGCTTGCCGCCCTGCTCCGTGTTGAAGCGGCGCAGGAACTCATTGGCCAAAAGATCGAGGTCGCCCTTTCGATCGCGCAGCGGCGGCAGAAAGATCGGCACGACGCTGATGCGATAGTAGAGGTCGGCGCGGAATTCGCCGCGCTGCACTGCTTCTTCGAGATTGCGGTTGGTCGCGCAAACGAGACGAACGTCGACTTTCAACGTGCGCGCGCCGCCGACGCGCTCGAATTCGCCCTCCTGCAGCACGCGCAGAAGCTTTGCCTGGAAGGCCGGCGTGATCTCGCCGATCTCATCGAGAAACAGCGTGCCGCCGTCGGCCAGTTCGAAGCGGCCCTTGCGCATATTGGCCGCGCCGGTGAAGGCGCCGCGCTCATGGCCGAAAAGCTCGGATTCCAGCACGCTCTCGGGCAAGGCCGCGCAATTGAGCTTGACGAAGGGCTTGTTGCGCCGTGGCGATTGATCGTGGATCGCCGCGGCGAACAACTCCTTGCCGGTGCCGGATTCGCCGCGCAGCAGAACCGTCGATTTGGCCTTGGCGACGATGCGAATTTTCTCGACCACCGCGCGTACTGCGGGACTGTCGCCGACGATGCCCTTGAGCCCTTCGGCCTTCACTTCGGGCGGAATGGCGGATTTTTCGCGCCAGGCGCTTTCGATCATCAGCCTTTCGCGATCGCGCGCGATGAGCTTGTGAAGTCGCAGCGTCTGACCGACCAGATTGGCGATCATGGTGAGAAAGCGCACGTCGTGATCGAAGAGCACCGACGAGCGCGTGTTGCGCGCCCGATCGACGGTCAGCGTGCCGACAACGGCGTCGCCATCCTTGATCGGCACGCCGATCATCGAAAAGGACTGGCCGTCTTCGTTTCCCCAGTCGGCGAGGTCCATCCCTTCGAAGAGCGGCGACGTCGCGACGTCGTCGACGACGACCGGCATTTTCGTTGCAACGATCTGCCCGACGGCGCGTTCGGGCAGCCGATCGAAAAACACTTTCGCCGCGCCCTCGCTCCACCCCGAGCCGACGACAACCTCGGGCGCGCCTTTTGAATCGAGCAGCGCGATCAGCCCATGCCGCATGTCGAGAAAGCTGGAGAGAAGCGTCAAGACGCCCGCGAGCACATTCTCCAACCGGTTCGGCGACGCGAGCAGTTTCGAGATTTCGTAGATACCGACCAGCGCGGTTTCGCCGGAAACCATCGTGCGCGGGGGAGGGGCGCCAATGGAGCCGCCGAGTTCAAGACCCATGGGAGCCTCATGACAGGCGTTGTTGTGCATCACGTCATATATGCAAGCAACGCGCCAACGCCGAAATCCTCGATAAAACTTGGAAGATCAAGCTATTGCAGAACGCTGCCTAGTCATTGGAACGATTATAAAAACAAAGAAGGCGCCGCGAAATTGTCCCCGGCGCCGCTTCCGTTGGCGCCCATTTCGAGTGCAGGTGACGCGCTCGAATGAATGTCGCCTTGCGAACATTTCTCCGAAGGCTTTGCGACAACTCGCCGCGCCTTTCCGAGGCGGCGAGCCAAACCTTCTACGACCGTATTTCCAATTAGTTACTGCAGATATTTACCCATGGCACGCTTGTTGCGGTCAAACCGCCAACGCCAACGGCCGACATTGGAATTGTTCCAGACGCCCCCTTCAGGGGGGACCACAACAAAATGCTTGAGAGGATTACGCAATGGACGACTCTCGCTCTTTCGAAACCTATGAAGCCGAACCCACTTCCGCGCCCGCGCAACTCGACGACATCATGCAGAAGATGGCCGAGCACAAAGGCTGCGGCACGTCGGGCGGCAGCGGCAAAGCTAGCTGCGGCACCGGCGCGGGCGAAAACGACATGCCCACCGAAATCTGGGAGAAAGTCAAGAACCACCCCTGCTACAGCGAAGAAGCCCACCACCACTATGCGCGCATGCACGTCGCCGTCGCGCCGGCCTGCAACATTCAGTGCAACTATTGTAACCGCAAATATGACTGCGCCAATGAATCGCGTCCCGGCGTCGTCTCCGAGAAGCTGAGCCCCGAGCAAGCCGCCAAGAAAGTGCTCGCGGTCGCCTCCGCCATTCCGCAGATGACGGTGCTCGGCATCGCCGGCCCCGGCGACCCGCTCGCCAATCCCGGCAAGACGTTCAAGACCTTCGAGCTGATCTCGGAAGCCGCTCCGGACATCAAGCTCTGCCTCTCGACCAATGGCCTCTCGCTGCCCGACCATGTCGAGACGATCAAGAAGTTCAACGTCGATCACGTCACGATCACGATCAACATGACGGACCCGGACATCGGCGCTGAGATCTACCCCTGGGTGTTCTGGAAGCATAAGCGCGTCACCGGCAAGGAAGCTGCAAAGATCCTCACCGATCGTCAGTTGAAGGGCCTCGAGATGCTGACGGCCAACGGCATCCTCTGCAAGGTCAACTCGGTGATGATCCCGGGCATCAACGACGACCACCTCGTGACGGTGAACAGAGAGGTGAAATCGCGCGGCGCCTTCCTGCACAACATCATGCCGCTCATCTCGTCGCCCGAGCATGGCACGGTCTTCGGCCTCAACGGCCAGCGCGGCCCGTCCGCGCAGGAGCTGAAGGCGCTGCAGGATAGCTGCGAAGGCGAGATGAACATGATGCGCCATTGCCGCCAGTGCCGCGCCGACGCGGTGGGCCTGCTCGGCGAAGACCGCAGCGCGGAATTCACGACCGACAAGATCATGGAGATGGATGTCAATTACGACCTCTCCGCGCGTCAGGCCTATCAGGAGAAGGTCGAGGAAGAGCGCCAGGCGAAAGTCGCCGCGCGCAACGCCGAGCTGGAAACGCTCGCCGGCGAAAATGCGGATCTCAAAATCCTCGTCGCCGTCGCGACCAAGGGCTCGGGCCGCATCAACGAGCATTTCGGCCACGCCGACGAGTTCCAGATTTACGAACTCTCCAGCAATGGGGCGAAATTCGTCGGCCATCGTCGCGTCGACCTCTACTGCCAGGGCGGCTATGGCGAGGAAGAGGCGCTCGAAACGGTCATCCGCGCGATCAACGACTGCACCGCGGTCTTCGTCGCCAAGATCGGCCACTGCCCGAAGGAAGATCTGCTGAAGGCCGGCATCGAACCCGTGGATCAATACGCCTACGAGTTCATCGAGCAGTCGGCGATCGCCTACTTCAAAGACTACCTCGCCAAGATCAAGAGCGGCGAGATCACCCATGTCACACGCGGCGACGCCACGATCCGTCAGGGCGCCTTCGTCTCCGTGGACGCGTAGCGCGCTTCCGATCGGGCGGAAACGCCCGATCGAACAACAAATCGCGCTTTATCGAGATGTCGGAGCAAGCTCTCGAAGAGCTTGCTCCGAAGCCAAGCAAAGGAGCTCAGGTCATGACTTACAAGATTGTCGCTTCTCAATGCACGTCGTGCTCGGCTTGCGAGGCGGAATGCCCGAACGTCGCCATCTCCGAGAAGAACGGCACTTTCGTGATCAATCCCAAGAAATGCACGGAATGCATCGGCTATTTCGACGTACCGCAATGCGTCGCCGTCTGCCCGGTGGACGACACCTGCGTCATCGACAACTCCCTCCCCCGCTACCAGCCGAGCGCCTAATGAATATCGCCTTCACCCCCGCCGCTGAAAAATTCATCCGCCGTCTCGTCATGTTCGACGGCGGGCCGGGCTATGGCCTTCGTCTCCTCGTGTCGCCGGGCGGCTGCTCGGGCATGTCGGCGGAATTCTCCGTCGAGCCCGCGCCGAAAGAAGGCGAGCAGGTTTTCCAGCATGCGCAGTTCAAGATGTTCTTGCCTGCGCAAAGCCGCCTGCTGCTCGACGGCGTGACGATCGACTTCAAGGAAACGGCGACCTCCACGGGCTTCGCCTTCATCGATCCCAAGGCGAAGAGCTGCGGTTGCTCATCCAAGACCGAAGCTCCCGCCTTCGAGGAAACGGCGTGAGAGTGTGACATGACGCGTGACGCGGCAGTGCAAACAGGCGCAGCGGAGCAGGACTTTCTTGCTTCCATCGTCCTCGGAGAGGGGCTCCCGGAAGAGGTCGAACGCCTTTTGCACGCCGCGGCCTTGTCTTACGACCAGGATGACGTTGCGCATAAATATCTGATGGAGGCGCGCGCGCTCGCGCCGACCCATCCGGCCACGCTGATCGGCCTCTACCGCTTCTACTTCTACAAGGGCCGCCTCAGGGAGTGTCTCGGCGTCGCCGAATCCTGCCTGACGCGCGCAGCGATCGACAATTCGCTGCCGCTCGACTGGCAGCAAGTCACGGCGCAAGACGCCGCCTTCGGCGACTACGACGCCATCGCCCCGCGCTTCTTCATGTTCTCGCTGAAAGGCTACGCCTATCTCAGCATGCGCCTCGGCGATTTCGAGGAAAGCGCCGCGGCGATCGACAAGCTTCTGGAGCTCGACCCGGCGGACAAGATCGGCGCGAAAGTGCTGCTCGGCGTCCTCGAACGCAGAGGGCTGGAAGATGTCGACTGACGATATCGACGAAGCAATCGACTGGCAGGGAAACGCCGTCGATTGCGCGGACTGTGACCATCAAGATCGCCTGAACGCCGAGCGCTGCAAGCCGCTGCGCGCCTGCGTGCACGATCGCTACGCCCGGCGCATCGACCGTTTCTTCGACTGGAATCCCGATCTCGCGCGCAATTATCTCACCCACGGCTATTTCGAGGTGCGGGCCTGCGCGTCGAAGGCGGCGGAGATCTTTCTACTGCCCGCGATGCTCGACGATCCTGAGGAGGCCGTTCGCTGGAGCGCCGCGCGCCGCCTCCCCAACCGCTACATTCTGCGCCTGCGCAACGATCCGCACCGCGAGGTGCGCATCCGCATCGCGCTCCGCCTCGAGGGCACCGACCTGCTGCCGATGATCAACGACGAAGATTATGCGGTGCGACAGGCCGTCGCGAAAAAGCTGCCGCCGGACCTTCTCGTTCTGATGATCAATGATGAAGACGCGGGCGTTCGGCGAGTCATCGCAAGCCGCATCGCACAAGAGGCGCTCATGCGCCTGACGAGAGACCACGATCCGGTCGTGCGTCTCGAAGCCGCCAAACGCCTCGAAGCGGATGACCTCGAAACGCTGATCAAAGACGGCGATTGGCGCATTCGTTACGAAGTGGCGCAAAGAGCCGACGTCAACTTTATCGGCGCGCTGGTCGATGACGACGATCCGCTCGTGCGCGAATGCGCAAGGGATCGGCGCAAGGCGGCCGGATTGGAAACACCCCCCAATGTCATCATGACGCAGAAGCGGAGTGATCAATGACAAATATCAGCAGAGACAGCGATCACGTCGAGGTCGATGGCCCGCCCTATTTCGACTATGGCGACAAGGTGCGCGCGAAACGCACGATCCGTAACGACGGCACTTTCCCCGGAAAGGACATTGGCGAAGTTCTCGCGAAGAAGGGCGAGATTGGCTACATCGTCAATATCGGCACCTTTCTGCAGCAGTTCTACATCTATGGCGTAGAATTTGAATCTACCGGCAATCGCGTGGGTATGAAACGCAAAGAGCTGGAAATGGTCGAGATCGACAGAGAGGATGACCGATGAGCGCGAGATATGACTGGGGCCAGCGTGTGCGCGCCGCCACCGACCTCGTCAATGATGGCTCGTACCCCGATCGCGCCCTGGACGAGCTGCTGGTCAAGAATGGCGACTTGGGTGAGATCGTGAATATCGGAACCCATGTCGATACGGAGATGGTCATCTATCTCGTCGAATTTTCGCCGCAGCTCGTCATCGGTTGCCTGGAGGACGAAATCGAGCCTGCCTGAGCCAGCCTGATTAATCTCTTTGCAACCCGCCAACAAAAGAGGCGCAACGTGAAAGTCATGATCCGCAGAGACGCAGAAGGCAGCCTCTCGGCCTATGTTCCAAAGAAGGATCTCGAGGAACCGATCGTCGAAGTCGAGAGGCCCGAACTGTGGGGCGGCTCTGTCACGCTTGCGAATGGCTGGGTGCTCAAACTTCCGGAAATGGCGGCCGGCACCTCTCTCCCGATCACCGTCGAAGCGAAAAAGATCGGAGGAGAATAAGATGACTCTCGCCCCTGCGCAGGTTGCACAAATTGACGCGGCGCTCGTGAAGGCCAGCGCCGACTCGCAGACGCTCGCGTCCATTCGCCAGCTTGCGCCGGGGCTGATGGTCACGCGCTGCGACGCGCTCGACATGCGCGAGGAGACTCCCTTCCGCATCTACGAGAACTGCTCGCTCTATCTCGTCGACGGGCGCGATCACTGCTGGAAAATCACCCAGGATCCCGGCTGCGCGACGGGCATCGCCCTCGCCCCCAATGGAGGCGCCGCATGAAGACTACTCTTCTGCCGTTGAACGATCCGGATCTTGCGCAAACCGATCTCGAGGCGGTTCTCGGCGTTCTTCAATCCGCCCGCGTCTCGCAGGGCGGCGTCGTCGATCAATTCGAGGAAGAGTTCGCCCGCTACATCGGCCGCAAACATGCTGTCTGCGTTTCCAGCGGCACGATCGGCCTGCTGCTGATCCTGCGCGCGATCGGCGTCGGCGCCGGCGACGAGGTGATCGCTTCCTCCTACTCCTTCCGCGAGACCGCGCATGCGATCACGCTCTGCGGCGCCCGTCCGGTCTTCGCCGACATCGACTATTGGGCGGGCACGCTCGATCCGGAAAAGGCGCGCAAAGCGATCACGGAAAAGACCCGCGCCATTGTCGCCGGCAACACCAACGGCCATCCGGCTCCCTGGGGTCCGCTGCGTGAGATCGCGACCGCGCATAATCTCGCGCTGATCGAGGATTCGACCGAGGCGATCGGATCGATCTACCAAGGCAAGATTGTCGGTTCCTTCGGCGATTGTTCGTTGTTCGACTTCTCACAACCCGGCGGACTGATCTCCGGCGAAGGCGCGATGATCGTCACGGACAATGATGATACCGCCACCATGCTGCGCCGGCTGCGCAATCGCAAGATCGAGGAGCGCTCCTCGGTCGTGCTCGGCGCCTGGCCGCCCTTGCAGGCTGGTCTGTCGGACATTGCCGCCGCGCTCGGCCTCGCGCAACTGCGCCGCATCGAGCTTCTGCTGGCGCGCCGCAAGCGCGTCGAGCGCTACTTCCTCGAATATGTGCGTTCCTTCGAGGGCATCAAGGATCCCTATATTGCGCCCGAGGTCGATCAGGTTCACTGGTTCCTTTACGTCGTGCATCTCGGGACGCGCTTCTCGCGCTCCAGCCGCGATTCGATCATCGACGATTTGCGTCAGGAAAATGTCGAGGCGGCCGCCTTTTCGAGCCCGTTGCATCTGCAACGTCACTACTTCGATCTCGGCTATCGGCGCGGCGATTTGTTCGTGACCGAAAAAGTCGCGGACCGCGCCGTCGCCCTGCCCTTCCACGCCCACCTCTCCGAAGACCAGGTCGCTTTCATCGTGGGCACGATGAAGGACGCGTCGATCAATGTCGGCGCCGGAACCGCCATTTACCTTTAACGGCCTCAATGGGCCCCAACACGCAAGGAGCGTAACAATATGCCTACCGTGACTATTCTCCCTTCGGGCAAGACCGTTGAAGCCGCGACCGGCAGCCGTCTGCTCGACGCCATTCTCGCGGCAGGCGAACCGATCGTCAGCAAATGCGGCGGCGAAGCGAAATGCGGCGCGTGCCATCTCTTCGTGCAGGAAGGCAGGAAGAGCCTGTCGAAAACCACCCGCGCGGAAAATGAAAAGCTCGACTCCATTGTCGGCGTCGGTTCGAAGTCACGTCTCGCCTGTCAGGCCACGCTCGGCGCCGAAAATGTAACCGTGGAGTTGCTGGGCTTCGGCTCCGGCTTTTAGTCCGACAAAGGAGACAAAAATGACAGACACAGTCCTGATCCACGTCCGTTTCAACAATGACGGCAGCGTGCTCGAGATCCAGGATCGGCCGACGAGCCTCACGCCCGAGCAATGGTTCACGAAGCTCTCGGAGAAAGCCGCGAACAGCTTCCAGGCGCTCACCGGCGGTCGCGGCGTGTTCCGCGTTTCGTCCGACGACGTCACGGCGCTGAAGGCGGCTGTCCTGCAGTAAGGCTCAACGTCGATCGCTTGGCGAGAGGATTTGAAACATGCTCAGTGAAATCGTAACGGCCTTTCGTCGAGGCGACGTGATTCCTTATCTGGGGCCGGGCGTAACCGGCCTCCCCGGGGAGGCGGCGCCACCGTCGCTTCCCGAAATTCTCGTGCAGCAACTCGTCGCTGGCGCGACGGTGCCGCATAAAATCCGCAACAATCTCACGGCGGCTTCGCAATATATCGAGAATTTCAAACATCGCAAGACGCTGACCTGCCTGATGGCCAAGGCCTTTGCAGTCGAGTGTGAGCCGAGCGCCTTTCACAAATGGCTCGCGACGCAAGAGCAACTGCCGTTGATCGTGCACGCCTGGTACGACGATCTCGTCGTCAAATCCATGGCGGCGCGGAGCGATTGGGGGCTTGTGCAGGGCGTGACGCAAAGCGAACATTTCGGCGACTGGGTGAATTGGTTCCGCGCCGACCTCTCCGCCGTGCCGACGAAGGAATTCGTCCGCGACGGCTCCGGCGCCAAGGCCCCGGCGGAGGCGCCGGACGAGACGCTCAAATGGCGCACGCTCGTCTATGAACCGCTTGGCGCCGTGACGCCTGCGTCGAATTTCATCGTGTCCGACTCCGACTATGTCGAAGTGCTGACAGAGATCGACATCCAAACGCCGATCCCGGACTCGGTGCAGACCATCCGCAAGGGACGCAACTTCCTCTTCCTCGGTTGTCGCTTCACCAACCAGTTGGAGCGCAGCTTCGCGCGCCAGATCATGAAGCGCTCCTCGGACACGCATTGGGCTTTGATCGAGGGCGAGCTGACGCGCAACGAGGAGAAATTCCTGCGCGAGCAAAATATCCAGCGCATCGACGCCAAGCTTGCGGATTTTGCCGCCGAGCTGGCCCAATCCAATCTCGCCGCCGTCGCCGCTTGAGTGAAAGAGAGAGAATGATCGAGGATCTTCCGCAAGTCTTCAAATACCACGTCTTCACTTGCTTTCAGCAGCGCCCGCCGGGACATCCGCGCGGCAGTTGCATGACCTCCGGCGGAAAGCCCTTGTGGGACCGCCTGCAGGCAAAGCTCAATGTGCAGCCCAACCCCGATATTTCCGTGACGGCGACCGGTTGCCTCGGCTTTTGCCGCGCGGGCCCGCTGATGGTCGTTTACCCGGAGGGCGTTTGGTATACGCCGCGCACGGAAGCCGACATCGACGAAATCTTCCAATCGCATTTCACCGAGGGCAAGCCGGTCGAGCGGTTGATTATCGTGCCGCAGCTTTGAGATTGAGCGTCGCATAAGAAAAGAAGCCGCCGGCAAACCGGCGGCTTTTTTCATTGTCGTAGAGCCGTCATTGCGAGGAGCAGAGCGACGAAGCAATCCAGGACCGTTGTAGCTGCTCTGGATTGCTTCGCTTCGCTCGCAATGACGATGTAAGCGCTGGACCCCAACCCGGCACAGCGCGGACAAACTCAGAGCCGTCATCGCGAGGATCGGAGCGACGAGAGCAATCCAGAGCCGCTGTAGCTGCTCTGGATTGCTTCGCTTCGCTCGCAATGACGAGGTTACCGCTGGACCCGAAACCGACACGGCGCGGACAAATTCAGAACCGTCATTGCGAGGAGCGAAGCGACGAAGCAATCCAGGGCCGTCGTAGCTGCGCTGGATTGCTTCGCTCCGCTCGCAATGACGGAAATTCGCTTACACCGGATCCTTCGACGGGTTCCCCTCCGCATCCTTGAACGGAAACAACCCCGACTGGAAACATTGCGTCATATGTTCCGCCCGTGCGATCGCGGCCGAGGCCAGCTCCTCGGGCATCGTCTCTTTCGCAGCCTCGGTGAAAAGCGACAACCAGCGGGGAAAATGTTCGACTTCGATCGGCAGCTTCACATGAACGCCGAAGGGCGTGCCCTGATAGCGCGTCGTTCCCAGAAGCGCATGCGACCAGAAATTCGAGACGATCTCCAGATGCGGCTCCAGCTCGGGGATCGTCTTTTCGAAGACGGGACCAAGCAAGGGATCGGCGCCGCCTTTCTCGTAGAAGCGCGTGACGCAGGCGCGGATGGCCGCTTCCGCGCTGGCATTGTCCGCTTTGGCCTCCTCAACCGCCGTTTCCATTGTCGCCTCCTCGTCGCTCACCGCACATTGAGCACAGTCAGCGGAATTGTCACGCCGCCCGTGCCGCGGCCAAGCATCGCGTCCACCTTCTGACGAACAAACTCCACCTTGAGCGGCTTGGCGATGAAGCCATGGGCGCCGGCCGCGACGCATTCCTTACCGAATGCATTGTTGTTCGGCTCGACCACGATCAGAATTTTCGCCTGAGGCTGCTCCTGCCGAAATTTGCCCAGAAGCGCCAATCCCTCGGCCTGCGGCAAAGTTTCCGCGAGCAGAATGAGATCCGGCGGCTGCGTCTTACCCTTTTCGAAAGCGATCGCCGTGCTCGCCACTTCATGCGCCTCGAATTCGTCGTGCAACATGAACTGAAGCGCTGCGCGAAAGATCTCATTGTCGTCGACAATGAACACCCGCTTGTTCTCCAGCGCCTTCGACATTTCCACGCCGATCTGCATTTCCCTTACCTCGTACACGTTGCGATTGCCCGTTTTTCAAGCAAGCGACATGCCGAGGCGCTTGTGGGAAGCTGAGCTTTGGCGTTTGTCAGTTCGCTTGCGAACATCACTGTCGGCTTTGACACACGTGTCAGAGCGCCCTCCGAGCCGACCCTAACTCAAGCAAATCCAATATCTTAAGCATTTGTTACCGAGCTGGCACGCCCTTTGCGCAATAGACCTCGCAAGGCTTTTGGCTGCCGGTTCAAATAGTCAATTGGGAAACGCCGGTCGCCCGCGCCTCGTCGCAGAGTGAGTGAATTTCGGCATGCGTGTGGCGCGCGCCGATCATGATGTTAGGTCCAAACAAGGAGAATGCAATGTCGCTTCGACAGATCGCTTTCTACGGAAAGGGTGGCATCGGTAAGTCGACCACCTCTCAGAACACCCTCGCGGCGCTCGCCGAGATGGGCAAGAAGATCCTCATCGTTGGCTGCGACCCCAAGGCCGACTCGACCCGTCTGATCCTTCACGCCAAGGCGCAGGACACCATCCTGTCGCTCGCCGCTGAGGCCGGTTCGGTCGAGGACCTCGAGCTCGAAGACGTGATGAAGGTCGGCTACCAGGACATCCGCTGCGTCGAGTCCGGCGGTCCGGAGCCGGGCGTTGGCTGCGCGGGTCGCGGCGTTATCACCTCGATCAACTTCCTCGAAGAGAACGGCGCTTACGAAGGCGTCGACTACGTCTCCTATGACGTGCTCGGCGACGTGGTGTGCGGCGGCTTCGCGATGCCGATCCGTGAGAACAAGGCGCAGGAAATTTACATCGTCATGTCCGGCGAGATGATGGCCATGTATGCGGCCAACAACATCTCCAAGGGCATTTTGAAGTACGCCAACTCCGGCGGCGTGCGCCTGGGCGGGCTGGTCTGCAACGAGCGTCAGACGGACAAGGAGCTCGAGCTTGCCGAGTCCCTCGCCAAGAAGCTCGGCTCCAAGCTCATCTACTTCGTGCCGCGCGACAATATCGTTCAGCACGCCGAGCTGCGCCGCATGACGGTCATCGAGTATGCGCCCGAGTCCCAGCAGGCCGCCCATTACCGCAACCTCGCCCAGCGCGTGGACGGCAATGCGGGCAACGGCACGATCCCGACGCCCATCACCATGGACGAGCTCGAGGATCTGCTCATGGAGCACGGCATCATGAAGGCCGTCGACGAGTCCCAGGTCGGCAAGACCGCCGCGGAACTGTCGGTCGCCTAAATTTCGCCAACTGCCCGGCTCTTTCGAGAGCCGGGCCTACCATCCTCTAGAAAGGCCTCCGTCATGAGTGTGGCGCAAGCTGAATCCATCGAAGACATCAAGGCCCGCAATAAGGAACTCATTCAGGAAGTCCTGAAGGTTTATCCGGAAAAGACCGCCAAGCGTCGCGCCAAGCACCTCGGCACGTTCGAAGACGGTAAGCCGGATTGCGGCGTCAAGTCGAACATCAAATCCATTCCGGGCGTCATGACCATTCGTGGCTGCGCCTACGCCGGTTCGAAGGGCGTGGTGTGGGGTCCGATCAAGGACATGATCCACATTTCGCACGGCCCGGTCGGCTGCGGCCAATATTCCTGGGCGTCGCGCCGCAATTATTACATCGGCACGACCGGCATCGACACTTTCGGCACGATGCAGTTCACCTCCGACTTCCAGGAGAAGGACATCGTGTTCGGCGGCGACAAGAAGCTCGCCCAGATCATGGACGAAATTCAGGTCCTCTTCCCGCTGAACAAGGGCATCACCGTTCAGTCCGAATGCCCGATCGGCCTCATCGGCGACGATATCGAAGCCGTCTCGAAGGCCAAGTCGAAGGAATATGAAGGCAAGACGATCGTCCCGGTCCGCTGCGAAGGTTTCCGCGGCGTGTCGCAGTCGCTCGGCCACCATATCGCCAACGACGCGGTTCGCGATTGGGTGTTCGACAAGATGGACGGCAAGCCCGCTCGCTTCGAGGCTACGCCTTATGACGTCGCGATCATCGGCGACTACAACATCGGCGGCGACGCCTGGTCTTCGCGCATTCTGCTCGAAGAAATGGGCCTGCGCGTCGTTGCGCAGTGGTCCGGCGACGGCACCATCGCTGAGCTCGAAGCGACGCCGAAGGCGAAGCTGAATGTTCTGCACTGCTACCGTTCGATGAACTACATCTCCCGCCACATGGAAGAGAAATACGGTATTCCGTGGTGCGAGTACAACTTCTTTGGCCCGTCCAAGATCGAAGAGTCGCTGCGCAAGATCGCGTCGCACTTCGACGACAAGATCAAGGAAGGCGCGGAGCGCGTCATCGCGAAATATCGTCCGCTGATGGACGCCGTCATCGCGAAGTATCGTCCGCGCCTCGAAGGCAAGAAGGTCATGCTGTTCGTCGGCGGCCTGCGTCCGCGCCACGTCATCGGCGCTTACGAAGACCTCGGCATGGAAGTCGTGGGCACGGGCTATGAGTTCGGCCACAACGACGACTATCAGCGCACGTCCCACTATGTGAAAGACGGCACGCTGATCTACGACGACGTCACGGGCTTCGAGTTCGAGAAGTTCGTCGAGAAGATCCAGCCGGATCTCGTCGGCTCGGGCATCAAGGAGAAGTACGTCTTCCAGAAGATGGGCGTGCCCTTCCGTCAGATGCATAGCTGGGACTACTCGGGCCCCTACCACGGCTACGACGGCTTCGCGATCTTCGCGCGCGACATGGACATGGCGATCAACTCGCCGGTCTGGAAGATGGCCAAGGCTCCCTGGGCCGCCTGATCTCCGTAACAAAAAGGTCTCGCCTCTCCCCTGGGGGCGAGACCGGCTAGCGGAAACGAGAGGAACTCCGAATGCCACAGAATGCTGACAACGTTCTCGACCACTTTAATTTGTTCCGCCAGCCGGAATACAAGGAGATGTTCGAGAACAAGAAGAAGAACTTCGAAAACCCCGTGGCGGACGCCGAGCTCGAGCGCGTTCGCGAGTGGACCAAGACCGAAGAATATAAGGAAAAGAACTTCGCCCGCGAAGCGCTGACCGTCAATCCGGCCAAGGCCTGCCAGCCGCTCGGCGCGGTCTTCGCGGCCGTCGGCTTCGAGAGCACCCTGCCCTTCGTCCATGGCTCGCAGGGCTGCGTCGCCTACTATCGTTCGCACTTCTCGCGTCACTTCAAGGAGCCGACCTCCTGCGTCTCCTCCTCCATGACGGAAGACGCGGCGGTGTTCGGCGGCCTCAACAATATGATCGACGGCTTGGCGAACGCCTACAATATGTATAAGCCGAAGATGATCTCCGTCTCCACCACCTGCATGGCGGAAGTCATCGGCGACGACCTCAACGCCTTCATCAAGACCTCGAAGGAAAAGGGCTCGGTTCCGCAGGAGTTCGACGTTCCCTTCGCGCATACCCCGGCTTTCGTCGGCAGCCACATCACCGGCTACGACAATGTCATCAAGGGCGTGCTCGAGCATTTCTGGGACGGCAAGGCCGGCACGGCCCCGGCTCTGGAGCGCAAGCCGAACAACAGCATCAACTTCCTCGGCGGCTTCGACGGCTACACGGTCGGCAATATGCGCGAAGTGAAGCGCATCTTCGAGTCGATGGGCGTCGAATACACGCTGCTCGGCGACAACAGCGACGTGTGGGACACGCCGACCGACGGCGAATTCCGCATGTATGACGGCGGCACCAAGCTTGAGGACGTCGCCAACGCGCTGCACGCCAAGGCGACCATCTCGATGCAGGAGTTCTGCACCGAAAAGACCCTGCCCTATATCGCCACCAAGGGCCAGGAAGTCGTGGCTCTGAACCATCCGGTTGGCGTCGCCGCGACCGACAAATTCCTCATGGAGATCTCCCGTATCACGGGCAAGCCGATCTCCGCGGAGCTGACCAAGGAGCGCGGCCGTCTCGTCGACGCCATCGCCGACTCTTCCGCCCACATCCACGGCAAGAAGTTTGCGATCTACGGCGATCCGGACCTGTGCTACGGCCTCGCGGCCTTCCTGCTGGAGCTCGGCGGCGAGCCGGTTCACGTCCTCGCCACAAATGGCGGCAAGGCCTGGGCGGAGAAGGTGCAGGCGCTGTTCGACTCCTCGCCCTTCGGCAAGAACTGCCACGTGTATCCGAACAAGGATCTGTGGCACATGCGCTCGCTGCTCTTCACGGAGCCGGTCGACTTCCTCATCGGCAACACCTACGGCAAGTATCTCGACCGTGATACGGGCACGCCGCTCATCCGCATCGGCTTCCCGATCTTCGATCGCCACCACAAGCACCGTTATCCGGTGTGGGGCTATCAGGGCTCGATGAACGTCCTGGTGTGGATCCTCGACGCGATCTTCGAGGACATCGACCGCAACACCAATGTCGTGGCGAAGTCGGACTACTCCTTCGACATCATTCGCTAACAACACCGCGTCGCCGGGCCAATTGGCCCGGCGAATGCTTCTCTAAGCGTAAGTTCAGTTAGTTCGCTGTCACTCCCGCGCTCGGAAAGAGCGATCCGGCATCCAGAGCAAAGCTGGCGCGATTTTGGCTCTGGATTCCCGAACGATCATTCAGCGCCTCGGGGATGAGCAACCCACCCTGAAGCGTTCGAGCGGAACGGCATCAAGGCGCGACGAACGCGCGACGCAGTCAGCAGGAGGCATTTGAATGGCGAGTCTGTCGGAAAAAATCCAGGACGTCTTCAACGAGCCGGGCTGCGATAAAAACCAAGGCAAATCCGAGAAAGAGCGCAAAAAGGGCTGCACCAAGCAGCTCGCGCCCGGCGCCGCCGCCGGCGGCTGCGCCTTCGATGGCGCGAAGATCGCCCTGCAACCCATTACCGACGTCGCCCATCTGGTGCACGGCCCCATCGCCTGCGAAGGCAATAGCTGGGACAATCGCGGCGCCAAGACCTCCGGCTCCTCGCTCTATCGCACCGGCTTCACGACCGACATCGCCGAAAATGACGTCGTCTTCGGCGGCGAGAAACGGCTCTATCGGTCGATCAAGGAAATCATCGACAAATATGATCCTCCGGCGGTCTTCGTCTATCAGACCTGCGTGCCGGCGATGACCGGCGACGACATCGAAGCGGTGTGCAAGGCGGCTGCGGCGAAGTTCAACAAGCCGGTGATCCCGGTGATCTCGCCCGGTTTCGTCGGCCCGAAAAATTTGGGCAATAAGCTCGCGGGCGAGGCAATCCTCGACCATGTGATCGGCACGCAAGAGCCCGAATACACCACCCCCTACGACATCAACATCATTGGCGAATATAATCTTGCGGGCGAATTGTGGCAGGTGAAGCCGCTGCTCGACGAGCTGGGCATCCGCATTCTCGCCTGCATCTCGGGCGACGCGAAATATCACGAGGTCGCTTCGTCGCATCGCGCCCGCGCGGCGATGATGGTCTGCTCCAAGGCGATGATCAATGTCGCGCGCAAGATGGAGGAGCGCTACGACATTCCCTTCTTCGAGGGCTCCTTCTACGGCATCGGCGATATGAGCGACAGCTTGCGCGAGATCGCGCGGCTCTTGATCGAGCGCGGCGCGCCCGCGGAGCTGATGGATCGCACGGAAGCGGTCATCGCCCGTGAAGAGGCGAAGGCCTGGGCGCGCATCGCGCCTTATCGTAAACGCCTCGAGGGCAAGCGCGTGCTGCTCATCACCGGCGGCGTGAAGAGCTGGTCGGTTGTCGCGGCGTTGCAGGAAGCCGGTCTCGAACTCGTCGGCACAAGCGTCAAGAAGTCGACGAAGGAAGACAAGGAGCGCATCAAGGAGCTGATGGGCCAGGACGCCCATATGATCGACGACATGACGCCGCGCGAGATGTACAAAATGCTCCGCGAGGCGCGCGCCGAAATCATGCTCTCCGGCGGCCGCTCGCAGTTCATCGCGCTGAAGGCGAAAATGCCCTGGCTGGACATCAACCAGGAGCGCCATCACGCCTATGCCGGTTATGAGGGCATGGTCGAGCTCGTCCACGAGATCGACAAAGCGCTTTACAACCCGGTGTGGGAGCAGGTGCGTCGTCCGGCGCCTTGGGAAGAAAAGAGCTGGGAACAGCGCGCCGACGAAGCCATCGCCGCGGAAGCTGCGGCGCTCGCCGCCGATCCCGTCGCGGCGGAAGCCGCACGCCGTGACAAGCAGGTTTGCTCCTGCAATCTCATCTCGGTTGGCGCGATCGAAGACGCGATCCGTGACGGCGCCAATGACGTCGCCGCTGTCGGAAAAGCGACGGCCGCCGGGACAGGCTGCGGCGGTTGTCAGGAACGCATCGCCGAGATGCTCGAAGCAGCGTCCAGCGCGCAGGCGATCGCCGCGCCGCAAGCAGCGTGAGGTGCTGAAATGGCGCGCGTCACCGTCTCCAAGAAATCCTGCGCGGTCAATCCGCTGAAAATGAGCCAGCCGATCGGCGGCGCCCTCGCCTTCATGGGCGTCTCCGGCTGCATGCCCGTGCTGCACGGCTCGCAAGGCTGCACCTCCTTCGGCCTTGTGCTCTTCGTTCGCCACTTCAAGGAAGCGATCCCGCTGCAAACCACTGCGATGAATGAGGTCGCCACGGTTTTGGGCGGCCTGGAAAACATCGAACAAGCCATTCTTAATATCGTCAAACGCGCCAAGCCGCAGGTCATCGGCATCTGTTCGACCGGCGTGACGGAAACGAAGGGCGACGACGTCGACGGCTATCTGCAGTTGGTGCGCAAACGCCACCCGGAACTCGACGACATCGGAATGGTCTATGTCTCGACACCCGATTTCAAGGATGCGTTCCAGGACGGGTTCGGCAAGACCGTCACCAAGCTGATCGAAACCTTTGTGCCCGACGAAATCCCCTCGCGGCGTGCGCCGCAGCGCGTGAATGTGCTTGCCGGCTGCCATCTCACGCCCGGCGACATCGACGAACTGCGCGACATCATCGAAGCCTTTGGATTGGAGCCGACCTTCCTGCCGGATCTCTCCGGTTCGCTCGACGGGCATATTCCGGACGACTTCACGCCCACGACGCTGGGCGGCGTCACCAAGGAAGACATCGCTGCAATGGGCAGCGCGGCCTGGACGATCGCGGTGGGCGAGCAGATGCGCGCCGCCGCGGAATTGCTGCAAAAGCGCGCCGGCGTGCGCTACGAGCTGTTCGATCGGCTCACTGGCCTCGCGCCCAATGACGAACTCATCGGCCTGCTGTCACGGATCAGCGGTCGTCCTGTCCCGATCAAATTCAGGCGCCAAAGGGGTCAGCTTGTCGACGCCATGCTGGACGGGCACTTCCACTTCGGCGGAAAGCGCATCGCCATCGGCGCCGAGCCCGATCTTTTGTTCGCGATCAGCCAATGGCTGACGGAAATGGGCGCGGAAGTAACGGCGGCCGTGACGACGACGCATTCGCCGGTGCTCGAAAAGATCATGACCGAAGAGGTCCTGATCGGCGACCTCGAGGATTTGGAAAACCGCCTCGCCGGCTGCGATCTGATGATCACCCATTCGCACGGCCGCCAGGCGTCCGAACGCAGCGGCGTGCCGCTCTATCGCATGGGCCTGCCCATGTTCGATCGCATCGGCGCGGCGCATGAGCTGTCTGTCGGCTACCGCGGCACCCGCGATCTCATCTTCAAGCTCGGCAATTTGTTCATCGATCAGGTTCCCGAGCCCACCACCGAGACGTGGCGCGGAGAAAGCGCGGAACACGACGGCACGGCGCTTGCGTCGGAGAATGACATCGCGCCGATCAGCGCTCACTGACGACATAGGAGGCGTCATGAAAGTCGCATTCGCCACCCAAGACCTCGAAAGGGTCGACGCCCATTTCGGCTGGGCCAAGAACATCGCGATCTACGATCTCTCGCCCGACTCCTACACTTTCGTCGAGGCCGTCGCTTTTTCCGGCGACCTTCAGGAAGACGGCAACGAGGATAAGCTGCAGCCGAAGCTCGAAGCGATCAAGGATTGCGCGATCCTCTATGTGGCCGCGATCGGCGGCTCGGGCGCCGCGCGCGTCGTTGCATCGAACATTCACCCGATGAAGGTCAAAGAGCCCGAAAAGATCACCGATCTGATCGAGAAGCTCCAGGTCGTGCTGCGCGGAAATCCGCCCCCATGGCTGCGTAAGGTTTTGTCGAAGAGCGGCGACCGCAACTTCGATTTCGAGGAGGAGACCGAAAATGTCTGAAGCCGCCGCCGTAGAAGCCGCATCGAAGCCCGAGGACAGCATCTTCCTCAAGGAGCTGATCAAGGTCTGGCGCGCGCAGGACACGCATGGAACCTGGGAGAAGAAGACCGATCTCAGCCTCCTCGATCCCTATATCGTCACCAAGGAGCAGCGCAAGGAAATCCCGATCATCGGCGATCCGGACCCTGAGATGCTCTGGCGTCTCGAGCTGTTTTACAATGCTGTCGGCCTCGCCATCGAGCGCCGCACGGGCTGCATGGTGCAGCCGATGATGAAGATGAGCCATGAGGGCTTCGGCCGCATGATCCTGACCACCGGCCGTCTCATCGTCGTGAACAAGCAGTTGCGCGACGTGCACCGTTTCGGCTTCGAGTCGTTCGAGAAGCTTGCGTCGGAAGGCGAGAAGTTCGTCGACGCCGGCGTCGAGATGATCGAGAAATTCCCCGAAGTGGCCAAGTTCTGATCGGAGGCGCGGAGAATGAGCAGCGTCGATGAATTGAAGGCGGAGATCAAAAAGCTCTCGGCCAAAGCGATGAACATGAAAATGAACCTGCACGACCTCTCGGAGGAGCTGCCGGTCAATTGGACTACCATCATGTCGATTGCGCAGGAGACTCATGACGCCTATGCGGCGTTGGAGGCGGCGCGCAAAAAACTCAAGGAACTCGAGGCTGCCTAAATGAGCGAGTTCAAGACGCGAGACGGCTCGCCTTATACGCCGCTCTATCTCACCGACATCAACGCCGAGACGTGCATCGGCTGCGGACGTTGCTTCAAAGTCTGCCCGCAAAGCGTGATGGCGCTTTACGGCGTCAATGACGAGGGTGAAATCCTCGGCATTGTCACCGAGGATGACGACGATGATTTCGACGGCGATCTCAACCGCAAGATCATGAAGGTGGAGCACGCCGGCGCCTGCATCGGCTGCAACGCCTGCTCGAGGGTCTGTCCGAAAAACTGCCAGACCCATCTGCCCGCGGAAGAGATCGCGGCCTGACCGATGAATATGCTCGCGCCCCCCCATCGACAAATGGCGGGCGCGCGCCCTTTACCGACGGCCGAGCAGATTTACTGCGCCATCCGCGCAGACGCCACCAATCTCGCCGCAGCCGATCCTTTTACCGCGCATGTCCTCGGCTGCGCGCTGACCATCGGCCTTTCCGAGGCTTTGGAGCGTGGAGATACGCTCTCTTCCGGCCTCGGGCTCGACCGCGCCAGCCTCGAAGCTTTGACAACGCAATGGGCTCCGGGCGCGCGGCAATTTTTCGACCTCCGAGCCGAACCCGAAAAACTCGATCTCGACGAAGAAGAGACTCAGCTTCACGAGCTGCTCGCCCGCTTCAAATCGGACACGACGCCGCTCTGCGCCTGGATGATCTCGATCGTCGCGCGTCGCGCCATGTCGCCGCGCCACCTTTGGCAAGATCTCGGCCTGATCGAGCGCGGCGAGCTCACCAAGCTGATGGCGCAGTGGTTTCCGGCGCTTGCGGCGGCCAATGTCGACAATATGAAATGGAAGAAATTTTTCTACCGCAAGCTTTGTGAACTCGAGGGCTTTTCGCTCTGCGCGGCGCCAACCTGCCGCGAATGCGGCGATTTCGACAATTGTTTCGGCGCGGAAGATGGCGCGAGCGTGCTCGCGCGTCTGTCACAGCGCTGATCCTCCCCCGACGCATTCCACCGAGCGCCTGAAACAGCTTTGTCAGTTCTCTGACAATGTCTGCATTACAGACAAGCAAGGTCATAAAGACCCTTTGGATTTCCATAAGATTCAGCGCTGGCACATCGGTTGCTTTTCCCTTGTCAGACAATCTTAACGAGGGAGCTGTCGCGATGATCGAGCTGACGGATAGCGCGGTGACGGCGGTAAGGTCGGCTATTGCCGGCGCCGGCCAGGAAGTTGAAGGCCTGCGTATCATGGTGGAAGCCGGCGGCTGTGCGGGCCTGAAATACTCAATGGGTCTCGTCAATGAAGCGGACCCCAACGACCATATCTTCGAGAATGACGGCGTGAAGGTCTATGTCGAGGAAGGTTCGCTCGTCTATCTCGACGGCACCAAGATCGACTTCGTCATCGGCCTCGAAGGCTCTGGTTTCACCTTCGACAATCCGCAAGCCAAATCGAGCTGCTCCTGCGGCAAGTCTTTCGGCTGAACCCGCGACATCTCGACGGATCAGACGCGACGCGGGAAGCGCCCAGGAGGCTGGCGATGTGGGATTATTCTGACAAGGTCAAGGACTACTTCTTCAATCCGAAGAACGCCGGCGTTCTGGGCGAGGCCAATGCTGTCGGCGAAGTCGGCGCAATCTCTTGCGGCGACGCGCTGAAGCTGATGCTGAAAGTGGACCCGGAAACGGAAACCATTCAGGACGCGAAGTTCCAGACCTTCGGATGTGGTTCCGCCATCGCCTCCTCCTCTGCGCTTACCGAGCTTATCATCGGCAAGACTCTGGAAGAGGCCGTCTCCATCACCAACCAGGACATTGCGGATTTTTTGGGCGGCCTGCCGCCGGAAAAGATGCATTGCTCGGTGATGGGCTATGAGGCGCTGCAGGCGGCGATCGCCAATTTCCGCGGCGAGGAATGGCACGAAGACCATGAGGAAGGCGCCCTCGTCTGCAAATGCTTCGGCGTCGACGAAGGCGTCATCGAACGCGCGATCCGCATGAACAAGCTGACCTCGATCGAGCAGGTCACGGATTACACCAAGGCCGGCGGCGGCTGCCTCACCTGCTTCGACAAGCTCGAAGAGCTTCTCGCCAAGGTGAATGGCGAACTCGTCGCGGAGGGTCTTCTTGCCGAACATGCGGCCTATCGCATCGGCGGCTCCGACGCGGCCGAACTCAAGGCCAAGGCGAAAGCGAAGAAAGAGGCTGAAAAGGCGCCGGTGCGAGAAGTCGCCGCAGCGGCGACTTCTCCGATCGCGCCCTCTTCTCCCCTGCCGCCGCCTTCCGCCGGCATGACCAATCTCAAGAAGATCCGTCTGATCGAAGAAGCGATCGAGGAGCTTCGGCCGTATCTGAAAAAGGACGGCGGCGACTGCGAGCTGATCGACGTCGACGGCAATAATGTGATGGTCAATCTCAAGGGCGCCTGCATGGGCTGCCAGATGGCGAGCGTCACCATCTCCGGCATTCAGGAACGCCTGATCGCCAAGCTCGGCATACCGATCCGCATCATTCCCGTGAAGAACAACGCTCATTGAGGGGGAAGACCATGCGTCCAGTCTATCTCGACAATAATGCGACGACGCGGGTCGACCCGGTCGTGGTCGACGCGATGCTCCCTTTCTTCACGGAGCAATTCGGCAATCCGTCCTCGATCCACTCTTTCGGCGCCAGCGTCGGCGTGTCTGTGAAGAAGGCGCGGCAGCAATTGCAGCAATTGCTCGGCGCCGAGCACGATCACGAGATCATCTATACGGCGAGCGGCACGGAAGCCGACAATACCGCCATATTGTCGGCGCTGGAGGCGATGCCCGGCCGTGACGAGATCGTCACCAGCGCAGTGGAGCACCCGGCCGTTCTTGCGCTGTGCCAGCACCTTGAAAAGATCGGCCGCGCCAAGGTTCATTATATCGGCGTCGACTCGCTCGGGCGGCTCGACATCGAAGCCTATCGCAACGCGCTTTCCGACAAGGTCGCTCTCGTCACGCTGATGTGGGCGAACAATGAAACCGGCACGCTCTTCCCGGTCGAAGGACTTGCGGAGCTCGCCAAGGAGCATGGCGCTCTGTTCCATACCGACGCCGTGCAGGCCGTCGGCAAAGTGCCGATCGTCCTGAAAGGCAGCGCGATCGACATGCTGTCGCTTTCCGGCCACAAGCTGCATGCGCCCAAGGGCATTGGCGCGCTTTACGTCAAGCGGGGCACGCGCTTCAAGCCATTGCTGCGCGGCGGGCATCAGGAGCGCGGACGCCGCGCCGGCACAGAGAATGCGCCGGGCATCATCGGACTCGGCAAGGCGGCGGAACTGGCGATCGAGCATATGGTCGACGAACAGACCCGCGTGAAGGAGCTGCGCGACCGTCTCGAAAAGGCGATCTTGCAGCGCATTCCCAACTGCTTCGTCAATGGCGACCCGCGCGAACGCCTGCCGAATACGAGCAATATCGCCTTCGAATATGTGGAAGGCGAAGCGATCCTGCTGCATCTGACCCGCCAGGGCATCGCCGCCTCGTCGGGCTCCGCCTGCACTTCGGGGTCGCTCGAGCCGTCGCATGTGATGAAGGCGATGAATGTGCCCTTCACGGCGGCGCATGGCTCCATTCGCTTCTCGCTCTCGCGCGACAATGTGCCGGAGGATGTCGATCAGGTGATCGAGGCGCTGCCGAAGATCCTCGAAAAGCTGCGCGAACTCTCGCCCTTCTGGGATGGCGCGAACAAGGACCCCAAAGATTTCAAACCCGTCTATGCGTGAGTAGAAGCCGTGAACGTCGACCACCCCCGCGTCTTTATCAATGACACGACGCTCCGCGACGGTGAGCAGGCGCCGCGCGTCGCCTTCACGGCGCGCGACAAGGTTGCGATCGCGAAAGCGCTCGCCGCCGCGGGGGTGGATGAAATCGAAGCCGGCACGCCGGCAATGGGACGCGATGAAATCGACGCCATCGGCGGCGTGGTGGCCGAAGGTCTTTCCTGCCGCGTGATGGCCTGGTGCCGGTTGAATAAGAGTGACGTCGATGCTGCTTTGTCGGCCGGCGTCGCGCATGTGAACATCTCCGCACCCATGTCGCGACTGCAGATCGGCGTCAAGCTCGGCGTCGACGTCCCGGCTGTGGCCGAGCGCGTCCGCTCGATCGTTTCCTACGCTTGTGAGCGGGGTCTCACAGTGGCGCTCGGCGGCGAGGATTCATCCCGCGCCGATCCGCGCGACGTCGGCGTCATTCTCCGCGCCGCGCAGCAAGCCGGCGCCTGGCGCTATCGCTTCGCCGACACGCTCGGCCTGCTCGAGCCGTTCTCCGCCTTCGAGGCGATTTCCAATGTCCGCGCCGAGACGGATTTGCCCATCGAATTCCACGGCCATGACGACGTTGGCCTTGCGACCGCCAATACGCTCGCGGCGATCCGCGCCGGCGCGACGCATGCCTCCGTCACCGTGCTCGGCCTCGGCGAACGCGCCGGCAACGCCGCTCTGGAAGAGATCGCCGTCGCGCTCGGCCATGTCGCGCGAGGCCGCACCAATATCGCCGCCGATCAGCTCCCTGGCCTTTCCAAGCTCGTCGCCCGCGCCGCCCGCAGGCGCATCGGCCGCTCGAAGGCGATCGTCGGCGCCGACGTCTTTACCCATGAGTCGGGCATTCATGTCGCTGCGCTCTTAAAAGACGCGCGCACCTATCAGGGGATCGACCCTGCCCTGCTCGGCCGGCGCAACACTGTCGTGCTGGCCAAGCACTCGGGCGTCGCGGCGCTGAAAAGCAAGGGCGCGGAACTGGGTTTCGACATCGACCGCGACCTGGCGAATGCGCTCCTCGCGCAAATCCGCCAGCGCGCGAACGAGAAGGCGGCGCCAATGACGAAGCGTGAGTTGAAGAACCTCTTCAAGAGCGCATGTGGAGGCGCGCCATGAGTCTCGCCGCCTCAGCGCCGCTGACAACCGCCACAACACCGACGCTTTTCGTCAAATTGCGCGGCGACGTCTCCTGCGTTCTGAGCAGAGATCCCGCGGCGCGCAATTCGCTCGAAGTCGCCCTGCTCTATCCGGGCGTTCATGCGATCCTGTTTTATCGCATCGCCAACAGCCTTTGGCGCCGCGGCGTCAAATTCCCGGCGCGCTTTCTCTCCTGGTTCGCACGGCTGATCACCAATATCGACATCCATCCCGGGGCGACGATCGGCGAGCGTCTCTTCATCGATCACGGCGCTGGCGTGGTGATCGGCGAGACGGCGGTCATCGGCGACGATGTGACGCTCTATCACGGCGTCACCCTCGGCGGCACGTCATGGGCGCCGGGCAAGCGCCACCCAACGATCGAAAGCGGCGTGCTCGTCGGCGCCGGCGCGAAAATCCTCGGGCCCATTACGGTCGGCGCCCGCTCCCGCATCGGCGCCAATTCGGTCGTCATCGAAGACATTCCGCCCGAGATGACGGTCGTCGGCATTCCCGGCCGTATCGTCAAAGTGGAGCGGCGCCGCTCGGGTCCGGACGGCCGCATCGACCTCGAACATCATCTCATTCCCGATCCGGTCGGCGACGCCATTTCGGTGCTGATCGACCGGCTCGACTTCCTCGAAACGCGCCTCGCGCATCTGCAGGCGCGCAAGAACGAAACCCTTTCGAAGACCAGTGAAAAGGAGACGACGCCATGAGCGTGTTCGACGAATTGCGGAAGCTTCACTCCGCCGAAGACTTCTTCGAAGCGCTCGGCGTCGACTACGACCCGGCGGTGGTGCGCGTCGCGCGCCTCCATATTCTGCGCCGCATGGCGGAATATCTCTCCAAGAACGACTTCGACGGCGTCCCCGACGAAGAAACGCGGGCCGCCTGCAAAGAGACGCTCACCAAAGCCTATGAGGATTTCGCGGCCTCTTCGCCCATCGCGGAACGCGTCTTCAAGGTCCACAAGGACGCCGTGAAGCCGAAGGAGGAGCCGGCGAAGCCGTTCGTTCCCTTGACCACGCTGACCGTCGCCCGGAGCTGAGCCAGGAAAAGAAACATGAAAATCCTCGTCTGCATCAAGCAGGTTCCGGATAGCGCGCAGATCCGCGTTCATCCCGTGACCAATACGATCATGCGGCAGGGCGTGCCGACGATCATCAATCCTTACGATCTCTTCTCGCTGGAAGAGGCGCTGCGCCTGCGCGACAAATTCGGCGGCGAAGTGACCGTGCTGACCATGGGCCCGCCCATGGCCTCGGAGTCGCTGCGCAAGGCTTTGGCGATCGGCGCCGACCGCGCCGTGCTGCTCACCGACCGCTTTTTTGCAGGCTCCGACACGCTGGCGACGACCTATGCGCTGGCGCAGGCGATCCGCAAGATCGAGCAGACCTTCGGCAAGCAGGACATCGTCTTCACCGGCAAGCAGACGATCGACGGCGATACGGCGCAGGTCGGCCCCGGCATCGCCAAACGCCTGAACCTGTTGCAGCTCACCTATATCTCGAAGCTCGTCGACTGCGATCCCGAGAAGGGCGAAGTCGTCGTCGAGCGCCGCGCCGAGGGCGGCGTGCAGGTTCTCAAGACCGCCATGCCCTGCCTCATCACCATGATCGAGGGCTCCAATGAAGTGCGCCGCGGCGCCTTCAACGACGCGCTTCGCGCCGCCCGCGCCGAGATCGTCACCTGGAGCGCCAAGGACGCGGAGATCGAGGATCTCACCAAATGCGGTCTCAAGGGCTCGCCGACCATCGTGAAGAAGGTCTTCGCGCCGGCGCCGCGTTCGGAAAAGGCCGCTTTTGTCGAGCCCGGCAAGACGGCGGGCGATTCCGCCGATGCGCTGATCGCCTCCATCTTCGGACGCCATCCGGCGCTCGAAGCCGACATGACCAAACTCGCTTCCGGACTCTAGAGCGCGTGGCGAAAAAGTGGAAACCGGTTTTTTGCGCGAAGCGCGCTCGAAAATTCGAAACAGGAGCTGACGATGTCCCCCACGCCGCCGCCCGCCACTCGCGCTAGCGCAAAAAAAGAGCTGCCGGAGCATTTCCGCGGTTACAAGCATGTTTGGGTCTGCGTTGAACAGGAGCGCGGTGACGTTCACCCCGTCTCCTGGGAGCTTCTCGGCGAAGGCCGCAAGCTTGCCGACAAGCTCGGCGTCGAGCTCGGCGCGGTCGTGCTCGGCGGCCCCGGAGAAGGCACCAAGGAAGCCGCCGCCGAGGCCTTCCGCTTCGGCGCGGATGTCGCCTATCTCGTCGAGCATCCGGTGCTGACGGACTATCGCAACGAGTCTTACGCCAAGGCGGTGACTCAGCTCGTCAACGCCTATAAGCCGGAAATCCTCCTGCTCGGCGCGACGAATCTGGGCCGCGACCTTGCGGGCTCCGTGGCGACGACGCTGCTCACGGGCCTCACCGCCGACTGCACCGAGCTTGCGGTGGACGCCGACGGCTCGCTCGCCGCAACGCGCCCGACCTTCGGCGGCTCGCTGCTCTGCACGATCTACACGCTGAATTATCGCCCGCAGATGGCGACTGTGCGTCCGCGCGTGATGCCGATGCCGGAGCGCGTCGCCGATCGCGTCGGCCGCATCGTGCCCTTCACGCCCGAGCTCGACGAAGACTCGATCATCACCAAGCTGCTGCGCTTCATTCCCGACCGCGACTCCAACAAGAGCAATCTCGCCTTCGCGGATGTGGTCGTCGCCGGCGGCATGGGCCTGCAGAGCGCCGAGAACTTCCAGCTCGTGAAGAACCTCGCTGCCGTGCTCGGGGCCGAATATGGCTGCTCGCGTCCGGTCGTGCAGAAAGGCTGGCTCCCGGCCGAGCGCCAGATTGGTCAGACCGGCAAGACGATCCGGCCGAAGCTTTATATCGCCGCCGGCATCTCTGGCGCGATTCAGCATCGCGTCGGCGTCGAAGGCGCGGATTGCATCGTTGCGATCAACACGGACAGGAACGCGGCGATCTTCGATTTCGCGCATATCGGCATCGCCACGGACGCCATCCGCCTGCTGCCGGCGCTCACCGAAGCTTTCCGCGCGAGACTATCGCCCCATCAGCGTGATCGGCTCGCCGGCTAATGAACACTTCGAAATTGTCCGGCCTGGCGCCGGTTGCATGTGAATGGAGACTGCCATGATCGAAGAAAGATTCGACGCGATCGTGATCGGCGCCGGAATGGCCGGCAACGCCGCGGCGCACACCATGGCGTCCCGCGGCCTCAAGGTGCTGCAGCTCGAGCGCGGCGAGTATCCGGGCTCGAAGAACGTCCAGGGCGCGATCCTCTACGCCGATATGGTCGAGAAGATCATCCCGAACTTCCGCGAGGAGGCGCCGCTCGAGCGCCATCTCGTCGAACAGCGTTTCTGGATGATGGGCGATCGCTCCCATACCGCCATCCAATATCGCAACGACGACTTCAACGAAGACAAGCCGAACCGCTACACGATTGTTCGTTCGCAGTTCGACCGCTGGTTCTCGAAAGAAGTGCAGGCGCAGGGCGCGATCGTCATCTGCGAAACGACGGTGATGGAGCTGGTGAGCGACGCTTACGGCAAGGTCATCGGCGTGCGCACCGACCGTCGCGGCGGCACCATCTTCGCCGATGTCGTCGTGCTGTGCGAAGGCGTCAACGGCCTGCTCGGCACGCGCGCCGGTCTGCGTCCGTCGCCAAAGCCCGAGCATGTCGCGCTGGCTGTGAAGGAAATGCACTTCCTGCCGCGCGAAACGATCGAAGCGCGCTTCAATCTCCATGGCGACGAAGGCGTCGTCGTCGAGGCGGCCGGCGTCATCTCCAAAGGCATGACGGGCATGGGCTTCGTCTATACCAACAAGGAGAGCATTTCGGTCGGCATGGGTTGTCTGGTTTCGGACTTTGCTGAAAATAAAGATACGCCCTACGGCCTGTTGGAGGCGTTCAAAAACCATCCCTCGATCAAACCGCTGCTCGAAGGCTCGGAAGTGAAGGAATATGCCGCCCATCTCATCCCCGAGGGCGGATACAACACAATTCCGGAGCTTTTCGGCGATGGTTGGGTGGTTTGCGGCGACGCGGCGCAACTCAACAACGCCATTCACCGCGAAGGCTCCAATCTCGCGCTGACCTCGGGGCGCCTCGCGGGCGAAGCGATCTTCCAGATCAAATCCCGCAAGGACGCGATGACGAAGCAAAATCTGGCGCTTTACAAAAAGCTCCTCGACGACAGCTTCGTCATGAAGGACCTCAAGAAATACAAGGATATGCCGGCGCTTCTGCACGCCAATTCGCAAAATTACTTCCTGGCCTATCCGCAGCTCGTTTCGAAGGCCATGGAGAATTTCCTGCGCGTCGACGGCACCCCTAAGTTGGACAAGGAAAAGGCCACCATCGGCGCCTTTTTGAAGGAGCGCAAATTGTCTGGCCTGTTCGGCGACGCATGGAAGCTTGCGCGCGCCTGGCGCTGACGCATCGAGTTGGCGTTGTTCTTGCGTAATCGAGGAAAGAACATTCCGAGAGGAGAAATCCCATGTCCCTCGCCGCCCGAGTTGAGGAAAAACTCTACCAAAATCGCTATCTCGTGGACGCAGGCAAGCCGCATATCGCCATTCGTCCGCACGAAAAACCCTCTGAAAATCTCCTGGCGATGACTCACATCTGCCCGGCGGGCTGCTATTCTGAAACCAGTTCGGGACAGGTTGAAATCACGCCGGACGGCTGTCTCGAATGCGGCACCTGTCGGGTGTTGTGCGAAGCGTCCGGCGACATCACCTGGAACTACCCGCGCGGCGGTTTCGGCGTGCTGTTCAAGTTCGGATAGGAAACGCCATCCCCAATGTCACTTTCCAGTCGCCCTTGTTGCATAAGAATGTCACTGTTTATGCGATCGCGGGCGATACGTCGACGATCCTCTCCGTCGCCGATGCGAACAAGATTGCAATCCCGCATGATTGTCGCGACGGCGAATGCGGCTCCTGCCTGATCGAGGTGGTCACGCTTTCGGGAAAGACCATGGGCTCGCTTCTGACCGAGAAGGAAAAGGCCCAGCTCAAATCCCTCGGCAAAATCACCGCCGAGGAAATCCGCTTGGCCGAAGTGGAAGATGTGGCGCCAAAATACCGCCTTGCGTGTCAGTATATTGTCCGTGATCAAGATATTCTGGTGAAGTTCAGCGGCGAGCCGGGCGGCGCCTGACGCCCGAACCCCTGCGACGCTTCACGAGCCGGCGGTCACGCGACCGCCGGTTTATTGTTGGTGAACGCGCGTCGGGCAAAAGCATATAAACGGAGCCCGCCACCGTCATTGCGAGGAGCGCAGCGACGAAGCAATCCAGAGCCGCTGTAGCTGCCCTGGATTGCTTCGCTGCGCTCGCAATGACGGAGTTGTTTTTTATCGGGTTGGGTCGGCGTCATTCCCGACGCTCGCATAGCGAGCGATCGGGAATCCAGAGCAACCCGCGCTTTTGTGGCTCTGGATTCGACGCGAGCTGTTCAAAAGGAGGTATCAAACGGCCCCGCGCAAACTCCCGCAGCTTCAAACCAGCTTGTCGCCCACCAGGAACTCCATCGCGCGATCGAGCCTGATATGCGGAAGCGGCAAAGGCTCGCGGTCTTTTGCGACCTTGGCGACCGGCGGGCGAAATTTGAGGAAGCGAAACTCGGCTTCCTCCTCGTCGAGCGCCAAAGCGTCTCCGCGAAACACCGCTTTCGGATCGTCAGGTAATTCGCCGGGAAAGATTGCGCCTTCCGCGACTCCGTCGAAGACGTCGTCGCCGATGCGTTCGCCTTTGAGCGGCGTGCCAACGATCGCCGACAGCTTCTCACCTTCGTGGCGCACGACGGCTTCGCGCGTCGCCCGCACCGCGGCCATGGCGATCACGTCGATCTCCGCGCCGACCCCTTCCGCCCGCGCAATGGCGCGGCCGGTGAGATGGCGCAGGATCGCCTCCAGCCGGTCGTGGCTCGTATGGTGCAGATGGTCGGCCTTCGTCGCCGCAAACAGGATGCGGTCGATCTTCGGCCGGAAAATCGTCGAGAGCAGATTGGAGCGGCCGGTGCGGAAAGCGTTCAGCACGTCGGTGAGCGCGTTTTCGAGGTCGCGCACCGCCGCTGGGCCCGAGTTCAACGCCGCGAGCGCGTCGACCAAGACGATCTGCCGGTCGAGACGGGCGAAATGGTCGCGAAAGAAGGGCTTTACCACGTGAGTCTTATAGGCTTCGTAGCGGCGCTCCATCTCCCGCCCGAGGCTACGATAGGGCAGCTCCTCCCCCTCCTCCACCGGCAGCGGCGCGAAAGTCAGCGCGGGCGAACCTTCGAGATCGCCGGGCATCAGAAAGCGTCCCGGCGGCAGGGTCGAGAGCGCGAAACGCTCGGTCTTGGCGAGACGCAGATATTCGGTAAAGAGCCGCGCCAGCTTCTGGGCGGACTGCTCCGAGTAGCGCCCCTTGGGATCGACGCCGACGGTCGCGCCGCGCCATTCGGCGGCGATCGGGGCGCGCGCGGCCGCGCTCGCCGCCTTCAGCGTCTCATGCGACCATTGCGCATAGGATTTGCCGAGCAAGGGCAGATCGAGCAGCCATTCTCCCGGATAATCGACGATGTCGATGTCGAGATGCGCCGTCTCCTGGCCGATATGGCGCAGCGACCAGGCGTTGGATTTGAATTCGATGGCGACGCGCAGCTCCGAGATGCGGCGCGTCGATTGCGGCCAATGGCGCTCATCGCCGCTCGTCAGCGCTTCGAGATGCTCCTCATAGGCGAAGCGCGGCACGTTGAAATCCGGCTGCGGATCGAGATGGGCCGAAACGATGCGGCCTTCCGCCAGCGCGCGAAAAACCGGCAGATGCGCCTTGCGCCCGGCCGCCAGCGCGCGCGTCAGATGATGCACGAGAGAGGTGATGAAGACCGTCTTGCCTGAGCGTGACAGGCCGGTGACGCCGAGCCGCAGACGGGCGCCCGAGACGAAATCGGCGAGGCTCTCGGCGGCGACCCGGGTCTCGAACCAAAGATCGGACATTTGCGAGGAAGGCACGGCGGCTCCGGGAAGAGACGAGACGGAACCTCATCTAATCCAAGAGCCGCCAATTTGGGAGAGCGGACCGCGAGCCTTTAGGCTCGCATAGTCAAGAGCGAGCCTGAAGGCTCGCGGTCCATAAGCTCCTACCGCTTCGACATCGGCACATAATCGCGCCGCTTCTCGCCCGTGTAGAGCTGGCGCGGGCGGCCGATCTTGGAGCCGGAGTCCTCGATCATCTCCTTCCACTGGGCGATCCAGCCGACTGTGCGCGCCACGGCGAAGAGCACGGTGAACATGGCGACCGGGAAGTTCATCGCCTTCAGCGTGATGCCCGAATAGAAATCGATGTTCGGATAGAGCTTCTTCTCGATGAAATAGTCGTCGGAGAGCGCGATGCGCTCGAGCTCCAGCGCGACGTCGAGGAGCACGTCCTTCACGCCCAGCTCGTTCAACACCTCGCGCGTCGTGCGCTGCATGATCTTTGCGCGCGGATCGTAGTTCTTATAGACGCGGTGGCCGAAGCCCATCAGCCGGAAGGGATCGTTCTTGTCCTTGGCGCGGGCGATGAACTGCGGAATGCGATCCGGCGTGCCGATCTCGGAGAGCATCTTCAGCACGGCCTCATTGGCGCCGCCATGCGCCGGGCCCCACAGCGAGGCGATGCCCGCCGCGATGCAGGCGAAGGGATTGGCGCCCGAGGAGCCCGAGAGACGCACCGTCGAGGTCGACGCGTTCTGCTCGTGATCGGCGTGCAGGATGAAGATGCGGTCGAGCGCGCGGGAGAGGACCGGATTGACCTTATATTCCTCGCACGGCACGGCGAAGCACATGCGCAGGAAGTTCGACGTATAGTCGAGGTCGTTCTTGGGATAAACGAAGGGCTGGCCGATCGAATATTTATAGGCCATGGCCGCCAGCGTGGGGATCTTGGCGATCATGCGCGTCGACGCGACCATGCGCTCGACCGGATCGGCGATATTGGTCGAGTCGTGATAGAAGGCCGAGAGCGCGCCGACCGAGGCCACCATCACCGCCATCGGATGCGCGTCGCGGCGGAAGCCCTGGAAGAAGCGGGCCATCTGCTCATGCACCATCGTATGGCGCGTGATGCGATAGTCGAAATCGGCCTTTTGCGCGCCCGTCGGCAATTCGCCGTAGAGCAGCAGATAGCAAGTCTCGAGAAAGTCGCCGTGCTCGGCGAGCTGCTCGATCGGATAACCGCGATAGAGCAGCACGCCCTCGTCGCCGTCGATGAAAGTGATCTTCGACTCGCAAGAGGCGGTGGAGGTGAAGCCGGGATCAAAGGTGAACATCTCGGTCTCGGCGTAGAGACTGCGGATGTCCATAACGGACGGTCCCATCGTGCCTTCCATGACGGGAAGGTCGATGCTTTTGCCGCCCACTGAGAAAGAAGCCTTGTTGTCGGCCATTGCGCACCCTCGTTAGTCGGCCCGGACGCGCGGCGGCGCCGTGCCCCAGCCGCCGCGACGTTCTCTTATAAATACGTCGCGATGCCGGCAGGCCTTTGGTTTTTTGCACATCTAGGGCGGGGACGACCTCTTGTGCAGCGCAAAAAGGTTACCGCTACCGCGAAGACTGTCAAGCTTTGAAGCTCTTTGGGACAGGACCGCGGGCCTTCAGGCCCGCATTTCGAGCGCGCCTGAAGGCGCGCGGTCCATACCGTCAGTCCCTGCCGTCACGCACTCTGATCAGCGATGCGCGCCAGGCTCTCGTCGCGCCCGAGAATCTCGAGCACGTCGAAAATGCCGGGCGAGGTCGCGCGGCCGGTGAGCGCGGCGCGCAAGGGCTGCGCGAGGTCGCCGAGCTTCACGCCGAGTTCGACCGAAAGATCGCGCACCACGCCTTCCGTCGCCGCGGCGCTCCATTCGGTCAGCGCGGCGAGGTTCGGCCCCAGCGCGGCAAGGCGCCCCTTCGCTTCCGGCGAGAGGAGCTTTTGCGCCTTCTCGTCCATCGGCAGCGGGCGTTGCACGAAGAGGAAGCCGGCGCCGTCGACGAGCTCGTTGAGGGTCTTGGCGCGCGCTTTCAGACCCGGAAGCGCCGCGCGCAACTGGGCGCGCTTATGATCATCGAGGGCCGCCAGCACCGCCGCGCCGCCCTGGAGATAAGGCAGCGTGTCGACCAAAATCTGGAACAGCTCGTCGTCGGGCGTATCGCGCAGATAATGCCCGTTCATATTTTCGAGCTTCACGAAGTCGAAGCGCGCCGGCGAGCGATGCACCTGGGAGAGATCGAACGCCTCGATCATCTCCTCTTGCGTGAAGAACTCCTTGTCGCCCTGGCTCCAGCCCAGACGCACGAGATAGTTGCGCAGCGCTGCCGGCACATAGCCCATGGCGCGATAGGCGTCGACGCCGAGCGCGCCATGGCGCTTGGAGAGCTTGGCGCCGTCCGGCCCGTGGATGAGCGGAATATGCGCGAAGGCCGGCGTCTGCCAGCCCATCGCCTCATAGATGTGCTTCTGCCGCGCGGCGTTGGTGAGGTGGTCGTCGCCACGGATGATTTGCGTGACGCCCATATCGTGGTCGTCGACGACGACGGCGAGCATATAGGTCGGCGTGCCGTCGGAGCGCAGCAGGATGAAATCGTCGAGGTCCTTGTTGGGGAAGACCACCCTGCCCTGCACAGCGTCCTCGATCACCGTCTCGCCCGCCTCGGGCGCCTTGATGCGCAAGACGAAGGGCGCGCCGGCGGGCGCCTCGGCCGGATCGCGATCGCGCCAGCGGCCGTCGTAGCGCGGCGGGCGCTTTTCGGCGCGCGCCTTCTCGCGCATTTCCTCGAGCTCCTGCGGCGTCGCATAGCAACGATAGGCCAGGCCTTTCGCCAGCAGCTCATGCGCCACCTCGGCGTGGCGCGCCGCGCGCGAAAACTGGTAGATGGCGTCGCCGTCCCAATCGAGGCCAAGCCACTTCATGCCGTCGAGAATGGCTTCGATCGCCGCCTCGGTCGAGCGCTCGCGGTCGGTGTCCTCGATGCGCAGCAGCATCCGCCCGCCATGGCGCCTGGCGTAGAGCCAATTGAATAAAGCCGTGCGCGCGCTGCCGATATGCAGGAAGCCGGTGGGCGACGGGGCGAAGCGGGTAACGACCTCGGACATGGGGCGGCGATGATCCAGCGGAGCGAGCGCCCGTCATTGCGAGGAGCGAAGCGACGAAGCAATCCAGAGCGGCCATCACGGCCCTGGATTGCTTCGCTCCGCTCGCAATGACGGCGGGTCGCGAATTTCGAGAGCGCCCCTCTAGCACGCGCGTTCCTGCAATGCGAGCCTGAAGGCTCGCGGTCCAAAGCGCCCCGGACCGCGGGCCTTCAGGCCCGCACAGGCTGCTGACAAATTGGCGTCTTTGCTGACCCGAGATTAATTTTCTCTAGTGGGAAAAATCAGACGGAAGATCCTCCCGAATGTTGCCGGCGCCGGCGCGCTTCCATCGCTGCCGAGGAGACCGTAGGAAGGTAGGCGCCGTGGGGGAAAGTCGCCGCTAGAGGAAGTCGTGTCAGAATTTCAAAAGTCGGACCTGCAAAGTCTTCGTCGCGGCGATCTCGCCGGCATACGCGAGCTTCGTTTGCCGGGGCTGACCGAATTCCCGCGGGAGATCTTTGGCTTGGCTGATACGCTTGAGGTCTTGGACCTCAGCGGTGGCCGGCTTACTGAACTCCCCAATGACATGAGCCGCCTTCATCGGCTGCGCGTATTATTTTGCTCAGGCAATAACTTCGAGCGACTTCCCTCGGCGCTTGGGGATTGCCGCTCCTTGAGCCAGATCGGTTTCCGGGCGTCCGGGCTACGAGAAGTTCCCGAAGAAGCTCTGCCGCCAAAATTGCGCTGGCTGATCCTCACTGAAAACCGCATTGAGCAGCTCCCCGAAGCTCTTGGCGAGCGACCGCATTTACAGAAGTTGATGCTGGCGGGGAATCGGCTCCGCATTCTTCCGAGCAGTCTGGCCGATGCGTCGTCTCTGGAGCTGGTGCGGCTGAGCTCCAACCGCTTTGATGCGCTTCCACCGTGGCTTGTGCAGCTTCCCAGCCTCGCCTGGATTTCCTGGAACGGAAATCCTCTGCAGCGCGATTTGCCGCCCGCAGTCGCTGCGCCCGTTTTTTGGGCGGATCTCGACATCGGAGCGCGTCTGGGCCGAGGCGCCTCCGGAGAAGTGCATCACGGGCTTTGGCGAGCAGAGAAAGCCGGCGAGCCGATCTCTGTGGCGGTGAAACTTTTCCGGGGCGCCATGACGAGCGACGGTTCCCCTCTAAGTGAAATAACGACATGCTTGGCTGCGGGGGAACATCCTAACCTTACGGCGGCTTTGGGTCGTTTGGTGGATCACCCCGAGGGGAGAGATGGGCTATTGATGCCGCTGCTACCGGCTCATTGGCGCCCGCTCGCGGCCCCTCCAAACCTCACGACCTGTAGCCGTGATGTGTATTCCTCCGAATTGCGTCTAACACCGACGGCTGCCCTTCAGCTAGCGCGTGGCGTCGCGTCGGCCACTGCTCATCTGCATTCTAGGGGGTTACTGCATGGCGATCTTTACGCTCATAATGTTCTTTGGGACGGGCAAGACGGCGACGCGGCGCTTAGCGATTTCGGCGCGGCGTGTGTGCTTCCGGTCGGTGAAGAAGGGAGTCTTTGGCAACGAACCGAAGTCCGTGCCTGGGGTCTGCTTCTTGGCGAATTGCTAGAGCGGTGTACTGCTGCTTATGCAGAGCTGCTTAAACTGCAAGAGCTGGTCCACGCTTGCGTGCAACCACACACAGCGAGCCGCCCATCAATGGCGGATGTTGCTGAGTTCCTGAACGACATGTGACGCGATGGAAATGTTCAGCACCACCGACGGATGCGCCAATAGCGAACATTCGCCAAGCGTCTGATAGACTGCCGCATAGTAGAGCCAAGAGCGCAAACGAAAATGCCCAGCGCGAGGCCGGGCATTCGTCTTTTCCACACGGTAGGCCCCAAGCCAAGACCCATCAATACTTGGCGAGAACCGGAGCCGGCGGAGCGAACCAATTGAAATGATAGTTCACGCCCGCGCGGGCGATGACGCCATCGTATTTGATGCGAGTCACAGGCGCGTTAGCAGTCAGCAATTGGCCGGCTGAAACATTGACGCCGCCAAGGTTGATCGTAAATGGTGACACGAGGCTCACTGGGGTAGAGTAGATTGCCGCGCTGCCAAGATTATAATAAAGCGCCTCAACTTTCAGACTCCAATTGGGCATGAACATCCATTCCACGCCGCCGCCGGCTATCCATCCGACCCGCGTATTGGAGTAACTGGCTGCTCCCGGTATGTTTGGGATAGTATACGTGCCATTAAATTGCGAATAATTAAATGGCACTGGAAAAGCAGAGGCATTCAGCCCTGTCAGGACGGCCTGCGTTACACCGCCGTGAGTCGACGACCCATGAACGCCGCCAAAGGCGAGACCGCCCGTTCCATAAATTAGCATGGTGGGCGTGACGAGATAACCAAGACGACCACGAACGGTGCCCATCCAGTCCACGCCAGCGGTGACTTGTCCGAAGCCCAGAGCGCTGCGGGTAAGGTTGCAGCCAGCCCAGCAGGGCCCAGCGTTCGTAAGAGGGACCCCGCCGACAACAACAATGGGAGGGATACCAATTGGGTCCCGCCAAGCTATGTGGTCCTGCGACGCGCCGGTGTATGACCCGCTCCCTCGGATGGTGGATCCTTGAATATCGGCTTCAAGGCCGGCGACAAAGTTCTGGCCCCACTGGTAGTTGTAACCGATTTGGCCGCCGCCGATGAAGCCGCTCTGATTTACGTTGGCGACGCCGCTGTTCGCTAGCGCAGTGCTCCCATTAATGAGGCCGGTCCCTGGAAGCTGGTTCTTGGGGTCAAGATTATTAGCGGCGAAAGCCACAGCATCAAGCAGCGGCGCGCTAACAGTGGGCGCATTATTCGTGGCGCCCCAGCCTCCGCCAGCATTCAAGCCAGCATAGAACCCCGTCCAAAGAGCGGGGGGTGGCGACGGGGATAAGGGCGGAGCCTTTGCGCTGGGGAGGTCGGCGGCGAAGCTTGAAGTGGCGACTGCGAAGCTGAGGGCGGTCGCCGAAATCAGTGGTTTTGCCATCGGATTATCCTTTAAGCGGATGAGCTAAGAACGCATCCCCTAAACAAAGACGTCTTCCGACCGGGACAGTCCAGGCAAAAACTATGCTAAGTTAAAGCCGCAGCGGCCGTTTCTAGCGCAGTGTGACAAACCCGCCACGCTCTATTTTGCTCGATACAACCCAGGCGATTTGGTCAGTTGGCCGATTTAGGGTCATAAGCGGAAATTCGGCCCGACTAACTAACCCATTAAGCGTCGACCTTGTCGCTCTCCCGCTCCTCCGCCGGCGCCTGATCCACCGAGGAATCGTCCGGAGAAGAGAGCTGCACGATCCCCGCCTCGATCGCGAGCGCGCTTGCCGCGGCGGCGGCGGCGAGCTTGTCGAGCTCGGGAAGCTGCAGGATCGTCTTGGGCGGCGGCGCCGGCTCGGCGGCGATCTTTATTCCCGCCTCGCTGAGCCGGCGATAGAGGTCGAAATGCAGATCGCTGCGCACGCGCGAGGATTTCTCGACGTCCTCGACATAGCACCATAGCTCGAATTTGAAGGCGGTCGTCTCCATGCCGAGGAACATCACCTGCGGCGCGGGGATGCGCAGCACGCCCTCCTGCGCGCGTGCGGCGGCGATCATGATGTCGCGCATCTGCTCGGGATCGACGCCCGGATGCGGAGAAAGCGCCACCTTGATGCGCCCCACCCGATCGCCGCGCAGCCAGTTTTTCACGACGCCGGTGACGAGGTTGGAGTTCGGCACCACCATCGTCGCGCGGTCGAAGGTCTCGATCTCTGTCGAGCGCACATTGATCCGACGCACATAGCCCTGCTCGTCGCCGACCACGACCCAGTCGCCGACGCGAATGGCGCGCTCCCAGAGCAGGATCAGCCCGGAGACGAAATTATTGACGATGGACTGCAGGCCGAAGCCGATGCCGACCGACAGCGCGCCCGCGACGATGGCGAGCTTCTCGACGCCGATGCCGATGCTCGACAAGGAGGTCATCACCGCCGCAATGACGCCGGCATAGCCGAGCGTGGCGCTGATCGAGCTGCGCAGGCCGGTGTCGAGCCGGGTCAGCGGCAGAAGGCGCGTATCGAGCCAGCGCCGCAACCCCTGCGCCGCCGCCAGCACCAGCAGGAACAGCGCAACCGCGGTCAGCGCCGCCGACGGCGAAATGGTGACGTCGCCGATCTTGAAGGAGACGAATGAGCTCCAAAGATTGGCGAGAATGTCGTTCGACGAATAGCCGAAAGGCGCGATGGCGAGCAGCGCGGCGGCGCCCCAGGCGACGAGCGTCACAATGCCGGCGAGCAGCACGCCGACCGGCGCGAGCTGCTCCCGCTTGAGGCCCAACGCCTCGATCATGCCGCGGCCGAGCAGCCCCTCGGCGGAGAAAGCGTGCTCCACCCCGCCGGCCGACAGGACGACTGAGACATAGAGAACGAAGGCGACCGCCGCGATCCAACTGGCGTGAAGGATCATGAAATTGGCGAAGGTCACATAGCCGGCGACGCAGGCGCCGAGGATCAGAACGAGCATCAAGGCGCCCGACAGGCGCAAGGCGACGAGCCAGTCGCGCGTCTTTCCAGCGCCCGCCGAGGCTTCCCCTTCTCGCGGCGCGAGCGCCACGAGCCCCCAGAGCAGCAGGCCCGCGTGGATCATGACGCTCGTCCCAAGCGTCACGATGACGACGGGCATGCTCGCCTGCACGGTCTCCTCGATCTGCTCGAGGATCCGCGTAACGGAAAGGACGGCCGCCCCCAAGACGAAGAGACGAACGAACAATCTGGCGAGGCGGTCGCCGAGATCGATCACGCGCCAATCGGGATGCCCTGGCGCGAAAACGGCGCGGGCGACGCCATAGACGAAGGCGATGCGCGCGACCCCCTCAAAGAGCCGCTCGGCCAGGGGCTCGAGAGTCGAGTCGAGCAGATCATAGGCTTCGAGGACCGAACCCAAAGCCGCCGCGGCGGCGATCGGCGCGGCGGCGGCGACGAGGGCTGTCCAGCCGGCCGCCGCGGCGCGCCGCATCGGCGTCACTTTCACGCCGTCGTGATTGCGCCTCAGCACCCGGCGCGCGAGCAGGAGCGCAGGCGGCAGGGCCAGCAGGATCGCCAGAACGAAGGCGATCAGCGGCAGGCGACGCCCTTCCGTCCGGGCGACGAAATTGGCGGAGCGGTCGCGCAGAAAGGCTTCCGCCGCGCCGAAGACGCCGGGCGCGTCCCGGACGGCCTCCCGCCACAAATCCACCGAGAAGAGGCTCTTCGTGCGCAGGAAAACCGTCTTGGCGAAAAGCGCGCGCTGCCGCGCGACGATGGCGACCGTGAGCTGACGGGTTTCGAGCAGCAAAGCGCGGGCGCGCTTCAACGTCGCGTCCGTGGCGTCGTGGAGCTTGCGCTGCTCGTCGAGCTCGGCGTTCGCGCTCGCTTCCGCCGAAGCGGCCGGCTCCTCGGGCGCGGTCACAACGGGCGGCGGCTGCGATTTCACGGCGTCGGGCTTGGGCTGTTGGTTCGGCGCGCCAGACCGCGTGGCGGGCGCCGCCGCCGGCGCCTTCGTTTGCGCCGCCGGGGGCGGAGCAGCTTGCGGCGGCGCAGCCTGCATCTGGGCAGGCTGAATTTGAGGCTGCGCCTTGGCTGGCGCCGGCGACTCGGCCGCCTTGGTTTCCGCCGGCGCCAGCTCCTTGAGCCGCGCGTCAATGGCGGCGAGACGCGGCGTGAGCGCCTCGATAATATCCTCGAACTCCTGGCGCAGCGGCTCCGTCCGGTCGCGCAACTGGCGCAGGGCCCGGTCGTTCAGCGCCGGATCTTCCATGCTCTTTTGCGCGCTCTCCAAACTGGCGTGAGCGCGGTCGAGCCGGGCGTTGTGATGCTCGATGGTCGTCGCGGATTCATCGGCGCGCGCCATCGCCAAAGCGAGGGCGCTGAAACACAGCACAAGAATAAGCGTCAGTCTGCGCAACGCATCTCTCCAGAAGGCGAAACCGCGACAAAGCGCCGAATCGCGACAATCTTGAGGCGATCTTAGAGATCGTCGCGATAGAGATGCAGGCGCCCCGCCCGATCGAGGACGCGCCAGCTCCCCGCCCCGTCCGGCTCCAACGCCGAGACGGGAATTTTCCCGAAGCCGCCAGGAATATCGAGCACGTAGGAAGGCAGGCCTATCCCGGTGATGCGGCGCGCCAGCTCGGCGTGAAGGACCTTGCCGGCCGCAATGCTCGTGCGGAAGTGGCCCGTTCCGGGCGCGAGGTCGGGATGATGCAGGTAATAGGGCTTCACGCCCTGGGCGAGAAGCGCGCGCATGAGCTGCTCGAGGATCGCGGCGTCGTCGTTGACGCCGGCGAGCAACACGGTCTGCGACAGGAGCGTCGCGCCCGCCGCGCGCAAGCGCGCGATGGCCGTGCAGGCGCCCGCCGAAAGCTCCCGCGCATGATTGACATGCAAAGCGACATAAAGCGCCTTGCCGCTCTCCCGCAGCGCCGCGAGCCGCTCCGGCGTCACGAGATCGGGCGCGGCGGTCGGCGCGCGCGTGTGAACCCTCAGCACGGCGACATGCGGGATCGCCGCGAGTCGCCGCGCGACTTGCGCCAAACGACGGGCGGAAAGCATCAGCGGATCGCCGCCCGTGAGAATGACCTCGAAGATTTGCGGGTTGGCGGCGATGTAATCCAGCGCCGCCTCGACCTCGGCCTCGCCGAGCAGATCGCCCTTGCCCCGCCCGACGCTCTCGCGGCGAAAGCAAAAGCGGCAATAGACCGGGCAGACCGTGAGCAGCTTGAGCAGCACGCGATCGGGGTAGCGGTGCACGATTCCCGGCACGGGACTGCGCGCTGTGTCGCCGATGGGGTCGGTGAGTTCCTGCGGCAGGGTCACGATTTCGCGCGCGTCGGGCAGGAATTGCCGCGCGATCGGGTCGGCAGGATCGGAGGGGTCGATCAGCCCGGCGATTTCCGGCGTGACGGCGACGCTGTAGCGGGCTTCGACCTCGGCAAGCGCCGCGGCGCGCTTTGCGGGGATAAGCCCGGCGGACGCGAGATCGGCGACGGACGCCAATGTCCTTGCGGGCAGCGCCGGCCGCGGATCGTGTTGTAACGCCATAGCGGCCGGATTAAGCGCCGCGACGCCGTTCCGCAATAGTCGCTGGACCGCGCGCCTTCGGGCGCGCTCAAAAATGCGGGCCTGAAGGCCCGCGGTCCGCGAGGCGCCTCTACTTCGATGGGGAAAAGCCATCCGCAAAGTTGCGGGGCCTTTCTGCCGGCGTGACATTGGGCTTCCACGGAGAAAGCCGATGAGCCGCACGAAGAAAGCCGCTGGCGCGCCCAAGAACAAGGAAAGCGCGCCAGACAAGTCCGCGCAGTTGCAGGAACTGCTGAACAGCGTCAACCCGGAGGACCTCGCGGCTTTCCTCGAGGCGGCTGGCGGCGCTACCCGTGGCCCCGAGGACGCAGCCGATCTTTTCGACGAGTTCATCTCCGCCTGCGTCGAAGGGGACATGGACGACGCCGAAAGGGAGGATTTCTCGCATTCGCTCATCGACGCCCTCGTCGATGTGCGCATCCAGGCAAATGGCGGAGACCGCGCCGCCCGCCGCGAATTGCTGGAGATCTGCGAACTTGTCGAGGGCGCCGTTGAGGTGGAGGATCTGGCGGTCGACGACCTGATGCTCCTCGGGCGCGTCATGATCGAGGCGGAGCTGGAGGCGCCTGAGGCGCTGAAGCAGGCGGTCGTCGCGAAATTGCAGGACCAGCCGGCAGTCGGCGCAGTCACGGCCCTGGGAGCCGGCCTCGCCGAGCTGGTGGAGAAATCCGGTCTCGATCTTTTCGGCGCGCATGAGCAGTTGCGCAAGACTTTCGCGCTTTTCCCCTCGGAGGACGCCCTGCGCTGCCTGAGCGAAATTGCGTCTATCGGCCTACCGGTCATGGGAGGCGCAATCGCGGGCTTCGCCCTCCACAAGGACGCCGCACTCGCGCAAGCGGCGCTCGGCAATCTTGCCAGACGGGCGCAAGACAAGAGCCGGGACCGGCTGCTCGCGCGCATGCGCCCTTGGCTCCCGCCGCAGCGGCAGGAGTGGGTCGATGCGGCGATGAAGACCGCGCCCGAGATCGGCGGCGCCGCCAAGACCAATGTGAAGCTGCACAAATGCTACGCCTCGGTCTGCGACGCGACAGGCGCGCGCACGCTGGTCGCGGCGAAGAAGGAAGGCGCCAAATTTCAGGCGGCGCTCTTCATGCTGAGCGAAAAGGGCGTGGCCAACGTCATCGTGTCGGACCCCATGAGCAAGCACGAGCTGGATTTGCTGCTTCACGGCGCGTCGCTCGCGGCGCATCTGTCGGAAGTAAAACTCCCGCTGCTGCTGCTGATTCTATCGCTGGCGCTGGCGGAAAATCTCGCGGCGGGAACCCTGCCGCCTTTCGAGCTGGCCCATGCGGCCGAGACTTTCGATTTCCCGCCGCTGGCGCCGGAGTCGAGCACGCCGGCCGAGATCGTCGATCGCCTGCTTTCGGAGTTTCCAGCAACCGGCGCCGGGCAGGACGCCCTGGCCGCGGCGGACGCCCTCGCAGCGGCCTCTGACTACACGCAAGACTGGTTCGAGGCCGGGCCTGACATCGACGACATCTTCGCGAAGGTGAAAGGCAAGAAGCGCCGCGCCGAGGCCGTTCTGAAATCCTATCTGCCGGGCCGGCGCGATTTTTGGGCGCGCCAATGCGCGCTCACCGCTCTGTCGCTGCATGCGGAGAATCCGGTCGATCCGGTCTGGCGCGCGCTGGCGGTCGTGGGCCGGGACCTTGCCGCCGGCGCGCCGCTCGACGAAATCCCGCTGATGCGGATCATCGCGGAGCAAACGGTCGAAAATTACGTGGCCTCTTGAGAAAAACCGGACCGCGCGCCTTCAGGCGCGCAGACTTCTGACAAAGGGGCGTTGACGCCCCTGCTGCTGCGCAGGCTCCTCAGCATGAGGGGCTTTTGCATCTGCGTAAAACACTTAGGCCTCATCCTGAGGAGCGAGCGACGCTCGCGTCTCGAAGGACGAGGCCGCCTCGGAGGTTTATCGACAAACGCGCGCGCCTTCCGGCGCGCTTAAAAGTGCGGGCCTGAAGGCCCGCGGTCCGTAGGAGGGCGTCACGCCGTTCCCTGCGCCGCCACAGGCGTCCACAGCACCTGCTCTATTCTCTCCGCACCCGTTGCAAGCATCACGAGGCGATCGAAGCCGAGCGCCACGCCCGAGGCCGGCGGCATCTGGCCGAGCGCGGCCAGGAAATCCTCGTCGATCGGATAGCGCTCGCCGTAGATCCGCGCCTTCTCCGCCATCTGCGCTTCGAAACGGGCCCGCTGCTCGGCCGCATCGGTCAGCTCGGCGAAGCCATTCGCAAGCTCCACCCCGCACACATAAAGCTCGAAACGGTCGGCGAAGCGCGGGTCGTCCACGCGCGTGCAAGCGAGCGCGGCCTCGCTGGCGGGATAGTCGGTCAGAATCGTCGGTCGCTCGCTCCCGAGCTTCTCCTCGATCTTCTCGGACAAAATCTTGCTGAAGAGGTCCGACCATGTGTCGTCCTCCGCTACCCGGATACCGTCCCGCGCGGCGGCCTTCGCCAATCCCTCGCGATCGCCCAGGAGCTTTTCCAGATCGATGCTGGCATGGGTCGCAAAGGCCTCGCAGGCCGTGACGATCTCCGGCTCGGCGAAGGGGTCGCAAACCCGGCCGCGCCAGGAGAAATCGCGCGTCCCGGCCGCTCGCGCCGCGGCCGCCATCAGCCCGGCGCAGTCTTCATAAATACGCAAGGTCGGCTCGCCGGCGCGATACCATTCGAGCATGGTGAACTCGGGATGATGCAGCGCCGAGCGCTCGCGATTGCGGAACACCCGCGCAAGAGTGAAAATCCGCTCCTCACCCGCGGCCAGCAGCTTCTTGCAGGCGAATTCGGGAGAGGTATGGAGATAGAGCTGCGAACGCGCGCCGTCCTGCCCGATCATTTCCGTGGCGAAAGCGGTCAGATGGGTCTCATTGCCGCCCGAAACCTGCAGCGCGGCGGTTTCGACCTCGGCGAAGCCCTCCCCTTCAAAAAAACGCCGCGTCGCGGCCGTTATTGCGCCGCGCGCCTTGAGAAATGGCTTGCGATCGGCGTAAACATCCCGAGCCCACCAGGGCGAAACGCGCGTCATGAGGGCTCCGTTCGAAGGGGACCACGCGATCCGGCGGATTTGCCGACGCGCGCGAAATATGGTCTTACCCCGTTCATAGACCAGCCCGGCCGAGGCCGGCAATGAACGCGAGCCGGCGCGCCGGCAATGAAGGAACCGAACCTGTGAAAGTCATCGCCAGCTCGATTCGCAAGGGCAATATCATTGAGCGTGAAGACGGCAATCTCTATGTCGTGCTGACCGCCGAAAGCTTTTTCCCCGGCAAGGGCACGCCCACGACGCAGATCGACATGCGCCGCCTCTCCGATGGCGTGAAGGTTTCCGACCGTTACAAGACCACCGAGCAGGTCGAGCGCGCTTTCGTCGAGGATCAGGACTTCAGCTTCCTGTACAATGATGACGACGGCTATCACTTCATGAATCAGGAGAGCTATGAGCAGATCGCCGTGCCGGGCGACGTGATTGGCGATCAGGCGCAGTGGCTGCAGGAAGGCATGCAGTGCATCCTCTCCATGTTCAACGGCCTGTGCGTCGCGATCCAGTTGCCGCAGCGCGTGACGCTCGAGATCGTCGAAACCGAGCCGGCGATGAAGGGCCAGACGGCGTCCTCCTCCTATAAGCCCGCCAAGCTCTCCAACGGCGCCCGCGTGATGGTGCCGCCGCACATCCAGTCCGGCACGCGCGTCGTCATCCAGACGGAAGACGGCACCTACGTCGAGCGCGCGAAGGACTGATAACTGTCATTCCCGACGCTCGCGAAGCGAGCGATCGGGAATCCAGAGCCGAGCCGGCTATTTTTGTCCTGGATTCCCGATCGGGCCTTCGGCCCGTCGGGAATGACAAGCGTTCGAGAGCGCGGCTTTTACGGCCGCTCGGCGCTCTTCGCCAGCAGCGCCGAGGTCATCGCCGCCATGATCTCCGCCTTGGCGGCGTTTGCGCTCTGCCGCTCCGCCGTCACGGGTGCTGGAGCGGCCTGCGCCAAAGCGTCGACGAACACGGCCTTCCCCGAATTCATGGCTGAAATCGCCTCGCCGGCGCTTGCCGCCGCGACCTCGTAAATCTGCGAGCGGTCCGTGGGCGCGCCTTTGGCGACGGCGGCGCGCGCGATGGCGGCCGAGAACTGCGCATAGGCCGTCGGGATCTGGCTGATGCCGAACCGCGTCGAGGAAACGATGAACATGGCGTCTGCCTGCGCTTGGTTTTCCCAAAGAGTATACTGGCAATCCGGCATTTTCCGAGGGGGTCGTGAAGATGCACACAATAAATTCGCTAGAGTTCGAGCATTCGCGGGTGAAGGCGGTCATGTCTCGGCGCCGAAGAGAAAAGCCCGCAGCTTTTGCTCCAACGCGGCTTTGTCCTTGAGCTCGCATTCCCACACAATGAGCGCCCGCCAGCCCTGCGCCGTCAGACGCGCCTGATGCGCCGCGTCGCGCGCGACATTGCGCGCGATTTTCGCGCGCCAGTAATCGGCGTTGGCCTTGGGCATACGGGCGCCGCGCGCGCAATCATGTCCGTGCCAGAAACAGCCATTAACGAAGATTGCCTGCTTGCGGCCGATATAGGCGATGTCGGGATTGCCGGGGATGTCCTTGCGATGCAGGCGGTAGCCCGGCGCGAAGCCTCGCAGCAAGGCGCGGACTTTGAGCTCGGGAGTCGTGTCGCGCGATTTGACCGCGCGCATGATGGCGGAGCGTTGGGCGGGGGATTCGGGTTTGCTCACATACTATCCCGCTTGTCATCGCGCTTAGGCAGGATAAGCGGCTTATAGGTCGTTGACAAACTTCCAAGGCGGCCTCGTCCTTCGAGACGCGAGCTTCGCTCGCTCCTCAGGATGAGGCCTAAGTGTTTGGCGCAGATGCTGAAGCCCCTCATGCTGAGGAGCCTGCGCAGCAGGCGTCTCGAAGCACGAGGGGCGTCGACATAGCGGTCTACTAAGCCGCTTCCCGCAAAACGCCCGCATTCAGCAACGGCTCGATGAGATGCGCCGCAATGTGTCTGACCACCGGCGCGACCACGCCATCGCCCGTCAAGTGATAGGCCTCATTATACTTCTGCGGCAGCACATAATCATCCGGCAGGCCCATCAGCCGCGCCGTCTCCCGCGCCGACATCAGCCGCGAGCGCACCAAGCCCTTCTCGACGACCAACACGAATTGACGGCTGGAGCCGCCGGCCGGCGTGCGCAGACAGCCGGCGAGATCATCGAAACGCGCTTCGGCCCGCTGGATTTTTACGCCCTTCTCATAGCGCGTGCGGCGGTAGAGCGTGCCGACCATCCTGCGGCCGGCGCGTCTCGCTTCCTCGACTTTCGCAAGATTGGCGTCGCTCATCATGTCGATCAGACGCCGCGTCTCTTCCTCGCTGCGCCACGCCACATCGGGCGGCGCGTCCTCGACAATCTGAGACAATGTGGCGTTGCGCGTCAGTGGTTCAGGCAGCCGCCACCAGAGCCATTTGGCCTGCAGAGCAAGCGGCAGGCGCTCGAAGGCGGCGATCAATGTGCGCGTGAAAAACGGCGGCTCCCCCGTCATTGCGAGCGAAGCGAAGCAATCCAGGGCCGCGCCGGGGTTGCTGGATTGCTTCGTCGGCTTCGCTTCCTCGCAATGACGGGCAGCGAGGGCGCTGGAAACCGCTACATCCTCCCGCACGGCGACGATGAACAACCGCGGTCGCGATTGCGGCAGAAACAGCGCCGCGTCGATCACCAGCGCGCCGAAGCGATAACCCTCGCCCGCGAGCGCCTTGCAGATCGACTCGAAATCCTTGCCGCCATGCGAGGTCAGCGCGCCGCAGACATTTTCGAGAACGATCGTCGCCGGGGCCCGGCCCTCGGCGCGCAGGGCTTTCATCAGCGACCAGAAGGACCAGAAGGTTCCCGAACGCTTTCCCTCGAGCCCCGCGCCGGCGCCCGCGAGCGACAAATCCTGGCAGGGAAAGGAGGCCCAGACGAGATCGGCGCGGCCCGGCAGTTGCGCGGTCGTCACTTTCGCCACGTCGCCGACAAAGAGTTCCTCGCCGCCCCAATTGCGCCGGTAGCTTTCGGCTTTCTTGGCGTCGAAATCATTAGCGAAGAGGCAGGTCCAGCCCGCGCCCAGCCCCGCGCGCGCCATGCCGCCGCCGGCGAAGAATTCATAGTAGCTCGGCTTGCTGCTTGTGCCCGACTCGCGCGTCATATGAGCAGCTTACCTTGTCCGTCCGAGGCTAGCGAGCGCCGAGGCGGCTGATGGCCTGGGCGGCGAGCCTCAGCCCCGCCGCCGCAGCCGATTTCGGATCGGCGCCCGACAGCAGCACGGCGATAGCGCCGGCGTTGAACGCGTCGCCGCCGCCGGTGCGGTCGATGGCCTCGACCGGCGTCGCCGTCACCGTCTCGACCTCTCCCGCGCCGATGACGGTCACGCCTTCCTCGCCGCGCGTGATGAACCAGATTGCCGGGCCTGTGCCATGCCGCTCGGTGAGGAAGCCGATCGGATCGCTCGTCTCGAGGACACGGGCCAGCTCGTCGCAATTGGTGAAGAGATAATCCGCCACGAAAGCAAAAGCTGGATCGTAACGCCCGTCCAATTCGAGCGAGATCGTAGGCCTTCCTCCGGCGCGTCTGGCTTGCCGCAGAAAGGCGGCGTCGCAGACGGTCGTATGCAGCCAGTCGACGTCCTGGCCGAGTTCGCCAATGTCATAGGGCGTCCATGGCGCATTGATGATCGGGCCCGTGATGATCCGCTTGTCCTGTGGCGTCGCCAGGCAAATGGCGAGCGGCGACGGCGCGGCGAGCGCTTTGACGCCTTGCGTGTCGACGCCATTGAGTTGGAGTTCGCGCAGCGCGAGCGCGCCGAGCGGATCGTCTCCCACCCAGCCGAGCATGCGCACGCTCATCCCCTGCCGTGCGATCCAGACTGCCGTGTTGGCGGCCGAGCCGCCGCCGCTGACGGCGGTCTCTTTGGCCATGATCTTCTCATGCTCATCGGGAAGACGATCGAGCCGCAGGGTGACGTCGACATTGATGCTCCCCAGACAACAAACGCATCCCCGCATCTTCCGCCTCTTTAAAATCTCGTCGAGGGAGATACAGCCCCCAAGCAGCCAACGCCACCCGATGTCTCGCTGGCGTCGTCTTTGGGCCGCATCTTCCGGTGGTCGCCTTGGCGTGGAGATTCGGCTCGTGGAAGCAAAGGGTAAGGGCTCAGCTTTCGCAAAACCGGCGCCCGAGATCGGGCATCCTGTGACGAATTTTCCCGACGACCCTCGCTTCCACCCTCTGCCGCCTGTGCCCGAAGCTGATTTCAGCCTATCATTGGAGGCGATCCTTCCCGGCGTGACCGAAGCGGCGGAACAGGCGGGCGCGCTCGCCTTTCACGCGCTGGGCGATACCGGCGGCATCCATGGCGCCGAAACGCAGAACGCCGTCGCGGCGGCGATGCAGGAGCAGATCGCCAAATCGCAAGGAGGGGAGCGGCCGCGATTTCTGTTCCACCTCGGCGACGTCGTCTATCTGAGCGGCGAAAGCAGCCAATATGTCGCGCAGTTCTACGAGCCCTACCAATATTACGACGCCCCCATTTTCGCGATCCCCGGAAACCACGATGGCGAGACGGTGGCGGAGACGCGCTGCGGGCTGGAGGGCGAAACTGCGCTGCTCGGTTTTATGCAGAATTTTTGCAGCGCGTCGCCGAGGCGGCTTTTCAAGCACCGCTCGACGATGACGCAGCCCTATTGCTATTGGCGGCTCGCCGCGCCTTTCGTGCATGTGATCGGGCTCTATTCGAACATCGACGGGCAATTGGACCGACGCGGCGAGAGCCGGCAGCAGGAATGGTTCATCGAGCAATTGCGATCGGCGCCCGACGATAAATGGCTCATCGTCGCGGCGCACCACCCGTGTTTCTCCCTCGACGAAACGCATGGCGGCTATGTGGAGATCATGTCGGCGATGGACGCGGCCTTTCGCGACAGCGGCCGCACGCCCGATCTCATTCTCTCGGGGCATGTCCATTCCTATCAGCGGTTCTCCCGCGACTTTGCCGGGAAGGCGCTGCCCTATGTCGTCGCCGGCAATGGCGGCTTTGCGAATTCCTCCCGCTCGCTCCACAAGATGCAGAGGGGCCTTGTTATCGAGCGGCTACCGTTCCAAACGGCGCTGCCGACGGTTCGGCTCGAAAGCTACGACGTGATGAACGCTGGCTTTGTGCGTGTGACGGCGGGATCGGACTGCCTCACTGTGGATTACTTCTCGGTGTCTTTCGACGATCCGCCGGCGGTTTCGAGAGAGCCGCGGGACTCGGTGACTGTTCGAAGCGCCGGGATGAAGACGGCCCGCTGACGCCTAGCGCGTCATTGCGAGCGAAGCGAAGCAATCCAGAGCCGCCGCGGGGCTCTGGATTGCTTCGTCGCTTTGCTCCTCGCAATGACGGGGGCGGTCATAAGCCTAAGCCGACACCACCATCACATGCACGATGGGCTTCTTGCCCCAGACCGAATAGATGGCCCCGCGCAGCGAGCGTTCGATGGCCGTGGACACCGTATCGGGATCGCGACGGCGGGCGCGCGGCAGGCCGTCAAAGGTCGCAAACAGCGCCTCGTCGATGACTTCGCCCATGTCTTCGCCGAACTTGCCCTTCTTCGGCACGCCCGCGAAGACGACGTCGGGATCGCCGACAAGGTCGCCTTTCTTGTCGACAGCGAGGGCCACAGACACGACGCCCGCGAAAGCGAGCTTATTGCGCTCGCGCACGGTCCCGTCCTCCTCGCTGAGAACCACGTCGCCGTCTTTCAGCAGACGGCCGTGCGGCAGGCGGTTGACGATGGTCGGCGGCCCGGGAAGCAATTGAACCATGTCGCCGTCGCGCGCGGAAAGCGCATGTTCGACGCCACGCGACTTGGCGAAGGCCACATGCTGCGTGAGATGATGCGCCTCGCCATGCACGGGAACGGCGCTCTTCGGCCGCACCCACTCATACATTTGCGCAACCTCGCCGCGCCGCGGATGGCCGGAGCAATGCACGAGATGATCATGATCCGTGATCACCTCCACCCCGAGATTGCAGAGATTGTTGATGACCCGATGCACCTCGCGCGCATTGCCCGGAATGGCGCGGGAGGAAAAGATGACGCGATCGCCGGGACCGAGCTTGATCGAGGGATGATCGTTCTGCGAGGCGCGCATCATTGCCGCGCGGGGTTCGCCCTGGCTGCCGGTGGCGATGACCACGGTCTTGTCGCGCTGCAAATTGGGCAGCATCTCCGGGGAATGGAAACCCGGAAGCCCGTCAAGATAGCCACAGTCGCGCGCAACCTGAACCACCCGATCCATTGCGCGTCCGGCGACGACGACCGTGCGGCCGCAGGCCTGCGCCGCCTCAGCAATGGCGCGCAGCCGCGCTACATTGGAGGCGAAGGTCGTCACCACCACGCGTCCGCTCGCCTCGGCGATGAGCGGCTGCAGCACGCGCGCGACGTCGCTCTCGGAGAAACTGTCGCCCTCGCGCAGAATGTTCGTAGAGTCGCAGATGAGGACGTCGACGCCCTCCTCGCCAAGCGCGCGCAGCCGGGCTTCGTCGATACGATTGCCGACGCCGGGCTCGGGATCGATCTTCCAATCGCCCGTATGCACCACCCTGCCGAGCGGCGTCGTGATGGCGAGCGCATTGGCTTCTGGGATCGAATGGGCGACGGCGACATATTCGACCGTGAAGGGATCGAGATCGAGCACCGCGCCCGCGTGCACGGGCCGAATGTCGATGCTCGGCGCGCCGGGCTCGTTGAGGCGCTTGACTTCCAGCAGCCCGGCCGCGAAGGGCGTCGCATAGACCCTGCATTTAAGCTTCGGCCAGAGCGTCACCAACGCGCCGATGTGATCCTCATGCGCATGGGTGATGCAGATCGCGACGACGTCCTTGGCAATCTTCTCCACGAAGGCGATGTCGGGATAGACGACGTCGATGCCAGGAAGCTCCGAGCCGGGAAAGCCCAGGCCGCAATCGACCATCAGCCATTTGCGCGCGCGGGGAGGACCATAGCCGTAAAGCGCGAGATTCATACCGATCTCGCCGACGCCGCCGAAGGGGACGAAAACGAGATCTGTATTCGGCGTGCTTGTCATGCCAGCGCCCCTCCGGTTGCGCGCGGGCCAATGAGCACGTCGCCTGCTTCAATGGTGCGTCGGCCGTCCGTCGTTTCGAGAACCAGCCGCCCGTTAGCGTCGATGGTCTCGAAACGCCCGTCGAGCTTTTCGTAGCTCAGCACGACGGTTATGTCCTGTCCAAGCCCGGCGGCGGAAGCCAGCCATTCCTGCCGGATCTGCGCAAAGCCTTCGCCGCTGTTCCAGAGTTCGAGCGCCTCCGCCATAGCGTCTGAAAAATGCGCAAAGAACGCTTCCCGCGAGGGGGCTGGGAGTACCTCGGAGAGCGCGCGCGCCGGATAGGGCGTATCTCTGGGCGCATCTACGAGATTGACGCCGACGCCGATGATTGCGACCGGCGCCATCGAGGCGTTCACACATTCGAGGAGGATGCCGCCGAGCTTCGCCCCTTCGAGCAGCAGATCATTCGGCCATTTGAGCTGGAAAGCGCCATGCTCCGCTAGCGCGCGCAAGGCGCGCATCGCCGCCACCCCGGTAACGAAACCGAGCTCAGGAGCAACGCGCACTTCAGAAAACTCGCCAAAAACGAAGCTCGCGTAGAAATTACCGGGCCGAGAAATCCACTCCCGCCCGAGACGCCCGCGCCCCTTCGTCTGGCGAGCGGCCACGATCCACAGCGGGCCGCGTTCGCCTGTCTCGATCAACCGCCGCGCCTCGTCATTGGTCGAGTCGATCTCTTCCAGTGAGAGGAGGCGGACGCCTCTTGCGCGCGCAATCGATCCTAATTGCACGCGCAACACCTCTTAGAAGAGCGATTTTGCGGCGGCGGTCGCCGCATCCATGATCGGCGCCGGATAGACCCAGAAGCCGAGCACCGCGACCGTCGACAGCGCGAGCACCGCACGGACGGCGAGCGGCGAGCGATCGAAGCCGGGGGCCGGCTCGTCGAAATACATGACCTTGACGACGCGCAGATAGTAGAAGGCCGCAACCGCGGAGGTCAGCACGCCGGTGACGGCGAGCGGATAGAGACCCGCATCGACTGCCGCGAGGAACACGTAATATTTCGCGAAGAAGCCGGCGAGCGGCGGGATGCCCGCGAGCGAGAACATCAGCATCGCGAAGAAGAAGGCCATAAGGCCGTTGGTGCGCGAAAGCCCCGCGAGATCCGAGATGTTCTCGACGTTCCGGCCGTTGATCCGCATCGCGAGGATCGCGGCGAAGGAGCCGAGCGTCATCACGAGATAGACCGCGAGATAAACGATCACGCCCTTGACGCCCGCCTCACTGCCCGCCGCAAGGCCGATCAGAGCGAAGCCCATATGGCCGATCGACGAATAGGCCATCAGACGCTTGATGTTGTTCTGGCCGATCGCGGCGAAGGAGCCGAGCAGCGTCGAGGCGATGGCGAGGAAGATGATGATCTGACGCCACTGGGACGTGATCGCGGGGAAGGCCGTTATCACAAAGCGGGCGGTGATGGCGAAGGCCGCCATTTTAGCCGAAGACGCGAAGAAGGTCGTGACCGGCGTCGGCGCGCCCTCATAGACGTCCGGCGTCCACATATGGAAAGGCGCGGCCGAAATCTTGAAGGCGAGGCCAGCCAGGACGAAGACGAGGCCGAAAATCACGCCGACCGGCGGCTGTTCGGTGACGGCCTGGGCGATGCCGGCGAAAGACACCGTGCCCGAGAAACCATAGAGCAGCGACGAGCCGTAAAGCATCATGCCGGACGACAAAGCGCCAAGCACGAAATATTTCAGGCCCGCTTCCGACGCCCGACCGTCGTCGCGCGCGAAGGCCGCCATGACGTAGAGGGCCAGCGACATCAGCTCGAGCCCGAGATAGAGCGCGATCAGATTATCGGCCGAGATCAGCAGCATCATGCCCAGCGTCGAGAGCATGACGAGCACGGGATATTCGAACTTCTCGAGCCCGTTGCGCTGCAGCCAGTCGACCGACAGCAGGATCGACGTCATGGCGCCGACGAGCGTCAAAACCTTCAGGAAGCGCGAGAAGGCGTCGTCGATGAAGGCGCCGTCGAAGACGGTCACGTCCACCTGCTTGCTCGACAATAGGATGACGACAACGGCGAGGCCGAGGATGCCGACAGCCATCTCGTCGACGAGGCTGAAACCCTTCTCGCCGCGAAAGGCGCCGATCAGGATCAACAGCATCACGCCGATGGCCAGGATGACCTCGGGAAGGAAGTGATGCGTGAGTTCTGCGAAGAAGGGCATATGAACAGTCCGTCAGTGGCCGGCGGCGGCGAGCTTCACCGCGTCGAGCAGCGCCGTATGGGATTGGATGAGATGATCGACCGAGGCCTGCGTCGAGGCGAGGATCTGCCCCGGCAGCACGCCGTAATAGATCGTCAGAACGACTAGCGGCGCAAAGATCAGCATCTCGCGCGGCGACAGATCGACGAGATCCTTGAGGCTTGCCTTCTCCAGCGCGCCGAAGACGACCCGGCGATAGAGATAAAGCGCATAGGCCGCCGAGAAGATCACGCCGGTCGCCGCGAAGAGCGCCACCCAGCTATTGGCCTTGAAGGCGCCAGCGAGCGTCAGGAATTCGCCGATGAAGCCCGTCGTGCCCGGCAGGCCGACATTGGCCATGGTGAAGAGCATGAACACGAAGGCGTAAACCGGCATGCGGTTCACAATGCCGCCATAGGCCGCGATTTCGCGGGTATGCATGCGATCGTAGATGACGCCGACGCAGAGGAAGAGCGCGCCTGCGACGAGGCCGTGCGAGATCATCTGGAACATCGCGCCCTGCACGCCCTGCGGGTTCAGCGTGAAGAGGCCCATCGTCACATAGCCCATGTGGGCGACGGAGGAATAAGCAATGAGCTTTTTGATGTCCTCCTGCACCAGCGCGACGAGAGAGGTGTAGATGATGGCGATGATCGACATCGCATAGATGAGCGGCGCGAAATAGACCGAAGCGTCGGGGAACATCGGCAGCGAGAAGCGGATGAAGCCGTAGCCGCCCATCTTCAGGAGGATCGCCGCCAGAATGACCGAACCCGCCGTCGGCGCCTCGACGTGGGCGTCGGGCAGCCAGGTATGAACCGGCCACATCGGCATCTTCACCGCAAAGGAGGCGAAGAATGCCAGCCACAGCCAGGTCTGCATGTTCTTCGGGAAATCGGTCTTCAGCAGAACCGTGATGTCGGTCGTATGCGCGTGATTATACATCGCGAGGATCGCGACCAGCATCAGCAGCGAACCGGCGAGCGTGTAGAGGAAGAATTTGAAGCTCGCGTAGACGCGCCGCTTGCCGCCCCAAATGCCGATGATCAGGAACATCGGAATGAGGCCGCCCTCGAAGAAGAGATAGAAGAGGACGAGGTCCAGCGCGCAGAAGACGCCGATCATGAGCGTCTCGAGCACGAGGAAGGCGAGCATATATTCCCGCACCCGCTTCGTGACCGACTCGAAGGAAGCCAGGATCGAGAAGGGCATGATGAAGGTGGTGAGCAGGACGAGCGGCATCGAAATGCCGTCGACGCCGAGCTTGTAGATCAGGCCCGAGCCGAACCAGTTCTTCTCCTCGACGAACTGAAAGCCAGGGTTCGACGTATCGAAGCCCGCCCAGACGTAGAGCGACAGAGCAAAGGTGACGAGCGTCGTCAGCAGCGTCGCCCAGCGGATGTTGCGCAGGCTCGCCTCGTCGTCGCCCTTTTGCGTCAGCAGAAAGGCTGCGCCAACCAGCGGTAGAAACGTAAGGCCGGTAAGAATGCCGAACCCGAACATCAGCGCAGCCCTCCGGCGACGAAATAAGTGACGATAGCGGCGACGCCGATGAGCATGGCGAAGGCGTAGTTGTAGATGAAGCCGGTCTGCAGACGGACGGCGATCTTGGCGCCGTCGGCGACGCGCGCGGCCACGCCATCCGGGCCGAGCCCGTCGATGATGGCGCCGTCGCCGCCCTTCCAGAACAGACGGCCGATCACAAAGGCCGGCTTCACGAAGATGGCGTCATAGAGCTCGTCGAAATACCACTTGTTGAGCAGGAACTGGTAGAGGCGCGGGAAGGCGCCCGCCAGTTGCTGCGCGGTGCCGGGCTTCAGCACATAGACATAGAGCGCCACGAGGAAGCCCAGCACCATCATTGCCGTGGGCGAATAGCCGGCCCAGGCGGGGATGTTGTGCATCTCGTGCAGCACCTCATTGTGCTCGCTCGTGAACAGCGCGCCCTTCCAGAATTCGCCGTAGGCGTGACCGGCGAAATAGGGCTCGAAGATGAAGCCTGCGCCAATGGCCCCGACGGCGAGAACCGCAAGCGGGATCAGCATGACGATCGGCGACTCATGCGGCGCATGATGCCCATGCCCGTGATCGTCGTGACCATGCGCGTGATCGTCGTGGGCATGCGCATGACCGTGATCGTTGAGCGCGGCGGCGTGCGCGAGATCGGCGGCGGTCGGCTCATCATGCGTGTGATTATGCGGCGCCTCATGCCCCGCGCGATGACCGAAGAAGGTCATGAACACCAGGCGCCAGGAGTAGAAGGAGGTCAGACCCGCCGCAACCACCGTCGAGACAAAGCCGAGCATCGCCGCCGTGCTGTGGCCGCTCGCCGCGAAGGCCGCCTCTATGATGCCGTCCTTGGAGAAGTAGCCCGCGGTCAAGGGGAAGCCCGTCAGCGCCAACGTGCCGATGGTCATCATGGCGAAGGTGAAGGGAATGTCCTTCCGCAGCCCGCCCATGTTGCGCATGTCCTGCTCGTGATGCATCGCATGGATGACCGAGCCGGCGCCCAAGAAGAGCAGCGCCTTGAAGAAGGCGTGCGTGAACAGGTGGAACACGCCGAGCGAATAGGCGCCGACGCCCTCGGCGACGAACATATAGCCGAGCTGCGAACAGGTCGAATAAGCAATGACGCGCTTGATGTCGTTCTGAACGAGACCGACCGTCGCGGCGAAGAAGGCCGTGATGGCGCCGATGACCGTCACGAATGCGAGGGCGGCCGGCGCATGTTCGAAGATCGGCGACAGACGCGCGACCATGAAGACGCCGGCGGTGACCATGGTGGCGGCGTGGATGAGCGCGGAAACCGGGGTCGGGCCTTCCATGGCGTCCGGCAGCCAGGTGTGCAGGAAGAACTGCGCCGACTTGCCCATCGCGCCGATGAAGAGAAGGAAAGCGGCGATCGTCAGCGCGTCGACGTCGAGGCCGAACACATGGATCGGCTTGCCGGCGAGGCCCGGCACAGCGGCGAAGACCTCGTTGAAGGTCAACGACTGGGTGAGCTGGAAGATAAGGAAGATGCCGAGCGCAAAGCCGAAGTCGCCGACGCGGTTGACCACGAAGGCCTTGATGGCGGCGGCGCAGGCGGACGGCTTCTCGTACCAGAAGCCGATCAGCAGATAGGAGGCGAGACCGACGCCCTCCCAGCCGAAGAACATCTGCACGAGATTGTCGGCCGTCACCAGCGTCAGCATGGCGAAGGTGAAGAGCGACAGATAGGCGAAGAAGCGCGGACGCGACGGGTCCTCGTGCATATAGCCGATCGAATAGAGGTGCACGAGGCTCGACACGGTCGTCACGACGACGAGCATCACCGCCGTCAGCGTATCGACGCGCAGCGCCCAATCGACCTTCAGCGCCCCGACCGTCATCCAGTTCGCGAGCACCGGCGTGAAGCCGTGGTTATGGCCGAGCGCGACGTCGACGAAGGTGATCCACGACATGGCCGCGGAAGCGAACAGCAAGCCCGTCGTGACGAGCTCCGAAGGGCGCGGCCCGATCTTGCGCCCGAAGACGCCGGCGATCAGGAAGCCGAGCAGCGGCAGGAAGACGATTGCTTGGATCATCGCTCTAGATCAGCCCTTCAAGGAATTGATGTCTTCGACCGCGATGGTGCCGCGGTTGCGATAGAAGGCGACGAGGATCGCGAGGCCGATCGCGGCCTCCGCCGCCGCCACGGTGAGCACGAAGAGCGCGAACACCTGGCCGACGAGGTCGCCGAGCGACTGCGAGAAGGCCACGAAATTCAGATTCACCGACAAGAGGATCAGCTCCACCGACATGAGAATGACGATGATGTTCTTGCGGTTGAGAATGATGCCCGCGACGCCGAGCGTGAACAGGATCGCGGCGACGACGAGGTAATGTGTCAGGCCGATGGTCATGGTCTTTCCTCGTTAGACGCCCGTCCGGAACGGAACCTTCTTGACTTCTATGACATTCTTGGCGTTGCGCGCGTTCTGCGCGGCGATGTTCTGCCGCTTGACGTTCGGCTTGTGATGCAGCGTGAGCACGATCGCGCCGATCATGGCCGTGAGCAGCACCAGCGCCGACGCCTGGAAGAAGATCACATATTTCGTGTAGAGCACCTGCCCCAGCGCGGCGGTGTTCGAGACATTGGCGGCGATCGGCGTCTCGAGGAGATTTTTCGAGGCGCCCGACGGCTGCCAGCCCACGGCGACCATGCCGAGCTCGGCGAGCACGACGACGCCGACGGCGGCGCCGACCGGCAGATATTTCGAAAAGCCCTGCTTCAACTCCGCGAAGTCGACATCGAGCATCATGACGACGAAGAGGAAGAGCACCGCCACCGCGCCGACATAGACCACGATCAGCAGCATCGCGAGGAATTCGGCGCCCGCCAGCAGGAAGAGTCCCGCGCCGTTGCAGAAGGCGAGGATCAAGAACAGCACCGAAATCACCGGATTGCGGGCGAAGATCACCACGCAGGCCGACGCGATCATGATCGTCGCGAAGAGGTAGAAAAATACAGCCGCCACGGCCTCATCCTCTCATCATGAGCCGCGCGCGGCGGCTCGTATCGTTCCTTACCGGTAGGGCGCGTCCAGCGCGATGTTGCGCGCGAGCTCGCGTTCCCAACGGGCGCCGTTCTCGAGCAGGCGCTCCTTGGTGTAGTAGAGCTCCTCGCGCGTCTCGGTCGCGAATTCCTGGTTCGGCCCCTCGACGATGGCGTCGACCGGGCAGGCTTCCTGGCAGAAGCCGCAATAGATGCACTTCACCATGTCGATGTCGTAGCGCGTCGTGCGGCGGGTGCCGTCGTTGCGGCGCGGGCCGGCTTCGATGGTGATGGCCTGAGCGGGGCAGATCGCCTCGCAGAGCTTGCAGGCGATGCAGCGCTCTTCGCCATTGGGATAACGGCGCAGCGCGTGCTCGCCGCGGAAGCGCGGCGAAATCGGGTTGCGTTCGTGCGGATAGTTGATGGTCGCCTTCGGCTTGAAGAAGTAGCGCATCGACAGCAGGAAGGCGCCGACGAACTCGGAGAGGAAGAGCGACTTTGCGGCTGTGTCCAGTCTCATGACTTAGCTCGCGATCAGGCCGGGGCCGAATTGAAGGGCCGCAGCGACGACGATGACCATGACGAGCGAGATCGGCAGGAACACTTTCCAACCGAGACGCATGAGCTGATCGTACCGGTAGCGCGGCACGAAAGCCTTCACCATGGCGAAGAAGAAGAAGAAGAAGCTGACCTTCAGGATGAACCAGATCACGCCCGGCACGAGGGTGAAAGGCGCGATGTTCACCGGCGGCAGCCAGCCACCGAAGAAGAGGATCGTCAGCAGCGCGCACATGGTCACGATCGCCACATATTCGGCGAGCATGAACAGCACGTAGGGCGTCGCCGAATATTCGATCATGAAGCCCGCGACGAGCTCCGACTCGGCTTCGACGAGATCGAAGGGCGGGCGGTTCGTTTCAGCCAGTGCCGAGACGAAGAAGATGATGAACATCGGGAAGAGGCGCAGCCAATACCAGCCGGCCATGCCGTAGGACGTGTCCTGCGCGCGGACGATGTCGGTGAGGTTCAGCGAGCCGGCGCAGAGCAACACGGTGATGATGACGAAGCCGATCGAGACTTCGTAGGACACCATCTGCGCGGCGGAGCGCAGCGCCGACAGGAAGGGATATTTCGAGTTCGACGCCCAGCCGCCCATGATCACGCCATAGACGCCCAGCGACGACAGCGCGAAGATGTAGAGGATGCCGACATTGATGTCGCCGACGACCCAGCCGCCGTCCGACACGGGGATCACCGCCCAGGCGGCGATGGACAGCGTCGCCATGATAAAGGGCGCGAACAGGAACACGCCCTTGTTCGCCGTGTCCGGGATCACCGGCTCCTTGAGCGCGAATTTGATGAAATCCGCGAAGCTCTGCAGCAGGCCCCAGGGACCGACGACGTTCGGGCCGCGACGCAACTGCACCGCCGCCCAGATCTTGCGGTCGGCGAGAATGACATAGGCGACATAGATCAAGAGCACGACGGCGATGAGCACGCTCTTGATGAGCGCGAGCAGAACCGGGCTCTCGGCGAGATAGGCAGTGATGGCGTTCATCCAATCGCTCACGTCTTCGCTCCTATTCCGCCGCTTGGGCCTGCCGGCCCCGCGCGAGAGCCGAACAATCCGCCATGACCGCCGAGGCGCGCGCGATCGGATTGGTGAGGTAGAAATCGCCGATCGCCGGGACGAAGGCGTCCTTCATCGCGACGGCCGCATGGCCGGCAAGCTTGACGACATCGCCCGGATTGCTGGCCTCAATCTGATCGATGCGGGCGAAATGCGGATGCGCCTCGACGAGCTTCTTGCGTAGCTGCGCGAGCGAGTCGAAGGGCAGCGCATGCCCGACCACCGCCGAGAGTGCGCGAAGGACCGCCCAATCCTCACGGGCCTCGCCCGGCGGGAAGACGACGCGCGAGGCAAGCTGCACGCGGCCCTCGGTGTTTACGTAAAGGCCGGATTTTTCCGTATAGGCGGCGCCAGGCAGGATCACGTCGGCGCGATGCGCGCCACGGTCGCCATGCGTGCCGATATAGACGACGAAGGCGCCTGGATCGACCGCGATTTCATCCGCCCCGAGCAGGAACAGCAGGTCCATCGCGCCGGCCTTGGCCATTGCCTGCGCATCGAGGCCGCCCTGAGCCGGCGTGAAGCCGAGATCGAGCGCGCCAACGCGTGAGGCTGCCGTATGCAGCACCGAGAAACCGTTCCAGCCTTCCGCGTTGCTGAGCTTCTGAGCCGCCTGAGCCGAGAGCGCGAGGATGGCGTCGCCGTCGGGCCGCGACAGAGCGCCCTGCCCCACGATCACCAGAAGCTTGCCGACCGGCTTCGCCTCCTGGATGAAGCGCAGCAGCGAATCCGGGCCGGCGCCGATATAGTCGTAGTCGTAGGTGAGATCGGCCTTCTCGCCGACCACCGAGATCTTGAGATCGCCCTTCAGCCAGCGCTTGCGGATGCGGGCGTTGAGGACCGGCGATTCCTTGCGCGGGTTCGAGCCCACGATGAGCAGCGCGTCCGCCTGATCGATGCCGGCGATCGTCCCATTGAAGATGTAGGAGCCGCGGCCGAATTTCGGATCGAGCTTGGCGCCGTCCTGCCGGCAGTCGAAATTCGGCGAGCCAAGCTGCTGCATCAGCAGTTTCAGCGCGAAAATCTCTTCGGCGGCGGCAAGGTCGCCCACGATTGCGCCAGTGCGGCCCGGCGCGCTCGCCTTGCGCTTGGCGGAAATCAGCTCGAAGGCTTCCTTCCAGCTCGCAGGGCGCAGTCGGCCGTTCTCGCGCACATAGGGGCGATCGAGGCGCTGCGTCTTGAGGCCGTCGACGATCTGGCGGGTCTTGTCGGAGATCCACTCCTCGTTCACCGCGTCGTTGACGCGCGGGAGGATGCGGATGACTTCGCGGCCGCGCGAGTCGACGCGGATCGCTGAACCCAGCGCATCCATGACGTCGATCGTCTCGGTCTTCTGATATTCCCACGGACGGGCGCGGAAGCTTTGGGGCTTCGGCAGCAGCGCGCCGACCGGGCAGAGGTCGGCGACATTACCCTGCAGCTCCGAGGTCATCGCGCCTTCGAGATAGGTGGTGATCTCCATATCCTCGCCGCGGCCGATGGCGCCCATGTCGCCCGTGCCCGCGACTTCCGCCGTGAAGCGGACGCAGCGCGTGCAGTGGATGCAGCGATTCATCTCGGTCTTGACGAGGACGCCGATATATTTGTCCTCAACCGCGCGCTTGTTCTCGTGATACCGCGAACTGTCGCCGCCGAAGGCGAGCGCCTGGTCCTGCAGGTCGCATTCGCCGCCCTGATCGCAGATCGGGCAGTCGAGCGGATGGTTCACGAGCAGGAACTCCATCACGCCTTCGCGCGCCTTCTTCACCATCGGAGATTTGGTGAAGACTTCCGGCGGCGCGCCATTCGGGCCGGGACGGAGATCCTTGACCGACATGGCGCAGGACGCCTGCGGCTTGGGCGGACCGCCCTTCACCTCGACGAGGCACATGCGGCAATTGCCGGCGATCGACAGGCGCTCGTGATAACAGAAGCGCGGCACCTCGGCGCCCGCCTCCTCGCACGCCTGGAGAAGCGTGAACTCTCCCGGAACGTCCACCTCGACGCCATCGACGAGAATCTTTGTCACTTCGCTCTCTCCGAAGTCGTAACGCGCTTGTTCATGATCACTCCGCCGCCTCGCGAATGGGCTCGGGGTGCGGATTGGCCGAGTATTGGTCGATGCGCTCTTCGATCGTCTCGCGGAAATGCGTGATGAGGCCCTGGATCGGCCAGGCCGCCGCATCGCCGAGCGCGCAAATGGTGTGGCCTTCGATCTGCTTCGACACGTCGAACAGCATATCGATCTCGCGCTTATGCGCGCGGCCTTCGACCATGCGCTGCACGACGCGATACATCCACCCCGTACCCTCACGGCAGGGCGTGCACTGGCCACAGCTCTCGTGCTTGTAGAAATAAGCGAGGCGCGCGATGGCGCGGATGATGTCGGTGGACTTGTCCATGACGATCACCGCCGCCGTGCCGAGGCCGGAGCCGAGCTTGACGAGGCTGTCGAAGTCCATCGGGCAGTCGATGATCTGATGCGCGGGAACGCAGCGCACCGACGAGCCGCCGGGAATGACGGCGAGCAGATTGTCCCAGCCGCCGCGAATGCCGCCGCAATGCGCATCGATCAGTTCACGGAAGGAGATGGACATCGCCTCTTCGACATTGCACGGCCGGTTGACGTGGCCGGAGATCGAAAAGAGCTTGGTGCCCGTGTTATTGGGCTTGCCGATGCCGGCGAACCAGGCTGGGCCGCGACGCAGAATGGTCGGAACGACGGCGATGGATTCGACGTTATTGACCGTGGTCGGGCAGCCATAGAGGCCGACATTTGCCGGGAACGGCGGCTTCAGGCGCGGCATGCCCTTCTTGCCTTCGAGGCTCTCGATCAGCGCCGTCTCTTCGCCGCAGATATAGGCGCCGGCGCCGTGATGGACGTAGAGGTCGAAGGGATAGCCGTGGACATTGTTCTTGCCGATGAGGTTGGCCTCATAGGCTTCGTCGACGGCCTTCTGCAGAGCGATGCGCTCGGCGATGAATTCGCCGCGCACATAGATGTAGCAGGCATGCGCGCCCATCGCGAAAGACGCGACCAAAGCGCCCTCGACCAGCGTATGCGGGTCGTTGCGCATGATCTCGCGGTCTTTACAGGTGCCGGGCTCGGATTCGTCGGCGTTGATGACGAGGTAATGCGGCCGCTTGGGGTCGACTTCCTTCGGCATGAACGACCATTTGAGGCCCGTCGAGAAGCCCGCGCCGCCGCGGCCACGAAGGCCGGAAGCCTTCACTTCCTCGATGATCTTGTCGCGGCCCCTGGCGAGCAGCGCCTTGGTGCCGTCCCACTGGCCGCGCGCGCGGGCGCCGGCGAGCGAACGGTCGCCGAGGCCGTAGAGGTTCGTGAATATGCGGTCTGCGTCGGAAAGCATGATCCGTCCTTACGCGTGCGGCGTGTCGATGATTTCGAGGCGGCGCTCGATGCGGGACATGCGCCCCTCCATCGCGCCGGACGCCTCGTAAATATTCGCCAGATCCATATGAAAAGCGCCCATGCGATTGTCGATTGCAGCAATGGCCGACCGAAGCGCCCTGACCTCGCCACGCGATTCACGCATGGATTCCTCGAGATTGCCGAGGCGCGCCTGTATCGCCTTCAGCACTTCGTAGATCAGTTCGTTCGTGACTTCGGCCATGGCGCGCTCCGTCACTTCTGTCCGTAGAGCGAGGCAAGGCTCGTAAGCCCTCCCTCGGGCTCGGAGGACTCGCGGCCCTTCTGCGACCCGATCTTCACCGGACGGCCAGCGGCGAGATCGTCGAGCAGCTTCTCGAAATTCTCGGCCGTGAGGTCTTCGTAGTAATCGTCGTTGATCTGCACCATGGGCGCGTTGCAGCAGGCGCCGAGGCACTCGACTTCGAGCCAGGAGAACAGGCCGTCAGCCGTCACCTTGCGCTGCGGACCGACGCGGCGCTCGAGCACCTTGATGAGATCGTCCGAGCCGCACAGCATGCAGGGCGTCGTGCCACAGAGCTGGATGTAGAATTTGCCAACCGGCTCGAGGTTGAACATCGTGTAGAAGGTCGCGACCTCCAGCACGCGGATCTTCGGCATGCCGAGCGTCTCGGCGACCTTCTCGATCGCCTTCTGCGGCAGCCAATAGTTATTCTGCTTCTGCGCCTGCCACAGAGCGGGCACGACGGCCGAGGCCTGACGGCCGTCGGGATATTTGGCGATCTGCTTTTCGAGCCACGCCAGATTCTCCTGCGTGAACTCGAAGCTCTCAGGCTGCTGGTCGGCGAGACGACGGACGGACATTAGCGATCGACCTCCCCGAAGACGATATCGAGCGAGCCCAGGATCGCCGAGACGTCGGCGAGCATATGGCCCTTACACATGAAATCCATGGACGACAGATGGGCGAAGCCCGGCGCGCGGATCTTGCAGCGATAGGGTTTGTCGCCGCCGTCCGACACGAGATAGACGCCGAACTCGCCCTTGGGCGCCTCGACCGCCGCGTAAACCTCACCGGCCGGGACGTGGAAGCCCTCGGTGAACAGCTTGAAGTGGTGGATGAGCGCTTCCATCGAGCGCTTCATGTCGCCGCGCGAGGGCTGGGTGATCTTGTGGTTCGGCGTCAGCACCGGGCCGCGGCCGTCGGCGCGCAGCAGCTTCTCGACGCACTGCTTCATGATGTAGGTCGACTGCCGCATCTCCTCCATGCGGATCACCGCGCGGTCGTAGCAGTCGCCGTTCTTGCCGACGGGAATGTCGAACTCCATCTCCTCGTAGCACTCATAGGGCTGCGCCTTGCGCAGATCCCAGGCCGCGCCGGAGCCGCGCACCATCACGCCCGAATAGCCCCATTTCCAGGCGTCCTCGAGCGAGATCACGCCGATGTCGACGTTGCGCTGCTTGAAGATGCGATTCTCGATGAAGAGATCCGCGAGATCGTCGCAGAGCTTCAAGAAGGGATCGCAGAAGGCGCCGATGTCTTCGACGAGCTGGTCCGGCAGATCGCGCGCGACGCCGCCCGGACGGAAATAATTGGCGTGCATGCGCGCGCCGGAAGCGCGCTCATAAAACACCATGAGCTTCTCGCGCTCTTCATAGCCCCACAGCGGCGGGGTCAGCGCGCCGACGTCCATCGCCTGCGAGGTGACGTTCAAGAGGTGCGACAGCAGACGGCCGATCTCGGCGTAGAGAACGCGGATGAGCTGGCCGCGGCGCGGCACCTGCACGTCGAGCAGGCGCTCGATCGCGAGGCAGAAAGCGTGCTCCTGATTCATCGGCGCGCAATAGTCGAGCCGATCGAAGTAGGGCACGTTCTGCAGATAGGTGCGCGACTCCATCAGCTTCTCGGTGCCGCGATGGAGGAAGCCGACATGCGGATCGACGCGCTCGACGACTTCGCCGTCGAGCTCCAGGATCAGGCGGAGCACGCCATGCGCCGCCGGATGCTGCGGGCCGAAGTTGATGTTGAAGTTACGCAGGCCCTGAGATTCGGGCTTCGTGGGGGCGATAGCTTGATCGTTCATCTGCGCCGCGCTCACTTGCTCGCCTTCTCATCGCCGGGAAGGTCGTATTTCACGGCCTCCCAAGGCGAGAGGAAATCGAAATTGCGGTATTCCTGCTGGAGCCGCACGGGCTCGTAGACGACGCGCTTGCGCTCGTCGTCGTAACGCACCTCGACGAAGCCGGTCATGGGGAAGTCCTTGCGCAGCGGATGGCCGTCGAAGCCATAGTCGGTCATGATGCGGCGCAGGTCGGGATGGCCCGCGAAGATCACGCCGAAGAGATCATAGGTCTCGCGCTCGTACCAATCCGCGCCGGGAAACAGCGGAACGATCGAGGCGATGGGCGTGTCTTCGGCGACCGACGCCTTGATGCGGATGCGGCGATTGTGCTTGGGCGACTGGAAATGCGCCACGACCTCGAAACGCTCCTCGCGCTCCGGATAATCCGCGGCGGTGACGTCGATGAAGTTGACGAAGAGGCACTCGGGATCGTCGCGCAGATAGGTCGCCGCGTCGATCCAGCGGTCGCGCGCGATGGTGAGCGTGAGCTCGCCAAAAGCGACCTTCACCTCGGTCACCGCGCCGGGAAGAGCGCCGCTGACCCGCGCGCCGAGAGCTTCCAATTCAGCCGACATCCGTCAACCCCATTCAAGGACGCGAGCGCGTCCGTCACATTCCGTCGTTGCGAGCGGAGCGAAGCAACCCAGAACCACATCGGGCCCGCTGGATTGCTTCGTCGTTTCGCTCCTCGCAATGACGGCAGGCGCCATTGCCAATTTGCTTACCGCTCGATCGTGCCCGTGCGGCGAATCTTCTTCTGCAGCAGCAGCATGCCGTAGACCAGCGCTTCCGCCGACGGCGGGCAGCCCGGCACATAGACGTCGACCGGAATGATGCGGTCGCAGCCGCGCACCACCGAGTAGGAATAGTGGTAGTAGCCACCGCCATTGGCGCAGGAGCCCATGGAGATGACGTAGCGCGGCTCCGGCATCTGGTCATAGACCTTGCGCAGCGCCGGCGCCATCTTGTTCGTCAGCGTGCCGGCGATGATGATGCAGTCCGACTGGCGCGGCGAGGCGCGCGGCGCAAAGCCGAAGCGCTCGAGATCGTAGCGCGGCATGGCCGCCTGAATCATCTCCACCGCGCAGCAGGCGAGACCGAAGGTCATCCACATGAGCGAGCCGGTGCGCGCCCAATTGATGACGTCGTCGGTCGCCGTGACGAAGAAGCCCTTGTCGGCCAGCTCTTCGTTGATCTGCAGGAAGAAGGGGTCGTCCGAGCCGACCGGCTTGCCGGTGCGCGGATCGATGAGTCCCTTGGCCTGCGGCGCCACCAGCGTCTGATGGCCCTGGTTCGTGATCAATCCCATTCCAGCGCTCCCTTGCGCCACTCATAGACGAAGCCGACGGTCAGCACGCCGAGGAAAACCATCATCGACCAGAAACCGAAGACCCCGGCGTCCTTGAAGGCGACCGCCCAGGGGAAAAGAAACGCCACTTCGAGATCGAACACGATGAAGAGCAGCGACACGAGATAGAAGCGCACGTCGAATTTCATGCGCGAGTCGTTGAACGGATTGAAGCCGCACTCGTAAGCGGAGAGCTTCTCCGGATCCGGCGCCTTGAAGGCGAAGAGGAAGGGCGCGACGAGCAGCGCGCCGGAGATGATCGCGGAGAGCGCGATGAAGATCGCCAGCGGCATATATTGTTCGAGCAGCATCGGCATGAGTCGTGTCCGGTCGGTCCGACAGTGCGGCGGGGCGAAGGCCGCTTTCTCGGGAGCTCTAAGTTGGAAAAGCTCCAGGCCGCGGGTTCCGTAACGCAGCGCCTTGTGCAAAGCAAGAGACAAGGACGGCCACGGCGAAGTTATGAGGGGAAAGCTTTTGGGAGAGACGCCTTTTCAGGCGTCCTGCCCATTTGCCAGCCCTTCCGTCGCGCATTCTGAGAGAAACGCCGCCGCCGCCATTTCCTTGAATCGCGCCTCGCGGCGCGCCAGCGCCTCGGCGTCCGCGCCCCAGGCCCGCATCTGGAAGTCCTCGTCGATATGGGCGGCGGCCCAAGCCTGCGCAAGGTCGATATGATTCAGAGACTTGGCAAGCGCGAGAATCAGTGAGCCGGTCAGCGTCGTCATGACATGCAGGGCCGCGAGCCGCAGCGGCGCGCCCGCCCCCTCGCCGACGTGCCGACGCACGGCCCCGGCGAGCGCCGCGAGGGACTCATCCGGCTGAGCGGCGAACATCACGCCCTCGGCGAGCGTCAGCCGCACGCCGAACCGATCGCGCGCGAAGGCCAGCAGCGGATCCCACGCCTCCCTTTGCGCCGCAGCGAGACTTTCGGGCTCTCCGGCGCGGTAGCAGATCATGTCGGAGCCGGCGTATTTGACCAGCTCCGCCTCCACCTCCGCCATCTGCGCGGCGACGCCGTCGAGCGCAGTGTTGACGAGCTTGGTCAGCGGCATTGTCGCGGGGTCGATATAATCGCCCTGCCCCGCCCATTCCGCCGCCATCGCCTCGGCGAGCTTGCGCGACGGAATGACGACCCGGCGTCTCGCGGGGGTGTTGACCGTGCGCCCGTCCAGCAGGATCGAAAAGCCGTCTTCCGTCTCGCCGACCGTGGCCTCCTTGTAGAAGCGCTTAGGCAACGGACGCGCGGGGTCGCGCGCGGCTTTCACGGGGTCACGCTCGGCGGCGGGCACGAAGAAGTCGGCGTCGAAGCCGGTGGGTTCGTTAGACATTCTCTCAGCTCCCTGGAAGCTGGGGTTTATTCGAGAGTCGCCCCCCGGTCGTCATGCCCGCGCTCGTCGCGGGCATCGACGCGGTCGGGCTTCGGCGATCACGCCAACCATTGGCAAAGCGTCTCGGCGTGGATGGCCGGGACAAGCCCGGCCATGACGGCCGGTAAGCTATGAACGGGCGCTACGCGTCCGGCGCATCCTCGATGGGGTCATATTGCTTCACATCGAAGCCGAAGAGCTCCCAGCTCTTCCTCATATGGTCGGGCAGCGGCGCGGTGACATCGAGCACGCCGCCTTTGGGATGCGGCAACACCAAGCGCCGGGCCAAGAGATGCAGCTTGCGCTCCAGCCCGTCCGGCATGGCCCGCAGCGGATCGCGGCGGCGCACCTCGTCCTCGGGGCGATGACCATATTTGGGATCGCCGAAGATCGGATGGCCGATCGCCTCGGCGTGGGCGCGCAATTGGTGGGTGCGGCCGGTCAGCGGCTTCATCGACAGCCAGGCGCAGCGCGGCGCCACCTTGTCGACAATGGCGTAATAGGTGAGCGAGTGTTGCGCGTCGGCCTCGCCATGTTTGGCGACCCGCATTTTTTCGAGATCGCGCCCGGCGCCGCGCGTCTTCTCCATCCCTGCGCCCTTGGCGAGATAGAGCGAGACCCGCCCCTGCGCGGGCTTGGGCACGCCCTCGACCAGCGCCCAATAGATTTTCTTGGCCTGCCGCGAGCGGAAGATTTCGCCGAGGTCGGCCGCCATGCGCCGGTTCTTGGCGACGAGCAGCACGCCGCAGGTGTCGCGGTCGAGGCGGTGCACCAGCACGGGCCGGGAATCGCCCTTGGCCAGCGATTCGAGCATGCCGTCGATATGGCGCTTCTGGCCCGAGCCGCCCTGGGTCGCGAGACCGAAGGGCTTGTTGAGGACCATCAAATCCTTGTCCTCGAAGAGGGTCATCTCGCCGAGCGCCCGCGCGTCCTCGGGATTGGCGCGCTTCACCGCGGGGCTCGCGGGCTCCTCGATCTTGAGCGGCGGCACGCGGACCTTTTGCCCCTCCTCCAGCCGCGTCGAGGTCTCGACCCGCTTGCCGTCGACGCGCACCTCGCCCTTGCGGCAGATTTTGGCGAGATGGGAGAGCGCGAGCGACGGGTAGCGCCGCTTGAACCAGCGGTCCACGCGCATCCCGGCTTCGTCCTCGGTGACCATGGTCGTGGTCACGCCGGCGGCTTTGGCTTCCGGCGCGCTCATCGGGCGGCTCCCGGTCGCATATGTTTCGAAACTGCATGCATCGCCGCCTTATCGGACAAACCGCGCCGCCTGTCGATGGCGCTCGGCGCGTCGAAAAGCAGCGGGTCCGACGACCGTCGTCGCCGTAAGCTCGCGTTTTTGCCCTCGCCTTAGGCAGGAATTAATATTCGAGCCGCATGCAAGGGTTGCGGCAACCGCCTTCTTCCGAAGGCGCGTCCAAGGCCGCCTGGGCGGGCCATGAAAACCGAAAGCCTGATTGAAGCGAGATGGGCCGAGTTGATGCAAGAGGCTTCGCCAGCGGCGAAGCAATTGCTGGTGGCGCTCTGCGAAGGTCATGCGCACGAATTCGCGACAGCCTTCTACACGGCAATGCTGCAGGACCCCGATGCGCACGGATTTCTCTCCGGCGAGGGGATGGTCGAGCGTCTGAGCGAAACCATGCGGCGCTGGATCGACGATATTCTGATGAATTGGGAGCCGTCGGCTCTCCCCCAACTGGTGGCCGCCCAGCGTCAGCTCGGCGCCGTTCACGCGCGCATCGGGATCCCGCTCGAACTGGTCATGCGCGGGATGCGTCTCCTCAAGCAGACGATCATCAACGCGCTGCTCGGCAACGCGATCAACCCCGACCATCTCGAAGCCGTGAAGATCTCCGTCGAGCGGATAGACATGGCCCTCGAAATCGCGGCGCATCAATATTACGCATCGAGCGAGACCGAGGCGCGCAAGGACGAGGCGTATCGGAATTACGCCGCCAGCGCGAATATGTCGGTCGAGCGGGAGCGTCAGCGCGCAGCCCTGTTCAGTTGGGAAAATGAGCTGTTGCACGCTTTGGTTGTTGGCTCGGGCAAGAAGGCGCTCACGCCGATCTCGCAATCGGGCTTCGGCCTTTGGCTGAGGCACAAGGCCAACTCGATCTTCCCGGCCGACGGAGAGTTTCTCGAGATCGTCGAGGCGACCGAACGGATCGACCGCGATCTGGCGCTTTTGCAATCGCCCGATGCGCCGCGCGCCTCCCAGGAAGAGGTCAAGCGCGTCATCGATCTCGTGTCGAAAGAGACCCGGCTTATCCGGGAAATTATCGAAACGCTCTTCGAGCGGCAGATCAATCTGGAATCCGGCCGCGACGCGCTGACGCATTTGCTGAGCCGGCGGTTCGAATCGACGGTTCTTGCCCGTGAAATCGAGATCAGCCGGAACACCGGTAAGCCCTTCGCGGCGCTCCTGCTCGACGTCGACCACTTCAAGAGCGTGAACGATACCTATGGTCATGAGGCAGGCGATCACGTCCTGCAGCATGTGGCGGGCGTCTTCATCGAAAATGTGAGAAGCGGGGATTTCGTTTTCCGCCATGGCGGCGAGGAGTTCCTGATCGTCTGCGTGGAGCTGACCTCCCAGGAGGCTCTCTGCGTCGCCAACAAGGTCCGCGTCGCCATCCAGGCGGAGCCCATCGCGATCTCGGACACGACCAAGCTTTCGCTTACGGTCAGCATCGGCGTTGCGGCCTATGACGGGCATCCGGATTATCAGCGCCTCATCGCGCGGGCGGACAGAGCGCTCTACGCAGCCAAGAACGGCGGCCGCAACAAATGCGTGCTCGCGGTCTGAATGGCGCGACGCGCAGCGGTTTGACGATTTCTCGCGCGCCCCGTTACTCTCTTCGAAATCATTGAAGAGAGAAATCAAAATGTCCAATTTTTACGGCCCTGCCCATCGCGAGCTCCAGGACGCGTTCGATTCGCGCCGTTTGGCCGATCTGATGGAAGGCGGCGTGATGCACGGAGAATTCGCGCCCCATGAAATCGGCTTCATCGAATCGCGCGACATGTTCTTTCTCGCCAGCATCGACCCCGCCGGCCGGCCGACCGTCTCCTACAAGGGCGGCGCAACGGGCTTCGTGCGCGTCACGGGGCCGAAGTCGCTTGTTTTTCCGTGGTTCGACGGCAACGGCATGTTCTATTCGGCCGGCAACATCGCCGAAAACAGCAAGGTCGGGCTGCTCTTCATCGACTTCGTGACCCCCAACCGACTGCGCGTGCAAGGCGAGGCCAAATTGCTGCGGGACGCGGAGGCGGCTGCCGCTTTCCCCGGCGCGCAATTCGTCGTCGAGGTCGCGGTCGAGTCGATCTGGGTGAACTGCCCCCGCTATATCCATCCGCACCAGAAGGTCGCCGACTCGAAATATCTGCCCGACGCGGCGGGAGAGTCGCCGCTGCCCGGCTGGAAGCGGCTGGATGTGGCGCAAGAGGCCCTGCGCCCCGATGACCGGGAGAAAGTCGCCGCCGCCGGCGGGGTCTTGGATTTCGATGCCTATGGGGCGTTGATTCAGCGCGGCGAGGGGTGACGGATTTCCAGGCGAAACGCCGGGCGTGATCCCATCCCTCCCCTTTCCGGGGAGGGTGGCCCCGCGTGAGCGGGGTCGGGTGGGGTAAAGCCCCAATGACGGTCGAGCGGCGTGAGCCCCACCCGGCGGCCTTTGGCCGCCGACCTCCCCGTAAAGGGGAGGTATGGGGATCACGACGCCAGATCGCTATCTGCCCGTTTCAACGCGGCATTCGTCCTTCCCCCCTCACCCGGGCTCCGCTACTCTCCCCTCGCCCCAAGAGCGAGAGACCAAAAATGAGAGAGCGCCCAGGCGAAGCCATTTTGTTCGACCGCGCCAATCTCGATTCGCGAATCGCCTTCGTCTCCGCCGGCTTCCTCCTGGCCTATGGCTTTGCGGCCCTGCTCGACCGCGTCGGCGCGCCGGAGCGTTTTGTGGCGGCGGCGCCGCCCTGGTTCACGGTCCTGGCGCTCGCGGCGCTCGGCTTCCTGCTCCATTCGATGCGGGTCTCCTTCTATTACGCAGGCGGCCGCGCGGTTCCGGCGAATTATGCCGGCTTCGCCAACGCCGCCATCGCCGTCGCGCTGCTGCTGCCCTTCGCGACCCGGCTCGCCGGTCGTTCCTGGAGCGTGGGCGTCGTCGCCGGCGCCTTTCTCGGGCTCGCCGGCGCGGCGTTGTTTTTGGGGCCACTGCTGCGCAAAACCGGCGTGTTCTCCGTCTCCGGGCTTCTCGCCGCGCGCTTTCCTTCCGCCGCCCCGCGTTTCGGGTTGATCGCGGCGGTCGCGCTGTCCTCGGGCCTGCTCGCCGTCGCGGGCGGGCAGATGGCGGTCGACGCCCTCGTCGATCTGAGCGGCGCCAGCCGCGCCTTCGCCGCCTTCACCATCGCCGGCGCAGGACTTTTCATCGCGGGCCCGGGGGGATTGGGCGGCGCCATCTGGGCGGCCGCCGCCGCGGCGGGCGTCGCCTTGCTCGGCCTCGGCTGGCCCATCGCTGCTCTGGGCTTTCGCGGCGAATTGCCGGTCGACCTCTTGGGCGGCGGCGGCTGGCCGGAGGCGGCCAGCCTCCTGTCGGAATGGCGGATCATGCCGGCGCCCGCCGGGCTTGGCGTCGAGCTCGGCGCGACTATCGCAATCGCCATGGGCGTTGTGGCGCTGGCGCCGGTTCTCGCACCCGCCGTGACGACGCAGGACAACGAGTCGGCGCGCGCTTCGGGCGTGGCGACCCTCGCCTGGAGCCTGATCTTCGCGCTGCTTGTCGCCACCGCTGTCGCCGCCTCGGCGGTGAGCCTCGCTGCGAGCGTATCTGGCCAGACGGTCGAGCGCCTGCCGGAGCCGATCTACGCCGCGAGTGGGCGCGGGCTGGTCGAGATCTGCGGGACCAAGGTCCGCACGCCGTCCCAAGCCCAGCGCGCCTGCGCGGCGGAGAAGATTCCGCCCGGAACGCCGCTACGTCCCGTGGATGTGCGGCCGCTCGACGGCGACTTTCTCCTGGGCGCGTTTCCCGGCGCGGCCGGACTCGGCGCCGCGGCGTCGGGCCTTCTCGCCTCGGCGATCGTCGGCCTCGGCCTCGCGCTGGCCGCCGTCGGGCTCCAGGCCTGCGGCGCCGCCGTCGGCCATGATGCGCTCTACCGGCTGCGCGGCGAGGTCGATCTCACCAGCCGCCGCCTCGCCATCACGCGGCTGGCCCTCATCTTGGTCGCCACCGGCAGCTATGTCGCGAGCGCGACGCAGATGGTGACGCCCGGCGGGCTGATCGGCCTGGCGCTGGGGATTTCCGCCGCTTGCGTCGCGCCTTCCCTCGCGCTCGCCTTTTGGAATCGCGCCGGCGATCGCGAGGCTTTGGCGGCGCTGCTCGGCGGCGCCGCCGGGTTGGCGGCCACCCTGCTGCTCGAGGGACCGGCCCGAAAAATCGAGGCCTATGCGCTCGCCGCGCTGGCCGGCGCCACGCTGGGACTTGCAGCCGGCGTCCTCTCCGGCCTCGCCTCGCGCGAAGAGAAGCCGGCGGCCGTCGCCTTCGTGCGGCGCGTGCTGCGCGGCGACGGGCAGATCGTCACGCCCGACAAGGGCGCTTGATTATTTGAATTCGGCGCCCGCCTTGCCGAGGACAACCGGCTTGTCCGTGCCGCAGACGAAATCCCGCGCGTGTTTATCGGCGATCTCACGGGCGAGCGCATTGGCGTCGGCGTTCGCGCGCGCATCGACATAGCCCACATGGCAGACGGGCCCCGGCGGCAGGCGCGTGATCACCAGCGCGCGGCCGCTTGTCGTCCGCTTGTCGGCTTCCGCCGGCGCCTTGTAATTCCAGCGCATGATCGTCGCGAAGGGCCTGCCACCCGCAAGGCGCCATTCGATCGTCCCCTCGTAGAAGTCATTGAAGGGCGCCAGCGTCTGGCCCGCCGCCGGCTCGTCTTTCGCCTTGGCCCCGAAACTCACGTACATGCGCTGGTCCCCAGCGCCGAGCCAGATCGGGACGCCTGCATAGCCCATGCAGCGCCAGTCGCCGTAATCCTCGGGCGCGACGCCACGGCGATGCTTGCAATCTTGTTCGATGTCGATCTTTGTGTAGGCCGACGTCACGTCCTGCGCGCTGGCGGATGCCACCGAGAGAATAAGGAAGATCAACGCCGCCGTTCGCTCGGTAGGCTCCATAAATCCTCTCCCGTCAAAATCCTGCGGCAGGATACGCCCCTCGGCGAAGCTTTCCATGCGCTCGCGCACGGTCGGGGCGCTCGATCTCGCTGGCCCGCTTCTTGCCACCCTCTATCATTTCCATTCATTTCTGTTATAAGGCGCACGCACGCCCGGCCTCGCCGGGCGGCGCCGTTTGGGATCGACCTCGCTGGACGACATCCCGGCCAAGGCCTCTCCCTGCGGGATACTTCCAACAAAAAGGAAAGACGGATGTCGATCACTGCCGAGCGCAAGCAGGCGCTCATCAAGGAATACGCCACCAAGGCGGACGACACGGGCTCGCCCGAGGTTCAGGTCGCGATCCTCACGGAGCGCATCGTCAACCTCACCGAGCACTTCAAGACGCATGTGAAGGACAATCACTCGCGTCGCGGCCTGCTGAAGCTCGTCTCCCAGCGCCGCCAGCTCCTCGATTACGTCAAGAAGCGGGATGAACCCCGCTACAAGAGCCTCATCGAGCGGCTCGGCATTCGCCGCTGATTTAAGCCTCGCGAAGGCGGCGCGCCCGCGCCGCTTTCGCATTTTTGGACCGCGAGCCTTCAGGCTCGCTGAAATTTGCGAGCCTGAAGGCTCGCCGTCCATCGGGCGCCGGCATGGGGCCGTCGCCAACAAACCGGCGCAAACCCGTCATGGCAGGATCGCCGGACGCTGCGTGGCGTTGAAACCCGCAGCCTCTCGCCGTCTTGCTCATGACGAAGCGCCGGCTTCGTCAGAGAAAGATCACACATGTTCCAAGTCCACCGCGAAGAACTCGACTGGGCCGGCCGCAAGCTCGTCCTCGAGACCGGCAAGATCGCCCGCCAGGCCGACGGCGCCGTTCTGGCGAGCTGGGGCGAGACCTCCGTGCTCGCGACCATCGTCGCCGCCAAGGCCCCCAAGCCGGGCCAGGACTTCTTCCCGCTGACCGTCAATTACCAGGAGAAGGCCTTCGCCGCCGGCCGCATCCCGGGCGGCTATTTCAAGCGCGAGGGACGTCCCTCGGAGCGTGAGACGCTGATCTCTCGCCTCATCGACCGCCCGATCCGTCCGCTCTTCCCCGACGCGTTCCGCTGTGACACCCAGGTCATCGTGACCGTGCTGTCGCATGACCTCGAAAACGATCCCGACGTCCTCGCCATGGTCGCGGCCTCCGCCGCGCTGACGCTCTCGGGCGTGCCCTTCATGGGCCCCGTCGGCGGCGCGCGCGTCGGCTATATCAACGGCCAGCTCAAGCTCAATCCGACGATCGAGGAGATGAAGCTCTCCGAGCTCGATCTCGTCGTCGCCGGCACGCAGGACGCCGTGCTGATGGTCGAATCGGAAGCCAAGGAGCTTTCCGAGGAGCTGATGCTCGAGGCGGTGATGACCGGCCACCGTGGCTTCCAGCCGGTGATCGACGCGATCATCCGCCTCGCCGAGCGCGCCGCCAAGGACCCGCGCGACCTGGTCGTTCCCGATCGTTCGGAAGTCGCCGCTTTCGTCTCGCGGATCGCCGAGGCCGAGCTGCGCGCCGCCTATAAGCTCACCGTGAAGCAGGAGCGCTACGCCGCCGTCGACGCGGTGAAGGCGAAGGTCATGGCCGAGCTCCTCCCCGAGGGCGAAGCGACGAACTTCACCAAGGAGGAAGTCGGCGAGGTCTTCAAGGAGCTGCAGGCCAAGGTCGTCCGCTGGAACATCCTCGACACCGGCATCCGCATCGACGGCCGCGACGTGAAGACCGTGCGCCCGATCGTCGCCGAAGTCGGCGTGCTGCCGCGCACCCATGGCTCGGCGCTCTTCACCCGCGGCGAGACGCAGGCGCTGGTCGTCGCCACGCTCGGCACGGCGGAGGACGAGCAGTTCGTCGATTCGCTCGAGGGCACCTATAAGGAGCGCTTCCTGCTCCATTATAACTTCCCCCCCTACTCCGTCGGCGAAACCGGCCGCATGGGTTCGCCCGGCCGCCGCGAGATCGGCCACGGCAAGCTCGCCTGGCGCGCGATGCACCCGATGCTGCCGGCCGCGGCCGAGTTCCCCTACACGCTGCGCGTTGTTTCGGAGATCACCGAGTCCAACGGTTCGTCGTCCATGGCGACGGTCTGCGGCACCTCGCTCGCGCTGATGGACGCCGGCGTGCCGATCAAATCGCCGACGGCGGGCATCGCCATGGGCCTGATTCTGGAAGGTGAGCGCTTCGCCGTGCTCTCCGACATTCTCGGCGACGAGGATCACCTCGGCGACATGGACTTCAAGGTGGCGGGCACGTCGAATGGCGTGACCTCGCTGCAGATGGACATCAAGATCGCCGGCATCACCGAAGAGATCATGCGCGTCGCCCTCGGCCAGGCCAAGGAAGGCCGCTTGCACATCCTCGGCGAGATGGCCAAGGCCATCACCACCTCGCGCGCGGAGCTCGGCGAATTCGCGCCGCGCATCGAGACCTTGAAGATCGCGACCGACAAGATCCGCGACGTCATCGGCTCGGGCGGCAAGGTGATCCGCGAGATCTGCGAGAAGACCGGCGCCAAGATCAACATCGAGGACGACGGCACGGTGAAGGTCGCCTCCAGCGACGGCAACTCCATCAAGGCGGCGATCAACTGGATCAAATCCATCGCCTCCGATCCGGAAGTCGGCGCGATCTATGAAGGCACGGTCGTGAAGACCGCGGACTTCGGCGCCTTCGTGAACTTCTTCGGCGCCAAGGACGGCCTCGTCCATATCTCGCAGCTCTCCAAGCAGCGCGTGGCGAAGACGACGGACGTGGTGAAGGAAGGCGACCGCGTGAAGGTGAAGCTCCTCGGCTTCGACGATCGCGGCAAGGTGCGCCTCTCCATGCGCGTCGTCGATCAGGAGACGGGCGAAGACCTCGAGGCCAAGGAAAAGGCCGAGAAGGAAGCCGCCGCCGCCAATGGCGAGTGAGCGCTAACGCACAGTTTTGAACATCGAGCCGCCCGATAACTCGGGCGGCTTTTCTTTGAGGGGGCAATAATGCGCAGACTGGTTATGATAGCGGCGACGGTATGCCTTGCGGGAGCGGCGCAGGCCGAACCCGATTTCTCCACCGTTCTCGATTCCAAAACGCTGTCCTTCACGGACGGCAATACGGACCGCGCCGTTCTGGTCGAGAACGGCGACTCCGCGGCCGATCTTTACCTCTATCTCAATCTCGAACCGGCGCGGGACATCGCGAAGCCGCTCAAGCCGGCGCTCGTGAAGAAGAGCGTGGCCTGGAGCGGCGGCATGTGGGGCACGCGCCCCTCGCTGGAGACGACCGCCAGGGGCTCGTTGCTGATCAAGTCGGAAAACACCGGCGTCGGCAGGGACCGCTGGACCCAGACGCTCACGGTCGTCTATCGCAACAAGGACTTCGTCGTCGCCGGCCTCACGCGCGAATCCTACGACACGCTCGACCCCAACGCCGCCCATAGCTGCGATCTCAACTTCCTCAGCGGCAAAGGCAAGCGCGACGGCAAGGCGATCGAAGTCAAAACGCCCGCGAAGAAACTCGAGAGCTGGTCCGAGGACGCGCTTCCGAAGGAATGCGTGTTCTGAAAATGAATGCGCGCACCGGATGCCGCCGGCGCGCGCCTCCCATTACACGCGCAGCCGCAGCAGTAGAGTTTTAGCCACGTTTTCCGAGCTTCGACGAAGCTCGCCTTCGCCGCAGGCGCAGATCGCAGGCAATATGCGCGTTTGCCCACGCCCGAGACGCCTTATCTAAAAGGGCCCGACACTGCGGAGAGGCCGATGGCGGATCGAATAAAAGTGGAAGAGGCGCAGCTCGTGGAGCTCACCACCGGCGGCGAGCCGATCGACGTCTATCTTCTCGTCCGGCTGGGCTTCACCGCCCTCTTCGTGATTGTCACGGCGCTGATCGTCGAGCCTTACTTTGCGAGCCTCACCTGGGCGCTCGTGCTGGCTGTGCTCTTCGTGCGCCCGCATCGCTGGTTCGAATCTCGTGTCGGCCCCAATACCGCGGCGGCGTTGTCCGTAACGAGCGTCGCGCTCATCATCGTCGCGCCCTTGCTGTTCATCTCGCAACGCCTCATCGCCGAGGCGCTGGCCGGCGTGACTTACATCCAGAAGGCCGTTTCCGAGGGAAACTGGGGCGCGTTTCTCGACGCGCATCCTTGGCTGAAATGGCTGGGCGAGCGCGTCGATGCGCCGACCATCGCCGCCCGGATCGGCGAATTCCTCACCAACATCGGCGCGTCGCTGCTCAAGCAGTCGACCGGCCAGGCGATCACCCTCGTTCTCGCCTTCTATCTGCTCTTCTTCTTTTTGCGCGACCGGCGCGCGGGTCTCGACGCCCTCGTGCGTCTATCGCCCTTCTCGAATGTAGAGACGGGCAAGCTCATCATACGCGTGCGCGACACCATTCATGCGACGATCTTCGGCACGCTCGCCGTCGCGGCCCTGCAAGGCGCGCTCGGCGGCTTCATGTTCTGGTGGCTCGGCTTCCCCTCGCCCGCGCTCTGGGCTGTCGTGATGGGCGTCATCTCCATCATCCCCGTGCTCGGCTCTTTCGTCATCTGGATACCGGCGACGATCTATCTCTTTCTTGAGGATCGCTGGGCCGACGCCATCACGCTTGCGCTTTGGGGCGGCGTGGTCATCTCGACCGCGGACAATGTCGTGCGTCCCTTGCTCGTCGGCGAAACCCTGCGGCTGCATACGGCGCCCGCTTTCGTCGCCATGCTCGGCGGCCTTCAACTCTTCGGCGCCCACGGTTTGATCCTGGGCCCCATCGCCTTCACGATGACGACGCTCATGCTGGAATTCTGGCGCCGTCGCAGCGACCCGGAGCTTCAGGAGAAGTGATATACAGTCTTCTCTGTTTGAACAGCTCGCATTGGCGCCTGTCATTCCCGGCGGGCTGAAAGCCCGACCGGGAATCCGGCCCCCATCGTCATTGCGAGGAGCGAAGCGACGAAGCAATCCAGGGCCGAGGCGGGGCTCTGGATTGCTTCGCTTCGCTCGCAATGACGGCGCTGGTTTTGCTCTGGATTCACGATCGCTCGCTACGCGAGCGTCGGGAATGACAGGCGCCAAAACGAAAACGGGACGCGTCGTTTGCCGCAGCTCAACCGTTCTTCAGGGCCAGCGCCAACGCCGCATCGAGCGCCGCGTCATCCGCTTCCACGACAGACGCAGTCTCGGTCCAAACAATAAAGCAGCGCGCCTTCTTTTGCGGATAAAGCGGCGCGAGCGCCGCCCTGTAGAGCGCGAGCTGACGAAGCTGAGTTGCGTCGAGCGCCTCGCGCGGGCGGCTCGTCTTGAAATCGGCGATCAGCAATTCATCGTCCGTCTCGGCAAGCCGGTCGATGCGGCCCGATACGACATGCCCTTCCGCAAGCGCGGAGACGATGTCGACCTCGGCGGCCGAGCGCGGCCCGAAGAGCTGCGCGAGCCGCGGATCTGAAACCACTGCCATCGAAGCCTCGACGATCTGTGCGCGCGTGGCGTCGTCGAGCGTTGCGCCGCGCAGGTCGACGAAGCGCTTGGCGGCCTCTTCGCGACGCGGCGGCGGACACTCGGGAAGATGCTGCAGCAAAGCATGCGTCAGACGCCCGATCAAAATGCGCGCGGCGTCGCTCTTCCTGGGCGCCGCGCCATGGAGATCGCCAAGCGCATCGGCGCCTGCCAATGCGCTCGACGGCCGCAAAGGCGGCATGGGCGCGCTCTCACGCGGCGCGGGCGCGCGCGCAAAGGATGGAATTTCGACGCTGCTGGAGACCGCGTCGCCGCACGCAAGATCGTGGCGCAACGGAACGTCGCCACGACTCAGAATGTATCCATCGGGCGCGTCGGGATCGTCGCGTTCTTTGCAGCTTTCCTTCAAGGCGTCGACGATCATCTTGTGCCAGCAGCCATCGGCGGGCCCCTTCTCGCCGTGGTATCCCGCAATATAGAGCCGCTCCTCGGCGCGCGTCATGGCGACGTAAAGCAAGCGCCGATGCTCCGCGCGTTCGGCCTCGCGATGCGCCTCGCGCGCGGCGGTAATGGCGGCAGGGTCGCTGTCCTTGCCGCGCGACCAGACGAGCGAGAGCGCGTCTTCGTCGCCGAGCGTGAAGAGTTTGGGATCGTGTTTTCCCGATGGGGCGCCGCAGGTGTCGGGCAGAAACACGATCTTTGCTTCGAGCCCCTTCGCCGCATGGGCGGTCATCACGCGCACGGCGGCGCCTGCCGCCTCCATGTCGCGCTTGATGGAGAGATCGAGCCTCTCCACCATCGCCAGAAAGCCGACGAGCGAGGGCGACTCTTCACGCTCGAATGACAGCGCGAGCCGCAGAAATTCGTCGATCGCGTCATTAGCTTCGGGCCCCAGACGCGCGACGACACGGCGCCGCCCCTCGCCCGGCCCGAGTATCTTCGCGTAAAATTCAAACGGCGCCAGCGCGAAGGCGTCACGCCGCCAGCTCTCTATCAAGCGCGCGGCGGCGCGATAGCGTTCGTCTTCGGCTTGCGCAAGCGCATCAAAGAGCGAAGCGGGCCTGGGCGGCGCGAGCTTGATGAGATCGTCGTCATCAAAGCCGAAGATCGGCGACTTCAAAAGCGTCGCGAGCGTGAGATCGTCCTGCGGGAGCAGCACGACGCGCCCCAAAGCGACGAGGTCGTTCACGGCGATATGGGCGCCGAGATCCAGCCTGTCGGCGCCGGCGACAGGAACATTCTCCGACTTCAGCGCACGGATCAGCGCTTCGAAGAAAGCGCCGCGCTTGCGCACGACGATGAGAATATCGCGCGGCTCGACGCGCCGCGCCGTCTTGTTCTCGTGCACGCACTCGCCGCTCTCGGGCGCCAAAAGAGCGCGAATTTTTTTCGCGATTCTGCGCGCGAGACGTTCGGGCGGATCGCTCGATGTGGCGTAATCGAGCGGCAGGCGCCAGTCCTCGGGCTCCTCCTTGCCGGATGGGCCGATCGGCTTCCAAATCTCGACAAGCGCCGGAAGGTGGCTTTTCGCCGCCTCATGTTTAAGTGGCGGCTTGTTCGGATCGGAGTCGCAAGTTAAGCCGACGTCATTATCCGCAAAGTTGAACACGTCGTCGACGGCGGCGAGGACGCCTGGCGCCGAGCGGAAGGATTCAACGAGCCGCACATATTCGAAACGCTGTTCGACAGCGAGAAAGCCACGCTCGAAGCTGCGCCGCATGGCGTCGAATTTCTCCGGCGCCGCGCCCTGGAAGGAGAAGATCGACTGCTTGTCGTCGCCGACGGCGAAGAAGCTTCGGGCCAAGCGCCTCGCGCCGACGCCCGCGCAAAATTCCTTGGCGATCGCGGTGAGAATGTCCCATTGCCGCGCGCTCGTATCCTGCGCCTCGTCGAGCAGGATGTGATCGATTTGCGAGTCGAGCTTGTAGAGCACCCATGACGGATTGGAGCGATTGAGCAGGCGGCGCGCCCTTTCGATGAGATCGTCGTAATCGAGGAGATTGCGGTAGCGCTTCGAGCGCTCATATTCGGCGATGATCGCGTCGCCGAGGAGCGCGAGCGCCAGGGAGCGCTCGACCACAGCCGCCGCTTTGCGTTTCTCGATGAGCGGCCCCAGCCGGTCGCGCTCCTCCTCCAATCGTTCCAGCAGGCCCGGCGCGCGTTTTTGCAATCCGCTCGTGATGATCTTTGTTTTTTCGCCGCCGCGCGGCGTTCCCTTGTCGGTGTAGAAGACAGAGACGTAACTATCGGCGCGCTCGGCTAGCGGCGCTGGCGCCATCGCTCGCTTGAGATGTTCGGCGAGCTTCTTGTCGTTGGCCGAACCGAGTTGCAGCAACGCCAATAGCTCGGGCCATGTCTCAAAGCCCTCGACCATCTCCGCTTCGATTTGCGCAAGCGTCTCGTCCTCTTTGAGACCGAGGCGGCTCCGCAAGCGACGCGCATAGTCTTCTCGATCGAAAGCCTGCGCCAGCGCGTCGCGCTTGGTGAGCAGCTCGTTGCAGAGATCGTCGAAGCCATTCTCCGTCGTCTCCTGCGCGACGAGCGTCAACGCGTCGTGCAACTCGCCCGCACTCCGCATCGCTTCTTGGATCGCGCGCAGCTTCGAGGTCTGCAAGAGTTCAGCGCGCGCCATGTCGTCGAGCACGCTGAAGCCCGCCGGGGCATTCGCCTCTAGTGGAAAAATATGCAGCAGCTTTTCGCAGAAAGCGTGGATCGTCTGGATTTTCAGGCCACCCGGCGTCTCCACCGCGCGCGCGAACAGGCGGCGCGCGAAATCGAGCTGCGCGCGCGTCGGCGCGCCCGCGCCCATCTCCTCGATTTCCCTGGCGAGCGCATCGTCGTCCAGCAAGGCCCATTGCGCCAGCCTGTCGAAAATACGCGTCGACATATTGGCGGCAGCGGCCTTGGTGAAGGTCAGGCACAGGATCTGCGAAGGGCGCACGCCTTCGAGCAGCAAACGCAACACGCGTTGCGTGAGCACATAGGTCTTGCCGGAGCCCGCATGCGCCGACACCCATGCCGACACGCGCGGATCGGAGGCCTTATGCTGGGCGCGAACAGTCATCGAGACGAAGATGCGGTCGCTCATGCGCCCTCTCCGCCGCCGCGCGACCATTCCTTCACGCGCGCGAGATGATCATAATCGCCTTCATGCGCAACGAGCGCCACAAAGGGGCGCGACGGATAGGGCGTCTCGGGGTTGCGATATTGCGAGAGCATCTTCACGAGTTCTTGCGCGTGCTTCGCTACCACCTCTTCGAATGAGGCGCCGTCGAATTTCAAAAACTGCGTCTTACCACCGTCCTTCAACCCCACATAAGCGGCGCCAGAGACGACATGCGCGCCAATCTCCTTGAACGCGCCCGCCTCAACCATCGCCGCTTCGAGGGTGAGCTGCGGCGCGAAACCCGCCTGCACCTGCTTCATGCTCGGCGGCTTGCCAGTCTTGTAGTCAAAGACGCAGGCTCTCTTATCGGGCCCGATCTCGATGCGGTCCGCCTTCGCCGTCAGCGTGAAACTCGAGCCGTCGATCAGCGGAATCGCCCAAGACGCCGATTTCTCTATGAAGATGACGCCACCTTCCTCGCGCCTTTGCGTTTCGAAGTCGAGGGCGTGATCGAGCCCGGCCATGAGCCTCGGCCAGACAAAGGTCTCGAAGGCCGGATCGGAAAGGAATTCCTTCAAACACGCGCGTGCGATCTCCTGAAGCTCCTCGCGCGCCGTCGGCGGCAGAGGACCGCTCGGGTGACTCTTCACGAAGGTTTCGAGCGAGTCATGAACCGCCGTGCCGATCTCGCGCGGGCCGAGTTCGACGCCTAGCGGATCGAGCGGCTTCAACTTCAGAATATGCTCGGCGAAGATTGCGTAAGGGTCGCGCCGCAAGACTTCGATGCGCGTGACGCTGAGGCTCTCTGGACGCAAGTCGATGGGCGGGCATGGCGCCGGCCGCGACAGCGTCGTTGTTTCATCGGCGCCTGGCTGATCGAGCGCGGTTGCGATGGCGAGCATTTTTGCGCCGCGCTCGCGGCAAGCGTCGATGGCTTCCCCGGCGAGCGCTTCGAGGCGTGTGAGAAAGCGAGATGCGACCGTCGGCGAGCCATCGCGTTTGGCGGCGCGGCTGAGCACGACGCGTTTCGCGCCGAGTCCCATCATGAAGTCATGCGCGCTCTGTCCGATACGTCGTTCGGGCGGCGAGAGCCCGAGCTGCGCGCGCATCGAACGATTCAGAAAGGCGCCCGTTTCCGTCTGCGGCGGCCAAATGCTTTCGTCCAGTCCCGCGAGCAGCATGAGGTCCGCCTCGATGAGGCGCGCTTCGAGAGGACCGAGAATTTTCAGGCGCGGATGCGCGCGCCGCGGCCCTCGCAAAGTTGTTTCGAACACAATGCGATCGAAGAGCGCCGCATAGGCCGATGCGGTGAAGCCCGATGGCGCATCGGCGCGCGCGAGTCGCTCGAAAAGATCGAAGAGCGCTACCGCGCCTTCGTCATCGGTCTCTTCAGCCCCTTGGGCGATCGCCTCGAAGGCCGCGCGATGCGCGCGCGCGAAAGCCCGCAAATCCTGTGCGTCGCGCAAGGAGAGAAGCGGCGCCAAGGCTGCTTCCATATCTCGCAAAAGCGACTCGATCTGCCCCCATTGTGCGGCGTCGATGCGGCGCGCCGCAGGATGCGCGCGCCAATCGCCCGCCGCCCGCTGCGCTTCCGCCGCCCGTTGCGCATAACCAGCCGCGCTTGCCGGCAAACCCCGCAGCGCGCCGATCTCGACGAGCGGCGCCAGCGCCGCAATCTCTTCCCGCGTGTGACCAAGACGCGTGAGCGGATGCGCAAGCAGCGACGCGATGGCGATGGCGTCGAGCCCCGTCGCGCCGATCCCGGCCAGCTCCCGCGCCAGCGCGCCCGCTTGCGTCGAGGCGAGCGACGCGCCGCCGGAATCGTCGATCTCGATCTCGAAGCGCCGCAACTCGGCGGCGACGCGCCGCGCGATTGTGCGGTCGGGCGTAACGAGGGCGGCGGTTTGGCCGGGCGTCTCCAGCGCCTCGCGCAGGAACAACGCAAGCGCGAGCGCCTCGGCCTGCTCGTCGGGCGCTTCCAGCAGGGCGACGCCGTCGAGCGCGGCATCGAAACTCGCGCTGTGAGCGCTTCGGAAATCGCGCCACACGGCCGTCGCATCCGCCGGCAACATCGCTTGCGAGACGAGCCGGCGCCGCTCGGCGCGCATATCGGATGTCGATAGCTCGCGCACGTCTTCGCGCGTCAATTGCATCACGCCGAGCAGGCGCTTCAGCATGGTCTGCGGATGGGTGAACGCAGGCTCGCCGTCGCCCTCCCCCACTTGCGCCCAGGCGGCGTCGCTCATGTCGAGACCGAGGCCCGGCAACACCACGGCGCCATTGTCGCGCGCGGCGATGGCGGAGAGCAGTCGCGCCGTCGTCGGCTGCGCGCCGGTCGAACCGATGGCGATCACCGGCGCGTGATCCTGGCTTTCCGAGAGCTTCGCGATCTGCGCTTCGATCAGGCGCTTCTGACGCGCCGAGGCGTCGATGCGGCCCATCTCCTGCAGCATCTGCGGCCATTGCTGCAAGGCGATGCGCAGGAAGGTCGTGGTGATCGACCAATAGGGATCGAAGGCGCTGTCGTCGATTGCTCGATCTATGGCGTCAGCAGGAATGTCCTCGATGATGAATTCGTCGATCAGCGCGCTGAGGTCCGCTGCAAGCGCATAGGCGCCGGCGGGCGAGGAGGCGACGAGGAAAGGCTCGCTTTCGTCGTAGATGAAGTCGCCCTGCCCATCCGCTGAAACGATGGCGGCGCCGACCGCCTCGGACCATTTCACGATGAGCTGCGCCAGCAGAAGACGCCGCTCCAGCTCCTCGATTTGCGGCAGCGCGGCGGCGTCGAAATCATCCGAGAAATCGCCAAAGAGCGCGGTTGTCTCGCGCTCCTCCAATCCGCCGAGCGGCAAGATGCGCGGCAAGAGCGTTGCGCCTTTGTCGAAGGCGCGGGCGAATTGCGTGCGAAGGGCACGCGCCGCGCGTTGCGTCGGCACATAGATCGTCGTTCGCGCCATGGCGAGCGGCGGCGTCTCGCGCGAAAGCCCGGAGACGATCTCGCCTGCAAGAAAGGCCTCGACGAAGGTTTCGAGAAACGGCGCGCCCGGCGCAATGGTGAAGACGTTGCGCCTGACGCCCAAACTTATCTCCCTTGCGCGTGGATCGCTTTCTCAGCCTCGGCGATCGCCGCGACCGTGCCGACGTGAAGCCAGAGTCCCGTGGAGACGACGCCGAAAAGGCGCCCTCTTTCGGCCGCCGAAAAAAAGAACGGCGCAAGCTTGAAGACGTCGCTGGACTCTTGCGCGAAAAGCTGCGGCTTGATCAGGCCAACGCCGGAATAGACATAGGGCTTGGGCCCGGCGCGGCGGATGATGCGGCCTTCGTGAGAAAGATCGAAGTCGCCATCCCAATCGACGCCGACGCTGCCCTGCGTCGGCGCAAGCAGCAGCGCGGCGTCCATTTCATCGGCGTTCCACGCTTGCGCGAGCGCGAGGAGATTGGATTGCGGCGCGCCGAACCAGAAAGCGTCGGTGTTGCAGATGAAGAAGGGGTCGTCGCCGATGAGCGGCAGAACCTTCTTGATGCCGCCGCCCTGATCGAGCAGCACAGCGCGTTCGTCGGAGATCACGATGCGCGGCTCGCGGCGATCGGCGAGATGCGTTTCGATCTGATCGGCGAGATGATGCACATTCACGATCGCCGTCTCGACGCCTGCGCGCGCGAAATCATCCAGCGCGCGGTCGATCAGCGTGCGGCCGGCGACCGTCACCAGCGGTTTGGGCGTCTTATCGGTGAGAGGCCGCATGCGCGTGCCGAGTCCCGCCGCGAAGACCATGGCGGTCTTCGGCATGGCGAGGCGCTCAGCCGTCACTGAAGAGTCCTGGCAGATTGGCTTCATACCAGGCGTTTATCTCAGCCAGAGCCGGGTGTCGCAAGCTCTTCTTCAGATAGGCTTCCACCCGCGGCATATGCGCCAGATATTGCGGCTTGCCGTCGCGCTGGTTGAGGCGCGCGAAGATGCCGAGCACTTTGGTCGCGCGCTGCGCGGCGAGCGTCATATAGGCCTTGGCGAAGGCCGCCATGTCGAAGCTCTCATCCGCATCGCGCCGCAGTTTGGCGTAATGGGCGAGGAGCTTCACCTCGAGCTGGTCCGGCACAGTCACGCGCGCGTCCTGGCCAAGGGAGGCCATATCGTAAGCAGGGTGGCCGAGCACGCAATCCTGGAAGTCGATGACGCCGACGCGCTTGATCCCCTCGCGGCCCTCGAGCCAGATGAGATTGGGCGAATGATAATCGCGCAGCGTCCATGTCGGCTGGGCGCTGGCGATTTCCAGCAGCGCCTGACGCCAGAGATTAGCGAAGATGGCGCGCGCGCCGGAGGCGACGCTCGCTTTTTTACGCGCGACATACCATTCGAGCAGCAGATCGACCTCGACCAGCAGCGCATCCATGTCATAGGGCGGAATGTGATAATTGCCCGCGCCATCGACCGGCAGCGTATCCGGCAGCTTCTGCGAATGAAGATGGGCGAGCGCGCCGGCCGCTTCGAGATAGCGTTCGTGGATCGGCCCGTTCTCGTCGACGACGCCTTCGCGGCCGAGGTCTTCGACGATGAGCAGACCGGCGGCGATGTCCTGGCCAAAGATTTCCGGCGCCGAGAGGCCATGCGCGCGAAGCCCATTCGCAATGGCCACGAATGGCTTCACATTCTCGGCGAGCCGCGCGATGGCGCTGTAGGATTTGCCGTAGCGGATCGGCGGGCCGTCGGGGCGCGGCGGCGAGATCATCAGGATCGCCCGCTGGCCGTCCGGCCTTTCCAAAGTCTCATAGGCGCGCGTCGAGGCGTCGCCCATCAGGAAGCTGCGTTTGGCGTCGCTCCACCCCTCGCGGCGCAGAAACTCGCGCAGCGCCTTGAAGGAGCCAAGCCGTTGCGCGAAGGCGCCATGGCCGGAGATGGTGACGCGCCGCGCGTCGCGATTATCGATGTCAGCGAAGCTCAGGCGCACGTCGAGGCGGTCCGGCGGAAGAACCTCCGGCGCACGCTCGGCCCATTCCACGAGGACGATGGCGTCCTCCACCGCTTCTTCCCAGCCCAGGCCGGAAAGCTCGGACGACGAGTCGATGCGGTAGAAATCGGCGTGAACGATGCGAATCTCGTCGCTCTCGTAGACCTGCATGAGCGTGAAGGTCGGGCTTGGCGCCTCGACCGCCGGATCGTCCATCAGCTTGCGGATGAGCGCGCGGGCGAAGGTCGTCTTGCCGGCGCCGAGGTCGCCGGCGAGCGTTACCGTATCGCCGTTTTCGAGCAGCGAGGCGAGATCCTGCGCGAGGGCGGCCGTCGCCGCCTCGTCTCTGACTTCCACGCGCCAGACGGTTTTCCCTACGGCTTCGTCCGTCACTCGGCGCCTCCTTCATGCGCGATCAACCGCGCTTCTTCTTCGGCCGCAAGGGCCGGAAAGACGCAAGTGACGGTCGTCCCCTCGCCCGGCGCCGTGTCGATGAACACTTTCCCGCCGTGAAGCTCCACGAAAGCGCGCACGATGGAGAGGCCGAGACCGACGCCGCGGTGGCGCGAGCCGGCGGTATGCGACTCGAAACGCTCGAAGACGCGCTCCAGAACCTCCGCCGGAATGCCGCGGCCGTGGTCGGTCACCTTGAACACGACCTCATCGCCGCGGCGCAGGGCGGCGAGCGTCACGGTCTGGCCAGGGCGAGAGAAGCCGATGGCGTTGGACAGCAGATTGAAGAGCACCTGCCGCACGCGCTTGGCGTCGCCGCGGAACGTCCCGATGTCGTCCATGGCGATGATTTGCACGTCGATCGAGTTCTCGGCAAGGCGATCCTGAACGCCTTCGATGGCGGCGCCCATCGTCGCGCGCACATCGACGTCGGAGAGCTCCAGCTCCATCGCGTCTTCGTCGATGGTGGCGAGATCGAGAATATCGTCGATGATCGCGAGCAGCGCCGCCGACGATTTGCTGACATAGCCCAGATATTCCATCTGGCGCGGATTGAGCGGTCCGGTCGACTCTTCGCCGAGAAGATGCACGAATCCGTTGATGTTGTTGAGCGGCGACCGCAACTCATAGCTGACGTGGTGGATGAAGTCGTTGCGCAGCTTCTCGGCCGCGATCAGCGCAGCGTTGCGGTCGGTGAGCGCGCGCTCGACGTTCACATCGGCCGTCACATCGACGAAGGTCAAGAGCGCCGCGCCTTCGAGCAGAGATTGCGCCGTGCAATCCAGCACCATGCCGTCGCTGCGCTCGATGCGCCGCGTGAAGCCTTCGCGCATATCGTTGAAGCTCGTCACAAAGCCCTTCAGCGCCGCCCAGGTGTCGTCATTATCGTGCAGCGTCTTGCACTGCGTCACGATCGCCTCGAAGCGTGGCTTTTTGGCGAGCACGTCGGGATCGAGCCGCCAGAGTTCCGCGAAGGCCGGGTTGCAGAAGCTCAGCCGTCCATCGGCGCCGAACACCGCGACTCCCTCGTGCAGCGTCTCCAGCGTCTCGCTTTGCGTGCGATTGAGCGCGTTGAAACGCGTTTCGAGATCATAGGCTTTGGTTGTGTCGTCGTAGAGGTAAGTGACGCCGCCCTGCGTGTTGGGATGGGCGACAACCTCGAGGATGCGCCCGTCCGGCAGATGCCAGGTGTGGCGAACGGGCTCCGGAGAACGATAGGCTTCGAACAGCCGCTCCTTCCAGGCCTTATAGTCGGATTCGACCGGCATGCGCTCGCCGGCGCGCAGGCGATCGAGAATTTCGCCGTCGGTCGGCTTGTGGTCGAGGAAGCGCGGTTCGAGCTGCCAGAGCTTGGCGTAGGCGTCATTGTGATAGACGAGCCGCCGCCCGCGATCGAAGATCGCGACCGCCGTCGGCAATTGATCGAGCGTGCGCACATGCGATTGCATCTGCTGCTGGAGATCGGCGCGCACCGTCTCCACCTCGTGCTGGTCTATGGCGATCGACGCCGCCATGGGCCCCGCCGCCTGCGTCACATCGAGCATATGACGGGCGCCCGCAACGACCGCCGGCACGCGCGCGCGCCACGCCACGCCCTTGGCGATCGCCTTCGCGGCTTCCGATCGGGCCGACTGATCCAAAAGCTCCAGGCCGCGCGCAATGGCGTCGGCGGGATCTTTCGCCTCGACGGCGGATGCGTAAGCGCTGTTGACGAAAGCGAGCCGGCCGTCGGCGTCGCGCGCCCAGACGGGGGTCGGCGAGGCTTCCAACAGCGCATGCAGGCCGGAAAGCTCCTTTTGCGTTTCGGCGTAGCGCTCGCGCAGGCCGATGAGCTCCAGCCGGTCGCCCGAGACTTCGCGAATGCGCAATACGGCGCTGCCGCCGACCGCGCGGCCGTCTGCATCGAAATGCCGGCCGACCGCGCCCGCGAGCTGCAGACGGAAGGACTCGCCGCTGTTGCGGAGGCGCTCGACGGCGGCTTCGAGGTCTTGCGCGCCCTTCGGAGCCAGCCAGCTCCCGAAGGCGAGGATGCGCCGCGGCGAAATCGCCGCATCGGATGGGAGCAGCGTCGACGCGCTGACGTCGGGCTCGCTGTCCGGGGTCGTCCAGGCGATGAAGACCTGCGGCTCGCTCGCCATGAAGGTCTTTATGCGATCGAGCCGCGCGCGCGCGTCTTCGAGCTCCTCCAGCAGCTCGGTCTCGCGCCGGCGCCAGCCGTTACGCTCGCCGATATGGGCGATGGCCACCACGGCGGAAAACAGGGCGAGCCCGCCGCTGAGGGCGAAACTGACGACATTCGAGTCGAAAGGAATATCCGCAACGAGCGCCTGCGCGAGCGCCGGCGTCGCGAAAAGCGCGGCGAGCGCCGTTGCGCCATTCGCAACAGCGCAACGCAAACCACCTGCCCCGGCATATTGAAGCTTCTGAGAATTCGTTTGGCGGCGCCGCGTCATGAAGGACAGGATTCCTTTCGCGCGCAAACCAGCTCTGGCGTCATGAGACCAAGCTCCAAGAGATCATCGGGGTGCTCATCACATCAACGCCGCGGGACCGCACAGATTGCGCAATTTCCCGCCAGGACGCGCGCGCGGACTCCCATCGCCCCCGGGGTGAGGGCGGCAACACATTCGGCCCGGCTGTTACACTGCGCCGACGACGCTCGATACGAATCGCCTCAATCTAAAACGCGATGGGCCAAAACGGAATCCGATTTCTATTAGAAATTGACTAAAAAATGCGGCCCCGCTCCATGGAGGGGGCCGCAAGGCATGGGAAACCGAAAGCTGACGGCGGGCCGGGAGGGGTTTCTGGCCAAACCCCGCCCGTAAACGCCGGGCTCAGTAGCGGTAGTGATCCGGCTTGAACGGGCCGTTCACCGGCAGGTTGAGATAGGTCGCCTGCTGATCGGTCATCTTGGTGAGCTTCACGCCGATCTTGTCGAGGTGGAGGGCCGCGACCTTCTCGTCGAGATGCTTGGGCAGCGTGTAGACGCCCGTCGGATACTGACCCTGCTTCGTGTAGAGCTCGATCTGCGCCAGCGTCTGGTTGGTGAAGGACGCGGACATCACGAAGGACGGATGGCCCGTCGCGTTGCCGAGGTTCACGAGGCGGCCTTCCGACAGCAGGATGATGCGCTTGCCGTCCTGGAACTCGATCTCATCGACCTGCGGCTTCACATTGTGCCACTTGAGATTGCGCAGGCCGGCGACCTGGATCTCGGAGTCGAAGTGGCCGATGTTGCAGACGATGGCGCGGTCCTTCATGGCGCGCATGTGCTCGATGGTGATGACGTCGACATTGCCCGTCGCCGTGCAGAAGAGGTCGGCGCGCGGCGCCGCGTCTTCCATCGTCGTGACCTCATAGCCTTCCATCGCCGCCTGCAGGGCGCAGATCGGATCGATTTCGGTCACGAGCACGCGGCAACCGGCGTTGCGCAGCGAAGCCGCCGAGCCCTTGCCCACATCGCCGAAGCCCGCGACGCAAGCGACTTTGCCGGCCATCATCACGTCGGTGCCGCGGCGGATGCCGTCGACGAGCGACTCGCGGCAGCCGTAGAGATTGTCGAACTTCGACTTGGTGACGGAGTCGTTGACGTTGATCGCCGGCCAGAGGAGCTTGCCCTCCTTGTGCATGACATAGAGGCGATGCACGCCCGTGGTCGTCTCTTCGGTGACGCCCTTGATCGTCTCGGCGTTGCGCTTGTACCAGCCCGGATTGGCCTTCAGGCGCTTCTTGATGGCGGCGAAGAGGACTTCCTCTTCTTCATTGGTCGCCTTGTCGAGGAAAGCCGTGTCGCCGCCCTCGGCGCGCAGGCCGAGATGGATGAGGAGCGTGGCGTCGCCGCCGTCGTCCAGGATCATGTTCGGGCAGCCGCCGTCGGCCCATTCGAAGATCTTGTGGGTGTAGTCCCAATAGTCTTCGAGGCTCTCGCCCTTGCGCGCGAAGACCGGCGTGCCGGTGGCGGCGATGGCGGCGGCGGCGTGGTCCTGCGTCGAATAAATGTTGCAGGAGGCCCAGCGCACGTCGGCGCCGAGCGCCTTCAGCGTCTCGATCAGCACGGCCGTCTGAATGGTCATATGCAGCGAGCCGGCGATGCGGGCGCCCTTCAGCGGCTGCGACGCGCCATATTCGGCGCGCGTCGCCATCAGGCCCGGCATTTCGGTCTCGGCGATGTTGATTTCCTTGCGGCCCCAATCGGCCAGCGAAATGTCGGTGACGGCGTAGTCATTGAAATGAGCGGTCATGCGAATCCTCTACTCGCGAAGGCCGGCGCCCCGGCGTTGAGCGCCTATAGCAAAGGCGGAAGGTGAAGGCAATAAAGATATAAAGATTTGTTTATGTGATGACCGTCACTCCCTATTCAATGCCCTCACGCCGCTGGAGCGCGCGCTCATCCCCGCCCGAGTTTCGTAAGAACTCCTTCAAGGCCAATTGCATCAACAGCCGAACGATCGCCACGGACAGCGGCTCATTCGCCACAGCCGCCAGGGACAGACGCATCGCCTTAGCGAGTTCCTGCTGGATCATAAGCTCGTCTTGCGCCTGATCGGAATTGTCATTGTCGGGCAGCATTTTAGGAGACTCCCTGAGCCTCCCGAACGCACGGAAATTTAGGTAGTTCCCACTAGGAAAAATTACGGCAGAGGCCCGAAGATTTACGCGGCGCGATCACTCATGCGCGAATTCGACGCTCAACGCCGTGCCCGCGCCGGGGGCGACTTCAAGCGAGCCGCCGAGCTGGGTCGCGAAAGCCTCCATAATGCCCATCCCGAGGGAGCTCGACTCCGTCTCTTGGGCGCCAGCCATTCCCGGCCCATCGTCTTTGATGACGAGATGGAGGTGTCCCTTCTCGTTCTTCGACAGGGCGACGTCGAAGCGCGTTCCCAATCCTTTGGAGAACACATGCTTTGCGGCGTTGAGCGCCGCCTCGTTCACAAGGAGCGTCATAGCGGTCATCTGATCAATCGAGAGGTCGGCGGCGCCGCTGACATCCACCGTGACTTTGACGGGCAAATCGTGGAAGGCATGGCCAAGCATTTCCCTTAGCAACGGCTCGAGCCCATTCACATAAGCTAATCCGTCATGAAGGCGGCGGTGCAACTCGGACATTGCAAGGATGCGCGACTCGGCGTCGCTGAGGGTCTCCGCCGCGACCACAGGGTTCCGCAAATTGCGCTGGGCGTTGCGCAGCAGCGCCACGACGAGCTGCAAATTATTGGCGACGCGGTGCTGCAGCTCGCGGAAAAGCGTCTCCTGAACCGCCTTCGCCAATTCCACGCGCCTGATCGTCTCCCGCAGGGCCGCCACCAGAACGATATTGAAGCCGCCGACGAGCAGGAAGGCGACAAGCGCGCCGACGCTGGGGCTGTCCGTCAATTGGAAAGAACTCGCCGGCTCCAGAAACAAATACCAGGCGGCGAGAGCCGAGAGGGAAAGGACGAAGACTCCCTGGAGCCAGCCGCAGAGAAGCGTCGCGGCGACGATAGCCGGATGAAAGGTCAGAAATTTCATCCCTGCCAGAACCGGCTCGAGGAGAATCCGCGCCGCAAGACTCGCCGCAAACAACAGCAAGGCGACCGCCCAGGGCAAAAGACCCCGGCGCTTGATGGAGGCGGTGTGGATTTTATGGACCCAGGGCATGCGCGCCTCTGCTCGATAATCGACCGAGCTTGGACTGAGATGCTTGTTAACGAGCTGGACCGGCGTCTGGTTCCATAGGGCGCAGAGCGCACGCGGCGCGTGGGAGGCGCCGAACAGCGATCAAAGAAACGGACGATCCGGCGCCTAGGGAAAGGCGCCGCGCCATCGCGACGACGGAGTGTCGGCAGTAGAGGCGGCTTGGCGCCGCCCCTTTAACCCGGCAATTAAAACTCGTCCCAATCGTCCTGTTGCGGCGCGAGGGCCGCGCCGCCCCTGCCGACGGATTTCATGGCGACGACGGGAGCCGCCGCCGGCTTGGCCACCGCCCGGACGGACGCCAGCGCATCCTGCGTCAGCCGGAAATCCCTCACAGTGAGGGCGAGATTGCTCGTCTCCTCCTGAAGCGCACGGGAGGCGACAGTCATCTCCTCCGCCATTTGCGCGTTCTTTTGCGTGTTCCGGTCGATCTGCGAGACGACGGAATTCACATCCGTGAGGCCCGCGGCCTGCTCGCGGGCGCTGGAGGCGATATCCGCGACGGCCCGTTCCAGATTGAACACATTCGTGACGATTTTCCCCAGCGCAGTGCCGGCGAGGCCCACGAGCTCCACGCCCTGCGCAACCTCCGTGGAAGAAGCGGAAATCAGGGTCTTGATCTCCTTCGCGGCCTCGGCCGAGCGCTGCGCCAAAGCGCGCACCTCCGACGCGACCACGGCGAAGCCGCGGCCCGCCTCGCCCGCGCGCGCCGCCTCCACCCCGGCGTTCAGCGCGAGGAGATTGGTCTGGAAAGCGATCTCGTCGACGACCGCAATGATCTGCCCGATGCTCTGCGAGGATTTCTCGATGAGATTGATCGCCTCCACGGCGCGGCGGACCACGGCGCCGCTTTCCTCCGCCTCCGTCCGCGTCGCGCCGACGATCTTGTTCGCCTCCCCGGCGCCAACGGCGATGTGCCGCGCGCTCTCGGTGATCTCATGCAAGGCCGAGGAGGCGCGCTCCAGGCCCTCGGCTTGCTGCTGGGCCTGCCCGGAGAGTTCCTCGGCGGCCGAGGCGATCGATTCCGCGCCGGGCGTAATCGCGCCGACGCCGGATTTCACGACAGCGACGGCGTTTTCGAGCTGCTCGATGGCGGCGTTGAAGTCGAGCTGCAGCCGGGCGTAGGCCTCCGGCAAATCGCGATCCATACGATAGTCGAGGTTCTTGGCGGACAACTCCGAAAGACCGGCGCCGATGGAGGCGGAAACCAGCTCCCGCTCGGCTAGGATCGCCCGTTCCTCGGCCAGGCGGCGCTCTTCGCGATGGCGATGCTCGTCTTCCGCCGCGCGCAACCGGCTTTGTTCGCGCTCGATCAAGGTCTCACGGAACAGATCGACCGCGCGGGCGACCCCGCCGATCTCGTCTGAATTGTTCGTGTAAGGCACGCTTTCGCCGTAGCGTCCCTCGGTCAATTGCTCGAGATAGGCGGCGAGCGCGCCGAGCGGCTCGCATGATCTGCGCCGCAGATAGCGGATGACCGCCCACATGCTCACGAAGACGAGCGCGGCCAGACCGAACATCAGCGAGAGGAAGAGTTTCGCCTCAAAGGCGGCATTGGCCTCGGCCTGCGACGAGAACTCGTTGGCCTTCACCACCATTTCATCGACGACGGCGCGGTGCGCGTTATAGGCGCTGGTGAGCTCCGCCATGGCGCGGGAAATCTGCGTCGAATCGCCGGATTTCAGCGCGGCGGGCAAAGACGTCTCGATCGTGCGCCAGAATTTCTGAACGTCGTCGTCCGAGCGCGCGACAAGCGCCTTCAGCTCTGCGGGGAGCACCTCGGACCTTCGCCAGAATTCGCGCCGCGCGGAATAGTCGGACTTCAATTGCTGAACGCGCTCGAGATGCGCCTGCATTTCCTTGGGCTCGCGCAAGGCAAGATGCGCTTCGAGATAAGATTCGATCACATAAGCGGGCGGCGGCAGAATATCCGCCACGAGATCCTTGCCGGCGACGATCTTTTCATAAGCGGGCCCGCCGATCTCCAGGCGATGAAGCGCGACGCTGCTGGCGAGCAATGAGACCGCGAAGCCCGCAAGTATCAGACATGCGCTCAACGAAAACAGCTTGGATATCGTTAAACGCATATGGCCTCCTGGAGAGCGTACGTGATTGCGCTCGCGCGTGGGCGCGAGTGAACCATGGAAAAACGGGGGTGAAGGGAACAAGCGCGCCGGCGTCATGCCCGCGAAAGCCGGCTCCGCCGACGTCAAGATATTCTGAGACCAAAGCCTAAAATGTCGTAAATAGTTCGAGATATATTTCGGAGTCCGATCAAGGGGCGCGGGCGCCTCACGCTCGCCCAACACGCTTGCCCTACCCTTGCGCGCGCCCCTGCTCTATAGCAACGCAACCCCATCCTTTCGGCTTGGCTCACCATGTTAGACGCGCTCAGATCCTTCATCACCGAACTCACCGGCGACGCCAACGCGCCCAAACCCGTCGAGGCGGCCGATTACCAGCTCGCGGCCGCCGCCCTGCTCGTCAATATCGCCTCGATCGACGGCGACTTCGACGACAACGAGAAGGCGCGCATCCAGCTCCTCGTCGAGACGCGCTTCGGGCTTCCGCCGGACGAGGCCCGCGCCCTCATCCAGCAGGCTTGCCAGAACGAGCGCGAGGCCGTCGATCTTTATCATTTCACCAGCGTGCTCAAGCGGCGGCTCGACGAAGACGGCCGCAAGCAGGTGATCGGCATGATGTGGGACATGGCCCATGCCGACGGCACGGTGCATGAATTCGAGGAAAACGTGGTCTGGCGCGTCGCCGAGCTTCTCGGCGTCTCGACGCGGGAGCGCGTCGAGCTGCGTCGTGAGGCGCGCGAGGCGCTGGAGAACCCGCCGCCGCTGGACGGCCCCTGGTCCCGCCCCAAGGAGTGACGTTTCATGACGCAATTTTCGAATGCCCGTCCGGCGGCCGTCGTCACCGGCGCGTCGGAGGGAATCGGCGCCGAGCTTGCCCGCGTCTTCGCCGCAAAAGGCCATGAGGTGGCGATTGTCGCCCGGCGCGGCGACCGGCTGGCGGCGCTGGCCGACGACATCGCCGCCAAGGGCCACAAGCGCCCGATCGTGGTCGAGCTGGACCTCCTCGCCGAAGGCGCCGCGCAGACGCTCGCCGCGCGGCTCACTGAGGCCGGGCTCGCGCCGCAATATCTCGTCAACAACGCCGGCTTTGGCCTTATCGGCGCCATCGCCGATCTCGATCAGGCCGAGCAGCTCGCCATGATCGACCTCAATATCCGCGCGCTGACCGCTCTGACGCTGCGCTTCCTGCCCTCGCTGACGCAGACCAAGGGCGGCGTCATGAATGTCGCCTCGGTCGCCTCCTTCATGCCGGGGCCGGGCTTTGCTGTCTATTACGCCACCAAGGCCTTCGTGCGCTCTTTCAGCGAGGCGATCTCATACGAGCTGAAGCCGGCCGGCGTGAAAGTGTCCTGCCTCTGCCCCGGCCCGGTGCTGACCGGCTTCCAGGCCCGCGCCGGCATGAGCTACGACGGGCTGATGAGCGCGATGAAGCCGGCGCTGGTGCCGGCGGAGGAAGTCGCGCGCCAGGGCTATGAGGGGCTGATGGCCGGAAGGCGCGTCGTCGTCCCGGGGACCATGAACAAGTTCATGGTCTGGAGCGCCCGCCTCTCGCCGCGCGCGATTCTGCTGCCGCTGCTCGGGACAGCGCAGATGAAACGGGTTTAACAGCGCGGTGACGAAGTCGCAGCTTGATTAATCGGGTTCCGGAGCGGCGATGACGGCGAGCAAGGCCGGCGCGCCGCCGATGTCGGCGATGATGACGATGCCCGTGGCGCTATCTGTCCGAATAACGAACAAAAAGGCGTTTCTGGCCGCCTCGGCGCGTTCTCTTGGCGTCCCGCAGCCGACGAGGGCGCGCATCAGGACGCCAAGATTGAAGCCTGCGACGTGGATCAGATAGCGCTTGGCGATGTTCTCGCGACCGCGAAGCCAAGCCCGGCGCATGCCGCCGCCATCCAGCACATGGGCGAAGCTGCGTTCGACCAGCTCACCGCGCTTGCGCATGGCGGCGCGTCCAACGCCCGATTTCAGCCGTGCGCGGTTGGCGTAAACGGCGTCGCGCGCTTCTTCGTCTCCATGCCAGCGCAAATAGCCCTTCGCCGGCAAAGGCTCGCTGATCCGGCTCTTCCACTCGCCGTCGTCAAGGCCTTTCAAAACCTCGCGCGAATGATAGCCTTTGTCCGCGATGATTTCGCAAGGATCGTCCGGCGTCGGCGCGAGGCCGACAGCCGAGAGATTGGCCTTCGCCGTCTCCAGCGTGTCGCCAAGCGTCGTCGTATCGCCCTTGTCCGCCTCGTGGATCGGCGCGGCGACGATCACGCCTGTGTCGAGGTCGACCGCATGTTCCGGCTTGTAGGCGAGATGCGTCGTTCCGTCCTTCATCCGCGCGATCTTCGCCTCGGCGTCCGTGGCGCTCGTCCAATCGTCGTTCGAGAGCTTCTTGCCTTTGCGCTTACGGTCGAAACGCGCCAAATCCTCGGCGTTCGGCGTCGCGATCCCGCTTTCCTTCGCCATGCCCTCGAGCATTGCGCGATAGGTCTCGCCATTGTCGCGCCGCACGATGCTGCGCAGCGCCGCGTTCGCCTCCATGGTCGAGCCGTCGACGCCGATGCGCTCGCCCTTCACGAGGCCGCGCTCGGCGACGAGCTTCAAGATGAAACCGAATACCTTCTCGTGAACCTCATGCGGCAGACGCGAGCGCGTCTTCGACAGCCATGAATGATCCGGGACTTTCTCGCGCGTCGATAGCCGCAAGAAATCCCGCAACGAAAAGGAATCCGCGCAGCGCCATACGATGCCGCGTTCGCTGTCGAGCCCTTCGAAGTAGCCCACCATGTGCATGCGGAAATAGCGCCCTGGTGGCAACGAGGGCGCGCCCATCTTCGCCGCGTAGTAGGGCTTGCAGGCGTTCTCGACGAAAACGTCGAAGCCCGCGTCCAGTAGAACCTTCTGAAGCTCGTCGTAAAATGCGTGCCCCGGAGAGCGCGGCAGATCCGCCCAGCCGACAACCAGATCTTCCTGCGTCCCCGTCTCACGCCGCATCGCCATCGAACCAACCTCGGCCGAATCTCACTTGGAAACGGAATCAGTCAGACGCGACTTCGTCAACGGGCTGTTAACTGACGGGAATCCGCCCTCGCCCTTCGAGACGCGCCCTGCGGGCGCTCCTCAGGGGGTGAGGGCTGATAGGAGCCAGAAACGAAAAACCCCTCATGCTGAGGAGCCTGCAAAGCAGGCGTCTCGAAGCACGAGGGGTTTTTCGTTTTAAGGACAAGAGGGCCCGAAAGCCCGCTTATTCCTCGGCCGACTTGACCTTGAGCACCTGACGGCCGCGATACATGCCGGTCTTCAGATCGATATGGTGCGGACGGCGCAGCTCGCCCGAATCCTTGTCCTCGACATAGGTCGGAGCCTTCAGCGCATCGGCGGAACGGCGGAAGCCCCGCTTCATCGGGGAGGTTTTTCTCTTCGGAACGGCCATTTTCTTGTCTCTCTAAACAGCGAAGGCCGCGGGCGTTGCGCGCCGCGCGGCGGAAACTGGTGCCGGGCGTATACTCGAAAACATGCCCCGTGGCTACCCCCATCAGCCCCGAAAGGCCTCAGCAGCAGCCTTCTCGGGTCACCCCCAGGGCTCCGCATCCGGGTTAACAAACCCTACGCAGCCGCGTCATGCCCGCGCTTGTCGCGGGCATCCACGCCGGGACATTACGACACGCGGGGAGAAGAAGCGCGTTGGTCCGATCATGTTCTCAGCTTTCCGGGTCGGCGCGGCGTGGATGGCCGCGACAAGCGCGGCCATGACGCGGGGACACATCTGCTCGTCAACCCGAATTCGGAGCCCTGGAATCACCCCTTGTCGGGCTGACCCTCAATCCCGGCGGGCGGAATCGGCGCGCCCTGCGCCGGCGCGTCTTTCTCATAGGCGCCCTTCTCGACGCCCTTGAGCATCGCCGGATCGTCCTCGATGAGCTTATTGGCGGCGCGCTCGTCCACGATCGGCTTAGGCGCCGCCGCCGCTACGGGCGCGGCCTTTATGCCGGTCGTCGAGGAGAGCCAGCCGCGCCAATGCTCATGGGAGCCGTTGAAGGTGTTCTGGTCCACGGCGCCGACGATTCCGGGCACGCGGCCGTCCGAGCGATATTGCCAGAAGGTCCATTTGCGGTCGCCGTAGCGCACCTTGGGGTGGTATTTCGTCGAGCGCACCCAGATCGGATATTCCGACAGCGCGTCGGGCTGGAGAATCGCCTGGTAGAAGTCGACCGAGGAATAGATGATCGGCTTCTTGCCGTAGTGGCGCTCCATCGCCTCCAGCATGACCCGCATGTCGCGGATCGCCTCCTCGCGATAAAGGGTGCGCTTGCAGCTCTTGGACTCCGGCGTCGGCTCGACGTCGAGCACGGGCGGCAGCGCGTCAGGGTCGTTAGGCACGACCGAGGCGAAATTAGCGATTTCCTCATGCGGCGGGCGGCACCAATAGACGAAGTGATAAGCCCCGCGCGGCACGCCGGCGGCCTTGGCGGCCGCCCAATTATATTGGAACTTCGAATCGGCCTTGTCGCCGCCCTCGGTCGCCTTGATGAAGGCGAATGCGACCCCCGACTCCTTCACCTGCTCCCAGTCGATGTCGCCCTGATATTTGGACACGTCGATTCCATGGACGGCGAATTCGGCGCTGCGCGTCGCGGGGAAGAGGTGAAGGTCCGATTCCGGCACCGCATAGGCGAGGAAGGTCGGGTCCCGCTTGGCGTTCAGGAGGGGGGCGCTGGTCGCAAAACGCGGCCGCTTTGCATGGCCGGGATCATAGCTGCTGCCACAGCCGGCGAGAGTCGCCGCGCCGGCCGCAACGCAAGCAAGCGCGGTGATACGCAATACGGAACTATTCAACGAGCACATTTCGTCAAATTATCCCAGGAGGGGGCAACGAAGCGTTAACGCGCCGCGCCGCGAATGCATGCCGATCGGGGATTTTTGTGATTCTTTGCAGCCGAAATATGTTTTTGAAGCGATCCCGACGGCCGCACCGGCCTAATCGCCGAACAAACGCTTGATCTGCTTCATCAGAAGGAAGAGATATCGTGGCTCGTTCGGGGACTCCTCGAAGTTGAAGTGCTGATAGAACTGCTTTGCCCGCTCGTCCTTCGCATGGACGATCAGCGCCCGAATCCCAGCAATTTCCGCGGCCTGAGCGGTACGCCTGAGAGCGTCTCGTAGAAGGGCTGGGCCGAGCCCCTTGCCCTGCCATCCTGTGTCGACCGCCAGCCGCGCGAGGATCATGACCGGAACCGGATGCCGCGCAAGCCCTTTTGCCAGCCGCTCATGCGCGTCGGCGTATTCGACCTGCCCGACCGTAAGGCTGAAATAGCCCGCCACGGCGTCGCCAACCTCGGCGACATAGGTCTGCGCTCCCCCGGACGTCTGGCTGGCCAAGGCGTAGCGTTTCAAGAAGATGTCGAGCGGCTCGGACCCACAATCGAAGGACTCTACGGCGTGCGTGCGGCGCAGCTTGGCGGTTTGCGGCTTCGGCGTGGGGGCGCCGGCGCTCAATCGAGAATGGTTTTTTGGCTAACGAGGCGCGCCAACCGCGCGGTCGGTTTGGGCGGCGCATCGAGAGCAGCCTGGAAGGCCTCCCAATCCGTCGCCCCGAGCTTGATCACCCGGCGTTCCGCCAGCACTTCGTCCGCCTTGAGGAGGGCGCTCTCCAGCACGAAGTCGCTGACGGTCTTGTGGCTGGCGTCGGCAGCCTCGCGCAGCGCCTGCTTCGCCGCCGCCGTCAGGCGGATGTCGATTTTCTCGGTGCGAGTCGCGCGAGCGGCCATGTCATCTCTTTCCTCAGACAAATCCTACCGTGGGCGCCCGACATTGTCAGCACAATTTCTGTCGGTCAGGCGAGCCTGAAGGCTCGCGGTCCAGGGGGGGCGGACTTTGGACCGCGAGCCTTCAGGCTCGCTTATTTCAAATGGAACCACATGGTCGCGATCGTTAAAAACGCCCCATAACCGACCACATCGGTAATCGTCGTCACGAACGGCCCCGAGGACACCGCCGGATCGAATTTGAAGCGGTTGAACAGCAACGGCACCGCGATGCCCCCAAAAGCGCCCGCCACCAAATTCGTGAACATCGCCAGGGCCATGACCGGCCACAGCCCGACATTCTGGAACCAGTTGGCGGCGACGATCCCGGTCACCAGGCCGAAAGCCGCGCCATTCACCGCGCCGATCGCCAATTCGCGGAAGATGATCTTCATCGCGTTGGCGCGGTTCAGTTCGCGGGTGGCCAGCGCGCGGACGGCGACGGTCATCGTCTGGGTCGCCGAATTGCCGCCCTGCCCCGCGATGATCGGCCCAAGCACCGCAAGCGCGACCATCTGCTCCAGTTGCGACTGGAAGGTCTTGAGCACGCTGGAGGTGATGAAGGCGGTCAGCAGATTGATGAACAGCCAGGTGAAGCGGCTTTTGGCGATCCACCAGAAATCATCGGTCAGCTCTTCTTCCGGGTTCACGCCGCCGAGCGCCTTGATCTCCTCCGAAGCCTGCTCCTGAATGACGTCGACGATGTCGTCGATGGTGAGTGCGCCGACGAGCCGCTCGCTTTCGTCGACGACCGGCGCTGACACGAGATTGTAGCGCTCGAAAAGACGGGCTGCCTCGGTTCCGTCCTCGGTCGCCTTCACCCGGCGCCGGTCGGCCTGCATGATCTCATCGAGCCGCGCATTCGGCTTGGCGCGCACGAGGGCGTCGAGAAAGACCGTGCCGAGCAGGTGATAGCCGGGGTCGACGACGAAGACCTCGAAGAAAGTTTCAGGCAATTCGTCGCCATCCGTCTCGCGGAAGAAGTCGAGCACGCGGCCCGCCGTCCAGAAGGGCGGCACGGCGATCAGCGTCGTCTGCATCAGACGGCCGGCGGAGCCTTCCGGATAATCGAGCGAGCGGCGCAGGACGATGCGTTCCTGCGCCGGCAGGGCTTCGAGAACCTCCGCCTGCTCCGCAGGCTCGAGCGTCTCGAGAATGGCGACGGCGTCGTCGCTTTCGAGATCGCGCATCCCCTCGACCAGGGTCTCGACCGGCAGCTCTTCGAGAATATCTTCGCGGGTGGCTTCACCCACTTCCATCAGCGCGGTAAAATCGAAGTCCGCGCCCATCAGCTCGACGAGGCGCGGGCGGGCCTCATGGCTCAAAAGCTCGAGCAGCGCGCCGAGATCGGCCTCGTGAAGATCGCCGACGAGTTCATGGACCTTGTCGGAGTCGCCGAGCGCGACGGCGGCCTCGACCGCGAAGACGAAATCGCGGTCCGGCCCGCCGTTTTCTTCGCGGAAACCCTCGGCGCCCGCCGCCGTTTCTTCATGATCGAGTGGCATGCCGATTCCCGCTACCAGGCTTCAGGCTCCTTAACCCGCGCAGATGCGGAAGCAAACCGGCAAAACCGAAATGATCAAACTTTCCAGCGTAGCGCTCTGCGCCCTCCTGACCCTCGGCGCGACGGCCGCCGTCGCCCGCGACTGCGAGCCTGACGCGCTCGGCGTCTCGCGCACCATCGCCATCGGCCCGAAGGGAACCGCCGTCGGATTGCAAAGCTATCCGCGCACGCTCGATCTGCAGGACCATGAGGTTGTCCTCACTTTCGACGACGGGCCGGCCGAGCCGACCGCGCGCGTGCTCGATGCGCTCGCCAAGGAATGCGCGCTCGCGACATTCTTCGTCATCGGCCGCAACGCCGAGGAGGCGCCGGCGATGGTGCGGCGCGAGGCGACCGAAGGGCACAGCGTCGGCTATCACTCCTACAGCCATCCCGCCAATACGCTTCGGCTGATGTACGACGAGGGGGCAAAGGCCGATATCGAGAAGGGCGTTGCGGCGGTGCAGAAGGCGTCGGGCGACAAATCCGCGCCCTTCTTCCGCTTTCCCGGCTTTGCCGATACGCCGGAGCTTGTCGCTTACCTGGAAGGCAAGGGCTTCACCATTTTCGGCTCGGACTTATGGGCCTCCGACTGGTCGCCGATGGCGCCGAAGGCCGAGCTTGATCTCGTGATGTCGCGGCTGGAGAAGGCCGGCAAGGGAATCGTGCTCTTCCACGACTCCAAGGCGCAGACGGCCGCGATGTTGCCCGATTTTCTAAGCGCGCTGAAAAGCCGGGGCTATAAGCTCGTCCACATCGTCCCCGGCGAGGGCGAGACGCCTATCGTCGAGGCGGGACCGGATTGGACGTCGACCACCGAGCCGATCATCGCGAAGACGCTTGCGGGCAAGGTAAAGGGCGCCGCCGCGGGAGACGGCCATGGCCACTCCCACGGCGGCGAGAAGTAATCAGCCGTTCTCGCAGGCGTAGAAGCCCTTGGCGCCCCAGCAGGCGCCGGTCTTGTAGACTTGGCCGAGATTGCGGCCGCCGAGCGTCGCCGTCCAGACGCGTCCGTGCTTATGGGCGATTTCGAGCGGCTTGCCCGGCAGGTCGAAGGTCACGGCCTCGGCGGTATGATGCACCTTGCAGCTTCCGCTGTTCTGCACGCGGCCAGAAAGCTTCAAATAGCATTTCGCCATATGCGCGTCATCCGCGGGCGCTTCCGCCTGCCTTGCGGGTGAAGCAGGTTCCGCCTTGGCCTGCGGCGCCGGCGCGGCGGGAAGCTCGGCGACATTGGCGTCGTCGGGCGGCGTCGCCGTCTCCTGGCTTTCGCCGCCCTGCCCGGCTCCGAGCTTCTCCCGCACGGAGACTGGCGGCGGCGCCAAAGGCTCCGGCGCGCGCGCGGGCGCGGCCGCTGTTTCGGTCATGGGACGCGCATCAAGGAAGGGATCGAGGGCCGATGTCTTCAGCGCGGGAGCCGCAGGCTGCGGCGCGGCTGGCTGCATAGCGGCGGCGGGCGCCGTCTCGGTCGCCGGCGCCGGTTTCGCGCCCATCTCCTCCTCGACGGGCGCCGCGACGGCGACGGCTGCTTTCGGCGCCACGAACTCGGGCTGGGCTTCGCTCGTTCCGCCGAGCGGCGCGCCCGGGCCAAAGAGCGCCGTGCTCATGATCGCGGCGGCGCCGCCGACAATCGTGAAGGCGAGAACCAGATGGATAACGCCTTCGACGCGATCGTAGGACAGGCCCCACAGCGGCGCACGATAAGCGTCGCCCCCTGGCGGCGCCGTGCGTGGGCGAGACAGAAAGGCAGAAATGCTGGAGGCGCGCGCGACGGGGCGCTTGGCTTCCGGCTTGGCGGCGCCGTTACGACGGCGGTTTTCTAGAATGACGCTCATGTTACTCTCTCCGGGCACGAGGCTCGAGAGACGACAGGGGCGCGCCGCGCTTCCCGAGCGGCCTTTGACGCGCCACGTCTCGCGAGTCCGATATGCCGGGACGCTCTCCCGGACGGTTTTTCCCAGCCCAACCAGCGCGGGCAGCCATGCTCGGCCCTCTCTCTGCGCCAGTTCCAGACGCATCTTGTGAGGGAAAATGTGGCTGATCTTTGCCCTGGCCGGAACTTCCGCTTTCGGACCGCCGGCGGCGCCCAAAAGAGGCGCCCACTTGGATAATCAATAATTTGGCGTCGCGGATCGACTGCCTCGATCCGCGACGCGAAGGATCAATGGGAAACGCTGAACCCCTGCTCGGCGAAGATCGCCTTGCCGGGCTTGCTCAGAAGGAAGGAGAGCAGCTTGGCCGCCCCGTCGCCCTGCGCCGTGGCGGTGAGGGCGATCGGGTAAACGATCGCCGGGTGAGAGTTCGCCGGGAAGGTGGCGACGACTTTCACCTTGGGCTCCGATTTGGCGTCGGTGAGATAGACGATCCCGAGCGGCGCTTCGTCACGCGCAACGAAATTGAGCGCCGCGCGCACATTATCGGTGAAGGCGAAATTCGGCTCGGCGACAGACCACAGCCCCAACTTCTCCAACGCCGCCTTCGCATATTTGCCGACGGGGACGGAGGCGGGGTCGCCGGTCGCGATCTTGCCTGAGCCGATCGCCTGCGTCAGCGCGTCCTTCGTGAAGGCGAGCTTTTCCAGCTTCGATGATTTCGGCGCGACGACAACAAGCACATTGCCGAGGAAATCGGCGCGCGTATCGGCGCGGATCAGATTTTTGCCGGCCAGATAGTCCATCGACGCCGCATCGGCCGAGACGAACACATCCGCCGGCGCCCCCGATTCGATCTGCTTGGCGAGCGCCATCGAGCCCGCATAGCTGATTTTCAGCTCGATCCCGCTTTTCGCCTTGAAGGCGGCGGCCGCCGTGTCCAGCGCGTTTTTGAGGCTCGCCGCGGCGAACACGGTCACCGTAGGCGCGCTCGCCTGGGCATTTGGCGGCGGCGACGCGACGGGACCTTCCGCGAAAACCGAGGCGGCGACGAGCGAGAAGGTGAGCGTGAAGGCGAGGGTGAGTAATCTGATCATGGACAATCCTCGAAGAGGCGTGGGCTCCCGCAGAACCGCGGACATGAATATGTGAACTTAGGAATAGTTTAACGCCACGCTGGAGTCATGCGCATATTTTCCGCAAATAACGCCTAACTTTACACCAAAATGCACCTATGCAGCAGGGCCAACGACCGTTGCGCGGACTGCTGTCATTCCCGACGCCCGCAAAGCGGGCGATCGGGAATCCAGAGCAAAACCAATGCTCTTGTGGCTCTGGGTTCCCAGTCGCGATGCGTGCTATTCAAAGGGGAGTGGATTAAGGGGTCGGTCCGGGCTAAGCGGACCCAGGCCCGCTCCCGTACCCCCTAGACGCCGAAGGTCACGAGACCGCGCTCGTCGATTGGCCAGGCGGGGTTCCACGCGATCTCCCAGGCATGATCGTCGGGGTCGGCGACGTAGCCGCGAAAACCGCCATGCGGCGGCTCGTCTGCAGGGCGGATGATGACGCCGCCTGCCTGCGCGAGCCTGTTCATCAAGGGAATCACGTCCTCTTTCGCCGATACATTATGTGCGAGAGAGAAAGCGCCCGGTTGCAGCAGACCGGCGCGATTCATATCGGCTTCCAGGGCGGCCTTCAGGAAGGTTCCCAAAACGAAGCCGTTCATTTGATAGAAGACGATCTGGCTGGCCTCGAAAACCGGCGACCATCCGAAGCCATCGACGTAAAAGCGCCGCGACCGATCGAGATCGACGACGCCAAGGGTAATGACGGAAATTTGCTGTTGCACCCTACGACCTCCTGTTCGCCGACACGCGATTGCATCGGACGTTAAAGGCCAGGGGACTCATCGCTGTCGCGAAGGTCAGGACCCGCTTCCACGGGGATCGGGCTAACCGCACCGATCTCTCCTTTTTTGACAGTCGGGGATTAGCAGCGCTTCGCCTGCTGTTCAATGCCCCGTTGGGCAGAAACAGGCGTGTTTGCGTTGAAGAATTGCAGCGGCTTTAGAGCCGCTCACCGATCTTCCGCGGCTCAGGGAATGCCCGCTGGAAAATTTTGGTGCGGTCGAGAGGACTCGAACCTCCACTGGTTGCCCAACTAGCACCTCAAGCTAGCGCGTCTACCAATTCCGCCACGACCGCATCGGGCGCTTCGACTTGTGCTGTGAAGCGCCGGCGCGCAGCCTCTAACAAATTGACCGGGCGCTGACAAGGGCGGCGCCATAATTTTGCAATCGACCGGGCGCCAACGGGGGAAAAGTCGAGCCAAACCAAGGGAAAACCACGCATGGGGACATCTGGAAGAGCGGCCGGGCGCCCATGCGGGGCCTCGGGCGGGGGGCTTAGACCGTCCCTCCTCGGGCGTACAGATTCGACGCGCCCGAGCCTGGGTCGAGATGCCGCATAATCTTTCAGAAATGCAGGGGCCTGAGTGATTTGACAAGAGCGCGGCTATAGCCGAAGGGTTTCCCGGCGGCAAAAAACAAGAACGAAATGGCGCGTCGCGCGCCCCCGGGGAAGAAAAAATTGAACGACACGATCGCTACTTTAGGCGGTAGCCTGGAAACAGGCGAACCGGACGGGCGGGCGCTCGCCCAACGCATGGCGGCGCTCAAAAACGAGGCGCGCGAAAAGGGCTATTTCAACGTCCCGCTCTGGGAGCAGGCGCTTCGCGGCGTCGAGCTCGTCGGCGTTCCGACGCTGGCTTTCGCTTTGCTCGCGAAAGGCGGGCTCGCGGCCGCGGCCGGCGCGCTGCTGCTCGGCGTCCATTATCCGCGCACGGCCTACCTCGGCCATGACGTCGCCCATAACCAATGGGGACCGCGCGAGGAGCCGAAAGCGCGCGTCATGCTCGCGGCGGCGGCGCTGTTCCAGGGCTTCGGCGCCTCCTGGTGGGTGGAGAAGCACGAGCTGCATCACTCCTTCCCGAACGGGTGCAAGACGAACGCCGACGGCGTGCTGACGCCGATCGACGGCGACATCGATTCGGCGCCGTGGATCGTGTGGGACAAGCTCCTCGTCCAGCACAATGATACGGCCCAGATGTCCGGCTTGTCGAGGTTCCTCGCTCCCTTCCTGCGGCGGTTCCAGGTCGCCCTCTTCTTCCCGCTGCTCATGCTCGCCCGCTTCAACTGGAGCTGGCAGAGCATCGCGACCGCAGCGCGCAAAGAGAAGACGCTCGAGACGGCGCTTTGCGTGGCGCATTGGGTTCTGGGCCTCACGCTCGCGGGCTTTCTCACGCCGGGCGCCGCCTGGACGGGTTGGGCCTGGTTCGTGTTCGCGCAGCTTCTCGGCGGCTTCATCCTCGCCTTCGTCTTCGTCCTCAATCACACGGGGATGGAAGTCTATGACGCGGCGAAGGCCATGGGCTTCTATGACCGTCAGGCGCGCTCGACCCGCAACACGCCAACCTCGACCTTCCTGGATTGGCTTACCGGCGGCCTCAACAGCCAGATCGAGCACCATATGTTCCCGACCATGGCGCGGCGCAATTTGAGCAAGATGCGCGAGGCGACCCGCAAAGCCATGCAGGAGTGCGGCTACGCCTATGACGAGCTGAACAACCGCGAGGCCATGCGCGCGGTTCTGACGACCTTGGACGAAGCCGCAAGGGCTTAAAACAATTCGGGAGGCTGATGCTTTCAGCCTCCCTACCAAAGGGCGCCAGAGCCCAGCCTCGCCTAAAAATTAGATTGGCAGAATCGCAGCCATTGCGCCGATCGTGATGAAGCCGGCCAAGGCGATCATTATCGTAAGCTTGTCCATCCGACCCTCCCCTGCCTCCGCCCAAATTGGCGCGAGCACGTCAATAACGCTGGCGTTTTCCTTTGGTTGCATTTTGTGACGCAGCAAAATGCGCTGGAATTCTTCGCAGACGCACACGCGCGCTGAGGCGGTCACAGTCGAGCCCGAGCAAAATACTGTTCAGTGTCGAGATCCGCTCGATAAGTTCGTCGCCATCCGCGCCGCTCGCGCCGTTTGGGCACACAGGAAATCACCGCCGTCATTGCGAGGAGGCGGAGCCGACGAAGCAATCCAGAGCCGTATCGCCGCCCTGGATTGCTTCGCTTCGCTCGCAATGACGGGCTCTGGGCAAAACTTCGGCCCGTGGAATGACAAAATCGCCTCAGTGTTCCACAACCGCCGAAAGAGACGTGTCGCTTCCGCCTTGATCCTGCCCGCCAACTCGGCAAAAGATAGCCGCATTCACCCGATCCGGTCTGAGCGATGGCGAGTCACTACGAGGTTCTTGGCGTCAACGAGGACGCGACGCGGCGCGAGATCAACGCGGCCTATCGCCGTCTCGTCAAGCAGCATCATCCGGACAAGGGCGGCGACCCCGCCAAATTCCAGCGCGTCACGCAAGCCTATAATGCGCTCAAAAGCGCGCCCGAGCGCGAGGCCTATGACTTCGAACATAAGTTCGGCAGCTTCCTCGACGAGACCGCCAACAAGCGCACGCTGCTGCAGCGGCTGAACGCGTTTCTACGCGACCGCGCCTTCGCAGCGCTGAGCGCGCTGTCTTTTCTGCTCGGCGTGCTGCTGATCGACGCCGGCGACGGCGTCAACGAGAGTTACAACCCCTTTCTGCTCGCGGCGGGCTGCGCTTTCATCCTGCTATGCGTCGGCTTTTTCGCCAATCGCGGACAGGCTTACGACGGCCTCGGCGCGGCGCTGCTGCGCGCTGTGTTCTCGATCCTGTTTTTCCTGTTCGACGTGCTCATGCGCGTCTATGTGATTCTGGCGCTGATGTTTTCGGTCGTCGTTCTCGTCGCGCTGCTCAATTGGCTCAAGAAAAACTTCCTGCACCTGCTTCCGCTTCATTTCTGAAGGCGTTCGATCAGCGCCATGGCGGCGGCGGGGTTTTTCTCCTTCGCGCCGCGAATGACATAAAGATAAACATCGCGCCCGCTGCGTTTGGGCGTATTGGCGCAGATCCGCGGCAGATCGCTAGGCGCGCCGCCTTCCGCCCATTTTTGGGCGCGGGCGGCCCAGAGATCGAGCCGCTCGCGATCGTAGCCTTGCTTGCGCGACGCGCGCGTTCCCATGATGCGCGCATAGACGAAGGGCGCGGTGAGATCGGCGATCAGCGGAAAATCAGAATCGCCTTCGACGACGATCGCTGCGTGATGCGCGCGCGCCAAAGCGATGAATTCGCTCGTCACGAAGCTTTCGTCGCGCGCCTCGATCGCATGACGCAGCGCGACGCCTTCGCTCTCTCGCGGCAATGCTGACAAAAACGCCGCGCAAAAATCAGGATCGAACTTGCGCGTCGGCGGGAATTGCCACAGCACAGGCCCGAGCTTTTCGCCGAGCGCCGCGACGCCGCTGTCGAAGAAATGCGCAATCGACTCTTTCACATCATGCGGCGTTCGCCGGCTCATGGCGTAGCGCGGCGCCTTCACGCTGAAGACGAAGCCCTCGGGCGTCTGGTCGCGCCAGCTCAGATAGGTCTCGCGCGTTTGCGTTCGATAGAAAGTCGCGTTGATTTCGATCGAGGTGAGATGACGGCTCGCATATTCCAGCTCATGCGACGTCGGCAGTCCCGGTGGGTAGAACGCCTCGCGCCAGGGCGCAAAGCTCCAGCCGCCGACGCCGACATAAATGCGGCCCGTCGTCATCCGCGCTCCTTTGCCCACGACTGGAGTTAGCGCGCGCGTCGCGGCGAGCGAGGGTGAACCGGCGCTGGGAAATTGTCTTGTGATCATTGCTCCTCGAAAAAGTGATCGAGAAGAAAGGAAGGATTATGGCTGAGCGGCGGGAAGACGGCGCCGAAATGTGATTGTCCTCGATTACAATCGAGCGCGATGTGCGGGCGCGCACAGGACTTTTTTGCGGAGCTTGTTACTGTCGCGCCCAACTCGAACCAAGAGAGATTCGGCTCGTGCCAGACTTTTTCTCCGGCCTTTTGGCGTTCGCTGTTTATTTCACGGGCGCAGCAGGCTTCTGCGCCATTTTCTGTCTCGTTTATACGCGGGTGACGCGGCACGACGAATTCGCGCTCATTGTCGCGACGCAGAGCGCCTCCGCGGCAATCGCCTTCGGCGGCAGCCTTGTGGGATTTGCGATCTCGCTTGCGGCGGCGATCCACCATACAGGCTCCATCGCCGAATTCGCCGTCTGGGGCGTTGTCGCGCTCGTCACGCAGATCATCGCCTATGGGCTTGCACGGCTTGCGCATCCGGGGCTGTCGCAGGCGATCCAGGAGAATGTGCTCTCGGCGGCCATCTGGGTCGCCGCGGTCTCCATCGCGGCCGGCCTGCTCAGCGCCGCCTGCATGAGCCCGTAACGCCATGGCCGACGGGACGCCCAAGGAATTCGGCAGGCGCGCGCCGCCCGTCGTTCTGCAGAAACCCAAAACGTCGAAGGAACGACCGAACCCGATCCTTCCCCAACGGAAGCGTTCGCTCGCCGTGTCCCTCGCAGTAATGGGCGCGGTCTCGCTCGGCGGCTACGGGCTCTACGAATGGATCGAAAGCCCGCACTGCGAGCCGGACCCGAAAAATCCCGACCAGCAGATCTGCAGGCATAGCAACGGCTCGACCTCACACAGCTCCAGGGGCTGGCATTGGTCGTCGGGCTCCAGCGCCTCGACCCATGGCGTCTCCTTCGGCGGCTTCGGACACTCTGGCAGCGGCGGCGGCTGATGAAACGAGAAATCTCACGACCCCGCCACGGCGTCGAAGCGCATTTCAAAAACATCGGCTTCGCCTACGCCCATATGGACGGCGAGCCTTATTGGGAGGAAAGCGCGCGCTATATCTTCACCCTTCGCGAGATCGAAGACGACATCGAGGCCGCAACGCGCGAGCTCGACGCGCTCTGTCTGGAGCTCGTCGGCCGCATCGCGGAAAGCGAAGAGACGATGAATCGCCTGCATGTGGCGAAACATGCGCGCGAGCTTATCGCCGAGAGCTGGAAGCGGCGCGACCCTTCGCTTTATGGCCGCTTCGACCTTGCTTACGACGGCAAGGGCCCGGCGAAGCTCCTCGAATATAACGCCGACACCCCGACGAGCCTGTTCGAAACAGGCGTCGTGCAATGGCATTGGCTGGAGCAGCTCACAGCGAGCGGCGAGCTGCCGCAGCACGCCGATCAGTTCAACTCGCTGCACGACAGGCTGATCGCGCGCTGGGCAGAGATCGCGCCCGAGCGTCTCGTGCATTTCGGCGCGATGAGCGACAGCGTCGAGGATTTCGGCACCGCGGCCTATCTCGCAGATTGTGCGGTGCAAGCGGGATGCGGCGCCGCGCTGCTCGACATGCACGACGTCGGCCTCGACGGCGCGCATTTCTGCGACCGCGACGGGCGCAAGATCGAGACGCTGTTCAAGCTCTATCCTTGGGAGTGGATGTTCGCGGATACGTTTTCCCATGCGCCGGCCATGCGCGCCACGCGCTTCGTCGAGCCGCCATGGAAGGCGCTGCTCTCCAACAAGGGCATGTTGGCGCTGTTGTGGGAGATGGCGCCGGGACATCCAAATTTGCTCGAATGCTATTTCGCCGACGATCCCCGCGCGGCGGCGCTCGGCCAGAGCTACGCCAAAAAGCCGATCTACTCGCGCGAAGGCGCCAATGTGCTGCTGGTGAACGACGGCGCCGCCATCGCCAGCGCGCCCGGCGATTACGGCGCCGAGGGCCATGTGCGGCAGGCGTTGCATATGCTGCCCTGTTTCGATGGGCGCTATCCGGTCGTCGGCTCCTGGGTGGTTGGCGGCGAACCGGCCGGCATGGGGCTGCGCGAGGACGCGACGCCCCTCACCTCGAACCGCTCGCGCTTCGTTCCACACGCGATCGTCGGCTAGGCGCGCGACCGCCGCCGCCCGGCCGCTAAATAAATCCCTAGCCGGACCAACAGACGGAGGCGATCATGCGGCTGACCTCGACGGCGTTACAGGACGGCGGCAATATTCCGCGCGACTTCACCTGCGACGGGGACGACCGCTCACCGCCGCTCGCTTGGGCGGAGGCCCCCGGCGAGACGCAAAGCTTCGCTCTGATTGTCGACGATCTCGATGCGCCGAGCGGCGTGTTCGCGCATTGGGCCTGCTACGACATTCCCAAGGATTTCGCTGCTCTCGAGGAAGACTCCGGGCGGCCTACGACCTCTGACATTCTTCGCCACGGCCAGAATGATTTTCGGGAGCTTGGCTACAATGGCCCCTGCCCGCCGCATGGCCACGGGCTGCATCGCTACCGTTTTCGTCTGTTTGCGCTGGACTGCCCCAAACTGCCGCTCGGCCCGCGCCCGAGCTGTAAGCAGGTCGAGGAGGCGACGCATGGGCGCGTTCTCGCGGAAGCGCGGCTGATGGGACGTTACGGGCGCTGAGACGAGATTCAAGTTCGTTGTCATTCCCACGCTCGCGAGCGAACGATCGGGAATCCAGAGCAGACCAGCGCCGTCATTGCGAGCGAAGCGAAGCAATCCAGAGCGCCGCCTCGGCCCTGGATTGCTTCGTCGCTTCGCTCCTCGCAATGACGGTGGGGGCTGGATTTCTGATCGGGCCTTCGGCCCGCCGGGAATGACAAGGGCTCGACGCGTGCTGTTTAAACGGAAAGTATGAGACGCCTACAATCTGACGCTTTCGCCGCATCTCCCTGTCGTGCTTGCGTGCATAATCTGGATTCAAAAATGCTGTAAAAGAGAGTCATTGCTTTTGTTATCGGAGGTTGTCATGGCGGTTTTCAAGCTTCCCCTCTCGGGCGACGTGCCTGTCAACGTCGCTCCCTTTTTGAATCCCTTCGGGATTGTCGGCAGCAATTTCTCCTTCATGAATATAGATCTTGGCCAATCCAGCGCGCCGCAGGTCGAGCAACAGGTGCTGAAAGACGTGGGCAGCTATGGCAAACAACTCGGGCGCGTTGGCGACGCGCTACGCGTGCTCGTCGAAAAGCTCGACGAGAATGACTTGTCGAAGAAGGAGAAAAAGGCCGTCCGCGCTTTTCTCGCCATGCTCGATGAAATCGACGACATCAAGCGCGCGCAAGGCCGCGCGCCGGCGTCGAATGGCGAGGCGCCATGACGGCTTCCTCCTGCCCTCCCCGCGGCTCGATCGCGCCCGCGCTCTCGCCGCACGCCGGCGCGCCGCCGGTTGAATGGCGCGTCAGCGAGGGGCTCGTCGGCTATGAGGAGGCGCTCGCCTTTATGGAAGACCGCGTGGCGGTGATCGCGCACGGCGCAGCGCCGGAATGCGTCTGGCTACTGGAGCATCCGCCGATCTACACGGCCGGAACCTCGGCCAAGGACGGCGACCTTCTCGACGCGCGCTTCCCCGTCCACCGCACGGGACGCGGCGGGCAATTCACCTATCACGGCCCCGGCCAGCGGATCGCCTATGTAATGCTCGACCTTACGCAAAGGCGCCGTGACATCCGCGCCTATGTCTGTGCGCTGGAATCCTGGCTTATCGCCACGCTCGCGGATTTTGGCGTCGCCGGCGAACGCCGGGAGGCGCGCGTCGGCGTCTGGGTGCAACGGCCCGACAAAGCGCCCGGCCCGAACGGCGAAATGGCGGAAGACAAGATCGCCGCCATCGGCGTGCGTCTGCGCCAATGGGTGAGCTTTCATGGCGTCGCACTCAATGTCGCGCCCGACCTATCGCACTTCTCGGGCATCGCGCCCTGCGGCGTGCGGGAGCGGCATCTGGGCGTTACGAGCCTGAAAGACTTGGACGCGCCCGCCACGATGGCGGACGTCGACGCGGCGCTGCGGCGCCATTTCGAGGCGATCTTCGGCTGACTCTGCTCTCATACGAGATCTGCTTGACTGGTTCGGCGTCATTCCCGACGCTCGCAAAGCGAGCGATCGGGAATCCAGAGCCAAACCAGCGCTTTTGTGGCTCTGGATTCCCGGTCGGGCTTTCAGCCCGCCGGGAATGACACGTCCCCCATGCGAGCTATTCAACCGGAAGCGGTCTTGTCTAAACGGTCTCGCCCACTGTGAAGGCCGTGGCGTCGCCAAGCTCTGCGAAGTCCGCCTCCGCCTCGCGCAAGCTCTCGACCCGCGCGAGAAGGGGGCCGCGCCGGGCCGCTGCCATCAAGGCCGCGACTTTCTCCTCCGGCCCTGCGGCGAGAGCCTCCACTGAACCATCCCGGCAATTGCGCGCCCAGCCGACGAGCCCAAGCGCATTGGCCTGCCGAATGAGAAAGGCGCGGAAGCCGGCGCCCTGCACGCGGCCGGTCACGAAGAAACGGACGACGCGGCGGCTCATGTGTTCGGAACCGCGACATTGTCGATGAGCCGGGTGGCGCCGAGCCGCGCGGCGGCGAGGATGCGCATCGGCCCGTCGAGGCGGCGCGCAACGCGCGCAAGCGTATCGGCGTGGCGCGCCTCGACATAGTCGATATCGAAGCCCGCGCCCACGATCGCCTCGTGGGCCTCGCCCATCACATGCCCGACGACCTCGCCCTCTCCAATGCGGCGCGCCGCCTCGGAGAGGGCGCGATAGAGCCGCGGCGCGCGGGCGCGATCCTCCGCCGAGAGATAGATGTTGCGCGACGACATCGCGAGCCCGTCGGGATCGCGCAGCGTCGGCCCCGCCAGGATGCCCGTCCCAATGTCGAGATCGCGCGCCAAATGGCGAATGACGAGAAGCTGCTGATAATCCTTCTCGCCGAAAACCGCGACATCCGCCTGCGCCTGATTGAGCAGCTTGGCGACGACCGTGGCGACGCCGGCGAAATGGGTGGGGCGGAAACGGTCCTCGAGGTCGGCCTTGGCCGGGCCTTCGAGCGTCACCGTCGTGCAAAAGCCTTCCGGATACATCTCTTCGACCGCCGGCGCGAAGACGAGATCGGCGGAGACGCTTGCGAGCTTCTCGCAATCGGCCGCCAGCGTGCGCGGGTAACGCGAGAAATCCTCAGTGGGGCCAAACTGCGTGGGATTGACGAAGATTGTCGTGATGACGCGATCCGCGTGGCGGCGCGCCTCCTCGACGAGCGAGAGGTGGCCGGCGTGCAGCGCGCCCATGGTCGGCACGAGGCCAATGCGCTCGCCCGCCGCACGGCGCGCGCGCACGAAGGCGCGCATGTCCTCGACAGTATGGACGACAGGAACCTCATAGCTCATCCGCGCAGGCCTTTCGTTTGTTCCGCCGGCATAAGATGGAGCTTGCCAGAGCATGTCAATACACGCCAAAGCGCGTGCGCAGGCTCCTGTATTTCTTGGTTTTCAGACGACTTGACGCAAAATCGTGCGCCCCTTGGCGACACTTCCGGGCCGCCCCTTTTAGCGAGCGCTAAACAACTCGGGACAAAGAGAGCGCTGGAGGGTATTCGCAGGTGCACAGCGCCCTATATGGCGGGAATGCCCAAGCGACCATACGAAGATGAGGCCACGCGTCTCGCGAAAGCCAGACGCCAGTTGAGAGCCAAAATGGTTCAGTCTGGCATGCTGCCAGGCCTCTTCGTGAAAGGGACCAAGACGCTGCGTCCCGAGATCAAGGCGCTCATAGACAAGGCAGTCGCGGAAAAAGCCCGCGAAAAGTGAACGTGACCGCCAAAGACCGACCCGCTCTGCTCAGACTGGAGGGCCGAGATGTCCCTCGAACGGCTCGACACGGAAACCTTGCGCGAGGCGCAGGGGTTTTCGTTCTCCATGCGCATCACCGGAACACATGAGAATGTGCGGGTGTTCGTCGCCGACGACGCGCTCGATGACGGCATGGCGCGCGGCCTTGCCGAGCTGCGCTCGCAGTTCGATAAAGACAAGCAAGGGTTCCAGGATATTGCCAGCGCCCGACATTCGCACGGGAGAGTGGCGGCGAATGGCACCGTCACGATTACGGCGGCCGACCTTTTCGGGATCATCGACTAGACTTTTAGGCCTCGCCCGAGGAGCGGGATCGAAATCCCATCTGTCCGCGCAGGCGGCGGATCGGCTACGATTGTTTATTCGTTCGCGAGACGTTATCATCCACCCATCGATAACGAACGGCCTGACGACTCGGCCCTGTTCCTCCGGGAACTGCTGATGATCACCCTCCAGACATCGATCGACCCGGCCCCGCGCATGCGGGCCTTTCTCCGTGCTTGGAGAGAAGAATGGCAACTGGAACCGTAAAGTGGTTTAACGCCCAAAAGGGCTTTGGCTTTATTCAGCCTGACGAGGGCGGGCCGGACGTTTTCGTCCACATCAGCGCCGTCGAACGCGCGGGCATGAACGACCTCCGCGAAGGCCAGAAGATCAGCTATGAGATCGTGGCGGACCGCCGCTCGGGCAAGTCGTCGGCCGATCAGCTCAAGCCGGCCTGAGGCGCTGACCCCGAACAAGATCGAGGGCCGCCGTCGCAACGGCGGCTCTTTTTGTTTTTGCTGGACGCAAAAAAGCAGGGCGCGACTGGGCGTTCGAGCCGCCTGCAGCAAGCGCGGCGGGCGCGCGGGCGCTTTCTACGTAGTTTCCCTAATTGAGCGTCACCATGAGCGGCGCCAGCATCTGGCGGTAGCGGCGATAAGCCGCAATTTACCCGCGTGACCGCGATGCGTCTTGTCCTCGTCGAGTGGGCCTCCGACAGAGTCCTTGGAGACACGGCGGATTTTGCCAAAGATTCGGCCGAATGGGCCGATTGCGCTTTTCGTGAAATTGCCCTCGAGCAACTCGCCGTCGTCGCCGCGCGGCTCTTCGATGAAAGTCGGGGACGGCGAGGGTGGCGCTACCAGTTCGCCTGTTTCGGTCGGAAAGAAAACACGACGTATGAGATTTTCACGGTGAACGAAGAAGAGGAGGAGGCGATCTTCCGTCCTGACGCCTCTTCGATCATGCAAGCCGTCATCACCCGCTGCGCCTATGCCGGCTTTGTCCGCCGAAAGCCGCCAGAGCCGCGGATAGCCACTTTGCCGAATACGAAAGCAGCATAGCCGGGGCCTCGCCCTCGATATATCGGTTTGACGCGCAGCGCGCCGCGAGATGATTTGTCCTCACGGAGTCAACAGGCTCCGATGAGTTATCCAAAGAATAAGTAAATTTACGCAATTGAAAGCTGGCCCCTAAGTGCGGCAATCTGTCGCAGAGCTGGTTGGGCAAGGATTGCAAGATGCTGAATGTTCAAGAGATTACGATCGCGACACGCCCGCACGCCGGCGAGACGATCCTTGCGGCCGCGCCATCCGCCAGGAGCCGCGTGCTGCTCTCGTCTTATCTGCTCAACCTCTGGCGTGGGCCCGACGCCGTGCGCGACATGATCGTTGCTGATTTCTGCGCGGCGACCGATTTGGGGGCGTCGGCGCAGGCGGCCGACCTCTTGCTGGTTCTGCGCCAGTTTCTCGAAGACTGGCCCGAGGCCGGCCTTGTTCCATGCGCCTGCCTGCGCCAGTGGTGAAAGCGCGGCGGCGTTTCAGCGGCCTTTCTTCTGCTCCGCCGCGAGATAAGCCAGATAGGCGACATGCGCGGCGGGCAGCTCCAGCGCCTGCGCCGCCGCGATAATGTCGGCAAGATAGCCCGGCCAGGCCGACGCGCCGGCCGCGCCCGGCGGCGGGGCGGCGCCAATATAGACGAGCGCCGGGGACGCGCCGAAGGGCTCGCGCAGGACGGGTATGATTTTCTTGGCGTAGAGCCCCTGCCCCACCTGCTCGTAGCGGTCGAGCGCCGCAACGTCTGAGGCCGGAACGTCCCACAGCGCGCCATGGACGGCGGCGCGCGCATCGGGAACGACGCTGGCGAAGCCCGAGGGCAGAATCACGAAACGCCAGCGCGCGAGCCGCGCCCGCCCGAGAAGCCGCGAACGCGGACAACGCCGCGCCATGGCGGCGGCGTCCATATTGGAGCCATAGGCAAAATGCAGCGGCACAGTCGATCTCTTCCTTTGCCCTCTCGCGCAACGGCGCCGCCGTGCTATATCACGCGCCGGGGAAGGGTGGCCGAGTGGTTTAAGGCAGCGGTCTTGAAAACCGCCGTGGGGGCAACTCCACCGTGGGTTCGAATCCCACCTCTTCCGCCAACCTCCAATTCCGCCTTTCACAGGCGAGGCGCCGGGCGTCCGCCCGCTCAGGCCGCCGTCAACGGCGGTAAGAAGTCGTCGAACCGGTTTCTTGTCGCTCGCGACGCAACGCGGGCGGCGTCTGGAGACAGAAAAACCCGGTTCCTGCCTGCGGCCTTCGCCATGTAAAGCGCTTCATCCGCCGCGCGCATCAACGCCGCCAAACCGGCGGTCCGATCCTGCATCGCCGCAACGCCCGCGCTGACCGTTGCGAATCCATCCGCAAGGGTGGCCGCTTCCTCGGCGAAATCGCACCGAATCCGTTCTGCGGTCGATAAGCCTGTCGATGGTTCGCAGATCAGCAAGGCGGCGAATTCTTCTCCGCCGACCCGAGCCAGCACGCCGCCCGCCGCTTTTGTGTTACGCGCGGCAACATCGGCGAAGCGCCTCAGCACCCGATCGCCCTCGGCGTGTCCGAAACGGTCGTTGATCATCTTGAAGCGGTCGAGATCGAAGACGAGCAGAACCAGAGTCTCAGTTCCACGCGATTTCTCGATGGCGCGTTCCGCAGCAAGATCGAAGGCGCGCCGATTCCCCAAGCCCGTCAGCGGATCGGTCAGCGCCGCAATCTTCTGCCGCGCCGTGGCCCGCACCTTCGAAAGCGCGAGCAGCATGAAACCAAGCACGATCCCGTGGCTCATGCCTTCGGCGGCCATGAATTTCGCGATTGGCGAATCGTAAACCGACTTCATTGGCATATCGACAGTCACGAACTGGGCGTAGATCCCCATGAGCGCCATGAAGCAGCCATGGAACGCCGAAAGCGCCGCCGTCGCGCGCGCGATGGTCAGACGCTCCTTGTTGTAAGAGTAGAGCTCATAGGCGATCGAAAACGCATAGGCCGCGGCGATCGTCACGCGCCCGTCGATGCGAATGAGAAGCGAGACGTCGGAAAAAGCCAGGATCCAGATGGCGCCGCCGGCTATCGCCGTGACTCTGCTGAATGGTTTTTCGACAAAAACCCGGATCCCCGCCCAAAGCGCGCCCACCCCCCAGAGATTGAGGGCGCCCGCGAGGACGGGAGGGATCGCGGCGAGATCGCTCGCCGCATACACCAGCAACGCGCCGCTGTTGAGGAAAAACGCCAGGGACCAGAAGCGGAACTCTCCCGCTCTATCCTCGCGCCAGATGAAATACATGAACGCGCCCAGGAGCGCATAGATGAAGGTGTTGAAGGCAAAAAGCGTCGGTAGCAGAATGCTCATCAGACTCTCGCCAACCTTGCCGATGCACGCGCCTGCAGCCGCCGGCCACGCGAGCGCCTCCATCGCTGTTCTTCCTGGATTCGCGCTACATCACGCGACGTTTCCGCCTCGTCTGCATGACAAGGTTTGGCCGAACCTTAGCCCGCTCTCCGCTCGCAGGAATCGTGCCCGCGATGAGGAAAGCGCGCAGATTCAAAAAGCTGGAGCGCACTCATATCGCAAAAGTCTATCGACTTTTGCGGAATGCGTTCCAGCGGCCCGCGCCACTGCTCCAATTGAGAAGCTTTATACTGCAACATGTTAGCGCGCGCATATTTAATTGTTAATTTAAAGCGTCATTCGTGGTTAGTCGTTCGCAAACAAATCAGAATACGCCGGCCGCTATCGGATTATTTGTGTCCCGCCAGCCTGGGCGCCTTTGGCAGCGCGATGACCTGCCCGGGGCGTAACCGATTGGGATCGATGTCGGGATTTGCCTGCGCAATGTCCCGCCAGCGCCCGGCGTCATGGAAGAGCTTCTTCGCGACCCCGCGCAAAGTGTCGTTGGCGACGACAGTATAGCTGCTCGGCGCGCCTTCGCCCGAGCCCATCGGCTCCCCGCCGTGGGAGCCAGCCGGTTGTTCCTTCGCGGCCTGTGCCGAGGGCCCGCCGCCTGTTTCGGGCTCTGGCTTTGGGGCCTCCACGGGGCCCGTCACGGCGCCGCCATGCGACGCTTCCCCTCCCGCTGTTTCGGTCCCGCTCTCGCCGGGCGCCCAATTACGGATCGCTATCACAGCGATGACAGCGACCATGGCGCTCGCCATCAGCAAGCCGGCCGCAAGCCGCCCCTTGTTCTCGCCCAGAGACTGTCTCGCTCCTTCGCGCGTCTCCGCGGCCGGCGCGCGGCGAATGAGAGGGCCGTTCTCCACTTCCGTTTTGTGAAGCGCTTCCAAATCGCGAAGCCCCAGCGGGGCGCCACGATCGTCCGTGATCTCGATCGGCGCTTCGGCGCGCGCCTGCAGGGTCTTGACCAGCTCGAGGCATTCGCTGGCGCTTGCGGGTAGATCGCGAGCTCGGTCGGCTCCATGGACAACGACATAGGCCACGACGACCCTCATGGATTTTGGCGGCAACAGTGACCTAGAAGACGGAAGCCAACGAACAAGCGCGATGAAGCCTATCAACTTTTGCGGAATGCGCGCTATCTCGCAGCCGAGCGAGACCAACCCGGCGAGACCGATGCCGCTACAGCCCTCTCACGCAAACGCCGAGCCGCTGAGAAGCTTCATGCTCAACTTCGGGCCGGTGCATCCGGCCGCGCATGGCGTGCTTCGGCTGATCCTGGAGCTCGACGGGGAGGTCGTTCTACGGGCGGATCCCCATATCGGCTTTTTGCATCGCGGCACGGAAAAGCTCATGGAGAGCCGGCCCTATTTGCAATCCATTCCCTATTTCGACCGATTGGATTACGTCGCGCCGATGAACCAGGAGCACGCGTTTTGTTTGGCGGTCGAAAAGCTATTGGAGATAACGCCGCCCAAACGCGCGCAGCTCATTCGCGTCCTGTACTGCGAGATCGGCAGGCTGCTGTCGCATCTCCTGAACATCACCACGCAAGCCTCGGATGTCGGCGCACTGACGCCCAATCTCTGGGGCTTCGAGGAACGCGAGAAGCTCATGGTTTTCTATGAGCGGGCCTCCGGCGCGCGGATGCATGCGAATTATTTCCGCTTCGGCGGCGTTCACGAGGATTTGCCCGAAAAGCTTTTGGACGACATCTACGCATTCTGCCCGCCGTTCCTGCAGGTTTGCGACGACCTCGATGAAATTCTGGGTGAGAACCGGGTTTTCAAAGAGCGAAATGTCGGCATTGGCGCGATCACGCTCGACGAAGCCTGGGCGTGCGGCTTCTCCGGCGTGATGGTCCGCGCATGCGGCGCGCCCTGGGATCTTCGCAAGGCTCAGCCCTATGAATGCTACGAGGAGCTCGAATTCGACATCCCCGTCGGCGCTAACGGCGATTGCTATGATCGCTACGGCGTGCGGATGGAAGAGATGCGCCAGTCCGTGCGCATCATGACGCAATGTATCGAAAGATTGCAATCGCCGGAGGGCTATGGCCCCATCATCGTCCAGGACGGCAAGATCGCGCCGCCCAGGCGCAACGCCATGAAACGATCGATGGAAGCGACGATCGGGCAGTTCAAGCTCTATTCCGAAGGCATTCACGTTCCAGCCGGCGAGGTTTACGCCGCAGTCGAAGCGCCCAAAGGCGAATTCGGCGTCTATCTTGTCTCGGAAGGCGGCAACCAGCCCTACAGATGTAAGATACGAGCCCCTTCCTTCGCCAACCTCGAAGCCATGGACCGCCTTGCGGCCGGCCATATGCTGGCCGACGTCTCGGCCATCGTCGGCTCGCTGGATATTGTGTTCGGGGAGATCGATCGATAGGCCTTCCATAGACGAGACTCGGCGACTGCGCCGTCATTGCGAGGAGCGAAGCGACGAAGCAATCCAGAGCCGCGATGGCGCTCTGGATTGCTTCGCCCCGCTCGCGATGACGGACGCCAACCGCAAGCTAACGCTTGCTCATTCGCCGCGCAGCTTCCCTTTTTAGCCAACCCCATGAAGCGACGGCGTGGGGTTGCGCCCATCTTAAAAATGTAACAGCGCTTTTCAGCCCGAAGCGTCCCCCGGCTTTCGCCAGCGCGACCACTTTGTCGAACCAAGGCAGAAACGCGCTCTCGGGCGGAATTCTCGCTCTCACCCAGGCGATCGCATCCTCGATGATCTGCACGACGGCAAGCGACAGCACGCGCCAGGGGCGCTCATACGGCCCATACTCGATCGTATGGCGCAGACGCGCCATTTCCTCGGCGCGCGCCGCGCTCTTGCGGCGCTCCTCGTCGAGTTCGCGCAAAAGTTCGTTGGCGCGCGCCGCTTCACACTCGGCGCGTTCGTCAGTCTCCTTCGCCATTTTGGCGTTGTGTTGGGATTCGACCAGCGCCTCGTCAACCTCCCGCACCGCTTCATCGACCTGCAGCGCCATGGCCTCATATTGCGAAAGCACCGTGTCGCGCTGCTCCATTACGTCGCGCAGAAGCGCCAGCAATTCCTCGCGCCCGAGCTTCTCATGTTCACGCTCGAAGCTACCTTTGGGAGTAGGCTGATCCGACAGCGTCGCCTCCGCGTGATTTCTGACGGCGTCGCGAGAGCGGCGCCGACCGAAGCAGCTCTTATCTAATTCAGGCCAATTCGGCTTCCAGGCAGCCCGCGAAGAAGCGAAGCGACGCTTGGTTCTTTCCGGCCTCTCGAGCTTGAACTAGGATGGCGCAAAGTGTGATCCGACGAGCCGACAAAGGGAGCCGTGAGATGACAAGCTGGGCCAAGATCCTGATGGCAAGCGCATGTGTGGGCCTCGCAACGCCATGCGTCGCTCAGGAATCGCCCAAGCAAGTCCTCGCGGCGCATTTGCGCACGCAGGGCTATAAATGCGATGCGCCCAAAAGCGCGACCCGCGACGCCGCCGCGTCCCGGCCAGACGAGGCGGTGTGGATCATAAGGTGCGAAAACGCGCGTTACCGGGTTCGTCTGGTCCCGGATATGGCTGCGAGCGTCGAATCTTTTTAGGCGCGGCCGTGGAATTTAATTCGGATCAGGAATAGGCGGCGCCGGACAGCGCCGCTTGTTTCGAGGCCGCGATTTGCGCCGTGAGCGCATCGTCGAAATCGCGTTGCTCGATACGCAGCGCGCCGACGTCGACGGCTTGCGTTCCGCCGGTCGGGTAAATGCGGCGGATGGCGCTCATTGCGGCGCGATCACATAAAAAGCGCACTTCGGCGGCCGACATGCCTTCGGCCGCTTGGGCGAGCGCGTCGAGATCGACGCGTTCGTCGACCGGCTTTTTGCGCAAATGCACCGCAAGAATGGCGGCGCGCGCCGCGAGATCGGGCCGCGTCACCTCCAAGTGGAAATCGAGCCTGCCCGGCCGGAGCAATGCGTCGTCGATAATATCGAGACGGTTCGTCGCGCCGATCACCCAAACCTGCTTCAACGTCTCGACGCCGTCCAGCTCGGTGAGCAACTGGCTCACGACGCGGTCCGTTACCGGCGACCGGCCGTCCAGGCCGCGTTTGGGCGCGAGGGAGTCGATTTCATCCAGAAACACCACGCAAGGCGCCGCATGACGCGCGCGCGCAAAAAGCTCGCGGACGGCCAATTCTGACTCGCCGATATATTTCGACAAGAGTTCCGGGCCCTTCACCGAAATGAAATTCAGATTGCTCTGAGAGGCGAGCGCTTTCGCAATCAGCGTCTTTCCGTTTCCGGGCGGGCCATAGAGCAATATCCCGCGCGGCGGCTGCAAGCCGATCGCCTCGAAGAGCTGCGGCTGGCTCACCGGCCAGGCGATCGCTTCCTTCAACGCTTCCTTGATCGAATCGAGTCCGCCGACATCCTGCCATTCGACATTGGGCGTCTCCACCGCCACTTCGCGCAAGCCGGACGGCGACACCTCGCTCATCGCTTCGGCGAAATCCGCCATAATAACCTCCAGCGTCATCAGCGCGTCATAGGCCATAGGGCTATCCCCCAGCGTCAATGCGGGAAGCTGGCGACGCAGCGCCGCCATGGCCGCCTCCCGGCAAAGCGCATTCAGATCGGCGCCAGTGAATCCATGCGTCGTCGCTGCGAGATCGGCAAGATCGATGTCGATCCCAAGCGGCATGCCCCGCGCGTAAATCTCGAGGATTTCGCGCCGCGCCTGCTCATTGGGAATGCCGATGGCGATCTCCCTGTCGAACCTGCCGGGGCGGCGCAATGCGGGATCGAGGCTGTTGGGACGGTTCGTCGCCGCCATGACGATAACGTCGCCACGGCTCTTCAACCCATCCATGAGCGCGAGCAATTGGGCGACGACGCGCTTTTCCACTTCGCCTTCGACCCGCTCGCGCTTAGGAGCGAGGGAATCGATTTCATCGAAGAAAATGATGCAGGGCGCGCGCTTCTGCGCATCCTCGAAAATCTTGCGCAGCCGCGCCTCGCTCTCCCCGTAGAACTTTTGAATGATCTCGGGGCCGCTGACGTAAATGAAATCCGCATCCGACTCGTTTGCGACCGCGCGCCCCAGAAGCGTCTTGCCGCAACCGGGAAGGCCATGCAGCAAAACGCCTTTCGGCGGCGTTATGCCGAGCCGCTCGAAGAGTTCTGGATGAAGCAGCGGCAGCTCCACCATCTCGCGGATCTTAGCGACCTCGCGCTCCATGCCGCCCAAATCGTCGTAAGTGATGATGTCGTCGGACTCCGAGGGCGCGGCGGAAGAAGAGGACGTCGACCGCGGGCGCTCCAGCGACAGCAACGTATCCGGGTGAACGATGACGGGCCCATCCGGCTCCGTTCGGCCGACGAGGAAATCACGATGCGTTCCGCCGAAAAGCGCGATCCGCACACGGTCGCCGGTGCGGATGGCGAGACCATCCAGCCGGCGCGCGGTATGTTCGATTTCGTCTTCGTGCAAAGCCCCGGCGCCGAGCGGAGTCACCACGAGCTTTTGCGCGATCGCATGAGCAACTTTCCGGATCGTGACCATTTGGCCCAGCGCCACGCCGGCGTTGGTGCGGCACACGCCGTCGAGCTGAATAAGATGCTGCCCTCTCTGTTCCTTGAAGGTCGGCATCGCCTTGGCGACGGTCTTTCCCCGGCCCGCAATTTCGAGAACTTCTCCGGGAGCGGCGCCAATCTGACGCAATGTCTCGGGATCGAGCCGCGCCACGCCGCGTCCAACATCTTCACGCCGCGCCTCGACCACGGTGAGACGCAGGATTCCGTCGCCTTGCTTGGCTTTCTCGATCATGGGACGCTCGCCTCACATTCCGGGTTGTTCCTGGCCGTGCGGCAAATCGCTTCGGATCGCCACATAGTCGACTTTGATGCGCGCTGGCAGAAATCGGGCGACCCGATGCAGCGCGCCGATGAAAAGGACTCCGACCTCCGCCTCGCCGAGCGTCTGATCGATGCGTTCGGCGATAAAGCGGTCGCGGGCGTCGAGAAGCGCCGAAGCCTTTGCGTCCGTCCGATCCGGCGATTGCACGAGCTTATATTCATCGACCAGCAGCGCCGGCGATTCCGTGCCCATGAGAGTCGCGCCGCCCCGCATGAGGCTTTCGAGAAGTTGATGGTTGGGACTTCCCTGCGCCGCAAGGTCCGTCACCAATTCACGCTCTTTATCGCAAACCGGCAGGCTGTCCTGGTAGAGCTTGACGCGCGGGAGATCGAGGCGCAACGCCTTGATCGCCTCTGCGATGGAGCGCCAAATCGCATCGAAGGCCGCACAGCGCTCCGCCCATTTGGCGGCGCCATGGCGGGCGATGAATGCGGCCTTATATGCGGGCGCGGCGGCGCCCATCTCAGCCATGCTGTGAAGGACAGGCACGTAGATCAATCGCGCCATGACACAACGCGCTCCCCTGACCACGCAACGCTAGGATTGCTTGGCGAGCCGCACTTCGAGAACGCCATTCCGCAGATTGAGTTGCGGAGCGTTCCCCGCAAGCTTTTCCTCGATGAAGGTTTCCTTGCGATAGAGCCGCACGCCCGATTTCGCTTCGAGAAGCAGAATGTCGCCGTCGAGAATGCAGCGAATATCCTCGCGCTCGACGCCTGGAACCTCGAAAAGGAACACCAGCTCGTTTCCTTCGTCGAACATATCCGTCACCGGTTCGAGCATCTCGACAGTCGTTCGTTTCGCGGCGCGGCGCCGCGGTTGTTCCGGCGCCGGCGCCTCTTCCTCCGCCGCCACGCGCCCTTCGGCCGCCTCGCGAAGCGTGCGCGCGCCGAAGGAATATTCCATCACGCGGCCATCCTTTTCATGGCGTCCCCGTCGCGGAAGATTGTCGAAGTCGGCCAGCACATTGAACAGGTTCGACAGGCCCCGCGCGATCTTCTCGAGCCCGGCGACGCCAGTGACGTCCTCGTTGTCGTTTCGGTCTTTCCGCGTCATGGATGCGCCTCCCCTGCTTTGCTTGGCGCCGCGACAAGGGCGCACAGCGCCTCCTCCAGCCTTTCCATTCGCTGCTCGATCGCGCCGAGCTTGGCCTCGCCGTCCGACGCGCCGAGGCGGGCGCCATTGTGGTTCCACCAATCGAGCCCGAGTTCGCGCGCCTTGTCGACCGAGCAGACCACGAGCCTCAACTGAATAGTGAGGAGCTCGACCTCGACCAGCTTAATGGAAATATCGCCGGCGACCACGACGCCTTTGTCGAGAATGCGCTCCAACAAATCCGCGAGATTGGTGCTATCGACCGAATGCGTGATGGGTTGATGCATCGTTGACATGAACGGTCCTTTCACGGCGCGCTGTCGGGGACGCCAAACTGCAGCGAAAGCTCTCTCTCCGAGAAACCGAATTGCCGTTGCAGACGCGTGATTTCCTGCGCCTGCGCGAAAAGCGCGGCGCCCAGTCGCTCGATCTGCGCATCCGACAGGCGTCCCCCTTCCATCCGCCGCACCGCCTGGCGTTCGAGGACATCATGAAGAACTCGCACGAGCGTGAGCACGAGGCGCAGAAGACCATCGGCGGTCGAGCGGCCGGAGCCCTCCGGCTTTCGCTCGATTGCGCTCGCGAAACGATCGTCTTGCGGCAATTGAATTGGATCGGCGGGAGACGCGCTCCGCGGCGCGTGAGATTCGGTGAGTGCGCCGGACGGCGTCGCGGACGCGGGAGGCAATTTTGGTTCGATGATCGATTGCGCCGGAGCGCCGTCCGGCCAAATCGTGTCGACGGCCCCGAGCAAGAGTCTCACGTCGAGAAAGATGAGGTCCACGTCGGCAAGACCAATGGTTAGATTGCCTTGCGCCGAGACGCCACGATGCAGCAGGCGATCGAGCGCTTCCGAGAGCGAGAGATCGCGCTGCGGCGCACTCAAATTAGCCATGCCGCGCTCACGAATTGACATCGGCGCCGCCCTTCCCTTGCAGGCTATCGAGCCGCGTCAGTAATTTTCCCTCCCGCGCGTCGAACTCCGCTTCGGTCAGCGCGCCAGTTTCGAGCGCACGGTAAAGTTCCGATAGCTCCGCCATGATGGCGCGCTCCTCCGCCTCCCGCTCCTGTCGAGCGGCTTCGTTGATCTTTTCCAAAACGAACAGCAGCCCACGCATCGGGGCGGCCAGCAAATCATCGATCAGCAGCATGGCGCCGCCCCTTTCGATCTGAATCCGGTGGGTTTGGCCCAAAGTTCGCCCTGCGCGTCGCATTTCCCGATCTGACCTTGAAAATCTTGCTCAGAACGAAGCCGACGCTTTTCGTCACGATCTTCACGGCGTCATCGAGGATGAACATCGCCCTAACCCTCGTGCGGCGCAAATTGCACGAAATTATGAGGCGGCCATGGGCCGGCGATGTTGAAAGCAATATCTTCCTCGATCTCCGCCGCCGAGGCCTGCACAGCCCGCTCGAAATCCTCCAACCCTGCCCTGGGAACGAGCGCGGCCAAATTCGCAATCTCTCTATCGTTGCGAACCGGCAAAGAGACGACTTCGAGGCAGGCGTCCCCCAAGACCGAGATCACCTGAGCCGATTGTGCTTCCCGATAGCGCCGAAACGCCTCGTCCACCATTTGACCCAGACGCACTCTGGCCTCATGCGACGGCGGGCGGCTGCCGACATAGGTTCGGTCACGAGCGGCCTGCAACGCCGGGTGGCGCGCAACCAGATAAGCGATGGGATCGGCGGCTTCAATATTCAGCCGCACCCCCATTTCCACAGCGCCGGAAACTCTTTCCAACTGGCTGACGAGCCGGTCGCGCTGCCCGTCGAGAAACCGCCTCAGATCGTTTTCCGATTTCGCGATTGTGCCGAAGGCCATCGGCAGCAGATCGAATTTCGCGTTGAGCGCGGTGAGCACGCGCTGCGCTGCGGCGAGATTGCGCCTTTCGGCCCGCAGAGCGCCCACGGGACAATCGCTAACGATCGCGTTCAAGGGGCCCGAGCCCACAAGAAAGGTCGTACGATCGAGAACGCCCTGCAAGGCCGGCGGATCGTTGTCGTTGCTCGTCACCGCATAGACATAGAGGCCCATCGATCTTCCTCCCCCGCCAACGACCCTAAGTCACGAACCATCGAAATAAGAAAGGATTCAAATCTCTTCTTCTTCGATATGACCATAGGCCCGGACCGTTAAATCCTCGTCGAGCTCGACGGAGTAAGTTTCTCTTTCGAGCACTTCTTGCGTCAGCGGCAAGCCGAGCATCTTCACTTCAAGGTTCGGCACGAGAATTTCGGCTTCGGCGCTCCAACCCCCGTCGCCGTGCCGGATCGGCGCGATCTTGGTGATGCGCAGTTCCTTTGCGCCGAGTTCGGTCGTGAGAAACTGTTGAACAGCCGCGCGGGCGCCCGACAATTTACCGCCGAGAGGCGCCGCGGGCGCTGCAGGAGCCGGTTTCGTTTTGGGCGCCGAGGACGCGGGAGGCGGCGGCGCGGGAGGCGGCGGCGCGGCGTTGGAGGAACTCTGTTCGGAGCCGATGTGAGTCTTAGGCGGCATTGGATCATTCTCCGTGAACTGGCGTTGAACCTGCGCCACTCAATAAGTGAAGGAAAAGCGCTTCGACGCCTGCCGCATGCCGATCGGCGACTTGCGAACCGCTGCGACGGGATGGGCCGGCGGCGCCGTTCCATTCATCTTTGCCGCAATTTCCCCGATTTCCTTGTCGATTTCGCGAAATCTCGCCTGTATGGCGTCGGAACGGTCGGTCGCCGCTCTCAGCTCCATCGAGCGCCGCGCGCGTTCGAGTTCGAGGAAGCTCATCCGCAGATAGGCCTTGTGCGCGGGGACGCTTTTGTCATTGCGCCCGGTCAAGGTTCGCAGATCGTTCAGGCCGCGGGATGGCTGTCGATGCATCGCCATGTCGCCTTCTCCCAGCTTAAAAATGCACAGAGTGATTGGCCGGGCCTTGCGCATGCATGCGCTGCGCGCGTTCGAGCGCTTCCAGCTCGAATTGCAGCAACAGCTCGTCGACGACGTCGGCCGTAAATTCTGCGGGCTTGGCGGAATTTTGAGACCCGCGACCAAGGATATCCCGGCACGCCCAGCGGAAGACCGGATTGGAGACGCTGGCCTCGCCGCCGCGCGCCGCCAGCACGCGGGCGATGGCGATCGATGCGCGCAAGGTCGGATAATGCGGGTCAGATCCCTGACGGCGGCACAAGCGAACGAAGTCGACCACCTTTTCCGCGCGCGCCTGATCGACGCCGCCTTTTTTCGCAGCAATCGCAACCTCGGTATCCCGGTCATAGTGATCGAAATAAAGTGTGATCATGCGATCGAGCAAAGCGTCCTGCGCGCGATAGACGCCCGCATATTCAACCGGATTCGACGTGAAGATGGCGCGAAAATGTGGATGCACCTTGATGTATCCCTCGCCGCGCCCATGCAGACCCGGAACATTGAGGACGCCTTCCGACAATATGCTCAGGAAGGGGTTGTTCGCCTCCGGCTTGCTACGGTTGAACTCGTCATAAATGATCGTATGACCGAGACGGCAGGCGGTGGTGATGCGATTGTCGGTCCACAGCGCGCGTCCCTCTTCCTGCAGCTTCACGACGGAAGAAATATAATTATCGACCACGCGCGATCTGCGATATCCACTCTCGCGTCCGATCAGATCGGAGCTGCCGAACTCGTGATCGCCATGGAGCAGGATGCTCGGACGGCCGAGCTGCGCAGCGACATGAAACGCCAGCGTGGTTTTGCCGCTGCCCGCCGGCCCCGAAAAATGCACGGCATATCCGGCGTCGAGATAGGCGAGCGCACGATCCGCAATCTCCTGAACCGCCGGCGAGCTGACGAAAGCGTCGCTCGGTCCGAGCGCGATGGAGCCGTCGTCGTCGGAGAAATCCTCGGCGTCCTGACCTAGGCTGGCGAGTGCTATCGCGCTCATGACGTGACCTTTCCCAAAATGCGCTGAACTGCCGTGCGCGTTCGCGTGGCGGAGATGAGAAGAGGAAGCCAGATGGCTGTTGGCGCCGTGGCTTCCGAATTCGGTTGGAGGGCCCGCATTCCCCTTAATGGTGAGCGGACGCTTTTCCATGCCAGATGGCAGCCGCGTGCTTGCGGTCGCGCGCATATTCCGAGAAAGAGCGGTGCAGGGACGACGCTCGATCGTGATTGGCCTTCGCAAAGGATGCGAGAAGGGCGGCGACGCCATTCGTCAGATCGCGCATGAACGCATCGGCCTTTTCGTGATAGGCTTTGCTTTCGCGTGCGCGGTTCGACTTCAGACCATTCAGAGTCGCGCGGACTTCATTGCTACGCGCCACCGTCGCTCGTCGGAGCTGCGCCGCCTGGTCGCGACCCGATCTGATCCTCGCGGCCTTCAGATTATCCAGAAGCGCCTCGATGTCCTTGTGGCGGTTAATCGCGGCGTCCTTGATCCGTTCGGCAAGCTCTTCCCGTGAGTGCCGGCCCGAGTCGATGCCGCTTTTGACGCGCGAATATCCTTCCGACAACTTCGCCATGACCCAATCCTCCATCAGAAGTTTCCAAACTGCCGGAAGGGCGGGTTAAAAAAACACGCCCTTCCAGCGATGGCGGATAGACTTAGGCGGGGGCCGCCGCGGAAGCGGTCAGGCCGACAGCTTCGGCGTATTTCAGGTAGGTCTCGACCGAGGCCACCACAACGCGCGCTTCGATAGTGATCAGCTCGATGCCGACGAGCGAGACCTTGACCCAGGCGTCGATCACGATGCCCTTGTCGAGGATACGGTCGACAACTTCGCCGAGGCTTGACGAGTCCACAGATTTTTGAACGCGTGCCATGAAGCTTCTCCATTCTTAAAAGCGCTTTGAGCACTTTGCGAACACACCGAAGAGAACTCATCATTCCCCCGGCCGAATTGAATAGAGCAACCGCGGCGCCAGAGGGGCCGGTAAGCTGACAAATCGATTTCAGGCTTATATTTCATGGCTTTTCAATTTTGCGCGTTCACATGGTTTCAAGTATCGCGTTGGTAGGTCGGGCGTCGGCGCCCGGGTCCAGGGGCGGCGTTACCCTTTGGCGCCCTTGCTCACAGCCGCCGCGATTGCGTCGATTTGAAAAGGTTTCGCGAGGAAACCGTCGATCGTCGACGCCCGCATCGCATCGAGGATGCCGGCGTCGTCCGCGAGGAAATATCCCGAGATCAGGATGACGCTCATGGCGGGGCGTATGATGCGGAAGCGCGCGCTCAGACGGAACCCGTCCATATCGGGCAAACGCGCGTCCACGAAAGCGATCGGGAAGGTTTGCTGACTGATCAAGCCGAGCGCTTCCTGCGCGCTATTGGCGGTAACCGCCATCCAATCGATCCGGCTCAAAGCGGCTTCGAGCACCCAGCACATGTCTTGATCGTCGTCCACGACGAGCGCTGTTTTCGGCGCGAGGCAAGCGGGGAAAGGAGTCAATGCGTCGAACCCTCCAGAGAGCCATTCCGCTCAAGACGCCTCGCGCGCTGCAGGGATGCGAACGGCGAATGTCGTCCCCATGCCCAAGGCCGTCCGCACGCTCACATCGCCGCCATGCTGGCGAACGATGGAATGCGACACCGACAGACCGAGGCCTGAACGTCTGCTATCCGAGCGCGTCGTAAAAAACGGATCAAAAATCTTCCTCAAATGCGCCTCGGGAATACCGGGGCCGCTATCGCCGATCTCGACGATCACTTCCTTGCCGTCGCGGCGCACGTCGATTGTCAACACGCCGCCATTCGGCATCGCCTGGAATGCGTTGAGCATAAGATTGATGAAAACGAGCTCCAAAAGGTTTTGCACGCCTTCGGCGCAAATATCAGCGGTCTCCGCTGGCGGGTTCCACTCATATCGCGTGCCGACCGCCGCTTCGCCGGCCGCGAACATCAGGGCGTTCTTCAGCATATTCACGACGTTGACCTGCGTCGTTTCGGTGATCGGCTGCGGCCGGGCGAATCGAAGCAGACTTTCGACCACGAGCGATGCGCGATCGATGCCGCCGATCACCTTGTCGATGCATTCGCCGAGCAGAATGGGAGAGCCCATTCTATTTCTCATGAGCTGCGCCGCGGCGGAGCTGACCCCGAGCGGATTACGAATCTCATGCGCGATTCCGCCGATGACAATGCCCAGCGCCGCAAGCTTCTCGCCCTGATGGATCTGAGCTTCCATCGCCCGCTGCTCCACGAGGCTGCGGCCAACCACGACGACGCCCGTCACGTCGCCGGTATGGCTGGTCATCCGCGATAAGCGCCAGGAGACTGGTATCGTCTCGCCGCTCTTGCAGCGCATCGGCCATTCGATCGAGTGGCAGTCGTCGATTTCGCTGATCCCCCGGAAGCAGGATTCGACTTCCTGTTGATGCGGTTCCTCGAAATGACCGGACAATTCGGAGCCGCGAACTTCGCCCTCCGCATAGCCGGTCGATTTTTCCGCGGCTGTATTCCAGGTCATGATGGCGCCGTGCGAGTCCGTCGAGATGATCAGATCGCCGGCGCTCTCGACGACGCTCGCAAGATGCAACTGCATACGCCGCACCTCCTCCCCGAGCTGCAAGAGATCCGTCACATCGTCCATGACGAGAATGACGCCGCGCGAGCCGCCCTGGAGCTGCAAGGGACAAATGCTGTAGGAATAAGTTCGCAGGGCGACGCCGGGCGCACGATAGGTCATCCGGCGGCGTCTAAGCGTTTTTCCCGACCCGATGACTTCGCGTATCTGCTGATCCAGGGGCGTATCCTGGAACGCCGCCGGGAAGATTTCCTGCAGGCGTTTTCCAAGCGTCGTATGCAAGCTTCCATGCGACTTTTCGAGAAAGTTGCTATTGACCGTTCTGACGATGAGGCTTTCGTCGAGAATGAGAATCGAGGAAGGGATCGTGTCCATCACCGCATGGAAAAAGCTTTCGTGATCGAGCGTGTCTAGAAACATCGGCTTCTCGAAAGGTTTGTGTGGCCGAAGATCTGCAAGAAGAGATTGTTTCTTTGCGCCAGCGACGTTTTTGCGCGTCCTCGAACGGCCGCGATCTCAATTCACGGAATGAAGCGGTGGACGGTCCAGCGGCGGTCGAAAACTGAAGGGCGGCCAAGGCCCCGACAGAGTCAGTTCGACGGTCTCGGCCCCAAGCCGGTTGTTGAGTTCCGCAACGCGCCGGCTCAAAGCGGCGGCGTTTTCCTTGGGGACGAGAAACGCATGGCGCGCGACCAGATCGGTCCCATCGAGATTGCGGTTGCGTCGCCCCGCCGTCAGGGGCTCGAGCTCCTGCACCAGCCGATCGGCGACGGCCGCCGCTTCCGCGCGGCCGAAGTCGCGCAGCGATTCTTTGTCTCGGCACAGGCGCATGTAGCGGATGCCGCTCGTCAGCGACGCCCACTCCGGCCACGCCTTGCGCGCGAGTTGATCCAGAATTGCCGGATCATCGAGACGCGCCGCCGCGCGAAGCTCCCACTCCTCTTTGTCGGACGCATCGAGAAGGAAACGCGCGATCGTCGCCTCATGCGCGGCCATGAAGGCGCCCAGACTCTCGATGCTCGTGTAAAGCGTTCCAAAAGGGACGGGAAATACCGGCGAGAATTGCATCGCCCACGCCAGAATTTCCGCATGGCGGCGAACGCGCGGCGCCAGCCATGAGACGTCGGTCAAACGACGCTCCGCATCGACGCCGCAGAAGTCCGCGATCGGGACAAGGTCGACGATCGCAGCGACGGCGCCGGCGCGATGCAGCCGCAAGGCGCGCCCCTCCGGCGCAGGCAATCGCTCGGCAGAGATGCGATCGGGGTCGACGAAGGCAACGAGAGAGATCGCCTGCTCGATCGACCCTGACATCGCGCCGTCCGCTTCGGGTTGATCGGGCGTCCTCATTGCCGGATGTCTCCGCCCTCACCTTCCAGTCTTTTCAGCTTCAAGCGGTATGTCTTGTAATCGACGCCGAGCAGCCGTGCGGCTTCCGCCTTGTTGCCCTTTGCGCGATTGAGCGCGTCGAGCACGGCGTCGCGTTCGACCGCCCGCACCTGGCAGCGCATCTGATCGCGCAAAGGCGCGGCGGCGGCGGCCATTTGCGTTTGCGAAGGGGGCAGCGGGGCGCGATTGAGACGATCGGCGATATGCGCGGGGGAGACGGCGTCCGCCGACGTCAGCGCCGCGCGCCGCATCACATTGCGCAATTCTCTCACATTGCCGGGCCAATGATGCGCCTGCAACAGCTCGAGCGCCTTCGCGTCGATGTCGATCGGCGCCTGTCCCAGACAGTCACGCGCCTGCACCAGAAAGCGCTCCGCGAGAAAAGGCACGTCCTCCGGGCGCGCGCGCAAGGGCGGCACCGAGATCACATATTCGGCGAGACGATAGTAGAGGTCTTCGCGAAAGTCCCCCGCCTCGGCGCGCTCTTTGAGGGCGTCATTCGTGGCGGCAATGACGCGGACGTCGAGGCTGATTTGTTCGCTGCCGCCCACGCGATGGATCGTGCGCGCTTCGAGCGCGCGCAGAAGCGCCTTTTGTCCGGCGATCGAGAGATTGCCGATCTCGTCGAGGAAGATCGTCCCCCCCTTGGCCGCGGCCTCGAAGCACCCACAATGGCGTGCGGCTGCGCCGGTGAACGCCCCCTTCTCATGACCGAAAAATTCGCTGTTGATGAGGGATTCGGCGATCGCGCCGCAGTCGACGATAATGAACGGCTTGGCGACGCGGCCGCTGTGCCGATGCAGGCTTTGCGCGACGATTTCCTTGCCGCTTCCGGTCTCGCCCTGAACGACGACCGAGTAGTCGGAGCGGGCGACCGCTTCGATCTCATCGGCGAGCTTTTGGATGGCGGCGCTTTTCCCCATGAGGCCGAATATGTCAGCGCGCACATTTTCGGCGCTCTGCTTGTGAATCGCCGCTCGCCGGGCGACAGCCCGCTTCACGACATCGACGAACTGATCGTTGCGAAACGGCTTGGTGAGATATTCGAACGCGCCTTCTTTGATGGCGTTGATCGCGCCGGTGATCGTGCCGTAAGCCGTGGCGATGACAATGGGGAGACGCCGGTCGCGTTGCAATAATCGGCGCAAAACCTCCTCGCCGCCGATTCCGGACATGCGCATATCGAGAACAACCGCGTCCGGTGGATGGCGCGACGCCAGTTCGAGACCTGGCTCGCCGGCTTGCGCTTCCATCACGTCAAATCCGGCGTCCACCAATATGCTGCGCATTGCCCAGCGCATATCGTGATCGTCGTCGATCAGCAGGACCGAGCTTCGATTGCGCGTCAACATGATAGAGCCAATCATTTTTGAGGCTGGGGGGCCAAAGCGCCCGCCAGCACGTGCAATCTCAGAGCTGAAGCGAGCTTAGTCTACCATCGCGTCCAACTTCATTGATTACTGTCAAGTTCGCTACTTATTCCTCCTGGAGCCCCAATAAAAGTAAATACGGCGTTAGCATTTCGAGCAAATTGTAGCGATTACGCTTGATGTTTACATTCACACATATCTTTCTTTGCTGAAATGACAGTCGCCCGCGCGAGAATATGACTGTTCAATGACGCTGTGCGCGGCGCCGCGAGCCCTTGACAGCCCGTTGACGAAGTCGCGTCTGACTGATTCCGTTTCCAAGTGAGATTCGGCCGAGGTTGGTTCGATGGCGATGCGGCGTGAGACGGGGACGCAGGAAGATCTGGTTGTCGGCTGGGCGGATCTGCCGCGCTCTCCGGGGCACGCATTTTACGACGAGCTTCAGAAGGTTCTACTGGACGCGGGCTTCGACGTTTTCGTCGAGAACGCCTGCAAGCCCTACTACGCGGCGAAGATGGGCGCGCCCTCGTTGCCACCAGGGCGCTATTTCCGCATGCACATGGTGGGCTACTTCGAAGGGCTCGACAGCGAACGCGGCATCGTATGGCGCTGCGCGGATTCCTTTTCGTTGCGGGATTTCTTGCGGCTATCGACGCGCGAGAAAGTCCCGGATCATTCATGGCTGTCGAAGACGCGCTCGCGTCTGCCGCATGAGGTTCACGAGAAGGTATTCGGTTTCATCTTGAAGCTCGTCGCCGAGCGCGGCCTCGTGAAGGGCGAGCGCATCGGCGTCGACGGCTCGACCATGGAGGCGAACGCGGCGCTGCGCAGCATCGTGCGGCGCGACAATGGCGAGACCTATCGCGCAATGCTCGAGGGCATGGCGAAGGAAAGCGGGATCGCGACGCCGAACGCCGAGGATTTGGCGCGTTTCGACCGTAAGCGCAAAGGCAAGAAGCTCTCGAACGACGATTGGACGAGCGCCACGGACGCCGAGGCGAAGATCGCGCGGATGAAGGACGGAACGACGCATCTCGCCTACAAGCCGGAACATGCGGTCGACCTCGACACAGGCGTGATCGTCGCCGCGCCGATCCACGAGGCGGACAAGGGCGATACGACGACGCTTGGCGACACGCTGGAGACGGCGAAGGCCAATCTCTCGGCTGTCGGCCTCGCGCCGACGCCGGACGATCCTTGCGAAATCATCGCGGACAAAGGCTATCATTCGCGCGAGGTTTTGAAAGGCCTTGACGACGGCGAGTGGAAGAGCCGGATCAGCGAGCCTTTGCCGGCGAAGGGCTATTTGCGCTGGCATGGAGACGAAGAAGCGCGCGACGCCGTTTACGCCAACCGCGCACGGCTGAAATCGGGCGTTGGACGCGCCGCCATGCGCAAGCGCGGTGAGCTGGTCGAACGCAGCTTCGCCCATGTGCTGGATGGCGGCGGCATGCGCCGGGCTTGGCTTCGCGGTCGCGAGAACATCGCCAAGCGCTATCTGATCCACGTCGCAGGCTTCAATCTTGGCGTCCTGATGCGCGCCCTCGTCGGCTGCGGGACGCCAAGAGAACGCGCCGAGGCGGCCAGAAACGCCTTTTTGTTCGTTATTCGGACAGATAGCGCCACGGGCATCGTCATCATCGCCGACATCGGCGGCGCGCCGGCCTTGCTCGCCGTCATCGCCGCTCCGGAACCCGATTAATCAAGCTGCGACTTCGTCACCGCGCTGTTGAAGGCGAACATCAATTTGCTGGCAAGATTGTTGCGTGCGCGCGATTGCGCAGCCGCGTCGCGCGCAACTTGTTACAAAAACGCCAAATGCAAGGGGAGGATACATGGCGGACGAGAAGGTCACAGTCGAACAACTGCCAAATGGCAAATGGGCCTGTTTTCTCCATCTGGCGGGCCATGACGAGCCCATCAATCTGGGCCGGGAATTCAAGAACGACGAACAGGCCGAAAACTGGCTGAATGTTTCGGAGTCCGTCACCGCCATCGAGATGATGGTGCGGAAATACAAGAAATAGCCACTCGAGCGCCCCGTGCTTGCATTCGGCCCGGGGCGTCTCTCACTCGTGTTGCGCTCGCGGGGCTCCCTTCCCGCGGATAATATTTGCGCGGATCGCCAGCCGTAAGCTCGTCCCGGCGTCGTTCAGTCCTCGGCGGAGCCGGCCTTTGATGCCCCCTTCGTTATGGAAGAACAGGCGCGGCCGCCCCATCTTCCTCGGCAGAAGCCGGGAGGCGCCCCCATGCATTTCAGCGATGCGCAATATCTGCCTATAGCGGCGCCGGCCTTCGCCCTGCTGGCGGGCGTCGTCGTCGTGCTCGTCATTCTCGTCGAGCTGCGCATTCTCAAATACGCCTATATGCAATTGGGCGTCAGCTCCGGAACGGCTGTCTTCCTGCTCCTGGCCTCGCTGCTCGGCAGCTATATCAATATTCCGGTGGCGACGCTCGGGAGCGAGCCGATCATCGATGCGCGCGAGGTCGTCTATTACGGCGTTCCCTATGTCGTGCCGAGATTTGTCGAGGAGCCTCAAGTCATTCTTGCCGTCAATGTCGGCGGCGCCGTCATCCCGACCGTGCTGTCGATCTTCCTGCTGTCGCGAAACGCCATCTGGATCAGGGGCGCCATTGCGGTCGCCTGCGTCGCTGCGATCAGCTATGCTTTAGCAGAGCCGGTGCGCGGCGTCGGCATCGCGCTGCCAATCTTCGTCGCCCCGCTGGCGGCGACGACCATTGCGGCGATCATCTCCTGGCGCCATCTTGCGCCGCTCGCCTATGCAAGCGGGAGCCTCGGCGTTCTGGTCGGCGCGGATCTGTTGAATTTTGACAAGCTCGCAGGCCTCGGCACGCCCGTGCTGTCGATCGGCGGGGCCGGCACATTCGATGGGATTTTCCTGACCGGCGTGCTCTCGGTTCTGCTCGCGAGCCTGATCGGGGGCCGCACGCAAAGCGCCGTACAGGCTTCCTGAAGGCGAAAGTGAAAGCGACGACATCTTGAGACTGCCGACTTATTTCGTCTCCCATGGCGGCGGCCCCTGGCCTTGGGTTCCCGAATGGCGCCGCCACTTCGTCAATCTCGAAGCCGCTTTCGCCCGCATGCCCTCCGAAATCGGCGAGCGCCCGAAGGCGATCATCGTCGTCTCGGGCCATTGGGAAAGCCCTGAATTCGCAGTGATGTCGGCGCCCCGGCCGCCGATGGTCCATGATTATTCCGGCTTTCCTCCCGAGACCTATGACATCGTCTATCCCGCGCCCGGCGCGCCGGCGTTGGCCGCGCGCGCTGCGGGCCTCATCCGCGCCGCAGGCCTACCCGCGCGGCTCGACGAAGCGCGCGGCTTGGATCACGGCGCCTTCGTGCCGCTCTATGCGATGTATCCGGCGGCGGACGTCCCGGCGATCCAGGTGTCGCTCAAGACGGGCTACGATCCCGCCGAGCATCTTGCGCTCGGCCGCGCTTTGGCGCCGCTGCGCGAGGAGGGCGTCCTCATCATCGGCTCGGGCCTCAGCTACCACAATCTGCGCCTCTTTGGCCCGCAGGCGCGCGAGCCCTCAGAGGCTTTCGATCAATGGCTCGCCGCGGCGCTCGCGGCGGCGCCCGATGTGCGCAGACAAGCCATCATAGACTGGGCCAAGGCCCCTTACGCCCGCATCTGCCATCCGCGCGAGGACCATCTCGCGCCGCTTTTCGTCGCGCTCGGCGCAGCCGAGGCCGAGACGGCTGTCCGCGTCTATCACGACGTGGGGCTGTTCGGCGGCGTGACGGCGTCGAGCTACCGCTTCGGTTGAGCGCTCAGCTTGCGCCATCCCGCCTTTGATGGCAGGAAGCCGCCATGACGCGCTTTTTCGCGATCCTCCTGAGCGCAGGCATAACGGCCGCCGCCCCTGCCCTCGCCACGGATGCCCTCGGACGGGCTCCCGCCATGCGCGGCCCCAAGGCCGAGCGCGGACGGAAGGCGGATGTTCCGCTTCACGGCCGGCCGATCGAACCCATGACGAAGAAAGAGGAAAAGCCCCACGCAGGCTGGAGCGGCTTCTACGGCGGCCTGAACGCCGGCGCCGCGAGAGATCCTTGATCGAGCGCGCGAGGGCTGCAGCGTGAAAATCCTCCTGCTCGGCGGCTCCAATGCGGGCATCAAGGATGGCTGGGCCGTCCAATTCGCCCAGCGCGCCCAAGATCACGAGGTCGAGAACCGCTTTCTCGGCGCGGTCGGCTCGCTCTATGGCTTGATGGCGTTGCTCAAGCGCGCGCGCGACGGCGCCGAAGCGCCCGACCTCATCGTCTTCGAATATTGCCTCAACGACATTCTTCTTCTCGACGCCGACGTCCTCGAGCCCGCGTTGATCGAGGACGCGCTCGAGGCCGTCATGGACTTCTGCGCCCACGCGGGGATCGGCTTGTTCCTTTTGTGCCTGGAGCCGCGCCCTGCCGACCGCCAGCGTCGCGCGAAGACGCGCGTGCAAAGGATTTATCGCAAGGCGGCGCAGCGAAGGTCCGTCGCCGCGCTATGGCTGTCCGAGGTCTTCGAGCGGCGCTTGGGGCCGGCGCAATTCCAGGACGAAAACCATCTGACGACTGGCGCCGCAAAACGCATCGCGGATGCGTTGCTCGCTGCGCTACGCTTAGGCGTCCCGGCGCCATCTCACCGACATTCCGCGCCGGCGCGCTTTTCCTATGTCGATGCGGCTGAAGCGCGTTTCCAAGGGCCCTGCGCCCTGCGGGCGCTGTCATCGCGCGTTTTCGACGGCGATTTCCTGGAAATTTCGCGCGGCGGCGCCAGCGTCTGGCCCGGCGAGGGACGCCTTGCCGGGCTGATGCTGCGCTCGAGCGACGACAGCGGCGTTTTCAAAATCCAGGGTACGAACGCCGCCTTCCGCAAAAGCCCGCGCTCGCAGATGCAGGAGCTCGTGCGTCATCTGATGCTGCTCCACTATCCGACCCGGCGCATCCTCGCGCGCGGCGAAATCGAAATCGCCATGCCGGAAGACGAGCGCGATCTCATGCGCCTGCCCGAAGACCGCGGGCTCCTCATCGCGCCATCCATCGCGCCCTTTGAAAAGCAGACGCTCGATATTCACGGCGTCATCTTCTGGCGCAAGAAGACGTTCGTCGAACGCCTGCGGGATTTCTTTCGCAGCGTCGGGTAACCAGACAACCCGCGAGGCCGAGCCTGGTCATTCCCGACGGGCTGAAAGCCCGATCGGGAATCCAGAGCAACCACAGCGCGCGTTTGCTCTGGATTCCCTCGCTCATACGAGAGCGTCCGAATGACACTATTTCCGCTTGAACGGCTCGCATGCGCCGTCCTTGCGAGCGAAGCGAAGCAATCCAGGGCCATCGCGTGGCTCTGGATTGCTTCGTCGCTTTGCTCCTCGCAATGACGGCGAGGCGGCCCCGACGCCACCTGTTCAAGGGGAAATGGCGTTACTTCTTGCAGACGGCCGTCGGCTGGAGAGTCAATTCCGTCATCTCTCCCTTGAGAACGAAATCGCCGTAATCGAGCGTCAGCGCGCGCGAGACGCCATTCTCGTAGAGATCGAAAGACAGAACATAGATCGGCTGGCCGTCGCGCTTGCCCGGCTCGAAATAAGAAACCGAAACGCGCCAGCGCGGCATGCCCTTGAGCGCGTTTGCCTGCACGGCCTTCTCGGCCGCCGGCGTCTCCAAGCGCTTGCCGATCACCGTGAGCGTGTCGAAAGCCTTGTCGCCTTCGCCTGTCCCATCATAAACGCGCGCTTCGAGGAGCTGCTCTCCCTTGCGCGCGGCGTCGACGATGCGGCGAAGATGTTCGCTCGGGAATAAGGCGGGTCCGGCGATGTCGAGTTGCGCGCGCTTGGGGCGTGAGAGATCGACCGCGACGCGCGGGCCCTTTTCCTTACGCGCCTTGCCGTCGACCTGCTCGGCCGAGGTGCTGTCGACCTTGGTCTCTATCTTGAAGCGATATTCATTCGAATCGAGCGACTCGAACGTCGCCGAGCGCATGTCCGATAGCTTCGTGGCGCCCTCCTCGGGCACAAGCTCGGTGATCTGGCGAAAATTCTGCACATAGCCGTCGCAGGAGGCGGCAAAGTCGAAAACGATGCGCCCGCGCGCCTGCGCCGGCGCCTTCGAGCCTGTCGCCTTTCCCAGGGTCAGCTCATAGACCGCGCGGTGGCTCGCGAGCGGCGGCGCCTCTTCGGCCAGAGCCGCCGGCAGATTCGATGCAAGTGAGACGACGATGAAGAGCGCGCGCTTGGAAATCATGAGAGGATGTCACCCGGCAAATCATGCGCCGCCGTTGCGTCGCGGGAGGGCTGAAATTAGGGTCAGCCAGACGCCGGAGCAAATGTTTTCTGGACAGAGAAGGAAACCCGACCATGTCGAATTCGGCCAGCGATACGCCCGCCGCGCGCCTTGCCGCGCTCGGGCTCGTTCTGCCCGCCGCGGCCGCGCCTGTCGCGAATTACGTTCCTTTTATGCGAACGGGCAATCTCCTTTTCGTCTCCGGCCAATTGCCCATGGGCGCCGGCGGAATCGATCCCGCCCATAAGGGCAAGCTCGGCGTGAGCGTGTCGCTCGAAGACGGACAAGCGGCGGCGCGGCAGGCGGCGCTGAATGTTCTGGCGCAGGCCAACGCCGCCGTCGGCGATCTCGCTCGGCTCAAGGCGGTCCGCATCGGCGGCTATGTCAATTGCACGCCCGATTTCGGGCCGGTGCCGCAAGTCGTCAACGGCGCCTCCGATCTCTTCGCCGCCGTTTTGGGCGAGAATGGCAAGCATGCGCGCTTCGCCGTGGGCGTCGCGCAACTGCCGCTCGACGCCGCCGTCGAGGTCGAGGGCATTTTCGAGATTCTCGGGTGACGGGAAAAGACCTTAGCTGGCTTACCGCCACGCCGATTGCGCATCGCGGCCTGCATGACGGCGGGCTGGTCGAGAATTCAATCGGCGCGGCGATCGCGGCGATCGCTGCGGGCTACGCTATCGAATGCGACGTGCAGGCGACGATGGACGGTCTCGTCGTCTTCCACGACGAGGCGCTGGAGCGTCTCACCGCGCATGCCGGCAGGGTCGCTGATTACGATACGCGAAGCCTCGAAGCGATGGCGCTGCGCGGCGCTTCGGAAACCATACCGTCTTTCGACGCCTTTCTCACGGCGATCGGCGGCCGCGCGCCGCTCGTTGTGGAATTGAAGAGTGACTTCGACGGCGATCTGACTGTCGCAAAGCGCGTCGCCGAAAGGCTGGCGCATTACGATGGGCCTGTTGTGGTCGAAAGCTTCGATCCGGAGCTGATCGCATTCTTGCGCGCGCAGGGAGAAGCGCTCGGCGTCGCCCATATCCCGCTCGGCGTCGTCGGCGAAGCCGGCTACGACGAAGCCGACTGGCCGATGTTGACGCCCCAACGGCGCGCGGAAATGACTCATTTTTTGCACTATCCGCGCACGCGGCCGGATTTTCTTTCCTGGAACGCCGCCGATCTTCCGCACGCCATTCCCTTCCTCGCACGCGAAGCGCTCGGCATTCCCGTAACGGTGTGGACGATCCATTCGGCCGCGCAAGCCACTGTCGCGCGGCAATGGGCGGACCAAATCGTCTTCGAGAATTTCAGGCCGGATGAAGGTTGATACCATCTCCGTTTGAACAGCTCGCATTGGGACTTGTCATTCCCGGCGGGCTGAAAGCCCGACCGGGAATCCAGAGCCACAAAAGCGCTGGTTCGGCTCTGGATTCCCGATCGCTCGCTTCGCGAGCGTCGGGAATGACACCGCACCAATCAAGCAAATCTCGTATGAGACATAGGCGCGCGCTTCAGACTGCTGATAAAGCCTCGTCTAACGCCCCTCGTGCTTCGAGACGCCTGCTGCGCAGGCTCCTCAGCATGAAGGGCTTCTGCAAAATACGCCATACCCGCTAGGCCTCATCCTGAGGAGCGAGCGAAGCTCGCGTCTCGAAGGACGAGGTCGCCTCGGGGTTTGTCAACCAGGGCGGCGGCGAGCGCCATCACTTGCCGCCGCCGCTTTGATCAGGCCGCCGCCACGAGCCCGTTCACAGGCGCCAGCCCGCGCATATTCTTCAGCTCGACGCGAATATTGTCGTCGCCCGCCGCTTTGAAGAAATCGTCGAGCGTCTCCATAATGTCGTGGTCGATGAAGGTCGCGCGCGTGCCGTCGATCACGACGTAGCTGTCCGGCTCGATGCTGTCGAGAATGTCGCGCAACGGCGCCTTGTTGAGGAAGGACACGTCCTTCTGCAAGCGCAGCAGATAATTGCTTCCGTCGCGGGTGAGCGCGAAGGCGGAATGGTAATTGCCCCGCAGCACGAAGAAAATGCCGACCGCCATCCCGATCGCCATGCCTTCCAGCAGATCGGTCAGGAGGATCGCCGCGATCGTGATGGCGAAGGGCGCGAATTGGTCGAATCCCTTCTCATATTGCTCGATCGTCAACTTTGGCTTGGCGAGCTTGTAGCCGGTGAGCAGCAGCACCGCAGCGAGACAAGCGAGCGGGATCATGTTGAGAATCGAGGAAAGAAACATCACGGCCAGCAGCAGCAACAGTCCGTGCACGACGGCCGAGACCTTGGTATGGGCGCCGGCGTTGATATTCGCGGAGCTGCGGACGATCACCGCCGTGATCGGCAGGCCGCCGACCATTCCGGATATGAAATTGCCGAGGCCCTGCGCCTTCAACTCCTGGTCCGGCGGCGCCGTACGCTTCAAAGGATCGAGCTTATCGGCCGCCTCCAGGCTCAGCAACGTCTCCAGGCTGCCGACGAGCGCGATCGTCGCGGCCGTGACATAGACTTGCGCGTTGGCGAGCAGATGGAGATCGGGGAAGTGAAACTCGCGAAAGAACTCCAAAGGACCGGAGATCGCGGGCAGCCCGACCAGATGTTGCGGCGCAATCGCCAACGAAGGAAGCGCCGACCGCGCAATAAGGTTGAAGAACACGCCGAAAATGACGGCGACCAGCGGGCCGGGCACAAGCGAGAGGATTTTGCGCTCCTTGATCGTCGGCGTCTCCCATAGGATGAGAATGCCAAGCGAAACGCAGGCGACGAGGGTCGCGCCCGGCGAGATCGACTGCAAGGCAGACGTCAGGAACGAGAAGCTTGTATGGCTGTCCCCCTCGAGGAAGGACAGATCGCTCTCGGCGTCCGCATCGTACCCGACGGCATGCGGCAATTGCTTCATAATCAGAATGACGCCGATTGCGGCGAGCATGCCCTTGATCACCGACGACGGGAAATAGGCGCCGATCACGCCGGCGCGCACATAGCCCATGGCGACCTGGATGAGGCCGGAAAGCGCGACAGCGAGCAGCATGCCGTCGAAACCGAGCTTCTCGACCGCCGCCGCGACGATGACCGCAAGGCCGGCCGCCGGCCCCGAGACGCTGAGCTGCGATCCGCTGGCGATCGAGACGACGAGCCCGCCGACGATGCCGGCGATGACCCCCGAAAACGGCGGCGCCCCGGAAGCGACGGCAATGCCGAGACAAAGCGGCAACGCCACGAGAAAGACGACAAGCCCCGCCGGAATGTCGTGGTCGAGATAACGTAGGTAGTAGTCCAGATGTTTGCGAAGCACGGCTGAAGTCTCCTGTTCAGTCGCTTGGGTTCAATAGCAGGGCGAATCGCGCAAGAAACTCCCTCATTTTGAAGAGCCGTCACAGACGACGTCTTCATGACGAGAAAGCCGATCGCGCTATTTTCCCCTTCCCTCGTCCTCGAGGGCCTCTTCGAAGCCGCCTCGGGAGGAAGGAGAGGAAACGCCAAATCGCTGGAAAAACTCGGAATTAGTGCGGTGCGTCCTCCCATCTGTAGAGTGGGTCGATCTCGCTATCCGGCCCCAAGGTAATGAGCTGATTCAACAGCCCGTCCTCGACGCCGAAGACCCAGCCATGCACCATCGGGCGCCGCTCCGCCTTCCAGGCTTTCTGCAAAATCGACGTATGGGAGAGATTATTGACCTGCTCGATCACATTGAGTTCGACGAGGCGGTCCGCCTTATCATCCAAAGAGTTCAGAGCGTCGAGCTCTTCTCTGTGAAGGCGATAGACGTCCCTGATGTGCAGCAGCCATTTGTGCACGAGCATCAACTCGGGCGTTTGATGCGAAAGCGCCGCTTTCACGCCGCCGCAGTTATAATGCCCGCAGACGATGATATGCTTGACCTTCAAAACCTCGACTGCATATTGCACCACGCCGAGGCAGTTGAAGTCGGTCACGATCACCTGATTGGCGATATTGCGATGCGCGAAGATGCGCCCCGGCTCGGCGTTGACGATGATATCGGCGGGCACACGGCTATCGGCGCAGCCGATCCAAAGGAATTCGGGGTCTTGGCCACGCGCGAGGCGCTCGAAATAGTCGGGCTCCCGACGACGAACTTCCTGCGCCCAAGCCTTGTTTTCCAGAAGGAGCTTATCGTGTGCTTTCATCATCCGCCCGTCGTTGATTATTGTGACTCTTATAGACCGCCAGCGCACGCAGTTGGACGCAACCTAGCCCTAGAAGAGACACGCGCAAGCGCCAGGGGGCGAAAGGTCATGGTTCCACTACTCTTCTTTTACCGCGCCAGACTTATTTTATCAGATTAAAACTTATTCATTTGACGGGGCCATAAAGCTCCCGCCAAACTTGCGGCAGCGACGAGGTTATGTCGTCCGCGATCAGCCCCGGCCCGAAAATTTCGGCGGCGCGCGCATGCATCCAGGCGGCGGCGGAGGCGGCGAAAAACCCGTCCATCCGCTGGGCGAGGAGACCGGCGACGATTCCCGTCAGCACGTCGCCCGAGCCGGCGGTGGCGAGCCAGGGGCTCGCATAGGGCAGAATGGAAACGCGGCCGTCTGGCGCGGCGACCACCGTGTCCGGTCCCTTGAACAGCACGACCGCCCCGCTCACCCGCGCGGCGTCGCGCGCCCTGTCGAGCTTCGAGCGCAGCGCGCAATCGGCGTTACATTCCGCGAAAAGCCGCGCAAATTCGCCCGCGTGCGGCGTCATCACCACCGGGCCCGGCGCGGCGCGCGTCGCGCGCCACAGGCGGAAGGGGTCGCTCTCGAAACTCGTCAGCGCATCGGCGTCCAGCACGGCGGCGCGGCGATAGGCCTGCGGCGTCAGCGCGACCTCCACCTGCCGGCAGCTTTCTTCGCTGACGCCGAGGCCTGGGCCGATGGCGACGGCGTTCTTGCGCTCGTCGGCCAGCACCGCGGCGAGGCCAGCGGCGCCGTCGGCCGGCCGTACCATGACGGAGGTGAGCGCGCTGGCGTTGACCGGCAAAGCGTCGCTCGGGCTCGCCAGCGTGACCAGCCCCGCGCCCGCGCGCAAAGCGGCCGCAGCGGAAAGCCGCGCGGCGCCGGTGAAGGAGGCGCCGCCCGATACGACCAGCGCATGGCCGCGCGTATATTTATGCCCGTCCACCTTCGGCCGCGGCAGCGCCGACAGCCACAGCTCGGGGGCGTTGACGAAGGTCCGCACCGCCATTGATTCGAGGGTCGAGGCGCGGATGCCAATATGGGCGCAGGTGAGCTTGCCGCAACGCAGCCGGCCCGGCAGCAGCAGATGCCCGGTCTTCACGCGAAAGAAAGTGATGGTCTCGTCCGCCTCGACCGCCGCGCCGCGGATCGCCCCGGTGGTGCCGTCGACGCCGCTCGGAATATCGACGGCCACGACATTCTGCTTGGTTTCGCGGCGCCATTGGTTGAGGCGGTTCACCAGCGCCTGGGCGTCGGGATCGAGATCGCGCGCGAGGCCCGTGCCGAAGAGCGCGTCGATAACGAGATCGACCCCGTGAAAATCGCATTCTTCCGCCGGCAAAAGCGTGCCGGTCCAGCCGGCCGCCGCACGCGCCGCGTCGCCGCGCAACTGGTCGGGCGGCACGAGCGAAGCGACGCGCACCTTGTAGCGTTGCGCCTTCAGGAGCCGCGCCGCCACATAGCCGTCGCCGCCATTATTGCCGGGACCGCAGAGCACGAGCACCCGGCGCCCGCTGGTGCGCTGGAGAATGCGGCTCGTCACCCGCGCGATCGCCACTGCGGCGCTCTCCATAAGCTCCATGCTCGGCACGCCGCTCTCGATCGTCATCCGATCGGCGCGGGCCATTTGTTCGGTCGTGAGGAGCTCGAGCGGAAAGGGACTCGTCGGCATGGGCGGGATGGTGGCCGATGGCGGCGGCGGGCGCAATGGCCGGCGCCAGGCAAATGAGGCGAAAGCCTCTTTATTTGGCGCCACATTCCGTCGCGCAGCGGTTTAGGCTATGCATTGTCGCGATGTTGACAGCCATTCTCCTCGCCTATGACGCACACGCCCAACCGCTGCGCCGGGACGCCGTCACGCGCAGCCTCGCCTCGCTGGTCGAAGCCTGTGTCGAGGGGCTGGTCGCCGACGCGGTTCTTGCCGGCGCGCCCGGCCGCGGGCTCGATAAGGTGGCCGATGAAGCGGGCTGCGAGCTGGTCGAGGCCGAGCAAATGTCGGAAGGGCTCGCGCAGGCGCTCGCCGCCGCGCGACGGGAAGGGATTTTGCTGCTGAATGCGGGCTATGCGGTCGAGCGCGGCTTCATCGACGAGGTGAACGACGCCTTCGCCTATGGCGGCGGCGATCGCTCCTATGTGCTGCGCGCCGCGCCTGCGTCGCTTGTCACAAGGCTTGTCCCGAGGCTCGCCGCGCCGGCCGGAATCATCGCACGCAAAAGCGCCTTGCGGGCGCAGGCGAGCGCCGATCTTTCGCGCCTCGCCAGGCGGCTACGCTGCTCGGAGCTCTCGAGCAGCGCGCGCCGCACCTTCTGATCACCGACCGAAGGTGTCGCAGGCGTCGATCCTGCCGCTTTTCAGGCCCCGCTGCAGCCACTCGGTGCGCTGGGCAGAGGAGCCATGCGTGAAGCTGTCGGGCACGACATAGCCGCGCGAGGCCTTCTGCAAACGGTCGTCGCCGATCGCCTGGGCCGAAGCCACGGCTTTCTGGATGTCACCCTCCTCCAGAAAATGGCTGCGCGCGTCGCCGTTCTTCGCCCAGACCCCCGCGAGGCAATCCGCCATCAGCTCGACGCGGACGGAGAGCGCATTGGCCTCGGCGCGGCTGCCGGCGCGGGCCTGGGCGCGCTGCACCTTGGGCAGAATGCCGAGGAGGTTCTCGATGTGATGCCCCATCTCATGCGAGATGACATAGGCGTAGGCGAAATCCCCGCCGCCGCCGTAGCGTTGCTTCATGTCGCGGAAGAAGGAGGTGTCGAGATAGATGCGCTGGTCGAGCGGACAGTAGAACGGCCCCATCGCCGATTGCGCCTGCCCGCAGCGCGAGGTCGTCTCGCCGTCGAAGAGCACGAGGCGCGGCGCCTTGAACGAGATGCCCTTCTGCTCGGGGAGCACCGCCGCCCACACATCTTCGTTCGAGCCGAGAATTTTGGAGACGAAAAGGCCCATCTGATCGGTCGGCTTCGACGTCTGATGCGGGCGCTCCTCCTGCTGCGCGATCTGACCGCGCTCGCCATGCATCTTGCTGAGCATCTCCGCGCCGCCGATGAGCACCGCCGGATTAATGCCGAGCGCCCAGCCGATGAGGCCGAGAACAACCATCGTGCCGAGCCCGATGCCGCCGCCGCCGACGCTCGGGCCCCCACCGTAGCCGCCCTCTTCGCCGCGGCGGTCCTCGATGTTCTCAGACGTCTGTAAATCTTCCCACTTCATAGGCTGGCTCCGCTCCCGCCGCAGCTTGCGGTCACGGGCTATTTAATGGACCTTGACGGCGATGGGTAGACGGCGGGCGGGCGCGCCTCTCCACGAGGCGCTCATCACCGCGCCTTCCCCCATCCTCCATCCTCCCCTCGAGGGGCTTGGGAGTGACAAATTTCGGGAACCGTCATGGCCGGGCTTGTCCCGGCCACCCACGCCGAGGGGCACAGCCCTGCAGGACACGTTGGCGCTTTCGATGAAGTTCAGGGCGGGCGGGCTTCATGATGCTTCGAAGCACTGCTCACGCCAAGAGGCGACCTATGCCAAGCGTTAGCTGTATTCGCGCGGCGTGGGCGGCCGGGACAAGCCCGGCCATGACGTACGCCGCAGCTTGTGTCGATCCACCCCTCAAAACGCCTGCTTCAGCCCGACGAAAAAACCCCGGCGCGGCCCGTATTGCGGCGCAAAGACGCCGATCCCGGAGCCGTCGCGCAATTGATAGGCGTGGTCGAGAAGATTGACGATGTCGAAGCGCAAGGTCAGGGGCCGGTCGAAAACCGTTCCGATCTCACGCGCAAGACCAAGATTGAGCTGCGTATAGGGCGAGGCGTGCGTGGTGTTGGCGAAGCCGCTGCGCAGGCCGCTGCCGTAAATCATGCTGACGGACCCGCGCGTCCCCCAGAAGACATAGGAAGCGCCAGCGGAGCCGCTCAGCGTCTGCGCATGGTCAGTGTAGATGTAGTGGCCCGAGATGTAGTCGATCTCGTCCGAACCGAACAGGAACTGGTTCGACGTTACCTGAGTCGCGCGCTGGCGCGCCCAGGCGAGATTGGCGTAGGCGCGAAAATCTCCGTCGCGGAAAAGCGCCTTCAACTCGACGCCCGTATTATAGGCGCGGGCGTAATTGAAAGCGGTCTGGACATAGGCTTGTCCGAATTGGCCGTCGTCCAGGAGGTTTCTCGCCCGCTTGTAATAGAAATCGACGCCCGCTTCGAGCTGCGGCGTCAGCCTTTGCGTCACGCCGACGTCGATATAATGCGCGCGCTCGGGCCGCACGGGGCTCGAGAGCGGGACCTCCGCCTGCTGGGTCGTATTGGCGTAGACCGCGAGATTGGTGGGCGCGGCGAGGGCCTGCGAGGGCGGCGTAAAATAGCGCGCATAGCCGACATGGAACGTCGTGTCTTCCACCGGCTTGAAGGTCAGCGAGACGCGCGGGCTCAATTGATTGGCGGTCACGAATTGCCACATCTGGTCGAAACGCAGGCCCCCGTTCAGCGTGAGTTTATCCGTGAGCTTCCACTCGTCTTGCGCATAGACGCCCGCGAGCCAGCCCAGCTTGACGTTGGGGTCATAGGCGCCGATCGGCGTGTTGCCCGGGTTGCCGTCGGCGTCGAGCGGGAAGACGAGCGAGGAGTTGATCACCTTGCTTTGCTCGCCGCTGACGGTGAAGCCGCCGCGCAGCGTATGGTCGCCCAAACGGTAGGCGGCGTCGCCCTGCAACCCATTGACAAGGCCTGCGCGATAGACGTTGGACGCGACGCCGTTGAAAGTGAGATCGCCGATCGCGTCCGGCACGTAATGGACGGTCGAGTAACGGGAGAAATAGGAGATCTGAGCGTCCAGCTCGGCTGTGGATTTCGACAGCGCCAGCACGTTGTAGAATGTGCGCTCGACCTGGTTTTCGTTGAGCTTGCCGGAGTCGAACCAGTTGACCCCATAGGGCGCGAATTGCGGCTGTTGGCGGGGATTATTAGGGATTTGATAGCCGACGACGGATGTTCCGGTGATGAAGCTCAGCTTGGTCGACTCGTCGATCGCATAGGAGGCGAAGCCGAAAAACCGTCCCTGTCGCGTCCGGTCGTGCAGCGCCTCATGGCCAGGCGTCGTATTTTGGAGGCCGAGATTGTTCATGGTCAGGCGGCCGGAAGCGAAGGCTTCCCAACGGCTCCCCTGGGCGCCGTAATCAAAAGCGCTCTGTCCGGTGGCATGGCTGCCGCCATAGATGCTGACGTTGCCGCCCGGCGTCGGCGGGGGCGGGCGCGACACGATGTCGACGACGCCCGCCGTGCGCAATCCATATTGCGCCGGAAGCGCGCCGGTGATGAGCGAGACGGAGCCGATGAAGCCCGTATCCATTACTTGCGAGAAGCCGCCGGACACGCCGTCGGGCAAGAGAATGCCGTTGACGCGATACTGAACGTTCCCGTGCTCATTGCGCACGTGGAAACTGCCGCCCGCCGCGGAATCCTGCGTCACGCCCGGGTTTTGCAGAAGGATTTGGTCGAGCGTCGCCTGATTGCCCTGCGGCAGCGACTCGATCGCGCTGCGGTCGAGCCTGTAAACATTGGCGCCGGTTTTCGGCAGCAGCCGATCGAGCCGCGCCGTTTGTTTGTCTACGGTGGATGGCGCAGGCGCGCCCAGCGGTGAAACCGGCGCCGAACGAGGCGTCGCGGTGGCGGCGCGCCTGGGAGCCGTCGTCCGCTGGCGATGCGCCGCGCCTACCTCGATCGTCGGCAGCGCCCGCTGCGCAAAGGCGGGCCCGTTCGGATCCGCGACACCGACGATGGCGGCGAGGGCAAGCAAACGCCGAAGGCGAAAAGGCGACATGGGAGGATAGTCCGGTAATAAGAGCAGCGCGACTCATGTAACAATATAACATTACGCTTTGGGGCGCTACTCGGAAGTAGCGCGCCTGCGCTTTGTCGATGTACACATAATCTATCGGATGTCTATACTATATGGAGGCGCGGGCCCGGCAAAGGTGGTCGTATGCGCGCATCTTCATGTCGCTTACCGCTTCATGGCCCCGCTTGTCCGAGGAAAAGCCCGGACATGACTTTGCCCCGGAATTGGGGGGGGCGAACTCAAGCGCGCAGCCAGATCGCAATTACCCTATCGCCCGGCCTCTCGCTCGCCCTCGGCGCCCGCCCTTACGGCGCGCCCCACTCCTGCGGCCATTCGCGCTTCAGCCGGCCGCCGAGCCGCACGGGCGTTATCATTGTCGCGAGACCGTCGGCGCCGATCTCCGCCGCCACGCCGCAGAAGGTCGCCTCCCCGCTCGCCGGCTCGTAGCGCGCGCCCGGCGTCTTGCGGATGAAGCGGCGCATCGGCTCTTCCTTGTCCATGCCGATAACGGAGTCGTAGTCCCCAGTCATGCCCGCGTCGGTGAGATAGGCCGTGCCGCCCGGCAGGATTTGCGCGTCGGCGGTCGGCACATGGGTATGCGTGCCCACCACCAGAGAGGCGCGGCCGTCGACGAAATGGCCGAGCGCCATCTTCTCGCTCGAGGTTTCAGCATGCATGTCGACGACGATGGCGTCGCAGGCGACGCCCAAGGGGCAGGCCCCGAGCTCGCGCTCCATCGCGGCGAAGGGGTCGTCGATGGCGTCCATGAAGACGCGGCCCATGGGATTGATCACCAGCACCTGCTGGCCGCGCGCGGCGGTGAAGAGATTGGAGCCCCGACCCGGCGTGCCCGGCGGATAGTTGATCGGCCGTAGCAGGCGCGGCTGGCGCTCGATGAACACAAGCGTCTCGCGCTGGTCGAAGGCGTGATTGCCGAGCGTCACGCAATCGACGCCCGCCATCAGCATCTCCTCGCAGATCGACTCGGTGATGCCGAAGCCCCCGGCGGCGTTCTCGCCGTTGCAGACCACGAAATCGAGCGCCCATTTTTCGCGCAACCGCGGGACATAGCGGACCACCGCGGCGCGGCCGGCGCGGCCGAGCACGTCGCCGACGAAGAGGATGCGCATGGGTTGCGCGTTTTTGGGGCCAGTGGACATGATCCTCAATAGCCCGCAAAGGGCCACAGAGCAAAACTTGTTCTACGCCGCTGGGAAGATTTCCCGATTGCGAAAACGCCCGCCCTTTCATAGGTGAGGGCGTCTGATGTGTCGGGGCGATCCAGGCTGTCAGGGAAAACTCAGCCCCGTCATTGCGAGGAGCGTAGCGACGAAGCAATCCAGCGCCCCCCTCCCCGCAAAGGGCAGATCGAGGCGCCGAAACTGCAAGATTGCTCTTCGCCCAATCGCCCTGTTGTGTTGTAACATAATCGTGAAACGAGCCCCGCCCAAAATGCCCGACGTCGCCGCCAGCCCAATTTCTCCGACGCTCACCGACGCGCCGGCGCGGCCCTATGTCGTCTTCGAGGACGGGCGCGACGGCCGCACGCTGCTCTTTAGCGAGCCAGAGGAAATCATCGTCGCGCGCGAGCCGCGCGAGGCCAAGGACGCTTTCGCTCGCATGGAGGCGGCGACGAAGCGCGGGCTCTATCTCGCCGGCTACGCCAGCTATGAGCTGGGCTATGCGCTGGAGCCCAAATTCTGGACGCAGACGACGCCGCGCTCGCGCACGCCGCTGCTGCTCTTCGGCGCCTTCCGCGCGCCTCAGCCCTGGACCCTACCGCCCGCCGAAGCCGCGGCGCCCTATGTCCCGCTGACGCCCGCCTGGTCGCAGGCCGAATATGCCGAGCGTTTCCAGGCCTGCCGCGACTACATTTTCGCGGGCGACGTCTATCAGATCAATCTCACCTTCCCGCTCTACGGCCGCTACGAGGGCGACCCGCTGGCGCTCTATCGCGGCCTGCGCAAGCGCCAGCCCGTCGCCTATGGCGGCGTCGTGGCGCTGGGCGAGGAGACGGTCGTCTCGCTCTCGCCGGAGGTCTTCTTCGAGGCGCAGGGGCGCGCCATCCGCGCCCGGCCGATGAAGGGCACGGCGCAGCGCGGCGTCATGCCGACCGAGGACATGGCGCGCGCGCAATATCTCGTCGAGGACGAGAAGTCGCGCGCCGAAAACCTCATGATCGTCGATCTGCTCCGCAATGATCTCTCGCGTCTCGCGGAGGTCGGCTCGGTGAAGGTCACGGACCTCTTCACCGTGCAAACCTATCCGACGCTGCATCAGATGACCTCGGGCATAGAGGCGCGGCTGCGGGACGATGTGACGCTGGCCGATCTCTTCACGGGGCTTTTCCCCTGCGGCTCGGTGACGGGCGCGCCGAAGATACGCGCCATGGAGATCATCCGCGATCTCGAATGCGCGCCGCGCGGGGTCTATTGCGGCTCGCTCGGCCTCATCGCGCCCGATGGCGACATCCGCTTCAATGTCGCGATCCGCACGCTGACGCTCTTTCCCGACCACGAACTGGTCTGCAATGTCGGCTCGGCGGTCGTCGCCGATTCCCGCGCCCGCGAAGAGTATGAGGAATGTCTGATCAAGGCCCGATTCCTGACCGGGACGCAGTCGAGCGAACGCGGGGCGTGAGCCGATCCCTCCCCTTTACGGGGAGGGTGGCCCCGCGAAGCGGGGTCGGGTGGGGCCCAGCCACCCATTGCCGTCGCTGCTGCGAGAACCTCACCCGACGGCCTTCGGCCGCCGACCTCCCCGTAAAGGGGAGGTATCAGGGCTCATGACGCCAGACCGCCATTTGCCCGATTCCGACCAGGGCTCCGACTTCGGCCTGATCGAAACGCTGCTGTGGACGCAGGAAAACGGATTCGCGCTTCTGCCGGAGCATCTGGCGCGGCTTGCGGCGTCGAGCGCGGCGCTGGGGTTTCGGCATGATGAGGAGAAGGTTCTGGCGGCGCTCGCCGAAATCGTTTCCGGTTTGAGCCCGAACGCCGCAACCGCGTCCCCTCTCCCGCAAAGCGGGGGAGGGACAGGGAGGGGGCCTTTCAACCCTGAGTTAGCCGGAGCTGATGTTCCCCCTCCCCAACCCTCCCCCGCTCCGCGGGAGAGGGAGCAGATTGCGGCTCCCGTCCGACGGCTTCGAGTTCGTTTAGTTTTGTCCAAAAACGGCTCGATCGAGACCTCCGCCACGCCCATCGATCCCATCCCACCCGAAACCATCTGGCGCGTCGCTCTCGCCGAGCGTCGTTTCTCCTCCGCCGACCCCCTGCTGCGCCACAAGACGACGCGCCGCGCCCTCTATGAGGGGTCGCTCGCCGAGGCCGTAAAGCGCCACGGCGCGGACGAGGTTCTCTTCCTCAATGAGCGCGACGAGCTATGCGAGAGCGCGCGCTGCAATCTCTTCGTTCCCTCGGGGGACATTCTGCTCACGCCGCCGCTCTCGAGCGGATTGCTGGCGGGGACGCTGCGCGCGAGCCTCATCGCTGAGGGCCGCGCCCGCGAAGCGGTCTTGCGGCTCGATGATCTGGGGGATGAGTTCTACCTCGGAAACTCTGTGCGCGGGCTCGTGCGCGCCAATCGATTAGCTTTTCCTTAACCACGCGCCGACGACGCCTTCGCAAGCGGAGCGTTTCCCTGACCGCATCGCCGAAAAATTAACCGCGACGCGCCGAAGCTCGCAACATTATTTGAGTGTGAGGCTTTCGACATGGACGCTTTGAGACAACTGATCCTCGCGCATCCCTTCGCCTGTGCAAGCGTCGCGTCGGCTTTTGTGATTTGGTTTGCGATCTATGCGCGCACCGGCGGCTTCCGGCGACGCAAAGCCTCTGCCGCTGCAATCACGTCTGACCCGGCTTGAGCCGATAGAAGATATGACGCCCGATCATATCCATCCGCGTCAGCGCGCGCGCCCATCTCGGCTTCACGTAGGTCGCATGATAATGCGTCGAGCGGCCGACGTCGGTGATATAGGTGCGCCCGTCCATCACCTCATTGGCGATGCGCACGGCCGTCGCCCATGATTCCGGCTCGGTGATGCGCAGCGACTTGCCTTCGCAGGCGAAGGAGAATTGGCACGCCTTGTAGTGGTGCCGGTTCTGATAGACGACGCCGCAGATCGACGCCGGATAGAGCCCGCTCTGCGTGCGGTTGAGCACCACTTGCGCCACCGCCGCCTGACCGGCCTCCGGTTCGCTGCGCGATTCGAAATAAACCGCCTCGGCAAGGCAGCGCCGCTCGCGATCCATGCTGTCGCGATCGATGAGAGAGGCGTAATCGGGCCGCGCCGCTCTGTCGGGCGCGCCGAGCGCGAGAGTGGCGCGCGGGAAGGACGACACTTCGATCGGCACCGCATCGGGCTGGGCCGGCGTCGAGGAGCTGAGCGCAACCGCGCGCGAAACCGATGGCGTCGCGCCATGCAGCGCGCGATCGGCCAGCGCCTGATTGGCGGTCTCGCGTGGCGGCTCGGCGACGGGCGGCGTGGCTTTCGAGGCGGTTTGCGAGGGCGAGGCCGCCGCGGTGGCTTTCTGGGTCTGCGTGGTGTTCAGCGATTCGGCGCGTTCCGCCTCCGCCTCATAGATCGCGTCGTCGCCCGGAAGCGCGCCGCGCGGGGCAAGCGCGAGGCTTGTGCGCGCCGCGTGTTTTCCCTCGATACGGAACGTCAGACCCGCCGGCTCGGCAAGGCCGAGCGCGGCCGGGTTGATCACGCGCGTCTCGAAGGTCGGCCGCATGGCGATGACGGGATCGCCCTTATGGGTGCGGTCGACCTCCGGGAAATCCTTGGCGTCGGGCTTCAGATCGACATGCGGCTCGCGCTCGTCGGGGATGGAGCGCATCTCGTCCGGGGCGCCCACCATGAGCCGCGCGCTCTGCGCCAAAGCGCGGCTCTGGCCGGAGAGGCCAAGCTCGCCCGTGGCGATCTCGCCGAAAGACGCGAGCTGCAAAGTCGCCGGGGCGGCGGCGGCACGGGCGCGGGCGGTGAGCGGCGCCACATTCCAGTCGCCGACAGTGTCCTGCCCGGCGCTCGCGGTGAAGGAGACGAGCGCGCCGACGCCGAGCGCCCAAGGCGCCATCACGCTGACGGCCCAGGGGGCCAGCACGCCAACAAACCGACGCGATTTCGACCGACGACGCATAAGCCTACCCGCATCTGACGCGGCCGCGGGCCGTCGCGGGCCGCGCGTCGCAATGCGAAAATTTTTGTGAATTTGATTATCGGAGCATTAGGCTTGCGGAAGCGTTTCGGCTTGCGCCGCGCCCGCGTGCCAGAATGAGGCGCCCAGAGGGAGCCACGCCGTACGGGCGTGAGCCAATCCCTCCCCTTTACGGGGAGGGTGACCCCGCCAAAGGGCGTCTTTTAGACGCCCGTCTTTCAGTCGGGCTATGGCGGGGTCGGGTGGGGCCCGGCCCCCATCACCGCCGTCGCTGCGAGAGCCCCACCCGGCGGCCTGCGGCCGCCGACCTCCCCGTAAAGGGGAGGTATTGGGGCTCATGACGCAGATAACCGTTGGCCCTACCCCACCCCGCCCCCTCGACAAGCCTCGACATGTTTCCGCCGCCGCTGTACGGGTCTCCCCACCGAGATTCAGGACGAATAAATGCCCGACCTTCTGCTCGAACTCTTCTCCGAGGAAATTCCCGCGCGCATGCAGCGGCAGGCGGCCGACGAGCTGCGGAAGCTCGTCACCAATGCGCTTGTCGAGCGCGGCCTGACCTATGAGGGCGCGGCCGCCTACGCCACGCCGCGGCGGCTCGCCTTGCAGGTGGTCGGCCTGCCCGGCCGCCAGCCGGATGTGCGCGAGGAGCGCAAAGGCCCGCGCGTCGGCGCGCCGGAGGCGGCGGTCGCAGGCTTTCTGAAAAGCGCCGGTCTCGCCTCGCTGGATCAGGCCAAGATCGAGAAGGATAAAAAGGGCGCAGAATTCTACCTCGCGGTGATCGAGCGCCCCGGCGCCGAGACCATCCAGGTCCTCGCCGACCTCCTGCCGGGGATCATCAAAAGCTTCCCCTGGCCGAAATCCATGCGCTGGGGCGCGGCCTCCGAGCGCAGCGACAGCCTGCGCTGGGTGCGCCCGCTGCACTCCATCGTCGCGACCTTCGGCCCGGAGACGGAGACGCCGGAGATCGTGCCCTTCGAGGTCGACGGCATAAAGTCGGGCGACGTTACGCGCGGCCATCGCTTCATGGCGCCGGGCGAAATACGCGTAAAGCGCTTCGAGGACTACGCCATGTCGCTGGAGCGCGCCAAGGTGGTCATCGACCCCGACCGCCGGCGCGACATTATTCTGCATGACGCGAAAGACCTCGCCTTCGCCCAGCATCTGGAGCTCGTCGAGGACGCCGGCCTGCTGGAGGAGGTCTCGGGCCTCGTCGAATGGCCTGTGACGCTGATGGGGTCCTTCGACGAAAGCTTCCTCTCCGTTCCGCCGGAAGTCATTCGCGCGACGATCCGCGTGAACCAGAAGTGCTTCGTGCTGCGCAAGCAGGACGGAAGCCTCGCCAACCGCTTCATCCTCGTCTCCAACATCGAGGCGAGCGACCATGGCGCGACCATCATCGCCGGCAATGAGCGCCCCATCGCCGCGCGCCTGTCGGACGCGAAGTTCTTCTACGAGACCGATCTGAAGACGAAGCTCGAAGAGCGCCTGCCCAAGCTCGACCAGATCGTGTTTCACGAAAAGCTCGGAACCCAAGGCGAACGCGTGCGGCGCATCGCGGCGCTCGCGAAGGAGCTGGCGCCGATCGTCGGAGCGGACCCCGAGAAGGCTGAACGTGCGGCGATGCTTTGCAAGGCCGATCTCGTGACCGAGATGGTCGGCGAGTTCCCCGAGCTGCAAGGGCTGATGGGCAGCTATTACGCGAAAGCGCAGGGCGAGGACGCGTCGGTCGCGAACGCCTGCTACGAGCATTACAAGCCGCAGGGCCAAGGTGACTATGTGCCGACCGCTCCTGTCTCCATCGCCGTGGCGCTCGCCGACAAGCTCGACACGCTCGTGGGCTTCTGGGCGATCGACGAGAAGCCGACGGGCAGCAAAGATCCCTATGCGCTGCGCCGCGCGGCGTTGGGCGTCATCCGCATCATTCTCGAAAACGAACTGCGGCTGCGCCTCGTCGCGGCTTTCGACCAGCACTACAACGCCTTCTCCTTCCACTCGAAGGCGCTCAAAAAGCTTGATGACGAGTTGGCGGGAACGAGCGCGCTCGACCTTCTGGAATTTTTCGTCGATCGCCTGAAGGTCTACTTGCGCGACAAGGGCGCCCGTTACGATCTCATTGACGCGGCGCTCGGCGCCGTGGCCCTCGCCGACGGCGAGGCGGCCGCGCCGCTTCAGGACGATCTCCTCATGATCACCAAAAAGGTCGAAGCGCTCGATTCCTTCCTCGCCACTGACGACGGCAAGAACCTGCTCGCCGGCTTCAAGCGCGCGGTGAATATTCTGAAGGCCGAGGAAAAGAAGGACGGCCCCGAGGCCTACGCCCAACGCCACGCGCCGAATCTGCGCATCGAGCCGCAGGAGCACAAGCTCGCCGCGGCCATCGCCCGCGCCGGCGAGGAGACCGCCGAGCGGCTCACGAAGGAAGACTTCGCCGGCGCCATGCGCGCGCTCTCGAAGCTCCGGGAGCCGGTCGACGAATTCTTCGACAAAGTGACGGTGAACGCCGAAAACGCCGACCTGCGCCTCAACCGCCTGCGCCTGCTCGCCGAGCTGCGCCGGGTGATGATGGGCGTGGCGGATTTCGGCAAGGTCGCCGGCGAGGCGACGGCGTAACGCATCCGCTCACACGCTGAGCGCGAGCCGCTTCCCTCCCCCTTGCGGGGAGGGGTTAGGGGTGGGGGTCGACAATCTTTATCGCTACCGCGGCTTTCCCCCACCCTGCCCTCCCCGCAAGGGGGAGGGATGGATTGTGGTCTTCATCCAAGCAGGTCATTCCGGGCGGACTGGAGGCCTCCCGTCATTGCGAGCGAAGCGAAGCAATCCAGAGCCGCTATAGCTGCCCTAGATTGCTTCGTCGCTTACGCTCCTCGCAATGACGCGGGCCGATATAGCGCTGGTTTTGCTCTGGATTCCCAATCGCTCGCTTTGCGAGCGTGGGATGACGCCGAACCGATTACGCCCCGTTCCCCGTAAAGCTCCTCGGCGCCGGGGAAATAATCTTCGCCGCGCCGCCGCCGATCTCGAGCACCGAGAGCCCGCGTTCATTCGTGCCGTCGGGCCGGAAGCGGAAGACGCCGTCGGCGCCGTTGAAGCCCGATGGATTGGTGAGCACGCTCTCGGAATAGCGCTGCGACCCCTGCGAGCGCGACAATGCGATCGCCAGCGACACGGCGTCGTAAGCGAGCGTCGCGATGCGCGCCGGATCGGAGCCGAACTTCGCCTTGTAGCGCTGCGCGAAGGCGTTGAAGCCGGCGTTCTCCGGCGCCGTGAACCAGGCGCCCTGCAGCGCCGGCAGGTTCAGCGCGCGCGCGTCGTTCCACAGGCCGGTGCCGATGATCTGCACCTTCTTCGAGTCGATGCCATTGGCGACGAGTTCTTTCGAGACGCTGCCCATCGCGTCGGCCTGTTCGGGGACGAAAATCGCGTCGAACTGGTCGCGGGCGGCGGCGAGGCGCTGGACGGATTCGCCAGGCGCTCCCGGCTTATAGCGCTCGATCATCGGCACGCGCAGGCCGTAATTCGCCGCGCTTTGCTGGAACTGCGCCAGGGCCAGGGTGCCGTAATCATTATCGGGCGCCAGCACGGCGATGGATTTCTTGCCCCGCTGCGCCGCGAAGCTCACGCCGCGATCGACATAGCCTTCCACGAGGAAGGAGAGGAGATAATTCCCCTTCCCCGCCGCGGAGGAATCGGTCGAGAAAGCGATCACGGGCTTGCTGGCGGAATGCGCGACCCGACCCGCTTCCTTCACATCGGTCGCGAAGACCGGCCCGAGAATAATCTCCGCGCCCTCGTTGACGGCCTCCTGGGTCGCCGCGGCGGCGCCGGCCGGCGTGGATTTGTCGTCCTTGACCAGAATGGTCACGTCATTGGAGCCGCTGTCGGCATAGGCGAGCTTGGCCGCGTTGCGCAAAGAGGCGCCGACCGACGAGGGGCCATTGGGGCCGGTCAGCGGCACCACGAGGCCGACCTTCACCGCGCCATTGCCGATCATCTCATTGGCGTCGGCGGTCGCGACCTGCCCCGAGGGCGGCGCGCCGGCGCCGAGATTCTTCGCGCCGGGGATGCCCGGCCCTGCTCCCGGGTGGCACGCCGCGAGCGTCAGCGCCGCCGCGCCGGCGAGAAGCCCCGCACGCAAGCGCCTGACAGCGCCGGGAAAACCGACTGAAAAACCCATCTTCATAGAGACCCCGAGCCCCCGCGCCTGAGCCGCCAGGGCCGCGCGCGCATGTTTCCTGTGCATAGGGTCCGTCTCCCGATGCGAATGTCAATAGATGCGGTTTTTGGGGGTAAATTGGGGCCTTGCCGAGACGGTCCGGATCGTTCCATATTCCGAACATTCGGACGAAAAAACGAACGATTTGGAGATTGCCAGCATGGCCGCCGACGACGCCCCCTCTCCCGCCGCGGGCTACACGGCGTTCGGCCTGCGCGCCGAGGCCGAAAAAATCGAACCTGGCCTGCATGTTGTCGCCACGCCAATCGGCAATTTGAAGGATATTTCCTTCCGCGCGCTCTCGACGCTCGCCGCCGCCGACGCCGTTGTGGCGGAGGACACGCGCGTCACCAAAAACCTGTTGGCGCATTATGGAATCTCGACGCCGCTCGTCGCCTATCATGAGCACAACGCGGCGGTGATTCGTCCGCATCTCCTCGCGCGGCTCGAATCCGGCGCGAAGCTGGCGCTCGTCTCCGACGCCGGCACGCCGCTCGTCTCGGACCCCGGCTTCAAGCTGGTGCAGGAGGCGCTGGAGAAGGGGCTGCATGTCACTTCCGTCCCCGGCCCTTCCGCCGTCCTGGCCTCGCTCGTCGTCGCCGGCCTGCCGACCGACCGCTTCTTCTTCGAGGGCTTCCTGCCGCATAAAAGCGGCCCCCGGCGGGCGCGGCTTGCGGAGCTCGCGCAGATTCCCGGCACGCTGGTCTTCTTCGAAAGCCCCCGCCGCCTCGCCGAGACGCTCGCCGATTGCGCCGCCGTGCTCGGCCCGCGCAGCGCCGCCATCGCCCGCGAGCTGACCAAAATGTATGAATCCGTGCGGCGCGGGCGGCTGGACGCGCTCTCCGAGGCGCTCGCCAATGAGGAGCCGCCCAGGGGCGAGATCGTGCTGCTGGTGGCGCCGCCAGAAGCGGGCGCTGCGGAGGTCGCGGCTGCGGATCTCGACGCCAAAATCGAGGCCGCCCTGGGGTCTTATTCCGTCAAGGACGCCGCCAGCGTCGTGTCGGCGGAGACCGGCCAGCCGCGTCGGCAGGTGTACGCGCGGGCGCTGCAATTGGCGGCGCAGCGCGGGAAGTAATGAGCCCTGTCATTCCCGACGCTCGCGAAGCGAGCGATCGGGAATCCAGAGCAAAAACGCTATTTTGGCTCTGGATTCCCGGTCGAGCTTGCAGCCCGCCGGGAATGACAGACGCCCAAAAGCGACGTGCTGAAGCGGAAGCTGCCTGATAAGTTAACGCGGAACAGCTCGTTTTTTTCATAATTCTTTTCATGGCGCGGCGATGAAGCACAGGAACGAAGACGCGCGCCGCTCGGCGTTTGCCTATGGCCTACGCTCGGAAACCATCGCAGCCCTCTGGCTGCGCTTGCAGCTCTATGCCGTTCTCGACCGGAATTTCCGCACGCAGGGCGGCGAGATCGACATTGTCGCGAAGCGTGGAAACACCGTCATCTTCGTCGAGGTGAAGGCTCGCGGAGATCTGGCAGAGGCCGCCATTGCAATCACGCCGCAGAAGCAACGCCGCATCTCACGCGCTGTCGACCGTTGGATCGCCGCGAACCCTTGGGCGATGCGGTGCACGCTGCGCGGCGACGCGATCTTCATCGCACCGGGGAAACTGCCGCGTCATTTGGAGAATGCTTTCGAGCTGCGCGTGGGATGAGACCATTCTGCTTGACGAATGTCATTCCCGGCGGGCCGAAGGCCCGACCGGGCAACTGTGTTTTACGCAGCCGCGTAAGCGCCGTTGTCTCGCATGATTGCGTTGAGAATGACGAGGATCTTTCTCGCCAGAGCGACAAGGACGACCTTCGGGGGCTTTCCGAGCTTCCGCAAGGCGCGCGCGAAGTCGCCAAGTCGCGATTTCGATCGCGAGGCGGAGAGCGCGGCCATGTAGAGGGCGCTCCGGACGCGCCTCCGTCCGCCGCGGATCGAGCGTTTTCCACGCCGGGCGCCGCTGTCGTCGTTGAAGGGGGCGAGGCCAGCGAGCGCGGCGATCGTCTTGGGCGAGCGCCGGCCGAGCTCGGGCATGAGGGCGAGCAAGGTCACGGCGGCGACGGGTCCGACGCCTGGCACGCTGCGCAAGCGCCGCTCGCTTTCGCGCAAGGCCGCGTCGGCGTCGATCATGGCGCGGATGCCGGCCTCCACGGCGGCGATTTCCTGATCGAGCCAGGCGATATGCCGCTCGATGTCGGTGATAGCTGCGGGATCGGGGCACTCGCTGCGGCGCACCTTTTCCTGCTGACGCATGTCGACGAGCTGGTCGCGCCGCTTGTGCCGGAAGGCAAGCTCTTCGCGGGTGCGATCGGCGGCCTCGCGCTGTTCGGGCGCGAGCTTGCTGCCAAGCTCGGCGAGCATGCGGGCGTCGACGGCGTCGGTTTTGGCGCGCCGGCCGATGGCTCTGGCGAAGTCGCGGGCGCGTTCCGGATTGACGCGGGCGTGCGCGACGCCAGCTTCCTCGAGGCCGCGCCGCAAAGCGGCGTCGTAGTGGCCGGTGGCCTCGAAGACGACGAAGCAGTCCCTTTCCAGGAAGGAGCGCGACAGCTCGGCGATGCGTGGGCCGACATTGGCGACCCGGCGGTGGCCTTCGATGGCGTCATAAATATCGAGATGTGTTTTTGAAACGTCGATTCCCACGCAAACAGGGGATAAAGTCATTTGGCCTGTCCCTGTGATGCGAGGTCTGTTGGCGCAGCCTCGTGCAACTGTTCAGGTGGATACAAACGCGGGCGGGGACCAAGCCCGGTCTCGGTGATCGTCACCAGGAATCTAACGGTCTCCCGCCCGTACCCACTTTCGCACAGTTCGGACACACAGGAATCTAGAACCACTGTCACGCTGGTTTTGCTCTGGATTCCCGATCGCTCGCTACGCGATCGTCGGGAATGACGGCGAACCAATCGAGCGGATCTCAGGCCGTATCAAGAAACCGCCGCTGCTTCCCCTCCAGCGCCGCCGCCGTGAGCACGCCGCTCTTGAAGGCGTGTGTGTCGAGGTTGATGCGGGTCAACAGATTTTCCACGCGCGCATGCGGCGTGTGCCCATGCACGATCACTTTTTCGTACGGCCCCCGGTAATTCAAGAACTCATAGCGAATCCACATGAGATCGCCGGGGTCTTGCCGTTCCAGCGGGACATGCGGCCGCACGCCGGCGTGGCAGAAGAAATAGTCGCCATATTCTGCAGAAAACTGCGTCTCTTCGAGAAAACGCCGATGCGACGGCGGGAAGCGCTCGAGAAACGCCGCCAGCACCGCCGGCGCGCCGCCGCGCTTCATCTCCCGGCCCGCGTCGACGCCATAGGAGGCGAGCGTGGTCAGACCGCCAAAGGCGACGAATTGGTCGAGCATCGCAGAATCGTCCAGATAGCGCAGCATCTCGTCTTCGTGATTGCCGCGCAACGTCACGATCGGAGTTGGGAAATCGCGACGCGCCAGCCGGTCGATGACGCCGCGCGAGTCGAGGCCGCGATCGACATAATCGCCGAGAAAAACGCAGACTGCCGCGCTGTAGTCGCCTTTGCGCAAATCGTCGTCTATGGTCTGGGCAAGACGGTCCAGCAGATCGGCGCGGCCATGAATGTCTCCGATTGCATAGATGCGCATGCCGTCCGGCGCCGCGGCGTTCGAGATCGTTGTTTCATCCATCGGAACCTCCGATCCAATATTTTGGGCGCGCGGCGCGAATGGCGAAAACTGCCGATGGCGCCATTGGCGCCACGGGCTGTGGTGCTTCCAATCATGGTTCCGCTATCGACAATGCCACGATGACGAATCTCCCAGGCCGAGGGGCTAATGCCGAAATTTAGTGCAATCCTGCGCCGCCGCTTTCTCGTCGGCCTTCTCGCGCTTTTCAGCGCCCTGACCGCTTCGCTTGCGCCCGGGCGCGCCGAGACGCCCGACGAGACCTACAAGGCGCTTGGCGTTTCCAAGGGCGCCACCCCCAAGGAACTCTATGAGGCGCTGGAAAAGCGTTATCATGATGAAGCCCAGGGCGCGGGCAAGGGATCGCTGGCCAAATATTGGGAGCCGATCCCGATCTCGAAATATCTAAATCCGCATTCTTTCTATAAGCCGCCGCAGACGATCGACGTCGACGCCTCGCGGGCCCAATGCGTCGAATGCCACCAGCAGACCTCCCCCGGCTGGACTCATAGCTGGCAAAGGAGCGTTCACGGCAATCTGGATCAAATCCGCAATCTGCCGGAGAGCGACTCCCGCGCCTATAAGAAGGCGATGATCAAGGAGGTCGAGGCGAACCTTCAGTCGATGGGCAAGCTCAAGGCCGGAGAGACATTGAAGGAAGTCGGCTGCATCGACTGCCACATGGGCGTCGGCCAGGATCACGGCCAGCACAAGACCGAGCTGAAAATGCCCGACGCCGCCGCCTGCGGCCAGTGTCACGTGCAGCAATTCGCCGAGCGCGAATCCGAGCGCGACACTTTCACCTGGCCGCAGGACCAATGGAAGCCGGGCCATCCGTCACATGCGCTCTCTTATAAGGCCAATGTCGAGAACGCCATTTGGGCGGCGATGGAGCAGCGTGAAGTGGCCGAGGGCTGCACCTTCTGTCACACGCCGCAGACGACGTGTAACTCCTGCCATACGCGCCACGAGTTTTCGGCCGTGGAGGCCCGCAAGCCGCAGGCCTGCGCGCAATGCCACAATGGCGTCGATCATAATGAGTTCGAAGGCTACATGCTTTCGAAGCATGGCACGGTCTATCAGGCGCGCGGCGATCAGTGGGATTGGAACGCCCGCCTCGCCGACTCGCTCGACAAGGGCCATATGAACGCGCCGACCTGCCAGTTCTGCCATATGGAATATGAGGGCAAGTTCACGCATAATATGGTGCGCAAGTCGCGCTGGGCCTTCATGCCCATGCCGAAGATCGCCGACAATCTGAACCACCCCTGGTTCACCGCGCGCAAGGAATCCTGGGTCTCGACCTGCTCGAACTGCCATTCCGACAGTTTCGCGCGCGCCTATCTCGACGGCATGGACAAGGGCGTCATCTCGGGGCTCGAAATCACCGAGAAATCGCGCAGCGTGCTGGTGAAGCTCTACACCGACAAGCTGCTGCCGGGCCAGAAGACCAACCGCCCCGCGCCTCCGGCGCCCGAGAAGGACGACGCCGGCGCCTTCTTCCAGCTCTTCTGGCAGAAGGGCAATAATCCTTCGGCGGTGGAATATGAATTCGCCGAAATGTGGGAGCACCATCAGATCAAGCATTATAAGGCGCTCGCGCATATGAACCCCGGCGGCTACACCTATTCCGAAGGCTGGTCGCAGCTCGTCAAAAGCGCCGCCAAGATCAACGACGAGGATACGCGCTTGCGCGAGGCGGCGGAGATTCGCACGGAGTTGAAGCGCATCTCCGGTGAGAAGCGCGGCGATCTCGAGTTCGACTCGCCGCAGCAACGCCTCATCGCGGCGGGGCTTGGCGCCATCGCCGTGCTCCTGGGCGGCGCCTTCCTGCTGAGAAGGAAGCGTCAGTAGAAGCCTCTCGTCATTGCGAGGAGCAAAGCGACGAAGCAATCCAGAGCCGTGGCGTCGCTCTGGATTGCTTCGCTTCGCTCGCAATGACGGCTCCAATCGACTGCGAGAGGTCGCATGAAAACCATCGTCGGCGCCGGGCTCATCGCCATAGGCTGCGCGCTCCTCGGCTGGGCGGGATATTCAGCCCTGCGCCCCGCGTCCCACTACGCGCTGACGATCGCCGCCGCGCCCGAGGATGCGGCGAAGGAAGTCGCCAGCCTTGGCCTCGCGCCCGACGCGCTGCAGCGTATCGAGATTTCGGTCCCCCAAGAACGGCGCCCCATCGCCGCCGGCCTTGTCGCGCGCGACGGCGAGCGCTTGACCCCGCTCGTCTGGCGCAACGAGGTAACGGAGCCAATTCTGTTTGCGGACGTCTCCGCCGCGGACATTACCAAAGTGCTGGGGGCCCTTCGCGATCATGTCGGCGAAGACGCCATCGTTCTCGCCTGGTGGGATTTGTCGCGCGCCATTCGCACCGCCGCAAAACGCGACGCCCCGCTCGACGACGCGCGCGCAAGCGGCCTGCTCATTCCCGCGGCGTGGCCCGGCGCGCAGGGCGCCGAGCGGGCGCGCTGGGGCGCCGGAGCGGCGCCGAAATCATCGGAAACATTCGACCGTTTCATCGACGCGCTGCTCTCGGACGAAAAGCGCGGCGCGCAGACCTTATCTGAAATTGCGGCGGGCAAACCCGCCTATGTCGCCGTGCATATTTCCGATGTCTGGAAGGCGGCCGCCGCGCGGCCCGAGCGCCTGTCCATCGCCTATAAGGATTTCCCCTCCTCAGGCGTGTCGCATGGCGTCATCAAATCCGCCACGCAATGGATGCGTGAGCAGAAGATCGACGGCGGCTTCGCCGTGGAGCCGATCGGCGGCGCGACGCGGCTGCACTATTTCGCGCGCAAGGGCGACAGCGATGCGTTGATCGCCAAGCTCCTGCCTTTCTCGACGTCGAATCCGGCGCAATTGGAAAGGCTGGAGCTTGTGTATCAGCACAAGGGCTGGTGGATTTATCGGTTGAAGTAATAACGAGATCCGCTTGATCCGTTCGGTGCCATTCCCGACGCTCGCGCCGTTTGGACACACAAGAAATCACCGCCGTCATTGCAAGGAGGCGGAGCCGACGAAGCAATCCAGGGCAGCGATGCGGCCCTGGATTGCTTCGCTTCGCTCGCAATGACGGGCTGAGTAAAACCAGCGCTCTCGTGGCTCGGGCTTGCAGCTCGCCGGGAATGACAAGGCCCGATGCGAGCCGTTCAACCGGAAATGGCAATAAGACAAAAGCCGCGCTTATTGCGGCGTGCGTGCGCGCCGCTCGGACAAGCGCGCCATGGCCGCCTGAGCGGTTTGGTAGGCCCTCGCCTCCGAGCCTTTATAGAGGCCTTTTTCAATCGGAAGCGCGTTTCCCGCCGCGTAGACTTCCCATTGCCACATGGCGTTATGCCCAGCGCCCCCTCTGGAGCGCACTCTCACGGTATAGGCCTGGTCCGGCTTTTCATTGGTCATGGCTGACTATCGCACGCCGAACCAGCCAATGAAAGCTCGCGAGGCGCTCCGCTCTTGACGAGCGCTCGCGTCACCCTGATCTCCCATGCGTTGCCAACGCAAAGCATAGCGGATCGAACATGGCTCATCCCGTAAAAATTTCACGGGGCGTCAAGTTACGCCCCCACCATAATAATGACGGTCGCGCGCGCATTCGAGCCGGTAAAACCACCGACGATGTGATGGCGATCGCGAAGAAGCTGGGCTTGAAATACAAGACCAAATATAAGGCCCAACGCGAAAAAGACCGCGCTGCCGACAGAACCTAAAGGCATGCGCCCTTAGCTGCGAAGCGCCGTCGCCAGCCGCGCTATCCCTTCCTCGATCTCTTTTTCGGTGAGCGCGACGAAGCCCAGCATGAGCAACCGGTCGCCCCCATCGTTACTATCGAAGCGCAGCGCCGAGCCCGTCGCCAGCGAGCAGACGCCGACGCCCGCCGCCAGCCCCTTGGCCTCGACTTCCGCCGCGCTGGGGAATCGGTCGGGCAGCTTCCACACGAGATGCATGCCGGCTTGCTCACCGTAAACCTCGCACTCGCCGAAATGCTTGTGCAGGGACGCCAGCAGGGCGTCGCGGCGCTCGCGATACATCTGGCGAATGCGGCGCAGATGGCGTCCGAATTCGCCGCTGGACATGAAGTCGGCCATCGCCGCCTGCTCGAGCCAGCTTTGGCCGTTGTTCATCAGCATTTTCATGCGGCGGAAGCTCTCGACCAGCCGGCGCGGCGCGACGACGTAGCCGAGCCGCAGCCCCGGCCCCATACATTTCGAAAAAGTGCCGAGATAAATCACGCGCTCGTTGCGGTCCAATCCTTTCAGCGCCGTCAGCGGCGATCCGACGAAGCGGAAGTCGCTGTCGTAATCATCTTCCATGATATAGGCGTTATATTGCGTCGCCCACGCCAGAAGCTCGATGCGGCGCTGCAGGCTGAGCGTCACGCCGACGGGATATTGATGCGAAGGCGTCACATAGGCGACGGCTCCCTCGACCTGCGGCAGCATCGTCACGTCCAGCCCATCGCGGTCGATCGGCACGGGATGCAGCTTGGCCCCGAGGCTTTCCAGCACATAGGCCGCGCCTTGATAGCACGGCGATTCGACGACGGCCGGCGAGCCGGGCGTCACGAGAAGGCGCCCGACGAGGTTGAAGCCGTCCTGGCAGCCGCCGACGATGATGATCTGCTCAGGATCGCAGACAACGCCGCGCGCCGGCGCGAGGTGTTTGGCGATCGCCTGACGCAATTCGAGAAGCCCGGCCGGATCGCTGTAGGTCGTGAGCTCCGAGCCCGCCGATTTCAACCGCGCCTTGATGTGGTGGGACCAGGCCTTGAGCGGGAAGCTGCGCGCGTCGGGCTTACCCACCCAGAAATCGGCGACGAGACGGCGCCGATCGGGGTCGGCGAGGCGGTGCGTGCGCATGTCGCGCAGAGGCTCTGTCAAGCCGCCGTCTTTCAGCGGCGCCGGCGCGGCTGGCGCTGTTTCCGGGGCGCTGGAGGAAAAGAAAGCGGTGTCCGGCAGATCGGGGGCGACGAAGGTGCCGACATAGGGCTTGGTGCGGATATAGCCTTCGGAGACCAGCCGCTCATAAGCCAGCACTGCCGTGTTGCGTGAAACGCCAAGCTGAGCGCTGAGCTCGCGCGTCGTCGGCAACGGATCGTTGCCGCGCAATCTGCCGTTCAGAATCATGGCGCGAATCTGGTCGAAAATCTGCGTCTGCAGAGTCGCCTTGTCGGACTCCTTCAGCATGATCGACAGTTGCACTTGGCCGCTCCGGATCACCGGAGTTAGACGACCGAGAGAGGCGATGCTCGTCATTTAGCCGTTCCCGCCCAGGGGTGGCGCCGCGCTGGCGACTTTATTCGAGGATTAAGGCGCTCTTTTGCAACCTCATAGCTCCACTTCCATGCGCATTCCTGGCGCCACGGCGCCCGCCAGCCTTGTCGGACAGCAGCAACTCGAAAAAGCTTTGCCTGGCGCCATTGGTCGCAGCGCATCTGGCGCTTTTCCCCGGAGAGTACTTTAGGAATTCTTGAAATCCAGAGAAAAAAGGGAGGACCGAAATGGCGCTCGCGAAGTCGAAAATTGCTCCGGCAATCTTTTGGATCGGTTTCCTCGCTTTGGGCTTCGTTTCCAGCTTCGCCGAGCCCGGCAAGCAACATAAGACCCTTGCTTCAGGGAAGCAGCAGCCCGCCGTCGACGCCCTCCTCGCGGAGACCGACAACCGGCCGGCGCCGAAACCCAGCCTCGCGAGACAGAATTAGTCGCGGCCGCAAGGAAGCGGGTCATGAGCCATGCCGCCGCTTTTCTTCTGTTACTGACGCTGGAGCTCGCGAGCATTCTGACGCTCTGGCTCGTCGCCACTCTCGCTGGTTGAACGCGCGCCCGCCTTGCCAACGGCCAGGCGCCTTGCCATATTTTCCAAGGGGGCCGCGGGAAGCGGCCGCCTCTTAGAAAGCGGCCCGGGCGCGATGGAGCGACGGGTCGTTTTGACGAGGAGCAGGCGGATATGCCGGACGGGCTTGTGAAGGTCATTATCATCGGCTGCGTCGGCTTTTTCTTCGGCGCCGCGATTATCGGCTGGGTTTACGGCTGAACGAGCGCTTTCCGCCCGCCCTGACAGAAGGCTAAAACTAAGTCGCCTCGGGCCGATTTGGCGCGCCGGGCTCGAGGGCGCGCTTTCGGATAGCCGCGCGCCCTTGCGCATGTGTCTTCTTTGCAACGCCAGGGCGCCTTCACGGGGGGAACACTGTTCCTCGCCACGGTCCAGCTTGGCCCAGGTTCGCTTTGGCGTTAGCAATTTTCTCGTTTGAGAGCAGCCATTCAGCGGTCTTTCAGGGCGGGATTTGAGGGGAACCGACGGCCTGTCCCTATGGGGCGCACCCGGACAGGCCGTCTTTCTCCCGTGCGGCGACGCAAAACAAAACCGTTGAAAAGCGCGACATTGCCGCCCCCAACGCCCCGCCTCCGTTGACAATTCGCGATCGTCTGCGTGACTCTGACGCTGGTCGGTTTGGCGGGGTCGATTGATGGGGCACAGCGACTTGCAGAAGCCCGCGCTGGGCGTCGCCACGATTCAAGCGAAAACCCCGGAAGCCGCCGCCAAACGCCTCAGCGTCTTGTTTGGACAAGACTTGTCCGTCTCGTTCCTCGAGAACAAGGACGCATTCCGGTTGCGCTGCACGGCCGTCCGGCTGGGCAAGGCGGTATTGGTTGCAACCGAAACATCCGATGTCTTCCTTCGGCGCCCTCCATCCAACGCCGCTCTCGTCTTTGTCCCGCTGAAGGGCTCGATCTCCTATAAAATGGGTGACGGGAACTATAGTTTGGCCGCGGGGCGGAACGGCGCCATCTGGCCCCCGTTCGAAACCGTCGATATGCGGCTTCCCCAAGCCATGAGCCTGAGCCTTCATCTTCCGATGGCGGTGGCGGCGGCGCAGGCGGAAAGGCTTACCGGCCTTCCCTTCAGCGGAACGCCTTTCCACGGCATGGTGACGGCGTTCGATCTGTCCGATCCGCTCTACGCGACGCTCGCGCGCAACATGAAGCTCATCATGTCCGAGATTCTCGCTTTGGAGGCGACCGGTCTCGGCCAGCTCGCGCGCGCCGGCTATGATGAAACCCTGCAGACTCTCGCGACGGCTGCGCTGTTTCCCACTGTCGCGCGCAAGATCAATGCGGCTGGCAGAGATACGAGCCCGCTCCCCATCCGCAAGGCCCGGGATTACATCAAGGCCCATGCGGCCGAGCCTGTGGAGTTGTCGCGGCTCGCCGCCTCGCTCGGGATGAGCATGCGGACCTTGCAGGACAATTTCAAGAAAAGCTACGGCTGCTCGCCGCGCGACTATCTGATGGAGTGTCGTCTCGAAAACGCGCGAGACCGCCTGACGCTCGCCGGCGACGCCGCGTCGGTGATCGAGATCGCCATGGACTGCGGCTTCCCCGACCATGGGCAGTTTTCGTCGAAATACCGGGCGCGTTACGGGGAGCTTCCCTCTCAAACGCTCAAGCGGGCACGGGGCTGACGCGGGGACGCCGCCGCTCGAAATCGGCCTAAAGAAACGACAAGGCTGAAAAACAGAAGACCGCCAGCGCTCCCACGCTGGCGGCCTGGAAACCGGACCGCTCGCGGCCGGTCATCCGCTTACCGACGCGATTAGAGGCGCGTCAGAGTCACAGCGGAGATGACGATCATAGCCAACATGCAAGCGGGAATCAGCCAACCCATTTGAACCTCCCTCTGGGAAACGCCATTAAAGGCGTCGTTTTTGCTGCTTTATGCGTCGGGCAGTACACCGGAGGGCCTGCTCTTTGTCAAGCCCCAACACGCCTAGCCAAGCTTCGCCGACGCGCCGAGACGCCTACCCCCTCCCGGCGAGTCCCTGCCTCGCACACCGTCGGGGCGCAATTTTGCATCATCCTCATAATTCCTGCGGCCATTCCTGGGCGGCGTGCATTACGGTCAGTATCTCAACGTCGTTCCGCGTGACGCGATAGGGGATAATGTAAGGGATGTCTGCGAGCACCAGTTCACGGGTGCCGGTCAGGCGGCCCGTGCGTCCCATGGCGGGGTGTTCGGCAAGAGAATCCACAGCCGAAACGATCCGCGCCACAACGCGCGCCGCGGCGGCGGGATTGTCCTCAAGGATATACGCGCCGATCTGGTCGAGCCGTCGCAAGGCCCGCTTGGTCCGACGGATAGTTCGGTGGCTCATGCCTGCCGGGCAGGCTTCACATATTTGGCGATAACCTGCGCCAGTTCGGCGCTAGTGGCAAAGTCCCCGCGCTCAGCGTCGGCCAGTCCGGCCTCGATCTCTGCGAGCTGCCACGCTTCGCGCTCCACAAAGTCCTCGATCGCCTGCGCCGCGACAAAGGAGCGGGGGCGGTCGAGTTTCTCGGCCAGCTTGTCGAGCTTGGCGGCCGTTGCGTCCGGCACTCGGACAGTGAAGGCGGTCACGGGCTTAGCTTTCATTGGCTCACTTTGATTATGGGTGAACCTACTTGGCGCCGTCAACGGATTTCCTGACGTGGAGCAAGGCCCACACTTGGGCCTTGGTCGGGCCGCTTAGAATTCATCAGAACAAACGGCCTCGACGCGCGTTGCACGCCATTACCCGCCCCTAGCAGGCGCGGCGTTCCGCCCGCGCCGCCGGATGGAGACCGCAATGCGTGCCAGGCTTCTACTCTCCGTCGCCATTACGGCGCTGTCTCTCGGGATGCCCCAGAGCTATGCGCAAAACCCCGCTCGCGACCAGCCGGGCGGCGAGCCGCAAAAGCCTGCGCAGGCGGAGCCTGCGGCGCGCCCGCAAAAGCCGGACGAACAGGGCGCGCGGGAGCGTCGTGGCGAGATGCAGAGCCGGGAGCGCGGCGAGGCGAAAGGCGAACGGGAGGCAGCCTCCCCCGGCGCAAATGAGTCGGCGGAGAAAGCCGCGCGCCAGGAAGAGCGCCATCCCGAACAGCGCGGCGCCGCCGTGAAGCACGGCGAGAAAAAGGGCGAAAAGCACGGCGCCGCCAACGAGAATCTCGACCGGACGCCGGGCGCGCAAACCGAACGGCGGCGTGAGCATGGCGCAAAGCAAACGCCAGGCGGCCAGCCCGGCGCCGAAACGCGCGGCTCGAAGGCCGAAACGCAGGGCGCCAAAGAGGCCGAGAAACAGGACAAGACCGGCCGCGCCGGCTCCGCGGCCACAGAGAATGAGCGACGCGGAGAAAGAGCGGCCGGCGCCGAGGAGCGGAGCAGAAGCGCGACCGAACAACGGACCCCCGGCGCCGAACAGCGCGCTCCCAGCGCGGCCGAACGCGCGCCCGGGCAGGAAAGGACCGGCGAGGAGACGAAGCGCGGCGCGGAAGCGACCCAGGGCGGCCGCGTGCAGGGACGCGAAACCTACGGTTACGCCGGACGGGAGGCCCAGCGCGGCGGCGTCCAGCTCGATGCGCGCCAGGAAAGCCGCGTGCGCGACATCATCGAGCAGCGCGGCGGACGCCGAATCTCCCGTACTGATTTCGACGTTCGGATCGGCGCCATTGCGCCGCCCAGTGTCGCCTTCGCCCCGCTTCCTCCGGAAGTCGTCTCCATCGTTCCGCAGTACCGCGGCTTTGATTACGTGATGGTGGAGGATCAGATCGCGATCATCGATCCGAACGATCGCCGGGTCGTCAGCATGCTCGACGTCGGCGGCGGGCCGATGCCCGGCGGCCCAGCCTATGAAGAACGGGGGGGCCGTTATGGCGGCGGCGCTTATGAACGGCGCGACGGCGGCCGCCAAGCGCAACGCGGCGGCTATGGCCGGCGGGAGCGTGGCGGCGAAGCCTATGGCTACGCTCCGCGCGTGCGACTGGACGCCCGCCAGGAACGCACGCTTTATCGCGGCGTGATGAGACAGGCGCGCGAGAATTTGCGGCAGGTCTGCGTCCATGTGGGCGACCGCGTGCCGGATTACGTCGATCTCGCCCCCGTGCCCCGCAACGTCGCGCTCGATGCGCCGGATGTCGAACGCTACGACTACTTCGTTCTCAACGATCAGGTCGTGCTTGTCGATCCCGACAGCCACGTTGTCGTGGACATCATCGAGGAGCCGAGGTGATCGGAGCGGCGCCGGGCCTTCCCGCCCGGCGCCGCCTCTTTCGACCTGACGCGATGGGGACGACAAGAGAGGAGAGAGCGCTTTTTATGTCTCGACGCTCGTGTCGTCCCCTGCGACGCAGAACCAAATTGGCGGGACCGCCGAACGCTCCGTAAAACGCATTTCATTCCGGCACGAGCCGAAGCATCAGCTAAGCAATACTAGCAAAAGCCCCGCAATTTACAGGCACTTTTTAGTGTCTTCGGCGCTGGCGCTTGTGTAAGCTCTTGCGACTTACACCCGACATTCGCGTAGTGAGTAGGGGAAGACGGTGGACGATTATACGCGCGATTACCCTCGCGATTTGCGATATGAACCGCCACGGAAATCCGGCCTCGAGACCGTCGGCGATCTGCCGTGGGGCACGCATTTCTGCCTTTTGTACAACGACGCCGAGCAGCTCCTCGAGATCCTGATCCCCTATTTCGCTGAGGGGCTTGCCGCCAACGAGTTTTGCATGTGGGTGACGTCCGAGCTGGTCGACGTCGAGCAAGCTAAAGCAGCGCTGAGAGCGGCCGTTCCCGACCTCGACGCCTTCATCCTGTCCGGCCAGCTCGAAATCACGAGCTACGCCGACTGGTATATCCAGAACGGCCGGTTCGACGGCGACCGCGTGCTGCGCGCATGGGTAGATAAGCTGGCCTCCGCAGAGCAGCGCGGCTTCGAGGGCCTGCGCCTGACCGGCGATACGTTCTGGCTCGAGAAAGTGGCGTGGCAGGGTTTCATCCACTACGAGTCGATGGTCGATCGCGAGATCGGCTCGAAGCGCATGCTCGCTTTGTGCGCCTATCCATTGCCGTCATGCAATCCGAGCGAGATTTTCGACATCATCGCCAATCACGATTTTGCGGTGATCAACGAGAACGGTCGCTGGCTTTCGTTCAAAAGCGCCAATCGGGGACGCATGGGGCGCGCCTTGCGCGAAAGCCAAAGGCGGCAACATGCGATCCTGGAAACTGTCCAAGACGCCATCATCGCTTTCGACGCCGCCGGTTCGATCTACTCAATCAACCCCGCCGGCGCGGCCATGTTCGGCTATGGCGAGGACGAGCTGCTGGGCGAGGACATCAGCACGATCCTTCCCGAAAAATGGGCGACGGATTTCGACCTGCACAAAATCAGGGGAAGCAAGGAGACGCGAGGCCGACGCAAAAATGGCGAGCTGTTCCCGGCCGAAATCGCTTTGGCCGCGACGCGCCATGACAACGCGCCCCTTTTCGTCGGCAGCGTGCGTGACTTGTCCGAGAAACATCGGGCCGAGACCCGCCTCAAGCAAATTCAGATCGATCGTCTGGCGGCGATGGGCGGCATTGCGGCGGGGCTCGCCCACGAACTCAACCAACCCCTCTCGGCGATGAAAACCTATCTCAAGGTGGCCGAGCGCCTGATCGAGATTCCGCCCGAGAAGCGTCAGCTCAAAATCGAGGAAGCGCTGGCGCGCGCCTCGGCGCAAGTGGAGCGCGCGGGACGCATCATCAGCAGCCTGCGCGGTCTCGCCTCGCATGGCGAACCCAACAAGCTCATTCTGAGCCTCCATGAGCTTATAGAGCGCACATGCGAGTGCTTCGCGACGTCGTTCAAGGACCGCAACGCCGAGATCAGTCTCGACCTCGGGGCCAGCAAGGATACGGTTCTCGTCGACGGCGTTCAGATCCAGCAGGTTCTCACCAACCTGATCAAAAACGCCAAGGAAGCGATGAGCGACTCGCGGGCCCGCCGCCTCGTCATCTCGACCTCCCTGACGGGGGACGACAGAATCCGCGTCGACATCGCAGATAATGGCCCCGGCATCCCCGACCATATCAAGAGCCAATTGTTCGAACCCTCGCCCTCGACGAAGGAAGGCGGCATGGGCGTCGGACTGCCGATGTCGCGCGTGATCATCGAAGCGCATGACGGAAAAATATGGGCGCAGCCCAATCGCGACGCAGGCGCCGTGTTCAGCTTCACATTGCCGCTGATGGACGCGCTCGGCAGCTTCGAGGAAGCTGCGGAGTAACGCCGTCTCGTCGTGAGCAGCTCGCTTGGGGCCTTGTCATTCCCGGCAGGCCAAAGGCCTGACCGGGAATCCAGAGCGCCACAATAGCGCAGGTTTTATTCACAGCCCGTCATTGCGAGCGAAGCGAAGCAATCCAGGGCGGCGATGCGGCTCTCGATTGCTTCGTCGGCTTCGCCTCCTCGCAATGACGGCGGTGACGGCGCGAGCGTCGGGAATGACAAGGAGCCAACCGAGCCGACTTCTTTGATACGCGCCTAATCCTTTTCGCGGACGCGGTCTTTCCCAAGGAGACGCTCCCGCAGCGAGTGATAGACGGGCGGATCATTCAGCAGCGTCGGCGCCAACATGGCCAGGAAACAGGCGGCGAGCATCGGCAAGAGCAGGAACACTGCGCCCGTCATTTCGGTGACGAGCACGATGCCGGTGAGCGGCGCGCGCACCACGGCGGTGAATAAGGCGGTCATGCCGACAATGGCGAAGGCTTGCGGCTGAATATCGAGCCCCGGCAGCAGCAGCCCGCAGACGACGCCGAAAAAGAGTCCCGCGAGTGCGCCCAAGGCAAGGAGCGGCGCAAAAATGCCGCCCGGCGTTCCCGAGCCGTAGGAAACCGAGCCTAGCCCAAATCTCAGCGCCAGCACGAAGGGCAAAAAGAACAAATCCTGCGAGCCGGTGATTGCAGCTTGCGTGAAGGCGTCGCCGCCGCCGACGAGCCCCGGCGCGAACCAGGCCAGCGCGCCGACCATTGCGCCGATCATCGCCGCCTTGTTCTCGGGAGCGAGCCGAAACCGCTCGACCGCAGAGATCGTGGCGAGCAAAACTCTGTTGTAGACGACCCCGAACAACCCCATCACCGCGCCAAGGATAAAGAACAGCGGGCCGATGGCGGGCGCTGGATAGACGAGCGCGGGAATCGTAAAATCAGGCGCGTCGCCGAGCAGCAGATGGGCGACCGCGATGGCGGTGGACGACGCAGCCAATGCCGCGATGGCGACGCGCTGATCGAATTTCTGGGTCAGCTCCTCCAGCACGAAGACGGCGCCCGCCATGGGCGCATTGAAGGCGGTGGCGAGCCCCGCCCCTGCGCCCGCGGCAAGCAGCGCGCAATTATCCGCTTTGCTGCGCCGAAAAGCGTCGCCGGTAAGATGGCCGATGACGGCGCCCATCTGCACGCTCGGCCCTTCGCGCCCGAGCGCAAGGCCGGCGCCGATGGCGAGACAGCCGCCGAAGAATTTCACGGGCAGCAGGATGAAGGGCGCCGGCGCGGCCTCGCTATGCAGCACCGCCTCGACATGCGGAATGCCGCTCCCTGAAGCGTGCGGCGCAAAGCGGCGCACCATCCAGACGGAAATGAGCGCGGCCATGGCGCAGAGACCGACGACGACGAGAAATCCAACGATCGCCCCGCCCTGCGCCCAGTGAACGATCGCGTCGCGCAAACGGTCCGCCGCCGTCAGCGTCAATCGAAACATCGCGCCCACGAGCCCCGCCAAGCCGCCGACGAGGAGCGCCAGGATCGCAAGAAAGAAAAGGCTCATTTCGCCGCTCTCGGACGCGACCTCGCTCTCGACCTCTACGCGCAGGTTCATCGCGCCTCGCTTACGGGTTTGATGTCGACGCTGACGGCGAGCGCCTGGCGCCCCGCGCCGACGATCACGCCGTCGATCGGCGAAACGTCCGCGTAATCGCGGCCGATGGCGACGACGATATGATTGTCGTCCGCATACATTGCGTTGGTCGGGTCGAGGTGAATCCAGCCGAAGGGCTCGCCGCACCATACGGCGACCCAGGCGTGGGAGGCGTCGGCGCCCTCCAACCGCGCCTGCCCCGGCGGCGCCTGCGTGCGGATATAGCCGCTGACATAGGCCGCCGGCAGCGCAAGGCCGCGCAGCCCCGCGATCATGATATGCGCGAAATCCTGGCACACGCCACCGCGCGCCTCGAAAGCCTCTTCGAGTGGCGTCGCCACATGGGTGGCTTCGGGATCATAGGCGAAATCCGCCTTGATGCGGCGCATCAGCTCTTGCGCGCCTTCGAGCACGGGGCGACCGGCGGGAAAGCTCTCGCGGGCGTAATCGGTCGCTGGCGCGTAGAGCGGCGTCTGGCGGCTCGGGAACAGCCAATGCGCGGGCGACTCGCGGTCGAGGGCGCGCACCGCCATCGCCGCGCGGGAAATCGTCTCCCAGGCCGGCGTCAGCGCCGCGGCGGGCGGCTCCTCGCGCGCCACCTCGACCCGCGCCGAGACGGAAATGCGCAATGTCTCATGCGCCTCGCGAATCGTCGCCTCGACGACGCGATTGCCGAAGAAATCCACGCTCTCGCGCGTCGTCTCGGGCGAGGGCGCGGCGTCGACGCGCGCGCGCAGGACGCGCTGGCCCTTGCCGTCGCGTGGCGTGAGCCGGATCGCGCAGCGCGTCGACGCGACGGCGGCCTCATAGCTGTAGGTCGTAACGTGGCTGATGTCGTAGATCACGCGAGCTTGGATCGCTTGTCGGCCGGCGCCGGGTCGCTGGAATGCGAGAAATACCGTTCAGAAATGGCGTTGGCTAGCGCCAAGAGCTTCTGCTCGACGGCGCGCACGCGCTTGGCGTCCAGGCCGCGGGCGTCCTCGGCTTCGAGATCGGCGCGCAACGACACGGCAAGGCGGCGTTGCGGCTCCATCATGCCGTCGTCGACAAGCGCCGGCAGCGATGCGAGATGCTCGTCTATTCTGCGCATCTGAAAAGCGACCGAGCGCGGATTGAACGGATCGAGCAGCGTGATGTCGAGCGTCGGCGCGAGCGCCGCGCCGGCGAGATAGCGCGAGCGATAGGTGATCTGGGAATCGACCAGTTCGAGCAGCGCGTCGAGCGCTTCGATCGTCGGATCATTGTCCGCGAATTGCCGCGCGAAGCGGCAGGTGTTGATCGCGCGCTCCATACGCTTGCCAAGATCGATGAAGGCCCAGCCGGAGACGCGGTTGAAATTCTCGTCCATGAGGCCCGAGAGCGCCGCGAGCGTATGCAAAGCGCGCTCGGTGAGCTCCAATATCTCCGGCTCCAGCGGCGGGCGCGCCGCCGCGCTTTCAAGCCGCGTCTCCAGCCGCACGAGCAATTGCCACATGTCTTGCGACAAGCGCTCGCGGATGATGGAGGCGGCGCGCTTGGCCTCCCCGACGACGGCGCGCGCGGAGCCATAGAAATCCGCGTTGCTCGCGGCGGTGAGCGCGATGACCGCGCCGGGATGCGCGGCGGCGAAAGGCGCCGCGGCGCCCCACTCGAAGAGCAGACGCTCGCAACGCTCGATCGGCTGGCGCCCCTGAATCGTATTGCTCTGGATTTCCGTCATGCGGTTGCACAGGCAGCGCACGATGCGCAGCGTCGCTTCGGCGCGCTCCAGATAGCGGCCCATCCAGAAGAGATTGTCGGCGGCGCGGCTCGGCAGATGGCCCGGGACGCGCACGACCGGCACGTCATTATTGGGCGGCAGCAGCGTCGTTGCATGTTCCGACGCCTTTTGGCCAATGACCCAGACATCCACGGTTTGCGCCCCGGCGCCCATGGTGATGGCGCGCGCGTCGCGGCGATCCGAGACGCGGCAGAAGCCGCCGGGCATGACCTTCCAGCCTTCGGGCGTCGCGGCGGCGAAAATGCGCAGCGAGAAAGGCCGCGGCGTCAACGCGCCATTGTCCCAGGCCGGCGTGGTCGAGAGCTTCACGACCTCCTGCCCGACATAATCCATCCCGCGCGCCCGAATGGCGGCGATGAGCCGCTCCTTTTGCGCCGCGTCGAGCTCCGCGCCGACGGCGGCGGGCGCGCCCAAGAGCCCCTCCGCTTTGTCGCCAAAGGCGCCGGCGATGGCGCGGCTGTCGAAGGCGCGCAGGATTTCGGCCCGCTCCGCCTCCTGCCCGCACCACCAGGTGGCGACATTGGGGAGCCGCAGGCTCTCGCCCATGAGCCGTTGCGCCAGCGCCGGCAGGAAGCTCATCAGCGCGCGCGACTCGACGAGCCCAGCTCCCGGCATATTGGCCATGGCCACGGAGCCGCGCCTTATGGCGTCGAAGAAGCCGGGCGCCCCGAGCCGCGAGGCGGCGTTCGCCTCCAGCGGATCGAGCCAGTCGGCGTCGACGCGCCGCCACACAACGTCGGCGCGCTTCAGCCCCGCGACCGTGCGCACATGCAGCTTGCCCTCGCTCGTCGCGAGATCCTCGCCCTCGACCAGAAGAAAACCGAGATAGCGCGCGAGATAAACCTGCTCGGCGTAGGTCTCGCTCCACGGCCCCGGCGTCATCAGGCAGATGCGCGGATCGTTGCGCGTCGCGGCCGCCGCGAGCCCGGCGCGGAAATCGCGGAAGAAGCCCGCAAGGCGGCGCACCTTCATCTCGCGGTAAAGGCTCGGGAAGGCGCGCGCGAGAATGAGGCGGTTCTCGATGGCGTAGCCGGCGCCCGAGGGCGCTTGGGCGCGGTCGCCCAGCACCCACCATTTGCCGTCAGGGCCGCGCCCGATGTCGACAGCATAGAAGCGCAGCCAACGCCCGCCGACGGGCGCGACCCCGCACATCGGGCGGATGAATTCCGGCGAGCCGGCGACCACGGCCGCCGGAAGCGCGCCCTCCGAGACGAGGCGGGCGTCGCCATAGACGTCGTGCAGAATGCGATCGAGCAGCTCGGCGCGCTGCGCGACGCCCGCCGCGATCTCCGACCACTCGTTTTCGGTGAGCAGCAGCGGCAGGCGGCCCAAAGGCCAGGGCCGCTCACGCGCCTCGCCACGCACGCGATAGGTCACGCCCATGTCGTTGATGCGCCGCGCGGCGGCGGCAAAGCGGTTCTCGACGCCCCGCCGACCAAGGCCCGCCAGAGTCTCGAGCAACGTCATCCAATGCGCGCGCGGGCGCCCGTCCGGGCCGATCAGCTCGTCGGGAACGCCCGGCATCGGTTTGTAATCGGCGATCCACGCCGCAAGCCGCCCGGCTTCTTCGCCGAGAGCGGCTTCGGCGTCGGTCGCCGGCGCGTCGAGCTCAACGGCCAAATCGCCTCCGCAAATCCAGCGTCAGCGGGAAATCGCCCGCAGGCTCCTCGCGCGGCGGCTCGATGCGGCCGGGCGTATGGCCGTGGTCCTGGAAGCGCGCGAGGCGCCGCGACTCGGCCTCGTGAAAGTTGACCGGGAAGGTGTCGTAATTGCGCCCGCCCGGATGTGCGCTGTGATAGACGCAGCCGCCCAGCGACCGGTTACTCCAGCTGTCGACAATGTCGAAGGTCAGCGGCGCATGGACGGGGATCGTCGGGTGCATGCCCGAGGCTGGCTGCCACGCCTTGAAGCGCACGCCCGCCACGGCCTCGCCCGGCGTTCCGGTCGAGTGCAGCGGCACGCGGCGGCCATTGCAGGCGACGACATGGCGGTTGGGCACGATGTTCCTCGCCCGCACTTCGAGACGTTCGACAGAGGAATCTACATAGCGCACCGTGCCGCCGATCGCCCCCTCCTCGCCCATCACATGCCAGGGCTCGAGCGCGTGGCGGATTTCGAGCTCTACCCCGCCATGCTCGACACGGCCGGCGAGCGGGAAGCGGAACTCATATTGCGCCTTGAACCACTCCGCCTCGAAGGCGTAGCCGGCGCTCTTCAGATCGTCGAGCACGCCGAGGAAGTCAGCCCAGACGAAATGCGGCAGCATGAATTTGTCGTGCAGCGCCGTTCCCCAGCGCACGCAATTGCCGTCCTGCGGCTCGCGCCAGAACCAGGCGACGAGCGCCCGCAGCAATAGCTGCTGGGCGAGGCTCATGCGCGCGTCGGGCGGCATCTCGAAGGCGCGGAATTCGACAAGGCCGAGACGGCCCGTCGGCCCATCAGGCGAATAGAGCTTGTCGATGCAGATTTCCGAGCGATGCGTATTGCCCGAAACGTCGACGAGCAGATTGCGATAGAGCCGGTCGACGAGCCAGATCGGATAGCCCCACTCATTCGGCCCCGGCGTATTGGCGAGCGCCGTTTCCAGCTCGTAAATCGCGTCGTGGCGCGCTTCGTCGATGCGCGGGCTCTGGCTCGTCGGGCCGATGAAAAGGCCGGAGAACAGGTACGATAGCGACGGATGCCGCTGCCAATAGAGCACGAAGCTCTTCAAGAGATCGGGCCGGCGCAGGAAAGGCGAATCCGCCGGCGTGACGCCGCCGAGCACGACGTGATTGCCGCCGCCCGAGCCAACGCATCTCCCGTCCGTCATGAATTTGCTGGTCGTGAGCCGCGCGTCGCGGGCTTGCTCGTAAAGCGCGCTGGTGTTCTCCACCGCCTCGCGCCATGACGCGACAGGCTGGACATTCACTTCGATGACGCCCGGGTCCGGCGTCACCTTGATGACATCGAGGCGCGGATCGACCGGCGGCGGATAGCCTTCGATATGCAGCGGCATGCCGAGATCTTCCGCCGTCGTCTCGACGGCCACCAGCAGCTCCAGATAATCCTCGAGCCGCTCTACGGGCGGCATGAAGACACACAGAACGCCGTCGCGCGGCTCGACCGCGAGCGCCGTGCGCACGATGCCCTCGACAGCCGACTGGCCAAGCTGTTCGTCCCGGCTCGATCGCGTCTCGCTGTAAATCTGCTGGAGATGCGAGGGATCGGGCAAAGGCCCGCGATCCTCCAATGGGTCCTGGTTATGGACATAGGGATAGACGGAAGGCGGCACCCAGGGCAGCGCGTTCAATGGCAGGCGCAGGCCGATGGGCGAGTCGCCGGGCGCCAGGAATAATCTGCCGCGCCGCAGGGGCCAGCGCTCCGACACCCAACGCTGCTCGGCGCGCGCGTTCCAGCGCTGGATCGGCAGCACATAGCCGGTCGGCGTCGAGAGGCCGCGCTCGAAGACGCGCAGCATGCGGGCGCGCTCTTCGGGGTCTTCGATCTTGGGATCGAGCGGATCGACATTGACGGGGAGCTGCCCCTCTTTCACCATCCAATGCGCGGGGTCTTCATAGGCCGGGATCACATAATCCTTGCCGACGCCGAGCGTCTCGGCGAGCTCGAAACTGAAGCGCCCGGCGTTGACGGGGTTGGCCACGTTCGAATTGGGCGACATGCCCGCAACGAGCGCCGGATTGTTCCAGATCGGCTTGCCGTCCTTGCGCCAATAGAGCGCGAAGGCCCAGCGCGGCAGGCTCTCGCCCGGATACCATTTACCCTGTCCGTAATGCAGAAAACCCCCTAGGCCGAAACGGTTTCGCAAACGGCGGATGAGATCGTCCGACCGCGCGCGCTTGGTCGGGCCCACCGCCGCCGTGTTCCACTCGGGCGATTCGAAATCGTCGATCGAGATGAAGGTGGGCTCGCCGCCCATGGTGAGGCGCACGTCCTGCGCCTGCAAATCCGCGTCGATGTTTTCGCCGAGACGATCGAGTCGCTCCCAGGCTTCATCCGAGAAAGGCGCAGTGATGCGCGGCGCCTCACGAATGCGGTCGACGCGCATCTCGAAGGCGAAATCGCATTCGGCCGGCTCCACCAATCCAGAGACCGGCGCGCAGGAGCGGTAATGCGGCGCGCCGCAGAGCGGCAGATGGCCCTCGCCGCAAAAGAGGCCGGAGGTGGCGTCGAGGCCGATCCAGCCCGCGCCTGGCAAGTAGACTTCCGCCCAGGCGTGAAGGTCGGTGAAGTCGTGATCCGTGCCCTTGGGGCCTTCGATCGGATCGACGTCCTCTTTAAGCTGGATGAGGTAGCCGGAGACGAAGCGCGCCGCGAAACCGAGCCGCCGCAAAATCTGCACGAGCAGCCACGCGGAATCGCGGCAGGAGCCCGAACGCTGCGTCAGCGTCTCGTCCGGCGTCTGCACGCCGGGCTCCATGCGGATGACATAGCTGATGTCCTGCTGGAGCCGCATGTTGAGATCGACAAGGAAGTCGATCGTGCGCCGCCGCTCGCGCGGGATCGTCTGCATATAATCGTCGAGCGCGGCGCCGGCGGGCTCGATTTCGAGATAGGCGGCAAGCTCGGTCGCAAGCGCCGCGTCATAGACGAAAGGGAATTCCTCGGCGTAGGGCTCGACGAAAAAGTCGAACGGATTGAACACCGCCATCTCGGCGATGACGTCGACCTCGATCTTGAACTCGCGCGTCTTCTCGGGAAAGACGAGCCGCGCCTGCCAATTGCCGTGCGGGTCCTGCTGCCAGTTGATGAAATGCTCGGCGGGGAGGATTTTCAGCGAATAGCCCGCGACCCGCGTCCGGCAATGCGGCGCTGGCCGCAAGCGCACGATCTGGGGGCCGAGGGCGATGGGACGGTCGTATTTGTAATGCGTGACGTGATGAAGCGCGACCTGGATAGACAAAGGGATCCCCGCCTTCGCGACAACGGCCTATTGCGCCGCAGCAGCGGATTAGCGGGAGCGCAAGCGGGGAAGTCAATCCAATCCGCAGGCAATCTGCGGCTTTTGACGGCAATTCCCGCAGGATGACCGGGGGATGGGCAGGAGTTGCACAAGCGGCGGGCGGGGAGTTGAATAGCTCGCATTGGGGCGTGTGTCATTCCCGGCGGGCTGAAAGCCCGACCGGGAATCCAGAGCCAAATTAGCCCTGGTTGCTCTGGATTCCCGATCGCTCGCTTTGCGAGCGTCGGGAATGACACTGGACCATGATAGATCTTCCCGAGATCGACCCTGAAAACGAGCTTCATCCTTTGAAAGACAAATTCCTCGACGCTAGCAAATATATCGACTTCAACCATCCTGCCGTCGCCGAAGCCGCGGCCCGCATTGCGCAGGGTGCACAAAGCGAGACGGACATCGTCCACAACGCCTTCACATTCGTTCGCGACAAAATCCATCATAGCTGGGACTGCCGACGCAGCGGCAGGCCAACATGCAAAGCGTCGGAGGTTCTTCAGGAAGGCACGGGATGGTGTTACGCCAAAAGCCATCTCCTGGCCGCGCTGCTGCGCGCCAACCACATCCTCGCTGGCCTCTGCTATCAACGCCTCATCCTCGACGAGGCGGCGGCGACTTACTGCCTTCACGGCTTGAACGCGGTCTATCTCGAAGAGCATGGTTGGCTGCGTCTCGACGCGCGGGGGAACAAGCCCGGCGTAGACGCGCGCTTCGATCCGCCGGGGGAGTTCCTGGCCTTCTCTCTCTCACATCCGGGAGAGTTCGAACTGCCGGAAATCTGGCCCGAGCCGCTTTACGAGATCAGACGGACGCTCGAAGATTGCGAGAGCGACGAAGCCGTTTTCCTCAACCTACCCGACGTAACGCCCTTGCCTCACCTTATGGCCTCCAACGGCAGCCGCAGCCGATAGGTCGTCCCCTTCTCCCCGAAATCCAACTCCGCCTCGCCGCCGAATTGTCTGGGCGTCTCCAGCAGGATGAAAGAGCCGAACCCCTTGCGCGTCGTGGCGACGGCGGGCGGGCCGCCGCTTTCCGACCATTGGAAAACAAAAAACGACTGGCCGTCGATGGTCTCGATTTCTTTCTCGATTGCGACCGCGCCGCGCGGCGAGGACAGCGCGCCGTGCTTCACCGCATTGGTGACGAGCTCGTGAACGATGAAGGAAATCGCTTGAGCAGCGCGCGCATTGACGGCGATGTCGACGCCCTTTGACGTGACCTGATCCTTGAAGCTGCCGACGCCGATGTCGATCAGCTTGTTCAACGGAATATTCTTGAACATGGATTCGGAGAGCACCGCATGCGCGTCCGCCAGGAGCTGGACGCGCTGCGTCAAAATCTGCGCCGCCTCGACGACATTTCGTCCCCTCGTCAGCGTGCGACGGATGGTGGCGAGAATGACCGCAAAAATATTGCCGACCCGATGCTCCAATTCGCGCGCCAGGATCGCCTGCCGCTCCTCGTGCTGCTTACGCTCGGTAATGTCCGTCACGGTCGCGAGCACCGCCCTTTGGCCGTCCCATTCGATGGGATTGAGCCCAATTTCCAGGGGAAACTCGCTGCCGTCCTTGCGCCGCCCGCTCAGGTCGCGCCCCGCTCCCATGGCGCGCGTTTCTGGCGCCTGCTGGAATTTCTCACGCAAGCCGACATGGACGCGGGCAACTTGGGCGGGGACGAGAATTTCCACGCCTTTGCCCAACAGCTCGGCGCGCTCATAGCCGAAGAGCCCCTCCGCGCTGTGGTTCAGCCCGATGATTTTCCCGCCGGCGTCCACGATGACAATGCCATTGGGCGCCGACTCGATGAGGGAATGCTGATTATGCGCCTGGGCGGCGATACGATCGATCGTCTGCTCGAAGAAAGAGACGACGGCGGCGACGGCGACGCTGGCGAAGGCGAAAGCAAAGAGCGCAGCCGCCGTCGGCGGCTCGAACGCCCCGGCGAAGGAGCTGCTCTGGACAAGAAGCCCAATCGCGACCATCGAGGCCGCCATCGCAAAAAACCCGACCCAGAATCCGCCGGCGACCGCAGCGATCAACACCGCCGGCAGAAACGTAATGAAGTGAACGCCTGCCCCAAGCGCGCCAGCGGCAGACCAGCGAATCCAGGCGGCTACCATGACCGCCGCCAGCGCGACTCCGTAAGCGGCCCAAGGGTTTCGCCGCCTTGCCATCGGCGACAGCCGCGCGCCCAGCGCCGTCTCGATGCTCATCTCTCTCGCCTCCGATGAGGCGAACAGATAGTGGCCAAGCCTGCCGAGGCGAGAGCGCGCATCGAATTGTCACGCCTGCCGCCGCAGGCCCCGGCTCGCAGGCTTTTTCAGCCCGCCGAGCGAAGCTGCGCCACGCGCACCGGCACGGGCGGATGCGAGAAGTAGAACGTCGCATAGAGCGGGTCGGGCGTCAGCGTCGACAGATTATCGCGCGTCAGACGCGTCAAGGCCGAGATCATCGGCTCCTTGCCGACGATCTGGCGGGCGAAATCATCGGCCTCGAACTCATTCTTACGCGAGCGCCAGGCGAGCAAGGGACGCAGCAGATGCGAGAGCGGCTCCTTGGCGAGCAGCAGCGCAATGAGCACGACCCCGGGATCATTGGGCAGGCCGAACCAGCCCGCGAAGGTCTGATTGCCGAATGCCCAATAGAGCGCGGCAAAGCCGATGAAGGCGATGATCGCCGCCTGCAGGATCATCCCGCGCACATGGCCGAATTTGAAATGGCCGAGCTCATGCGCAAGGATCGACTCGATCTCGTCGACGGAGTGTTTCTCCAACAGCGTATCGAAGAAGACGATGCGCTTGGCTTTGCCGAAGCCCGTGAAATAAGCGTTGCCATGCGCCGAGCGCTTGGAGGCGTCCATCACATAAAGGCCGTTGGATTCGAAGCCGCATTTGGCGAGCAGCGCCTCCATGCGGGCCTTCAACGTCCCCTCCTCCATCGGCGTGAATTTGTTGAAGAGCGGCGCGATGAAGGTCGGATAGATCACGGTCATGGCGACGGTGAGCGACATGAAGGCGACATAGGCGACAAGCCACCAGGTGTCGGGCAAGGCGCCGAGCAGCCAGAACATGCCGTAAAGCAGCGGCGTCCCGATCGCGGCGCCGAGCAAGGCCGCCTTTGCTTCGTCGAGAATGAAGGTCTTCAGCGTCAGGCGATTGAAGCCGAACCGCTCCTCCAGCCAAAAGGCGTTGGTGAGCGAAAACGGCAGCTCCAGAAGATGCCCGAACGCCGCGACCGCGAGCACGAAGACGACGCTGCGCGTCAGGCCCGGCGCGAGAAACTGCGACACGAGCGCATAGAGCGGCGCCATCCAGAGAGCGAGCCACAGGATGGAGACCGCGGCGTCGTAGAGCGTCTCGCCCATCGCGAAACGGGTGCGGGCGATGGTGTAGTCGGCGGCGCGGCGATGTTCGTCGAGCGGGACGTCACGGGCGAAATCGGCAGGCACGGCCTCGCGGTTTGCCGCGACATTGTCGGTCTGCCGCTTACGCAGATAGACGCCCAACGCCGCCGATAGCGCGATGGCCAAACAAATTACAACGCCCATGGCGCTCATTCTGTCCACTCCGGGTTTTTGTGATTTACGTCAAAAATAAGCGTTTCGCGCCAGCTTTGCCAGAGCGGAGTTGCTTACGGCATAGCCTATGTCTGACCGCCTCAGCCTGAACAATGCTTTGCCTTTGTTCACTGAACGGTGATTCAGAAAAAATTGAAGCTTCTTCGCAACTATTGAGCTGGAAACGCCGATAAATGCGCCTGGACGTCGGCCCGACCTCCACGGCGTGGAACGGCTCCAAAGATAGTGTCGCGGGCGTTTTCTTCGTCTCGTCACGCACAAAGGAGGCCGATACTCATGCCGTCCAGAGCAATCGTTGTCGCCGCGGTCCTCGCCACAAGCCTGCTGACGTCGAGCGCTTTCGCCTGTTCCCGAATTTTATGGAACACGGATCAGGCCAATGTCGTCGCGCGGACAATGGACCTTTACATGAGCGACAAAGCGCGGATCGCCGTTTTCCCTCGCGGCGCATCGCATGGCGGACCGGCCGGCATGCCGAACATGCTGTCGTGGAAATCCAAATATGCCAGCGTAGGCGCCACGGCGTTGGGCATCGCCGTGAGCGACGGCCTGAATGAAAAGGGTTTGAGCGCGAATCTGTTGTATTTGCACGATACGAAATATGAAAAGCGCGACAGCCGGGCCGGAGTGACCAATGCCGCCTGGGCGCAATATATTCTCGACAATTTCGCCTCTGTCGAGGAGGCCGTCGAGGCGATGAAGCAGCTTCAGATCGTCTCGCTCGTCGCCGAAGGACGGGAGTGGCCCTTGCACCTGTCAATCGCCGACGCCAAGGGCGACTCCGCCATATTCGAGTTTGTGAATGGGAAATTGACCGTCAATCGCGGGCCGGAAACTCTGGTTATGACCAACGAGCCCGCGTTCTCCGTCCAGCGGAAAAACCTGCTGCGATACAAGTTGTTCGGCGGGAAGCTACCCATGCCGGGGGACATCGACCCGAAGAGCCGCTTTGTCCGCGCCTCGAGCTATCTCAAGACGCTCCCCAAGCCCGCGTCGCTGCGTGAAGCCGTGGCAGGCGCCTACAGCGTCATCCGAAATGTCGCGGTGCCCTTCGGCGCGCATGACACGTCGGGCGGCGACTCTTCGGATACATGGCCGACGCTTTGGGCCTCGCTCGCCGACCTCTCGAATAAGGTCTACTTCTTCCAGTCGACAAAGAGCGCGAACCTGTTCTGGGTCGATCTCGGCAAGTTGAACGTCGCTGACGGGGCGCGGATCTTGGATGTCGACGCCTATGACGTCAATTTGAGCGGGGAAATTTCCGACAAGCTGAAGCCGTCCCAGTTGAAGATGTAGGCGCGCAACCTCGCGCCGGGCGGATCGCGAGCCTTCAGGTTCGCACTTCCTTAAAGCGCGCCCGAAGGCGCGCGGTCCGTGGCCCCCGGCGCGCCGTCAACGCCCGAGCAGCACGTCCCTGGCGGCGTTGAGCGCCGAGGCGCGCTCCACCGAGCCGCCGTGATCCGGGTGGGCGCGTTTCATTTGCGCGCGATAGGCGCGCTCGATTTCGCGTTTGGAGGCGTTGGAGCCGACGCCGAGAATAAGGCGGGCCTTGGCCTCCGCATTCGAGGGGGCGCTCGGCGGCGACGGCGCCTCGCGCGCGCCGAAGTTGGTCTCGGTCTCCGGCCCGCCCGCGCTGTCGCGGCGCCGGCTATGCGCCGACGGGTCCGGCTTGGACGACGGCGCGCGCCGAGCCGCCTCATGCGCTTCGACAAGGCCGAAGTCTTCCAGAGCCTCTCGCAGCCGGTAACCGAGGTCATGGCCAAGCAAAAGGAAGAACGCGACGAGCATGGCCACGGCGCCGCTGCGCTCGAGAAGCACGATGACGGGCGATAGCTGAGCGCTCCGCCCATTCGCTGCAAGAGACGTGAGCAGATAATCGAGCTTTTGCGCGGAGACTTCGGGAAAGATCCACGTCGCCAAAGCGAGACCGACAACGGTCGAGGCCCAAAAGGCGTTGGACCAGCCGCGCGGCCGGGGATTGGCGTAACCGCGTCGGCAGCCATAGACGAAGGACATCAGCATGGCGAAAAGGCCGCCGAAGGTCTGAAGCCCGGCGAGCGTCGCCAAAGCGCGCCGCTCCGCCGCATTCGCGGCCGCCATCAGCGGAAAATAGCCCTGCTCGGCATAACGCCGCAGCGCTTCCTCATTCGCCGGCAGCGTCGCCATCTCGCCCGGCTGGCTGGTATAGAGCGCAAGGACGCCGAGCAGCGTCAGGCAAACCACCGCCAGCGCCACAGTCAGCGCCGGCGCCAGCATGCCGCGGCTCTCGCCCTTCTCGATCTCCCGCCAGGGCGCGTTGAACGGGTCGAAGCTGATGGCCCCCTCCCTCGCTATGCCGTGACGCGCCGGCCGCGGTTCATCACCGCGAAAGGCGCGCCGCTCAGCAATATGTCGAGCGCAGCGAGGCTTTGATGCTTGCCGTTGACCGAGAGACGCGGCAGCGCGTGCAAATAGTCGCGATGCTCGGGAAAGATCATTCCCGGCCGCGTGGTGACGGCGCTGTCGAAGCCAAGCTCCGCTGCAAGCGCGAATTCGCGCGCGCCGGCCGAAGTGGGATCGCCGACCGGGTAGCAGAAATGCTTGGGCGCAATGCCCGTATGGTGCGCGATGGCGTCACGGCTTTCCGCCATCTCGCGCCGCGCATCGGCGGCGTCGAGCTTGGCGAGACGCGCATGCGTGACCGAATGCGCCCCGATCGTCGCAAGCTCGTGACGCGCCAGCGCTGCGATACCCGACCAATCGAGACAGGTTTCAGCGGTGAGGGCATGGGAGTCGAGGCCCGCCGCCGCCGCGAGCCGAGCAACGACGTCGAGGAGCTGCGCCTCGCCGCCGTCGCGGATCGCCCAATAAATATCGCCGAAAGCGTCGCGCTTTTCCTGCGCCGTCGCGCAGTTGCGCGCGATCCGCCGACCCTCGACGACAGTATCGACGCGCGACTGCCGGCGCAGGGCCTCTTCCATCTCGAGCCACCAGAGCCGCGCCGTTTGATCGGCGAAACCCGACGTCACATAAGCGGTGAAGGGCGCGCGATGACGCTCCAGCACCGGCAAAGCGTGCTCGACGAGATCGCGATAGCCGTCGTCGAAAGTGAGAACGACAAAGGGATGCTTTGGAGCCGCGTGCGCGCGCAGCACGTCGAGAGCGGCGTCAAGCGAAAGAATATCATAGCCCCGCGCGGCGAGATGGGTCAGCGTGGCGTCGAGGAATTGCGGCGTGATCTCGAGGCCGGCGTTGGGCGCGAAAGCCTCTCCCCGCTCGGGCCGCACGCGATGAAACATCAGTATCGCGCCGAGGCCGCTGGTGAAGGGGGCGGCGAGCCGATGCGCGCCGCTGGCCTTGAAAAGCTGCATCCCGGCTTCGATCGCAAGCTCGCGCCAGCTCGCCATGAATCCCTCAACCCACATAAGAAAGCCTTCATAGCTTTAGGGCCAAGGTTCTAACGATCTATTATGCGCCTTGCGGCGATTATGGCGCTGGCGAACCTTTCGGCTGCGAGTTTCATGAGACGCATCGTTACGGGGTTGGAGACCATTCGATCAGCGCGCGAAAATCGGCGCGTAAGCGCCGCCGGCTCCATGAGCATCGACGTCTTCGTCACTTTCGAGGACGCACGCGGGGATTGGGCCGAGCTTGCCGAAAAAGCGGTCGTCAGCCCCTATCAATGCTATCGCTTCCTCTCCGCCTGGCACGAGACAATGGGCCGGGCGGATGGCGCGCGCCCGTTGCTCATCGTCGCGCGCAACGCGGCCGGGCGCCCGCTCGCGCTGCTGCCTTTGTGCATCGAGCGCCATGCGGGGCTCGACATCGCTCTTTTCCTCGGCGGGCGCGAAAGCAATTTCAATCTGCCGCTGTTGGACCCAGCCGCCGGCTTCACCGAGGCGGACCTGCGCGGATTGCTTCTCGACTCCGCACAGCGGGCCCCAATTCGGCCGGATCTGATCTATCTGCGCAATCAACCGCGACGCTTCGAGGGGCTGGATAATCCGCTCGCCTTTCAGATGGCCAGGGACAGCGCCAGCTTCGCCTATGGCGCCGCGCTTCCGACGACAGTCGACGAACTGGCGGCGCGCCTTTCGAAAGATACGCGCAAGAAACTACGAAAGAAGGAAGCCCGTCTCGCGGAGCGCGGCGCTCTTTGCTACGAGCATGGCGCGACGGGGCAACGCGCCGAGAAAGTCATCGACGCGCTGATCGCGCAAAAATCCGCGCGCTTTTCCGATATTGGCGCGGAAGGCGCTCTCGATATGGCGCGCGTGCGCGCGCTGCTCGATCGCCTGTCCTCCGGCGGCGGCGAAGGCGCCATCGAGCTGCATGCGTTGAACGTCGGCGAGCGCATTGTCGCGACCTATGCCGGCCTCGTGCGCCGCGGCCGTTTCTCCGCCATGCTCAATTCTTTCGACATGGACGACGACATTGCGCGCTCATCGCCCGGGGAGCTGCTGTTGCATGCGCTGATGCGCAATCTCGTCGCGCGCGGCATGACGCATTTCGATCTCGGCGCGGGCGAGGCGCGCTACAAGAACGCTGTTTGCACCGAAACGATCGCGCTTTGCGACGAGGTCATTTCGCTGACGACGAAAGGCGCCCTCGCGGGGCCGCTGTTCTCGGCGTTTCTCGGCCTCAAACGATACGTCAAACAGAACCCCGAGCTGACGCGCCTCTACCGCAGAGCGCGCAGCTTGCTGTCATAGTCCGTCATTGCGAGCGCAGCTAAGCAATCCAGGGCCGTGATGTGGCTCTGGATTGCTTCGTCGCTTGCGCTCCTCGCAATGACGGATGATACGAGATCCGCTTGATTGGTTCGGCGCCATTCCCGACGCTCGCGCCGTTTGGACACACAGGAATCACCGCCGTCATTGCGAGGAGGCGGAGCCGACGAAGCAAGCCAGGGCCGCGTCGCCGCCCTGGATTGCTTGGCTTCGCTCGCAATGACGGGCTCTGAGTAAACCAGCGCTTTTGTGACTCTGGATTCCCGGTCGGGCTTTCAGCCCGCCGGGAATGACACGCGACCGATGCGAGCAGTTCAAATGGAAATGGTATGACTTACCTGACAGCGACACTGTATAGCACGTTCGTCGTGATTGCCTCGCATCGCTCCAGAAGCGCCAGATTTCTCTCGCGCACCCGAGCCAATGTTGCGCCGTCGAGCTGCGTGAGCGTTCCGCGATAGCCGCTTCCCATGGCGATCAGCCACCAATCGTCGGGAGAGCGGATCGGACGGCTCCCCGCTTCCGCGACAATCTCCGCCTCGGCGATCCCGGCTTCAAAAAGCATCTCGCGCAGGCCTGCCGGCGTCGAAATCCGCTCCCACGGATTGAAGCCCCTCAGAAGATCGGGACGCTCGTCGCGGATCGCCTCCCAGAAGGCTGCGTTGGCGGGCTCGAATAGTTCCGGCCCCCAGGTGGTGATGGCCAGCCGTCCGTTTGGGCGCACCATGCGCCACAACTCTCTCGTGGCCGCGACCATGTCGGGAACGAAGAAAATCCCGAACACGCAGACGACGACGTCGAAGCTTGCATCCGGGTAGCCAAGCGACAGCATGTCCGCCGCCTCGAAGTCGATATTGCCGAGACCTCTCTCGCGCGCCTTTGTTTTCCCCAAGGCGACGAGCCGCTCGGCAAGATCGACCGCGACGACCTTGCCGTGCGGTCCAACGGCTTCAGCGGCGGGCAGCGCGGAGCCGCCGCTCCCGCAGCACACATCGAGGACAGTTTCGCCGGCCCGCAAGCCGAGACGCTCGACGGTGCGTCGCCCGAAGCGGTGCCAGAACGAGCTGACGGGGTGGTCGAAATAATCGGCCGCAGCATTATAGGCCGCAGCGGCTTTGGCTTTCGCCGCTTCCAACTCGGTCACGTCAATCGGTCCGCTCGCCCACCGATACGATCCGCACAGCGACCTGCTGGTGCGCAGGGACGTAGCCGATATATTCGTAGCGCACGCCCATCGCCTCGACGAACTCCATGAAGGCGAGATATTCATGTCGGCGCCAGCCGACATAGTTGAAGAATTCGTCGAAGACCAAAATGGTCCCGGCTACAATTCGCTCCTTGCAGCAATCGAAGACAGTCTTGCTCGACGAATAGAGATCGCAGTCGACGTGAATGAGCGACGCGGGCCCGTCACGCCGCTCGAGAAATTCCGGCAACGTCTTATCGAACCAACCGACGACCAATTCGACGTTGGGCGCGACGCTCGGAAGCCCTGCGCGAAAGGCCCCTTTGCCGACGTCGGGCCGCCAGTCTTCCGGCAACCCTTCGAAGCTGTCGAAACCGAATATCTGCTGCGATGTCTGAGCGGCAAGACGATTGATGGTCCGGCCGGAGAAGACTCCAAATTCGAGGATCAGGCCGTCGACTTCGCGGCGGCGCATCGCCTCGTCGAGCAAAGCGCCGGCATTGGGGAATTTCGCCGCCTCGGGAAGATGCTGGGAGACGAAGATGGCCGTGTCGACTCCCGCCGCGAGCGGCGCGACCGCGTCGAGATTGGCGCCGTCGCAAGGAAACAGGCCCATCCCGAATATGCGCTTGATCTCGGTTTCCACCAGCAGACGGAGCGTCTCGGCGACGTTGGGGGCAGTCGAATGATCGAGCGATTGAGCGTCTTGCACCAGCGTCCCCGCCAAAAATGATGCCGATGATCGCTCTTAGCCGCTCAGCCTTTCGGGAGACTGACCTGCCCGCCGCCACGCGCGCGCGTGAGCGCTCCCATAGTATCAGGCGGCGAGTTCATCGAGGCTCGCAGCGTCTTCGAGAAGATGCGCATCGGCGCCCTCTTCCGCGAGCGTGGCGCGCAGGGCTTCCGCAGTGGCGTCCCCGCCGAGCACGAAGGCGAGGTCGACATGCCAGGCGAGGTCGAGCGCTTGCGTCGCCGACGCCGCGAACACCACGAAGTCATAAGTGTGCGCGACCGCCGCGACAACGAGCGAAAGGTCGTCCCGCTCCGCGCCCTCCGCGACGCCGCCCGGCATCACATGGAGACGCGAGCCGATGTCGCGATGGATCGCCTCGGTGAAATCCGCCCCGCCCGTCAACAGATCCGACAGACCTTTGGGCGTGCGGCCCGGCGAATGCACGAGCGCGTCGAGGCTGCGGACGCCGGCGTCGGCCGCGACGAGCAGCGTGCGTCCGCGCCGCGCGAGGCTGCGACCCAAGGCAATCGCGGTCTCGATCGGCTTGCCGCCTGCCTCGCAGGGCGTCACCAGCACCTTCACGCAGGAGCTGACGGCGCGCGCGCTCTCGATCCGGCGCAAGGCGTCGGCGTCGCTTCTCCGCCAGCCTGTGTCGATTGTCTTGGCGGGCGCGGGTCCGCCGGCAGGAGCCGGGCCGGCCGGCGCCGGCGACGCCGGAGGCGGCGTTTCCGGCGCATCCCCTTCCACAAAATCTCGCGACGATGCGCGCGCGCGTCCGCTGAGCAATTCCCCGGCGACGACCGCGCCCGCGGAAAGAATGAAAGCGGCGAGCGTTGCGAAAGCTGTGATCGGAATTTTCTTCGGGAAGGAGGGAATCTGCGGCGCCAGCGCGCGCTGAATAATACGAGCGTCGGCCGGCGTCGCCTTCACGCGCTCGCGCGCCACCGCCTCTTGATATTTCGCCGTCTCGGCTTCGAGCTGATCTTTGAGGAGCCGCGCGCCCCGCTCGAGATCGCGCAGTTTCACTTCCTCCGAGCCGGCGGCGCCGGCGACGCGCTTTTGATCTTCGAGCGCGCGGGTGAGATTTTCGACGCGCGCCGAGGCGATGCGGGCGTCGTTTTCGAGCGTGTGCGCCGTGCGCTCTGCGGCGGCGCGCCATTGCATGTCGAGATCGGAGAGCTGCGCGTTCAGCTCCTTGATGCGCGGATGCTGTGGCAGCAGCGTGCGCGACTCCAGCGCAAGCTGTGCGCGCAAGGCGACCCGCTGCTCGAAGATACGGCGCATGACTTCATTATTGGCGACGTCCGGAATGTCGCCGATGCGGTTCTGACGCAGCATGTCGCGCAGAAGATTGGCCTTTGCCTGCGCATCCGCCTGCGCGCCACGCGCGATGGAAAGCTGATTGTTCAGCTCGCCGAGCTGCTGCGTCGAAATGACCGTATTGTTCGAGCCGACGAGAAGACCGGTTTTGGCGCGATAATCCTCGACTTTGGCTTCGGCCTCGGCGACGCGCGTATGGAGGTCGGAGACGAGCGTCGCGAGCGACTGCGCGGCCGAGCGCGCCAGATCGCGCTTCGCTTCCTGCTGCATTTCGATATAGGCGTCGGCGACGGCGTTGGCGCCGCGGGCGGCGAGGTCGGGGTCGCGAGACGAGAATTCGATGGAAAGAACGCGCGTCTTGGTCGGCGAGAGCACGGCGAGCTTTTCGCCGAATTTTTCCAAAATGCGGTCCTCTGGCGACATGCGCGTGGGATCGCGCACGATGCCGAGCAAAACCATCACGCGCGTGAGCGCCCCCACGCCATTGGCGAGCGGGTCGAACTCCTGATTTCCCTGCAGACCGAGCTGCTTGATCACGCGGCGCGCAAGGTCGCGCGAGGTGAGAAGCTGGATCTGGCTCTGCACATCTTCGGCGTCGGGCTCGGTGGCGGAGACGCGCTCGCCCTTGTCGACGCGCGTAAAAAAACTGTCCTGATTTTCAAGAAGGAGCTTGGCGTCCGACGTGTAGCGCGGCTTCACGAGATTGACGAAGGCGAACGCGCCGACGAACGCCACGAGCGTCGGGCCGATCACCCACCACCGTTTTCTGGCGAGCGCGCGGCCGATTCCGGACAGATCGATCTCGCCCGTCGTGGCCTCTGTTTCTGATGGAACGCCCGAACGCATGGCTTACTCCGAAGATGAAGCGTTGAGGTCATACGAAATTATGGTTGAGGCGGGGTTAAGCCGCGCCCGGCCGGCCAGGTCAAAGTTTGTTAACCATGAAGCAATAAAAGGAAGCCGTCGCCCTGCGGCGGTCTTTTGATTTGTTTACAAGGCACGGAACCGAAATGGCGAAGATACTCGCCTCGAAGAGGGTCGCCCGCAAGACGCTTGCCTTGGCGATGGCAATGATGACGAGCGCTTTTCTGTCGTCCTGCGCGGCGCCTGGCACTTATCGGGGGAGCTCCTCGTCGCCACCGCCGACGCCCCCTACACCCTCGCCGCCGGCGACAGGTTGCGGGTGATCGTTTTCGGCCAGGACTCGCTTTCAAACAGCTATTCGGTCGATGGCGCGGGGCGCATCGCCATGCCGCTCATCGGGTCCGTGCCCGTGCAGGGCCGCACCGTGCCCGACGTCGAGCGCGAGATCGCCGCCCGGCTGCGCAACGGCTTCATCCGCGAACCGCGGGTTTCCGTCGAGGTCGAAGCTTTCCGGCCCTTCTTCGTGCTCGGGGAAGTGACGACCGCCGGCCAATATCCCTTCCTCGAGGGCATGACCGCACGCACGGCCGTCGCCATCGCGGGCGGCTTCAGCCCGCGCGGCTATCAAGGCGGCGTGGACATCACGCGCATGATCGACGGCTATCCCGTCACCGGCCGCGTGCCGCTCGATACGCCGGTCAGGCCCGGCGACACAATCACTGTCAAAGAACGAATTTTCTAACCGAAAGGGCGGTTGTGGCCCCTTGCGAAACAATATGGATGGACATGAGGCGCTGCGCGTTCTGCATGTAATGCGCGCGCCGGTCGGCGGCCTGTTCAGGCATGTCGCCGACCTCGCGCGCGCGCAGGCGCAGGACGGCCATAGCGTGGGCCTTGTCGCGGATTCTCTGACCGGCGGCGAGGCTGCGGCGCGCGCGCTCGCCGAGCTTTCGCCCCATCTTGCGCTTGGAATAAGCCGCTTTCCGATGCGGCGCCTGCCCCACCCCGGCGATCTCGTGGCGGGCTGGCGGATTGCCCGCCTGATCCAAAGCCTGTCTCCAGACATCGTTCACGGGCACGGCGCCAAAGGCGGGCTCTATGCGCGCCTTCCGGCCTTGGCGCCCCTGTTTCCCAAGCCGGCGCGACCGCTGGCGCGCGTTTACACGCCGCATGGCGGAAGCCTACATTTCCGGACAAACACGCTTTCCGGACAAGTTTTCTTTACCGCGGAGCGCATAATGGGCCGCGTGACGGATCTGATGCCATTCGAGAGTGATTTTGCGCGGCGGCGCTTTCATGAAGCGGTCGAGCCGCCGCGCGCGCTGACGCCCGTCGTCCACAACGGTCTCGCGCCGAGCGAATTCGAGCCGGCGCTTCCCGCGCCAGACGCCGCGGATTTTTTGTTCGTCGGCGAAATTCGAACGGCCAAGGGCGTCGAGGAATTGCTTCACGCCTTTCGCGCTCTGCCCGACCATCTCAGCCTCGCGCTCGTCGGCTCCGGACCGGACGAAGCCGCCTTTCGCGATTTGTCCGATCGCCTCGGCCTCACGCCCCGCGTCCGCTTCCTCCCGCGCATGCCCACGCGCGACGCGCTGCGTTGCGGCCGCATTCTCATCGTCCCCAGCCGCGCCGAGTCTCTGCCCTACATCGTCCTGGAGGCCATCGCGGCAAGAATCCCTGTCGTCGCGACCAATGTCGGGGGCGTGCCGGAAATCTACGGGGAAGAGGCGCATCGCCTCGTTCCGCCGCATGATGCGCCTGCGCTCGCAGCCGCCATGCGCGAGATGCTGGAGACGCCGCCCGAGGCGCGCGCGGCGCTCGCCCAACGCATGGCGGATGTCATTCGCGCGCGCTTCACTGTCGCCTCCATGAATGAAGGCGTGCTGCGCGGGTATCGCGACGCGCTCGCGTCTGCGCGCATGCGCGCCTCATCTGGCGGCGTTTTTTAAATTTGGAGAGAAAGAAATGGGCGCTTTTGCCGCCGGCGACATGAAGGGCGGGCCTCATGATAAAGACCGCGCCGACAAGGAGACGAGCGAGAAAGCCTCGTTGAGCCCGACGCTGGCCGAAATCGCCAGCAACAGCACGCCCGGAAAGGCCTATTCGCCGATTGTGCTCGCCGGGAGCGTGCGGCTCATCGAGCTCGTCATGCTTCTTGGCGCCGGCGTTCTGGTTCACGAGCTGCATGTCGCGCCGAACTGGGGAAGGTCGCTCGACTATTATCTGGTGATGCCGGCGATGGCGCTGGCGGCGGTCGCGGTCATGCAATCTTTGGGGCTTTACTCGACGGCGTCCTTCCGCGCGCCGATCCGCGACGGGATGAAGGCCGCCGCCGCCTGGTCGCTCGTCTTTATCTTCGCCCTTGTCGCCCTGTTCTTCTTCAAGCTCGACGATTCTTTCTCGCGCGTCTGGCTCCTCGGCTGGTATGCGCTCGGTCTCGCGCTGCTTGCCGGCGAGCGGCTGGCGCTTTCCGTCATTGTCCGCGTCCTCACCCGCCAGGGCAAGCTCGAGCGCCGCACGGTGATCGTTGGCGGCGGCGAACTGGCCGATCCGGTCCTGCGGGAGCTTGCCGCGCAGGAAAGCGGCGATCTGCGCATTCTCGGCCTTTTCGACGACCGCGCCGACGCGCGCTCGCCCGATGTCGTCGCCGGCTATCCCAAGCTCGGCGCCGTTGCTGATCTCGTCGACTTCGCGCGTCATACGCGCATCGACCTCATCATCTTCACTTTGCCGATCACGGCCGAGGAACGCATTTTGGAGATGCTGCGCAAGCTCTGGGTGCTGCCGATCGACATAAGGCTGGCGGCGCACACAAATAAGCTCCGCTTCCGTCCGCGTTCTTATTCTTATATCGGCAATGTTCCGGTGATCGATATTTTCGACAAGCCGATCGCGGACTGGGACGTCGTCCTCAAGAATATCTTCGACAGGGTCGTCGGCGCGATGTGCCTGATCCTCGCCGCGCCGATCATGGCGCTCATCGCCATCGCCGTGAAGCTCGACTCGCCCGGACCGATCCTGTTCAGGCAACTGCGCCACGGCTTCAACAACGAGAATATCGAGGTCTATAAGTTTCGCTCGATGTATGTCGACAAGCTCGACCACTCTGCGGCGAAACAAGTGACCCGTAACGATCCGCGCGTTACGCGCGTCGGCCGCTTCATCCGCAAGACCTCGCTCGACGAACTGCCGCAGCTCTTCAATGTCGTCTTCAAAGGCAATCTATCGCTTGTCGGCCCGCGTCCGCATGCGATCATCGCGCGCGCCGCCGAGCACGTCTATGAAGAGGTCGTCGACGGCTATTTCGCCCGCCATCGCGTCAAGCCCGGCATCACCGGCTGGGCGCAGATCAACGGATGGCGCGGCGAAACCGACACGCCCGAAAAGATTCAAAAGCGCGTCGAATGCGACCTCTATTACATCGAAAACTGGTCCATTCTGCTCGACGTCTATATCCTGGCGATGACGCCATTCGCGCTCCTCAAGGCTGAAAACGCCTATTGAGCGCCGAGAGGAGAACCCGCGTGAATAAAGGCGCGATCATTGCAACCATCGCGGCGCTGCAGGGCGCGGCCGGCGTGTCTCTCGCCGCGGCGGCCGCGCATGTCGACGCCAATCCCCTGCTCGCGACCGCGAGCCAGTTCCTGATGATCCACGCCGGCGTGGGATTAGGGCTCTCGGCGCTGACGCGCAACAAGCCGCTCTTTCCCGGCCTTTTGACGAGCGCCGCTTTTGCCCTGCAGGCCGGCGTGACGTTGTTTTCCGCCGACCTCGCGGCGCGCGTCTATCTGGGGGGAAAGCTCTTTCCCTTCGCCGCGCCGACCGGCGGCTCGCTGACCATCATCGCCTGGCTTGCGCTGGCGCTTTGGGGCGCGAGGAGAATCAGCCGCGCCGACTGCGACTGAATTGCAACAGTCGACAAGCTTTTGAGGCGAGCGCTGGACTCGTGCGGTGAACGGCCGCACGATCCTTGCTTATGTCTGTCTCGGACGCGCCACACCCCAGACCCGGCGGCGCATCGAGCGATGCGCCGCAACGGCCGAGCGACCCCCTGCTCGGACGCCGGGTGCTGATTGTCGAAGATGATCCCTATATCTCGCTCGCTCTGGAAGAAACGCTGACGGATTTCGGCCTTGTCGTCGCCGGCTCGGCCCGCACTTTGTCCCAGGCATTGCTGCTTGCGCGAACCGCCGCCTTCGACATCGCGCTTCTCGACGTGAACATTGGACCGGACAGGATCGATCCGGTCGCCGACGCAATTTCCGCGCGCCAAATTCCTTTCGTCTTTACGACAGGTTGCGGGCGTGCCGGGCTTCCCGAAAGCTATCTGCTTCGGCCGATTATCGAAAAACCTTTTTATGTCGAAGAGATCCTCCGGACGTTGCGCGAGCAGCTCGCTCTCGCGCGAAGCGGCTAACGACGCCTGCCGGGCCCTCCCCCGCGTCGCGTGCCGGCGCATGCGTCATGGCCGGGCTTGTCCCGGCCATCCACGCCGCGCAACATCAGCCAATGCCGGAGAGCAATTGGAACATTCGCAACGACGAAAGGAACGGGGCCTTGAGCCTCCAAAGCCCTGCAGGATCTTCATCCGCAGTAATAACGCGTCTTGTTAGCCTTGCCCCTCGGCGTGGGTGGCCGGGACAAGCCCGGCCATGACGGGCCCCAGGATGTGTGACACAGGGAGCCATATTTCGTTCCCGCCACTTTATCGCCGCGCTTGCCCGCGAGAACAAATGAAAGCCAAGGAGAGATGAGCTTGTCGTCGGATGCGGAAGGCGATCCCAAGCAGGCGCCCAGCGCGCGAGGCAGGTTTGCGTGGGTTGCCGCGAACAAGCGCAACCTGCTGATCGGCGCGCTGACGGCGCTTCTCGGCGTCTGCGGCGCTGCGGTCGCCGTCGCTCCCTGGCTCTATTCCTCGACAGCCGCGCAATCCGCCATCGCCGCACAGCTCCAGGACGCGACGGGCCTCTACATCCAGGCGCATGGCAAGCCGCGCCTCCTGCTGGCGCCCCGCCCCAGCGTGTCGATCGAAGGGGTCGTCTTCGCCGATCACAACGGCGCCCTCGTCATCCAGGCGGAAGAGCTTTTCGGCGGGCTGAAGCTGTTGCCGCTTCTCTCCGGCCGGCTCGACGTCGATTCGATCACCTTGATACGCCCGCGTATCAAGGTCGACCTCGATCAGAAGCCGATTGACGCACCCGGCGCCGCCGCGCGCGCCGCCGCCACCCAGCCGGCGAGCCCGGCCGCGCAGAAGGCCGATAATTTCCGGCTAGGCGTCCTCAACCTCGTCGACGGTTCGCTGAGGTTGAGACGAAACGGAAAAGACTACGCCGCGGATCGCGTGTCGGCGACGCTCGACTGGCGCAAGATCGGCGAGCCGGCGGCGCTGACCAGCGCCTTCGATTGGCGCGGCGAGCGTCTGCAGCTCATTCTCTGGGTCGCGCGGCCCGGCATGCTCCTGCGCGGCGATCCTTCGGTCGTCACCGCCCGGCTCGATGGCGAAAGCCTGAAGCTCGAGGCGCAAGGCGTGGCGGAAGCGAGCGCCAATGCGCGTTACGCGGGGCGCGTCGCCGGTTCAGCCGCCTCGGTGCGACAGGCGCTCACTCTCTTCGATCTCGATGCGCCCCTGCCCGGCCCCTTCGGCGATGCGCGGCTTTCCGCCCAGGCGGTGATCACGGCGCGAGAAGCCGCGCTCAAAGATCTGCAGGTCCAGGTCGACGGCAATGCGTTCGAGGGCGACCTCACCTTACGCGACGACGACGGCAAGCCCCGCCTGACGGCCGCCTTGAAAAGCGATTTCGTGGCGCTGAAGCCGATGCTCGCCGATGCGCCGCCTCTGCTCGGGCCCGATGGGCAATGGAGCCGCGAGCCGCTCGATCCGCCCAATCTTTCCGGGGTCGACGTCGACCTCGACGTCACCGCCCGCCACGCCAGGCTTGGTCGGCTCACGATCGACGAAGCCCGCATCTTCCTTGCGCTGCGCGACGGCGTGCTCGACCTCTCGCTGGCCGAGGCCCGGGCCTATCGGGGCGCGCTGAAGGCGCACGCCACCTTCAAGCCGGCCGACGGCGCGCTGGCCGTGCACGCCTCGGCGCAGACCGCCGGCGTCGACGCCCGCGCCCTGCTCTGGGACGCGCTCGGCACGCAGACGCTCGGCGGCGCGCTCGATTCCTCGCTCGCGCTCGACGCCTCGGGCGCCGCCGTCGCCGACATGATGCACAGTCTGAACGGCAGGTTTTCGGCGGCCTTGAGCGACGGCGAAATCACCGGCGTGGATTTCGAACGCGCGCTTCGCCGCTTTGAGAAGCGCCCGCTCTCCAGCGCCCAGGCCGCCCGCTCGGGCAGCTCGGCGCTTCAGAATGCGCGCCTGAGTCTCCTCATCGAAAACGGCGTCGGCGCGCTGAGCGAGGGCGCGGCCCATGGGCCCGGTTTCGCCTTGCGCTTCGAAGGGAGCGCCAATCTCGCGGAGCGCATCCTGTCGCTGAAAGCCGCCGCCCAGGAGGCTGACGCCGCCGGCAAGCCGCGCGACAAGGGCCTGCAGATCGCTTTCGATCTCGCCGGCGGGTGGGACGAGCTGCGCCTCGCGCCCGATCCCCAAGCCTTCATTCGCCGCTCGGGCGCCGCGGCCCCTTTGCTGCCCGAGGCTCCGCCGATCGAATAGTCTTTACGCCGCCTCGGTTTCGCGCGGGGCGTGCTCGAGAAGCTCCGTCAGAGAGCTGGGAATGTCGAGATAACGGAACCGCCGCAGCTCGAAGCCGATCCCCACGAGTCCCCAGGGCGGCGTATAGGTCTGCCAGGGCGGGATTTCGCCCAGGACCACGACATAGCCGCCGTCGATCGCCGGCGCGATGCGCTCGACCGTGTAAATAGCGCCACGCCGCAGGCCGCCGTCGCCATAGCGTCCGGGCCGGGCTTCGACGCAGACGACCTCCGTTCCGGGAGGGGTGTCCGGGCTGATCATCTTGCTTCCTCACCTGAAAGCGGGCGGCGCACGCCGCGCCCTCATGCGCTGATATGGAGGGCGCGGCGGCTCCGGAAGCAAGACGCAAATCGTCAGCGCAGGCGGCTCACCAGAATTTGAACAAGCCCAGCAGACCTTTTTTCAACTTCTTACGATCGAGCGCCGCGAGCTCGTCATAGATTTTCCGGGCGTCGGCGCGCAGCGCCAGCAACTCGTCGTCGGGAACCTCGAAGTTGATGGCGGCGAGGCGTAGCTGGCGACGCGCTTCGTCGAGCCTCGTCTGTGCGTCGGCAATCAGAGCATGCAACATTGTTCTCCCCTCTTCAGGTGAGCGTGGCCGATTTTTCGGCGCTTTTTGCCCATCCGCAGGTATTTTAAGCGGAAATGACAGCGATGAAAATGGCGGGCGCCGCGCTGCAAAAACTGGCCCCGTCCTGGTCGAGATCGGCATTTCCTTGGGCGGCGCGGATTGAGGCGGTTTATACGAGATCCGCTTGATTAGTTTGGCGCCATTCCCGACGCTCGTGCTGCGAGCGATCGGGCATCCAGAGCCAAACCAGCGCTTTTGTTACTCTGGATTCCCGATCGGGCCTTCGGCCCGTCGGGAATGAGAAGCCAGTCCCAGCTCTTCAAACGGAAACGATATTACCTCTCGGCGACCGCCTCCACCTCCATGCTCTCCAATATGTCCCCCGGCCTGCGCGCCATCGCGTCCAGCGCATTGACGCCCTTCTCGGAGACGAGGCGCACATGCAGCCGCTTGGGCTTCATGACATAGGCGGCCACGGCGTCGGCGATCTTGCGCGCCTTCTCGCCGCCGCCGAACACCACAGCAACGGCGGCGGCCGCCGTTTTGGCGTAGTCGGCGCGCAGCTTGTCGACCGGCTTCTTCTCGGTTTTCGATTCGAGCGCCAGCACCCGCTCGACCAGCGCGCCGCCGTCCAGCGTCAACTCCGCCGATTTCAGCGACGACGCCAGCAATGCCGCCTTGGAGACGATCGCCATGGGCGAAAAAACCGCCGCCGAGACGCCGCCGAAAGTCACATTGAGCGTCGCCGCGCCCATGTCCTTCCCTTCGACGCGCAAGGGCGAAAAAACCGCCTCCTGAGTCTTCTCACGCCATTCGCCGGCAAGCGAGGCCGAGAGATCGAGAGTGCGATAGCCCAGCGCCAGAAACTGCGCCGTCGACGGCGCTTCGCCGCGCGACGCGAGGTCGATAACCAGCCGGTCCATGCGCCCGGAGAGTTTGGTCGGCGCAATCTCGCGGAAGTCCGCGAAATCCGCCTCGGCGCCCGCGAGGCTGAATTTCATGCGCGCGCTCTCGCCCAGCCGCGCGTCTGGGAGATCGCCGTCGAGGCCCTTGGCTTCGATATGGCCGACCTGAGGAAAGGGGCTTTCGACGAGAGAAGCGAGGCGCGCGTCGCGCAGGCCGAAGCGCTTCAGCGCCAGCCGACCGCCGTCGGAGGCGACGAGCGAGAGATCCTCCAGCGCGAGGCTTCCGAGCACGCCATTGGCGACGCCGCTGGCGGCGATGCGGCCGATTTTCACCGTATAGGGGCTCTCTGCCGGCGCGCCCTTGCCCGTGGCGGCAATCTCACGAATGTCCAGCGACGCCACGTCGAAAGAAGCCGCCGCGTCGATCACGTCCTTCAGCAGCGCCGGATCGGCCTCCGCCTTGTCGGCGTCGAATTTCGCCAGCCGGTCGCGAAGCTGCGGGAGAGGGAAAGGCAGCGCCCTGCCCTTCACGCCCGTGACGGCGAGACGGCCAATCGTGGTCGTCATCCCCCCGGCCTTGTCCTCGATAACGAGCTGCTCGACGCTTTCCTCATCGACGACTGGCTTCGTCGCCTCCTGCGAATCGAGCCGCGTCGCGAGCGCGAGATAGGCAAGCTGGCGCAGGTCGATGCCCTTGGCGACGCTCGCGCCCCAGAGATAATGCTGCGCGCCGCCATCCGGTTTTTCCACCGTCTGCTCGGCGCCGGCCGCCCGCAGGACCGCGACCCTGCCTGCGACGACGTCGGCGGCGTCGATGTCGCGATAGGCGCTTCGCTCGACGACGCCTCCGGCCCTGGTCTCGCTGGTGAGCGCGGGAATGCGAAGACTTTTGGCGGAGAGGCGCGCAAGCCGTCCATCCACAGCTTTTGCGTCGCCCTTGAAGAGATCGGCGAGATCAATGGCCGACAGGGAAGCGCCTTTGAGCTCCAGGTGGGGAATGCGATAGGTCGTGGCGTCGACCGTAAAGGTAAGATTATCCAGGACGATGTCGCTCTCGCCCGCGCGCGGGGCAAGCGGCGCGAGGGCCGCCGCGGCGACGAGGCCGAGGAAAACGAGGCGCGCCAGAGCCGCCTTCCGTTGTCTAAGCTCTTGCATGATATTTTACTCGAGGCCCTTGCCCGGGCGGGTGGCGGGGCGGAGCTTGCACGGCGGGCCCGACCGGGTAAAGCCTGCGACGATGTCTCCCCGCATTCCAAGGGGCGTGAGCTGGGTAAATCGCGCGCGCGACAATAGCCGCCGCTTTCGAATGCGTGCTAGAGAGGCGCCATGCGACGACTGCTTCTTCTGCGCCACGGCAAAGCCGACCGACACTCAGCGGGTGGAGACCGCGAGCGCCCGCTCACGCGGCGCGGCGAGGACGACTCCCGCCGCATGGGGGCCTTTCTGCATGAGGCCGGCATGACGCCCGATCTCGCCGTCGCCTCGAACGCGCGGCGCGCCAAGCAGACGATGGAGCTGGCGCTGCAAGCCTTTCCCGGCCATGTCACGCATGTCGTCGAGAACACGATCTATCTCGCCGAGGCCGACCACCTCCTCGATGTGCTGCGGCAGACGCCCGACAAGGCGCAGACCCTGCTGGCGGTGGGCCATAATCCAGGCTTCGCCGAACTCGCCGTCTGGCTCGCGGGCAGCGGCGACGAGAAAGAACTCGGCCATATGCGTTCGAGCTTTCCGACGGCCGCGCTTGCCATTCTGGATTTCGATACGGAACATTGGGCCGAGGTCCGCAGAGGCGCCGCGCGACTGCATCGCTTCGTCACGCCCTCGGCGCTCGGCGGCGACGCCGACGATCCCGACTGAGTTTTACCCAAAGGCGCGGGGGCGTGGCGCATGCTGATCGAAACGCTCGTGACGCTGATCGCCGCCGCCGCGCCCGCCAAGCCGCCGCCGCTCGTCATCGCGCCCGCCGCGCTTTTTTGGCGCACGCCGACGCCCTCCTATGCGCCTGAGAAACGCGCCGTCGACAATTGGCGCGTCGAAAGCGCCCTCTGGCTCGATATGAGCCCGCTCGCCGCCGCCAAGCGCGCCTTCGACGCCGACGACAACGAACCGGCGCGCTGCGTGAAGCTCAATAATTACTGGTGCGTGAAAAGCGCCGGCTGGAACGGCGAGATCGCCGCCGACGCGGACGGCCATGTCGCCTTTGCCTCGGCCGAGGAAGGCGCCGCCGTCGCCGCTTTGCTGCTGCGGCGCTATTACGTCGACTATAAGCGCCACAGCGCCCGCGCCATTATCGAGCGCTGGGCGCCGGCGCAATGCGCGACTGTGGTGGCGCGCGCGACGCCCCCCGCAGCAGCCGCCCGGCCGGCTCCGAGCCCGGCGACCGGCCCCACGCTGAGCGCCGCGCCGGCCTCGCGGGCCGGCATGATGCGCATGCTGCCGCAGCGCATCGTGCCGATGGGGATCGCGCCGCGCGGCTTGCAGAATACGCTGCGGGCCCGCTGGCTCGCGGCACATGGCCGCGGCGATGTCGGCTGGGGAACGCGACGCGCCGCCCCCGCCGCGCCGGACCTCATCCCTGCGCCGTCGATCATGGCCGGCGTTTCCGAGGCGCGGCCCCAACGCGCCAAAGCGCTGCCGGCCCCGTCGCCCGCCGCCCGCCTCGAGGCGACGGCCTCGCTCGCCGCTTTGCCTGCGGCGCTCCCGCCCCTGCCCACCATCGACTGCTCGGGGGAACTCGCGCGCATCGGCAATTACGCCGCGCATGTCTCGGAAGGAATCGCCGCGACGCCGAACGACGACCTCGCGCTGTTCGACGCAATGGGGCGCCCCACCGACAATCTCGCCCGGGCGCTGGCCAATATGGCCGCGGTGGAGATCGGCCCGGCCCGGCCGCGCTCGGGGCTGGTGAATGCGGCCGTCGCGCAGTTGCGCCGGCTTTTGGAGAACCCGGCGGCGCCCGGCGCGGCGGCGCCCGCAGCCACGTCGCAGCGCTGAGGCGGCTGTTGAACCGCTGGGTTTGACCCGCCTGCCCGCGCGACTTAGAACGCGCCAATGTCCCACAACAGCTTCGGCCACCTCTTCCGAGTCGCCACTTTCGGCGAAAGCCATGGAATCGCCATCGGCGCGATCGTCGACGGCTGCCCGCCCGGTATCGCGCTGACCGAGGCCGACATCCAGGGCTTCCTCGACAAGCGCAAGCCCGGGCAGTCGCGCTTCACCACGCAGCGGCGCGAGGCGGACGACGTCAAAATCCTGTCCGGCGTCTTCACCGACGCCGAGGGCCGGCAAGTGACGACCGGCACGCCCATCGCGCTCATGATCGAGAATACCGACCAGCGCTCGAAGGACTATGGCGAGATCGCCAATAAATACCGTCCCGGACATGCCGATTACGTCTATGAGGCGAAATACGGCATTCGCGACTATCGCGGCGGCGGGCGCTCATCGGCGCGCGAGACGGCGGCGCGCGTCGCCGCCGGTGCGGTGGCGCGCAAAGTTATTCCCAACGTCTCGATCCGCGGCGCGCTGGTGCAAATCGGGCCGCATAAGATCGACCGCGCCCGCTTCGACTGGGCGGAAGTCGAGCGCAATCCGCTCTTCTGCCCCGACGCCGTCATGGCCGCGCAATGGGCCGACTATCTCGACGGCGTGCGCAAGGCGGGCTCCTCCATCGGCGCCGTTGTGGAGGTTGTGGCCGAAGGCGCGCCGGCCGGCTGGGGCGCGCCGCTCTATGGCAAGCTCGACGCCGATCTCGCCGCGGCCATGATGTCGATCAACGCCGTGAAGGGCGTCGAGATCGGCGACGGCTTCGCGTCCGCGGAGCTGACGGGCGAGGAAAACGCCGACGAGATGCGCGCCGGTCCGACCTTCCTGTCGAACCACGCCGGCGGCGTGCTCGGCGGGCTCTCGACAGGCCAGCCGATCGTGGCGCGCTTCGCGGTGAAGCCCACCTCCTCGATCCTGACGCCCCGCCGCACGATCGACCGCGCGGGCAATGAGACGGAGATCGTCACCAAGGGCCGTCACGACCCCTGCGTCGGCATCCGCGCCGTGCCGGTGGGAGAGGCAATGATGGCCTGCGTGCTGGCGGACCACTTTTTGCGGCACAGGGGGCAGTGCGGATGAGCGAAGCGCTCCCTTTAACGGGCTAAGCGAGTCACATATTTCGGGGACGTCATGGCCGGGCTTGTCCCGGCCACCCACGCCGAGGGGCACGGCCCAGCCACGGACAGGACCGGCTCTACGCCAAAGACCGATCCGGGCGACATGCGAGTGGATAATTTTTCGAGATTGGCGTCCTCCCGCCCAACACGAGCCGTCACTGCGCGGCGTGGATGGCCGGGACGAGCCCGGCCATGACGGCGTAGTGCAACGGGGAGGTATGGGGCCGCCGCCTCTGCCTGCCACGAACACAATCGATGAGGCGCAGCGGAAATTTCAGAAGGGAGCCCCAATCATGGCCTCGATCACCCGCCGCGCCGCCCTCGCCGGCGCCGCAAGCCTCGCCGCCGTCGGCGCGCAGGCGGGGGCCTCGTCTACGCTCTTCGTCTCCAACCCGGCCGAACTCGAACACGATCCCGGCCCCGGCTTTCCCGACAGTCCCGCGCGGCTGACAGCAATCTTCTCCCAACTCGGCGAGCCCGGCTTCGCCGCGCTCTCTCGTCTCAAAGCGAGCGAAGCGTCGCGCGAGGCGCTGCTGCGCGTTCACTCGGCCGCGCATCTTGCGCATCTGGAGCAAGCCGCGCCCAAGGAGGGCGCCGCGCGCCTCGGCAATGACCTCGTCATGAGCACGGGAACGCTACGCGCCGCCTATCTTGCCGCCGGCGGCGCCGTCGCAGTGGTCGACGCCGTCATGAAAAAGCAGGCGCACAACGCTTTCGTCGCCGCGCGCCCGCCCGGCCATCATGCGCGCGCCGAAGCGCCGATGGGCTTCTGCTTCTTCAACAACGCCGCCATTGCCACGCGCCACGCGTTAGCGGCGCATGGCGCCGAGCGCGTCGGCATCATCGATTTCGATGTCCACCACGGCAACGGCGTGCAGGAAATTTTCTGGAGCGAGAAGAACGTCCTTTATTGCTCGACGCATCAGATGCCGCTTTATCCCGGCACCGGCGCCGTTACGGAGACCGGCGCTTACGACAACATCGTCAATGCGCCGCTGCGCAAAGGAGATGGCGGCGAAGCCTTTCGCGCGGCGCTCGAGGCGCGCATCCTTCCGCGCCTCGACGCCTTCCGGCCGGATATTGTCATCATATGCGCCGGCTTCGACGCGCATCTTCACGATCCGCTCGGCGGGCTGCGTCTCGTGGAAGCGGATTTTCGCGAGGCGACGCTGCGCATCATGGAAATCGCGGCGCGGCGCTGTGAGGGCCGCATCGTATCGCTGCTCGAAGGCGGCTATCGCCCGCCCGATCTGGCGGCGTCCGTCGCGGCGCATGTCGGCGCGCTCATGAGCGCTTAGATAAACCTCAGCGCGCCGCCTTCTCCACAACGCCAATCAGCGGCCCCATCGGATGAAACCGATCGTGGCGCGAGATCGAGGGCGCGTAGAGCGCCGAAGCAGAGCCGCCGTCGAGAAAGAGCGCGTCCGCGCATTTCAGCCGATCGCGAAACAGCGATGCGAATTGGTGGAAGGTGACCGGCTGGTTCGAGATGGCGAAGCGTACGACATGCCCGTCGAAGACGCCGACGCCGTTGCGAAACTTCTCCGACGTCCCACTCTCGTGAATATGCGGATTGATCCGCCCGCCGATCAGCAGCATCGGCCCGGATTGCGTGGCGTAGGCGGGGCGCACGCCCGATCTTAAGAACCGCCCTGTCTCCGTGACGCCGGCCCTTGCGCCGTCGATCCAGAAGACCCCGTTCGGCTTCAGGTGAAAATTACCCGCGCCATTCGCCGTATTCGCGGCATGCGACATTTTGCCCGCCTCGACATAGAGGCCAACGGGAGAAAAATCCTCGCCATACATCCCCGCGTTCATCGCGAAGATGAGGCTCTGCCCTTTCGAAGAAAGATCATCGGCGAGACGGGAGAAAGCGCCATAGGTTTCCCCCCGCGCGTCACGCAGAAACAGCCTGATCGCCGCTTTCCGCGCGTCATAGTCGCAGACCGTATAGGAGGCGCCCGCTTGCGACATCTCCGCACAGGCGGCGTTGGCGGCGCGCGGCGCGGCGCAGATCAGGCTCAGCGCAAGCGCTGTGGTTAACCGTCGGTGAGCGATGCGCATGAAGCCCTTTCGGAGCTCGAGGAAACGGGCAAGGCCCGCATTTCGATAAAATTGTTGCGAAAAACCGTTTCTAATTGTCAAGATATTGCGCGCATTCATTGCGGAGTGACAAGGGCAGGAGGCTAGATTGCTCGGCTTCGAAATCTGGAAGAACGGCGAGAAGCTCGCAACGGCTGGCGTCAACGAGAACGGCGTCATTTCCTTCATGCTCACCTGGGTCGGCAAGGGAGCCGGAACTCCCTCCCTCCTCGCCGGCGGCCCTGCCATCGAGGGCCTCGATCTGCGCGTGGGCGGCATCGACTCCTCCGATCCCTCCGGGGAGCAAAGCGTCGAATGGATCGAGGATACGGGCCTGCATATCGGCGACAATATCCAAATCAAGCTCGTCTCCACGGACGCCGTCGACGCCCCTGCCCGCCGCGAGCCGACGAACGGCCTTCCGGCGGGGCAGCTCCACTTCCTCCCCTGCGCCAACTGCGGCGCGCCGCGCATCGCGAGCGCCCAGCCGAGCGAATGAGCGCGATTTGAATCGGCGCGCCTGCGCCGCTACATATGCGGGAGCGGCGCCGTCCGGCGCCTTTTGGAGACCCGCTTGTCCCACTCCATCACCGAGGCCATCGAGGCCATTGCGCGCGGCGAGATTGTCGTCGTCACCGACGACGACGATCGCGAGAACGAGGGCGATCTCGTCATCGCGGCGTCGCTCTGCACGCCCGAGAAAATGGCCTTCATCATCCGCAATTGCTGCGGCATCGTCTGCGCGCCCTTGACGCTCGAAGAGGCGCGGCGGCTCCATCTTGCGCCCATGGTGGCGCAGAACGACGCGCCGCTCGGCACGGCCTTCACCGTCTCGGTCGACGTGCGCCATGGGCTCACCACCGGCATCTCCGCCGAGCAGCGCTGCAATACGGTGCGCGCGCTGGCCAACGGCAATATGGGCGCGGGCGATTTCGTGCGGCCGGGCCATGTCTTCCCGCTCATCGCCAAGGACGGCGGCGTGCTGATGCGCTCCGGCCATACGGAAGCCGCGGTGGATCTGTGCCGGCTCGCCGGCCTGCCGCCGGTCGGCGTCATCTGCGAATTGGCCAATGACGACGGCACGGTGATGACCGGCTCCCAGATCGTCGAATTCGCGCAAAAGCACGGCCTCAAGCTTGTCTCGGTCGCCGATCTTATCGCTTACCGCCAGGCGCGCGAGAAGCTCGTCGAGCGCGTCGCCACCTTCCCGGTGCATACGGAATATGGCGATCTCACCGGCCACGCCTATGTCACGCCCTTCGACAGCGTGCAGCATTTCGCCTTTGTGATGGGCGCGATCGGCGACGGCCGCGACGTGCCGGCGCGGCTGCATCGCGCCGATATTCTCGCCGACGTCATGGGCGGCGCGCCGACCATCAAGAAGACCCTCGCGCGCTTCGCCCGCGAGGGGCATGGCGTGCTCGTCTATTTGCGCGACGGCGCGGCCGGCGTGCCGACCAATGTGGTCGGCCTCCCGGACGAGAACGCCGAAGAGACGCGCAAGCGGCAATGGCTCGACGTCGGCCTCGGCGCGCAGATTTTGAAGGACATCGGCGTGTCGTCGATCCGCCTGCGGTCTTCATCCGCAAAGCCGCGGGCGTTTGTGGGACTGTCGGGATTCGGGATCGAGATTACGGCGGTGGAGCCGGTGGAGTAGCGCTCACCCACCGGCAAGGCATTCAATGCTTGCATAACATGCTCGGGCAGACTTCGGCCTGCCCGGCCAGGCTATAGATTTTATGACACTGCCGGATTTCGAGGGCCAAATATTGGGAGAATATTATGAAACGCTTTCTGATCGCGCTTGCCTTGTCGCTCCTTGCTTTCTCGTCGCCGACGCAGGCCGTCGTCATCGCATCGGTTTCGGATTATGGCGCGAATGGCGCTGACGCGAACGACGACACCGCCGCCTTCAATAACTGCCTCGCCGCCAATAAAACCTGCTGGGTCGACGCAGGCAGTTACATTGTCGGCAATGTGCATATGAACTCTGGAAACCGACTGCAAGGCTTCGCCGTCCAGCAATATGGCATGGACAACGCCACGAACACGGCGACCCGGCCAATCCTCAAGGGCAAGGCGGGCGCGGCTTATCTTCTCGACGTCACGTCGGTCACCGACGGCGGCGCGATTGTCGGCCTCTTCCTCGACTGCGCGTCATCCAACATGACCGGCATTTCACACGGCAGCTTTTCGCTCAGCATCGACAATCTGACTGTCGTCAATTGCGGCGTGGGTCTCGGCGGCGTCAATGCGCCCTATACGAGCTTCATGCGCATCACCAACAGCACCTTCGGCGCGAACAACACCGGAATCATGAATATCATCGATTCCTATCTGTCGAACGTCGACTTCGCCAATAATTGGGGGCCCGGACTCGACCTGCGCTCGGGGAGCAACGCGAACACCATCACGAACACACGCTTCGAATGGAACAATGGGCCGGGAATTTCCACCTGGGCCAGCGGCGCCGACGCGGCGTTTGGCAATAATGTTTCAAACTGCTTCTTCGATCGCAACGGCAAGGCCGCCATCGTGCTCGAACATGCGATCAATTGGAACATCTCGAACAATTTCTTCTATCGGAACGGACGCCTCGCAACAGTCGCCTCGGAAAACGCGCAGATCACCATGGCCAATTCGAGCAAGATCACCATCACGGGCGGATCGAGCGAGACGGGCAAGGACAACGATGGGGCTGGCGCGCGCACCCCGAGCTATGTCATCTCCTACGGCTCGGGGAACAGTTACTTCGCGCTGCGCGGATTGCTTGCCGGCGGCAAATATTCGGCGACGAATATTCACGGCGGCTACACCGTCGCGCCCACTCTCGGCGCCGCGCCCACGACCGGCAGCCTGATTGACCCGATCTACTGAAGTAATTCCTGCGCGGGCTGGCGCTAATCCGCCCGCGGATGCGCCGATTTATAGGCGTCGAGCAGGCGCTTCTTGTCGACGGCCGTATAAATCTGCGTCGTCGACAACGAGGCATGACCCAGCAGCTCCTGGATCGTGCGCAGGTCGCCGCCCCGACCCAGAAGATGCGTCGCGAAAGAATGGCGCAGCGCATGAGGGGTCGCGCTGTCAGGGAGGCCCAGCGCCCCGCGCAGGCGCTGCACCGCAAGCTGCACGATTCGCGGCGACAGCGGCCCGCCCTTGGCGCCCACGAACAGCGGGCCGCCGGAGAGTTCATAGGGGCATATCGCGAGATAGGATTCGATCGCGCGCCGCACGGGCTCGATCACGGGAAGCGTGCGCGTCTTGCCCCCTTTGCCGGTGATCGTCACCCGGTCGACCCCGCCGATCGGCGCATCTTTGTGCGCGATCGACAGCGCCTCGGAGATGCGCAGCCCCGCGCCATAGAGCAAAGCGAGCACGGCCGCGTCCCGCGCCAGCACCCAGGGTTCGCGCGCCTCGCCCGCCCGCTGCTCGGGGTCGATGAGATCGCGGGCGTCTTGGACGGCGAGCGCCTTGGGCAGGCTGTGCGGCTTCTTGGGCGCGCGCACGGCGCCGAAGAGGTCTGTTTTGGCGAGCCCCTTCTTCTCTAAAAACCGCAGAAAGTTGCGGATGGCGGCAAGCGCCCGCAGCAGCGAGCGGTTCTCGAGCCCCTCATTACGGCGCTTGGCCAGATAGGCGCGCAAATCCGCCGGCTGCAAGGCGAGGAGCGCAGCAGAATCGGGCCGGGCGCCCAGATGCTCCGTGAGAAAGGCCAGAAAGCCGGCGACGTCGCGCCCATAGCCGTCGATCGTGTGGCGCGAGGCGCCTTTCTCGCCCGCGAGCGCCTGCAGCCAAAGGCCGGCCTCTCGCGCGATTTGCGGCGCGGCTGAAAACCGCGCGGCGTCGGGCAGAGGCTTTGCAGCCGGACGGGCGATTCGAGAGGAGGGTTCGCGCATGGGCGGAGCTTGGCGCGCAAAGCTTAAAAGAACGCCTTTGGACCGCGAGCCTTCAGGCTCGCCTATCTTAAGCGAGCCTGAAGGCTCGCGGTCCAGAGCGCATTGCCTCCCCATGAAGGGGAGGCATTGCCGTTCGCGGCTACTCGCCCGCCTGGATTTCCGCCTTGGCCTTGGCGAGCATCTCGTCCATCGTGCGACGGATCTGATGTTCGGACTGGTCGACGCCGGCGGCCTCGAAGTCCTTCTTTACAGTCGCGACGACCTGCTCGTCGGCATGCGCGGAGACTTCCGCCGCCACCAGGGCCTCGGCGTAGGCCTGGGCGTCCGCGCCCGTCTTGCCGAGCTTCTCCGCCGCCCAGAGGCCGACGAGCTTGTTGCGGCGCGCCTCGGCGCGGAATCTCAGCTCTTCATCGTGGACGTAGCGTTTCTCGAACGAATCTTCGCGCTGGTCGAAAGTGCTCATGTCCATTCCTCGGCCGGTTTTGTCTTTATATTGGAATCCGGCGGCGAATCCGCCGCGCGCCGCATCTTGAATGCGCCGCACGCATATAGGCGAAAACTGCGCCCGGCGCCAATGCCAAGCCGCCTTTGCAAAATATTCGGGCGCCAATGGCAAAAAAAGGCGAAACGCAGCCAAAAATAGCGCGTTGTATCGGCTATCCGTTTCGGATAAAGTGAGGCGTCGCCTTTATAAGGCGGCCACTGGCTTGTCACTGGCCCCCAAAGACGTTACGACCGCGCATCGTTGCGGTCGGTCACCTTTAGCCCCCCGCTCCCTGGACGAATCCCGGTCGCGGGACCATATCGGAGGAGCCGCGGCCGACCCCATGGACTTTCTCAAGCCCCGGTTGATCCCAATGAACCGCCGTCGCCGTATCTACGAAGGCAAGGCCAAGGTCCTCTACGAGGGCCCGGAGCCTGGCACGTTGATTCAGCATTTCAAGGACGACGCCACCGCCTTCAACGCCAAAAAGCATGAAGTCATCGATGGCAAAGGCGTCCTCAACAACCGCATCTCGGAATATATCTTCCAGAACCTCAACAACATTGGGGTGCCGACGCATTTCATCCGCCGGTTGAACATGCGCGAGCAGCTCATCCGCGAGGTCGAGATCGTTCCGCTGGAAGTGGTCGTGCGCAATGTCGCCGCTGGCTCGCTGGCCAAGCGCCTCGGCATCGAGGAAGGCACGCAGTTGCCGCGCTCGATCATCGAGTTCTACTACAAGAACGACGCGCTCGACGACCCGATGGTCTCGGAAGAGCATATCACGGCCTTCGGCTGGGCGACGCCCCAGGAGATCGACGACATCATGGCGCTCGCCATTCGCGTCAACGATTTCCTGTCCGGCTTGTTCCTGGGCGTCGGCATCCGCCTCGTCGATTTCAAGATGGAGTGCGGCCGGCTGTGGGAAGGCGACATGATGCGGATCGTCGTCGCCGACGAAATCTCGCCCGATAGCTGCCGTCTGTGGGACATCAAGTCCAACGACAAGCTGGACAAGGACCGCTTCCGCCGTGATCTCGGCGGGCTGGTGGAGGCCTATACCGAGGTCGCCCGCCGGCTCGGCATCATGCAGGAAGGCGAAACCGTCCGCGTCGGCGCGCCCAAGCTGGTGCAGTAGGAGACCGACCAGAAAGAGGAGGCCATGGGCGTCCCTTTTCTCGACCCTCGACCGATGAACGCGGAGGAATTCTTCGCGTTCACCGCCGCACGCCCCGACGACGAAAAGTGGGAGCTGATCGAGGGGGAGCCGGTCTTGAACGCGTCGCCCAGTTTTCTGCATCAAATCATTGCGACTAATCTCATCGTGGCGCTTGTTGGGCTCGCCCGAGAAACCGATGCGAAATGGGTCGCAGTGCCGGGAATTGGCGTGCGCCTCTCAGGGATCAACGTCCCTATCCCCGATGTGCTGATTCGCCCGAATGATCGGCTAGCAGGCGTCGAATGCAGCGACATGATCGTCGCTTTCGAAGTTCTTTCTCCATCGACGGCCAACAAGGACCTGCGCTGGAAGCGCAAAGCCTACGCCGCTTTGCCCTCGCTTTTTCAATATGTGGTCGTCGCTCAGGACGCCGTCGAAGTCGTCTCCTACGACCGCCAGACGGGCTTCGCCGAGCGCCGTTTCGAAACGGCCGACGCCGAGCTCGACTTGCCGATCATCGGCGCGCGATTGTCGCTCCGTGACATCTATCGCGACACGGGCCTCCTCTGACCGGCGCGCCCCGCGCGGAACGCTTGCCCTTTGCGCGCGAGGCCGCTAACCGTATCGCAACTAAACCGGAATATGAGCCTCATGAAAGCACGTGTCGTCGTCACCCTGAAAAACGGCGTCCTCGATCCGCAAGGCAAGGCGATCGAAGGCGCGTTGAACGCGCTCGGCGTCGAGGGCGTCGCCAGCGTCCGTCAGGGCAAGGTGTTCGATGTGGAGATGGCGGGCGCCGACCCCGCCGCCGCCAAGGCGCAGCTCACCGCCGCCTGCGAGAAGCTCCTCGCCAACACCGTCATCGAGAACTACCAGATCGATCTGTGACATTCGCGCCCGTCATTGCGAGCGCAGCGAAGCAATCCAGAGCCACACCAGGGCTCCGGATTGCTTCGTCGCTTCGCTCCTCGCAATGACGCGGTTGATAGGAAGTGAGTTAAAGACATGAAAGCCGCCGTCATCGTCTTCCCCGGCTCCAATCGCGAAGGCGACATGGCGCGCGCGCTCGAGCAGGCGACGGGGAAGAAGCCCAACATGCTCTGGCACGCCGACCATGAGCTGCCGGCCGGCCTGGACTTGGTCGTTCTGCCCGGCGGCTTCTCCTATGGCGACTATCTGCGCTGCGGCGCCATCGCCGGCCGGGCCGCCATCATGGACGCGGTGCGGGCGCATGCGGCGCGCGGCGGCCTGGTGCTCGGCGTCTGCAACGGCTTCCAGATTCTCTGCGAGAGCGGCCTGCTGCCGGGCGTGCTGATGCGCAACGCCAATCTGCGCTTCGTCTGCAAGATGCAGCATTTGCGCGTGGAGCGAAACGACACGGCCTTCACGCGCCACTACGCCAAGGGCCAGGCAATCGAAGTTTGCATCGCCCATGGCGAAGGCAATTACGAAGCCGACGACGCGACCATCGAGCGGTTGGAAGGCGACGGACTCGTGGCCTTCCGTTACTGCGATTCCGCGGGCGTCGTAGGCGGCGCCGCTAATCCGAATGGCTCGCGCAACGACATTGCGGGAATCTATTCGGCACAGCGCAACGTGCTCGGCCTGATGCCGCATCCCGAGAATCTCATCGACCCGCTGGTCGGCGGCGTCGATGGCCGCGCGCTGTTCGAGAGCCTCGCCAGCGCGGCTTGAGCGGAATAGGACCGCGAGCCTTCAGGCTCGCTTAAAAAATGCGAGCCTGAAGGCTCGCGGTCCGAGACTCGCAATCACCTTCGCCGCGCCGCCTTCGCTACCCGCCACAACGCCCGCTCGGCCTCCATCTGCGCGCTTGCCGCATTGGCGCGGGCGCGGGTTTGGGCGTCGCGCAGGGGCTCGATCAGCGCGGCGAGACGCGGCGAGGTCCAGGCCTTGAGCTGCTCCTCCATCAGCGCGCGATGCATGAAGCCGAAGCCGGCGCGAAACAGCGCCGTGACACCAGCGTCCGTGCGTCCGCTCTCGCGCTCGATCGTGAGCCGCGCGCGATGCAGCGCCACGGCGTAACGCAAGGCGCCGAAGAGAATCGCGCCCGCGTCGCCCCCTTGCGCGAAATAAGCGTCGAGCGTCTCGCCCGCGTCGCCGGCGAAAGCCGCCGCTACAACTCGGTCAGAAGCGATGCTCGAGGCATGCGCGACGATCGCCTCGACATCCGCCGCTTCGACATGCTCGCGCCCATGCATATAAAGGACGAGCTTGGCGAGCTCGGCGCGACTCATGAGCCGATCCTCGCCCAGCGCCGCGAGGAGAAGCGCGCGCGCTTCCGGCGTCGCGACAAGATTGGCCTCACGCAGCGTGCGGTCGACGAGGGCGTGAATATCCTGCTCGGTGTCGGGCAGGCATTCGATCCCCGCTCCCTGCTTCGCCCCCTCGACCAGCTTGCGCAGCGGCGCGTCCTTCTTCAGCGCGCTGGCTGTCAAAACCACGGTGCAGGCGGCGGGCGGCGCCGAGACGAGCGAGGTGACCGCGGGAATGACGGATTTCGCGCCGGTCTCGACGAGAATGGCGCGCCGTCCGCCGAAAAGCGGCGTGGTGTTGGCTTCATCGAGGAGCGTCAGCGGATCAGAGGAAACGGCGTCACCCGAAAGCTCGACGAACTGGAAAGGATCGTGGCGGTCGTCCACGCGCTTGCCGACAATTGCGAGCGCCCGCTCGCGCACCATGCCGGCGTCGGCGCCATGGACGAGAAAGAGAAAGATATTCTCCGGCGGAGACGCAACGAAGCGCTCAGCCTCGCGGCCCGAGACGGCGACCAAGGTTCAGCCCCCTCCCTGTCCCTGCCCCGCTAACGGGGATGACCGTCATTGCGAGCGCAGCGAAGCAATCCAGAGCCGCGGGCGTTGCTCTGAGTTGGTTCGCTGCGCTCGCAATGACGGCGTAGTGGATAAACGCGCCACCCCTCTCCCGCGTCAGCGCGAGAGGGCCGGGGCCCGCGCCGCCATCTCTGTCGCAACGCGCGTGCGGATCGAATCCGCGATCACCTTGGCGTCGCGTATCTCGGCGTCGCGCGCCGCGCGGACATTGGCGAAGCGGTTCGAGAAGCGATCGTAGCTCGCAATGTTGAAGGCCGTCCCCTTGGTCACTTCCACATTCTGCGGCACAGTGACGAGGCGATAGTCGGCGTCGGCGATGACAGTGGCGGAGGTCGCGCGGCCGGTGACCGTGTCGAGGATCGGCGTCTGCACGCGCTCGCGCAGCGTGATGGTGAGGCGATAACGCGGCTGAACCGTCGAGCCGGTGCCGTTGAAGGCGTAGATCAGCTCATTGTGGAGATAATGGCCCATGCGGCCCTGAATCTCGTCGACTTGAATTGCCTGAAGCTCCGAGGCGAGCGGCGAGGAATCAAAAGCGCCATTCGCGCCGTAGAGCGGCTCGATGCAGCCGCCGAGCGGGAGAGCGGCGGCCAGCATCAGGAAAAAGCCCCGCAACCGTTCGGACCGCGCGCCGTCAGGCGCGCATGGCGTCGGGCGAGCCTGAAGGCTCGCGATCCAGAGTCGCTCAAACGACCACATTGACGATCCTCTTCGGCACGAGAATGAACTTCTTCAAAGGCTTGCCCTCGATGGCGCGGATGACGCCCTCCTGAGCCAGCGCCTCCTGGCGAATGGTTTCCTCATCGGCGTCATGCGCCACGAGAATTTCCGCACGCTTCTTGCCGTTCACCTGCACAGGCAAGCTTATCATATCCTGCGCCACGAGCGCCGGCTCGGCAATGGGCCACGGCGCCTCAGATACCAGGCCTTTGTGACCAAGATCCTTCCAGCACTCCTCGGCCACATGCGGCGTCATCGGCGCGACGAGACGCGCCAGCGCATCCGCCGCCTCGCGGAAGGCGAAGGCGAGATCGGCGCCCACAGGGGTTTCCGTCACGGCGTCGAGCGCCGTCGTCAGCTCATTCACATATTCGCGGATGCGGGCGATGGCGCTGTTGAAGCGCAGGCGCTCGATATTCTCGCTCACCTGGGCGACGGTCTTGTGCGTCGCCTTGCGAACTTTGAGCGCCTCAGGGCTCGTCTCGGCCGGCGCCTCGGCGCCAATCGGCGCGGCGACGCGGCCCAGCTCGCCGGTGATGCGCCACAGGCGCTGGACGAAGCGCCACGCTCCTTGAGCGCCTTCGTCGGACCAAATCACGTCGCGGTCGGGCGGGCTGTCGGAGAGCACAAAGAGCCGGGCGGTGTCGGCGCCATAGCTTGCCACGATGTCGTCGGGGTCGACCGTGTTCTTCTTCGACTTCGACATCTTCTCGATGGGACCGATCTCGACCTCGGCGCCGTTGTCGAGCAGGAAGGCGCGGCGGCCCCCCTCCCCGCTTTCGATGCGGATCGCGGCGGGCGAAACCCACTGCCCGTCAGCGCGGTAGGTCTCGTGCACGACCATGCCCTGCGTGAAGAGCCCGGCGAACGGCTCGGAGACCGCCGCATGGCCGCTGTCGCGCATGGCGCGGGCGAAGAAGCGGGAATAGAGCAGATGCAGGATCGCGTGCTCGATGCCGCCGATATATTGGTCGACGGGCAGCCAGCGCTTCAGCGCCTCGGGGCTGGCAGGAGCCTCGGCGTTGTGCGGGTCGGTGAAGCGCGCGTAATACCAGGACGAATCAACGAAAGTGTCCATCGTGTCCGTCTCGCGGCGCGCCGGCTTGCCGCAGGAGGGACAGGGGACGTTCTTCCAGGTCGCATGGCGATCGAGCGGATTGCCCGGCTGGTCGAAGGTCACGTCCTCGGGCAGCTTCACGGGCAGGTCGGCGTCCGGCACCGGCACGGGACCACAGGTCTCGCAATGGACGATGGGGATCGGGCAGCCCCAATAGCGCTGGCGCGAGACGCCCCAGTCGCGCAGCTTGTAATTCACCTTGCGGACGCCCTGCGGCGCGTTGGACAGCGCCGTCGTCTCAAGGCGGTTGGCAACCTCCTCCTTTGCCTGCTCGACGGTGAAGCCGTCGAGGAAGGAGGAGTTCACGAGCTTGCCGTCGCCGTCGAAGGCCTCGCCGCTCTTGGCGATCTTCGCTTCGAGTTCAACGGGGTCAACGCCTTCCGGGCAGACCACCGCCTTGAAGCCGAGGCCGTATTTGGTCGCGAAATCGAGGTCTCGCTGGTCATGCGCCGGACAGCCGAAGATGGCGCCCGTGCCGTAGTCCATGAGAATGAAATTCGCGACATAGACCGGCAGAGACCAGTTGGGATCGAACGGATGCGCGACGCGCAGCCCGGTGTCGAAGCCCTGCTTCTCGGCGGTCTCGATCGCCTCCGCCGAGGTGCCGCCGCGCCGGCATTCCTCACAGAAGGCGGCGAGCTCCGGGTTCTTCGCAGCGGCCGCCTTGGCCAGCGGATGGTCGGCGGCGAGCGCCACGAATTTTGCGCCAAAGAGCGTGTCGGGCCGCGTGGTGAAGACCTCGATCTCACGCGCGTCGTCGAGCGGTTGCGCCAGCGCAAAGCGCACCAGCATGCCTTCCGAGCGGCCGATCCAGTTGCGCTGCATGAGGCGCACCTTGTCGGGCCAGCGCTCCAGCGTATCGAGCGCTTCGAGCAGCTCGACGGAATAGATGGTGATCTTCAAAAACCACTGGGTCAGCTCGCGCTGCTCGACAAGCGCGCCGGAGCGCCAGCCGCGGCCGTCGATGACCTGCTCATTGGCCAGCACGGTGTGATCGACCGGGTCCCAGTTCACCTTGGATTTCTTGCGGTCGACGATGCCCGCCTTCAGAAAATCCAGGAAGAGCTTCTGCTGGCGCCCGTAATATTCCGGATCGCAGGTCGCGATCTCGCGTGACCAATCGAGCGACAGGCCCAGCGTTTTGAGCTGGGCGCGCATGGCGGCGATATTGGCGTAGGTCCATTTGGCCGGATGCGCGCCGGTCTGCGCCGCAGCGTTTTCCGCCGGCAGGCCGAAGGCGTCCCAGCCCATGGGATGCAGAACGTCGAAGCCCTTGGCGCGCATGTAGCGGGCGATGACGTCGCCCATGGAATAGTTGCGCACATGCCCCATATGGAGGCGCCCCGACGGATAGGGGAACATCTCCAGCACGTAATATTTGGGCGCCTCGGGCTTCGTCCCCGCCTTGAAGACTTGCGCCCCCTCCCAGACCTTCTGCCAGCGCGGCTCGGATTCGGCGAAATTATAGCGGTCGGGTCTCATCTGCGGCGGTTGTCCGGTGGGAGGCGTGAATGTGCGCCTCTAAATGCCGGGCGGGAGGGGGGATGTCAAAGGGGACGGCCGCGCCCGGTGGGGCCGACAGTGTTATATCTGGCCCCATGACAGCCCAGGTCCTTTTCAATCCCCTTGCCTATATCGACCGGCTCACGCGCGGCGGGTTCTCGCCAGAGCAGGCGCGCGCCTCGGCCGAAGCGCTGGAGACCGCCTTTGCCGAAAGCGTGGCGACAAAGACGGACGTCGCCGAACTCAAGCACGGAACAGAGCTGCTGCATCGCGACCTCGCCGAGGCCGAGGCGCGGCTTCGACTGGAGATTTCTCAGTCCAAGAACGACATTTTACGCTGGGTTTTCGGGTTCAATCTCGCGCTGATCGGGGCGGTTTTCGCCATCATAAAATTCGCGCACTAAAAGCCTTGCAGGGTCCCTGCAAGGCCTCACGAGCGGCCCCGGGGCGCCGATTAGCCCTGGCTTACGCCGCCATTCTCTCCGCAGGCTTCGCCGCGAGCCCCATCGCCACCCAGCCGACGCCCTCGAAGATGAGGTTCACGCCAAGAAAAAGGCCCAGGATGTAAAGCCCCGACACGGGCCATTCGGCGAGAATCAGCACGCCGAGCAGCAAGCTGAGGCCGCCAGCCAGCGCGATGAGCTGCCAGCGGCTCAGATCGCGCAACTGATAGGCGAGGACGAGCTTCATGATCCCGCCCGCGATCAGCAGCGCGCCGACGAGCGCCGTCAGCGACATGGCCGCGACCAGCGGATAGCGCGCGGTCGCCAACCCCGCGAAGACCGTGATCGCGCCGACGACGCCCCACAGCACGGCGCGCCCCATGGGGCGGATATGAAAGGCGGTGACGATCTCCCAGCCGCCCGCGACGACCATCGCCGCGGCGATATAGATCACGGTGACGATCGTCGCCGCAAAGACGTTGAACAGCGCAAAGACGCCGCCGGCGATGAAGAGCGCGCCCAAGGCGACGATCCAACCCCATTTGGCCCGGCAATGGGCGGTGTGGACGGCAAAAGGTTCGGTGGAAGAGGCTTCGATATGGGTCATTTTCAACCTCCCGGCCGCGCCGCTCCGTTGGCGGCGGCAAACATCGCAGACCTAACGGCTTCGAGAGGAAGGGGTTCCCTACGCGTAAGCTCCGGCGCCTCGAACGCGGCAAAAGCGCTATCGGGGCGTCTCATCCAGCCCATGGATTTTCGACCTCGGCCGTAATATCCGTTCAGCGAGCCCCGCGAGAGTGAGCCATTGTCCATCATCGACCGCCTGAACAACGCCAAAGACGCCATCGCGCGCGCCGCCTCGGATTGCGGCCGCGACCCCGCGACCGTCACGCTCGTCTGCGTGACCAAGACCTTCCCGGCCGAGGACGTGCTGCCGCTGCTCGACGCCGGCCAGCGCGTCTTCGGCGAGAACCGCGTGCAGGAGGCCATGGGCAAATGGCCGGCGCTGCGCGAGAAGTTTCCGGGGATAGAGCTGCATCTCATCGGCCCGCTGCAGTCCAATAAGACCAAGGAAGCCGTCGAGACCTTCGACGTGATCCAGAGCGTCGACCGCGAGAAAATCGCGCAGGCGCTCGCCGAGGAGATGGCAAAACAGGGCAAGCGCCCGCGCCTCTTCATTCAGGTCAACACCGGCGCCGAGCCGCAGAAGGCTGGCGTCTTGCCGCAGGACGCCGACGCCTTCATCGCCGCCTGCCGCGACAAATACGGGCTCGAGATTTCAGGGCTCATGTGCGTGCCGCCGGTCGACGAGCAGGCCTCGCCACACTTCGCACTGCTCGCGGATATCGCCAGGCGCAACGGCGTGCCGGAGCTCTCCATGGGCATGAGCTCGGATTTTGAGCTCGCGATCCAGCTCGGCGCCACTTATGTCCGCGTGGGGTCGGCGATCATGGGGACGCGGGAGTACCCGCAGGCCTGACCCCCTCCCTGTCCCTCCCCCGTTTCACGCTATCGAATGCACACATCGTGATTGCCTCGGTGGGGTCTGTTTGATTCCGTGGGTCGTGTATTGATTCGCGGGGTGGGGCATGGCGATTTCGTATGGACTGGGGCGGTTCGGCGACCGCCGCCTGGAAAAAGGGGGGTCTCGTTGCATCGGGGCCTCGTCGCGCGGCCGTGCGCGCGCATCCGTCGGATCGCCGGCGGGCGGCGGGCGCAGGAGGTGCGGCTCACGCGCTTCCTGCGCAATCCTGCGGTGACAGCCGAGGAGATGGCGCGGCACGCCGCCGGGCTCACAGCGGCGCGGGCGGCGGGTCGCGACATAGTGGTGGCGCAGGACACCAGCGAGCTGGCGCTCGGCGGCAAGCGCGCGCAGGCGAACGGCTATGGGCCGGTCGGCAAGGGCGGCGGGACGCGCGGCCTTTTGCTGCACGCGGCCCTGGCGCTCGACGCCGGCACGGGCGCGCTGCTCGGCCTCGCTCATGCCGAGGTCTGGAACCGCGACACGGGGGCCAAGGTCGCGGCGCGGCGCTCGCGCGCGCTCGCGGACAAGGAATCGCAGCGCTGGCTCGATGTGGCGGCGCATGCGCGCGAGGATTTCGCGGCGGCGAAGCGGATCACTGTCGTCTCGGATCGGGAGAGCGACATCTACGCGCATCTCGCGCAGCGTCCGGGCGGCGTGGAGCTGATTGTGCGCGCCTGCCAGAACCGGACGATCGCCGCAGACGGCGAGGATGCGATCGAGCTTTTGTTCCCCTTCGCCGACGGATTGGCCGAGGCGGGCCGCTTCGTCGCCGAGATCCCGGCGGCTCCGGGACGCAAGGCGCGCAAGGCGGCGCTCGCGGTCCGCGTCTCGCCGGTCACTTTGCGCAAGCCGCGCCACGGCGCGCGCGACTTGCCGGACGCGGTCGGCGTGACTTTGGTCGACGTGCGCGAGGTCGGGGCCGCGGAGGGCGTCGCGCCCATTCATTGGCGGCTTCTCACGACCTATGCGGCGACGAGCCTGGCCGAGGCGCGCCGGGTGATCGACCTCTATCGAATGCGCTGGACCATCGAGGAATTCTTCCGCACGCTGAAGACGGCGGGCTTCGAGATCGAGCAGGCCGACATCTGCGATCCGAAAGTGATGATCAAGCTGGTGGCGGCGACGGCGGTCGCCGCGGTGACGGTCATGCAACTGGTCAAGGCGCGCGACGGCGCGACCGACCAGTTGCTGACGGACGCTTTCGAGCCCGAGGACGAAGCGCTGCTGGAGGCCGTCTCGGCCAAGCTCGAGGGCGCGACGGCCCGCCAGAAGAACCCCCACCGCAAAGGCAGCCTCGCCTTCGCCGCCTGGGTCGTCGCCAGGCTCGGCGGCTGGACCGCCTATTACGGAAAGCCCGGCCCCAAAGTAATGCGCCAGGGCCTCGACGACTTTCGACGAATAAAGTTCGGAGCCGCGCTGACCTTCTACGATGTGTGAATCCGATAGCCCGTTTCACGGGAGAGGGGACGCTCACGATCAGCATTCTATACGGAGGCGCCAATCTACTCCCTCTCCCGCGAAGCGGGGGAGGGTTGGGGAGGGGGCGCTACCGTCAGCCGACCACGATTGCCGCCTTCCGCCCCAGCCTCGGCGCGAGCCGCGCCATGTCGCGCGCCCGCAGCGCCACGCAGCCGGCCGTCGGGCCCAAATCCTCCGTCGCAACGTGAAAGAAAATCGCGCTGCCCCTGCCCCGCAGGCGCGGGCAAATATTATAATCCATCACCCCCACGAGATCGTAGAGCCGATCGTTACGCCACATCTCCTCATGGCTTAGCCGCGACGACGTCTTGAGCGGGCGGTTGTAGAGAAAGCTCCCCGGATCATCGCACCAGATATCGTCGCGCCGCGTCAGCCGCCAGGGCGCGCGTAAGGGCGCAGGCTTTCTCGAGTAGAAGCGCAAGATCCGCCAGCGCCCGGCCGGAGTCGCGCCGTCGCCCTCGCGCTTCTGATGCCTGACGCCCGCGCGGCCCAAGGCGCAAGGGATCACGAGGGAGCCGGCGATCAGCCGCCCTTCATGCGGCTTGCCGCCGATGCGCCGGGCGACGCGGAGGATCGAGAGCTTCGTTGCGCGAAATCGAGGCATGGACCAAGATCGCCTTTCCGTTTCCCGCTCTATAGCAAAGATCGCACGCCTTTCATGGTCCGACGTCTGCTCATCGCCGCCAGCCCGGGGCTCTTTGCAAGCCTCGCGCAGCAATTCTCGGCGCTCGGAGGGCATGACTTGCGTACGCTCGCCGAGGCGGGCGCCTCTCCCGCAGAGGCGGATGCGGCCGTTCTCGACGGCGCCTTTTGCGACGCGCCCACATTGGCGCGCGCGCTGAGGGACGCGGGCTTTGCTGGGCCGATCGTCATTATCGGCGACGCGGCGCCCGACGCCGACGCGGCCCTGGCCCGCCCTTTCCGCTTCGCCGACCTTCTCGCCGCCCTCGCGCCGGCGCCGCTGGAAACGCCGGACCGCGGCGCGCGGCTCACGGAAAAGGAGGCGGCCATTCTCGATCGCCTCATCCGGGCAAGAGGCGCAATTGTCACAAAGGCCGAACTCCTGGCCGACGTCTGGGGCTACGGTCCGAGCGTCTCGACGCGAACCCTCGAAACCCATATTCATCGGCTGCGGAAGAAAGTAGAAACCGACCCGCGGCGCCCGCAGAAACTTCTGACCGAGGACGGCGGCTACCGGATCGAAAAATGGAAAGCGGCGAACCTCCCGCCATAAAAAAGCGGCATAAGTCGCGCTTGCTGAAAATCAAATGGCTCCGGAAGACGACATCGACAATCTGACGCGCATTCCGCTCTTCGCGATTTTCGAAGGAAGCGCGCTGCGCAAACTGGCGCTCTCCTCGGAGACGCGACTCTTTCGTTCGGGAGACACGCTTTTCCGGCGCGGCGAGGAATCCGACGGCGGCTATATTCTCGCCATGGGCTCGGTCGGTCTTCTACCTTATGACGACGCGCGCCCGCCGAGCCACATCCTGCGTCCCTGGGCGCTGATCGGCGAAACCGCTTTGGTGGCGCCCTCGCGGCGGCCGGTGACCGCGCGTGCGATGGAGCCGACGACGGCGCTCAAGATCGGGCGCGCTATGTTCCACCAGATTCTCGAACAATATCCGGCCACTGCGGCGCGGACGCGGGACTTCTTCCGCGACCGCCTCGTCAACTTCACCCGCCAGGCGATGACGGGACTTTCGGCCAGCGAGTAATCCGTATTTTCACCAATTGAGAAAAGAAACGCGCGCGCCACTCGACGGGCGGCGATTCAGGTTTAGATTCGAGTGTATTGACGCTCGAGTTCTGTGGGCTGTTGCGTCGCGTCTTCGCCGCGTCGCCCGCAAATTGGGAGGTGCATATGCGTAAGAGCCTGAATTTAGCGCTTTCCGGCGCCCTGATCGGCGCCACGGCGATGACGGCGATCCCGACCGAAGTTCTCGCCGGTCCGATGGGCGTCGCCCCGCCGGCGACGGTGGGCCTCTCGGCCCCGGTCGATCAGGTCTGGTACCGCCGCGGCTATGGCTATGGCTATCGCCGGCCCTATTACGGGGGCTATTATCGCCGCGGCTACAACCCCGGCGCGGCGGTTGCGGCGGGCGTGGGCCTCGGCCTCCTCGGCGCCGGCCTCGCCGCCTCGAGCAGCGGCTATTACGGCGGCTACTATCCCTATTACGGCGGCGGCTATTATTATCCCTCCTACGGATATGGCTACGCCTATCCTGCCTACAATTATTGGGGCTGGTAAGTTCACCGCTGACAAAGCGGCGGCAACGCCCCTCGCGCTTCGAGACGCCTGCTACGCAGGCTCCTCAGCATGAGGGGCACTTCTACATCACTTAGGCCTCATCCTGAGGAGCGAGCGACGCTCGCGTCTCGAAGGACGAGGCCGCCTCGGAAGTTTGTCGGCAAACGGCGGCGGCGCTAAAGCGCGCCGCCGTTTTTTTAACGCCGTTCCGACTATAGATTCCGCCCCGTCGGCGTTTTTGGGAAGATTCCAGCCGCACGCAGAGGCAGAAATGGCGAAAGAAATCGCGACTACCCCTTATCTGGATCAGCGTCCCGGCACCTCGGGACTGCGCAAGAAGGTTCCCGTCTTCCAGCAGCGCCATTATGTCGAGAATTTCGTGCAGTCGATCTTCGACAGCCTGGAGGGCTTCGAGGGGCAGACGCTCGTCGTGGGCGGCGACGGTCGCTACTATAATCGCGAAGCGATCCAGAAAATCCTCAAGATCGCCGCCGCCAATGGCTTCGGCCGCGCGGTGGTCGGCCGCGGCGGGATTTTATCGACGCCCGCCGTCTCGGCGCTCATCCGCTCGATCAAGGCTTTCGGCGGAATCGTCCTTTCGGCGAGCCACAATCCCGGCGGCCCGGAGGGCGACTTCGGCATCAAATACAACGTCGCCAATGGCGGCCCGGCGCCGGAGAAGGTGACGGAAGCCATTTACGCCCGCACCAAGGAGATTGCCTCCTTCAAGATCGAAGAGGCGCCCGACGTCGACATAGACAGCATCCGCGTCACGCAGCTCGGCGCCATGCGCGTCGAGATTGTCGACAGCGTCGAAAATTACGCGGCGCTGATGCAGGCGCTTTTCGATTTCGATCGCATCCGCGACGCTTTCCGTTCGGGCTTCACGATCAAATTCGACGCCATGTCGGCGGTGACCGGCCCCTATGCGCACGCAATTCTCGAAGGCATGCTCGGCGCCGCGCCCGGCAGCGTGCTCAACGGCGAACCCCTGCCCGACTTCGGCGGCCATCATCCCGACCCCAATCTCGTCTACGCCAAGCATCTCTACGATCTCGCCATGTCCAACAAGGCGCCGGACCTTTGCGCGGCGTCGGACGGCGATGGCGATCGCAATCTCATCATCGGCCGCGGGCGTTTCGTCACGCCCTCGGACAGCCTCGCCATTCTTGCCGCCAATGCGCATCTCGCGCCGGGTTACAAGAACGGCATCGCCGGCATTGCGCGCTCCATGCCGACGAGCGGCGCCGCCGATCGCGTCGCGGCGAAGCTTGGCGTCCACATGTATGAAACGCCTACGGGCTGGAAATTCTTCGGCAATCTCCTCGACGCCAGCCTGGTCACCATTTGCGGCGAGGAGAGCGCGGGCACGGGCTCGAACCATGTGCGCGAGAAGGACGGGCTTTGGGCCGTGCTGTTGTGGCTCGACGTGCTCGCTGCACGCAAGCAGAGCGTCGATACGATCGTGCGCGAACATTGGGCGACCTATGGCCGCAATTATTATTCGCGCCACGACTATGAGGAAGTCGACAGCGACGGCGCCAATGCGCTCATCAAAACGCTGCGCGATCGCCTGCCCTCGCTCAAAGGAAAAGCCTTCGGCGCACTGGAAGTGAAAGACGCCGACGACTTTGCGTATCACGATCCCGTCGATGGTTCGGATTCGAAAAACCAGGGACTACGCGTGATGTTCGCACACGGCTCGCGCATTGTGTATCGACTCTCGGGCACGGGCACGGCGGGCGCGACTCTGCGCGTCTATATCGAGCGCTACGAGGCCGATCCGGCGAAACAATTCGTCGAGACGCAGCAGGCGCTGTCCGACCTCATCGCGTTCTCACACGAGATCGCCGAGATCGAACGCTTCACGCAACGCAAGACGCCGAGCGTGATTACCTGACGCGGGCTGGAGTTATACCATTTTTGGTGAACAGCTCGCATTGGGGCGCGTCATTCCCGGCGGGCTGAAAGCCCGACTGGGAATCCAGAGCCACAGAAACGCAGGTTTTACCCAGCTCCCGTCATTGCGAGCGAAGCGAAGCAATCCAGGACAGCGATGCGGCCCTGGATTGCTTCGTCGGCTCCGCCTCCTCGCAATGACGGCGGTGATTTTCCTGTGTGTCCAAACGGCGCGAGCGTCGGGGATGGCGCCGAAGCAATTAAGCGATCTCGTATCAGTGGTGAGAATTGGCCTTTTTAATTCACCAAAACCCCCGCGCCGCATTTCACCCCACCAACCCAAGTATCCGCCTGGCCGAGCCCGACGCCGAGGGTCTGGAGCAGTTGCGACAGCGTCTGATCGATGGGCGTTGTGGCGCTCGCCAGCGTCGTCGCCACGGTCTGATCGAGGCCCGCGGGGACCAGCAGGCTCAGACCCAAGGCGGTCACCTTCAACTGTAAGCCGCCGAACAGATTGTAGAGCAGCGAAGATATGAAATCCGTGGTCGAGGTCGTCTTCTTCGTCGCCTGCAAGATCTCGGAATAGGAGAAAGAAACAGGGGTCGCCTGCAGATTTGTCACCGTCGCGTGGGCGAGCCCGGTCACTTTGGCGATATTCGCCAAATTGAGCAGTGTCGCCGGGCCGGGGTTGGGCGCGCTGGTAAAATTGCCGAACTCTGTGCTGGACACATTTCCGATCCAGGCGTCGACGACCGCCGGGGTAACGCCGAGCGTGACGGAAGAGCTTGTCGGGTCTCCAGAGGCGCATTGGACGCTCGAGAGCTGTGCTGTTCCCGAGGCAAGTTCGACATAGAGAGGCGCATGGACCGTGGTCGACAGGCCCGGAACCGTGATTTCGAGCGTCAGCAAGAGCCGCGTCTGCGCGGTGTGGACCGACGCCCCCGCCGCGCCGACCGCGACCCAGCTTGTTCCGACCGGTCGCTCGCCGATGGCGAGCTGCAGCGACGCCGAAGCGACGCCGGGAAGACCAAGATTGAGGCCCGCCTCGATCTGATGCTTGCCATTGGCGATTTGCGCAATGGCGGAAACAAGGTCGAGTGCAGAGACGCTGACGGAGATTGGCGCCGCGGAGCCGACTGTCATCGACCCATAGGGGCCGTAGGAAAGCAATTGATTGATCGGCGCCGTCACATTCGGCGCGGCGGCGGTGATCTGCGACAGCGCGCCGATCGCAGTCGATCCGACCGCCGTATTGGCTTTGGCGGCGTCGAGCGCCGCGCCCAGAAGATCGCCCGCCTTGAAGGTCCCTGCCGCGAGCTGGTCATAGGTGACGGCGGTCAGGCTCGCGCGCGTCGCAAGCGCATTGGAAAAAGTGAAGAGGTCGATACTGGTGCTAGCGAGCGCCTGATAATCCATAAGGGAGAGGCTCAGATTGGTCCCCAGCAGCGCACCGAGCACAGAGTTCACGACGCCGCCGTTCAGACTGGCGAGCCGCGATCCGATGGCGAAGGAGGCCAGCGCGTTTTGCGCCGCAGTCGCCTGAGCGGAAATCGCCACGCCCTGCTGAGGCGCGCTGCCGCCAGCCGCCCCGCAAGGCGAAGCGGTCGTGCATGAGTCGGAGATAGCGGCGACCGCGGCCGGCGCCATCATCGCAAAAATGGCGCTGAAAATGCGCGGCGTGGTGATCTGCGTCCTCAGCCGCACGCCGTTCGACGACGCGAGCGGCTGCACGGTAAAGCGCTTGTCGGCAGGCACGGAAGCGTCCGCGACATAGGCGCCGGTTTCCACGCTCTGCAAAGCGTTTGCCGCAAATCCATTCAGCGCCAGTGTCGCAATGGCGGCGTCCTGCGCCTTGGCGAGATTGCCCGCCGCCGCGACCGCGGCGAGATCCGTAGCCGCCTGGAGCCGTCTTTTTTGGTAGAAAAAGCTGCCGAGATCGACCGCCAATGCGGCGACGCCGACGACGACCAACATGGCGAGAGCCATGACGATCGCGACCGAGCCCTTGGCGTCGGAACAAAAGCGCCTGCGGCCGGGCGCGTTCGTCATGCGTCGTCTTTCCATCTCAGTATCCGCCATTCTGGACGGCCGCGGAGCGGGTGATGGTCGGCGACGCCGAGGCGAGAACATTGTAGAGCTTGAATGCGGGGGAGGCCGACATGTCGTAGCTGAGCGTCACCTGGAATGTCCCACCCTGCGAATTGGTCGCCACAGAGAGCTTTTGCGGATCGAGCATCCCGTAGACGCCGACGTTCTTCGTGACATAGTTCTTGGCCAATTGGTCGCGTTCCGTGGCGCTCAGCCCGCTGACCGAGGCGCGCGCCGATTCCGCGGCGAGTTGTTGCACCGAATTATAGACGCCGAATACGAGACCGAAGCATATGATCCCGAACAGGACCAAGAATAGGGCCGGCCCCACAAAGGCGAATTCTACCGCAACGACTCCCAAGCGATTGTCAAGGAATCGCCGATCCAGCCGTTTAGCCATTGAAGTTATTCCTGAATTTCCCGCCACAGCGCAGAACTCGAAAGTGGCGGCAAAGTCCTAATAAATGCATTATTCGAAAGGATTTATTTCGAAATATCCACGTGAAACCAGCATTGATAAGCTGAAACACAGCCATTGAGGGCTTTGTGCAAGCGAAAGCACTGCTTTAAACGCGCGGGTGCAAATCGAGCGGATTGGAGCATTGCGGCTTGCCCGAGAGTCGAACGGGACATTAGCCTAGACTTGCTGAAAACCGTGGGAACACGAAGAATGCTCAAGTTATTTCCTCTTGCTTTCCTCCTTATGCTGATCTCGCCGCTTCCAACGCGCGCCGCCTCTTGCGGCGGCTCGGCGACGGGCTTCGGCGCCTGGCTCGATGACTTCAGGCAGGAAGCCGCCGCCAAGGGGATTTCACAAAAGACGCTCGATGCGGCGCTTGCCGACGTCGCCTATGATCGCGCCATCATCTCGCGCGACCGCGGCGCGCAGAAGGTCTTCAAGCTCAGCTTCGACAGATTCGCCGCCCGGCTGATCACGCCCTCCCGGCTGGCGCGGGGTCGCGAGCTGCTTCAGCGCCATGCTGATCTCTTGCGCCGGATCGAAGCCCGCTACGGCGTGCCCGGTCCTGTGCTGATCTCGATCTGGGGCCTGGAGACGGGCTTTGGCGCTGACAACGGCAACTTCAAAACACTGCAGGCGCTGGCGACGCTCGCCTATGACTGCCGACGCTCGCCGCAATTCACGCAGGAATTGAACGACGCGCTCACAATCGTTCAATCCGGCGACATGTCGCCCGCCCGCATGCGCGGCGATTGGGCCGGCGAGATCGGGCAGACGCAGTTCATGCCGTCTTCCTATCTCAAATACGCGGTCGATTTCGACGGCGACGGCAGGCGCGATCTCATCCGTTCGACGCCCGACGCGCTTGCCTCGACCGCGAATTTCCTGCGCGGCAAAGGCTGGCAGGCGGGCGCCGGCTGGGCGGAAGGCGAACCCAACTTCCCCGTCTTTCTCGAATGGAACCAGTCGCGGGTCTATGCGCGGACGCTCGCCCTTTTCGCTACGAAGCTTGCAGGCGAGCGATAATACGCGATCCGCTCGATTGGTTAGCTGCCGTTCCCGACGCTCGCTCGAGCGAACGATCGGGAATGACACGAGCAAAATAGCGCTGGTTTTGCCCAGAGCCCGTCATTGCGAGCGAAGCGAAGCAATCCAGGGCAGCGATGCGGCCCTGGATTGCTTCGTCGGCTTCGCCTCCTCGCAATGACGGCGGTGATTTCCAGCGACGCCGACCCAATCAAGCGGATCTCGTATGACAAGTCCCAACGCGAGCTGTCCAAACGGAAAGAGTGTTACGCTGCGCTCTTTTGATAGTCCTTCACATCCGAGAACTTGATCGCCGGATTGCGTTCTGCGTCATAGTTGAGCTGAAACGCCGAGGTGCTCATGAACACCGGCGCGCCATCAAGATCGTCGGCAATGCTGGAGCCGTTCGAGTCGACGAAGCTTTTGAGCTTCGCGGGCTCGTCGGAAGTGATCCAGCGGCAGATGGTGAAACGCGAGGTTTCGTAGCGCGTTTGCAAGCCATATTCGGCGCCGAGCCGCGTCGCCAGCACGTCGAGCTGCAGCGCGCCGACGACGCCGACGATGGAGCCGGAGCCATCATGCGGCGTGAAGACCTGCACGACGCCCTCCTCCGCCAATTGCTGCAAGGCTTCGCGCAGCTTCTTCGCCTTCATCGCGTCGGAGATAAGAATGCGGCGCAGGATTTCCGGCGCGAAGCTCGGCACGCCGCGAAACACGATATCCTCGCCCTCGGTCAGCGTATCGCCGATGCGCAATTGCCCATGGTTCGGCAGGCCGACGACGTCGCCCGCATAAGCCTCGTCGGCGATGGAGCGGTCGCGCGCGAAGAAGAATTGCGGCGCGTTGATCGGAATGTTTTTGCCGGTGCGAATGAGCTTCGCCTTCATGCCGCGCGTGAGCTTGCCGGAGCAGACGCGCATGAAGGCGATGCGGTCGCGGTGGTTGGGGTCCATATTCGCCTGGATCTTGAAGACGAAGCCGCTCATCTTCGGCTCATTCGCCTGCACGACGCGCTTATCGGCCTCCTGCGCGCGCGGGCTCGGCGCATATTCGGCCATGGCGTCGATGAGATCGCGCACGCCGAAATTGCGCAGCGCGCTGCCGAAGAAGACGGGGGTGAGATGCCCCTCGCGAAAGGCCGCGAGGTCGAAAGGCTTCGAGCCCTCCTCTGCCAGCATCGCCTCCTCGCGCCAAGCGTCGGCCGCGTTGGGCAGGAGCGTATCGAACAACGGATCATCGAGGCCGTTCGTTTGCAACAGGTCGGCGTCCTTGTCGATCTGGCGCACCGTCTTGGTCGCGAAACGATAGGTGCCGGCGAAATTCTTGCCGCCGCCGATGGGCCAGGTGATCGGCGTGGTGTCGAGCGCCAGCGTCTTCTCGATCTCGTCGAGCAGCTCGAAGGGATCGCGGCCCTCGCGGTCGAGCTTGTTGACGAAGGTGACGATCGGAATGTCGCGCAGGCGGCAGACCTCGAACAGCTTGCGCGTGCGCGCCTCGATGCCCTTGGCCGCGTCGATCACCATCACCGCCGCGTCGACGGCCGAGAGCGTGCGATAGGTGTCTTCCGAGAAGTCCTCGTGGCCGGGCGTGTCGAGCAGGTTGAAGACGCAGTCGGCATATTCGAAGGTCATCACCGAGGTGACAACCGAAATGCCGCGCTCTCGCTCGATGCTCATCCAGTCCGAGCGCGTCTGCTGGGCGTTGCGCTTGGCCTTCACCGCGCCGGCAAGCTGAATGGCGCCGCCGAAAAGCAGGAGCTTTTCGGTGAGCGTGGTCTTACCGGCGTCCGGGTGCGAGATGATCGCGAAAGTGCGTCGCCGCGAAACAGGGTCGCGGGTGGTGGCGGTGGTCAAGAGCGGCTCGTTTCTAGAGGAATTGGTTTGCCGATGGGATTACCGGCAAGCCGCGCCCTTCGCAACTTCCTCGCCCTGCGGGACGCCGCCTTCGTCGGCTCCTCGTCACGATGAGGTCGCTCCCCAGCCTGCGGCTCCGCTCCTTGACGAAGCGCCGGGGCGCGAGCAAATCTGATCAGGAGCCCCCCATGATCAAGACTATATCCGCGCTCGCCGCATTATCGCTCGCCTTCGTCCCCCTTCACATCCCGGACGCCGCCGCGTGGCATCTGCCAAGCAAGCGCGCTTGCTTTAGACACGCCCATGCGCCCGACTGCGGCTCATCCGCAGTGGCGATCTGCCTGTCGAGGCGCGCGTGCGCCCTCGATACTGGAAAGACCATCCACGTCTGCACAAGCTGGCGATGCCAGCCGAAAGACATGCGCCGGATGTGAGACTTTTGACTCTGCGCGCTTTCTCATCGCTCGCATGATTCCATGCGGGGCGGAAAGCGCGCTAAGCGAAATCCGCCGCGAGCGCGTCGCGCGTCGCCTCCGACATCACCGCCATATGGCTGTAGTTCGGATGCGAGAGCCCCAGGATCGCCCGTGCATTCGGCTGCCGGAAGGCCTCGACCTGCGCGTCGGTGAAGAGAAAATGCACGAACTGCACGCTGCTCGCCTTGCCGTCGGCGGTGGTGCGGTCCTGGTCGGTCTCCGCCTTGCCGATGACGCGCTCGGCGCCGATCTCGATGAAGGCGGCGTCCTCGACGCCGCCCAGCCCCGCCAGCACGCGGGCGCGGCGCAGCGGATCGTCGATCTCGATCATAAAGGTCGCGACCAGCTCGCGCCCCTTGGGGATGAGCGGATTATAGGCGGCGAGCTCTTCGGGAATCTGCGCGTCGCCGCCACGCTCGATGTGCAGCATCTCCTGCACTTGCAGCCACATCGTGTCGAAGCTCTCGAAATAGAAGGTCACGAAGGGCCCGACCTCGACGCGGCGGTTGCGCTTGATCGCCGTGATGCGCTTGCGATGCTCCGCGCGCGTCCTGGCGTATTCCGCCCAGGGGAGAATGTCGGCTCGGGTGATTTCGTGACGGTTCGTCATCGTCTTGGTGCTCCGTAACCTTGAGCCCTCATGCTGAGGAGCGCCAAAGGCGCGTCTCGAAGCACGAGGGCGAGGCAAGATTGGCAATCCGTTTTTCCTCCCCTTCGAGACGCAGCCTTCGGCTGCTCCTCAGGATGAGGAAAAACCCCAGCGGCCCTTATTACTCGCTCGCGACGCCATAGGCCCGCGCCATCAGCACGATCGGGTGGCTCACCCGCTCGGGCTTCGGCTTGTCGCCAGCGAGCGTTTCGATCCCCTGCTCGATGTGGATGCCCGCAAGCGGGCATTCCGACACCACATGTTTCTTGCCAGCGGTGTCGAGCTGGCGCATGGCCGGCTTGCCGACCTTCATGGCGGTTTCGAAATTGCCCTTCTTATAGCCCCAGGCGCCGCCATGGCCCGAGCAGCGCTCGACCACTGCGACATCGGCCTGAGGAATGAGCCGCAGCAGCTCCGCGCCCTTTTGGCCGAAGTTCTGCGCGCGTGAATGGCAGGACATATGGAAGGCGACCCCGCCCTCGACAGGCGCCATGCCTTCGGCGAGCCCCTCTTTCTTGGCGATGTCGACGACATATTCGGACAGGTCAAAAGTCGCCTCGGCGAGGCGCTTCACGCTCGCGTCATTCGGCAGAATAAGCGGCCATTCGAATTTCAGCATTAACGCGCAGGACGGCACCGGCGCGACAATGTCGTAGCCTTCGTCGATATAGGGCGCCAGCGCCGCGGCGACCTTGCGCGCCCCATCGGCGACCTCGTCGAGCAGCCCCTGCTCCAGCTTCGGCATGCCGCAGCAGCCCGGATAGACCACTTTGGTCTCGACGCCGTTTTTCGCGAGCACCGCCAGCGCCGCCACGCCGATCGAGGTGTCGTTGTAATCGCCATAGCAGGTTGCGTAGAGAGCGACCTTACGGGCCTTGGCCGGGCCGGCTTCGTTGCGCGCGGGCGGATTGGCCTTGGCGAGCGCCTCCAGCGTCTGGCTGGCGTATTTCGGCAGCTCGGCGTTCGGATCAATGCCCGCGACTTTCTCCTCTAACCCGCGCATAGGGCTGCCGCGGCGCGTCGCCCAATTCACGGCGCCCGAAATCAGCGTCGCCCATTTGCCATTACGATCGGTCTCCGTCAGCGCGCGATCGGCGGCGCCGACGCCATTCTTCTTCGCCTCGACCGCGCGGTAACGCAGCAGCAGATGCGGGAAATCGAGATTGAACTCATGCGGCGGGACATAGGGGCACTTCGTGAGGAAGCACATGTCGCAGAGCGTGCAGGCGTCCACGACCTTCTTGAAGTCTTTGCTGTCGACCGTATCGAGCTCGCCGTTCGCAGATTCGTCGACAAGATCGAAGAGCCTCGGAAAGCTGTCGCAGAGATTGAAGCAGCGGCGGCAACCATGGCAAATGTCGAAGATGCGGCGCATTTCCGCGTCGAGCTTCGCCTCGTCATAGAAATCGGGATTTTCCCAATCCAGAGGAAGTCTGGTTGGCGCCTCGAGACTGCCTTCTCTCATGATCGTCCTGCTTGAAGCCGCGTTTTGGCCTCTCCCCATAAAAACGGGGAGAGGCTGGTCGTCAGGGGCCAGCGAGAGGAACTGGGGCTAGCCCGGCCCCTCACCCCCGCCGCACTTAGGCGTCTCGCGACGCCCCATGCGCGACGAGGGAATTCTTCGAAAAGCTTATTTCAGCTCGTCGAGCGCCTTCTGGAAGCGGCCGGCGTGGGAGCGCTCAGCCTTGGCGAGCGTCTCGAACCAGTCGGCGATTTCCTCGAAGCCCTCTTCGCGGGCCGAGCGGGCCATGCCCGGATACATGTCGGTGTATTCGTGGGTCTCGCCGGCGACGGCGGCCTTGAGGTTGTCGGCGGTCTTGCCGATCGGCAGGCCCGTGGCCGGATCGCCGACGACCTCGAGGAATTCCAGATGGCCGTGGGCGTGGCCGGTCTCGCCTTCCGCGGTGGAGCGGAACACGGTGGCGACGTCATTGTAGCCTTCGACGTCGGCCTTTTGAGCGAAATAGAGATAGCGGCGGTTCGCCTGCGATTCGCCGGCGAAGGCGGCCTTCAGGTTCTCTTCGGTCTTGCTGCCCTTGAGCGTTGCCATTATTGCCTCCAAGGAGAAATTTCGTAACGGAGCGCATGGGCCCCGCGACGCATTCTTAGAATAATTCAAAACTGAGCCGTCGTCCAACTGAAATCTGGCGACGCGCGGCGCCTTTCCCGCCCTTTTCGCCAGCCCTTTTTCACTCCGCCTGTTTGATCCCCACGACCATTGAGTCGGGGCCCACCAGATGCTCGACGCGCGTCTCGCTGAAGCCCGCCTCCTTCATCCAGCCCTGGCAGTCCGCGCCGGTGTAGTCGAAGCCGCCCTGGGTTTCGATCAGCATGTTGAGGCTCATCAGCAGGCCGAAAGCGTTTTGGCGGCGATCGTCGTCGATGAGCGCCTCGTAGACGATGAGCGCCCCGCCAGCGGGTAAGGCGTCATAAGCCTTTTTCACGAGGAGGCGTTTCTGCTCGAGATCCCAGTCGTGGAGGATGTGCCCCATGATGATCACATCCGTTTGCGGCAGCGCGTCTTTGAAAAAATCGCCCGCGTGGAACTGCAGCCGCTCCGACAGTCCGTTTGCGGCGACGAATTCCTCGAAGATCGGCCCCACCGGCGGCAGGTCGAAGCCGCCGCCGCTCAAATGCGGATGGGCGCGCGCGATGGTGACCGGAACCATGCCCTGCGCCACGCCGACATCGACGAAGCTTTTATAGTTTTTCCACGGAAACTTACCGGCGATGGCGTTGGCGGCGCCGGCGCTCACCCCGCTCATCGCCGCGAGGAAGCCGCGCAGCCTTGCGGGATCGGCATAGAGCGCCGCGAAGAAGTCGCTATCGTCCTTATTCTCGCTCTGGCGTCGGCCGGTCCTCAGCGCCTCGGTGAGATGGCCCCAGCTTTCGTAAAGCCGGGCGTTGGCCATCTCCAAAAGCCCGCCGACATAGCTGGGCCTGGCGCGCACGAGGAAGAAATCGGCGTCGGGCGCATTGCGATAGTCGCCATCCTGACGCTCCAGCAGCCTCAAAGCGACCAGCGCGTCGAAGAAATCCCGCGCCGAGCGCTCATGGAGGCCGAGCCGCGTGCGGAGCGATTCGAGATCGGCGGGGCCTTCGGCCAGCGCGTCGAAAACGCCGAGCTCCACGGCCGATAGCAGCGCTTTGGCGTTCCAGAACGACATGCCGAGGGCGAGAAGCTTTTCGGGCGAGGGCCTTACAGTCATGACAAACCTCTTCTCGCGACGCTAATTTCTTTTGATGGCCGACCAATATCACAGCTTCACGGCGCTCGCCGCGCGCGAGATCAAGGACATGCACTACCGCATCCGGCTCACGGCGCGGCGTTCCCCCATCGCCATCCTCGCGCCGCATGGCGGCTTCATCGAGCCCGGCACATCGGAGCTTGCAACGGCCATCGCCGGGAGGACGCATTCGCTCTACTGTTTCGAGAGCCTGACGCTGCGCGCCAAAGGCGACGGGCTGCACATCACCTCGACGCGCTTCGACGAGCCGCAAGCCCTGCTGCTGGCGGCGCGTTCGGAGATCGTGGTCGGCGTGCATGGGCGCAAGAACGGCGCGGACCCGGCGACGGTCTGGGTCGGCGGTCTGCACGAGGAATTGCGCGACGCCATCTGCGCCGCGCTGACAGTCAGCGGATTCCAAGCCAAAGCTGTCGGAGAAGGGCATCCGCTCGCGGGTCGCGATCCGGCGAATATTTGCAACAAGGGGCGCCTCGGCGCCGGCGTGCAACTGGAGCTGCCGAGAGCGCTCAGGATCGCCTTCGCGAAGGACGCGGCAATTAGCCGCGCCTTCGCCGAAGCAGTGCGGAGAACTCTGCGAAGCTGAGGGATTTTTGAAAAATACCGCGGGGATCGCGCAGCATGCCGCTTATTTTGGCTCGGTCTCAGATTTACTTCCAGCACCCTTTAGCCTAGCCGTGCTGCGTGCTGAAAAACGCACGGTCCAAAAATGCGGCCCAAAGGAAAAAACGATGTCGCTTCCCAACCAGCCTTCCAAAATGAAGCCCCTTTTCATCGCTCTGGGCGTCATTGCTCTCATTGTCGCGCTTATCACCCAGGCGCCGTCGATCGTCCGGGCGCTGTCCGCCTGAGTTAGATCGAATGCTTCGGGCGCGAGCTGGAAGCGCTTCCGGGGTCGCCATGGCGACCCCGTTTTCGTTTGGGGGCCAGCTCTGCGGCTGAAGGATTGGCGCTCAGCCTTTCCGCTTCTTGCCTGCGAAGGGATTATCCCCCGCCCGCCTCGAAATGCGGATCGGCACGCCCGGCAGATCGAAAGCCTTGCGTAGCCCGTTGATCAAGAACCGCTCGTAGCTCGACGGCAATTCCTCGAGCTGATTGCCGAACAGCACGAAATGCGGCGGGCGCGATTTCGCCTGGGTCATATAGCGGATCTTGATGCGCCGGCCCGAGACGGCGGGCGGCGGCGTCTCTTCCACCGTTTGCAGCAGCCAACGATTCAAGCGCGAGGTAGCAATGCGCTTGTTCCAGACCTCATGGGTTGCGGCGATCCCCTCCATGAGCCTGTCGAGCCCCTGCCCCGTCGCGCCGGAGACCGGCACGACCGGGCAGCCGCGCACCTGCGGCAGCAGCCGCTCGGCGTCCTCGCGCAGCTTTGTGAGCGTCGCGTTCTTGTCCTCGATCAAATCCCATTTGCCGAGGCCGATCACGAAAGCGCGGCCCTCGCGCGCGGTGAGATCGGCGATGGTCAAATCCTGCTTCTCGAAGGGGATCGTCGAGTCGATCAGCAACACCACCACTTCCGAGAAGCGCACGGCGCGCAGCGCATCGGCGGCTGAAAGCTTTTCCAGCTTGTCGATCACCTTGGCGCGCTTGCGCAGGCCCGCCGTGTCGAAGAGCTTGATCTTGCGGTCGCGCCACAGAAAATTGACGCCGATCGAGTCGCGCGTGATGCCCGCCTCGGGGCCGGTCAGCAGCCGCTCCTCGCCGAGAATGCGATTGATCAGCGTCGATTTCCCGGCGTTGGGCCGCCCGACGACGGTGATGCGCAGCGGCTTGGTGACGTCGAGATCGCTGCCGTCCTCCTCGTCGTCATAGAGGTTTTCGTCCTGCTCTTCCTCTTCCTCGGCGGGCTCGGCGGTCTCTTCTGGCAGCGCCTCGCGCAGCGCCGCGTAGAGCTCGCTCATGCCCTCGCCATGCTCGGCGGAAAGCGGCACGGGATCGCCCAGGCCCAGCGAATAGGCCTCGAAAGCCCCCGCCTCGCCCGCCTTGCCTTCCGCCTTATTGGCGATGAGGATCACCGGCTTGGCGGCGCGGCGCACGAGATCGGCGAAATATTTGTCGTCCGGCGTGACGCCGACGCGCGCGTCGATGACGAAGAGAATGGCGTCGGCGGAGAGGATGGCGTTTTCGGTCTGGGCGCGCATGCGCCCTTCGAGCGTCGCCGCCGCGCCCTCCTCCAACCCGGCCGTGTCGATGATGGTGAAGCGCAGATCGGCGAGCTTGGCCTCGCCCTCGCGGCGGTCGCGGGTGACGCCGGGGCGGTCGTCGACCAGCGCCAGCTTCTTGCCGGTCAGCCGGTTGAAGAGCGTCGACTTGCCGACATTGGGCCGGCCGATGATGGCGAGCGAGAAGGACATTTTTTCAGTTTTCTCCGGAACACCCGCGGGCATAACACAGATAAGCCGGCGGACGACCAGTTTACCCAAAAAAATGGGCCCCCTCCCTGTCCCTCCCCCGCTTCGCGCTATCGAATGCACACATCGTGATTGCCTCGGTGGGGTCTGTTTGATTCCGTGGGTCGCGTATTGATTCGCGGGGTGGGGCATGGCGATTTCGTATGGACTGGGGCGGTTCGGCGACCGCCGCCTGGAAAAAGGGGGGTCTCGTTGCATCGGGGCCTCGTCGCGCGGCCGTGCGCGCGCATCCGTCGGATCGCCGGCGGGCGGCGGGCGCAGGAGGTGCGGCTCGCGCGCTTCCTGCGCAATCCTGCGGTGACCGCCGAGGAGATGGCGCGGCACGCCGCCGGGCTCACAGCGGCGCGGGCGGCGGGTCGCGACATAGTGGTGGCGCAGGACACCAGCGAGCTGGCGCTCGGCGGCAAGCGCGCGCAGGCGAACGGCTATGGGCCGGTCGGCAAGGGCGGCGGGACGCGCGGCCTTTTGCTGCACGCGGCCCTGGCGCTCGACGCCGGCACGGGCGCGCTGCTCGGCCTCGCTCATGCCGAGGTCTGGAACCGCGACACGGGGGCCAAGGTCGCGGCGCGGCGCTCGCGCGCGCTCGCGGACAAGGAATCGCAGCGCTGGCTCGATGTGGCGACGCATGCGCGCGAGGATTTCGCGGCGGCGAAGCGGATCACTGTCGTCTCGGATCGGGAGAGCGACATCTACGCGCATCTCGCGCAGCGTCCGGGCGGCGTCGAGCTGATCTTGCGCGCCTGCCAGAACCGGACGATCGCCGCAGACGGCGAGGATGCGATCGAGCTTTTGTTCCCCTTCGCCGACGGATTGGCCGAGACGGGCCGCTTCGTCGCCGAGATCCCGGCGGCTCCGGGACGCAAGGCGCGCAAGGCGGCGCTCGCGGTCCGCGTCTCGCCGGTCACTTTGCGCAAGCCGCGCCACGGCGCGCGCGACTTGCCGGACACGGTCGGCGTGACTTTGGTCGACGTGCGCGAGGTCGGGGCCGCGGAGGGCGTCGCGCCCATTCATTGGCGGCTTCTCACGACCCATGCGGCGACGAGCCTGGCCGAGGCGCGCCGGGTGATCGACCTCTATCGAATGCGCTGGACCATCGAGGAATTCTTCCGCACGCTGAAGACGGCGGGCTTCGAGATCGAGCAGGCCGACATCCGCGATCCGAAAGTGATGATCAAGCTGGTGGCGGCGACGGCGGTCGCCGCGGTGACGGTCATGCAACTGGTCAAGGCGCGCGACGGCGCGACCGACCAATTGCTGACGGACGCTTTCGAGCCCGAGGACGAAGCGCTGCTGGAGGCCGTCTCGGCCAAGCTCGAGGGCGCGACGGCCCGCCAGAAGAACCCCCACCGCAAAGGCAGCCTCGCCTTCGCCGCCTGGGTCGTCGCCAGGCTCGGCGGCTGGACCGCCTATTACGGAAAGCCCGGCCCCAAAGTAATGCGCCAGGGCCTCGACGACTTTCGACGAATAAAGTTCGGAGCCGCGCTGACCTTCTACGATGTGTGAATCCGATAGCGCGAAGCGGGGGAGGGTTGGGGAGGGGGCCGCGGGAATCTAACGCCCCAGCGGCGCCCGTCCCCTTGCCCTCAACTCAGACCGGCCGGCCGATGCTGACATAGCGCAGGCCGTAACGCTCGGCCTCGGCCACCGGATAGACGTTGCGCAGATCGACCAGTATCGGCTCGGCGAGCAGCTCCTTCACCCGGCCCAGATCGAGGGCGCGGAATTCGTCCCATTCCGTCACCAGCGCGACGGCATGAGCGCCCGTCACGCAATCATAGGCGTTGCCGGCATAGTCGATCGTCGGCATGAGCGCCTTCGCCTGCGCCATGCCCTCGGGATCATAGCCGCGCACGGATGCCCCCGCGTCCAGCAGCGCCTGCACGATCGCGAGCGACGGCGCGTCGCGCATGTCGTCGGTATTGGGCTTGAAGGTCAGGCCCAGGAGCGCGATCGTCTTGCCGCGCACCGAGCCGCCGCAGGCCGCGATGATCTTGCGACCCATGGCGCGCTTGCGCTGATCGTTGATGCTGACCACGGTTTCGACGATGCGAACGGGCGCCTCGAAGTCGTGGCCAGTCTTGACCAGCGCCAGCGTATCCTTCGGGAAGCAGGAGCCGCCATAGCCCGGCCCGGCATGCAGAAACTTGGAGCCGATGCGCTTATCGAGGCCGATGCCGCGCGCGACATCCTGCACATTGGCGCCCGTCGCCTCGCACAGATCGGCGATTTCGTTGATGAAGGTGATCTTGACCGCGAGGAAGGCGTTGGCGGCGTATTTGATCAGCTCCGCCGTGCGGCGCGCCACGAAGACCATCGGCAGGCCGTTGAGCGAGAGCGGGCGATAGATCGCCCCCATGACCTCTCGCGCGCGCTCGCTCTCAACGCCGAGCACGACGCGGTCGGGCCGCTTGAAATCCTCGATTGCCGCGCCTTCGCGCAGGAACTCCGGGTTGGAGACCACGTCGATCTGCAGGTCCGGGCGCGCCTCACGCACGATGCGCTCCACCTCGTCGCCGGTCCCGACCGGCACGGTGGACTTATCCACGACGACGAGCGGCCCAGTCGCGGCGCGCGCGACTTCGGCGGCGGCCGCGAAAACGTAAGAAAGATCCGCATGGCCGTCGCCGCGACGCGAGGGCGTGCCGACCGCGATGAAGACCGCGTCAACGCCCGCCACGGAGGCTTTGAGATCAGTCGAGAAGCTTAGACGCCCGTCGCGGACGTTGCGTTCGACGAGCTGCTCGAGCCCCGGCTCGTAGATCGGCATCACGCCCGCTTCGAGCGCTTTGATTTTCGCCTCGTCGAGATCGACGCAAACGACCGTATGGCCGAAATCCGAAAAACACGCCCCGGACACGAGACCCACGTAACCACTGCCAATCATCGCAATGCGCAAAATCCACTCTCCCTCGGTTCGTGGGGGCGTTCGGCCGACAGGCTCTCGCAGCGGAAAGAGTTCCGCACAGGCGGGTTAGCGACCCAGTATTACAGATTCTTGTCGGCGATCTCTGGCAGAGGCTTCCTTACAGAAGCGAGGCGGGAAAGTCGACTTGGGGTTGAACGCTGGAGCGGCGACGGCTCTCGACATCGGATGAGCATGTGCTAACTAGTTATCTGACTAGTTCGAGAGAAAGCAGCCGATGAGTAGCTGGCCAGTGCAGGACGCCAAGGCGCGGTTCAGTGAATTGCTTGAGACCTGCCTGAAGGAAGGCCCGCAGATCGTCACGAAGCGGGGCGCGGAAACCGCCGTGCTCGCCCCGATCGGGGAGTGGCGGCGCCTGCAACAGGCGGCGCGGCCGAGCCTCAAGGAACTCCTTCTCGCGCCAGCGCCACGGGGCGAATTGCTTATACCCAAGCGCGGGGCCCGGCGCCGCCGCTCGCCGGTCGAGATCGACTGAACGCATGTATCTGCTCGACACCAATGTCGTCTCGGAGCTTCGTCGCCCGAAGCCCCACGGGGCGGTGCTGGCGTGGCTCGAAAGCGTCGACGACGCCGACCTGCGCCTCAGCGTCGTGACCATCGGCGAAATTCAGGCGGGCATAGAGATCACCCGCGAGCGCGACGAGGCGAAGGCGCGCGAAATCGAAAACTGGCTGGAGCTTGTAGCGCAGTCCTACAATGTGCTGCCCATGGACGCCGCCGCCTTCCGCTGCTGGGCGCGCCTGATGCACCGCCGCTCGGACGATTTGCTAGAAGATGCGATGATCGCCGCGACCGCGATGGTGCACGGGCTGACGGTAGTCACGCGGAATGTGCGGGATTTTGAGGCGTTTGGGGTCCGAGCACTCAATCCGTTTGAATTAAAAAGATAAAGGAACGCGCTTCCTTGGGTGATCGTTTCGTGATGATCTCTGGCTGTTCTGGCGGCGGAAAGTCGACCCTGCTGGCTGAGCTTAGCAATCGTGGATATGCCGTGGTGGACGAACCAGGGCGGCGCATTGTGAATGAAGAATTGGCAGCCGGGGGCACGGCTCTCCCTTGGGTCGATCTGGCGGCGTTTCTTCGCCGCGCCATAGATGCGGCTTTAGCTGACCGCGCCTCTGCAGCAGCTCATGAAGGATGGGTGTTCTTCGATCGCGGTCTCGTGGACGCGGAATCCGCCTTGGAGGCTCTGACGGGAGAGCCGATCTCCCGATCACTTTGCATGACCAATCGGTACCATCACCGCGCTTTCATGGCTCCGCCCTGGCCCGAAATTTACGTGAGGGACGCGGATCGCCGGCACGGATTGGACGCTGCAAAAGCAGAATATGATCGCTTGATGAGGGCGTTTCCCGCCCTCGGGTACGATGTAATCAGCTTGCCGAGGTCCACGGTATCGGCGCGCGCTGATTTCGTTCTAGCGTGTCTCGGTAACGCTCTGCCGAGCGGCTAACAGCGGATGAGTCGCGAAACGTCGCGAAGAGGTCACTACGCTCGATCGTTTAAAAATACAGATACCCTATTGATCTAGCTTGGTTATTTATCGCCCGTAGCCCAAGAAATCGGATTGCGGGGGTGCGACCGTAGCCATGCGCTTCGCCGCGGAAAATCGCCTCTCCTTCTTCGACGCTCGGAAAGGCGTAGGTGGACGTCATGAACACCGGAGGGGTCAGAGCGCCCAAGAAATTGCTCGCCTCCTGGCCTTCGTGAATCGCGCGTTGCAAAGCCGGGCTTCTTGTTTTTCAGCCTTTCACGCATGGGAACGCCCCCCCGCGTTGCAGACTCGCATGCGCACATCGACAATCTTGAATCCGTCGCCGGATGCGATCAGCGGATTAATGTCGAGTTCGTCGAGCCAGCTCGCGGCGGCGAACCATTGGGAGACGTCGGCCAGAAGGCGCGCGAACATTAGAATGTCGATCGGCGGCGCGCCTCTGAACCCTTCGAAAAGCCTCCGCCCTTTCAGCTTCTCCACCATGCGCACGGCTTCGTCTATGTCGATCGGCGCCAAACGGACGCCGACGTCGTTGAAGGCTTCGATCCAAACGCCCCCCAGACCGGCGAGCACGATCGGACCGAAGGAGGGATCGCGTCGGCCGCCGATGACGAGTTCAAGGCCCGGCTTCGCCTGCCGCTGCAGGAGCGCCGGTCCCGGTCCGAGCCTTTGGCTGAAATCCATGAAAGCGCCGACGACTGAATCACGGTCGGCAAGACCGAGGCGCACGGCGCCCTGGTCACTTTTGTGGACCAATCCAGGGCGCTCCGCTTTGAGGACGACCGGGAAGCCCATCTGTTCCGCAGCGGCCGCCGCTTCCTCGACGCATGAGACGACGACGAACGGCGCGATGGGGAAGCCCGCCTGCGCGAGCAGTGAAAATGCCTGAGGCGTTGGCGCCCAGCCATCCGCGTCGCACAGCGCCGGCGCCGCGCTCGGAGCGGCAATCGTATTTGGTTGCGCATCTGCGGCCCGTGCGGTGGTCGCGGCGAGCGCCGAGGCGGTCCCCGCCGGCCACAGATGACACGGTATTCCAGCCTCGAGCAGGCGCGCGCGATTGGCGTCGGCCGCCCTTGGCGCGACCCAGCAAATGTGAAGCGGCTTTTGCGACCCTGCATCCCGAGACTTGCGAAGCGCGACCGCAACCGCGTCGCCCACTTCCGGCATGAGCGCGGAGCGTTGCAGCAACACGGGAACAACCGCGTCGACTTCGTCGCTCCTCATGAGCGCTTCGACCGCAGCCCCATACATCTGCGGAAATCGCGCCCAATCGGTCGTCACGTCGATCGGATTGGCGGGCGATCCATGCGGCGGCAGCGTCTGTGCAATTTTCTGCTGCAGCTCCGGCGAGAGTTCCGGAACGGCGAGGCCGTGCGATTCCAGTAGATCGGTCAGTTCGACGCCGACGCCGCCCGAATTGGTGATGATGGCGATCCGTCGCCCCCGCAAGGGCGGCTGACGAGCGAGAGACGCTGCGACCTCGAGCAGCGAAAATCCGTCGTCGACGACATGCGCGCCAGCTTGACGCAGCGCCGCCTCGGCGACCACGGAGTCGCTCGAAAGCGCCGCCGTATGACTCGCAGCCGCGCGTTGCGCCGAAGGATTCCTGCCTGTCTTCAGCGCGACGACCGGCTTGGACGACGTTATCGCTGCAATGGTCTCGAAAAGGCGACGGCCATCACGAAACGACTCGAGCAGCAGCGCAATGACGCGCGTCTCGGGATCGCTGCCGAGATAGGCGATGATATCCGCTTCATCGACATCCGCCTTGTTCCCGAGCGCCACGATTTTCGAGAATCCCATGCCCTCGTCGATCGAGCGCGAATAAGCGGCCATCCCATAGGCGCCGCTCTGCGTGACGAGCGATATGCCGCCTTTTCGCGGAAGTCCGATCGAAAGCGAGGCGTTGAGCCCGCAATGCGCATTGATAACGCCGAAGCAATTGGGTCCGACGACCCGAACGCGATGTGTTCGCGCGGCCTCGATCGCCTTTCGCTGCAAGAGGGCGCCTTCCGCGCCTGTTTCGGCAAAGCCGCCGGAAATGACGACGGCGACGGGTATGCTTGCGCGGCCGCAATCCTCGATAACCGATGGGAGCGACGCGGCCGGCGTCACGACGATGGCGAGATCGACAGGCGCCGGCGCCGCGTCGAGACGCGGAAAGGTCGGACGGCCGAGGAGTTCGGTTGCGCTCGGGTGGATGCCGATAACGTCTCCGGCAAAGCCCGACTCGGCGGAAGCGAGGTTGCTCAGGAACAGCGCGCCGGCTTTGCCCGGCGTGGCCGACGCGCCGACAACCGCCACGCGGCGCGGGTTGAACAAAGCTGTGCGCCAATCGCTCATGACGCCTCCATGCCGGTTGTGAAAAGCGCCGGCGACCCGCCGGTGTGGAGGAACAAAACGTCGTCCGCGCTTGCATAAGCGCCACGCGCGCACAGGGCGCAATAGCCCGCCATTGCCTTGCCGGTGTAGACGGGATCGAGAAAGATCGCCTGCGCGCGGGCAGTCGTCTCGATCGCTTCTTGTCCCTCGCGCGACGGAACGCCATAGCCCGCGCCAATGAAGCCGTCGTGAACGCGAAACGCCACGGAGTCTACGTTGACGTCACTGCCGATCAGCGCCGCGCTCGCCGCCGCGAGACGGCGCGCCTGCGCCGTCGCTTCCGATGCAGGCCTGCTCACCGTAAAGGCTTCGATCCGCCATGGGGCGGCGAACAGCGCGGCCCCGAGCAGCCAACCTGCGAGCGTCGCTGCGCCGCCAACAGGCATGACGACGCATCCGGGCGACACGCCAAGCGCCGCGCATTGCGCCATGGTCTCGCGCACGGCGAGCGCGTGGGCGAGCGCCGCAAGCGGACAGGCGCCGCCGCGCGGGATCACATAGGGTCGCCCGCCACGCGAGCGGATATCGGCGGCGGCCTGTTCCAGGCCGGCGTCAACCGAGGCGCGATCCGCGTCGCCAGTGAATCGAATAACCGCGCCGAGCATGACCGTGAGGCGGTGATTGCCTTCGGCGCGCGGCGAAGGCGCGCCCCAATAAACCATGCGGCTGGCGAGCCCCTCAAGTGATGCGATCGCGGCGGTTGCGCGCACGTGATTGGACAAAACGCCCGCGCCCGTCACCAGCGTATCCGCGCCTTTTGCAAGGGCGTCCGCTACGACGAGGTCGAGCGCGCGCACCTTGTTACCGCCAAAGGCGACGGGGATCAGATCGTCGCGCTTGAACCAAAGTCTCGGACCGCCGAGCGCAGCGGACAATCGCGGCGCCGCGTGCAAGGGCGTCGGCTCGGGGATAAGCGACAGCCGTGGCAGAGCGTCCAGTCGCGTAGCCCATCCCGTCATGTCGACGCCTTCTGTGCAAGCAGACGATCGACGAGCGCGACGCATTGACCCGTCTGCGCGGATGGATCGAGCAGCCGCGCGATTTCGTCGTCGCCAAGATGCGACCGTATGGTCTCGTCACGCGCGACGACGTCCGGGAAGGAGCGGCCCTCCGCCCGCGCGACAGCCGAAAGGGACATCACCAGCCGATGCGCCTCGGGTTTGCCGATGCGCCGCGCGAGCGCAACCATCACGCCTTCCGAAAGAGCGAAACCGCCATTCGCCGCGAGATTGACGCGCATGCGTTCTGCATCGACTTCGACAGTCTCGAGCAGGGCGGCTAGGAGCGAAAGGGCTTTGCCGGCGGCCATGGTCAGCTCCGGAATCGCGTTCCACTCTACTTTCCAGGACCGTCCATCGCGCTCGTGATCATGCACCAGACTCTCGAGCAGCAGGCTCGAATTGGCGCGCACGACGCGGGCCAATGTTCCGAGATGCTCCGCCGTCTCGGGGTTGCGCTTGTGCGGCATGGTGATGCTGCCGACGTTATGGGCGAGCGCCGCCTCCCGCAACTCGCCGATTTCATCGCGCTGGAGATTGTATATCTCGTGGCCAATGCGGTCGGCGGTTGCCGACACGAGCGCGAGAAGTTGCCCCCACTCGGCATATCGATCCCGGCTTGCGGTCCAGGACATATCGGGGACCGCGAGGCCTACGCGCTCCAGGAAGCGCTGTTGCAGCGCAAGCGCATCCGTCCCGAGCGCCGAAAGGCTGCCGACGCCGCCACAAAGCTGACCGACATCCATGCGGGCGGCGGCTTCGTTGAAGCGCATTCGATGGCGGCGTAACTCCGCAAGCCAACCGGCGACCTTGAAGCCGAAGGTGATCGGGAGGCCCTGCTGGCCATGCGTCCGCCCGGGCATGATTGTATGTCGGTGACGCCGGCATAGGGCTTCGCAAGCTGTCATCGCGCGCTCAAGATCGTCAGTGAGCAGACGACGAGCGGCGCGCAGGGCAAGCACGAGCCATGTGTCGGCGACATCCTGCACGGTGGCGCCAAAGTAAAACCATTCGGAACCAGACGACGCGCAACGACGCGCAACCGCGGCGATGAGACCAGCCGTCGAATGCGCGGTCGCTTGATATCCGTCGCGACACTCAGCCAGAAAGTCATCGTCAACGCACAGCGAGGCGCAGGTTGTCTTTATGTCCTGCGCCGCGTCGGATGGAATCACGCCGTGCTCGGCCTGAACTTCCGCAAGGATGGCAAGAAGCTCGATCCATTTGCGGGTGCGCGGAATGTCGTCGAAAAGCTCGCGCATCTCGGGCGTGGACCAGGCGCCGCCATAAATCGCGGAGGCAAAGGACCAGCCTGTCATCGGGCATCCCCCGCAAAGCTGCGCGCCTCGGCGAAAAGCGCATCGATTGCGGCCTTCCGGTCGGCCCGCCTCTGCGCAATCTGTCCCCGGCGCTCGCGCGCCGCTCTGCTCAATTCTTCCGCCATCGCGGCCACTTCCTTCGGAGAGGCGCATCCGACGTCTTTTCGCGCCCCCACGCAACCCGTCACATCGAGCGCGCAGGCGAGTATGTCTGCTGTGTTTATGACTTCCTCTCCAGCCCCGGCGCTTCGCAGCGCGGCGCCCAGGTCTTCCGGCGTCGCATCCGCGAGCGTCCGCCCTTGCGCCTCCAGATTTGCAACGAGCCGACCAACCGCGCCATGCGCGCGCCGATAGTCGATCTTGGCTTCCGCGGTAAGTCGCTCAGCAAGGTCGGCGGCGCAGACCCCGCGATCTTCGAGCGCCTGCAAGGCGCGCTTCTGGTTGAATTCGAGATCGTCGACGCATTCGGCCACGAGCAGAGCCGCCTCTCCCGCGGCGCGCAAAGCCTCAGGGATTGCGCCGTAAGCATACAGGCGATTATCCATCTGCCCGGACGGCGTGCGCCCCGCCGCGGCAACCCCGGCCTGCACGCCAAGGAGTCGATTGGCCGTGGCGCGCGCAAAAGCGAGAGCGAAGGGGTTGCGCTTCTGCGGCATGATCTTGCTGGCGCGAGAATGGCCGTCGGCCAGCCGAACGAAGCCGAACTCGGCGCTCGCGAAGATCATCAAATCTTCCGCGAGGCGACTGACATTAACGCACGCTGAGACGGCGATTGCGCAGGCCTCGATGGCGAGATCGTGCATCCACATGGCGTCGCGCGCGTGCCGCACCGGCGCGGTGAAACCCAGGCGCCTTGCAATCGCTCGCCGATCCTGCGTGATTACCGAGCCATTGGCGCTTCCGATGCCCGCGGGACATTGGTTCATGCGCGCGTAAAGCTCGATCGACCGATCGGAGTCGCGCAGTAACGGCCAAGCAAAGCTTTGAACGTAATGCCCGAATGTCGTCGGTTGCGCGGCCTGCAAATAGGTGTAATCGGGCATCACACTGTCCTTGTGGCGCAAGGAGACAGCGCTCAACGCCTCGATGGCGACGCCGAGCGCGTCGCAGAGATTGCAAAGCGCGTCGCAGACCTTCAGATGATAAGCCGTTGTCAAGGCTTCGCGCCTTGCGCGCGCGACCCCGAGCCAGCCTGCGGCCGCCGTCTTGCGCGTCAGCCAGGCTTCCCGATTCGTGTAGAGATCCCCAAATTCGGGACGGGGTACGAAATCTCCGGCCCGTTGCAAGTCGAGCAGCGCGCCGATCAGCGCGCGCGCCGGCGCCTGCGGAATGACCCCGGCGTCGGCGCGGCAAAGCGTGTGGGCGAGATCGACCCAGCCGACCATCTCGGCAAGGCCCATCTGTGCGTCGAGTTCCTCGCTGAACGCCAGGGCGACGAGGCGCGCCGATGGCGATTGTGAGAGGCGCTCGCCGATCTCCAGCGCCCCAGCGCACGGATCGTCGCTCATTCGTCGCTCGCAGTTGATGAAAGAGTTCCGTCTTCGAGGCGTGCGGGGTCCCAAACCCCGGCGTCCCTCGAATGCTTGGCGACGGCTGCGAAGCTCTCGAACCGCAGGCCGCAGCGTAGCGCCTCGAGCGCCAGACACTGGTGAGGGGGAATGTTGCCGAGGCTCACATTGGCGCCGAAGCGACAGACGAGATAGGCCTGCTGCGCGCGTAGCGGAGCCTCCCAGATCATGCGGGACGCAGCGTCCCCGACGAGCCGCGTCACCTCATCCAGATAGGAAGAACGAATGTCGCCCGCACGATCGTAAATTCCGACGCCTTGGCCGCTCTCCCTTCCTTCGATGATCACCCATCTCGCGCCCCATTCGAGATCGCGCAGGACCTGCGCGGCAAGTTCGTCGGCGACGGGTTGTCGGGCCGGATCCTTTCGTCCCACCTCTGTGATCGGCTGCAATCCGGCGTTTCTGGCGCAATCGATCATCCTGCGGCGGCGTTCCCCGGGGAGGTCGATCGTGCCCTCGGAAATTTCAACGGCTTCAAATCCGAGTTCGGCGGCGCGCGTCATGAAGACGCGGCAATGCTCCTGCACGACGGCCGCCTCGAGAAGGGTCCCGCCCGGATAGGACACAATATTGTGGCTGCGCAGCAATGAAAGCTTTGCTTCGAGCGCAGCGCGCGGCATCAGGGCCGTCGTCCCGAAGCCGAATTTCCAGTGGTCGATATGGTGGGCCGCGAGGTCGAGTATATCGCGCATGGCCGACAGGCCGAGGCCGGTGTCGATCACCATGGTCACGCCGGCGACGCGCGGCCGGCGCAAGCGTCGGTTGACGATCGCATCGAGCGACCAGACGCCTTTCCAGGCGGAGTCGAGGCTATTCACGACTGCGCCTCCAAATGCTGGGACAGCGCCCGGAGGGCGCGTTCGACCATCGGCAGGTCCGCTCCCCACGGCACGATTAGCGTTCCCCCGTCGCGCTCGATGTCGAACTCGAGCAAACAGCATTTCAGAATAGTCGGCTCGCTTCGTCCTCCGGCGATGACGCGCGGACACATTTCGATACGTGGCGGCTCGTCGCCGTAATAGTGTCGGTGAAACTGAAGGCTTCGTTCGCAGCCGATCAATGTCCAGGCTTCGCGCGCCGGCGGCCGCTCGTCGAGATAGTGGATCGGCGCGCCGAGATCGTCGAGGCCGCCGGATCGGCAGGGTACGAGAAAGGCCGCGGGCGTTTCGCTTCGTACCAGCGAGGTCAGTTCGATGCGCTCGAGGATCGGGACGATGGGCGGCAGATCGGCATAGCTGAGCACGTGGCGCACCAGATCGAACAGCTTGGGAGGCTCCGGCGGCGTGACCTCGACCACACGCAGCATGAGAGGCCGCGGATGGTGGATGAAATTCACGTGGTCGAACTTGCCTTCGCAGATGAGCGTGCGATCGGCGCCGACATTATGTTCGAGCGCCAGCCGCGCCAGCGCCGAACGGTTGCCGCAATCGGTCTCAGGATCACGGACGTAGACGCACGTCTCGGGGAGACCCAGCACTTCGACGCCCATAATCGGCGAAAACAGCGGCGCGCGGTCCCGCGCGCTCACGGCCACGACGGCGTGCCGGGAATCGGGTCCGCAAAGAACAATGAATTCCGTGCGTCGATAAGTTTCGCGGCCCAGCAGATGCCCGACGATTGCCGCTTCGGTCATGTCGCCGGCATAGGGCTGCACGCTGACGCCACGGTAAGGCAGGGGAACGACATTGAGCCTGTCCAGATAGATCGGCGCGCAGGCAAGCCGCTCTCTCATTACGCGCGCTCCTCACGCTGCTCGACGAGGTCGAAGCGCCGCTTCAAATCCAACGGCCGGATTTCCTTCTCGTGCACGCGCAGCGGATCGAGCTTGCGGATCAGATCGACGACGGATCGCGTCGGCGGCGCGATGACGCCGACACGATCCGCCATCGGAAGCGCAAAGCCGGTGTTTTCCTGCGCGTCCTCGATCGTTGTGTCGGGATAAAGCGCGACGAGGCGCATATGCCCATCCGCCTCGTAATCGAAAAGACCGAGCTCTGTAATCAAAAACTGCGGGCCGCGGCCGCGATGGCCATATGCCTTTCTGGGCCGTCCCGCAGCGTCGCGGTGGCCGAGATTTGTGATGAAGTCGCAAGCCTCGACCAGCCGAAAGCGGCGTCGTCCCTTCGCATCGGTCTCGGCGCGATGCGCGGGCGTCCAGAGGGTGACGCGTTGCGCATCGCATGAGAGATTGCCGCCGCCGCCGCCGCCCGGAAGCTTCATCGCCATGCGCGGCGCGCCGAGCGCCGTCACATTGCAATTGCCCCACCGATCGATCTGCAGACCGGAAAGAAACATCCGCCCAAGCCGCCCGGCCGCTGCGAGATCGAACAATTCTTCGATGCCGAGCGAAGCGGCCGCGCCCTGATCCATGGCCCAGTCATTGGATGTGGGCGTCAGGAAACGCGGCGCGGGGTCGACCCCGTAAGTGGCACCGGCGACGAGCCCCATGCGCGGCGCATGCGTGCGCTTGGCGACATGCATCGCGAGTTGCACGAGGGGTGAGCCAAAACCGTGAAAGACGAGCTCGCCGTCCTGTATGGTGCGCGTCAACGCCGTGATCATCATTTCGCCGAGAGTGCAGCTTGCAATCATGCCGGCGCCTCGTCGCGATAGAGGTTCATCCAGGCGTCGTCGCCATTCGCCCAGGACGCAAGCCGCGCGCGCGTGGCCTCTCCGCCGATGCGTGCAAGATAGGCGTCATGGGACGCGGCGCCGTGCACGAAGACGTCGAGGTAGTTGCTCTTGAAGCTTTCAGCGCCTGCACGCGCCGCCGCGTGGTAGAGCGCCGTATGCGGCCGGTCGTATCCGTAGAATGGATAGCATGCTGTCGGATGGGCGCCCATCGGCGCTTCGCAGATTGCTGCGACGTAGAAATAGGGAAGAACAGCGCCGGGCATGCCTTGCAGGTCCTGCGTCGTAACGATCTTCTCCACGGTCGCCAAAACAAGTTTCGACGCGCGTGCGAAAAGCAGGTCGGCGACCGGCGGCCCTTGAATGACGAGATTGCCCTTCTCGTCCCCATATTGGGCATGGATCAACGCGACGTCTGGCTCGAGCGCCGGAACGAGAAGCAACTCCTCTCCAGTAAATGGGCAGGTCATGAGCCTGTATTCCGGGTGCAGCGTCATAAAGCTCGTGCCGCGCACGGAGCGTATCGGCATGAACGGCAATCCCTGGATCGCCGCGCGCAATTGCTGCACCAGAGTATAACAACAACTGTCCGCGGCTTCGACCGCGCCGGATTCGAGGGCGCGGCGGTAATTCGGCGCAAGGCCGAAATCCTGCTCGAAACCGACATAACTCTCGGCGGAACGCGCTAGGGCGCCGCCCGCGCAGAGAAGGTCGACGTCGATGCCATGCGCCGAACCGACGACCGTCAGACCCGTCGCCCCTCTGCGCAGCAGCGCGCGCAAGAGCGCCATGGGTTCGCGAGACGACAGGCCGCCGCCAACCGCGACGACGGCGCCGTCGGGGACCATGGACGCAAGTTCGTCCAGAGTGCGCCGCTTGTCCGGCTCGGTTCGAATTTCGCGCGGCGACGTCATGGGGCCCCCGCGGACTGGCTGCGGATCATGTCGGCAGCCTTTTCGGCGATCATGATAACCGGCGCGTTGGTGTTCCCACTGACGATCGTCGGCATCACCGAGGCGTCGACGATCCTCAGTCCCGTGACGCCCTGCACGCGAAGTTGCGAGTCGACGACGGCCATGTCGTCGTCGCCCATCTTACAAGTTCCCGCCGGATGCCAGGTCGTGGAGGCTGTGCGGCGCACAAACGCTTCGATTTCCGCCAGGCTTCTCGCCGCAACAACGCCCGGCGCAATCTCCTCGCCGCGAATATCGTCGAACGCTTTGGCGTGGAGAAGCTGCAAGCTGCATTGCACGCCCTCGATGGCGAGTCTCAAATCGTCGGGATCTGCAAGGTAGTTGCAATCGACGGACGGGCGGTCGAGCGGATCCGCCGATAAGAGCGAGACGGAGCCGCGGCTGCGCGGGCGATTGACATAGGCGGTGAACGTCAGTCCATGTCGATTGGTCGGCCCTGCTTCCGGATAGTCGGCCGCGAGCTGGGCCAGGAAGAAAAGCTGCAACTCGGGGCTTGCTTCCCGAAGTCTCACGAAAGCGCCGGCCTCCAGAAAATTGGACGCCAGCGCCCCGCTTCGGTCCTTTTCATATTGCCGCCGCGCCGCCGCCTTCTGCGTTTCATCGAGGCCGCCAAAGGTCAGCGGCTGCGTGATCGCGCATCTGACCCGCGTATGCAGATGGTCCTGCAGGTTCTTCCCGACGCCAGGCAGATGGACGCGGACGTCGATGCCCTGCCTGTCGAGTTCCGCCTTTGGCCCAACGCCCGAAAGCATGAGCAAAAGCGGCGACCGCAACGCGCCCGCTGAGAGAATGACTTCGCTCTCCGCGCGCGCGGTCTCGGCCGAGCCGAGTCGCACATAGTCGACGCCGACCGCGCGGCGTCCGTCGAAGCGCAACCGCGTCGCGCGCGCGTGCGTCAGTGTCGTCAGGTTCTTGCGACGGCGCGCTGGCGCAAGAAATGCGTCCGCGGCGCTGCATCGCACGCCATCCGCGAGCGTCGCTTGCAAAGGGCCGCAGCCTTCCTGCGTTTCTCCATTGAAGTCCGGGTTGAACGGAAGGCCAATCTCGTTTCCAGCCACGAAGTATCGCTCGACGAGCAAACCGGGCTTGTGACTCGAGACTGCGAGCGGCCCGTCGACGCCGTGGAAGCGGTCCGAAAAATCACGGTTTCCTTCCGATTTGCGGAAATAGGTCAGCACGTCCTCGTACGACCAGCCCTGCGCGCCCGCAGCCGCCCATCCATCATAATCTCTGCGATTGCCGCGAATGTAGATCATGTAGTTGATGGCGCTCGACCCGCCGAGCGCGCGGCCTTGCGGCAGGAAAACCCGCCTTCCATTCAAATTTGCTTGCGGCGGCGTGCGGTCGCCCCAGTCGAAAGCGCTGTCCTGCAAGCTTCCATACAGCGCCGGCGTCCGAACGAGCGGCGAGTCGCTTTCACCGCCCGCTTCGAGTAGCAGGACGCGGCAATTCGGGTCCTTGGTCAGCCTGTTCGCGAGCACGCAGCCGGCCGATCCCGCGCCGACGATGATGTAATCGTAAACAGCTTCGCCCATTGTCTAGCCGTCTATTGGAGCACACGTCGGCGCGGACGCCGCCGCAGGCCCGCAACACAGGCAGCCAGACCCGTGGCCCTCTTCCCACGGGTGTCTCTCCGCCATCGTCAGCTCGGGCGTTGCGCGTCGGACTTTGCAGTTGCCGCAGACCCATTCCGCGGGCATGCGGCAGCCGGCGAGGACGAGCGTCCTCGTGACGTTCCCGCAATCGGGACATGCAATGACAAATACGGGCATGGGCGCGGCTCCAGCGTGATCAAAGGGGCGCGGCGGGTACCTACCGCCGCGCCGTGAGAGGATCACTCGGCCGCGATTGGTTGCCTTATTTGTTCACGCACAAGCTTCACGCCTTCCACGAGAGCGTGCAGCTTGTCCTGTGCAATGTAGCGTTGCAGTAAGATGAGGCCGCAGTCGGTCGTCACGCCGAGACGGTCTGCCGGAATGACCTTCAACAGATTATTGATGCGCTCCGCCACCTGCGTCGCGGTCTCGGTGATGGTGCTTTTGACGTCGATGACGCCGGCCCAAAAATCAACATTATCGGGAAGCGGGAATTCCTTGAAGGCGTCGAGGCCCGACATGTCGTCGATGCGGCGACCGCAGTTCTCGAGGTTCAAGACGTTTATGTTAGCCTCGTAGGCCTTCGGCACGATTGCGCGAGTCGCCGCTGGCGCCTTCGCGCTATCCTTACGCTTGGTCAGGTCATAAATCTCGCCGGGCTTACCGGTCTCATCAGGATAATAGGCAGGCGTGCCGCCCCAATTGCCCCAGCACACATGCACGACGATGCGCGCGTTTTTCACGCCCTCGACAGCCGTGTTGAACGCCTCTATGGCCCAGTCCTCGAAGAAATATGGCCAGGTGAACTCATCGAGCTGAATGAAGTCGACGCCGAGCGCGTCGACTTCACGGATGTCCTCGTTCATTGCGGCGGCGATAGCGAGGGCGCGATCGCGCGAGCTCTTATAGAAGAGGTCGTTTGTGCACTGCGCAAGAACTTGAACGCCGGTATATTGCACTTTCGTCGGCTTGCTCGTCGCGCGCTTCAAGGCGCGCGCTTGCTCGACCATGATGGCGCCGCGGCGCTTGATCTCCTGCTCGACCGTGCCCGTGTGGAGGCGGCTGTAGATCGGGAAGCCGAGATGACCACCGCTCAGATTATATCCGAGCCGGCGGAAATAGTGGTACACTGCCGTGTCCGCGTAGTTGTCGCCATGCACGCGCCCGTCGGAAATAATATCCAAACCGGCGCGTTCCTGATCGTTAGCGATCGCGCCGATAGCATCCTCTAAAGCTTCGCGGCTAAGCGAATCCGGCGGCTCCCGATTGCCCTCGAACTGCCTGGCGAAAGAAGCGTCCCACCAGCGCGGATTGGGATAATTGCCGACCATGCTGGTCGGAATCAATATATCTCGGCCACTGATCTTCATGGGTCCCCTCCGTCGACTTTTTCTTCGAGCTTCGATTGGACCGCATCTCATCCATTCAAAAACCGAAACTGATGAAAGTCAACGCAGGGACGCCGCGTTAGGTTCCTTGCACGCACCCGACGGGAGGCAAAGCAGCGTCACAGCGACGAGCCTCGACCGTGTAGTCCCATTGCAGATTATGTCGGTCCGCCGCGCGCCTCGATCACCCAAATGAATGAAGCGGAGTTCGACTTTTCGCTGGGCGCGCCTTGTTCGAAAAAACGCGATCACGCTTTTCGGCTATGCGGTCTCGCCTTGGGGATCGCCATCAGGCACATGAAAGGGCATGGATGACCTTTGGTTCGTCATCATCGCCAGGGCAAAGTTTCTGATCCGTAGCGCCATCGAGATTTGAAGGCGCCTGGTTTTGACGGCTCCAATTTTCTGGAGTGTAATTCCAGCTTACCCGGCACGCCATCGAACGCCTGATCAAATCTGTCGGCGAGTAGCGTAATTGGAGAATCTGATGACGCTGCGTCGTGGCTTTCTAACCATCTCCCAATGGGCCGAGAAAATCGAAAACGCGCTCGCGCATCCGCAGACGGTCGGTCCGATCTACAACATTGACGCGCGCGATGGACGTCCCTTCGACGCCATTTTCATTGGCGGCGGCGCCGCGGGCAGGTTCGGCGCGGCTTATATGCGCGCAATGGGCGGAAGGCCGCTGATCATCGATCGCTGGCCCTTCCTGGGCGGCTCGTGCCCCCATAACGCCTGCGTGCCGCATCATCTGTTTTCGGATTGCGCCGCAGAGCTCATGCTCACGCGCAGCTTTGCTGGGGAGCTGTGGTTCCCGGATCTCAGGGGGAAGATCGTGAGCATCAAGGAGGTGGTCGACCTCTTCCGCAAAGGACGCACGGGCCCACACGCCGTGATGAATTATCAAAGCAAGGAGCAGCTCGATATCGAATTCGTGCTGAATGCGCCGGCGCGCATTCTCGATGCGGAGGCCGTGGAAGCGGCGGGCGAAATTTTCCGCGCGCGCGCCCTCGTGCTCGCCTGCGGCGCCGCGGCGGCCCCGTTGGATACGCCGGGCGCGCATCTTCTTGGCGTGCACACCTATGCGAGCATTGTCGAGACGCTCGACAAGGAGCCCGGGCCGACGATCGTCGTCATCGGCGGCGGCAAAACGGCTGTGGAATATGGCTGCTTCTTCAATGCAACCGGCCGCCGTGTCGTGATGCTCGTGCGTAATCGCCCGCTCGACATGATCGCCGACGGAGAGACGCGCGGCTATGCCCTCGATCGCATGCGGGAACAGGGCGTCGAAATCGTCGAGGGCGCGCATATCGTCGAGATCATCGGAGACGCCGAGGGCCGCGCCGCCCGTGTGATCGCGGAGACGTCGACAGGGCGTCTCGAAATCGAAACGGACTTCGTCTTCCACGCGCTCGGGGAGCGGCCGCGCTCGGACATGGCGGTTGAAACACTGGGCGTCGAGGTCGACGCAAAAGGCGCGATTGTCGTGGACGACGCGTTGAGGACGTCGATCCCCGGCGTCTATGCGGTCGGCGACCTCATCGGGGCGCCCATGGAAATGTTCAAGGCGCGCAAGAGCGGCGCCTTCGCCGCCCGTTCTATCATGGGCGAGGCGGTGAAGTATCGTGCGGCCGATTGGCCCGACTTTCTGCATACGCATTATGAAGTCAGCTGGCTTGGTCTGGGCGAGGAGGCCGCGCGGGCGCGTTACAGCAATGTCGTCGTTCTCAAATTGCCGCCGGACACGCCCGACGGGCTGAATGTGGGGCTGCCGGCGGGCGACCGTACGATGCTCTACGCAATGGCGCGCCCGCATATGTCCGGTTTCCAGAAACTGATCCTGGACGGCGACACCCGCCGGGTGATCGGCGCTTATCATGTCGGCTACGGGGCGAAGGATGCGTTTCAATATCTGAATGCGCTCGTCAAGCGCGGCCTGACGATTGACGAACTCGGCGATCTGGACGAGCTGTTCCTGAACCCGACCTATTTCATTCAACTGGCGCGGCTCCGAGCGGGCCAGAGAAAACTCACGAGCATGTAGCGACGCGCAGATGACCGGACGCGTTTCAGGAAAGACGATCATCGTGACGGGCGGCGCCGGCGGCCTCGGCCGCGCGATCTCTTTCTTGCTCGCTGAGGAAGGCGCCGCGGTGGGTGTCATCGACGTCGATGGCGCGGGCGCCGAGGACGTCGCGCGGTCGTTGATGGAGGATGGCGCGAGATCGATTGGCTTGGGAGCCGACGTTTCGGACTGGCGCGCAATATCGAGTGCGGCGCGGCAGGTCGGAGAGGCGCTGGGAGACATCGACGGATTGGTCAATAATGCCGGCGTCGCCGCTCTCGGCTCTGTGCACGAAGCCGACGAAGAGTCCTGGCGAAGGATCATGAGCGTCAATGTCTGCGGCGTCGTCATGACTTCCAAGGCGGTGTTGCCCGGCATGATGGAACGGCGCCGCGGCGTGATCCTCAACATCGCGTCGATCGCAGGCCTGGTCGGCATCCAGAACATGGCCGCCTATTGCGCATCGAAGGGCGCCGTCCTCAGCCTGACGCGCCAGATGGCCGCCGACTATGCGTCCTTCGGGATTCGGATCAACGCGATTTCGCCCGGGACTATAGCTTCGACCGAGATGGGCCTGCGCCTGCTTGGCGGCGACGCTTCCCCCGAAGCGCGGTCACGCCGTATGGCAAGGTATCCCATGGGTCGATATGCGACGGCGGAGGAAATCGCCCAGGCGGCGCTCTTCATGCTGAGCGACGAGGCCAAATTCGCGACGGGGAGCAATCTGATCCTGGATGGCGGCCTCACAGCGGTGTGATTTGCATTTAGCTTGTCAGCGCTGGCGTCCGCCTGAAGTAGGTTGGCCCCGTCATCTTTTCTACGCTATCTCGCTCCAATGCCCTCCACTGTGTCCTATTCCCCTACTCCCACTCGATGATTAACCGGAGCGGTAAGTATTTGAATTTTCGATGAGTGTAAAACGGAGAAATCGACAATTACCGTCAGATATACCGTCAGATTCATACGCAATTGATTTTTCACAATAAATGTAGCGCGGTGCGCGGCATCAATCTATAGGTTTGCATTATATACGAAGCGCGGGGGAAATAGCTATAGCCGACCGCAAAAGTTGGTGATTGACTGCGATAGGTAGCGATGCCGTATGCGCACTCTCCGCTGCTCTGCAGGCTACGCATTCGATGCCCTCCAGCCCTCACCGGGCTTCCAACGCTCGTATCGTCGCCGGGAACGCCAAAGACGGATCCGCCCGTTGTTGGGCAAACTTATATCGCGGGTTTGGAAGTCACCTCTTCGGACTGACCGACCATACAAGGTGCGTAGACTGAGGCCGTCGCTCCCTGCTGGCACCGTCAGCGGCAGCACTTGCCGACAAAAAGCCTAAGGCAATGCACTGTCTCCTGCGCTTTGCGGTCCTTCTAGAATTCGTTGCATTGGGTGGGATCGGGCGAAAAGAAGTCCGGCAGGTCATGTCGGAGTTTGGCGACGAGCTCATGATCTGGGAAGCGATCGATGGCCATCGTCCAAATCGCCAATGCCTCAATCTTCTCCCTCCTGTTCCAGTAAGCACCGCCGAGATTGAACATCGCCAGATCGTAGTCGGGGTCCAGCGCAAGGGCCTTCTCATAGGCGTCGATCGCTTGCGCAGAATGCCCAAGGTCGCCATAGGCCGCGCCGAGCTGAAACCAGCTCATGGCATCAGGCTGGATGCCCTCGGCCTGTTCGCGCAGGATCGGCAGGCTCTCTTCAAACCGACCAAGAAAGTTAAGGGCCGTTCCGAGACAGTAGCCATAGTGACCGCCCACCAGATCGTAGGCCTTCCGAAAACAGAACTCGGCCTCGGCCCAGTTCGCATCATCTTGCGCCCAGTGCCCAAGGCGATCCCATAAGAAGGCGCTTTGATCCTTGTCGTCAATGTGCTCGATTTGGCGAACGAACTCTGCACGGAATTCCGCGTAAGTCCGGCCAACATCTTGTCCCTCCGCTCTCAGGTACAAAGTCGACAACAGCAGCTCGCGACGGCCTCCGGAGCTCTCGGGGTGGGCACCGACATAGCGGTGCCAGAAGCCCAGCGCCTGGCGCGCATTCTCCGTCGTTGTCCGACCGAAGCTCGCCACCAGCCGTGCGAAAAACGGCCAGATCCATGGTTCACAATCAGCTTGGGCAAGGAGGCCATTGATCTCACGGAACGCCGCGCTCCCCTCTCCCATGTTGAAGAGCACGTTGGCTCGCCACCCTGCAACGCCGGCTGCCTTGACGCGCGTAGGGTCGGTGAAGACGGCCTGATCCAGATGCGTGAGGGCATGCTTCCACTCGCCCTGGCGCACGTAGAACTGGGCCAAGGCATTGTGCGCTTCAGGAAGGTGTGGGTTCAGCCGCAAGGCTTCGCGATAGTGCTCGACTGCTCGCTTCTCATCTCCGAGCCGCTCAAAACTCGTCCCGAGGTTCTTATGGCCTTGGGATGCTAGGTCCGGCGAACTGGCGAACGCAGTGTCGGCGAGAGCCGCCTCATAGGCGGCTTTGGCGTCCTCCTCCTGGCCGAGCGCAGAGAAGGCATTGCCGATCGTATAGTGAAGGCCGCCCCGCTCGTAGCGACCCAGGTCGAGCTGATTCCTGAAAAAAGTCACGGCAGCTTCGATCCGGACGCGCGACCGACTTATCCCCGCCATCCCTAGGTTGACCTCAGCCATGTAGGCGGGGCCGATGGCTTCGTTGCCCTCCCCCAGCACCGCCGCGAACCGATCGAACGCCGCGCTGATCACCACGTCGGCGTCCTGGTTGTAGAGGTGCGCAAGGAGTTGGCCGGCTAGGGCCGGATCGTCCGGAACATGGATGTCTGGAACACAGCGCCGAACGAGACCAGCGACATCGCCAGGCGCTGCCCGAGTCTGCTCGATCCGACGATCGCGCGCCGTCCGCGCCGCGGATCTAGCCAAAGTGGCCAGACGATCCAGCCGCACGTTCGTCAGCTCGTCAGTGAAATTGACGGTGAGCGATTGCTGGTGGGTCCAGTTCTTTCCTGCGTGCTCGTATTGGTGGATAACAGTCTCCGCTGGGCAGATGCGCAGCGACGACGTCGGGATGTGATAAGCGGCGTAGAAGCTGTGCGGGTGCATCAGCAGATAGTTCAGGTTTGAGCGGCCGACCTCGATGCTGAGAGAGCCATCCGCGTTGAGCGGGCGCTCTGTCCCTTTGAGCTGCACGTGGATCCTGACGTTGGTCGCCCGCTCCAGGTCGACGACTTCGAGCTCGCAGTCCGTACCATAGTCCTTTCGGTCTGCGCGCTGGAGGATGAAGCGACCGCTCGCCGTGAGGCGCCCCTGGAAGGCCGTTTCCGCCTTCTCTTCCACCACATGATTGGCGTCACGCTTCGGCAAGTCGTCGAGGTGGTCCAGATCGTCAGCCATCCCTATCCCCCAACAAACGTACGGACCGATCTGAACCTTCCGACCCTATGTAGGGTCCGCCAGCAATAGCCACCCCACGAGCGCAATCGGCTTGAAAGTCAGGCACTGGAAGGCCTAGCCGTTCGGATCTATGACGTCCATGTGCCCAGTGGCCTCGCTCAAACATACCGAGGCAAACCAAGCAGCGAAGATTGACGCAGCACCCCCCCGAGGCCCGCCTTCTCGACATGCCTCGTCACGATCTCGCGCTCCTCTTCTGAGGTAGTCGACCCAAGCACAATTCGCTCGATCAGCACCCTGAGATCGACGTCCACCAATATTCCATCGACCGGAACCGCCACACCGAACTCCTCTGCCATCCGAAGAGAGATCGCCAACCGGAACTCACTTTCCCATTCGAATGCACGGTGTTTGAAGAAGAACCTCTCTAGCATTCCTGCACCCCTCATACGGATCTGGGTGAGATCCACATAATCGACAGGCCCCGCCCATAAATCCTCAATCCCGTAATCCGCCCGCAGACGGAACGGACCGAAAGCAGCCCGCATGCGCTCAGGGGTCGTGCAGATGGCAATGCCCTTGTGTTCTCCGGCGTAGAGCTTCCACATAGCATCGCTTTCATATGGGGCGCGGTGCCAACAGCTTATCTTCGTCAGTCGCTTCAGTTCGAAGAACGCCTTCTCACCCCAGTCCATCTCTGCATAGCGCGGGTCAACGGGAGCTGCGTCCATCTGGACCGCAACCGCCCCTTCGAAAGGGTCAGAGAACTGATTGGCCGACGCAAAATATATCTGGCCGGTCTCAAGGGTCGAAATGAAACGCTCCATTCTGAAATATTTCCAGAGGACTTCCTTCCACTCAATTTTTTCGCTATTGACTTCGCGCACGGAATAGAATCTCCCGTTTTTATTGCAGCGCTGAACATGGCGTGTGCGGGGAAAAACTACGCACCCTCGTCAACATCACCGTTTGCTGCGTCAAATAATAGTATGAACGGTTCACCTGCCTGTCTGCGGATAGTGACGCAGTCATCGCAAAGGCGGAGCGTGTCTACTCCGCCTGGCGGCCGGCTTGCCTCCAACCGATAGTCCTTGGCGGGATCGTCGCCGCAGATTGAACAGACGTCCATTCGGCCAGCGAGTTCGATGACTTTGCGCGTCATCATCGCCTTTGGTGGATCCCATTGCTCCAGGGCAGTGAACCATTCCGGCGTATGCGGCGTGAGATGTTTTAGCGCCGATCGTGAGAAATGACCATTTGCGTGGAGCCATTCAGCCGCAACGTCTATGCGTTGCTGGTGGAGCGCCGCCAGATGCTCGTACAACGCCGCCATTATCCGGAAAAACTGAAGGTCGTATTGCCGGGAGAAAAGCAGATATCCGCCGCGATTGACGATATAGCGGTTCGGCCCTCCATCCTCGTTCTCCAGCACACTCCAGCAATAAGCCTCGGCCTGGTCGGCCGGCGCGGCGTTTAGGAGGGCGAGATCATACTGCCAGGGATTCTTGTCCCGCTCGACCTTCCAGAGCGAGAGGTAATTCGACGTCTCAAGCAGTCGACAGAAGTCGTCATCACATTCTGGATGGCTTACTAGATAACGATGGAGATCATCGAAGGTTTGTATATCAGGGTTCTTTGCACGCGCGCCACCAAGAACGGTGTTGATCGCATCCCGCATGAGCTGCGGGACGTCATCGTTTCCATCCCACCATGCGGCTTCTTCTGCAGTCACTGGCACGGTGGCATCTGCCACCGAAGCCAGAAGCGGGCTGCTCTGAATGTTGGCGGGTGAACAGAAATTGGGATTAGCGACAAGATGGATACCCGCAGACGCGAAGGCTTGCGCGACGAGGCGGGAGCAGAACTGTTTCTTGCTCCATTGGCGCGCCCCGCCCAGCAACGTCAACATCGCCTCTCTGGTGGAATATTGCGTGCCGATGTGCCCGCGCATGTAGTTTCGAACCGCCGCGAGCTGCTGATCGGAAAGGCCTTCACGCAGACGCAGGACGTAGACCGAGCAATCTCCATCAAAGAACAGTCGCTGCGTATTGCGCGCATGAACACCCTCGCCAGTCGCGTCTATGATCGATCTGTCCTCGACGCACACCATGGCATGAGAGATGTCGCTACCGGTTGCGACGCGGATGGCTTTGCTTACTGCAGCAGTCGTGGTCGTGAGAACGATATCGCCAGGCTTCATCACGGCTTCGTTTAGCCGCTTCAGACCTGGGCGCACCTCTTTCGCAGCCTGCAATCCGGCAATTGCGATCTCGCCACTCATTTGCTCACGCTCCCTGCTGAAACGGCTTGAGGCATAAGGAAAGCTGCCAAATCTCTGACGACAGTCCCTAGATCACCGGGATCGTGAGCAACGTCCCCGACGAACGCCCGCCACTGTCGCTGCTTCTGCGCATCCTTGGCAAAGGCCGTTGTCAACGCATCGGGCGGTTCTTGGGGAATCGGTGTTCCACGCCGCGCGAACGTGGCGGCAATCGCTCGTGGCAATCTGTCATCGTCGAAGGTGAAGGACCGGCTGAGAATCCAGATGTCGTAGAAGTCCTTCATCCGGCTGTTGGCACGCCCCAGCGCCACCATCGCTTGGAATTTCTCGGCGATCACGGTCTCACGCGCATAGGCTCGCAGGCGGGGCGCGGGAAACTCCAGCATCGAAGGATAGTCCAGTACTTCGGCACCAGGCTCCATCGCGTCGCCAAAGCCGATGTCGATCGTCAGACCAACGCGGGCTCCGCTGATCGACGCCGTTGTCCGCAGCCGCAGGCCCCCATATTCCAGCTCCTCACGGATGCGATCGACACGCAGCGCCGCAATGTCGAATTCCACGCCATCGGCGATTTCCTGCGCCATGATTTCGCGGAACGTTGCCAGCATTGGCTCGGCTTCGGAATTTCCAAAACCCAACAGATCAAGATCGCGCGTGCCACGATGCGGGTCGTCGAACCAGCTCATCATCAGCATGGCGCCCTTCAGGACGAAGCGATCGGCATGTGGCGATTGACCGAGCCTGAAGAGTAGCCGTTCGAGCGCGAAGCGCGTCAGGACGAGATCGAAGCTCTGGCCACTCGCCTTGGCGAGTTGCAGTAGCCGGGCACGCACCGAGGCTCCGATATTTTTGGTCTCTTTAGCCATTGGCGATCAGTGCCTCGAGATATGGTCGAATGACCGTCGCGACCGCGCCACGCTCCGCCTGCTTGGCAATTTCGTCTGGAGTCGCCTTGCGTTGACGCAGCGCTTCTTGGAGGCCTTCAATCGCGACGGACAGGCCAATCTTGTTCCGATATCGGAAGCAGTCTGCGATCGTCTTGGCGACACCGAAGACCTTCACTGACACCCCCTCGACGGTGTGGGTCTCGACACCATCCGCTAGCAGGCGATCCGTGAATCGGACTAGCCGAATTGACACGCCGTCAGACTTGGGCGCCCAATCCTTTTGGCCGATGGCCATCCACACATGCCTGGGCAGTTGATCGGTAAGGTCATGGAACGCGAGCGCCGAGACGAGGCAGACAACCCCCTTTGGCAGGCGTTTTGCGGCCTCTGCGAAACTGTGGTGAACGTGGAGAGGGGCATCAGGGAGCTGATAGAGTCCCCGCGCGAGCCGGATCACCTCGCCATCACGCTCCATGCGGCTCATAGTGGCTGCGGTCACGCCTTCCGCGCGCAGTTCCGCTAGGCGCGCGATGCCACGCGCTTTCAGCACGGTTTGGGCGATTTGGCGCTGGGACACGGATTGGGGCACGATACGACAGCTCGGAGAGTTGATGCTATTGTCCGAGCCTTTGTATCACGCCTCCCGTCCTGTAAAAAGGCATATCGCAACACAATCTAGCAACTGACCCGGACTGCAACCGATGAAACGGGCTCGTATTCTAGGCGATGGATTGCCCTCGCCGCGCCTTTGCAAATCCCCGATCCGTTGCAATGAACCGCTCCAGCATGGGCACGATCAGGCGAACGGGATCGGCGGCGGCTTGCCCGGCCTCCCGGCTGAGGATTTCGGCATAAGCGGTGAGGTCGCGATGCAAGCTTGCCGGCAATTCCAGCGTGACCTTCACCGGCTTGTCGTCGGCAATCGGGCCGAGTTTCAGCTTTGCCATGTCAGCCTCCGTAGGGTTCGAGTACCAAGTCTCGCGTAACGATCACACGGACGGGGAAACCCGGCCGGATGGTCAGCGTCGGGGCGATGTTGAGCTGGCGCTGCACAATCTGTTGGCCGGTCTGGTTGATGCTGTCGGAGGCACCGTTGCGCAGCGCGCGGATGATGTCGCTGTCATTGTTCGATGATCCGGATTGAGCACCGACGCTGAGCAGCGTCGACAGCGCTGCGGCCTTGAACAGCTCGCCCCAATGGTAATCGACACCGTCTTCGAGCCCGGCATAGCCCTCGGCGTCTGCGCCCGGCTGGCGTTCTAGGACGATGCTGCGACCATTGGGGAAGATCAGCCGGTTCCAGACCAGCAACACGCGGCGCTGACCGAAGCCGACTCCATTGTCGTACTGACCGATGATCCGCGTGCCCTGCGGCACGAGCAGAATGCGCCCGGTCGGGCTGTCATAGACGTTCTCCGTCACCTGCGCGGTGATCTGGCCGGGTAGATCGGAGCGGATGCCGGTGATGAGCGCCGCCGCGATCACCGCCCCGGCCTGAAGCACATTGGCCGACGCGGGCGCGGCGACACGATCCGGCGAGACCGTACGCTTGTCAGGCGCCTGATTCAGAAACGCGAGCTGGCGGTCCTGCGCTGATGGTGTCGAGGGCTGTGGCGCGAGACCGAGGCTGGCGAGGTCCGTCGGCGGCGAGGCGACCGCTTGCGGCTGTGGCACAGCGGTGCTGGCTGGCCGCGTCTCGGTCGAAGCAAAGAGGCGCGCCGTCCGCGCGGCCTCAAGCTCCTGAAGGCGGCGCTGCTCTTCCTGACTGATCCCCGGGTTGGGTGACGCGATCCCCGGTGTCAGCACCGGCTGCCCCGCATTCTGGGCGCTGAGAATCGGGCGGCCGAGGTCGCCCGGCAGCGGCGGACCGAGCTTCGGGATACCGGCATAGTCCTTCGGCAGGCCGGCGAGCCCATCGGGCGTCGTCCGGTTGTCGGTCGAATAGAGCTCCTCGTTCGTCTTGCCACCGTGCCGGGTTTGGAGCGCGTAGATCAACGTGCCGCCGATACCGGTGCCGGCAAGCAAACCGAGGGCGATCAGCACCTTTCGCGACAGGCGCGTCACGCGCGGCGGTTCGGGCCGCAGCCGCATCGGCGCGACCGGCTCTCCGGTCAGCGGCCGGGCCTCGTCGTCCGCGTCCGGCTTCTGACGATCGGGGTCGATCTCGCTCACGATGCCGGCCTCCCGTCGGTGCGAGAGATGCGGACGCGCTTCTGGTTCTTGTCGGCGCCGAAGCGCAATTCGGCGGCGGCGAACAACCGGTCGACGATCATGTAGTTGTCGCGGACGCGATAATTCACCAGTTCCGAGGTGTCGCCCTCCGGGCCGACGACAAAGAGCGGTGGCATCTCGCCCTGACCGATACCGCGCGGGAACTCGATGAACACCTGCTTGCCGTCGTCGAAGGCGCGGAGCGGCCGCCACGGCGCGCGATCGCCGGTCACCTCGTAGCGAAAGTTGACGCGAGAGAGATCGATGCCGGTCGCCACCGGCTGGACGGCCTGCGCCTCGGCATTCTGGCGGCGCAGCGCGATGAGCTGGTCCTGTGGATACTGCCAGGACACCGAGGCCATGTAGGTCTTCTCGGTCGAGCGCAGTTCCATATGGTAGGTGCGCGCGTTGGTGTTGATGACGAGATTGGTCATCAGCTCGGGCCGGGTCGGCTTGACGAGGATATGGACCTGCTTCGTCGTTCCGGAGCCGCTCTCGGTGTCGCCGATGATCCAGCGCACCGTATCGCCGGCGGCGACCGGACCCGAGCCGACCAGCGTTTCGCCGGACTGCAAGGCGATGTCTGTGATCTGGCCGGGCGCGGTGTAGACCTGATAGAGCGCGCCATCGACGAAGGGATAGACCTGGATGGCGTTGATGAAGCCGTTCCGGACCGGCTGCATCCGCGCGGCGGCATTGGCCTCGTTCACCCGCGCGGCGGGGTCCGGCAGTTCGGGCGTCGCCTTGACGTCTTTGCCGACGGGCTTCAACTGGCCGGGCAACGGCAGCGGCTTCGGCAATTCCACCACCCGAACCGGCGCGGGCGGATCGGCGGTCTGAACCGCAGGCATCGCATCGTCATAGGAGATTTCGGGCGGCTTCTGCGCCGTGGCGCAGCCGGCGAGCACGGATGTGCAAGCCAAGAGAAGCGGCAAGGCGGATTTACGGAAAACCTGAGAACTGCAGGTGAGGAAAGCCGGACGTCCCGCCTGTCCGGGGGCGGCTTTGCGGAAGGTCGGCGTCATTGGGTCAGCTCCTTCGACCAGTTTATGGCGGTGACGTAGATTCCGAGCGGGTTGGCCCGGAGCTTTTCGGCGTCGCGCGGCACCTGCACGACGACGGTCAGAATGGCGGTCCAGCGCTCGGTGGAGGCGAGCGAGCCGTCCTGATAGGTCCGCTGGACCCAGGCGACGCGGAAACTGTCGGGCGACGCACGGATGACGCTCGAGACATCGACGGCGATCTGCGTCTTGCCAACCTTGGTGAAGGGGTCGTTGGCGCGGGCGTAGTCGTTGAGCGCCAGTGCTCCGGCCTGTGTGGTGAAATCGTAGGCCCTGAGCCAGTTCTGACGGACGATGATCGCGTCCGCCGGGATCGAGCGGACCTCTTCGATGAAGCGCGCAAGATGGAAAGCGATCTGCGGATCGGTCGGCCGATAGTCGGCGGTTGCCGGAGCGACCGCCTGTGCTGCGCCGATCTTATCGACCTGCACCACCCAAGGCACGACCGAGCCGCTCAGCGATTGCCAGACCAGCGCCACGGAGAGCCCCGCCGACAAGGCCAGTAATCCGAAGGCCATCAGGCGCCAGTTCTTCGCCTGCACACGAGCCGAGCCGATGCGGTCGTCCCAGACCTGCGCAGCGCGTTGATAGGGCGTCTCGGGTTCTGGAGATCTGCCGTAGTGGGTGGAGGGTCGTTTGAACATCAGCGGTCGCTTTCGGAGAGATGGACGGACGAGCCGCCGCCATGGCTGTCACCGGACTTGACCGCGTGGGCAGCGGCCTGGACGCCGTGCGATATCGCTTGAGAGCGCTTCATGCGCCTGGCCCAAGCGGGCGGGCCGTCGGTGTTTGCTGGATGAGAAGCGGCAGCATCCGATGCGGTGCCGTCACCGGCGACCGATCGACCACCCGCCTCGAAGCTGTCCTTCATCGACGCGGCGGCGCGCCGGAACGGGCTGGCGATGACAGAGCCGAGTTTGGATGCCCCGATGCCGGCGACATTGCCGAGACCCGCTGCGACTCTTGTCGCGCCAGTATGTCCGGCCGCGCCGAGGCTGTAGGCAGACGATGCGCCCCCTGCGAGGGCCGCCCCACCACGCGCTGCCGCCGCGGCGCCTCCTGCCAATGCCGCGCCACCGGAGGCCACAGCGCCGACCGCCGCAGCACCCGCCATCGCCATGCCGCCGGCGGCAAGGCCCGTTCCGATCGCCGCGCCCGCACCGAGCTGCGGGCCGCCGGAAACGAGGCCGTTGGCGATGCCGGGACCGAAGATGCCGAGACCGAGCAGCGACAGCGCCGCCAGCACGATCGCCATGGCGTCGTCGATGGTTGGCGTCGCGCCGTTGAAGCCGGCGGTGAACTCGGAGAAGAGGGTCGAGCCGATGCCGATGATGACGGCGAGCACCATCACCTTGATGCCCGACGAGATGACGTTGCCGAGCACCCGCTCGGCCATGAAGGCGGATTTGCCGAAGAGGCCGAAGGGGATCAGCACGAAGCCGGCGAGCGTCGTCAACTTGAACTCAATCAGGGTGACGAAGAGCTGGACGGCGAGGATGAAGAAGGCGAGCAGGATCAGCGCCCAGGCGAACAGCAGACAGGCGATCTGGATGAAGTTCTCGAAGAACGACACCCAGCCCATCAGGTCGGAAATGGAGTCGAGCAGCGGCCGGCCCGCATCAAGGCCGGTCTGCGCCACCTTGCCGGGACGCATGAGATCGCTGACCGAGAAGCCGGTGCCGGACGCCTTCAGGCCCAACCCTGCGAAGCTCTCGAAGACGATGCGCGCGAGGTTGTTCCAGTTGCCGATGATGTAGGCGAAGACACCGACGAACAGGGTTTTCTTGATCAGCCGCGCAATGATGTCGTTGTCGGCGCCCCAAGACCAGAAGAGTGCGGCCAGCGTCACGTCGATGACGATCAGCGTCGTGGCGATGAAGGCCGCCTCGCCCTGCAACAAGCCGAAGCCGCTGTCGATGTAGCGGGTGAAGACCTCAAGGAAATGGTCGATGACGCCCGAGCCGCCCATGGTCAATGCGCCTCCGGTGAAGTAGCGCCGAGGAACCGGTCCCGGTTCTCCGCCCATGCCCTGAGGCAGCTTGCATCACGACTGGCGGCCTCGCCCATGTCGCGGCAATGCCGGAGCGTGGGTCGCGGCGATCCGGGATCGCTGACGTGAGGACGGCTGACGGTGCGGATCTCCGTCGCCTCGTCGGTGCGCGTCAGTTCGATCACCGTGGCGGTGATCGCGACTGCGACGAAGGCGACGGCGCCGATGCGTGCGAGGGTCTTGCCGTCCATCGCCGCGCCCTCAGTTGCTGCCGTAGAACATCTTGGCCGAACCGGGCTGATAACCCGTGCCCGGCGTCAGAAAGCGACGGCGCTGTTCGCGACCTTGCTCGGCCGCAGCCGCCCGCTCGGCATCATTGAGTGCCTGCGCCCGGCCGTTGGCGGCAACCACCGCCGTGAGATCGGCGAGTTGCTGCGCCTGGAGCGCCAGAAGCTGATTGCCGGCCTGCGTCGCCTGGAGCGCGCCGGTCGCCGACTGGCTGGCGCCGACAAGCGTCGACATCTGCGCACGGTTGCTGTCGATGTTGCCGACGGCGCCGGCCTGCACGCGCATGGCGTCCTGCAAGCCGCCGACGGTGTTCTGCCAGCGCGAGCGGGCATCCGCGACGAGCTGCTGGTCCGACGCCGACATCGAGGCGGTCGAGTATTTCTGCTGGAAGGCCCGATCGATCTGCTGGACATCGTAGGCGATGTTCTGCGCCTGCCCCAGAAGCTGCTGCGTCCGCTGCACGGACTGCTGAAGCTGCTGGAGCGACGAATACGGCAGGCTCGCCAGATTGCGGGCCTGATTGATCAGCATCTGCGCTTCGTTCTGCAGCGAGGTGATCTGATTGGTGATCTGCTGGAGCGCCCGGGCGGCCTGAAGGACGTTCTGCGCATAGTTCGAAGGATCGAAGACGATGATCGCATGCGCGGGCATCGGCAGCATGGGCGCCATGGTGGCGGAGGCTGAAAGCAAGGCAACGGCGAAGCGCGCCGCGCGCGAACGGCGCAGGGTCATGGGCGTTTCTCGAGATTGGTGAGGTCGGGAATGAGGTCGGCTGCCCAGCTGGCGCCGCGATGACGCAGCCAGGCGTCGAGGAAGCCGTCGCGGCCATGTTCGGCGACGATCTTCGCGATGGCCGCCTGATCGGTCTTGGACGATGCGGCGCAGAGCGCCAGCGCCACGTCCGACAGGCCCAGCTCGAACAGCCGGTTGCCGCGCCGCGACTGGCAGTAGTAGTCGCGCTTGGGCATGGCCCGCGCGATGATCTCGATCTGGCGGTTGTTGAGGCCGAAACGGCGATAGATGGCGGTGATCTGCGGCTCGATGGCCCGCTCGTTCGGCAGCAGCAGCCGGGTCTGGCAACTCTCGATGATGGCGGGCGCGATCGCCGATCCATCGATATCGGACAGGCTTTGCGTGGCGAAGATGACGCTGGCGTTCTTCTTCCTGAGCGTCTTCAGCCATTCGCGAAGCTGGCCGGCGAAGCCCTCGTCGTCGAGCGCCAGCCAGCCCTCATCGACGATGATGAGCGTCGGCGATCCGTCGAGCCGATCCTCGATACGATGGAAGAGATAGGCGAGAACGGCGGGCGCGGCTTCCGTGCCGATCAGCCCTTCGGTTTCGAACGCCTGTACAGTGGCCGTGCCGAGATGCTCGCTCTCGGCGTCGAGCAACCGGCCCCACGCTCCACCGATGCAGTACGGACGGAGCGCCTGTTTGAGGTCGTTGGACTGCAACAGGACGCAGAGGCCGGTGATTGTGCGTTCCTCGATCGGCGCGGAGGCGAGTGAGGTCAACGCCGTCCAGATGTGCTCTTTGACCTCCGGGGTGATGGCGACGCCTTCGCGGAAGAGAATGGCGACGATCCAGTCCCCGGCCCAGGCGCGTTCTGCGGTCTCTTCGATGCGGGCGAGTGGCTGCAGGCTGACGGAGGTCTCAGAGCCGTCGGTCAGCCCGCCACCGAGATCGTGCCAGTCGCCCCGCATGGCGAGCGCGGCGGCGCGAATCGAGCCACCGAAATCGAAGGCGAAGACCTGAGCGCCGGCGTAACGACGGAACTGCAAGGTCATCAGCGCCAGCAGCACCGACTTGCCGGCGCCGGTCGGGCCGACGATCAGCGTATGGCCGACATCGCCGACATGAAGGGAAAACCGGAACGGGGTCGAGCCCTCGGTCTTGCCGAAGAGCAAGGGGGCGGCACCGAAGTGCTCGTCCCGTTCCGGCCCCGCCCGCACGGCACTGAGGGGGATCATGTGGGCGAGATTGAGTGTGGAAATCGGTGGCTGCCGGACGTTGGCATAGACATGCCCCGGCAGACTGCCGAACCAGGCGTCCACCGCGTTGATCGTCTCCACCATCGCCGTGAAGTCGCGGCCCTGGATGACCTTCTCGACCAGCCGCAGCTTCTCGTCGGCGGTGCGTGGATCGACATCCCACACCGTCACCGTCGTGGTGACGTGAGCGACGCCTGCATAGTCGGCACCCAATTCTTGAAGCGCGAGATCGGCGTCCGCCGCCTTGTTCGAGGCATCCGTGTCCATCAGCACGGATTGTTCGTTGGTCATCACCTCCTTCAGGATCGCGGCTATCGACTTGCGCTTGGCGAACCACTGACGGCGGATCTTGGTGAGCAGCCTCGTGGCATCGGTCTTGTCGAGCAGGATCGCGCGGGTGGACCAGCGATAGGGGAACGCCAACCGGTTCAGTTCATCGAGCAGACCCGGCGTCGTCGCTGTCGGAAAGCCGGTGATGGTGAGGACGCGCAGGTGCTGAGCTCCCAGCCGCGGCTCCAGTCCGCCGGTGAGCGGCTGATCAGCCAAGAGCGCATCGAGATACATGGGCGTCTCGGGAACGCGGACGCGATGACGGCACGTGGAGACGCAGCCGTGCAGATAGGTCAGGGTCTCGCCGTCATCGAGCCAGCGGCATTCCGGCATGAAGGCTTCGATGAGATGCAACAGCCGGTCGGTGCGGTCTGCAAAGCCGGCCAACACTTCGTGCGCGTCGATGCCGGTCTTCTCGCGGCCCTCGTAGAGCCACGTCTCGGCGCGTGCCGCATCCTCGGCCGGTGGCAGATAGACGAAGGTCAGGAAGTAGCTGGACTCGAAATGGCTGCCCGCTTCCTCAAAATCCGCCTTGCGTTCAGCATCGACCAAGGCCGAGGCGGCATCTGGGAAACGGTTCGTGGGATAGATGCCTGCCGCATGGCGTTGTGCTTCGACGAAGATCGCCCAGCCACTCCCGAGACGACGGAAGGCGTTGTTGAGGCGGCCAGCGACGGCGACCAGTTCGGCAGGCACGGCGGAGTCCAGATCGGGACCACGGAAGCTTGCGGTGCGTTGGAAACTGCCATCCTTGTTGAGCACGATGCCGGGGCTGGCCAATGCCGCCCAAGGCAGAAAATCAGCGAGCCGGCGGTTGCGATTGCGATATTCGGCGAGGTTCATCATGGCCGCCTCCCCTCAGACCGAAAGGTGCGCGGGGATACGCAGATGGCGGCGACCTACGTCGACGAACAGCGGGTCGCGCTTTGCCGCCCACACCGCCGCGAAGTGCCCGATCGCCCAGATGGCGATGCCGACCAGCCAGAGACGCAGACCAAGGCCCACCGCGCCGGCGAGCGTGCCGTTCATGATGGCGATGGCGCGCGGCGCGCCGCCGAGCAGGATCGGTTCGGTCAGCGCTCGGTGAACCGGGACGGTGAAACCCGGCACTTCGCCGCTCTGGTCGCCGACACCCGCCATCAGACCAGCGCCCCGCCGCCAAACGAGAAGAAGCTGAGGAAGAACGAGCTGGCGGCAAACGCGATCGACAGGCCGAAGACGATCTGGATCAGGCGGCGGAAGCCACCCGAGGTGTCGCCGAAAGCCAGTGCCAAGCCCGTGGTGATGATGATGATCACGGCGATGATCTTGGCGACCGGACCTTCGATCGACTGAAGGATCTGCTGCAGCGGCTGTTCCCACGGCATCGACGAGCCGGAGGCATAGGCGGGTGCCGTCACCGCCACGCTGAGCGCGACGATGGATGCGGTTATGGCGAAACGTTGGCGCGCGAGGCGTGCGACTTGGGTCACGGAGTTTCTCCTTCCGGGTTGGTGCTGATCGCGTTCGGTGCGCCGTCGCCGGCGGGCACGACGCGGTAATCGCCGTCCAGGCCGAGGCCATCGACACGGGCGAGTTCGGTGAGCCGGCGGGCGGCACCACGGCCGGAAAGCACGGCGACGAGATCGATGGTCTCGGCGATCAGGGCGCGCGGAACGGTGACGACGGCTTCCTGGATGAGCTGTTCCATCCGTCTCAGTGCGCCGATGGCGCTGCCGGCGTGGATCGTGCCGACCCCACCTGGATGGCCGGTGCCCCAGGCTTTGAGCAGATCCAGCGCTTCCGCGCCGCGCACCTCACCGATCGGGATGCGGTCAGGCCGCAGGCGCAGCGAGGAGCGGACGAGATCGGAGAGCGAAGCGACGCCGTCCTTCGTCCGCAGCGCGACGAGGTTCGGCGCGGCGCATTGCAGTTCGCGCGTATCCTCGATGATGACAACGCGATCTGATGTCTTCGCGACCTCAGCCAGCAGCGCGTTGGTGAGGGTCGTCTTGCCGGTCGAGGTGCCGCCGGCGACGAGGATGTTGGCACGCGACGTGACGCCAACTCGCAACGCTTTGGCCTGGGCTGCCGACATGGTCCCAGCCGCGACGTAATCGTCGAGCGTGAACACCGCGACGGCGGGTTTGCGGATCGCGAAAGCTGGAGCTGCGACCACGGGTGGCAACAAGCCTTCGAAGCGCTCCCCGGTCTCGGGCAGTTCGGCAGAGACGCGCGGAACACCCGCATGAACCTCGGCGCCGACATGGTGCGCGACCAGGCGCACGATGCGCTCGCCATCGGCGGGTGACAGCACCTCGCCGGTGTCGGACAGCCCCTCGGAAAGACGATCGATCCAGATGCGCCCGTCCGGGTTCAGCATCACCTCGACGACGGAGGCGTCTTCGAGAAACCGGGCGATGGCGGGGCCAAGCGCCGTGCGCAGCATCCGCGCGCCACGAGCCAAGCCTTCCGTATTGTGATGCGAAGCCGCCATCTGATCCCCGATCTCGCCGGGGAGAAGTCAGACGGTCCCCAGACGGGGTCGATTAAAAGAGCCGGAAATTAGGCTGATTCAACAAGGATCTGGAGACGTGCGGCCAAAGCGTAGAGAAGGCGGTAATCGGCGAGTCTGGACTTCCGCTGTGCGCATCATGTCGATTGCCAATGCTATGATCGACTCTTTCCATATGCGGACGCGCTTTCCGCAATTCCTCAACTCGTTATTCGTCATCATCAAGATCGGGAAGTGACTGCATCAACATGGCGGTTGTAACTTCTGCTCGTACAATATCCATCTCAGCAGTTGCGCTAGCTTTGAAAGCCCCACCTAGTGCCACACGCGCCGCAAAGGTCTCAACCCGCGAGGCGTTCGTTGTCATTTGTCTCAAAGCCGTATGATGACGATCATAATCCCCGGCTCGTACCATCTGTGGCAGCATATCGATTACGGGAAGCATAACCCCCTCCTTTTCAACGGCCTTATAGGCGGCGATCTGTCCAAGCACGCCGCAAAGGAAGCCAAGATCGGGGGCAATACGTATGGCAAATCGGCGAGCCCTTTGCGCTGTTGAGGATTGATTTGCCTGTTGTCTGACCTCGCCCTCATGTTTTCGAACGAATGCGAGAAGCCACGCCTCAATTTCGACCAGCGTGCGCCCTCCGCACCACATTGAGACTAACGTCTTGAGCGCTCCCAATATTCGCTTGGCGGTGGCGTTGGGCTTTGTCGTGTTCGTGTAGGCGCGGCCGAACACAGACTCCAGAGCTGTTTCCCTGGCGAAGATCGTCAAATCCAAAGGATGTTCGGCCACGATATCCAGCAACCAGTTAACCCAGTCCTCGGTTGCCGTCTTTTCGACTGGCGCCTGGTTGAATGCCTCGACCAACCGCTCGATCAGCCTTGGTGGAATTCCGTTGCGAACGGCGATTTCCCGTTGCCAGTCAAGAACTGGCGGATCTTCCAGTTGCTCCTCCGCGCCCTTGAGCGCGGTTCGGCGACGTTCGAGCCATTTGTCCGCCCCCGGAGCATCAGCTTCCTTGCGCCGGAAGAACCCCAGAGAGCGGCGAACTATATCGTCGAAGCCGCTCTCTCCTGCTGTCGTGACAGCAGATAAACGCCGGATGATCGACTGCACTTTTGGATCGGGGTCGGCGGATACCTCAATCCGATCAAGCAGCAACTCGATCGGATCATAAATCTCCTCACAGGCATCCTGCTCGGAGAAGACGGTCTTCAGGATTCCCTCGGGCGGAAGGGAAAGGTTCTCTCTCTCCACACCGATCGGTTTTGCGGGAACAACGATCGCCAGACCGGTTGCTGCGTATGCCGCGCGGCCAGCCCTTCCGAGCGCGTTGAGTATCTCGTGAGGGCGCAAATCTGTGCGGGGATTGCCGCTTGGATCGTCAACAGCGCTCCTATCGGTGCCAGCAAGAATCACAACATCGCACGGAAGATTCAACCCTTGCGCAATCGTGGAGGTCGCAGCGATCACATCAAGACCTAGGTCCTCGCTCTCGGCATCCCTGCGAACCCGAAATACGCTTTCCGTCAGCCGCCGCTCCAATGGCAGCAGATCACCATGATGCACCGCCGCCCTGCATCCCGTGGGATCGAATGTGGCTTTGGCCGCTCCCACATCTTTGAGAACTGACCTGCGCATTTCCTCCTGCGTTTCATCCAATGCGATTGTGGCCGAGGCCAAGAGTCCATTGATCTGGTCCGCGACGCTCCCGCATGCCTTGGTATCGTTGCAGAAGACGATCACGCGCTTTCCGACGGCCGCATAGTCGGCTGCGATCTGCGCAGCGACTTCGTTCCTGTTCGATGTCAATTTCCCCTTGGTGTTTTTCACGAGCGGCGGTCGTCGGTCCGTGAGCGCTTGCACGATCAGCTTTTCCGGCCTCTTGGGATGCCATCCGGAGATCAACGAAAAGAGTCCGAGAGGTTGTGCGGGAACCCTGCTCCGCGCCGCCTGGGTCTTCGCCTTCGATGCGGCTTGCGCGGCCTTAAGCACGTCGGATCGATCATAGATGACGCAAGAGCGAAGTTGCCGTGTTGGCTTCCAAGGATCGTCGAACGCCTCGACCTCCCTTCCCGTCACGGCCCGTAGCCAACGCGCTATTTCGGCACCGTTGGCGACCATTGCAGACAGCAGCAGCAAGTCTGCTTCCTCGCGATGTCGGAGAAACGTCAGGAGCGCCAACATCGCGTCGATGGCGCGTGCGCTGACCTTCGACGAGGTAGCCGGGTCATCGGCACTAATGAGATGGAACTCATCGAAGACCAAGAGTCCCACCTTGTCGAACAACCCGGGCGCGAAGCCAAGGAGGGCGAGGCAACGCTCGGGCGTCATGACGGAGAACGGCGGCAGCCTGTCGCCAAGCTCATCAAGCGCCACATCTTCAACGACGCTGACCGCCTCCAGGCCCCCAATTTGCGCAGAGAGATCGGTCTCGACTTGATCGACGAGAGCATGGGTTGGAGCCAGGTAGACGACGCTCTCGCCCGCACACAGGGTCGCTGCGATTTTCAGGACGGATAACGTGGTCTTCCCCGAACCGGTGGGAGACGTCATCACCATGGACCTGCCACGGTTCAGGTAGCCCGTCCTGACCGCTTTCAGGTGATTGATCCACAGAAACGGGCGCGATTGCGTCTGCGACAGGAGCCAATCAGTCCATGCCTTGGCTTGCGCTCCAGATGGTGTTGGCAGCCGAACCAGCATTGCTGCCTGCATGCCATCGACGAGCCGGCTCAAGAGCGTTGCCAGATGATGCGGCCCGGCAAACTGGTGGTGCACGGTGCCTTCCACCGCAAGATTGATCTCCACCGCAGAGGCCTCCGACAAGCGGATAACTCGCTTAAGCCTTGAGCGGATGTCAGGGTCGGACACGGCACTCCCGCGCGCTTCCTGTCCAAGTCCCTGAATAACGTAAGCACATTCCCTCAAAAGAAGGTCCGTAGCTACTTCGCGGCTATCGCCCGTTACAATGCGGTCTTCGCTAAGGTTGCGTTCTATCAGTGTGGTGAGGTTGCCGGTTGCTAATTCCCGAAGGCTTAGGATTAGAGATCGTCGAACTGCCCGCCCTTCGCCCCTGGCCCGGAGTTGACCCGCGACTTCCGCCGCGTCCGCTGCCCGATCAGCAATCAGGAACAGGAGCGTCGCCGAAATTGATGATCCGATTGCATCACTCGAAACAACAGTTGGGCGGTCCAATGCAGCTTCGCGAACGTGGCTCAATATCTGATGAGCACTCGCGGCGACGAAAGCCGCGGCGCGCGTTTGCTCAGGTCGAAGATTGAGTGCGACATAGGCTTCGAAGGTCGAAGCAAGGCGTCGCACCCGGTCGAGCACATCGCTTATGGCCTCAGGCTCACCTTCGCGGGACAGAAGACGGACCGTCGCTAGCTCTATGTGAGCGGCCGTCAACAACTCGTCCAGCGTTTCAGGATCGAGGCCGGGCAGGTCAGGAGCCTGTCGCAGGAGCGCGCGGGAACTTGGGTCAAACACCGGCGATCTCCTCGACCTTCGTAGCTACCTCATCGGCGAGAAGAGCCAAACCCTTACGCACATCCTCGAAGGCCAGCACGCCGGCCGTGCGAGCTTCAAGCTCACCGCCAGCGACCGCTTCAAAACCGGCTATGATGTGCAAAAAACTTCCAGCCCTGCGCTGATCTTCGCCAGTCGCTACAGCAACCCTGAACTCGCGAGCGCCTTCCCAGAACATTTCGTCCACTGCCGCTTCGGCGTCGATATTTGGGACACCCTTCAGCAAGGTTACGAGGTCGGCGAGGATCTCATCATCGCGATCACCACCCCGAATGGTTCCGATTTCAGGCCATACGCTAGAACTTATGAGGTTGCGGGGAGATTTCGAAGCCTTGTCCTCACAAAGCACAATGCGTTTGATCTCGCGCCCACTATCATCCAGTTCGATGATAAAGCCGTCAAAGCCTTTATCTGCCTGCCGGACATGGGGCGACGTCATATAGCCGTTCGGAAGAGCCAACCGCGCGGCGACCCAGGAGATATGCTGGAACAGAAGCCCGTCGCGATGAATAATGGTCGTCTTGATCCGCTTTCTCGCCGCTTCTTTCTGTGCGTCGGTTCCTGACCGTAATAGCTCGACGTCCTCCGCGTGCGGAGCCGTCAGCTTCCTCACGACATTTTGGGCGACCCTGCCCTTTGACACGCGCCGATGCGGCTCCAGGGCATTGATGACTCGCTGGGCGTTTTCTTCCTGTCGCAAATAGAGATAGGCGACAACTTCAATCAGCTTGGTACGGTTCTTCTTACTAATCGTCCATTCCGAAAACGTACATTCTGTTGTGGGGGTAGGACTTAGAGAAATTGGCATCCCCGTCTCATCCATATCGGCAGTCACTGTCTGGCATCTTATCGAGTTTTCAGGAGAAGCGCTGAGTTTTCTGCAACCTAGCCTACAATCAGGACCTGAACGAGAAAACGCATTAGGCAACGAAGGTAGCGAACTAGGAAGTAACGAAAAGGTCGCGAATAGGACGTCGGCTTTCCAATGACTTCATTCCAGAAACTGCCAGACCGCTCTCGGCCCTAAATTCGAAATCTAGCCGGATCATTCAGTTTGAGTTCCGTGACTGGCTCGGCTCTCGACATCCCGCGACAGTTCTTTCAAAAACCGATCCCCAGTCGCGAGTCTCCGTCCGAGCGTTTGTAGGAAGCTTTCGAACCGCTCCGCTCCCTTAGCCCTTGCCGATGCCTGCGCGCTGTCGGGCAACGACGGTGTGATGGTCAGCCAGAAGCGGATGAACAGGGATAGCGTTTCTCCGACGATGGCGAGGTCTTCATCGAGCCCATCAATCTGGCGACCGATGCGATCCATGCGGCGGGCGAACACGGCCTCAAGTCGCTCGGACGCATCCGCCGACAGGAAGGAAGCGACTGCGGCTTCGATCACGGCGGATTTGGAGATGTTGCGACGGAACGCCAGCGCCTCGACCTTCTTCAATAGATCAGGGTCGAAATAGACATTCATGCGGGTCTTGGTCTGCATGGCCATCCTCACAATTCGAGGCCATCGGCCGGGTCCATCGTCGCCTGCCGAGCATTCGATGTGACCTGCTGGCGCAAACGGCTGGCCCGGGCGGCGTCCACATCGGGATCGTCGTCGAGAACGTCGAATTCGCTGAGGGGAGATAGCTCCGGTGGCGCGATCTCCTCGTGTTCTGGCAATTCCGGCTCACGGCGAATGCCGGCATTGGCCGGATCGACGCTCACGCCATTCCCATTGTCGGATGTCGCTCCAGCCGATGCCGTCGGGATCGCCAACGCCGACCAATCATCCGAAGGCGGCGCTGCCGGTGCCGTCGCTGTCGTCGGCTTCGGCGGCGGCAAGATGCGCTCCTTGAAACGAGCGTCCTCGTAATAGCGCGCCTTCTTCGCCCGGACCGGCGGCACGCCTGCGACCAGCAGCAATTCGTCGGCCGGTGGAAGCTGCATTACCTCGCCTGGGGTGAGCAGCGGTCGCGCTGTCTCCTGACGCGACACCATGAGATGCCCGAGCCAGGGTGACAGCCGGTGGCCGGCATAGTTGGTGGAATCGCGCATCTCGGTCGCCGTGCCGAGCGCATCCGACACGCGCTTCGCTGTGCGCTCGTCATTGGTAGCGAAGGCGACGCGCACATGGCAATTGTCGAGCACGCTGTTGTTCGCGCCATAAGCCTTCTCGATCTGGTTAAGCGACTGCGCGATCAGGAAGGACTTGATGCCGTAGCCCGCCATGAAGGCCAGCGCGCTCTCGAAGAAATCGAGGCGGCCGAGCGCGGGAAACTCGTCCAGCATCAGCAACAGTCGATGACGATTGGCGGATGTCTTCAGATCTTCGGTCAGGCGACGCCCGACCTGATTGAGCAGCAGGCGGATCAGCGGCTTGGTGCGGTTGATGTCGGACGGCGGCACGACGAGAAAGAGGCTGACCGGCTTCTCCCCCGCCACCAGATCCGCGATGCGCCAGTCGCATCGTGCCGTCACCTTCGCCACCACGGGATCACGATAGAGGCCGAGGAACGACATGGCGGTGGAGAGCACGCCCGATCGCTCGTTGTCGCTTTTGTTCAATAGCTCGCGGGCCGACGAGGCGATAACCGGATGGACGCCGGCTTCGCCCAGATGCGGCGTGTTCATCATCGCCCGCAGCGTCGCCTCGACCGGACGTTTCGGATCGGACAGGAAATTGGCGACGCCGGCCAGCGTCTTGTCCGGTTCCGCATAGAGAACATGTAGGATCGCGCCGACCAGCAGCGAATGGCTGGTCTTTTCCCAATGGTTGCGCTTGTCGAGCGCACCTTCCGGATCGACGAGGATGTCGGCGATGTTCTGCACGTCGCGGACTTCCTTGTCGCCGCGCCTCACCTCCAGCAGCGGATTATAGGCCGACGAAGCCGGATCGGTCGGATCGAACAGTAGCACGCGGCCATGCTTCGACCGAAAGCCGGCCGTCAGACCCCAGTTCTCGCCCTTGATGTCGTGAATGATCGTGCTGCCCGGCCAGGTCAGCAACGTCGGCACGACGAGGCCGACGCCTTTGCCGGATCGGGTTGGCGCGAAGCACAGGACGTGCTCGGGACCATCGTGGCGGAGATAGTCGCCGTCGAGCCGGCCGAGCAGCACACCATCGGGGCCGAGCAGACCGGCGGCCTTGATCTCTTGCGCGTCGGCCCAGCGTGCCGAGCCGTAGGTGGCGACTTTCTTCGCCTCCCGCGCGCGGATCACCGATAGTGAAATCGCGACGACGATCGCGGCCAACGCACCCGATACCGCGATACCAGCGCCCTCGATGAAGATCGCGGGCGCATAGGCGTCGTAGCAATACCACCACCAGAAGAAGAGCGGCGGATAGTAGATCGGCCAGCCCGCCGCCACGAACCACGGCCCGCCGAGCTGTCCCTGAAAGCCGAGCCGCCACGCCGTCCATTGCGTCGCGCACCAGATCGCGGTGAGCACGATCACGAGAACGATGGCGACTTGTCCCCACAGGACGCGGCTTCCGGACATAGGGGCTCCCAATCGGCAAAAGAGACGGAGCCGATCAGAGAATAGCCGTGCCAACCAGAAGCAACAGAAAATCCGAAACACCGGGGTTTCGGATACAGTGGCGAAGAAAAAGGACGGTTAGTGCCGGGCCGTTCTCGCCTCGGCTGCTGCCTGCTCCAATATCTTGCGATAGCCGGTCTTCGTCATCCACCGCGCGCGGGCAAAGTGGCTTTCCCAGCAGGTCCGGGCTCGACCCGTTTCCGATGTCGGATCACGGTGCAAAACGATGCGAGCTACCTCGGTCCAATCGGCTCCATCCGTCTCGGCATCAAGCAGCCGCAGATAGGTCACGAAGTGCCGTTCGTCGTAGGCAGTGATTTCTTGCTCGCTGGGAGCGAGATCGTCGACGTCGGGGTCAAGCTCCGGTCGCACCCTCATCGCACTGCCCTCCCTCGGACCTCGGCAGGAAAAAATCCTGAAATGGGATAATCCCGTATCAGGATTACCGGAATGGCTCCTCTTTTTCAATGGAGAGCCATCCCGAATGCAGAAATCCTTGCGCACGCCTCGACAAATACTTCTTCAGTCCCTCCTCGTCGAAGCGCGTAAGGCCACTGGACTGACCCAGGCGGAGTTGGCCGATGCGCTGGGCAAACCGCAGTCCTTCGTTGCCAAGTATGAGAATGGAGAGCGACGGATTGACGTCATTGAATTCGTCGACATTGCTTCGGCCTTGGGCATACCTACCGCGGACCTTCTGGCCAGAATCGAGCCCGCTGTGGCAAAGCCTTCGCGACGCGGGAAGTAACTTCGCGCCTAGATACAATTCTGGATCGGCGACCACGGTCCGGCCTGGGCGCGCGCTAATATCGGCTCGATCGAGCGCGCCGACGTTTCCGCCAGCATCACGGTTCTTGGGCAGATTGCTGAGGCGCTGGAAATTGAACCGGGCGAGCTTCTGAAGGAATCAGCCGGATCGCGCTGATCTGGTTCCTTGGTCAACAGGTAAATACGGAAACCGCTATACATCCGGATGCGGTTGCTATTTGTGCTGCGGCTGCAATGGGAGTTTGGAGCCTGACAGCTTCAGATATTCCTCGCCTCTAGCTCAAGTTCAGTATTATCTTGCGTCGGACATAGCTGGTTCGGCTGGGTTTGCGGGGCAATTGGGTAGAGAAGAGAGGGCGTCCTTCCCGGCGGCGCAAGTCCACGAAGATCGACGGCGGGGTAGCTTGAAGTGACGGAGATAGCTGTTGCTAGCGAAAGGCAAACGGCCATTCGCTTGCTTGCCTGCATTCAGGCTGCGGGAGACAGAAATGATGCCGACCGCTGGGGAAGCGATGTTGTCTGCGTCTTGCGCGCCCAGTCGCGCCTTCAAGCGCTCGATTTCTGGATGCGCAACCCAGACTATCTCGCCAACGAACTCCTAACGGAGTTCGAGACGTCCGGAGAACGCGATCTACTGACGATCGTGCAGCGCATATTCGATGATCGCGAACCCGATCTCCGGCGCTTACCGATGGTGCGCTATCTGTTCGGCGCTTTCGAGCCGCTCGACAATGCGCTGGCAATTTTGCGGGCAGCAGACCTTATTCGGATCAAGCGCGATGGTGTTCCCGGCGGCAAGATCCGCGAGCATCTTTACCTGTTAACCACTGCAGGCGAAGACGCGTTCGGGCGGATTGCTGCAGCGGCACCCGAGCTTGGCTGGTATCGCGATCGCGCCAGCATCGTGGCGCGGGTGGCGGGTGCACAGGGCGGCAAGGCTTTGAAAGACCGACAGTATCTACAGGCCGAATATGCGGGAACGGAGCTTAGCCATGTGATCCAGCCGGTCACCGATCGGGTGCAGGCCCGTCTCGCGACAATCTTGGAAGGGCTCGCTGAATGAGCGGTGGTTGGCTGGAAACAGTGGCGGCGAAAGCCGGGATGCGGCCTGCGGAGGCGGAGCTCGCGATGCGCAGGCGAGGAATCACGGCGGATCGGCCTTTGCGCCCCGCGCGAAAGCTGACAGTGCGGCGCATTGCTTTCAAGGGAGAGAAGCGCGGAACAGCGCAGGGGCCGATAGATTTCGACTGGTCGGACTTGGCCGCCGGCGTGTGGGCTGTAACGAGCGAACGCAACCTCCGTGGCAAATCGACCGTGCTGGAGATCCTGCTGTGGGCGCTGCGAGGCACGCCCAAGGGCTTGCAGGACGATGTACGCCGGTGGTTGTCCTCGGTGTGCGTCGAATTCGATGTCGACGATCAGCGTTACGTGGTGGAGTTTGCGGTAGAGGAGCGTATTCCCCGCGGTAACCTAGCGCGTCGTCGCGCGTCGGGTGAGACCGACGAGTTGGATCGCTTCATGTCGGACGAGGGGTTTGAGGCTGCGATGTCGCGCTTCATGATGAACACGCTCGATCTAGACCCGATCACTGCGATGCAGGGCAAGGAGGACGAACGTCAGGTCGTTGAGCATGGCTGGGCAGCGCTCTCGGGCGGCCTCTATTTCGGCGGCGACCACAAGCAGTTGCTCGGCGATGTCCAGATGGCGGGCCTGCCCGCACGCATGCTGCAGATGTATATTGGTATGCCTTGGGCGACGACGGTGATGCAGGCGGGCACCGCTAAGCGCGAACTTGACCAGGAAACCGAGAAAGCGTCCAGGGCAGCCACTACCGCGGCGAAAGACGGGGAGACGGCACGCGCGCGGATCGACCGCGAACTCCAGGCAGCGAAGAAGAAGCTTGACAGCTTCGCACAGGTGACCGGGACAGCCGCCGAGCTTGAGCGACTTGCTGGCGAGGTTGCCCGCCTTTCGCCGATCGCTTTCGATCTCGCGCAGCGCCTAGCCCACGCCGAGGCCGAAGCGACCGAGCTGGAACGTCTAGCGATCGCAGACGAGCGGGCGGTGCGTGATTTGCGCGAGAACATCGTTGCGACGCAATTCTTCAACGGCCTGCAGCCTGTATGTTGCCCGCGTTGCGAGACGCGCGTGTCGAGCGAACGGCTGAAGCGCGAGAGCGCCGAACTGAGCTGTTCGCTTTGCGCAGAGGAGATCCCGATCAACGAGATGGAGGGCGCGAGCGACGGTCTGGACGCGATCGAACAGCGCTTCGCGGCCGCTAAAGCGGCCGCCGATCGCGCGCAGGCCAACGCCAAGGCGCTCGGAGAGAAGTCGAGGGCTTGCAGCGCCGAGCTTGAGAATGCACGCCAAGCACTCACCAAGGCGGCGAGGAGCACCACGTTCGAACAGCGCCGCGAGGCGGAACTCGAAGTCGCCCGGCTGGAGGGAGCTCTGAAGGAGCGCCAGGCTCCCGCGACACCCGTCATCGTTTCTCCCGACGTAGCGCTTATCAGCGCAGCCTACGCAGAGGCAGAGAAGGCATATAAGGCTGGTCGTGGCGACATCCTCGAGCGGCTGAATGTCGAGATTCTTGCGCTGGGGCGGCAGCTGGGCGTGCAGATGCTTGAGGAGGTCAAGCTCAACACCAACGGTTCTCTCCTTCTTACCAAGGGTGGCGAGCCGACCAGCTTCAGCAAGGTGACAGCGGGCGAGCGACTGCGGTTACGGATCGCAACAGCAGTGGCCCTGATTCGGGTAGGAAAAGAACGGGGCCTCGGTCGCCATCCCGGCCTCCTAATAGTCGATTCTCCCGCTGCTGAAGAGGTAAGCCCCGATGACCTGACCGCCGTACTGAGTGAGCTTCAGGCGATAGCGCGTGAAACCGAGGGGCTGCAGATCATCATCGGGAGCGCCAACGCCAATGCGATAGTCAGTCGGCTCGGCGAGCAATGGTGCCGGTCCGCGAGAGGCGACGAATATTTATGGTAGTGCCACCGCCATGGTGCCTCTTGGCATGAGCGCGCTTGATCTTCTCGAGGCGCGTCTGGCTAATAGCCAACCGATCACGATCGACGATCTTGGCGGCGTGGATGAAATCCTCGCCGACGCTGATCGGCTTCATGCAGCGCCTTTCCTTGACGTTCTCGCGGACATGATCAGTGTGGCCCCGCCCACCGAAGGGGCGCTGCTGCATGATTTCCTGGTCAGCGGCTTCGATGTGGCACGCGATCCGCAATCCTTCCGCGACGCGATCGACCGGCTCATCAGGAGCACGACCCTGCGCGCGGCCATGGCGCAGGCAGTCATCGCTATCTTCACGCGGCGAATTCGGGAACACGGTAGCGAGCGCGAGTCGCTGATTGCTGCCTATGCGCTCGAAGGCCTTTTTCGTCTTGCGCTGGAGGGCGATGTGAGCCGTCACCGCCCCCTTCTCGAACTCGTCGAGGTCGCACCCGATGTGCCGGGTCCCTTCGCCCAGCATGTCGCGAAGATTGGCGGGGCCGCCTTCCACGCCTGGGGCGGTGATGACCTGCTGACGATGCTCCACCGCTTGCTCGACAATGAGGAAGCAGAAGGCGAAGCGGCGTTCGAGCTCGGCCGGGCATATCTGGCGCGCGCGCTCGATGGCGAAGATCTGGCAACAATCCTTGGCGGCTTGGATACGGCGCGTCTGCTTTTCGAGCGGGCACGCGAGGCGGATGATGATCGGTCGGACGCACGCGCCTATCGATCCGCGATTGATCTCGTGCTCGGATTTGCGGCGAACCGGAGTGCCGCAGAGATGCAGGAGACGATGACTGATCTGGTGACCGCTGCGCGGGATCGTGCAGCAGTGCTACGCACCGGCCATGTGGCGCCATGGCTCGCGCCCCGTCAAGACGTTGATATTGAGTGGTTCGAACTCGCGCGCACGGTCCAGCGCACGGCAGACGATCTTGCCCGTCCGAGCTGGGTCAATGCCGCCGCGACTATGGATCGCATCCTGGCTGTCTATGACGCAAGTTGCGCGATCGCCCACGGGGACGGTCTGCGGTCTGTGCTGCGTCCCCGGATCGAGGCTTCATTCCTGCGCGAACGCGGCCTCGCGGCCCATCTCGACGATCTACTAAGTGAAGGCCAATGGCCTGATGCAAAGCGAACGATCGCGCAAAAACTTCGCGCCGGATTGGATGAAAACTACCGCGGTGGTGCTGGGCCGGGAAAAGCCTGGGAGAATGAGCAATATCCGCTGCTCGCGCGCATTCTCCCAGAAGGTGCCTTGATCGAGCAGATTCCTTCCGACATGGCACGATCGCTTGAGGCTGGACTCGCCAGCCATGTCGCACACAGCCGTGTGCTTGCCAATCCGGTCCTGCAACGTGTGCTAGCGTCGTTGCGTGATCAGCTGTCCGCCAGCAGCGAATATGCAGGTGAGGTTCAGCAGGCGTTCGACGCTGTACTTCAACAAATTCTGATGTTTTGCAGTGACAGGCAGAACGCCGAGATTCGCGATCTCGGCGCGCGGGGCGCCTATCTGCGCGCCCGAGATCCGAGCGAGGCCGATCTCCAGTCTGATCTCCGCGACTTTCTGAAGGGCAACCTCGTAGGCGCGGAGGTGCTGCCCGAGGTACGAGGCATCGCGACCGGGCGAACAGATCTCTACGTCAGTCTGGGCGGTCCGGCGTTCGTTATCGAGCTCAAGAAGCATGAGGGTGAGTTTTCACCCGAAGCTGCCAACCGCTATCGGGCGCAGGCAACGAGTTATCAGGCGACCAATGTTCGGCTCGGATTTCTCGGTGCACTCGAACTTGTTGATCGCCCAGGACCGGCTCCCAGCATCGAGGAATGTCTCTGGCACAGCGCCTATGTTCCCGAAGGTGGCGCGCTCGCCCGGCATCTCGTCGTCTTCAGAGTTCCCGGCCGACTGAAATCCCCATCAGCGCTCCGATAGAGCGCCTCTGCTAAATGGGCACCGCACGTTCGCATCATGCTGGCTCCATTGCTATTAGACAGCAGACGTGAAGCGGACGGTCAGCAGTTCGGAAGTGCCGCTGAGCTCGGCGGTGGCGACAATGAAGGCGCAGAGTTGCTGTCCCAAACGAACGGGACAAAATCGTTGTCGGGTCACGGTTGGCCTATTGCTGGTGTCGGAGCGTGGGCGCCAATTATTCTAGATATATTTGGTATGAGTCTCAACCGGGTGGCGCAGTCTGTTCATCTCGATAGCGAGATCAAGCAGATGTCTGAGGGCTGGACCACGATTGTGCGGCGACCAGACGGCGCTAAATCTGGCGCGGTCCGGCTCATCGGCAATAGGCCGAAACAGAACGCCCGGCAAAGGAACGCAAGCAGCGGCTTCGCTTGTCAGCGCGATCCCTTCGCCATCTGCAATCAGGTGCATCAGCGTGTCTCGGCCGACATCGCACCGACGAATGCGTGGCGACTTCTCTCGTTCGACGAGTCTGCGAACGATATGATCCAGGGCTTGGGGACCGGCGCCGCTTTGTCGGACAAGGAAAGTTTCTGCGGCAAGGTCACCCCACACGAGATGCTCCGCGCACGCCAACGGATGACTCTGCGGCAACGCGACCATCAAGGCTTCCGACCATAGCTGCCGTGAATGGCAGTCGGGTGCTTCTACGGCCCCAACCACAAAGGCTATGTCGAGCTTGGCTTCGCGGACCTGGCGTATGATCTCGTCGGAGCGTCCCTCGAAGATGTCGAGTTCGATCTCCGGATGCTCATCTCGATACCGGCGGCGCAGATCGGCCAGGAAGCCTGAAGCGATCGAAGACAGGAGGCCGATTGACAGGTGACCAACTGCGCCGTTCATGATCGCCCCTGCCGTCTTGATCGCAAGATCGAGATGGCCTATCCCCGCCGCCACTTCCGTGATGAAGCTTCGCCCTGCGTCGGTCAGGCGGACGCCACGGTGGCGGCGCTCGAACAGAACAACACCGAGATCCTCCTCCAGCATCTTGATCCTGGTGCTCACGCTCGACTGGCTGACGCCGAGAGCATTCGCGGCGTGGCGAAAATTCAGATACTCGGCAACGTGTAGCGTCTGGATCAGCGCCACGAGCGGGATGCGGCCTCTCAACAGTGCATTCTGTTGATCGACAACCTCCTCGCCATTGTGCGCTCGTCGCCGCATAGCACCTCCGATCTCGCCCTATGCGTTCATCGATCGGATGCGACGAGGTGCAAGGCTCAATAGACCGAACAGGGCGAGCGCGAAGCCGACCCACAGCGGCGCGGTGAGGCCATAGCCGGCGGCGATCCCGACGCCCCCCGCCCACGCTCCGAAAGCGAGGCCGGCGGTGATGGCCGAGGTATGGACCGTGTTGACCAGCGGTCCCGGATGCGCGATCCGCATCACGCGCGCGACCATTGCCGGATTCATCGGCACTCCGACAATGCCGATAACCAGATAGGCTAAGACAGAGAGGTGGCTGTTGGTGGCGAAAACGGCGAAGGTCATCAGTGCCAGCGCAAGGGCAGTCAGCCCGCAGAGCAGGATCGGGATCGTATAACGGTCGGCGAAACGCCCAACAGCGAGATTGCCGATGACATTGGCTCCGCCATAGGCTGCCAGCAGCGTTGGCATGGTCGCCGGTGATAGCTTCGCCATTTCGACGAAGAGCGGCACCGCGTAGCTGAAAGCGGCGAAGGTTGCGCCAATGATGAGGCCGCTCGTCGCAAAGGCTGCCCAAAGGCGGCCCTTCTTCAACGCGTCGAGTTCCGCGTTGAGACCAATCTCGATGTGGCTCTTCGAGACGGGTACGAAGACGGCAACAAGGGATGTGACCAGCATGGCGAGAGCGGCGACGCTCCAAAAACTCGACCGCCATCCGAAGCCCTGCTCGATGGCCGTGGTCACCGGCAGACCGAAGACCGGCGCGAGCATGAGTCCGCCGAGCACGACGGATGCCGCCCGGCCTCTCTCTTGTGGCATCACCAAGTCCGCGGCAATCGCCAGTGCCACGCCGAAGCAGGCGGAACTGGCCGCGCCAGTCACGATCCGCGCGATCGCCATGACGCCGTAGCCTGGTGCGAGAGCCGCAAGCACTCCGCCGATGACATAGAGGCCGAGCAAAACGAGAAGCGCCGGCTTGTTCGGTGCGTTGAGGCGGAGGAGCAACACCATCACCAGCGGGCCGCCGATCGCCATACCGAGGGCATAGAGCGAGATCAGATAGCCGATCTCGGCCACCGAAACAGTGAAGGCCGCCGACAGGGCCGGCATCATACCGGCGACCATGAACTCCGAGGTGGTGAGCACGAAGATCGTCAGCCCGAGGAGATAGACGACCGACGGCATTCCCGCTCGCCCCTGCCTGCGATCTTGGCTTGATGCTGGATTGGCGTCTCTCGCCCCATACATGGCCCTCGCTCCATTTATATAGTCGAAATTACAGAAATGGATATCGCGCTTGCCCGAGTGGGTCAATTGATTTATATAAATATGACTACAGAAAGGATTTCCATGGCACTCCGTGGCCGCCCCCGCAGCTTCGATCGCGATCTCGCCCTCGAGAAGGTGATGGAGGTGTTTTGGGCCAAGGGCTACGAAGGTGCGCAACTCAACGACCTGACGGCCGCGATCGGTGTGACGCCACCGAGCTTCTATGCGGCGTTCGGCACGAAGGAAGCGGCCTTTCGGGAAGCGGTTGACCGCTACGTCGCAACGGTCGGCTCGGTACCCATGCGAGCGCTCGAAGAAGCGGGCACTGTCCGCGACGGTATTCGAGCCATGCTGGCCGGCAGCATCGACGTTGCCCTGTCGACCAAGCCGGGCGGGTGTCTGCTGATCCTCGGCGTCGTCAACTGTTTGCCGGAGAACCTGCCGGCACGCGAGCATCTGTTCCAGGCACGCCGCAAGACGGTCGAGTTGATCGCGGCACGTCTTGAACGCGGTACGCGCGAAGGGGAGATGCCGACGGGCACGAACGTCGCGCAGCTCGCGGCCTTCTATCACGGCATTCTGCAGGCCATCTCCTTCCAGGCACGGGATGGCGCGATGCGAGCGGAACTGGAGGCGCTGATCGAGCCAGCTCTCGCTGTGTTGAAGTAACCGGAACCAGCGTTCCGTGTCCTTCATCATTCGACCGGAGGCGTCTCCGCTTCCCGCGCCAGCGCAGCCCTCACAGATACCCGCACGCCGATCCGCTGCACGTAGAGCGCAATCGCCGGCCAACGGTCGAGATCGATCGAAAACCCCTTCATCCAGCCGAGCACGGTGAAGAGATAGGCGTCGGCGACCGTGAAACCGTCGCCCACCAGATAATCCCGCGATGCGAGGTTCACCTCGATGAAGTCGAGGCGCCGGAACAGCCGGTCCCGGAAGATCACCAGCGCCTCCTCCGGCAAGGCTCGATTGAACAGCGGGCTCGATCCGGAATGGATTTCGCTGGTGATGAAGTTGAGCCATTCCTGCAGCCGAACCCGTGCCAGCGTACCGGCGGCCGGAGCCAGTCTCGCCTCCGGCTTCAGGTCGGCCAAATACTGAACGATGGCCGGGCCTTCGGTCAGAACTTCGCCGGAATCGAGTTCGAGTGCCGCGACATAGCCCTTCGGGTTGATGGCGAGGAAATCCTCTCCCGAGGATGTGCGTTTCGTCCGATTGTTCACACGGACAAGCTCGTAGGGCAGTCCGAGTTCCTGAAGCACGATGTGCGGCGAGAGCGAACAGGTGTCGGGGGCGAAATAGAGCTTCATCGTCGGGACCTCGCGGAGGGGATAGATCGCCGCCCACATTGGCAGGTCCCGTGATATAATAAAAATTACTCCCATATTTTCTTGGTATAAGCTCGTCTACTATGAACCTGACCCAACTCCAGAGCCTGATCGCCGTCGCCGAGGCCGGCAGCTTCACCGCAGCCGCGGACAAGCTCGGCGTCACCCAATCGGGGATGAGCCAAGCCTTAGCCGCGCTCGAAGAGAGCCTGGGAGTGAAACTGCTCGTCCGCCAGCCACGGGGCGTCGCGTTGACCGCCTTCGGAGAGCGCGCGCTCGACCATGCGCGAACAGCCTTTTCGCATCTGGAGGCAATCGAAAGGGAAGCAATGGCTCTGATCGGCGAGGAGACCGGCACCATCCGTCTGGCGGGGTTCCCGAGCGTCTTCGCCACCGTCCTTCCGCCCTTGCTTCGGCGTTTTCGCACGCTCCATCCGGGCATCGATCTCGTGCCGCTCGAAACCGACGACCTGGAAGTGGAGGCATGGCTCGCGGCGGGATCGATCGACCTCGGCGTCGTTCTCAACCCGTCTTCGGCCAGAAAAGCCGTTCCGCTCGGACGGGATGCCTGGGTTCCGATCCTGCCGGCGGCGCATCCCCTGTCACGGCGACCTTCGATCTCGTTGGCCGAACTGGCGGCGGCGCCCTTCGTTCTCGCGACCGGCGGGTGCCATACGAACGCCCGCTCGCTTGCCGACGCTGAAGGATTGACGCTCCAGAACGTGCAGATCGAGGTGCGCGATTGGTCGAGCGCGATTGCCCTGGTGCGGGAGGGCGCGGGTGTCAGCCTCGTGCCGGAATCCACCCTGCCGGAACAGCACCGCGGCTTCCGGGTTTCGAAACTCACTTCACCGCTGCATCGCGAGTTCGGGCTCGTCGCTTCGTCGGCGCGCCCGTTGTCGCGGGCCGGGACTCTGTTCGTTGAGGTCGCTCGTCGCTCGACCGCGCCGACCTCGGCATAGCGCAAGACACTCGGACGGGCCTGCAGCCGTTCTCCAACCTCACCTAGCGGCATGGGCGTCCCTCCTCCTCCCGAAGGTGAAGAAGCTGAGTGCGGCCAGCACCCAGACACCAATGGCGCCGTAGAGCATCACCTCACCGAAGCCGCCGGCCAGTGCGGCAGGACCGAGCACCTTCGACATTCCCGGGGCGGCTTGATCGAGAGCACCGACGTTTCCGGCGGCGATCTGTTCGGCGATGTGCCGAAGTTGAGTGGCCTCGAACGCTCCTGACGCCGCACTCAGGCGCTTCAAAACACCGTCCACCAAGACAAAGCCCATGAGCGCGATGTTGATGGCAAGCGAGATCATCCGTGCACTCATGTCGATGCCGGATGCCATGCCGGCCCTGTCGCTCGACACAGATCCAGTCGTGGTGTTGGTGACCGGCGTGTTGGTCGCCCCGAGGCCGATCCCGGCCAGCAACGCGCCGATCAACGTCGTCGGCAAGGCCGCTGGACCACCGCCTGCTCCGATCTTCATGATGAAAAAGCCGAGACCGATCACGAACAGTCCCGCCGGGATGACGGTGCCGGCGCCAAGGCGTAGCGAGAGGCGTTCGGCAAAGGGCGGGACGACGAGCGTCGGCAGGGTGTAGGCGAGCAGTGCGAGGCCTGCGGTCAGACCATCGAGTCCGAGCCCAGCCTGAAACCAGATCGGCAGATAGATCATGAACGGCCAGAAGCTGAAATTCATGCCCATCGAGCCGAACAGCGCTCCGGAAAAGGGCCGGATCCGGAACACCGAGAAATCGAACATCGGGTGCGGCGTGATCTGCTCGACAATGACGAAGGCGATGAGGCTGAGGGTGGCCGTGGCGATGATCGCCAGCGCGATCGGACTGGTGAAGCCGAGTTCGCTGCCTTGCGTGATGACATAAGCGAGGCAAAAGACGGCCAGTGACAACGTGGCAATACCGGCGAGATCCAGGCGCCGAGCGGCTGGATCCTTCGATTCCCGAACACCGCGCCAAGCCAGGATGACGGTCAGCACGGCGATGAAACCGTGGATCAGAAACACCCAGGCCCAGCCCATCAGGGCGGCGATCCCGCTGCCGATCACCGGACCGAAGCCGAGACCGAACCCGGTAACGATGCCCCACCAACCGAAAGCCCGGGCTCGATCAGCCGCCGTGCTGAACTGATGCGAGAGCACGGCGATCCCACAAATCAGCATGGCGCCGCCGCTCGCGCCTTGGAGCGCACGCCCAACGATCAGGATCATCATGTTGGGGGCCAAGCCACACAGGACGGACGTGCCGCCGAACGCAACGATAGCGACGACGAGGAGACGCTTGCGCCCGAAGCGATCCGCCAGTGTGCCGGCAGCCATGAGGACCGTCGCCACGGCGATGGTGTAGGCGTTCATCGTCCACTGGAGCTCTTGGAAATCGGCGCGAAGGACTTTCTCCAGCGTCGGCAGAATCGCCGGAACGCTTGATATTTCGAAACCGAACATCAGAGCCGACAAGCAGATGGCGGCCAAGGCAAGGTTACCTTGCCGCGAGGAAGCAAAGGACATGGTCAGGCCTTTCAGCGCCGAGATCACTCGGCGTCTCGCGCGCGGCCGTTCACCCCCAACGGCTGAAGCCGGAGTGGCACGGCAGTCTTGCGAGCGACTGTTGTTGATGGACCTGATCGTAGGCGAAACTTGACGATATAAGAATGATATGGCTGAATATTTCAGAGACAACAAATCTGGATGATCGAAATGGCATCCCTCGATGTCGAGTCCGTTCAGGCCTTCGTGGCCATCGCCGACCTTCAGAGTTTCACGCGAGCGGCGGAGGCCCTCGGCACCACGCAAGGGGCGATCAGCGTCAAGCTGCGGCGCCTGGAAGAGCGGATCGGCCAGCGGCTGATCGAACGCACGCCGCGCCACGTCCGGCTCTCCGCACACGGCGCAGTCTTTCTCGACCGGGCTCGCGACTTTCTTGCCGCGCACGAAGCGGCGCTGTCGGCGCTCGCTTCCACCACCCCACGCCGCTTCGGGCTCGGCATCGCTGCGCATGTGGCCGGACCGGAGCTTCCGACCCTTCTGGCGCAACTCAACGCGTATGATCCGGGCCTGCGCATCGAGGTCCGCCTGGAGAATTCGCGCACGCTGCTCGACGCCTTCGATCGTGGAGAGCTGGACGCCTGTATCATTCGTCGCGAAGACGACCGGCGCGACGGCGAGGTTCTCGGTCCCGAACATTTCGGATGGTTCGCCGCGCCGAATTTCGAGCATCGGCAGGGCGAGCCTCTGCGGCTGGCGGCCCTGTCGCCGTCCTGTGGCGTGCGCGATATCGCGACCCGCGCCCTCGACGAGGCAGGCATCGCCTGGACGGAAGTGTTCCTCGGTGGCGGCTCGTCGGCGGTGACGGCAGCCGTCTCCGCTGGACTCGCCATGGCCGTCTTTTCCTGTCGCCTTGCTCCGCCCGGCACCGTCGAAATCGGCGAACGCTTCAGGTTGCCGCGCCTGCCGTCGTCCGAGATTGTGCTGCACTCCACGCTCACCGATCCCAAGTCGCGCGCTGCATTGCGCACATTGGCTGCGGCTTTTCGGGAGCACCGCGCGATGGCCGGATAGCGGACGCGGGACAACCGCCCGCAGCCGGCTACGTTTGTCGGACAGCGTCGCCGGCCCCCTCATGACGTTGCCGAGGCCCGTTCCGGCGCGAGCTGATCGACAACGGTGAAGGTCAGGCCGGTCCAATATTCGCCCGCCTCAACGATCGCGATGGAACGTTCCGCCTCCTCGATGGCGGCATAACTATTGGACAGCAGGAAGTTCTCGACATCCTTCATGGAAGCGAAGGCCATGAGCGTCACGCCATCGATCCGGCTGGCTACGGGGTGGAAGAACGGCACGCCCTCTGTGACGGGACCGATGTTGTGCAGTTGGACGTAGCGCTTCACGAGACGCTGCGTATCGGCCTGGCCGACCACCAACTCGGCATGGTCGTGCAGCCAGCGGCGCTGGAACGTCTCGCGGTCGAGATCATCGCGCCGGATGTGCGTCTTGATCAGGACGATCGAGTCGTCACCAGCCGTGTTCGGCATGATGATGAATTGGCGGGCGAGCACCGGCCCGAGATCCCGGAAGATCGCCTGATCCTCGGGAAGGATCTTGCGACGAACACGCTCGGCACCGAGAACCGCGCCGAGATCGTCGAGCCCCCCGAAGTTGAGATACGCGACCCCATCCCACTGCGGACGTCGGTAGGGCTCGACGTGACCGACGATGGTCTCGAACAGGCGACCGTCCGCGTCGAGCGGTGGCCGGTAAGGCGGCGGGTTCAAGCTCGTCGGTCCCGACGCCACGCGGTGAATCTGATCGTAACGCAGCAGGCGACTGATGGTCGTGCGATCGTCCGCCTCGTCGGGATGGAGGAAGCGCGGGCCATGCACCTTGCGCCAGTAGTCACCCCATGTTTCGAAGCTGAGATTGGGGTCGGTTTCGGACGCGTTGGCGGCCGGATCGGCGCGCGAGAGGAACGAGAACAGCACCGTCAGCGGAGCGGTTCGAGCGTCGGGCTCGGTTGAGGTGGACGGTGCGATAGAGGTGGTCATCGGGCGAACTCCTTTGCAGCGAAGGGAACGGATGGCGGAAGAAGGGAGCGCAGCAGCGCGGCGAAACCGGCAATCACGCCTATGAGGCACACACCGGTCCAGTCGTAGCGGCTCCAGGCCCAGCCGCCGGCGAGCGCGCCGATCGCCATGCCGATCATGGCGGCGGTCATCAGTAAGCCGTTCAGCCGGCTGCGCGCGGCGGGGTCGATCGTCGTGACGATGGTCTGGTGCGAAACCAGCGCGGCCATGACGCCGAGGTCGAATAGCACCGCCCCTGCGATCAGCGCGGCGATTGAATGCGGCGACGCCAGCATCAGGACAAAGGCAAGAGCGACCAGAAGGCAGCCGAGGCGGATCGCGATGGTAGGCCCGCGGGCGTCGGCGAGGCGCCCGAACAGAGGGGCGCCGAAGGCCCCGGCGGCGCCGGCCAATCCGAGGGCGCCGGCCGCACCCGCACCAAGATGGAGCGGTGGCTCCGCCAGCATCAACGCCAGCGTGGACCAGAAGGCGCCGAGGGTTGCCGCCAGCAAGCCTTGGGTCAGAAGAGCCTTGCGTAGCACCGCGTACCGCCCGACCAAGGTGGCGAGGCTCAGGAGCAAGGCGCCATAAGAACCGTTGGCGGTCGCCGGCTGGAGTGGCAACCAGCGCCAGACCGCAACGCCGACCAGCGCCACCATGGTGGCGGCCAACGCGTAGATCGCTCGCCAGCCGAAGAGATCGCCGACGACACCACCCAAGGTGCGAGACAACAGGATGCCACAGAGCAGGCCCGTGGTCACAAGCCCGATGATGCGCCCCCGCTCTTCGGCCGTCGCGAGTTGCGCCGCCATGGGCACGAAGTCCTGGCCGAGGCTGCCGAGCAGTCCGACGCCGAGGCTGACGGCGAGAAGCACGGAAAAATTCGGTGCGAGAGCCGTCGCCAACAGAGCAAGCACGAGCAGGATCGACTTGGCGAGGACGAGCCGCTTGCGGTCGATGAGATCGCCGAGCGGGGCCAGCAGCAGCATTCCGAGGGCATAGCCGGCTTGGCTCACCGCCGGGACGAGGCTCGCCGGTTCCGATCCGATGCCGAATGTCTCGCGTACCAGCGGGACCACCGGCTGGATGTAATAGACATTGGCGACGCCGATGCCGGCCCCGATCGCCAGGAGCCAGATCAGAGCCCGCGGGATTGACCGCCTCTCTTCGTCTTGGCGGGTGGGATGTGATGGTTCTGGCATAGCGCCGCTCCACGAGATGTGGGCCGCACGACCCTACCCGGAGCATTTTATTGGCGACCCCAGTGGCGATAAATCGCCTCATATGGCAATATGAGTTGACTGATAGTCGTCAATAGGTCGCGATGATTTCCGCCGAACACCTCAGTGGCATAACAGCCTTCGTCCAAGCCGCCGACGCGGGCGGATTCACGCTGGCGGCGGAGAGGCTCGGCCTTTCGAAATCCGGTATCGCCAAGAGCGTGGCGCGGCTCGAGGATCGGCTCGGGGTTCGATTGTTCAACCGAACAACACGCCGCTTTGCGCTGACGACCGAAGGTCAATCTTTCTATGAGACCTGCGTGCGCGTCCTGGCCGACCTGGAAAACGCCGAGGCGGCACTAAACGCCCATCGCCTGCGGCCACGCGGGCGACTGCGGGTCGATCTGCCCGTGGTGTTCGGCCGACGCTGGGTGCTGCCGGTGCTCCTCGACGTTAGCGAGCACTATACGGAACTGTCGCTGGAGGTCTCGTTGACCGATCGGCGCATTGATCCGATCGACGAAGGCATCGACCTCGTGATCCGCATCGGCGATCTCGATGACAGCTCCACACTCGTCGCCAGAAGGCTGGGTGTGCAGCAATCGGTGCTCTGCGCCAGCCCCGATTATCTCGACAGGCACGGGAGCCCTACCTCGCTCGATGATCTGGACGCTCATGCCTGCATCGTCTTCGGCCGGGGCGGACAGTCCTTGCCGTGGTGGTTCCTGGATGGCAAGGGCATGCCCGTGGCGAAGCCCGTCTCCGGACGGCTCTCGTTCAACCACAGCGACGCCATCTGTGACGCGGCCCTCGCCGGCCAAGGCATCGCTCTCCTCTCGACTTGGCTGATTGCCGACCACTTACGCGACGGACGACTTGCGCAGGTGCTGCCGGCGGTGCCGACGCGGGGCTTTCCGATCCACGCTCTCTGGCCGCAGACTCGGCAGATGAGCCCGAAGGTGCGCGTCGTGGTCGATGAACTGGTGAACCGCTTTTCGCCCGAACCGCCGTGGGATCGCGGTAGATAGCCCTTCGCTCCAGCTTTCCCTGTGTTGAGATCAGATCTCCAATCCTTTCTGCCGCCCCAATTGCCACGACACCGATCCGCCACGGACGATACCCGACACCTCGCGGCCAAGCTGACGGTCGATGACCGGCCGCCACGGGACAAGCGTGAACTCGTGGGATTTTTCCACGATGGCGAACTTGCCGCTCGATAGCTGCACGGTCCCGGTGAACGCACCACTGACAGTCTCGCCGTCGACAGCGGCTCGGAAAGGCAGGGCCTTCTTCGCTGCCATCTCTTCGCCGACACGAGTGACTTCACGCTCTTGAAGCACGGCGATCAGGTTGCGCCGATAGGCGACGCGGCCATCGGATTGACGGACAGCGTCGCCGTGGTCGATCAGCGCCTCGCGCCGGCGCGCCATCGCCTCGCGCACCTGTTCGCCAAATCCTGACGGTGAAAGGTCGGACACACCCGCGCCGACCAACCGCCGGTCGAGCCAGGTCGCGCCGTCCGATCCGATCTGTCGTTCGAGGTCGAAGGTCGAAAGGACGCGGATATTGGCGCGGCCGTTCCGCTCCGCATCATGCGCAACGGCGCGCGCCTCGAAGTCTTCCGGGATGCGCCACTGATCGCCGTCGATCCGCTCGGCGATGCCGGCGCGGCGCAGCGCCTCCAGCCGACGGACATGGGCATCGACGAACCCCTCGTAGTCGCCGCCCGGCACGCGACCTTCGAACCGGGCCTGCTCCAGATGACGGCTCGGCCGATAGATGCCGTCTTCGGCCATGCCGACAATGGCGCGATCGGATGGGCGGCCGGTGCCGTCGAGCGGCCCGATCTCGATCACGCTGCCGATGTGGGCGTCCTCGACGCGCGCCGGGTCGATGCCGGAGACATGGTGCGTGCGTCCATCGATGCCATCGACCAGCAGCGTTAGGTTCTCGCCCAGCTCATCGCTGAGATGCTTGTCGATGACGCGGCCGACGATCGGCGTCGCTGGCGCGGCGTCGTGAATCTCGAAGGTCATCGGATCACGCTCGGCGCCTTCAGCCCGGAGCGCCTTCTGCAGGGTGCGGATGATATCGCCGCGCTCGCCCATCTCGCGCAGGGTCGGCTCCAGCCGCTCACTCAATTCCCAGACACCCGGTGCGTCTTCCTTAGCGAGGCCCATGTCGCCCAGTTTGCCGAGACGGCGTAGCCGCATGGTCCGGTCAGACTGGCCGCGCAGATCGCCCGGTTCATATCGGAGGTCAACCAAACGGTCTTCGGCCTCGGCGATCATCGCCCGGTCGATGCGGGTGAGCCGATCTTGATCGATCTCCGCCATGAGCTTGCGACGCTGCTCGATCTCGGTGACGGGGCCGAGTTCCAGCGTCGCCAGTTCGCTCGCCCGCTCACGAATGCCATTGGCGAGATAGTCGCCATTGATGACGAGATCTTCGCCGAGCGCATCGCGACCGTTGACGATGACATGGACATGCGGATGGCCGGTATTGTGGTGATTGACCGCGACCCAATCGAGCTTGGTGCCAAGGTCGGTTTCGAGCCTCCCCATCAGCTCGCGGGTGTAGCCGGTGAGATAGGCAAGATCGGCGGCGTCTTCGGGCGAGACAATGAAGCGGAACTGGTGGCGATCGTCGTTTCCACGATCGAGAAAGGCATCGCCATCGGCGCGATCCTCCGTCGCCGAATAGAGCCGACCGCGCTCACCGTCGCGAGCCGTGCCGTCGCGCTGGATATAGCGCAGGTGCGCAGCAGCCTTTCCACTCTTGCCCGCGCCCCGGACGGAACGGGATTTGACGACGACGCGGCGGCTGCCGGGCTGGCGGTGGCTCCAACTGTTCGACAGGTTGCGGGCGCGCACGAAAACCGCGCCGCGACCGCGCTGCACGCCCCGGCCGGAGGCGACGATGCTCTTTCCCTTGGTGGCGCGACCGGAACCACCGCTCTTCGCCGATCGGCTTCGGCCAGAGGCTGCCTGTTGCTGGCGCGTGACCTTCCGCACCTTGCTGAGGAAGCTCTTGGCCTGTCCGGCTTTCCCGCCGTTGGATCCGACGCGGCCAGGCTTTGGCCGAAAATGATCGTCGTCTTCCCTCATGGCAGCCGATCCACCCGAAACCGCCGATTTCGGGCAGGAGTGCCGCGAGTAGTGCCTGAAATGCGGGCTTTTCCACGCTTCACGGCACCATGGCGGTCCGGCGACGGTGCCGCCCCAAACAGTGTGCAGGCAAGGGCTTGCCCCAAGGATCGGACCCGTAGGGTGCCGTCCGCTTTAATCTTGCCCTCCGCCCTTTGCCCCCTTCGTGCCCCTCCTGCTGATGGATGAGACCGTTGCCAGCCCCATCCGCTGCACACTGAAGTCTCCCGCCGGGCGGACGCGATCACGAGCTTCATGGCTGTTGTCTCGCATCCGCTCGCGCGATGAACAGACCGCCCGACTGCGGCACGATGGCGGACAGGTCGCGCACGGTGATCGCCTGCGGAATATCGTCCTTGTGCTCGTCGAACTGCACGGGAGGGACCGTCGTCTTGCTCAAAGGCTGCATGACGAAAAGCGGAGCACGGGTCCAGGAGAGCGGATCGGCGGACGCGACTACGACCGCACCGGGGGTCTCGCTGCCGCTGATGATCGGCGCGAGAATGGCGACATAGGCACGGGTTTCTGGCGGAAGTGGGCGGCCCTTCAGCGCCTCCTCGTAGCGCCCGGGACCGGCGTTGTAAGCCGCTATCCACTCCGGCGAACCATAGCGATCAAACAGTTCGCGGATATAAGCCGCGCCCGCCACGATGTTGTCGTGCGGGTCGTAAGGATCGTCGCCCAGACGGTAGCGCGCGCGCAGCTCGACCCAGGTCTCCGGCATGATCTGCATCAGCCCGATCGCTCCTTTGGGCGAGGTGGCACGTGGATCACCGTCACTCTCGGCGCGCATCACCGCGCGAATCCAGGCGGCGGGAAGCTCGAAGCGCTGTGCCGCTTCGGCGATGTGATCACTATGGAGATCGCGCGCAGACGGGTGAGCGACGGGCTTCGTCTGCGCCAGCGCAATCGCCGGGATCGCAACGCCGTAAAGCAAGCCCGAGAGAAGAATGACCGCCATTCGAACAGGCGCGCCTTCTCCACTGCGACACCAGCCTGCCAGCGTGCTCGCTGCGGTCAAGGGTACGCGCATTGCGCCGATCTTCGATCGCCCTTGACCTCCGCTGCGCGCGCCGGCCGACCGGTCGTCGAGCGGGACGAAGGGATGAGACGACTTTCCCGCGAACAAAGGGATGGCCGATCGCAAGGAGATGGCACAGGCGCGCAGGCTGACGGATCGCATGATGTCACTCCCGCTCGCCGCGCTTCGGGGTACGGTTCCAATGCAGCGACCAGGACGCGCCACCGTCGTCGTCACGAAACAGGTTCGCGCGGATCGGCTGCGGCAAGCCAGGATCATCGATGACGAGCGCGATGTAATCCCCGGCTCGTTCGCCGGTGCGCTTCCAGCCCGCGCCGATCTCCGGCCCTTCCTCGTTGCCGTTGTGGACGCGGTAGTCCGGCGCGTTGTCGGCGTCGGACGGCTCTGCCGGAACGATGGTGATCTCGCGGAAGAGCGTGAAGGTGTGGACGCGCCCGACAAAGCCGGTGGTTTCGCGCGTGAACTCGCCAATTTGCGGCATAGGAATCCTCTTCGAGTTGGTGGGGGAACGAAGGTGGTGCGACACTCACCGTGTCGGAGCGCGCCAGACGAAGTGGCCGTCACCCTCCTCGTCGGTGTAGATCGGCGTCGCCTTGCCGATGACGGTGCGCACTGGGATCGGGCCGAAGTAGCGGCCATCCAGGCTGTCGCGGACATCCGGGTTCATCAGGAAGAGCTCGCCCTGCGCGATCTTCCGGCAGCCTTGCCAGACCGGCAGATCGCGGCCCGCGCGGTCGCGATCGAGCGCGTCACCGAGCGGCACATGATCGACGGTGATGGTGCGCCCGGTGCGACAGACTTCATGTCCCGGTAGGGCCATGACGCGCTTCAACAGCGGCACGCCGCGGCCGATGTAGCCGCGCTCCACCATGAAGTCGGCGAGCGGTTTGTCAGGAAGCACTGCAACGAGATCGCCGACCTCCAGGTCCAGCGTCGCGGCTAGATGGTAGAGGCCGATCGGAACGCTCGTAGATGCGTTCCAGACGAGGCGCAGCGGCGTGGGAATGAACGATGCGACGGCAACGCCCATCACGGAGAAGTACGTCGCCATGACGTAGCCGAACCGGGTCATGGTTCAGCCCTCTGGCACAACAGAAACGCCTGGTGCTGATCGACGGTGTAGGCACGCGGCTCGTGTCCAACGGTCAAACGGTTGTGGACGTGCCGCCAGTGCTCGGGTGACACCTCGGTCGCGTCGATGCCTATCGCCTCGATGGCATCGATGTGCTGAAGCACGCTTTCGACCTTGGGCCAGCCCTCGATTCTGAGCAGGATCTCGCCGCCAGGACGCACGAAAGGCAGCGTCTGGTAGGGTTCGCCCGGCGCCACCGCACGCACGATGTCGATGCGCGACGTGATCGTGCCGAAGTCGTTCGACGCCCACCGCACGAAGGCAAAGACGCTGCCGGGTTGGTAGAAAAAGACGCGCCGACGGCGGTCGAGCACATGTTCGCGTACCTCTCGACCGAACCTGATCCAGTTCTCGAGCCGCTTCTCGATGTGCGTCAGCTCGACTTGCGTGAAAGCGTCGGCGGACTGCGTGCCCGGTGCGGCACCGCCAACAGAACGGGAAACGGTGGCGCCGGTCATGGGCGATCTCCATCGGTGGTCGGCGGAAATTCACGCGCGAGCAGATCGCGCAGCATGTCGGCCACGGTGATGCCGCGCTGAAAGGCGACGATCTTGATGCGGCCACGCAAGGCCGGCGTAATGTCGATGGTCAGCCGCGCGGTGAAGCGTGCCGCCTCGTCGTTGCGCGGTGCATCGGCTGCCTTGATCCAGTTTTCCGGATCGGCGGGCCGGGCCGCAAAGCGGCGACGGATCGGGTGTGCGCTCATGGCATCGCCCTTCCAGTGGTCAGCCTTCCGATCTCCGCAGCGAGTGCCGCAATCTCACGCGCGGCCTGACTGTCGGGATCGATTTCGGAGGCGAGCCGACCGGACTGTGCGGCATCGGCGAAGACGACGCGCTGGCCGATGGTCGTCGACAGCACCGGCGGGTCATGATCGGCGAGCGTCTCGGCAGTCTCGCGGGCGATGATGGTGCGCGCGCCGCAGCGGTTGAGCACGAAGCGCGCCGCCAAGGCCGGTCGGTAGATGCGCGCTTCGGCAACGAGCGCCAGCATCTCGGCCGAGGCCCAGCCGTCGAACGGAGATGGCTGCACCGGGATCAGCACCAGGTCAGCGGCCAGCAGCGCGGAACGCATCAGCCCGGCGATACGCGGCGGTCCATCGATCACGATGAAATCGGCATCGCGCGCCAGCTCCGGCGCTTCCCGGTGCAAGGTATCGCGCGCCAGGCCGACGACGCCGAACAGCCGGACGCCGTTCTCACGCGCCCGCTGCTGCGACCAGTCCAGCGCCGAACCCTGCGGGTCCGCATCGATCAGGGTGACACGCTTGCCCCTGCCGGCCCATTCACCGGCGAGATGAAGCGCCAGCGTCGTCTTGCCGACGCCGCCCTTCTGATTGAGGAGCGCGACGATCATGGCGTCCGCCTTCCGGCGGCACCGGCACCACGGCCGCGTTTCCCGCGCGCCAACAAAGAAGAGTTAGATTCTCTGTTAGAGTCTAAGTTAGTGGCCGGATTTCGTGTTTCAGGCCAGAGTGTTAACTGCGGTCCGTGCGCCCGATCTGCCGATAGGCCTGCGCCTGATGTGCCGACACCCGTTGCGCCCGATCTGCCGATGCTATTCACAGGCTCATCCACAGGCACTGTGAATTGTTGGACGGGCCGTATGCGGAGCAGTTCACGCCGCCCCTCGCGTTCGATCGATAGGCGATATCCAGGCAAGGGCTGACGGAGAGCGATCCGGCGAAGATCGAGCGCGAAATCAGAGATGCGCGCGAGACTGCCGGATTTGTCGTGGAGATGGCTGATCTCGAACAGCCAACCGTGTGGCTGATGGCCGGCGTGCTTGCGCGCGACGCGATAGAGCCAGCGCTCAATGCCCCCGGTCAGCCGGAAATAGTCCGGGTCGATGGTCAGCACCAACGAGCGGTCGACGACCCCGTTGTAGAACCACTCGGGCAGGACGAATTCCATGCCCTCGACGCGGCCCTCCCGCGTCGTCATCTCCTCCCACTCGTTGATCCAGGAGAACTGGCGCCGCCGCCATTGCACGCCGTTGCGGATCGTCGTGGCGATGACGGTCGACTGCAGCCGCGCCAGCGAAGCCTTCAGGAGAAGATACTGCTGGTTTCCGGTCGGACGGCCGACACCGCGCAGGAGTTGGTAGGGCGTGAAACGAAAGAAGCGCGACGTGCGCAGGCCGTGGTTCTCGGCCGCGACGATCTGTGAGGCGGCCCAGATCAGCACATCGGCATCCCAGATCGTCGCCATGCCGTGCTCGGGCATCCCCAGCACCTGCACCTCGACATCGGCGGCCTTGTAGAGGATCGGCTTGATGCGCGGCGTCTTCGACAACGAGAAGAACGGCCGTTCCATGAGATCGCGCTGATCGCGCGGGCTGGCATCGCCGGTGGCGACCACGAAGGGATCGAGCCGCTGGCGTTCGCTCCCGTGCTTGCCGTCTTGTCGAGAGGAGCCGCTCATTCAGCGCGCTCCCCGCTCGGCAGGCGTCAGAGGACGCGCCGGAAAGACCCGGCCGGCATTCTGGTCCGTGGTGGATTTGCGCGCGCCGATGGCCGTCCAGGCCTGCAGGTCCTCGAGCGCGTAGATCACGCGGCCGCCGATCTTGCGATAGGTCGGACCGGTGCCATAGGTGCGGTGCTTTTCCAGCGTCCTGAGCGAGATGCCGAGGAAACGCGCCGCGTCGGGCGTGCGCAGGAAACGCGGCGGCAATCCCGTCTTCGGGTCGAGCATGATCGGGCCTCCGGGGCGGTTCGGATGGCTGCCGGTGACGGCAGCGGGTCATGGCGAACCGTGGCGGAGGAACGGCGGCTTGCAGCGTGCCGAAATTAGGGGGTAGCGTTTCCGACCCTCCGGAGGCGCGAACGAAGACGATCGAACGGCAACGTTCAGCGGGGCGGCAGACGCGCGGGATAGCGCAGCAGGTCGCGATATCCGCCATGCACATAGTGGGTGCCGTCAGCAACGAGGCGGCGCGTCTGGTTCTTGCGAGGATCGCTTTCCCAATCGGCTTTGTTGCCACGAAATCCAAGCAGGGCTTCCGCGATCTTTCGATAGCTGGCGCCGTCTGTGCGACCGTCGAGGGCGCGCAAGATCAGGATGTGTCGGTCTCGGGTCTGCGCTGGAAGAGCGTGACGACGCTCGCCGATCGGCCGCCCCATCAGCGTTCGCCAGAAGCGCGACACCGCTTCGGCGCGATGCTCCAGCGAGGCGTCGAGCGGCAGCATAACGAAATAGGCCGTCTTGCTGCCGGACGGCGGATCTGCGAGCCAGAACTGATGGTCCACTCCCGCCGACCGCCAGAGGCCATGCCACTTCCCATCCTCGGTGGCACGAGCGTCGAGACCCGGCAACGTCGGCAGGCTGATCGTCATGCTGGCGGGATCAGAGTCGGCGCACGCGGATGGACGAAGCTCAAAAGCGTCAGGCAGCAGAGATGGCATCCAGAACAGCGCGGCCCGGTCGGCGGAGAGAGCCGGGTCCGCCGGGAAATCGCACCCCCCAGCGTTCCGAGAACGCCGTCTGCGCATCGCTGTCGAGGCGTGGTAATCGCCTCACGCGATGAAAGTCGCGGTGATAATCCTCATCGCGACGAAGATACTCCCAGGCAAAGCCGGCGGCAGAAATGCTCTTGGCATGTGCATAAGCGGCCGGCGAGCGCCAATCTGTACTCGGCATGGCGTCACCTCTCGTCCAGCAGTTATGCGTTGCTGGAAAGAGGAACTGTTCGCGATGCGAGGCTCGCGTTGAAGCCACTGTTGCCCGATATGTTGATCGCGTTGGACGATCAATATTTGAAGATAATTCGGATCGTTTTTGAGGTTCCTTCGCGAGCCGGGCCATGCCCGGCGAGCCGCGTTTCGTCTGCTCAGCGGAAACCCGCCGATCCGCAAAGACGGATCGGCGCGACATCTGATCCACGCTTCTGCGGAAAGCCGTGAAGCCGGGTTTCCGGCTCCACGGCTTTGCGAGGGTCAGGCGGTCTTCAGCCGCTGCATTCCCTCGGCCAACGTCCACAGGGCGCGGTTCAGCCCGACATTCTGGTCGATACCGTTGATCGGCCGCGTCCGGCTGCGGCGGATGCGGCCATCCGCAGTCTGCCGTCGTCCATCCAGCCCGCCCCGAATGAGGTTTTCCTGAATGACGTTGAAGGTCTGCCACAGGTTTTGCCCGACATCCTCGCGGCGGCGCGGAGCGATGATCTGATCCGGGCGAACCGGGCTTTCCTCCTCGCCATAGCGCGCGACAAGGCTCGCCTCGGCCAACACCTGCTGCTCGTCCCGTGAGAGCCGCGTGTCCTTCATGGTCTCGGTCGCATCGATCAGGCGCGGAAAGTCCTCCGCGACGGTGTAAACGCCCTCGATGATCCGATCCTGAATGCCGCCCTTGTGGGGCACGCGGACTTCCTCGAACCGCTCTCCCGCAATCATGCTGTTGGTGCAAACGAAGCGCAGCATCCCGGCGAACATCTGATAGGCGCTGGTCCCGTCGTGGCTGTTGACGATGATGACTTCCGCCGCCTCGGGCATGCCGATCCCATCATCCCGGCGCAGGCGCAGCATGTGCTTGGCGTGACCGTGGCGGCTACCGTCGCGCGGCACCGATTGCACCGCGAAGAACGGAAACCAGCCCTCCCGGCGCAATCCTTCCACGATCTCGATGGTGGGGACGTAGACGTAACGTTCCGACCGGCTGTCATGCGCTTCGCGGGCGAACACTGAGGGGACGTGACGAAAAAGAGCTTCGTTGTCGAGGGCTTCGCGTCCGCTGATCTGGTGAGAGTTGCGGCCGAACCGGGTGGCGAGATGGTGATACATGGTCTGTCTCCCTTGGGGCTGGGCTGGAGCGCAGCGCTGCGCTGCAACCCTGGCCGTCGCCGAGACCGGGGTAGCAAGGTGCAAGGGCGTCGGGGCCGGAGGGGGATCGCCCGGCCTGCACGCAATGAAATGGAGGAAGGCTGGGGATACCGGCCCGGACGAGCGCAAGCGATCCCTTGCGCCGCGCGGGGGCGGAGCCCTTAGCCAAGCTCACCCGGCATGAGCAAAGCGGGTGCCGGGCTAAAAGATTGGATCGGGATGCGCGCAGCAACCGAACCTGAAAACCGCGCATCCTGATTTCCGCATTTCCTGAATAGCTGCCGTAGCAAGCGTGACGAAGCCCCGCGTGAGAGCGGGGCTTCGGAGGTGTTCGGCCTCAGTCGCCGTTGCGGCGGGACCAGATGAGGTTGTGAGTTTCGCCGCCCTCGTCCTCGACCAGGCTGGCGTAGATCGGGGCGGGGAAGCTCGGATCGTCCAGCTTGACCGAGAGATAGTCGCGGCCGGTCTCTCGGGCGGTTTTCTTCCACGCCGCGCCGAACTCGGTGGTGCCAGCGAAGATCCGATAGTCCGGGCCGCGCTCGCTATCGCCCTCGGTGGGGACGAACTTAGCCTTGACGTTGAGGGTCAGGGTCTTGACCGTGCCGGTGATGTCGCCGTTCGCGGTCTTGGTGAAGGTGCCGATGGTCGCCATTGTCGTGTCTCCGTTCCTCGGGCCGCGCCCACGGCGACCTCGATGGTGGTCGTGCGGCCGAGGACGATCAGTCCGCACCTGAAAGGCTGGAACGAAGTAGAAGGCGCCCGACGACGGCTTTTTTGCCTCGCGATGCAAAGCGCGCTCGCGCGCGGCGGAAAAAAGCTGGGGCCGGACGTTGCGGGAGGATGATCGAGGCGCAGCCGATCTTCGGTCAGACCCAATCCATTCGAGGACGCCGTGGGTGTGGCTCGGCGAAACCATGGAGATACGATGATGCGAGCAGTTGCCTATCACGGGATGAGACCGGCCAACGGGATCACTGTTATGGCTGGCGCTGTCCCCGAGGCGGCTGGCTGTCCCGACCGAGATGGTGAAAGTTACGGTCACGGCTCGTGGATCATCGGCATTTCCAGACAGCGCGGCTGGACGTACCGCTCCCGCCGGGCTTCGTTATCGAACGACGAAGCTGAGTGACCTGCCCCGGCACGATCGCTGTTCTGGGGGTGGCAAAGCTGCGAGACTTCCACAATTGGGTCTCGCCGCCATACCGACTGACGCAATCCGCCATCGCGCATCGGTCGAATGCGGGGCTTCCTGCGTCCGGCCGCTACTTTGCGTTAGCGATCGAAGCCGAATGGCGGAAACGCGCCTCAGACGTGGTTCCGGCGCAGCCGAGAGCGCGGCCCAGGAGGGGCAACGCCGATCACACCTGTTGGCTGATGTAGAGTTCCCGAATGATGTCGGTGACAATCTCGAACGTGGTCAGAAACATGGGCGGGTTCAACACTGTATCGCTTCCGTGGGCAAACATATTGCGCAAATGACTCAGATGTTCGATCTCAGAGGAAATCAGGTTCTGCTTCTTGGCGGATTTCAACAGCTCGTCGAGCATGACAGGGCGAGGCTTTCCTCTCTTGTCCACTCTTCCGGCGAACTGGTGCCCGATCCGCTCGCGCAAAGCCAGTTCGAGGCAAGGGAATGTCTGGCTCGCCGCCATGGTCAAAAGATCATACGAGAAGTACGCGTAGATATAGGCGTGTCGCACCGCATCATGGGATCGCCGGACAGAATCAGGAAGTGAAGCGGGAAGCTCGAACGCGCACATATCCCTGTGCAAGTCTTGCAGTGCGGAGCCGATAAAACCGGCTTCCCCTGAAAAATAGGGGTCTGGCCGGGTGAGGTCTGACACGCTCTTTAGCACGGAATATTCTTTCATGTGTTGATCAGCTTAAGCAATGGTAGCGTGACTTACCGGGATTTTCAGCCTCCGCGATGAATTGTCGAGCCTGTTGCTGCCAATCGCATCAGCGCCGAAACGCTGACGAAACCACCTCCGACCAAGCAGAAGATCACGCGCCAGACATGGGACGGCACGGCTTCGCGCGCGATGCCGTCCACCAGCGCATAGCCGGCGATGGCAGCCGGAGCGGCGAAGACGAGCGCCACCGCAAGACGGATGATCGGCAGACGGACTGCCATAAACAGGATCAGCAACAGACCATAGGTGGCGACACCTGCCACCAGCCCTACCAGTCCCGCGCCGATCAGGCCGGAGCCCGAGGCGTAAGTCCAACGCGCCGCCTCCACGCCGAGCATGAAGGGCAGCGCATAGACGGCGAGTGCATAGGCCAGGATACAAAGACCGGCGACCAAGGCGACGGCCACGCCAAAGAGCGCGATCATTGCAATTTCCTCCTTACCCGATGACGGTCCCGGTCATCGGGCGGTCGCGCGAGGCTTGCCCTCGCGCGACCGCAATTGTTCCAAGCGACAGCGGGAAAAACCGGGACCACTCGCGCGGTCCCGGCTCGTCCTCACTCGGCAGCTTGCGCGATGGCTCCCGCCTCCGACTCCGCGTCTCGCGACAGAGGCCTTGCGGTGCGCAACACGGACGGCAGCCAGCCGGTTCCGGCGAGAAGCTGTTCGGCAGCCTGCGCCATCCCTGCCTTCTTCAAACCCGCGATCCGCTCGGCCGCCTCATCACCGACACCTTCCTGCACGGCGTTGAGAATATGCGCCTTGGTCACGCGGCCGAGGTAGCTCTGCACGGTCGGGGTCCAGTGTGCCTTCATGTCGAGCGTGGCCGCACTCGCCAGCTTTTCCGCCGTCGCGCGGGCATTAGGCTTCTGCTCCCAAGGTATCCTGACCGCGTTGACGGTCAGCGCGGCGCAATGGGCGAGCAAGGCCATGACGCTCGCATAGTCCAGACCGGCGACGAAGGCCCACAGGTCCGCAACGTCGCGCGGCATGTCCGACGCCCATCCGGCATGACGATCCGCCAGCGCCTTCGCGGCAGGCGTATCCTCGATCCCGTCCGCGTGGGAGGCGAGATAGGCGCTGGTCAGCCGGATTTCGAGGCACGACGCTTCCCCGCCGCGATAGAAGGTCTGCGCCGCCATCGCATGAACCACGGCGACAAGCGCCATCTCCGGCTGCTCGCCAAGGGCGAGACGTAGGCCGAGGGTACGATGGGCGGTCAGGTCGCGGATGAGAAGGTCCGATAGCGGTTTGCCCGCGTCTCCAGCCTCCTCGTCGTCCGGCTGTGGTTCGGCGTCCTCGCCGTCTCCCTCGTCCCCGACGATTTCGCCATCCTCCGTGACAGTGGCCCCCTCCACGTTCTCCGGTCTCGGAGCCTCGTCTTCGGCGCGAATGAAGCCGCGTTCGATGCGGGCCGTGCCGTCATGGTTCAGGATGACGAACACGCCACCGCGCGCGATCTCGTCGGCGTCATAGGCGTGGCGCTTGGCGTCGATCCGTTCGATCTCCGCTTCAAGCTCGCCGAACCGCCGATCCACCTCATCCGGCAGTTCCTCGTAACCTTCGTACTCCGACGACAGGCGGTCGTAGTCCTGCTGTGCCGCGCCATAGGCTGCAGCGTCTTCCTCTGACAGGTCCACCGGATGCGGATAGCTGCGGCGCATCCCGTGCGCGTGGGGGAAGTCAATGTGAACGGAAGCCCACTTCCATCCCTCGACTGCTCGCGCCTCGGCGGCGATGCCTTCCAACTTGTCGATGACGAGCCGATCCAGTAGCGCGGCGTTCTCGAAATAACCGCCCCGGTCCTCGGTGAAGAGGTCGCGGATGATGGTGCCGCCCGCCTCGGCATAGGCCTCCGCGCCGACCAAGATCGCGCGCCGGTCGGTCGCCGCGACGTTCATCTTGGTGAGGTCGCGCCGGATGGTGGATGGGTCGCGGTTCCACGACAGGTTCTCGTAGACCTGCACCTGCCGGTCATGGTCCTCGGTGATGGCGAAGGCCATCAACTGATCCAGCGACAAGCCGCCGTCCCGATAGACCTGCATCAGCTTTGGGCTGACCGCACCAAGGCGAAGCCGCTGCCTGACGACATGGGCGGTCACGCCAAACCGGGCGGCGATTTCCTCCGCACCCCACCCGCGATTTTCAGCCAGCTCGCGGAAGCGCTCGAACTGGTCGGCGGGGTGCATCGCCTCGCGCGTGACGTTTTCGTCGAGACTGATTTCCGTCGCGTCGTTCTCGGTGTCCAGAACGCAGCGGACGGCTTCCGTCTTCTTGATCTGCTTGCGCTTTACGCGCAGCAACTGCGCCAGCCTGCGGCCTTCGCCGATGGTGACGAAATAGAAGCCGGTCGGTTCGCCCTCCGCGTTCGTCTCAGGCTCCACCACCAGATTTTGCAGCATTCCCTTGGCGGCGATGCTGGCCGCCAGCGCCTCGATATGGGCTTCGCTGTGCGGGGTCTTGCGGGCGTTGCGGGGTGACTTCTTCAACTTGTTCAACGGCACGAACAGCACCGCGCCGTTCTCAATCGCGGAAGCCTCGAAAACTGTGGCGGTCGTTTCGATGGTGTCGGTCATGGCTTGATCCTTTGGCTTGGGTTGGAGCGCAGCGCTGCGCTGCAACCCTGGCCGTCGCCGAGACCGGGGGGTGCAAGGTGCAAGGGCGGCCGGGACGGAGGGGGATCGCCCGGCCTGCACAAGCGGATCGAACCTATGGGCGAGTCTGAAACAGGCATCCGCGCGGAAGGCCGGGGAAACCGTCCCGGCCGAGCGTCAGCGATCCCTTGCACCGCGCCAGGGGGCAGCGCCCCCAAGCAACCCGCCCGGCACGAGCGAAAGCGAGCGCCGGGGAATGATGACCGGATCAGGATGTGCAAAGCCGCCGAACCTGAAAGCCGTGCATCCTGATCACCGTCTTTCCTCATGAGCACGACGAAGCGCCCCGCCCGAAGGCGGGGCGCGATTGAGATCGTCAGTCGGTGACGATCCTGCCGGATTGGCGGGCGCGCTGAGCGTACCAGCTCAACGAATGCTCGGCCCTGAAGTGGAGGTCACGCTCGACCGGAAGCCGGAGCCGTCCGCGAACCGTGCGGATTTCGGCAAGGCTGACATAGCCGAGTTCGGGTTCGGCAAGGCCGAGATCGCAGAGGCCGAACAGACGGTCGGGGTCTTCGGGATCGGCTTCGGTGAGAAGCCAGGTGGCGCCGGCATCCGGTGTGAAGAGCTTGACGACAGGACGCGGATCAATGTCCTCGCCGGCGGCGCTGCGAGCACCATTGGCGAGAAGCCGGGCGTAGAGTTCGTCTGTGATGAGCGCTGCGGCCATGTCGGCCTCCATTCGATGTCACCCTCCGATCGAGGGCGAGGAGGCGTTCGGCCGGCGCAATCGAGCGGCGCGGTCAGGCCCTACACGGTCCGGTGCGGGCCGGGCTTGACCGCGCCGCGGCGGCGGCCAGCGTTACCGAAACTCGTCGAGAGGGAAATATCGAAAGCCACAGGCACAGTGCACTCAGGAAAGGATGCAACGGGCTTTGGGGAGCAAGGGGCGTAGCGTCGGTCGCGATTGCCTTCCGATTCTCGCGCGATGACCGCCGTTTCCCGCACGTCGACGCTCGATGTCTTCAATGAACGAGCGACATGCATCACCTTGGTCGCAGTCATTCCACTGCGATCGAAGGCGATCGAGATGAAACGCGAACAGTCGATTTCTCAAGAAGATCCGGCCTTGGCCTCAGACATTGTGCAGCCACCCGCCAGCGAGCCTGCCGAGAGCGGCTCCAAGCGGTTTCAGCCGCCAGCTGCCATGTTCAAGCGCGTGATCCGTCGCCCGGAGCTTCGCAAGATCGTGCCACTCGCCGACACGACGATCTACGAGATGGAACAGCGCGACGAGTTTCCCAAGCGCTTCTTCCTGACGCCGCGCTGCGTGGTATGGGACTTGGCCGAAGTCGAAGCATGGCTCGACGGACGACGCCACGCATCGGAGACAGACACCTTGCGCAAAGCACCGGCGCCGGATGTTCGTCAACGCCGCACCCGACCGGTCAAGCCCCCAACTCGGCTTGGATGAACAGAACTACATTTTCCTGCCGGTGATTCGAAAGGAGTGGTCAGCCAGATCGACGTTCAGCTGGCGCCAGAGTGGGCCTTGGTTGGCGCTTTGATAGCGGACGTTCGGCTTTGCGCCCTAATGTCGGTCATTCATCTATTGCTTGGTAGATCCCGGAACCTGCCGTTCGCCTCGCTAGTCATGCAGTTGGACCTGCCTGGGCTAAGCAGTTTGACCGCGAAGGCTACCCGCCCCATGGTCAATCGCGGTCACATCTCGACATCGGCATCTTCCTCGTCATCCGCCAAGCCGTCGGCATCCTCCCCGAGCAGGATCGCGCGCTGGCGTCGCGAAGGCTTGTCGAAGGTCTCGAACCGGGAAAGCGCCTGAAGCGCGCCGCCGTCTGAATGGAACAACCGGGTGAAAGCGCGGCGGCCGCCAAAACCATCGCTGTGCAGTTCGCCGAACACGCTTTTCTCGCCCGCTACCGCCCATATCGCGACCAGCTCCTCGCGCGCGAGCAAGTCGAGGAATGCGGCGCGGTCGACTAGGGCCGCGCTTCGTCCGACGCGGTGCACAGATGGATCCATGAACACCACTTCGCCTTCCGTATTGCGGTATTCGATCGACTGGCCGTCGAAGAGGCGCAGGCCAAGCGCGTCCATCAGCCAGCCCGCGGGCAGGTTGAGGGTGATGTTCTGTGTGATCGAATAGTCGTAGCCGGTGCTCTCCGCAGTATATTCGGCGGTGGGCGGCCGCACGGCCAAGGCAGGCGCCTGCCAGTCGCCGCCGCTGGGCCGCCACTCGATCCAGCCATGGTCACTTCGGTCGGACCACGCCCAGGGATGCTCGCCCAGATGCAGATGATAGCCGTCGGCACCGCCGACCGGCATGTCGTGATGCCCGGTCATGTGGACGCCATCGAGGCGGGCGAGCAACTGCCCGAGGTCGGCGGCGCGGACAATCGTGCAGCCGATCCTGCGCCAGGATTCCGAGCGGACCTGGTCGCGATCCTCCTCCCATAGCTCGAACCCGGTGAGCACGAGCCATTGACGGCCGTCCTGGTCGACGACCTCGACATTCTCCGCTCCGTCGAGCATCGCCGCGCTGGAATTGAGCCAGGCCAGCGCCTCGCCGGGCGTGGCGGCGTCGATGGTCGGAGCATAAGGCGCCCAGAAGCTTGCCTCGCGCGGCCGGCGCCAGCCATCGTCTTCGGTGCGCTCGCGCAGCATCGACGGGTCGATGTCGCGCAACCGGCTCGGTCCATCCTCCTCCTCGCCGGGCAGCACCGCGAGATTGTCTTCCATCCGCGCCGCGAGCTCGTAGGTCGCGAGCCATTGGTACTTCTTGCCGATCCGCTCGACCTCATGGCTGTTGCGGCCTGTGCCGATGCGCCGGTCGAATTCCTGGTGCAGCGCCTCGGACCAGCCGAGGTCGTGCGCGCGCCACGTCACCCAGCGGCGCGCCCAGGCCAGGTTGAACTCGGCCGGCCCGCGCGCCGCGAAGCCCTGGTACATGCCTTCGTCGCGCCAGCTCTCGGCGCGCGCGCGCCAGTCCTCAAACCGTTCGGGGCCGATGGCGTCGCGAAAGGCGCTCTTCGCGGCGCGGAGGTCGTCGCGCCGGTCCGCATGGACCGGCCCGTTCCGCTCCCCCTTGATCGCAGCGACCGCGGCTTGGAGCGTGTCGTAGGCGGCAAGCTCCGCCTCGCTCGCGCCAGCAGTGAACTCGGCTAGCCACTGGTCCCTCAAATCCTTCGCGGTGGGCAGCGGGTCGGTGCCGCGTGGTGCTGGGCTGAAGCGGCGAGCGATCGGATCGAGGATATAGCGCGCGAAGTCACCGTCCTTGAGCGAAGCGACGATCGTGTCGCGATGGCGCTCGCCATCCTCGCCATAAGTGACCTTAAATGCCGCCATCTGCTCCTCGGAGATTTTCTCGATCGGCCAAGCGCTCGAGAAAGGCGGGCTGGTCGACGCCAAGTCGAATCCCGCCGGCAGCGCGCCCTGTGCCGCAGCATATCCTATCAGGCCCGAGGCATGGTCGCGGAGCAGCTTGTTGGCGGGCGGACTGCCGCCGGCGAACAGGTCGGCGTGCAACATCCCGGCGACGGCGCGCAGCTCCTCCATGCTCCAGCGCCCCTGCATCGCCGCGCCGAACAGCGCGGCGGCGAGCCGCTCCACGACGTAGAGGTCGTCGATCCCGGCGAAGGCCCGCCAAACCTGCGTCGCCAGCGCGGAGCGGTCGGCGAACAGCACGACCAGCGCCTTGGTCGCCTTGTCGCGCAACGCCCGGCGCGTCGCAGTGAGGAACCAGGCGAGCTGCGTCGCGGCGAGCTCCGCACGTTCGGTGGCGATGCCGTCAACGTCGGCCGCGCGGACCCAGTCGATCAGATGGAACGCCGCATCGGGCGATTGGGCGAGGTGGATCGTCCAGCGCGCATCGCGTCCGCCCATCGGCATCGCGCGAAGCTCGGCGTCGAGATGCCGCACATTGTTGGGGTGGCCGGGCTCGATGGCGAGGGCGATCAGCGTATCATAGCGCAGGGTATCACCGCCGACTGCATCGACCAATTCCCAGGTCCGCGCGGTGAGCGCGTCGAGCCGGCGCGCCTGGAGGCTCTGCACGAACGCATGGTCGGGCACAGATGCGTCCGGCAGGTCGGGGAGGTCGGGCAGCTCGACCCCAAAACCCTCGGGCAACTGTACCGCCAGCGCTTCGAGCAGGCCGGGCACGATCCAGCTGTCGTCGTCGTCGAGCGCTGCGCGCAAGGGCGTTCCGCCCGCGCAGAGACCGGCCGCGCCACTCCCACTGCTACGCGCGAGAAGGTCGGCCGCGACTGCATGGTCGCCCATCCGCTCGAAGGTGAACCGCACCGCCTGGACGGTCCCGCCCGCGGCGGTGAACATCGGATCGACCGCGAGCATCCCTTCATTCTCGAGCTGGAAGAGCAGATCCTCATGGGCCGACCGGCCCGGATGGACCGCGCGGACGATCGCCTCGGCGCGGTCGAGCGGGATGTCGGCGCGGCCGGTGTCGGCCATCTCGCGCGACAGCCCGGCGAGCGCCTGCGCGGCCGGACTGCGGCCGGGCGGCACCTTCAGTTGGCGTTGCACGCGGCGCGCCACCGCGTCGGTATAGGCGCGGAAGATGTCGGTGACGCCGCCGAGCCCGCGTGCCAGCAGCGTCTCGCCCTCGAAGTCGAGCGCGTCGCAATACAGCCGCAGGAACAAGGGGGTGCGGAACTCGGCAACTTGGAGCGGCGTCTCGGGCAAGGTCATCCCGCGCTGCCGCAGATAGGCGCGCACCTCCCCGACCGAAAAGCCGCGGTGCTCGATCTGCGGTAGTTTCGCGGCGTCGAGCGTGTCGGGGATCACCAGCTCGAGATAGGTGGTGCGGCATGACAGGACGACGGCGATCCAGGGAAATTGCTCGATGTCGTGAAGCAGGCCCGTCAGCCGCTCGGGCCAGATCGCCTGTCCGTTCTTCTCGTTGAGCGCGTCTATAGAGATGAGCGTGCGCCCCCCCGCCGCCTCGCCCGCGGCATTGAGCGCGCCAAGGAACTGGCTGACTTCGAGATGGCGGGGAAGGTCAAGCCCTTTGAGGATCTGGCTCCAGGGCTCGTCGTCGGCGAGGGTGCCGCCCAGGATCATCAATGCCGGGCGGCCCGCCGCCAGCTGGTGCGCGCAGGCGTCGGCGAGGAGGTGCGACTTGCCGCTGCCGGCGGCGCCGTGGATGAGCAGCGACCGCCGGTTGAGCAATGCCCAATGCGGCATGCGAAGCTCAGCCAGGATGCTGCGAAGCCGCGCCGCCAGGTCCGACATCGCCCCCATCGCCGTGCTCGGATCGCGCTCGCCATTGGCGGCATCCAGCTCGCCATGCAGCGCGAAGGCCCCATCGGCGGCGGCGCGCACCGCCTCGCAAAGCGAAGCGGCCGGCACAATGCGGGACTGGGCGGCGGCATGGAGCGCCGCGACGGCGGTGTCGCAGGCGTCCGCAACCGGCGTCCCGACAATCGGGAACGCTTCGTCCGCAGCGCGACGAACCGCATCGCCGAGCTGGCCCAGCTCGACGAAGAGCGCGGGATCACCGGTGACGGCACGGATCGCGCGGCCGATCGGGAGATCGATATGGCCTTTGGGGTCGTAACGCTCGCCCAGCCCAGCCTTGGCGCGCGCGAATTTCCCCTCGAACCAGTCAGCTGTGAAGAGCTGCCGATCAAACCAGAAGGCGATGCGGCCCGCGGCGCGCGGATTGCTGCTGGTCAGCCGCTTCCGCAGGGCGTGTGCGTCCCAGCGCTCAATCTCGATCACTCGGCCGGTGTTGCCGGCCTGCTTGATCCGCTCGGCGCGCCAGGCGTCCCATTTTTCGAGCGCGGAGGTCGTGCCGTCCTTGCGGGCGTCGCCAAGGTCGAAGGGGAAGCAGGCGATGAACTTGCGCATCTTGGGATGCTTGACCAGCGCGGTGTCGAGCGACTTGCCGAGCGAGCGCAGCATCGAGTCGATGTCCCAGTAGAACTTGACCTGCCAGCCGATCTCCGAACCGTCGGCGAGCGTCTCGAAACATTCAACGCCGGCATCGCCCCCGCGTCCCTTGCGGTCGAACCGCACCCGGTCGAGCGACGCCTCGTCCGAAGCGAGCTGGCAGCATAGCTCCTCGAAGGCGTCGGCTTGGTTGCCGTGTAGGCGGATCTCACTAAAATCAATATCGGGCAGGGACATCTCGAATCCTCGGCAAGCCTTATCATCTAAGTATACAATGACCTGCCGCAAAGGTGCCGAGCGCCAGGCATTAGGTCGCTTCCGACAGGGTTCTCTGCTGCGGAAATTACATTTTTACTATCCGCTTATGGCGGCATCAGCCTAAAAGCGGCCTTGCTGGAAACAGCGCCATCCCGGACGTAACAGTCTAGCTGAGGAAATGCCAAAAAGTCCGGCGCTTCGTGCTTTGCCCGATTCTCAATTGCCTCCCATAAACGGTATCGACAGCGGCAACAGCGTCGGCACTCGCTTCACTCCGTTCACCCAGGCGTCGATCATGTCGGCCCATTCCTGGAGCATATGCCGGCGCTGCGGTTCGTATTCTGCTTTGTTGTAGACGCCGCGCGAGGAGCGCCCGTCCTCATGGGCGAGGCATTTTTCGATCCAGTCGCTATTGAAGCCCATCTCGTTCAAGAGCGTTGAGCCCGTCCGGCGCAGATCGTGGACCGTGAACGGCTCCAGCGGCAGTCCCTCCTTCTTCGCTCGCCCTGCGACGGCTGTGGTCACACGATTGAAGGTGGCGCGCGACATGGGGGCGTCGGCGTCGTAGCGGGACGGCAGCAGGTAGCGCGAGTTGCCGGCGCAGGTCTTGAGCGCAATCAGGATGTCGAGCGATTGTTGCGACAGGTAGACGTTGTGCGCCTTCGACCGCTTCATGCGCTCCTTCGGAATGGTCCAGACGGCGTTCTCGAAATCGACCTCGTCCCAGATGGCGTCCTGCAGTTCACTCTTGCGCACCATGGTGAGCAGGATCAGACGCAAGCCAAGACGGATCGTCGGCAGGGTCGGCACGTGCTCGATCTGCTGCAGCATGATCTTGATCTCGGCCGGCGACAGCGCCCGGTCCTTCGGCTGGAAGGTCGCGATCGAGGCCGGCCCGACCTCGTCAGCCGGGTTCGGCACCTTCTCCCCATGCAGGATGGCGAAGGCGAAGATCTGTTTGACGATGTCGCGGGCGTGGATGGCGGTCGCGGGGGCGCCGCGCTCCTTCACCTTGGCGCAGAGTTGGCGCAGATCATCCGGCGTCACCTCGGTCAGAAGGCGGTTCTTCCAGGCTGGGAGAATGTCGCGATCGAGGATGGCCTTGCGCATCGAGCGGGTGCTTTCCGCCATGCGCGCTTCCTTGATCCATAAGGCGCTCACCGCACCGAAGCTACGCTCCATGGCCTTGCGTCGCTTGTCGCGCTGTTTCTCGTGGGCCGGAGAAAGTCCCTCCGCCACCAGCTTGCGGGCAGTGATGCAGCGCTCGCGAGCCTCGGCGAGCGTGAGGCCATCGGCGCCATAGCGGCCGATCGTCAGCGTCTCCCGGCGACCGTTCAGACGGTAGTCGTATCGGAAGGTGATTTGGCCTGTCGTGGCGACGGAAACGTACATACCGTCACGGTCGGCTACCTTGTATAATTTATCCTTTGGTTTCAGCCTCTTGATGGCCATGTCTGTAAGCATTTGGACGGCCTCGTTGACGATCGAAAACGCCTTTTCGAGCCTCAATTTTACCGTCAAATCCGATACCGTCAATCAACGCGAATAATCGTTATAAAACAGCGAACTAACTTTGTTTTCCGTGGACTGCTGCCGTTTTCGGCCTGACGGTAGGGCAAAAACCCGGCGGACGGCGAAAAACGCATACCGTCGCGCGCACCGTCAGAGCCCACCGCTTCAAGGCGATAGGCTCCGATAGTGAACGTTTGACTTTTTGTTTTATTTCAGCTAGTTATGAGGATGTGGCGATAGTTCGCGAAACGCTGCGAACCACGTCAGATCATTCCCACTCGATCGTCCCCGGCGGCTTCGACGTCACATCGTAAACCACCCTATTCACCCCCTTCACCTCATTGATGATCCGCGTCGCCGCGCGTCCCAAAAACGCCATGTCGAAGGGGAAGAAATCCGCGGTCATGCCGTCGCTCGACGTCACGGCGCGCAGCGCCAGCACGTAGTCATAAGTGCGGCCGTCGCCCATCACGCCGACGCTGCGCACGGGGAGCAGCGCGGCGAAGGCCTGCCAAATCTGATCGTACAAACCCGCCTTGCGGATTTCGTCGAGATAGACGGCGTCGGCCTTGCGTAGAATATCGAGCTTCTCGCGCGTGATGAGGCCGGGGCAGCGGATCGCGAGGCCCGGACCCGGGAAGGGATGGCGGCCCACGAAAGCTTCCGGCAGACCCAGCTCGCGGCCGAGCGCGCGCACCTCGTCCTTGAAGAGCTCGCGCAGCGGCTCGACCAGCGCCATATTCATGCGCTCCGGCAGACCGCCGACATTGTGATGAGATTTGATCGTCACCGACGGCCCGCCGGTGAAGGAGACGCTTTCGATCACATCCGGATAGAGCGTGCCCTGCGCGAGAAACTGCGGCGCGCCGCGGCCGTCCTGCGCGATTTTCTTGGCCTCCGCCTCGAAAGTCTCGATGAAGAGCCGGCCGATGGTCTTGCGCTTGACTTCCGGGTCGTCGACGCCGTCCAGCGCGCCGAGGAACAGCTCCTCGGCCTCAACATGGTGCAGCGGAATGTTGTAATGGTCGCGGAAGAGGCTCACGACCTCCTCCGCCTCGCCGAGCCGCAGCAGGCCGTGGTCGACGAAGACGCAGGTGAGCCGGTCGCCGATCGCCTCATGAATGAGCACCGCCGCCACGGCGCTGTCGACGCCGCCGGAAAGGCCGCAGAGCACGCGGCCGTCGCCGACCTGCTTGCGGATCGCGGCGATGGCCTCGCCGCGAAAGGCGGCCATGGTCCAGTCGGACCGCAGCCCCGCGACCTTGTGCACGAAATTGGCGAGAAGCTTCGCGCCGTCCGGCGTATGCACGACCTCCGGGTGGAACTGCAGGCCGTAATAGCGGCGCGCCTCATTGGCGATCGCCGCCATGGGGGCGTTCTCGGAAGCGGCGATGACGCTGAAGCCCTCGGGGAGCCTGGTCACGCGGTCGCCGTGGCTCATCCAGACGGTGGCGGAGGCGCCCTTCTCCCAGACGCCGTCGAGGAGCGCGCTCTGCGCCAAAGCGGTGATCTCGGCGCGGCCGAATTCGCGATGATGCCCGCCTTCGACATGACCGCCGAGCTGCACGGCCATCGCCTGCTCGCCATAGCAGATGCCGAGCACGGGAACGCCGGAATCGAAGATCGCCTGCGGCGCGCGCGGCGAGCCGTCGTCCGTCACCGAGCAGGGACCGCCGGAAAGGATCACCGCCTTGGGGCGGATGTCGGCGAAGGCGCGCTCGGCGTTCTGGAAGGGCGCGATCTCGCAATAGACCCCGGCCTCGCGCACGCGCCGCGCAATGAGCTGCGTGACCTGCGAGCCGAAGTCGACAATGAGCACCTTGTCGTGGCGGTCGGCGATGTCGTGGTGGAAGGTCTCGGTGGCGGTCATGGGTTCACTTTGTAGGGCCCCCTCCCCAACCCTCCCCCGCTTCGCGGGAGAGGGAGCAGGCCGTCGCCTCCATCGAGTTCGCTGATCGCGAGCGTCCCCTCTCCCGCGTTAGCGGGGGAGGGACAGGGAGGGGGCAAATTCTCCTCAGCGCGCCGGTAGATCGTCTCCAGCACGCCCTCGAACTCTGCGTAAACCTCCGCATTGGTCACGCGCAAGACAGAAAAGCCGTTATTCGCAAACCATGCGTCGCGGAGGCTGTCGCGGCGCAGCTCGGCGTCGGTGGAATGGGTGGCGCCGTCGATCTCTACGACCAACTTTGCCGCGTGGGAGAGGAAGTCCGCGATATAGGGGCCGCAAGGGACTTGGCGGCGGAAGTGCAAGCCTTGGAAGCGATGGCCGCGCAAGGCATGCCAGAGCTTGCGTTCGGCGTCGGTCATGTCGCGGCGGAGCTTGCGGGCGAAGGCGATTTTCGAGGTTCTCGGTTTCCGCAAGGCCCCCTCCCTGTCCCTCCCCCGCTCCGCGGGAGAGGGGACGCTCACGCCCCAGGCGGCCATAGCTTAGCTCGGAGGGGAGCCGGGGACTAGCTCCCTCTCCCGCGAAGCGGGGGAGGGTTGGGGAGGGGGTAAAACGCTATCCCCGCTGCATCACGCAAACGTAAAACCCATCCGTCCCACTGGTGGCGGGCGAAAACCGCAACCCCGCCCCATGCGGCGATGCAAAGCGAGCAAGCTCCGGCAGCCCTGCCTTTTCCGTCGCCACCGCGCCGGAGAGGGCTGAAAATTGCGAGTGCCCCGCCAAAAACGCCGCTACCTGCTCCTCATTCTCGTCTCGCAACAGCGAGCATGTCACATAAGCCAGCCGCCCCCCGATCTTCACGAAGCGCACGGCCTGCTCCAGCAACGCCGCCTGCTCCTTCAGCCGCAGCTCCAGCGCGCCGGGGGCGAGGCGCCATTTGGCGTCGGGGTGGCGCCGCCAGGTGCCGGTGCCCGTGCAGGGGGCGTCGATCAGCACGAGGTCGCAGCGCCCCTCGAGATCAGCGAGCACATCGGCCTGCCCTTTCGGCTGGCGGACCTGGATATTGCGCGCCCCCGCCCGCTCCAGCCGCTCGTGGATCGGCATGAGCCGGCGGCCGTCTGCGTCATAGGCGTAGAGCTGCCCCTTGTTGTGCATCTGCCCGGCGAGCGCCAGCGCCTTGCCGCCGCCGCCGGCGCAAAGGTCGAGAACTTGCTCGCCCGGCGCCGCCGCGCAAAGGAGCGACGCGAGCTGCGAGGCTTCGTCCTGCGGCTCGACGAAACCCTTTACGTAAGCGGTTTCGGCGGAAAGCGCCGGCCCCCTGCCCTGGCCCGCCTCGATGCGCAGGCCGATGGGAGACAGCGGCGTGGGCTGCGGATTCAAATGGGAAAGCTTCGCCAGCGCCTGCTCGCGCGAGCCCTTGAGAATATTCGCGCGAAGATCAACCGGCGCCCGGGCGGCAAGAGCCGCGCCTTCTTCCGCCGCGCGGTCGCCGAAGGCGGCGGCAAAGCGCTCGGCGAGCCATTCGGGATAATCCCCCCGCACATGGTCGGGCGCGCCGTCCAGCGTCGCCGTCTCCAGCCGCGCGCGCTCGTCGTCGGTAAGCGGCGACGGCGCATGGCGCTCGCCCGTGCAGAGCGCGGCGATCGCCGCGGCGTCCATGCCGCGCGCCTCACGCAGCGCGCCGAGCATGCGCGCGCGGGGAGAATCCGCGCCCATGATCCAGGCGGCCGAGGCGGCCTTGCGGAGCGCGTCAAAAACCAAGCTTGCGATCGCCGCGCGATCCTTCGACCCGGCGAAGCGGTGCGACGCGCCCCAATCCTTCAACGCCTCGGCGGCGGGGCGGCGGCGCTGCGCGAGATCATCGAGAATCTCGATCGCGGCGGAAACATGGGCGGCTGGGGTCATGGCGGAGGTTCGGCTTCCCGGGGATGAAGAAAATGGCGGCGCTTTCGAGATAGGGCTTGCCCGCCATGGGCGCCTGTCCTCCCACGCACGGCTGGCGATTGCAATGCAGCGCAGCGTAACCGCCACAATTCGGACGTTATGGCCAAGTTGACTTCGCTGCGGCGCAACATGCGCCTGCCATCGGGTTTGCAATCATGAAATCGCAAAAGAAACACGCGTTGCCGCTTCTGGCTTCGCTTCTTGCTTTATCGCTCGCCGCCTGCGCCACGCAGCCGCCCCCGCCGCCGGATATTCCGCCGCCGCCCAAGCGCAAGCTCGACGCCAAGACGCAGCTCGAAACGGGCAGGACCTATTAAAGGTCTAAAAGGGCGCCCGGCCGCCGCCGGGCCCCGATCCGCCGGACGGTGCCGGTCGCCGAGCGGTAAACCAGCGTCTCGGTCTCGATCCCGCTTTTGTCCAAAACGACGCCGCCAACCAGCCGGCCGTCCGTAACGCCGGTGACGCAGACCACCACGTCGCCGGTCACCATATCAGCCACGCCATATTTCTTGCGGAGATCCCCTAGCCCGTGGCGCAGCGCGCAGGCGCGTTGCTCGGCCGTCTCCAGCACCAGACGCCCCTGCATCTGGCCGCCGGCGCAACGCAGCGCCGCCGCCGCCAGCACGCCCTGCGGGGCGCCGCCGGAGCCGAGATACATATCGACGCCCGTTTCTTCCGGGTTGGTGACGAAAATAACCCCCGCCACGTCGCCGTCGGTGATCAGCCGCACGCAGGCGCCGGCCTTGCGGCATTTGGAGACGATCTGGGCATGGCGCGGACGGTCGAGCACGCAGACCGTGATCTCCCCCGTCGACACGCCCTTCGCCTCGGCCAAGGCGCGGACATTCTCGGCCGGGTCGCGGTCGAGATCGACGACGCCATCAGCGTAGCCGGGGCCGATGGCGATCTTGTCCATATAGCAGTCGGGCGCCTGCAGCAGGGCCCCCGACGACGCAGCGGCGGCGATCGAAATCGCTCCCGCCTGATCCTTGGCGCAGAGCGTCGCGCCTTCGAGCGGCGCCACGGCCAGCTCCACGCGCATGCCCGCGGCGGCGCCGATCTCCAGACCGACAGGAAGCCCGGCGGAATCGCCGCTTTCCTCCTCGCCGATCACGACGCGGCCGCACACAGGCAGGCGGGCCAGCTCCTCGCGCATCGCCGCGGCGGCGGCGCGGTCGGCGGCCATTTCATCGCCACGGCCGCGCCAGCGCGCGGCCGCGACGGCGGCGCGTTCGGTGGCGCGCGCCAGCTCGATGGTCAGCAGACGCTCGACCGACGCGGGGTCCAATCTGGAGGATTGCGACATTTGCGCTCTCCGCGCCTTAGCTATTCCCGCTCGATGCGGATGACTTGAGCGCGCGACACGATGGTCCCGTCCTGGAAGATCAGGTCCAGCGCCTCGCGCACCAGATGCTCGCTCGTCGCATGGGTGATGAGGATAACATCGACGCAAGCGCCCGGCGCGCCGCGGCTGCCGCGCTGCATGATGCTGTCGAGCGAAATCTGCCGCTCGGCCATGCGCGTCGCGATCTTGGCGAAGGCGCCGGCGACGTCCTTCACCGACATGCGGATGTAATAGCCGCCCTCGTGCCGGCGCATCGGCGTGCGCTTGAACTCAGCGAGCTGGCTCGACGGCAGGCCGAAGGGGGCCGAGCGCACGCCCTTGGCGATGTCGGCGATGTCGGCAACCACGGCGGACGCGGTAGCGTCGCCGCCGGCGCCGGGGCCGACGAGGGTAAGCTCATGCACGGCGTCGGCGTCGATGGTGACGGCGTTGAGCACGCCCATCACCTGGGCGATGGCGCTGTTCTTGCTCACCATCGTCGGATGCACGCGCTGCTCGATGCCCTCCGCCGTGCGCTGGGCGACGCCCAGAAGCTTGATGCGGAAGCCGAGCTCGTCCGCCGCCTCGATGTCGGCGAGCGTGACGCGCTCGATACCCTCGATGTCGATCGACTGCGCCGAAATGCGGGTGCCGAAAGCGAGCGAGGTGAGGATCGCGAGCTTATGCGCGGTGTCGAAGCCGCCGATGTCGAAGGTCGGGTCCGCCTCGGCGTAGCCAAGCCTTTGCGCCTCGCTCAGGCACGCCTCGAAGGAAAGCTGCTCGCGCTCCATGCGAGATAATATGTAATTGCAGGTGCCATTGAGAATGCCATAGACGCGCTCGATCGAATTGCCGGCGAGCCCCTCGCGCAGCGTCTTGACGATCGGAATGCCGCCGGCGACCGAGGCCTCGAAGGAGAGCGCGACGCGTTTCTCCTCGGCGAGCTGGGTCAGATGCAGGCCATGGGCGGCGAGCAGCGCCTTATTGGCGGTGACGACCGGCTTGCCATGAGCGAGCGCGCTCTCGACGCTGGCCCGCGCCGGGCCCTCCGAGCCGCCGATCAGCTCGACGAAGAGGTCGATCGTCTCCGAGGTTGCGAGCTTGACGGGATCGTGGAAAAATTCCGCCCCGGAGAAATCGGCGTCGCGCTTCTTGCCAGCGTCGCGCGCCGAGACGCCCGTGACAACGATGCGGCGGCCGGTGCGGGCCGTCAGCGCCTGCTCCTGCCGCTGGAGAAGCCGCGCAACCGCCGCGCCGACGGTTCCGAGCCCCGCGATGCCGACGCGCAAAATCTCCGACATTTCGACCCTTCCGGGAGTAGCTGAGCCGCCCGGAAAGACCGGGCTAGAAGCCAAGCGTTGTGCACGATTCCGAAGAGGCGATCAAGGAAGCGCCGCAAAAAGGGCGCGCGAGCGCCCTAGCTTAAAGAGAAGCCAGCAAGCGGGACGAGGATGGATGGCCGCCATCTATTGGAGCAACTTTCTAGCGGCTTTGGTGACGCTTGCGGTAGTCGTCGAGCCTGCCGGCCTCGCGCCGATCTTCCTCGCCGCGACCGCCCGGGAAACCAAAGCGGCGCGCGCGCAAATCGCTCTGCGGGCCTGTCTCTACGCCTTTCTGATCCTCACGGGCGCGGCCTTCGGCGGCGAGGCGCTATTGCGCGCGCTGGGCGTCACTTTGCCTGCCTTCCGCATCGCCGGGGGCTTGCTGCTCTTTTCCATCGCCTCGGAAATGGTGCTGGGCGTCCGGATCGGGCGCGACGCCGCGACGGCCGCTCAGGCGATCGACGAGCGCGCGCGCCACATCGCCGCTTTCCCGCTCGCCATCCCGCTGATGGCCGGCCCCGGCGCGATTACGGCGACGCTGCTCATCGCCGGCGAAGCGCATGGCGATCCGCTCGGACTCGCAGCGCTCATCGGCGCGATCTTTACGGTGCTGGCGCTCTGCTGGGCAGTCTGCCGGCTGGCGACAAGCGTGGAGCGCCTGGTCGGCGCCTCGGTGAGCGTCGTCGTGGAAAAGCTGATCGGCGTGCTTCTCGCGTCGCTGGCGGTGCAATATGTCGTCGACGGCGCGCGAAGCCTGTTGTCGTGACTGGCGCGCGCCGTCATTGCGAGCGAAGCGAAGCAATCCAGAGCGTCATCCCGGCCCTGGATTGCTTCGTCGCTTCGCTCCTCGCAATGACGGACGCGGGGCTTAAGCCTTACGCGCTCAATGCGCCACGTTCGACCAGATCTTGCGCTTGGTGAAATAGAGAAGCACGGCGAAGACGAACAGGAAGGCGAGCACGGCCTGTCCGACGCGCTTGCGGGCGTCGAGATGCGGCTCGGCGACCCACATCATGAAGGCGGTGACGTCCTTGGCGTATTGGTCGACGGTCTGCGGCGCGCCGTCGTCATAGGTCACGGCGCCGTCCGACAGAGGCGGCGGCATGCCGATGCGGTTGCCGGGCATATAGGCGTTGTAGAATTGGCCTTCAGGGATTTGCACCCCATGCGGCGGCTCGCCATAGCCCTTGAGCAGCGAAGCGATATAGTCGACGCCATGCTCCTGATAGGAGAAGCCCGGCAGCGCGTCGAAGAGGAAGGTCGGGAAGCCGCGCCCATAGCCGCGCGCCTTGGCGAGCACCGACATATCCGGCGGATAGGCGCCCGACATCGCCGCGCGCGCCGCCTGCTCATTGGCGAAGGGCGGCGGGAAATGGTCGCTCGGCCGCGCGGGGCGATCGAAATAATCGCCCGTATCGTTCGGACCGTCCTTGACCTTGTAGGTCGCGGCGAGGTCGGCGACTTCCTTCTCGGAAAACTCCGGCCCGCCCGGCTGGCTCAGATTGCGGAAGGCCAGCATTTTGATCGAATGGCAGGTCGAGCAGACTTCCTTATAGACCTTGAAGCCGCGGCGGAGCTGCGCCTTGTCGTAGCTGCCCAGCGCGCCCGCGAAGCTCCAGCTATGGACCTCCGGCTTCTTCTCGTGATGCCCGGACTCGGCCAAGGCCGGCGAACCCGCCAGCGCGCCGGCGAGCAGGGCCGCGCCCGAAAGGAGGGACAGGAAACTGCGCTTCATCGAGGAGTCCTTGAGGGCAAAGAAGGATCGCGCGTCACGCATGGGCGGTCTTCCCCGTGGCGACGGCGGCGTCGATCGACTCCGGCACAGGCTCGGTCTTTTCGACCTTGCCGAGCCAGGGCAGGATCACGATGAAATGCAGGAAGTAGTAGAAGGAGAAGATGCGGGCGAGCCACAGATAGACGCCTTCCGCCGGCTGCGCGCCGAGATAGCCGAGCCCGACGCACACCGCGACAAAGACCCAGTAGAATTTGCGGAACAGCGGCCGGAAGCTGCCCGATTTCACCTTCGACGTGTCGAGCCAGGGCAGCGCCATGGTGATGAGGATCGACAGGAACAGCGCGATGACGCCGAGCAGCTTGTTCGGGATGGCGCGCAGGATCGCGTAGAAGGGCAGGAAATACCACTCCGGCACGATATGCGGCGGCGTCACCAGCGGATTGGCCTCGATGTAATTGTCCGGATGGCCGAGATAATTCGGCACGAAGAACATCATCCAGGCATAGAGCACAAGGAAGGCGCCGATGGCGAAGCCATCCTTCAGCGTCGCATAGGGCGTGAAGGGCACGGTGTCCTTCTCGACGTCCTTCACCTCGACGCCGGTCGGATTGTTCTGCCCCGTCACATGCAGCGCCCAGACATGCAGCGCGACGATCGCGACGATGATGAAGGGCAAGAGATAATGCAGGGCGAAGAAGCGGTTCAGCGTCGGATTATCGACCGAGTAGCCGCCCAGCAGCCAGGTGGTGATCGAGGTTCCGACCACCGGGATCGCCGAGAAGAGGTTGGTGATGACCGTCGCGGCCCAGAAGGACATCTGGCCCCAGGGCAGGACATAGCCGAGGAAGCCCGTCGCCATCATCACCATGAAGATGAGGACGCCGAGGATCCACAGCACCTCGCGCGGCTCCTTGTAGGAGCCGTAATACATGCCGCGGAAGATGTGGAGATAGACGGCGAGGAAGAACATAGAGGCGCCATTGGCGTGCGCATAACGCAGCGCCCAGCCCCAATTCACGTCGCGCATGATCTTTTCGACGGAGTCGAAAGCGAGCGTCGTCTCGCCGGTGTAGTGCATGGCGAGCACCACGCCCGTGACGATCTGCGCCACCAGCATGAAGGACAGGATGGCGCCAAAGGTCCACATGTAGTTCAGATTCTTCGGCGTTGGATAGGCGACGAAGGAGTCGTACATGAAGCTGATGATCGGCAGCCGGCGCTCCAGCCAACGGGCGAAGCCGCTTTTGGGCGTGTATTGGGAATGTCCGCTCATTGGAACTTTCTCGAATGGATCGATGGCGACGAAGGACGCGAGAAATGCGGAAAGGCGCGCGGCCTATCCGATCTTGATTTTCTTGTCGCTGACGAAAGCGTAGGGCGGCACCTCGAGATTGGAGGGCGCCGGGCCGCTGCGGATACGGCCGGAGACGTCATAGGTCGAGCCGTGGCACGGGCAGAACCAGCCGTCATATTCGCCGGCCTTGCCGGTCGGAATGCAGCCGAGATGGGTGCAGACGCCGATGACCACGAGCCATTCGGGCTTCTGGACGCGCTTGGAATCGGGTTCGGGATCGGGAAGCTCGGCGAGCGGCGTGTCCTCGGAGGTCTTGATCTCCTCCGGGGTGCGGTGACGCACGAAGACCGGCTTGCCGCGCCATTTGACGGTCACGATCTGGCCGACGGCGACGGAGGACAAATCCACTTCCGTGGAGGCCAGCGCCAGGGTCGAAGCGTCGGGGTTCATCTGCGAGATCAGCGGCCAGACCATGCCGCCGGCGGCGACCGTCGCGGCCGCGCCCGTCGCGATATAGAGAATGTCTCGGCGGCTCGGCTCGGCCGGCGTATGTTCTGTGACGTTCTTGCTGCTCACGCCCTGACCTCTTCCCAATCGCTGCGAATAAAGAGCGCTCGGCTGGCAAGCGCAAGCTCCACTCGAAACAATCGTTCCACTTTTTCGCAGCTTGCGCTAGCCCGTGGCGGCGGCGCCGATGCGGCGCGCAACGGTTGAACCCCGTCCGCGCGCGGCTTATGTGGCGCCATTCCGCCATCATGTCCACAAGCGCAAGCCGGGATTTTTCGCTCTTTCCCTTCGCAGCGCACAATCGCGGCGATTTGCCGCAAAGCTTTGACTTTCCGCAGGATCGAGATTCATGCCGCCGCTCGCGCTCGCCCTCTATCAACCAGACATCCCCCAAAACGCCGGGACCATGCTGCGCATGTGCGCCTGTCTGGGCGTCGAGGCCGCGATCATCGGCCCCGCCGGCTTTCCCGTGACCGACGCCGCCTTCCGGCGGGCCGGCATGGACTATCTCGACCTCGTGACGCTTCTCCGGCACGCCTCCTTCGACGCCTTTCAGGCTTGGCGCAGTGCACAAACCGCCGCGGGCCGGCGCCGGCGGCTCATCCTGCTCTCCACCCGCGCCGAGGCGCCCTACACAGCCTGCAAATATGAATCCGGCGACATTCTGATGGTCGGGCGCGAATCGGCAGGCGTGCCGGACGACGTCTTCGCGGCGGCCGACCTTGCCGTCACGATCCCCATGAGGCCCCAGGCGCGCTCTCTCAATGTGGCGGTTTCCGCGGCCATGGTCATCGGCGAGGCGTTGCGGCAGATCGGCGGCAACCAAACCGAGTGAACAAGCGTTACCTCCCTGCGCGCCGCCGCATATCGGGCGGGGGCCTGCCGTGCAGGATTGTCGTCGACCGCCAATTTCAAGTCGTGAGCGATTAGGGAGGCAAGAGTGATTGAGGCCGGAAAAGAACAGACTCCAAAAGTTCAGTCGACCCTGGATATTTGCGAACGCCTGCTGAAATTTCTCAACGGCGTCCTCGTGACGCTCCTTTTCGGCGCGGGCGTCGTGTTCCTCATCGTCGAATTCCCGACGCTGAAGTCGAGCTTCAACGATCTTCTCGGGCGCATCAATCAGGTACAGTCCGTCGAATTCGTCAATCTGAAGGTCGTCTTCGGCGCGCCGGACGTGCTGGGCTCTTTAGCGATCTACAAGACGCTCGAAAAAGACGATCGGGAAAAGGCGGCGACGCTGAAATTGGATTTGCGCGAGTTGCGGCCCGAATGGTTCGCCCGGCTGCTCAATGTGGGCGCCCAGACCAAGCTTTGCGATTTCGAGCGCGCGACCGACGAGATGCAGGAGTCGCGTTTCATCGACAAGCAATTGGAGCGCATGGCTTTCGTGACGCTCTCCGCTTCTCCCGAGGACAAGGCCGCCGTCCTGCGCGACATGGCGACTGCCAAGGCGGAAAAGAAAGAATGGACGATCGGCGCGCCGCGCTCCTGCTATCGGGCGACGCTGACCGGCCGCGGCTGGAACATTCGCACCGCGATCGTCGAATATCTGACCATCGGGCTGACGACCGCCGCCTCGCCGTCGCAAACTCCCGGCCGAGGGAGGAATTTGACGATCGCGACCGACTGACCGCCGATTTGACAAGGCGCGGCGCGCGGCGTTTCTGAGCGCTCGAAAAGGAGACGCTCATGAACGCCGCGCAAGACCAGCTCGAAGCCCGCAAGAAAGAAGCGCGCGAGTGGTTCGAGGCGCTGCAATTGCGCATCTGCGCCGCTTTCGAGGCGCTGGAAGATGAGGCGACGGGCCCCTTCGCCGAGACGACCGCGCCGGGGCGCTTCCAGCTCAGCCCCTGGGAGCGGCAGAATCACGATGGGGCTCCGGGCGGCGGCGGGCGCATGGGCATGATCCATGGGCGGGTGTTCGAAAAGGCCGGAGTCCATTGCTCGACGGTCTTCGGCACTTTCCAGCCGGAATTCGCCAAGCAGATTCCGGGCGCCGCCGAAGACCCGCGCTTCTATGCGACCGGCATTTCGCTCATCGCCCATCCCTGGAACCCGAACGTCCCCGCCGTGCATATGAACACGCGCTTTGTCGTGACGAGCAAGGCCTGGTTCGGCGGCGGAGCGGATCTCACGCCCGTGCTCGACGCCCGCCGCACGCAGACGGACCCGGATTCGGTCGACTTCCACGCGGCCATGCGCGGCGCCTGCGAGCGCCACCCCATCGCCGACTACAAGCGCTTCAAGGAGTGGTGCGACGAGTATTTCTACCTCGCCCATCGCAAGGAGCCGCGCGGAATCGGCGGCATATTCTATGATTATCTCAATAGCGCGGGCGATCCGGCCAACCGCGGCTGGGACAAGGACTTCGCCTTCACCCGGGACGTCGGCGAGAGCTTCCTGGCGATCTACCCCGAGCTGGTGCGGCGCAACTTCGCCGTGCCCTGGACGCCCGAGGAGCGGGAAGAACAGCTCATCCGCCGTGGCCGCTATGTGGAATACAATCTGCTCTATGACCGGGGCACGATTTTCGGGCTGAAGACGGGCGGCAATGTCGAGTCGATCCTCTCCTCCATGCCGCCGAGCGTGAAGTGGCCTTAACCTGCCCAGCCCTCACCCCCGTCATGGCCGGGCTTGTCCCGGCCATCCACGCGGCAAACGCGCCGGCCTCCTTCAGACATTGCCATCGCTGCCCGGCGTGGATGCCCGGCACAAGGCCGGGCATGACGGCGTTACGCCTGCCTCACCCTGCCCGAAACGTCCACGCCCGGTTGAGCGCATAGGTCACGAACATCGCCAGCACCGTCGTCACGGCCTGCGCCGGCAGATAGGGCGCGCCGAGCCGCTCCACGAAGAGGCTCATGAGCAGGTAAGTCACGCAAAAGCCGACAAAGGCGACCAGCCCAAAGCGCCAGCCGGCCTCGGAATGGGGGCGGTCGCTCGCGAAAGTATGGCGGCGGTTGAGGACATAGGCCACGACGCCGCCGGCCACATAGCCGCACAGCGCCGCCGGCACCGGCGCCCAGCCGCCCGCCTCCACCAGCGCGATCAATATCGCATAATGGATGAGCGTCGCGCCGACGCCGACCGACGCATAGGTCGCGAGCTGGCGGACCATCAGCGCGGAAGCTGGGAATAGTAGCGGGCGAGGTCCTGCATTTCCTCGTCCGTCAGATGGCGGCTTTCGTAGCGCATCTCCTTGTGCGGGCGCCGGCCCGACTTGAAGTGCTGAAGCTGCAGGTAAAGATAGCGGTCGTGCTGCCCTGCGAGATTGGGAATCTCCACGTCATTGCCGATCCCATCCGGCCCATGGCAGGCGGCGCATTCGGCGACGACCTTGGCGAGGTCGTATTTCGGCTCGGCGCGCGCAGGAGCGGCGAGAAGACAGAGAAGCGCGGCGCAGGCGGCGATGGACCTCATGAAAATTTTCTCCGAAGGGCTCTGCGCCGCTTATGAGCCGGAGGCGCGCGCCCGCGCAAGACCGGCAGAGTCGCGGCGTCTGGTGGACTTGAGCCAGAGGACCAGGGGTTTTTCCACAGGCTTCGCGCTGAAAGACCCGTCATTGCGAGGAGCGAAGCGACGAAGCAATCCAGAGCCGAGATGACGCTCTGGGTTGCGTCGCTTCGCTCGCAATGACGGCCGACCTTCCGGCGCCTGGCCTTGCCTGCCCCTTCACACTCGCGTCATTCTCGTCTAGACAGACCTCGACTTTCGAGCCGGGCGCGCCCGCTCGCCGCCTGCAAGACAGGCATTCGGGACGCGTGCTGGTCCAAAAGGCCGGGAACGCGGCCTTTTTTTATGCGCGCCCATCTCATGGCGCGCCGACGGGCGAAGGCTCCCTCAGCCTCAAGGAGGCCCCTTCAGGGGCCGTCCCGAAGCGGAGGAAGCCGCAAGGACGATTCCCTCCCCGTCCACATGTTTCGAGACGCCTGCCTCGCAGGCTCCTCGGAGATGAGGGCGGGGCTTGAGCGCGTTATCCGCGCGAAACAAAGAAGCGACATGCCGAAAAGAACCGACATATCGACTATCCTGATCATCGGCGCCGGGCCCATCGTCATCGGCCAGGCCTGCGAATTCGACTATTCCGGCACGCAGGCCTGCAAGGCGCTGAAAGCCGAGGGCTATCGGATCGTTCTGGTCAATTCCAATCCGGCGACGATCATGACCGACCCGGACCTGGCCGATCGCACCTATGTCGAGCCGATCACGCCGGAATTTGTCGCGAAGATCATCGAGAAGGAGCGCTACGCCATTCCGGGCGGCTTCGCGCTGCTCCCGACAATGGGCGGCCAGACGGCCCTCAATTGCGCCCTCTCCCTCGAGAAGATGGGCGTGCTCGAAAAATTCGACGTCGAGATGATCGGCGCTACGGCGCACGCCATCGACAAGGCGGAGGACCGCGAGCTCTTCCGCGAGGCCATGACCAAGATCGGCCTCGACACGCCGCGCTCGCATCACATCAAGACGCTCGCCGCGGCGCTCGAGGCGCTGGACGACATCGGCCTGCCCGCCATCATTCGCCCGTCCTTCACGCTCGGCGGCACCGGCGGCGGCATCGCCTATAACAAGGCGGAATTCATCGAGATCGTCGAGCGCGGCATCGACGCCTCGCCGACCAATGAAGTGCTGATCGAGGAAAGCGTCCTCGGCTGGAAAGAGTACGAGATGGAAGTCGTCCGCGACAAGGCGGACAATTGCATCATCGTCTGCTCGATCGAGAATATCGATCCGATGGGCGTGCATACCGGCGACTCCATCACCGTCGCCCCGGCGCTGACGCTCACCGATAAAGAATATCAGATCATGCGCGACGCCTCGCTCGCTGTGCTGCGCGAGATCGGCGTCGAGACCGGCGGCTCCAACGTGCAATTCGCTGTCGACCCGCGCACCGGCCGCATGATCGTTATCGAGATGAATCCGCGCGTGTCGCGCTCCTCGGCGCTGGCCTCGAAGGCGACTGGCTTTCCCATCGCCAAGGTGGCCGCGCGGCTCGCCGTCGGCTACACGCTCGACGAAATCGCCAATGACATCACCGGCGGCGCGACGCCGGCCTCCTTCGAGCCGACGATCGACTATGTTGTCACCAAGATTCCCCGTTTCGCCTTCGAGAAATTCCCCGGCTCCGAGCCGGTCCTGACGACCGCGATGAAGTCGGTCGGGGAAGCCATGGCGATCGGCCGCAATTTCGCCGAGTCGCTGCAAAAGGCGCTGCGCTCGCTGGAGACGGGCCTTTCCGGTCTCGACGAGATCGAGGTCGAGGGGCTCGGCAAGGGCGACGATATGAACGTCCTGCGCGGCGCGCTCGGCACGCCGACGCCGGATCGCCTGCTCGTCGTCGGCCAGGCGCTGCGTCTCGGCATGAGCCAGCTCGAAGTGCATGAGGCGAGCAAGATCGACCCCTGGTTCATTGCGCGCGTTGCAGAGATCGTGGCGCTCGAAGAGAAGGTGAAGAAGTTCGGCCTGCCGACGGACGCCGAGAATCTGCGCAAGCTGAAATTCGCCGGCTTCTCCGACACGCGCCTTGCGACTCTCACCGGGCTCGAAGAATCAGCCGTGCGCGCGGCGCGCCACGCGCTCGGCGTGCGGCCGGTCTATAAGCGCATCGATACTTGCGCGGCGGAATTCGCCTCGCCCACCGCCTATATGTATTCGACCTATGAGACGCCCTTCGCCGGCGTCCCAGCGAATGAGGCGAACCCCTCCGATCGCAAGAAGATCGTCATTCTCGGCGGCGGGCCGAACCGCATCGGCCAGGGCATCGAGTTCGACTACTGCTGTTGTCACGCCTGTTTCGCGCTGGCCGACGCCGGCTTCGAAACGATCATGATCAACTGCAATCCCGAGACGGTCTCGACCGACTACGACACCTCGGACCGGCTCTATTTCGAGCCGCTGACCAATGAGGACGTGTCGGAGATTCTCGACGTCGAGAAGTCGAACGGCACCCTGATTGGCCTCATCGTCCAATATGGCGGCCAGACGCCGTTGAAGCTCGCGCATGGCCTCGAAAAAACCGGCGCGCCCATCCTTGGCACGCCCGTCGATTCGATTGATCTCGCCGAGGACCGCGACCGCTTCAAGCGCCTGCTCGACAAGCTCGGCCTCAAGCAGCCCAAGAACGGCATCGCCTATTCGGTCGAGCAGTCGCGCATCGTCGCGGGCGAGCTCGGCCTGCCGCTCGTCGTGCGTCCTTCCTATGTGCTCGGCGGCCGCGCCATGGCCATCATCCGCGACAGCGGCGCGCTGGATGATTATCTGCTCGGGACTCTGCCGAGCCTCGTGCCCTCCGAGATCAAGACGCGTTACCCCAATGACAAGACCGGGCAGATCAATATGGTGCTCGGCAAAAACCCGCTGCTCTTCGACCGCTATCTGACCGACGCGATCGAAGTCGACGTGGATTGCATTGCCGACGGCGCGCAAGCGGCTATCGCGGGCGTCATGGAGCATATCGAGGAAGCCGGCATTCACTCGGGCGATTCAGCCTGCTCGCTGCCGCCGCGCTCGCTCACGCCGGAGACCATCGCCGCGCTGGAGGAGCAGACCAAGAGCCTCGCCATGGCGCTGGGCGTCGTGGGGCTCATGAATGTGCAATATGCGCTCAAGGACGGCGAGATTTACGTCCTCGAAGTCAACCCGCGCGCCTCGCGCACCGTGCCCTTCGTCGCCAAGGTCGTCGGCGCGCCCTTCGCCAAGATCGCCGCGCGCGTGATGGCGGGCGAGAAGCTTTCGGCCTTCACCCTGCCCTCCGCCCCGCCGAAGCATATCGGCGTGAAGGAAGCGGTCTTCCCCTTCGCGCGCTTCCCCGGCGTCGACACGGTGCTCGGCCCGGAGATGCGCTCGACCGGCGAAGTCATCGGCCTCGACGTTTCCTTCGACGCGGCCTTTGTGAAGAGCCAGCTCGGCGGCGGCACCAAGGCGCCGCGCGGCGGCGTGCTGTTCGTCTCGGTGCGCGACGCCGACAAGCCGCGCATCCTCCCGGCCATCCGCCTGCTCACGGACATCGGCTTCAGCGTGGTCGCGACCGGCGGCACCGCCCGCTATCTGCAGGAGCAGGGCATCGCCGCGCAGAAGATCAACAAGGTCTCGGAAGGCCGGCCGCATATCGTCGACGCCATCAAGAACGGCGCGATCCAGCTTGTCTTCAACACGACAGAAGGCGCGCAGGCGCTCGCCGACTCGCGTTCCTTGCGCCGCGCGGCGCTTCTGCATAAGGTTCCCTATTATACGACTCTCGCCGGCGCGATCGCGGCGGCGCAGGGCGTGAAGGCTTATGTGTCGGGGGATCTAGAGGCGCGGGCGCTGCAGGATTATTTCCGGCCCGCAGCCGGCTGAAGATAAGGAAGATAGAAGGCGCGCTTCCCAAGCCGCCTTCGGGCGTTGGCGCGGCGGAATATCGCGCCAAAAGCGCTCGGAAGGCATGGCGCTGCGCCGCTTTCGCGGCAAGACTATCGGACATATGATTCGGGGTTTCCCGCGCCGGCGCATTTGGCCCGCGGGGGCGAGGAAGACATTCCCCGACAATTGATCGGAAAGGCGAAGAGCGAGACCAATGGAGAAGGTGCCCATGACAGCCGCTGGCTATGCGGCGCTCGGAGAGGAATTGCGCCGTCGTCAGCAGGAAGACCGCCCGCGCATCATCCAGCAGATCGCCGAGGCGCGCGCCCATGGCGATCTGTCGGAGAACGCGGAATATCACGCGGCCAAGGAATCGCAGTCGCTGAATGAAGGCCGCATCGCGGAGCTCGAGGACAAGCTCTCCCGCGCCGAGGTCATCGACATCTCCAAGCTCACGGGCTCCACGACGATCAAATTCGGCGCAACCGTCACGGTGGTCGACGAGGACACCGAAGAGGAGAAAGCCTATCAGATCGTCGGCGAGACCGAAGCCGACGTGAAGAGCGGCCGCGTGTCCATTTCGAGCCCGATCGCCCGGGCGCTGATCGGCAAGACCGTCGGCGACACCGTGGAAGTGAAGACCCCCGGCGGCGGCAAGAGCTATGAGATTTTGAAGGTCGCCTTCGTTTCGTAAAGGGCATTGTGGCGGGACCAGGAGAATTCGTGGCCGGCTCCGGCTCTCGCCCACCCCCTCTCGCCGCAACCGGAAAAGTCGAAGCAGCGCCGGCGCAGCCGACGCTCCGCATCCTCGCGGACGGCCGCGCCGGACATGAAGCCCAGACGCTCGGCGTCGCCGAAGCGCTCGGGCTAACCCCCGACATCCGCCGCATCGCCCCCCGCTGGCTCTATGAGCTTGTTGCGCCTTTCGGGCCGCCTGATCCTTTGGACGCGCAAGCCTATGCGCCGCCCTACCCGGACATCGCCATCGCCGCCGGCCGGCGGACCATCCCCGCTCTGCGGCGCCTCAAGCGTTGCTCGGGCGGGCGGACCTTCACCGTCTATCTCAACGCCCCAGCCTCGGGCCTGAAGACGGCGGACCTCATCGTCGCCCCCCGCCATGACAGGCTCACAGGCCCGAATGTCGTCGCGCCGATCACGCCCCCGAACCGTATCACCCCCGAGCGGCTCGCCGCCGCCCGCGCGGCGCCCGACCCGCGTATCGCCGGCTTGCCCCGCCCGCGCGTCGCCATGCTCGTCGGCAGCGCCGAGGGGCTTCTTTACGATCTCGATTTCATCGCGAGCACGCTTCTCGACGCCGGTTATGGCGTGATGGCGACCGCCTCCCGCCGCACGCCGCCAGAAATCGCCGCCGCGCTACGGCAAGCTCTCTCTGCGCCCGGGGGCTGGTTCTGGGACGGCGAAGGCGCCAATCCCTATTTTTCCATGCTGGCGAACGCCGACCGCATCGTCGTGACGGGCGACAGCGTCAATATGGTTGGAGAGGCGGCGGCGACCGGCGTTCCGGTTCATGTCCTCGAACCCTTCGTGATCCGGCGAAAAATCAAGGCCTATCTCGCCGCGCTCGAAGGCGCGGGCGCCATCCGTATCTGGCGGGGGCCTTTCGAGGATTGGACATATAAGCCGATCAATTCGACGCCGATGATCGCGCGGCGGATCGAGAAAGACTACGCCGCTTTCCTCGCGAAGCAGCGCAGTTGCGGCGCGGCGCATAATCGCTAGATTGCCGCCCTCCCCTCTTTCCGCTGGCGGAAAGAGTGAATTGCATCGCAACCCGAGAGTCCCCCATGTCCGCCCCCAACCATGCGCGCGTCATCATCATCGGCTCAGGGCCGGCCGGCTATACGGCGGCGATCTATACGGCGCGCGCCATGTTGGAGCCCATGCTCATCGCTGGCTTCGAGCAGGGTGGCCAGCTCATGATCACGACGGAGGTCGAGAACTACCCCGGCTTCGCCGAGCCCATCCAGGGCCCCTGGCTGATGGAGCAGATGCGCCTGCAGGCCGAGCATGTCGGAACGAAGCTCGTCTCCGACCATATCGTCGAAGCCCGCCTGGACAAGCGGCCCTTCACGCTCATCGGCGACAGCGGCGCGACCTACACCTGCGACGCGCTGATCATTTCGACGGGCGCGAAAGCGAAATGGCTGGGCATCCCGAGCGAAGAGAAATTCAAGGGCTTCGGCGTCTCGGCCTGCGCGACCTGCGACGGCTTCTTCTTCCGCGGCAAGAAGGTGATCGTCGTCGGCGGCGGCAATACGGCCGTCGAAGAAGCGCTTTACCTTTCCAACCTCGCTTCCCATGTCACCCTCGTGCATCGGCGCGATACGCTGCGCTCAGAGCGGGTGCTGCAGGAGCGGCTGCACAGGCAGGCGAATGTCACCGTGCTCTTCGAGCATGTGATCGACGAGGTGGTCGGCACAGAAGGCCCGCTTTCCGTCACCGGCGCACGGGTAAAACACGCAAAAACCGGCGAGACGCAGCTAATCGACGCCGACGGCGTCTTCATCGCCATCGGCCATGCGCCCGCCTCGGAGCTCTTCAAGGGCCAGCTCGAATTGAAGTCCTCGGGCTATATCGCGGTCGAGCCGGGCTCGACCCGCACGAATATCCCGGGGGTCTTCGCGGCTGGCGACGTGGCCGATGAAGTCTATCGGCAGGCGGTGACCGCCGCGGGGCTCGGTTGCATGGCGGCGCTGGAGACGGAGAAATTCCTGCTCGACGCTCCCGCGCTCACGACCGAAGCCGTGTAGAGATCAAGAGAGAGACATGACCGAACGCGTCGTCTTCCAGAAGAAAGCCATGCCGGTCGAGGTCGAGGCCGGCAAGACCTATTACTGGTGCGCCTGCGGGCGAAGCGCAAAGCAGCCGTTCTGCGACGGCGCCCATCAGGGCACGGGGATCGAGCCCGTCGCCTACAAGGCAGAAGCGACCGGCAAGGCTTTCTTCTGCGGCTGCAAGGCCACGAAGAAGGAGCCGCTTTGCGATGGAGCGCATAAAGAGTTGTAAGCATAAATTGCGCGCGCGAGCCCAAACCGGCTTGCCGTCATCCATTCGTCCGCTACCTCCGGCCGCAACCGGCGGGAGCGCGATATGCGGATCGGGCGCGACTTCAAATATATCGCACAGGCGGCGGTGATCGGTCTGATGCTGGTTGCCGCGGACGTCGCTTTCTATGAAGCGCTACGGCACATGATGCGCTGATTTCGCTCAGCCGTTTGATTGCATTTCGGTTTGAACAGCTCGCGTTGGGGGGCATCCTGGCGGGCTGAAAGCCCGACTGGGAATCCAGAGCCACAAAAGCGCTGGTTCTGCTCAGTGCCCGTCATTGCGAGCGAAGCGAAGCAATCCAGCGCGGCGATGCGGCCCTGGATTGCTTCGTCGGCTTCGCCTCCTCGCAATGACGGGGGTGAGTCCCTGTGTGTCCAAACGGCGCGAGCGTCGGGGATGGCGCCGACCCAATCGAGCGGATCTCGTATGATAGCTTGACCGGGAGTAAACGCCGGAGATCGCATCCGGCGGCGGCGCTGCGTCATCGAAAACCTCCTCATTCGAAATCGCGCTCGACAAGTCGAGCCTGCCCCATTAGCCCCGGCCGCCTCGCCCATGCTATGCCGTCGGCATGCCTTCCCTCCCCCCGCAAGCCCGCGCGCTGCTCAAATCCGTCTTTGGCTATGACGATTTCCGCCCCGGTCAGGCGGAGATCATCGCGGCTGTGCTCGACGGCGCCCCGGTGCTCGCGGTCATGCCGACCGGCAGCGGCAAATCGATGTGCTATCAGCTCCCGGCGATCATGGAGGAGGCGCTCACTGTCGTCGTCTCGCCGCTCATCGCGCTGATGCGGGATCAGGTGCGCCAGATGCGCGCCCTCGGGGTCGGCGTCGCGACGCTCAACTCGATGAACGGCGCGGAAGAAAACGAGGAGGCGCGCCGCGCCATGCGCGAGGGCGGGCTGCGGCTTCTCTTCGTCTCGCCCGAGCGGCTGATGATGGACGGCCTCCTCGCGGAGCTGAAGCGCGCCAGGCCCCGCCGCCTCGCCATCGACGAAGCCCATTGCGTCTCGGAATGGGGGCACGACTTTCGCCCCGAATATCGCGAGATCGGCCGCGCCGCGGAGGCGCTGGGCAATATCCAGGTCGTCGGTCTCACCGCCACCGCCGACGCCGCGACCCGCGACGACATTGCGCGCCGCCTCTTCCCCGCGCCGCCGCGCCTCTTCCTGCATAGTTTCGACCGGCCGAACATCGCGCTCAATTTCGCGTTGAAGGATCAGCCGCGCCGGCAGTTGTCGCGTTTTCTCGAACGCCACAAGGGCGAAAGCGGCATCGTCTATTGCTCGTCGCGCCAGCGCACCGAGGACCTCGCGGCCTATTTCGCCGGGCAGGGCTATGATGCGCTGCCCTATCACGCGGGGCTCGCCCAGGAGACGCGCAACCGCAATGGCGACCGCTTCCTGCGCGAGGACGGCGTCATCGCCGTCGCGACCATCGCCTTCGGCATGGGCGTCAACAAGCCGGACGTGCGTTTCGTGGCGCATGCCGACATCCCGTCATCGGTCGAAAGCTATTATCAGGAGATCGGCCGCGCCGGACGCGACGGCCTGCCCGCCGATACTTTGACGCTCTACGGCCTCGACGACATGGCCTTTCGCCGTCGGCAAATCGACGCGAAAGATATCGACGAGGAACGCCGCCGCATCGAGCACGATCGCTTCTCGGCGCTCGCCATGCTCTGCGAGACGCCGCGCTGCCGCCGTCAGACGCTGCTCGCCTATTTCGCCGAGGAAGCGGGCCCCTGCGGGAGCTGCGACGTCTGCCAGGGCAAAGTCGCCGTCTTCGACGGCGCCATTCCCGCGCAAAAGGCGCTTTCGGCTGTCTATCGCACCGGCCAGCGCTTCGGCGCCAACCATATCGCCGATGTGTTGACGGGCGAGGCAACCGAAACCGTGCGCCGCCACGGCCACGACGCGATCAAGACCTTCGGCGTCGGCAAGGAACATTCCAAGACCGAATGGGCCTCGATCCTGCGCCAGCTCTTCGCCGCCGGCGCCTTGCGGACGGCGAGCGCGGAACATGGCGGCTTCGCAATGACGCCCAAAGGCGAGGATATTCTCTTCGGCCGCGAAACCATCCTGCTGCGCAGCGATCCCTTGCGGCGCCGCGAGCGGCGCGAGAAAGCAGCCGCCAATCTCGACGAGGCGACGGACCGCATCCTCTCCGCCTTAAAACGCAAGCGGCGCGAGCTCGCGCAGGAGGAAGGCGTGCCCGCTTACGTGATCTTCGCCGACCGCACGCTGATCGACATGGCCGAAAAGCGGCCTGCGACGCTCGATGAAATGCTGACGGTGCATGGCGTCGGCGAAAGAAAAGTCGCGCGCTATGGCGACGCCTTCTTGGAGGCGCTGGAGGAGGCTTTGCGGTAAACTGCGCCGAGCCCGTCATTGCGAGCGAAGCGAAGCAATCCAGGGCAGCCCATCGGCCCAGTTTGTTGACAAATCTCCGAGGCGGCCTCGTCCTTCGAGACGCGAGCTTCGCTCGCTCCTCAGGATGAGGCCTAAGTGATTGTTGCAGAAGCCCCTCATGCTGAGGAGGCTGCGCAGCAGGCGTCTCGAAGCACGAGGGGCGTCAGCCACTTTGTCAGCAGGCCCCATAGCGCTCTGGGTTGCTTCGTCGGCTGCGCCTCCTCGCAATGACGGCTCAGCGTCCCATCTGGCGCCCTGGTTGCACAACAGCCTCAACCGAAAGGCGCGCCCAGATGAAATTCTACATGACGCCGGGCTCCTGCTCGACCGGCATCCATATTTTGCTCGAGGAAATCGGCCTCGTTTTCGAAGCCTATGTGCTCAATCTGCCGCGCGGCGATCATTTGAAGCCGGAATATCTGGCGATCAACCCCAATGGCACGATCCCGACGCTGCTGCGCGACGATGGGACCGCTTTGACGGACTTCGTCAGCATCGCGACATGGCTGGCGCAAAAATATCCGCGCCGCCGACTTCTGCCCGACGACCCGGCGCTGGCCGACGAAGCGCGCGCCATGCTCGATTTCTGCACGCGCCATATCCATGGCGAAGGCTTCCGCCGCGTCTTCACCCCCGAGCGCTACGGCCCGGACCGGGAAACCACCATCGCCGAGGGGCGCGCCATCGCCGCCTCGGCCTTCGAGGCGATCGATCGCGAGATCGCCGGCCGGGATTATGCAGCGGGGGCCTTCTCCATCGCCGACGCGGCGCTGTTCTATGTGGAGTTCTGGGCCGACAAGATCGGCATGGATCTGCCCGCCAATTGCGCCGCCCATTACGCCCGCATGAAGACCCGGCCCGCCGTGCGCCAAGTGCTCGCCGAGGAGGGCTACCGCTGAGGGCGCTAAAGCCCCTGCCCCCACGGCTTGGCGGCGCCGCCGGGAGGAGTTTCAAAAAACAGCGTTGAATCAGCGACTTGCAACACAGGCAAAACCCCTTTCTTCGCTCGCATTCATAGGCCCTTCCGGAGTAGAATGGGCTTTACGAATCAAGGGGCCCAATCCCCCAAAAAGCCGAGCGAAATGAGCGATAACGAGAAGCCGAACGACCCTGCCGAATATGGCGCCGAATCGATCAAGGTGCTGCGTGGTCTGGACGCCGTCCGCAAACGTCCGGGCATGTATATCGGCGACACGGACGACGGCACCGGCCTGCATCACATGGTCTATGAGGTCGTCGACAACGCCATCGACGAAGCCCTCGCCGGCCATGCCACGCGCGTCACGGTCACGCTCAACGCCGACGGCTCCTGCACCGTCACCGACAACGGCCGCGGCATTCCCACCGACATCCACCCTGAGGAGGGCGTATCGGCGGCGAATGTCATCATGACCCAGCTCCACGCCGGCGGTAAATTCGACCAGAACTCCTACAAGGTCTCGGGCGGTCTGCACGGCGTCGGCGTCTCCGTCGTCAACGCGCTCTCCGTTTGGCTCAAGCTGCGCATCTGGCGGGGCGGCAAAGAGCACGCCATGGAGTTCTCGCATGGCGACGCCGTCGAGGACCTCAAGGTCGTCGGCGCGGCGCCGGTCGAGGACGGCGCGCCCAAGCGCGGCACGGAAGTCACCTTCCTGCCTTCCCCCGCGACCTTCACCATGGTCGATTTCGACTATGCGACGATCGAGCACCGCCTGCGGGAGCTCGCCTTTCTGAACTCCGGCGTGCGCATCCTATTGACCGACGCGCGCCACGCCGAGCTGAAGCAGGAGGAGCTTTATTACGAAGGCGGTTTGGAGGCCTTCGTGCGCTGGCTCGATCGCACCAAGCAGCCGCTCGTCTCGGCGCCGATCCTCATCAAGGGCCAGCGCGAGCACATCAACGTCGAAGTCGCGCTGTGGTGGAACGACAGCTATCACGAGAATGTGCTGGCCTTCACCAACAACATTCCGCAGCGTGACGGCGGGACCCATCTCGCTGGCTTCCGCGCGGCGCTGACGCGCCAGATCACCGGCTATGCCGACTCGTCGGGCCTCACCAAGCGCGAGAAGGTCGATCTCTCCGGCGACGATTGCCGCGAGGGCCTGACCTGCGTGCTGTCGGTGAAAGTGCCGGACCCGAAATTCTCGTCGCAGACCAAAGACAAGCTCGTCTCGTCGGAGGTGCGTCCGGCGGTCGAGAACGTCATGAATGAAATCCTCGGCCAATGGCTCGAGGAGCATCCGGCAGACGCGAAGAACGTCGTCTCCAAGGTCGTCGAGGCGGCGGCCGCGCGCGAGGCGGCGCGCAAGGCCCGCGAGCTGACGCGCCGCAAGGGCGCGCTCGATGTCGCGAACCTTCCCGGCAAGCTCGCCGACTGCCAGGAGCGCGATCCGGCCAAAGCCGAACTTTTCATCGTCGAGGGCGACTCGGCCGGCGGCACCGCCAAGCAGGGGCGCGATCGCGCCTTCCAGGCGGTGCTTCCCCTGCGCGGCAAGATCCTCAATGTCGAGCGCGCGCGTTTCGACAAGATGCTCTCCTCCGAGCAGATCGGCACGCTGATCACGGCGCTCGGCACCGGCGTCGGCCGCGATGAATTCAACGCCGACAAGCTGCGCTATCACAAGATCATTATCATGACCGACGCCGACGTCGACGGCGCCCATATCCGCACGCTCATCCTGACCTTCTTCTACCGGCAGATGCCGGAGCTGATCGAGCGCGGCCATGTCTTCATCGCGCAGGCGCCGCTCTATAAGGTGACGCGCGGCAAGTCGACGCAATATCTCAAGGACGAGCGCGCGCTCGAAGATTATCTCATCGACGCGCTGCTCGACGGCGCCGTGCTGCGCACGGGAACGGAAGATCGCGCCGGCGCCGATCTGCGCAAGGTGCTGGAGGACGCGCGCGCCTTCCGCACGGTGATGGGAAGCCTGCATTCGCGCTACGACCGCAGCGTCGTCGAGCAGGCCGCCATGGCCGGCGCACTGAAGCCGCATGGCGAAAATGGCGAGAGCGAGGGTCTTGCACTGAAGGTCGCGGGGCGTCTCGACGCCATCGCCGAAGAAACCGAACGCGGCTGGCAAGGCGAACCGCGCGAGGGAGGCTATGTCTTCAAGCGCACGCTGCGCGGCGTAACGCAAGCGGTGATCCTCGACGCCGCCATGTTGAACTCATCCGAAGCGCGCAAGCTGCAGGAGCGCGCGGACTCGCTGCGCGACGTCTTCTCGGCGCCCGCGACGCTGATCCGCCGCGGCGACGAAGCGCAGCTCTCCGGGCCTGTGGCGCTCTACGACGCCATGAACCAGATCGGCCGCAAGGGCCTCACCATCCAGCGCTACAAAGGCCTGGGCGAGATGAACGCCGAGCAGCTCTGGGAGACGACGCTCGACCGCGACGCGCGCTCGCTCCTGCAGGTGAAGGTGAAGGAAGCCGTGGAGGCCGACGACATCTTCGTGAAGCTGATGGGCGACGTCGTGGAGCCGCGCCGCGAGTTCATTCAGGAGAATGCGCTGAGCGTGGCGAATTTGGATGTGTAAGGATTTTTGTGACAAAAAATGCAGAGTCAGACTCTTCGAGGAGGTAGTCTGATTTTGTCTGCGTGGACGCCGGATTTACTTATGACATAAGCGTCGAGGTCGCGCATGCCCATGGAAACTCCTTTCCGCATTGCGACCGCACAGAGCGGCATCACTCCAGATGTCCGCGAGAACGGGCGACGAGTCCGCGATATGATGTCGGCGGCCAAATCAATGGGCTGTCGGCTTGTCCATTTTCCGGAGGGCGCTCTCTCAGGATACGTGAAATCGCAGGTCCACGATTGGACTGCCGTGGACTGGAGAGCGCTGCGCGAGGAATTGGATGCGGTCTCGGAACATGCCGCTCGGCTCGGCCTATGGACGGTGATCGGCTGCAATCACCGACTCCAGCCGCCCAATCGTCCGTACAACAGCCTGTACGTCATATCGAATGAGGGGAAATTGGCCGGACGCTACGACAAGCGTATGTGTTCGAATGCCGAACTGAACGATTGGTACACGCCGGGCGCCGAAGCCTTCGTATTCGATGTTGACGGGGTACGCTTTGGGGCCGCGCTTTGTATCGAAGTGCATTTTCCTGAATTGTTTATCGACTATGGGAGACGAGGCGTGGAATGCATGCTGTTCTCCGCCTATTCCGACGATCCCATTCACGAGCTCTTGTCGCGGGCTCACGCTGCAGCCAACAACTTTTGGGTAAGCCTCTCGATTCCCGCGTTACCGGGCAATCGCCTGTCCGCGGGTTTCATCGGACCTGACGGCTATTGGCTCGCCCGAGCCGGAACGAAGGGCGCGGAACTCTTGGTTCATGGAGAGATCAATAAAAAGAGCTCGCAATTCGATATTGCGATTAATAAGGCGCGTCCCTGGCGCGCTGCCGCGAGATCTGGTGCAATATATGCCGAACGTCGCGTGGCGGACACTCCGAGCGATGATCGAATGTCATTCTTCACCGTTTGACCAACCGGAAGGATGGGTGAAAACCTGAATCCAGCGCGCGCGAGTTGAACTTAATGCTTTTATCGACCGGACGATTCGCGCGCCAGACGCCGCCTTGATCTTGCGCCGGAGAAAAAATCCAATACTGTAAAGGGTTCAAAACGTCTTCCGGATACGAAATGCGAAACCTTACCACGTCCTCCACGGTAGAACATGTCATCGAGCGGCTGGTAGCCACTGGGCGGTTTTCGTCCAAGGACGAAGTCATTCGGGAAGGCGTTCGCCTGCTCGAAGAACGCGAACGCAAACTCGAAAAACTCGACGCCGCCCTCTCTCGGGGCATAGCCGACGCTGAAGCTGGACGTGTTACGCCTGCCGACGATGTCTTCGATCGCCTCGAGAGAAAATATCAGTCGCTGGCCTCCAAGTGAAAGTCGTCTTCACAAGCGAGGCCGAGGCAGATCTGGAGAGTATCGCCGACTACTTAGCAACGGAAAGTCCATCCCAGGCGCTCGCCTTCGTGCAAGGCTTACGGGCTCACTGCGAAAAACTATCCGACCTGCCGAAGCGCTTTCCGCTTGTGCCGCAACACGAAACGTCGGGCGTCCGCCGGATGGTTCATGGCAACTTCCTGGTCTTTTATCGCGTGTCTACCGAGACCGTTGACGTCCTGCATATCCTGCACGGCGCGCGAGATTACGAGCCGATCCTTTTCCCAACCGAATGAGTGAATCTCCCCCGCCCGCCCGCCTCATTGTCTGCGTTGGCCCCAACTGCGATGCTCATGGCCGCGGGCGCGCCTTGCTGGCCGAGGTTCAGGCGACGCTTTCCGTCGCCTTTCCCGACGCGCTCGCCGACGGCCGGCTTAAAATCGCGACGCGCCAGTGCCTGCGGCTCTGCACGCGCGATCCCGTCGTGCGGCTGGAGCCTTCGGGCGACGCCTTCTCCGACCCGGATGTGGATGAGCTGATCCGCGAGATTTCGGCGGCGCTGCGTTAGCAGCCAATCCCCGCCGTCTGCGCGCGCCTAATTCAAAAAGCTGGAGCGCATTCTTATCGCGAAGGTCTATCAACTTTTGCGAAATGCGCTCTAGTTACAGGGGCGCGCCGTTATCCCGGCGCAGCGAGCCATTCCGATGCTCAAAGTGCCTTGCGCCGGCGCCCTCAAGTTGCTGGCGTCCGCCGCCATTTTCTTCGCCCTCGCGCCGGCGGGCGCGCAGCAAGAACCAGACGCGCCGCAGCCGGGATATGAGCAACCGGATAACGCCCCCGTCGCGCCGCCGCGGCGAGACGAGCAGCCTCTAGACGAACAGCCCCGAGAAGCGCGCCCCCGGGCCGAACAGCCCCGGCGAGCCTCTCCCGCTTATGGTCCCGAAACAGCCAACGCCACCGCCCACGCCGCGCGGCGTTATGCGACGATCGCGGCGTCCGGCGGCTGGCCGCGCATCGCCAAGCCGCTCGGCGCCAACGCCAGCGGCAGACCGGTCGCGCTGCTGCGCCGCAGGCTCGCCATCGAAGGCTATCTCCCCAATCCGCAAGACAGCGGCGACAACGTATGGGACGACGCGCTCGGCGACGCCTTGCGCCGTTTCCAGGCGCATATGGGCCTTGAGCAAACAGGCGATGTCTCACGCGAGACATTGCGGGAGTTGAACATCCCTGCAGCAACCCGTGCGCGTGAACTGGAAATGACGGCGGCGCGTCTTGCGAAAATGCATTTTCGCTTCGGCGATCGTTACGTGGACGTCAATATTCCGGCGGCCTCCGTCGAAGCCGTGGAAGACGGCGATGCGATCGCGCGCTTCACGGCTGTCGTCGGCGGACGCCGCCACCGCTCGCCGCAAGTGGTCACACATATCGTCTCGATCGATCTCAATCCGACATGGACAGTGCCGGCCTCCATTATCAAAAAGGAGCTTGCGCCGAAGCTCAGACGCAACCCGCATTATTTCGAGCGCGAAAACATCCGCATTCTCGACGCGCGAGGCCGCGAGGTCGATCCGCTCAAACTGCGGCGCGTCTCGAATAAGCGCGCGGCGCATTTCACCTTCCGTCAGGAGCCGGGACCTAAAAACGCATTGGGTTCCCTGCGCATCTCCATGCCGAATAGCCACGACGTCTATATGCACGACACGCCGAACAAGAAGCTTTTCGACAGGGACTATCGCTTCCTGTCGCATGGCTGCGTGCGCGTCGAAGGCGTCTATGATCTCGCCTCCTGGCTCCTCGACGAAACCTCGCGCGATTGGACTCCCGACGCTCTCCGCGACGCCATCGACAGCGGCCGCAGCGAAAAGATCAGGCTGAGCCAGAGCGTCCCGGTCGCTTGGGTCTATATGACAGGCTGGGCGGAGGATGATGGCCCCGCCTTTTTCCGCCACGACATCTATAACCTCGACAGGGGCGCGCGATCGCCGACGCGCCGCAGGTGATAGGAGATCGGCTTGAGTGGTTCGCTGTCATTCCCGACGCTCGCGCAGCGAGCGATCAGGAATCCAGAGCCACACTAGCTACTATGGTTCTGGATTCCCGGTCGGCCTTTCAGCCCGCCGGGAATGACAAGCCCCAATGCGAGCCGTTCAAACGGAAATGGCATGACCCTTCAGAAATCCGGCTTGGCCACCATCAGCCAGAAGATCACGAGCATGGCGATAAAAGCCGGCCAACCGAGCGCGAACCACCACCAGAAATAGCGCTTATATTGCGGCGGCAGCAGCGCGCCGGTCGTAAGGCAGTCTTCGGCGATGCGCGCCATTTGCATCTGCAGCCACACGACCGGAAGCCAGCAGGCGCCGACGAAAATGTAAAGCGCGACCGACGCCAATATCCAATGCGTGTCGAACGGCCAACCCTCTTCGAGCATGAGCGCGACGCCCGTCGCCGGCTGAATGATCACCGCCGGGGCCGTGAAGATCCAATCGGCGAGCACGACGTTTTTGTTGCCGGCGACAATGGCGCGCAGATCGCCGCGCATATTGCTCGCAAGGCCATGAAACGCCGTGCCGAGCCCTGTGCCGAATAAAACGGTCGAGCTGATGATATGGAGCCATTTCAGAAAAGTAATCGTGTCGAACATTCATCCGGCCTCCAAGGCGATCATCACAAGAATGGCGGCGGCGATTGGCAAATTCTTCAGGATTGGCGCAAAGGGATGTAGCCAGTACTCGGTGGGAAGGCCGAGCGCGAGAAGCGTGAAGGCCGCCATGCTCGCAAGCTGCAGCCAACCGACGACGACCGGCCGAAAGCCGCGCAGAAGCGCCGCGCCGAGCGCAAGATCGATGGCCGCGCCGCCATAGAGCGCGGCGGCGGCGAGCAAACCAGAAAGGCCGATGGCGGCGAGCATCTCATAGCTTTTGTCGATCGGGTAAAGCCCGAAGGACAGGAGGCCGGTGGCGATCCACAGCAGCGCGAGGCTCCAGCGCAGCATCGGCCGCACGAAGAAGAGCCGCGCCGCCACACGGTCTGCATACGACCCCGGCTCCCGCGCCAGCGCGCTGCGCAGATCGCGCGGCGGGCGGCCGAGCGCCATGGTCAAGGGGCCGGGATCGGAGACATTGCCGCGCGCGAGCATCTTCATCACATCCGGATTGAGCGGCCCGCTGGTGAACCGTCCGCCGATCTGCGTGGCGAGCGCCAACAGGCGGTCGGGGATGCGGATGGCGCCCGTCGGCTGCAGGCCAAGCCAACTTCGCAGGATGCGGGTCAGCTCATAGGCCGTCATCGGCTCCGGACCCACGACGTCGATCATGCGCGGCGACTGGGCGCCCTCGACAAGCCGCGTCATAAGCTCCGCGAGATCGTCGACATGGATCGGCTGAAACCGCCAATCATCGGCGCCGATACGCGGCAATATGGGCAGCGTCGCCGAGGCCAGCAGCCAGGTCGTGCTCGCCCCTCCCCGGCCGACCACCACCGAGGGACGCAACACGCGCCAGTCGAGCCGCCGCCCGTAAGGATCGGCGTCGGCAAAGAAGGCCTCCGCCGTCCCCTTGCTGCGCTGATAGTCGGTCTCGCCCTGCGGCGCGGCGCCCAGCGCCGAGATATGAATGAAGCGCTTTACCCCCGCGGCGGCGCAGGCCGTGAACAGCCGCACGGGGCCTTCGGCGTGCACGGCGTCCATGGTGTTGGCGCCTTGGTTGCGGACGAGGCCGGCGCAATTGACGACGACCTCGAAGCCCGCTAGCTTGATCTCCAGCTTCTCAACGTCGTCGCGGGCGATGTCCACCTCGGCGCGGCCAGCGGCCGACACCGCATGCGCTTCTGCGATGAGCCGCCCGACGATGTGCCTGCCAATGAAGCCGGTCCCGCCGATCACCAAAACACGGGCCAAATGCGCCCCCTTTTTTCGAACAAACAAGCAATCCGACGCCAAGCATATAGGAACGTAGCGGGGGCACGCCCTGCGTTTTGAGCCAATTCATGCGATAAGGGGGGTATGGCGACGATTCGAAACGCATTCGACCCCGGCTTCGGCGTTTACATCCATTGGCCGTTCTGCCTGTCGAAATGCCCCTATTGCGACTTCAACAGCCACGTCCGGCGCGGCGACGTGGACGAGGATCGCTTTGTCGAGGCCTTCGCGGTGGAGCTCAAGCATCGCGCGAAGCTCGTCCCGGGCCGCGAGGTCCGCTCGGTTTTCTTCGGCGGCGGCACGCCATCGCTGATGTCGCCCTCGACGGCGGGCGCAATACTCGGCGAGATCGCCAAGCATTGGACCATGGCCAAGGATGTCGAGATCACGCTGGAGGCCAATCCGACGAGCGTCGAGGCGTCGCGCTTCAAGGGTTTCAAGGCGGCGGGGATCAACCGCGTCTCGCTCGGCCTGCAGGCATTGAACGACATCGACCTCAAGGCGCTCGGCCGGCAGCATTCAGTGGCCGAGGCGCTGATGGCGCTCGACGTCGCGACCGCCACTTTCGAGCGCGCCTCTTTCGATCTCATCTACGGCCGCACCGGGCAGACGCCCGCCGCCTGGCGCAAGGAGCTGGACCTCGCCTTGGCCCGTGCGCCCGAGCACATTTCGCTCTATCAGCTCACCATCGAGCCCGAGACCATGTTCGAGCGCCTGGTGAACACGGGCAAGATGACGCTTCCCGACCCGGACACGCAGCGCGCTTTGTGGGACGTGACGCAGGAAGTCACCGCGCGGCACGGCATGCCGGCCTATGAGGTCTCCAACCACGCGCGGGCCGGCGCGGAATGCCGGCATAATCTCGTCTATTGGCGCTACGGCGAATATATCGGCGTCGGCCCCGGCGCACATGGCCGCATCGTGACGACGCGCGGCCGCCGCGCCCAGGCCTGCGAGCGCCACCCCGAAATGTGGCTCACTTGCGTCGAGACCGAAGGCCATGGCCTCGTCGAGGACGAGTTGCTCAATCCGGAGCAGGAGGGCGACGAATTCCTGCTGATGGGCCTGCGCCTGCGCGAAGGCGTCGATCCGCAGCGCTATTTCCTGCTCACGGGAAAGAAGCTCTCGCAGTCGCGTATTTCCGAGCTGATCGGCGACGGCCTCGTCGAGGTCACGCGCGAGAACAGGCTCCGCGTGAGCTCGGAAGGCTTTCCGGTGCTCGACGCAGTAGTGGCGGATTTGGCGGCGTAAGCGTCACTCTCGCGCTTCTTGCTTGACTGGCGTTTCCATTTGAACAGCTCGCGTTGGGATTTGTCATTCCCGGCGGGCTGAAAGCCCGACCGGGAATCCAGAGCCACAAGAACGCTGGTTCTGCTCTGGATCCCCGATCGCTCGCTCAAGCGAGCGTCGGGAATGACACCGAACACCCCGCATTATTGGCTCAAAGCGCGGCTGCTATTGGCACCGCGCCTCGCAGGCCTCGCCGCCCGACTCACATCTATCCACGCAAATCTGGTTCTCATCCCACGTGGTGTTTGGATCGTCATAGGGACAACCGGCGTCACACCGAAGCCGCTGATTGTTGCAATTATCGTAACACGTCCAATAATCTGTTCTCTGGAATAGCCCGTTTGCGGCCTCTAGCGGACCTGCCGAAGGGACTGCCGCAGCGGCGCCTGTCGCGACTATCGCCATGGCGAAGCAGAGCGAGATTGCGCTGATCGTTTTCATAGAAAGCATGAGACCCTCCTAGACAAACGAAACCGAGCCATAGGAAGCCAGAAACCAACTATCGGTTGCCGCCGCGTCGATCCGACCGACGAAGCCGTTCGGTCTTTCGGCTTCCTTCTTCAATCTGGCAACGCGCCCGGCAATCGGCGTATCTTGGCTCTTTGCTCATACGACAAAAATTGACGGAAGCTTCGTCGAGCCCCGAGCATGTTTCGGCTCGGATTGCCTCGCAGCGCATGAAACAAGCCTGGGATGCATCCGCCTTGGCCCCACCGAATAATATCGCGGCGGCAATCATCGCCATAACGGCCTCTGCAGAACGTGCGTTCAACAACCGTTCAATGTCGACGCTGTTGGCTTTCATTTTGCCCTTCCTTCTGGTCAGGCGTGCGCCGCAATGCATGAGCGCTTGGCGTTAATTTAGGTTCCTTGTCGGCAAGCGGACCAGCCGGAAACTCGCGGCATCTCGTCGCATCGTTCAAGTCTTCTATTAAAATGTTCAAGAACAACGACGCGCGTGAAAAAGGCCAGCGCAAAGGAAAGCGATTCAGCTTGAATGGAACTCCCGCCGAGATCTTTGCGTTGACAAGCGTGGGATCGCGAGGGAGCAATTTCATGAGATGGATGCGTTTATTGATGGCGCTTGCATTCATGGGCGCGGCCAATGCCGCTTACGCCATCACATGCGGCTCCGACCAATGGTGTTGCCGGCACGACATCGGCGGCACGGGCGAATGTGTAAAGTGCTGCGCGAAATCGAGCAGCTCGATACGGCTGCAAAAGAACAAGGTGGCCTGCGTCCAGTTGCCAATCGCCTGCAACAGCAACGCCGATTGCACCTGCAGCGGATGCTGTTCGGATTGGAACCGCTGCCAACCGACATGTGATGATTAGTGGGTTCGTTGTCATTCCCGACGCTCGCGCAGCGAGCGATCGGGAATCCGGAGCAACATTAGCGCTATTGTGGCTCTGGATTCCCGGTCGGGCTTTCAGCCCGCCGGGAATGACAAAGGCCCAGCGCAAGCGGTTCAAGCTGAAATGGCGTCATGCGCCATTCGTCTTCATAAAACTCAGCGCCCCAGGCGCGATGGTCTGGCGCGTCTCGAAGAACCCGCGCCACTCATCCTTCAAGCCAAGCGCGCTTTTGATGTCGTAATCGCTGGCGCTATCGGCGTCGGTAAGCGTCTTCCAGGACAGAGGCGCCGCCACCGTCGCGCCGCGGCGGGCGCGTAAGGACCACGGCAGGATCGCCGTCGCGGATTTTTTGTTGCGCAGCCAATCGATGAAGATGCGCCCGGCCCGGCGCCGCTTGCTCATCGTCGCGACGAAGCGTTGCGGCTCCTGTCGCGCCAGCCCGCGCGCAAAGCCCGCCGCGAACACTTCCGTATCGGCGTAAGTGAGCGAACGGTCGAGCGGCAGCACGATATGAATCCCCTTGCCGCCTGTCAGCAGCGGCCAGGATGAGAGGCCGATCGCCTTCAGATAATCGCGAATATCCGCGGCGGCCTTGCAGGTGTCACGGAACGGCAAATCCTCATCTGGATCGAGATCGAACACCATCCGATCCGGCCGGTCGAGATCGCTTGCGAGCGACATCCAGCCATGAATTTCAATGGCGCCGAATTGCGCGGCCGTATGCAAGCCGAGCGCGCCGTCGAGCGCGATATAAGGCTCGTCTTCATTCTCGACCGTAAGAATGCCCTTGCTCATCCCTTTCAACGGATGGCGTTGGAAGAACAGCTCCTCGACCGTCTCCGGCGCGCGCAACAGGCTGATCGGCCGATCGGCAAGATGCGGCGCCATGCGCGGCGCAACAGTGTCGTAATAGGCGGCGATCTCGCCCTTGGTGATCCCGTCGGCGGGAAACACGACCCGGCTCGCATGGGTGATGCGCGAGAGCTTTGGCGGCTCCTGTTGCGCGGGCGCTTTCGTCGTCATGTCTTCGCGCACGCCGAGAAAGCGCGCCTGCCGCAATTGCCCGTCCATGGTCCAGCCGCCGAAGCGCACTTCCGCCGGAAAGGGCGTTTCGATGAGGACGACGCCTTTTGGAATCTTATCCGCCGCAAGGAGCTTTGGGCCGCTCCCCTTTTTCGCGCGCTTTGCCAATAAAGGCGCGAGCGTGCGTCTGGTCGCGGCGTCATAGCCCGTCCCGATGCGTCCGACATAACGCAGCCCCTCCGGTGTTTCTTTCGCGGCGACGAGCGAAGCAAATGACTCGCCCTTCTCGGAAGGGCGGTAGCCGACGATCAGCACGTCCTCGCGAAAATCGCCCTTGATCTTCAGCCAATCGGAAAAACGGCCGCTGCGATAGGGCGCGTCGGCGCGCTTGGCGATGATCCCTTCCGCGCCCGCGCGCGTGGCCTGCGCAAAGACGGTGTGGCCGTCGCCCTCGATATAATCGCCATAGCGAATAGCGCCGTCGCTTTTGGAAAGAAGCTGTTTGAGGCGCTCCTTGCGTTTGCGCAGCGGCTCGGCGCGCAGGTCCTTCTCATCCAGCATCAACAGATCGAAAGCGACGAACTCGACGCGCTCGCTGCGCCCGGCCTCCAGCGCCGAGACCAGCATGGCGAAATCGGAAAGCCCGTTCTCGTCGAAGACGACCGCCTCGCCGTCGAGAAGCGCATTGCGGCAGGGCAGCGCGAAAGCCGCGCGCGCCAGGCCGGAAAAGCGCTCGGTCCAATCGAGCCCGCTGCGCGTATAGACGCGCGCGCCGTCGACGCCGGTCACAAGCTCCAGGCGGTAGCCGTCATATTTCAACTCGAAAATCCAGTCGCCTACGGAGGGGGGCTGTTCGGCCGTCTCACAGAGTTGCGGCGCGATGAATTTCGGCGTCGGCGCGGAGGCGATGGGCTTATCCGACCAATAGGCCGCCTTGGCCCGTGATCGAGCAGCCTGGGGTTTCCCATCCCTCCCCTTTACGGGGAGGGTGGCCCCGCGAAGCGGGGTCGGGTGGGGTCCGGCCCCAACATCGTCGTGGCTGCGCGGGCCCCACCCGGCGGCCTTTGGCCGCCGACTTCCCCGTAAAGGGGAGGTATGGGTGGCTAACGACGCAGCTTTCGCTTTCGCGCCTCGCTCGATCTCCTCGCGCGTGCGGCCGGTCGTGACGCTCGTCACATATCGCCCGACAAGGTCATCCTCCTTGTCGGCGTATTCGTCCCGCTCCTTTATCAGGAGCCAGTTCTCCCCTTTGTCGCGCGTCTTCATGCGCACCAGAACCCAGCCGCCCTTCATGCGCGCGCCCTGGGCCAGGAACTTGATCTCCCCCTTCTCCAGCGCCTCGAGCGGATCGCCATTCTGCGGCGTAAAGGTCGCGTCCTCCCACAGCATCACCGTCCCGCCGCCATATTCGCCTTTTGGGATCAAGCCTTCGAAATCGCCGTAATCGAGCGGATGGTCCTCGGTGCGGACAGCCAGACGCTTGTCGGCCGGGTCCGACGACGGGCCGCGCGCGACAGCCCAGCTCTTAAGCACGCCATCCATCTCGAGCCGCAGGTCGAAATGCTCGCGCCGCGCAAAATGCCGTTGCACCACGAGACGCGGCGCGCCGCCATGCGAAACCCCTCCCTGCGGCTCAGGCGTGACCGAGAAATCGCGCTTGGCCCGATAGGCGCCGAGCGCACTATCGTCCTTCCTGGCGCGCGTCGGCATTTATCCGGCCCGGCGCCGCGCCGGCGCCTTCGTAGCCTTGGAGGATTTCGCGGCCGGGGCTTTCTTCGCGGGTGGGGCGGACGGCCGCTTGCCCTTCTTCGGCGGCTCCGGCGGCGCCTCGCCACCGCCGCCCCCGCTGGCGGCGACCGAGCGTTTCAACGCCTCCATGAAATCGAGCACCTTGGCGCCCGGCTCGACCTGCTCCTCGACCGGCACAGTCTCGCCGCGCCCGAGCTTCGCCTTCACAAGCTCGCGCAAGGCTTCGGCATAGTGGTTGCGGAATTTCGCCGGATCGAAAGGCTCGCTGCGCCGTTCGATCAAATCCTCGGCCATCTGCACCATGTCTTCGCGCGGCTTATCGCGGCCGATCGCGGAGAAGATGTCCTCGGCATTCTTCAGCTCGCTGTCGTAGCGCAGCGTATCGAGCACGAGCCCCTGCCCTTCGCCCATCGGGAACAAAGCGACGAGATGCTCCCGCCCGCGCAAAGTGAGCTGGCCGATGCCGACTTTATGCTTGGCCCACAGCGCGTCGCGCAGCACGCGATAGCCCTCCTCGGCGACTTCGCCGTCGGGCAGCACATAGTAAGGCCGGTTGAAATAGAGCGGCTCGATCTCCTCGGCCTCGACGAATTGCAGGAGGTCGATCGTATGCCGCGTCGACAGCTTCAGGGAGTCGAGTTCCTCGTCTTCCATGAAGACGTAATTTCCTGGCTCGACCTCGTAACCGAGGACGATGTCCTCCTTCTTGACCTCGCCTTTGCCCGGCGCGACCTTGAGGTAGCGGATGCGTTGCTTGGAGTTGCGGTCGACCTGGTGAAAGCGGATTTCCGACTCGGCCTTTTCCGCCGCCACCAACCGGACGGGAATCGAGACAAGGGCCAGACGCAGATAGCCCTTCCAGAAAGTGCGCGCCGACTCGGCCATCACTCGCTCCTGCACGCGCAGTTTGGGATGGCCTTTAGATAAGGCGCCGCGGCGCAATGCGCAGAGGCTTCGCAGCCGACAAAAGAAAACGCCCGCACTGGAGGCGGGCGAACATCACTGACGAAGCGGTATTGACGCCCCTCGTGCTTCGAGACGCCTGCTACGCAGGCTCCTCAGCAAGAGGGGCTTTTACAACAATCGCTTATACGAGATCCGCTTGGTTGGCTCGCCGTCATTGCGAGGAGGCGGAGCCGACGAAGCAATCCAGGGCCGCATCACTGCCCTGGATTGCTTCGCTTCGCTCGCAATGACGGACTCTGAGCAAGACCAGCGCCGTTGTGGCTCTGGATTCCCGGTCGGCTTTCAGCCCGGGGAGTGACATGCCCCGATACGAGCCGTTCAAACGGAAATGGTATTAGGCCTCATCCTGGCGAGCGAGCGAAAATCACGCCCGGCCCTTGCGGCTCGACATCGGCGTGCGCAGCACGTTGCGACGCTCCGCGATGATCTCGCTTGCTACGGTTTTCGCGGCGCTCTTTCGGGCGGCGCGCGCGGCCTCGCTCAGCCGATCGAGGGAAGCGCTCGTTCTCCCGATCTTGGGCGCAACCGGCGCCGGCTCGGCGCGCTCTTCGCGAAGCTGTGGAACGATCTTGGCGGCGGGCGCGGGCCTTGCGCCGGCGCGCTCCTCGCTCGTGGCGGAAAGATCGCCGGTGACGACGGCGCCCTTCTCCAGCTCCATCTCCCGATAGATCACCCGCCCCTCGACGCGGCCGGTCGAACGGACGGTGAGAAGCTCGGAGATTTCCATGTGGTCGCTGATCGAGCCGCTGACGTCGGCCTCTTCGGCCACGACATGGCCACGGATCACGCCCGATCGTCCGACGACGACGCCGCGCGCCGTGACGTCGCCCTCGACCACGCCGTCGACGACGAGCAAGTCAGGAACGGAGAACGCGCCCTTCACCGTCACGCCAGCGCCGATATAGACGACGTTCTCCTGCTCCGGCCTAAAACCGGCGATCGCGTTGGCAGCCATTTCCGTCCCTCTGAAGCTGAACCATAATATTAGCTTGCGGCGACCATACGTTAACAGAAGCCTTACCACAATAAAAAATGGGCTGACGACAATTGGACCGAGAAGCGGCGCCAAGCGTGACTATGCTTGTCGGCTGTTCGTCTTACCAACAAAGCTGACGAATCTACCCTTGCTTTGAACGAGACTCATCACTGAGCGGGTGCAGGTCGCGAACCATGGCCCGCATTCTTTCGTCGAGCACATGCGTATAGATTTGCGTGGTCGCAATATCGGCATGGCCGAGCAGTTCCTGCACCACGCGTAAATCCGCGCCGTTCTGCAATAAGTGGCTGGCGAAAGCGTGCCGCAGCGCATGCGGATGGACCTGCGCCGCGGATAATCCCGCCGCGACGCCGAGCGTCTTGAGCTCGCGCGCGAAAGCCTGCCGGGTGAGATGACCGCTGTCGCTGTCGGCGGGAAAGAGGAAGGGCTCTTGCGCCAGCTCCGGCGAGACGGCCTCGATGAGCTTGCGGTAATCAACGAGCGCGCGCTTGGCGCGTTCCGTCAAGGGCGCCAGCCGCTCGCGCCCGCCCTTGCCCTTGATCGCGATAAAGGGATCGCGCGCCCGCGCCGCGCTCTTGGGCAGCGACACCAGCTCCGAGACGCGCAGCCCCGTGGCGTAAAGCGTCTCCAGAAGCGCGTAGAGGCGCGCGGCGCGCAATCGCTCGCGCAGCGGGCGCTTTTCATCGTCCAACCCCTCGCGGGCCGTGGCGAGCAGACGGTCGACCTCATCGACCGACATCACCCCCGGCGCATTGCGCACCAGCCGCGGGCCTTCCAGCGCGGCGGCCGGATCGTCGCCGCGATGGCGGTCGACATACAGAAATTTATGGAACTGCCGCAGCGCCGAGCGCCGCCGCGCCACCGTCGCGCGAGCCATGCCACGCGCGTCGAGTTCAACAAGATAGGCTCGCAAATCCTCGATGGTCGCGCCAACCGGCCCCCGGCCCAGACCGCGCAGGAAATCGATATAGTCGGTCAGGTCGCGCCGATAGGCGTCGAGCGTGTTGTACGCCGCGCCGCGTTCGGCCGCCTGCATATCGAGGAAGGCGTCGAGCAGAAGCGCGGGAGCGCTCATGGGCGCAAGCCTATTTGTTCAGGCGCTGCGCCGGGATCGTATAGCTCATTTCGCGCGGCTGCGGCGTGACAAAGGAGACGACCGCAATCATCGCGCCATAGACCAGCGCGACGAGGGCGGCGACGATCACGAGAAAGCGGATGAGGCTCGGCAAGGCGGCGACTCTTGGTCAATGACGCTCCGAGCTATCGCCCGAAGCGCCTGCGATTGCAACCGTGAGCGCTCAGCGGACGACCACCCGTGCGCCTACGCCCACGCGATTATAAAGGTCGACGACATCGTCGTTCATCATGCGGATGCAGCCGGACGAGACATTCTGACCGATCGTATGCGGCTCATTGGTGCCGTGAATGCGGTAGAGCGACGAGCCAAGGTAGAGCGCGCGGGCGCCGAGCGGATTGGCCGGACCGCCCGCCATATGACGCGGCAGATCGGGGCGGCGGGCGAGCATCTCGGCCGGCGGCGTCCAATCGGGCCATTCCGCCTTGCGGCTGATGGTCTTCACGCCCGACCATTCGAAACCCGGCCGGCCCACGCCGATGCCATAGCGCGTGGCGTGGCCGCGGCCGTGAACGAGATAGAGGAATTTGTTCGGCGTATCGACGACAATGGTGCCGGGCGCCTCGGCGCCGTTGTACTCGACATCGGCCCGCATATATCTCGGATCGACGGCGCGCTCCATCTCGACGGACTGCGGGGCGTAAGCCGCCGTTTGCATGCGGGGATTGGGATAGGCCGCCGGCGGCGCGGCGTAGCGCGCAGCGCCGGGCTCGTCGCCGACGAGCGCCTCGATCAGACCGCCGCCGAGGGGGCTCTGCTGCTGGTAATAATAACCGGGCGCGGGCGGCGCGGCCGTGATGACCGGATTTGCCCGAGCCGGAGCGACAAGGAGCGCGGCAGACGCGATTGAAGCCGCGCAGCTAAGAAAGACGGTGCGTTTACGCATGACAAAAACCATTGCGAGCGCGCCATTTGCTTATCGGATGGCGCGATTGGCGATGGTCAATATGATATACCGTCAAATTTTACGGTAAATACTAACCAGTTCTCGTGGTTATCAATGAGAAAATATCAACCATTACTTGGTTAGACGCCAGTGAATATTAATGATGAAAAATGGGTTGAGACGAATCTCTCAAGGTGGGTTGCTGTCATTCCCGGCGGGCTGTAAGCCCGACCGGGAATCCAGGGCAAAGAGCGCTGTTTTTGCTCTGGATTCCCGATCGCTCGCTTCGCGAGCGTCGGGAATGACGAGGCGCAGTCCGAGCCGCTCAAGCACAAATCATCGGAACATCAGAGGCGTGCGCCCGCCATTGGCGCGCGTGAATTTGTCTTTTTGAGTAGCGCACCATTCCCCGGCGCCGGCCGCGCCGATCTCGGCGCGGACCCTGGCTTCCTCGCCTGCGAGGCTTGCCTGAAAAGCCTTCGCGTCCTTGGGGGGAAATGCGTGTTCGAGCATCCAGATCATCTGATCGATCTCGCGCTCATTAACGTGAATCTCTGTTGCGCAGACAGACTTCAACGCTTTCGCCAGAGCGATGCTGCGGGCCGCGCCGCCGTGATCGTCTCCAGCGAAGGCCGTGCTCCACAGCGCAAGAATGGCGGCGCCGATAAGCGCCCCGCGTTTGATTGTCCCTTTTAACATCGAACCCTCCCTTTTCTTGGGAGGACGTTAGGGAATGACTCCGGCCAAATCCGTGCGCAACTACACGCGGCAGGCCTAGAAATGCGACTCCGACTCCGGCGTATCCTCTTCCTCCGGTATCTGGTGCTTCATGATCAGCGGCGCCTGGGAGATCGCGAAAAGGATCGTCAGCGGCAGAATGCCAAAGACCTTGAAATTCACCCACTCGTCCGTGGTGACGACGCGCCGCACCACTTCGTTGAGGCCGGCCAGGAAGAAGAAGAAGAAGCCCCAGCGCCAGGTGAGCTTGCGCCATCCTGCGTCGTCGATATGGATCGCCATGTCGAAGACGATCGGCAGCAAGAGCTTGCCGAAGTAAAGGGCGCCGATCAGCGTCGCGCCGAACATCGAATAAAGGATCGTCACCTTCAGCTTGATGAAGGTTTCGTTCTGCAGAAAGACCGTCAGCCCGCCGAAGACCAAAACCAATAGCGCCGTCACGACCGGCATGGCCGGCAGATGGCGCGTCACCGACCAGGAGACGGCGAGCGTCACCAGCACGCCGACCATCAGCACGCCGGTGGCGTAGAAGATGCCGAACTTGCTGTTGACGATGAAGAAGATGATGAGAGGCCCAAGCTCGAGGGCGACTTTCAATCTCGGGTCGAGCTTCTTCTTTGGAGCCGCCGGCCGTTCGAGGCCGGGCGCGGTCGTCGTTTCCTGCGTCATCCCTATCAGCTTTCCGGCGCCGCCTCCGGCGCGTCTTCCTCATTCAGGCCGGCGATCGCGCGGGCGAAATCGCGGGCGGTGAAGGGCTCGAGATCGTCCTGGCCTTCGCCGACGCCGATGAAGTGGATCGGCAGGCCATGAGCCTCGGCGATGGCCACCAAAATGCCGCCGCGCGCCGTGCCGTCGAGCTTGGTCATCACGAGACCAGTGACGCCCGCCACACGGCCGAAAATCTCGACCTGCTGGAGCGCGTTCTGCCCCACGGTGGCGTCGAGCACCAGCAACACCGAATGTGGGGTTTCCGGATCGGCTTTTTTCATGACCCGGACAATTTTTTCAAGCTCGGCCATCAGCTCGGCGCGATTTTGCAGGCGTCCGGCGGTGTCCATCAGGAGAATGTCAGCGTCCGTCTCGCGGGCGCGCTTGATGGCGTCGAAGGCGAGACCGGCGGCGTCCGCCCCCTCCTTGCCCGCGACAACCTCGGCCCCGAGCCGGTCGCCCCAGATCTTGAGCTGGTCGACGGCGGCGGCGCGGAACGTATCGCCCGCCGCGAGCACCACCTTCTTGCCCTCGCCCCGCCATTTCGCGGCGAGCTTGGCGATGGTCGTCGTCTTGCCCGAGCCATTGACGCCCACGACCAGGAAAACGAAAGGCTTCTTCGTCTCGTCGATCTCCAGGGGCTGGGCGACGGGCGTGAGAACCGCCTCCACCTCGCGCGCGAGAATGGCGCGCACCTCTTCGGGGGCGATGTCCTTCTCGTAGCGCGCCTTGCCGACGGCGTCGATGATGCGCGAGGTGGCGCCGACGCCAAGGTCGGCGCGCAGCAGCACATCCTCCAGCTCTTCGAGCTTGAGCGCGTCGAGCTTGCGCTTGGTGAAGATATCGGTGACGCCCTGGCTGATCGCCTGCGAGGTTCGCGAAAGGCCGCCGGTGAGCCGCTGCCACCAGGAGCGCTTTGGCGCTTCCTCCGGCGTCTCCTCGACCGGCGCCTCGGGCGCCTCCGCCGCCGGCTCCGCGCCGCCCCTGCCGAAGAGGCGGGCGAACATGCCACGCTTTTTAGACCCGTCTGCGTCCGTGCTCATGCGTCCCTCGATTGACGAAATGCCTACACCAGTCGGGCATAAAGGGCCAGCAGGACGCGCACGGAATGCGCCGTTACGAAAAACTTCGCTATCAAATTATTGTCGCGCCACGCTTTTCTCAGGCAGGCGCGCGCCTAGATGTTACGGGGGCCGCGTTGCGGCGGCGTATCGCCGTATGGCCCTTCGAGGGCGGGCGGACGCAAAGTCCGCCTGCCTGAGCCTTCTCACCCCCCCGCAGCCTCACCACCGCAAGACAGCGCCGCCCCAGGTCATGCCGGCGCCGATCGCCATCATGGCGATGATGTCGCCCTTCTTCAGCTTGCCGGCGCGATTGGCCTCGTCCAGCGTGATCGGCATGGAGGCGCTCGACGTATTGCCGAAGCGGTCGATGTTGATCCAGCATTTGTCGCGGGGCACGCCGAGATTGTCGAGCGCGGACTCGATGATGCGCTGATTGGCCTGATGGGCGATGACATGAGTGACGTCATCGGCCGAAAGTCCCGCCTTGGCCAGGGTCTCCGCCACCACGTCCGGCAGCAGCCTTGTCGCGACCCGATAGACCTCGCGGCCGCGCATTTTGATCTTGCTGTCTTTGGTCGCGAGCATCTCTTCCGACAACGGAAGACGGCTGCCCCCGCCGGGGATGCCCAGGATATTTGTCATAGAACCGTCCGTCCGGAGCGTCGCCGCCAACAGGCCGTGCCCCTCCTCCTCCGTCGCGCCGAGCAGGATCGCGCCGGCCGCGTCGCCAAAGAGCACGCAGGTCTCGCGGTTGGTCCAGTCCACGTAGCGGCTCAAGGTCTCGGCGCCGATGACCAGCGCGCGCTTGACCATGCCGGTGCGGATGAACTGGTCGGCGATGGTGAGGCCGTAGAGCGAGCCGGCGCAGGCGGCGGCGACGTCGAAACAGAAAGCGTTGCGCGCGCCGAGCAGCTCCTGCACATAGGCGGCGCAGGACGGCGTCGGCGTGTCGCCGGTCACCGTGCCGACAACGATCATATCCACTTCCGCCGCGCTGACGCCCGCAAAATCCAGCGCCTTGCGCGCGGCCGCCGCAGCGAGGTCGGAGGTCGCCTCGTGATCGGCGGCGATATGCCGCTCCTTTATGCCGGTGCGGCTGACGATCCACTCGCTGTTGGTGGCGACCATCTTCTCCAGATCGGCGTTGGAGAGGACGCGCTCGGGCGCATAGGAACCGGTCCCGAGAACAATGGAATTCGGCAAGGTCAGGGTCTTTCTGAAAGGCTCGGGCGGCGCGCCAAGCGTTAACGAGCCAAGGCGCCCTTCGCGCCCGGAAGGCTCCGGCGCGGCTATTCATAGTGGCGCGCGCAAGAAGCGCAAAGGATTTTTGCCGTCGCTTATTAAGGCATTGTTTCAAACCCATAAAAAAGCTTCTGCCGCGGCATGGCGGGAGCGGACGTCCAAACTCTCGACCTGCGAATTCCGCGCGGTCGAAACTTTTTCTTAAGCTCTCGAAACTATTAACGAGATACCAGAGCGGCGGGCCGCCGTCCGGTTCCAATAATAGAAAATTTCGAACGCCTTGCCGCGCTTCAGTTGGAGTTTGCGTCCATGATTCACGCCCTCGTTCTCGCGCTCGTCGCCATCTACGCCCTCGTCGGCGCCCTGACAGTCTGACCCCTCGGACCGCGAGCCTTCAGGCTCGCATCATTTTGTAGATAATCTCCGAGACGGCCTCGCCCTTCGAGACGCGAGCTTCGCTCGCTCCTCAGGATGAGGCCTAAGTGTTTGAAGGAAATTGTATAAGCCCCTCATGCTGAGGAGCCTGCGCAGCAGGCGTCTCGAAGCACGAGGGGCGTCGAGCGGTTCTCCCGGCAATCGCATTTTTCGAGCGAGCCCAAAGGCTCGCGGTCCATTGCTATTCGCCGCGCGCCATGGCAATCGGGCGCGATGCAGGAAAATCCAAAATCGGCCGCCGCCCCGCGCGTTTCCTTCGTGTCGCTGGGCTGCCCCAAGGCGCTTGTCGACAGCGAGCGCATCGTCACGAGATTGCGCGCCGAAGGCTATGAGCTCGCGCGCCATCACGCCGGCGCGGATGTCGTCGTCGTCAACACCTGCGGTTTTCTCGACAGCGCCAAGGCCGAGTCGCTCGAAGCCATCGGCGCGGCGCTCGCCGAAAATGGCAAGGTCATCGTCACCGGCTGCATGGGCGCCGAGCCCGAGGCCATCACCGACCGCTTCCCCGGCGTTCTCGCCGTCACCGGCCCGCAGCAATATGAGAGCGTCGTCGAGGCCGTGCATCGCGCCGCCGCGCCCGCGCATGATCCTTTCGTCGATCTCGTGCCCGAGCAGGGCGTGAAGCTCACGCCGCGCCATTACGCCTATCTGAAAATCTCCGAGGGCTGCGACAATAGTTGCTCCTTCTGCATCATCCCGCATCTGCGCGGCCCGCTCGTCTCGCGCCCGGCCGCCGATGTGCTGCGCGAGGCCGAAAAGCTGGCGCGCGCCGGCGTCAAGGAATTGCTGGTGATCTCGCAGGACACCAGCGCCTATGGCCGCGACCTGCGCTATGCGGAGAGCCAATTCGGCGACCGGGCCGTGCGTGCGCGTTTCCTCGATCTCGCCAAGGAGCTCGGCGAACTCGGCATGTGGGTGCGGCTGCACTACGTCTACCCCTACCCTCACGTCGACGAGGTCATCGACCTCATGACGGAAGGAAAGGTCCTTCCCTATCTCGACATCCCCCTCCAGCACGCCGCGCCCAATGTGCTCAAGGCGATGAAGCGGCCGGCGAATGAAGAGAAGACCCTAGCCCGCATCAAGAGCTGGCGCGCCGCCTGCCCCGACCTCGCTTTGCGCTCGACCTTCATCGTCGGCTTCCCGGGCGAGACCGAGGAGGATTTCGAGATGCTGCTGCAATGGCTCGACGAAGCCGAGATCGACCGCGCCGGCGCCTTCAAATATGAGCCCGTCGCCGGCGCCCCAGCCAACGACCTCGGCCTCGCGCCCGTGCCCGACGAGGTGAAGGAAAGCCGCTGGAAGCGCTTCATGGAAAAGCAGCAGGCGGTCTCGACCCGGCTGATGAAGCGCAAGGTTGGCAAGCGCCTGCAGGTCATCATCGACGAGGCGGGCGGCGGCCCCACGGGCGCCCTCGCCAAGGGCCGCACCAAGGCCGACGCGCCGGAGATCGACGGAACCGCCTTCGTCGCCTCGCGCCGCCCGCTGCGCCCGGGCGATCTGGTGACGATCAAGGTCGATCGCGCCGACGCTTATGATGTGTACGGCGCAGCGGGCTGAGCCTCGCCCGGGCCTATGGCGTAAGCCTGCGCCCTGGCCCATATTGAGAGCTGAGGAAAACGCTCAGGGAGCAAAGAAGATGTCGGAAGACCCCAAGGACAGCCGCCCGCAGCAGAACCAGAAGCCCGGACGAAATCCGCCGCCGACGCTCCTCATTCCGAAGAGCTTCTTCTATGTCACCGGCGCGATCATCATCGGCTCCTTCGTGCTGACGCTGTTCGTCCGGAATCCCTACTCGCAAGCTGTTCAGGAAGGCAGCAGCTTCTACGAGAACGGCATCGACAACTCGGCCATGATGTGGGTCGCCATCTTCATCGGCATTCCAGCGAGCTTCTGGGCCTATAAGCACTGGATTCTGCCGCTCTTCGAGAAGAAGTAATCAGCGCCCGGCCTTCCGCCGCAGCGCCGTCGAGGACGACGGGCTGCGCGGCCCGTGCAGATAGACGAGCGCCGGCGGCCGCGCCTTCGCCAGCAGCGGCGCCTCGCGCTCTCTTATGCGGGCGCCGGGAAAACGCAGCGCCGCCCTCGCGCTGGCGGCTTTCAGCGTCGCGCCCGGCCGGTCGATCACGGCGATCGGCGTCGTGCGCATGATCTCCTCCCAGCGCCGCCAGCGATGGAACTGCAGGAGATTATCCGCCCCCATGATCCAGACAAACCGCACGCCGGGGCAGCGCCTGTGCAGAAAGCGCAGCGTGTCGGCGGTATAGCGCGCGCCAATCTCCGCCTCGAGCCCCGTGACGACGATGCGCGGATCGCGCGCGGTCTTGCGCGCCGCGGCGATGCGCGCGTCGAGCGACGCGAGGCCGTGCGTGTCTTTCAGCGGATTGCCGGGCGTAACGAGCCACCACAGCCGATCGAGCCGCAGGCGGGTCAAGGCGATCCGCGAGACGAGAACATGGCCTTCATGCGGTGGATCAAAGGAGCCGCCGAAGAGGCCGATGCGCATGCCGGGCGCGTGGGGCGGGAGGCGAGGCGGCGGGCTCAAAATTTGAGCCCCGCGCCTGATGCATTGCCCCAGAGCAACATCTGAGATCGTCGTGCCGGCCCTGGATTCCCGATCGGGCCTTTGGCCCGCCGGGAATGACAGGCGGCCCCAGCGCCGTTCCCGCGAAAGACGCCCACTGTCATTCCCGCGAAAGCGGGAATCCAGAGCAGCAACGCAATACTGGGAAGTTGAAATCCCTTCACACGGTCAGGTTTCAACTCGTAATCGGGGACCCAGGGCTGTCTGCGAGATCGTCGTGCCGGCTCTGGATTCCCGATCGGGCCTTCGGCCCGCCGGGAATGACAGGCGCTCCCAGCGCCGTTCCCGCGAAAGACGCCCACTGTCATTCCCGCGAAAGCGGGAATCCAGAGCAGCAACGCCACGCTCAGCAATTGAGATCCAGATAAAGATCCCGCCACATCGGATTGACGCTCTCGATCAGCTCCAACTTCCAGCAGCGCTCCCATTTCTTCAACTGCTTCTCTCGGGTGACCGCTTCAGTGACATCGGCGTAGGTCTCGTACCAGACAAGCATCTGCACGTTATACCTGGACGTAAAACCGGGAAGCTGCTTCATCTTGTGTTGGCGAACCCTTCGGGCAAGATCGTTTGTTACGCCGATATAGAGCGTCCCGTTCCGGCGGCTGGCAAGCATATAGACAAAGTAAGCTCGTTCCATCGCGCTGCTCACGCGCTCAACGGTTAAGCAAGCGACCGGGAGCCAGAGTAACCCCAAGTCAGTCATCCCGGCTCTGGATTCCCGGTCGGGCTTTCAGCCCGCCGGGAATGACAGTCGCCCACAGGCGCCATTCCCGTAAAAGAGCCCGAATGTCATTCCCGCGAAAGCGGGAATCCAGAGCGACAGCGACGCACCCGCAATATGCGGCTCTACCCCCGCACCTGCCCCGCGCCATGCACGCGATATTTGAACGAGGTCAGTTGCTCCACCCCCACCGGCCCGCGTGCATGCATGCGGCCGGTCGCAATGCCGATTTCCGCCCCGAAGCCGAACTCGCCGCCATCCGCAAATTGCGTCGAGGCGTTGTGCAGCACGATCGCCGAGTCGACTTCCTGCATGAAGCGCTGCGCCACAGCGTCGTCGCGCGTGATGATGCAGTCGGTGTGATGCGAGCCATAGGTCTCGATGTGTTCAATCGCCGCCTCGACGCCGTCCACCACTTTCGCGGCGATGATCGCGTCGAGATATTCGGCGCGCCAGTCCTCCTCCGTCGCTGGCTTCACGCGCGCATCCGCGGCCTGCGCCGCCGCGTCGCCGCGCACGTCGCAGCCGGCGTCGATCAACATGGCAATAAGCGGCGCGAGATGCGTCCCGGCGCAAGCTTTGTCGACGAGGAGCGTCTCCGCCGCGCCGCAAACGCCGGTGCGGCGCATCTTGGCGTTGAGCAGCACGCGCTTGGCCATGTCGAGATCGGCGTCCCTATGGACAAAGACATGCACGATGCCTTCGAGATGTGCGAAGACCGGCACGCGCGCCTCATGCTGGACGCGCGCGACGAGGCTCTTGCCGCCGCGCGGCACGATCACGTCGATATTGCCGTCGAGCCCGGCGAGCATGGCGCCCACTGCGGCGCGGTCGCTCGTCTCGATGAGCGAGATCGCCGCCTCCGGCAGCCCGGCGGCGGCGAGGCCCACGACAAGACAGGCATGGATCGCCCGCGACGAGCGCAGGCTCTCCGAGCCGCCGCGCAGAATCGCGGCGTTGCCGGCCTTGAGGCACAAAGCGCCGGCGTCGGCAGTCACATTGGGCCGGCTCTCATAGATCACGCCGATGACGCCGAGCGGCGTGGCGACGCGTTCGATGACAAGGCCGTTCGGCCGCTCAAATCGCGCGAGCAGCCGTCCGACCGGGTCCGGCAAATCCGCAATCTCCTCGACGCCCCGGGCGATGGCCTCGACGCGGCCGGGGTCGAGCGTCAACCGGTCGATGAAGGAGCCCGCCGTTCCGCGCGCCCGCGCGTCAGCGACATCGAGGGCGTTGGCGGCGAGAATCGCGCCGCTCTGGCGGCGGATTTCGGAGGCCGCGACGCGCAACGCCTGATCCTTGACCTGCGCTGGCGCGAGCGCCACGGCCCGCGCCGCCTTGCGGGCGGCGCGCCCAAGGGCGGCAAGCGCGGCCTCGAGGCTTTTCGCCTCGGGCGTTTCTTTGGTCAGGATCTGCGTCATCGTCATCGTCCCAAAATCAGGCCCGATGGCTATCACGGCAAAAGAAAGCGCGAAAGTCTCGGCGAGGCCCTTGCCGAGCCGCTCCGGCCGGTCTATAGAGCGGCTCCCCGCTCCCTTCGTCTAGCGGTCTAGGACGTCGCCCTCTCACGGCGAAAACAGGGGTTCGAGTCCCCTAGGGAGCGCCAATTACCTTCTACATCTCCGCGCCGCGTGCGCGCCCGGCTTCGCGCAGGGCTGCGATCTCCTGTGGGCAATGCTCAAAACGGGCGAGATTTTCGAACCATTCGTTAGGCTCGCGTAATATACTGTTGCGCCGCCCAGTCATGCCCCCACAGGGCTGCGGCGAATAAAATGATTTGAAAATATAAGGTTAAGCAGATCCTTTAGCTTCTCTTCGGGGGCGCATGAAGGAGCAAGAATGAAACAATTTTGGTTCTCTTGCGCGCGCGTGAGCTTTGCGGCGGTTGTCGCCGGGACGGCGCTCGTCGCAGCGCCGGCGAAAGCGCAGCATCCGTCGGAAATGTCCTGCGGCCAACTCTGGTACGAGCGCAACAAAATTTATGCGCGCAACGGATATTGCTTCAAGACATCGCGGGCCCGCGCCGAATTCGGCCCCGGCTGTTTCCCGCCCTATGGCGACCTGCGCGGATGGGAGCGCCGCAGGGTAAATGAAATCCAGATGTGGGAAAGCCGCAATGGCTGCAACTAGCGCGCTTTCCGCTCGCATGAAATCCTGCGCGCGATCAGAAAGCGCGCCGGCGACTCTGCTTTTTTTAACCCCGTAACCGAGAGGATTTACATGAACGCATACGCCAAAACGATGGCTGCGTCGCTTGTCGCGATCGCGGCGCTCGCCGCCAATCCGCTCACCGCCTCGGCCATGCCCGCGGCCTCGAAGGACGCGCTCGCGCAGTCGAACGACTCTGCGGGGCTGCAGCAGGCTCATGCAGTCTGGGTCTGCCGCTACGGCCGCTGCTGGTGGAGCCATTCCGGCCATTACCACGGCGGCTATGGCTGGGGCGGCGGTTACGGCTGGGGCCACCACGGCGGCTGGGGTCATCATGGCGGCTGGGGTCACCATGGCGGGTGGGGACATCACGGCGGATGGGGTCATCACGGCGGCCATCACGGCGGCGGTCATCACGGCCACTGGTAATCGAACGCCGCACTCGCGCGCATGACCTCATGCGCGCGGAAAGCGCACAAGAGACACGGATCGAGACGAAGCTCTCGATCCGTTTTCTTTTAGGAAAGCAAATTGCCCTCGCCTCCATCGCCTTGCGCCGCCGCATGATCGTCGGGAGGGCCGACGAATAATATGCGTTCCGCTCGATTGGATTGCCGCCGTCATTGCGAGGAGGCGAAGCCGATGAAGCAATCCAGGGCCGCATCGCCGCCCTGGATTGCTTCGCTTCGCTCGAAATGACGGGCTCTGGTCGGGCCTTCGGCTTGTCGGGAATGACAACCCGATGCGCGCTGTTCAACCGCAAATGCTATGAGGGCCTCGCCCTGGCGCCCATGTTGCTGGAAGTCGGAGATGACGACGAATAACGCTCAGAATGCGACCTTGTACGACCATATCGGCGGCGCCTCCACTGTCGACCAATTGGTGGAAGCGTTCTACCGCAACATGGACACAATGGAGGCGGCGCGGGGGATACGCGTCATGCATACGACAGACCTCGGTCCGACCAAGGCGATCCTGAAGCTCTATCTGACCGAATGGCTGGGCGGCCCCGCGAACTATTCGGCGAAACGCGGCCATCCGCGGCTCAGAATGCGTCACGCGCGTTTCCGTATCGGCCCCGCGGAGCGCGACGCCTGGCTCATCTGCATGGACGCGGCGCTGGACGCGTGCATAACCGATCCGGCGGCGCGAGGATCGATTGCGCAGGCGCTCGCCAAGCTCGCCGATTGGATGCGTAACGATCCCGACAACGCGCACGACAAAGCGCATTGACGCCGCGCCGCTCGCGACGGCGTCGCCGCGCCTAGAGTTTTGCCCTTGACCGCCATCCAGCGTTGCACGGCTCGGCGCCGGCTATTATCAGCAAGCGTCCAGCACCGGAATCCACTCCCCTAGCGCGCCGCGCAGGTCGTCGCCAAACTGGGATATAGGTTTTGCGGATGGACGAGAAAGCTGGAGCGCATTTCGCAAAAGTCTATCGAGTTTTGCGGAATGCGCTCTAACGACAGGGACTCGAAAATATGCGCAAGGACGGGCCCGCTTCCTTCTTCCGGGCGACAAGCCGGGCGTTCGGCGATACGGTCGCCGCGCGACGCAACCAGGCTGATCTCGTCGGCGCCCTTTGCGCGCAGGCTTTCGACCTTTTCGAGAAAAATGTCGTCATCCAGGCCGAAGGCGCGCCGGCGATCGCCTGTCATGGCGAATGCGCGGCGTGCTGCCGCCTTCGCGTCGTGGCGACGGCGCCCGAGGTTTTCCTGCTGGCCCGTTTCGTGGACGTCAACGCCCCGGCGTTCGAGGCGCGGGGGATCGACCTTCCGCGCCGCATCGCCGAGGCGGCAAAGGCGGTTGGAAGCCTGGACGAAGCGTCGCGCTTGGCGGCCAAGCACTATTGCCCGCTGATCGAGAAAGACCTCTGCCTCGCCTATCGGCTCCGCCCGCTTGCGTGCCGCGGTCATGCGGCGTTGGATAAGCTCGCCTGCATTTCGGCGGCCGACGGCGAGGGAGACGAGGCGACCGTATCGACGCCGCATCTGGTCGTGCGCAGTCTCGTGCAAAACGCCATGATGAACGCCATGCGCCAGTCGGGCCTCGCCTGGGGTCTATACGAGATCACCAAAGCGCTGGAGATCGCCTTGCGGGCTCCCGCGGCGATCGAGTCCTGGCTCGGCGGCGAAGACCCTTTGTCTCCCGCGCTCATCGCCGAATTCGATCTCGGCGAGGCCGCCGCGCTTTTTGACGGGATCGCGTGATTTAAAAAAAACGGCGTTCGCTGGCGCCGGACAGCAACCGAACGGCCTTACTCAACCAAGCCGCGAATTTTAGGGCTAGCTAAACCATTCAAGAAGTCTCAAGCTTTTGAGCGCCTAATCGCGGCGTGCGCGTGATGGAGAGAGGCGCTCGTGAAAACCTTGTTCTGGTTGCAGACCGGGGCCTGCGGCGGCGACTCGCTTGCAATTCTGAGCGCTGAAGCGCCGAGCTTCGAGCAATTATTCGCCTCCTGCGGGATCGAGCTGCTCTGGCACCCCTCCCTCTCGCATGCGCCGATGAAGCGTTTCGACGCGCTGATCGAAAACATCGCGTCGGGCGCCCAAAAGCTCGACATCCTCTGCGTCGAGGGCAGCGTCATCACCGCGCCGCGCGGCACCGGCCTTTACGACAGCTACCGGGGCCGGGCGCGTATGGAGATCACGCGCGCGCTCGCCCGGCGCGCAAATATCGTCGTCGCCATGGGCACGTGCGCCAGTTTCGGCGGCGTTCACGCGGCGAGCCCCAACCCCGCCGATTGCATCGGCCTGCAATTCGACCGGGAGACGCCGGGCGGCCTTTTGCCGGCGGACTGGCGCGCCGGTTCGGGCCTGCCGGTCATCAATATCGCCGGCTGCCCGGCCCATCCCCACGCCATGACCCAGACGCTGGAGGCGATCGCCCAGGACCTGCCGCTCGCCCTCGATCCGCTGAACCGGCCGAGCGCCTTCTTCAGCACGCTGGCGCATCAGGGCTGCACGCGGAACGAATACCACGAATATGACATCGAGGACTTGGAGCTGGGTGGTCGCGCCTGCCTGTTCTACAATCTCGGCTGCCAGGGCCCGCTGACGCAGGCGGTCTGCAACAGCGATCTTTGGAACGGCGTCAACAGCAAGACGCGTGCGGGCGTCCCCTGCTTCGGCTGCACGGCGCCCAATTTCCCGCGCGAAACGGACCTCTTCGCAACGGCGAAGATCGGCGACATTCCGCTGCGCCTGCCGGTCGGCGTCGAGCGCGCCCGCTACATGGCCTATAAGAATCTCGCCCGCGCCGCCGCGCCCGCGCGCGTCCGAAACAAAAAGATGGACGTTTGACATGGCGCGCGTCGAACTCAATGTCAGCCTCAACCGCGTCGAGGGCGATCTCGAGCTCGCCGTGACGCTGGACGACGGCGTGGTGGCGGAAGCCCGCACCATCGGCACGATGTATCGCGGCTTCGAGCAGATTCTCATCGGCCGGGCGCCGCGCGACTCCCTCGTGATCACGCCGCGCGTCTGCGGCATTTGCGGAACCGCGCATCTCTATTCGTCGGCGCTCGCTTTGGAGCGCGCCTGGGGCGCGGTCCCGCCGCCCAACGCCACGCGCATCCGCAATCTCTGTCTGATGGCGGAAGGCATTCAGAACGACCTGCGCCAGACCTTCCTGTTCTTCACGCCGGATTTCTGCAATCCGCGCTACGCCGCCGAACCCTGGTTCGACGAGATCATGGCCGCCTTCGAGCCGTTTCGCGGAACGATCTATCTCGAAACCCTCGCGGTGACGCGGAAGGTCGTGCAGATCGTGGCGCATTTCGGCGGACAGTGGCCGCACTCCTCCTATATGGCCCCCGGCGGCGTGACGCTTCCCGCCGATCTGCGCCGGATTTCCGCCTGCCGCGCCGTGCTGGACGACGCGCAGCGCTGGTATGAGCAGCGCATCATTGGCGCGCCGCTCGAGCGTTGGCTGGCGCTCGACAAAGCGGAAGACTATTTCGCCTGGCTCGACGCGCCCGCCCATGCAACGAGCGCGCTCGGCATGCTCAGCCGCTGCGTGCGCGCTCTGGGGCTGCATCGCTCGGCGGCGGGCGCCAAACATATGTTGAGCTACGGCGCCTGGCGCGATGCTGCGACGACCGACGCCGACGCGACTCTGCTGGCGTCCGGCTTTTACGATGGCGAGACGGGGGCGATTGCGCCGCTCGATCAGACCCAGATCAATGAGCATGTGCGCCATTCCTGGTTCCGCCACTATGAGGGCGGCCGGCATCCGTGGAACGGCGAAACCATCCCCAATTACGAGCCCGGCGGCGATCGATACACATGGTCCAAGGCGCCGCGCTATGGCGACAAGGTCGTCCAGACCGGCCCGCTCGCGGAATTGCTGATCGGCGGCGATCCTTTGATCGCCTCGCTCAACGAATTGGAGGGCGGCGGCGCCTGGCTGCGGCAATTCGCGCGGGCGCGGCGGATCGCCCATGAATTCCTGCATGCGCGGCGCATGCTCGATCAACTCGCCGCCGATCTCGCGGGAGAGCATTTCATCCCGCCCGCCAATGAATCCGATGGCGACGGCTACGGCCTGATCATGGCGGCGCGTGGCGCGCTCGGCCACTGGATCAAGATCAAAGACGGCGTCATCGAAAAATATCAGATCGTCACGCCCACCGCCTGGAACGCCTCGCCGCGCGACAGCGTCGGCCAGCCCGGCCATTGGGAGCAGAGCCTGGTCGGCGTCGAGGTGCGCGACCCCGACGACCCCGTCGAGATCGGCCATATCATCCGGTCCCACGATCCCTGTCTGGTTTGCACGGTCCATATGCTGGACACCGGGAGGAAGGTTCATTTCAACGCATGAACCAGAGCCCCTCCATCATCCGGCGCCATATCGTCTGCTTCGGCAATCCGCTGCATGGCGACGACGGCTTCGGCCCGGCGGTCTATGAACGGCTGGCGGCGCGCGAGCGCCCGCCCGATCTACGCCTGACAGAAGCAGGCGCGCCCGGCCCGGCGGCGCTGGCGCTCTTCGAGGACTGCGACGAAGTCATCGTCGTCGACGCCCTGGCGCCCGCAGGGAGGCCAGGCCGCGTGCATCGGCCCTCCCTCGCCGCGATCATGGAAGAAGCGACGCCGGCGGCTCACGGGCTCGGCCTCGGCTATGTCCTGCGCGCGCTCGCCGCATTTCCCGAAACCTCCCCGGCCATTAAGATCATCGGGGCGGAAGTCGAGACTATTACGCCATTTCACATTGGGCTTTCAAAGCCGGTCGCGCGCGCCGTGGACGAGGTCGCCATGCTGCTCGGCGCCTATTTCGAGAATGACCGCCATGAGTGAAGACGCGCTCACACAAGAAGTGGAACGCCTGCGCGCCGAGGTCGAGTCGCTCCGCCTCGCCAACGCCGCCATTCAGGAGCAGATGAGCCTCGACGCCGCGCAGACGGACGAGATGCTGCGCACGATGGAGCTGCAGGCGGAGGCCCTGCAGGAGGCCAATCAGCGGCAGGCCAATCTGGCGAACTTCACCCAGCGCGTGATGGACACGTCCAGCGCCCTCTTGATCGTTCTCGGGCCCGAGGGACGGATTGGCCGAGTCAATCGTCGCTTCTCGGTCGACTTATGCGCGCCGGAGGGAGAGATCGCGGAGCGCGTCCTCGACGAATGGCTGCCGCCGGAGGAAAGGCGCCGGCTCGAGCAATCGCTCCCCCGCCTGCCCTGGCCGGCGCATTCGCCATTGTTCGAGCGCGTGCGCGGCGCAGGCTCCTATGCGGCCGAACATCGGCTCCTCGCGAAAGACGGCCAGTATCGCTTCTACTGGCTGGAAGCGACCCTCCAGCACGACCCCAAGGGCAAGGAGGAAGGCGCCGTCGTCTGCGCCACCGACATCACCGCGATCAAGAAGCAACATGACGCGCTGCTCGACAGCGAGCGGGAGCTAAGGGAAGCGCAGCGCATCGCCCAAATCGGCCGCTGGGAACTCGATCTGACCACGAATGAGGTGATCTATCGGTCCGAGGAAATGGCCCATATCTGCGAGACGAGCGCGCTGCCACGACGATACGACGATTGTCTCGCAATCATCCATCCGGAGGACCGCCAGGCGGTGGACGAAGCCTTCCAGGCGTCGATCCGCGACCGTCGCCTTTTCAACGCAAGCTGCCGCCTCCGTCTCGGGGGCGGCAGGATCAAATGGGCGCAGCTCCGGGGCGTGACGCTCTGCGACGAAAACGGAAGACCAGTACGGGCGAACGGAACCCTGCAGGACGTCACCGCCCAGCGGCAGACCGACGAGCAGTTGAACCTGGCGGCCAGCGTTTTCGAAACCAGCCTGAACGGCGTGGTGATCACCGACGCAGAGGCGCGGATCATCAAGGTCAATCCCGCGTTCAGCCGTATTCTCGGTTACGCCCCCGACGACGTCATCGGCAAGAGAACGAATATCTTCAGATCGAAACGGCACAACACGGCCTTCTTCAAGCAGCTTTGGAGCAAGCTGAAGAGCGAGGGCGAATGGCACGGGGAAATCTGGGATCGCCGCAAGGACGGCGACAGCATCCCGCTTTGGCAGAATATTTCGGCGGTGCGCGACGGCGACGGCAGCGTGAAAAACTACATCAGCGTCTTCTACGATCTGACCGAGCAGAAGCGTTCGGCGGCGCATATCCACCATTTGGCCTATTACGACTCCCTTACCGATCTTCCCAACCGCCAGCTCTTCAACGAACGCTGCGAGCAGGCCATGAAATTGGCCCATCGGACCGGGAGAAAAATGTGTCTGCTCTTTCTCGACCTCGATCGGTTCAAATATATCAATGACAGCCTGGGCCACCCGATCGGCGACGAGCTTCTGCGCGCCGTCGCGCGGCGGTTGATGCAGAACCTGCGGCAGGGCGCCATGATCGCCCGTTTGGGCGGCGACGAATTCGTCGTGCTGCTGCAAAACACCCAAGGTCCGGAGGACGGCCAGGAGGTCGCCCACAAGATCATCGCGGTTTTATCCAGCCCCTTCATCGTGCAAGGCCATCGGCTGGAGGTCGGCGCGTCGATCGGCCTGAGCTGCTATCCTGGCGACGGCGAAGACTCGGCGACGCTGATCAAGAACGCCGATCTCGCGATGTATCAAGCCAAGGAGGAAGGGCGCGGCAAATATCTGTTCTACAGATCGCATCTGACCGATCAGGCGCAGGAGCGGCAATTCCTGGAAGGCGAGCTGCGCAAGGCGCTGGAACAGGGCGAGCTGTACCTGAACTATCAGCCGCAAGTCGATCTCGCCGACGGAAGGCTCGTCGGCTCCGAGGCGCTCTTGCGCTGGCGCCACCCCGAGCGCGGGATCATTCCGCCCGATAAATTCATTCCCATCGCCGAAGAGACGAGCCTGATAACGCAGCTCGGCGAATGGGCGCTGCGCGCCGCCTGCCGCCAGGCGATGGAATGGATGCGCAAGGGATTGGGGCTGCATCGCATCGCCGTGAATATTTCCGGCGTGCAGATCGAGCGCTCGGATCTCGTCGGCCTCGTGGCGGATGTCCTGGCCGAGACGGGATTGCCGTCCAAATTTCTCGAGCTAGAGATCACCGAGACCTATGTCATGCGGCAAGCCCAGAAGAACGTGAAAGTTCTCGACGGGCTTCGCTCTTGCGGCGTATCGCTGGCGATCGACGATTTCGGAACGGGGCAATCCTCCCTGGCCTATCTGAAACGCCTGCCCGTCAATAAGCTGAAGATCGACCGCTCCTTCGTCTCCGATCTTCCCAGCGGCGAGAATGAAGCGGCGATCACCCGCGCGATCGTCGCGCTGGGCCACAGCCTGCATCTGAAAGTCCTGGCGGAGGGAATCGAAACTGCGGCTCAAGCCGAGTTTTTGAAGGGTTTAGGCTGCGAGGAAGCGCAGGGCTTTCTATTCAGCCGCCCGCTCGACGCCGCGGGCATGGAAGCGCTCCTCACGCAACATGGCGCGCCTGCCCCGCTGACCCAGCTCCTGCCGCGCACCGGCCCGGCCGATGAAAAGCCCGGCGGGCGCCACCGGCGCCGGGCCTAACGCGCCTCCCGCTCGCGCACGTCATGCCCGATCGCTCGCGAAGCGAGCGATCGGGAATCCAGGGCGCAAGAGCGCGGTTTTGCCCAGAGCCCGTCATTGCGAGCGAAGCGAAGCAATCCAGGGCGGCGATGCGGCTCTGGATTGCTTCGTCGCTGCGCTCCTCGCAAATGACGGCGGTGATTTCTTGCCTGTCCAAACGGCGCGAGCGTCGGCCAGAAATGACACTCCCCAATGCGAGCCGCTCAAGCCGAAGCCGTCAATCCTGGAAAGGATTATGCACCAGAATTGTGTCGTCGCGCTCGGGGCTCGTCGAGAGCAGCGCCACGGGCGCGCCGATCAGCTCCTCGATGCGGCGGACATATTTGATCGCCTGCGCCGGAAGCTCCGCCCAGCTACGCGCGCCGCTCGTCGTCTCCTTCCAGCCGGGGAAGCTTTCATAGACGGGCGTCACCCGCGCCTGCGCCGACTGCGAGGCCGGCAGGCGGTCGATGCGCTTGCCGTCGAGCATGTAATGCGTGCAGATCTTGATCTCGTCGAAGCCGTCCAGAATGTCGAGCTTTGTGAGCGCAATGCCGTTGATGCCGGAGGTCTTCACCGCCTGGCGCGTCAGCACCGCGTCAAACCAGCCGCAGCGCCGCCGCCGGCCCGTATTGGTGCCGAATTCATGGCCGCGGTCGCCAATCAGCTCGCCAATGCTGTCGGTCAGCTCGGTCGGGAACGGCCCGCCGCCGACACGCGTCGTATAGGCCTTGGCGATGCCGAGCACATAGCCGATCGCCCCCGGCCCCAGACCCGAGCCGCTCGCCGCCGAAGCCGCGACGGTGTTGGACGAGGTGACATAGGGATAAGTGCCGTGGTCGACGTCGAGCAGCACGCCCTGCGCGCCCTCGAACAGGATGCGCTTGCCGGCGCGGCGCTGATCGTCGAGCAAATCCCACACTGCGTCCATGAAGGGCAGGATTTTCGGCGCGACCGAGAGCAGCTCCTCGCGCAGCGTCTGCGGCGCGACTTCCGGTAGGCCGAGGCCCCGGCGCAGCGGATTGTGATGGGCGAGAACGCGCTCGATCTTGTCGTCGAGCGTATCCGGCTCGGCGAGGTCCATCAGGCGGATGGCGCGGCGGCCGACCTTGTCCTCATAGGCGGGGCCGATGCCGCGCTTGGTCGTGCCGATCTTGGCGCCGCCGCCCGAAGCCTCCTCGCGGTGAGCGTCGAGCTCGCGATGCAGCGACAGGATGAGCGGCGCGTTCTCGGCGACCTTGAAATTCTCCGGCGCGATCTCGACGCCCTGCGCCCGCAGCCGCTCGATCTCGCCCACGAGGAAATGCGGATCGACCACGACTCCATTGCCGATGACCGAGAGCTTGCCCGGCCGGACGATGCCGGAGGGCAGCAGCGCGAGCTTATAGGTCGTGCTGTCGATGACGAGCGTATGGCCGGCGTTGTGGCCGCCCTGGAAGCGCACGACGACATCCGCCTCCAGCGACAGCCAGTCGACGATCTTGCCCTTGCCCTCGTCGCCCCATTGGGCGCCGACCACCGCCACATTCGCCATGATCTTGTCTTCACGCTTCTTAAAACGGCAAAAGCCCCACGCGGTAACGCGAAGGGCTCGTTACGGGTGAGGTTTAGCGCAGGACGGCGGGGCGGTAAAGACCGTAATCCCCGCGCCGCCGACGGTCCGCCCGAGGGAACTTCGCGGCGGCTCGCCGGTTGGCGCTTGGTCAGGAGAGGTCCCCGCCATGGCCACAGCCGCAGCCGTCGATCGCGTCCAGAACCACACGAGCGATGCCGTCAACCGCATGATCCACGAGGCGATGACGGAGCGGCTCGTCTATTTCGCGCTGCATCCCGGCAAGATCGACGAGCGCATCGACGAGCTCGATCGCGAATGGGACGTCGAGCGCGCGCTCGAAGCCAACGCCTCGACGCTGGCCCTCGCGGGTCTCGCGGCGGGGATCGTCGCCGATCGCCGCTGGCTCGCCGTGCCGGTCTTCGTCGCCGGGTTCTTGTTCCAGCACGCCGTCCAGGGCTGGTGCCCGCCGCTGCCGCTGCTGCGCCGGCTGGGCTTCCGCACCCAGCATGAGATCGACCAGGAACGCTATGCGCTGAAAGCCTTGCGCGGCGATTTCCAGAAAGTAGAGCAGGCCATGGGCCGGCTGCAGAAGACGATGCATGAGCAGCGGGTGTAGGGGGCTAGATCCGTCATTGCGAGCGAAGCGAAGCAATCCAGGGCAGCAATGTGGCTCTGGATTGCTTCGTCGCTTGGCTCCTCGCAATGACGGCGAGAGGCTCACGCCCGATGGTACGGATGGCCCGATAAAATCGTCATCGCCCGGTAAATCTGCTCAGCCGCCAGTATGCGAACAATCTGATGCGGCAGCGTCATCGCGCCAAAGGAAAACACCGCCGTCGCCCGCGCCCGCACGCGGGCATCGAGCCCCTCCGAGCCGCCGATCGCAAACCACATGGCCTTGCGCCCCGCATCGCGCTCGCGGCCGATGAAGGCGGCGAAAGCCGCGCTATCCGCCGCCTTGCCGCGCTCGTCGAAGACGACGAGCGCCGATTCCTCCGGTAGCAGCGCGAGCATCTCCTCGCCCTCGCGCGCCATGCGCTCGGCCGGGCTCTTGGCTTTGCTTTCGTCGATTTCCTTGAGATCGAGGCCGTCAAGCCCGATGCGCCGCAGCGCGGCGATGCGCTCGGCGTAGCGCGCGTAGATCTCGCGCTCGGGGCCGGCCTTCAACCGGCCCACGCATATGATGCCCAATCGCACGCGGCTATCTTTCTCGCATCATCTTTGCCCCAAAACCGCTGCGCACTTTTGGGGATGATGCGCTCTTTCGCATCATCTTTCCCCCAAAACCGCTGCGCACTTTTGGGGATGATGCGTCAGACCAGCCGCATCTCCACCGGGCGATCGCCGCCCCACATTTTCTCGAGGTTGTAGAACTGGCGCACCTCGGGACGGAAAATGTGGACGATGATGTCGCCGGCGTCGATCAGCACCCAGTCGCACTGGGGCAGGCCCTCGACGCGCGCCGAAACGCCCGCCGCCTTGAAGGCCTTGATCGCCTTGTCGGCAATGGCGCCGACATGCACGGTCGAGCGGCCCGTCGCGATGATCATTTCATCGGCGAGCGCCGTCTTTCCGCGCAGATCGATGGAGATGATGTCCTCGGCCTTTGTCTCGTCCAGGGCGTTGAGGACATTTTGCACGATCGAGCCGCCAAGCGGCGCTCGCGCGCCGATCTTCGGCTGGGAGACGGTGACGCCCGCTCCCGGATGAACACTTGTCGACAGCGTTGCAACCCTCATGCTTCACGGCCAATTTCCGGCCGCGCCTAGAGGATGGGACTCTTTGTCCCGTATTGCAACATGAAACTGGCCCGGCTGCCGGGCGGGAGCCGAAAAAAACCCGGCGTCGACGGCCGGGTCTTTGAGGCGGTTCGGGCTAATCGAGAGGTGGGAGGAACCTCAAAGCCGGAACATATTCAAGATAGCCCATTTTGGGAAAAATGCTCGCGGCTTTTTCGTCGCAGGCTCGAGCTGGAGCGCCAAAAACCCCGGTTTTCCACTGGATTTTTCAACGCCCAACGACCCGATGCCCACTAGAAATGAGCATGATTTCAAAATGTTGCGAGCAATTTACAACCGACTCCGTTTCGCGCGTGGCCAATCGGCAACACAAGCATGAATTGTAATTCGGAAGTCATCCAATCGAGCTAGGACCCCCCGAATCACTCGATTGGACCGGCAGCTCCGGATTTCCCAACGCGCGCCATTCAGGCAGGAACGGCGTCAGGGAATCAGCACCATCGATCCCGCCGTCTGGCGCGATTCGAGCGCCGCATGGACCTGCGCCGCCTCCGCCAGCGGAAAGCTTTGCGGCGGCTCGATCGTCAGATGGCCCCTCTTGATGGCGTGGAACATGTCCTCGGCCATATCCTCATAGTCGCGGCGCTTGGCGATATGGTCGAACAGCGAGGGCCGGGTCGCAAAGAGCGAGCCTTTCTGCGTCAACAGCCCGATGTCGAAGCTCTCGATCGGCCCGGAAGCCGAGCCGAAGCTCACGAACAAGCCGAAGGGCGCGAGACAGTCGAGCGAAGCCGGGAAGGTCGCGCGTCCGACGCCGTCATAGACGACGTCGCATAATTTGCCCTTGGTGATCTCCTTCACGCGCTCCTCGAATTTCTCGGTGCGGTAAAGAATCGCGTCCCGCGCGCCGGCTTTGAGAGCGATCTCCGCCTTATCGGGCGAGCCCACGGTGGCGATGACCTTGGCCCCGAGCGCATCCGCCCATTGGCACAGAAGCTGGCCGACGCCGCCCGCCCCGGCATGCACCAGCACGCGATGGCCCTTCTTCACCCGGAAGGTGCGGCGCAGGAGATATTGCGCGGTGAGGCCCTTGAGCATCACCACGGCGCCCTGCTCATAGCTCACCGATTTGGGCAGATGGATCACCGAATCGGCGGCGATGTTGCGCGCCTCGCTGTAGCCGCCGAGCGCGCCCACATAAGCGACGCGGTCGCCTTCCTCGAAGTCGGTCACGCCCTCGCCGACCGCGACAATCTGCCCCGCCCCCTCATGGCCGGGAATGAAAGGATATTGAGCCGGATACGCTCCCGTCCGGCGATAGATGTCGATAAAGTTCACGCCGATGGCGCGATGGCGAATCTGCACCTCGCCCGGCCCCGGGGCCGGCAGGTCCACCTCTTCGAGCTGCAGCGCCTCGGGGCCGCCCGGGTGGTGCACGCGAATCGCCTTGACCATCGAAACCTCCACTCGCCAATGCAAACGGCGGGAAAAACCGGGGAGACCGTCCCGCCTGTCGCCCCATTTACCGCCCAAACTCGCAAAGCTCAAAGCCGCAACCTTAGGCGCGCGCAACCGCCCTCGCCCTTGCGCGCCTCCCCCTATATAGAGAGCGCGAAGATCAAGGAGATCATGAGCGATGACCCAGCCTTCCGCGCCGACCGGCGAGACGACGAAGACCGATATTCTCGTGGCCGGCGCCGGCTCGACCGGGCTCGCGGCGGCGCTGGCCTTTGCGCGCTCGGGGCTCAAGACGGCGCTGGTCGGCCGCATTCCGCCGCCCCTGCCCGGCCGCACCATCGCGCTCTTCGAGGCCTCCGTCCGCTTCCTCGACGCGCTTGGCGCGCTGGAGCAGGTGAAGGCGCTCGCCTGCCCGATCGAGGGCATCCGCATGATCGACGACACGGATCAGCTCTTTCCCGTGCCGGAGCTGACGCTGCGCGCCAGCGAGATCGACCTGCCGGCGCTGGGCGTCAATATCTCCAACGACGAACTCGTCGGCGTGCTGCTCGACCTCGTGCGCGCGCATCCGGAGATCCAGTTCATCGACGCCGACATCGCCGATTATGAGGTCAATGGCGCTTGCGCCGCCGCTTTGCTCGCCGACGGACGGCGGCTGGAGGCGGATTTCATCGTCGCCGCCGACGGCCGCAACAGCCGCGCGCGCGCCGTCGCCGGCATCGACGTGAAAGAGTGGACCTACCCTCAGGTCGCGCTCACCATGATGCTGCGGCACGAGTTCCCGCACGACAATATTTCGACCGAGTGGCATACGCGCTCCGGCCCCTTCACGCTGGTGCCGCTGCCCCCGCGCGAGGACGCGCCGCATCGTTCGAGCCTCGTCTGGCTGATGAGCGTCGACGATGCGCGCCGCCGCCTCGCCAAGCCGCGCGAGGAGCTGGAATATGAGATCGAGGACTACGCCAAGTCCGAGTTCGGCGCGATGAAGATCGAAAGCGACATCGGCCAGTTCCGCATGGGCGGGATGCAGGTGTCGCAGCACGCCAAAGGCCGCCTGGCGCTCGTCGGCGAGACCTGCCACATCTTCCCGCCGATCGGCGCGCAAGGGTTGAACCTCAGCCTGCGCGACGTCGCCGATCTCGAAGACTGCCTTGCGAGCGTCGATCTGCGCAACGAGCGCGAGCTCTCGCGCGCGCTTATCCGCTACGATCGCCACCGCCGCGCCGACATCGGCTTCCGCACCAATGGCGTCGACGTGCTCAACCGCTCGCTCATCATCCCCTATCTGCCGGTCGATCTCTTCCGCGGCGCAAGCTTCATCGCCGTGGCGGCGCTCGGACCGTTGCGCCGGGCGGTGATCCGCGAGGGCGTGCTGCCGCATCTTGTGCTGCCCCGAATGATGCGCCACCCCGTGCGCGCTCACGCCGGTTAGCCGCCGACTTGGAGCCGTGTCATTCCCGACGGGCCAAAGGCCCGATCGGGAATCCAGAGCCAGAGCGCTGATTTTGCCCAGAGCCCGTCATTGCGAGCGCAGCGAAGCAATCCAGGGCGGCGATGCGGCTCTGGTTTGCTTCGTCGGCTCCGCCTCCTCGCAATGACAGCGGTGTGTCCCTGTGTGTCCGAACGGCGCGAGCGTCGGGGATGGCGCCGAACCAATCGAGCGGAGACTTGTCATTCCCGGCGGGAATCCAGGGCCAAAATAACGTCGTTTCTATTCTGGAGCCCTATCGCGCGAAGCGCCGGGACTGACAGCCGTCCTTATTCCCCGATCACATGCAAGGCGATCTCGCGCCGATGCGGCCGCCGCCGGTGCTCGAAGAGGAAGGCGCCCTGCCACGCGCCAAGGGCCAGCGCGCCGCCGATAATCGGGATCGACAACTGCGTCTGCGTCAGCGCCGCGCGAATATGCGCCGGCATGTCGTCAGGCCCTTCCGTGTCGTGCGCATAATCCGCGCCCTCGGGCGCGAGCCGCGCGAAGACATTCTCCAGATCGCGCAAAACGCTCGGATCGGCGTTCTCCTGAATGAGAAGCGACGCCGAGGTGTGCCGGCAGAAGACCGTCAGCAGCCCCTCGCCCATGCGCGCGCTGCGCACAAAATCCGTGAGCCCCGACGTGAACTCGTAAAAGCCGCGCCCGCCTGTCTCGATTTTGAGGAGTCTCGTCATTTGTCGCATGACGAGAGATGTGCGTAAGCGCGCGGGAAAGTCCAGCGGGCCTGGCCGGGGAGCGGTGCCTGCGCCGGAATTGTGCTAGTCACCGGCCATGACGCCGCATGAATTCATTCGCAAATGGAAGAACCACGCGCTGACCGAGCGCGCGGCCGCACAGGAGCATTTCATCGACCTGTGTCATCTTTTCGGCCATCCCACGCCAGCCGAGGTCGATCCGACCGGCAAGGAATTCACCTTTGAAAAGGGCGCGGCCATCGTCGGCGGCGGCGACGGCTGGGCGGATGTCTGGAAGAAGGGCTATTTCGCCTGGGAATATAAGAAGCGCAAACGCAATCTCGACGACGCCATGGCGCAGCTCACGCGCTACGCCGCCTCGCTCGAAAGCCCGCCGCTGCTCGTCGCCTGCGACACCATCCGCTTCCAGATCAAGACGACCTGGACCAATCTCGAAACCAAAAAATACGAGTTCGAGCTCGAAGAACTCGCTGATCCGGAAAAATTCAAGCTGCTGCGCGCGGTCTTTCACGAGCCGGAGGCGCTGAAGCCTGTCCGCACGCGCGCCAAGCTCACGAGCGACGCCGCCGATAAGTTCCAGGCCGTCTCCGACGCGCTGCAGAGCCGCCACCCGGATCGAGAGGCGGTTGCGCATTTCGTCAACCAGCTCGTCTTCTGCTTCTTCGCCGACAGCGTGAAGCTTCTCCCCGAGGGCCTGCTGAAAAAGCTGCTGCTCACGTGCGAGCGGCGACCGGCGAAATCGAAGGATTACTTCGACAAGCTCTTCGAGCAGATGGAGAAGGGCGGCGAGCTGGACCTGACCGAGATCGCCTGGTTCAACGGCGGGCTCTTCGACGGCAGCCGCGCCTTGCCGCTGGCGCATGTCGACATCCAAAACCTCATCGACGCCACGAGCCTCGATTGGAGCCTCATCGACCCGACCATTTTCGGCACGCTGTTCGAGCGCTTTCTCGATCCTGACAAGCGCGCGCAGATCGGCGCCCATTACACCGATCCCGAAAAGATCATGCTCATCGTCGAGCCGGTCGTGCTGCGGCCCTTGCGTCGCGAATGGGCCGATGTGCGGGGCGAGATCGAGAGGGCGATGGCTCCCGCGCGCGAGGCGGGTCTCGCGGGCCGCGAGGGCGCGCGCAATCAGGGAAAGAAGATCGCCGCCGCGCGCGCGAAAGCCGAGAAGCTTCGCGACGATTTCATCGAGCGGCTGACGAAGCTGCGCATACTCGACCCCGCCTGCGGCTCGGGCAACTTTCTCTATCTCGCGCTGCAGGGCGTGAAGGACCTCGAATATGCGGCGATCAACGATTGCGAGACGCTGGGCCTCGACCGCCCCACGACGCGCGTGGGGCCGGAAATTCTGCACGGGATCGAAATCAACCCTTTTGCGGCCGAGCTGGCGCGCACGACCATCTGGATCGGCGACATTCAGTGGGCGATCAAGAACGCCATCTTCACCCGCCCGCAGCCGTTTCTCAAAAAGCTCGATTCCATCGAGCAACGAGACGCGGTGCTGACGGCGGACGGGAAAGAGGCGGCGTGGCCGGAGGCGGATTTTATCGTTGGGAACCCGCCGTTTTTGGGCGGGAAGCTGCTGCGCAGGGGGTTGGGCGACGGCTACGTCGATCGGCTTTTCGCCGCCTATGACGGCCGTATGCCCGCCGAGGCCGATCTTGTCTGTTACTGGTTCGCCAAGGCGTGGGCCATGGTGTGTTCTGGCCGCGCGAAAAGCGCCGGCCTCGTTGCGACGAATTCCATTCGCGGCGGCGCCAATCGCCGCGTGCTGGAGCCGATCGCCGAGGCGGGCGCGATCTTCGAGGCGTGGAGCGACGAGCCGTGGACGGTCGAGGGCGCGGCGGTGCGGGTGAGCATCGTGTGTTTTGCGCACCCTCATACGGAGGAGAACGCGCAGCGCCCATCTCGAAGCACGAGGGCGGGTGGCGCAGCCTCGCAACCAAGCCCTCATGCTGAGGAGCGCCTGAAGGGCGCGTCTCGAAGCACGAGGGCGGATCACGCAACCTCGTCCTTCGAGACGCCTGCTTCGCAGGCTCCTCAGGATGAGGTTGCTCGCCGGCTCGATGGCGCGGTCGTGGGAACGATCAACGCCGATCTTACTGCGCGGGGCGCCGATCTTACGCGTGCGAAGCGGCTGAAAGAGAATGAGGGCGTCGCCTTCATGGGCGACACCAAGGGCGGCGCTTTCGATGTGCCGGGCGAGCTTGCGCGTTCGTGGCTGAAGGCGCCGCTAAATCCCAATGGCGGGCCCAATAGCGACGTGCTGCGCCCTTGGGCCAACGGCATCGACGTCACGCGCCGCCCGCGCGACATGTGGATCGTCGATTTCGGCTGGACGATGAGCGAGGAAGAGGCGGCGCTCTACGAGGAGCCCTTTCAGTATATATGCGAGCACGCACGACCGGCGCGCGAAGCCATCCAATCACGCGGGTACGCGAAAAGCTGGTGGCGGCATGAGCGCCCTCGCCCAGAAATGTGGGATGCGATCAACGCGCTCTCGGCGCGTCATGGCCGGGCTCGTCCCGGCCATCCACGCCAGGCCGCCGCGCACGACGGCGTGGATGCCCGGCACAAGGCCGGGCATGACGGCGGGGAGGCGCGTTACATTGTGACGCCAACCGTTGCGAAACACCGATTGTTCGGCTGGGAGCTCGCTAGCGTCTGCGCCGATCATCAACTCATCGCCATCGCTCGCGACGACGACACGACCTTCGGCATCCTCCATTCGCGCTTCCACGAGGCGTGGTCGCTGCGGCTCGGCACGTCGCTCGAAGACCGCCCCCGCTACACGCCCACCACCACCTTCGAAACCTTCCCCTTCCCCGAAGGCCTTACGCCCAACATCCCCGCCGCCGATTACGCCGACGATCCCCGCGCCCAGCGCATCGCCGAGGCCGCGCGGGCGCTGGACGAGGCGCGGCGCAACTGGCTCAATCCGCCGGACCTCGTCGAGATCGTTCCCGAGGTCGTTCCGGGCTATCCCGACCGCATCCTGCCGAAAGACGCGCAAGCCGCCGTGAAGCTCAAAGAGCGCACGCTGACCAATCTCTACAACCAGCGCCCGCAATGGCTCGTCAACGCGCATGACAAGCTCGACCGCGCCGTGACCGCCGCCTATGGCTGGCCCGAGGATATTTCAACTGAAGACGCGCTGGCCAAGCTGCTGGAGCTGAATTTGAAGAGAGCGGCGGAGGGCTGATCGGGTCTTGCCGCCTGCCGCACGATACTGTTTCCGCTTGAACAGCTCGGAATGGGGAGTGTCATTCCCGGCGGGCTGAAAGCCCGACCGGGAATCCAGAGCCACAAATACGCTGATTCGGCTCTGGATTCCCGATCGCTCGCTTTGCGAGCGTCGGGAATGGCACGGCGCCGATCAAGCGGATCTCACAAGACGGGAAATGTGCGTCAGCGCGCAGGAAAGTCCGCAGCCGACGGCGTTATGGGCGCTTGTCTGCGGCCCGCGCAACGGCTAAGCGCGGACGCAACCGCAAGGAGCGAGAATGTCCGACCTCATCGACGCCGTCACGACCTGGGCGACCTCCGACGCCGGCAAGGCCGCCGGAGGCGTCGCCTTAGCCGCCCTGGCCTGGGCGGAAGCCGCGACCGTCGTCGGCAGCGCCTATATGAAGCGCATGATTCCGTTGCGGATCACCGCCATGGTCTGCAATTGCCTCGGCCTGACTTACGGGCTGCTGACCGGAACCTTCCCGACCATCGCCAAGCACGCGATCAATCTGCCGCTCAACTTCTCGCGCCTGCGGGAGATGCGCCGCCTGATCGACAGCGTGCGCGAAGCCAACGCCAACGATCTCAACATCGAATGGCTGAAGCCCTTCATGCACCCGGAGAGCCTGCCGGCGACGGACTTCATCTTCAAGAAGGGCGACGTGGGCGGAGAGGCCTATGTCGTGGTCGAAGGCCAGGTCGAGATCATCGAGCGCGGCGTGACGATCGGACCCGGCGCGCTTTTCGGCGAGATGGCGCTTTTCACAAAGACTGGCAAGCGCACGGCGAGCGCGAGATGCGTCACGGACGTCCGCCTGCTGGCGATCACCTATGAGCAGTTCGAGCAGCTCTATTTCCAGAACCCGGAATTCGGGCTTTACCTCGTGCGATTGATCGTGCGCCGGTTTGAGGAAAACCACGTCGAAGACGATATGGCGGGCGCCCCTCTCCAACCCGCCGCCGCCCCCGAGCAGGCCTGACGAACGGCCGGGCCGGCGCTACGCCGTTCCTTCCGCCGTCTTGCCCAAAGCCGCTTGCGCCGCGGCCAGCCGCGCGATCGGCACGCGGAAGGGCGAGCAGGAGACATAGTCGATGCCGATCTTCTCGAAGAAGGCGACCGACGCCGGATCGCCGCCATGCTCGCCGCAGACGCCGAGCGCAATGTCGGGGCGCGCGGCGCGCGCCCGCTGGCAGCCGAGCGCGACAAGCTCGCCGACGCCTTCCTGGTCGATCGACACGAAGGGGTCATGCGGCAGCACGCCCTTCTCGATATAGGCGCCGAGGAACGAGCCTGAGTCGTCGCGCGAAATGCCGAGCGTCGTCTGTGTGAGGTCGTTGGTGCCGAAGGAGAAGAAATCGGCCGAGGGCGCGATCTCGCCCGCCCGCAGCGCGGCGCGCGGCAGCTCGATCATTGTGCCGATGTGGTAGCGCGGGCGAAGGCCCGTCTCGTCCTCGACGAGCTTCGCCATGGCGTCGACGCGGGCGTTGACGAGATCGAGCTCGGCCCGCGAAAACACGAGCGGCGCCATGATCTCGATCTGCGCGGGCGCGCCGGTCGAGAGGCTCGCCTCGATCGCCGCCTCGAAAATCGCGCGCGCCTGCATGTCGACGATCTCGGGGAAAACCACCGCGAGACGCACGCCGCGGAAACCCAGCATCGGGTTGAATTCGGAAAGCTGCAGCGCGCGACGACGCAGCTTCACGGGATCTGCGCCCATGGCGCGCGCCACCTGCGCAAGCTCGCTGTCGGTATGCGGCAAAAACTCGTGCAAGGGCGGATCGAGCAGACGGATCGTCACCGGCAGCCCCGCCATGATCTCGAAGAGATGCTTGAAATCCTCACGCTGGATCGGCAGCAGCTTGGCGAGCGCCGCGCGCCGCCCCTCCGCGTCGTCGGCCAATATCATCTCGCGCACGGCGACGATACGTTCACCCTCGAAGAACATATGCTCGGTGCGCGCGAGACCGATGCCCTCGGCGCCGAAGCGGCGCGCCGCGCGCGCGTCCGACGGCGTCTCGGCGTTGGCGCGCACCTTGAGGCGGCGCACCTGATCGGCCCAGCCCATCAGCACGGCGAATTCGCCGGTAAGCTCGGGCCGCTGCATCTTCACCTCGCCGGCGATGACATGGCCGGCGGAGCCGTCGATCGTCAGCTTGTCACCCTTCACGAAACGCTTGCCGGCGATCGTGAAGCATTGCTCCTCATAGTCGATGCGCAAGGCGCCGACGCCTGTGACGCAGGGCTTGCCCATGCCGCGCGCCACGACCGCCGCATGTGAGGTCATGCCGCCGCGCGCCGTCAGAATGCCCTCGGCGGCGTGCATGCCATGAATGTCCTCCGGGCTCGTCTCGGTGCGCACCAGAATGACCTTGCGCCCCGAGGCCGCGAAGGCCGCCGCTTCTTCCGGGTTGAAGACGATCTCGCCGAAGGCCGCGCCGGGCGAGGCCGGCAGGCCGGTCGCCAGAATGTCGCGCCGGGCGGCGGGGTCGATCGTCGGGTGCAGCAATTGATCGAGCGAGGTCGGCTCGACGCGCAGCAGCGCTTCTTCCCGCGTGATGAGGCCTTCTTTCGCCATATCGACCGCGAGCTTCAAGGCGGCGCGCGCCGTGCGCTTGCCCGAACGCGTCTGCAGCATCCATAATTTGCCGCGCTCGATGGTGAACTCCATGTCCTGCATATCGCGATAATGGCGTTCGAGACGGTCGGCGACCTGCACGAATTCCGCGAAGACTTTCGGCATGGTCGCTTCGAGCGAAATCTTCTCGCCCGGCGAGGCGCGGCTGGCGACTTCGGTCAGCGGCTGCGGCGTGCGCAGGCCGGCGACGACGTCCTCGCCTTGAGCGTTCAGCAGATATTCGCCGTAAAGCTCCTTCACGCCGGTCGAGGGATTGCGCGTGAAGGCGACGCCGGTCGCTGAATTGGCGTCGAGATTGCCGAACACCATGGCCTGCACATTGACGGCCGTGCCCCAGTTCTCGGGGATATTGTGCAGATGGCGATAGACGATGGCGCGGTGGTTCATCCAGGAGGAGAAGACCGCCTTGATCGCGCCCCAGAGCTGCGCGCGCGGGTCCTGCGGGAAGGCGACGCCGGCATTGGCTTCGATGATGGCCTTGAACTGCTTCACCGCCGCGCGCCAATCATCGGCCGTCAACTGCGTATCGAGCGTCAGCCCCTTCGATTCTTTCAGCTCCTCCAGCGCATCCTCGAAAATATGATGCTCGACGCCGAGCACGACCGAGGAATACATCTCGACGAAGCGCCGGTAGCAGTCCCAGGCGAAGCGCGCGTCGCCCGAGTAATTGGCGAGCGCCTCGACGGTCTCGTCGTTGAGGCCGAGATTGAGCACCGTATCCATCATGCCGGGCATGGAGGCGCGCGCGCCGGAGCGCACGGAGACGAGCAGCGGCCAATTGGGGTCGTCGAAAGCGTGGCCGGCGACGCGCCCGATCTCCGCCAGCGCGGCCTCGACCTGCGCCTCGAGATCGGCCGGGAAGCTGCGGCCTTTGGCGTAAAAATGGGCGCAGACCTCAGTGGTGATGGTGAAGCCCGGCGGAACAGGCAGCCCAAGGGCCGCCATTTCAGCGAGATTGGCGCCCTTGCCGCCCAGAAGGTCTCGCATGGCCGCCGAACCCTCGGACGCGCCGCCGCCGAAACTGTAAACCCACTTCGTCATCGCTCTCGTCTTTCCGCCAATGACGGTCGAATGCCGGTCTTTGCCGCGGCCGGACGAACCCCGTTCGGCTTCGCGGGCGCACAATAGCAGATAGGCCTAAACAATTGTCGCGACGAGGGCTGATTTTTCGGCCCGAGCCCCAACCAGCCCCGCTGGGGCGCCCCTCCTGGATTTTTATTTATCGCGATTGCTTATCGCGCGCATGACCCCCGCGAACGGAAAGCGCGCGAGCGCGGGGGAATGAGCCGACGGAACGCGGCGCATGCGCATTACTCCAGGAAATACATCCGCTTGGGCTATAATAGGCGCCCCGGCGCGCGTCACATTTCCATGCGCGCGCATCAGAGCTATTTTGTCGATTGACCCTCAAGAGGAAAGCTCATGACGGAAGACGACGCGCCCCGCCCCCGCCCCGCCTATGACGTCGGCCAGCCCCTCGAACTTTTGTCGATTGCGGAAATCGAGTCGCGAATTCTGATGCTGCAAGAAGAGATCGCCCGCCTCGAGGCGGCTGCGCAGGCCAAACGCGCGGCGACGTCCGCGGCCGAGGCGTTTTTCCGAAAATGACCGCCGGCGCGCCCTCTCCTTCGTGGGGAGATGGCCCGCGCCTAGCGGCCTTAGACGGCAGAAGGGGGGCTACCCCATCTCCCCAGCCCGCTCTTCCCGCGCGACCTTGTCGAGCACGGCGTTGACCATGCCCGATTCCGTCGGCCCGAAAAAGGCGCCGGCGACGTCGACATATTCCTTGATCACGGCGCGGGCCGGCACATCCTTCCGGGACCGCAGCTCATAGGCGCCGGCGCGCAAGGCGGCGCGCATCACGGCCTCGATGCGCGCCAGCGGCCAGCCGCCGGAAAGCACGCGGTCGATCTGCCGGTCGATCGCCACCTGATCGGTCAGCACGCCCTGCAGCACGTCGCGGAAGAACGTCAGCTCGGCAGGCTTATATTGCACGCCCTCGATCTCGCGGCCGATCCAATGAGCCTCGAATTCCGCGTAAATCTCGTTGAGGCCCTTGCCCGCGACCTCCATCTGATAAAGCGCCTGCACGATGGCGAGACGCGCGGCGGAGCGTTGGTCGAGGCTCATGCGAGGCTCCGCTTCAGGCGGATGAGGGACAGCGCCGCCAGCGCCGCATCGGCGCCCTTGTCGCCCTGTTTCGGATCGGCGCGCACTATCGCCTGTTCGTCATTTTCCACGGTGAGAATTCCATTCCCGAAGGGGAGCCGCCGCGCGACCGAAAGGTCGGTCAAGGCGCGCGAGCTTTCATTCGCCACGATCTCGAAGTGATAGGTCTCGCCGCGAATGACACAGCCGAGCGCGACAAGACCGTCATAGGGCGCGCCGGCCCGCTCGGCCGCATCGAGCGCGATCGCGGCCGCCGTTGCAATCTCCAACGCGCCGGGCACGTCGATAACCGTGGCGTGGGCGCCGAGCCGCTCGATCGCCGCCAATGCGCCCTCGCGCAGCAAGCCGACGATGTCGGCGTTGAACCTCGCCGCGACGACGAGAATCCGCGCGCCCGGGACGGGCGCCGCGGCGATGTCGCCGGGTGCAAAACCTGCCATTGCCTGTAACTCCTTGGGCGGCGATGGATACACTTTTCGATCACGCTCCACCATAGGGGCGTGTTGTAGCAGGAGAGATTTTGGCGGTGGCGGCGGCGACGGAAGAAGCCCGTCTGTCACGCGATCGCCTTTCGACCACCGCCTATATAGCTTGACATCCCACGCGCCGCACGTATGTTGCGCGCCAATTCGTCGCCCGCCGCTCGCTGCGGCGGGGACGATTTTCTATTCTCACTCGAATCGGAACGAGCGCTATGGCCAAGTCCGCCATGATCAAGATCAAGCTCCTGTCCACGGCGGATACGGGCTATTTCTACGTCACCAAGAAGAACGCGCGCACCAAGACCGAGAAGCTCGCCTTCAAGAAATACGACCCCGTCGTGCGCAAGCACGTCGAGTTCAAGGAAACCAAGATCAAGTAAAGCGTCGGCGGGCACGCCGCCGCTCTTTATCGTCGCGAAATGGCCTCGCCGACAGCGGGGCCAATTTTTTTGGCCATAGGCACGAATCGACAACGCCCAACGATCGCCTTCGCGATGCGAAGAGGCGAATCGGCTGAGACGAGTTGTCGAAAGAAGAAGCGCCTGATGCGACCGCCTTCACCCAACAGGATGAAGGCGGCCGACTGACAATGGCTTCAAGGAGGCCACTCCAACCATCGTCAGCCGGCCAACCCCACGGACCCAGGAGATGCGGCGGACCTGAGCACTCCGCAGGGTATTCGAGTTCTGCCGTTACGCATCGAACGCTTAACTTACGGCGTGGGCTTTATTGCTAGCCCTTGCGCCGCCGCCCGGCCACGTAATCCAGTTGGCGGGCATCAAGTTACCCCGGCTGCACAAAATTGCAACCGCCTGATATGGTTTTTCACAATGGGGCAATTTGAAAAATGAAAGACCGCGACGAACCGGCGCTTTTCCGCTAAAGAGACCAAAAAACGCGCGCCCCAGACGCGCCCGCTTCGGAGGAAATAGATGACTGCTCATGGTTTGCGCCTGTCCATCGGGCTCGTGGCCGCTTTGGCGCTCGCTGGCTGCGGCGATCACCAGCCCGGCGACGCCACCGGCGCGAAAGTGTTGCGCAACATTCTCGAGAAGAACGGCGTCGGCGCCAAGATCGTCTCCTTCAAGAAGGTCAACGCGCGTGAGGTCAATCACGACAAGGTCGACGCCTTCGAGCTGATGTACGAGGCGGAAATCCAGTTCCCCGAAGGCTTCGAGGCCAAGTGCCGCGAGGAGCACGAGCGCGGAAAATGCGCCTTCCTCGGCCTCGATGAGGATCGCACCTTTGCAAAAGCCGAAGTGCATACGAGTGAAGGCACGCTGCATTTCGTGAAAACCGACAAAGGCTGGATGGCCGAAGACAACAACGTCTACTGAGTCTCTTGGAACCGCGTGCGCTTGTCGTGATCCCCGCGCGGCTGGGCTCGACCCGGCTGCCGGGAAAGGCGCTCGCCGACATCGGCGGGCGGCCGATGGTGGTTCACGTCTTGTCGCGCGCCATCGAAGCGGCGCTGGGCCCCGTCGTCGTTGCAACGGATTCGCAGGAAATCGCGACAGTCGTTCGGGCCGCCGGCGGCGAGAGTCTGCTTACGACGGGCGCGCATCTGTGCGGCAGCGACCGCGCCGCCGAGGCGCTGCGCGCGATCGACCCGGAGGGTCGATACGACGCTGTCGTCAACCTCCAGGGCGACAACCCCTTCCTTCCGGAGGACGCGCTTGCGGGGGCTTTGGCCCTGCTCGATGACCCGGTGGTCGACATCGGAACGGTCGCCGCGCCCGCCGCGCCGCAAGAGGCCGACGATCCGAATGCGGTCAAGCTTGTTGGAACGCATGTCACGCCGCGCCGCCTGCGCGCGCTCTATTTCACCCGCGCCCGCGCGCCCTGGGGCGAAGGGCCGCATTACAAGCATATTGGCGTCTACGCTTTCCGCCGCGCCGCGCTGGAGCGCTTCGCGTCGCTTGCGCCGTCTCCGCTCGAGCTGAGCGAACGCCTCGAACAATTGCGGGCGCTCGAGGCGGGAATGCGGATCGACGCGACTGTGCTGGACAAAACGAGCCCATCGGTAGATACCGGGCGCGACCTCGAAGCCGTGCGCCGAGTTTCCTCGTCCCGAGGGATGAGCGAATCGTGAAAGTTCCGCAAGTGAACCAGTTCATCGCTTATCAGGGAGAGCCCGGCGCGAACTCCGACATCGTCTGCCGCGAAGCCTATCCCGACCTCACCCCCCTCCCCTGCGCGAGCTTCGAAGACGCCTTCGCGGCCGTGACCGAAGGCCGCGCCGCGCTCGGGATGATCCCGATCGAAAATTCGATCGCCGGCCGCGTCGCGGACATTCATCATTTCCTGCCGCATTCGGGCCTGCATATCGTCGGCGAGCATTTTCTGCCGATCCATTTTCATCTGATGGCGCCCAAAGGCGCGACGCGCGAGGGATTGCGCGCCGTCTACAGCCATGTCCATGCGCTCGGCCAATGCCGCCGCGTGATTCGCGATCTCGGGCTCGTCGCCCATACGGCGGGCGACACCGCCGGCGCCGCGCGCGAGGTGGCGGAATGGAACGATCCCACGAAAGCGGCGCTGGCGCCGCGGCTTGCGGCCGACATCTACGGTCTCGACGTGCTCGGCGAGAATGTCGAGGACGAAGCGCATAACACGACGCGCTTCGTCGTGCTGTCGAAGACGAGCCAATGGGCGCCCGTCAATGGCGGCGCGACGATGACGACTTTCATCTTCCGCGTGCGCAACGTGCCCGCCGCCCTCTACAAGGCGCTCGGCGGCTTCGCGACGAATGGCGTCAATATGACCAAGCTGGAGAGCTATATGGTCGGCGGCGAATTCGCGGCGACGCAATTTCTCGCCGATGTCGACGGCCATCCCGAGCAGCCGGCCCTCGCCCGCGCGCTGGAGGAGCTGCGCTTCTTCTCGAAGGAAGTGGAGATACTCGGCGTTTATCCGGCGGCGGCGTTCCGCGTCACCAATATCCGCGCCTTCGAATATGGGGACTGACCAGGGGGAAGAGACATGGCCGCCGCATATGATCCGAACAATATCTTCGGCAAAATTCTGCGCGGCGAGATCCCCGCGCACAAGATCTATGAAGACGACGTCGCTCTTGCCTTCATGGACATCATGCCGCGCACCGAGGGCCATACGCTGGTGATCCCCAAAGAGGGCGCGCGCACGCTCGTCGACGTGTCGCCGGCGACGCTCGCGGAACTGATCAAGCGCGTGCAACATGTCGCCAAGGGGCTGCAGGCCGCCTTCCAATGCGACGGCCTGACCCTGCATCAATTCAACGAGAGCGCTGGCGGACAGGTGATCTACCACCTGCACTTCCATCTGCTGCCGCGCTGGGATGGCGTCTCCCTTCGCCCGCCGGGAACGATGGGGGATAACGACAAGCTTGCGGAGCAGGCTGAGAAGATCAAAGCGGCGCTGACGCCATTTGTGGGATGAAGGGGCTGCCCTCGCCCTCATCCGGCCCTCGCTGACGCGAGGGCCACCTTCTCCCGTAAAACGGGAGAAGGAAAAGCCCCGAGATTTTGGATCACCCCTTCTCCCGCTAGCGGGAGAAGGTGGCCCCTGCGTCAGCAGGGGTCGGATGAGGGCCTTACTCCTCCACCACCTTCGCCGGCCGCAGCGTCACTGGCCGCAGCAGGAACGACGGCACATGGTCGCCCAGGCCAATGACGGGCGGGCCGTCGTCCTCATGATGGCGGCGCGGGCGCCGGTCGCGGCGATCGTCCATTTGCGGACGCGGCCGCGTCGGTTCGGCGTCCGGACGCCGGGGCGCATGCGCCGGTCGGCCCATGGCCACGGGACCTTCGGCTTCGACCCTTTCGACCCGTTCAACGCGCGCCGGACGCTCGGTCCGCTCCGCACGCTCGCCGCGCTCAGCCCTGCTGCGGCCACGCTCCGCCCCACGCTCGCGGCGCCCGCCGCGTTCGCTTCTGCCGCCGCGGCGATGCTCATGCCCGTGCGACGTCTCCATGGGCGGCGGCAGCTCGTTGAAGCCCGGCCCTTCCCAGTCGATCGCCTTGCCGATCAGGCTCTGAATCTGGTCGACATATTTGGCGTCGTCCTCGGTGGCGATGGTGATCGCAACGCCCGAGCGACCGGCGCGGCCCGTGCGGCCGATTCGATGCACATAGTCTTCGCTGTGCGTCGGCACGTCGAAATTGAAGACATGGCTGACGTCCGGAATATCGAGTCCGCGGGCCGCGACATCCGAGCAGACGAGCAGCGACACGTCGCCGGTCTTGAAGGCGTCGAGCGAGGCCATGCGGGCGAGCTGGTCCATGTCGCCATGCAGCGCGCCGACCGAGAAACCGTGCTTCGCAAGCGAGCGATGCAGGATCGCCACGTCGCGCTTGCGGTTGCAGAAGATGATCGCGTTCTTGAGGTTTTCGGCGCCGCGAATGAGATTGCGCAGCGTCTCGCGCTTGTCGGCGTGGCCATGCGAGGCGACGAGCGCCTGGCGGATGGTCGAGGCCGTGGTGGAGGCGCGGGCGACCTCGATCCTGACCGGATTATGCAGAAAGGCCTCGGTGAGGCGGGTGATCTCCGGCGGCATGGTCGCCGAGAAGAAGAGCGTCTGGCGGGTAAAGGGAACGAGCTTGCAGACGCGCTCGATGTCGGGGATGAAGCCCATGTCGAGCATGCGGTCGGCTTCGTCGATGACGAGAATCTCGATGCCTGTCAGCAGCAGCTTGCCGCGGTCGAAGAAGTCGAGAAGGCGGCCCGGCGTCGCGATCAGCACGTCTGCGCCGCGCATGATCTTGGCTTCCTGGTCGCCGAAGGCGACGCCGCCAATGAGCAACGCGACGTTGAGCTTATGTTGGGAGCCGTATTTATTGAAGCTTTCCTCGACCTGCGCCGCGAGTTCGCGCGTGGGTTCGAGAATCAGCGTCCGGGGCATTCGGGCCCGGGCGCGGCCCTGCTCGAGGCGGCTGAGCATCGGCAGGGTGAAGGCGGCAGTTTTGCCGGTGCCGGTCTGGGCGATGCCGAGGATGTCACGGCCTTGAAGCGCCGGCGGTATGGCCTGCGCCTGGATGGGCGTCGGATGGGCGTAGCCTGCCGCTTGCACGGCCGCGAGAACCTTTTCCGAAAGGCCCAATTCGTTGAATGTCATCAATTATCCTGGTTACGGCTTACGAGAGCGGGAGGCCGCTGCGCGCCAGCCGATCGAAAAGCGCGCAAGATGTCCTGAGAGAGGGCGCCGTCATCGCCGCGAGGACGGAAGAGCTCGCTTACCATCGCCGCAAAGGAGCGGGGGCGAGAGCCTCAGCCGCATGCTTGGAGAACAAATGGGCAGATGTCAATGAATTTGCGAGCCCTCGAACGAATTTTCTCGGCCATGGCCACGACAATCCGTGCAATTTCGTGAAAAACTGCCCAAGAAAATTATCTTTTTGGCTGTTCGGCGCCGCCGCAAGGCGAGACCGGCGCCGGCCCGAGCAAGGGAATCGTCGCCGTGGTCACGCCATCGACGCCCACGCTCCGCACGATCGAATAGGCCTGCGCCGGCGGCGGCTCGAGATTGCGCGCCACATTGCGCATGGATCGCTCATAGGCAAGCCTTGAAAACTCGTCGCTATCGACGAGTTTCGACATGAGCTTGGCTCCCACGACGCTGCAAAAAAAGGCAACGGCGGCGACAGCGGCGAAGTTCCGGAAAGATCCGCTCCAGGAGAATGACCGGGCGGTATCGTTTTTGTCGAATCTGGACATGGAAGCGCCTGTTTAGGATCGCGCCCTTCTTTGCCGCGATATGGTAAATATCCCGTTCACGACTGCCTTTGGCCAGCCGGGCGGCTCCTTGCCTCTTGCCAAGGCCGTCACGAAGCAGAATGCTGTGAGGGATCGCGCCCCCGCCTTCGATTTTTGTTCGAGCGGCCGCGGCAAAGAAATTGCTCCATGCGCCCCTGAAAGACCATTTCATGGGACCTACATGGAAAGGACCGGGGACGAGACGGACGTGGCGGCGTTGACATCTATCCAAACCCAACAGGCGACTTCCCGGCCGGGCCAAGCCCCTTTTCGGGGCGGCAAGCCGCTGGGCTTGCCTCTGAGGGCCGGCAAAGAGCCAAAGAAATCAGGCGACGGCGGTTCCGCTGGCACGGCGCTGATCACGCGCACCCGCCAGCAGACGCGCCGTCCGAATATGTACCGGGTATTGTTGCTCAATGACGATTATACGACACAAGAGTTCGTTGTGATCGTTCTGCGTAAATACTTCAACAAATCCGTCGAGGAAGCTACGCGCATCATGCTGCACGTCCACAACCATGGCGTCGGCGAATGCGGTGTCTACACCTATGAAGTCGCCGAAACGAAGGTCACCCAAGTGATGGATTTCGCAAGGAAGCATCAGCATCCTTTGCAGTGCATCATGGAGAAAAAATAGAGAGGCTCGCAGCATATGCCGACGTTCTCGCGCAATCTGAAACAGACCCTGGACCGCGCCCTCGCCTCCGCGCGCGAGCGTCATCACGAATACGCCACCCTCGAACATCTGTTGCTTAGCCTGATAGAAGACGCCGACGCCTCGGCCGTGCTGCGGGCCTGCTCCGTCGATCTCGAGCTGCTGGCCAAAAATCTGCGCGACTACATCGACCGGGAACTCGACAATCTGGTCAATGAAGACGCCGATGAGTGCAAGCCGACCGCCGGCTTTCAGCGGGTTGTCCAGCGCGCCATCATCAGCGTGCAATCCTCCGGGCGCGAGGATGTGAGCGGGGCAAATGTGCTCGTGGCGCTCTTCGCCGAGCGCGAGAGCCATGCCGTCTACTTCCTGCAGGAGCAGGATATGACGCGCTACGACGCCGTGAACTACATCAGCCACGGCATCGCCAAGCGCCCCGGCCTTTCGGACCAGACCCGCGCCCCGCGCGGCGTCGAGGAGGATGGCGAACGCTCGGAAGGGCGCGAGAGCCGCGACGGCGAGAGCCGTAAGAAAGAGGGCGCGCTCGAAGCCTATTGCGTCAATCTGAACAAGAAAGCGCGCGACGGCCGCATCGACCCGCTGATCGGCCGCGAGGCCGAGGTTCTGCGCACGATTCAGGTCCTCTGCCGCCGCCACAAGAACAATCCGCTCCTCGTCGGCGACCCCGGCGTCGGCAAGACGGCGATCGCCGAAGGCCTAGCGCGCAAGATCATCCAGGGCGAGGTTCCGGATGTGCTGGGCAACGCCACGGTCTTCGCGCTGGATATGGGCGCCCTGCTCGCCGGCACGCGCTACCGCGGCGATTTCGAGGAGCGCTTGAAGCAGGTCGTCAAAGAGATCGAGAACCACAAGGACGCGATCCTCTTCATCGACGAGATTCACACCGTCATCGGCGCCGGCGCCACCTCGGGCGGCGCCATGGACGCCTCCAATCTGTTGAAGCCCGCGCTCGCCCAGGGCGTGCTGCGCTGCATCGGATCGACGACCTATAAGGAATACCGCCAGTATTTCGAAAAGGACCGCGCGCTCGTGCGGCGTTTCCAGAAGATCGACGTCAATGAGCCGTCGATCCCGGACGCCATCGAAATCATCAAGGGTCTGAAGCCCTATTTCGAAGAGTTCCACAAGATCCGCTACACCAATGACGCTTTGAAGGCGGCGGTGGAGCTTTCGGCGCGTTACATTCACGATCGTAAGCTTCCCGACAAAGCCATCGACGTGATCGACGAGACCGGCGCGGCGCAGATGCTGCTCGCCGAGAACAAACGCAAGAAGACGATCGGCCTCAAAGAGATCGAGGCGACAATCGCCACCATGGCGCGCATCCCGCCCAAGACCGTCTCCAAGGACGACGCCGAAGTGCTCGCCCATCTCGACGAGACGCTACGGCGCGTAGTCTACGGTCAGGAGAAGGCGATCGGCGCCCTCACCTCGGCGATCAAGCTCGCCCGCGCCGGCTTGCGCGACCAAGAGAAGCCGATCGGCTGCTATCTCTTCTCCGGCCCCACGGGCGTCGGCAAGACAGAGGCCGCGCGCCAGCTCGCCACTTCGCTCGGCATCGAGCTCGTGCGCTTCGACATGTCGGAATATATGGAGCGCCACACGGTGAGCCGGCTTATCGGCGCGCCTCCCGGCTATGTCGGCTTCGACCAGGGCGGCCTGCTGACCGACGCGATCGACCAGCATCCGCATTGCGTCCTGCTGCTCGACGAGATCGAGAAGGCGCATCCCGATCTTTACAATATCCTCCTGCAGGTGATGGACCACGGGAAGCTCACCGACCACAACGGCAAGACGATCGACTTCCGCAACGTCATTCTCATCATGACGACCAATGCGGGCGCCGCCGATCTCGCCCGCACGCCGATCGGCTTCACCCGCACCCGCGCCCATCTCGACGACAGCGAGGCGATCAACCGGCTGTTCGCGCCGGAATTCCGCAACCGTCTCGACGCGATCGTGCCCTTCGGCCATCTGCCGGTGGATGTCATCAAGCGCGTCGTCGACAAATTCATCATGCAGCTCGAGGCGCAGCTCGCCGACCGCAATGTCACCATCGAGCTCACCGACGAAGCGCGCGGCTGGCTCGTCGAGCACGGCTATGACGAGGCGATGGGCGCGCGGCCGATGTCCCGCGTCATCCATCAGTCGATCAAGACGCCGCTGGCCGACGAGGTGCTGTTCGGCCGCCTCAAGAATGGCGGCGCCGTGCGCGTGGTGGTCGTCGGCGACGACAAGGGCGAGAAGAAGCTCGGCTTCGTCTTCCCGGAAGGCCCGGTGCTGCCGCGTCCCGAGCGCGACATCATCGAAGCCGGCAAGAAGCGCGCGAGCGCCGACGAGCCGGAAGCGACGGCCGGTGGCCCCGAGTCGTCGGAACCCGATCAGAAGCCGGCTTCGGTGCGCAACTGAGGCTAGCTTGAGCGTTATTCCCGACGCTTCGCGTAAGCGAAGCGATCGGGGATCCAGAGCAGCGCCCGTGGTTTTGCTCTGGATCCCCAGCCCGTCGGGAATGCAGGCTGCTTAAATGGCAAAAATTCCTGCAGCGGCGCCCGATCCTCGGGCGCCGCTAACTTATTCTTAAGCAAGAAGCAAAATAGTCGCTTGGGGCGAAAATGGGCGACTCTGCTGAGCGGCGCGATAAAGCAGAGGGAAAAGGACATCCCTGGTGCAGCAGTCCGCGGAACATTCGGCAGCGCCGCTACGCATTGTGCATGTGTTTCGCGCCCCCGTGGGCGGCCTGTTTCGCCATGTGCTCGATCTGACGCGAGCGCAAATCGCGCGCGGCCATGCGGTCGGCCTGATCGCGGACTCCACCACCGGCGGTGAAGCGGCGGAGAAGCAATTCGCCGAACTGCTCCCCAAGCTTTCTCTCGGCGTCATGCGCCTGCCGATCCACCGTTTGCCGCATCCCTCCGACCTTGTGGCCGCCATCGCGATCAACAAGCGCATCGCGGCGTTGAAACCCGATGTCGTCCATGGCCATGGCTCGAAGGGCGGCGTTTATGCGCGCGCGAACGGCCTGTTCTCCGGGGATAACAGCCCCGTCCGCATCTACACGCCGCATGGCGGAAGCCTCAATTACGAGCCCGGCTCTCTCAGCCATCGCATCTTCATGGCGATGGAAGCCTTGCTCGCCACGCGCACCGACGCACTGCTGTTCGAGAGCGCCTTTATCGCCTCCCGCTTCGAGGCGTTCGTCGGCAAGCCGAAGGGCCTCGCGCGCATCATTCCCAATGGCGTTTCCGAGGACGAATTCGCGCCCGTGCAACCGCGGGCGGACGCCGTGGATCTGCTTTATGTCGGCGAGCTGCGCGACGCCAAAGGCATCGACACGCTGATCGACGCCATGGTGTTGCTCGGTCGACGCGGCCTGACGCCGCGCCTTCTGCTGATCGGCGGCGGGCCAAATAGAGCTGCGCTCGAACGCCAGGCGCAAGAGGCCGGTCTGGCGGACAGAATCGTCTTCGGGAGCCCACGGCCGGCGCGCGAGGCTTTCGCTTTGGGGCGCGCGATGGTCGTGCCGAGCCGCTTCGAATCCCTACCCTATATCGTGCTGGAAGCAGCGGCGGCGGGCGTTCCGCTCATTGCCACCAATGTAGGCGGCGTGCCGGAAATCTTCGGCCCCTATGCGGATCGCCTCATTCAACCCGACAACCCGGAAATCCTGGCGGACGCTCTCGCGCGGCTGCTCTCGCAACCGGCGGAGACGCTCCGAGAGGAAGCGCGGGCGCTCTCGGCCTATGTGGCCTCACGGTTTTCGGTCTCGCGCATGGTCGACGATGTTTTGCAAGGCTATCGCGACGCCATTGCGGCGCGGGCCGCAGGCCGCTGAGAGCCGCAACGGATGATAGACGCCGCCGCGCAAAAGACTGGCTTGGTCATCAACTACCAACGCCTCGTCGACGTCGCGGTCTTTATATTCGTGGCTTGCGGCGCGATCGCGATCATCGAACCCTCGCCCTATGACTTCGCCTCGCTCGTCGCCATGCCGCTCTGGTTTCTCGGCGGCTTTTCGATCAACCGCAGCTTCCTCGTCTTCGCCTTTCTGATCATCGCCTATACGATGATGGGCTTTCTGGCGCTCATTCCCTATTGGGACAGCGCCGACTCATCACTCTACCAGTATCAGTCGGCCTATCTCGTTCTCACCGGCCTATTTTATGCGCTCTTCATGGGCAATGAAACGAACCGCCGCGTGAATTTATGCCTCAACGCCTATATCGCCGGCGCGTTGATCGCATCGATCGCCGGCATTCTCGGCTATTCCGGCATCCCCGGGTTTGGCGAAGGCGTCTTCCTGCATGCGGGCCGCGCCTCCGGCACGTTCAAAGACCCCAATGTTCTCGGCTCCTTTCTCGTGCTGCCGATCGTCACTCTGGCGCATCGGCTGATTGTCGGACCAACGCGCAGCGTCATTCTCACAGGCGCGATGCTGCTCGTCGTTTTCCTCGGCATGTTTCTGTCTTTCTCGCGCGGCTCCTATGGCGCGACAGTCGTCGCTTTCGTTCTGATGCTCGCCTCCGTCTTCGTCGCCTCGACGGATCGGAAGATGAAACGCCGGATCGCGATGGCTGCGCTTGGCGCCGTGGCGATGATCGGCGTCGTGATCGCCGTGGTTCTCTCAGTCCCCGAGACCCGGGAATTCTTCTCCCAGCGCACAGCAGCCACACAGGACTATGACGAAGGCTCCACTGGTCGTTTCGGCAATCAGCTCCGCTCGATCCCGATGCTGCTCGATCGATTCATGGGCTTCGGGCCGTTGCGTTTCCGCCTTATTTTCGATCTCGAGCCGCATAATTCCTATGTTGGCGCCTTCGCCAACAATGGCTGGATCGGCGGCTTACTCTTCTTTCTACTCATCGGCGTGACGGCCTTCATCGGCTTGCGGCTGATGTTCACGCTCTCGCCCGCGCAGCGTCAGGCGCAAGCCGTCGTGCCTGCGGCCATCGGCCTGTTCCTGCAAGGCTTCCAAATCGATGTCGACCACTGGCGCTTCGTCTTCTTCATGCTCGGCGCCGTTTGGGGCCTCGAAGCGCAGCGGCAGAGATGGATCTACCGAGGCCGGGAGCCCCTCACCCCACCTTCGCGCCCCGCCGCGCCGGCTTCTTCTCGCTGACGAGCGGCCGCCGCGCCATCACTTCCGCCAGATAACGGCCGGTGTGGCTGCGCTTTTCCTTGATGATGTCGGCGGGCGGGCCCGCCGCGACGATCTCGCCGCCGCCGTCGCCGCCCTCCGGCCCCATGTCGATGATCCAATCGGCGGTCTTGATCACTTCGAGATTGTGCTCGATCACGACGACCGTATTGCCCTGTTCCACAAGCTCGTGCAGCACTTCGAGCAGTTTCGCCACATCGTGGAAATGCAGGCCCGTCGTCGGCTCGTCGAGAATATAGAGCGTGCGGCCCGTTGAGCGGCGCGACAGCTCCTTCGACAGCTTGACGCGCTGCGCCTCGCCGCCCGAGAGAGTCGTCGCCTGCTGCCCGACATGGACATAGTCGAGGCCGACGCGCTTCAAGGTCTCCATCTTGTCGCGGATCGACGGCACGGCCTTGAACAGCGTCGCCGCTTCCTCGACCGTCATATCGAGCACATCGGCGATCGATTTTTCGCGGTATTTCACTTCCAGCGTTTCGCGGTCGTAGCGCTTGCCCTTACAGACGTCGCAGGTGACGTAGACGTCCGGCAGGAAGTGCATCTCGATCTTGATGACGCCGTCGCCCTGGCACGCCTCGCAGCGCCCTCCCTTCACATTGAAGGAGAAACGTCCCGGCGCATAGCCGCGCGCCTTCGCCTCCGGCAGGCCGGCAAACCATTCGCGGATCGGCGTGAAGGCGCCCGTATAGGTCGCGGGATTGGAGCGCGGCGTGCGGCCGATCGGCGACTGGTCGATGTCGATGATCTTGTCGATATGCTCCAGCCCTTCGAGCTGATCGAAAGGCGCGGCAACCTCATGGGCGTTGTTGAGACGCCGCGCGATCGCCTTGTAGAGCGTCTCGATCACGAGCGTCGACTTGCCGCCGCCGGAGACGCCCGTCACCGCCGTGAAAAGCCCCAGCGGAATTTGGGCGTCGACATCCTTGAGATTGTTGCCGCGCGCGCCGGAGAGCTTGAGCCAACGCCCCGGCGTCGGCTTTCTCAGCTTGTGGACGAGCCGCACCTGCTTCTCGCCGGTGAGATATTGGCCGGTCAGCGAGACAGGATTGTCCATGATCTCCTGCGGCGTTCCCTGCGCCACGATCCGCCCGCCATGAATGCCGGCGCCGGGGCCGACGTCCACCACATAATCAGCGGCAAGTATCGCGTCCTCGTCATGCTCCACGACGATGACGCTGTTGCCGAGATTGCGCAGCCGGCGCAGCGTATCGAGCAGACGGTCGTTATCGCGCTGATGCAGGCCGATCGACGGCTCGTCGAGAACGTAAAGCACGCCTGTCAGCCCCGATCCGATCTGCGACGCGAGACGAATGCGCTGGCTCTCTCCGCCGGACAGCGTGCCGGAGTTGCGCGAGAGCGTCAGATAATCGAGACCCACATCGACGAGGAAGGTCAGCCGCTCGCGAATTTCCTTCAGGATGCGGAAGGCGATCTCGTTCTTCTTTTTGTCGAGCTGGCCCGGGAGCTTGGTGAACCACTCCAGCGCCATGCGCACCGAGAGTTCGGACACCTCGCCGATATGCTTGCCGGCGATCTTCACCGCGAGCGCTTCCGGCTTCAGGCGGAAGCCTTCGCAGGCAAGACACGGCGTCGCCGACATGAAGCGCCCGATCTCCTCCCGCGCCCATTCGCTATCGGTTTCGAGAAACCGCCGCTCCAGATTGATGACGACGCCCTCGAAGGGCTTCTTCACGTCATAGGCGCGGAAGCCGTCCTCATACGAAAACTTGATCTCCTCCTTGCCGGAGCCGAAGAGAATGACGTTCCGCGCTTTCTCGGGCAGGTCCTCCCAAGCGCTGTCGAGCCGAAACTTGTAGTGCTTTCCCAGCGCTTCGAGCGTCTGCATGTAATAGGGCGAGGATGACTTCGCCCAGGGCGCGACGGCCCCTTTGCGCAGGGTCAGCTTGGGATTGGGCACGACGAGATCGGCGTCGACCTTCTGCTCGCAGCCGATGCCGCCGCAGGTCGGACAGGCGCCGAAAGGATTGTTGAAGGAGAAAAGCCGCGGCTCGATCTCAGGGATGGTGAAACCCGATACCGGACAGGCGAATTTCGACGAGAAGACGATGTGTCCCGGCGCATAATGCGTCGAGACATTGGCCGCCGCCTGCGCGAGCTCCGCGCCCGCTTTGCTGTCGGCGAATTCGATCACCGCCAGCCCGCCGGCGAGATCCAGCGCCGTTTCGAAACTATCGGCGAGGCGCGACGACATATCCTTGCGGACCACGATGCGGTCCACGACCACGTCGATATCGTGCTTGAGCTTCTTGTCGAGCGGCGGCGCGTCGGCGATGTCGTAATAGGCGCCGTCGATCTTCAAACGCTGAAAGCCGCGCCGCGTAAACTCCGCGATCTCTTTCTTATATTCGCCCTTGCGGCCGCGCACGACGGGCGCGAGCAGATAGAGCCGCGAGCTTTCCGGCAAAGCGAGCACGCGGTCGACCATCTGCGAGACCGTCTGGCTCTCGATCGGAAGGCCGGTCGCCGGCGAATAAGGCACGCCCACGCGCGCCCAGAGCAGGCGCATATAGTCGTGGATTTCCGTCACCGTGCCCACGGTCGAGCGCGGATTTTTGGAGGTCGTCTTCTGCTCGATGGAAATGGCCGGCGAGAGCCCGTCGATCTGGTCGACGTCGGGCTTCTGCATCATCTCCAGAAACTGGCGGGCGTAGGCCGAGAGCGACTCGACGTAGCGCCGCTGGCCCTCGGCGTAGATGGTGTCGAAGGCGAGCGACGACTTGCCGGAGCCCGACAGCCCCGTGAACACGACGAATTTATCGCGCGGTATCGTCAAGTCGACGTTTTTGAGATTGTGCTCGCGGGCGCCTCGGATGGAGATGGTCTTTTCGTCGGCCGCACGTCTGGCGGCGTCGAAGGTCTTCTCTAGGGTCTGCGCGGATTTCTTGCTGGTGCTCGCCATTTGCCGAAGGCTGGTAGAAACGCGGGAAACGTCAATCTAAGCGCTGCCGGGGACAAACGCCACTTGTTGCGTTGCGAAAATCGCGGGCGACGCGAGCCCAAGGGGTCAATGAATGCGCAGCGTCCAGTTGTATTTCGCCGGGCGGTCGTTTGCGTCGCGGGACATCATGGAAGCGCCATAAGATAATTTGAGCGTGTACGTCCCTGTTTCCGGCAGGGTGTAGGGGCCGAGCTCGAGCTCGTCCGCGCCGTCCCCGCTGGGAAAGACCAGATTCTCATGCGCGATCGGATCGCCGCGCAGGGTTGCAACCTGACCGGCGCGGGCTTCGAACCTCGCCGCGCAGCCCGGCTTGGCGGACGACAATACGCATGAGAACGAGATCGTATCCGAACCCCGATTCATTTTCAAAATAAGCGGGCATTTTTCATTGCCGGGCTGGCAGCCGGCACCATGAGCCACGCCGGAGAAGAAAACGCCGGCGCCCAACGCAAATATCAGCTCGATAGGTTTCATTTGGGCCTCAAACGGGTGAGTAAAAAATGCCGTTCATAATTTGCTTCGTCGATCAGGCTCGCCCAGCCAAACTTCCCCTAGAGGGCCACCAAATGCACACCACGTCATGGCCGGGCTTGTTGTTCAGTCCGGGGACATAGCCGACATATGTTCGGAGACATGACCGACGCCTTCGGGTTCGGTCAAGTCGATGGTTGCGATCAAGTGCGAGGCGAAGCAGACGGCGAACCGACCGTCCTTGTCGCGGGGGCGGATGGCCAGGCGTTCTCCCCGAAAGGCTTGAGGCACTTTCCACAGACGGCCCTTGAAGCTGATGTAGTCTTTGGAGCGCGGCACGATGCGCAAGATCTCGCCTTCGTCGTATTCGGGCGCGGGCAGGCGCTTTGGCATCGGCCGCGGGCTTGGGCGATAGCGGCTGGCGGGAGGCTTCTGGCCCAAGGCTTCATGCGGGCGTTCGAAATTATAGAAGAAGGTTTGAGAACACCCACAAGACCGCTTGCAGGGAGGTTTTATATCGACTCCATCCGTGGTTCGGGCGTGAGGTCTTCATCCACGCGTCGATTGATAAGACGGATGGCAGCGTATTCCGGTGTTCAGTCGACGGCTCGGACGTCAAGCGGTGGCTCGAGATCCCCGCATGGATGTTTGATCGCGCTGCATGCGGGTCCGACGTACGCTTTTCCTCCGTTCCCGTCGTTAGTCTGCAAGCGCTCAGCGCGTTATCCGCGCTGCTCGATCAGGTGTTGAAGAACACGGCGCCATCATCGAATGCCCGGGTTCCCAGCGCATCCGGAGTCTCTCACGACCCGAATCAGGGAGAGACCCATGGTGCGGAAGACGACGGCGGCAGTGACCGGCAAACGGCTCAAGCGGCGCCTCCCGCCGCAGCAGATGGATTTATTCTCACAGGGGGTAGCGGCCGGCGCACCCAATTGGCTCGACCTGCCAAAGGATGCGCGAGAAGCGCTGATCGGTCTGATGACGCGGCTGATCCTGGCGCATGCGCGGACAACGACGAGGGGAGCCGGCCATGAGCAATGACAAGATCGGCCCTCACCATCTGGAGCGCAAGGCGATCCTCTATGTGCGCCAATCCTCGGCCCACCAAGTGCTGCACAACCGCGAGAGTGGCGCCTTACAATACGCCATGCGAGATCGGCTGACGGCGCTGGGCTTCACAGAGATCGAAGTGATCGATGAGGACCTTGGCCGCTCGGCGGCCGGCAGCGTGCAGCGCGCCGGCTTCGAGCGAATGGTCGCCGAGGTCTGCCTCGGCAAGGTCGGCGCCGTCTGCGCCCGCGAAGTCTCGCGCTTCGCCCGTAATAGCCGGGATTGGCAACAACTGATCGAGATGTGCCGCGTCGTCGATACCGTGCTCGTCGATCAGGAGACCATCTACGCGCCTCGGCACGGCAATGATCGTCTGCTGCTTGGGCTCAAAGGAAGCCTTAACGAATACGAGCTCGATCTTCTACGCCAGCGCTCGCTTTCCGCCCGTTACGCTAAGGCCCGGCGCGGCGAACTCGTCGTTGCGGCTCCGGTGGGCTTCGTGAAGGCCGGCGACCGATACGAGAAGGATCCGGATCGGCGCGTGCAAGCGGCAATCGCGCTGGTCTTCGACAAAATCGAGGAGCTCGGCAGCGCGCGACAGGCGTTGCTTTGGTTCCATGAGCAGGACCTTGAGCTTCCCGTGAAGCAGAGGGATGGCGAGACAACCTGGCGACGGCCCAATTACGCCACCCTCCACAGGATGGTCGAGAACCCGGCCTACGGAGGCGCCTATGCTTATGGTAGAACGGCCGCAACGATGGGATACGGCGCCAAGGGCGCCGGTGCGCAAATCCGCCGCAAAGCACGCGCCGACTGGCTTGCGCTGAAGCCCGGCGCCCACGACGGCTATGTGAGCTGGGAGAGGTTCGAAGCGATCCGCACCATGGTTTCCAGCAACATTCCAACGAGCCGGCATCACGGCGCGCCCAAACATGGCGACGCCTTGCTCGCCGGCCTGATCCGTTGTCGCCGCTGTGGGCGCAAACTGACGCTACGCTATAGCGGCATGCGGCATCATATCCCGCGTTACAGTTGCTCGCGCGGCTGGATGGATAATGGCGAGCCGCGCTGCATCGCGTTCGGGGCTTGCGCGTCGACGATGCAATCGAGGACGCGCTTCTTGGCGTTGTTGGTCCCGGCGCCATTGCCGCATCGGTCGCTGCGGCCGAGGAGGCTGCCGAGCGTCGGGATCAGGTGCGCGACGCTCTTGGCCGCGATCTCGAGGCGGCGCGCTATGCCGCCGACCGCGCTTTCCGGCAGTATGACGCCGCCGACCCTGCCAACCGGCTGGTCGCCAGCGAACTCGAGGCGCGCTGGAATCAGGCCCTTGTCCGCATCGCCGACGTCGAAAGCAAGATCGTTGCGCATGAGGCGGCTTCTCCGACGCCGACGATCGACCCGCCCGCGCTTGCCCTGCTGGGAGCGAACCTCAAAACAGTCTGGTCAGCCCCGACGACGGACGCGCGGTTGAAGAAGCGCATCGTGCGCACGCTGATCCACGAGGTCGTGGCGGATATCGACGACGATGCTTCCGAGATCGTTATCGCCGTCCACTGGACAGGTGGCGTTCACAGCGAACTTCGCTTGCCGAAGCGCCGACGCGGACAGCGCAACAGCACACCCGCTGACATCATCGCCGCCGTACGCGAGCTGGTGCTGATCGCCAGCGACGATCTGATAGCCGGCCTTCTCAACCGCAATGGCCTCAAGACCGGCCACGGCAACCGTTGGACCCGCGAGCGCGTCACCTCGCTACGCTCGCACCATCGCATCCCGGTGTTCAAAGCCGCTGAGGATGGCATCGAGCCCTGGCTTAACCTCTCCGATGCCGCACGCCTATTGAAGGTCACGCCCAAGACCCTCCGACTGGCGGTGGAAGTCGGCGAGATCGAAGCCCGACGGCCTTTGCCAGATGGACCCTGGATATTCGCGCGCGCCGCGCTTGCGACCGACGCGGCCAGATCGATCGTCGAAAGAGCGCGTCGCAACGCGAGATACCCCGCGGGACCAGGCCGCGGCCAGCAAAGCCTATTCCCTTCAATAACATAGAGAGATGGGTGTTGTGATGCGCGGTTGTAGACCTCGCGCCAAGCATCGAAGGCGCGCTGGACCTGGGCTTGGTCGGCGAAGCGCTTCATGGCGAAGACTTCGGCCTTGAGGGTGCGATGGAAGCGCTCGTTCTTGCCGCGGCCTTGCGGGTGATAGGGCCGGGAATAGATGACTTTAACGCCCAGCTTCAAAAGCCAGAGCCGCAAGGCCGTCCAATGGCCCGAGGCGTCCCCCCACGGCGCGCCGTTATCGACGAACAGGGCGTCAGGCAAACCATAGCGTTCGAAGGTCGTCGTCAGATGGCCTTGAACTGTCGAACCTTGTTGATTCCCGCAGGCTTTGAGGCAAGGCGCAAAGCGAGAGTGATCGTCCACGATGGTCAAAGGGTGGCAGCGGCGGCCGTCGGCGAGCTTGACCCAACCTTTGAAGTCCATCTGCCAGAGCTGATTGGGGGCGTCCTTCTCGAAGCGCTGATAGGGCCCGCCCGGCGCGCCTGCGGGCAAGACAATGCGGCCGCGCCGGCTCAATATGGCGTGGATGGTCGAAGAGGCGGGAACGGCGTGGCCGCGCTCTTCCAGAACGCGCCGGATTTTGCGCGCGCCCCAGGCTGGATGGTCGTCCCGCACCGACAGCACCAGCGCTTCGGTCTCGGCCGCGCTCCGCGAGGGGCTGTTGCGCGGCCGGCGGGAGCGATCGGCCAGCCCCGCCTCGCCTTCGGCCCAGCGGGCCAACCATTTGTAACCCGTATCCGGGTGTATGCCGAACCCGCGGCATAGTTCCCGCCGGTTCGCCCCCTCCTGGCTCGCAAGCCGCACAAACTCCCGACGCTGTTCCACGATCGACACCTCCAGCCACGGCATGGACGGCCCTCCAAATTGCCAATCCAAGCCATTGTGAACGTGTCGGCTATGTCCCCGAACACCCGTCGGTCATCTATCCGGACTGAACACTTGTCCCGGCCACCCACGCCGCGCAAACCACGGCGACCGCTGGGCGTACATCGACGCCCTGCCTAAACTTATCATTCACGACCACGCGTCCAGTTTGGACTGTGCCCCTCGGCGTGGGTGGCCGGGACAAGCCCGGCCATGACGTGGGTAGCGACCATGTGCCTGGAGCATCGTCAGGCGTCGTCGCCGCCGGAACCCGACGAGTCGCCCCAGGAGCCGAAAGACGACGAGTCTCCCGACGATCCGCCGGAGCCCCCGCCCCAGCTATGGCCAACGCCCACCTCGGCATGCGCCGGCGCGCGGGAGAGTATTTGCCCGGCAAGCCGCGAAACCGGCATGGATTGCAGCCAGACATGGCCCGGCCCGATCAACCGCGCGAAAAAGAAGCCCTCGCCGCCGAAGATCATGGATTTGATCCCTCCCACGGGCACGACGTCGAAACTGACCGTCGCCGTCTGCGCGACGAGGCAACCGGCGTCGACGTGAATCTCCTCCCCCGGCGCAAGTTCGCGCTCGACCACCATGCCGCCGGCATGGACGAAGACCCAGTCCTGCCCGGCGAGGCGTTGCATGATGAAGCCCTCGCCGCCAAAAAGCCCGGTCATGATCTTCTTTTGAAAGGCCACGTCGATCTTCACGCCCTGCGCGGCGGCAAGGAAGGTCTCGCGCTGGCAGAACAATTCGCCGCCATAGCGGTCGAGACGCAGCGCCAGGATCTTGCCCGGATAGGGCGCGGAAAAGGCGACGCGCGCCGGGTCGCCGCTCGCATTGGCGAAGCGCGTCATGAACAAAGTCGCGCCCGAAAGCACCCGCTTGGCGCCGCCAAGGAGCTTGCCGAAAAAGCCGGTATTCTGCGGCTCGCTCCCATCGCCGAAGATGGTCTCCATGGAGACCGCCGCATCCTTGAACATCATCTGGCCGGCCTCGGCGATCATGGCTTCGCCGGGACGCAGCTCGGCTTCGAGGAACTGCAGCTCATGGCCCTTGATCTCGAAGGCGAGGCCCTCGCCGGCCTGCGGCGCCGGCGGGGCGGCGCTCCACTGCGTCAGACCGCCGCCCCCGAGAAAGGAGCCGCCGCCCTGGATGCCCTGCCCGAGAAATGAGGTCTCATTATCGCCCGCGCTCATGCGCTCCTCCCCTTGGAATCTGGCTGAATCTTAGCGACGCTCCCGCCCGCGAACAATCTTCCGACGTGGACGCAAACGGATTTTGCCGCCATAAGCGCGGCCAATAGAGGCTTCGCCAGAGACCGGCATGAAAAAACCCCTTCACCACCTGCTCTATGTCCAGGTCCTCGCGGCGATCGCGCTCGGGGCGCTGTTCGGCTGGCTCGCGCCGGAAATCGCCGCCGCCGACTGGGTGAAGGCGCTCGGCGACGGTTTCGTGAAGCTCATCAAAATGGCGATCGCGCCGATCATCTTCTGCACTGTGGTGTCCGGCGTCTCGCACATCGAAGACGCCAAGAAAGTCGGCCGCGTCGGCGTCAAGGCGCTGCTCTATTTCGAGATCGTCTCGACTTTCGCGCTGGCGATCGGGCTTCTGGTCGGCAATCTGCTGCAGCCCGGCGCGGGTTTCGCCGGCAAGCCCGACGCGGCGGCGGTCGCGAAATATACCGAAGCCGCCGCCAGGCACAGCGGCGTCGATTTCCTTCTCGACATCATCCCGGAGAGCGCCATCGGCGCCTTCGCCAAGGGCGACATTCTGCAGGTGCTGCTTTTCTCCCTGCTCTTCGGCTTTGCATTGCTGTCGCTCGGCGAGAAGGGGCGGCCGATGCGCCATTGGGTCGACGACGCCGGCCACGCCATGTTCGCGCTCATCGGCATCGTGATGAAAGCCGCGCCCATCGGCGCCTTCGGCGCCATGGCCTATACGGTCGGAAAATACGGCTCGGCGGCGCTTCTGTCGCTCGGCGGCCTGATCGGCGCTTTTTACCTGACGTCGGCGCTTTTTGTCGCCATCGTGCTCGGCGTCATCGCGGCGGCGGTGGGCTTCAACATCTTCCGTTTTCTGGCCTATCTGAAGAACGAGCTGTTGATCGTGCTCGGCACGTCTTCCTCGGAAAGCGCCCTGCCCGCCCTGATGGAGAAGCTCCAGCGCCTCGGCTGCTCCCAATCGGTCGTCGGCCTCGTCGTGCCGATGGGCTACAGCTTCAATCTCGACGGCACCAATATCTATATGACGCTGACGAGCCTGTTCATTGCGCGGGCCATGGGCGTCGAGCTGGATTTCGCCCATCAGGCGACGATCCTTGTCGTCGCCATGCTGACCTCCAAGGGCGCGAGCGGGGTCTCGGGCGCAGGCTTCGTGACGCTGGCCGCGACGCTCACCGCCGTCGATCCGTCGCTGGCGCCGGGCATGTCCTTCGTGCTGGGGATCGACAAATTCATGAGCGAATGCCGCGCGCTGACCAATTTCATCGGCAATGGCGTGGCGACGATCGTGGTTTCGGCCTGGGAGGGCGAACTCGATCGGGAGAAGCTGGCGGTGGAGCTGGCGCCCTCATCCGACCCCTGCTGACGCAGGGGCCACCTTCTCCCGTAAACGGGAGAAGGGAGAGCCGTCCATTTCGGATCACAAATTTTTCAACACGTCTCCTTCTCCCGCGCGCGGGAGAAGGTGGCCCTCGCGTGAGCGAGGGTCGGATGAGGGCGAACCAAGGTCGCTTGCGCCGACGCCTGTCGGATGCTAGAACAAAAAAAGAACACAAGCCCGGCGGCGCCGACGCATCATCTGTGGACAAATGATTCCCGCGCGCGAGATAGGCAAACCGTTGCACTAGAGTGCTCCGCAGAAAGCAAGTGGAGAGAGACATGGCGGGTAGCGTGAACAAGGTCATTCTGGTCGGCAATCTGGGCCGTGATCCGGAAGTGCGGACCTTCCCGTCAGGCGACCGCGTCGTTTCCTTCTCGCTCGCGACCACCGAGTCCTGGCGCGACAAGAGCACGGGCGAGCGCAAGGACCGCACCGAGTGGCACAATGTCCAGATATTCAACGAGGCTCTGGGCAAGATCGCCGAGCAATATTGCCGCAAGGGCGCCAAGATCTATCTCGAGGGCCAGCTCCAGACCCGCGAATATACGGATAAGGACGGCAATCAGCGTCGCGTGACGGAAGTGGTCGTGCCGCGTTTCCGGGGCGAGATGACGCTGCTCGACAGCAAGGGCGGCGGCCGCAGCGAGGGTGATTACGAAGGCGGCGGCTATGGCCAGAGCGGCGGCTCCTTCGGCCGCTCCTCGCCCATGGAGCGCGCGCCCGCCGAGCGCCGGCCGGCTCCGCCCGCGGGCGGCGGCCGCCTTTCCGACCAGCTCGACGACGATATTCCGTTCTGAGCCGCTAAGAGCGATGCGGAGAAAGGGCGCGGTATTGCCTCCCGCCTTCCTTTGATATAGCAGGGCTTACGCGGCGCCGCGCCGCCACCGAGAGCCGGACATGAGCCAGAAGCCGATCAACTACCTGCACCTTTCCACGCTGGTCGCCGTCGCGATCCTCGTCGGGACGGAGCTTGTCGGCGCATCCTGGGCGGCTGGCTGGGCGCTCGGCGGCCTATTCCAGCTCGATCCGATGATCAGCCGCGGCATTGAGATCGTCTTCGCGGCTTTTGGCCTCATCGGCCTCTATTTCTTTATGAAGACCGCGATCCGCAACGAGCCGATCCGCGGCTGAGCGCGCCCAAGCCCTCGTTGAAGCGTCAAGCGTTCCGCCCAGAGAGCGCCGCATTGCGACGCCATAGGCTCCTTGGTTTTCGTCGATAGGGAACTTGAGATGATCGAGAAGCAGGACCGCCGTTCCTTCCTCAAAGTCGCGGCCGCGACGAGCGCGCTCGGCGCCGTCGGCGCCCGGCCGGCCGAAGCCGCGGCGTCGCGCATCTCCAACGTCAAGCTCGGCGAGCCCACGCCCTTCTCCTACGAGGCGCTGAAGCAGGAAGCGCAGCGGCTTGTCAGGGAGCCCTATCGCAAGCCCAATATCCCCGCCCCGGAAATTACCTCGCAGATCGACTACGAGAAGTGGGGCCACATCACCTACAATACCGATCACGCGCTCTTCGCCGACACGAAGGAGCGATTTCCGATCGAGTTTTTCCATCTCGGCATGTTCTTCAAAAAGGCCGTGCGTATCCACGCCGTCGAAAACGGCGTGGCGCGCGAGGTGCTTTACGACACGAGCTATTTCAACATGCCCGAGGATTCCGTCGCGCGGCAACTGCCGCCGGGGGCGGGCTTCGCAGGCTTCCGAATTCAGGAATCGAAGGACGGTCCGCTCGACTGGAAGAAGAACGACTGGGTCGCCTTTCTCGGGGCCTCCTATTTCCGCGCCATCGGCGAATTGCGGCAATACGGGCTTTCGGCGCGCGGCGTCGCGCTGGACACCTGGCAGGCCGGCGCCAGCGAGGAATTCCCCGACTTTACGCATATCTATGTCGGGCCCGAGACCGAGGACGGCGTGGTGCTCCACGCGCTGCTCGAAGGCCCCTCGATCGTCGGCGCCTATAAGTTTCTCATGACGCGCGGCAAGGGCGTCGTGATGGACATCGACTGCGCGCTCTATCTGCGCGGCAAATTCACCCGCTTCGGCATTGCGCCGCTCACCTCCATGTATTGGTTCTCCGAGACTGTGAAGCCGACTGCCGTCGACTGGCGTCCGGAGGTGCACGACTCCGACGGCCTCAGCATGTGGACCGGCGCCGGCGAGCGCCTGTGGCGACCGCTCAACAACCCCTCGCGCGTCGTCGCCTCGGCCTTCGGCGACGAAAATCCGAAGGGGTTCGGCCTGATGCAGCGCGACCGCAGCTACGACCATTACCAGGACAATGTCTTCTACGACCGCCGTCCGAGCGTCTGGGTCGAGCCGAAAGGCGACTGGGGCAAGGGCGCGGTGCAACTCATCGAGATCCCGACCGACGACGAAATCCACGACAATATCGTCGCCATGTGGGTTCCCGATAAGCCTGCTGTCCCCGGTGCTGCCTTCGAATTTTCCTACCGCCTGCACTGGCTGGCCGACGAGCCCTACCCCGCCGGCCTGGCGCGCTGCGTCGCGACGCGGCTCGGCAATGGCGGTCAGCCCGGCAAGCCCCGGCCCAAAGGCGTGCGTAAATTCATGGTCGAGTTTCTGGGCGAGCCGCTCGCCAAGCTCCCTTATGGCGTGAAGCCCGAGCCCATTCTCTGGGCCTCGCGCGGGACCTTCTCTTACATCTATACCGAAGCGGTTTTCGACGGCGTGCCCGGCCACTGGCGCGCTCAATTCGACCTCACCGTCGACGGAACCGATCCGGTGGAGATGCGCCTTTTCCTGAAGAACGGCGATAAGGTGATCTCGGAGAACTGGCTGTATCAATATCACCCGTTCTGACGGGCGGAGGGGCGGAAATGACGACGCTGGGGGAGCTCGGAAAGAAATACGATGAATGGCGGCGCAAGGCTTTGCCGCAATCCGTCAATGACGCAGACTGGCGTCACGAGGAGACCCGAGCGCGCCTCATCGAGATAAAGGATTTGCTGCTCCCTCGTTTCCCGCAGAGCTCTGCGAGCGGCACGCGAGCGCTGCAGGATGAATTGCGCGCAACGCTTCGGCTACTGGAGCCACAAAAAGCGATCGGCGTCGCCAAGGCGCGCGTCGGCTCGGCTGGCGACGGCGGCTATGTCCAGCTCGACGATCTTGCCGGCGTGATCCACGCTTTTTCCTTTGGCGTCTGTGACGATGACGCCTGGGATCTCGCAATGGCGCAGGCTGGCGTTCCAGTCGAGCAATTCGACCACTCGGTCGAAAACGCGCCTTCCTCGCACCCGCTTCTGCGCTTCCACCGCAAAATGATCGCGGCCCAGCCAGGCCCGGACAGCGAGTCGCTTGCGGCGCTCGTCTCGGAATTCTCCAAGAGTGACACGCCCGACCTGTTCTTGAAAATGGACATCGAAGGGTGGGAATGGGAGGTCTTCGACGCAACTCCCGACGAGCTTCTGGTCAAGCACGCGCAGATCGTGTGCGAGTTTCACGACCTCTCGCAGCTCGCTTCGCCGCAATTCTATTTTCGCGCCAAGCGCGTCCTCGAAAAGCTCCATCGCCTCTTTGCCGTGACGCATGTGCACGCCAATAATTGCGTCCCCTATAATCTCATTGCGAATATCCCGCTTCCCGATGTTCTGGAAATCTCCTTCGCCAGCCGCGCGCGCTATCGCTTCGAGCCGAGCCAGGAGACCTTTCCGACGCCCCTGGACGCCCCCTGCTCGCCGGACAAGCCTGATTACATTCTCGGGGCTTTCCGCTTCTGAAACGAGGTCCGCTGAATCGGTTCAGTGTCATTCCCCACGCTCGCGCCGCCGCCATCATTGCGAGGAGGCGGAGCCGACAAAGCAATCCCGGGCCGCGTCGCCGCCCTGGATTGCTTCGCTTCGCTCGCAATGACGGGCGCTGAGTAAAACCAGCGCTCTTGGGCTCTGGATTCATTATATGAGACGCGATCAACCGAGACTGCGCTGATAGCAATCCTCGCGCAGCATCCTCATCAGCTCGGCAGCCGAGTCGCTCCAACTCGATGGGGGGATAACCGGCGCGTGTTTTTCCGAAGCGAGCGTTTGGCGAATCCGCTCGACGAGGCTCCCCGCGTCAAGAAGATCGAAATAACACGCAGCGTCGCCGCCGATCTCCCGAAACACGGCAATGTCGCTGGCGATCACAGGCGCGCCGAAATGCGCCGCTTCGACGAGCGGCAGGCCGAAGCCTTCGGCCATGGTCGGCAGAACCACCGCGCGGGCCTCGCGGTAGAGAAAAGCCAAATCCGCGTCGCTGGCGTTGTCGAGCCAGAAGAGCCGGCGCCCCTTCTCGCGATGCCCCCGCAACCTGTCTTCGAAAGCCGCGGCGTTCCACCCCGGGCGGCCGACGATGATGTAATTCGCCTCGAGCTCCTCCGCCCAGAGTCTTTCGAAAGCCTCCAAAGCCACCGGATAGCCTTTCCGGGTTTCCACCGTACCGACGCTGAGAAAAAACGGCGCGCGCCGCGCGAGCGCCTCGATCGACGGCGCGGGCGCTTTTTTGTCCTCTTGCTTGAAATCCGCGCCGAGGCGCCACCATCCCAGCTTCATCCCGTCCCGCGGCTTGCGCTCTAGCCCTTTCACATAGGTGGCGAAACGATCCGCGACGCTCTTCGAGATGGCGACAATGGCGTCGCAATCCAGCAGAACGCGATGCGTCCAGGCTTCGAAATTCGCGATCAGCGTGTGCGTGTAAAGCGTCGGATAAAGCAGTGGGAAGAGATCGTAGAGGCAAGCGACGATCTTTCCGCCCTGCGCCCGAAAATCCTGCAGGAGCTGCGCGTAATCGTCGAGCCGGTTCCAGCCGGCGTCGAGAAGCAGCAATATGTCGCCCTCTCGGCACTCGATCGTTTCGCCCCCCTCCCCGCAAGCCGCCACGAGCTTTCCGGCCTTCACGACGACGGGAAGCCCGAGGCCGAGCGCTGCGGCGTTGACGGAAATCTCCTTGACGACGCGCTGGATGCCGGTCGCCTTGCCGCTCGCCACGAGATCGGTCGCGTCGATGAGAATACGCGGCCCCGGCTGGAGCTGCACGGCGGCCGGAAAGATCGGCGCGCGAAATGCGCTGGACGCATTCGCCACATTATCGCGCTTCAGCAGTCTCGAGACGGTCCAGTACAATTCGCGAAGGCGCCGATAGACGGTCCGCGTATAGGGGTCCATCTCATAGGCGCGCAGAAAGCATTCTTCCTCGAAGACCTGGCGCCGAAGATAATCGTCGATACGATTCTGAGCGTCGAAATCCGTCATGCGCCAACCTTCCGAAGGATCGGCCCCGCATAAGCGCATCGGCCGCCATTTGCAATCGCGGCCCAATAGCGCAGGGTTCCGCATTCGAGTTAACGTGCTCCAGCGCCATGGCCGCGCTTGGCGCTTCCGGCTACACCGAGGTTTTTCCTAATTCTTTTAACGTCGCTGAAGGCTCCTCCGATGATGCTCGCATGGGACTGTACAGGGGCGGTCCGCCCCTCGGCATGACGCCGCGCAGTTGACGGACATGAACGGCGCGGTTCGCCGCCCCGGCCCGCGACAGCCGGAGGCGAAACCCACTCATGCCTGTCATCTACGCTGGTATGGTTGAACAGCACGATCCATCGCTTGTCTTCCTGGCCGCGTGCGTTTGCGCGCTGACCGCGTTCGCCGCCATCGCATTGCTGGCGCATGCGGCCGAGACAGGGGGAGGCAAACGCCTGTCCTGGCTGTCCGTCTGCGCCACGGCCATCGGCCTCGGCGTCTGGTCCACGCATTTCGTCGCCATGCTGGCCTATTCCCCTGGCGTCGACCATGGCTACGACGCCGCTTTGGCCTTGGCCGCGCTCCTCGGCTCGATTGCGTCGAGCTTCCTCGCGTTCCGCCTGGCGCTTTCGGTGCATTTCAGATTCGCCGCGCCTGTCGCGGGCCTGCTTTTCGGGATCGGCCTGGCGGCGACGCATTATGTCGGCGCGACGGCTTTCAGGGTCGCCGGCCGCATGTCCTGGGATGGCGCGCTCGTGGCCGCCTCTGTGATCGCCGGCGCGGCCTTCTCGGCGCTTGGCCTGAGCCGCGCCCTTCGCGCGTCCTCGATGGCGGCGCGGTCAGCGGCGGCGGTCTTCCTGGTCGCCGCGATTGGCGGTCTCCATTTCACCGGCATGGCCGCCATGTCCGTCATTCCCGATCCGACGATCGCCATTCCCCCCAACGCGATTTCGCCATCGGCGATGGCGATTGTCAGCGCCGCGTCGAGCATATTGATCGTGACGTTTTCGCTGTTCGGCCTTCTGAACGAGAACGAGCGCCGGCGCCGCCTCGCGGAAGCCGAGCGCATGCGCGGGCTCGCGAACGCCGCCGTCGAAGGGCTCCTGATCTGCTGCAACGGCGTGGTCGTCACCGCTAACGACAGTTTCCTCGCCCTTGTCGGCAGGGATCGCACATCCGTCCTCGGAGCCGATCTTTCCGCCTTCGTTCCCAAGGATAATGTTTGCGAAGCCGCCCAAGCGGCGCAGAAAACGCCGTTTGAAACCGATCTCATTTGCGAGAGGGGCGGGCCGATCCGCGTCGAGCTGCTCTGCCGCACGATCGACTTCGAGGGTAGCCCCCATATCGCCATCGCCGTCCGGGATATTCGCGCCCGGCAAAAAGCCGAAGACCGCATCCGCTTCCTCGCGCATCACGACGTCCTGACGGGCCTGCCGAACCGAAGCAGCTATTACGACACGCTCGATTCCGAGATCGCCCCGTCGATGGATTGCGAACGCCGCATCGCCGTGATGCTCATCGACCTGGATCATTTCAAGGAAGTGAACGACCTCTTCGGCCACGCCGAGGGCGACGCGATGCTCAAATCATTCGCGCGCGTCGTTTCCTCGGCGTTGGGCGGCGGCGCGACGCTCGCCCGGCTCGGCGGCGACGAATTCGCCGCGATCCTGCCCGGCATCGCCGATCGTGACGCCGCCGGCCGCGTCGCCCGGGCGATCCTCGACGCGATCAAAATGGAGAATGACAAGAACCGATCGCGCGCCGTCATGTCGGCCAGCATCGGCATCGCCCTTCATCCCGCCGATGGCGGCGACCGCGAAACGCTGCTCGCCCACGCGGATATGGCGCTCTATCAGACGAAGGCGGAAAAACGCGGCGGCTATCGCCACTTCGATCCGGTCATGGCGGCGCGCATTCGCGACCGCCGCGCCATCGAGCAGGATCTGCGCAGCGCGATCGACGGCGACGAGCTGCATCTCGTCTATCAGCCCCAGACCGACATTTCGACGAATGAAATCGTCGGCTTCGAAGCCCTGCTGCGTTGGACGCATCCTGCGCGCGGCAACATTCCGCCAACGGATTTCATCCCCATCGCGGAGGAGAGCAGGATCATGCTGCGCCTCGACGAATGGGTGCTGGCCGCCGCCTGCCGCGAAGCCGCCAAATGGCGCAACCCGCTGTCGATCTCCGTCAATATCTCGGCCGCCAGCCTGCGCAACCGTCATTTCCCGGCGATCCTGCGCAACATCCTCACGGCGTCCGGGCTCGATCCCGCCCGCCTCGAATTGGAGGTCACGGAAACGACCCTGATCGTCGATTTCGAGCGGGCGCTCGAAACCATGCTGAGCGTCAAAGCCATGGGCGTCAGAATTGCGATGGATGATTTCGGCACCGGCTATTCGTCGCTGACGTATCTGCGCGCATTTCCCTTCGACAGATTGAAGATCGACCGCACCTTCATCGGCTCGGTCACGAACTGCGATCAGTCGGCCACTATCGTCCGCGCCGTGCTCGGTCTCGGGCGCAGCCTCGGCCTGCCCGTTGTCGCCGAGGGCGTCGAAACGCAGGAGGAGCTTCGCTTCCTCGCGGGCGAACACTGCGACAAAGCGCAAGGCTATCTGATCGGAAGACCGGCTCTCATCGAGGCTTTCGTCAATATCGTCGACCGCGCGCCCAAGGAGACGGACAAGGCGGCCGCTTAAGTAGGCGTCGAGGCCCAAGTGTTTTGCGCAAATGCAAAAAACCCTCGTGCTGAGGAGACTGCGTAATACGAAATCCGCACGATTGGTTCGGCGCCATTCCCGACGCTCGCGCCGTTTGGACACACAGAGACTCACCGCCGTGATTGCGAGGAGGCGGAGCCGACGAAGCAATCCAGGGCCGCATCGCCGCCCTGGATTCGTCGCTTCGCTCGCAATGACGGGCGCTGGGTAAAACCAGCGTATTTGTGGCTCTGGATTCCCGCTCGGGCTTTCAGCCCACCGGGAATGACGCGCTCCCGATGCGAGCTGTTCAAACTGAAATGGCATTACAGCCGTCTCGAAGCGCGAAGGGCGTCAACGCCACTTCAGAACCAGCCGTCAGCGCCCCTGCGCTTTGCCCCGAAGCATTTTTTCGAAAGCGTCGAAAATCTTCTCCATCTGGGGCCGCTTATAGGGAAAGACCACTTCGGAATCGAGCGTATGGATGACCATCGCCGTCCCCGCTTCGAAGATCAGCAGCTTGCCGTCGCGCGTCTCGGAACAATCCAGAAGCAGGTAATCCAACCCCGTCCGGCGGTGCGCCTCCGCCAGGGCGACGGCGTGCCGTTGCGCAAATTCCGCGTCGAAGCCCGCCATGAAATGCGCTTCTTCCGCACGGTTCGCTTCGCTGTCGAACATGTCCGCGTTGAGATAATGGACCATCCAATTTTTCGAGATCGCCATATGAACGGCGTAAGGGACGCCCTCGATCATCACGATCCGATATTTGCGGAACAAGCCGTCGCCGCTGCGGTAATCCACAAAGGGCGCGACATAGAACTGCGAGGCGGATTGCTCGTCGAGGAACGCCAGTATCGCTTCCGCGCTCTCGATCTTGCGCAGACCGTCGCCCGCATGGGAGCCCACCGGCCGTGCGATCATCGGATAATGGACCGGCGCCTCCCCCTTCGCCATGGCGACGAGACGCTCGCGATCGACGCGCGCATTGGCCGGAAAGGATACGCCGGGCGCGTCGTGGAGAAGGCTCCACGCGCCGTCGCGCGTCAGTCGCACGATCAGGCTCGGTTGATTGACGAGCTTGTGCGCCGACGCCCGCATCGCCCCGTCGATCTTCTCCAGGATGGTCTGATTGGCGTCCATCTCCGCCACGGCGACAAAAATGACGTCATGCTCGGGTAGCGCGGATGGGAAGTCGTCGTCGGGGCTCAAATAAAGCGTTTCGAGGGCTACCTCGCGGCCTTCGACGAGAAACTCGATCGGCGTATTCGACATGAAGTCGCCCGGCGCCGCCAGGGCGAGCACGCGTAGCGGATCGATTGCCTTCGGCGCCAATGGCGGCTGAAATCGCCGACTTCGCTGTAGCGCCGCGGCCTGAAAGCGGTTCGCAGACTCGAAATTGCCGCTCAGCCTCTCGATGATCGATAAATCGAGCAAGGCGCCCGCGTCGCTTCGCGCCGTCTTCTGCAGGAGTTCCGTCTTGAGCGGCTCGAGATCGCGCCCATTGGCGACCATTCGCGCAATCGTCGCCAGTCCCAGGATCGGCGCAGCACATTCGGGTTCACTTTCGAGCCCACCGACAAGCCTGGTCACGACGCTTCCCTTCTCGCTGCGTTTTCGCTCCAGACCATCTGCGCTCGCGCTGTCTTCAGGCTGGCGAGGGCTCCGCCGAGCCCTCGCCGCCGTTTCATGCGCCCGCGAGATGCGATGCTTCCGGTTGCGCGGCCGAAGCCGCACGCGCATGCTTTGCGGCGAGCGCCAGATAGACCGCCGGCAGCACGAACAAGGTGAACAGCGTGCCGAGCGATAGTCCGGACGCGATCACGAGCCCGATATTGTAGCGAGAGGCGGCGCCCGCGCCGCTCGCCGTAATGAGCGGCAGAACGCCGAGCACCATCGCCGCCGTCGTCATCAGAATGGGTCGCAGGCGGATGGAGGCCGCCTCTATGATCGCCTCCCGCCGCCCCATGCCGGAAGCCTGCAGCTCATTGGCGAACTCCACGATCAATATGCCGTGCTTGCTGATCAGGCCCATCAGCGTCACCAAGCCCACCTGCGTGTAGATATTGATGCTGGCGCCCCCGAAACCCAGCATGATGAAGACGAGCGCCCCGGCGATCGACATCGGGACCGAGACGAGAATAATCAACGGATCGCGGAAGCTTTCGAACTGCGCGGCGAGGGCGAGGAAGATGATGATGAGCGCAAATCCGAAAGTTGTCGCAAAGCCGCCCGACTCCTGAACAAACTGACGCGACGGCCCGGCGTAGTCGACGATATAGCCGGGCGGCAAGACGCGATCGGCGATCTCCTTCAACGTATCGAGCGCTTCGCCGGCGATGACGCCCGGCGCGGCGACCCCCGAGATGGTGACGGCGTTCGCCTGCTGAAAGTGGTTGAGAGACTCGGGCTCGGTCGTCGAGCGCAGCTTGGCGACAGTCGACAGAGGCACCGACGACCCGTCGCCGGTCTTGATGTAATAATTCAAGACCTGATCGGCGTTGAGCCGGAAGCGTTGGGCGACCTGCGGCACAACTTTATAGGAACGGCCGGCGAGATCGAAATATTGAGTATAACCGCCGCTCAGCGCCATGGTCAGTGCGCCGCCGACATCGTTCATTCTGAGGCCGAGCTGCGCCGCCTTCTCCCGATCGATGACGAGCTTTTCCTGCGGCTGGTCGATCTTGAGGTCCGTGTCGAGAAACATGAACTTGCCGGTCGCCATCGCCTGTGACAGCAGATCGCGCGCCACGCCGTCCATCTTGTCGAAGGTGTCCGGGCTCTGAATGATAAATTGGATCGGCAGGCCCATCGCTCCCGGCAAGGGCGGCTCCTGGAAGGCGACGATGCGCGATCCCGGAATCTCAGCAAGCTCGCCCTGGATGATGCGCTGGAGCTCGCCTGCGACGGTGTCGCGCTTGTCGGCCGGCCTCAGCACCATGCCCGAAAGATTCATCGCAGCCGAATTGATCTGGAAGACGCTGGCCGTCTCCGGATGTTTCGCCAGAACCTTGTAGAGCTGATCGCCATAGAACAGCTTTTGCTTCAGAGTCGCATTCGGCGCCGAGGTCGATTGCGCGAGAATAAGCCCCTTGTCCTCTTCCGGCGCAAGCTCGCTTTTGGAGTTCGCGTAAAGCCAATAGGTGCTCAGCAGCACCAGCGCGCCGAAGGTCAGCGTCACCGGCATATGCCGCAGCGAGGCGTCGAGGAGATGGATATAACGCTCGCGCAGGCGGTCCATCGTCTGGTCGATCGCCGCCACGATCCGCGCTTCCAGGGTTCCAGGCTGGGGAACCCTGAGGATCGCCGAGCAACTCACCGGCGAGAGCGTCAAAGCGATGATCGCGGAGACGGCGACCGCGCCGGCGAGCGTGAAGGCGAATTCGACGAAAAGGGCCCCCGTGAGACCGCTCTGGAATCCAATCGGGACATAGACCGCGATGAGCACGATCGTCATGGCGATGATCGGACCGGTCAGCTCACGCGCGGATTGCAGCGCGGCGTTGAATGGCGTCATGCCATCAGCCAAATGGCGGTTGACGTTCTCGACGACGATGATCGCGTCGTCGACCACGAGCCCGATCGCCAGCACCAGCGCCAGCAGAGTCAAAAGATTGATCGAGAAGCCGAAGGCGAGCAGGATCGTGAAGGCGCCGACCAGCGAGAGTGGAATCGCCACGATCGGAATCAGCACCGACCGCCACGAGCCAAGAAACAGAAAAACCACGCCGGTCACGATCAGGACCGCCTCGACAAGCGTGTGGACGACTTCGTCGATGGAGCTGTTCACGAAGTCGGTCGAGTCATAGACGATCTCGCTCGTGAGCCCCGCAGGCAGCGCCTTCTCGATCCCCGGATAGATGTCCTTTACGCCTTTGATGACATCGAGAAGATTGGCCGTCGGCGCGATTTGGATGCCGATGTAGATGGCCTGTTTTCCATTGAAGGACACGGAGGAGTCATAGTCATCCGATCCGAGAGTCACATTGGCGACGTCCCTCAGCTTCACATTCGCGCCATTGACCTGCTTGACGACGAGATTGCGAAACTCCTCGAGCGAATGCAGCGACGTCGACGCCGCCAAATTCACCTGCACCATTTCGCCCTTGGTCAAGCCGAGACCGGCGATATAGTCATTGCCGGAAATCGCGGCGGAGATTTCCGTCGCAGTAAGCCCGTAGGCGGCGAGCTTTTCGGGGTCGAGCCAGGCCCGGAGCGCGAAGGTCTTGGCGCCGATGAGCTCGGCGGTCTGCACCCCGGTCACGGACTGCAGCCGCGGCTGCACGACGCGGATCAGATAATCGGTGACTTGGCTCGGCGAGAGGATGTCGCTGCGAAAGCCGATATACATGGCGTCGGTCGACTGCCCGATCTTCACTGTGATGACGGGGCGCTGAACATTGGCCGGCAATTGATTGAGCACCGAGTCGACCTTGGTGCTGATCTGCGTCAGCGCCTTGCCGGAGTCGAAGTTCAACCGCAGACAGGCGGTGATGGTGCTCGTGCCGATCTGGCTCGTCGACGTCATATAGTCGATGCCGTCAGCCTGCGCGATGACGTTCTCCAGCGGCGTGGTGACGAAGCCCGCGACCGTCGCGGGATCGGCGCCGAAATATTGCGTGGAGATGGTGACGACGGCGTTTTGCGTGCGCGGATATTCCAGCACTGGCAAAACGCTCAGCGATCGCAGACCGAGCACCAGAATGAGCAGGCTCACCACTGTCGCGAGGACGGGGCGGCGAACGAAAATGTCGGTAAAGGACACGGGTTGTTCTCCCCCTTAGCCCGCTTTCCGCTCGCATGGGTTCATGCGAGCGATGAGAAAGCGCGCTGATGCAAAAAGCTGGAGCGCATTCTTTTCGCAAAAGTCTGTCCACTTTTGCGAAATGCGCTCTAGCGGTCGATGGGCTTCGGATCGGGATTGACGGGCGGCTGGGGCGTATTGCTGATCTTGAGCGGCACGTCGTTGCGCAGCTTCATTTGACCGGCGGTGACGACGACCTCGCCGGCTTTGAGACCCTCGACCACCGCAATCTCGTCGCCGCGCGTGGCGCCAAGCTGCACGAAGCTCTGCCGCGCGACGAGGCCGCCGCTCTCGCCATTCCCCGCCTCCCCTGCGGAAGCGTTCTTCTGCGCAAGAAAGACCGAGGCGCCATAGGGGGCATGAACGATCGCCGTCTGCGGGACGGTGACAAGCTGCTCGGGCTTGCCGACGGCGATCGAAACAGAGGCGAACATGCCCGGCCTCAGCTTGCGATCGGGATTGGGAAAGGTGGCGCGTATCTGGACGTTTCGGCTGCCCTGATCGACCTTCGAGTTGATGGCCGTGATTTTTCCGGCGAATGTCTGGCCAGAATGGGCGTCGACCGAGGCTGTCACGCCCTGCCCGACGTCGAGGCCGTTCAGATTCTGCTGCGGCAGCACGAAGTCCAGATAAAGCGCGTCGATCGCTTGCAGGGTGACGACCGTCGCGCCTGCGCTCAGATATTGCCCGATGTCGACCGAGCGGATGCCGAGCCGTCCCGCGAAGGGCGCGCGCAAAGTCTTCTGCGCGATCACGGCTTCCTGCTGCGCCACCTCGGCTTTGGCGCTCCTCAAATTGGCAAGGTCGGAGTCGACCGTCGCCTGGCTGACAGCCTTGAGCTTCAATTGCGCCTGGTCGCGGCGCAGATTGATCTCGTTGAGCTCCGCCGTCGCTTTGAGCGATTCGAGCCGCGCATTGTCGGTGTCTTTGCGCAGCTCCAGAAGAATCTGGCCGGCGGCGACGTCCTCGCCTGACTTGAACATTATTTTCTCGACGACGCCGGAGGCTTCGAGCGCGAGGTCGGCGCCGCTGACGGCTCTGAAGGTGCCGATCGCCGCGAGCGTCGGCCGCCATTCCTCCAGCTTCGCGGTCGTGACCGAAACGGTTTGCGGCGGATTGGCCATCGAGGCGAGAAACCGCCCGATCATGATCGACCGAAAAGCGTTGAAGCCGTATAGGCCGGCGAAGACGAGGCCGACGCTCGCCAGCATGATGAGCATGGGCTTCAGCGACGATCCGAAACGGTCTTTTGCGATTGTCCGAGCGCTAGTGAGCATTGGTTGACTCCTCCGCCTGCGCGCGCAACGCGGCGGCTATCGGCGACATGGAAATGGGATCGGTGGGCTTGGCGCGAGCGGCGGGCGTTTCGTCGTTTCGATTCCACCAGCCGCCGCCCAAGGCTTGCAGCAGCGCCACCGTGTCGGAGAAACGCGCCGCCTGGGCCTTCACGCGGTTGAGGCGGGCGTTGAGCAGGCTCTGCTCGGAATTGATGACGGTCGGATAGGTCGTCGAACCGGCGCGATATTGGACCTGCGCAATCTGGAAGCTTTCGGCGGCCGCCTTCTCGGCCGCAACCTGCGCCCGCAGCGTCGCCGCGTCATGCTTGATGGCCTGCAGCGCGTCGGCGACATTCTGGAAGGCGGTAAGAACCGTCCCCTGATACTGCGCCGTCGCCTGCTCGAAAGCGGCGACCCTCGCCTCGCGCTTATGGAACAAACCCCCGCCGTCGAAGAGCTGGCCGGAAACGGAAGCGCCGAGACTATAGGCCATGGTTTGCGGCGTGAAGAGCTGCGCCGCCGTCAGCGCCTGACTGCCGCCGGAAGCGGAGAGCGTGAGCTGGGGCAACATATTCGCGGTCGCAACGCCGATATTGGCGCTGGCCTGATGAAGCTGACTCTCGGCGGCGAGAATGTCCGGGCGCTGCCGCACCAGCTTCGAGGGGAGGCTGAGCGGCAAATCCTTGGGCAAATGCAAATTTTCGAGGTCGATCGCCTCGCCTTTATCCTCATTGGGGAAGCGACCGAGATAGGCCATCAACTGATTGCGCGTTTGCGCCCGCGCCTTCTGCAAGGGCGGCAATGTCGCCTCTGCCTGCGCCAACAATGTGCGCTCGGAAGTGACGTCGGCGAGACTGACGGCGCCGAGATCGAACCGCTTCTGGAGAATATCGAGCTGGGCGCGATAATCAGAGACGAGACCCTCGGTGACCTTGATCTGCTTGGCATAGGACGCGTCGGAGATGGCGGCCGAGATCACATTGGCCGTCAAAGCGAGATAGGTGGCCTCCAGTTGGTAACGCTGATATTCGGCCGCGGCCGCATCGCCCTCGACCGTGCGGATTGTCTTGCCGAAAACGTCCGGCGTGAAGGAGACGGCGACATTGGAGTTGAACAGCGTATAGAGCGTCGAGAAGGAAGAGCTCGAGCCCGACGAACCATATTGCGCCGGAGAAAGCTGCTGGCGGGTAACGCCGCTGGTCCCTGTCGCGGAGGGCAAAAAGGACGCCGCATCGGCCTCCAGCGTCTCGCGCGCCTGACGCAGCGCGGCCTCGGCCGACGCGATATTGGGGTGATTCTGGACCGCCTCCTCGACGAGCGCCGAGATCTGCTTGGAGCGGAACAGCTTCCACCATTCGCCCGGCACGTCGCGGCCCAGTTCGAACCGTTGCCCGGCGCCCCCTGGCGTCTGCGAATCTGTAACGCTTTTCGATAGTTTTCGGGCGTATCCGGCGCCCTCGGGCGCGGCTGGCTCAACGAAATCAGGCCCGACCGCGCATCCGCCGAAAGTGGCCGCCACAGCGCAGGCGACGAAAGGAACGGCGCGCCTGATCGCCGGAGCCCTCCCCGGCGGCGACTCGTCGCGGTCCAGCTCTCGTCGGCCACGACGGGCACGCAGCCGAGAGGCCACTGAAAAATAAATAGTTGCGTGCGCCATTGAACCTACTCAAGATTAAACTGAACCGTTTAGTTTGTGAGAATATGCTGCTGACCGGCGGCCAAGTCAATGCTAAACTGAACGGTGCAGTTTAGGAAAAATTCCCGTAAGCAGGAGTGAGAAAATGAAATTTGATCGCACTCATCCTGTTGAACAGGATAAAGAAAAGGCCGGCGCGCGCCCCGGGAAGGGCGAAGGTCGCCGCGAGACGGAGGGGAACGTCGCCGATGGCGAACAAGCGACATTTAGGCTCGGATCTTTCGGCATGAACGCATCGACGCCAGATCCAATGCATGCGCCCGAGCATTGCTCGAGCCCTAAAGAGGCGCAGATCGTGAATGCGGCGCGTAATGCGTTTCTCCAGCAGGGCTTCTCGGAAACCAGCATGGAGGCGATCGCGCGCGCCGCAAATGTGTCGAAGGCGACGCTCTACGCCTATTTCCCCAGTAAAGAGGCTCTATTCAGCTATCTGATCGGGCACGAATGCGAAGCGAAACGCATCCTCTTCACAGCGCCGTCCTTCGAAGACGGCATCGAGGGGGCGCTACGCACCATGGGCATGAAATTTGTGATCCATTTTCTCATCAAGGACGAGACGGCCTTTTTCCAGGCTGTGTCCAGCGAACGCGCGCGTTTTCCCGAACTGTGCCGTCTCTATTTCAACACTGGGCGAGAGAGGGCTGTGGATTTCGTCGCCGCTTTTCTCGAAGAAGCCAAGGCGACGGGCGCGCTGGCCTTCGACGACGCCCATGTCGCGGCAAACCAATTTCTCAATCTCGTATTGTGCGATCTGCCGATGCGCGTCGCCCTGGGCCTCGACCTCCCCAACGAAGCGGAAGCGCAGAAAGTGATGGAGGCAGGCGTTTCGACCTTTTTGAAGGCCTTTCAGCAAAGGTCGCAAACATAGAGCCCCTGAAACGCTTTGCGGCGCGCGGCGCGCTTTCATTGAAATCCGCTCAGTTTTTTTACCAAGGGATATGCGCCTCTGCGCCCCGCTACCAGCGAGAACAGATCGAAGTGATAAATTTGCGCCGGCGCCGATCGTATGGAACCGCGCATGGGGTCCGTTAAGAGTGTTGAGCGCGCAGCATGTCATACGAAATCCGCTCGATTTGTTCGGCGCTATCCCCGACCTCGCGCCGTTTGGACACATAGGAAATCACCGCCGTCATTGCGAGGAGCGAAGCGACGAAGCAATCCAGAGCCGCACCGCCGCCCTGGATTGCTTCGCTTCGCTCGCAATGACGGGCTCTGGGCAAAACCAGCGCTTTCGTGGCTCTAGGTTGCAAGGCGAGCGGCAACAGCCCGATTTGCTCCGCAACCTCAGCTATTTGATAATCGAGCCGATTTAGCGCGACAATAGGCCCTCTTTCATCGCGACGACCGATCGTGGAGACCAACGATGACAAAAGCGCCCCTGCTCGCCATCTACGCCCTGGCTGCGGCCTTTCTTCTTTATTGGCATTGGCGGCATGTCCTCGACGCCTTACCGTTCCTCGTGGTGCTGGCCTGCCCGCTCATGCATCTCTTCATGCATCACAACCATGGAAGCCACCACAAGAGGCGGCCAAATGATGACGTCTAATTGAGCGACGAGCCCCTTTGTCAGGAAGGCATGGCGATGACTCCCCAACATCCTGTCGATCATTCCGGGCATGGAAATCATCACGGACATCAGGGGCGCCAACATCCGCCGGGCGTCGAGGGGCCCAGCCGCGAGCGCCTAGAGCCGCCCGCCGCTGCCGAAGCGGGCGTCATCTACACCTGCCCGATGCACCCGCAAATTCGCCAGGTTGGTCCCGGCAATTGCCCGATCTGCGGGATGACGCTCGAGCCTCTTGTTACGACGGCCGATGACGTCCCGAGCGCCGAGCTTACCGATATGACGCGGCGGTTCTGGATTGGACTCGTCCTCACCGTCCCGGTGGTCGCCCTCGAAATGGGCGGCCATTTCTCAAATCTCCATCACTACCTCGCGCCACAAATTTCGACCTGGGCCCAATTCGTCCTCGCCACGCCCGTTGTCCTCTGGGCCGGTTGGCCGTTCTTCCTGCGGGGCGCGAGATCGCTCGTCACGCGCAGTCTCAACATGTTCACCCTGATCGCCATGGGCACGGGCGTCGCCTGGGTTTACAGCGTCGTCGCCACTTTTGCGCCGTCGCTATTCCCGCCCGCCTTTCGGAAGCCGGACGGTTCGGCGCCGATCTATTTCGAGGCGGCGGCCGTCATCACAGTTCTGGTGTTGCTCGGCCAAGTCCTCGAATTGCGCGCCCGCGAGCAGACCGGGGGCGCCATCCGCGCGCTGCTCAACCTCGCGCCCGTTACGGCGAAGCGGATCAAGGAGGATGGATCCGATGAGGAGATCACGCTGGACCAGGTTCACGTCGGCGACAGGTTGCGCGTGCGCCCCGGCGAGAAGGCGCCGGTCGACGGCGCGCTGCTCGAAGGCCGCAGCTCGGTCGACGAATCCATGGTCACTGGCGAGTCCATGCCGGTGACGAAGAGCGTCGGCGACAAGGTTATCGGCGGGACGCTCAACCGGACGGGGAGCTTCATCATGCGGGCCGAGCGGGTCGGCGCCGATACGATGCTGTCGCGCATCGTCGACATGGTCGCCGCCGCCCAGCGGAGCCGCGCCCCCATTCAGCGGCTCGCGGATCAGATTTCCGGCTGGTTCGTGCCGCTTGTGATCCTCATCGCAATTCTCGCTTTCGCCGCCTGGGCGGTTTGGGGGCCCGAACCGCGAATGAGCTATGGCCTCGTCGCCGCCGTCTCGGTGTTGATCATCGCCTGCCCCTGCGCGCTTGGCCTCGCAACGCCGATGTCGGTGATGGTCGGCGTCGGACGCGGCGCGCAATATGGCGTGCTCATCAAAAACGCCGAGGCTTTGGAGCGTTTCGAGAAGATCGATACGCTTGTCGTCGACAAGACCGGCACGCTGACCGAAGGAAAGCCCAAGGTCACGGCCATTCGCCCCGCCGCCGGCGTGAGCGAGAACGCGCTCTTGACCGTCGCGGCGAGCCTCGAACGGGCGAGTGAGCATCCGCTGGCGCAGGCCATCGTGGAAGCCGCCCTCTCGCGCGGCCTGCCGCTGAGCGAGGCCACTGAGTTCAATTCGCCGGTCGGTAAAGGCGTCACCGGTCGCATCGGGGCGCAATTCGTCATCATCGGCAACCGGCGCTTCCTCGCCGAGCTCGGCGTGGATACGAGCGCGCTCGATCGTGACGCCGAGCGTCTGCGCGAGGACGGGGCCACGGCGATTTTTGTGGCGATCGACGGCCAGACGTCAGGCATCCTCGCCATTGCCGACCCCATCAAGGAAACGACGCCCGAGGCGGTGAAGGCGCTCTATCGCCAGGGCGTCTCGGTCGTGATGCTCACCAGCGACAATTGGACGTCGGCGCGGGCTGTCGCCAAGCGGCTCGGAATCAAGGACGTCGAGGCGGAAATTCTCCCCGAGGATAAAAGCAAGGTGGTCGCCCGCCTGCGTCAGGCCGGTCGCGTCGTCGCCATGGCGGGCGATGGGGTGAACGATGCGCCCGCCCTTGCTGCGGCGGATGTCGGCATCGCCATGGGAACCGGGACCGACGTGACCATCGAGAGCGCCGGCGTGACCCTGCTCAAAGGCGACCTGGGCGGGATCGTGCGCGGCCGCCGGCTGTCGCGCGCCACCATGCGGAATATCCGCCAGAACCTCTTCTTCGCCTTCATTTACAACGCGGCCGGCGTGCCGCTGGCAGCCGGCGCGCTTTATCCTGCATTTGGCTTGCTGCTCTCGCCGACAATCGCCGCCGCCGCCATGGCGCTGTCGTCGGTCAGCGTCGTCGCCAATTCGCTGCGCCTGCGCCAGACGCAGATCGAACCTCAGCGCCTATTGGAAATGCCGCCTTTCCCGGGAAGCGCGTGAAGCGATCGTTCGAAGTCTTTAACCAATCCCGCTCAGCCGTCTTGTACGATGGCGGCAGGGCGAGCAGGCGGCGACAAAAACAGCAGAAAGCGCTCCACCCCGAAGCCAGCGACCATGGCGGCGAAGAACACGATCGCCTTTGGGTCGAGTAAGCCAAGATTGAACACGGCCGGCCCCGGGCAAACGCCCGCAAGCCCCCATCCGACCCCGAAAACACCCGCCCCGGCGAGGAGCGCGGGATCGATTTTTCGAGAGGATGGCCGGCTGATTGCGCATCCCAGATAGGACTGCCGGCGTTTTGCCGCCAGCCGGAAAGCCGGCAGCGCGATCAAGATCGCTCCGCCCATGACGAAAGCCAAGGATGGATCCCAAAGACCAGCAAGGTCCAGGAAGCCGAGCACTTTTCCAGGGTCCGTCATGCCGGCCAAATAGAGCCCGCAACCGAAGATCAGACCAAGCGCAAAGGTGATCGCAAGGCGCATCGTTTCCCTTTCAGTTGAAAACATGGCGGATGAGGAACACCGTGGCCATGGCGGAAGCCATGAACATTATCGTGGCCGCCAGCGAGCGCAGAGACAGTCTGGACAATCCGCAGACGCCATGGCCGCTCGTGCAGCCGGCGCCGAGACGCGATCCAAAACCCACGAGAAGCCCGGCGGCTGCGATTGTTCCGTAACCCGCATCAAAGTCTGGGGGCGTCGGCGCCTTGGCGAGGCCGATCATGAGCGGCGCCGCAACGAGGCCGAACAGGAAAGCGACGCGCCAGTCCCAGTCTCCACGCCTGGGCTGAACAAGCCCCCCGAGCACGCCGCTGATCCCTGCGACCCGCCCGATCAAAAGAATCGTCAGCCCCGCGGAAAGACCAATCATCGCGCCGCCCGCAAACCCGATTGCCGGTGAAAAATGCGCCCAGTCAATTTGCATCCGTCTGTCTAACCTCTGAAGGACCGACCGTGAGCGTCAGTGTGCGGGTGTTGCCCAAATGTTACATACATCGCGCTTTTAGTCTATAATATTTATAGACCAAATCACGAATGAAAGGCTGTTGAGATGAAACGGTTCGGCTGGCCTCTGCTATTTGCCCTCACGGCGGCAACCATGACGCCACACGAGGTCGGCGCGACGGAAGGCTATTTCCTCGAAGGTTATGGGACGCGCGAAAAGGGCGTCGGCGGCGCGGGCGCAGCCGACTCCCGCGATCCGCTCGCCCTATCCATCAATCCGGCGGGGCTCGTGGATGTCGGGCATCAATATACCCTCGGCCTCACCGCTTTTTCGCCCGATCGCGGTTATCGGACCTCAGGGCCAGGCTTCGTCGCGCCTGGGCATGTGCAGAGCGGACGCGGCCTCTTCCCGATCCCGAACGGCGGCTACAGCAGACCCATCGACGAAAAATCCGCGTGGGGCGTCGCCGTCTATGGCAATGGCGGCATGAACACCACCTACTCCGCGAATTACGCAAGCCTCTTCTATGGAAGTCCGATGTGCCGGCAGACGGGCGTCTATTGCGGCCGCAACGCCGGAGTCGATTTGAACCAGGCGTTCCTCACCGCCGGCTACGCGCAGCGTTTTGGCAATCTCTCAATTGGTTTTGCGCCGGTTCTCGCGGTACAAATATTCAAGGCGCGAGGGCTGGCGGTATTTGGGCCGTTCTCCTCGGCTCCAAACGAACTCAGCGACCATAGTTATAATTGGTCTGTCGGCGCGGGCGTCCGCGCCGGGCTGCAATATCGGCTGACCGATAAGCTGCGCATCGGCGTCGCAGGTTCCTCGCCGATCTGGATGTCGCCTTTCGAAAACTACAAGGGTTTATTTGCAAACGAGGGCGACTTCGACATTCCGGCGAATGTGACGGCTGGCGTCGCCTATGACGCCCTGCCGACGCTTACCTTGCTCGCCGACTGGAAGCATATTTTCTATTCGCAGGTTCCGTCGGTTGGAAATTGGTCGACGTTGCAAGCGCCGATGGGCGTGATGAACGGGCCCGGCTTCGGTTGGAGCGACATCGACGTCGTCAAAGTCGGGGCGGAGTATCGCGGCTTTGAAAAACTCGCGCTTCGCGTCGGCTACAGCTACAACAACAGCCCGATCAACTCGCGAGACGTCACGCTGAATATTCTCGCGCCGGCTGTCACCAAGCATCACATCAGCGGCGGCCTCAGCTATTACGTGACGCCGTCGTCGTCGATCGATCTAGCGGCGGTGGTGTCGCCCCAGGGGACGGCTTCGGGAATTGAGCGAACGCCGCTGGGGCCCAATCCGCTGCGGACGATCAATATCTATCTTTCCACATTCGAAATAACGGCCGGCTGGACGCAGCGTTTCGACGTGGCTCCAGCGCCCGTCGCTGCTAAAATTTAGGACTCAGTCGGGCGGCGTTTTGCCGTCCTCAATTCCCAGTATTGAGAGCTTGCCAGCTCGGCTGGCAGGCTCTCTCGAAAGCGCGTTAGCGGCAGTTCCAGACCCAGCCCTGAACTGCGTCCCAATCCCAACAGACGTTGTGAACATGGCGGCCCGTTTGCTGGCTCCAATCGCGGTGCCCATGCCGCCAGTGGCCGCCGATGTGCTGCATCGCACTATGTTCTCGATGCTCTTCACTCTGCGCCATCGCCGGAGCGGTGAAGGCGAATAGGGACGCTATGATAAAGAATATGAACTTGCGCATTTCATCCCCCTTCAATCCGAGCGTTGCTGCTCGCGGGAATAATGGGGGCTTGCGAACCAGCCTTCAACCATGAGTATTGACGCACCAAAAAACTTGGGCGCCGCCGGGTTTATTGCACACGTTGAATCTGGTCGATCACATAGCCCTGTGAGGATTTGGAGAGAGTAAAGGTAACCTTCGCGCCGGGCGCAAGCCCTTCGAGCCTCACCCCGGGCGCGACTTTGAACGCCATGGTCATTGGCGGCCATTTTAGCGCGGGGATCGCATCATGCGTAATCCGAAGCTGACGCTCCTCCTCGTTCACCGCCTCGACGACCCCTTGTCCGGTCGCCTTCTCTACCGCCTCCGCGATTTGCGTGCGGCCCGGGCTCTGCGCCGCGACCGATGAGACGCCGGCAAGCGCCAGCCCCAAGGCGGCCGCCAGTTTGAGAACTTGTCGCAACGCTGTTTCCATCACCGTCTCCCTTGGCTAAACGGATGGGCCAGTTCTTTCCAAAGCCGGTAGTTTGCGTTTTGTTCCGGCCCGGCGTTCTCGAAAGAACGCATGGCGCGACAAGGGCCGCGAGGCGAAGCTTATGCGTCACCAACGAACGAAGCGCTATCAAATCTATGATTGATTGAACGGCGCCAGACGCGGTTTATATCGGCCGATAACTCGCGAGCCTCACCGCAATCGTCGCGATTGACTCGCCTTCCAGTTTTTCCTACCATTATTGTAGGCTTTAGATTCAGCGGCTCGGTTTTGGCGCCGAGTCCAACCCGCCTCCCACGATCGTGAGGGGTGCGATCAGCCGAGACTTGGAAGGCGACGAGGAGGCCACGTTCTCTCGCCACCATCTGCTCCATACCGAGGGTTCACCATGCCTGAGAAATGGGAATACCAGTTGCGCTTCAAGCTATCGCCGGAGTTGGCGGAAGTCGCTCGCGGGGACGTTAATGACGGACGGTTCAAGCCGATCGCCGAAGTATTGGCGCGGCACAACGCCTCTGCGATCAGCCAGTTCGACGCCTTCGCGAATTATGTCGCCCAAGCCGAAAAGCATGGCGTCGATGAATATCCGCTTTACCAATGGACCAAGGCGACGATCGAAAATCCCGAAAAGAAAGCTAAGCACTCCACGGCTTTCGCTGTCTATGTCGGCGGCGATGAAGTCTATGACGAGGCTCGGGCCAATGCGCTCGAACGAGATTTGCGCCCCTTAGTCGAGTCGGGCCTTCTTCTCGCATTAACGAAGCACGACACCAACCCAGCGAACAATCCGCAGCCGCCGGCGCATTTGATATGAGTGCAACGCGCACGCGGCTGTAGCATCGGGGTTATATCGACTTCGTTTTCCCCTTGCGCCAAGAACCTCGCTTTTACGTTTCGACGGATCGCATGTTGTCTCATGCTCGATCCGATAAGAGCCTATACCCTTTCAATTTAGGAGAACACTCATGACAAGCGCTGCTGCGGTTATTCCCGAAAACAGTCGACGCGTTGGGGATTGGCTCGTCGGTCTTGCTCTTCTTCTCTTGGTCGTTGGCTTTGCGCCGACTTTCTATCTGAAACCCGTTTTCGAGGCTGGGAAGCCGCTGACGCTACTCGTAATCGCTCACGGTGCGGCGACGACGGCCTGGATCGCCGTTTTCGCTTTTCAATATTACACGGCAGGCGCCGGATCACGGGAAAGACACAAGACCGTTGGCGTCATCGGCGCAGTCCTTTTCGGACTGGTCGTCGCATTGTCGCTCGTCACTGCAGTGGCTCGTGTCTCTTCTGCGGACCCGAAAATATCGGGGCTCGCGCCTTTGACCGGTCTCGCTTATCCTTTTTGGGTGCTCGTAGAGGTCACGTTTTTTGGTGTCGGGGCTCTCGTCTCGATCCGCCGTCCGGATTGGCATCGTCACTTTCAACTGGCCAGTTTCTTTTCCTTCATCGCGCCCGCGACCGCGCGCGCGTTGCGTTTCGTCATTCCTGCTGGGCCCGGAGTGACCTATGGTTCGTTGCTGATTTCCATCCTGCTCTATGCCGGCGCCAGCGGTCTCAAAGATGTTCGTTCAGGCAGAGTATCGCGCGCGGCTCTGGTCGCCCTCGGCGTTCAGTTCTTGACGCTTCTTCTGCTTTTCTTCAGCTTGGATGCGGCGCCCCTATGGCTTGAATTCGCTTCCGCCCTCACGGGATACCCGCTGTAGCGCGCCTAGGACAGGAGTCCAGGCGTCGCCGCCAACGCCAATTCCGAATGTTGATCAGGCCGAGCGAAGCCGGCAAGAAACAAGAAGGACGCGCCAGACTTCCGCGCTTCTTGCGTCGCTAATCCGCACAAAGCGCAGAGTCACTCCGACGCGAGCGGCGTAAAGACTCGAGGTTCAGCCGCCGCCGATCGCCGCCATAAGCAATAACGCCGCCAGAGGCCGCCCCGTCCGATTGCTTGACGCTGGGCGGCGAAGGCGTCCGACTGCGTTGTCACCTCACCGCACCCTCCTGATAGCGCTTGGCGGGACGCTGAGCGTCTCGCCCCCGCGTCGGCGGCGGAACTGCCGCAGGCCGATGACCAGCCGCCAATAGATCACTGTATAGGGCGCCGCTGCAGCGATCCAGAAAACGCCGTCGAGGACGCGGTGATGATCCTCTGGGGCCGTAGACCGCGGTGCGCGCCCCGCTTCGGTCACGAAGGGCTCAAGTGCCCCCCTCATCACTCATCAATGGCCGAATAGACGCCGACCTCCCTTAGAGGGAAACATTGAACCACCGATGCCTCCATCGAAAACATCATTGGGATACCGAACGCGGTCAAAAGCATGTTTTCGGACGTCGCAGTGACCAGCGCTCAGTACCGAGAGTGCAGCGTCGACTGCGAGCTTACGTCGGGTAGGAGATTCGAGATGGAGCAGGAGACCCCTGTTTGAATGCCGGGCTATTGTCTATTTTTAAAGTAGGATTCAACATGCATGACCTCGTCAGCGCAGCCGCGGAAAAGTGAATTAAATTTTTAGATTCAGACACTTAAATCTCACATTGAGGCAGCAGAGCCTGCACCGCAAGGGGAATTGACTCGTAAACTGTACCTTTTTAGTATGATTTATGTCCCGCAGCGCTCAGCTCCTGTTTCGTCGGGAAGAGACGATCTTTCTGTCGCAAGCACCAAAAGAGGCGGACGCGCTCAAGTATCTCCGTCTGGCAGTAAACGATGCTGATCGCGCCGTTGCTCACCATCGCTCTCCCGAGAAACGAAACACGCACGCCCTCGGCCCGCCCGTTCGTTCCAATATCATCAAGGAAATCGAAGAGATGAAACATCCGGCAACAAAGGTAGGACTCGCTCTTCTGCTGAGCGTCTCGACCGCCGCGCTCGCGATAGGCGCCGACTCGAAACCCCTTCCCGACGCCGCGCCCGTCGCCAACGCGCCCACGCGCGCGCCGCACTGGGCTTATCAGCCAATCCGTATTGCCGGCGCGCCGGCGGTCGCTAATGGGCAATGGGTCCGCACGCCAATCGACGCTTTCATTTCATCAAAAATCGAAGCGGCAAAGCTGACTCCCTCGCAGGATGCTGACCGCGCGACCTTCATTCGCCGAGCGACGCTCGACATTTGGGGCCTTATTCCCCAGCCCGAGGAAGTCGCCGCTTTCGTCAACGACGAGTCGCCCGACGCTTATGAAAAGCTAGTCGACCGCCTCTTGGCCTCGCCGCATTACGGCGAGCGTCAGGCGCGCCGTTGGCTCGATCTCGCGCGCTACGCGGACAGCAGCGGGTTTCAGAACGACATCACACGTCCAAATTTTTTCCGCTATCGCGATTGGGTCGTCCAATCATTCAACAACGACAAGCCATACTCGCGATTTATCCAAGAACAGATCGCCGGCGATGAACTTGCGCCCGGCGATCAGGACGCACTCGTCGCGACGGGATTCCTCGCAAGTTACGCCGACAATCCGAACGCGCGTGATCTTATCAATCGAAAATATCAGATCGCGACGGACATCGTCGACACCATCGGGACTGCGGTTCTCGGCACGACCATAGGATGCGCTCGCTGCCATGATCACAAATCGGACAAGCTGACGCAGAAGGATTATTTTTCGCTCCAGGCCTTCTTCGCCAACACGTCCTTCAATGCGAAATTCCCTGCCGCCAAGGGCGCACAAGAGGAAGAGTTTCTCAAGGCGCAGGCGATCTACGAGGCAGCCGCGAAAGACATCCTCGAGCGTCAGAAGGCGATCATCGAGTCGGTCCGGGACAAGGCCACACAGTTCTACAAAGAGCGCTTCAACCCGGACGCCCGCGCGTCGATCGTCAAGGCAAAATCCGAGTGGAACGCCCTCGACAGGTGGGTGAATTATCGCGCCGAGACCGTGACCGACCAGACGGCGCTCTCCAATTATATGCGCGATATCGCGAACGACGAGAAGAATCCAGACCGCACGCCCGAGATCGTCGCGAAGTGGCGGGAATATTCAAAACTCAATGAAGAGTTGAAGAAATACGAAAAACTAAAGCCGACGCGCGGGTCGGACACTTTCACGGCGGCGACTGAACTTGGCCATCCGGACGCGCCTGCGACCTATGTTTTCTTCGGCGGCAACCATGAGCGCCCGCTGGACGAAGTTCAGCCGGCCTTCCCGGAGGCAATCAGCAAAGAGAAGCCCGACATCAGGCCAAGCGCGACATCCTCCGGCCGCCGCACCGCACTCGCCAACTGGCTGGCGAGCCCGAGCAATCCGTTGACTGCGCGCGTTCTGGTCAACCGTGTCTGGAACGAATATTTCGGCAAAGGGATCGTCGGGACTGTAAGCGATTTCGGCAAAGCCGGCGACAAGCCGACCCATCCCGAGTTGCTGGATTATCTCGCCGACAACTTCGTGAAGGAAGGCTGGAGCATCAAGAAGCTGCATCGCCAGATCTTGCTCTCCAGCGTCTACCGCCAATCATCGACGCAGCGTGACGAAGTTGCCGCCGCCGATCCCGAAAACAAGTTGCTCGCCTCCTTCCCGAGAAAGCGTCTGGACGCCGAGCAGATCAGGGATTCCCTCCTCGTGGCAGCCGGCAAGCTCGAAGACTCCCTCGGGGGGCCCGCTGTGTTTCCGCCGCTGCCTGCCAATTTGAACGTCGGCCCTGCTTGGGAGGCGTCCAACGACCCCCGTCAGACCAATAGACGCAGTATCTATATCTTCGCGCGCCGCAGCGTGCCCTATCCGCTGCTCGAAACTTTCGACCTCAACAATACGCAGCAAGCGCATAGCAAGCGCGACGTCACAACGACCCCGTTGCAGGCGCTGACGCTCGTCAACAATGATCTCGTTTTTCAGTGGTCCCAGGCGCTGGCGGGTCGTGTGATCCGTGAGGGAGGTGACGACGAGTCGGCGCGGATCGACCGTCTGTATCAAATCCTCTTCGCCCGCCATCCGGACGATTACGAAAAGGGCGTGCTGAAGGTTTTTCTGGACCAACACGAAAAAGTGATCGCGAGCAAAGCCGCGGAAGGGAGATTCACGATCGCCGAGCCGACCGGCAAGGATGTGAAAATTTCCGACCCAATCCGTACGTCGGCTTTCGTCGATCTCGTTCATACGGTCGCGAATTCGAACGAGTTCATCTACCGCTTCTGACACATCGCCATACTGAAAAAGAAGGAACATGACATGAGCAATAAATCGAGGCGCGACTGGCTGTTTTCCGCCGGCTATGGCGTTAGTGGATTCGCGCTGAATGGCCTCATGCCGGGCGGCGGAGTTTTATCCGTTCCGCTCGCGCAGGCGGCGCCGAGCTATATCGATCCGCTCGCGAAAAGGGAGCCGCATTTTGCCGCAAAAGTGAAATCGGTCATTTGGCTACATATGGACGGGGCGCCGAGCACGCTCGATCTTTACGACTACAAGCCAGAGCTCGTACGTCTCGCGGGTCAGGAGGTTCCAGAGTCGTTCCGCAAAGGCCTTCAGGTCACTACCTCGGGCGGCGCCGGCAAGCTCTTCGCCTCGAACCGGACATGGAAGCAGTATGGCCAGAGCGGCGCCTGGTTCTCCGACCTTCTTCCGAATCTCGGAGAGCATGCGGACAAGATCACCTTTATCAAATCGAGCGTGACCGTCGGCGCGACTCACGACATTTCGATCCTGAAACTCAACACGGGCGACGTAACGCCCGGTCGCCCCTCGCTCGGCGCATGGATCACCTATGCGCTCGGCTCGGCCAATCCGGACTTGCCGCCTTATGTCGTTCTCTACGGGGGCAAGCGTGAACCGCGCGGCGGCTCCGTCAACTGGAATTCGGGGTTCCTCCCGGCCGTCTTTCAGGGAACCGCTTTCCGTCCCGGGGCGTCCCCCATTCTCAATCTCGACAGGCCGGAGCTGATCGCCGCCGCCCAACAGCGCGACAATCTCGATCTGCTCGCCAAGCTCAACGGGCACAAGTCCGAGGACTTCTCGGCCGACACCGAGCTTCAGGCGCGCACGCGCTCCTATGAACTCGCCTATCGCATGGAGTCGTCGGCCCCGGAAGCCGTCGATCTTGCGAAGGAAACCGCAGCGACCAAGTCCCTCTATGGCCTCGACAACGAGGCGACCAAGGACTACGGCACCGTGCTGCTGCGCGCCCGCCGCCTCGTCGAGCGCGGCGTTCGCTTCGTTCAGGTGGTCTCCGGCCCGGTTGACTCGATCAACGAAGACAACAAGAACTGGGACGCGCATCGCAAGCTTGAAGAGAACCATGGCGCGAATGCGCGCGCGGTGGACAAGCCGATCGCGGGTTTGCTGGCGGATCTCGCAGCACGCGGGCTGCTCGACGAAACGCTCGTGGTGTGGACGTCGGAATTCGGGCGCACCTCATACGGCCAAAGCGGCGACGGACGCGACCATAACCCTTGGGGCTATACACAGTGGCTTGCCGGCGGGGGCCTGAAGCACGGCTTCACCTATGGTCAGACAGACGAGATTGGCCTGAAGACAGTCGAAAATCCTGTCGACACCTATGATCTGCACGCCACGGTGCTGCAACTTCTCGGGCTCGATCATCTGAAGACGATCTACAAACGCGCTGGCCGCGCCGAGCGTCCGACGGTGGTCTACGGGAAAGTCGTGAATGACCTCCTCGCGTAGGCGCCGCGGGGCGTCGCCCGGCCCTGAGCTGCGGATTTTGAAAGGAGGTCGCGCACGGTCGTAATTTTGCTTCTACTCCCACCTACAGACTTCGCGCCCCGGCCCTGGCCCGGGGCGTGCTTTTAATGCCGGAGAAATTCGCAGATCCCCTCGGCGCGAGTGTCGAACGGGCTTCCGGCCATCTTAGCCAACCCTTGCTCCTTGTCGCCGCGGATCACCGCCCGCGACAACGGCCTTCGCTTTGATCGGCCCTCCTCCAACGCCGGGCCGTTGCCCTCAAGCTTCTCCAGTCAGGACTGCAAGTTATCATACCTTTTGAGTGTGATTAATACTCCTATGACAGCCTTTTCTCGCCTCCGAACCAATGCGCCGTGACATCGATGCATCCCGCCGATACAGACGTCAAGCGAACCCTGCTACGCCCCGCTCATGACGCGCTTATCCTCATGTATTTACATTATTTTCTCAAATACCTCCTTGAATGCGATCGCCCTATGTCAACTATCCCGTCGACGTCGAAGTAACGCGTAAATTGCCGCCGCGGACAATAAACACGCGCCGCCTTGACTCGATTATTTCTATCTATTTAGTATATTTAAATCAGCTTTTAGGGTGGAGGGAATGAATGCGTGCCGCCAACCGGCAATTTGGGTCTGCGCTCATGAGCAGCGTTTCGATTTTCGCGGCGGCCACCGCGCTTTTCTCGGCGCCGTCCGCCCAGGCTGAGGACACTGCGTCCGCACAAGGGCCGATAGAGGTCGATAACATCGTCGTGAGCGGCAAAGGAAACGGCGGCATCGATCGCCCCGTTCAACAAGCCCAGGAAAAACCAAGGTCGATTGTCGTCGTCGACGAAAAGACCATGGAAGATCAAAACATCAATCGGCTCGACGAATTGCAGCAGTTGATCCCTAATTATCGCGCCAACAACAGCGGCGCGAGCCAAGCCTCCCGCCAGACCATTCGCTGGGTCGGCGTCGGCGCGGCCGGCACCGGCGTCGGCACGGAGTCCCCCACAGGTTACGTGGTCGACAACGTGTTCTGGAAATACTGGGGCTTCCAGTGGATGGACCAATTCGATGTGAGATCCTTCGAGGTCGCCTATGGCCCGCAAGGAACGGCGGGAGGGAAGAATACCGCGGTTGGCAGTCTCATCATCAACAACCGACTGCCGTCCTTCGCGCGGCAGGCGAGTTTCGAGACCCATTTCGCCAATCACAGCCGCGTCATCGAGAAAGCGTACGTCACGGGTCCGATCATCGATGAGAAGCTCGCCTATCGCGTCAGCGTTTTCCTGGATAAGGGCAGCGGCTGGATTCACGACCAAGTGACCGGCGCCGGTTACAAGAACACTGACCGCTGGGGCGTGCGTGGGCAGTTGCTCTACGTCGGCGACGAGGTCACCGACCGCCTCATCGTCAATTTCAGCAAGTCAACCGAATACAACGGCTACACGCTCGGGCCATACTCGGACTCCTTCTTGACCTACGCCAACGGCGCGCGTCCAGCGGCGACCTTTGCGCAGAATGTGGCGACCAAGCTCGGCAAGCCGATATTGTCCTGGGACCCATACAAGCCGTCCATCGCAAACGAGGGCGTCGATCCGGTAAGAACCGTCACCGTCTCGAACGAACTCAACATCGGCGTTGGGGAAAATCTTTTTACATCCATCTCGGCCTATGGCTTCACGCGAAATGAGCAGCGTTATTTCGAAGACACGCAATTGCTCCAGCTATGGCGGGGAGGCATGGACACCTACGTGGGTCAGGCGTCGCAGGAATTCCGTTTCAGCTCACCCAAAGAAGATCGCGACCTCGAGTGGACGACCGGCGTCTATCTCTTTTACGACGACGCAGCGAACCAAATGCATCATACCGTTTTCGGGATCGACGCTGCGAAATGGCTAGGCCCTCGTTACGGTGCAGGCGCCCTTCCCGGCGTAGCGGTATGGGATTACACCCATGCGCGCGACTTTCAGGCTGCCGCCTACGGCCAGGCGACATATCACCTCGATGAGAAGTTGTCGGCTACGCTCGGTCTGCGCGAAAGCTACGAAATTCGCCAAGGTTCGGTTAGCCAGCTCAACCGCTATTATCCGACCGTTTCGGTTTTTGCTCAGGATCAGGCGGTCATCGCCGCCGGGAGCCGCGGCCTCTCGGATACGGGCGGCAAGGAAAAGCCTCACAATTTTCTTACTGCGATATTCAATCCACAGTACAAGTACAACGATAACGTCCAAATATACGCACTGGTTGGCCGTGCGGAAAAAGCCGGCGCCGTGAACACCAGCGCGAACCCGCGCTATGTCAAGAATGCGTCGGGAGTCTACAAATTCGACTCATTCCCGACGGTCATCACCAAGCCGGAATACTCATGGGATTATGAGCTCGGATTTAAGTCCAACTGGTTCGACAACCACCTCTTGTTCAATGTGAACCTCTACTGGAACGATTTTTTCAACTTCCAGACGAACGTCATCGACGGCGTTTCGGTCGACAGCAATGGCGCGCCTCTCGGCCTGACGACGCTCGGGAACGCCGCTCATGCGCGCATCCGCGGCATTGAATTCGACGGGCGATGGAGCCCAATCGACAGATTGTGGATCACTTTCAATGGCGCCTTCTCGGACGCGCGTTGGGTGAGCTGGCCGGACGCCGGCCCGCCGCCGGACTGGAGTTGGCCCAGCGGGCCCGTGCCCGCGCCTCGGCAATTGTCGCTATCCAATACGCGCTGGCAAGGCGTTCCGCTGTGGACCTTCAATATTGGCGCAAACTACGAGCATCCGGTCGGGCGCGTGTTTTCCAATCTCGGCGATTTCTCGAGCCTGGGAGGCTTCGGCGCCTGGACTGGGCAGCCGATCAAAGCTTTTGGCTACGTCAACGTAAGCTGGCAGGACAAGACACAGCTGACCAACCCTTGGTCCGTTGCTCAGTATTGGCAGGGAAGTTTCGCTTACGTGAACGCCGGCGTCGGCTTACGCACTGAAGACGATCGCTACAGTCTCAGCTTTTGGGCCAAGAATATCGGAAACGAGAGACCCTTTAACTCCTGGGATCAAGGAACCTCTGGAACGCCGGCGCGCGTCGGCCTTGCGCGTTGGGACGCCACTTGGGGCGGCGCACTCCGCGTAAAGCTCTTTTGAATGACACGCGCCAAGATCGGATGCGATCGTCGTCAAAGCCACTTTCCGTCGTGAAGAAAGAGAGAACGTGATGAAGGCGTCGTTTCTAATCGCCGTGCTGTGCTTTGCGCCCGCACTCGAATCCTGTAACTCTACAAGGACGACGAAATTGAGCGAAAGCTGTGATGCGACTTGCCATGCCCGCCACACGCCCGAACAACACGCGGCGTTTTTGAAGCGGGTCAAGCAATTGGAAACGGATGAATCAGCCGATCCGTCAGGCCTGGGCGGCGGCGGCGGCGGACATCATCACTAAACGTCGAGAAGCACACGCGCGGCTGGCGATTTGCGGTTTAATGAGCGCGTCGGGTCGGGTCGGCAAGAATGCCGACCCGAAGCCCGTATACTAATATTTCGCGACCACCGGAGCGGCTCAGCCTCGAAGCGATGCGTCCAGCCGCCGTAATTTCGAAGGTCGAGAGATAGAGGTTGATCGTCCGGAGCGGGTTGGGTCCGAGGGGCGTGCGCTCGATTCCAGAAACTGTCCCCTGCGGCGAAACCACCTTCGCAAGATCGATAGACGACGACGGCGTCACATATAGCTGAGGCCGCCGCTGATGTGATGCTTGGTGACGGCCGGCGCAAGAATATTCAGCGTGACGTCTCGCGAGTTGATCGGATTGTTGTTGTAGCTGTAGCCGAGGCGAAGTGCGAGCCTGTCGAAGCCCCGATGCGGCACCGCGGGCGCGCTTGGCTGAAGATCTCCGTTTTCGCATGACAAGCATCGCCTTCGCCAAGCCCGCCGACGATGCCTTCTGCAACTCCTGTGTGCAACGCAGGTTGTCGACCGCGTCAATATATCGGCGGGATCCCGCCACGCTTCGGCACCAATTAAAAGCATACTGACTTTGTATGAATATGGAGGATGCGATGCAGCGCATGAGCAAATTTCTTGTTTTGGCATTGGCTACTACGGTTCTGGCGGTTCTCGCCTACGAAACCTACGAGGTTGCCGCCGCTCGCAACGTCACGAAAGAGAAGTTCGCGAAATATGAGGCGGAGACCGCAAATGGGACGAATGGGCCATCGGTTCTGTCGCAAGAGAGACAGGACATTCTGGTCAAGGTGCAGGATCCGCGTTTCTGGTCGCATAGCGGCGTCGACTGGAGCTACCCGCTTTCGACAACCGTGACGCAGTCGGTCGTCAAGAAGCTCTATTTCGAGGATTTCCGTCCGGGCTTCGGGAAAATCAAACAGACTTTGATCGCCTATTTCGCGGTTGCGCCTCTCTCATCCAAAAACGCGCAGTTGGCGGCGTTCCTGGACGTAAATGGTTTCGAGGCCTTGTCGGCGAAGTGGTTCGGTAAGCCGCTCCAGTCACTGAGCGACGAGGAATTTCTCTCGCTGATCGCCACCAACAACACCCCGAAGATTGCGCCGGGCACAAAAGAGAATGGTGAAAGAGTCGCGCGGATCAAAAAGTACCTCGCCGGGAAATGCGAGAGACGTGGGCTTTCGGATGTCTGGCTCGACCAATGCGCGGCCAGTTGAGCGGCCGCTCCCCGACACTCTTCGGAGCCTTATCCTTTCATCATCCCGACATGCCCCCTGCCCCTTTCTTCTCGGTCTTGTCGGTTTAGTCTTAAGGGCCTGTTCCGGTAGAAAGCCCTCTGCCTTTTCAATTGATATGAGGCCGCCGATTTGATGGGCTCTGGGTTCCCGGTCGGGCTTTCAGCCCGCCGGGAATACATTTCCCTAATTACGAGCTCTTCAGACGAATTTGTGTGACGCAAAATTCCCTGGAGGCAAATTCCGCCGCGCGCCCGCACTCGAAACACTCAACCCGCGCTTCGCAAAAAAAAAAAGCCGCCCAGGGGGCGGCCTCAAGTTGAGGGAGAGGAATGAAAGCAAGGGGGAAGTTCGCGCGTCGTGGCCTATTGCGCGAGCGGAGGTTGCCCGATCGCAGCGCGCAGGTCCGCCAGCGCCCCGACGCGCGGACCGTGGAGGCCGGCGATCTGCGCGACATCCAGTTTCAACTTCTGGATATTCTCATAGAGATTCACCGAGTAAGGATTGGGGCTCTTCGGGGGCGGCGCATCCTTTGCCTGCGGCGTGAAAGCGTCGGCCTCGATGAGAATTTTCTCTGCCGGCAAATAGACGAGCGCCAGTTCGTCGCTGTGCCCATTGCCCGCGATGCGATGCACTTCGATCTGCCGCGCGCCGTCCGAAAGAACATGTTTGTCCGCATAGGTCTCGAACTTCGCAGCCTTCTTTGATTGCGCGAGGCGGTCCGGGCGAAGCGTATGCGGGGCCGACCACGCCTGCTCGTAATAAGGCTTGTCGAGTTCGTGAGTCACGAGCGTCGCGCCAGCATCCACGAAAGTGCGCAACCCACCAGAGTGGTCGAAGTGAACATGGCTGTTCAAGACATATTTGATCGGCTTGTTGGGCGCGATCTCGGCAATCTTGGCGATGAGCGCGAGTGAGCGCTCTTCGTTGAGCGGCGCTTCGACGAGCACCACGTGGTCCTTCTGCTCGATCGCGACGCTGTGATGCGTGCCGCCCGTGAGCCAATAGACGCCCTCGGCCAGCTTGTTCGCGGTCACAGTCGGCGCCGCCGCCTTGGAGCTTGCAACATTTTCCGGGACGGGTATGTCGACGGTCTGGTTGAGCTTCGCCGAGGCGACCTTCACATGCAGAACGGGAAAGCCGCCCTGGCTACGGGTCAGTTCGGCCGGGAATTGAATGCCGCCGAAATCTTTGTAACCGGAGAACTTTGTCTCGACGAGCGTATCGCCGAGCACCGGGCTATCGATCCAGCTCCGCACCCATTCGAGCTGGTTGGCGGCGTTGATATAGCCCTCATATTTATGGCCGGCGCTCGTGAAGGAGATTTGCACGCCGGCGCCCGAAGCGCTCGACTTTGCGCCATTGGCGAGAGCCGCCTTCAGAAAGCCCTGTGGCGTCGTCCAGATTTCCGCCGTCCTCTCCTCGACCAAGGCGGGTTGCGGCGTCGCAACCGGCGCGGCGTCAGGCGGCGAGTTGGCGGGCGGGGCGAAATTCCATGCCTTGTCGCCGCTCACGAACCAGGAGAGCTTCTGCTCGGTCGGCGTTGGGCGCTGGCGGCCGGGCTCGACCGTTTGGATGCGGGTGAGTAATACGCGTTGGGCGGGCGCGTTGAAATTCACGCTCGCAGAATAGATGCTGACTTCGAATTGTGGCCATGGGCCGCCGGGCACGGGCGCCTGGCCGAATTGATACCAGTGGCCGGCGCCAGAGAATTCGAGGGATTTGGCGTCGACGGCGCCGAGCGCCGCAGCCGCTTCCTGAAGAGAGGCGGCGTCAGCAGCGATAGGGAGGAAAACGAAGGCGGCGGTGAAACCGCAGAGGGCAACCGATGGGATCCGCATTTGGGCGATATTCCTTATCCATAGTGGATAAGTAGATTTAACACTCCAATTGGGCCGTCGGTCAAGTCATTTCTTCGCTCAAGTGCGATTATATCCCTACCCCGTTGCTAGTATTCAATCCCGAAAGAGCGTCTTCAGCTCGGAGGGCCGCGAGAGCCCGATACGCCAGCTTTTTATCAGCCGTTCGGCTTTGTCGACGTAGAGGAACACGACGGGCGTCGTGTAGAGCGTCAGTAGCTGGCTGACGACCAGCCCGCCGATAATTGCGACGCCAAGGGGTTGCCGCATTTCGGCGCCCTCGCCGGACGCGATTGCAAGCGGCGCCGCGCCCATGATCGAAACGAGCGTCGTCATCAGGATCGGGCGAAAGCGCATCCCGCACGCCTCGACGATTGCGTCGAGCGCCGGGGCGGCCCGCGTGCGCTCGGCGTCGATGGCGAAATCGACAAGGATGATCGCGTTCTTCATCACCACGCCGATGAGGAGCAAGACCCCGATCATCGCAACGATGCTAAAATCCGTCCCGCACAAAAGCAGCGCGGCGAGCGCGCCGAGTCCCGCGGAAGGCAGAGTCGATAGAATGGTAAGCGGGTGAAAGAAACTCTCGTAGAGGATTCCCAGAACGATATAGACGGCTGCGAGAGCCGCGGCGACCATGAAGGGCTGGTTCGCAAGCGTCTCCTGATAGCTCGCGGCGGTTCCGGCGAAAGCGCCTTGGATCGTGCCGGGAGCGCCGATTTTCGCGATTGTCTCCGAGATGGCCGTGGCCGCATCGCTCAGAGCTTTCCCCTCTGCGAGATTGAAGGAGACGGTGACCGCCGCGAAATGTCCCTGATGATTGACCTGCATCGGAGTCGGGCCGGCGTTCAGCGAGCTGAAGGACGCGAAGGGAATCATGCGTTCCGATGCGTTTGCGGGGAGCGACAGAGCGCGAAGACCGTTGATCGGCGTTCGGCTTGTCGTGATGACGGGAGGCTGGCCACCGCGCGCGCCAATATAGAGCTCAGCCAGCGCGTTAGGCGACTCCCTGAATTTCGGCGCCAGCTCCAGCACCACATGGTACTGATTCAACGCTTCGAAGATCGTCGACACCTGACGCTGCCCGAAGGCGTCATAAAGCGTGTTGTCTATCTGGCTGGAGGAGACATTCAGGCGCGCGGCCGTTTCGCGATCGACGACGACATCCGAGCGCAGACCTTTCTCCATCTGATCGGAACTCACGTCGGCCAGCGTCGGATGGCGCTTTAGCGCCTCGGTAATACGCGGCCCCCAGAGCCGCAGCTCTTCAAGGGAGTCGGCCAGCAGCGTGTATTGAAAAAGGGCATTGCTCGATCGGCCGCCAATGCGAATATCCTGCGTGGATTGCAGGAAAAGCTGGACGCCGGGGACTTGAGCGAATTTCGGCCGCAGTCGCGCCAAGATTTTTTCGGCTGAAATCCCACGCTCTTTGAGCGGCTTCAATGTCACGAGCAAGTCAGCGAAATTTGCGGAACTCGTGATCCAACCCGTCGCAGACTCAATTCCAGGATCGTTTTGCAGGATTGCGACAACGTGTTCGAGCTTCTTCTTCGTGACGGTAAAAGACGCGCTCTGGTCGGCAATCATCGCGCCGCGCATGCGCCCCGTATCCTGCACCGGAAAGAAGCCCTTCGGTATGATCGTGAAGAGGTGCTGATTCACTCCGACGAGCGCCAGGAGCGCGAAAAGGACGAGACGGCGATGATCGAGAACATAGCCTAGGCTCGCCAAATAGAGGCGATGAAGGACGGCGAGACCAACTTCGGTCGCCTCGAAAAGGCGCGCTCTTGCGGCGTGCGTCACATCCTGGAGAAGATGCGCGCAAAGCATCGGCGCGGTCGTGAGGGACAAGAGCAGCGAGACGAGGACAGCGATCGAAAGCGTTGCAGCGAATTCTCGCATCATGCGGCCCACGATCCCGCCCATGAACATGATCGGGAGAAAAACCGCGATCAGCGAAAGCGTCATCGAAAGGACTGTAAAGGCTACCTGCCGCGCGCCGAGGAGCGCGGCCCGCCTGGGTGGCATGCCGCTTTCCATCAGTCGCGTGACATTCTCCACGACGACGATGGCGTCATCGACGATGAATCCCGTCGCGATCGTCAGCGCCATCAATGAAAGATTGTTGAGACTATAGTCGAGCAGATACATGCCGACGAGCGCGCCGAGCAAGGAGACGACGACACACACGCCGGGGACGACGGTCGCGCGCGGATCGCGCAGAAAGATGAAGACTACGGCGATGACGAGCACGACGCTTAACGCCAGCGTCGTCTCGATTTCACGCAGCGAGGTTCTGATCGTCAAAGTTCTGTCTTGCACGATGCGCATCTCGGCTTCGGCAGGAAGCGCTGCGGAAAGCGGCCCCATGAGCGCCTTGATGCGATCGACGAGCTCGATGAAATTGGCGCCGGGCTGGCGGTAAATTTGAACCTGAACGCCAGGGCGTCCATTGCTGACGCCGAAATTTCGATCATCTTCCACAGAGTCGATCACCTCTGCGACATCGTGGAGCTTGACCGCCGCGCCGTTCCGATAGCCGACGATGACGCCGTCATAGTCCCGCGCCTTGCGGGACTGATCGTTGGCGTAGATCTGGTAGCGCTGGTCGCCGGAGTCGAACGCGCCCTTGGGGCCATTGTAATTCGTCGCGCCGAGCGCTGTGCGCACGCTTTCGAGCGACAGTCCATATTGGAAAAGCGTGCGCGGATTGACTTCGACGCGGACGGCCGGGAGGGCGCCGCCGCCGACGGTGACCTGCCCGACGCCTTCCACTTGCGAAAACTTCTGCTGCAGGATGTTTGACGCGACCTCGAAAAGCGCCCCTTGCGACAGCCTATCGGAGGTGAGCGCGATGATGACCACCGGGACCTCGGCGGGATTGGCGCTCCTGAACGTCGGGTTGCTGCGCAGATTGGCGGGCATGTCCGCACGCGCGGCGGCTATCGCCGCCTGAATGTCTCTTTGCGCGCCATCGACATTGCGATCCAGATCGAATTGAAGATTAATGCGGGTCGAGCCGAGGTAGCTCGCCGACGTCATTTCCGTGACGCCGGCGATCTGACCGAGGCGTCGCTCGAGCGGCGTAGCGACGGAGGAAGCCATAATCTCGGGGCTTGCGCCGGGCATATTGGCCCCGATGCTGATGACCGGATAGTCGATTTGTGGAACCGGGGCCGCCGGCAGCACAAAGAAAGACACAAGACCCGCGAGGCAGAGGCCCAGCATTAGAAGGCTGGTTGCGACCGGGCGGTCGATCGCGCGTTCGATCAGGCGCATTTTTCCTCCGCCGCCGAGGAGGCTGTCGCGTCGCGCCCCTGCCCGATCGGCAGCCGTTTCGCCAGCTTGTCGAATGCAAGGTAAATGACCGGCGTCGTAAAGAGCGTCAGAATCTGGCTCAGGATCAGGCCGCCGGCGATGCCGACGCCAAGCGGAAGCCGAAGCTCCGAACCTTCGCCCCCGCCGACGATCATCGGGACTGCGCCGAGCAAGGCCGCAAGCGTCGTCATCAGGATCGGACGAAACCGCAGGAGACACGCCTGATAGATCGCCTCACGCGGAGAGAGACCCTCGTCGCGTTCCGCCTGCAAGGCAAAATCGATCATCATGATGGCGTTTTTCTTCACGATGCCGATCAGAAGGATGATGGCGATCACGCCGATGATCCCGAAATCGTTCCCGGTGATCATGAGCGCGAAAAGGGCGCCTATGCCGGCGGAGGGCAATGTGGAGAGGATGGTGATCGGATGGATGTAGCTTTCGTACAGGATGCCGAGCACGATGTAGACGGTGACGATCGCGGCGAGAATGAGCAGCAGCGTGCTTGTCGTCGATGAGGCGAACGCCTGCGTCGCGCCCTGGAAAACCGTGATGACGCTCTGCGGCGCGCTAAGGTCACTCTGCGCCTGTTTCAAAGCGGCAATGGCGTCGCTGAGCGCGAAACCGGGCGCCAGATTGAAAGAAATTGTCACCGCCGGGAATTGCGAGAGATGGTCGAATGAGAGCGGCGCTTTCGTTTCGCGGATTGTGACGAGCGAGGCGAGCGGAACTTCAGAGCCGCCCGCGCCAGGCACACGAAGAGACCCGAGCGCATCCAGGCTCGGAACGCTGCGGCCGTCGGCTACGAGTATGACGCGATATTGGCTCGTCTGCGTGAAAATCGTGGATACGATCCGTTGACCGAAAGCGTCATAAAGCGTGTTATCGATTGTCGAGACCGTGACGCCATAGCGCGCGGCGGCGTCGCGATCGATCTCCACGTAAAGGGCCCGCCCCGAGGTTTGGGCGCTACTGGAAACATCCTCGAAAGGCGGCAGGCTGGCGAGCCGCTCGACGAGTTGCGGCGCATAATGCGCAAGCTCATCCGGATTGGCGTCCTGCAAAGCGAAATGATAGGCGCCGCGCCCTCCGCCTGAATCGATGGTGAGATCCTGTACAGGCTCCATGAAGAGCGAAATGCCGCCGACGTCTTTTGCCGCCGCTTGCAACCGCCGAACAATTTCCGTCGCCGTCGCCTTGCGCTCCGCTCTGTCTTTCAATTTGATCAGGACGCGGCCGCTGTTGAGCGTCTTGTTCTCGCCATCGACGCCGAGCGTGGAGGTAACTGACTCGACCGCGTCGTTGTCCAGCAGGCGCTTCACGAGCGCGAGTTGCCGCTTTGACATCGTCGAGTAAGAGGCGCTCTGTTCTCCGATTGTCGCGCCCTGGATCAGCCCCGTATCTTGAACGGGGAAGAAGCCTTTTGGAATGACCACGTACAAGACGCCGGTCAGGCAAAGCGCGCCGAGAAACACGGCGAGAGTCGTTCTGGCGTGATCGAGAGCCAGTGTCAGCAGGCGACCATAAGAGTCGATGATCGCGTCGAACCAGGTCGCCCCCTTGGCGTGGCTGTCGACATGGCTATGCATGTCGCCCTGCGCGAGCAGCTTGCTGCAAAGCATGGGCGCCAATGTAAGAGACACGACGGCTGACAAAATGATCGTCGCCGCAAGGGTGACGGCGAACTCCCGGAACAGCCGGCCAACGATTTCTCCCATGAAAAGCAAGGGAATCAACACGGCGATGAGCGAAATCGTCAGCGAGACGATCGTGAAGCCGATCTCTCGCGCGCCTTCCAGGGCGGCGTCGATGGGCGTGCGGCCCTTTTCCAAATAGCGTGCAATATTTTCGACCATGACAATGGCGTCGTCGACGACGAAGCCTGTCGCAATGGTCAACGCCATCAGCGTCAGATTGTTGAGGCTGTAGCCCAAGAGATACATGACGGCGAAGCCGCCGACGAGCGAGAGCGGCACGGCGACGCTGGGCACGAGCGTCGCGCGCAGATTGCCGAGAAAAATATAAATCACGCCGACGACGAGGAGCACGGCGAAGAAAAGCTCGAATTGCACATCTTCGATCGACGCGCGAATGGTCGTCGTGCGGTCGGATAAAATCGCCACCTCGATGGAACCCGGCAGCGACGCCTGCAAGGTCGGCAACAGGGCCTTGATCCGATCGACGACGGCGATGACATTGGCGCCGGGTTGCCGTTGGATATTGACGATGATCGCGGGAGTTAGATTGCTCCACGCTCCCAGCTCGCTGTTTTCCGCGCCGTTGAGGACTTTGGCGACATCGCGCAGACGCACCGGCCCGCCGTTTCGATTCGCCACGATAAGCTGGTCGTAATCCTTAGGGCTTTTAAGCTGATCATTGGAGTCGATCGCGAATTCTTGCGATCGGCTGTCGATGTTGCCCTTGGGCAAATTGACATTGGCGCTCGAGATCGCCGTCCGCAGGTCTTCAAGCGACATGCCATAGGAGGCGAGCGCCGCCACATTGGCGCGCACAACCACCGCCGGGCGGTTGCCGCCGCTGACGCTGACAAGGCCGACGCCCGAGAGCTGGGAAATTTTCTGCGCTATTCGCGTGTCGGCGAATTGCTGAACCTCGGTGAGCGGAAGCGTTTTGGAAACCAGGGCGAGTGTCAGAACTGGGGCGTCGGCGGGATTTATTTTTGCGTAAACAGGCGGCGCGGGAAGGTCGGTGGGAAGGAAGCTTGCCGCGGCGTTGATCGCCGCCTGCACCTCCTGTTCGGCGACGTCGAGCGTCAGCTTCAGGCTGAACTGCAGCGTTATGACCGATGCGCCGCCGGAGCTTGTCGAAGCGATCTGCGCAAGGCCGGGCATCTGGCCGAGTTGGCGTTCGAGCGGCGCGGTGATGGCGGACGCCATCACCTCCGGACTGGCGCCGGGGTAGAAGGTTCGGACTTCGATCGTTGGGAAGTCGATTTGCGGCAATGCCGAAATTGGCAGGAGCCGATAGGCGATAGCCCCCGCGAGGAGTATCGCCGCCATCAGCAGCGAGGTCGCCACCGGCCGAAGGATGAAAGGGCGGGAAAGGTCGATCGCGCTCACGACGCGTCGTTCTTCGCCACTGGCCCGCGCCCAGACCCAACTGGCGCCCGTTCCGCGCCCGGAAGGCTAATTGCGGCGCCTTCCCGAAGTCGGTCAGCGCCCTCGACGACGACTTTCTCGCCCGGGTTCAAGCCTTCCAGCACGACGACCTGCTCTCCACCAGAGGGCCCGAGCTTCACGGCGCGCGTCTGGACGGTGGCGTCGTCCTTGATTGCATAGACGAAGGGGCCCTTTGCGCCCTGCTGCACCGCTGCAGAAGGCGCGAGGGCCACATCATGCAAGGTCTCGACAAGGAGATCGGCGTTGACGAACTGGTTGGGAAACAATCGTTCGTCTTCATTGGGGAATTCGGCCCGGAGCTTCACCGTTCCCGAGGAGGCGTCAATCTGATTATCGACTGCAATAAGGTGGCCGCGCGCGAGTTCCGTCACGCGCTCGTGGTCGTAGGCGACGACGGTCAGCTTTTCGCCGGCGCGCGCCTTTTTCAATACTGCGGGAAGCCGGCTTTCCGGAAGCGTGAAGACGACCGTGATGGGCGAGAGCCGCGTGACGACGGCGACGCCGCTGGCGTCGCCCGGTTGGACATAATTGCCCTGATCGACTTGGCGCAACCCCACGCGGCCATCGATAGGGGACACGATCTTGCAGTAGGCAAGATTGAGTCGCGCCTGATCCACGAGCGCGCGGTCGATTGCGACCGTTCCCTTGTACTGGTTGATCAGGGCGCGCTGCGTATCAACCTGTTGCCCAGAAATGACGTCCTTCATCTTGCGGATGAGCGCCTCGTAGCGGGCAAGGTCGCGCTCGGCGTTCTGAAGCAGCGCCTGGTCCTTTTGCAACTGGCCTTCCGCCTGGGCCAGGGCGAGTTGGTACGGCCTGGGATCGACGCTCGCGAGCTCGTCGCCCGCCTTCACATATTGCGATTCTTTAAAATTGACCTCGACGAGATGGCCGGAAATGCGCGTCTTCACGATGGCTGTCGCCGATGGCGTCACCGTGCCGAGGCCACTCAGAACCACCGGGAAGCTACCCTGCGATATCTCCGCGGCGGCGACCCGTGTCGCTTGGCCTCGCCCCGGTCCTTTCCCGGCAGCAGAGGGCGCAGCTCCGTTCCGAAAAACAGCGGAGTAGCCATAGATAAACCCGCCCCCCAGAAAAAGGGCGAGCGCGGCGCCAGCGAGATATCGGCGCAAGGGCGGGCGAAGCAAGTCCTGGCGCGGCCGAGGCGCGGTGATGTCCGAACTCATGACTCTTAAAGACCTCGTCTGCCGCATTGGCCGGGATTGAAATTCAATCTACAAAGAGGGTAGATAAATAGCAATGGAGTACCGACGCGCGCCCAGTTGAAAAGCCGAAGCCGCCCGGGGCTTAATCGAGCAGATGCCCCGCCCGGTCTCGTTTTGTGGCGAGGTAGCGAATGTTGTGATTGTTTTTGCGGCCGACGATCCGATGGTCCGAAACGAGAACCAGCCCCGCCGCCTCCAGAGCGCTCAGCTTCGTGGGATTGTTGGTCATCACGCAGATCTGCGTCACGCCGAGAAGCTTCAGCATTTCTCCTGCGAAGCCGAAAGTGCGTCCGTCCTCCTCGAAACCCAGGATTTCGTCGGCGTCGAATGTGTCGAACCCACGCGATTGAAGGCTATAGGCGTGGATCTTGTTTGCCAGCCCGTTTCCGCGTCCCTCCTGGTCGAGGTAAAGCAGCACGCCGCCCCCATTTTCCGCCATATGGCGCGCGGCGCGGCGCAACTGGTCGCCGCAGTCGCATTTCAAGCTGCCGAAAAGATCGCCCGTAAGGCATGCCGAATGCAGCCTGACAGTGACCGGTTCTCTGATATTTGGCTGGCCGATGACGATCGCCACTTGATCCCGCAGGCCCTCGCCGCCACGAAAAACCACAAACTCCGAGTCCGGCGCGCCTTCCAACGGAACGGGCGCCCGGTTGACGATACGTAAACGCCCATTCCGTTCGCCTCGGAAAGCATTCACATTTGCTGCCCGCGCTGTCAGCAACCCCGGTGGCGTCTGGTCCTCGATTGGAACGATGAGCGCCGCCGGCAGGACATGGGCCAGACGGAGAAGCTGCAAGGCGCTTTCATAAAGAGACGGCGCGACCGCGACCGGCGCATCGAGACGGGCCTGGGCGTCGGCGGCCAGGGTCATGATCCGTTTGACGTCGATCGACGGCAGCGTAATGAACCCGGCGCTTTGACGGTCCGCCCCGAGGCGTCGCAGGCGCGTCGGCGTAAGCGCGAGGTGCGCGGCGCCGCTCGAAACTTGTTTAAAGGGCTCTATCTCTCCAGCGTCGAGCGCTTCGACGGAAAGGACAAGCGCGCAACGCGAGTCCTCGCTCAAGAGGACAGGCCTTCCGGCCCGAACCTCGGCGATCGCGCGCTCGACCTCGACGTCCGCAGTTGCTTCGCCTGAGAATTTTTCGACCATTTGTTGCCGCCAGCCGTTGCGATTTTATCGGGGTCATATACTATAAAAATGGTCGGATAAATAGGGTCAAGCTCAAGTCTCGGAGGGACGCTTGGAGCAGACGGGATCTGTCATTCGTTTCCCTGTCCCGTTCGAGTCGGGGCCCCAGGCCAGAGCCATTTTCGCGCCCTTCCGCGCGGCATCGCCGGAGCGTTCCTTCGTCGTGGCCCAACTCGGGCAATCGCTCGACGGCCGTATTGCGACCGTGAGCGGGGAATCCCGAGACATCAGCGGCGGGGCGGCGCTGGACCACCTGCATCGGATTCGCTCGCATGTCGACGCCGTTGTCGTGGGCGCGGGCACGATCGTCGCCGACGATCCGCAGCTCACCGTGCGACGCATTGCTGGAAAAAACCCCGCGCGGGTCGTGATCGATCCATGTGGGAGAATTGGCGCGCGGGGCAAATGGCTGGCCCGCGATGGATCGCAACGCATTCTTATTACCGCCTCCGCTGTTGCGAGGGGAGAAGGCGCCGAAATCGTCCGGATCGACGCGCATCAGGGCCTTATTCCCCCCGCCGCAATCATAGAGGCGCTCTTTGCGAGAGGCCTGCGTCGCATCCTCGTCGAAGGCGGCGCGCGGACGATTTCGAACTTCATCGATAGCGGCTGCGTCGATCGTCTGCATGTGCTGGTCGCGCCTGTCATCATCGGCTCGGGACGGACCGGGCTCGACCTCTCGCCGATCGAACGGCTTGATATGGCGCTACGGCCACGCGCTGAAGTTCATGTCCTCGGCGGCGGCGACGTGCTTTTCGATTGCGATCTCACCGCATGTCGTAAGCGCTCGAACTAAGCAGGCATTCGTGCGAACAGGTCGATGTGGCCTATTTCGCAGGAAATCGCCTGCCGGCGCGCGCGGCGCCAATCCTCGACGATTTCGGCCGCCACACGGCCCGTTTCTTCGATTGCTCGCGCTGCTCCGTCAGCGAGCGCTGCAATGAGATCGGCGTCGTTATCTCCCAGTCGCCAGGGCGAATAGGCGGTCGAAACGCGATAGCCAAAAGATTTCAGTTGTCCTTCCAGCAATGCCGCCGCTCTTGGACCCGCGGCGGGGCCAAAGCCTTTGTCTCGCGCTTGATGGGCATGAAATGCGGCGTGCGCCGCTGCGTCGGTCGGATGTTCGGGCTTCCAAATTTCTTCGCCTGAATAGGTAAGCACGGCATAGAGCGGCAGCCGACGCCGCGCCAGTTCTGTGCAGAAGCGCGCGATCCAGTCTTCCGAAACCAAGTCAAAAAATGCCGATGCCGTGACAAGATCGATCTCCCCTTCCAGCGCGGCGTTTGGCGCCGCCGCAAGATCGAGAAGCTGTAAGGCGACGTCGATTTCGGCTTCGCGCTGGCGGAATTGGGCGAGCGTCTCCTGCACCACGGCCAGCAAAAAAGGATCATTATCGACGAGCCGCCAGCTTTGGCGCGCAGCGATGAAAGGCGACAAGCCTCGTAAGTTCGAGCCGGAGCCGCTGGCAAGGTCGACGATCCGCACATGTTCGCGACCCGCGAGATGGGCCACGACAGCGTCGCGCAAAACCGGATCGCGAGCGCGATGGTCGGCAGATTCACGGAGGGACAGCCATTCTTTGGAAAAACCGCTCATATCGCGGGCGCTCCGACGCGTCTCGCGGCTTCGACGACGATACGCGCGGCGTCCTCCCAGCGTGGTAATTGCTGGCCGGCGCGCCAGGCCTCGTCCGACAGGCGTAGGCGCAAACCGCGATCCGTCATCGCAAGCCGCAGGGCTGACCGCAGCGCCGGGATGTCGCCGGGTGGGACCTTCAGCGCCGCACCATCCGGAACGGTCTCACCGGCGGCGCCCCCTTTGGTCATCACGATCGGTAAGCCGCGGGCTAGCGCCTCGGCGAGCGCCATTCCATAGCCCTCATAATGTGAAGACGAAACGAAAATGTCGGCGCCGCCATATAAATCGGAAAGCGCGTTACTCGAGCGCTCTCCAGCGAATTCGACGCGCGGCGCCAGGCCGAGCGACGCAACTCTCTCCCGGAGCGCGAGCGCCGTCGCCGGGGCATGCTCGTGACTCCCCACGATGTTCAGGCGCCAATCGAGATCATCGAGGCCCGCAAGCGCTTCGACAAGAATGTCGAATCCTTTACGCGGAATGATCGACCCCACCGCGAGAAGCGTCAAAGGCGTTCCTAATCCCTGCGCCCGGGCGGCAGGATCGGTCCCTGGGAGCGCGACTGAAATTTTCGGTGGCGGCGCGCTGAAATCCTCCACGAGTGTTTCCGCCGTGTGCGGGCTTGTCACGAGGATATGCGCGACGAGGGCGAGATTGCGCGTTTCGTTTTCGCGCAAGGTCGCAGCGCGCGCGGGCGCCAACCCGGCTTCGAGACACAGTGGGTGATGGCAAAGCTCGATCAACGGCATGCGAATGCGCCGCAGGGCGCTTTCCGGCAATGCGCCACACGCCAGCCCATCCATGAGAACGACGTCGCCGGGCTCGACCGCCCGATCGAGGCTTTCGACCGCGTCGGCGACGTCCTGCGCGGATGGCTCTGGGAAGGAACCCGGCATCGCCAGATGAACGATATCGACGCCCAAAGCGGGAACCGCTTGCAGAATGCGTCGGTCATATTCATAGCCGCCCGTACGCGCGCCGAGATCGCCCGGGATGGCGAACAGGATACGCCTCACGAGGCCACGGGTCCTTCGAACCAGGCGCGGGCGACATGCGACTCATGCAGGGTCACTCGAATCTTCGTTATCCCCTCTCCTCCGGGGCCCAGCTCGCCCGAGCGCGCCGCCGCCGCCATGGCGTCGAAAATATGCCGTGACAGAAACTCCGTTGTTGTCTGCCGCCCATTGAAGATCTCCAGCGCGTCCAGATTCTGATAGTTGAGCGGGGCGAGCGTCGCCTTCAGCGCATCGTGCGCGCGGCCGATATCGACGACAACGGCGTCAGTAGTCAGCGTTTCCCGGAAAAAGGCGACGTCGACGACGAAAGTCGCGCCATGTAGCCGCTGCGCGGGGCCGAACAGTTCGCCCCGGAAACTGTGAGCAATCATGATGTGGTCGCGAACTTCGACGGCGTACATTTGCATCTCCAAAGGTGGGTTGAATTTTCAGTAGCGCACGACGGCGCCAAGCCCCTTCGCGTCGGGCGCCAGGATTGACGGCAGCTCTTGGGGCAGATCCTCGAATGCGATTTCCCTGCTGAGGAGATCGTCGAAGCGGGGGTCGGCGAGCAGCTCCAGCGCCTTATCGAGCCGGCGCGCGTAAGACCAGCGCGGGCGACGTGAGGGCGAGACCTGACCGACTTGTGAAGAAAGGAGGCGCAGCCGGTTCGCGTGAAAGGCCGCGCCAAGCGGAATCGCAGGCGCGGCGGCGCCAAACCAGCTCACCTCCACGACCGCCGCCTCGAGCCCCGCGCTTTCGAGCGCGAGCGCCAAGCCTTGCGCGCTCGCACTCGTGTGAAAGACGACATCCGCCTGTATTTTCGAGTCGCGTAGCTGGTTCGGCGAGATAAACGTGGCGCCAAGGCGGCTCGCAATGCCTTCGCGCGACGGCTCGACATCCACAACGCTAACCTCCGCGCCCGGAAGCCGCGCGGCGACGGCCGAAATCAACAGGCCGAGAACGCCGGCGCCAATGACAATGATGCGATCGCCCGGCCCTGCGCCCGAGTCCCAGATGGCGTTCAGCGCCGTTTCCATGTTCGCAGCAAGCGTTGCGCGTCGCGCCGGCGTTGAAGCCGGCACGGGTCGCAGCATTGCAGTCGGCGCGACGAAGCGGTCTTGGTGCGGATGCAGGCAGAACACGATCTTGCCGAGCCAATCCGCCGGGCCCTCTTCCACCTGGCCGACGGCGCAATAGCCGTATTTCACCGGAAAAGGAAAATTGCCCTCCTGCATCGGCGCGCGCATGCGGTCATATTCGGAAGGCGGAACGCGGCCTTCGAAAACCAGACGCTCCGTGCCTCGGCTGATGCCGCTCCATAGGGTCGCGACGAGGGCCTCGTCTGGGCCGGGGGCGCGTATCGGCGCGGCGCGAATCCGCGCGACCCGCGCTTCTTCAGCCCACAAGGCTCTCGCACTTTTCCGACTTTGTGAGTAGGGAATGCCCTCGACCATCGCGCACTCAATTGTTACTGTACAGCTAAATCTAGCCGAACCCCGCCAGTCTTGCCAGCACGTATCCGCTTCATCCAGTAGGAAATCGCATGGTTGTACAGGACACTCCCGCCAGGCTCCAAAGCCCCTTAGAACTCTTTCCGCGCCGTCTATTTGTCGCTGTGCTCAATTTGATCGTCTATGTGGGGCTTCTGCTCTGGCTTGGATGGATCCTGTCCCACGGCGGATGGGACGCCCCCAAACTGGCAATTCTGACAGCTTTCGCAGTTGCGGCGCCGTGGACCGTTCTTGGCGCTTGCAACGCCGTGCTCGGTTATTGGCTCCTCCACCTGCGTCGCGACGGGTTGTTAGAGGCTGCGCCATTTCTGACAGCTTCACGGAATGGACGGCCTTTGAAGAAGCGCGTCGCCGTGCTGATGACGATCCGCAATGAGGACGCCAACAGAGCGATCATGCGTTTGCGCGCTGTGAAGGCGAGCGTTGACCGCACGGGAAGCGGAGACCTGTTTGATTGGTTCATACTCAGCGATAGCTGTGAGCCGTCAATTATCTTGCGGGAAGAGGAAGCGTTTGCGGCATGGCGCGCCGATTCCGGCGTCCACGCCGATCGGTTGCATTATCGACGTCGCCTTCAAAACCTCGGTTACAAGGCGGGAAACATCCGTGATTTCTGCGAGCGCTTTGGCGCCGCCTTCGAATTCATGATCCCCCTCGATGCTGACAGCCTCATGGATGGCGAGACAATCCTGCTGATGTTGCGAATCTGCGAGGCCTATCCTGCTATCGGCATTCTTCAAAGCCTCGTCGTCGGCGCGCCGTCACGCTCGGCTTTCGCGCGAATTTTCCAGTTCGGCATGCGTCACGGCATGCGAAGCTACACGATGGGCGCGAGCTGGTGGGGCGCCGATTGCGGGCCCTATTGGGGGCACAACGCTGTAGTGCGGGTCGCGCCCTTTACCCGTTACTGTGAGCTGCCGAAGCTGAAGAACGGCGGCAATATTCTGTCCCACGATCAGATCGAAGCCGCCTTCATGCGCCGCGCAGGATTTGAAGTGCGCGTGCTGCCGATTGAAGGCGGCAGCTTCGAGGAAAACCCGCCGACCCTTCTTGATTTCGTCACGCGCGAATTGCGATGGTGCAGAGGCAATATGCAATATGTCCGTCTCTGGGGATTGCGCGGCCTTCTGCCGGTGAGTCGTTTCCAGCTCTTTTGGGCGGTCAGCATGTTCATCGGAGCTCCCGCCTGGGCAGCAATTATATTGCTTGCGCCAGTCGCAGCGGCCGGAGCAGCCGATGAATTCCCGGGTGGGTCTTTGAAAGCGTTTTACGCCTTGTTTCTGACGTTGCATTTTGCCCCGAAACTTGCCGGTTTCTTGGATGTCGCCATGACGCGCGGAAGCGGAGGTCTGAGGCGCTATGGCGGGGCGTTTCGATTCCTTCTGGCGGCCGTCGTCGAGACTTTCAGCTCCTTCGTCATCGGTGCTGTAACGTCATTGAATGTTAGCTTTCTCCTGATTGCCTTGCCTTTCGGGCATTCATACGACTGGAGCGGACAACGGCGAGACGCTTATGGTCTATCATTCAGCGATGCAACGCGGGCATTTTGGCCGCATACGCTGTTCGGCGTCGTATTATTTGCCGTTGGGGCGCATCTAGCGCCGACACTCCTGCTTTGGTCTTTGCCAGTCACGCTTGGCTATGTGGCGGCTGTGCCTTTTGCGATGGTCACGGCCTCCACAAGCCTTGGCGCTTTCTTTGTCCGAACTGGATTGTTTTCCATCCCCGAAGAACTCGTCGATGATCCTGAGCCGGCTCTCGATCTGGATGGGGCTCCGGAACGGTCCGAAGCTTCAGCTCCTGCCGAATAGAAAAGGCTTTTTATTTCCTACTATTTTGGTATGTTTATGCTGATGAGGCCGCCGACGGGGATGCCGGGCATGAGACCAAACGATCGTTCAAGCCATTCCCGAGGCACTGTGATTTGGATGGCGGCCGCCCACCGACACTGCCCCGAGCCGCCATCTTTAACTCGGCAAATAATGGCGACGGCGGGATTTGCGGCTTCGGCAGTCCTTCTTGTCTATATGCTTACCGAAGCCATTGTCGCTTGGGTGGGCAATGATCGTGGCATCGCTTTGGCGTTTCTCGTGTCGCTTTGATCTCCGCAACCGCGATAGGCGGGCTCGGCCCTGCGAGCCGTCTAGCATGACGCTGATAGGGCGCGATCACTTCGAACATAGGCGACAGCCAGCCCAGGGCTCTCGGCGGCGACCGGGGCAGCGGCTAAGAATGATGATGCGGCGAAGAAGAGACGCCTAGGCGTAGACATGCGTCACCTCGCCTCTATCGCCGACTTTCCAATTCGTGATGGTTGAAATGATAAAGCGCGCCCCCCGCCGGGCGAGCAGCGCCGCGCGCGTCGTGGCATTATTGTCTCGGATGTTGGGCGACTGCCAGCTTGGAGAACACCGGCAGTCGCCCGGCGCCGCGGGGTGGTCAGTTCGCGGCGAAAGGATGCTTTACCTCGTTGCGGCTGGCGACGACGTCGGACGCTTTGGGTTCGCCTGCGACGGCGCGCGCGATGGCCTCCTTCGTAGCCTGATAGTTGTAGTCTTGAATCTTCTTGTCGTCGTTGGCTTCCCAATGGATGAAGACGCCGACCGAAATGAAGAGATCGTCGGCCTCCTCGACAGGAATGACGCCTTCGGCGACCGAGTCCGCGACAGCTTTTGCGACGCCATGCTGGGCGGGACCAAAGAGCTGGACGGCTTGCTTTGCGCCCTTGATCGTCACCTTGTTGAAGAGGATGGTATTCGGTTTCGCCAGAAGATTCGGCGCGATAACCGCGAGCAGGGTCGTGAAGCCATCCTTATTGTTGACAAGCGCATTGGCGAAAGCCAGTTCCGCCGCCGAGCCGCGCGGCCCGATGATCAGATCGATATGCGCGACTTCATTGCCTTCGCCCACCAGCGACTCGCCGACCAGAAGCTTTGTGATCTTCGCCATGTGTCTTTCCTATTCGTCGGGATCTCCGCGGGTTTAGGAAGAACCCGCACAAGCATACTACTCCATATATCCTACCGAACAAGTGGCTTATTAGCCGGATCGATCCGGAGGCGTTGCTGCAGCACAGAGCAGTCGGCGCGTGAGGATAAGCGATGGCCCTTGGCGCATTTCAGAATCTGGCGCTCGGGGCTCGAAACCGTCATGCCACGTTGATTGAAAGCGGTCGCGTTATTCCCTTCCAAAAGATGTCGCACGCGCCGCGCTTTCTTTGAACTCATTGAGTGCGCGTCGGCATCAGAGAATGGCGGCCGCCTGGCTGGCTGGCCCGAAGAACCGATGGCGCCTGGTTGGCCATAACCATACCATACAAATAGCTTAATAACAGCAGCAGACAGCCACTTGAGCTGGTCAGGCTGTTCGGCGCGCATCTACCCGAAGGCCGCCATGACTAACAACACAACGCAACAATCGTTTTATAATCATATAGATGAATTGCACCGACACCGTCAGCCGCCACTCGGCTCACCCCACCAACCGTGGCTGAACGCCAACCTCTTCAAATTCGATTGACCTATAAACTCTACCTATTTTATATATTTATATGGACAATGCTGAACCCGCGCTCGATGCGCATCCGGGTGTTAACGAGAGGGTCCGACATGGTGGGGCAAGTTTCTATTAGATCGCGCCTGTTCTCTGGAGCATCTCTGGCGTCAATCCTGGTCAGCTTGTCGATAAGCATCCCGCGTAATGAAGCGCTCGCTCAATCCCCAAAATCGACGCCATCCCAACACTCAGGCGCTCAAAATCCGAGCGAGGCGCCGAATGAAACATTGCATGTGAACGATATCCAGGTGAGCGGCCCCAATGGCGCCGGTGAAAAACTACAGGAGAAAGTGCTGACGCGAACCCCGCGCTCCGGCAGCGTCGTCACGGGGACGACGATCGAAGAGCAGCAGGTCGACAATGTGACCGACCTCTCGAGGCGGGTGCCAAATTATCGTCCGAACATCGCGCAGCCCCGCCAGTCGCGTATGGCGATCAGAGGCGTCGGCGTCGCGGCGGGGTCAGCAGGGACCGGCTCGCCGTCCGACACCGGATATATTGTCGATAACGTCTATTGGAGCTTCGCCGGCTTCCAATGGGGCGACCTCGTGGATCTGAACTCGGTCGAGCTTCTTCTCGGCCCGACCGGCACTGCCGGCGGCAAAAACACGAACGTCGGTTCTATAATATTTCATACTCAGCCGCCCTCATTCGAGCCGAAGACCACGGTGCGGACGACTTACGGGAACTACAATCACTTCAAGCAGACATTCAACTCTACGGGCACGCTCATTGAAGATCAGCTCGCCTATCGCGCCTCTGTTTATCTCGATCGTGGCGACGGCTGGATCAAGGACGCGAAAACCGGATCGACCTATCTCGACACGAATCGTCTCGGACTGCACTTTCAGCTTCTCGGCGTCGGCGACGGATGGAGCGACCGTGTCAGTTTCATCTACAATGCGTCGAATGAGCACAATGATTATCTCACCGGAACGATCGGCGATACGAGCCTGATATATGCCAATGGCGCACGACTCACGCCGACATTCTTTCAGCAGGTATGGTCGAAGCTCAAAAAGCCCATCTGGACCATCGACCCGAATACGCCTTACATCGCGCGAAACGGTCGCGACCCCACGCATGTGCTGATGCTCTCGAACGAGCTGAACTACCAGTTCGGCGACAATATGCTGACCTCGATCTCTGCGATCGGCTACGGTTCGTTCCGCAACAACGGGTTCTCCGATAACCAATTGCTGCAGCTCGGGTTCGGCTCCGGCGGCATGGACACTTATGTGTTGCAGAGTTCGCAAGAGCTGCGGCTGTCGTCGCCCAAGGAACAGGATTTCGAATGGACGACTGGCCTTTACGGTTATTATGAGATCGCGCAGGATCGCATGCACCACGAAACCTTCGGCGTCGACTCGGCGGCTTGGCTCGGGAGGCCGGCGGCGTTGCCCGGTCTCACAACCTGGTGGCTCAACAATGCGGGGGATTTCCAAATCGCGGCTTATGGGCAAGGAACCTGGCACATCGACGAGCAGGCGTCGATCACGTTCGGCCTGCGCGACAGCTACGATATCCGCTACAGCTCGAATAAATTTCGCCCGAATTATTTCTATGGCGTGCCCTACAGCGTTCTCCAGCAGGACGCCGCTCTCGTCTCGGCGTCGGGTGGATATGGTTGGTCCGACACAGGCGGCGCAACGAACCATCACAATGGCGTCATCGGAATTATCAATCCGCAGTATCAGCTCAACGAGAACATTTTGCTTTACGGCCTGCTTGGGCGCGGGGACAAGCAGCCGGCTGTAAACACTCAGAACACGCCAATTTACATCGGCGGCGTTGCGCAGGGCTTCAAACCCCCGTTCAATAAGCCCGAAACCTCATGGGACTATGAGATCGGGGCAAAAACGAACTGGTTCGACGGCTCGCTGATATCCAACGTCAACTTGTATTGGAACGACCTCTATGACTTCCAGATCAGCCAGCAGAAAACCTATGCTGACAGCAATGGCGTCACATCGAATGTGACCTATCTTGGCAATGCGCCTCATGTGCGGCTTCGGGGCGTCGAGTTCGTGCAACGCTGGATCCCCTTCGAGGGACTCGCTCTAAACCTCTCGGGGGCATATACGGAAGCGCGCTACGTCAACTACAAGGACGCGCCCGCGCCGCCGGATTGGAGCTACAAAGGGGGGCCTTCGACGATGTCCCTCAGCAATACGCGCATCACCGGCTTGCCCTGGTGGCAAATCAATGGCGGATTCAACTACGAGCGCCCGCTTGGCGGCGCTTTCGCGAGTTCGACCGATTGGAAAGGCAAGCCGCTGAACGGATTCATTTATGCAAACGCGGCTTGGTTCAGCAAGGCGCAATATACGAACCCCCTTTCCTTGATCCAATATTGGCAGAGCGCCTATGTGATGTTCGACGCCGGCCTTGGCGTGCGCACGGATGATCGCAAATACAGTTTGACCCTATGGGGCAAGAACCTTTTCAACAATCGTCCCTGGACGACGTGGGCTCAAGGAAGCTCTACGGCCCCGACAACAGTGGGCATCTCAACTCAGGGACCGCGAACTTTCGGCGTCACCTCGTCGATTACGTTTTAAGCCAGACCTGCCGCGGCTCCGACGCGCCATCTTTTGAGGAGAAAACGCAGTGAAAATACGAACGCTCATCTTCTCGCTCGCTAGTCTGCCTGCTATGTCGGGCTGCAATTCCACCAGCTCGGCCAACCCCGCCAATTCGCTGGATCCCGCCGTCTACACCAAGCTCGGCGGCGTTCACGCTCATCACACGCCGGAACAACATGCGGCGTTCCTCAAGCGCGTCGGGCAATTGCCTACCGAGGAAGACGCGACTAACGGCCCCGGCCTGAGCGGTGGCGGGGGACACCACCATTGAAGATCCATTTTCGGCTTCTCAGATGGCCAGCTAGTGGCCGCTCCGCCACGGATGACCTCGGGCAAAATGTGAATTTTGCGGTCAAGATCTATGGCGCCCGTCCTCTCAAGCTCGCGCTCGCGCTTTTCGAGCCACGCTGATGCGGCCTGATTGCGATCGAAGGTCTTTGTCTCAGGATGCACATGGCCGTCGCGTCACATCGAGATTTGGGCCATATAGCCAGTCGAGCCGTCCTTGCGCCTTCGCGGAATGATGGTTCCCATTTACAGCATGAGCCCAAAGTTACAGCAATGCTGTAGCCTGGGGCTCAAAATGATGCAGAATCGGAATAAAACCGGAACAAATCGGATGATTTCCGAGAGAGACAAGTGACTGAAGCAAAACAAAAAACAATTAAAAACAGCGACATCCGCTTCTCTGTCGCGCCGATGATGGAATGGACGGATCGCCATTGCCGCTTCTTCCATCGGCTGCTGACGCGCCGCGCGCGCCTTTACACCGAAATGCTGACGACCGGCGCCGTCATCCATGGCGATCGCGCGCGCCTCATGCGTTTCGACCCCTTCGAGCAGCCGGTCGCCTTTCAGCTCGGCGGCTCCGATCCGGCGGAGCTGGCGCGCGCGGCGAAGATTGTCGAAGACTTCGGCTATTGCGAGGTCAATCTCAACGTCGGGTGCCCATCCGATCGCGTGCAGAACGGAGCCTTCGGCGCCTGCCTCATGCTGCGCCCTGCCCTCGTCGCCGATTGCGTGAAGGCGATGAAAGACGTCATCGCCGCGCCAGTGACCGTGAAATGCCGCATTGGCGTCGACGACCAGGAACCAGAGCCCGCGCTCTTCGCGATGGCGCAACACTGCATCGAGGCAGGCGTCGACGCGCTCGTCGTCCATGCGCGCAAAGCCTGGCTCAAGGGGCTCTCACCCAAAGAGAACCGCGACGTTCCGCCGCTCGATTACGCCCTCGTGCACAAGCTCAAGCGCGCATTCCCCCAGACGCCCATGGCGATCAATGGCGGATTGACCACTTTTCCCCAGATGCACGCGCAGCTCGAGAGAATGGATGGCGTGATGATCGGCCGCGCCGCGTATCACGACCCAGGCCTCCTCCTGCGAGTCGATCCCGAGCTCTTCCAGGAGGACGCGCCCTATCCGGATATGTTCGCGGCCGTCGACGCCTATATCCCCTACATCGAGCGCGAGCTCGGCAAAGGAGAAAAGCTGTCGAATATGACCCGCCACATGCTCGGTCTTTTCACCGGTCTTCCCGGCGCCCGCGCCTTCCGCCGACGCCTGGCGCTGGAAGCCGTGCGGCCGGGAGCCGGCGTCGAGGTCTTGGCCGGCGCTGTTTCTGAAGTCAGAAGCGCCATGGCGCGAGTGCGCGACGCCGCGGCCTGATTTTCAAGCCGCCGAAATAGCGATGAGCAGCGCGATTTCTGCAACCTGTTGCGATGCGCCCAGCACGTCGCCCGTATAGCCGCCAATCTGCCGCCGGGCCAGATTCGACACGCCGAGCGCCCCCGCCATCGCGGCCGTTTGCGCGACGACCGTCTGCGCCAAAGAGGCGCCGCAAAGCCATGGCGCAAGCGCGATCACGCCGCCGATGATGAGCGCCAGACGCATGGCCGAGGGCGACGGCGTCGGAGCCGACGCGCCGGCGCCGTCGCCGCGTGCGGGCAGAAGCATCATCATCGGAACGAGCCCCACGGCCCGCGAGAGCGCCGACGCCGAGACGATGGCGAGAGCCGCCAGCAGAACGCTTCTCTCGAACGTCGCCGCCACCGCCGCGACGCGCAGCAGCGCCGTGAGGCAGAGCGCGAGCGCGCCATAGGCGCCGAGGCGACTGTCGCGCATGATGGCGAGTTTCTGTTCACGCGTTGCGCCGCCGCCGAAACCATCGGCGAGATCCGCGAGACCGTCCTCATGCAACCCGCCCGTCGCCAAAGTCAGCGCGCCCACTGCACAGGCCGCAACGACGAAGCTCGGCAGATGCAAAAAGCCCCCGATCAAGACGACGCCGGCGCCGATCGCGCCGATGACGCCGCCCGCCAGAGGCGCCGCCCAGCTCACACGCGCGAAATCAGGCATCGCATGGCCGTCGTCTCCCGGCGGAACCGGAAGACGGGAATAGAACCGCAGACAAGCGCGAATATCGCGGGCAAAGGTCGAGACCATGAGGGCTTCATGGACGAGGCGCCGCGCTTTGTCGAGCGCCTCACGTTGTCGAACGTCAACCGGTGGTCTGCATCACCTGAATGGCGGCGGGCGCCAGCACGACAACCATCAGCACCGGCAGAAAGAAGATGATCATCGGCACGGTCAGCTTGGGCGGCAAGGCTGCGGCTTTCTTCTCGGCCTCCATCAGGCGATTGTCGCGGCTTTCCTGCGCCGTGATGCGCAGCGCCTGACCGAGCGGCGTGCCATATTTCTCGGCTTGGATCAGAACGGTCGAGATCTGCTTCACGCCGTCGAGGCCCGTGCGCGCCGCAAGATTGATATAGGCGGTGCGCCGGTCGGGAAGATAAGAAAGCTCGGCCGTCGCCAACGCGAACTCCTCGGCGAGCGGAAGCGACTGAACGCCGATCTCCTGGCCGACCTTGCGAAACGCATGCTCGATCGACATGCCTGATTCGACGCAGATCAGCATCAAATCGAGGGCGTCCGGAAAGGCCCTTTGCATCGACTGCTGACGGTTGGCGATCGTATTGCTGATGAACACTTCGGGCGCCTTGATGCCGAGATAGGTCGCGGCGATCACGGCGCCGGCCTTGAACAGCATGCCCGTCTCAGGGTCGCTGAAAACAACGACCCAGAGAAGCGCAGCAAGGAAAAATCCGATCGGCGTCACCAATCGGAAGAACAGAAAAGCGATTTCCGCCTGCGGCCCACGGAAGCCCGCCGATGCGAGCTTCATTTTCGCGTCCTCCGTGTTCAGCCATGTCGACAGCGAAAATTTCTCGACGATATTCTTCATATAGGTCTTCGACTCGTGGCGAAGCCCCTTGACCTGCTGCTGGCTTTTTGCGAGCGCGCGTTCACGCTGACGAATTCTCTCGCGCTCGCTGGAGACGCTTTTCATTCGCTTGGCGAGGGAGTCGTCGCTCAACAGCGGCATAGCCAGCGTTATGATCGTCGCGATCACGGCAATCGCGGTCAATGCGCTGACCACGAAATGCGTGTTTGTGATCTTCTCTACTAGCTCGTCCATTTCGCCGGCCTCGCCAACCCCGCCTTTACCGTCCAGTATTTCTATATGTCGAAGTTGATCATCTTACGCATGATGAACACGCCGATCGCCATCCACAAAAGGCATCCGGCGATAATGATCTTGCCGAGCGTCGAGGTGAACAGGATCATCATGTAGGAGGGGGTGGTGAAAAACACTGCGCCGCCGACGAGGAAAGGCAGACTGCCGATGATGCCGGCGGACGCCTTTGCTTCGGAGGACATCGCCTGCACCTTTCCCTTCATCTTTTTGCGGTCACGAAGAACCGCCGAAAGATTGGACAAAGCTTCGGAAAGATTGCCGCCGGATTTCTGCTGAATGTTGATCACGATGGAAAAGAACGAAACCTCGGGCACCGGAACGCGCTCGGCGAAGCGCTCGGACGCTTCGCCGATCGAAAGGCCGATCGCCTGCGATTCGACGATACGTTTGAATTCGCCGCGCACAGGCTCCTGCCCTTCCGCAGCGATCACGCGAAAGCAGTCGCCGACCGGCAAGCCAGCCTTGACGCCGCGGATGATCACTTCGATGGCGCCCGGAAATTCGTCGATGAACTTTGCGATACGACGCTTGCGTAAGAAAGACAGAATCCAGTTCGGCAATCCGAACATGCCGACCGCAGCGGCGCCTAACGCCACCAGCATGTCGCCGTTGACGACGAATATGAGGAATCCAATAAACAGCCCGAACCCCACCGAGGCCCCGAGAAAGGCCTCCTTGGACCAGGTCAAACCCGCTTGAGCGATGCTCTGCTCGAGCGTGACCCGCTGCTTTTTGTTCTTTTCCTCGACTTCCTTCAGGCTATCCGCGATGGCTTTGCGACGCTTCGCCGGATCGCCGCCTCTCGCATTGCTCGACCGTTCGGCGGGACCAGTCATCAGCGCCGCTTGGCGCTTCTGGGCTTTGATGTCGCCCGAGAGATAGGGATAGACGAAGACGTACATCAGCGCCGCAACAGCGAGCACGATCAACGCCACGACAATAATCTGCCGATCCATACCCTAGCCCTCGACCTTTTATTTTTCCAGATCGCCCACATCCGCGGCGTCGAGCGCTGCAGCGAGACGCTCGTCTTCGCCATAGTAGCGCGCACGTTCCCAGAATCTTGGACGGCCGATGCCGGTCGAACGGTGCCGGCCGACGATCTTCCCATTCGCATCCTCGCCGAGGATCTCGTAAACAAAGAGATCCTGCATGGTCACGACATCGCCTTCGAGCCCGAGAACTTCACTAATGTGTGTGATCCGGCGAGAGCCGTCGCGCAGGCGGGCGGCCTGAATGATTACGTCGATCGACGACACGATCATGTCCCGGATGGTTTTCCCCGGCAGCGCGAAACCGCCCATGGTGATCATCGACTCGAGGCGGCCGAGCGCTTCGCGCGGCGAGTTGGCGTGGAGCGTCCCCATCGAGCCGTCGTGGCCGGTGTTCATCGCCTGCAACAGATCGAAAGCCTCCGGTCCGCGCACCTCGCCCACGATGATGCGTTCCGGACGCATACGCAGGCAGTTCTTGACTAAATCGCGCATCGTCACCGCGCCCTGCCCCTCGAGGTTCGGCGGTCGCGTTTCAAGACGCACGACGTGCGGTTGTTGGAGTTGCAGCTCCGCTGCGTCCTCACAGGTAATGACCCGCTCGTCGACGTCGATGTAATTGGTAAGGCAGTTCAACAGAGTCGTTTTACCCGAGCCGGTGCCGCCAGAGATGAGCACGTTGCAGCGAACGCGGCCGATAATCTTGAGCACCTCGCCGCCCTCCGGCGAAATCGCGCCAAAGCGCATTAGCTGGTCGAGGGTCAGCTTGTCCTTCTTGAACTTACGAATGGTGAGCGCCGGACCATCGATCGCAAGCGGCGGCGCAATCACATTGACGCGCGAGCCGTCGAGCAGACGCGCGTCACAGATCGGCGACGCCTCGTCGACGCGACGACCGACCTGGGACACGATGCGCTGACAGATGTTCATCAGTTGCGCATTGTCCCGGAAGCGAATGTTCGTAAGCTGAATCTTGCCGCCGACTTCGATATAGGTCTTGAACGCGCCATTGACCATGATGTCCGCAATATCGTCGCGCGCGAGCAAAGGCTCGAGCGGGCCATATCCGAGAACGTCGTTACAGATATCGTCGAGCAGCTCCTCCTGCTCGGCGATCGACATCACGACATTTTTGATGGCGACGATTTCGTTGACGATGTCGCGAATTTCTTCGCGGGCGTTCTCGGGGTCGAGCTTCGAGAGCTGCGCGAGGTCGATCGCCTCGATCAGCGCGCCGAAGATGACGCTTTTCGTCAGATAATATTCTTCGGACTTCTTTTGCTCGGGCGCTGGCGCCGGCGCCGGGACCGCTGGCTCGTAACTCGGCGCCACAGGCAAAGGCAGTTGCGGCTTGACCATGGTCGCTGCAGCCGGTCCCCGGGGCCGATGCGCCATATCGCCGACACTCGTACGCTTTCCGAACATTGCCGATTATCCCTGGCCGATGCGGTAGATGCTGCGACGGTCTTCAGCTCGCCTTCTTACGCACGAAATGATCGAGGAGCGGCGAAAGCAGAGTCTTCTTGGCGCGCCGCACCACGACGCGCCCCATCAATTGCCGCGCGATGTCGTCGAGCGCTTCGACGATCTTGGAGCCCGCCTCCACCTCCGCGAGCATCTGGCCGTTATTCGCCGCGGTCCCGAACAGCTTCGGCTCGAATGGCACGACTCCGACGGGCTCGACCTCGATCGCTTTTGCAAACTCCGGAATGGCAATTTCCGGGCGGCGCGGCACGCCGACCATGTTGAGCACGAGCCGAGGCGCCGGATCGTTGACGCGCTGGGCGCGAAGCGCATCCATCAGCGTCTTCGCGTTTCGCAAATTGGCAAGATCGGGGGAAGCGACCAGAACCACCTCGTCGGCCGCGACCAGGACGCGCTTTGTCCAGGCAGACCATTGGTGGGGGACATCCAAAATGGAGCAAGGCGTCGTGGAGCGTAGAATGTCGAGCGTCGCGTCGAAAGCCTGTTCCTGAAGATCGTAAAGTCGCTCCACTGTCGCCGGCGCGGCAAGAATGCTGAGGGTGTCGCTGCATTTCGACAGGAGGCGATCGACGAAAGCCGTGTCCAATCGCTCCGGCGAGAAGACTGCGTCCGCGACGCCCTGCGGCGGGTCCTGGTTGAAATCAAGACCCGCTGTGCCGAACGGCAGATCGAGATCGACGATCACCGTCTGGCACTCGAGCTGGCGCGAGATCGACCAGGCAAGGTTGTGGCAGATCGTCGAAGCGCCGACGCCGCCCTTGGCGCCGACCACCGCGATCAATTTGCCGATCACCTCGGCGTGCGGACCATTATAAAGGTGAGACACCTGCCCGATGAAAGTGAGAACGTCGAGCGGCGCGACGACATAATCGCTGACGCCGCGCGCCGTCAGCTCGCGATAGAGCGCGATGTCGTTTTCATGGCCGATCACCATGACCTTGGTCCCCGAGTCGCAAAACTCGGCCAGACTATCGAGCTGCTCCATCAGCACCGTCCGATCCGCATAGGTCTCGAGGACGATGAGATTAGGCGTCGGGGCGGTACGATAGGCTTCGACGGCCGCGGCAATCCCGCCCATGTGAACCTTCACATGCGCCTTGCTCATGCGCCGGTCTGTGGCCGCGTTTTCGATGACCTGCGCGACGTCCTGAGACTCGCAGAATCCCTGCACCGAAATCCGTGGAACCGGCGCGATCTGAACCGCAGCGTCGCGTTCGCCGTGTTTGTCGGACATGATTAGCTTCCCCCGACCTGGCTGATGTCGCTCGCCTTGAGCCGCCACATCGTGCTCGGTTCTTCGCCGCGACGCATTTTGTTGATATTGCGCATGCGCAGCTCGATGTCGGACGGCGTTTCGCCGCGCGGATTTGCAAGATCACGCGGATCGGCGACCTGCGCGGACAGCGTCGCCTGCGAGGCGCAGCCAAAATTCCAATAGGTCTGATTCTCCCAGCCGTCGACGGACGAGCCGGAGGCAAGGTCCCTCGGCCATTCGCCACAGCGACCAGCCACTTTCGCCTTCAAGGATTGGAAAGACAGACGAATGGGCGCAGCGAGCTTGGGATCGGTCACCGGATACGTGCCGCCGATGATGTTTCCGCCAATTCCGGCATAGGCAAGCGCACGGCGCACGGCATTCGCCTCCGCGGCGCTCGCCGCAGCAGCCGGGCTTCCAACCGGGGTCAACATGGTGATCTGGCCGTGGCCAAATTCCCTGTAACGCGCCACAAACTCATTGAGGCGTCCCTGCGTGTCGTTGTCGATGCGCCCGCGAAAAGACGATGGGAACACATCGAGCACCTGCGGCGCGTCGCTCAGCACGACCGGGTGGCGATCATGATAGTCGTGAGGCGTCGCGGGCGGCGGCAGAGTTCTCTGGACGCCGCAGGCTCCGAGCGGCGCCAGGAGAGCCGCGGCCAAAACTCTGGCAAGACGTCGCGTTCGGGGCCTGGTTTTCTGTGCGAAGACGCCGAGCGGCTCCGCTATCTGCATTTGCGTGGGCATATTTCTCATCCTTCGCGGCCGTCGCGCGCGTCAGTCGTGAATGAATCCGATACGACCTTTGAAGTTCTGCATCATTTGCGGATTGCTGCGGGTCGAATAGATGCGGTTCACGCGCCCCAGCAACCACGCCTGCGGGTCCGAAGCGTCCGCGAAGCCGTCATCAGGCCGCGAAATCTCCTGTTGCGTGAGCGCTCGCGCCGCATAGGGCGTGACGATGATGAGCAGCTCCGACTCGTTGCGCTGATAATCGCGCGATCTGAACAAGGAGCCGAGAATCGGCAGATTGAGCAGACCCGGAACGCCGTTGATCGCTTGCTGGGTCGTATGCGTGAGCAATCCCGCCGTGGCGATCGAGCCCCCCGAGGGAAGTTCGACCGTCGTTTCGTTCTTGCGGCTCTTGAAGCCGGGAACGGTCACATTGGCGTAAGTGTAGGAATTCTGCTTGTCGACCTCGGTGACTTCGGTCGACAGGCGCAAGGAGATGCGGCCCTCGGATAGAACGACCGGAATGAAGTTCAACGAGACGCCATATGGCTTGAACACGATGCCTGGATTCACGCAGAAGCCGCTCGACGTCGCGCCGCAGGAACCTGGCACGGGGATTTCGCCGCCGACAAGCATCTTCGCCTGCTCGCCCGAAATGGCCGTGACCGTTGGTTCAGCGAGCACGCGCGAAACGCCGTATCGCTCGAAAGCCTTTAGCGTCGCGGCCGTGTTGTTGGGACCGTTGATCGTGAGCGCAGTGGCGCTCAATCCCCCGTTCACGGCGAAGGGATTTTCCTGGACGAATTTGCCCCAGCCGCCGTTCAACAACAGATCGCCGCCAGACTGCGGAGAGAAACCGAGCTGCTTGATGATGTTTCGGTCGACTTCCGCGACCGTGACCTTCAGCATCACCTGTTCTTCGCCGCGAATCGTCATAGCGTTGACGACATATCCGTCGGCGCCCGCGGCGCCGCCCTGCGCGCTGGTCGAAGCTGCGCCCCCCGCGCCCGCGGAATTCATGACTCGCGAGGCGAAGCCCTTGGCGATGTCCACCGCGCGCTGAGCCTCGCCAGCGGAGCTGACATTGCCGGTGAGGATAATGACGTCATTGACCGTGCGGGCGATGATGTTCGATTTCGGCAGCGCGGCTCTCAGAAGCGGCATCAATTCGCCGACGTCGCGGCCGACGCTGATTTCGAGATTGGCGACCTGCCGCCCATTCGCATCGAGTCCGATAACAGTTGTCTGACCGTTCTCGCCGCCGATCAAATAAAGCTTGCGCGGGGTGCGAACGACAGCGTCGGCGACCTTCGGATTGCCGATGATCACTTCGGAGACGTCGCGCGGCAAATCGACGATCATGGATTTGCCGACGCCCATCATGATGCGTCGCGCAAGCGTCGCGCTGGCGTCCGCTTCGATTCCGCCGGGGAGCGGCCCCTGCGCCTTGGCCGGCGCGGTCACCGCGGCGGCGATCGCAAGCGCCGCCACGGCCGCGCCGATCAGATTATGCGTCAAACGGCTCATGGGCGGCCTTCGAAAAAACGGGGGAAACAGGGTCGCGGATCGCATCGAGGCGCTCACTTCGTTCGAAGGTTTGCGGGTACGCCATGCTTGACGACGGTCAGCGTGTCCTCGCCGGAACCGTCATTGGGCGCCTCGGCGGAGGCATCCTTTGCGATCGCGTCGGTGATGGGTCGCAGGGAAAGGACGAGCTGTCCGGTGCGCTGGGCGAGAACGATGAGCTCGGCTTGACGGGGATCGAGCTCGAGAGTGGCGGTCGAACCGGTCACAACGGGCTCCGCGCCTTTTTTCTCGATCGTCTGCCCCATCGCGAGGACGCGCACATTCGAAAGAACGACCTCGGAGCCATAGACCTCATGCCCGAGATCTTTCGTGGCCTCCGCATCGCGGTACGTGCGGATGACGTCGACGCGATCGTTGGGAAGGATGAATCCGCCCGCCGTGTTGTTGAGCGTCACATCGATGGCGACAGCGCGTTTGCCCGGCGACACCATGGTCGACATCAGGCCGGCGGTAACGCCCTTGACCAAGCGTTCCTTACGCACTGGCTCATTCGCGGAAATCGGGATGCGCACGTATGAGGACTTCACGTCCTCTTTGGCGTTCGGCGCCGTGCTCTTCGTCAGCGCCCCCGGCGGAAGGGCTGCGGACGGCCAATCGACCCAATTCGTGTCGGCGTCGGCGATCTCCGTGCCGTAAGGAAGATCACGGGCGGCGACGAGCACCTGATCGACATTGACCGGCGGCTGAGGCGCTGCGACCTCTACGGGCGAGGGCGGCGGGCTGGATGTGTTCATCATCAAGAACGCAGCGCCGCCAGCGGCGACCGCAACGCCCAGAACTGCCATTTGTGCTTTATTCATCGTGCCCGAATCCAACGCCCCGCCACACGGCGGTCGATCGAAATTCAAGCGCAGAAAAGTCAAATTAGGGTTAATTAGTTCTTACAAGTAATGTATTTTCATAAGGTGCCGCCGCGCCCGCCAACGATCTGCCCTACCTTCGGCAGATTGTGAAGTTGCTTTTCATTATCGTTCCCGCGCGGGGTCGCGGTCGGTCAGAGCCCGCCGAGGCGGCTCCAGAGGCCCGTCTGCGGATAGATGAGCAGACCGGCGATCGCCAACGCAATTCCATAAGGCACGCCGTTCGTCTTCTCGGCGAGACGCGCGATGAATTTTACGGAGAGCAAGCGGCTGGGCAACTCGTTCCAACGCATCATCAGGATCACGAGGGTGAGCGCGCCGCCGGCGATGGACGCGACCAGGCCGTAATCGAGCAGATTCTCCCAACCGAGCCAAAGCGCAGTCGCAGAGGCGAGCTTGGCGTCGCCGCCGCCGACCCAGCCGCGTTGGAAAAGCACGAAAGTCAGCGCAAGAACGGCGAGCCCGCAGGAGACATGCGTCGCAATCACGTTCCAGGAAAGCGGGATATAGGCCGCAAGCGCGAAATAGACGACGATGAGAATGAGCGAGACGCGGTTGGGTATCGTCATGGTGAAAAGATCGGAGAAGGCCGCAAAGACCATGGCGGCCGGGAAGACGATGAGCGCGGCTGACTCGATCATTTAAGATGCTGCCTGGAAAAGCATGGGAGGGCGCATAAAGGCGCTAGTTGGCTAGTTAAAATGAAACGATTAACCCGCCGTTAAGCAGGCGCGCTGAAATATCCGCTTGGAAACGAGGACGGCCCCATCGAGGGGCCGTCTCCAGGCTTCCATAAGAAGGAGGTCGGTCAGATCAGGTTGCCGGCAACCTTTGAAAAAGTTCCCGAGAGCTTGGTGCCGAGGGCCGTTATGGCCGCGATGATGGCGATGCCGATGAGCGACGCAATCAGGCCGTATTCGATCGCGGTGGCGCCGGATTCGTCTCTCACGAAACGCGCGAAGATCTGGTTCATATTCCTGCTCCGAATTGAGTTCACGATCCGTCGAGCCGCTCCGTGTGTCTTGGCTCAAGCGAATGTCCGCAAACTAACGCCCAAACCTTTCAAGTTCGTTGACCGTTTTCGCAGCGTAGCTTGATGTTTTTATTCGCGTCATCCGCCGCGAAGGCAGCCGATCCATTCGCTTGTATGTTCGAGAAAATTCTACTTTTTCCCGTTGCCGCTCCTCTGGCCCACCCTCTCCGAACCCCAATTCATACGCCAGAGATTCGAGACATTTTTAGCGATCCCTTCACCATTGGCTGCTTTAGTCGATCAGCGGAGCAGCCACGCTTTTTTCGTCCACCCGAAACGCTCGGCAAGCCTCCAGCCCGCGGGAACTCGCCGCATCAGGCGCGCTGCATGGTGAACCGAATGAATCTGTCTCTGCCTCTTTTCCGCGAGGCTTTGCTTGTGATTGCCAGCATCGCTGGATTTCACGCGGCGGCGGCTTCGGCCGCGCCCGCCGACGACCGCGCAATCCGCGTGGATATCGACTATGCGCGTATCGTGAAGATTCCGCAGGGCGCGCAAACGCTCGTGATCGGCAATCCGCTCGTCGCCGACGTGACGATGCTCAAGAACAGCCAGCTTATGGTCATCACGGGGAAGAGCTTCGGGTCGACGAATTTGATCGTTCTGGATCGAAGCGGCGCGCAGGTTGGCGAGTCGATCGTCACCGTCGTCCCTTCAGAAAGCAAGGTCGTCGTTCAGCGCGGCTTTCATCGCGAATCGCTTTCCTGCAATCCCAAGTGTGCGAAGGCCGTCGATCTGGCGGACGACGTGCAATATATGAACACCACCATCGACGCTGCCAAGGCCTACGACTCGGCCGCCTCGTCGGCGCGACGCTAGCTCCCGGGGTCTCCGGCCAGCTTGTTTCGCGAACAGTAAGAATACAGCTCGAATCGAACATGGCGGCTCGCGTGACGAACAGACTGCGACGATTCGTAAAGCAACTGACGCCAAAACGCTTCCTCGCGGATCGCAATGGCGTGACCGCCGTCGAATTTGCGATGATCAGCGTGCCCTTCATCGGGCTCATCGGCGCCATCTTCGAAACCGGCACGGTATATTTTCGCTCGGCTCAACTGCAGATGGCGACGGAAATGGCGAGCCGCGCTGTGCTGACCCACAGCACCGACGCCAATCTGACCTATCAGCAATTCGTCGATAAGTATCTTTGTACTTGGCAGGCCAGCGGCGCGGTCCAGCGGGGCACTTTATCGACCATGTTCGACTGCTCGCAACTTTTGGTCGACATCAGCAGCCCCTCGGATTGGACGTCGGCGAGCACTGGCAACTCCTTTACGGCGGCCCCTCGCGCGACCAAGATCGCCATGCCGGCGGCGGGTAAAATTGCGATCGTCCGTGTCGCCTATCCGACTTCCGTGATCATGGGCTTCCTGGGCGGCAGCACGCTCGCGGGCGGCAGCGGCTTCTCGCAGGTCCGCAGCGGCCAGACCCAGAATAACGGCGCCTGGAGCTATATGATCATGGGCATTGCCGCCTTTCGTGTGGAGCCATGAGAACGACGATGCGCTTTGTCGGACATAGCGGCCGGCCGTCTCTCGACGACAGAGGCATGGCGGCTGTCGAATTTGCGTTGATCCTGCCTCTGATGCTCGTGATTTATATGGGGCTCGTCGAATTGTCTCGCGGCATGCGGACGTCGCAGAGGCTCGATCTCGTCGCGCACACGCTCGCCGATCTGACGGCGCAAAAAATCGACTGCCCCAATCCTCCAGCGGGCGTCTCCTCTACCAAATGCGCAACCGGGCAAGCGGGGTTGAGCGAAGCGGAGATCACGTCCATCTTTTCAGCGGCGAATGTGCTGATGGGGCTGCCGACCACAGACACGTCGATGAAAATGACCATTTCCGAGGTGAACATCACAGCGGTGACGGCAACTTCGTGGGAGGCGAAAACAAGCTGGTCGGTCACCCGCAATGGCGCATTGGCGCGCCCCTGCAACGCCGCTCTCACGCCCGACGATGCGGCGCCGGTGTCGGTCACGACGATACCCAAGAGCTATGTCAACGTCACGAATGGCGTCAATCCGCCCACGGGCCCGATGATCATCGCCGACGTCGTCTACAACTACACGCCGGGCTTCCATTTCGAAATGTTCAAATGGAGCTCGTCGCCGACCTGGAGCATGCAGCGGACGAGCTATGCGCCGGTTCGCAACACATATTCGCCTCCGCATATTCAATATTACATGACCTCTGGAGCGAATTGTAACGGCTCTACGCCGTGATCATCGAGCGTTCGAGTAATCCGATACGTACCAAGCAAACCGCTGCTGCGACAGGGGCTAAGCCCGACGGCGGCGACTTCTAAAATATGCCTCACCTTATCGGGCTCCCGCATAAACTGGAGGCAGACGCCGCAGCGCCTGTCTGATCGTTCGGGAATATTCATACCGTTTCCGTTTGAATAGCTCGCATTGGCGCTTGTCATTCCCGACGGGCCAAAGGCCCGATCGGGAATCCAGAGCCACAAAAGCAGGTTTTGTTCTGGATTCCCGATCGCTCCCTGCGCGAGCGTCGGGGAACCAATCCAGCGGATTTCGTATCATTCGCCTCCGATGCCTCTGCTGCGGCCCATGTGTGGCTGTCGCGCAACAGCGGTCAGAAAGTTCGTTCGGCCGCGACATCCCTCATTGATCCAACCGAAGACTGTAATGTTATAACATAGGCACAAATCCGGCGCGGAGGCTTCGGTGAGATCAAAGGGCTTGGGCGAATTGATGGGCGCTTCCGCGCTGGTTGTCGGCATTTGCGCAATGTCGGCGCCAGCCGCCGCGCAACAGACACTCCCGACGATCGAGGTCGGCGCCACAAGCCCCATCAAGCGCCGTCCGAGCGCGCCGGTGGCGCAAGCCCGCGCTCCAGGCGCCCCGCCTATCCGGCGGAGCGCGCCCACGCCGGACGAATCCGCCTCGGCTGCGGCCGCGCAGACGAGTCCGCGCGGCGTATTGGCAATCGCCCCGGACCAATTCGCCGCCGTCACAGTCGTCACGAATGAGGAACTGCGGTCCACCACCGGGACAACTCTGGGCGACGTCGTCTTTTCCCGTCCAGGCCTCACGAGCTCGAGCTTTGCGCCCGGCGCGGCCAGCCGGCCGATCGTGCGCGGCCTCGACAACTACCGCGTGCGCATACAAGAGAACGGCGTCGGCGCGAGCGGCGTCTCGGAAATGGGCGAGGATCACGCCGTGCCGCTCGACCCGATCGGCGCGAGCCAGATGGAGGTCGTGCGCGGCCCCGCCACGCTCCGCTGGGGCTCGCAGGCGATCGGCGGCGTGGTGAACGTCGCCAACAACCGCATTCCCGAGGCGCCGCCCTGCGCGCTCGACGCCGCATTCCGCGAAACCGGCTGCGCGCGGGTCGAGACGCGCGCCGCTGTCGCGACTGTCGACAATCTGCTCGAAAACGCGACGCTGCTCGACGCGGGGCGCGGCAATGTTGTCGTGCATGCCGACGCGCATGGCCGTCGCGCGAGCGACTATCGTATTCCCGGCTACCCCTATCTCGACGTCGATCCCTTCGCCGCGGAGCCGCCGCCCTATTTTGCCGGCCGCCAGCCCAATTCGTCGAACCGCTCCGGCGGCGCCTCGCTCGGCGCGAGCTATCTGATCCCCACCGGCGGCTTCGTCGGCTTCGCGGTGACGCAATACAACAGTCGCTACCGCGTTCCGGGCGTCGAGCCGACGGCGACCGACACCCGCATCGAGATGCGTCAGACCCGGGTCACCGGTAAGGGCGAGCTCCACATCGGCTCGGCCTATGTCGACGCCATACGCTTCTGGGCGGGGCTCACCGACTACAAGCACCACGAACGCGCCGACGAGGGTGGTTTCAACGGCGTGCAGCAGTCCTTTACCAACAAGGATCTCGAGGTGCGGGTCGAGATGCAGTTCATGCCGATCGCGCTTCCGTTCGGCGTGTTGACGAGCGCCGCCGGCGTGCAGGGCAATCATCAATTCCTCACCTCCCCGGGGCTGGAAGGCGGGCTCTACGATCCGAACCGGACCCAAGCCGTTGCGGGCTATCTCTTCAACGAACTCAAACTGACGGACGCTCTCAAGGCGCAGCTTGCCGGGCGGATCGAGAATGTGCAGGTGACAGGCTCCCTGCCCGATCTTTTCCTCGATCCGACAACGCCAATCGGCCGCTACAGGAACTTCACGCCGGTCAGCGGCGCGTTCGGCCTGCTCCACGATCTGCCATATGGCCTCGTCGCCAGCCTCTCCGCGCAATATGTCGAGCGCGCGCCGCGCGCGCCGGAGCTGCTCTCGCGCGGCATCCACGAAGCCACCGGCACCTTCGATGTCGGCAACCCGAATTTGCGGATCGAGAAAGCGAAGACGCTCGAGCTGGGCCTACGTCGTGCGGAGGGTCCGTTGCGCTTCGAGGCTGCGCTTTACATCACGCGCTTCGACGGCTTCATCTTCCGCAATCTCACCGGCCCGGTCTGTCAGAGGGATTTCGCAAGTTGCGCCATCGGCGGCGCGGGCGATCTGGCGCTTGCGCTTTATTCGCAACGCAACGCCGTCTTCCGTGGCGCGGAGTTCCAGAGCCAGCTCGACGTCGCGCCGCTGATGGGCGGAACGATCGGCGTCGAAAACCAGTTCGACGTCGTGCGCGCGAGCTTTACGAGCGGCGGCAATGTGCCCCGCATCCCACCGGTCCGGCTCGGCGGCGGTCTCTACTGGCGCGACGCCAACTGGCTCGCGCGCGCCAATCTGCTCCATGCCTTCGCCCAAAACGATATTGCGCAGACCGGCGAAACGCCGACCAAGGGATACAATCTGCTGCGCGCCGAGCTGAGCTACCGCATGAAATTTGCGCCGAGCAACCCCTGGGGAAGCGAGATGACCCTCGGCCTCGTCGGCAACAATCTTCTGAACGACGACATCCGTAACAGCGTCTCTTTCCGAAAGGACGAGGTGCTGCTGCCCGGCGCCAATCTGCGCGCCTTTGCGACTATCGTGTTCTGATCATCCTCGCATATCCGGCGCGTGTCATTCACCGGCGGGCTGAAAGCCCGACCCTGAATGCAGAGCCACAAAAGCGCTGGTTTTATTCACCGCCGTCATTGCGAGCGAAGCGAAGCAATCCAGGGCCGCAGTAGTTGCTCTGGATTGCTTCGTCGGCTCCGCCTCCTCGCAATGACGGCGGTGATCCCGGCGGGCTGAAAGCCCCGGGCGATCAGATCGTCTGATTATAGGCGCCGACTTCAGGATTTTCGCGCAGGATCGCGTCCACCGCGCCGAACATCTCGCGCAGGCGCGCTTCTGACACCGGGCTCTCGACGACGACGACCAGCTCGGGCTTGTTGGACGAGGCGCGCACCAGCCCCCATGTGCCGTCGGCGACGGTCACGCGCACGCCATTGACCGTCACGACGTCGCGGATCGGCTGACCGATGAGTGTTTCGCCGCGCGTTTTCATGCCCTCGATGCGCGCGATCACCTTCTTCACGACCTCATATTTCTTTTCGTCGTCGCAATGCGGCGACATGGTCGGCGAGCCCCAGGTCTTCGGCAGATCATTGTAGAGATCGGCCATGCTCTTCTGGGGATTGCGATCGAGCATTTCCAGAACATGCACCGCCGTCAGCAGGCCGTCGTCATAGCCACGCCCGATCGGCGCGTTGAAGAAGAAATGGCCAGACTTCTCGAAACCGGCGAGCGCGTTGAGATCGTTCACGCGGCGCTTGATATAAGAGTGGCCGGTCTTCCAATAATCCGTATGAACGCCGCGCGAGACCAGCTCGGGGTCGGTTGCGAAGAGACCCGTCGACTTCACGTCCACAACGAATTTCGCGCCCGGATAGACCTTGGAGAGATCGCGCGCGAGCATCACGCCGATCTTATCGGCAAAAATTTCCTCGCCATTGTTGTCGACGACGCCGCAGCGGTCGCCGTCGCCGTCGAAGCCGAGTCCGACGTCGGCGCCCGTCTCGCGCACCTTATGCGCGATGGCGTGCAGCATCTCCAGATCTTCGGGATTGGGATTGTAACGCGGGAAGTTATAGTCGGGCTCGACGTCGAGCGGGATCACCTCGCAGCCGAGACGCTCGAGCATCTGCGGCGCGAAGGCGCCGGCCGTGCCGTTTCCGCAAGCCGCGACGACCTTCATCTTGCGCCCAAAGGCCGGGCGGCGGGTCAGATCGTCGAGATAGCGCGCGCCGAAATTCTCGATGAAGTGATACGCGCCGCCGCCGGCCTGACGGTATTTGCCGGACAGCACGATCTCTTTCAGGCGGCTCATCTCATCGGGCCCGAAAGTCACGGGCCGCTGCGCGCCCATCTTGACGCCGGTCCAGCCATTGTCGTTATGCGACGCCGTGACCATGGCGACGGCGGGGGCGTCGAGCTCGAATTGCGCGAAATAGGCCATGGGCGACAGGGCGAGGCCGATGTCGCGCACGCGCACGCCAGAGGCCATGAGGCCGGCGACCAGAGCGAGCTTGATGGAGGAAGAATAGGCGCGATAATCATGGCCGGTGACAATATCCGGCGCGACGCCCATTTCGTGGATCAGCGTGCCCAGACCCATGCCGAGCGCCTGCACGCCCATCAGATTGAGTTCCGGCCCAAAGAGCCAACGCGCGTCATATTCACGAAAGCCGGTCGGCTTCACGAGCGGCTTTTGTTCATATTCAAAAGTATTGGGAGTCAATATTGAAACGGGCTTGGGCAGCATGGGCGGTCCTTGCGAGCTAAACGACGGGCTCCCTTTACACCGTCCCGCCGCGCCGGCCAAATTTGCCTCAACCGCTAAACCATGCAAGCTATCTTATTGTTTCAGCACGAGGGCTCCCGATTCCACCGAGAAGCGCGACAGCTTCGAGAGGAAAGCCATGCCTAAGAGGCTCCCTGACAGCGCGCCGCGCTCGCCGACCACCGCCTCCACATTGTGAACGACGATATTGCCGATCCGCACGTCGTTGAGGGTCGCGCGCGCGACATGGGCGACGCCATTGGCGGTGTTGACCTGATACTTGTAATCCGCCGGCGCCGGAAAGAGACCGGCGGCCGAGGCGTCCTCATAAGAAAGCGCCACAAGCGTCGCGCCCGTATCGACCAGCATGCCCGAGATACGGGCGCCGTTGATTTCGGCGTCGGTCGAGAATTGCCCCCTCTGATCAGCGGGAATGCGCATCTCCCCCATGCGCGCAGGAAGCGCCGCGCGCACGGGCGCTGCCGGCTGCGAGACGGGGCGAAGCTGCGCGCTCTGCGGCACGGCGTCGGGATGCGGCGCAAGGCGCATAAGCGCTTTCGCGGCGATCACGCTGACGACCACGGCGATGACCGCAAATGAGATTTGCTTTCCGAGCATGACGCTTCCTGGCATGCGAGCCCTGCGCGATCCTCGCGGGAAAAGTTTGCGGGGGTCTTAAGCCCTACTCGGAAAAGCGGTTAACTCACCCTCGCGGCTTCGCCCGCGTGGTCGGCAAGGCTTTGGCCGGCTCGTCCGGCCAGAGATGGCGCGGATAACGGCCCTTCATCTCTTTTTTCACGTCATTCCAGGAGCCCGCCCAAAAGCTCGGCAGGTCGCGGGTCGTCTGGATCGGCCGATGCGCCGGCGAGAGCAGCTCCAACGTCAGCGGAACCCGGCCGCGCGCCAGCGCCGGATGCTGCGAAAGGCCGTAAAGCTCCTGCACCCGCACAGAGAGCAGCGGCCCGTTGGGCGCGGCGTAATCGAGCGCATGGCGAGAGCCCGCCGGCGTTTCGAAATGCGTGGGCGCCTCGGCGTCGAGGCGGCGCATGAGATCATAGGGCAAGAGATGCGCGAGCGCCGCGTCGAGATCGCCCGGCGCGATGTCGCCGAGCCGCACGCGGCCGAGAAGATAAGGCGCGAGCCATTCCTCGACGCTTTCGCCTAGCGCGGCGTCCGAGAGATCGGGCCACTCCTCGCCCTCGGCCCGGCGCAGGAACGCCACGCGGTCGCGAAGCTGCGTCTGGCCCTTGGTCCATGGCAGGCGCGCGGCGCCGAGCGCGGCGATCCCCCGCGCCAGCGCCCGCGCGCCCTCCTCATCGGCTTCGACGGAGAGGTTCTGCTCGCTCAGGCGGATCGCGCCGAGGCGGCGGAAGCGACGGCGCCGCAGGCTGGCGGTCGCAGGATCGAAAACAGTCTCGTCGCGCGCCTCGATGCGCATGCCGGCGATCGTCTCCACCTCCTCCGCGTCGAGCGCGCAAGCCGCCAGAATGCGCGCCTGCGCCGCGCGGCCGGTCAGCTCCGCGACGGCGAGAAAGGGGGCGCGAGACAGCGGGTCCTCCACGGGCAGGCTCGCGGCGCGGCCATTGGCCATGAGGAAGTCGCCATTGGCCCCGCGCGATTTGGCGATGCGGTCGGGATAAGCGAGCGCGACGAGGGCGCCGTCGGAGAGCCCCCTCCCCAGCCCTCCCCCGCTGCGCGGGAGAGGGGGCAGAGCGTGGCCTTCATCGGCAATGCTGATCGCGAGCGTCCCCTCTCCCGCTTTAGCGGGGGAGGGACAGGGAGGGGGCAACGCCGCCATCGCCATCCTCGCCCAGTTGCCCGCCAGCCTCCTCGCATCCTTCGCCCGCTTCGACCCATCCGACTGCAGCCGGTCCAGCCGATGCGACAGATCCGCGTCATTCCCCCCAAGTCCGCGCTCGGAAAGCAGCATGGCAAGCTCCGCCGCCCGCGCCGCTTCCCCACAGCGCGCGGCCTCCAGCACCATGCGGGCGAGACGAGGCGGCAGGGGAAGGGCGCGCAACGCCCTGCCCTCTTCGGTAAGCCGCCCGTCGCCATCAAGCGCCCCGAGCTCCCGGTCCAGCGCCACGGCCTCCTTCCAGGCCGGCGCCGGCGGCGGGTCGAGCCAGGCGAGCTGGCCGGGATCGGCGACGCCCCAGGCGGCGAGATCGAGCGCGAGGCTCGACAGATCAGCCGCCAATATCTCCGGCGCCGCGAAAGCGGGGAGCGACGCCGTCTGCGGCTCGTCCCAAAGCCGGTAACAAACGCCCGGCTCCGTGCGCCCGGCGCGGCCACGCCGCTGGTCGACGCTGGCGCGCGCGGCGCGCACCGTCTCGAGACGTGAGAGGCCCAAATCCGGCTCGTAAAGCTGCACGCGCGACAGGCCGCTATCCACGACAACGCGCACGCCTTCGATCGTCAGCGACGTCTCGGCGATGGAGGTCGCGAGCACCACCTTGCGACGTCCCTGTGGCGCGGGCGAGATGGCGCGGTCCTGCTCGCCGCGATCGAGCGCGCCATAGAGCGGCGCAATATCGACGCCCTCCAATCGGGCGTCCGCAAGACGCGAGGCGACCCGCATGATCTCGCCCTGCCCCGGCAGAAAGGCGAGCACCGAGCCTTTCTCCTCACGCAGGGCGCGCTGCACGGCGCGGGCGACGGCGTCCTCGATGCGTTCATTGGGCTCTCGGCCCAAATAGCGGGTTTCGACATCGAAGGCGCGGCCCTCGGAGACGACCGTCCGCGCGTCGCCCATCAAAGCCGAGACGCGCGCGCCGTCGAGCGTCGCCGACATGGCGATAAGCCGCAGATCCTCGCGCAGCCCCGATTGGGCGTCGAGCGCGAGAGCGAGGCCCAAGTCGGCGTCGAGCGAGCGCTCGTGATATTCGTCGAAGAGCACGCCCGCGACGCCGTCGAGCGCCGGATCGTCGAGGATCATGCGCGCGAAGACGCCCTCGGTGACGACCTCGATCCGGGTCCTGGCCGAGACCCTGGACTCGAGCCGCATGCGCAGACCCACCGTCTCGCCGATCTGCTCGCCAAGCGTCGCGGCCATGCGGCTCGCGGCGGCGCGGGCGGCGAGACGGCGCGGCTCCAACAGGATGAGCTTGCCGCCCCTCGCCCAAGGCGCATCCAGCAGCGCGAGCGGCACGCGCGTCGTCTTGCCGGCGCCGGGCGGCGCGACGATCACGAGATTGGGAGAAGCCGAAAGCGCCGCCCGAATGTCGGGCAGCACGGCGTCAATGGGGAGAGCGTCCTGTGGGCGTGTCAACTCTGGCTCAACAACGAAGCAATCTGCCGAACGCCGGGCGCGAGCTCATCCCTCCCCTTTACGGGGAGGGTGGCCCCGCGCAAGCGGGGTCGGGTGGGGTCCGCCCCAACCCCCGTCGTAGCGGCGAGAGCCCCACCCGGCGGCCTTCCGGCCGCCGACCTCCCCGTAAAGGGGAGGTATATCAGTGGCTCACGACGCCGGATTGCTACTCGCCCGATCGCAGATCACAAAAAAGGCGCCCCCTCCTCACGGAGGGAGCGCCTCTCAATAGCAGGCTTCGCGTTACGCCGCCTGCTGGATCGCCGAAAGCTTCCAGGCGTCGGGGCCGGCGCCCGCCGGGCGGCGGAAGGTCCAGACCTCGGTCGCCTCGCTTGCCCCAGCAGAGCCGGGCGCCGGCTTGCCGGTGGCGCGGTCCTCCAGGACGTCGTTCAGCGAGAAGCGCATGGCGACGCTCGCATATTCGTCCGAGCCCTCGCGCCAGGCTTCCGAAAGGTCGCCCTGCAGAAGCTTGACGTCGGTCACGCGGTTGACGACGCCCTTGCGGCGGTTCGTCTCCAGCTCCTCGTCGAAATGGCGGACCATTTCCGGCGTGGCCACCTGACCCAACGCGCTGACGTCCTCGCGGCTATAGGCGGCCTGCGACTGGCCGAGCAGGCGCTCGAAGGCGTTGAAGTCCCCGGCTGCGATCTGGATCGGCGTCGCGCGCGGACGCTGCGGCGCTCCGCCGCCAAAGCCCATCGGCCCGGCCCCGAAGCCGCCCGTCGGCCCCCCGCCGAAAGGCGCGCCGCCCGTGAAGCCGAAGGTCGAGCCCTGAGGCCCGACGCCCGCCGGCGCATTGCGACGCTGCCACCAGACGAAGGCCATGCGGGCCAGGAAAACGACCAGCGCGATTTGCAGCAGGAAGCCGATGATCGACATGAAGCCGCCGATACCGCCGAAGAAGCCGTTGCCGGTCAGCAACCCGAAAAGCCCCGCGCCGAGCAGGCCGCCGGCGAGACCGCCGAGCAGGCCGCGGCCGAAGGAAGAGCCGCCGAAGGCAGGCCGATTGAAGCCCGGCTGGCTCGGATTAAAGCTTGGACGCGCCGTCTCGCTGCGCTCGAATGGCGAGGCCGTTCCGGGCGCCGTGCGGGTCGACGGCGGCGCCGACCAGGTCTTGGAGCCGCGCGAGCCGAAGCTCCCGCCCCCGCCCATGCGCGCCTCGGCGATCGCCGGCGCGAGCGCCAACAGCGCCGCGAGAGCCAATGAAATCAGCGATCCGCGCTTTTGCGCAAGAAACCGCAGCATATGAGTTTTCCCTCTTATTGGGGAGCGTCGCTCCCCTCGGGGAGAGAATATAGGGAGAGGATGACGGGGCTGCAAAGGCAGGGTTGCGGGAATTGGGGGACCGCCCTCATCCGACCGCCTTCGGCGGCCACCTTCTCCCGCGCGCGGGAAAAGGAAAGAACCCTGCGGCCGCGACTCCTTCTCCCGCCTGCGGGAGAAGGTGGCCCTCGCGTAAGCGAGGGTCGGATGAGGGCCCTTATCTTTTTCAAAGACTCCCGCCCCCAGACTCCTTAAATCATCCCATGCGCCAATATCTCGACCTTCTCGACAAAATCCTGCGCGAGGGCGTCCGTAAGGAGGACCGCACGGGGACGGGCACGCTCTCCATCTTCGGCCATCAGATGCGCTTCGATCTCTCGGAGGGCTTCCCGCTCGTCACCACCAAGCGGGTGCATCTGAAATCGGTGATCCACGAGCTGCTCTGGTTCCTCGCGGGCGAGACCAACATCGGCTACCTCAAGGAAAACGGCGTCACCATCTGGGACGAATGGGCCGATGAGAAGGGCGATCTCGGGCCCGTCTATGGCGCCCAGTGGCGCGCCTGGCCCGCGCCCGGCGGGGAAACGATCGACCAGATCGGCTGGCTGATCGAGGAAATAAAGCGAAACCCCTTCTCCCGCCGCCTCGTCGTCACGGCCTGGAACCCGGCCGAGATCGACAAAATGGCGCTCGCGCCCTGCCACTGCCTTTTCCAATTCCATGTGGCCGAGGTGGACGGGCAAAAGCGCCTGTCCTGCCAGCTCTATCAGCGCTCGGGGGACGTGTTCCTCGGCGTGCCCTTTAATATTGCAAGCTACGCGCTGCTCACGCACATGGTGGCGCAGGCGACGGGCTGCGTCGCCGGCGATTTCATCCACAGCCTCGGCGACGCGCATCTCTATCTGAACCACATCGAGCAGGCGCGCCTGCAGCTCTCGCGCGCGCCGCGGCCCCTGCCCCGCCTCGCGCTGAACCCTGAAGCAGCCTCGCTCCTCGATTTCCGCTATGAAGACATTGCGGTCGAAGGCTACGACCCCTGGCCGGCCATCGCCGCGCCCATTGCGGTTTGATTGTTTTTCACTCTGGCTATTTGAGGTGAACATGCGGCTCGAGGAGCTGGAAGCGCTCGCCGAGGAACGGTTGCGAGAAGCGCTGGCGCTATTGGGCGTTCAGAGGTGGTCCGGCGCTTTCTACCTTTCCGGATATGCAATCGAGCTCGCGCTCAAAGCCGTTATCGCCGATCAGTTCAGGGCGAACGAAATCCCGGACAAGAACTTGGTAAAGAATATCTACACCCACGACCTCGAGGACCTTTTGAGCTTGGCGCAGCTCAAGCCAGCGTTGCAGGAGCGGTCCAGGCGTTCTTCTCAGTTCGTGGCCAACTGGAACACTGTAATGGGCTGGAATGAGTCGGCGCGTTATAGGAGAATTGAAGAGACAGAGGCTCGAGCGCTACTCGAGGCCATAAGCGACCCGACAGAAGGGATTTTCGCATGGATCCGGTCACAACCATAGGGGGCGCCGAGGGGCTCTGCAGGATCGCGGAAGCGCTTAGGGCGGAAGGCATCGGAGTTGAGGGCGTCTACCTGATCAAGGTCGTTTCCGATGAGGACGATGTCGATTGGGTCATTCGGATCGTGACAAGCCGAAAAAGCCGAGAAGTCGTGCTCAAGGTCTTCGATCTTCGCCGAGCTGGCAGGATTCCCGAGTTCGGAGGCAAAGTGCGAGTTGACCCCGTTCCGGCGACGCATCCGGAGGCCTCGCGGATCATCGCCTATGCCCGGCGCTTTGCTGAGCTGCCTGTCGAGATCGAGACGGTGATCCTCGATCGGATGCTCATCGAATACGCCCTCGTCGCAGACATCGAGAGAGTAGGCGCCGCCGCAGCATGACCCCCAAACTCGTCGCCGTCGTCGCCCGGGCCCAGAACGGCGTCATCGGGGTCGGCAACGGCCTGCCCTGGCGTCTCTCCAGCGATCTCAAGCGCTATAAGGCGCGTACCTGGGGCCGGCCCATGATCATGGGTCGGCGCACCTGGGAATCGATCGGCCGCCCTTTGCCCGGCCGCGAGAGCGTCGTCGTCACGCGGAGCCCCGGCTATGCCGCACCCGGCGCCCATGTCGCGACGAGCCTGACCGAATCGCTCGCCATCGCCCAGCGGCTCGCCGCCGAAATGGCGGCGCCAGAAATTATTGTCGCCGGCGGCGCCGAAATCTATCGGGCGCTGCTCGGCGAGACGCAAATGATCGAGCTCACTGAAGTCGGGCTCGATATTCCGGGAGACGCCCATTTCCCGGAGCTTTCGCCGCTGGAATGGGAGGAAATCGCCCGCGAGACGCCGCCGCGCGGCGACAAGGACGAGGCGGATTTCTCCTTCGTGACGCTGCGCCGCCGCCACGGTGGATAAGCGACAAATTAAACGGCGAAACCAGTTGCGGGGCCGGCCTACTATGGCTATAAGGCCCCTCGAAAGCGGCCGACACGGCCGTTGGATCGGAGTGTAGCGCAGCCTGGTAGCGCACCTCGTTCGGGACGAGGGGGTCGGAGGTTCGAATCCTCTCACTCCGACCAGTTTAAATCCCGCAAAATAGAAGCATCAGAAATGGCCCCTTTGGGGCCTTTTTCACGTTGGAAGATAATCGGGGGCGGTTCCCGACATGGCGCTGCCGCACCGCCTGGCCGATCCTTCTCATGATACGAGAGGTTCGGCGCCATCCCCGACGCTCGGACGCACAGGAAATCCCCACCGTCATTGCGAGGAGGCGGAGCCGACGAAGAATCCAGGGCCGCATCGCCTGCCTGGATTGCGTCGCGTCGCTCGCAATGACGGGCGCTGAACCAGCGCTCTTGCGGATTCCCGGTCGAGCTTTCAGCCCGCCGTCTACGCCGCGCGTCTGCTTTTCCGGCAGACGGAACAGATTCCGCTCAAGTTCGTTGCAATAGGGCGTCGACGCGACTTTGGCGTCGATCCACCAAGCGGAGCCGTCGAAATGGAAGAGCTCGACATCCAGGACTATGCGCGGCGGCTGTTCGATGCGCATGGCGACAAGGCCGTCGCCGAGGCGGCGCAAAAGGCTGCCTCGTTGGAGCAAAGCGGCGAGGCTGAACAGGCGAAAAACTGGCGACGAATCGAAGCCGCCCTGTATCAAATGCTGGGGCCACACCAAAGTTGAGCAGGTTTCCGCGCGGCCGTTGGCCGAGCAATTTGTCGTCGTTTCAGAATGTGTCTTGGAACGTCGCCGCCTTCTTTTGCTGCCGCAAGCGCCGTTGCACTGCGTGGGTTTTCACCGCGTCCCTATTGTCCAAGGGCACGAAACGCGCACGCGGCCTCGCGCCGCCAATGTCCTGCGCGCCGCGTATCTTGATGAGAAAGTCCAGCCTGGCGATATAGAGCAAGTCGATCATGGCGCGCTCTTCGGCGAGAGATGATCGATCAAGGTGACCCGCGCGCCCCGGCCTATCAAGTTGCGTAAAATACGTAGCCTCAAATTCGCAGGAGCCGATCAGCCTTTAGCTGCGCAGGAGAATGCATCTTTGGACGATCTCTTCAAATCGAGCGCGCTTCCGACAGACTATGCGGCCCGTATCCGCATTGTCTCGAAACGCAAGGGCGGGCTCCAGGCGGCGCCGGACGAAGCAATCATCGACGTGGATCGCAGCAATCCGGTTCTCGGCAATCCGCACATTCTGCGCGACCATCGGGACATGCAGGAGCGGCTGCGCGTGATCGCGGCCTATGAGCGCGATCTCGATCGCGATCTCGCCGAGCGCGGCCCGAAGACGCGCGAAATCGAGAAGATCGCCGATCGGCTACGCAGAGGCGAAAAAATTGCTCTGCGCTGCTGGTGCGCTGAGCCGCCCACGCGACCGCAGCGGCCGTGCCACGGAGATCGGATCAGGCTCGAGGTTCTGCGTGTGTGCGCAGAGCCCTCGACGCCGACAGAATGATGAAAAGGAACGGCCCGCGCCTTTACATCCGAGGTCGCGGGCCGTCGCCAAGAAAGACAGCGTATCCGGAACTGCTCAAAGCAATCGAAGCGGCTGACTGAACCAGGTTGCAACGGGATGGTTAACAGATCGTTAACACTCCCGTTAAACAGCTTGCATTAGGGCATGCCATTCCCGGCGTCTGACAGCGCGACCGGGAATCCAGAGCCTCCCGTCATTGCGAGCGAAGCGAAGCAATCCAGTGAGCCGCTATAGCTGCCCTGGATTGCTTCGTCGCGCAGCTCCTCGCAATGACGGCAAGCACGCATTACGTCACGCCGTCGCCCCCGCATCCACTGTCATCACCGTCCCGGTAATGTTGCACGCCTTGTCGTCGAAGAGATAAGAAACCGCGTTCGCCACATCCTCCGGCGCCGCCAACCGCCGCAAAGCCGCGCGCGCAGCAATTTTGGCGCGCTCCTCTTCGCCAAGCGACGCCGTCATCTCTGTCTCGACGAAACCCGGCGCCACCGCATTGACGGTGACGCCCAGCCGACCGACTTCGCGCGACAGAGACTTGGTGAAGCCGATGAGCGCCGCTTTCGTCGCGCCATAGACGGAAAGCGCATTATATCCGGTCGAGGCGATAATCGACGACATATTCACGATGCGGCCGCCCTGGCCCGCCGACATCATATTGCGAACGACATATTTTGTCAGAATGATCGGCGCGGTCACATTCACGCGCGTCAGCTCATCGATCTGCGAATTGTGCATGGTGGCGAGCAGCCCCTCGGTGCCGAGCCCCGCATTGTTGACGAGCCCATAAGGCGCGCCGAATTCCTTTTTGAGCCGCATCACAAAATCGGGGATCGCGTCGATCTGCGAAAGATCGAGCGCAGCAAAGGCAAGCGCGCCGGAGGCGCGGGCGATCTCTTCATCGAGCGCGTCGCTCGGCTTGCGCGCCACAGCGATAACGCGAAAGCCGTCGGCGACGAGGCGTCGCGAGATCGCGAGGCCCAGACCGCGACTGCCGCCCGTGACGATGACATTACGCCTCATGCTTTTCCCCGCAGCAGCTTGCCCCCGGCCGACATGGCGAGCGACGACACGAAGTCGATCGAAACCGGAACCTTGTGCCTTTCGAGCCGCCCGCGGCATGCGGCAATTATTTCATCCTTCACCGCACGCTTTTGCTCCGCAGAGATGTCGTTTTCCTTGAGCATCACTTCCGCCACGATGAGATCGCCCATGATCGGATTGCGCCGCGCCTTCACCAGCGACATGCGCACGGCGTCATGCAGATTAATGATCTGCTCGACCTCCTCCGGGTGGACTTTCAACCCGCCGACATTAATGGTACCGGCGCGCCTGCCCTTGAAGAAGAAGCGGTCGCCGACTCTTTCGACAAGATCATCCGTGTCGACAAATCCATCCGCGTCCGCCAGCGTGAGATCATCACGCCCCACATAGCGATCCGCCATGCGGCGCGAGCGCAGACGCAACGACCCGTCGACGACGCGCATCTCGACGCCGCCAACGCCATCCAGATAAGCGGCGGGAAACCCTTCCCTCCCGTCGGTCACCTCGAAGCCTACTCCCGCTTCCGTGGATGCATAGGCGTGAACGATTTTTGCGTTGGGGTAGAAGGCGGCCAAATTGACCAGGACCGCACGGTCTGCGATCTCTCCGGAAAGGCGCACATATTGGGGCGCGATCCGTGCAGCTTCGGGACTCATCAGCAGACGGCGCCAATGCGACGGCGTGCCGGAGAGGTGCGTGACGCCGGCTTCGGCCATGCGCGTTACATGATCGACGAGCGGCTCACTCGCCTCGCTCAGCAACAGCGTCGCGCCGCTCGTCGCCGCGCGTAGAAATATCTGCATCCCGCCATAGCGACGAATGTCGTAGAAGGTCGCCCAAACCGGCGCCGCCTCACCTGCCGCGCGCGGGCGAACTGCGCCAAGCAACCCCGCGAGACGATGCGCGACAAGCTTCGGCGCCCCGGTCGTGCCCGAGGTGGGAAGAACCCATTCCGTTTCGATCGCAGCGGGGCGCGGCTCCGTCTCGGGCGCGAGCGCCGAAACGCGAACGCGCGTAACGTCGACGCCGAAATCCTTAACGTCGTCGTCGCAAATGACCGCCTCGACTCGCGCCTGCTCGATCGCCGAGGCGAGACGCTCGCTCGTAAAATCCGGCGGCGTAATCACCATGCGCGCGACAAGCCCATCGAGCTCCAGCATGGCGAGCGCCGCGTCGAACTGCGACGATACGCCGATCAAGACCGACTTGCCGGCAAGCAAAGCGCGACGGCCGCCAAAGATCGTCCCTTGAACTGCATCGCGCCAAAGCGCCTGCCCCTTTGGGGCACGTAGCCCGGCGGCGCCGTCAAAAACCGCGTCGCACGCGAGCCCGCGCAGATCAAGCGGCCGCGGCATTTTCATAGAGCGCGACGAAATCGCCGAAGGTTACGGGAAAATAGACCTCTTCCGAAGCCGTGAAGGGGTCGACCCCGAGCGCGTCTTCGAGACGCGCGACGATGATTGCGAAGCACAGAGAATCCAAACCGGAGTTGGCGAGGACCGTATCGTTCTCGAGTGGCGTGAGCTTTTTTTCCTGCTCCGCAGCCACATTTTCCACGACGGAAAGCACTGTTAACCTTATGCTCATCGAAACGCGCCCTTTTCATCTCCGGCTAAGAAGAACTTCCTATCGTGCTTCCCTAAGCAATTCCCTGCACACGTGGCCAAGATCCATGACGAAGGTTAAGCGCAGATGACCGAGCCGGCGACGCCGCGCATTCGATGCAGAATGATCGCAGAGGCCGACGCGCCAGCGCTCGTCCGATTGCTGGCCAAGGGATTTCCCGAGCGCACCACCGACTATTGGAGTCACGCGCTCGAAACGCTCGCGCACCGCGATGCGCCCGAAGGCTATCCCCGTATGGGTTATCTGCTGGAGCACGACGGCGCGCCGGTCGGCGTGATCCTGATGATCTTCACACGCGTGGGCGCGGAGAAGATTCGTTGCAACATCTCGAGCTGGTATGTCGAAGAATCCTATCGAGGCTACGCCTCGCTGCTCATCGCCGCGGCGGTGCGGCTCAAGGACGTCACCTATATCAACACTTCGCCGGCGCCGCATACGTGGCGCGTGATCGAAGCGCAGGGATTTCGCCGTTATTGCAACGGCCAAATGCTCGCCATCCCCGCCCTCGCCCCTTGGACCGCCAACGCCCGCGTGAAAATCTTCGACGCGGATCGCGACTATGGCGGCTCTCTCTCATCGCAGGAATGCGCGCTCCTCGCGGCCCATGCCGAGCGTGGCTGTCTCGTGTTGATCGTCCATGAAAAACGCGACGCCCATCCCTTCGTGTTTCTGCCGCGCCGCGTGCTGAAGGGGCTCGTTCCCACGCAACAACTGATCTATTGCCGCAGCCTTGCCGATTTCCAACGCTTTGCGGGCCCCTTGGGCCGCGAGCTGCTGCGCCGCGGCCATCCTACCGTTCTTCTCGACACAACAGAGAAGATTCCCGGGCTCTTCGGAATCTATCTTCAGGATCGCGGACCCAAATATTACAAGGGCCCCGAACGTCCGCGACTGGGCGATCTCGCCTTCAGCGAAAGCGTCTTGTTCGGACCATGAGCCTCCCATGAAAACACTTGTCGACATCACCGCAGCGCAAGCATTGGTCGATCAGCTCATCATCAATGGCGTCGACCATATTTTCTGCGTGCCAGGCGAAAGCTATCTCGCCGTGCTCGACGCCTGCTACGAGCGCAACGTCAAACTCACCGTCTGCCGCAACGAGGCCGGCGCGGCGATGATGGCGGACGCCTATGGCAAGGCCACCGGCCGCCCCGGCATTTGCTTCGTGACACGCGGCCCAGGCGCCGCAAACGCCTTTGCCGGCGTTCATATCGCGCAGCACGACTCGACGCCCATGATCTTGTTCATCGGCCAGATCGAGCGTTCGCATCGCGATCGCGGCGCGTTTCAGGAAGTCGATTACCGCGCAATGTTCGGCGGACAGACAAAATGGACGGCCGAAATCGATGATGGCGCCCGCATGGCGGAATATGTCTCGCGGGCGTTTCATGTCGCGCTTGGCGGGCGGCCGGGCCCCGTCGCCCTCGCTTTGCCGAAAGACATGCTCGACGAGCGCGTCCTCCCGCGCCCCTGCCCCGCCGCCGCCGTCGTCGAGACATCGCCGGGGCCAGACGACATGGACGCCCTCGCCGCAATGATCGCGCAAGCGAAGCGCCCGTTGTTCGTCCTTGGCGGCACGCGTTGGGACGAGACGGCGTCCCGTCGCATGATGGATTGGGCGCGCGCTTTCGACATGCCTGTCGCAACGAGCTACCGACGGCTGCCGCTCTTCGATCCCCTGCATGACTGCTATGCCGGCGACCTCGGCCTTGCCGCCAATCCGAAGCTCGTCGCGCGCGCCAAAACCAGCGATCTCTTCGTTCTCATCGGCGGGCGGCTGGGCGAAATTCCCTCTCAGGGCTATAAGCTCTTCGACATACCGCAGCCGCAGACGCGCTTCGTGCATGTTTATCCGCAGGCCGAGGAATTCGGCCGCGTCTTTGCGCCAACGCTCGCCATTCACGCGTCGCCCAAGCCTTTCGTCGAGATGCTGGCAAAACAAATTCCGCCGGCGCACCGCCCCTGGCGTGACGATTCGCGCGTGGCGCATCAGGATTATCTCGATTTCTCGCGCAGCTTTACGCCCTCCGCCGACGTCGATCTGGCGCAAATGATGATCTGGCTTTCGGACCATCTTCCCGACGACGCCGTTATCTGCAATGGCGCAGGAAATTACGCGTCCTGGATTCACCGCTATTTCCGCTTCCGCCGCTATGGCTCACACTTTGCGCCGACATCGGCCACGATGGGCTATGGCGTGCCTGCCGCCGTCGCCATCAAACGGCTCTATCCCGACCGGCTCGTCGTCTCTATCAATGGGGACGGCGATTTTCTGATGAATGGCCAGGAATTCGCGACAGCCGTGCAATATGAGCTGCCGATCCTCGTCGTCATTTGCGACAACGCCTCCTATGGCACGATCCGGATGCATCAGGAGCGTAGCTACCCTACGCGCGTCATCGGCACGGATCTACGCAATCCGGACTTCGCCGCCTATGCCCGCGCCTTCGGCGGTTACGGCGCGCGCGTCGAACGCACAAAGGACTTCCCCGACGCTTTCGGCGCCGCACGCGCGTCACGCCTTCCCTCTATCATCCATGTGATGATGGACCCGGATCGCGTTACGCCGAGCGTAAATCTCTCTGCGATACGCTCCGAAGCGCTGGCGGGCGCGTAAGAGAACTGCTGACAAAGTGGCTGACGCCCCTCGTGCTTCGAGACGCCTGCTGCGCAGGCTCCTCAGCATGAGCGGCTTCTTCAACTTCGCCAAAAGACTTATACGAGATCCGCTCGCCATCCCCGACGCTCGCGCCGTTTGGACACACAGGGAATCCCCGCCGTAATTGCGAGGAGGCGGAGCCGACGAAGCAATCCAGGGCCGCATCACTGCCCTCGATTGCTTCGCTTCGCTCGCAATGACGGGCTTTGGGCAAAACCAGCGCTCTTGTGGCTCTGAATTCCCGATCGGGCCTTCGTCTCGAAGGACGAGGCCGCCTCGGAGGTTTGTCAGCAAACTGAAGGCGGCGAAAACTGGCGCCTTCAGTTCACGATGCCACTCGAAGCTGCGGCTTAGAATGCGCGAAGTCCCAATAAAGCGCACGCGCGCGCTTATACATTGGGCCTGGGTCCAATTGCCGATCGTCGATGCGCGACATCGGCGCGACTTTCTGGAAGTTGCCTGTCGAGAAAATCTCGTCAGCGCAAAGAAAGTCGTTATAGGTGAGCGTTGTCTCGATCACCTCGACGCCATCTGCGCGCAGCAAGCCAATGACGCGTTGGCGCGTGACGCCGTTCAGGAACGTCCCATTCGCCGCCGGCGTAAAAACCGCGCCATCCTTGGCGAGAAAGGCGTTGGAATTAGCGAACTCCGCAATATTGCCGAGCATGTCGCGCATGAGGCAATTGTCGAAGCCGCGTTTCGCCGCCTCGATCAAGGCGCGCGAGCCATTGGCGTAATGGCAACTCGCCTTCGCCCCAACCGGCGCAGTTTCCGCCGAGGGCCGGCGGAAAGGCGACAGAGTCACCGCGCCGCCCTTGGGCGCCGGCATGGGCGCCTCATAGATCGTGAGGCACCAATTGGTGGAAGAAGGCTCGAAGCGAACGCCGCCCCCCAAGCCGTCCTCGGCCCAATACATCGGCCGAATATAGAGCTGCGCATCAGGCGAAAATTTTTTCAAGCCTTCGCCAACAAGCGTGCGCCATTCGTCGACGCTCAACAAAGGCTCCAGCAGCATCTCGCGCGCCGAATTATTGACGCGCGCGAGATGCAGATCGAGATCGGGCGTCACGCCCTCGAAGGCGCGCGCCCCGTCGAACACCATCGAGCCAAGCCAGGCCCCATGCGTTCTCGGGCCCAAAATCGGCGCGTTGCCGTCGCGCCATTCGCCCTGAAAGAACGTCCAGGTCTGCGAGACCGGACGCAGTGCAACAGGAGACGCCATTGGCGAACCTCTCTCTTTACGCGCCACTGAACATCGCCGGCGCGTCTGATGCAGGCGCGAGCTTCATCATGCGCGCCAGCTTGCGCATCACCCGCACCAAGAACATCACCGACGCAGGCAGAGGCGTGCGGCAGAAGGCCACTTTGCGAACGTATTTCTCGACGGTCCAAACCGCATGGGAGCCAGCGCGGAACAGGATGTGGTCGCCCGGCCCGAGATGATGTTCCACGCCATTATCCTCGCGCACGACGACCGATCCCTCCAGCACATAAACTGTCTCGTCGATGTCATAATGCCAATTGAACACGCCCTTGGTGCAATCCCACAGAAGCGTCGTGGCCGAATTGTCGAGGCTGCGTGACAAGATGAAATTCCGCGCAACCGGGGCGCCGTCGATCACCCAAGCCGGATTGATTGGGCACGGCTGCATCTCGACGTTTGCCTCGTGGAAAACAATTTTTTCGTCACCGCTCATCGCCATATCCTCCCCGCCAGTCAATTCAAACACAAAACGTCGCGCACCTCGCGCGGCCAATCCTCGACGTAAAGGCCATGCGTCGCAAAAAGCGCGAGCGCCAGCCGGTCGATGCCGAAGGCCACGCAACCCGAATGCGCCATTTCGCCCTTCTCATCGACGAGCCCCCATGTCTTGCCGAAATGCTCGCGATGATAGTTGAAGCTCATGCAAGCGGTCGGCGCGCCCTGCGCGCGCACGGGAATCAGAAGCTCGAACTTCAACGCATGCTCGATCTGATTGGCGGCCATCAACACGCCGACGCGGCCGAAGAACGGGTCGCTGGCGCGATCGAAGGCGAAGGGCAGTTGCAGCGACTCGGCGATCGCCTGCGCGGTTTTCATCCATCGCTCACGGAAGACGGCAATCTGCGCCGGCGCGCCAATGCGCACGAACTCGCGCATCCGGAAAGACTGCAATCTGTCCAAATCTTTCGAGGGCTCGTGCCGGAAGCAATCCGCCGCAACGTCGAAGGTCAAACCATCTTCGGGAACCGGGCCGCTTTCCGCGGCAATCGGATAGATCGGGTAACAGGCCGCCGGGCTCAACACCAGACCGGCCGACGTGGCGCCGCGGGTCCAATCTTCCCCTTGCTTGGCTTTGTCCAACGCGGCGGCGACATCCGCCTCCGACCCATGCAGGGCGCAGACGCAGCCGAGCAGTTGAGGAAAACTGTTGAGGTATCCCTGTTTCTCGAGCTGCCTCAGGCTCATCACCGGTGGAAAACGGAACACGGACGCTTCTTGCGGACGATGTCTTGTAATCAGCCATTGAAGCGCATCGACGACGTCCTCATAACGCCGCGTGCGCGCGTAAACGCCGTCGACGCCCATGGGGCGAAAGAGATGATCGAGGATCGTCTCATCGCTGCGAGCCTCCGTCTCTGTGCACGCCATCCCGCTCATTGCGCGTCCATCCCCATGCTGTTCCATTATCGTGGCTTCACGATCGCTTCCGGCACCCCGCCGATGAGGCAGGACGTCGCCACATTCGAAAGAATGCGGTTGTTGTTGATCATGACGGAGGAAGAGAGAATATCCCTCAGCGGGCGCGAGACGCTGAATTCGCTGTCGTTGCGGTAGCCGGCAATCCCGCAGGCGTTGAACGCGTGCATGACGGTCGCTATCGCCATTTCCGAGGCGCTGACCTTCAGCAGGTTGAGCGATGTCTGGAAGGACATCTCGTCGAGCGACTCAGGATTTCCCACCCTGCCGAGGTAATCCGCTGTCGCCGAGTCGACGAGGTTGACGAGTTGCATCAGGGACAGTGACGCCTGCGTCGCAAACGGCGCGCCTGGCGGTAGGGCGCCCTTCTGTGCGCGGGAGATTTTACGCGTGAAATTCTGCGCGCGCTCGACCGCGCCAGCCGCGACGCCCGCCCAGCAGGAAGCCCAAAGCAGATGGGTCACCGGCACCATCGAGCGGCGATGAATTTTGTCGTAGGGCTCCGCGAGGACCTGCTCGGCTTCGCCCTTCGCAATGAGATGAAAGCCTTCGCTGCACGTGCCGCGCATGCCCATGACGTCCCATTTGGACGTGCGCTCGAGCGTGTAGTCTTCCTTGAAAAAGAGCGCGAGCACCTGATCGCTGGGCAGTGAGTCCGGCGAGCGGCGCGCCGTTGTCACGATGGCGTCGGCCGCGGCCCCATAGGAGACGACCGAGGCGTCTCGATCGAGCGAAATCCCGTCTTCGAGAGCGACGATCGCCGACGCGCTGGAGCGCACATTGGCTCCGTTTTTTCCTTCGGTCGTCGACGACGCGAGCAACATCTGCTCTTCGCCGATGCGACGAAGATAAGACTGGAACCTTTCGCTGCGCCCGGCATGGTTCATGATGCATGCGACATTGGCCGCGTGCATTGCGTAAATCATGGCCGTCGAGGAACAGACGCGGCCGAGCGCATAACAAAGCTGGGCGGCGTCGGCCACATTGCGGTCCTCTCCGCCACACCCCTCCGGGAGCGATATTCCGAGCAGACGCTGCGCTTTCAGCTCGTCGAACGCCTCTTTCGGGAAGCGGGCCGTTTCATCGACCGCCTCGGCGAATTTCGCAGCGACGGCGACGGCCGAAGCGATCCGCGCAGAAAAATCCTCTTGCGCTCTCACTTGCGGCTTTGAAATTTCAGCAGCCAACATCTTCGCCTCGTCAACCTATCCTCGCATGATCGAACCGAGGCTAGGTTCCAGTTCTGAATATTCAGTTTTGTCGCGCAAATTGTCGACGTCAGCCTTAATGAATTGGATTTTAGCAATCCGCCGCAGCTTCTTTTTATAGATCGCGGCTAGAACACTGATTGTCAGTTCGATAAAGTTCTGTGCTCTGGAGGTTGCAGCGTGGACGTCTCAACGATTCAATCCATCGATCGCATCAACGCCGTCGTCGCCCAATTCATAAAGAACGCCCACCAAATTCCCCCCAACAGGATTTGGAGGAGCTCGGCATGACCTCGATGGAGATGGTGAATTTGATGCTGTCGATCGAGGCGGAGTTCGACTTGACGATTCCCAGCTCGAAACTCGTTCCAGCAAATTTCCGGACCATACAGAATATCGACGCCTTGGTGCGCGATCTCGCGCATTGAAACCGAGGGCGGCGCTCTTCCAAGGCGCCGCCTCGCCGTCAGGCGCTGTGGCGCAAGGCTTCGATCCTGTCCGATACATTCCTGATCCAGGCGCGATAAAGTCGCGCCGCATCATCGGCCCAGGGCCGAGCGCATTTCTCGGGGGAAAGAGTTTCCGCCAGAGCCTGTTCCGCATGGCGCTCCGTCCTTTCGAGCACGCGGCTACGTAACTGCCTCAGCCTCTGCGACGTCTCGGCGCTGAAATAATTCTCGGGCTGATCCGGATAGTCGACGCGTTCGCCTGAAAGATAGCGCAGCGCGTCGCGGCGATACTCCTTGAGCAGCGTCTCCGCCTCATATTCCGGATGCCCCTGAAGGAAGACGAAAAGGCTCGGCTCTTCACGCCAGAACATATCGACGCCGACGTCCGGCGACCATGCGCCGATCTTAAAACCGTGCCGCGCTAGCGCTTCGGCGTCGAGCGCGTTGTAGCGTGAATGCGGCGTTAAAATCGAGCTGCCCGCTCTTTCGCCGGTCCAATCCTCGCCGAGACGCCGAAAGGTATAGACGCCGCTGATCTTCTTAGGCATGCGTCGGCGTTCGATCCCGGCAAGATGAAGCGTGGCGGCATGGGCCGCGAGGCAGGACCAGAGAGTCGAAAAAGTGTGCGTGCGCGCCCAATCGGCGAGCGTCTGGAGCTGCGGCCAATAAGGCTCGTGATCGAGGCGGGCGGCGCGGGGCTCGCTGCCCGAGACGATCAGCGCATCGGCGCCGCGCCTGTATAGCGCCTCAATGTCTTCGTGATCGCGCGCCAAATAGCGCCGCGCCGTTTCGCTGCGCTCCAGGCCCGGCAGCGTATAGCAGCGCCAGCGAATCTCGCGTCCCTCGGCGCCCGCGCGCACGAGGCGCTCGAATTGCGCCCGCGTCGCCGCGAGCGCCTGGTCGGGCATGTTGTTCACGAACGCGATTTCCAGGACGTCGCGCGCGCGTAAAGGATGCAGCGTCATTCCGCCGCCTCGGCGAAGGCGCCATTCGCCGCGGCGAGCGCGCTGCCCAGATCCTTGATGATGTCGTCGGCGTGCTCGATGCCAACGCTGATGCGCAGCATCTCCGGCAAGACCCCCGCCTTTTCCTGCTCGGCCGGCGTCATCTGACGGTGCGTCGTCGAGGCCGGATGGCAGGCGAGCGACTTGGCGTCGCCAATATTCACGAGGCGCTTGATGATGCGCAGCGAGTCATAGACGCGCTTGCCGGCCTCGAGCCCGCCCTTCACGCCGAAAGTGAGGAGCGATGGGGCGCGGCCGCCCAAATATTTCTGCGCGAGCGGATAATAGGGACTCTCCGGGAGCCCGGCGTAATTCACCCAGGCGACGCGCGGATCGTCACGCAAAAACGCCGCGACTTTTTGCGCGTTCTCGACATGGCGCTCGACGCGCAGCGCGACGGTTTCCAATCCCTGCAGCAGAAGGAAAGCGTTCAGCGGCGCCAGCACCGCCCCGGTCGTGCGCTGATAGACGCTGCGCGCGCGGGCGATAAAAGCGCTATCGCCAAAGCGGTCGACATAGACGAGGCCATGATAGGAAACGTCCGGCTCGTTGAAGGTCGGGAACCGCTCCGGGTATTTGCGCCAGGGGAACCGGCCGCTGTCGACGATGATCCCGCCGAGCGTCGCGCCATGGCCGCCCATGAATTTCGTCATGGAGTGAACGACGATGTCGGCGCCATGTTCGATGGGCCGCCACAGGATCGGCGTCGCCACCGTATTATCGACGATGAGCGGAACACCATGGGCGTGCGCGGCCTCTGCAATCGCCGCGATGTCGCAAATATTGCCGGCTGGGTTGCCGACGCTCTCGCAGAAGACCGCTTTTGTGTCGGCGTCGATCGCCGCCGCCATGTCGCTCGCAGAGTCGCTCGCGGCAAAGCGGACCTTCACGCCCTGGCGCGCCATCACATGCTGAAGCAGCGTATGCGTCGTGCCGTAAAGTGTGGGGGCAGCGACAATATTGCCGCCGCTATCGGCCACATTGGCGAAGGCGTAATAGAGCGCCGCCTGCCCCGTCGACACCGCCAAGGCGCCAATCCCGCCCTCGAGCTGCGCAACGCGCTTCTCGAGCACGGCGACGGTCGGATTGGCGATGCGGCTGTAGCGGAAGCCTTCCTCTTCGAGGTCGAAGAGCGCCGCGGCATGATCGGCGCTGTCGAACTCATAGGCGACGGTCTGATAGATCGGCACGGCGACGGCGCGCGTCGTCGGATCGCCGTCATAGCCGCCATGCACCGCTATCGTTTCGTTCCGCATTGGATTTGCCTCCTGCAGCGCGCCCGCCCGCATCGTTGAAAGGGCGAAGCTGAGCCGTCTTTGCAGGGAAAACGCCTAAAGATTTATGCGGTTTTTCCAGGCGCAGCGATGAAAAGCGTCTGGTAGGCTTAACAAGGTTCATCCGCATTTGTAGAGATTTGGCAGGGAATTTCCGATAGGTTCACAAAGGACGGCGCGACGGCCGCGCATTAACCATTCTTCCAGGCGACGACGAGAGATGACGGCGCATAGTGTGGAGCGAGGGCCTTCCAGAAGCGAGCACACCGAAGGCGCAGGACGCTCGGTGAGCAAGGATTGGCTGCGGGCGCTGAAACTATCCGCATCGATCGAGCGCGATCCCGGCCGCACGCTCGCGGTCGCCTTCGATGAAATTACACAGATGCGCGGCGACGCGCCGGCGATCCTTTTCGACGGCGGCGGGTTCAGCTTTCGCGAATTATCCGAGCGTTCGCGCCGCTACGCTCGTTGGGCGCAGGCGCGCGGGCTGCACAAGGGCGACGCCGTCGCGCTCGTCATGGAGAGCCGGCCCGATTACGTCGCCATCTGGCTCGGATTGACGCGCATCGGCGTCGTGGTCGCGCTCATCAATCATCATCTTGCCGGGCCCGCATTGGCGCATTGCATCCGGATCGCTTCGCCGCGCCTGATCCTGGCTTCGGTCGCCAATTACGCGAAATGCGCAGATGCGGTTGGCGGCGAAGGCGAACTCGTCCGTTGCGACGACTCGCTCGAAAGCGCGCTCGCCGCGCAATCGAGCGCACCCCTTGATCTCGACGCGGCCGCGCGGCCCACGCTTTCCGATCCTGCGCTCTACATCTACACCTCCGGCACCACCGGCCTGCCGAAGGCGGCGATCGTCTCGCATCGCCGCATCATGAATTGGGCGTTGTGGTTTTGCGGCCTGCTCGATGTGACGCCCGACGACAGAATGTATGTTTGCCTGCCGCTCTATCACTCGGTCGGCGGCGTCGTCGCCATCTGGGCCACGCTGCTGGGCGGCGGCTCCGTCGTGCTGCGCGAGCGTTTCTCGGCCAGCGCCTTTTGGACCGACGTCGTCGAACATGGCTGCACGCTCTTCCAATATATCGGCGAGCTTTGCCGCTACCTCGCCCATGCGGCGCCCTGCGAAGCCGAGACGAAACATCGGCTGCGCCTCGTCGTCGGCAATGGCCTGCGACCGGAAGTCTGGCCGGTGTTCCAGAAGCGCTTCGCCATTCCGCGCATTCTCGAATTCTATGCGGCGACGGAAAGCAATTTCTCGCTCTACAATGTCGAAGGCGAACCGGGCGCCATTGGCCGAATCCCCTCCTTTCTCGCCGCGAGCCGGACGATCCAGCTCGTGCGATACGACGTCGAGACGGACGCGCCGCTGCGCAATGCGGAAGGCTTCTGCGTCGCCTGCAAACCTGACGAGCCCGGCGAAGCCATTGCGCGCATTGCCAATGATTTCGAGGGCTATCTCGACCGCGCCGCTTCCGAAAAGAAAATCCTGCGCGACGTCTTCGCGCCCGGAGACGCGTGGATGCGCAGCGGCGATCTCATGCGCCGCGACGCGCGTGGCTTCTTCTATTTCGTCGACCGCGTCGGCGACACTTTCCGCTGGAAAGGCGAGAATGTTGCGACCGCCGAGGTCGCGCAGGCGATCGCCGCCTACCCCGGAGTCATCGACGTCACCGTTTATGGGGTGGCAGTCCCCGGCCGCGATGGCCGCGCCGGCATGGCGGCGATCGTGGCGAACGAAAGCTTCGATATAGCGGGCCTCTATGCGCATCTGTCGGCGCAACTGCCCGCCTATGCGCGTCCGCTCTTCCTGCGCCTGTCGCATGGATTGCAGGTCACGGAGACGTTCAAGCACCGCAAAGGCGCGCTTGCCGCCGAGGGGTTCGATCCGCGCAAGATCGGCGCGCCTGTCTTTTTCGCGTCTTCCGAGCGATCTATATATGCCGCCTTGGATTTGGCGCTTTACGAGAAGATTCTCGCCGGCGCCGTTCCTCTCTAGGCGTCACGTCCAAAGACCCGCTTTCGACCGGAATGACGCGAAACCAAGGTTCAGCGGGAAAGGGCGCCGGATGAAAGTCGATGTCGGGGCGTTGTCGGTCGTCTTCAACGAAGGCGCAGGGGGCGCTGGTCCCCTGTCGGGCGCGACCTTCGTCGTCAAGGAAAACATCGACGTCAAAGGCCAGGTGTCGACCAATGGCCATCCGCAATGGGCGACCACTCATGCGCCGGCGCCGGCCAACGCCGCGGTGGTGGACAGGCTGCTCGCCGCCGGCGCATGTCTCGTGGGCAAGACCCATATGGACGAGATGGCCTATAGCCTTCTCGGCGCCAATCCGCATTTCGGCACGCCGATAAACCCCGCGGCGCCAGAGAGGCATCCGGGCGGCTCCTCTTCGGGCTCCGCCGTCGCGGTGGCGGCCGCTCTCGTTAATTTCGCCATCGGCACGGATACGGCCGGCTCCTGCCGCGCGCCCGCGGCCTTCTGCGGCGTCTTCGGTTTTCGCCCCTCGCATGGCGCAATTCCCATGGCGGGCGTCGTGCCGCTGGCGCCCTCGCTCGACGTTATCGGCTGGTTTGCGCGCGACCTCGCTCGAATGGCGGAAGTCGGCAATGTGCTGCTGCCCGAAGATACGGATCAGGGCGCCTTGGAAGAGGCGGTGTTTCTCGGCGACGCTTTTCATGGCGTCGAAACCGAACTGGCCGCCGCCGCGGCGCCCGCCGTCGATATGTTGAAAAGCGGGCTGTGGCGCGAAGGTCGGCTGGACGAGGATTTTTTCAAGACGGCTCTCGCGCATTTCCGCAATCTACAGGCGCATGAGGCCTGGGCCTCCCATGGCGCGTGGGTCTCGGCGCATCATCCGACATTCAGCAAAGGCGTCGAGGAGCGCTTCGCCATCGCATCCAAAGTCACGCTCGAACAGAAAAATGCAGCGCTCGCCTTTCGCGAGGAGGCGAAAAAGCGCATCGAGGCGCTCTTCGGCGACAAGGGCTTTCTCGTCATGCCGACAACGCCTTTCCGTTCGCCGCTGCTCACCGAAAGCGAGGAGCAGCTCGACGCCAAGCGCTATCAGATGATGCGGCTCTTCCTCATCGCGAGCTATTTCGGCCTGCCGCAGATCAGCCTGCCATTGCCGACCACTGACGCGCCGGTGGCGCTTTCTTTCGTCGGCAGGCGCGGAACCGACCGCAAGTTGCTGGCGCTGGCGCAGCGCTTCTGCTCGAAGATGAAGAAGTAATACTGTTTCCGTTTGAACAGCTCGCATTGGAGAATCATTCCCGGCGGGCTGAAAGCCCGACCGGGAATCCAGAGCCACAAATACGCTGGTTTTGCGCAGCGCCCGTCATTGCGAGCGAAGCGAAGCAATCCAGGGCAGCGATGCGGCGCTGGATTGCTTCGTCGGCTCCGCCTCCTCGCAATGACGGTGATTTCCTATGTGTCCAAACTGCGCGAGCGGGGGGATGTCCTCTACGCATCCTCTGCTTCTACGGGAAGCGCATGAATCTCTCCCCAGTTCTTCAGCTCGATCAACAGCGGCGCGAGCGTGCGGCCTTTCTCCGTAAGGCTGTATTCCACGCGCGGCGGCACTTGCGGGAAAATCTCGCGCGACACCATGCCATCGCGTTCGAGATCGCGCAGTTGCTGCGTCAGCGTGCGCTGGGTGATCTTGGTCAGGCGCTTTTGGAAATCGCTGAAGCGCTTCTTGTCGTCGAGCAGGAGGAAGAGGATCGAGCCCTTCCATTTGCCGCCGATGATGTCCATCGCCGCCTCGATGGGGCATTGGTCGTATTGCGGGTGACGTTGCTTGCGCATGGTATCCTATTTTGCCCTATGGGCGGCATTCCTGCCTATTGGCAATATTACTGCGTTCTTCACAGCGATCTATACTGTCGTTAGCGTCGCGGTGCCCTGACGTCTCGAAGGAGAAGACGATGACCGACGCGATGACCCCCGAATTTTACTACGCCATTCTAACGGCCGCTTTCACGTCCTTGCTCTGGGCGCCGCATGTGGCGCAGCGCCTGCTCGAAATGGGCCTTGTCGGCGGCTTCCGCGATCCGCTGCACGACGCGCCGACACAGGCGCCCTGGGCGCAGCGCTCGATCCGCGCTCACGCCAACGCCGTCGAGAATCTCGCCGTCTTCGGCCTGCTCGCGACCGCCATTCAAATAACCGGCCATACGACATCCGCCTCGGCGCTGGCGGCGGCGGTCTATTTCGCCGTCCGCATCGCCCATTACCTTATCTACGTTGTCGGCCTGCCTTGGGCGCGCGCGCCGATGTTTTTGATCGGCTGGGCCTGCCAATGGGTTCTCATCGCCGCCCTCTTCGGCTGGGTCAAATGAGTGTGACCGAGCTATCTCGGCTCTGGATTCCCGGTCGCGCTTCGCGCGCCGGGAATGACAGACGCCCCCTTAGCGCCCTCTTCGGCCAATCAAGTAGAGCGACACTGACGCAGCTTGTCATTCCCGACAGGCCGAAGGCCTGATCGGGGATCCAGAGCAACGCCGACAATCGTTGCAGCGGGAACACAACCAACCCTTAAGCCCCCGTCGGCCCCCGCCCGAGCAGCGTCTTGATCCGCGCCGTCAGCCGGTCGCGCACGTCGCGGTAGGCCGACAGGATCGCCTCCCGCGACCCCTGGGCCGCCGTGGCGTCCGGCGTCGGCCAATAGACGACGTCGACCGCCATGGCGCGGGTGAACTCCAACGCTCTGTGATGCGCTTCCGGAGAAAGCGTGACGATGAGGTCGAAGTTCGAGTCTTCCAGATCCTCGAAAGTATGCGGCTTGTGACGGCTCATGTCGACGCCGATCTCCTCCATCGCCGCCACGGCGAAGGGATCGGCCTCGCCGCGTTTGATCCCGGCGGAGGCGAAATAGATCTCGCGGCCGAAATAATGCCGCGCGATTGCTTCCGCCATGGGCGAGCGAACCGTATTCAGCGTGCAGGCGAAGAGGACGGATTGCGGGCGCGCCATGTCGCTACCCGATTTTCATCGCCGAACCGGCCTGTGCTTCGGCGGAAAATGCTGCCATCCGCCTCAGCCCTTCCAGTGCAGGGCCGTAATCAGCGTGAAGAGGCGGCGCGACGTGTCCGCGTCGGTTTCGATTTTTCCCTTCAAACGCTCGGCAAGCAGTTGCGCGCCTTCGTTGTGCAGGCCGCGCCGGCCCATGTCGATCGCTTCGATCCGGCTCGGCGTCGCCGTGCGGATGGCGGCGTAATAGCTTTCGCAAATGAAGAAATAATCTTTGAGGATGCGCCTGAAGGGCGTCAGCGACAGAATATGCGTGACCACGACGTTTCCGTTTTGGTCCCGAATATCGAAGACGAGCTTGGCGTCCATCAAAGAGATATTGAGCGCATAGGGCCCGCCGGCATAGCCGACGAGCGCGAAGCTGTTGTCCTCGATCAGATCGTAAACCGCGATGGCGCGCTCATGCTCCTGATCGGCGGAGCCGCGCCCGATCGAATTCTCATCGAGCGTGACTGAGATCAGCCGGTTCTGCGCGCTCGCGTCCACCCGTTTAAGCCCCTAGAGAATTCAAACGGATCGAGACCGATCGGGCATGGGCCGTGAGCCCTTCGGCGTCGCCCAGCGTCACCGCCGCGCCGCCGATGGCGCGCAGCGACTCGGCGTCGCATTTCAGGATCGAGGTGCGCTTCACGAAATCGAGCACGCTGAGGCCCGACGAGAATCGCGCCGAGCGCGCCGTCGGCAGAACGTGGTTGCTGCCGCCGACATAATCGCCCACGGCCTCCGGCGTATAGGCGCCGATGAAAATGGCGCCGGCGTTGGAGACGCGCGCGGCGAGTTCCTCGGCGTCCTCGGAGATGATCTCCAAATGCTCTGCGGCGATGCGGTCGGCGAGCGGCAGCGAATCGGAGAGCTTCTTCACTAAGATCACCGCGCCATAGTCGCGCCAGGACTTAGCTGCGATCTCGACGCGGGAAAGCGTCGAGAGATGGCGCTCGACCGCCGCGACGGTGGCGTCGGCGATCTCGACGCTGTCGGTTATGAGGATGGATTGGGCGGATTCGTCATGCTCGGCCTGCGCCAGCAGATCGGCGGCGATCCAATCGGGATTGGCGGTCTTGTCCGCGAGCACAAGCACTTCCGAGGGGCCGGCGATCATATCGATGCCGACCTGGCCGAAGACGCGGCGCTTGGCGGCGGCCACCCAGGCGTTGCCGGGGCCGACGATCTTGGCGACCGGCGCGATGGTCTTGGTGCCATAGGCGAGCGCCGCGACGGCCTGCGCGCCGCCGACGCGGTAGATCTCATTGATCCCCGAGCGCTTGGCGGCGGCGAGCACCAGCGGCTCGACATGGCCGCCCGGCGTCGGCACGACCATCACGATGCGCTTCACGCCAGCGACCTTGGCGGGCACGACATTCATCAGCACGGACGACGGATAGGCCGCCGTGCCGCCCGGCACATAGAGGCCGACCGAATCGAGCGACGACCAGCGCCAGCCGAGCTCGACGCCCGCCGCATCGCGATAGCGCGTGTCCTCGGGCTTCTGCTTTTCGTGATAGGCGGTGATGCGCTCGAGAGCGAGATCAAGCGCGGCGAGCTGCTCTTTCGAGCATTTCCCTTCCGCCGCGGCGACCTCGGCGGCAGAGACGGCGATGCCGGTCTCTGCAAGATCGATGCGGTCGAAACGCTTGGAATAATCGATGAGCGCCTCGTCGCCGCGGGCGACGACATCCTCGATAATGGCGCGGACAGTGGTGTCGACGTCCTGGGAGGACTCCCGCTTCATGGCGAGCAGCGAGACGAAACGCTGTTCGAAATCGGGGGCGGCGGCGTCCAGGCGCAGGGTCATTTCCATCTCCAACCGGGGGTTTCCGGCTGTCATGACCTTGTGGGGGCGCTTTCGTCAAGTTTGATGCGTGTCGGGAGGCGGCGCCAATGGGGAAGCGGCCGGGCTTCAAGCTCTTGAAAACGCCCATTTCCGCTTGCGCGACGCGTCGGGCGAGAAGATGTGATTGCTGATTGATTTTCCTGCGCGCCGGGGGCATATTCCCCTTCGGGAAGGATGGCGGGGCCTCCCCGCCATCCCCCCTCCGGGTTAGCAGGAGATGGAAACTGCTACTTTCCATCTCCGCCACCGGAGTTCGATTTTGAGCGTTATGCTCATCTTCGGACTCCAGTCGTCGCGCGGAATTGCACGACCCGATGTTTATACTTCAAAAGGTCGAGCACGAGCCAGTACATTGCAGCTCGATAGGGTTGAGCGCGTCTTGGCTGCCCTGAGAGCGCCTGCGCGCCGCCACAGCAGTTGGCGTGAGCGCACGACAACGCCTGAATATCTCAACGGAAACGCCTGAAGAGCGCCGCGCCCTCAGCGGGACGAGGCCGCCGCCGCCTCTTGATGCATCGGCCGCGCCGCCGTTTTCCACCGCGGTCCAATGTCGCAAAGCTGCGCCTCGACGCATTCCACGTCGAGGCAAATCACTGCGCCTCCGGCGAAAGTCAGGCGGATGGTTCCTCCCGGCGGCTCGGGGCCGGGCTCGAAAGTGACGGCCAGGAGATCGAGGATCGCATCCGGCTGGTCGCGCGAAACATGCTGGCAGCGCACCCGCTCGACGCCCTCGAAATGCAAGCCCGAGCGACAGCGCTCGAGCCGCCCCTCCATCTCCGCCGACCAATCGAAGCGCGAGCCGACGAGCGCGAAGCGGCGCTTGGCGGGGAGGTAGACAATGTCGCCGACGCGCACCAGCGCGTCCTGCAGATGCGCCGAAAGAAGCGCCAGATCTTCGCTGTCCAACGCATGCAGCCGCAGCGCGGGCGCATTCTCGAGCAGATTCACGGCCATGCAATTCCTCCCTCGCCGGGATATGGCGAGACAGGCGAAGACGCGCAAGCCCAAGCGAACGTCGTAAAAGTCCTTATCGAGCTGGCGCAAATCGGAGGGAACCCCACGGCCGCCGCAGCCCGGCCCCAGTGGCGGGTTGTTTACGAGTTTGCGCCATGATCGACGCCAAGAAATTTGGCTCGAAGGAACAAGACGATGGGCGAGGCAACGGCGCATTCCTTGGCCGGATTGGCAAACGGGCGGCGCGAACTCTCCTGCGGACGGGCTCCGGTCGTCCCTCCCGATCAGCTTATCAGGCAACCGGCTGTAATTGCAGGCGTTATACTCTTTGATCTGTTCAGCGTCGCGGCGATCGGCGCTCTGACCCATTTCGCTGTCTTCGACGGCGATCCCTATAGCTCCAGCGCGCTTCTTCTGGCGCTGGCCGGGGTGGCCATTGGCGCCGCGGCCATTTTGAAGATGCGGTGGGCCTATACGGTCGCATCCCTTTCCCATGGATTGGCGCAAGTGGCGAATGTGGGATTGGCGCTCGCACTCGCGCTCGGCGGACTGATCGTCGCCGAGGCGCTGTTCGGAACGCATCTCGAGCAAATGCGTCGCTGGGTTCCCTATTGGCTCGCCTTTGGTTGGGCCGCCGGTTCTGCGGCGCGTCTTTTCACGGCGCGCGCCCTCGGGCGCTGGTCGCGAGAGGGACGCCTGGCGCGTCGCGCCGTCATTGTCGGCGGCGGAGACGCCGCCGCGGAGCTCATCGATCGGCTCGATCGCTCTGGAGGAACAGCCATCCAGATTCTCGGCCTTTTCGACGATCGCGACAAAATGCGCTCGCCCGAAACCGTGGGCCGCTATCGCAAGCTCGGCCGCTTCGACGACCTCGAGGCCTTCTGCCGCGAGCAGCGCGTCGATCTTCTCATCATCGCTTTGCCCCCGACCGCCGAGGAGCGCATTCTCTACATCCTCAAGAAATTGTGGGTGCTGCCGATCGACGTGCGCATCGCGGCGTTCAACAGCAAGCTGAAATTGCGCTCGCGCGCCTATAATTACATCGGCGACACGCCTTTCCTGCCCGTCTTCGATAAGCCGATGTCGGATTCGAGCGTCGCTCTCAAGGCGATCGAGGACCGCGTGCTCGCGGCGATCGGCATTATCCTGCTCGCGCCGCTGCTCGCGCTCATCGCCCTCGCCGTGAAGCTCGACTCGCGCGGGCCGGTGTTTTTCAAACAAACGCGCCACGGCTTCAACAATGAGCCGATCGGCGTGCTCAAATTCAGATCGATGTACGTCGATAAATGCGACGTCTCGGGCCAGAAGCAGGTCACGCGCGGCGATCCGCGCGTCACCCGCGTGGGCGCGATCCTGCGCCGCACCTCGCTCGACGAGCTACCGCAGCTTTTCAACGTCCTGCGCGGCGAGCTTTCACTTGTCGGCCCGCGGCCGCATGTCATGCAGGCGAAGGTTGGCGAGCACATCTACGATGAAGTCGTCGACGGTTATTTCGCCCGCCACAAGGTAAAGCCCGGCATCACGGGCTGGGCGCAGGTCAATGGCTGGCGCGGCGAAACCGACACGGTCGAAAAGATCGAGCAGCGCGTCGCGCATGATCTCTATTACATCGAAAACTGGTCCATGCTGCTCGATCTGCGCATCCTCGCGTCGACGCCTTGGGCCCTGATCACGACCAAGAACGCCTATTGATCGCTCGGGGGCCGAGCGCCCCCGCAGCGCGCTTTCCTGGCCCGTATCGTGCTTCCCGCGCCCCTGATCGGCAAATCATGTCGGGAAAGGAACGCAGCATGTCCGAAGCGGCCGATGCGCCCAAAGGCTATTTCATTGATTGGGATGGGAAAATGCGGCCGGTCAGCGAGCCGGGAAAAGGGCTGCGCTGCGAAGTGGACCTGAAAGCCAAATATGTGATGGTTTTCAACAAATATGGCGGGCTCGACCATGAGTCGACCTGGTATCCCGACGAAGCGGCTGTCACGAAGGCGGGCATCAAAGTGGCTTACGCGGACGTAACGGCGCCGATCCGGATTTCCTCGATCGATTGATAATATTTCCGCGTGAGGAACTCGCGTTGGGATTTGCCCGTCATTGCGAGCGAAGCGAAGCAATCCAGGGCGGCGACGCGGCCCTGGATTGTTTCGTCGGCTTCGCCTCCTCGCAATGACGGCGGTGCTGCGGCCCCCACTCTCTAATTCTGTAACAAAGAGCGGAGCGCCTCGAGCGACGCTGGCTTCGTCAAATGCGCGTCGAAGCCGGCCTCGCGCGTTTTTGCGCGATCCTCCGCCTGTCCCCAGCCGGTGAGCGCGACGAGCGTCAGCCTGCGGCCAATCTCGCTCTGCCGTATCAACCGCGCGGTTTCGAAGCCGTCCTGCAAAGGCATGCCGAGATCGAGAAAGACGATGTCCGGCTGGAAGACCGTCACTTCGCGCAGCCCGTCTCGCCCGCCATAGGTCACGCGCACCGAAGCGCCGAGCAGATCGAGCACCATCGCCAAAGTATCGGCGACGTCGCGCTCGTCGTCGATCACCAGTGCGCGCCGGCCGGCCGGCGCCGCCCTGGCCTCGACGCCCTTGGCAGGCTCCGCCGCATCCGCCGCCGAAACGCTCACAGGGAGGCGCACCATAAAGACGCTCCCTCTGCCGAGCCCTTCGCTTGCCGCTTCGATCGAGCCGCCGTGCAGCTCCACCAGCTTGTGGACGAGGGTGAGGCCAATGCCGAGGCCGCTGTCGTTGGACGGGCTCCCCGTCTGCGCGAAAGGCTCGAAAACATGCGACAACGCCTCGGGCTCCATGCCGCGGCCGTTGTCTCTGACGATCACGACCGCTTCCCGCCCCCTGCGTTCGGCAAGGATTTCGATGCGTCCGCCCTCCGGGGTGTATTTTGCCGCATTGTTCAGAATATTGGCGAAAACCTGCGTGAGCCGCACGGGATCGCCGTAAACGAGCAATGTCTCCGGCGGCGTGGAAAGCGCGGCGCTGTGACGTCCTTTCTCGATCGACGGCCGGCTCGTCTCCAAAGCGTTGCGCAAAACTGTTGCGATGTCCGTCGGCTCGCGGCGTAGCTCGATTCTCCCCCTGGCGATGCGCGAAATTTCGAGGAGATCGTCGACGAGGCGCACAAGATGCGTCACCTGACGCTCCATCATATCGAGCAACTGCGGGTCGGATTCGACGCCTCTCTGCGCGCGCGCTCTCAACAGATGAACGCCATTGTGGATGGGGACGAGCGGATTGCGCAGCTCATGCGCCAGCATGGCGATGAGTTCATCCTTCCGCCGGTCGGCGTCTCGCAGCGCCTCTTCCGCATTTTTGCGGTCCGTAATATCCGCTTCCACGCCCGTCATGCGCACGGGCCTGCGCTCGCCTCCGGGACCGTCCTCGAAATAGGCCTGCCCGCTGACGCCGTGCCAACTCACCGACCCGTCCGGCAGGATGACGCGGAACTCGGCCTGAAAGCCGCACGCGCATTCCGGACTCAAGCAAGCTTCGACCGCTTGGCGAACGCGCGCGCGGTCGGCGGGATGAATGCGCTCGAACGCCTCTTCAAAGCGGATGTCCTCGTCTGGCTCGAGGCCCCAAATCCTTTTCATCTGGGCGTCCCAGACGACCTTGCCGCTTTGCGGATAATAAGCGAAGGAGCCGAATTTTGCGGCGTCCAAAGCGATGCGCAGCCGCTCTTCGCGTTCGCGCAAAATTTGCTCCGAGAGTTTTCGGTCGGAGATGTCCCGGACAATCCCCCACATCGCGTCCGGCGCGCCATTTCCATCTTTGGAGAGAACGGTGCGCAATTCGACGGGAAAAACGCCTCCGTCCTTGCGGCGATATTCCTTCTCGTACACGTCCGAATAGCCGCGCGGCAGGATCTGCTCCCGGACGATCGCCGCCTCCATCGCATGCCATTTTTCGGGCGTGAGCTCTTGATACGTCAGACCACGCAGTTCTTCGTCCGAATAACCGAGCATGTCGCGATAAAGGTCGTTGACCTCCAGAATGCGGCCGTCCATGGCGACGCGCACGAAAGGATCGCGCTGCGATTCACACAACAGGCGGTAACGACGCTCGCTGGCGCGCAGCGCCTCTTCGGCGTTCTTGAGTTCGGACACGTCGAGGACGACGCCATAGTAACGCTCCGGCGCGCCGTCCGGCCCCATAACGGGCCGGCCCCTCGACAGCAACCACCTGGGCGCCTGATCGCTTGGAAGATTGACGCGCCACTGAAGCTCGAATTCCTCGCCCGCGCGCCCGGCCGCCAACACCGCCGCGGTCACGCGCTCGCGGTCGTCTTCATGAATCGAATTCGCCCAATTTTCGAAAGACGCTTCGCAGGCGCCGATATCGAGACCGTAAAGCGCCCAGAGATTCTTCGACCAGACCGCGCGGTTATTTTCTGTGCTCCATTCCCAGGAGCCGGCATGCGCCGCGTCCTGCGCGAGACGCATCAAACTTTCACTCTCGCGCAGCGCTTCCTGCGCCAATTTGCGCGCATGGATGTCAAAATTGACGCCCACCCATTTGCGCACAGATCCGTCGCGATCGAACAGAGGCGCGCCGCGGACATTGGTCCAGCGCCAGCCGCCCCCGTTCCATTTGAGCCGGTATTCCGCGTCATATGGCGCGCGCATTGCGACGGCTTCCCGCCACCGCTCCTCCGCATGCGCGCGATCGTCGGGATGAACGGCGTCGAGCCATCCATAGCCGAGAAAATTTTCGAGCGTCTGGCCCGTATAAGCGCGCCAGCTCGGGCTGTCGGACGCAATTGCGCCATGGGCGTCGGCTTCCCAAACGGCCTGAGCGTAAGACTCGGTCAAGGCGCGAAATCGCTCCTCGCTTTCGCGCAGCGCATCTTCCGCCGCGCGGCGCGCCTCGATGTCGACGACAGAACCGATGTAACCTTGGAAAACGCCGCTTTCGTCGAAGCGTGGGCCCGCCGCGGAGAAGGTTCGGTGGTAGACGCCATCGAAACGCCTGACCCGATATTCGGCGCGATAGGGCGCGCGGGCGTTGAATGCACGCGTCCAAGCCGCGCCGACTCGCTCGCGGTCCTCCGGGTGAACCGCTTCGATCCAGCCCGCGCGCGCCTGCTCCAGGCTTTGACCGGTGAATTCGGACCAGGCTGGATCGACGTAGCTGGCGCGTCCTTCGGGATCGCTTGTCCAACTGGTCAGCCAAAAGTGATCGCCTGTCAGATTCTCCATGCAATCTGCGCTCACGCCAAATTAAAACCACGAAATACATGAGATGGAGATGCCGATCAAATGAGACGGCTTTATGTTTTCTTGAACTGTACAATGCGCGGACGCCGCCCCGCATTCAGTTTCGAGCTGTGGCTTCGTAACGCTTTTTGTCGGCTTCCATCACATGGGCCAGAGCGTCGCATTTTTGCGGGTCGCTTGCGTTCTGCGCAGCGCACATCCGGTAGGCCGCCGCAGATTGCTCGTAGGAATCGGCGGCATATTGAGCGTTCGCAACGTCTCTGGACCCAGGGCTGTTACATCCCGCAAGAACCGCCGCAGCCACAAAAAGGAACAGCCAACGCATCATCGTCCTCGTAAGAGCCCGTTTTCGACAAAAGTTGAGAGACACTTTTCTCGAATCAAAACGCGCGCGTGACTCCATGCGTGCGGAAATCGCGCTGGCGCAAACGCTGCTTGGTTATCACGCCATTCGCTTCGATGGCCAGCGTAACCGGACTCATGCAAGCGTAAGGGATGTAGATCGGCTGGCCTGCGACGAAGCGGCGACCGGCGTAGCCGTAATCGAAGGCGTTGCATTTGCCGTTGTTGATAGCGACGCCGTCGATATCGACGGTCTCCTCGGCGCGACACTCGATCCAACGATAGCCGCTGAATGTCGTAAGCTCGGGAAGGAACGCTTCTGTTTCGAGCAGCGTGCAGGAGAAGGGAGACGACTGCGCCGCCGCATGGCTCCAGCCCCATAAAGTCATTGCGAGGAGAACGCGCGCAAGCGTCGATTTCATCATATCGCGAACCTCCAAATCTCGCTGCATCGAAGCGCAAAAGCCGGGGCGGCGCAACTTCGCCCGGTCCCGCGCGAACAGACTTCCTCATCCTGATGAGGAGCCGCCGCAGGCGGCGTCTCGTCGGCGCGACTGCCCTTGATTGGCGCGAGCCGAGCCGTCACGATGCGTCCCATAAATCCGTCATTGCGAGGAGGCGGAGCCGACGAAGCAATCCAAAGCCGCATCGCCGCCCTGGATTGCTTCGCTTCGCTCGCAATGACGGGCGAAAGTTTGAAAGGATGCTTAGGTGGCCGCAATTGATCGCCAGGAAATGATTGTCATGGGCGCCTCTGCCGCGCTCGTCGGCGTGGCTGGCGCCACGCATGTCTTACATGCCGGCGCGATCGTCAGCTTCCTGGCCTGCGCGCTCGCGCTCGCCGGCGTCGCTCATGTCATCGGCGAGGCGACCGATCAGGTCGGCAATCATTTGAGCCCCTCGACGACGGGGCTCATCCAGTCGGCGGTGGGAAGTCTTCCCGAACTCTTCGTCTGCATCTTCTCGCTGCAAGCCGGTCTCGTGACCGTGGTGCAGGCCTCGCTGATCGGCTCGATCCTCGCCAATGTCCTGCTGGTGCTGGGCCTCGCCTTCGTCGTGGGCGGGTGGCGCCATGGCGTGCTGGAATTCAACGCCCGCACGCCCCGCATGATCGCTTCGCTCCTGCTGCTCGCCGTCTCGGCGCTGGTCCTGCCGACGCTCGCAAACGAGCTGCATCTGGCGGCCGCGTCGCATGAGCAGGAGCTTGCCGTTGTCTGCGCCGTCGTGCTGTTGCTGGTTTTCGCGATCATGACCAAATCAATGCTCGAGCAAGGCCAGCGCGCCGTGCCGGCGGAGGCCCATGCACGCGCGCACGCCTGGCCGCTCTCGACGGCGATCGCGGTGCTGCTCGTCTGCGCCGGCGGCGCGGCGCTGGTCTCCGATTGGTTCGTCGAGGCGCTGGAGCCTGCGATCGATACGCTGGGACTGAGCCAGACTTTCGCGGGGCTCGTCGTCGTCGCCATCGCTGGCAATGCGATCGAGAATGTCGTGGGCGTGCGCCTTGCTGCGGCGGGCAAATCGGAGCTTGCGGTCAGCGTCGTGCTGACGAGCGCGCTTCAGGTCGCGGTGGTCATTGTGCCGGTCCTGGTGCTGGCGAGCTTTGCCATGGGCGGCGCAGCCTTCACGCTCGCCGTCCCGCCGATCCTGGCGGTCGCGCTGTTTTTTTCCGTCCTGGTCGTGACGGTGGTGACCGTCGACGGACAGGCCGACATGGTCGACGGCGCGGCGCTCATCGGCCTCTACGCGATCATCGCCGCGATTTTCTGGTGGGGCTGAATCGGCGGGGTCGGCGTCATTCCCGACATGGCCCGCCGTCATTGCGAGGAGCAAAGCGACGAAGCAATCCAGAGCCATGTTGCGGCCCTGGATTGCTTCGCTTCGCTCGCAATGACGGTAGCTACGACTTCGGCTGGCCAATCGTATCCGCCATCACGGCGCCGCGCTCGCCCAAGGGTTGCGGCGCGCCCGTTGTCGTGTCTTTCGCCGTCTGATGCTCCATCTCGGCGTCGAGTTCGGCGCCGACCAGCAGCACGATCGCCGACACCCACAGCCACAGCATGAAGCCGATGGCCGCGCCGAGCGACCCGTAGGTTTCGTTGAACTTGCCCAGATTGGCCGCATACCAGGAGAAAAGCAGCGAGGCGATCAACCAGAAGATCGCCGCGAAAGCGGCGCCCCAGCTCACCCAGCGCCATTGCGCCCGGTCGCGGCTCGGCCCGTAGCGATAGACGACCGAGGTCGCAATTGCGATGACGAGCAGCAAAATCGGCCAGCGCAGCGCCGAAGCCCAGGTTCCGATCTGCGCGGGCATCCCGACCGCTTCCAACGCGCGCGGCAGGATCACCATGGCGCCCAGGGAAAGGGCAAGCAGCGCCATGCCGGCGAGCGTGAAGCCCAGCGATATGGCGTTGAGTTTCAAAAAGCCGCGCTTCTCCTCTTCCTGGTAGACAACATTGAGCGCGTCGAAGATCGCCTTCATGCCGGCATTGGCGCTCCACAGCGAAAACAGCAGGCCGATGATCGACGCGAATCCGAGCTTTGTCGCGCCCTGCGCGGCGATGCGCTGGATTTGATCGCCGATGATGGACAGGCCCTCGGCCGGCAGGAATCCCGACAGCGCCTGAAGATGTCCGCTGATCGTCGACGGGTCGGCGACGAGCCCGTAGATCGCCACAAAGGCCGCGATGGCGGGAAAAATCGCCAGCAGCGCATAGAAAGTGACGCCCGCGGCGATGGCGAGAATGCGATGCTGGTTGATGTCGTCATAGACGCGCGCCAGCACATCCTTCCAGCCGCGCGCCGGGATTTCGGAAGGCGTGGTCGCCGCCCTGCCCCGTTCGATCGCCGCCGGGTCCGCTGAAAGAGCCTCTTTCCCAGCCATAACGCATCCTCCGGCGCACGCATTCGCGCTTCCCGGAAGAACCGCCTTTATTGCAGGACGTTCCTGAAGAGATGGCGTTTAAAACTCGACCTCGAGCTCCTCGATTTCGTCCTTTTCGAGCTTCGCCGCCTCGATCCATTCCTGCATCGCGGACCACTCGAGAATACGGTCGCAATAGGCCTCGCAAAGCGGGTCGAGCGCGACGTCATAGGTGCGCAGCCGCATCACGACCGGCGCATACATGGCGTCCGCCATCGAGAGCGCGTCGCCGAAAAGATAGGGCCCGCCATGCAGCTCGAGGCTCTCGCGCCAGATCTCCGCGATGCGCGCGATGTCGCCCTGCGCCTTCGACCAGACTTTGAACCTGGGGAAACGCCCCTTGAGATTCATCGGCAGCGCCGCGCGCAGCGAATTGAAGCCCGAATGCAGCTCGCCGCAGATCGAGCGGCAACGCGCCCGGCTCAGGCGGTCGGCCGGCAGCAGCCTGGCGTCCGGCGCGATCTCATTGAGGAACTCGCCGATCGCCAAAGTGTCCCAAATCCGGAAATCGCCGTAGGTGAGACAGGGCACGCGGATCGAGGGCGAGAGCAGCAGAATCTCCTCGCGCGCCGTCGCGTCGTCAGGGTCGACAGTGATCTCCTCGAAGGGAACGCCGGAAAGCTTCATCAACAGCCAGCCGCGAAGCGACCAGGACGAATAGTTCTTGCTGCTGATGGTAAGCGCGGCTGTCGGCATCGATTTTCCTCATTGACTCAATGGCCCAGAGCAAGCCATGTGCCAATTTTTCGAGCAATGGCACAGCCCTTGCTCGCCACATGCTACCGAAACCCAGGGGTCTCATTCCAGCGCATGTATAACGCCTATAAGGCCTATGCCGACCTCTCCGACCAGATTCGCCTGGCGGCGGCAAGCAGCGAACGCATCCTGAGCCTCTGGGGGACGATGCAATTCGCCGCGCCCCTGCGCTGCTTTCAGGCCTATCACGAGCTCGTGGCGCTTGGCGGCTTCACGCATCGCCGGCCGGATTACGGCATTGCCGAGGTGACGACCGACGCGGGGGAGACCGTTCCCGTGGTCGAGGAGGTCGTCGCGACAACCCCTTTCTGCGACCTGCTGCGCTTTTCCCGCCAGGGCGCGAGCGGCGAGCCGCGCGTGCTGCTGCTCGCGCCCATGTCGGGCCATTTCGCCACGCTGCTGCGCGGCACGATCCGCACCATGCTGCGCGACCACGAGGTCTATGTCAGCGACTGGCGCAACCCGCGCGACGTTCCGCTCGCTGAGGGAACCTTCGGCTTCGAGGACTTCGTCCAGCACATCATCGACTTCCTGAAATTCATGGGGCCGCAGTCGCATCTCGTGGCCGTCTGCCAGCCGACCGTCCCGGCGCTCGCCGCCGTGGCGCTGATGGCGCAGGACCAGGACCCCGATACGCCGGCCAGCCTGACGCTGATGGCGGGGCCGATCGACACGCGCATTTCGCCCACCAAGGTCAATGAGTTCGCCACCTCCAAGCCGATCGAGTGGTTCCGCGAGAAGATGATCAGCAAGGTGCCGCACGGCCTGCCGGGCGCAGGGCGGCGCGTCTATCCGGGCTTCATGCAGCTTTCGGCCTTCATGAGCATGAATATGGATCGGCACCGGAACGCCTTCGCCGATCTCTTCAAGCACCGCGTCGACGGCGATCACGCCAAGGCCGACCAGATCCGCACCTTCTATGAGGAATATTTCGCGATCATGGATCTCGATGCGGATTTTTATCTGCACACGATCGAAACGGTCTTCCAGCAATACGCTTTGCCTGAAGGCAATCTGACCTTCAAAGGACGCAAGGTCGAACCCCGCGCCATCAAGAAAACCTTCCTGCTCACGGTCGAGGGCGAGAAGGACGACATCTGCGCCATCGGCCAGACGCTCGCCGCGCAAGACCTGTGCAGCGGCCTGCGCCCTTATATGAAGTCACATCACATGCAGGCTGGCGTCGGCCATTATGGCGTGTTCAACGGCAGGCGTTGGGACAATCATATCTACCCCGTGCTGCGCGAACATATCCGCAGCAGCATGTGACGCTGTCATTCCCGTCATTGCGAGGAGCGAAAGCGACGAAGCAATCCAGAGCCGCAATCGCTGCCCTGGATCGCTTCGCACTTCTGCGAAGTCGGGTATACCCGACTTCGAAAAAATGCTCGCAATGACGGTAAAGCGAGCGCCTCACCAATAGCGCCAATAGGGGCCGCCGAATCCGCCATAGAAACGCGGATAGGTCGAGAGCTCCATCCGTCGTTCACGGCGGTCGGCGGAACGGTCGAGGTCGACGTCCAGAAGACATTTCGAGTAGCCGTCCGTCCCGCGCTTGAAACCATAGGATTTACAGCGCGCGTCATCCATCGCCCGCTGCTCGGCCGGCGTCGTCGACTCGCAGGCGCCGAGCGCCGCGCCCAAAGCCAGGACGGCAAATAAACTGGCAATCCGCATCTCTAGACCCTCGTTGGCCCGATTGAGATTCGCTCAAAAGTCCAGCCGAAAAATGGCTGCTTTGGGGCGCCCGCGCCGTCACCACGGGCGTTTGGCGAGCGGCGTCTCGCTATCGACGATATTGGCCTCCAACGCGCCCACCCGCTTGGCAAGAACATTGACCGCGCTCTGCAGCGCGGCGATCTGCCGTACAAGATCGTCGATGCGGGCGGCAGTCGCCCTGTCGGACACGGTCGCGTCATTGCGCAGCCGCGCCAATTGCTGACCGAGGCAATTGACCGCGCCGATCACATCCTTCTGATCGGCAATGACGCCGGAAACGCCGGAGGCCTGGACCGGGCAGGCGACATCGGCGCGCGCCGGCGCGGCGGCGGCCAGCAAGAGCAAAATCAGGCCGAGCGATCTTCGCATGTGATCCTCCCCGAACCGCGCCTCGCGCCGGCGCCTCAAAGATCGCGCTTGCCGACGCTTTGGCGATGCGCCTTTATGCCCGAAACTTCCTGAAATATCCTTGCCGCATGACTCTCGCTCCCGCTCATCCCCTCGTTTTGGTCGGGGCGATCGCGCCGCTCGGCGAAACCGGGCAGGCGAGCGCGATCGTCAAAACGCCCATCCCCGGCCCGTGGCGGATTGGCAAGACGGGGTTAGAGCGCGACGCCCAGGCCGATCTGAAACATCATGGCGGGCCGGAAAAGGCGCTGCATCATTACGCGTTGGACCATTACGCCACTTGGCGTGGGGAGATCGGCGACGCCGCTGCCCTCGCCGCGCCCGGCGCCTTCGGCGAGAACTTGTCGACGTCCGGCTGGACGGAGGAGACCGTCCGCCTCGGCGACGTGATCCGCTTCGGTTCCGCGCTCTTGCAAGTGAGCCAGGGACGCCAGCCCTGCTTCAAGCTCAATCTGCGTTTCGGCCTGCGCGACATGGCGGCGCGCGTCCAGCGCAGCGGCCGCACGGGCTGGTATTATCGCGTGCTGCAAGAAGGCGGCGCGCAAGAGGGCGACGCCCTCGCGCTGATCGAGCGCCCCTGCCCCGATTGGCCGCTCGCGCGCCTCTCCACCCTGCTTTACCGCGACACGCGCGACCGCGAAGGTCTCGCCGCCATGGCCGCGCTCCCGCAACTGGCCGAGGGTTGGCGGGCGCTGGCGCAGCGGCGTCTCGACACCGGCAAGACCGAAAACTGGAGCGCCCGGCTCTACGGCCGGCAGCGCCAGAGCTGATTGCCTCGCTCGCGCAACCGCCTTAAGGTGCGCGCCTGAATGCGGAGAAGGCCATGTCGTCACGCTCACAAGACTTGCTGCAGGACAATCTTTTCACCGGAAAGATCGGCGCGGAATACGACATCCTGCGGCTGATGTGCCCCAGCCACGTCCTGCTCGCCAAACGCCTCAGCGCGACGGTCGCCGCCTGGAAGCCCGACGAGACGCTGAAAGGTTTCGAAATCGGCTGCGGCACCGGCATCAGCACCACTTTGATGCTTGCCGCGCGCGACGCCCTCACTCTGACCGCCGTCGACAGCGCGGCGGCGATGCTCGATCAGGCGCGCGAAAATCTGGCGGACGACGTGAAGGCGGGCCGCGTGACCTTCCAGGAAGCCGACGCGCTCGACGCGCTGAAGGCGCTGCCCGACAATAGCCTCGACCTCGTCGCCTCCAATTACGCCACTCACAATTTCCTCGACGATTACCGTTCCAAGGTTCTCGCCGAAGTCCATCGCGTGCTGAAACCCGGCGGCCTCTTCGTCAATGGCGACCGCTATGCGATGGACGACCGCGCCGCGCATCTGCAGGACACGCAGGAGACCGTGCGCCGCTGGTTCAAGCTCTTCCGGGAAATCAACCGGCTCGACCTCCTGGAGGATTGGGTGGTGCATTTCTACAGCGACGAATCGCCTGACCACCTCATGTATTTCACGCCGTCGATGCGGCTGCTCGAAACGCTCGGCTTTGCGGTGACGGTCGATTATCGCGAGGGCGTCGATACGCTGGTGCGGGCGGTGAAAGCGTGATCGATACGTTTGGACAAGCGCGCCTAAAGGCGCGCGGTCCGGACCGGCGCTGGACCGCGCGCCTTCAGGCGCGCCGCAAGCCTTCAGCCTCATCGGCGCGAAACCCGGCGGTCGCGTCCTAGCGGCATGGACTTCGCCCTTCTTGCCCTCTTCGCGGCACTCGTCACCGCGCTCTGCCAATCCGCCACCGATCTCGGCACCAAGGCCGCGACGCGCTATGCCGACGACCGCGCGATCCTCGCCGCCCAATGGAACGCCGGCGCGCTGCTGCTCGTCATCGCCTGCCTCATTGTCTATCCGGGGCTCGCCGCCGCGCCGATCGCGACGCTCGACGCGCTGACGCAGCCGGGCTTTACGAAGCTCCTCGCCTGGTCCGGCGTTCTCAACGTCGTCGCTTATTTCCTGTACATAAGGGGTTTCCGCCTCTCCGACGCCTCGCTCGTCGCGCCGCTGGTGCTGCTGACGCCGGTGCTGATGCTTGTCACCTCGCCGATCATGACCGGCGAGCAGGCGCCGCCGATGGGGATGTTCGGCGTGCTGTTCACCGTGCTCGGCGTCGGCCTTCTCGACGCCAACCGGGCGAACGGCAAAAGGTTCAATTTCGCCGTCTTCGTCCGGGACGCCGGCGCGCGCTACATGCTCGTCACCGCCACGATCTGGAGCGTCACCGCCAATATCGACAAGCTCGGCGTGAAGGCCTCGACGCCGCTCATATGGATCGCGGCCGTGACGGTCGTCATCGCGCTTTGCGCGAATGTCTATTGGGCGCTCGGACCACGCAAGACGCCGCGCCTCTCCTCGCTACGCTACGCGCTGCTCGCAGGCTCGGCGATGGCCTTCGGCAATACGGTGCAGATGTGGGCGCTGACGATCCTGTTCACGCCCTATGTCATCGCCATCAAGCGCCTCTCGGCGCTCTTCACCGTGCTCGCAAGCTCCCATGTGCTGAAGGAGGAGACCGGCGGGCGCCTCCTCGGCGCGGCGGTGATGCTGGCGGGAGCGGTGATGATCGCGCTGGCGAGGGGGTAAACTCCTCTCTCCGCAAGCGGGGAGAGGCTGGGTGAGGGGCCCGGGTGATTAAGCCGGGGCGTCGCGAGAGAGCCGCCAATATCGCCTCCGCAACAGCATCGGCATTCTCATAAACCTGCTGGTTCGTGAAGCGGATCACCTGATAGCCCTGTGCATTCAAATAGTCTGAGCGTCGCACATCCGCCGCGATCTCTTCTTGGTTGGAATGCGTTTCACCGTCGATCTCGACTATCAACTTACATTCCCTGCAAACAAAATCAGCGATGAAAGGCCCAATCGGCTCCTGGCGCACGAATTTGAAGCCGCCAAGATTTCTATTCCTCAGCCGCCCCCACATGATCTTTTCCGCTGACGTGGCGTCGCGTCTCAGCTCACGAGACCGGCGGGTTTCGATGAAACGCAGACCACGCATGACAAATCTCTCAATTAATCCCCCGGCCCCTCACCCAACCTCTCCCCGCAAGCGGGGAGAGGAGCCGGCGCGCTCTTACAAAGTCATCTGATGGCCCGAAGGCGCATAGGAAAGCATAAAATCTAGCGCCCCACCGTCATAGCCGGGCTTGTCCCGGCCATCCACGCTGAGCCGCAGGCACGACGGACAACAGCCGGCAAAAGCCCCCTAGTCCTCCATCTTCAGCGCCGCGATAAACGCCTCCTGCGGGATCTCCACCCGCCCGAACTGGCGCATCTTCTTCTTGCCTTCCTTCTGCTTCTCCAAGAGCTTCCGCTTGCGGGTCACGTCGCCGCCATAGCATTTGGCGGTCACGTCCTTGCGGAAGGCGCGCACGGTTTCGCGGGCGATGATCTTGCCCCCGAGCGCGGCCTGGATCGGCACCTGGAACATATGCGGCGGGATCAGCTCCTTGAGCTTCTCGCACATCTGCCGGCCGCGCCCCTCGGCGCGGGTGCGGTGCACGAGCATGGACAAAGCGTCCACCGGCTCGGCGTTCACGAGAATGCTCATCTTCACCAGATCGCCGGCGCGATAGTCGGTGAGCTGGTAGTCGAATGAGGCGTAGCCCTTCGAGATCGACTTCAGGCGATCGTAGAAGTCGAACACCACCTCGTTGAGCGGCAGGTCATAGACCGCCATGGCGCGCTTGCCGACGTAATTCAAATCCACCTGTATGCCGCGCCGATCCTGACAGAGCTTCAGCACCGAGCCCAGATAATCGTCGGGCGTCAGAATCGTGGCGCGAATCCAGGGCTCTTTGATCTCCTCGATCTTCACCACATCCGGCATGTCGGCCGGATTGTGCAGCTCGATCTCGTCGCCATTGGTGAGCAGGATTTTGTAGACGACCGAAGGCGCCGTCGCGATCAGGTCGAGGTTGAACTCGCGCGACAGGCGCTCCTGAATAATTTCGAGATGCAGCAGGCCCAAAAAGCCGCAGCGGAAGCCGAAACCGAGCGCGGCCGAGGTCTCCATCTCATAGGAGAAGCTCGCGTCGTTCAGGCGCAGCTTGCCGATGGCGGCGCGCAAATCCTCGAAATCGGCGGCGTCGACGGGGAAGAGGCCGCAGAACACCACCGGCTGCGCCGGCTTGAAGCCCGGCAGCGCCTCGTCGCAGGGCTTGCGCTCGTCGGTGATCGTGTCGCCGACGCGCGTATCCGCCACCTGCTTGATCTGCGCGGTGATGAAGCCGACCTCGCCCGGCCCGAGCTGGGCGACGTCCTGCATCTTGGGGCGGAAGACGCCGATCTTGTCGACCTCGTAATGGGCGCCCGTGCCCATCATCTGGATCTTCTGGCCCTTTTTCAGCGTGCCGTCGAAGATGCGCACCAGCACCACGACGCCGAGATAGGCGTCGTACCAGCTATCGACCAGCAGCGCCTTCAGGGGCGCCTTTTCGTCGCCCTGGGGCGGCGGCAGGCGGGTCACGATCGCCTCCAGCACGTCGGGAATGCCGATGCCGGTCTTGGCCGAGATGAGCACGGCGTCTTTGGCGTCGAGGCCGATCACCTCCTCGATCTGCTCCTTGATGCGGTCGGGCTCGGCGGCCGGCAGGTCGATCTTGTTGAGCACGGGCACGATCTCGTGCCCCGCGTCGATCGCCTGATAGACATTGGCGAGCGTCTGCGCCTCGACGCCCTGGGAGGCGTCCACTACGAGCAGCGAGCCCTCGCAGGCCTTGAGCGAGCGCGAGACCTCATAGGCGAAATCGACGTGGCCGGGCGTATCCATCAGGTTCAGGACGTAATCCTTGCCGTCCGCGCCCCGGTAATGCAGGCGCACCGTCTGCGCCTTGATGGTGATGCCGCGCTCGCGCTCGATATCCATGGAATCGAGCACCTGCTCGACCATCTCGCGCGCCGCGAGCGTCCCGGTCTCCTGGATCAGCCGGTCGGCGAGCGTCGATTTGCCGTGGTCGATATGCGCCACGATCGAGAAATTGCGGATGTTGTCGAATTTGCGGGGGGTGCTCATGGCGCTTCGGATAGCAGCGCCCGGCCCCAAAAGAAAGGGTTGCGATCATCCCGAAGGCGACGGCGCCTATGGCGGCGGGGGTTGAAAGCGCGCCGTCCCCGGCCGTCGCCGGGCGGGCGAGGTCGAGGCCTCAACTCGGGCTCAGACGGCGACATTCTGCGGCGTGCGAGCAACGACGCGCGAAAAGAGCCATCCAGCGCTCACGTCTTTGCCTTCCGCCTCTTCGCGTAGAAGGCGTTGATGGTCTTTCATGGTAGAAAGCGTTCTGATGAAAGTATCCAGTAGCTGCAAAGCTTCTTCGATCGGAAAATCCTGCGCCCGCAGTCGGACGATCCGCTCTCGTTGGCCCGCAACAATTCTTTCGGCCTGGGCGACATGCCGGGTCGCTTTGGCGAGTAGCTTCTCGGGTTCGTCCATCAAGGCCACGGCGTCGCCTCGAGGAGCCTCGTCAGTTTCGGGACTTATAACCTTCCCCAGGGCCAATTGAAGCAGCAGCAGCCCGATTCGGCCGGGAAGCGGCTCATGGACAATCGTCTGGAACGACTCCTGAATGGCTTTTCCTAGCGCGCTCTGGAGCATCCGCTCATCCTGCGCGCTCTTCAGCGAGAAACTCCGACATCGAGGTCGCGGTCACGGTCCCCACCCTGAGTTCCGCTTTCATGAAGTATCTGGTTGGTAAGTAGTTATCTCTACGCGTTTTCTAGTCTTGCTTGAGTAAGTGAGCAGGTAGCGCTCGCTCGCGCGATTATGGACGACGCGGCCACGTTGAATCCAAAGGCGGCAATCATGCTGGATTCCCAGCGGACCTTACGGGCCGCCGGGAATGACAATGGCTCCAGTTTGGGCGCCAGCTCGGACGCCCGCGCGCCTTTACTTCTTGCCCTGCTCGGCAACCAGCTCTTGGACCTTGGCCTTGCCGAGCTTGTAGAGCTCGATCGCGCGGGGCTTCGCCCAGACGTAGAGCTCCTTGGTCAGCTTCACCGCCGCGCAGCCGAGCTTGGTCGAGGTTTCGACGGTCTTGTCGAAATAGGGCAGCGCCGGGCTGTCGGCGGGAATCTTCGAGCGCACCCAGGCGACGGCGGCCTTGGCATTTTCCGCGAGGATCGCCAGGAGCACGCCGATGAGGTCCGTCGGCGGCTTGGCGTCGAGCGCGCGGCGCAGCCGGGCGATCTCGGACGAAGCGTCATCGGCGCGGCGGATCGCCTCCTTCAGCGAGGTTTCGACGGCGGCCTTTTCATGGGCGAGCTGATCGCGCTGGGACGTGATGTCCGCCACGACCTTGTCGTGATCGGCGACGACATCGCCGATGATCTGGTCGCGCTCGGAGAGAACCGAAGCGAGCTGCTCTTTCAGATCGTCGCGCTCCTTGGCGTAGGCGTTGGCCTTGGCGACGATTTCGGTTTTCTCGAAGATCTGACGATCGCGCTCGGCGCGCGCCGCCTTGAGTAGCTCCTGCAAATTGTCGAGCGCGACTGGGGACTGGTTATCGTCGTGCTGCGAAACGGATTCGTCGGTCATACCGCCTCCTGGAAGCTGTAAAAGGGATGGCGCGCGCAACGGACGTTGCATGAAAACGCGCGGTCAGTGGAGCGCTTGGCCTCCGGATCGCTCGCCAACGAAATCCATCATTACGGTTAATTTTTCAATTACGCAAAAGCCGTCCTGTTTTGACGCGGCTTGGCTGTTGCGCCCGGCGCTTTATCGCTCTTGCGCGGCGCCCTGCAGGCGCTGCAGCGTAGCGGCGCAATCGCGAGGCGCCGCAAGACATTTCTCGCGCGCCGCCGACGCCAGCGCATCGGCGCCGGCCTGGACCCATTCTCTGGCGCTGTCCTCGATCGAGGGACGACGCGGCGGCTTGGGCGCTGCGACATGCGCATGCGATTCGCGAGTCGGCGCCTCTGCTTCTTCGCGCCACTGGATGGCGAAGATCACGATCGCGATGCAAGCAAGGCATTTGAGGAGAAAAATCACCGGGCGCTCCCCGACATCGCGCGCAGCCTTTTCGACCGCGCCCAATCACGCTTGCGCTGTCGCCGGCGCGTACCAGTTTCTCGCGTCCGGAGATTAAGCAACGGTAAACAAGAAGGATCAAATCCCACTGCCGATCGCAAGGAAATACAAACCATCCTGACGTCTAAGATTGGGAAATAATACGCGGCTGCAGCCGTTTAGCAGTCACTTAAGATAGATCTGCGAGGTTCCGGCGCAGTAGGAGCGCGTGATTTGAGTAAAATAGACTCATTCGAGCGGTCAGTCCCGTGGATCGACCATCTCATCCATGAAAGCGTTGGCGAGCGTCCAATCGAAATGGCGCGCCAACGCTGTTTCATCATGCCGCGCTTGCTGATCGCCGCTTGCGCGCTTCTCAGCGCGCCGATCTGGCTGTTTCTCCACGAAGCCCCCACGACGTCCGAGGCCGGCATCTTCGCTCTGGCGCAAATCCCGTTGATTTCGGTGGGCGTTCTCGCGCGCACAGGCAATCTGCGTCTCGCGCAGACTCTCTCGATCTTCGGCTGGCTCGCGATGGCGGCGGCCGTCGCGGCGTCGACCCAGGGATATGAAGCCATCAGCGTTACTTTGCTGATTATCGCGCTTGTCGAGAGCGCGATGACCGCGCGCATCGTCTCGACGGCGATCGTCGTCGCTTCGGGCGTTGCGCTCATCGGCTACGCGGGCTTTGCGAATCCGATCGATTTCGAACGCGCCGTCAACTCCGCGGTCGTCGCTGCGCCGCTCATGCTCTACATCGCCTTCGTGGCGGCTTGCGCGATTCGCGCCGAACGCGCGCGGGCGCGCGCCGATTCGATCAGCGCGCGCGACCTGCGGCTGTTGACGGACGCCATCGGCGACATCGTTCTGCAATTCGATCGCAGCGGCGCCGTCGAGAACATCGTCGGCGACGCCCATAAGGCCTATCACCTCGAACGCCGCGATCTCATCGGACGCGGCTTCTTCCAGCGCGTGCATATCGCCGACCGGCCCGCCTTTCTGAAGCTCGTCTCCGACGTCTTCGAACGGCGCGCGACGATGACGGCCTTGCTGCGCGTGCAGGTGGGCCTCGCGCCCTCGGCGTCGGGCAAATATGTCGAGCCGGTGTTCAATTATTTCGACGCGCGCATGGGTCTCGCGCAGCCTGTCGAAGGCGATTTTCCCAAGATCGGCCAGGCGAACGCCGCGCTGCCGGTCGTTTGCATTCTGCGCGACGTCACGGTCGAAAAGCGCGCGGAAGACGCGATCGCCGCCGCGCGAGCCGAAAGCGAGCGCGCAACCGCCGGCAAGACGCGCTTCCTCGCCAATGTCAGCCACGAGCTGCGCACGCCGCTCAACGCCATCATCGGATTCTCCGAAATGCTCGCCAATGCGGAGCTCGCGCCGAACGATCCGGCGAAGCAACGTGAATATGCGCAGATCATCGCCAATTCCGGAAATCACCTGCTCGAAGTCGTGAATACGATCCTCGACATGTCGAAGATCGAATCGGGCTCGATGCAGATTTTCCCCGAGCCTTTCGACCTCCCTTCGCTCATCGACCAATGCTGCGACATGGTGCAATTGAAAGCCGATCAGGGCGGCGTGACGCTCGATCGCGACTATCGCGGCAAAATGGACGAGTTCGTCGCCGACAAGCGGGCTTGCAAGCAGATTCTTCTCAATCTTCTCTCGAACGCCGTGAAATTCACCCCGGCGGGCGGGAAAGTCTGCGTGCGCGTCGCCCCGGAGGGCAATCTCCTGGCAGTGACCGTCGCCGACACGGGCATCGGCATTGCGCCGGGCGATCTCTCGCGTCTCGGCGATCCTTTCTTCCAGGCCAGCGCCGCGCATGATCGCGCCTATGAAGGCACCGGCCTCGGCCTTTCCGTGGTGCGCGGCCTCGTCGGCCTTCACGGCGGCGGCATCACTGTGGAAAGCGCGCCCAAGAAAGGCACCTCCGTCACGATCCGCCTGCCGCTCGATTGCCGCGAGCCGGCGCGCAGCACGAACCCTTCCGCCAAGATCGAAACCATTCCGCGGCACGGCGCCGACGCCGGCCACGAAAAAGGAACGGTGAAGAAAATTGCGTGACCTCTCGCTCAGCGCCTCCAGATACGACGAATTCCCCGAGGAACGCGCGCCCAGGCGGCGCGGCCCCGCTCCCGACCCGGAGTTCCACGACGAGCCGTTTCGCTTGCCAAAGAAGAAGCGTTCGGTGCTCGCGCGCGTTTTCGCGCCCCATCGCGTGGGCGTGATGTTGCTTTTGGGCATCGGCGGGCTGGCGTTTGTGGGCGTGCCAATGAACGCCCTCTTCCTGCAGGACGGCCATCACCCCGCCCCGCTCTTCTCCTCGCGCAAGCTTGCGCCGCGCTATGTCGAAGAGTCCGACGCGCCGACCCCGCGCGCGCGCCCGGCGCAGATGGAAGCCGCCGTCGAGACGGATTTGGCGGCGAAGCCGGAGCCGGCGCCAGCGCTTCCCGCTGCCAAGCCCACAAAGGCGGACGCAGCGGCGCTGAAGGCCGTGATCCTGAAAACCGAGGCGTCGCCGGCCGCCAAGATCGAAAAGAAGCGCGAGCCCGTCTCTCACGATCAGATCGCGGCCGTGTTGGGCGGCCCGGAGGCGGCGAAGACCACAGCCTCCAAGCCCGCTCGGGCGCAGACTCAGAGCAAGCCTCAGGCGCAGCCCCTGCCCAAGCCGGAGGCGCAGACGCAGCCCAAGGCCGAGGCGCAGACGCTGGCCCCGAGCGAGGGCGTGGCCTTCGCGCAGCGCGCGCTACAGCGGCTCGGCTATGTGGTGAAAGCTGACGGCGTGATGAGCGACGGCACCCGCCGGGCGATCGAAAAATTCGAGCGCGACAACGGCCTGCCCCCCAAGGGCGAGCTTACCGCCAAGGTCGCCAAGCTGCTGGCCAGCCGCGCCGCAACGCCGCACTGAGAGAGACAGGCTTAGACCGCGGACGCATTTCGCTCTAAGTTAGAGGCATGCGTCTGCGATCCGATATTTTTGTAGCTGCCCTCATCCGCCGCGCCGAGGTGGAGGGAGCGGTCGCCATGTTGCGGCGGCGCGGCGCCGCGGAAGCGGGCGCCGTCTTCATCAAGCTCGATCGCCTCGACGGCCGCGCCGCCGTCTACGGCCCCGCCCCGCAAAGCGAAGCGATGCCCGAGGGCGTCGATCGGCTGTTCTCCAAAGTCCACAAGGGCGACTGGGTCGAACCGGCCGAGGCGGAGGCCCGCCTCAAGCGCGAGATCATGTTCGACCCCGACCTTTGGTTCATCGAGATCGAAGACCGCGACGGCCGCGTCTTCGTCGAGCTGGCGGCGTGACGGACCTCACGCTGCGTCATGGCCGTGACGCGTTCGTGTCCTGATTTAGAAGTTTTTCGCTCTCGCCGCCGCTGTGGCGTGTCTTGCCGTCCAAGAGGCAGCTCACCGTCACGTCGCCCATGACATTGATCGCGGTGCGGCAGCGGTCGAGGAGCCAATCCACTGTCAGCAGCATGGCGATGTAATCGGTCGGCAGCGCGACGGCCTTGAACACCATGGTCATGGTGACGAGCCCGGCCTCCGGAATGCCGGCGGCGCCGACGGAGGCGATGACCGAGGTCAGAACGACCGTGAACTGCTGGCCGAGCGTCAGATGCATGCCGAGCAATTGCGCCACGAAAAGCGCCGACATGGCCTCATAAAGCGCCGTGCCGTCATTATTGAAATTCGAGCCGACGAGCGCGCCCATGCTCGCCGATTGCTCGCGCAGCCCGACATTCTGCCGCAGGCATTCATATGTGACCGGCATGGTGGCGGTCGAGCTGCCGGTGGAAAAGGCCATCACCAGCGCGTCACGCACGCCGCGGAGGAGGTCGAGCGGCCGCACCCAGCTCTGAAGCCGCACCCGCGTCATGTAATAGCCGGCCTGCAGCGCGAGCCCGATAAGGACAGCGAGCACGAAGCCGCCGAGCGCCACGAAATCATGGAAACCTTTCACGCCGACGATGCTCGCGACAATGCCGAAGACGGCGAGCGGCACGAAGTCGATGATCCAGTGCAGGATCGCGACGAGGCTCGTGAGCGCGACATGCACGAGGTCTTCGACCGTGCGCACCTCATGATGCCTGACGCCGCGCAAGGCGACGCCGAAGGCCAGCGCGATGAAGATGACGCCCATGACCGCGCCGTCGTCGGAAAAGGGCCCGGCGATGCTCTTGGGCACGGCGTCGAAGAACTGCGCGAGCGGATCGACGGCGCCGGAGGCCTTGGCGGCGGGCGCCGGGGGCGGGCTGGCCGTCGTCCAGGCGCCGGGCTGTACGATATTGGCGACAAGCAGGCCGACGCCGATAGCGACGAGCGTATTGGTCAAAAGCAGGGAGACCAGCCGCCGGGCCTCGCCGCCGCCCAAATGGGCGCGCATGAGCGCCTGAACGATGGCGAGCAGAATGAGCGGCGGCGCCAGCGCGCCGAGCACACGCAAAACGAGCTTGGCGGGCATGGCGAGCGGCGCGGCGTCCGCGCCGAGCGCGACGCCCGCGAAGAGGCCGAGCGCGACGCCGGCGATGATGCGCAGATAAAGCGGAATGGCGCGCCAGCGCGCGAGGACGCCAGCGGGTTTGGCCTGGGCGGATCGCAAGGGACGGGTTTCCTAAAAAGGTTGCGCTCTGCCGAGTATGCCAGCTTTTTGCGGCTGATATGGGTTCCGCTTGATCGGTTCGGCTGTCATTCCCGACGCGCGCAGCGAGCGATCGGGAATCCAGAGCAAAACCAGTCAGGCGACGCGCCTTGAAGGCAAATCGCATCGCCCCGGCCTCTTTGTTTGCCGCTCCTGCCGCGAGCATTTCACCGTGACGGTTGGGACCGTCATGGAGTCAAGCCACGTCCCTCTGAACAAGTGGGCGCTCGGCTTTCACCTTATGGCGTCGAGCAAGAAGGGCATTTCGGCCCATCAGCTTATGCGCAATCTCGGCCTGGCTCCTACCGCACGGCTTGGTTTATGGCGCATCGCATTCGCGAAGCCATGGCAGATCGCGACCCTGAGCCGTTGGGCGGCGAAGGCAAGACCGTTGAAGTTTTTCATCATCCCGGCTCATAGGCCACTCCATCTCCGTCTTCTGATATTATGGTCCTGGCGCTTTCAAGAAGCGACAGAAATTCACTGGTATCTGAGAAGTAATTACGATAAGCGGACCGAATGTGCCCAGCTTCAGATGAATTGACCAAAACAACGTCATCATCTGGATTAGATTTTTCAATTTTAAAATAGAATTCCATCGCGTTTTCGAAACGAGGAACGTAAAATACTGTCAAAGACCCATCCGGCGCGAACTTAAGAACGACCCCTCCGTTAAAATGATCTATCTGCTCACGAGCCATATTGAGATGGCGAAGGCGATGCGAGATGCTCGTCGTTGCGTCGAGATAAGAGAATTTCTCTAAAAGCTCGCTATTCGTTTTTTCTGAACATACCCCAGCGATCCGGTCGAACGCCCTAGCGAAAATCTCGGACGAGAGCCTGAAGTATTCCATATAGGTGTCATCTGCGTTATTGAACTTTGTTCTCTGCCCTGTTGTCATTGTCACAACTTCATTAGCCGTAGCCCACGCGTGGGTATGTATCGTCCTATACTGGACCTCAATCATGGTGCCATTAAACTTCTTATGGTTAGCTGATTCAGAGTTATACGAATATATATCGTGAATGCCTCGATAACCGCTTTTCTTAGGAGTTTTCGTATAGTCATATTTATCTGTATCATTTTTTTTTATGGGCGTGCCTAGACGAAAGGAAGTCCTTCCTAAAAGCTCTCATCTCCGCGATTGAGTTAAAAATAAGCCTGATGCCGGCGACATCATCCATTCGCGCTAACTGCATACTAGGTTCGCGCGATAACTTATCTATGATCGTAACGCGTCGCTTGTGCCTCTGGGCTACAGTTATTGGGCGATCTTTCGTGCGCCTCCGAAGCATAGCCTGAAACGCATTCATTACGTGGAAGTGCGACGCACGCCATATGTCGAGCTTCCGCGCGTCCACGTCATCCAGAGTCTCGCCGCTTCGTAATTTTTCACCGATTCTATTTAGCTCTCCCTTTGTCCCCCAAGGGAAATCGCCCCTCCCAACATCAAAAGACGTCACTGTTCCCTCGTTCCGTTCAGATGCGCGAATCCATGAAAGGAGCGCATTCCGGACCGGATCGATAGGGATGTCAATCTCACTCATTTTGTACTCGTTATGCCAAGTGCATAATTGGAGTCGGGAATGACAAACGCCAATGCGAGCTGTTCAAACGGAAATGGTATGAGACGTGCGCAGCGGCATTTTGCGGTCTTTCAAGGCCACAACGTCTCCGGGGGGCGCCGCGCGCCCTTCCGCCCCACTCCCGACCTCACGCCGATTGATCGAATTTGCGCACCGTCTCCGCGCGCGGCAGGGCGCGTCGCCAAGCGGATGCAGCCGCCCCCTCGTCGCGCGCATTGAGGCGGCGCAGCGCGTCTCTTTCGCCTTTGGCCGCCCCCGTCATCGCGGCGACGAGCTGCATGGCGGCGCGCTGGGGCGTCGAGCGCACCAAAGCGACAAGCGCGCGCACGCGCTCCACATCGTGGGAAATCGCCGGATCGGCGCAGAGAAACAAACGGGTCGCGGCGTCGGGGTCCACGCCCAGCGCCGCCAGCGCCAAGGCCAGCGCCTCCCCCTGACTATCCGAAACTACGGCGCGGGCGCGCTCTTTCCGGCAGTCCAGAGCGTCGGCGAGGAGCGCCGCCATCGCATCCCGATCCCGGCGCAGCGCGGCGCTTTCGAGTCGCGAGACGAACCCCGACTCGGCCTGGCGCATCTCCATATGCCCGCTGGAGAGCGCGCGCCGGCAGGCGTTGAGGATGATCCCTGTGCGTTCGAGCCGCGTCGCCGCCAGAAAGAGCGCCTCGGGCTCGATGGCGCGATCGTCGCGATCGAGAAGGATGCGCGCCAGAGTAATGTCGTCGCGCGCCGCCAATACGAGCGCGCGCCGCGCCGCCGTATCGAGATGCGCGGACCAGTTGGCGGCAAGCGCGCGAAGCGTTTCCCTCTCGCCGCGCAGGGCCAGCGCGTCCACCATCTCGCGATCGAGATCGGTGCGCTGCGCCAGCGCGCGCACGAGCGCCGGCTCCCCCTGCCGCGCCGTTGCAAGCAGATGCTCGCGCGGCAGGCTCGGCGCGAAGGCCAAAGCCAGCTCCGCGCAAGCGCCGCCTTTCTCGAGCAGGCGGGCGAAGATCGTTCGCGGGGTTTCCGCATAAAAGCACAGCGGCCGCACGACGCGGGCGACCGACCCCGCGTCGAGAAGATCGATGAGGCCGAGCGCGAGCTGTTCGAATTGCTTTATGTCGCCGATCGGATGCGCGGGTCGTTCAACGAATTGATCGACAACCACCCGCAAAAGCGAGGCGTCGGCAATTCGCCCGCGACTCTTGTCTGACTGCATGACGCGTCCACTACTCAAACACTTACGCAGATTTTGCTTTTCAAATTAACGTCCCGACGTTGACGGAACATTAACCGTCGCGGCTCCCTAATCGCAGTAACGCTTGATTCACCTTTTCTGCAGCGGTTGCGGAGAGTGATATGGGGGACGTCGTCGAGTTCCGGAAGCGCGAAAAAAGGTCGCGCCAAAGCAGCGAGCCGCCTATGGGCGACGCGCAAATCCTGTTCTTCCTCGGCGTGCGCTATCTCCAAATGGAAGAGCCGCAGGGCATCGAAGGCGGCGCCTCTCCCACCCATGGCCGCGGCCCGAGCGGCGGCAAAAGACGCAAGGGCCGCGCGAGCGCGTGAGCGCAGTTTAGCCTGCCGATAAACTGGCGTTGGCGCCCCTCGCGCTTCGAGACGCCTGCTGCGCAGGCTCCTCAGCAGGAGGGGCTTCTGCATCTGCACCAAATATTTAGGCCTCTTCCTGAGGAGCGAGCAAAGCTCGTGTCTCGAAGGACGAGGCCGCCTCGGAGCTTTGCCGACAAACCGGCACGGTTCTTCCTATAACCAGGGCGTGGCGCGCCGGCAGAATCCGCATTAACCTTACCCTGAGGCATCCGAACCCAGGGCGTTGGCGTGAGCGAGGCGACGCGCGCGGCCGAGAGAGACGAGCGCGAGGGCGCCCTCGCCCTCCGGCTCGCGCCGCACGCGCGAAGGCTCGCGAGCGCCCTGCGCGACGCCTATGCGCAGGAAACCGAGCTGCGGCGCCCTTTCCTGTGGCGCGCCGTCGCGACCGGCGCGGGCGTCGTCCTTTATTTCGCCGCCGAGCGTGAGCCGTCTCTCTTTTTATGCATTGGCGCGCTGACGGGTTTTGCCGCGCTCGCCTTCGCCACGCGCCGCCATGCCCGCGCATATGCGCTCTTTCTCGCGCTCGCATTGGTGGCCGCGGGCTTTACCTCCGGCGCCTGGCGCGCCGCGCGAGTCGCCGCGCCGATCGTGCCGCGCGTGGGCGTTGGCGAGCTTACCGGCTTCGTCGAAGAAATCGACCCGCGCCGCGCCGGCGCGCGCTTCGTGCTGCAGGTCGCGAGCGCCGAAGGTCTGCCGGGCGGCGTGGCTCCCACCCGCGTGCGGCTCACCATGCGCGGCGAGCCAACTTTCGCCGCGGGCGATTTCATCGCCTTGAAGGCCCGGCTGATGCCGCCGGCCCGCGCGGCGCTGCCGGGCGGCTATGACTTTTCTCGCGACGCTTTTTTTGCGGGGCTCGGCGGCGTGGGCAATGCGCTGGGGCGGATCGAAACCATGCCGCCGCCCGATCCTGCGCCGCTGTCGCTGCGTTTTTTCGCCTCGGTCGATCGCATCCGCAACGCCTTGGCGCTGCGCGTCTACAAGACGATTGGCGGCGACGCGGGCGCCATCGCCGCCGCCATGGTGACCGGCAAGCGCGATTTTCTGTCCGAGAGCGCGAAGGATCTTATCCGCCGGGCCGGCATTTTCCACATCGTCACCATCTCCGGCATGCAGATGACGCTTGTCGCCGGCATTTTCTTCGTCGGCCTGCGGCGCTTGCTGGCCATGTCGCAGGCGCTCGCGCTCAACTATCCGATCAAGAAATGGGCGGCGGCGCTCGCGATGATCGGCGCTATTCTCTACGACATCGGCACGGGGTCGCGCGTCGGCACGGAACGCGCGCTGGTCATGACGCTGATCATGCTCGGGGCGGTGTTGTTCGACCGCCCCTCGCTCTCCATGCGCAATCTCGCGCTCGCCGCCTTCGCCGTCATGGCCGTCGAGCCCGAGGCGATCATGGGCGCGAGCTTCCAGCTTTCCTTCGCCGCCGTCGCGGCGCTCATCGCCATCTACGAATGGCGCGGCGACCAGCTCACCGAGAGAAGCGCGCGCACGCTCGGGGTTGGCCTGCGCAGCCGCCTCGCCGAGTGGCGAGAGACGATCGCCGAGCGCCTGTTGCACGGGCCGGGCGCGGCGCTTGTCGCAACGCTTTGCGCGACCTCCGCCACCGCCTCCTTCATGGCCTACGATTTCCACGAGTTGAGCCCTTATGTGCTCATCGGCAATCCGATGACGCTGATGGCGATCGAGTTCTTCGCCGTGCCCTGCGCTTTGATCGGCGCGGCGCTCTACCCCTTCGGCCTCGACGGTTTCATCTGGCGCTACCTCGAGATGGGGATCAATCTCGTGATCTGGCTCGCCGGCCTCATCGCCAACGTGCCTGGAGCGAGCCTGCATGTGAAGGCCTTCGCGCCCTGGTCGATGGTTTTTCTGGCGCTCGCCGTTCTATCGGCGGTTCTGTGGCGAACATGGCCGTGGCGGGCGACGGCGATCCCGCTCGCTTTAATCGGCCTCATGGGGGCGACGAACGCCGAGCGCTTCGACATCGCCATTCCCGCGACGGGTGAGGCGGCGGCTTTGCGCAGGCCGTCGGGCGAGCTCGCGCTGCTCGGCAAGAAACCCGGCGCCTTCGCCGCGGAACAATGGCTGCGCGCCGACGCGGACACGCGCGCCGTCGACGAGGCGAAAGCGGCGTCCTGCGACGACTATGGCTGTATCGGCAAGGCCGCCGATGGGAGGATCGTCGCACTGGCGACGTCCCGCGCGGCGCTTCTCGAAGACTGCGCCCGCGCCGCAATCATCGTCACGCCGCTGCGGGCGCCGGAAGGCTGCGAAGCGCCGATCGTGATCGACCGGCGCAAGCTGGCGGAAACCGGCGCGGTCTCGCTACGAATTCTGGAAGGCGGCGCGGTCGCGTGGACGACGGCGCGAGGCGTCGACGAAGACCGGCCCTGGTCGCCGAAACCCGCGCAGCAGATCCGACGCGCGGTGGCGCAGGAGGATGAAAGCGCTGAGGAAGCAGAGCTTGCAGAGCCGCTGGAGTAATCGCGTGAGAGGCGGGTTGGGAATCCATGCGAAAACCACCGACCGTCATTGCGAGCGAAGCGAAGCAATCCAGGGCCGCGATGGCTGCCCCTGGGTTGCTTCGTCGCTTCGCTCCTCGCAATGACGACGGGGTGACTGTGGATGTCAGTACTTCCGCAGCAGGCTCACCAGCTTGCCCTGGATGCGCACCTTGTCCGGCCCGAAAATGCGCGTCTCATAGGCAGGGTTCGCCGCCTCCAGCGCGATCGACGCGCCGCGCTTGCGTAGCCGCTTCAACGTCGCTTCCTCGTCCTCGATCAGCGCGACGACAATGTCGCCGGTGTCGGCATAGTCCTGTTTCTTGATGACGACCGTGTCGCCGTCCAGAATACCAGCCTCGATCATGGAGTCGCCGCGCACTTCCAGCGCGAAATGCTCGCCGCTCGATAGCATCTCGGGCGGCAGGCTGATGGTATGGCTGCGGCTTTGGATGGCTGAGATCGGCGTGCCGGCGGCGATGCGGCCCATCACGGGAATCGCGACCTGTTGATTCGCCTCGTCCTCCCCGCGCTCGTGCAGCGGCCGAACGCGGCCCAGATTGCCTTGAATGACCGACGGCGAGAACTTCCCGCCGCGCGCGGCCCCGCCGCCCCTGGGCGTCGCCGATTCGGGCAGCCGCAAAACCTCGAGCGCGCGCGCGCGATTGGGCAGGCGCCGGATGAAGCCGCGCTCCTCGAGAGCGAGAATAAGCCGGTGAATGCCGGACTTCGAGCGCAGATCGAGCGCGTCCTTCATCTCGTCGAAAGACGGCGGAACGCCGGTTTCCTTCAGCCGCTCGTGGATGAAACGCAGCAGATCGCTCTGTTTCTTTGTCAGCATAATCCGCCCCTCGCGACACGAACCGCCGCGCGCCTCGCCCTCAGGCCGCGAGCCTCAAAACAAATCATGAACGATTTATAGGCGTTCCCTGTGCGTTCCGCAACAACTATTGCCGAGGCCGGGTTAACAAAGGCTTTTCAAAAGGAAAGCCGCGCCCGAGCGGGTAGCGCTCAATTATTCGCAAAGCGGCGTCGACGCCCCTCGCGCTTCGAGACGCCTGCTGCACAGGCTCCTCAGCATGAGGGGCTTTTTGCATCTGCGCCAAACACTTAGGCCTCATCCTGAGGAGCGAGCGACGCTCGCGTCTCGAAGGACGAGGCCGCCTAGGAGGTTTACCGACAATCTGAGTCGCGCCGGGACGGGGGGCGGCGCCCTACTTCTTCGGGTTGAGCGCCTTCTTGATCGACGCCGTCGGCCCGTTTTCGTCAGCCAGCGCCGACATTTCGCGGTGAGGCTCCGGCGCAAGCGCGCGGACGACGGTCGAGGCTTCGTGGCTTTGCGCCGCAGCCTTGGCGGCGGCCATGGTCACCACCGGGGATTTCGTCGCGAGCTGCTGGGCGGATTTGTCGACGGCGCGCGCCGGCTTCTCTTCGAGCGCGATTTCCGTCGGCCCCGTCAGCGCCTCGGGCCGGCTGGCCTCTCCCGCCTTCGAGGCGAAGCTCGGATGCTGGCCGCCGTCCTCATAGACGACGCGCACCGGCTTCACGCTCTGGGAAAGCTCGGCGATCTTCTCGTCGTCCTTCGCGGCCTTGGCGGAGACGCTGGCGACGAGATCGGGGTCGCGCTTGAGAGGCGGACAGGCCGAGACCGGGTCCATGGCGCCGCCCGGCGTCGCATTGAAGACATAGCGGCGGCCGCAGAAAGCCACCTGCGGCTCCTGCTTCGTCACCTCGAAAACGTCGTTGCCTTCCTTGAGGTTTTTCCAGAAGCCGATATTCGCGTCCAGCCGGTGCTTGGCGAGGTTTTCCGCCGTCATGCGGAACGGATAGGACTGCATCTGGATCGCGCGCTGGCCGCCGTCGAAGCTCGAGCGGGCGATGGCGTAGATTTCGGCGATCTGCGCGTCGGTCATGGAGAAACAGCCGGCCGAAGAGCAGGCGCCATGCACCATGATCGTGCCGCCCGTATGGCCCAGGGCGCGGTCGAGCTGGTTCGGATAGCCGACGTTGAAAGAGAGATAATAGGACGAGTTCGGGTTCATCTGGGCCGGGGTGATCGAATAGAAGCCCTCCGGCACCTGACGGTCGCCTTCCTGCGTCTTGGGGCCGAGCTGCCCCGACCAGCGGCACATGGGGAAGGTCTTGAGGTGGATGTAATTACCGTCCGCACCCTGTTTCCAGATCTCGAGCTCCGCCTCTTTCTTATAGGCGCGGATCAGCATCGGCGCGTCTTTGGTGGTGCCGAGCTGCGCCATCTTGGCGAGCGTCTCCGGCGGCACGGGCGCGAGAGAGCGATGCGACAGACCGCTGTCCTGGCAGGCGGAAAGCGACAGGCCGGCGAAAGCGACGGCGACCGCGGCCGGCTTCAAGATCCGATGTTCCATGCGCTCAGCTCCCCTCAGCGCCCCGGCGCCCGCGCATTTTGTCGGCCGCGAGCCGACGGGCCCGCCAGATGAACGCGAGCCTGACGGCTCGCGGGTTCCAGATATGCAACCGCAGGATGTTTACGCTGCGTTGCGTAACTCGATTCTTACCGGGCGCAGGCTCTTTGCCGCCCGTCCGGCAAGCTAACGAGCAGAATGGGACGAGAAAGTGTCGAAACCCTTCGCCGGCCCAGGCAAACGCTGCAATTCGAGTTGTTTACCTTAACTCTTCGCTTCTATCTTGCGGCCCATGTTAAGGAATTTGTCCGCCCGCGCGGCGCGCAATTGCTCGCGCGAGAAATTGGCCAAACGCGACAGCTCCGACCAGATGGCCTCGCCCACGGCGGCGATGGCGGCGGCGGGATCGCGATGCGCGCCGCCGGCCGGCTCGGAGACGATCACGTCGATGATGCCGAACTTGAGCAGATCCTGCGCGGTGATCTTCATGCTGGTCGCAGCTTCCTGCGCCTTGCCGGAATCGCGCCACAGGATGGAGGCCGAGGCCTCGGGCGAAGCGACCGTATAGACGGCGTGCTCCAGCATCAAAACCTTATTGGCGGCGGCGATGGCGATGGCGCCGCCGGAGCCCCCTTCGCCCACGACGACGGCCACATTCGGCACGCCGAGCGACAGCGACACATCGGTCGAGCGCGCAATCGCCTCGGCCTGGCCGCGCTCCTCGGCGTCGATGCCCGGAAACGCGCCCGCCGTGTCGACCAGCGAAATCACCGGCAGACCGAAACGATCGGCAAGCTCCATGAGCCGCACGGCTTTGCGATAGCCCTCCGGCCGCGCCATGCCGAAATTATGCGCGAGCCGACTCGCCGTGTCGGAGCCCTTCTCCTGGCCGATCACGCAGACGGATTCGCCCTTGAAACGGCCGAAGCCGCCGACAATGGCCGAGTCCTCGCCAAACAGCCTGTCGCCCGCGAGCGGCGTGAAGTCGGTGACGAGCTGCTTGACGTAATCCGAGAAATGCGGCCGCTGCGGATGGCGGGCGACCTGAATCTTCTGCCAGGGCGTCAACACTGCATAAAGATCGCCAAGCGCCTTCGCCGCCTTGGCCTCGAGCTTGCTCAGCTCCTCCGCGATCGAGACGCCGTCGCCCTTGTCGGCCAGCGCCCGCAGCTCCTCCACTTTGGTTTCGAGTTCGGCGACGGGCTTTTCGAAGTCGAGATAGGAGCGCATGAGCGGTTGGATTTCCTGCCGGTTATGGGTGGCGCCCGGCGGCCTCTCGGGCGCGCGCAAACTCGCTGCATCGGCGCGGGAAGTCAAGAAAGGTCGGCGTTGCGACGTTCTTCCTGCAATAGCAGCGTTTGGCGCAATCCGCCCGGCGCGGTAAAAGTCTGCGAGACATTGGAGCAATTGCGTGAGCTCGACCTTCGCCCCCGGAAGCTATTTCATCACCGCCCGCGATGGCCTGCGCCTGCATTATCGCGACTACCCCTGCCTGGCCGCGACGCGCCTGCCGCTGGTGTGCCTGCCGGGGCTCGCGCGCACGGCGGATGATTTTTGCCTCGTGGCCGAAGCGGCGCAGCAATCGGGCCGGCGCGTGCTGGCGCTGGATTATCGCGGACGCGGGCGCTCCGAGTGGGACAAGGACTGGCGCCATTACGATCCGGATGTGGAAGAAGACGACATCTTTGCCGTTCTCGCCGACGCCAGCGTCGCCAAGGCTGTCTTCTTCGGCACCTCGCGCGGCGGGCTTCACACGATGCGCCTCGCGCGCGCCCGGCCGGGATTGATAAGCGCCGCAATCTTGAACGACATCGGCCCCGTGATCGAAAAGAAGGGCTTACTGCTGATCAAGGGCTATGTCGGCAAAATGCCGCCGCTCCAGAAAATGAGCGACGCCGCCGCGCTGATGCGCCTGACCGCAAGCGTGGCCTTCCCCGCGATCACGCCCGAGCAGTGGGAAATCTTCGCGCGCCAGACCTTCGAAGAAAGGGACGGCAAGATCGCGCTGCGCTACGATCCCGAACTTGCGCATACGCTCGACGACATCACGCCGGAATGCGAGGTCGAGGATTTGTGGGAAGCCTTCGCGGCTCTCGCCCAGCACCCCATACTCGCGCTGCGCGGCGAGACCTCGAACATCCTCTCCATCGAAACCTTCGCTGAAATGGCGCGACGCGCGCCGAGGCTCGAACGTCATACCGTCCCCGGCCAAGGCCACGCGCCGCTGCTGCTCGACCAGCCGACGATCGAGCGCGTGATGCAATTTTTGAATAAGCAGGACTGATACGCGCGCGCGTCGCGCGGGATGTGAAACATCGGTTGCGCGGCGTTGGCCCTTGCCTGTCGCGGCGCAATCGCATTAGCTTGCAACCGCGGCGTTTCAAGAAAAACCTTATGCGGGGCGAGAGATGGCTTCCAATTATTTTCGTAACGGCTTTCGTGCGCGCTTAGCGTACTCAGTGTTCGCTCTGGCGACGGCAGCCTCGACATCCACTCATGCCGCCAAGGTGCGCCACGCACAAGCGGCGATAACGGCTCCAACCGCATCGGCAGGCGCGCCGCTGTCGGCGGATGACGTCTCCTGGCTCTTCCCGCCGCCCAAAAACGCCGCGGACCTCGCCGACACGATCGCGATCGCCGATCTTACCGCGCCAGACCCGAAGGACGCTTCGAAACGCGAAGCCCTATGGCCCGCAGCCGCCTTTGCGCAATTCCTCGCCAACGCCGAAGGCCCTGCGACGCAGATCGGAAGCCATCATGTGCAATTGCCCAAGGAGGCGCATGACATCAAGGCATGGCGTGTCGCTGGTTTGCGCATCGACCCCGGCGCGCCCGGGCTCACGCACGGCGTCACCGAGCAATTCGGACAATCTCCGCAAGTGCGCTTCATCCTGCAGCCGGTGACGACGCAAGCCAATGGCGCCGTGCAGGTTCACGACGTCGCCGCGCATCTTGTCTACACTTTCGCCGCCGGGTTCGACGCGCCCGCCGAACAAGGCTGCCAGGCGCGCGTCAAGCCGGACATGGACGCGTTCAAGAAAGTCGCGCGCGACTTCGCCGGTCTGCGCGACGATCTCGCGAACGGCCGCTTCGGCGCCGTGAAAATCTCGACGCAAGGCAAGCTGCTCGGCGTGCATCCGGGCCTCGCCGATCGCCGCTCGGCCAAGCCGCTGCGCGACGCGCTTGTGAATGTTCTCGAGCGCCATCTCACGGGCGGAAAGCTCAGCGCCATGGCGGTGATGGGGCTCGCCGATAATGGGCCCGAGCCCTGGATTTTCCTGGCCATGGCGCCTGTCGGGCCGGGCGTCGTTCCCTCATTGCCCAATGGCGGCTTCATTCCGGTGCGCGGACCGGCGCTCGACGGCAAGCAATTCGCCGAGGGCCTTGCGGTGTTGGAGACGCCGCATCAGGTCATCCCGACGCCGGCGCCCAATAATCTCAATCCCATCACCTGCAAGAACGCGGCGCTGCCGGCGGGCGAGGCGGCGCTGCCGGTGGCGCAACGCAAGGGGCTTGCGACCGCCGAACTCTTCGACCTCGGCGACGCTAAAATCTCCAACCCCGCCACCATCAAGAAAATTCAGGAAACCGTCGATCTCATCGCCGATCCGGCCCGCAGCCATTTCTTCAACACCGACTGCGTGAGTTGCCACACCGATACGCGCCGCGCGATGGATCTCTTGAAAAACGCCAGGATTCCCGGCGTCGATCCGGCGGCGCTGCCCCAGGAAAAATGGAACGTGCGCAATCTCGGCTGGTTCCCGTCCTTCCTGCGCCCCGGCAAGCTCGAGGCGACGGCGACGCGGCGCGCGGCGTCGGAAACGGCGGAGGTTGTCGATTTCATCAACGCCAATGGATTGGCGAAGCCGTAGAGAACCGTCATTGCGAGGAGACGAAGCGACGAAGCAATCCAGGGCGGCCACCGCGGCTCTGGACTGCTTCGCTTCGCTCGCAATGCCCCATCACGGCGCGTAACCCTGCGCCTGATTTACTCGCGATACCGCCGCGCCCACATTCACCGAGGCGCTGGCCTGCGCGCGCTGCGCATCCAACTGCAATTGCCGCACGCGGTAGAGATCGAAGGCGCTGATCTCGCCGAGCGCGAAGGATTTGCGCGAGAGCTCGAACTGCTCATTGGCGACCGAGAGGCGCTTGTTGGCGAGGCCCGCGGCCTTCTGCGCGGCGGCGAGATTGGCGCGCGCCGCCTTTATGTCGGCGAGAACGACGCGCTCGGCCTTCTCATATTCCGCCCGCGCCCGCGTCATTTCGGCGAGCGCCTCGGCCTGGCGCGGCGCCTGCCGGCCTTCGGTCGGGAGCGGTATGCGAATGCGCACGCCGACGGTCGTTGCATCCGTGCGCTGATCCGTCACCGACTGCGACGGGTCGGTCGAATATTGCCGATTATGCTCCTGACGGCCGAAAACGCCGACATCCGGATTGTCGATCGGCGTCGCCTCGACGAGCTGCAATTGGGTCTCGGCGCGGCGCAGCGCGGCGAGCGGCGCGCGTAGCGCCGGATGATCCTCGATGTCGCCCGCGGGCTTGATCGATTCAAGGGCGCCATCCGGCGTCGCGCCGCCGGTAAGCGCCGCATAGTTTACGCGCGCGACTTTTTCGGCGCCTTCCGCCTGCGCGAGTTCTGTCTCGGCGGCGAGCAATTCATTCTTCGCCAGCAGCGCGTCGGCCTGCGCCGCTTCGCCGAGCTCCACGCGCCGGGTCATGTCGGAGCCGATCTCGCGCGCCGTTGCGACGCGGTTGCGCGCCACGGTCGTCTCTCGCGCCGTGCGCTGCGCCGTCCACCAGGCGTCGCGCAAAAGCCCCGCGACGTCGAGCCGGCGCAGGCCGATCTTTTCCTCGATCTCGATGACGCCGCTCGAGACGGTCGCCTCCAGCGCGTCGCGCTGGCCGGGCAGCCAGAGCGGCAGGCCCGCCTCGATCTCCGTCTCATTGTAGTTACGCAGATTGCCGGCGACGGCGTTGCGCTGCGTTCCGCCGATATAAGGCGAGCCGGGCGAGATCGAGCGCGTCGTGGCGTAGCGCGCCGAGACCGCGCCGAATTGCGCCGCCAGCGCCCTGCTCTGCGCGTCGATCGCCACCGCCATGTCGAGATGGCGCACCAGCGCATGGCCGAGCGGCTTCTTGCTCTTCTTTTGGCTGGCGCCGTCGATGTTTCTCGCCGTCACTTCGCCGCGCGGCTGCGGCGCGGCGAAGGCGGGGCCCGCAAGCCCGAGTATCAAAGCGGCGAGAAGCGGCGCGCCGGTCATAGCGAAGCCGTTCTCTGCACGGCGATGCTGTTGCGCTTCTTGCGCAAGCGCCAGCTCATGGCCCGATCGTAGAGGATCGGCAGCAGCACGAGCGTCAGCGTGGTCGCCGTGATGAGGCCGCCGATAACGACGATCGCCAGCGGGCGCTGGATCTCGGCGCCCGGCCCCGTCGCGAAGAGGAAGGGGATGAGGCCGAAAGCGGCGATCGTCGCCGTGAGAGTCACCGGACGCATGCGGCGGCGCGCGCCCTCGACCACGGCGTCGCGCGTCGTCCCCACGCCCTCGGCCATCAGCTTGTTGATGTAGGAGATGAGCACAACGCCGTTCAGCACCGCAATGCCGATGAGCGCGATGAAGCCGACCGAGGCCGGCACGGAGAGAAACTCTCCGGAGAGCCAGAGCGCGAGAATGCCGCCGATCGCCGCAAAAGGCACGTTGCAAAAGACGAGCGTCGCCTGCAGCGCGGAATTGAAGGTGAAGTAGAGCAGCAGGAAGATCAAAGCGAGCGCGATGGGCACGACGATCGCAAGGCGCGCCGACGCGCGCTGCTGGTTCTCGAACTGGCCGCCCCATTGATAGGCGTAGCCCCTTGGCGTCGTCACATGATGCGCCACGGCGGCTTTGGCGTCGTCGACGAAGCCGACGAGATCGCGGCCCTCGACATTGGCGAGCACCGTCGCAAAGCGTCGGCCTTCCTCGCGAATGACCTGAATGGGGCCGTTCTCGATCTTTACGTCGGCAAGCTGAGACAGCTCGACGACCTTCCCGTCGTTCGACACCATCGGCAGGCGCGCGAAATCGACGGAGGAGCGCCGCGAGGTTTCGGAGCCGCGCACGACCAGCGGCGTGCGAATGGGCCCTTCGAGCACGATGCCGACCTGTTGCCCGTCGACCCAGACGCGCAAGGCGTCCTGAATATCACTGGCGTCAAGGCCGAAACGCCCCGCCGCCAGCCTGTCGACGCGCGCCGTTAGATAACGCATCCCGTCGTTCTGCAGCGCGAACACGTCGCGCGCGCCGGGGATCGTCTTCAACTGCGCCGCGACGTCGCGCGCGAGGCGGTTCAATTCGTTGATGTCGTCGCCGAAGATCTTCACCACCACATCGCCGCGCGCGCCGATGATCATCTCCTGCACGCGCATGTCGATGGGTTGCGAGAAAGCGTAGGAAATGCCCGGGATGCCGTCGAGCACGGCTCTGATCTCGTCCAGGAGCCAGTCCATGCCGCGCCCGCGCCATTCCTTCTGCGGCGCAAGGGTGAGGAAATTGTCGGTCTCGTTGAGGCCGACCGGATCGATGCCGAGCTCATCGGCGCCGGCGCGCGCCATCATGCCTTTCACCTCCGGCACTTTCGTCATGATCTCGCGCTGAATCCGCCGGTCGGTTTCCGCCGCGACGGCGACGCTGATCGTCGGATGTTTGCGGATGGTAATGACAGGCGTGCCCTCGTTCATCACCGGCATGAAGGTCTGGCCGATTCTCGACCCCGCCACGCCGGCGATCGCAAGCCCGCCCAGAGCGATGGCCGCGACGACGAGCGGCCGCGCCAGCGCGCGCTGCAAAAGCGGCTCGTAGATCGCGGCGATTTTGCGGACGAGCCACGGCTCCCCGCCGTGGCCGGGCCGCAGCAGGGTGGCGCTGAGCGCTGGAACGACGGTGAGAGAAAGCAGCAAGGCCGAGCCCAGGGCAAAGGCGATGGTGAGCGCGACCGGCGCAAAAAGCCGTCCCTCCAGCCCTTCGAGCGACAGCAGCGGCAGGAACACCGTGACGATGATGACGACGCCAGAGACAAGCGGCGGCGCCACTTCGCGCGTCGCCTCGAAAGTCATGAACACGCGGTCAGCGAAGCTTGCGTCATGCGCGTCCGCGAGCCGATGCTCGACATTCTCGACGACGACGACGGCGCAGTCGACGAGAAGGCCGATGGCGATCGCGAGACCGCCGAGCGACATGATATTGGCCGAGAGCCCCCACCATCTCATGACGCCGAAGGTGGCGAGCGCCGCAAGCGGCAGGATCACCGAAACCACGAGCGCCGCGCGGAGATTGCCGAGAAACAGAACCAGCAGGATCACCACCAGCACAATGGCCTCGATCAGCACCTTCTGAACGGTCCAGACGGCTTTGCCGATCAGCTCGCTGCGATCGTAGAAAATCTCGATCGTCACGCCCTTGGGCAGCGTCGGCGCAAGCTCGGCGAGCCGCGTCTTCACCCCGGAAACGACCGTGCGCGCGTCGGCGCCGCGCAGGCCCAGAACCAGCCCCCAGACCGCCTCTTCCTGGCCGTTGCGGCTGACGACGCCGTTGCGCGGCAGGGCGCCGTTGCGCACTTCCGCCACGTCGCCGACGCGAACGACGCCGGTGGGGCGCGCCGCGATCACGACCGAGCGAATATCCTCCAGCGAGCGCAGCCTTCCCTCGGCGCGCACCAGCAGCGCTTCCTCGCCGTCCTGCACGCGGCCGGCGCCGTCGTTTCTATTGTTGTCCTTGAGCGCCGATTCCAGCATCTCGACCGTGACGCCGCGCGCCGCCATGGCCGAGGGCGACGGCGCCACCTCGAAGGTGCGCACATAGCCGCCGAGGACATTGAGATCGGCGACGCCGGGCAGGCCGCGTATCGCCGGGCGGATGGTGAAGTCGAAGAGGCTTCTCTGCTCCTTCGGCGTGAGATCGCCGCCGACGATGGTGAACATCACCATCTCGCCGAGCGGCGTGACGATGGGCGCCAGCCCTCCGGATGCGCCCGCCGGCAATTGATCCTGGACTTGCGAGAGGCGCTCGTTGACCTGCGCGCGCGCCCAGTAAATATCCGTCCCCTCCGCGAATTCGAAGGTGATCAGCGCGATCGAATAGCGCGTCGTCGAGCGCATATGCGTCAGCGAGGGAATGCCCTTGGCGGCGATTTCGATCGGCGCGGTGACGCGCGCCTCCAGCTCTTCGGGCGTCAGGCCCGGGGCGCGCATGGCGACGAGAACCTGCACGGGCGCGACGTCGGGAAAAGCGTCGATCGGGAGCTTCAGATAGCTCACAGCGCCCCAGGCGGCGACAAAGAGCGCGCAGAGGAAGGTAATCAGCCGCTGACGCAGCGAGAAGTGGATCAACTGCTCTAGCATGTCGTCATGGGCTCTCGGTCTTCGCGAGTTCGGCGAGGAGAGTCAGAAGACCATGCACGGCCACGCGCTGGCCGACCGCGAGCTCTCCCTGCACCGAGGCGAACTGCGGCGTCTCGGAGACGAGCGTCACCGGTACGGCGCGGAAGCCCTGAGGGGAACGCACGAAGACCCAGCTATGGTTGAGATAGCTCGCCACGGCGTCGGCGGACACGCGCCACTGTGAGGCGTCGGCGCCTTTCACGTGCAGGATCGCCTGCAGCGCCTGCCCCGGCCGCAAGGAGCTTTTCCCGGGGTGGAACTCCGCCACCGCCGTCACCGATTGCGTGGCCTGGTCGACGGTGTGACCGACGCGAATGAGGCGGCCCGCGAGATCGATCGACGGCAGAAGCACGCGATCGACGCTCCCGAGCGCCGCGACGCGGCCGAGCGGCGCCTGCAGATTGACCCAGATGGGGTCGAGGCGCGCAATGGTGACGAGCGGCGCCGAGGCCTGCACGCGTTCGCCCGTCGTGCCGTGCCGCTGCAGGATGGTTCCGCTGATCGGCGCGCGCACCAGAAGCGCGCTCGCGAGCTTGCGGTCCTTGCGCAATTGCGCGACATCGGCCTCGCTCATGCCGGAAAGGGTGAGGATCTGGCCCCGCTCCTCCAATGTCGCGCGCGCCTGAACGGCTTCGGCGCGGGTGATGATGAGCCGCCGCTCGGCGATGATGCGCTCCTTGAAGAGCTGCTCGTCCCGGCGCAACTTCTCGGTGGCGAGATCGGCGTCGGAGACGGCGTGCAGAAAGGCCCGCTGCGCCTCGACCAGCTCCGAGGAGCGCAGCGTCGCAATCGGATCGCCCTCCTTCACATCCTCGTCGGGCGCGACGAGCAGGGTCTCGACAAGGCCCGCGGCCGGCGCGGCGACCACGCGGAGCTGCTGCGGCGGCACGGTCACAACGCCCGGCACGACGATCTCCCCGGCCCCGGTTTCCGCTTCGACCGGCTGCGTCTCGACGCCGGCGGCGCGTATCTGCTCCTCGCTGAGCGGCACGAGAATCTCCTGAGGCGCCGCGGCTGGCGGCGCGCCGAAAGCGTCCGGCGCGCCGCCAGCCGCGAGAACGAGAGTCAGGAAAAGCTTTCGCCACATGGGGAGAGACGCACCGGCTTAGAGCGAAAACGGCGCCAAGCGAGCGAAGGCGTCGGTCGGCGGATCGGAGGAAGCTCCGGGCGACTTTGCCCGCCAATGGCCGCCGGCTCAAGGCCTACCAAATCTTTGCCGTGCGTTTCCAATTAAAAATTCGTCACCCTGCCGCCCGGGCGCGGGCGCGGCCGGTCGCAAATCTTGCATAGCCGCCTATATTCGTCCGAAGCTCCGATTCCCTGCCTAGAGGTTTTCATGCGCCACCCCTCCAATGTCGCCGTCCGCCTTGCAGACTATCGCCCCGCCGACTTCCTCATCGACACTGTGGCGCTCGATATTTCCCTTCACCGGACGCAGACCAAGGTGGTGGCGCGGCTCGCGCTGCGCCGCAATCCCAAGGGCGCGGCCGGCGCGCCGCTCGTCCTCGACGGCGACGAGCTGACGCTGGTCGGCGTCAAGCTCGACGGGCGCCCGCTCGGCGCGTCGGATTATACGGCGACGCCCGACCAGCTCACCCTCACGGCGGTTCCCGAGGCGCCCTTCACGCTCGAGATCGAGACGCGGGTGGACCCGACCGCCAATACCCAGCTCTCGGGCCTCTATCGCTCGGGCTCGGCCTATTGCACGCAATGCGAAGCCGAAGGCTTCCGCCGCATCACTTATTTCCTCGACCGTCCCGACGTGCTCAGCGTCTACGCGACGCGCATCGAGGCGGATAAGGGCGAGGCGCCGATCCTGCTTTCCAACGGCAATCCCGGCGAGACGGGAGAACTTCCCGGCGGCCGCCATTACGCCGTCTGGCATGACCCCTTCCCCAAGCCGTCTTATCTCTTCGCGCTCGTCGGCGGCGATCTCGGCGTGGTGCGCGATCATTTCAAGACCATGTCCGGCCGCGAGGTGGCGCTCGCCATTCACGTCGAGCATGGCAAGGAAGCGCGCGCCGAATACGCCATGGATGCGCTGAAGCGCTCGATGCGTTGGGACGAGGAGAAGTTCGGCCGCGAATATGATCTCGACGTCTTCAACATCGTCGCCGTCTCCGATTTCAATATGGGCGCGATGGAGAACAAGGGCCTCAATATCTTCAACGACAAATATGTGCTCGCCTCGCCCGAGACGGCGACCGACGTCGATTACGCGGGCATCGAGGCGGTGATCGCACACGAGTATTTCCACAACTGGACCGGCAACCGCATCACCTGCCGCGACTGGTTCCAGCTCTGCCTCAAGGAAGGGCTGACCGTTTTCCGCGATCAGGAATTTTCCGCCGACATGCGCTCGCGCGCGGTCGAGCGCATCGGCGACGTGCGCGGCCTGCGGCTGGCGCAATTCCCGGAAGACGCCGGTCCGCTGGCGCATCCGGTGCGGCCGGAGGTCTATCACGAGATCAACAACTTCTACACGGCGACCGTCTATGAGAAAGGCGCCGAGATCGTCCGCATGCTGCGCACGCTGATCGGCGACGATTGCTTCCGCCGCGGCATGGATATTTACTTCGAACGCTTCGACGGCACGGCGGCGACGGTCGAGGATTTCCTGTCCTGCTTCGCCGAGGCTTCCGGTCGCGACCTCTCGCATTTCGCGCTCTGGTACAGCCAGGCCGGCACGCCCGTGCTCTCGACAGAAGGCTCTTACGACCAGAACGCGAAGACCTTTGCTTTGACGCTGCGTCAGGAGATCGCGCCGACGCCGGGCCAGCAGGAGAAAAAGCCGGCCGTCATTCCCGTCGCCCTCGCGCTCTTCGGCCAGAACGGCGAAAAGCTCGACCTCGAAAGCGCGGATGCGCGTCCCGACGAATTGGCGCGCGGCCTCTTCGAACTCTCGGACTCAACCAGAACCGTCACCTTCAAGAACATTCCCTCGCAGCCGGTCGTCTCGGCGCTGCGGGGCTTCTCCGCGCCCGTGCGGCTCGAGCCGGCGCCCGCGAGCGCCGATCTCGAAAAGCTGCTCGCCTGCGACGACGATCCCTTCAACCGTTGGCAGGCGGCGCAGAGCCTGGCGCTGCGGGCGATCTTCGCACGCGTCGACGCCGCGCGCGCCGGCGCGCCGCTGCCCTCGGCGCCGGGCTATGTCGCGGCGCTGCGCACGATCCTGAGCGGCGCCGACGCCGATCCCGCCTTCGCCGCCCAAGCGCTGTCGCTCCCCTCGGAAACCGATCTCGCGCGCGAAGCGGGCTCGAACGTCGACCCCGACGAACTCTTCGCCGCGCGCTTCGGACTGCGCGAGGAGATTGGGCGCGCGCTGGCCTCTGAGGCGGAAGCGATCTATGCGCGCCTCTCTGAGGCCGGCCCCTATAGCCCCGACGCCGCCAGCGCCGGCCGCCGCTCGCTGAAAACCGTCGCGCTCGATCTCGTCGCCGCCGGCGACCCGGCGAAAGGCTCCGCGCTGGCGGAGAGTCAATTCGCCGCAGCCGGCAATATGACCGACCGTCTCGCCGCGCTCGCGCTCCTTGCGCTTCTCGGCGGCGACGCGCGCGAAAAAGCTTTCGCGGCCTTTTACGCGCAGTTCGAGGGCGACGCGCTCGTCATCGACAAATGGTTCGCGCTGCAGGCGACGATCCCCGAACCCGCAACGACGCAGCGCGTCATCGACCTCATGTCGCATCCCGACTTCTCGCTGAGCAATCCCAATCGCGTGCGCTCGCTGATCGGCGTGTTCGCCAACGCCAATCTCACCCGCTTCCATGCGCTCGACGGCTCCGGCTACGATCTTCTCACGAAGATCATTCTGGAGCTCGATCCCAAGAACCCGCAGGTCGCCGCGCGGCTTCTGTCGTCGCTGCGCTCCTGGCGAACGATGGAGCCGCGGCGGCGCGCTTTGATCGAGGCGCGTTTGCGCCGGATCGTTGCGCAGGAAGGTCTTTCCGCAGACACGAAAGACATTGCGACGCGCGCGCTCGCTTGAAACTTACCAAAGGCGTTAACCGCTCATTAAGCATCTGGACAATTTGCGCCCAAAGGATTCGAATGAAGGTGATTCGAGCGCGCAATCGCTCGGTTTCAGGATCGCCAGATTTCGGAGAATTGGATGGCGCGCGTCACCGCAGCTCGTGCGATGAGTCACGCGGAAACGGTGTGGGGCGCTTATCGTTTCGACGGCAATGGCGAGAAGGAGACGAGAGAAAGCCCCTGGCTGAAGCGGGCGGCTTTCATTGTCTCCGTCATCTGCCTCGCGTCGCTCGCCGCCTTCGCCGTGACGCTGGTCCACTCCATGCAGGATCAGCTTGTCCAGGATGCGATCGCCGATCTCGAGGTCTTTGCGCGCGTCGTGCGCCACGACCTTTATGAACAGATCCAGGCCGACGCGAAATTGCTCGCGCAGCCCTTGAACAAGATCCTGCCCGGCCGCGCCATGGCGCGCGGGCGGCGCGTTCTCGTCACTGACGACAGCGGCCATGTCGCGGCCGCCTTTCCGCCGATCGACGGCAAGAGCGTCACGCTCACCGACGTGCTCGGCGCCGAGCAGGCGCTGACCGCATTCGCCGACAAGGCGGGCGTCATGCGCGTTACTTTGCCCGACGGCGCGCCCGCCCTCGCCACGGTGCAAAAGCTCCCGGCCCCCTATGGGCAGGTGGCGATGATCTATCCGCTGGAGAATGTGCTCGGCGAATGGCGCACCGTCGCGGCGCATTACGCCATTGTCTTCGCCCTGACGACCGCGATGCTGCTCGCCGTCCTCTACGCCTATGTACGCCAGTCGCGGCGCCGCCACGCGGCCGAGCAAGTCAACGCCTGCATGCGCCGCCGACTCGACGCGGCGCTGTCGCGCGGGCGCTGCGGCCTGTGGGACTGGGACATTGCGCGGGGCCGCATCTATTGGTCGGACTCGATGTATGAGATGCTCGGCCTGCCGGCCGAGCGGCGGTGTCTCTCCTTCGGCGAGCTCAACGCTTTGCTGCATCCCGACGACGGCGATCTCTCGGTGATCGCCCAAATGGTTTCCGCCTCGCGCAGCAACAGCGTCGACCATGAGTTCCGCGCGCGGCACGCCGATGGCCATTGGGTCTGGCTGCGGGCGCGCGCTCAGCTCATCAATGACGCCGCGGATGCGGGCCACCATCTCGTCGGCATCGCCGTGGACGTGTCGGAGCAGAAGGCCCTCGCCGAACATACGGCGACCGCCGACATGCGTCTGCGCGACGCCATCGACGCTATCTCCGAGGCTTTCGTTCTCTGGGACGCGCAGAACCGGCTGGTGGTCTGCAACTCCAAATTTCTCGATCTTCATGGCCTGGCGCCCGAAGCCGCGACGCCTGGCGTGACCTACGCAAAGATGATGTCGCGCGCGACGGCGCCGATCACCCACACGGAGAGCGCAGCGGCGGAAGCGCGTTCGCCCGATGCGCGGACATATGAAGCCCGGCTCGCCGACGGCCGCTGGCTGCAGATCAACGAACGGCGCACCAGAGACGGCGGCTATGTTTCGGTGGGCGCCGACATCACCGCGCTCAAGCGCAATCAGGAAAAGCTCATCGAGTCCGAGCGCCGCCTCACGGCGAGCGTGACCGATCTCACGCGCTCGCGCCAGACGCTTGAAATGCAGGCGCAACAACTCGCGACGCTCGCCGAGAAATATCACCACCAGAAAGCCGAAGCCGAAGCCGCCTATCTCGCCAAATCCGAGTTCCTCGCCAATATGAGCCATGAGCTGCGCACGCCGCTCAACGCCATCATCGGCTTCTCGGAGATGATGCTGGCCGAGCCGTTCGGCGCGCTCGGCTCGCCGAAATACGCCGAATATTGCGGCAGCATCCGGCAGGGCGGCGCTTATCTCAACGAGGTGCTGTCCGATATTCTGGACATGTCGCGGCTGGAGGCCGGCCTCGTGCGCCTCGCCGAGCGCGAAGTCGACGTCGCCGACGCCGCGCGCCGCGCCGTGAACGATTGGCGCGCCCGCGCCGAGGAAAAGCAGCTTTCCCTCATCGTCGAGGTCGATGAACGGCTCCGCTGCGTCGGAGACGAGGCGGCGATCATCAAGACGCTCAATGTTCTGCTCTCCAACAGCGTCAAATTCACCGAGCCGGGCGGCGTCGTGCGCCTGCGCGCGCGCCATCACGGCGCGTCGATCGCTCTTTTCGTCGAGGACAACGGGCGTGGCGTCGATCCCGCCGTCATGCCGAGATTGGGACGCCCCTTCGAGCAAAGCGCCGGGGTCATGGAAAATGGCATGAAAGGCTCGGGGCTCGGCATCGCCATCGCGCGCGCGTTGATCGACCTCCACGGCGGCGGGCTGCACTTCCGTTCGCGGCTCGGCAGGGGCACGGTGGCGATGGTGCGGCTCTCCTGCGCCTATTGCGCCGGCAAGAACATCACGTCGATCAAGACGCGGCCGGCCGAGAAACCGGCGGCCAGAAGCGCGATTTATGCGCGCTCGCGCGAGACGATCGCGCGCACCGCCGGTAGCGACAGCACGACGCGCAACCCCGGGGCGTTGTCCTCGATCCGCAGGGCGCCGTGATGCAGCCGGGCGACGGCGGCGGCCATCGACAGGCCAAGCCCCGAGCCCGGCCGAGAGCGTGAATTCTCCAGCCGGACGAAGCGCCCCACGACCCTTTCGCGGTCTTCCGGCGCAATGCCGGGCCCATGATCAGCGACAGTGATCTCCACGCGTTCGCAGACGCGCCTGGCGCGCACGTCGATGCGCTGGTTTTCTCCCGTCGCGCCATATTTCAGCGCATTGTCGACGAGATTCACCAGCGCCTGCCCCAGCAGCTCGCGGCTGCCGGTGACGGCGAGGCCCGGCTCTGTCGAAAACTGCAGATGCACGCCCTGCTCTTCCGCCACGGGCTCGTACATTTCGACGATGTCGCTCACGACGGCGTCGGCGTCATAGGTCGTCAAATTGTCGGTCGAGCAGCCGGCCTCGGCGCGCGCGATCATCAGCAGCGCGTTGAAGACGCGAATGAGCGCGTCCGACTCCTCGATCACCTTGGTGAGCGCCTCGCGGTGCTCGCCATTGCCGGAGGCGCCGCGCAGCGCCGCCTCGGCGCGGTTGCGCAGCCGCGTCAGCGGCGTCTTGAGGTCGTGCGCGATATTGTCGGAGACTTCGCGCAGCCCCGTCATCAGCTCCGATATGCGCTCCAGCATGGCGTTGAAATTCTCGGCCAGACGGTCGAGTTCATCGCCGGCGCCCGAGACGGCGAGACGTTCGTTCAGATCGCCCGCCATGATGCGCCGCGCCGAAGCCGACATCATATCGACGCGCTCCAGCATGCGATGCGAGACGAACATGCCGCCGAGCGCGCCGACGAGCGCAAGCCAGAACAAAGAGACGCCGAGCGCCTGGCGCAAGATGTCGCGCAGCACCTCTTGATCCTCGATGTCGTGGCCGATCAGCAGCCGGAAGCCGCCGGGGATGAGAAAGAGCCGCATCAGGGCCGGATGCTCGACCCCCGGCTCGCCGCGACGCTGGTAGCGGGTCTCGACGAGTTCCCGGCCGCCGGTGGGCGCGGTGGCCGGCGACTCGATATTACCGACGATGACCTCATCTGAATGCGTCGTCAGCAAATAGAGCGAACCGCCGGGCGCACGGACGCGGCGCTCCAGCGCGGTGGTGAGCTGACGCAGCCCGCCTTGCGCATATTGCTCCGACAGCGCGCGGATCTCGGCTTCGACGGTCTGCTCGATCTGCTCGTTGAGCACCTCCTTCACGCGCGCGCCGACGCGCGTCAGCACGAGGCCGGCGCCGATGGAGAACAGGATGAGATAGGCGAGCGACAGCTTGAAGGCCGTCGTGCGAAAGAGCTTCCCGAGTTTTCCAGTAAACAAGCGATCTTCCTATCAGCCAGCGCCGCGCCCCCCGGGGGCTCTGCGAAGATATAGGCGTTCCGGCGCAATATGTCGCACGATCGCCCGATTGCCTTTTGGGGAACCAACCACACGGATTCGACGTTCATTGGCCAAGGGGCCAGCCAAGGTTCACGAAGATGCGAAAGAGCGTAAGAAACGCAATCCTTGCGTCGCTGAGCGGCGCAACCGCCATCGGCGCCATTCCGCCAGAAGCGTTTGCAGGGCCAATGACCATCGCGCCGCCAGGCGTGGTCAGCCTCGCCGCGCCGACGGTGGAAGCGCATTACTACCGCCGTTGGGGTCATCGCCACTGGGGATATTATCGCCCGCACTATTACCGGCATTGGGGATACTATCGCCCACACTACTATCGGCACTGGGGCTATTACCGGCCGCATTACTACCGCAGGGCCTATTACGGTTACCCGCGCTACTATGGCGGCTACTACGATCCCGCTGGCGCCGTCTTCGCGAGCGCCGCGCTGGGCCTGATGGGCGCCGGCATCGCCGCCGCGACCGCCCCGTCCTGGGGCTATGGTTGGGGCGGCTGGGGTGGCGGCTGGGGGCCCGGCTGGGGCTGGGGCGGCTGGTGGTGACCGCGGCCTGAGCGGGTTTTCTCCGAAATCCCGACTAGAGCGCATTCCGCAAAAGTTGATAGAGTTTTGCAATAAGAATGCGCTCCAGCTTCTGACTCTGCGCGCTTTCCGTTCTCATGAAATCGTGCAACGGAAAGCGCGTCAGCGCATGCCATCTCTAATCATGTAGCCCGCCCCGCGGATCGTGTGCAGCAAGGGGGTCTCGCGCCCCTTGTCGATCTTGGCGCGCAGCCGCGAAATATGCACGTCGATCACATTGGTCTGCGGATCGAAGTGATAGTCCCAGACATTTTCCAGCAGCATGGTGCGCGTCACCACCTGCCCGGCGTGCTTCATCAGATATTCCAGCAGCCGGAATTCGCGGGGCTGGAGCACGATCTCCTGCCCGCCGACCATCACCTTATGTGAGAGCCGATCCAGCTCCAGATCGCCGACGCGGTAATGCGTCTCCTCGCCGCGCGGCCCGACGCGGCGGCGCGCCAGCGCCTCGATGCGCGCCAGAAGCTCCGAGAAGGCGTAGGGTTTGGGAAGATAGTCGTCGCCGCCGGCGCGCAGGCCCTTGACGCGATCGTCCACCTGTCCGAGCGCCGAGAGGATCAGCGCCGGCGTCTCGACCTTTTGCTCGCGCAGGCTCGAGATGAGCGAGAGCCCGTCCATCTTGGGCAACATGCGGTCGACGATCAGCACGTCATAGTCGCCTTCGCGGGCGGCGGCGTATCCTGCGAGCCCGTCCGCGGCATGGTCGGCGACATGCCCCTGCTCGCGGAACGCTTTGACGAGATAATCGCTCGCCTCTTTGTCGTCTTCGATGATCAATATGCGCATTGCGCCCATGATACTCGACCTTGCCAAAAAAGGCAGGCCGGCGCGAAAAATTGCGCCGGCCCGCCACGACGGGAGCCAGGAGGGGGCTGGCGACTACCCGTCGCTCTTCGTTGCGGGGGACCACCTGCGGGCGGGTGCAGTGGTGTGGTCCACGTCGCAAGAAGCTCGTTTCATATGTGCGTTCTCACCGTAACTCCCGCCGAGCCCGCTGGTTCAGCCGGCGCTCTGTTTCAGTGGAACGGCGATGAATTTCGCGCCGTCGGCCGATTTCACCCGCAGCAGCACCGACCGGCGGCCTTCCTTGCGTGCGCCGTCGATGGCGCCGGTCAGATCGGCCCGCGAATTCACCGTCTGGCCGCCGGCCTCGACGATCACGTCGCCCCGGCGCAAGCCCTTCTGGGCCGCCGCGCCGCTCGGATCGATGTCGACCACGACGAGACCCTCGCCGCCGGCGCCCGGAACCTGCGCGGCCGGCGCCACCCCTATGCCGAGGCTCGAGAGCTGCGCCCCGCCGCCGGCGCCGCCGCCGAGGTCTTCCTCCTCGGCGCGCGCCTCCTTCTCCTCGGGCAGCTTGCCGAGAGTGAGCTTGGCGTTCTTCTCCGCGCCGCTGCGGACATAGGTGATGTCGACGATCTTGTTCGGCCCCATGGCGGCGATGCGGCGCGCAAGCTCGCGCGGGTTGTCGATCTTCTCGCCATTGACGGCGGTGATCACGTCGCCCGCCTTCAGGCCCGCGGCTTCCGCCGGCGCGCCCTTTTGCGGCTGTGCGATCAGCGCGCCCTTGGACGACTTCAGCCCGAGACTGTCGGCGATCTCCGGCGTCACTGGCTGGATCTTCACGCCGATCCAACCGCGCGACACAGAGCCCTTTTCCTTGAGCGCCGCGATCACATCCTTGGCGACCTCCGTCGGGATCGCGAAGCCGATGCCGACGGAGCCCCCGGAAGGCGAATAGATCGCCGTGTTCACGCCCACGATCTGGCCGTGGGAATCGAAGGCCGGGCCGCCCGAGTTGCCGCGGTTCACCGGCGCGTCGATTTGCAGGAAATCGTCATAGGGGCCGGCGCCGATGTCGCGGCCGCGCGCCGAAACAATGCCCGCCGTCACCGAGCCGCCGAGGCCGAAGGGATTGCCGACGGCGATCACCCAATCGCCGACGCGCGGCTGGGTGTTCGACCATTCGACATAGGGCAGCTTGTTCCCGTCGCTGACCTTCAGCAAGGCGAGATCGGTGCGCTTGTCCGTGCCGATGACCTTGGCCGGCAAGTTGCGGCCGTCTTCGAGCGAAATCTCGACGTCGGTGGCATGTTCGACCACATGGTTGTTGGTCACGACATAGCCGTCGGCGCTGATGATGAAGCCAGAGCCCTGCGACTGCGTCATGCGTTTTTGCGGGGTCTCGCCGAAGCGCTTGAAGAAGCGATACATCGGATCGTCCGGCGAGAGCTCCTGGCCCTCGAACGGGCTGCGGGACTCCTCATAGGCTTTCACCTTGATGGCGACGACGGCGCCCTTCACCCGATCGACGATGTCGGCGAAGGAGGCGGGGCCGCTTGCCGGCGCGACAGTGACGGAAGGCGCCTCGGCGAAAGCAGTCCCGACGGGCGCGCCGAAAGCTGCGCCGAGCGCGATTGCGGCGCTCGCCGCCGTCAGCGCAAGGCGCGAGGCGCGGCGACGATCGGTCGTCAGGCGAGGGCTGCGCGCGAAAATCGGTTGATGCATTTCAAATACACTCCATTCCGCAGCGGCGTCTTGGGGAGAGGCTCCAACGCCGCCTGCGACATCAACATGGAGACCTGCCTCTTGCCGTCCAATGGCCGGCGGATGAAACTTTCGTAAGGGGAGGCGCGGCAGGAAAGTTCGCGAGCGGCGGCCTTCGAAACGAAACCGATGCGCTCAAGCTGGAAAATTGGACCGCGAGCCTTCAGGCTCGCTGGCAAGGGGCGAGCCTGAAGGCTCGCGGTCCGCACGCCGGAATCACACAGTCTTCACAACCACCCGGCCTTGCGAAAGCGCCAGTAAAGCGTCGCGCAAATCGCGAAGGTGACGCCGAGCACCGCAAAGTAGCCATACCGCCATTGCAGCTCGGGCATGTGCTCGAAGTTCATGCCGTAAATGCCGGCGATCGCCGTGGGCACCGCAAGAATGGCCGCCCAGGCGGCGAGGCGGCGCGAGATATTGGTCTGCTGCATCTGCGCGTTCATCAGCCCCGCCTCGAAGGCGAAGGCGAGCGTCTCGCGTAGCGTGTCGATGCGCTCTTCGGCGCGGCGCAGATGGTCGCGCACGTCGCGGAAATGCGGACGCATCATGGGGTCGATCAGCACGATGTCGGTGCGCTCCAGACGCCGGCAGACGTCCTGCAGCGGCGCCACGGCGTTGCGCAGCCGCAAAAGGTCGCGCCGCAGAGAATAGAGCTGCTCGATCTCGCTTTGGCCGATCGCATTCGTCAGGATGCGATCTTCGATGTCGTCCACCCGCTCATGAATGCGGTCGAGGACCGGGAAATAATTATCCACGATGAAATCGAGCAGCGTGTAGACGATGAAATCCTCGCCCTCGGAGAGCTGCCGCGCCCGCGCCTCGCAGCGCTGGCGCACGGCGGCGTAGCTCTGCGAGGGGCCATGGCGCACGCTCACCACATAGCCAGGCCCGACGAAGAGATGCGTCTCGCCGAAAGCGATGTGGTCGTTCTCCATCTGCGCGGTGCGCGCCACGATGAAGATGCTGTCGTCGAATTCCTCGAGCTTGGGGAATTGATGGGCCTTGGCGGCGTCCTCGATGGCGAGCGGATGCAGCGAGAACTGCGCCCGCACGCGCTCCAGCAGCTCGACGCCGGGCTCATAAAGCCCGATCCAGACGATATGCCCGTCGCGCCGCGCCCAGTCGCCGGCCTCGTCAATGTCGATGTCGGCGACCTTGACGCCCTCGCAATAGGCGACGGCGTTGACGACGCCGGGGCGGACGCCCGCCGGCCCGATCTGCGCGCGCGCGGGGGCGTCCATGGGGCGGGTCAGGCCTTGGGGCCGCCGCGGGTCACGCCGACCTTGGCCGGGCGCAGCACGCGTTCGCCGATCGTATAGCCCTGCTCCATCACCTGCGCGACCGTGCCGGCGGGCTTGGTCTCGTCGGGCATCTCGTAGAGCGCCTCGTGCAGATTTGGGTCGAATTTGGCGCCCAGCGCCTCGATCGGCTTCACCCCGTAGCGGGCAAGGCGCGACAGAAAGTCGCGCTCGATGACCCCGATGCCGTCGAGCAGCGTCGCCGCAACGGGATCGAGAGCGGCGCGCGCCTCGGCCGGGACGCTTTCCGCGGCGCGGCGCAGATTATCGACGAAGGCCAGCATCTCGCGAGCGAGGCTGGTCACGCCGTAAAGCTTGGCGTCGGCCACCTCTTTCTCGGCGCGGCGGCGGACATTCTCGGCCTCCGCCATGGCGCGCAGGAGCTTGTCCTTGAGGCTGGCGTTCTCCTGATAGAGATTCTCCAGCTCGGTGAAGGGCTCCGGCTCGCCGATGGGCGCTTCCGCCGAAGGCTGCGACAGGGAGGACGGATGCGCCGCATTCTCCTCCGCGCCCTTGCGCGGGGTCTCGGCGTTGTTTCCGGCGTTGCTCTGGTCGCTCATGCTCTTGTCCGTCTTTTTAAGGATAAGGGGCGTTCTTCAAAGGCCTCGATATCAGCGCTTGGGGCGCCAAAATCAAGTCGGCGCCAGTGACGGAACGGCGCAGGCCGCGTCATTGCGAGCGAAGCGAAGCAATCCAGGGCAGCGGTCGCGGCTCTGGATTGCTTCGTCGCTCCGCTCCTCGCAATGACGGCGGATGATTGCCTGATAGCGCGCGCACCCTACCCCACGCTCTGCGCTTTCTCGGCCCGCTTCTCCACCGGCGGCTCGAAAACCTCGAGCAGCGCCCGCTTGATGGCGGCGTGGCGTTGCGGCGAGACGATTTTCGCGCCGGTGAGGTCGGTCACATAGAAAGCGTCCACCGCCCGCTCGCCGAAGGTCACGATATGCGCCGAGGCGATATTGAGATTGAGCCGGGAGATAGCGTTGGTGAGCTCGAACAGCAGCCCTTCGCGATCGAGGCCGGAGACTTCGATCACCGTATAGACATTCGACAGGCTGTTATCGACCACCACCTCCGGCGCGACAGTGAAGGCCGCGAGCGGCTGCTGCTGCTTGGCGCGCGCTTGCACGGCGTCGGAGACGATCACCTCGCCGCTCAGCGCCTTGGCGATGAAATCTGCGATGCGGCGCGCGCGGCGCAGCTCGTCCTCGTCGAAATCGAAGGCCCGGGAAAAAAAGATCGTATCGAGCGCGAGCCCGTCGGCGGTGGTGAAAATATGCGCGTCGACGATATTGGCGCCGCTCGCCGCGCAGCCGCCTGCGATGATCGACAACAGCCGGCGGTGGTCCGGCGCGATGACCGTCAACTCCACCGCGCCGCGCGTGCGATCGAGCTCCACGGCGGTGGCGAGCGGCGTCGTCGCGCCGGCGAGCTTTTCGAGCATATGCGCGTGGCGCAGTTTGCGGGCGACGTCGACCTTGAGCCAATAGGCGGGATAATGCCGCTTGGCGTAGGTCTCGAATTTCTCGTCGCTCCAGTCGGGCAGCGCAGCGCGCAGCTCGGCGACGGCGGCGGCCACGCGGCTCTTGCGGTCGGCGGAGGAATGGCCGCCGCCGAGCACGACCTCCGTCTCCCAGTAGAGAACGCGCAGAAGCTGCGATTTCCAGGTGTCGAGCACGCCGGGGCCGACCGCATTGATGTCGCACACGGTCAGCACGAAAAGCATTTTGAGCCGCTCGACGGTCTGCACGATCGCCGCGAAACTTTCGATCGTCACGCGATCGGAGAGATCGCGGCTCTGCGCATAGGTCGACATCGTAAGGTGATGCTCGACGAGCCAGGCCACGGTCTCCGTCTCGCCCGGCGTGAAGCCCAGACGCGGGCACAGCGTGCGCGCCACCTCCTTGCCGGCGATGGAGTGATCCTCCTTGCGGCCCTTGGCGATGTCGTGGAGGAAGAGCCCGAGATAGAGCACCTTGCGATTGACGATCGTGGGCAGAATCTCGCCCACGAGCTGCTGATGCTCGGGCAGGCGCCCGGCCTCGAGATCGGAGAGCGCGCCGACCGCGCGCAGCAGATGCTCGTCGACCGTATAGTGGTGATACATGTTGAACTGCATCATCGCGACGATGCGGCCGAAATCCGGGATGAAGCGCCCGAGCACGCCCGTCTCATTCATGCGACGCAGAATGATCTCGGTCATGTTGCGCGACAGCAGGATTTCGAGGAAGAGTCTGTTGGCCTCCTTATCGGCGCGCAGATCGGCGTCGATCTCGCGCAGAGAGAGCGTCACGGCGCGCAGCGCGTCCGGGTGCAACGGCAGGCCGTGGTGATCGGCCATCCAGAAAAGCCGGATGATATTCACCGGGTCGCGGTGAAAGACATCCTCGTTCGCGACGCTGATGCGGTCATGCGCGATGATGAAATCGCCATGCGGCGCCCGGGCGCGCCGGCGCCGGAACGGCTGCATAAAGCGCTCAAAGATCGCGCGCGGCTTCGCCTGTTTTTCTTCGAGCGCGGCGCAGACGATGGCGGTGAGATCGCCAACATCCTTGGCGACGAGAAAATAATGCTTCATGAAGCGCTCGACGCGCGACAGGCCGGCGCGGTCGTGGTAGCCGAGACGCTGCGCCATCAGCGGCTGAATATCGAAGGAAATCCGCTCCTCGGCGCGCCCGGTGGCGAAATGCAGATGGCAGCGCACGCGCCATAAAAACTCTTCGCAACGCTCGAAGAGGGAAAGCTCGGCCGAGGTGAAGAGTCCCGCCGCGACCAGCTCCTCCACGTCACGCACGCGATAGACATATTTCGAAATCCAGAAGAGCGTGTTGAGGTCGCGCAGGCCCCCCTTGCCCTCTTTCACATTGGGCTCGACGAGATAGCGCGAGGCGCCGGCGCGGCGCACACGCGTGTCGCGCTCTGCGAGCTTCGCCGCCACGAATTCGCGCGCGTCGGAGCGCGCCACCTCGCGGTCGAAGGCGTCCTGCAATTCGGTGAACAGCTCGGCGCTGCCGAGGATGAAGCGCGCCTCCAGCAGCGTGGTGCGGATCGTCATATCGGCCCGCGCCTGACGCATGCATTCGGCGACCGAGCGCGTGGCGTGCCCAACCTTCTGACGCAGATCCCACAGAACGTAGAGGATCGCCTCGACGACGCTCTCGCCCCAGGGCGTCTGCTTATAGGGCAGCAAAAAGAGGAGATCGATGTCGGAGCCCGGCGCCAGCATGCCGCGTCCATAGCCGCCGACGGCGACGATGGTCAGCCGCTCGGCGAAGGTCGGATTGTCGGCGGGATAAACATAGGCGACGACGTAATCATAGATCGCGCCGATCAGCTCGTCCTCGAGCTGCGAGATCAGCCGCGCGCACGCCAGTCCCGAGCCCCTGGCTTCCAGCCCCGCGCGGGCGCGGGCGCGCCCCTCGGCGAGGATCGAACGGAAGAGATCGACGACCGCCGTCCGCCGCGCATGGCCCTTCTCGACCTTGCAGATTTGCGCGATCGGGGCCGCGAGCGCGGCGCGCAGCCCGAGAAAGCCCGAAGCCGGATTGAATCTGTCGAAAATGCTTGGCGTCAAAGCCTGGTCCATCATGCTCATCCTGCGGCGCGCAGCGCCTTCAGCCGCCGCTCGATCGCGTCGAAGAGCGGCGGGGCAAGATCCGGGCCGCCGACCCTTTTCAGCGCGCGCAGCCCCGTCGGCGAGGTCACGTTGATTTCGGTCAGCCGGCCGTCGATCACGTCGATGCCCACAAAGACCAGCCCGCGCGCCTTGAGCTCCGGCCCAAGCCTTGCGCAGATTTCCTGCTCGCGCGGATCGAGCTCGGTCGCCGCCGCCGCGCCGCCGCGCACCATATTGGAGCGAATGTCGTCCTGCGCCGGCACGCGGTTGATCGCGCCCATCGCCTCGCCGTCGACGAAGATGATGCGCTTGTCGCCCTTGGCGACCTCCGGCAGGAATTGCTGCACCACCCAGGGCTCGCGGAAGCTCGCGCTGAACATGTCGAAGAGCGAGCCGAAATTGGGATCGCGCGGCGTGACTTTGAAGACCGCCGCGCCGCCGTGGCCGTAAAGCGGCTTCATGACGATGTCGCCATGCCTGGCCCGAAAGCGCTCGATCGCCGCGCGGTCGCGGGTGATGAGCGTCGGCGGCATGAGGTCGGCGAACTCCATCACGAAGACTTTTTCCGGAGCGTTGCGCACATGGCCGGGGTCGTTCACCACCAGCACGCGCGACTGGATGCGCTCGAGGAAATGGGTCGAGGTGATATAGGCGAGATCGAAGGGCGGGTCCTGGCGCAGCAGGACGACGTCCATCCTGGCGAGGTCGAGCTCGGTGGCCTCGCCCAGCGCATAGTAGCGGGAAGGGTCGTCGAAGACCTCGATCGGGTGGGCCCGCGCCGTGAGAGTTCCCCCTTCGAGGGACAGTTGGTCGGGCGTGTAGAACCAGAGCCGATGCCCGCGCCGCTTGGCCTCCAGCATCAGGGCGAAGGTCGAGTCCCCGGCGAAATTGATCCGCTCGAGGGGGTCCATCTGCACTGCGATTTCCAGCATTTCTCGCTCCCGCCAAGGCTTTATACGCGCCTATGTCGCCACCGTTAACCGACTGTGAAAGTCTGCGGATTAAACTGATCCCGATCAATTTGCACGGCTGTCAGGGACCATTAGCAGGACTATCGAGCACATGCGCAATCTTTCCATTGGCGCCGGCCTCGTCCTTCGCCAGTTCCTTTTCCTCGCTCTGCTGCTCATCATGGGCGCGGCCGCCTATTTCGGCGCGGCGAATGTGCGCGATCTGACGGCGGCGGCGGCAAGCACGGCGGACCACGCCCAGATGGCGGCCCTCGCCAAAGCCGCGCATGATTCGGCAAACGCCCTTTCGATCGAGCTGTTCATCGGCACGCTCTTCGCGGGCGTGCTGATCGTCGGCGTCTCCGTGCCCACCATGCATAAAACAGTCGCCGTGCCCATCAAGAACATCGCCCGGCAAATGACTGACCTCGCCGCCGGCGACACGAGCCTCGACGTCGACGACACGGCCCGCGCCGACGAAATCGGCGACATCTCCCGGGCGCTCGTCGTGCTGCGCGACGCCGTCCGCGCCAACAACGAGATGGCGGCCGAAATCAAGGCGAGAGACGACCGCGAGGAGCGCCTGCGCCGCGAGGCCGCGATCCGCGACAAGGTCGAGCACTATTCCGTCGAACTCTCCGCCACCACCGCAATGCTCGGCGACATGACCAAGCGCATGGCCGCCGCATCCGAGGAAATGATCGTGCACGAACGCCGCGCCCGCGCCGACAGCGATTTCGCCCGCACCGCCTCCACCCAGGCCGCCGCCGACGTGGGCTCGGTCGCGACCGCCTCCGACCAGCTTCTCGCCGCCATCGGCGAGATCAGCAAGCAGGCGGTGGAATCGACGGCGGTCGTGCGTCAGGCGGTGGTCGAGACCAACGGCTCCTCCGCCGAGATGCTGCGCCTCTGCGCCGCCGCCAATCGCGTCGGCGACGTCGTCAATCTGATTTCGAAGATCGCCGCCCAGACCAACCTCCTCGCCCTGAACGCCACGATCGAGGCCGCCCGCGCGGGCGAAGCGGGGCGCGGTTTCGCCGTGGTGGCGCAGGAGGTCAAAAGCCTCGCCACCCAGACCGGCAAGGCGACGCAAGACATCGCCGACCAGATCGCCGAAATCCAGGCGGCGACCAATATGTCGGTGGCGTCGATGGACAAGATCAAGGCGAAGATCGCGGAAGTGGAGCACATTTCCGCGATCATCACCCAGGCCGTGCACGAGCAGGACACGGCGACCAAGGAAATCGCCCGCAGCGTCCGTTCGGCGGCGACCAGCGCGGAGGCCATGTCCGCCCACGCCGATCAGATGGCCAACGCCATGACGCAGACGGGGGCGGGCGTCGAATCAATGGTGTCGATGGCGCGCGAAATCGACCAGATGGCCCGCGCCATGCACGCGCATACGGACGAGCTGGCGAAGAGCCTCGCGAGCTGAGGCGCTACGCATTCCCGCATCCAAGCCCCTCTCCCCGCTTGCGGGGAGAGGCTGGGTGAGGGGCCGGGGCCGGAGCCCGGACGTGCCCTACAAAAGCGGGCGCGCTGCGGCGTTTATCGCTTCCACTCATCCCCCAAGCCCCTCATACGTTTCCGTTTGAATAGCTCGGATTAGGGCTTGTCATTCCCGACGGGCCGAAGGCCCGATCGGGAATCCAGAGCCACAAAAGCGCTGGTTTGGCTCTGGATTCCCGATCGCTCGCGGCGCGAGCGTCGGGAATGACACCGAACCAATCAAGCGGATCTCGTATTACCCGACCTCTCCCCGCGCGCGGGAAGAGGAGTAGAGCGTGGCCGTCATCGAAAATTTACTCCCTGATTTATCCCCACCCTCAAAAACCGCATTATCCTTCCTCCGCCTCGCCAACTTGCAGGGGCGCCGTCAGGGTCGGCGGCGCCGGCGGGGTCGGTTAAGCGCGGGACGCGACCCTCGTTCCGTGCGGGAATCCGGCGCCGCCCGCCGGGTCTCTCCTTCGTGGGGAGATGCGTGGCGCAAGTCACGCAAGGCTGGGCATAGTTTCCGCGCCCGCGACACGCGGCCCGAGTACCGAAAGGGAAAGCGCCGGCGGGCCGGAGGCGGCGCATGTCGAGGCCCTTGCGACGCGCTCGGAGGCCCTAAAGCCTCCGGGAAAGAAGCAGGCGCCGTCTGGCGGCTGCGCCCGAAGGGCCAAGGTCACAAGATGACCCCACCCCGGACGGAAAGGTGCGCGCGAATAAAGACCGCAGCCGGGACGCTCATGCCCCGATGCGTTTATTTCCTTCACGCTACCGGCCGAACGGGGCCGGGGCGTCCCGGCTTCCTGTATCGCCTCGCGTCGGAAATCGGCGGCGGGAGTCGTGGCGCTGCGCGCTTTGTGGAGGCATGAAGAAAGCCGCATTTCCGCGGTCGTACAGACGGCGAATCGTCGGTCATGAACATGCCCGAGCCGCTCCCTCACAAGCCAAGCGGGGCAGCCTCACAACTATCATGTTTCTTGATTTTGCTGGCTTTTGGAGGCCTCGGAGGGAATCGAACCCCCGTACAAGGATTTGCAGTCCTCTGCGTAGCCACTCCGCCACGAGGCCATCCGGCAAAGCGCTCAGCGCTTCGAGTGAGCCGCTCTTACAGGAGGGCGGCGCCGCGAGCAAGGGGATGTGACGTAAAAGCGAAGGATCAGTCTGAGGCGCGCGAGGACCAGGCGGCGTGGGCGACATTGGTCAGCCGGGCGAGATCCTCGGCGATGGCGTCGAGCTCGTCGGCCTCGACGCTGGTCGCCGCGAGCGTGGCGACGATTTCCACGCCATCCTCCCGCTCCATTTCCCGAATTTCGCGGGCCGGATATTTCGCCGCCTCCAGCCGCTCGTCGAGCAACTCCCGCAGCGCGTCGCGGCTTCCCTCGTCGGTCGTCACGCGCATCTCGAAGATCGACTCGGTCCGGCTCTCATCAATCGGCGCGCGCTCGATGAGATTGACGAGCGGCCGCAGGAAGGTGTTGCCCGCCAGCACGAATCCGCACATCAGCGCCGCCTCGGCCGGATGGTCGGCGCCGGCGAAGGCGCCTGTCACCGCCGAGCACCAGACGGTCGCCGCCGTATTGAGGCCGCGGATATTCATCCCCTCTTTCAGGATCACGCCCGCGCCCAGGAAGCCGACGCCCGAGGCGACATAGGCCAGCACCTGGGTCGCCCCCTGATTGCCCATGAGCCGCATGCCGAGATCGACGAAGGCCGAGGCGCCCAAGGCCACGAGCGCGTTGGTGCGCAGCCCGGCGTTGCGCTGGCGATATTGCCGCTCCGCTCCGATCAGCGTGCCTAAAAGCAGCGCGACGAAGAGAGAGACGAAGGTGTTGACGAATTCGACGCCGTTGAAGTCGATGATGCCGGCCATAAGCTCACATTTCTTGATCTAATAAGGACGGCCGTCCTTGTGGAAGAATTGCCAGCGCCCGTCGGGGCCAAGGCGCGCTTCGAGGTCGTCCTCGGGATAGTCCGCGCCGTCCCCTGCGGTCCGGTCGCCGATTTCGAGATAGACCGCGTCTGTGTCGGTTCGATTGACGAGATGATGGGCAAGCCCGCCGGCCGCGAAGCCGGCGCACATGCCGGGGGAAAGCGCCGTCTCGCCTGATTCGCTCACCAGCGTCGGCGCGCCTTCCAGAATATAAATGAACTCGTCCTGCCGGCTGTGCCGGTGCATGAGCGCCGACTGCGCGCCGGGCGCGAGCCGCGTCAGATTCACGCCGAAATTGCCCAATCCGAAGATATCGCCGAGCACGCGCTTCTCGCGTCCGGCCATTCGCGCAGCGAAAGGCTCCGGATAAGCGGAGGGGCGGCTGCGCGGGGCGACCGCCGCCGCCTCGACCGCGGCCGGAAGCTTTTCTTCGTCGCGCCTCACCCTCTCTCCCTTTTCCCGCTATTCGCCAAGGCAATGGGATGAATAGCAATCTGGCCGTTCGCCCTACCTCCCCTTTACGGGGAGGTCGGCGGCCAAAGGCCGCCGGGTGGGGTCCGCGCCGCAACGACTCCGATTGGGGCTTTTTAACCCACCCGACCCCGCCATAGCCCGTCTTTTTTGAGACGGGCGTCTTAAAAGACGCCCTATGGCGCGGCCACCCTCCCCGTAAAGGGGAGGGATCGGCTCACGCCCCTCGTTCACCTGGTTGCCCTGCTCTATCCGCCCCCAATTTGACAGGCGCCGCTCATTCTGCCCATCTTCGCGCCCCGTGCGCCAGAGCGGCGCCTTGTGGGATCGCGCTGAAATGAACGTCGTCATCGTCGAGTCGCCGGCCAAAGCCAAGACCATCAATAAATATCTGGGCCGCGATTTCCACGTCATCGCCAGCATGGGCCACGTCCGCGACCTGCCCGCCAAGGACGGCTCGGTCGACCCCGAGGCCGATTTCGCCATGGTCTGGGAGATGGACGCCAAGGGCTCGAAGCGCGTCACCGAGATCGCCCAGGCGGTGAAAGACGCCGACAAAGTCATTCTCGCGACCGACCCTGATCGCGAAGGCGAAGCCATCTCCTGGCATCTGATCGAGATCCTAAACAAGAAGAAGGCGCTCAAGGACAAGAAGATCGAGCGCGTCGTCTTCAACGCTATCACCAAGGACGCGGTGCGCGACGCCATGGCGCATCCGCGCCAGATCGATCAGGCGCTGGTCGACGCCTATCTCGCCCGCCGCGCGCTCGACTATCTCGTGGGTTTCACCCTCTCGCCGGTGCTGTGGCGCAAGCTCCCCGGCGCGCGTTCGGCCGGCCGCGTGCAATCGGTGGCGCTGCGCCTCGTCTGCGACCGCGAGCTGGAGATCGAGAAATTCGTCTCGCAGGAATATTGGTCGCTCGTCGCGCATCTCAAAACCAAGGCGGGCGAGCCCTTCACGGCGCGGCTCGTCGGCGCCGACGGCAGGAAGATCACGCGCCTCGACATCGGCAAGGGCGAGGAAGCCGAGGACTTCAAGAAGGCCCTGCTCGCGGCGACTTATACGGTGCGCTCGGTCGAGGCGAAGCCGGTCAAGCGCCATCCTTACGCGCCCTTCACCACCTCGACGCTGCAGCAGGAGGCCTCGCGCAAGCTCGGCCTCGCCCCGGCGATCACCATGCGCATCGCGCAGCGGCTCTATGAGGGCGTCGACGTCGGCGGCGAGACCGTCGGCCTCATTACCTATATGCGAACCGACGGCGTCGACATGGCGCCCGAGGCCGTGGCGAGCGTGCGCAAGGTCATCGCCAAGGAATATGGCGACCGCTTCGTGCCCAACGCCCCGCGCAAATATACGGCGAAGGCCAAGAACGCGCAGGAAGCCCATGAAGCGATCCGCCCGACCGACGCCTCGCGCCTGCCCAAGCATGTCGCCAAACATCTCGAGCCCGATCAGGCGCGGCTCTATGAGCTGATCTGGACACGCACCATCGCCAGCCAGATGGAGTCCGCCGAGCTGGAGCGCACGACGGTCGACATCGACGCCAAAGCCGGCTCCCGCACGCTGGATTTGCGCGCGACGGGTCAGGTGGTGCGCTTCCCCGGTTTTCTGGAGCTGTATCAGGAAGGCCGCGACGACGACGGCGACGAAGAAGGCGGCCGCCTGCCGGCGATGAAGCAAGGCGAGCCGGTGACGCGCGAGAAGATCGACGCCACCCAGCATTTCACCGAGCCGCCGCCGCGCTACACGGAAGCCACGCTGGTGAAGCGCATGGAGGAGCTCGGCATCGGGCGCCCCTCGACCTACGCCTCGACGCTGGCGACGCTGCGCGACCGCGATTATGTGCGGCTCGACAAAAAACGTCTCGTGCCGGAGGACAAGGGCCGCCTCGTCGTCGCCTTTCTGGAAAGCTTCTTCTCACGCTATGTGGAGTTCGACTTCACGGCCTCGCTCGAAGAAAAACTCGATCTCGTCTCCAACAATGAGATCGACTGGAAGCAGGTGCTGCGCGATTTCTGGCGCGATTTCTCGGCCGCCGTGAACGAGACGAAGGATCTGCGCACGACGCAGGTGCTCGACAGCCTCAACGAGCTGCTCGGCCCGCATATCTTCCCCGCCAAGGAGGACGGCTCCGATCCGCGCCTCTGCCCCGCTTGCAGCGCCGGGCAATTATCGCTCAAGGTCGGCAAGTTCGGCGCCTTCATCGGCTGCTCGAACTATCCCGAATGCCGCTACACGCGCACGCTCTCGCCGCCGACCGGCGACGCCGCGGCGGACGCCCGCCCGGGCGTGAAGGTGCTGGGCCAGGACCCGGAGACGGGCGCCGAGATCACGCTGCGCGACGGCCGCTTCGGCGCCTATGTGCAGGAGGGCGAGCAGGAGGACGGCGGCGAGAAGCCCAAGCGCGCTTCCGTGCCGAAGAATATAAAGCCCGACGAGCTCACCTTGCAGCAGGCGCTGGCTTTGCTCTCGCTGCCGCGCGAGGTCGCCAAGCACCCGACGACGGGCGAGCCGATCGTCGCCAATATCGGCCGCTTCGGGCCCTATGTTCAGCACGGCAAGACCTACGCCAATGTCGGCCGCGACGATGACGTGCTGACGATCGGCGCCAATCGCGCCATCGACCTCATCGTGCAAAAGGAATCGGGCGGCGGCGGCTCGCGCTTCTCGCGCGCCTCGGAGCCGGGCCGCACACTCGGCGACCACCCCGAAGGCGGCCCCGTGACGGTGAAGTCCGGCCGCTTCGGGCCATATGTGAATTGGAAGAAGGTCAACGCCACCATCCCCAAGGGCGTCGATCCCGCGAGCGTGACGCTGGAACAGGCGCTGGAGATGATCGCCGCAAAATCGGCGGGCGGCGGCGGGGGCTCGGCCGGCGGGCGCGCGCTCGGCGAGCATCCGGACGGCGGAATCATCACCGTGCGCGCCGGGCGCTTTGGACCTTACGTCAATCTCGGCAAGGTGAACGCCACTCTGCCCAAGAGCATGTCCGCCGAGGATGTGACGCTCGAGGACGCGATCAAGCTCATCGAGGAAAAAGGCGGCGCGCCGAAGAAGAAAGCCCCGGCCAAGAAGGCGCCCGCCAAGGCGAAAAAGGTCATCGAGGACAGCGACGAGACGCCCTTCGACGACGCCAAGCCGGTGAAGAAAGCGGCGTCAAAAAAGGCGCCGGTCAAGAAGACCGCGACGACGAAACGCAAGACGGCTTAGGGCGTCGGCGGAGCGGCTGTCATTCCCGATCGGGCCGAAGGCCCGATCGGGAATCCAGAGCCACGATAGCCGCCTTTGCTCCGATCGCTCGCTTACGCGAGCGTCGGGAATGACAGACCTGTCGCGATGATCGCGTTCAGTATCCGCCGCTACCGACCAAAGGATGAATTCCGCTCGATGCGCCGCTCTTTTGGCGGCGCGGCTGCGCGCGGGTCTTCTTCGCAACCTGCGTAATCGTCTCCGCCTTGGACATCTCGAGAGCTTTGGAGCCGGTCGTCGGCAGGGCCTGCGCCGCAGGGGCGCCGATGGCGCAAGCAAGAACAAGGGCAAGAATAGAACGCATTTAAATCACTCCTTCGAGCGAACAGCGCCTCCGATGCTATCACAATTTGCCGCAGGCGCGGCGCGATCACGCGTTCGGCGCACGGGCTGTGATTGTTCCGTCGGACAGCGGCAGGCGGAGGGAAAATTCGCTCCCGCAGCCGAGCCCTTCGCTCCTCGCCTGCAACGTCCCGCCATGCATTTCGATGATGCGCCGCGACAGGTTCAAGCCGATGCCGAGGCCGCCGCTATAGCCCTCGATCTGCTCGAACATGCTGAAAATCGTCTCCAGCCTGTCCGCCGGAATCCCAACCCCATTGTCGCGCACGATCACCAGAGCTTCCAAGCCCTCTACCATCGCCTCGACATCGATCTCGCCGTCCGCCGACGTGTATTTCGCCGCATTGTCGATCAGATTGGCGATGGCCTGCACCAACCGCACGGGATCGCCGTTCACCAGGAGAGCTTCTGACGGAAGGAACAAAGCCAGCTTGTGATTACGCGACGCCAGGGCGAACTCGCAGGCCTCGATCGATCGATTCACGACCGCGACGAGATCGACGGCTTCCATCTTCACTTCGATCTTGCCGGTGGCGATTCGCCCGATGTCCAGCAGATCATCGACGAGGCGGACCATATGCGCGAGCTGGCGTTCGATGATCGGCTGCAGGATCGGAATGGCACTGTCGCCGATCCTGGCCATCGCGTGAAAACCGTGGTGGATGGCCGCCAGCGGATTGCGCAGCTCATGCGCAAGCGTCGCGATGAACTCGTCCTTGCGCCGGTCGCATTCGCGCAGCGCATGTTCCATATGCGACCGGGCGACCGCGATCGATACGTAATGGCTCAAGGTTTCCATCAGCATCGTCGCAGAATCGTCGAACCCCGGACGCGTCCGCGAGCCGAAGGAGAGCGTGCCGATGATCCGGCCGTAACTTGTGAGGGGGAAGCAATAATAGGCGGTCAGGCCATAGGCATTAGCCAACTCGTCACGCAGATCGCGCGCGGTGCAGGCGTTGTCACATTCGCAGTCGTGGGTTGCGCAGCCGAGCAGGAGCGTCTTGTAGTCGAGGTCCAGAAACTTGTGCGCCTCCTCCTCGGGCAGCCCGGCGAAGGCGTTCAGCCGCAGTCCCTTCGTTTGCTCGTCGAAAAGGAAATTGAAGAAAAACTGACAATCCAGATCGTGCATTGCATTTCTGCAAATCTCGTCGATCGCGTCTTTGGGATTGTCTACCTGCAGAAGCAGTCCTGCCGCTTGCGACAGAAACGCGTTGCGGCGCGCGCCCGCTCCAAGCGTCTCCTCGGACTCGCAACGATTGCCGATCAAGGCGTCGAACACTTGCTGCCTCATCTACACTACCTTCAACGCACGCGCTTTGGTGATAGGCAGCCTATCGTTCGCTCCTTGATTCCGCCTTTTTTCAAGAAAGTTAATCGAGGCGGCGCCCGCCTTTTAGCTTGGTGGGATGACTTATGACATTGCGCCCATATCGGGCAATACGTAAAATTACCTAAACTTTTACGTTGTTTAGCGCGCAAGATACAACCCAGTTGCACGATTCTCTCGCGCCAGAAAGTCGCGACGGCGCCCGTCTGACAAATCTCGACCATGGATGGCGCAAGGACGTATTTGCAAATATTGTGGGCAGGGATTGCATTGCCGCGCGATGTCCCCATCTGAGCCATATCTTGACAACTAAGAAGACACCCCAGCAGCCCTCCCGCGAAGACCTTCTCGCCTTCCTTCAGCGCGAACGCGAAGCCACAGGCGCCCGTAAGATCGGCGTGCGCGAGATCGCCCGCGCCTTCGGCCTCAAGGGCGACGACCGCGTCGCCTTGAAGCGCATGATCGCGACGCTCGCCGACGAAGGCGCGATCGAGAAGCGCGGCCGCCGCGTCAACAAAAAGGGCGCGCTGCCGCCCGTCGTGCTGGTCGACATTACCGGGCGCGACCGAGACGGCGAGCTGATCGCAACGCCCGTGGAGTGGGACGAAGACGAACTCGGCCCCGCCCCGCGCATCCTCATCCACTCCGGACGCGGCGCCGGCTTCGGCAAAAAGCTTTCCGCCGCGCCGGTGGCGGGCGTCGGCGACCGCGCGCTGGTCCGCGCCGAGCCCGACCACGACGCCGAAGCCGGCGAGCCGCCCTATACCGGGCGCGTCGTGAAGCTCCTCTCCCGCGCGCGCAACCGCGTGATCGGCGTGTTGAAGATCGAGCCCAACGGCAATGGCCGCATCCTGCCGATCGACAAGAAACAGGCGGGCCGCGGCGAGCTTTCGGTCGCCTCGGCCGACATCGGCGAGGGCAAGGACGGCGATCTCGTTGCGGTCGATGTCGCCGGCAAGACGCGCTTCGGCGCGCCGCGCGCCCGCGTGCGTGAGACGCTCGGCTCGGTAACGAGCGAAAAGGCCGTGAGCCTCATCGCGCTGCGCGCCCATGACATTCCCGACGTCTTCCGCACTGAAGCGATTGCGGAAGCCGAACGCGCGAGACCTGCGACCATGCACGGCCGCGAGGATTGGCGCGATCTGGCGCTCGTCACCATTGATCCGCCCGACGCGAAAGATCATGACGACGCCGTGCATGCCGCGCCGGATGTATCGCCCGACAATGAGGGCGGCTTCGTTCTCACAGTCGCCATCGCCGACGTCGCCTATTACGTGAAGCCGCATTCGCCGCTCGACAAAGACGCGGTGGAGCGCGGCAACTCCGTCTATTTCCCCGACCGCGTCGTGCCCATGCTGCCGGAGCGCATCTCCAACGATCTCTGCTCGCTGCGCGAGAACGAGGACCGGCCCGCCATGGCCGTGCGCATGCGCGTCACCAGCAAGGGACGCAAGATCGGCCACAGTTTCCATCGCGTGATGATGCGTTCGCGCGCAAAGCTCTCCTATCAACAGGCGCAGGCGGCCATCGACGGCAGGCCCGACGAGAAGACAAAGCCGCTTCTCGAAAATGTGCTGCGGCCGCTCTACGCCGCGCATGAAGCGTTGCAACATGCGCGCAATCTGCGCGCGCCGCTCGATCTCGATCTGCCCGAGCGCAAAATCCTCTTGAAGCCCGACGGCGCTTTCGATCGCGTCATCATTCCGCCGCGTCTCGACGCGCATCGGCTGATCGAGGAATTCATGATCCTCGCCAATGTCGCCGCCGCGGAAACATTGGAGGAACACCGTCAGCAGCTCATCTATCGCGCCCATGACGAGCCCTCGAAAGAGAAAGTCACGGCGCTCTCCGAATTCCTCGCCACCATCGGCGTGAAGCTTGCCAAGGGCCAGGTGCTCAAGCCCGAGCATTTCAACGTGATCCTGGCGCGCGTGAAAGGGCTCGAGCACGAGAACATCGTCAATGAGATCATTCTGCGCACGCAGGCGCAGGCCGAATATACGCATGAGAACTACGGCCACTTCGGCCTGAACTTGCGCCGCTACGCGCATTTCACCTCGCCCATCCGCCGTTATGCCGATCTCATCGTGCATCGCGCTCTGGTCCGCGCCTTGAAGCTCGGCGACGGCGCCCTGCCGGAAATGCCGGTCGGGGAACTCGCGGAAATCGCCGCGCGCATTTCCGCCGCCGAGCGGCGCGCCATGGCGGCCGAGCGCGAAACAGTGGATCGGCTGATTGCGCATTATCTCGTAGACCAGATCGGCGCGCGTTTCGGCGCGCGCATTTCGGGCGTCACCAAATCGGGGCTCTTCGTGCGGCTGATCGAAACCGGCGCCGACGGCTTCGTGCCGGCCGCGACGCTCGGGCGCGAATATTATTCCTATGACGAAGCGAGCCATTCGCTCACATCGCGCTCAGGAATGAGCTATCGGCTCGCGGACATCATCGAAGTGCGGCTCGTCGAGGCCGCGCCCATCGCGGGCGCATTGCGCTTCGAGGTGGTGGGCGGCGGCGAGCGGCGAACGCCGCCGCGCAATCCGAAATCCTTCAAGCCGGGGCCGCGCGGTGGACGCTCCAAACGGTGAGCGGCGCCGCGCCGTCATTGCGCGCAAGCGACGAAGCAATCCATAGCCTCATCTCGGCTCTGGATTGCTTCGCTGCGCTCGCAATGACGGGGCGCAGAGACGAGAATAAGACCATTTCCGTTTGAATAGCGCGCATGGGGACGTCATTCCCGGCGGGCCGCTCGCCGCGCGAGCGTCGGGAAAGACAGCGAACCAATCAACCGGATCTCGTATAACTACCGGGCGGCCTCGCTCAGCCGTGCCGCATAACGCGCCATCAAATCGACTTCGATATTGAGCGCATCCCCTGCCCCGCGTCCGCCAAAAGCCGTGACGGCGAGCGTATGCGGAATGAGCAGGATCGAAAACCGGTCACCCTCGACCTCGTTCACTGTCAGCGACACGCCGTCGAGCGCGACGGAGCCCTTTTGCGCGACAAAGCGCGACAGCGCATGCGGCGTCTCGATCCAGAAGCGCGCCATCCCGTCGAAGTCAACCCGAGAGACGATCCGCGCCACGCCATCGACATGGCCCGTGACGATATGGCCGCCGAGCTCGTCGCCGATCTTCAGCGCGCGTTCGAGATTGACGCGCGTTCCCGCCTTCCAGTTCCCGACCGTCGTTTTCGCCAGCGTCTCGGCGGCGGCGTCGACGTCGAACACCGTGCGCCCGCCTTCCCGCGCCACCGCCACCACGGTGAGGCAGACGCCGGAATTGGCGATGGAGGCGCCGAGCGCGATCGTCTCGGCGTCATAGGCGCAGGCGATGCGCAGGCGCCTGAGATCGCCGCGCGGCTCGACCGAGACGACTTCGCCAACGTCCGTGACAATGCCTGTAAACATCAGTCCATCCTCGCATAGCGCGTCATCTGGTCGGCGCCGAGCATGCGGCTCTCGATCATGCGGTAGCGGCTCTCCAGCGCCGCGCCTGCGGCGGGCGTGAGCGCCGGGCGGCCAGGACGTCCCAGCGGCTTGAAGCCCGTGTGGATGATGACCTCGTCGGCGAAGCCCGCCGACAGCAGGCTTTCAGCGACAAGCGGGCCGCCTTCGCTGAAGACGCGCGTGATCCCGCGATCGGCCAGCAGGCGCAAGGCCGCGAGCAGATCGAGCCGACCGTCGATCGTCGGAATGCGCGCGACATCCGCGCCCGTGGCCTCCATAAAGGCGCGCGCCGCCTCTTCGCTCACATCCTCGCCGACGATCACGAGCAGCGGCGTCTCCCGCGCCGTCGCGGCGAGCCTAGAGCGGGCCGAGAGGGTCAATCTACGATCCAGCACCACGCGCAGCCGCTTGGCGCCGTCGAGGCCAGGCAGGCGTACGGTCATCAGCGGATCGTCGTCGCGCGCCGTGCCGGAGCCCACCATGATGGCGTCATGAAGCGAACGCTGCACATGGGTGAAGGCGTCGGCGATGGGGCCGGTGATATGCAGGCGCGGGTCATGCGCGGCGCCGGCGGCGTAGCCGTCCGCCGTCTGGGCGAGCTTCAGCGTCACCATCGGCCGATGCTTGGTGACGCGCAGAATATGGCCGAGATGGTCGCAGCGCGCGGCCGCCTTCTCGGGGCCGACAACGACCTCGATCCCCGCCTCGCGCAGCAGCGCATGGCCCCTGCCCGCGACGCGCGGGTCCGGGTCTTCGATCGCTGTCACCACTCGCGCAATCCCCGCCGCGATAATGGCGTCGACGCAGGGCGGCGTACGGCCGTGATGAGAACAGGGCTCCAGCGTGACATAGAGCGTCGCCCCACGCGCTTCGGCGCCCGCGGCGGCGAGCGCGATGGTCTCGGCATGGGGACGGCCGCCCTCGGCCGTATAGCCCCGCGCGACGATCACGCCGTCCTTCACTACCAGGGCGCCGACAGCCGGATTGGGGGCGGTGCGGCCCATGTTGCGGCGTCCGAGCGCCAGCGCCGCCGCCATATAGGCGCCGTCTGTCGGGGCGAGCAGGATCTTTTCGTGGAGGCTCATTCGTCTTCGGCCGCGTCGGCCGTTTCGGCCCCGCTTTCCAATTCGTCGATCAGCGCGTTGAAATCGCGCGCCTCGCGGAAGTCGCGGTAGACGGAGGCGAAGCGCACATAAGCGACGGCGTCGAGCAAGCGCAAGCCCTCGATGACCAGCTCGCCGATGCGCTGGCTCTCGATCTCCGCCTCGCCGAGGCTCTCGAGCTGGCGCACAATGCCGGAGATCATCTGCTCGACGCGATCGGGCTCCACGGGGCGCTTGCGTAGGGCGATCTCGACCGAGCGGGTGAGCTTGTCGCGATCGAATGGCGCGCGCTTGCCGGATTTCTTGACGACAATGATCTCGCGCAACTGCACGCGCTCGAAAGTCGTGAAACGGCCGCCACAGGTCGGGCAGACGCGCCGGCGCCGGATGCAGGACGAATCCTCGGCAGGCCGCGAATCCTTCACCTGTGTGTCGAAGGAGCCGCAATAGGGACAGCGCATGGGCGGCCGAGACTCCCGGCGATTTCTGATGCGCCTGCTTAACTGCCCGCGCGCTGGCGAACAAGTTCGATTTTCTGCCCTTTGCATAAGCAAGTGCGGCTCGAACAATTCGAGAGTATTGTCGTCAGGTGCTCGCTAGACTGCAGCATATAACTCACTTTAGTGGATTATAGATGGGTGCCTCTCGTCGGCTGGTAAATGATCCCATCCGTCGGCTGCCACATCAGCCATGCCATGAAAGGCACGAACATCATCAGAAGCAATCCATCAAGCATGTAATACGCACTCAAATTTGCGGGATAGATCACGGCTTTCGCAGGATGCCCTTTTGGAAATTCAACGTAGACCTGTCCACCGACCGGTTCCTCGGTATGGTCGCGGATTTTGTAAGTTTCGTCCCCGATTGTAAACTCGATCAAGGCTTCGTGGTATTGCGAGCCATCGTCATGGACGACTTTCGATCGGATAACGACACCATTCACTGACTGCCGCGCTAGGGTCCGCCATAGTCTCTCGTCGGTGCCAAAATATATCAACAAGCGTAAAATGGCGATGCCTGCTGGCAATAATAGGCCGCTTATACTTTCCATCGGCGCACCCTAAGCGTTCCCTAAACTTCATCAATCAAAGCACCCGATCATAGAATAAGCAACCATATGAAAGATGGCGCGCGGCGAGGAAATCCAGATGCCTTCGACCGCCGCGAGCGGAACCTCTCCCCGAGCACGAGCGCGCACGGGGAGAGAAAACTATTTTTACGCGTAGATCGGGAACTTGGCGGTCAGCGCGTGAACCTTTTCCTTCACCGCCGCTTCCATCGCCGCATTGCCCTCTTCGCCCTTCGACGCCAGGCCATCCAGGACCTCGACGATCAGGCCGCCGACTTCCTTGAACTCGCCCACGCCGAAGCCGCGCGAGGTCGCCGCCGGCGAGCCGAGGCGGATGCCCGAGGTGACGAAGGGCTTCTCCGGGTCGAAGGGGATGCCGTTCTTGTTGCAGGTGATGTGGGCGCGGCCGAGCGCGGCTTCCGCCGCCTTACCGGTGATCTTCTTCGGGCGAAGGTCGACCAGCATCAGATGGTTGTCGGTGCCGCCCGAGACGATGGCGAGGCCGGCGTCGACGAGCGTCTTGGCCAGAACCTGAGCGTTGTCCTTCACCTGCTGCTGATAGGCCTTGAACTCCGGCTTCAGCGCTTCGCCGAAGGCCGCCGCCTTGCCGGCGATGACATGCATCAGCGGGCCGCCCTGCAGGCCGGGGAACACGGCCGAGTTGATCTTCTTGGCGATATCTTCGTCGTTCGTCAGCACCATGCCGCCGCGCGGGCCGCGTAGCGTCTTATGCGTCGTGGTGGTGACGACATGGGCGTGCGGGAACGGCGAGGGATGCAGGCCCGCAGCGACGAGGCCGGCGAAATGGGCCATATCGACCATGAAGTAAGCGCCGACTTCGTCAGCGATCTTGCGGAACGCTTCGAAGTCCCAGATGCGCGAATAGCCCGAGCCGCCGGCGATGATGAGCTTCGGCTTATGCTCGCGGGCGAGCGCGGCGACCTGCTCCATGTCGATGCGCTGGTCGTCCTTGCGGACGGTGTAGGGGACCGGCTTGAACCACTTGCCCGAGAGGTTCACGGGCGAACCATGGGTGAGATGGCCGCCGGCCGCGAGGTCGAGGCCCATGAAGACGTCGCCCGGCTGCGCCAGCGCGAGGAAGACCGACTGGTTGGCCTGCGAGCCGGAGTTCGGCTGCACATTGGCGAAGCCGCAGCCAAAGAGCTGCTTGGCGCGCTCGATCGCCAGATTCTCGGCGATGTCGACATACTGGCAGCCGCCGTAATAGCGCTTGCCCGGATAGCCCTCGGCATATTTGTTGGTGAGAACCGAGCCCTGGGCCTCCATCACCGCCTTGGAAACGATGTTCTCCGACGCGATGAGCTCGATCTCGTGGCGCTGACGGCCGAGCTCGAGCTCGATCGCCTTGGCGAGCTCCGGATCGGACTGCGCAAGGGAGGTGGTGAAGAAACCGGACTGGCTCATTGAATGTCCTCTAGCCTAAGGGGCGCGAAAGATAGCGAAAAAACCGGCCTCCCCGTCTCGAGCGGCGAACCCGGGCCCTCCATGTCGCGCATTGTTGAGGCGTTCGCTCTATCACGGCCCGCGCGGGACGGGAAGAGCGGGGATGGAGGGCTGGGGACAGGTTGGGCGCGGGGGAATTCCTGCCCTGGGCCGAGATTTTCACCCTTTTACGCGGTTTGGCGACTGGGCGAAGGCAGATGCCTGGAAGCGATTGTTCGACGCCGTCTCGGACGGGCCAGCCATAGAATATGCCATGAGCGACGCCACGATCGTCACGACGCCGCCGATCCGCAACGGCGATCCGAAGAACGGACCCGAGTTTCACGGGACGCGATATGCACTATGGCTCTCGAACCAATTCCTCATTCGACGAGTCATCGTCCAGGACACACATGAGGACGCCCGCCTGTGTCGACAGCATTCCTCCTTCGACCGCCTCGTCGATCTGTTTTTGGATGACGTCCCGCACGTTCGCGCCGGTCGATCTGATGCCGAACATCCTGGAAACCGCTTGCACGATTTGATCGGAAGTCGCACCGAAACTGCGGCGCACGACATCGACCACGGCTGAGTGGATTTCCGAAGGCGGCAGCATGTCCGCTCGTCGCAGTGTCTGCGAGGCCACGGCGCTTCGGTCTCGAACGCGGAGGGGCGAATTGGGAATCGACAGGAAATCGCCCACGTTTTCGACCCGACCGGTCGTAACGGCGACGCCAATCGCGGCTTCGACTGCTTGCTGAATACGATTTCCCGCTCTCTTGAGACCGAAAGCGTCCCGAATACGGCTGACGACTTCGTCGGAATGGACAGGGCCTTCGATCCGCACCGCCTCCTCGACGAGCGTGACTAGAATGCCGATCGGCGCTTCGTGCAATTCACCGGCCCAATTCGAGGGCCGGCTCAACACCGCTTCGATATAAGCGTCGCTCGAACTCTGGGACTCTTCGCCAACGGGAACGAGGCCAATCTCCGTGACGTCCTCCCGCTCGATGGTGATGATGTCGACCGGCGCCGCGCGAGCCGTTCTCACCGCCGCAGCGTCATGCTCCTCTTTGGCCGATTGTATTTTGGCGATGATGAGATCGAGCTGCTCGGCCGGACGTTGAAACCAATCGGCGCTCCATACGCGATGAATGGTCCAGCCGTGATTTTCGAGCACCGACTGCCGTAGCCGGTCGCGGTCGCGCGCCGAGCGGGAGTCGTGATAGGCGGCGCCGTCGCACTCGATTCCGAGCAGATAGCGGCCCGGCCGCTCCTCGTCGGTGACGGCGAGATCGATGAAGAAACCTGCGAGACCGACCTGGCGATGAACCTGATAGCCGCGCGCCTGAAGAGCCTTGGCGACCTGCTCCTCGAACACGCTGTCATGGTCGCGGCCGGTGCTCTCCGCCAAGGTCAGCCGTCCTGTCCGCGCGTAATGCAGGAACAGACGAAAGGCGAAAACGCCCTTCCGGGTCGACGCGAAATCCGGTTCGATATCCTCGTCGGTCATCGAGGCGAAGACTTCGCAGCGCTGCTTGGCGCGAGAAATCAGCACATTCAGGCGACGCTCGCCGCCTTCAGCGCCGAGCGGTCCGAAGCGCATCGGAACGCGGCCCCCTGCCGTCGTCGGCCCGTATCCCACGGAGATGAAGATCACGTCGCGCTCGTCGCCTTGCACGTTTTCCAGGTTTTTGACGAAAAACGGCTCGGCATGATGAGTCTGAAAGAACGCTTCCGTCTCCGCCGGCAATGTGCGGCGTATGAGCTCCAACTGATCGAGGATCGCGCGTCGCTGGGCGACCGAAAAAGCGACGACGCCGAGCGATAGATTCGAATGGTCGCGCGCGTGAGCTGCTATCGCCTGCGCGACGATCTTGGCTTCGACCTGATTGGTGCGGGAGGCGCCAGCTTCGAACAGGCCTTGCTCTATGTGATGGAACCGCAGTCCCATGCCGGCTTCGGATGTATAGGGGCTCGGAACGATGAAGAGCTTGCCCTCGTAGAATTGGCGGTTGCTGACCGCGATCAGCGACTGGTGCCGGCTGCGATAGTGCCAACGGAGCATCCGCGTCGGCAGACCGCGCGCCGTGAATAGACCGAGGATGCTCTCTATATCCGCGACCCGGCCGCCGTCATCCTCGTCCTCATCGTCGGCGGTGCCGGTCATTTTCGAGAAAAAGGCCGTCGGCGGCAATTGTTTCGGATCGCCGACCACCACGACTTGCTTTGCGCGCGCGATGGCGCCGAGCGCGTCGACCGGCTGGATCTGGCTCGCCTCGTCCATCACCAATAGGTCGAAATCGACCACGCCAGGAACGAGAAACTGCGCCACTGAGAGCGGGCTCATCATGAAAACAGGCTTGAGCGCCTGCACCGCCGGCCCGGCCTTCTCCATGAGCTTACGGATCGGCATATGGCCGCGCTTCTTCTGAATTTCGGCGCGCAGCGCGCCCACTGGACCGAGGGAGCCGCCGTCCCGAGGGGGAATCTGCTTATGATGCGCACGCACGACCTCGAGCCCGGCCATCGCCATCCGCTGACGGTCGAGATCGGCGAACTCGCGCACCTTGCGGCCATGCAGCGTTCCATCGAACCGACCGAGCTCCGGCTCCAGACGCACTTGGTCCGCGTGGACGGCTTCGTAATAGGCCATCTCGAACGCCGAGATGACCTCGCCTGCCTTCAACCTGCCATCCTCCAGTCGCCCGACGACCTCTGCGCAGCCGAGCGCCCGGCCTCGGTCCGAGCGATCTCGATAGGCGACCCATTTGGACAATTGTTCGCCGCCGGCAGCCCAATCGCCGAGCCGCTGTCGCAAACTTTCGAGCGACACGGAGCCGATGGTCGTCGTCCCGAGACCTCTTTGGAGGTCGAAGGACATCGCAGCGAGCGCGGCGTCGAGATCGGCGACGAGCGACGACCGATCCCCTTGGATCGCATCGGCGCGATCGGCGAGCGCGCGCCGATCCTCGATCCGACTCGCCAACAGCCGGATGTCGCCGTTGTCGTCGATCCATTCGGCGGCGCTCGCCAGCGTAGTCCACTCGGATACATTGCCGCGCCACGCTATGCCGAAGGCCGAGCGGCCGAGCGTCTCGCCCGATGTCAGCGCCTCGGCGCATGTGCGCCCTTCTGCGAGGCGAGCCAGCATATCCAGCCGAACAGCCAGAATGGTGGGCGAGGCTTTCTCGATCGCCGCCACGGCGCGGTCGGCGGCGTGGAAGCGGCTCGCAGCGTCAAGCACGGGAGCGATCTCGGCCCTGTCAGCCGTCGGCGCCGCGCCGAACAATAGGTCGCGCTCCTCCAAGTCGTTCCAGAGCGCTCTGAGGACCGGCGCCGCCTCGACGAGAAGCTTTGCCGTCCGCTCCATGCAGGATGCAATCATTTCGCGGTCGGGATTATTCGCCGCGACGCGTCTCGGCTCGTCGCCGAGCCCCTTCAGCGACCGCATCCATTCGACAAGCGCCGACAATGGCGCCGAAGCGGAACGGTCGCTCCTCCAGTCGGAGGCGAAAACCTTCCGTCCGAAGTCGTCGTCGCTCTCGATGAGCCGCTTGGCGCCTTGGCCCCGCGTGAGCGCATCGAGCTGCGCGAGCGTATCCGCCAAGGGCTGATCCGGATTGCGAAGGACCGAGCGAGCCAAGGCGTTGGCGCGTCGCCAATCGCCGCTCAGAATTTTGAAGAGTCCGTCGCCATGATAAGCGAGCGTCGTCCGCGCGTCCGACAAATCCATCGTCCAAGCCGCATCCGACAGGCCGGCGCCGATCTCCGCCCGCGCCTGCTCGAGCGCGCGAATGGCGTCGGCGAGATCGGCCGCGCGCTCGACGTTATCGCTCCATAGATCATTCGCAAAAGCTTCGGCGCTCGCCGCGGGCGCCGCTACGACACGCTCGCCGATCTGCATGAGACGCCGGACGTCGGCGAGCGTGAGCGGCGTCGCGAGGGCCATCGTGTCCGCCAGCGCCTTCGCCTCGACGGCGAGGCGCGGGAGAACGGCGACCAGCGTTCCGAGGCGCTCGAAAGCCGCCGAAGAAAAGGCGGGCGGCAGCAGCGCCAGAGTCTCGCGAAGAGGCGCAACCTCCATTTCCCACGCCTCGTCGTGAAAGACGCTCGCCAAGTCGGCTCTGAGGCTCGCATAACGCGCGCCGCTCATCAGCAAAGTCCGAATAGAGTCGCGACCGTTGCCCCAGACGCTCGCGCCGAGCGCGTCGCCGGAGAGGTCCGGCGCGGCGGCGATGCGTCGAGCGAGTTCGATCGCAGGAGAAATCTCGTCGAGCGTCGTCGCAGGCGCGCACTCGAGAATAGACGCGAGGGCGACCTGCGACGCTTCGAGCGCATCCAGCCTTTCGCTGAGCGCGGCGAAACGCGTGGTCAGGCGCTCCACTTCCAAGGGCGTGACGGCGGCGAGCCCGACGCCGCGCCAGATGTGATCGTCGGGCTTGCCGATCGCCTCGACGCGCTCGACCAGCTCGGAAAGCACCGCGTGGCGTTCCAAAAATTCGTCGGCCGTCCATTCCGCAGGAGCTTGCAGCGCAATGTCGTTCGGCTTTTCGCCTGCGAGCCGCAGGCGGACGAGTTGTCCGATCGCCTGATAGGGCGTCAACCCGGCCGCGGCATGTGGCTGGTGCATTCTCGCGGCATGCGCATTCAGCCCGTCTCGCGTCTCGGTCAAACGTGCGCACAATGAGCCTGCGTCCGGCCCCCTCGGCGCCCCGAGCTCCCAGGTGCGGCGCAATTCTTCGAGGACGGCGCGCTTGTTGGCCTTGTTGCTATGCAGCTCCAGACAGGCGTCTCCGACCCCATTTGCGTCGAGCCGGCGCTTCACCACGTCCAGCGCCGCCATTTTCTCCGCGACGAAGAGCACCGTTTTTCCGTCCGCCACGGCGGAAGCGATGATATTGGCGATCGTCTGGCTCTTGCCGGTTCCGGGCGGCCCTTGGATCACCATGTCGCGCCCGTGACGCACCTCGTGAATGGCGAGCGCCTGGCTGCTGTCGCTGTCGACGATGTGCAGCATTTCGGCGGGCGGAATGAACGGATCGATCTTGGCGTCCTCGTGGATCATGCCCTCCGAGCCGTCGAAGCCGTCGATGAGCAGACTGCGGATCAGCGGCCGATCGCTGATCCGCGCATGATCCGGCCAAGTCTCGGGATCGAGATCGCGATACATGAGGAACTTGGCGAAGGAGAAGAAGCCGAGCGCCATGTCGTCATGTTGAACCGCCCAGCCCGGCTTTTCGGCGACGGCTTCCGCCACGCCGTCCATATAGGCGATCGGGTCGAAACTCTCGGACGCTTCGAAGTCGGGCAATCGTATGCCGTGGATGCGTTCGAGATAGGCTTCGAGCGACAGATTAGACGCGAATTCCTCCGGCCGCGCGCGGAGCTTGAACTTCTCGCCCGCATTGCCGCGTTCGAGAGCGACGGGCGCAAGCAGCAGCGGCGCGAAACGAATATTGGCAGCATTCGCCGGGTCGATCCACTTCAGCGCGCCGAGCGTGAGATAGAGGATGTTGACGCCCTGCTCCTCCTCGAGCGTGCGCGCGTCGTAATAGAGCTCGAGCAGCCGCTTCTGAAGCCCCTTCGGCGTCAGCCGGGTTTGAAGCCGCGTGTCCGAATGTCGGCTGAACACGCCGCGCTCGTCCGCGACATCGTCTTCTGGCTGGGCGAGGTCGGAGATTTCCTCGCTTTCGCTCTCCGGCTCGCCATCGCCCACGCGCGCCGCCTTCCCGGCGACGAAGGTGAAGGCCTTGCCCTCGCGTATCAGCAGGCGAAAGACTTCGGCGCTCTTCTCATCCACGATTTCGAGCGACCGCCCCGCCTTGGCGGAACGCGGCATGTTGAGCAGCCGATTTCGCGCCGAGAGGTCCAGCAATTCCATACGCGCGCGATCGAGCTTTTCGGCGATCGGCAGATTACTTTGAAATACCGAGACATTTTCGTCTTCGGGATGAACAATGGCGTCCATCTAAATACGCGTCCCTCATTCAGGATGAAACAAATTCTATTCAGAGCAACGACCACGCCAGCCGCTACGCGCTGGCCGGCGACGATATTCGGCAAAACGCGATCAGCCAAGCCAAAGTCCGCGCGCCGACGTCTTATGATGATTTTTTCGCAGCCGGCCGGCGCGTCGAAGGCGTCTTTGAAAAGCAAGCGAACAACGGCGGCATCGCTTCCGAGGCGGCGCCCTCGACGATCTCCTGATAATGTGAATCGCTCACCTTCTAAAGACGACTGATCGCTCATGCCAGCTACACTCATGCCCGTTCTGACGCCGCATGGCGCGCTGCGCCTCGAGAGGCGGGAGGGCGAGTCGCAAGTCGACGACGAGGTTGCGGCTCGCCTCGAAGCACATTTTGCTCGCGGCGACGGCCATGGTCTGCTGCATCTGGGCCTCGCCGGGCCGGGGGCCGATCTGCCTCCGAGCCTGGCTTATTGGCGCGCCTACGCGATGCGCTTTGGGCGACTGCTCTGCGCGTCGTCCGAGGCCGCCGAGGAGCCGCCGTCTGCGGAGGCGCTCGCCGAGCTGGTCGTCGCCGCGCCGCCCATGCCAGGGGGCGAATATCTGAACGCCCAAACCCTCAAGACGCTTTGGGGCAGGATGGCGGAGGCGCTCCGCGCCGAGCTCGCCGCAAGCGGCGCGTCGCTGCGGGATTTCATGATAGCCGAGGATCGGCGCTGGCGGCTGGTCGGGCGCGTGCATCTCAACCTCGCGGAGAACCGGCGCGATCCCGATTTTCCTTTCGCCTTCATGGCGACCTATGCGGCCTCGCTCGCCGAGCACGGCGCCTTGCGTCATGCGCCGCTCGCGCAGGCGCTGCGCGACTTCGCCGACGACAAGCGCAAGCTGCTCGAGCTGCTGGAGCCCGTCAGCCATGCGGCCGAGCGGCTGGACTGGCTGAAGGAGATCGTCGACGGCGGCGAAATTTTCCACCCGCTGCGCTGGACGCCGAAAGACGCCCTGCGCTTTCTCGAGAGCGTCGAGACGATGGAGGCCTCGGGGCTGGTGGTGCGCATGCCGGCGAGCTGGCGCATGAATCGTCCGAGCCGTCCCGAGGTCGAAGCGACGATCGGCTCCAACGCGCCGTCGCGGGTGGGCGTCGAGCAAATGCTCGACTTCGACATGCGCGTCACGCTCGACGGCGAGACGCTGACGGCGGAGGAGATCGGGAGTCTGCTCGCGGCGACCGACGGTCTCGCGCTGCTGCGCGGCAAATGGGTCGAGATCGACAGCGAGCGTCTGAAGACGACGCTCGAGCGTTTCGAAGCGGTGGAAAAGCTCGCCGATGCGGAAGGCCTGAATTTCGCACAGGCGATGCGCCTCGTCGCCGGCGCCGATATCGGCGCAAAGGCCGGTGCGCCGGCGGATACGAAATGGGGCCATATCGACGCGGGGCCCTGGCTCGCCGAGACGCTGCGCGCCTGTCGCGATCCGCAGGCCGCCGCCGAGGCCGATCCAGGCGCCGCCCTGAAGGCCGAGCTGCGCCCCTATCAAAAGGCCGGCGTGCAATGGCTGGCCTTTCTCACGCGCCTCCAGCTCGGCGCCTGTCTCGCCGACGACATGGGCCTCGGCAAGACCATTCAGCTCCTCGCGCTGCTTCTCACGGCGAAGCAGCGCGCGCCCGGGGGCGGTCCGAGCATTCTCGTCGCGCCGGCGTCGCTGCTCGCCAATTGGGCGTCGGAGGCCGCCCGCTTCGCGCCGAGCCTGCGAGTCGTCGTCGTCCACCCGGCTTTCATGCCAGCCGCGGAGCTGAAGCGCGCGACCGCGGAGAGCTTCTCGGCCGCCGATCTCATCGTGACGAGCTACGCCACGCTGCTGCGCATAAACGCCTTCGCGGAAACCAAATGGCGCCTGGTCGTGCTCGACGAAGCCCAGGCGATCAAGAACCCCAACGCCAAGCAGACGCGCGCGGTCAAGGCGCTGCGCGGGCAGGCGCGCATCGCGCTCACCGGCACGCCGATCGAGAATAATCTTCGCGATCTGTGGTCGATCTTCGATTTCATCAATCCCGGACTGCTCGGAACGTCGAAGGCCTTCGCCGATTTCGTCAAACGCCTCGCCTCGAGCGATCCGCCCTCCTATGCGCCGCTGAAGAAACTCGCGGCGCCCTATATTCTGCGCCGCCTCAAGACCGACAGAAGCGTCATCGCCGATCTTCCCGACAAGACCGAAGTCGCGGCCTATTGCGCGCTGAGCAAGACCCAGGCGATTCTCTACGAGGCGGCGGTCGCCGAGCTCGAGAAGCGCCTCGAACAGGCGGATGACGACATCGCCCGGCGCGGCCTCGTTCTATCCATGCTGATGCGGCTCAAGCAGATTTGCAATCACCCCTCGCAATGGCTCGCCGACGGCGCCTACGACCCGGCGCAGAGCGGCAAGTTCGCGCGGCTCGCGGAGATCGCCGAGACTGTCGCCGGTCGTCAGGAAAAGCTGCTGGTCTTCACACAGTTCAAGGAGATCATCTCACCCCTGGAACATTTGCTCGCCTCTGTCTTCGGCCGGTCCGGCCTCGCGCTCCATGGCGGGACGGCGGTAGGAAAACGCAAGGATCTCGTGAAAAAATTCCAGGAGGACGAGACTGTCCCTTTCTTCGTCCTGTCGTTGAAAGCGGGCGGCTCGGGCCTCACTCTGACCGCAGCCTCGCATGTCGCGCATTTCGACCGCTGGTGGAATCCATCTGTGGAAAACCAGGCGACCGACCGCGCTTTTCGTATCGGCCAGAAGCGCAACGTCCTCGTGCATAAATTCGTCTGCCGTGGCACGATCGAAGAACGAATCGACGCGCTGATCGAATCGAAGCGGCAATTGGCGCAGGACGTCCTCGGGGGCGGACAGGAGATCGACCTCGCGGGGATGAATGATCGCGATATTCTGGCGCTGGTCAGGCTCGATCTCGACGCCGCGATGAAGGAAACGTGAAGCCATGTCCTTCTGGAGCTACCCTCCCTATGTCCCCGTCGCCCAGCGCCGGGCGCAGGCGGCGAAGGAGGTCGCAAAGCTGAAGAAGAAGGGGCGGGTCATCACGCCCGTCGTTCTCGACGGCCGGAAGATCGCGCAGAGCTTTTGGGGCAAAGCCTGGTGCGACAATCTCGAGCGCTATTCCGATTTCGAAACCCGCCTGCCGCGCGGGCGAACCTATGTGCGCAACGGCTCCGTCGTCGATCTTCAAATCGCAAAGGGAAAAATCACCGCGCTGGTCAGCGGCTCGCAGATTTATGAAATCGATATCGCCGTGACATCGGCGACGCCTGGGCGCTGGAAAGCGATCTGCCGCGACTGCGCCGGCTCGATCGCCTCGCTCGTCGAATTGCTGAAAGGCAAGATTTCGAAAAATGTCATGGAGCGGGTCTGCCGCGAGAGCGACGGCCTATTCCCAGCCCCGCGCGAGATCAAAATGTCGTGCTCCTGCCCAGATGGGGCAGAGATGTGCAAGCATGTCGCGGCGACGCTCTATGGCGTCGGAGCGCGCCTGGACGCGCAGCCCGAGCTGCTGTTCCTTCTGCGCGGCGTCGACAGCGCCGATCTGGTCTCGAACGCCGACGCCGGGGCGACCTCCTCTCGCCCGGATGCGAGCCAACGCATCATCGCGCAGGACGATGTCGCCGCGCTGTTCGGCATCGACATGTCGCCCATGCCGATCGAGGCCGCGCCCTCGCCCCGAGAGGCGGCGACGATAGCCGGGCCCGGCGCGACGCGGAAGGCGGCTGGTCCGACAATGGCGGCTTCGAAAGAGCCGGAGTCGAAAAGTCGCAAGGCCAAATCGCCGAGCGCGGCGAACACAAGCCCGGCGACGACCGCAACTCTCACGGCAAAGCAAGCGTCCCCGGCTTCTACAAAGCGCGCATCCACGAAGTCCGCAGCAAATGCCTCGACGTCTCGGACGCCTATCGCTACGGCCGATGCAAAGTCGCGATTGCAGACCAATAAGGGCAAGACAGGGCAAAAGCGGAGCGAGAAGTCGCCATCCATGCCCTTCGACGCCGTCGCCGCGGCTCAGGAAATTTCGGGAACGAAAAGGACGCGCGTCACCGACCTGAAGCCGGTCGCGTCGCCGGGGAAAAGAAACACGCCCAAGGCAAATTCATCGGCGCGGAAGACCGAGTCGACAAAGCCAGCAGGAACCGAGGGAGATTCGAGAAGGCGACGCGCATCCGGTAAAGAGCGGTAGACCAGCGAATTTGATCGCTCCTCAGGGGCGAAGACCTCGCGATCCACCAGCTCGCGATCGTCCTTCAGAAGAAATTCGAAGCGGTCTGGCGGCTCGTGCAAAGCTTGGGGACTTCGAAGGCGTCAATTGCCGGAAGTGGGCCGCTCCCAACTCGAAAAGGGTCAAGCCGCAGAGAGGCGAACGTGGAACTTGCTCCCTGTCGCCTCGGCGAAATGCAAAAGAGTCTTCGTGCTCGGCAATGTTTGCCCGCTCTCCAGCCGAGCAATAGCTGGCTGGCTCGTGCCCATGCGTGTCGCCAACTCGGCCTGAGAGAGGCCGGCACGAAGGCGAGCTTTGACCAGCTCTGCGGAAATCTCGAATTCGGGAGCGAGGGCGTCGTATTCGGCCTTGACCGTGGGGTTGGCCATGAGGCGAGCTTTGATCTTTTCGAATGGAATGGTCATGCGACCTCCTTTGCTCGACGCAATGCGAGCTCGATTTCGGCGCGTGGTGTTTTCTGGGTCTTTTTCACAAAGGCCCTGAGCACCACGACCCTGCGGCCGACCGCCGTGATGTAAAGCGCTCGGGCTATTCCGTCTCGGCCCGTAAGATGCAATTCCCACAGCTTCCCTTCCAAGTGTTTTACATGTGGCTCGCTCAGGCTTTCCAGCCCGACCGAGCTTATGCGCTCGGCAAGCCGGAGGAACCTCGCCTGCATGTCCACTGGAAGGGCGGCGATCCATGCGCAGGGCGTGTTGCCGAGGGCATGCGACGTGGCCACAGTTGGAGGAGACTGTAGACGGTCGACACGGCGTGGCCGCTCGCATGTCCCGGGCGTCGCGCCTTTACGCGACCAAGAGATAGAGGAGCCAAAATGTCGAGACGGACGAAAGCTGGGAGCCATGCGCCGCGCAAGGAGGCGGGCAACGCCGTCCGAAAGAGGAAGGCCGCCGCGGTGCTCGAACGCAAAGCCGGATGACTTCGCCCCAATGCTCGCGAATGACGTCATGCGAATCGGACGGCCGAACAGCGCCCCGATCCCTTTGTATGAAGCGGCTTTCTCGACAGCGCCGAGGCGATAATCCTGGAAATCACAAAGGCGCGGCACGAAGCGAAACCCAAGGAGATGACACAGGGCGAAGACATGGTCGTTCGCTCCGCCCGTGTCGGTATAGTGCTCTTTGATGGCCAACGTCGCACGATGATGCAAAAGCCCGTCGAAGACGTGGGGGCTTCGCCCATGGTGGCCGAAATGATTCTGCCGTGGAACTGACCATATTGATCGGAAATATGCGCGTAGAAGAGCATTCCCGGATAGATGCCGTATTTGGCGTTGACGTCGCCGCTCCCGTGCCCCGCCATCCGGCGCGGAAGAATTGACCGTCCGACGACGATGTTTCGCGAGCGCCCCAAATCGCCGCCATGGGCTCGGCGTGGTGGGCGTTGATAATCGCCTTGAGCGCCGACCGATACGTTTCCTCGCGCAAATGCCACGTATGAATCCACGCGAGCTGCGCCTTGATCACCTGCGAGGCATGGGCCATCCGTTCGAGACCAAGGTGGTCGACGGGCTTTCCGGAACGAAGGTCGGTGAAGGCATGCGCAAAGCCGGTACGGCGGGCAACTTCATGCAGAAGCTCGGTAATGCGAACGCGCGGCATCAGCCGATCCAGTGCTCTGTCCAAACGCTCGGCTTCCAGCGGTGTGATCGCTTGCGTCGGCGCCACGCGAAGAACGCCGTTTCGAAGCACGACGCCCGCCACGCGATCAAGACGCAGGGCATTGGCGAAACGGCGTAGGCGCCAATCGAGGAGGCGGCTACGTTCCCGCAGATAATCCTCACATTCCGCCGGAACGGCCAACGTCTTGGCGTTTTCGGCGACATCGGCTTTTGCCAGGAGATAACAGCCGAACTGCTGATAATTTCCGGTTCCCTCGATCCAGATGTCACCGGAAGCCAGCCGGCGGCACAGAACGGCGAGCGTCGCGATTTCATATTAACGGCGATCGACGACGCCCTCTTTGACAATGAGGCGCTGCCAAGCTTTCGGCAGAAACGACAGCGGCGCCTTTTCGGGCATCGCTCCGCGCGGTCCTTCATTCAATGGTTTCAACGGTTCGACCGCCGACAGCAAGGCGTTCTTGTCCGAGGCGGCTCGAAACGTGAAACTCCCGAGAAACTTCGGCGCGAAACGGCGAACTGTCATATATTGATCGCATGCCTAGATGAGCGGATCTTCGTCGGCTTTCCGCCCGAGTTCGGCGGCCACCGGCTTGGCGGCGAGCAAACGGCTCCAGCCGATCTCCTTGTCGAGCGCCTCGAAGGGATCGCGTTTCGCATCCGAGCTTCGATCGTCGACGAAAGCATGCGCATCAAATTGGCGACCTCCTTCGCTGTCGCCTGATAGCGGCGCTCGACGCTCTTGCGCGCCTTGGTGAAAAGGCCGAGGATCAGCCGGTCGAACATACCGACGGCCGCGTCCGACAGGCGTGTTTCGAGTTCGAGCAATTGGGCCACGAGCGTGGCGCGACGGTGGCGCGGTCCATATTCGTCGAGAATAAAGGCCGGCGCAACAGCTCCCTCGCGCGCCAATTGGCCGAACCGCCACTCGGACACCCGCTCGGTGATCTTGGGGTCGAGCCCGATGGCGCGCACGTAGGCCAAGCGTTCCAGGATCGCCATGAGATTTGATGCGACAGGAGCTTCTGCCCAGTCCTGAGCCAGGCGATCGGCGCTCGTGCATGGCCGCAGTCCGAGATGTTTCGCCGCCTCCGCACAGTGCGCGCGGCGAGTCGTGTCGCGACGGGCGTAGTCGCGGAAAACCGGTCATGGCGCGCCGATCTGGTGGGCGACAAATTGGATCAAGGCTGCGGGCGGCTCGCTTTCGAGGCGCCGTTCGACCCCCGGATATCTGAGCAGGCTGATCTGCACGGCCACGCCGAGTTGATTACGGGCACCGCGTTTCGAGGAGAGGAAATCGCGGTCAGCGTCGCTGAGCGAATAGAGCCGTGTCAAGCAGGCCTCGTCGCCGGAGCAGGGCAATCGCTTCAGGTCGAGGCAGGGACGGTTATGGAGAAAACGTGATTCATAAGGGGCTCCGATGATTTGGAGAGCTCCATGCCCGCAGTTTCACCGTCTGCCTCTCTGCTCGATCATTTTTCGGCGCTGTCGGACCCGTGCCAGCAATGGCGGGTGGTCTACCCGCTTCCGGAGATTTTGCTGCTGGTTCTCTGCGCGACGCTCTGCGGAATGGAGGATTTCGTCGAAATCCGCCTCTGGGGCGAGCAGCGGCTCGATTTTCTGCGGCGGTTCCTGTCCTTCGAGCGCGGGATTTCATGCCAAATCTCGAGCAGCGACATCTGCATGGCAACAACCTCTGACTCGGGTTGTCGCCTAGAGATTCACCCATCTGCTGCGATGGGAATCGGAAAACTGCTGCTGAAGCTCAGGGAACTAAACAGCCCTGCCCCAAGGCCCGGATCGACAACTGCTTAATCGAGCCGGAAAACCCGCCGGGCACGTTTAGGCGGATTTCCAGATCCTTGACTCTCGGAGCGATGGAAAAGTCGACTCGAATTGATACACCAGCTATTTCATCGTCCGAGCACTCCCGTGAACACAGCGTCAGTTGTCCCGCATCTCGGCATACATCAATGATGATTGTCCCCCCTTTAGGGGGCGGGGCCCTGGCGACCAGTTGCAACTCGGCTCGAAAGTCCCCTTTCGGTAATTCGAGATATGGCCCGAATAGCCCGAAGTGGCGATCTCCTTCGTGACCCGGAGCATCTATATGCAAAAGGCCGTCTTCTTTTATGCCGATCTGCGACTGAAGCCTCGGATCGGTCGCGGGCAACACGAGTGGATCGCCCTCGCAACCCAGAAGTGAGGATGCACACAGCGTCCAATCCAACCAGTCCGCCACAGCAACTCCTCAAAAAAATCGGTATGAAAGCCTAGTTCCATCCACCCCCATTTCCGCGCGACGAAAAGCGATTCTCCATCGAGGAGTACCCCCGAGGAACCGTAAAATCATTATTGATAGACTCTGCGCCAAAATATATTTCGCCACCGGGCTTTAATACACGGTGCAGAGACCGAAGCAATTTCGAAACTCCAGCAGTGGTGGAAGGATTCAAAGAACACAATCGCGTCGAAGGTCTGATCGGTTTTTTCTACCCAAAAGAAGTCATCGTTGACAAGCGTGCGTCCAGTTCGTTGATCGGCACGCGCGCATGCAGTTCCTCATTTATTGCTTGTAACGAAGTCGGTTATGGCGTGACTACAAGCAATAGCTTCAATAAACTTGACGGAAGAGTCATTCGAAAAAACCATGTTTTCCTCATCCTATGATCTCGAATAGCTCTTTTCTTCGATGACCGTAGACGAAGTCGAGATATTTAACTCTCGCTTGGTCGCCGCTCGGGCGTCGTTGAGGCGATAGATCGATCAGGGCTGTTCGTTTCTCAAAAACTCCCTGAATTTCGAAGACTGCTCGGATATCGAGAGCGACGCGCCATCTGGCGTTCTTGATGTTGTCGCAACCGTCGGCACGCAGAAGATTATAGGCGAAGGAACGGAGTCGCGCGACGATGTCTGGATTTTTGCGAATGCGCGAAGCATCCTCCGCGAACGCCACGTCGCGCACATAGTGGCTACCGTACTCGATACGCCAATGGCCTCTGATCCATTCGTTCCAGCGTTCCGGCCTCGGGCCGGCCGCCGAGGACACCCAAAAGACGATCTCGGTCGTCAGCTTGCAGAGACCGGTCGCCGGCAGACCGTGCGCTCCAACCGCAACACGGTCTTGATGAGCGGCTCCCACCGCGTTTAGCGGAATCACGCCTTCACTGGAAAGACCGAAAGCTTTCGCGTCTCCCAGCGATTGCGGCCTTTAGACCCGGTGTCAGGAACCAAACTTGGCGTGAGAATATCGCGCAGATCGCAGCGGATCTCGCACAGCGTCGCTTCATGCTCGTCGACCCACCCGCGCCGCAGCCAGCCGCGCAAAATCGATCTGGAAATATATAAATGGCGGCATCTGATCGAATATTTCTTCGGTAAGCTCAAAGAGTTCAAGCTCCCGCCCGATCTCGACCCGCTCCTTGCCTTGGAGCTCCTCAAGGACCTCCGGCTCCAGGATTTCCTCGACCCGCACCAGATGCGAGGGAAACCGCGGCTTCTCGCGAGGCGCCTTGCGCGGGTTGGAATCCGCCTTCGCGGCCAAACGCGCGTCGATCGCCGCGAGGCCGGTTTCGACTTCCTCGAACACGACCTCTGTTGCTCGGCGTCGTCGGCGCCGAGCTTTTCGGAATGTTTCCCGAAGCGGTCGCGATGAAGCGTCTTGATGATCGAGGTCGGCCGATCGATCTCGGCTTTCGCCGCCGCATTCGTTTGCGTGAGATCTTCGACCTTCGCCGTCAGGCTGGATGTTTGCGAACGCAATGCCTGCGCGTCGGTCTCTGAACGACGCGCGCCAAGGCATCGAGCGCCAGCGCCTTTTTAGTTCATCGACGTCGTCAGGAAGCTCGTCGAAGCGCTCGATCATGCTGCGCAGGGTACCGCTTTCGTCGCTGAAAGTCCCGAATTTTATGGACTTTTCAACGCTTCCGGCGCGTCTTTTCCAAGGTCAGCCGGCGCTCTGCGGCGCCCGCGCCTCCACCGCCCGAACCCGCCGCCAATCGAGTCTTCGACCAGCGCCATGACTTGCGCGTAGCTCAGACGGATCTCGTGGCTCCCCGCTGTCGGCCAGCAAAAATGCGAGTGCTCGAGGCGCTTGGCGAAAAGAGAAAGACTCGAACCGCCCCACCACACGATCTTGATCCGGTCGGCTCTTTTCGCTCGGAAAACATAGAGGGAGCCGTCGAACGGATCGGCCCCGGCGGGCCGAACGAAGGAAACCAATCTTTCTGGACCTTTCCGGAAATCCACGGCCGCTGCCTGCAGCAGCACCCGTGCGCCAGGCGGGAGCATGCCTCTCGCACCGCGCGCAGCAGGCGGCGAAGGTCGGCTTCCGAAATGTCCGCGTTCACCCGCACAACCGCCCCGCCGAACTCCGTCTCCACGCGCCGCGTCTTTGCCGCACGCGGCTCCGCCGGCGCCTGGCGCTCGATCTTTTCCGCGCGGAGAGCGGCGGCGCGTCGCCACCCGATAAGTTGCGACGGCGTGACATCGAGCGTCCGCGCCAGCGCCGAGACATTCGTGCCGGGCTCCAGCGACGCGGTGATCGCTCGGTCCTTGAAGTCCTCCGACCAACATCGGCGTTCTCCAACCGGTGCTCCTTCGAGACGTTCGGCGCGTACCTCGATGAACTGGCTCGTATCATTCTGCGCATAGGCGTAGACATAGATGTTGCTATCCATGTCTACCGCTACCAATTCCGCGCCCCGCGCCGCCAAAATGGCGCCGAGTGAACGCTTACGTTCAAGCGCATCGCGATGCGACCCGACAAGACAGATCAGAGCTTCTCCGCCATGATCCATCTCGCCGCTGCCGCAATAAGCTCACGGTAATCCCAACTGGCCCTACGCGTCGCTCCTCAAAAGCACGAGGCCATCCGTCCGATCCGAGGTCGATTGCCCAGCCCCCGCCGTCCACAGCTGGCACGGCCGCACCGCTTACGTAATATCGCTGGCCTCGGTGGCTTGCCGCCGCCTAAACCAAAGAACGCCCGAACCCAAATTCGTGGCCGTTCGTGAAATTTACACGACGGCCGTCCGAAACGGACTCGATGCCGTAAACAACGCGCAAGGATGTCGTCGATAGTGATCGAGTATCAAAAAGGCGTCCCTTTCGGCGCCCTGTTTCATATTTCCGAAGCAACTCGTCCGCAGCTCCAGCAAAACGATCGACCCTTTTTGCGGACTCGATATAGCGTTGCATATTGACGATCTCCGCAACGTATACGTCATTCTCCTCGAAGATCTTTGGAAGGAAATGCAACACTTGGCCGATATTCGAGCGCCTATAACGCATGATTTTCTCGGGCGGCACCCCTCTCTCTTCAGCGAGATCAAACACTTCTACGAGACGCTCCATGTGCCAAATCGGCGCATATCTGATCCACGAGACATTCATGTTGACGACGAGTTGCGTCGAGCCAACCCAGAACCCGGGCCGATCCAACATGTTCTCCAGAACATATTTCGTCGTCGGAATACAGCTCCGCATGCTGGAAAAAGGTGGATCGTCGGTGAATTGACAAAATGCTCCCAACGCGTGGTCGCGCCTGAATACGCAGGCGTAGATCGCCGTGAAGAAGTTTTCGTTATGCGCTGCAAATTCGACGATCTTCTCATGGAATTTCGACTCGGTCGGCTCAGCGATCGCGGTCGCGCTTCTCATCAGCTCGTCGACGTCTTTCAAATCGTCAGGACTGTCAAAGTGCGTATAAGAGTAGTTCAGATAGATCAGCTCGGTTCGCGGATGACGATTGATAACCTTGAGAAGGTTACCTACTGTTCCGGGCTTCACCAGATCGTCGTCACCGAGAATCCAAACATAATCGCCCGACGCGTGCTCCGCCGTCACTGCGAGGTTTCCGAGCATGCCCACGTTTTTCGAATTTCTATGGTAGACGATATCGAAGCGCGTGGATAAATCGAGCATCACGAGTTCCGTGTCGTCGGTCGACGCATTGTCGACGACGACGAACTCGACCTGCCTGCGGTAGCGCGCGATGTCCGCAGCCCATAGAGGAATGGTCACTCTCAGCCAATGCGCACGATTGTAAGTCGAAACACAAACCGAAAGCTTCTTTCGGCTCCTTTCGAAAGGCCGAGCGCTCAATTTTGGAAAAGCCTTCCACAAGGCGGTACTCGGCGTCGGCTTTCGTAGCCTGAGCACGCGAGCGAAACGCTCCACCAGTTCTTCGTCGTTCCGGGCGACGGCGCTCTCCAAGAGAACGCATTTGCGACGTAGCAAAGCGATGATATCGCCATGTGCGCAAATCTTCGCGAGCGTTCTCCTATAATCCGGCGCAGAAGTGAAGATCAGAAGCTCGAATCTCTCCGTTGCCGCAATGAACGAGAGGACCGCCTCCCGATTCCGTAGTTCTTCCGACGTTTCCTGAGCGACGACGCCGATCCACCGGCGCCGCCCTCGATTTGCTTCAAACACAGGACAGTTTCGCTGCGCTTCCGGCGCGCCGATGACCGCGATAGCCCAGTCGGAATCATCCTCTGCCGGAATTGACGCCTCGCGATCGAAGCGCAAGACGTCGCGACCGGCGCTCGCATTGATTTGCGCCGCACGTCGACCCAATGCATCCAACAGCGGATTGCTCGATCCGTTCGAATAGATCGTCACCATTCTCAGAGTCGCGCTCTCGTGCAAATAGGACAACGCGCGCTCTCCGAGAATGTGGAGCTGCGGTAGCAGAGAAACGACCCGCGAACGTTCGCGCCAGCTCGTCGCCTGCATAGCACTGCGCAGCCAAGTCTTTCTCTCAGCCTCGCCAGCGAAAAGAAGAACGTCCGCGAGAAACGCGCTTTGGTCGAAAGAGGCCCGGTTGCTCGGGACCATGACGAGCGCCACACGAAGGCCATGGCGACGCGCGTAAAGCAGCAGCGCTGCGCTCTGCTTCGTCGACAATGCCGCGCGCGAAATTTCGGATAGGATCAATGCGCTGTGGTCGAGACAGTGGCGCAGGTCTCGATGCAAATGCAGCGGCGTCGATACGCCAATTTCGTTCGGTGCCTCCAGCCAGAGGCGATCGGCGTTCCAGCGGACAAATACCGTCGGCTTCGCTTCATCGAGTTCGTCGCGAAGAATGGTTGAATCCGCGTCGAGCGCGATCAACTTCTCGCGCCATCCGAACATTGCGCCTTGCTCTGGATAGCGAATTCCCGGCGGACACAAAGGCGCGACGATATCTATGGAACTTCGCGTCAAAGCGATTCCGCGAGCGACATCGACGCTCCGCGGACGAAAATCTGCGATCGAACCTTTGAGAATGTTCGACAAGCGCGTGGTCAAGCGCGAATAGGAATACAAGCGAATCCATGTCCGCTGTGCGTCTTCGGTCGAACCGAGTGCGACCCGATCTCGCGCCAAGGCGATGATCGCTGTGGCGATCGCCTCCACGCTCCATCCCGCCGACCGATGAACGGTCGGTCCGAGGCTCTCGAAAATAGGCTCGGGAGTGGTCAGCACCGGCCGGCCTGTAGACAAGGCGACCCGCGCGGCGCCGCTCGCCGACTCCGTCGTTCCCTGGTAAGCGAAGGCGAGGAGATCGGCGGCGCTCAGCAATCTCATTGATTGCTCGATCGGCAAGAAGTCCGTGACAATGGCGACGTCATTTGCGAGCCCCGACGCCTCAGCGGCAGCGATCAGCGCATTGGCCTCCTCTATGCTTCTCTGATCGAGCGCCGCGCACAGGAAGAGAAGCTTTACGCCCGTGAGACCGCTGTCGTGAACGAGACGAAGCGCCGCCAACAGCTCCTTGTTGCGCTTATGCGGCAAGAGAAAACCGAAAGTCCCGATCCAGAAATCCGCTTTGCGCAGGGACTGGGCCAAGAATTTGGCGGCGCTCGCCGACCCCTTTCGCGCGTCGAGGCGCGCGAACTCGTCGGCTATGCTGTTTCGATCCGCTCCATTCGACATCAGCTCGTCGAGGTCATCCGGTGCCTCAATGCCATGCGGAAAGAGACAGACATTCTGGATCAATCCCACCGCCTTGAGCAGATTGACGTCTTCCAGCGTATGGACGAAGAGGCCTTCCAACTCCGCGAGCATGCGAGCTATGCGATGAGTATCCTCATCGGGGAGCGATCGAAGAAATCTGGTCGAATGGAAAAACAGGAAGACGGGACAAAATGTTTGAATGTCAGCGAGCCGGGCCGCCGCGTCTCCGGAAATGTCGAAAAAGGTCGGATGATGCTGGATGACGACGGCGTCGAAGCTCTGTGCCAGCAGAAACTCGTGCACGTCGAGAAAGGAATCGCTCGAATCCTGATCGTAGAGCGGATAGATATTCTCGGCCGGCGGCGTCCGCCGGTCGCAAATATGCACGATTTCGAACTGGGCGTTTAAGCGATCGACGAGGTGCCTCGAATATTCCGCTATGCCGCAGCGCACGTTCCAGCTCGAGACCCAGGCGATTCTTGGACGCCGTTCGGAGCGTTCCCGACGTTCGAGCAGATTGCGCGCGAAGACGTCGATCGTGGCGGCCGCGCGATTCCATCGGTAGCTCTTCCTGATCTGCAGGAGCCCTTTGTTGATCGTCTGCTGAAATCGCCTCGCGTCGAGCTTCATCCGTGCGTCGACGAAAGAGCCACGTCCCTCGTCGAACGCAAAGAATCCTCTCAGTAACCGCCGCAAATGGGCGACGTTCGGCTCCGCCCAGAACGAATCCGGTGCAGACAGATGCCCGGCGGCCGACGAGAGGGCATAATCGATGGTCCAACCCGTGTCCTCATTGAGGAAATCGATTTGAGCGCTATAGCCTGTGGCGATCACGGGTCGCCCGAGGGCCATCGCCTCGGCGGCCGGCAGATTGAAGCCTTCGCCGCGCGTCGGCAGAACCACGGCCCCGCAGGATCGATAGAGGGCGACCAACTGCGCCTCGTTCATGAACTCTTCATCGACGATGACCTGCGGCGGATTCGCGTGTGACGCCCGCAATCGATCGATTCTGCCATGAATGTCGTTGTGAGGATTGCGAAAAGTCTTGATATAGAGTTCGACGCTATCATTGCCCGAAAATTCTTCGAAATAGGCCTGCAAGAGCGCGTCGATTCCCTTTCTCGCAAAGCAGGAGGAAACATGCAGGAATCGATAAGGGACGTCGTCTCTTTGTCCGTCGGCGACGGACGAGCCGCCTTCTGCGCCGATGATATGATCAACGCCCAGCGGCGTGATTTCGATCGGCAAGGCGCATCCAGAATCGCGCAAGACCTTTTTCACGAAGCGACTCGCGACGAGCAGTCCGTCGAATTTCGAATTGAAATGTTCGATGAGCTCGGTCGGAACGACGCTCTCCTCCCAGAAGAACATCGCAAGCCGTAAATGAGCGGGATGTGGATCCTCAATGGGAGGGTAGTGATGGCAGATCGAAATGCGCTTGTTGGCGTCTTCGTCCTCGCAGTCCCATCGGGTCAGCATCGCTTCGAGTCGGGCGAATTCATTGGTAGGCACGGCGTTGAGCGGACCGTCGATCGGGGACCCGTGCACATGGTAGATCGAGCAATCGGCGACATCACGGAGGGAGAGCGCGATCCCACGGTTGACGACCGATAGAGAATAGTGGTCGTCGAAATGACCGACGACACGATATCGCAGATCGCTTTGGCGACCGCCGCGGGTGGCCTGTAATCGCTCTTCCAGAGATCGCACGACCCTCTGGTTCAAGGCGGAGGATTCTGTAGCGATAGGAATGGCCGGGCGGGACCCCAGAGAGCGGCCCTTCCGCTTCAAGTTTTCGAAAGTCGATATCAGCTTGTCCGATACGAGCGTGTGAAGCGGCTTGTGCGATACGTTGAAGGTCTCATGCGCTCCGCCTGGAAACTGTTGACGTCCGAGCAGTAGATTCTCACCATCCGTAATGACGATCTCGACGGTGAGAGCGTCGACTCGCTCGTCAGCCATCACCGCGAATGGATCGAATGGAATCTCGAAAGCGCAGCAGCCATTCTTGCCCTTGCCGGCGCGCAACAGATCATCGCGAAACAAGTCGCTGCGGCATTCGCTATAGAGCCTGCCGTTCACAAAAGCCGCCACGGTGACCTGCGAATTGATATTTTCGATGTCGAACGCCCATCCGCGCAACAGATTGTTCAAATAGCCGTCGAAACACCCCTCGAATCGTTTCACGCGAGCTTTGGCAGGCTTCATGAGCTGAACTCACCTTTTCAGATCCACTTCGCGGATAGCGTCTGGCGACAATCTTCCGCGTCCGATACGATTGCCTGTGAAAGACCCGCCCGCTGGTCGCTGTGCGGCCTATTTCACGTCCCGCTGGAGCGGGCTAGTCGGCGGTCGTCCTGCGTTCGCTCCTGGAGCGCGCCGTTTCGAGTCGCCAGTGCTCCAGCAAGGACAGAGTGACATCGGCCATGGAGTAACGCGGGGACCATCCTGTCGCTTCACGCAGGCGGGTCGATCGGCACGCCGTGACCGGCACATCGGTAACTGACGGACGGATGAGGCTCGGATCCACGACGACGTCGAAGGGGGTCGTCGCCTGGGCGCGCATCAAATCGAGAAAAGACTGCATCGTGTGAGGCTCGCCGGAAGAGACATTGAAGCAAGCGATTTGCTCAAGCGGCGGAGAGCCCGTCTCGATCAGCTGCATGTAGGCACGGACCACGTCCCGCACATCGAGAAAATCGCGCGCCTTGGAGAGATCGCCGACCTTGATGCGCGGTTCGGCTAATCCCTGTTCGATCCGCGCGATCTGCGCGGCGAAAGAAGGCAGCGCGAAATAGCGGCAGTCTTGCCCCGGCCCCGAATGATTGACAGGACGGGCGATGACGAGGCGCGCCGTGTCTGGAAGGATATCAGCCAGCGCTCGCTCGGCGGCGAGCTTAGCGTTGCTGTAGGCGTCGATCGGCAGCAAGGGCGTCTCTTCGTCGACGACGCCGTTTCGATAGCTCGCCCCATAGACCGTCGCGCTCGAGGTGAAGAAAAACAACGCATGGGGCGCATGTTCGATCAACGTGTAGCCCAGATTGAGGGTTCCGATGAAATTGGCTCGCCAGGTTTGTTCGGCACCCTGGATCGAGCGCATCATCGAGGCCTGCGCGGCGAGATGCACGACGAGGTCGGGTCGCGCATATCTGACCGCCTCGCGCACTCCGGCGAGATCGGTCAAATCGCAGCTGATTGACGTCCATCCGGCGATTTCGTGCCTCGAACCCGGTCGCCTCAGCGCTATACGTTCCGCATCGGGATAGGCGGCGGCCAGCGCGGGAGCCAGATGCGAACCGACAAACCCTCCGGCTCCTGTCATCAGAAGGCGTTTGAACGTCTCCATCCGCTTCCCCGTTTGCATAGATCGTCGCTGACGCTCTCCCGCCTGGCTCTGCATGGCTCATCAGCGCGAATGCGTGATTTCAGTGAACTCGGTGCTCGGCTCGTCGTACCGACTTCGCCCCTGATACCACCCGACTATTGGCGCGTCCACCGTGTCCGGACGATCGCACCTGAAGCCGGATTCGACGATGTCCCGACCAGGGTTGCGCCGCAAATTTTGAGGATGGCCGTGCGATGGGTTCGGATTTCATGAGGACCAGGCAACCATCACGGAGCTCCAGATTTCGGGCGCAGTTCCGCCAACGGCTCTATACTTGCTCGGTGCGAACTGATCCTCTCCGAGGCATTGCGTCGGTTCGACGCCCGCGACAACCTGCGGCAAGGACTTCAATGTCCAGAATTGGGAAATCCAGTCCAGCGCTTCCGCATCTCGCTATGACCGGCATGATCGAGACCCGCGTCGAGCGCAACGGCTCCCCGGCGACGGAGCGGCATTACTATCTCTCCTCGACGCCGCTCGACGCCAAGGCCTTCGCCGCCGTGGCGCGAGTCCATTGGGGCGTCGAGAACCGGCATCCACTGGATGCTCGATGTCGTTTTCCACGACGACCTCGTCCGCCTGCGAAGCGGACACAGCCCGCAGAACATGGCGGTCGACAAACACATGGCCATGAACATCGTCCGCAACCCAAAAGATCGGCACAGCCTCAAGGCCCGGCGAAAGCTCGCAAATCTCAACCAGGACTATCTCCAAGCCCTCATCCGACACGCCTCTCGTTAACCTGCAGCGATTCCCCTGCCTTGCTTTAACCGTTCGACATCGTTGTCGACCATTTCGCGAATGAGCTGGTCGAGCGAGATCTGCGGAGCCCAGCCCAGCGCTTTGTGCACCTTGGAGCTGTCGCCGAGCAGAATATTGACCTTCCCTGGCGGTAGAAATTCGGATCGTTCACCACATGCGCCTCTATGTCGAGGCCGGCATGGGCGAAAGCGATGCGGCACATGTAGCGCACTGTCGTGGTGACGCCGGTCGCACCACATAATCGTCCGGCGCTTCCTGCTGCAGCATCAGCCACATGGCCCGCACATAGTCGCGCGCATGGCCCCAGTCGCGCTTGGCGTCTATGTTGCCGAGGGGCAGCTCTTTCGCGAGGTCGAGCTTGATGCGCGCGACGCCGTCGGTCACCTTGCGGGTGACGAATTCGGTGCCCGCAGCGGGCTCTCGTGATTGAAGAGAATGCCCGAGGAGGCGTGCAGGCCGAAGCTCTCGCGATAATTTTACCGTGACCCAATGTCCCTAGAGCTTTGTGACGGCGTAAGGCGAACGCGGATAGAAGGGCGTCGTCTCGCTCTATCGGCTCCTGGATGAGGCCGTACATTTCGGAGAAGGGGGCCTGATAGAAGCGCGCGCCGGGCGCTCCGAGCCGCATCGCCTCAAGCATATTGGCGACGGCGACGGCGGTGATGTTGGCGGTGAGAATGGGCTGCCGCCAGGAGGAGGCGACTAAGGACTGCGCCGCGAGATTGTAGACCTCGTCGGGCTTCACCTCCTGCACGATGCGCAACAGGCTCGAGAGATAGCCGAGATCGCCGTCGAGCAGATGCACATCGCCGGCGACGCCGAGCCAGCGCAGCCGATGGTCCTCGCCGCCCCATGCGAGGACGACGCTGCCTTCTTGCAGAGCTCGACCAAGCCTTGCCGGTCGCGCACGACATGGTCGGCGGCGAGCACGACGACAATCGTCTGCGGCGAGCGGCGGGCGGCGACGGCGGCGGCCACGGCGACAGCGGCGGCTGAATCACGTCGCGTCGGCTCAAGCACGATGTTGGCCGAGGCGCCGATCGTTCTCAGTCTGATCGGTGACGAGTAAGCGATGGTCGGCGTTGGAGATGACGACGGGCGTGTCGAAAGCTTCGTCCAACAGCGTCTCTATGGTCATCTGGAAGGTCGACTTCTCGCCGATGAGAGGAATGAATTGCTTCGGGAGTGTCTCCCGCGATTCGCAGCCATACGCGCGTGCCCTCGCCGCCGCACATGATGACCGGAAGAATTTTCGTCATGTATCGCCTTTCGGTCGAGGAGCTTAAAGGCCGCGTCACCGAAAGGTGCTGGATGATCATCCTACACCTAGGCCTCCAACAGCAGGATGCGGATAGAAATGGTCGGTGCTGAATGTCGATGGAACTATGTACTCTGGCACATCGACACCCAACACGACCGATTACGTTTCGAGAAGCCCAGCGATCGCAGCATATCGTTGGCAAAAATTTGATCCGGCGCGTCGATCTAACTCGTCGAGCGCTCTACAGGCCAGTGCCCTAGCGCTTACGATGTAATGGCAGAGCGCGAGCTTCGCGAGACTGAATTGAACGAAATTCTCGTCCAATATTGGAGGGAAAGAAGCTACCTTCTTCCTTTCGAAAAGAAGCACGGGGTGGCGGCTGCTACCGTTCGCTACCGACATTCCCGAGATTTCCGGCCATCTCACAAAAGACCCCTCAAGCAATTGCTCCAATTGTCGCGTTAACTGTTGGAGTTGCTCGTCTCTGCACACGCGAAAAGCGAAACTCAGTGAACTGTGCTCGTAGGAGAAGCCGTTCAACGCAAACAAAAGCAGCTTGGCGCGCAGAGCACGGCTATTCTCGGAACGAGATATAGCGGAAATTTCCGTAGGGCCACAAACGGCGACATCCACGATTTTATCGTCATCGACGTCATTATGTGTCCCGAGCGATATCCATCGTGAGCTGCCGAGTCGACGATGAATAGCCGCGGGGAAAGCGGCGCTGTCAAAACCAAAGAAGGCGAAATTGACAGGTCGCGACACGACTTCGGCAATTAGATCGTCCAGATGGCGATCCGCGAGCAGAGTGTTCTGTCGTGATTGGGCAAAGTGATTTAGGCGCCGCTTCTCGAATTTCTTCTCGGCCTCGCGCCGAATGGAATTGGCTTCCATGGACTCGCTTATCAACTCGAAAACGATTTGAGCGCCCTGGGTCTCGACGATCGATGCCCAATACCCGAGCTCCGTTCCGCTTGGAGGGCGATTCAAGACGTGACCATAGATACATCGCACAAGTCCTTCGGTCGCGACGCTCATCTCATCATCCCTCGACGTCCTCTCGAAGACAGATGATAGAAGCCCTGAAAGCCGCTACATGAGGCTGCGAGACCACCTCGGAGGCTATCGCCATTGTCGCTACGTCTAAAGTGACGACGCGTGTTCATCGCGACACCTTCCAGATTTTGCCTCTCCAACCATCACACGATCTCGATTTCCGGGAAGGGAAAAATTAGCTTGCCGCCGCGAGCGATGAACTCTTGTTCTCGTTGCAAAATGCCTTCCTTGAAATGCCAGGGCAACACGAGAAAATAGTCCGGGTTCATGGCTCGCGCCTCGGCTTCTGAAATAATCGGAATATGCGTTCCGGGGGTGACACAACCAAATTTGTCGGGGTTGACCTCTGCGACAGCCTCGACGAGGTCTGGCCCGATGTTACAAAACTGCAGCACGACGTTCCCTTTGGTCGACGCGCCATAGCCGAGGATGCGTTTGTTGTCGGCTCGCAACGCGAGCAGGAGCCTGCGCAGATCTTCGCGATGCCTAAACACCCGCTCCTCGAACTCGCGATACGGTCGAGGCGTCCTGAGCCCCATTCGCTCCTCTTGATCCAAGAGCCAATCGACGACAGCCGCATTGACTTGACGCACAGAGCTTTTGTGGGCCGCCGTGACCGCGAAACTTCCGCCATTCACCGCGTTCATCTGAACGTCGAGAATTTTCAAGTTCGCCGCGTCTAGTATGTTAAGAACCGCCGCCAACGAATAATATTCGATATGTTCATGACAGATCGTGTCATAGGAGGTCATCCGCAGCATCGAAGGCATATAGCTCTGCTCGAAATGCCAAACGCCGTCGGGGGCAAGCACATCGGCGACCTGTCGGGCGAACGCCACCGGCTGCTCCAGGTCGTAGAACATCGCGATCGACGTGACGATCTTCGCCTTGTTCCTCGATGCCTTATTGAAAACTTCTGCGGAAAAGAAATCCGGCACTAGCGTGACGTCGTCCGGATAGTACTTTTGGAATTTCTTCCCAGTCGGATCTATGCCGATCCGCCGCAGGCCCGGCGTCGAGTACGCCCGCAGCGAGGTCGAATCGTTCGAGCCGATGTCGAGGACGGTGTCTCCGGACTCCAGCCCTACGACCTTCTCCATCTTCCCGATTTTCCGCGTCAGGTGATGAACCATCGACTGGTTGAGGCCGGAGCGATAACCGTAGTTCTCGCCGTACATCTCATCCGCGTCGTAGCTGTGCGCGAGCTGCAGCAGCCCCGAATCCGGGCACCATACCAGTTCGAGCGGGCCGACTGTCACAGGGGTAGAGTTACTCGCAGGAAACACGCCGGTGAGCGCCTGATCGCCCAGGGACAACACGGAAATCAGATTTGTCGAACCGCTCACTCTGCATTTTTCAATACGTTTTGCCATATTTCAGATCCTCGACCTTCTGACCTTGATCTTTTGCTATGCCTAGTCCTGTATTTGAGCCATTGTCAAGCAAACCGACGGCCGGGCAGGGGAATCGCTTGAGGCTCATCTCCATGGCTGGGTGAGGGTGAAAATCTGTTCGATGTCTTCTTCTTCGTATCCATGGCCACACCCTCTCAGGTTGGAGCCTCCGGCAATCCAGGCGCGGTTCATCCTCCGTGCGCGCGTAATTCCTGTGTAGCGGCCACCGCAACAGAAAGTGAGGAAGACGCAGTTTCGTGGCTTTTTCGATTCCGATCGGATATTCTCAGGCCAAGATCGCTCCTGACACTGCGACATGGTTTCTCTTAATATCGCGACCATTCATCTGCCTTCGAACGCGGCGAACAATTCTTCTGGCTTCCATAAGGCGCCGAATTGACCCGCTGCGTAGGCTCCCTCGTAGATTTTCCGCATCTCGGGAATACGCTCGGACAGCGCCTTCAGATGTTTGAGCCGCATGAGGATGCGCGGAGCCGAACAATACGCGCTATTGCCGACGGTGTCGTTTTCGAAGATGTCCCTCCACATCATTTCGACCAGCCAGAGCCGGTTCGCTCGACGTCTATCGACGTCCGCGGGATCGCATCCGACTCTTTCCGCGAGGTCCCATGAACGGGGCAGATGTTCGAGGTCGAGCATAGGTCCATAGGCAGCCCAGGAAACATTCGAATTGACGACGAGTGAGGGCGTTCCGATCCAATAGGCTGGTTCATCCGCCATATAATTTAGGACATAATAGGCTGTCGGAACACAGGCCCGCATCGTCGCGAAAATTCTGCCACTCGTATCCTGGCAGTACGACCTGATCCCATGATCGCGACGATAGACATGGGAATAGATTGCCGTAAAAAAATTCTCGCATTTCGCAGCCAAGCGCTTGACCGGAGCGGCTTCGTCTGGGCCTGCCGGCTCCAGCACATTATAGCCGTCAAGATATGCTTGCAGATCGGCAATGGAGCCCGGATCCTGCTCCGAGCTATATCCATAATTCATGTAAATGAGGCTGATATCCGGGCACTCGTTTAGAATTCCCATAACACGGTCGATCACGCCGTCTCGCGTGAGATCGTCGTCGCCGAGAATCCAGAAATATTCGCCTCTTGCTCTTTGAGCCGTAACGGCGAGATTGCCGAGCATGCCCACGTTTTTCGGATTGCGGAAATATCGAAAATCGGATCGGCCAAGATAAGGGCGAACCGCTTCGGGAGTGTCGTCGGGCGACGCGTTGTCGACCACGACGACCTCGAGGTCCGGTCGCGGGGCTCCGATCTGAGTGAAGAGATTTCTCAGATTGAGGGCAATCCATCCCGCGCGTTTGTAGGTGCTGATGCAAATTGACAGTTTCGGCCGGCGTCGCAGATTGGCGAGTGTAGCGTAGATATCGCGGGTCGGCCGTTTGTCGAGCTTGCGCAACGAGTCAATGGCGCGATCAGCCGCGAGTTCCGTCAGAATGTCTCGCGCGTAAGTCGCCCACGACCGCACAGGTTGTCCCAGCGCCTCCCTAGCCAAACAGTTTCGCCACTGTTCGTCGGTCAACCTCTCAATCGCGTTGGAGAGAGCCGTAGGGTCGTCCGAGGCTACAAAAATGAGGCCGCGTGCAGACCGCTCGCGCGGATCTCGCGTGACGACGATGCACGGAACCCCACTCCAGAGACTCCTTACGACCACGGGCGAGAGAACGCCTTTCGGATCGGGACACACGACGATGTCAGCGTCGTCAATCAGACGATCCAGCTTGCTCTCATCGATATTGGTCTCGAGGCGGAATTCGACACCGGCGGCTCCCCGAGGCGCCGAAGACGCTCCGGATTGCGACATGCTCGCGACCGTCAACGTCAATGGCGCAGAAGATCGCTCGGCCGCTTTGGCGGCCGCCTCGGCCAATATTTCGACCCCGATTTGCCGATCGGCAGACTCCACGGCCAGAACACGGAAACGCGGTTGCATCGCCTTCTTGGGCGCTCCGCGTCGCGGCAACCCGAGAATTTCGTTGGGCGAAGGGAGCGCCTTGAAACGATCTTCCGCGCAGACGAGCTTGTTGGGCCATGAGAGGAGGAAGCGGTAGAATTGATCTAAACTCCTCTCAGACATGGCAAGGACCTTGTCGAATTCGACAAGGGTCTCGAAATGGCCCTTCGCCTCCGCCTCTTCCTCGGCCTCGGGCAACAGCGCCACCAAGCGCAGTCCGATGCCACGGCAATAGGCGGCCATCTCGCGCGCAGGTTCGTCTCCGAGGTCGAGAAGGCTCAATACCCAGCATGGCGCGTCCGCGCTTTTCGGCTCGATCCACGTCGTCCGATCATCCGGCTGGGCCCCGCGATCCCAGCGAGCGAGTGCTTGCGTCTCCGGCTCGACCAGCCGCTTGCCCGCAGCGTCCCACACAGCGGGGATCAGATCGATCCCGCGATCCCTGAGCGCGCGCGCCAAGCTCCTCGCGAAGCCGGAAAGCGTCTCCTCTCGAAGGATCGCAGAGCCGAGGCAGAGATAGAGCGATGCGACCGGAAAGTGGCTGTCTGTCACTTCGCTCAGCAAGCCGAGGAAGCGGCGCGCATAGTCCTGCTGACCCTTCTCGTCGGTGAATAAATCGTCGTCCTTCACGAGAAGAGGAATTTTCCGGATCAGTGGAGCGAACGCAGCCCTTTGGTGCTGGACGAAAAAGCTGATCAGGTCGTTCTCGGCGAGGGTCGAGACAGGAACGACGAGGTCGGCAAGCAACAGCGCCTGCATATAGAGCTCGTGCGCCTCGGCCTCGTCGCCGGCGCAAGATCCGCGGCGCAGCGGTTCGGCACCATGGAAAACGAACCCCGTGCGAAGCCCGAGCCGGCGCGCTTCGATAATGATGTTCATTTCGTAGAGATGGGCGATGTCGGGCTTGACGCGCACGGCGTGGGGAACGAGCAGCCAGTCCCCGTCGCTCGACGATGTCTCGTCCAGAACGATATGACGTTCGCCTCGGCTGGGATGAACCGAAAGACGACGCGCCGAGCTCTCCGTCCATTCGAGACCGTTCAACTCGTCGCGAAAGAGCAGTCGAAACTTCCTGGCCTCGGGGCTCCATATGACAAAGCGAACCGACTCATGCAATGCGAGCAACTGCCGCCCGAGGCCGAGAGCGAGACGTTGAGGCGTCGCCGTCTCGCCGCTACTCACGCCGACGAGCACGAAGAGTCTCCGCTCTTTCTGCGTCTCCCGCAAAATTATCGGCTCCGGCGCCGCCGGTTTCTTCGACGACTCGTCGGTTGCCGTCTCCAACAAAGACGGCTTGGAGAGGAACGCGATCCCTTCTCTGGACATGAGCACTTCGCCGACAATTTCGTTCCGGCTCAATCCGAGGCCCAGACGATCGCAATTATGGGTCAGCGCCTGCTGCTCCGGGGCGCGTCCGAGAAGGCTTCGGTAGACGACCTCGATAAAGCGAGCGTTGTCCGGTTCGGACAATTCGCGCAATCTGGCGGCGACGTCCGGCCGGATCTGTTCCGTTTGGGCCAAGCCTTGCGGAGACAGCAGCAATCGCCCGGCAAGTGCGGCTTTCGATTCGCCTTGCCTCAGACGGCCGAGATAATCATCGAACTCCTCGCGAGCGGGACCTCGTCCCAAAATCCGTCGATACAAGTGGCGGATGAAGTCTGCGCCCTCTTTAGTCGGAAGGTCGCCCCACTCGACGGGATCCGTCGGCGATTCCTCCAAGAATTCGGCAGAGGGAAGGGACATCTCGACGCGGCCCCTCGTCGCCGTCTTCGCTTTTTTCTGAGGTCTCCATTTGCGCGGAAACCGCGACACGAAGACGAGGCTCTCCGCCGACAAGAGCAACTCGCCGACAAGTCCTGTCCTGCTCAGGCCGCGGTTCAGACGACTGCAATTATCAGTCAGAGCTCCCGGTTCGGGGGCTCGTCCGAGGACATTGTGATACGCGCCGTCTATGAATCGATCATCGTCCGAAGCCGTCAGCAGCCGCAGTCTCGTGGTCAAATCGGGCTCCCGCTCGATGCGAGACAGACATTCTTCCGAAAGCAGCAACTCGCCGACGAGAGCGGCTTTCGTCTCCCCTTGATGCAGGCGGCCGATGAAACGGTGGAGCTCTTCCGGAGTGGGGCTCCGACCCAAAATCCTCCAATACGCGCTATGGCCGAGATTCTCGCCTTCGCTTCCTGGCAGCGCGCCCCATTCGACGCCTCCGGGCGCCGCCTCGCTTCTCGGAAGCCGCGACACGAAGGCCGAGCCCTCTAACGAAAGGAGCAATTCGCCGACGAACTCCGTCTGTCGCAGGCCGTTTTCCAGACGGGCGCTATTGTGGAGTTGAGCGTCGCGCTCGGCTGCGCGTCCGAGTAGGTTGCGATAGGCGGAGCAAACAAAACGAACGCTCTCCGATGCCAGCTCGTTCAAGCCCAGGGCGAACTCCGGCCGCTCCTCCTCCATGCGGGCGAAGCCTTCCTGCGACAGCATCAGCTCGCCGACGAGGGCCGTTTTTGCCTCCCCCCGGTTCAACCGGTCGGAGAATCGGAGGAACTCCTCCACGGTCGGGCTGCGTCCCAGGATCGTCCAATGCGCCCTGTGCACAAAATCTTCGCCTTCGCTCGTTTGAAGCTGCCCCCATTCTACGCCCATCGCCGGGTCGACATCCAAACTCGCTTCGGCCAGATCGGATATATCGTCCACGAGCGGACGGGATCTATATGCGAGGCTTTCCGGCGACAGCAGCAGCTCTGCGGCCACCTCGACTTTCGATACGCCGTCCTCGAGGCGCTTCAGAAAATGGGTGCGGCCGCCCTCGTCGGGTTCTCGTCCGAAGAAGCTGCGATAGGCGGCGCTGATGAACTCTTCTCCTTCGCCGCCCGACAGCCGTTCGACTTCCGCCGGCGCTTCTGTCCATTCCGACATGCGCGCGAGACCTTCGTCGGACAGCAACAGGGAGCCGATCACTACCGTCTTGGACAAACCGGAATTCAGATATCCGCTGAAATAAGCGAGTCCCTCCGGATCGGCTGCGCGCTCCACGATGGACCGATATGCGGCGGCGACGAAATCGGCTCCTTCGAGCGTCGCCAGCCGGTCGAGATCGATCGTGTGGGCGGTGCGTCTTTCGAGGCGAGCGCGCCCTTCGACCGACAGCAGCATTTCGCCGGCGAGCGCCAATTTCGACGTCCCCTCGCCGAGACGCCCCGTCATATAGGCGAAGCCGCCGTCATCGGGCTCTCGACCAAGGAAAAATCGATATGCGCCCCGGACGAAGGCCTCGCCTTCGAGACTCAAGACGCTATCGAGAGGCGTGACCGGTCCGATGCGCTCGGCCAGATGCACGAGACCTTCGGCCGAGAAAAAGATCTCTCCCAGCAGCCCGGGTCTCGAGACGTTCGCGGCCAACCGCCCCAATTGAAATGTCGTCCCTTCCGGATCGGCCTCTCGCCCGAGAAGCGCGCGATAGGCGGCGGCGATGAACGAAGCGTCATCGAGCGCGAGCAGTTCATCCCATGAGATTTCTTGCGACGCCGACTCGAATCGATCTTCGAAAAACAGCCGCTCGATATTCGCGAATGTCCGCCATTCTCCGAAATCCGAGAGGAGATTGATATTCGCCTGAACCCCTTTGTCGATGAGGTCTGGAAACGAAAAATCCTCTATATGGCTCCCACCGCCGAGAAAGCGCGGGAATGGCGCCGCGCGGGTGAAGACGACGGCGCGCTCGGTGGCCATCGCGAGGCAGCTCACGCTCTCGAGCTCGTCGGAGCGCGCCGGATCGTTGAAGACGACGATCAGCGAATCTCCCGCGAGCAGCTCGACGACGTCGCTTCCACGTCGGGGGAGAGCGGCGATCGTGAACCATAATTCGCTCTCGTCGTCGATTTCCGACAGCGATGCGATGCGCGCTTCGAGCGCGGCCCTTTCCGCGGGCGGCGCCTCGAGCAGTATCTCCGCCTGCCCCAATTCTCGCCCGAGCTTGGCGACAACCTCTTCCAGATTGGAGCTCGCAGCGGCGAAGCCGATCAGCCAGACCCTCCTGCCGTGACGCAGTCCGACGAAGGTCGTATAATAAGGAACGATCGGGCGACGCGGCGCGATGGTCAGCCCGTCGACGTGACGGATTTCGCCGCCGCAATCGTCTCTCAGGAGAATCTTGGGCCCGGCGACAGTCGCCACGGCGCGCGCGAGACCGACCGCATCGTAGGGGAAGTCCACGAGGATCACGGCCCACGGCTTTTGCGAAAGAACGCTGCGCCGCAGGTCCCGAATGTCGCGACAATGGGCGCGGGAGATTTCATATGAACCCGACCTGTCGAGACTATCGGCGAGCCTCGTTTCGAAGGCGCGGAGGTCACCGCGGTTCACATTGCGGATCGACGCGACCAGGACTTTCGTCGGGTGATTGTTCCACAGGGCCGGCGCGGTTTTCTCCGCCTCGCCCAGCGTTATCGATCCGAAAGTCATCAGCATTCGCTCGAACGTCCTCCTGAAGGACTCCCGCGACCAATCGTCCTGGATGCGACGGACGAGCGGCGCGCTGGTCTCCATGGCTTGGCGCAGGCTCATGACCGGATATGGGGGAATATAGTGGTGAATATGCCGGAAAGTGTCGTTTGTGCCCGTCAGTAGCGGCCGCCCGGACATGATCGCCTGATCGGTGGTCGCCGATAGGCCGGACTGACGGCGCGTATACAGAAAGCAATTGAGATCGCTCTCGCTGCACCAGTCCAGCAAATTCTCGGGCGTCATGAAATCGAAGGTGAAGCGGACCTCGATCCCCGGCTTGGCGATCCGTTCGCATACCGACGCGAGACTTCTCGGATAATCCTTACCGTGTATGTCGTCGGACGAAGAGGTGTACGCCCCTTGCGGGACATTCACGCGGACGATGGCCCGCTCGAATTCTCGGTTGACGGCATCGACCACCAGTTCGAACCCCTTGCCGGGCGTGCCGAAGCCGAAAGAGCTGATGATGGGAACATCGCGCGGCACGTGGGGGAATCGACGTGGCTCGCCCTCCAGCGGTCTTGGAAACGGAAAAATCTTCCCGGTCGCCAGCGTCGTCGGATCGAGCGCGATATAGCCGTCGAAAACGTCGAGCGCGACGTGACGCAGTGGGTTTCCAGGCTCTAATTCGAGCAAAATGCAGAATTTGAGCCCGGGCAGCCTGCCGATGCTCGCCAAATCCAGATGCGGCGCCATTGTTATGAAGTGCCAGTTGAACACCCAGAAGTCATACGGGTCCGCCGCCGCCGTTCCGGCGGCCCCGAAAGGATCGAGACGCCCTTCAAGAGCGAGCTTGGCGCAATCAAACATATCGAGCGAAAAATAATCCAAATTATAATAAGCAGAATTATTAATACAGTTATAGACCATTCGGCCACTCTCGAAGATGCTACAGTTCGCAGGAGCGGTATTTATAAATACGCCCCGCGAGCATCTCGATGAGATTTGAAAATTTTGGTCCAGCTTTCTCATCTCTTACTCTCGATGTTTGTGCTCGCAGGGCTCTTCAGTAGTCCGAATAGCTCTTTTCTTCGACGACTGATGACGAAGTCAGCAGGTTCAATTCACGTTTCGCCGCAGCACGCGCATCGTTGAGGCGATAGATCGACCGAGCCGTCGCCAAAAAGGCCTCATCGAACACGCCCCGACGCTCGAAATCACGAATTCTGTCCTCGGCCTCCCATATCTGCGAGTTGACGTCCTTCAGCTTGCCGAACAAAACGCCTATAGCCTGCCGATTGTCGATTTCGAGCTTTTCGGCAATGTGCCGGAGGAGGCGCATCTCGTGATTCACGTTCACGAGCTTGTCGGGGTCGGCGATTCGTTCGGATTTGATCTCGAGGATGGTGATCTTGTCGAACAGTTCCCCAACCGAGATCGGCGCGAGAATATCATTGCTCATAGCACGGCTCGCATTATTGTGCCTTGACCAGCGCATGCGCCAATCGCGCGAGGCGCGCGCCCTGGCGTGCATAGTCATGCGCTTCGACCCAGAGCTGCGACGCCTCTCGAATGCGTCTCGCGGTCTCCGTATCGCCCCCTATTTGCTGCAGAGCGTCGCCGATTCCCTCCGCCAGCGCCTCCGGGGTCACTCCAGGCAGGCGAAACACGGCTTCTCCCAGGTCATCGAAAATCGAGATGGGCGTGACGGCGACGGGTCGACCGGCGGCCAGTCCGTAGCGGACCGAACCGCTCGCCGACTCGTTCGTCCGCTGATAGGGATTGACAATGAGGTCGGCTTCGCTGAGGAGCGCGAGACACATGTCGTCGTCGAGGAATTCCGAGTGAAGCTCGATATCGCTTTCCAGGCCGAGCCGCTCGATCGCCTCCCTGAGCTTACCCAATTCCAACGCCGACAATTCAGATTGATGTTCCGCGTTGAGCATTCGCAGCTTCACGCCGAGGCCTCTCCGCTTCAATAGGGCCACCGCCTCCACGAGCTCCACCAATCCCTTGCCCGGAAGACAGAAGCCGAAGGACGCGATGAGCGGACAGGCGCTTCGCATGCGCCGGGGTACGGATCTGCTCCCTGGGCTCAAGACCCCGTGGGGGAAGAGCATCACATTGTCGACGAGACCGATCGCCTTGAGACGCTCCATGTCGCCGAGACTATGCGCGAGGATACGATGGCACTTCCGCAGAGCCTGTCGGAAGTCTATGAGACGAAAGTTTTCGATGCCGCCATACGGATCGACCGTCGAGTGCAGATCGACGAAGACCACGATGCCTCTCGCCAGGCACTGCTCGATGAAATCTTGCAGTTCGGCATGGTTGAAGAAGCCGTAATTGAACTGGATGACGAGCGAATCCACCGACCAAGCCGCCATTTCGTCCAATATCTCGGGGAAGCCGTTGGCTTCCTTGCCCATGTTCCAGCTTCGGACGCAATTGCCGGGATCCGGACCGAGCGGCTCCTCTCGTGGCGCGAACACGACGAATTCATTCGGCGAGAGAGACGCCGACAAATGAGCAGCGTACGTCGCAATGCCGCATTTGACGTTCCATGTGGTGATCCAGCCCAAACGCGAACCGGTCCTCGATCGTCCGGGCGCTTCCTTGCATCGCTCACCGAGAGCAGCGAGGCGCTGAGCCGACGCCTTCCAAGTGAAATCTCGAAGCAATCGGGTGCGGCCAGCGAGAGCCTTGGAGCGCCGCTCTGACGGCGCAGCTCGATAGGCGGACCATAGCGCGTCGTCGAGCGAGTTCGCCGTCGGCCTCGCCCAGACGATGTCGTCGAGATTTCCGGATGCTTGCGCCCGCTCGTAACGATACTCGACCAACCAAGCGTTCGACTCATCGCAATAATCGCGATGCCCTCCCCAGGCGGTGGCGATCACCGGAAGACCCCACACCAAGGCCTGGGCGACGTTCAGACCGAAGCCGCCATTGCGCGTCGGCGCGACAAAGGCGTCGCACTGCTGGTAGAGCGCCCTCAACTCCGGCTCCATCAGCTCCTTTTCGATCAGCACGACGTCGGGAAAACCGACATGCTCCTTCCGAAGCTTGTGGAGGAGGGCGAATATCTCCTCGGGCAATGCGCTCTTCGCGACGACGATCAACGACACATCGTCGTCGGCGCTGAAGACGTAACCAAAGGACTCGAGCAGCAAATCGAGGCCGCTGGCGATGTCGCCGAGCGAGACGTGCAAGAAGCGGAAGCTCCGCCCCGGCGCGGCGAAACCGGCCGCCGGGCTTATTCGCTCCCAATGATCGACGCCCATGCCGACGACCGAGGCGGGGACGGTCAATCCTCTGTCGATCAGAGTCTTGAGCCCGAGGCTGGACGTGCAGCCGACGCCCGCCAGCTCCGAGTTGAATCGATCGACCAAATCGTCGGAGTGACCAAGCTCCACGTCCTGCCCCGTCAGGACGACGTCCTCGTCTCCGATCTCCGCCGAGGCGTCGAAGGAGAAGATCGTCGCGACGTCCGCCTCCATTCTGGTGGCTTCGCCGACGATGTCGTAGCCTAGCTCGGCCATCGCGTGCGACACTTCGACGCGGGCGAGACGGATTTCTTCCTTCGCGTCGCCGGCTTCCGTCATTCGCCATGTCAAAGCGGAAGACCAGGCGTTCGCGCGCGGGAGATCGATGGGCTTCTCCTTCGTGGGAGGAGGAGCTTCATCGCGTTTGCGGGCTTCGTCGGACGGTCTCACACCGTCCTTCACGCGAGCCATTTCCGCTCGGGCCGCGCTCAGCAGCGCCCGCACCCTCGCGAGCTTGAATCGTGTTTCATCGAGTTCGCCGAACGCGGCGTCGCGTTTCCTGCACGCATCGAGAAAGTCATCGCGAGAAATCTGCAGTTCCCTCTGAACGCTCGCTAACTGCTCGCCCAATCTGTCCAATGCAATTCGTTGCTGCGTGAGTTCGCCAAAAAAACGATCGCGCTCGCTGCGCGTCGCGTCGAGTTCGTCTCGAAGCAGCGACCGTTCGCCTCGGCCCTCTTCGATCGCACCCCGCGCTTGCTCCAGCGTGGCTTGCGCCTGGCCAAGCGCGCCGGCCGCGAAGTCGCGCTCCTTGCGCGTCTCGACAAGTTCGTCGCGCGCGCTTCTCAGTTCATTCTGAGCACCTGCCAATTGATCGCGGGTCAGCTCCAGCGCGGTCTGCTTCGCGATCACTTCGCCGACGACCCTGTCGCGCTCGCCACGTGTTTCGTCTAGCTCGACGCGAGCCTGCGCCAGTTCCGCCTGTCTCTGCGTCGCTTCGGCGACGAGCCGGTCCCTGAGCTCACGGATCTCTGCGTTCGCTCGCGCCTCGGCATCACCTCCCAGCGCGAGCTTCTCTTCCGCGTCACCGCGGACCGTCGCGAGTTCGCTCTGGTATCGAGCCGTCAAAGCAGCTACCTGTCGGCTTTCTTCTGTCACCTGGAAGTCGTCCCAGATACATGGGCCGTATTGGAAGTGGATAAGAAGGTCCTGATGGGCAGCCGATATGTAGTACCGGTTAATTCCGTCGAAATAAGCGAACGAATAGCCTTTGTTGAGGAGCAGATGCTCCCATTTGTCGAAGTTCTCTGCCCGCGTCACTGGATCAATGGCTTCAACGAGCACAATCCAAGGGCGGAACTTCGATTTTCGCCATCCCTTCAAGACTGCTTGCTCAAGCCCTTCGACGTCGATTTTCAACCAGTGAATGTCTTCACGACCGACATCCTTGAACAGCTTGTCGAGAGTGATCGTCGGGCGTCGCTTCTCGACGATCCTCCAACCATTGGCACGATGGCCATCGGCGATGTCTCGCATCGCTGTGGACATTCCCGTTTCGGCGATTTCATAGAACGGTGCCGTGCCGGCTCGATTCGAGATAATGGCTTGCACGACAGATTCGTCGGGACGAGCGCGCCGTAATTTTTCGGCGTATTCGTCGTTAGGCTCTACATGGACTCCCCGCCATCCCATTTCGTAAAAGGCACGGCTGACAGAATCGAAGGAAGGATCAAAAGCGCCGATATCGATATAGAAACCTAGGCCGACGTGTTTCAAAGCGCGCCACAACATGACGTCTTCGAAATTCTGAGCGTAAGAAAAAAAGGTCATACGAGGCCTTTCATGCACGCATCACCTTGATAATTCGACTGCGCTCCCCTCCCATCGCCGTGAAGGACCCTACGCCTCACACCGCGCCTGGAGGCGGCGACTCCATCGTATGATTCGAACTTCTGGAGAGTGACAGGTCATTGACGATAAGACCTCAATCCTCGGGACGAAAAACATTGTTAGATTTCCATGCGCCGGCGAGTCCGCGCACACGATAGGAAAACCCTGCTCTACGCCTATCGGCGTTGCGACCGGCCCCGATCGGCGCGCGTCCATCTGACTACGCTTTCATCAATACTTTTCGACCACTTGGGTTTCGCTTACGGCACCCGGAAACAGGCGTCAACCTCAAATATGCAACACCCACGGCAATCGCTCGAACGTGCGGGGAGTTTAGGCGCGGGAATTGCCATGATTCATAGAGGGCTTCGAATCACCGAGGCCCTCGATGTCCAAGACCGGCCATCTTTCCGCTCTCGAGGACCGCGTCAAGCCTGGAAGTCATCTATCTAGGATAGATGACAGGGGAATCGGGCGAAGGATTTCAGGCAGCGACGAGGGTTGCGAGAAATTCGTCGTCCCAGGCGGCGGTCATTCGCTTGAGGCGCTGGGAGTCTTTGCGCGGGGCCTTGCGGATCAGATTATTGGCCATGTGCTTGAGCGTGGTAAAATTTGCCGGGGCGTTTTCGGTTCGTACCCGGCATTCGGCGTCGCGGAAGACCATATCCATGACCCAGTGCAGGCTGTTCTCGATCGCCCAGTCATCGCGGATCATGGGGCCGACCAGAGCCGGCGGCAAGCCTCAACGAGGTAATGTAGAACCTCGTTCCTGCGTGCTCTCGCCGTCGATCTCACGCCTGCTCTCGACCATGACCACGCCTTCGAGCCCCGGCCAATCGCGCCTCTCTTTCAGCCAACCGATGTCGTGGAACGCCGTATAGCGACGCATCTCGATACGGCCGTGCTCGCCGTCGAGCGTCTCGTGGCGGCTGACCGTGGCCTCCTCGAATCCATTGGCTTTCTGTTCGTCGGCGAACGACGCAAAAGGTCGAGCTTCTTCTCGCCGAACCGCGCGATGTAGCCGCACAATCCGACCCGCTCTCGCCCATCGACTCATCCTTCGCCCGGCTCAGAGGATGTCGACTGATTCAGCACTAAAGCGATCTGTCACCTACTTCTTCACCCGATCGCCCTGCCCTGCGCTTGTCGCGCTGGTCCGCGCGCTTGCGATCGAGGCGGCCCGGGCTGATTATGAGGGGTCCCACGATAGACCGGGACGTCTCGAAGAGCGTTTTAATGACCAGAAAATCAAGAAGCGCCTGAACTAGCCGCGCCGCGATCTACGCACGTTTTCGACCGAGCTACAGAACGAACGATCGAATGAAGATCAAATCGCCCTGTGCCGCGCGACCGCGCATCGGGAAGGGCGGCAGTCGTCGCGGAATACGAGGACCGAGCCCGCTCCGGGCCCTCCATCATCGGCCGCGACGGGCTCGCGGCGCTGTTGCGCGACGCCGAGGCGCGCGCCTTCGACGTCGTGATCGTCGAGGCGCTCGACCGCCTCTCGCGCGACATGGCGGACCTCGCCGGCATCCACCGGCGTCTGAGCTTTCTGGGGATCGAGATTCAGGCTGCGCATGAGGGCGTGGCCGATACGGCGATGATCGGCCTGCGCGGGCTGGTCGGGCAGCTTTTCCGCGAGGACGGGGCAAAGAAGGTTCGACGGGGAATGGCGGGGGTCGTGCGCGAGGGCCGCTACGCCGGGGGCCGCGCCTATGGCTACCGACCGACGCCAGGCGAGCCGGGGCGGCTCCGGATCGACCCACAAGAGGCGGCCGTAGTGCGCCGTATCTTCGAGGAATATGCGGCCGGCCGGACGCCGCGGGACATCGCGCATGACCTTAATCGCGATGGCGTTCCGGCGCCGAGGGGCGCGGTCTGGAACGCCTCGACGATCAACGGGAACCGGGAACGGACGAACGGAATAATCCAAAACCCGATCTATGGCGGCGAGATCGTCTGGAACCGGATCAAAATGGTGAAAGACCCGGCGACCGGCCGGCGCGTCGCGCGGCCGAATCCGGAAAGTGAGTGGCAGCGCCGGGAGGCGCCAGAGTTGCGCCTCGTGTCAGAAGAGACGCTTGCGACGGCGCTGGCGCGAAAAACGCAGCGCGCCGTGAGAAAAGAACCGCCCGGCCCCAGGCGCTATGCGCGCTCGGTCCTGTCGGGCCTGCTCAAATGCGCGGCCTGCGGATCCGGCATGTCCAAGCACGACAACAGCGGCGGCCGCCCACGGATCAGATGCAGCCGGGCGACGGAACCGGGGAGCTGCGCGAACCGCCGAAGCTATTACCTTGACCGGATCGAGGCGGGCGTGATCGAGGCGCTGCGGGAGGAGCTCGACCAGCCGGAGCTGCTTGCCGAGTTCGTGCGCGCCTATCACGAGGAACAGCAGCGCCTGTCCGGCCAGCAGGCGCATGGGCGCGCAAAGGCGGAAACGCGGCTCGTGGAGGTTCGGCGGCAGCTCGAGCGCCTGGTCGACGCGATCGCGGCCGGCGGCGCGGCGTTCGAAGCCGTGAGGGGAAAGATGGAGGCGCTCGAGCAGGAACGCCGAGCGCTCGAGGCGCGCCTGACGGAAGCGCCCGAAGCATCGGCGCCGATTATGCTCCATCCACAAGCGGTGACGCGGTTTCGCCAAGCGCTCGCCGATCTCGCCGGCGCAGTGCAATCCGATCGGCCGCTCGCCCACGAAGCCTTCCGTGAGCTCGTGGATCAAGTCATCGTTCATCCCGCGCCGAAGGGCGAAGAACCAAAGATTAAGATCGTGGGGAAGCTGGCGGCGCTTCTAGATCTGCGCGGGCTTGGCTCGCCCGTTAAAAACGCCGTTGGGGGATTGTTGGTAGCGGAGGAGGGATTCGAACCCCCGACACAGGGATTATGATTCCCCTGCTCTGGCCAACTGAGCTACTCCGCCCCAGACTGTTTCGGAGCAGTCTTGAGATGCCAGCGATATAGGTCGCGCCAGCAGTGCAAGTCAAGGTCTATCAGCCTGTGACGCGACAGATCGCATGGCCGATGGGCGAGGGTGACGGGGATCACCCGCGATCGGCTGGGAAAATCCAAGATAATCCTGGTGGCCCGAGGCACTGTGCGGTTTGGCGAGCGGGGACACGCTGTTTTTATCAGCGGATTATAACAGATTTAATGAACGCTAAAAAGACAACTGACTCATAACTGCAACTTATCCAAGAATAGAAAATGCTTCTATCAGACTGAGTGGCGCGTTTGCATTTACACTAAAAAATTGAAAATAGTGGTGTTCTGCACTCTGGGCAAAAGCATATCGTAAATGTCCCGGTCGTGTGGACGAATAGGAAGCGGTCAAATGTTTCGCGATTCCCGGCCTGAATCTGGTGTGATTCACAGGCCTCCGACCGATATCGGACTGAATATAAAGCCTTGCACTGTCGTGTACGACAAAGGCTATGCCAGTAGGGCGAATCGTAAGGCGGCGAGGAAGCGCGGTATTGCTACCGTGATCCCGCCCACAAGGCCAATGAAAAAGAAAGGCCCGCCTTCTTCGCCAAGACGCTCGACAAAGCGCGCGCCCGCATCGAACAAGGTTTAGGCCGCCTCAAGCGTTTCAAGAGAGTCGCCCTTCGACGCGAAAAGGACCGAGCGCACTTCAGATCAATCGCCAGTTTCGGCTCCAATTCGGTTACACGTCCTCAATAAGGCGGCAACATTATCCGCTCGCAGAAAACGACACGTCATATAAGGATAGAGAAGCTGCCCAATTTAGTTACTCGATCACCTGGACGCTTTGGTTTATTTTCCCGGATATGAAAGATGGCGAACTTGTCCGTGACGATGGGGCAAAGGCCAGATGGGCTTCGCCTCAAAGCGAGATGCCGCCGAAATCATCGCAATCGCAATGGCTCCGCTGACGATGAGCAGCAGGACCTCCGGCAGCGGATGTGCGCGCCCCACCAAGGCCTGCTTGAGAGGTGGGCCGCTATTGACAATCGAGGCGCGAAAGCTTAGCTCTGGATAATGTTTAAGAGATACCCGCTAGATTAACTGTAGATATCGCCTAAGATCTGGATATCTTTTGGAAACTTAGGATAAAGTCATAACATCGAGCGCGCAATTTCGTGCCTTTTCGCCTGCTGTTCCGCTCGCTCTTCCTAATAGAGGGGAGTGCTTATTCTATCATAGCATCGATTTTCCGGACGAGCCGCCTGCGATAGGAGCGTGGGACATCAGGGGAGAATTCGAGCAGTATATCGGCTGCTATCCGATCGTCGGAAAAACGGTTTTGGATGTCGGAACGGCCTCAGGCTTCCTCGCCTTCAGTGCGGAGAAGGCGGGGGCGGCTCATGTGACAGCCGTAGATGTTTTCGACAGTTTGGAGATACGACATCTCCAATTCGCCGGCCATCCCTTCCATTCGTCTAGGAATGAGTGGCTTCACGACAACGATGCGTTCGTCGCGTCGCTCAAGAGGTCTTTCTGGTATAGCTGGCACCGTCTCAATAGTGGGGTAGAAGTATTCTACGTACCGATCGATACGTTTCCGTTTTGGGACCGTCAATTCGATGTAGTCTTTGCGGGTGCCCTGGTCGAACATCTCTCTGACCCGATTAGCGCAATCGGTCATATCGCAAGATTGGCGAAAGAGGCAGTGATTATTGCATTTACGCCAGTCATAGAGGCTGACGATCAGATCATGAAGACGGCCAACGATTGGTCTGACCCTGTTCACTGCTTCACTTGGTGGACGTTGTCGAGAGGGTTATACAACAGAATATTTGAAAACCTTGGGTTTACGGTCGAGTACAAAGCGTCTAGAGCAATTTATTCCCCATCAAGTGGTGTTTTTTTGGGAGCCGAACGACCGACTATTATCGCCAGGCGCATAAAACCCGCTAACACCGAAAATGTGACAGCGGGTATTTTCCCCTAAGTGAATGCTTTCTCAAATAATCCGATACACCCTAACACGCGACGTATTAGGCTTACCTTTGTGACTGTTCTCTGACCCCCGCCAGACCCGGGAAACGCTGGGCCGACCGCATTTCGCCGGCCACCCTAATAGCCGAACTGCTCCCGCAAAATGCGCTCTTCGAGGGAATGGCCCGGGTCGTGGAGCAGCACGAGATCGGCGTCGTGATCCATCTCTATGGTCACGAACGCCAGGTCGCGGAACTCGTCGTGATCTGCGACCACGGAAACGGGACGCTTTTCAGGCTCGAGGACTTCTATCCGGACCTTGGCCGCGTCCGGCAGCAGCGCCCCGCGCCAGCGGCGCGGACGAAAGGGGGAGATCGGGGTGAGCGCCAATAAGGGCGAGTCGAGCGGCAGGATTGGCCCGTTGGCGGAGAGATTATAGGCCGACGAGCCCGCCGGCGTCGACAGAAGCACGCCGTCGGTGATCAGCTCCGGCATACGCTCCTGGTCGTTGATGAGGATGCGCAGCTTCGCGACCTGCGACGTCTGCCTCAGCAGCGAGACTTCGTTGATCGCATGGGCGGAGAACTCGTCTCCCCGCACATTGGTGGCGTTCATCAGCAGCGGGTGGATGATCGACGCCTTGGACTCCGCGAGGCGCTTGCGCAGGTTGGTTTCGCGATATTGGTTCATGAGAAATCCGACCGAGCCGCGGTTCATGCCATAGATCGGCTTGCCGGAATCCATGTAATTATGCAGCGTTCGCAGCATCAGGCCGTCGCCGCCGAGCGCTACGATGCAATCGGCCTCCTCCGGCGGAATGTCGCCATATTTCTCGACGAGCCGCACGCGCGCCTCCTCGGCCTGAGGCGTGCCGGACGAGAGAAAAGCCAGTTTCTTGAAAGGGTTGGGGGTATCGCCGCCGGCGCCCATGTCTGCTGACTTTCCTGATGCTCGAAAGCGTGACGACTGCGCCTATCCGCGCCCAGCGGCGCGACGCCCGAGGCAATAGGTTTTTTGTCGCTCACTGGCAATGCCCCGGCGTCTCCTCACGCGTCCCGCCATAACCAAGCCGCGCCGCGCACGCCGCCGGAGTCGCCGTGCGCATTGCGCAGAATCTTCGTATCCAGCGCGTCGGTGAAGGCATGGCCCGCCACACGCGCAGTGAGCCCGTCATAGAGGCGCGCAATATTCGAAACGCCGCCGCCGAGCGCGATCACGTCCGGGTCCAGAATATCGATCACCATGGCGAGGGCGCGGGCAAGACGATCTTGATAGGCGTCGAGCGCGGCAAGGGCCGCCGCCTCCCCGCGCTCGGCGCGCGCGACGATCTCCTGGCCTGTCGCCGAGGCGCCGGCGCGCCGCTCATAGTCGCGCGCGAGGCCCGGCCCGGAAAGAAAAGTCTCGATGCAGCCGTCATGTCCGCAGAAACAATGGGCGCCGGGATATTCGCCGGGCTGCATCCAGGGGAGCGGCGTATGGCCCCATTCTCCGCCGATGTGATTACGGCCAGCGATGATCTTGCCGTCCACGACGACGCCGCCGCCAACGCCTGTGCCGATGATGACGCCGAAGACCACGCGCGCGCCCTGCCCCGCGCCGTCGATCGCCTCCGAAAGCGCGAAGCAATTGGCGTCATTCTCGACGCGCACAGGCCGATCGAGCGCCCGCGACAGATCGACGTCGAGCGGCTTGCCGTTGACGCATTGCGTGTTGGAGCCTTTCGCGAGCCCCGTATGCGTCGAGATCGAACCGGGCGCGCCGACCCCCACCAGGCCGCGCCGGCCGGTCTCAGTTTCGACGTCGCGGACGAGCGTCGCGACGGCGCGGATGATCGCGTTATAATCATGCGCCGGCGTCGCCACCCGGCGGCGGGCGAGAATTGCGCCGGCGCGATCGAGCGCGATCGCCTCGATCTTGGTTCCGCCAAGATCGACGCCGATGCGGATGGGTCCATCGTTCATTGGCGGCGCGCGCGGTCGAGATGCTGGGCCTTTTGAAGCGGGCCTTCCATCGCCGCGTCGATTTGCGCGGAGTCGAGATCGAGGTCCTTGGTGTTGGCGCCGGCGAAAATCGCCCCGGTGAAATCGGCCCCCGAGGCGTCGGCGTTCGCGAGGTTTGCGTCGCTGAAATCGGCGCCGGCGGCATGGGCGAAACGCAAATCCGCGCTCATCAGATTGGCTTTCCGCAGCAGCGCGTTTTCGAGATGCGCCGAACGCAAGACGGCGCGCATCAGCCCCATGGACTGGTTCTTCATATCCGCTGAGAGATCCGCGTGATCGAATCTGGCGCCGCGTAGCGAGGCGCCCGTCAGATCGCCAGCGAGGCGCGCGCCGGAGAAATCGGCGCCATCGGCGTTCATCCGCTGCATCTGCGCTGCGAATGCCTGCGCGCCTTTCAGCGAAGCGCCGGTAAGATCGGCCTCGATCAGCCAGGCCTGGTCGAGAACGGCGCCATCGAGCTTCGCGCCAGAAAGCCGAACCTTGTTGAGGCGCGCCGCGCGGAAATTGGCGCCCGAAAGATCGAGACGGGAAAGGTCGAGGCCGTTGAGGCTCTTTCCCGAGAAATCCATGTTCCGAGCGTCGAGCGCCGCTTCGACCTCGGCGCGCGTCATCTCGGATTGCGAATAGGCCGGCTGCGAAAGATCGACGCCTCGAAGCATATCCTGCGCATGAAGCGGCGTTGCGATAAGGAGCGCCGCAAGGGCGGCGCGCGCGAGAAAATGCCTGTTCATCTTCGCTCCCCGGCGCAGCGACGCGCCTCCGGCGATAAAGTTACAGCAGGATGACCCGCAGCGAAATCTGGCGGCGCGGACCGCGAGCCTTCAGGCTCGCTCAGACTGCCGCCAAAGTAGCGATGACGCCCCTCGTGCTTCGAGACGCCTGCCGCGTAGGCCCCTCAGCATGAGGGGCTTCTGCATCTACGCCAAACACTTAGGCATCATCCTGAGGAGCGAGCGCAGCTCGTGTCTCGAAGGACGAGGCCGCCTCGGAAGCTCGCTATTCTCAAAGCGAGCCTGAAGGCTCGCGGTCCGAAGGCCCGAAAAAAAGGGGCGCGGCCACGGCCATGCCCCTAGGGTCCGGAGAAGAGAAAACCCGGTATTAATCAAGAGATAGGCTTGCGCGGGCGCCGTGCAAGCCCGGCTCACCCGGGCGCGCGCCTCTGGCGCAGGAAAGGCGCCATGCCGGCGCGCGCCAGGGCGTCGGCGCGCTCGTTCATCTCGTCCCCCGCATGGCCGCGCACCCAATGCCAGGCGACGTCGTGACGCTCCTCGGCGGCCTCGAGCCGCTGCCAGAGCTCGACATTCTTCACCGGCTTACGGTCCGCGGTCTTCCAGCCGCGCGTTTTCCAGTTCTTGATCCAGGAGGTGACGCCGCCACGCACATATTGAGAATCTGTGTAGAGGTCGATCGCGCAGGGTCGCGTCAGCGCCTCCAGCGCCATGATCGCGGCCATCAGCTCCATGCGGTTGTTCGTCGTTTGCGGCTCGCCGCCACAGATTTCCTTTTCGACCTCGCCAAAGCGCAAAATGGCTCCCCAGCCGCCGGGGCCGGGATTGCCGGAGCAAGCCCCGTCCGTCCAGATCGCCACGCGGCGCGTCATAGAAAGGCGCCGGCCGTCTGATGGAAACGAAGCTTGGCCAGATACTCGCGCGGGTCCTTGGGCCGCACGAGCGCGCCCTTCGGCACGTCCAGCCAATCAACATAGCGCGTGAGAAGGAAACGCATCGCCGCCCCGCGCGCGAGAGTGGGAAAAGCGTCGAGCTCCGCGCCATCCAGGGGCCGAACGCGGCGGTAGGCAGAGAGAAGCGCGGCGCCCTTCTCGATGTCGAAGCGATGCGCCTCGTCGAAGCACCAGGCGTTCAGGCAGATCGCAAGATCATAGGCGTAGGCGTCGTTGCAGGCGAAATAGAAGTCGATCACGCCCGAGATCTTGTCGCCCAGAAAAAACGCATTGTCCGGGAAAAGATCGGCGTGGATCACGCCGCTCGGCAGATCGCGCGGCCAGTTCTGCTCCAGATAATCGAGCTCGGCTTCGACCGTCTCCCGCAGCCCCGGCTCAACTTCATCGGCGCGCGCGGCGGCGGGCGCGAAAAGCGGGCGCCAGGCCTCGACCGAGAGCGCATTCGGGCGGCGCAGCGGAAAATCCGCGCTGGCGAGATGCAATTGCGCCAGCGCCGCGCCCAGCGCCGCGCAATGCGCGACCTCGGGGTGATGCACCGAATAGCCGTCCAGGAAAGTGACGATGACCGCCGGCCGCCCCGCGAGGCGCCCGAGCGGCTCGCCGGCCCGGTTGGGCACTGGCAGCGGGCAGGTGACGCCGCGCCGCGCGAGATGCTCCATCAGCCCGAGAAAAAACGGCAGGTCCGCCTCCGCCACGCGCCTCTCATAGAGGGTGAGGATGAAGCTTCCGGCGCTGGTGTGCAGATAATAGTTGGAGTTCTCGACCCCCTCGGCGATGCCCTTGCAGGAGAGGAGGTCGCCGATGTCATAGGTCGCGAGGAAAGCGAGCAGCTCCGCGTCGTCGACCTGCGTGTAAACGGCCATAGGGTTCTTTCCGGAGCGACGCCTGTCAGGCGAGCGCCCGCAGCTCCTTCGGCAATGGGAAGGAGACGCTCTCATCGGCCGTCGAGACGGTTTCCACGGTGATGTCATAGCGCTCGGCGAAAGCGTCCATGATTTCCTCGACGAGAACTTCCGGCGCAGAGGCGCCGGCGGTGATGCCCAGTGAGGCGATATTGCTGAAGATCGACCAGTCGATCTCGCGCCTGCCCTGCACGAGCTGCGCGGGGGCGCCGGCCCGCTCCGCCACTTCGCGCAGGCGCTGCGAATTCGAGGAATTCGGCGAGCCGACGACGATCACCGCATCGACAGTGGGCGCGACCTGCTTGACCGCCGCCTGACGGTTGGTCGTCGCGTAGCAGATGTCTTCCTTGTGCGGACCGACGATCTTGGGAAAGCGCTTCGTCAGCGCATTGACGATTTCCTGAGAGTCGTCGAGCGACAGGGTGGTCTGGGTGACATAGGCCAGATTATTCTCGTCCGGAAGGCTCAAAGCGTCGATATCCTCGACGGATTCCACGAGCACCACCGCGCCCTCGGGGAGCTGCCCCATCGTGCCGACCACCTCCGGATGGCCCGAGTGGCCGACGAGCAGCACGCGCCGCCCGCGCTTCCAGTGGATTTCCGCCTCGCGATGCACCTTGGTGACGAGCGGACAGGTGGCGTCGATCGCCAAAAACTTGCGCTCCTGCGCTTCGGCGGAGACGGATTTGGCCACGCCATGGGCGGAGAAAATCACCGGCGCGTCGGTCTGCGGGATTTCATCGAGCTCCTCGACGAACACCGCGCCCTTGGATTTCAGCGACTCCACCACGTAACGATTATGTACGATCTCGTGACGCACATAGACCGGCGGTCCATATTTGGCGAGGGCGCGCTCGACGGCGTCGATGGCGCGCACGACGCCCGCGCAGAAGCCGCGGGGCGAGCACAGGAAAATCTTGAGCGGCGGTTTCATTCCGCGTGGCTGAGCATTCATTTGGGCGCCTTCGGCAATGGGCGCCGCGCGGCTGCGCCGGCGGCTCGAGTGGCGTCTCGCCCGTCTGGACGTCCGCCCATATTTGGCGTCGATTGGGGCGAAGCAATGTGGCGCCGGTCCGAGTCTGTCAAGCCGGCCGCCAAGGCGCTGGGCGGGAGGCTGCTCGCGCGCTTTCCGCGCGCATGGAGTCGTGCGAGCGATCAGAAAGCGCGCAGAGTCAAAAAGCTGCGGCCGGGACGCGAGCGCCCGCCGGGCCGGCGAATCCCCCGTTTGGGAAGTCCGCCTGCAGGATTTTGGGAAACGGCGACGCCGACAATAGGCGCCCGCTGCGTTTTGTCCCGGCGCGGCGCGCCAGGCGTCATCCGAGCTATTTGAGTCCGGCGGCGGCCTTGTCGTAGTACAAGGTCGACATTTTCGTGCCGATGGCCGTCGCCCCGCCGATAATGATGATGGAAACAAGAGAAGCAATCACCGCATATTCAATAGCGGTGGCCCCGCCCTCGCCTGCAATAAATCGATGAAACAAGCTGCGCATCGAGCCTCCTTTGGCAAAAGATTAAGCAGGAAAACTCTCCAAACGCTTAATTGCGATGCTCCCAATCTAGGAGCCCCGCCGCCGCCCGGCCCGATCAGCAACCCTGGCGCCAGCGGCGCCGCGGCCCGCTCTTGCATCCAATCGGCTTTTACGGCATCCATCTGCGCCGACCGCTTGGCGCCACGCCAGCCTCTCGCGTATCCTGAAACTTGGCGCGGCCCTGCCTTCCTTCACCGCGCGCTCTTTTGGTCGCCACGACCTCTATCAGACGGAAAATTAAGTCAAAAATGGCTCGCGACGTAACTGACTCGACGCCGATTGCGTCCCGGGACGCGCTCGTTGAATGGCTCGCGGCCGGTTGCAAAAGCGCCGGCGCGCCGCTGCTCGTCGGCACGGAACACGAAAAAATCGCCTTCTACTCCGATCTGCTTGCGCCGGTTCCCTATGGCTGTGACGGCGGACGCTGCGGCGTCGGCCGCCTGCTCGAAGGCGTCCAGGAAGTGACCGGCTGGGAGCCGATCATGGATCGCGACGCCCTCATCGGGCTCGCCCAGACGGACGGCGGCGGCGCGATCTCGATCGAACCAGGCGGGCAATTCGAGCTTTCGGGCGCTCCCCTGCTCGACATCCACGCGACGGACGCCGAGCTCGGCGCGCATCTTTCGGCGCTGGCCGGCGTCGCGCATTCCTTGGGCGTCCAATTTCTCGATCTCGGCGCCAGCCCGAAATGGTCGCGCGCCGAGACGCCGGTCATGCCCAAGCAGCGTTACAAGATCATGGCCGCCTATATGCCGAAGGTCGGCGCGCGCGGCCTCGACATGATGTTTCGCACCGCGACGATCCAGGCCAATCTCGACTTCGTCAGCGAAATGGACATGGTCGAGAAAGTGAGGGTGGGGCTCGCGCTGCAGCCGCTCGTCACCGCGCTTTTCGCCAATTCGCCGTTCCTGGACGGCAAGCCCACCGGGCGGCTATCCGAACGCTCCAATATCTGGCTCGACACCGACGCCGATCGAACCGGCATGCTGCCTTTCGCCTTCGAGGAGGGGTTCGGCTTCGAACGCTACGTCGATTACGCGCTGGACGTGCCGATGTATTTCGTCAAGCGGGGCGACGTCTATCACGATGTTGCGGGCGCGAGCTTCCGCGACCTGCTCGACGGCCGTCTGCCGCAACTGCCCGGCGAGCGCGCCGTCATGTCCGATTGGGCGAATCATCTTTCGACGATCTTCCCTGAGGTCCGGATCAAGACCTATCTCGAGATGCGTGGCGCCGACGGTGGCCCGCGCGCCCATATGACCGCTTTGCCCGCGCTCTTCGCCGGACTTTTCTACGACAGCGTCGCGCTCGACCAGGCGCGCCAGCTCACCAAGGGATGGAGCGTCGCGGCCCGGCAGCAACTACGCGAGGATGTTCCCCATCTCGCGCTCGACGCGACGATCGACGGCCGCAGCTTGCGGGAGATCGGACGCGACGTGCTCGCCCTAGCGGAGGCGGGCCTCAAGCGACGCGCGCGCGTGAATGCGGAAGGCGCAGACGAAACGATCTATCTCGCGCCGCTTCAGAAAATCGTTTCGGAAGGGCGCACCTTGGCGCAACTGCGGCTCGAGGCCTTTCACGGCGCTTGGGGCGGCTCCGTCGACGGCGCCTTCAGGGACTGCGTTATCCCACTGTGAAAAAAAATCCCGCGGCCGAGCGCGGGATGATCTTCTTCGCTTCTCAGCGCGGGAAGAGGTCGTTGAGACCGAACGGCGCCATTGGCTGCAGATGAGACGCGCGCTGCACGCCGTCGCCCAAAGCCGCATAACCCATCGGGGCGGCTGCGGCGGCGGGGGCGCGTGGAATATCGACGCGCACATGCCCGCCGATCTTCACGCACCCGCTCGAACCCGAGACCGCGACATAGTTCGCGCCATAACGCGCACAATTATTCGACGACTCGGCATTGGCCGGAGCCGCGTCGAGCGACGCGCCAATTGCGAGACCCACGATAAGGCCGAGCGGCGCAAGGGGGCGGACATTGGCGAACATCATCAGGCGATCAGCCTCTCTTCAGATTGGACGACAAAACGTCGTCTCAATCGCGAGCCCAGAAATCTCGAGCAGAAAGGAATCTACGCGCAGTTGCGCGCGGCTCGTTTCCGCGATTCCGGCACTAGACCCAAACATCGTGGCGGGATCGTGTCCCGGCCTTCTGCGTGCTTTCACTGTTGTGGAAAAACAACACGACGAAATTTATTTTTCGTATACGGCGCGCGATCGATTAATGATTCGTTACAGAGCTTTACCATCCCAATCGCCGATTGCGGCCTGAACGATCGCCAGCGCCGCAACCGCCGCCGTGTCGGCGCGCAGCACCCTCGGCCCAAGAGAGAGTCGCGCGACATTCGAGAGGCGCGCGATGGCGGCGCGCTCCTGTTCGTCGAACCCGCCTTCAGGACCGATGAGGACGCTGACGCCCTCGCCCGAGCGCCCCGAAAGCGCTGTGACGGGATTGGCGATCGGCGCGTCCTCGTCACAGAACACGAGCAGTCTTTTCTCCGGAAAGCTGACCAAAAAATCAGCGAGATCGACGGCCTCCGAAGCTTCCGGGACGGCAAGCACGCCGCATTGCTCCGCGGCCTCTACCGCATTCGCCCGCAGCCGCGCCGAATTGACGCGGCGAACCTGCGTGCGATTGGTGATGACGGGAACAAGACGCCCCGCGCCCATTTCCGTGGCCTTCTGCGCCATATAATCGAGGCGCGCCTGCTTCAGGGGCGCGAAGCAATAGTCGAGATCGGCGAGCGGCGTCTGCGGCCGTAAAAGCTTCTCCACCCGCAATATCGCAGCGCGCCGCGTCACCGCCGTAAGATGCGCGAGGAACTCGCCGTCCCGCCCGTTGAACAGAAGAATGGCGTCGCCCTCGCGAAGCCGCAGCACGTTCAAGAGGTAATTGAGCGCGTCGGGCGGCGGGGCGACGTCCGCGCCCGGCGCCATATCCGCCTCCACGAAGAGCCGTTGCGCTGAAAAATCGTAATGTGACAAGATGGTGTCCCGACCAAGCGCGCGGTGTCCGCCGCAATGCCGCCGCCATGAAGGCGCCGCTTTGTTCGCGGACAGGTTGACCAAAACTTGCGCGAACGGCAAGCCTGCTGTTAACAGAATGAAGCTATTGAAAGCGGATCCAAACAAATGAAGATCAGCGCCTCCTCTTTCTTGCGCTCGGTCGCGAGCCTATCCGTCCTGGCGCTGCTCGCCAGCGCGGGCGCCGCCGATGCGCAATCCTGCCAGGAGGATTTCCAGAAGCTGACGGAGCGCCGCATGGCGCAAATCCAGGTGCTCAACAATCTCGGCAAGGCGGGCAAGGGCAAAATGGACCCGAACGCCGCCTGCCCGGCCGCCAAAAAGCTCGCCGCCGTCGAGAGCGAGATGCTCGGCTACATGACCAAGAACAAGGAATGGTGCAACATTCCGGATAACGTCGTCGAGGGATTCAAGCAGGCCGGCGCGAAAACGAAGAATTTCGCCTCCCAGGCCTGCTCCGCAGCCGCGAAAATGAAGCAGATGATGCAACAGCAGCGCGAGCAAGCGGCTAACGGCGGCATGGGCGCGCCGCCCAAGCTGCCTTCCGGTCCACTGTGAGCCTCGCGCAGCAAGGCAGCGGCGCGGGAGCCGCCCTCCCCGACGCACAGACCAACCATCCGCTCTGGCGCTACGCGCCGGAATGGATGCGGCCCTTTGTCCAGCTCGCGCGGCTCGACCGGCCCATCGGCTGGTGGCTGCTGCTGCTGCCCTGTTGGGAAGGCAGCGCGCTCGCCTCGGCGACGCTGCATCGCGCGCCCAATCTCTGGCATCTGACGCTGTTCTTTATCGGCGCCGTGGTCATGCGCGGCGCCGGCTCGACCTATAACGACTATGTCGACCGCAAGATCGACGCCCAGGTCGAGCGCACGCGCAATCGCCCCCTCGCCAGCGGGCGCGTCTCGCCGCGCGCGGCGCTGTGGTTCATCGTCGCGCAATGTCTCATCGGCCTTGCCGTACTGCTCTCCTTCAACGGCTACACCATCGCGCTCGGGTTTCTGTCGGTGCTGATCGTGGCGGTCTATCCCTTCGCCAAGCGCTTCACCTCCTGGCCGCAGGCGATCCTCGGCTTCGCCTTCGCCTATGGAGCCATGCTCGGCTGGACGGCGCAGACGGCCGCTATCGGCCTGCCGGCGCTATTCCTTTACGCGAGCTGCATTCTCTGGACGATCGGCTTCGACACGATCTACGCGCTGCAGGACGTGCGCGACGACGCCATCGCCGGCATCCGCTCGACGGCGCGGCTTTTCGGCGCGCAGGTTAAGCTGGCGGTCGGGGGGCTCTATGCCGGCTCCGCGCTTTGCGCGGCGCTCGCGGCCTATGGCGGCGGCGGCGGGATTTTCTCTTATCTGGGCGTCGCCGCCTATATCGCGCATCTTGCGTGGCAGACGTCGCTCACGCGCGAGGACGCGCCGCCGGGGCTCGCGCTGAAGCTCTTCCGCTCGAACCGCGACGCCGGCCTTCTGCTATTCGGCGGCTTTCTGCTGCAGAGCCTCTCGAGCATTGGCTGAGGCCCAAACATCGGGAGAGCCGAGGCGCAGGGCGCCTCGCGCTCCAGACGTGAAACGATTGGTTGCCTGACGCCTCTTATCTCCCCGGCCGCATAAACGCCCCCACCGCAATTCCGGCGATCGCGGCAATCAGCAGGGCCGTTATCGGCTGGGCGCGGACCGAGGTTTCCACCGTCGAGCGCAGATCCGAGAAGGCTTCGCTCGCGTCTTCCACCGCTTGCTGGCTCTGATCGCGGACATTGGCGAGGGCGGCCGAGGCCTGTTCGACTCCTTCCTCCGCCATACGTCCCAACTGATCGGAAGCGGAGATCGCCTGTCGGGCAGCGGAGTTGAGGCTGCTCGCGTAGTCCTTGTTTCGTCTAAAGAGCGGCATCTATCGACCCTCGCTTGGAGCCCCTCCAATTCCCACGGATCAACCGGAGGCCTCCAACGGTTGTTCCGCATCTGCTGACAAAAAGGGGCCGGCGGCGCGAGGTGAGCGCCGTGCAGGCGCTTGGCGCCGGAGCGCCGCAAATTCCCGGAATTGGCCCGCGCGCGGGCTGCCGGCCCCTGCGGCCCGGCGGCGTCTGCGCCAAACGGCAAGCGCCCCCGGTTCGTCCCCTTTTCGCCGCGATTTCAGAGATAAATGCAGTCTGCCTCGCGCTTCCGCGCGTCGCTGCTTGCTCCCAAAAGACGGATAAGGACGTTGAGACGCCGCAACTCCCTCATGCTGGTTCTCGCCGGTTTTTCGCTCTACCTCGGCCAGACGCCCGAGGCGCTGGCGCAATATTACACGCGCGAGCCGAGCGATCCCTATCTTTATGACCGCGGCCGCCAGGGCGACTATTACGCCGAGCCCGACCTTTACAGCGGCGAATTCGACCGCCCGACGCGCGCGCTCCCGAGGCGCGGCCTGGCGCCGGAGGAGCGCGATTACGGGGCTTACGGGCCCGAAAGGGACTTAGAGCCGCCGCCGCCCTCGCGCGCCCAACGACGCCCCGGGGCGCGCATGGCCGCATTGCCGCCGGACGCCGACCCGGCCTATTCGACGCCGCTCGATTTCGACGCACAGGTCGACCCCGGCGTCTCGACGAAAAACCTTGTCGACGACCCAACAGGCCAGACGCCCAATACGATCACGATCGATACGAAGGCGCGCAAGCTCTATCTGTCGGTGGGTCGAGGCCAGGCCATCGAATATGGCGTCGGCGTCGGACGTGAAGGATTCGCCTGGAAAGGCGCCGCGCAAATCGGCCGTAAGGCCTATTGGCCGGGATGGACGCCGCCGAAGGAAATGCTGCTGCGCCGGCCTGATCTTCCAGATCACATGGAAGGCGGCATGGACAATCCGCTCGGCGCGCGTGCGCTGTATCTCTTCAAGGGAGCCAAAGACACGCTTTTCCGAATCCACGGCACCAATGAGCCGGACACGATCGGCAAAGCTGTGTCTTCTGGCTGCATCCGCATGCTGAACGCGGATGTGATCGACCTTTACGGCCGTGTGTCCAAGGGAACCCGCGTCGTCGTCTTATAGGCGCGCGCTCAACGGCCCTTCGACTCGAGGCCCTCGACAAGGGTAATGAGTCTTTCGGGAACCGGTTCGCGCAAAAGCGTCTGGTAGAAATTGCGCAATTGCGCGCCGACGCGATCCTCGGGCTCGCTCTTGCGACGGGACGCGAGAAGCGTCGTACCCTGATCGCCCAGACGCGCAGGCGCAATGCTCGCCTTTCCGGCGCGGCGCAACAAGGCGGAGCCTGCGAGATCGTCGTAGACTTTTCGGGCCCCGCCCCTTTTGGCGTTGGGGGCCGCAGGGCCAGCCGCGGTTCTGAGCTCCAAGCGATTCATGGGCGCCTCAAATCGTCTGCGCGGGCCTTCTCCGATGAAGCCGAATCGAACGCTCCCGCGCATTCGAGCAAAATTGAAAAGAATTAATTAACCGTAAACGTTCCGATCGCCCGGGATTTTTGCGATTTGACAAGCTGTGGCGCTTCAGCCTGAATCGCGCCAGGCGCCAACGTCAGATTTTTGCGGAGTGAGAACTTGCTGCTTTTCCTTTGCTCGCTTCCCGTGTGGCTCGGGGCGTTTTTTATTGTGTTGTTGCCGACGGCGCTCGCCATGGTCGGCCCGATCGTCGTGCGCAAGCGCTATCCGCTTTCGCTGCTCGTCAAAAATAATGAAATCGCCGGCTTCAACTTCGCGACCGTCGGTGTGATCTACGCCGTGATTCTTGCCTTCGCGATTATCTCCGTCTGGGAGAAATTCAGCGAAACGGAGCTTCTCGTGCTGCAAGAGGCCGGAGCCTCGGCGACGCTGTACCGCCTCTCGAAGGGTCCGGACGCCGACGCCGCTGCGACCCGCGCGGCAGTGGACGCCTATTTGAGGGTCGTCGTCGAAGACGAATGGCCGCGCATGGCCCAAGGCGCGGAAAGCCGCGAAGCGGCCAAGGCGCTCGATGAGGTTTACGCCGCCGCCACGCGGCTGGGCGAAAACAAGCCCATTGCAGTCGGCGCCGAGATCATGAGAGAGCTGGGCAATATCACCCAGGCGCGGCGGGGGCGGCTGCACCTTGCAATGGGCGTCGTTTCGCCGGCGCTGTGGACGATGCTGATTTTCGGCGCGCTGCTCACAGTCGGCTTCACCTATTTCTTCGGACTCGAAAATTTTCGCGCGCAAGTGACAATGACGGGAGGTCTCGCCGCCATCGTCTTTCTGGGCCTTTTTGTCATTGTCTCCTACGATCACCCTTTCACGGGCGAGGTTTCCATCGAAACTCATCCGCTGGTTTCGGTCTTCGAAAACTTCCATCGCGAGTGATACGATTTCGTTTGAACAACGCGCATCGGGCGCTCGTCATTCCCGGCGGGATGAAAGCCCGGTCGGGAATCCAGAGCCACACGATAAGCCGCCTTTGCTCTGGATTCCCGATCACTCGCTGCGCGAGCGTCGGGAATGACGCCGAACCAAATCAGCCGGATCTCTTACAAGTCGTGCTCTCAGCGCGGCGCGAAAGCGATGACCCGCGCCGGAGCGCCCGACCCCTTTGCGATCTTCATCGGCATCGCCATAATAATCGCGCCCGTCGCCGGTAGCTGATCGAGATTGGCCAAGTTTTCGAGGCCGGGAACATTCGCTGCGCCGATGGCGCGATGCACGAGGAAGTCCTTGGACGCGCCGACGTCGACGCTCGCCGTATCGACGCCTATGAGCGACACATGCCGCTCAGCGACCAGCATGGCGGCGGCCTCGACGCCGAAAGACGGGAAATGGAGATGATCGACAGCGCCCGGCGTATCGTCGCCGAGATAGGCCTTGCGATCCGGCCAGCGCGCGCTCCATCCCGTGCGCAAGAGCACGATGGCGCCGTCGGGAATGCGGCCGTTCGCCTGCTCCCACGCTGAGACGTCTGCGGGCGTGAGCGCGTAATCCGCGTTTTTCGCCGCGCTCTCGGAAATATCGATGACCACCGCCGGGCGAATTAAGCGATCGAGCGGGATGTCCGAATTGGTCCAGCGGCTCTCTGCGAAATGCATCGGCGCGTCGATATGGGTGCCGCCATGTTCGGGAGAGCAGAAGGCGTTCGAATAATAAAAGAAACCGCCCTTGGTTAAGCCCTTGTGCTCTTGCTTGAGCTGGAAGCCTGTCGGCTCGGTCGGCCAGTAGATCGTGTCGGCGTCGAAAGGGTGGCTCAAATCCACCACCTTGGACGCCGAGAGGTCGATCGTCTGAGCGCGTGCGGCGCTGAGCGCCGCCACGCAAAGCGCCAGCCCGTACATCATTCCCCGAAGAAACTCCGGCATCGCGTTTCTCCATCACCCGCGTACTGCGAGAAGCGATGAGATTGCCTGCTCGAAACGCATTTGCCAATGCGGTTGCGGGGCGAACAACCGCTTAACAGCGCGGTGACGAAGTCGCAGCTTGATTAATCGGGTTCCGGAGCGGCGATGACGGCGAGCAAGGCCGGCGCGCCGCCGATGTCGGCGATGATGACGATGCCCGTGGCGCTATCTGTCCGAATAACGAACAAAAAGGCGTTTCTGGCCGCCTCGGCGCGTTCTCTTGGCGTCCCGCAGCCGACGAGGGCGCGCATCAGGACGCCAAGATTGAAGCCTGCGACGTGGATCAGATAGCGCTTGGCGATGTTCTCGCGACCGCGAAGCCAAGCCCGGCGCATGCCGCCGCCATCCAGCACATGGGCGAAGCTGCGTTCGACCAGCTCACCGCGCTTGCGCATGGCGGCGCGTCCAACGCCCGATTTCAGCCGTGCGCGGTTGGCGTAAACGGCGTCGCGCGCTTCTTCGTCTCCATGCCAGCGCAAATAGCCCTTCGCCGGCAAAGGCTCGCTGATCCGGCTCTTCCACTCGCCGTCGTCAAGGCCTTTCAAAACCTCGCGCGAATGATAGCCTTTGTCCGCGATGATTTCGCAAGGATCGTCCGGCGTCGGCGCGAGGCCGACAGCCGAGAGATTGGCCTTCGCCGTCTCCAGCGTGTCGCCAAGCGTCGTCGTATCGCCCTTGTCCGCCTCGTGGATCGGCGCGGCGACGATCACGCCTGTGTCGAGGTCGACCGCATGTTCCGGCTTGTAGGCGAGATGCGTCGTTCCGTCCTTCATCCGCGCGATCTTCGCCTCGGCGTCCGTGGCGCTCGTCCAATCGTCGTTCGAGAGCTTCTTGCCTTTGCGCTTACGGTCGAAACGCGCCAAATCCTCGGCGTTCGGCGTCGCGATCCCGCTTTCCTTCGCCATGCCCTCGAGCATTGCGCGATAGGTCTCGCCATTGTCGCGCCGCACGATGCTGCGCAGCGCCGCGTTCGCCTCCATGGTCGAGCCGTCGACGCCGATGCGCTCGCCCTTCACGAGGCCGCGCTCGGCGACGAGCTTCAAGATGAAACCGAATACCTTCTCGTGAACCTCATGCGGCAGACGCGAGCGCGTCTTCGACAGCCATGAATGATCCGGGACTTTCTCGCGCGTCGATAGCCGCAAGAAATCCCGCAACGAAAAGGAATCCGCGCAGCGCCATACGATGCCGCGTTCGCTGTCGAGCCCTTCGAAGTAGCCCACCATGTGCATGCGGAAATAGCGCCCTGGTGGCAACGAGGGCGCGCCCATCTTCGCCGCGTAGTAGGGCTTGCAGGCGTTCTCGACGAAAACGTCGAAGCCCGCGTCCAGTAGAACCTTCTGAAGCTCGTCGTAAAATGCGTGCCCCGGAGAGCGCGGCAGATCCGCCCAGCCGACAACCAGATCTTCCTGCGTCCCCGTCTCACGCCGCATCGCCATCGAACCAACCTCGGCCGAATCTCACTTGGAAACGGAATCAGTCAGACGCGACTTCGTCAACGGGCTGTTAAAGGTTGCGCCCCGCGCTCCAAACAGAGCTTCGCCGCGTTTCATTGTTTTTCTGGCGCGCCGACGCCCTGGATGAAACCGCTACTGTAGGGCACCGACGAAAGGCTGGCCCGGTGCGATCTGCATGACCGTCGCGCGGTTTACATAGCCCATCTGGGTTACGTCGGCATAGGAGACGGGAGCGATCTGATTGGCTCGGAAAATATTGACGGCGCTCCCTTGGCGAGCGGCGACGCCCACGCCCGGCCCGATCTGGACGGCGGCAATGACGCTGATCTGCGGGGAGTCGAACCAGTAAATTTCATTGAACTGGAGAGGCTCGGCGTTGGCTGCGAGCGTTCCGCCGCAAAGAACGGCGGCAATGGCGATAGAGCGCATGCTTTGCTCCAGCTTGGACGGCCGGTTGGCCGCGGCTGATGAAACGGCCGCGACCTGGTTCGCGTCGGAAGCCCTAATTCCTCAGAAGCCGTTCGAGAATGGAGACAGGGGGGCGACCGTGATCTGATTGATGGTCGCGTTTTGGATGACGACAGAGCCTGCCGACGCGCCGAAAATATATTGGCCGATGTGCGCCAAGTTATCGGTGCCCTTCACTGTGTTTTGCCCGATTTGAGCTTGCTGGAGCGCAAGGGCACCGTCGACGCCCCCGACGAACTGTGTGATCGAGCCGTATGAGCTTGCCAGGGCGGCGCCGGAGAAAAAGCAAAAAGCCACGGATAACGCCAGCAGTTTTCTCATGAGTAGCTCCCTTGTTTACTCGATGTTTTTTAGATTTTACTTCGTCAATGCAAAAACGAGCCTATTCCCGGAAGCGCCAACCTCATAGGCGCCCTTTTGGATTGGATGAAACTTAGTAATTTCCAGACTTCTCGACCCGAGCGCCTGCTTCCGACCCATAAAGGCGCGGCCATTGGGTCAACGCCGCGGCTCGGCTCTTCTAAGTATAAATACATAGAAATACGTATAACTACGTATTTTCCTGTTGCAAAAACAGCGCAGCGCACGAAAACGACCATCATTATCCATTCTAATACTGGCGCGATCGTCATGACGGCGCTTAGAGTTACGCGATGGTCTCCCCCGCCCCAGGCAATCCTTCCCGAAAACAGGCAAAGAAACCTTTGGCTAAGAACCAGAAGTGCTCGAAGCGTCGCCGCCTCGGTCCTGGCGCTTATTGTCTGGCCGCCTGCGCCGCAGGCGTCGCATGGCCGGCGTCCATGGCTCGCGCGCAAGTATTGAACCCGACGGTTCTCGCGCCTGCGGCAAAGCTGCCGCAGGAGCGCGAGCTGCAAACGGTGGCCTCGCATGGGCGCGCCGGCCTCCAAATGCCCAAGGCGGCGGACAAGAAATTCGTCACCGTGCGCGTCGTGACGATTGCAGGCGCGTTCCCCGAGCTTGCCGAGCAGAACGCCGCGCTCGTCCAGAAGCTCCAGGGCAGACGGCTGAGCCTCGCCGAAATTTATCTGGCGGCCGCCGAACTTCAGGCCGCCTATTCGAAGTCCTTTCCGCTTGCGACGCTTTCGGCTCCGCGCCCCGACTTCGCCGATGGCGTGGTAAAGCTCGACATCACCGACGGCGTCATCGAGAAGCTCGAACTCTCCGCCGTTCCCGAACGCGCGCGCGAGCTTGTGCGCGCCCGGCTGCAGCCGCTCGTCGGCCAGCGCCATCTGGCCGCCGCCGAGTATCAGCGACGCACCCTGCTCGTCGGCGCCATCGCCGGCGTCAGCGGCCAAGCCTCGACGACGCCGCTCGATTCCCCTGACGGCTATTCTCTAAATGTCGCGGTGGTGGAAAGCCGCGTCGCGGGCGCGAGCGCGATTACCAATCGGCTGCCGAAGGAATATGGGACGTGGGAGTTTGCGCAGACCTTCGCGCTGAACAACGCCCTGGGTTTGGGCGAACAAATCGCAGGCGCGGTTTCGTCGACGCCGGATTTCGAGCGCTATTTCAGCGGAACCTCGAAAAGCGAAGCTTATAGCACCGATGTTTTTGTGCCCATCGGGGCCGACGGCCTGGTTTTCGGCGCCGGCTATCTCATGGCGCGATCCCGCCCGTCTCCCTATTTCTCCACGCTTCCAGACGAGCTTCTCTTTGCGGGGGAGCGCGTCACGGGAAGATTCGACCGCGTCTATGCCCGCGTCGCCTATCCGCTTTTCCTCACAACCGACCTCACCCTGCGCATTCAGGCGGACGCCGAGCACATCAACAACCGCTACCGTTACCGCCCCCTGCCGCTCGGCTTCATTCAACCGGCCTGGGCGCCTTTCCCGTCTCCGATCCAGGATGTTTTCCGAGACCGCTACAATGTCCTGAGGCTGTCCGCGGACGTCAAATACCGCATCCCCTGGCTGGAGAACGCGACCTTTGCGGGTCTTATCGCTTATGGGCGGGGCCTTGGCGGCCGTTTGGACAGCACGGACTTCGCCTTTGGCCCGCCGCTGTCGCGCCTTGGCGCGAGCCCCAGTTTCGACCGGCTCAATCTGAAAGGCCGCCTCGACGTCGGACTGCCGGAAAACTTCATCTTCTCCGCGATCGGCCGCCTGCAAACGAGCTTCGGCAAGCCGCTCATGATCCCGGAAAACTTTTTGCTCGACGGCCCGGAAGCTGTGTCGGGCTATGCGTCCGGCACGCTCAACGTCGACCGCGGCGTCACAGCCCGCGCCGAGCTGTCACGGCCGGTCAATCTCGCGCTGCTCGGCTATAATCATTTGGTGTCCCCTTACGTGTTCGGCGCCTGGGGCAGCGGCGTGCGCGAAGAGCGCTCGCCAGGATTTTTCCGGCATATATGGGCCGAGACCTTCGGCGGCGGCGTGCGGACCGATACGAATTTCACGGGCACGCCCTTCGGCGAGTCGCTCTCGATCGAGGTCGGTCGCGACTTGTCGAACATTCCGTTTCGCAACAGCGGCTATCGCACCAATGTGACTTACAATATGCGCTTCGCGGGCGACCCGTTCGCGCCCGAGGCGACGCCGGCCGCGCCAAGCGGCATTTTCAAAAAGGGCCCGCCGGATGAAAAGCCCGCCTCCCCTTTATGGGAGGGCTTCTACGCAGGTTTGAACGCCGGCTACACTTGGGATCCGAGGCCCGAGATCGCGACGGCCGGCGTGCCGCTCTGGACGGGCATCGACACGTTTTTTACGGGGCTCGTTCCCCATTGGCTCGCGTCGGCGAATGGTCTGAGAGGCCGAGCGATCGAAGCCGGCGGCGGTTTCGCCGGCGGCGCCCAGACCGGCTACAATTTGCAGTTCGGCAAAGTCGTCGCCGGCCTGGAGACCGACATTCAGGGGTCAAACGCGCGAACCCGGCATGCGCTCACAAATGGCGGGGCTTCGTTTTTCGAGGTCGACGTCCAAAACCGGCTGTTCGCGGTCGAGCCTTTAGCGACAAGCATCGACCACACGAAGAACGTCGACTGGCTCGGAACGACGCGCGCGCGGCTCGGCTATCTCGTTACGCCGAGGTTCCTGGCCTATGCAACGGGCGGCGTGGCTTACGGCGAGGCGCGCGCGAGCACCTTCGTTCGTCAGAACTGGGCGCCCTTCGCGCCGCTCGGCCCGTTTTTGCAATCATCTGGCGCGACCGGCGGCTACTCCGGCTTTAGAGTCGGATGGACGATCGGCGCCGGTCTCGAATGGATGTTCGCGCCCAATCTCAGCGTGAAGGCCGAGTACCTTCATTATGATCTCGGGAGCGTCAACTACGCGCTCTCTCCTCTCGTCACCACCCTTACCCTGACCGGCGACACAAACGTCATCCTGCCCGGCGCGCACACGCAATTCCGTGGCGACGTCGTGCGCGTGGGTCTCAATTATTTCTTCGGACGGCCGGCAGGCGAATCTCCGGCGCAGGCGCCGGCGGCCTTCGCGCAAGGCTTCTATGCCGGCCTCAACGCCGGTTACGCTTGGGACGCGTCCCCTTCCGTCGCGCTGGCCGCGGGACCGATCCAGGCCGACATCGACCGAGCCGTTTCCGGCACTCTCGCGGGCGCGATGGCCGCAAGCGCGACAGGCGTCTCGAGCGCTTCCGCCAATGGCGCGCTGGGCGGCGGCCAAGCTGGCTATAACTGGTTGATCGGCAATTATGTCCTCGGCGTCGAAGCGGATTTGCAGGGGGCGAGCCAAAAAGGCCGCGGCGGCTTCATTGGTTTCGCGCCAAACTCTGTCGCCGGCGTCCCCTCCGGGGCCTCCAGCACAGCGGTTCACAGTGAGAAAACGCTCGACTGGTTCGGCACGCTACGGATGCGCGGCGGTTTCCTGGTCACGCCGTCCCTGCTCGCCTATGGAACCGGCGGCTTCGCCTATGGCGGCGCCACGGTTCAGAACCTGACGGCGCATCAAACCGACTCCGCGCTTCTTTTCCTTCAGTCGACGGGTTCCGTCGGCAGTTATTCGGCGGGCCGGATTGGATGGACTCTCGGCGGCGGCATCGAATGGAAATTCGCGCCGGACCTGAGCCTGAAGGCGGAGTATCTGCACTATGATCTTGGCCGCGCGCAATATGGCGCCGGCGTGATCGCGACCGAGTTTCTCGGCCGCGCCAATAAAGCCGCCCTTACAGCCAGCACGCGGTTCAGCGGAGACATTGCGCGCCTGGGACTGAATTACCACTTCGATCCCATTGCGGTCCTACCGGCCCTCACCCGGTAGCGCCGCGACCACGCACGAAAAAGCCGCGCGCTTTTCGCGTCGCGGCCTTTGTTTTACGTGGACGAGTGTTACGCGCAGTAGGACGTCGGCGTTTCTTCCTGCTGCCCCGGCTGGCCGCGGACGATCTCCGCGATCCGGATCACCGCCTCGGTGCGGTTGCGCACTTGCAGCTTGCGCATGACGTTGCGGATGTGAACCTTCACGCTGCTCTCGCTCATGCTCAGCTCATAGGCGATGACCTTGTTGGATTTGCCTTTGAGCAAGGCTTTGACCACATCGTTTTCGCGGACCGTAAAATCAAACTTTGCATCACAGCGAATGCTCTCGTTCGACTCCTCCGGCCGCGTTTCCATCACCGCATTCGCCGGGACGAACACGCCTCCCACGAGAACGAGCTTGATCGCCCTGGCGACGACTTCGAGCGGCGTGTCGCTCGGAATATAGCCCTTCGCGCCGCTCCGGAGGCTATTGGCGATGTGGCTGCGGCTTTCATTGTCCGAGAAGAGAACGAGGGGGACTTCTTTCTCCCACTGCGACAATTCCCGGATCAACTCGGACTGCTCGGCCTCGATCTGCTTGTCGACGCCGCTGAGGATAATCACGCAGGCGGAGGCGCCGGTCGGGTCCTGGCTCCAGGACGCCACGTCCGGATAGGTCAGGATTGGCAATCCGAGCTTTTTTTGCAGGCACATGGCCAAGCATTCTCGGATAAGCGCTCTCGTTTCGATGATGATGACGGACGGCGAGAAGGCGTCGGATAAGTTCTGGCTCGCGAAAATCTCCTCGCGCGAAAAGATCTCGTCTTGAGCTTCTCCAATCATGGCAACCCCCTACGCAAACCACAACACAACGTGGAATTAAACTTTAGCCGGATTAGTTTTCGTTGCAAGATAAATTTAATCACCTCCGTCAAGACTGAGAAACCGCGATTAACAGCAAAATTATAAGGCCAAGCTGCTTGCAGCATATACAGTATTATACGTATGTAAAACTACTTACCCAGGAAGGAGTGCGGGAAAACCACAAGACATTACACAACCCCGGTATGTCGCCCGTTACAACTCGCGCATCTTCGACAACAGTGAACAAGTCCGCCGCATACCGATCGTCCAGGACTGTCCCTGCTCTTGCGCAGTCTGTCACATCGAAATCCATCCCTCGCCAATTCACGCGGGTTCCGCAAAAGCTCAGGAAGAAACGAGGAAAGAAAGAAGCTCTCGGGAAAGGCGAAAGAATATAGGTTCCGAATGTCTGCACCGCTCGAAAGGCTGAGGCCGGATGCGCCGGGAGATAACGGCCTTGCATGTCGCGCCCGAGCGGATACATCCTGCCCGACACGCTCGCTTTCGGGATTCCAAACGTGACACGTCGTTCAGGCAGCGCCGATCTGCCGCTTCATTACGGCCGCGTTCCGGCGTGGCTCAGCCAGCGCATGGCGAGCCTCGGCGCGGTGATCGCCGAAGCCATCGTGCATCATTACGGCCGCGACGAGTTCCTGCGCCGTCTCGCCCATCCGTTCTGGTTCCAATCCTTCGGCGCGGTCATGGGCATGGATTGGCACTCCTCCGGCGTCACAACGAGCGTGATCGGCGCGCTTCGACGCGGCCTGACGCCGCTCGCGGGAGAGCTTGGCCTACATGTCTGCGGCGGACGCGGCGCGCGCTCTCGCCAAACCCCGCTCGAGCTGACGACCATCGGCGCGCGCGTGGGCTTCGACGGAGCGGCGCTCGCGCGGGCGAGCCGGCTGGTCGCCAAGGTGGACAGCGCCGCCGTGCAGGACGGGCTCGACATCTATCTGCATGGCTTCATCGTAGCCGACGACGGCAAGTGGGTGGTCGTTCAGCAGGGAATGAACGGCGAGACGCGCTATGCCCGCCGCTATCACTGGCTCTCGGAAGGGCTCAAAGATTTCGTCGAGGCGCCTCACGCAGCCATCGACGGCGAGAACCAGGGCGAAATCGTCAATCTCACCGACTACAGGGCCAGCGCCTCGCGCGCGCGCCAGCTCGATCTTCTGCGCGACCTCGGGCCGGACGGCCTGCTGCGCGAGGTCGCCGCCGCCGAAGGCAAATCCGAGCCGGCGCCTGCACAAGCCACGCTCCCGCACCTCTTCATGCCGGCCCATCACGACGTCCGCCCCAAGGATGTGATGCTTCGCAGGCTGCACGGGGCCCTCGCCGCCGCCGCGGATCAGGGCCCACAAGACTTCGCCGATCTGCTGCTCGTGCCAGGCGTTGGCGCCCGCACGGTTCGCTCGCTCGCGATGGTGGCGGAAGTTGTCCACGGCGCCCCTTGCCGCTTCGCGGACCCGGCGCGCTTCTCGCTCGCTCATGGCGGCAAGGACCGCCATCCCTATCCGGTCCCCATCGACGTGTACGACAAGACCATCGATGTGTTGAGAAGCGCGGTCAGCAAGGCCAAGCTCGGAAACGCCGACAGGCTCGACGCCCTTCGCCGGCTCGACGAGCGCGCGCGGCGTCTGGAACGCAGCGCTACGGGCCCGTCTCTGCCGCAATTCGTTGAAGAGGAGCGGCAGCGCTCGCATGAATATGGCGGGCGAAGCGTCTTCGGCTGGGAGCCCGCTCCCCAGGGCGCCACGGAACCGCCCGCGGAAAGCCGGCGTAACAAAGCGACGCGCGCCTGAGGGGAAGAAAAACGGCGTTTCGGCTGGCGCCGCAGTTGCGTTAAACTCCTGCCGCCTCTCCTATCCCAGCCGCTTGCACATGACGACTTTCCCTATTCGCTACGTCGAACCTGTCTACCGCCCGCCGAGCGAAGCTGACTCGCTTATCCTGCCCGTGACCAATGGCTGCTCGTGGAACCGCTGCACATTCTGCGAAATGTATAGCGCGCCACAAAAGCGCTTCCGCCCCAGAGACGCGCAGGAAGTGCTCGAAAGCATAAAGCGCTGCGGGGAACAATTCGGACCAGACCTCAAACGCGTTTTCCTCGCGGATGGGGACGCGATGACGCTCTCGACCCGCCGGCTCGTCGCCGTGCTCGAGGCGATCCGACGCGATTTGCCGGGCGTGCGCCGGGTATCGAGCTATTGCCTGCCGCGTAATGTCCGCAAGAAGTCGACCGCGGAGCTTCGCGAGCTCAAGGAGCTCGGGCTCTCGCTCGTCTATGTCGGAGCGGAGTCCGGCGACGACGAGGTGCTGGCGCGGGTCGACAAGGGCGAGACTTTCGCGACCACGCGCGAGGCGCTGGAAAAATTGCAGGAGGCGGGCGTCAAACGCTCCGTCATGATCCTCAACGGCCTCGGCGGAACGGCGCTGTCGCGCCAACATGCGCTGAATTCAGCGGCGCTGATGAATGCGGCGCAACCGGAGTTCCTCGCGACGCTGGTGGTGAGCTTTCCCTACGGCGACGCGCGGCTGCGCGGAAATTTCCCGGACTGGGAGCCGCTCGACATCCTGGGCCTCATGCGGGAGATGGAGCTGTTCATTTCCGCCCTGGAGCTGAACAGAACGGTCTTTCGCAGCGACCACGCCTCGAATTGGCTCGTCCTCAAAGGAACGCTCGGCGCCGACAAGACGCGGCTGCTTCAAGACCTGCGCGGGGCGATCGCCGAGCCGGAGGCCGCGCCGCTGCGGCCCGCCTGGGCGCGCGGGCTGTAGCGCCGCCGCCCCTCACGGCTCGACAAAGAACGACGGCGGCGCCTCCCCGCGCGCGATCAGCTCCAACAGCCTGTCGCTGGCGGCCAGGGCCTCCTCGATCGTCACATCCATATCCAAATATCGATAGGTTCCGAGCCGCCCGACGAAACTCACCTTTTCGCTGGCGCGCGCGAGCTCGATGTAGCTGCGCAGCAGTTTCTGCTCATTCGCGAGCCGGATCGGATAATAAGGAATGTCTTGGGCGCCGGCGGCGCGGCTGTATTCCCTGTAGCAAAGCGTCAAATCGAATGTGTCTTTTTCCCAGGGCGCAAAATATTTATGTTCGGTTATTCGCGTGAAGGGCACGTCGGCGTCGCAGTAGTTAATGACCGCCGCGCCCTGGAAATCACCCTTGTCGATCATTCGTTCGAAGTCGAGCGTGCGGTAGCCGAGCCGGCCAAGCCGGAAACCGAAAAAGCGGTCGAGCGGCCCGCTATAGAAGACATGGGCGAAATTCTCGCTCAGCTCCTCGAAGCGGCAGTTCAACCGGACCTCGACATTCGGCGCGCGGAGAATGTTCTCGGCCATCGCCGTGTAGCCGTTGCTGGGAATGGCCTGATAATGATGCGCAAAGTAACTGTCGTTGTAATCGAATCTGGCGGGCAGGCGCTTGAGGACGGACGCCGGAAGGTCCGTCGGGCTCATGCCCCATTGTTTCGACGTGTATCCTTTGAAGAAGGCCTCGTAGAGCTCCTCGCCCATCAAGGCAAGCGCCTGCTCCTCGAAATTTCGCGGCTCTTCGATTTTACGCGCTTTCGAGGCGATGAAGGCGCGCGCCTCCGCCGGCCCCATGCATCGTTTGAAGAACTGATTGATCGTCATCAGGTTCAAAGGCAGCGAATAGACGCCCGACTTGGCGACGGCGACGACGCGATGGTTATAGGGCCGCATCTCCGCGAAGCGCGTGACGTAAGACCAGACCCGTTCGTTCGAGGTGTGAAAGATGTGAGGGCCATAAATATGAGTCATCACGCCCGTCTCAGGGTCACGGGCGCTGTGACAGTTGCCGCCAAGATGCGATCGCTCGTCGACGACCAGAACCTTGTGCCCCGCCTCGCCCAGGCTCCTGGCGATCACGGCGCCGCTCAAGCCCGCGCCAACCACGCAATATCTCATCTGGCCCCTCGCAAGTTCATCGAGGGAAACTACTGGGTCAGGCTGGCGCGACGCTGCCGGGCCCCGGCCAGAAAATCGACCTATGACGCGCCTTTAAGCGTCGCTGGAAACTTCTTGTTAGAAAGATGCCGTTACTGTGGTCAAGCCGGCCGTTCGCCCGGCTAGTTCGCGCGTAGGACAGATGATCTGTCCACCATTGTCCGAAGACTCCTTGGCGACGTTTTCCTGATCCGCCGATCTCGAGCCTCGGTCCACGCGACGTGTCCTGCCCCTTTTCGTAGCTTTTGTGCCCCGGCCGCATTTGCGCGCGGGGATCGCCGCCACTCGCGCGGCGGCGATGGCGCGCGCAGCAGCGTCTGCGGAGAGGGCTTTCAAAGTGAACTCTTTGGGACGCACACCAACAGCTCAAGGGCCGGCATATGACCTCCATCATTTCTTCGCTCACCCCCAGCCAAGTCGCCTCGCTCTCGACGAGCACGATCTCAAAGCTCACGACCGACGATATAGCGGCTATGACGACCGCTCAGGCGGCGGCGCTGACGTCGACTCAGGTCCGCGCCCTGAATACGGATGACGTCGCGGCGTTTTCCGCGACGCAGATGAGCGCCCTGAGCTGGAGCGCCATCCTCGGCTTCACGAGCACCCAGATCACCGCGATTACCAGCAGCGACCTCACGTCGCTGTCCACCGGTCAGGTCGCCGCTTTCACCACGAGCCAGCTACACGCGCTCTCAACCGACCAGATCGCGTCTCTCTCAACGGCTCAAATCGCGGTTTTCGTTTCCGCCCAGGCCAATGCGCTGACCACTGACAGCATCGCCGCGCTCTCCATCGGTCAGATCGAGGCGATGAAGACCAATGCGATCGCAGGATTGAGCTCCGCACAGATACAGGCGCTCTCCTCGGTGCAGATCGGCGCTCTCACAACCGCCCAGATCTCGGCGATGACCTCCTCCCAGGCGGCCGCCTTGTCGTCGGATGACGTCGCCGCTCTTTCCGCAAGCCAATTCAGCGCCTTCGGCGCCCGCGACCTCGCCGCGCTGACCACCAGCGCCCTCGCCGGTGTCTCGACCTTGGACATCGCCGCGCTGAACACGTCGCAGGCGGCTGCGCTCACGAGCGCGCAGATGCACGCGCTTTCAACGGATCAGGCCGCCGCCCTGACCACGGCGCAAATCGCCGTCCTCGGCTCCAGCCAGATTGCGGCGCTGACCACCGACGCCGTCGCCGCTCTGTCCACGGACCAGATCGCGGCGTTGAAAACGAGTTCTTTTGCAGCGCTGGGTTCCGCGCAAATTCAGGCCCTCTCGACCAACCAGGCCGCCGCGCTGACCACGGCGCAGGTCGCGGCGCTGACGACCGCCCAAACGGCCGCGCTCACCTCCGACGACGTCGCGGCCTTCTCCACCGCGCAGTTCGGCGCCCTCTCGGCCCGCGACATCGCCGCTTTGTCCACGAGCGCCCTCGCCGCGGCCTCCACTGCCGATATTGCGGCGCTGAGCACCGCTCAGGCAGCCGCCCTGACCACGGCTGAAATCGGCGCCCTCTCCACCGATCAGGCGGCCGCTCTCACCACCGCCGCCGTCGCCGCGCTAGGCTCCGGCCAAGCCGCCGCGCTGACGACGGACGCGGTCGCCGCGCTCTCCACCGATCAGGTTGCGGCGCTCAAGACCCTCGCCGTCGCGGCGCTGACCACCGCGCAGATCGGCGTCCTCTCGGCCGGTCAGACAATCTCGCTGACCACCGCGCAGGTTGCCGCGCTGAAGACCACGCAGATCCAAGCGCTTTCGGCGATCCGGGTCGCCACCCTGACCACCGAGCAGGTGGCCGCGCTCGGCTCCACCCAGGCCGCCGCGCTAACCACCGACGAAATTGCCGCGCTCTCGACAGACCAGGTTGCGGCGCTCAAGACCAGCGCCATCGCCGCGCTGAGCACGGCGCAAATCGACACATTGTCGACCAGCCAGGCCGCCGCCCTCGGCACTGCCCAGATTGTCGCGCTCACCACCGCTCAGGCGGCGCGCCTGAGTTCGGACGACATCGCGGCGCTCTCGACGGCGCAGCTTGCGGCTTTCGAAACGCGCGACCTCGCGGCTTTGTCCTCGAGCGCCTTCGCCGGCGTCTCGACGGCGGACATCGCCGCTCTCAGCACGGCGCAGGTCGCCGCTTTGACGACCGCCGAGATGCGCGCGCTGTCGACCGATCAGGCCGCGGCGCTCACCACGGCGCAAGTGGCGGTCCTCGGCTCCCGTCAGGCGGCCGCGCTCACCACGGATAGCGTCGCAGCGCTCTCCACGGATCAGGTCGCGGCGTTGAAATCCAGCTCTGTCGCCGCCCTGACCACGGCGCAAATCGTTACGCTGACGACCGCTCAGGCGGCGGCGCTGACCACCGCTCAAGTGGCGTCGCTGACCACCGTGCAAGCGGCGGCCCTTTCCTCCGACGATCTGGCCGCCTTCTCGACCGACCAATTCGCGGCGCTGAGCTCTCGCGATCTGGCGGCGCTCACCTCCACCGCCCTTACCGGCGTGTCGACGGCTGAGATCGCCGCGCTGAGCACCGGGCAGATCGCGGCGTTCACGGCCGTGCAGATGCGCAGCTTGTCGACCGATCAGGCGGCCGCTCTGACGACCGCCCAAGTGGCCGTCCTCAGCTCCGGCCAGGCCGCCGCCTTGACGACCGATAGCATCGCAGCCCTCACCACCGACCAGATCGCCAGCCTGAGGACGTCCACTGTCGCGGCGCTCGGCAGCGCGCAGGTCCACGTCCTGACGACGGCTCAGGCGAGCGCGCTGACCACCGCCCAGATTGGCGCCCTGACAACGGCGCAGACGGCCGCGCTGACGACCGACGACATCGCCGCCTTCACCTCGACGCAGTTCGACGCCCTCAGCTCCCGCGACCTCGCGGCGCTGCAAACGAGCCAGTTGGCGGCGGTCGCGACCGAGGATCTCGCGGGGCTGTCCACCTCGCAGGTCGCCGCGCTGACGACCAGGCAGCTCCATGCGCTCTCGTCCGAGCAGTCCTCCGCGCTTACGACCGCTCAGATCGCCACGCTGTCGTCCGGGCAGGTGGCCGCGCTCACGACCGACAGCCTCGCCGCTCTCTCCACGGATCAGATCGCGGCGCTCCGGTCGGCCGCCATCGCGGCGCTGAGCACGGCGCAGATCGACGTGCTCTCGACCGCCCAGGTTGGCGCGCTGACGACCAGCCAGATCGCCGCCCTGACGACGACGCAAAGCGCGACGCTCTCCTCGGACGACGTGGCCGCCTTCACCACGGCGCAGTTTGGCGCGCTCGAGGCGCGTGATCTTGCCGCGATGTCGACGAGCGCGCTCGCCGGCGTGTCGACGGACGACGTCGCCATCCTGAGCGCCGCGCAGGCCGGCGCGCTGACGAGCGCGCAAGTTCGCGCGCTGTCGACGGACCAGGCGGCCGCGTTGACGACCGGTTCGGTCGCGGTCCTGGGCTCGGCTCAAGCCGCCGCGCTCACCACCGACAGCGTCGCGGCGCTGTCGACGAATCAGCTCTCCGCCTTCAAGACGAGCGCGGTCGCCGCTTTGACCACCGCGCAGGTCCAGTCCTTGTCGACGGCTCAGGCCGCGGCGCTGACCACGGCCCAGGTCGTCGCCCTGACCACCACGCAGACGCGCGCTCTGTCGACGGATCAGGCGGCGGCGCTGACAACCGATCAGGTGGCCGCTTTGAGCTCCCGGCAGTCGGCCGCTCTCACGACGGACAGCGTTGCGGCGCTTTCCACCGATCAGGTTGCGGCGCTCAAGACAAGCGCGGTCGCCGCGCTGAGCACGGCGCAAATCCACGCGCTCTCCACGGCGCAGATCGCGGCGCTCACGACCGCGCAGATCGGCGCCCTGACGACGTCCGGGGCCTCGGCGCTGTCGTCCGACGACATCGCCGCCCTCTCGACGGCGCAGTTCGCGACGCTGAGCACCCGCGACATCGCCGCCTTGACGACCGCCGCTCTCCTCGGCGCCTCGACGGACGACCTCGCCGCGCTCAGCACGGGCCAGTCCTCGGCCCTGACGTCGAACCAGGTGCACGCGCTGTCGACCGACCAGGCCGCGGCGCTGACGACGGCGCAGGTCGCCGTCCTCAGCTCGGGCCAGGCGGCCGCGCTCACCACGGACAGCGTCGCGGCGCTCTCCACGGATCAGATCGCTGCGCTTTCGACCAGGGCTGTCGCGGCCCTCGGCACAGCGCAGATCAGCGCTCTGTCGACGGCTCAGGTGGCGGCCTTCGCCACCGCCCAGATCGCCGCTTTGACCTCGGCGCAGGCCGGCGCTCTCTCCTCCGATGATGTGGCGGCCTTCTCGACCGCCCAATTCGCGGCCTTGAGCACGCGCGATATCGCAGCCCTGTCGACGAGCGCCATCGCCGGCGCCTCGACGGACGACATCGCAGCTCTGAGCACGGCCCAGGCGGCCGCGCTCACCACCGGCCAGGCGCATGCTTTGTCCAGCGCTCAGACAGCCGCGCTGACGACGGCGCAGGCCGCCGTTCTCAGCTCGGCCCAGGCGGCGGCGCTGACGACCGATAGCGTCGCGGCTCTGACGACGGACCAGGTGGCGGCTTTGAGATCGGCCGCCATCGCAGCCCTGAGCGCCGCTCAAATCGGCATCCTGTCGACCGATCAGACGGCCGCTCTCACCACGGCGCAGATCGTGGCGCTGACCAGCTCGCAGACGCATGCGCTCTCGACCGACCAGGCCAAGGCGCTGACGACGGAGCAAGTCGGCGCGCTTTCCTCGCGCCAGGCGGCGGCGCTGACCACCGACAGCGTGGCCGCGCTTTCCACCAGTCAGGTTGCAGCGCTCAAGACAGGGTCGCTCGCGACCCTGAGCGCGGCGCAGATACGCGCCCTGTCGACCGATCAGGCGGCGGCGCTGACCACGGACCAGATTGTCGCTTTGACCACGGCGCAGACCGCCGCGCTCTCCTCGGACGACGTGGCCGCGCTCTCCACCGCGCAGTTCGGCGCGCTGGAAACCCGGGATATCGCCGCCCTGTCGACGGCGGCGATCGCCGGCGCCTCGACGGCCGATATTGCGGCCTTGAGCACCGCCCAGGCGGCGGCGCTGACGGCGGCTCAGGTCCATGTCTTGTCGACCGATCAGGCGGCCGCCTTGACGACGGCGCAGGTCGCGACGCTCGGCTCGGCTCAGGCGCACGGGCTGACGACGGACAATGTGGCGGCGCTCTCCACGGATCAGATCGCTGCGCTCTCGACCGGCGCCTTGGCCGCGTTGAGCAGCGCCCAGATCGCCGCCCTCTCCTCCGCTCAGGCCGGGGCGCTGACCACGGCGCAGATCGCGGTTCTGTCCACTACGCAGGCGGCGGCTCTGTCGTCCGACGACGTGGCGGCCTTCACCACTGATCAGTTCGCGGCGCTCAGCCCCCGCGACATCGCCGCGCTGTCCACCGCCGCCATCGCGGCCGCTTCGACCGCCGATATCGTGGCGCTCAGCACGGCTCAGGTCGCGGCTCTGACAGCGAACCAGCTCCCAGCGTTGTCGACCGATCAGGTGGCGGCGATGACCACGGCGCAGGCCGCGGTGCTCCAGGCGTCGGCCTTGACCACCGCCGGCGTGGCGGCCATGTCGACCGACCAGGTGGCGGCGCTCAGGACCAACGTGGTCGCCGCCTTCAGCACCGCGCAGATCAGCGTCCTGACCACGGCCCAGGCCGCCGCGCTCACCACCGCGCAGGTGACGGCCCTGACGTCGAGCCAGGTCGCCGCTCTCACGACGGACGATATCGCAGCTTTCAGCGCCACGCAGTTCGACGCGTTGGACGCCCGCGACATCGCCTCGCTGCTCACGACCCAGATTGCCGTCGTCTCGACTGCAGACATTGCGGGCCTGTCGACGGCGCAGCTCTCGGCAATGACCACCGCGCAGTTGCAGGCGTTGTCGACGGATCAGACTGTGTCGATCACCACCGCCCAGATCGGCGCGCTCAGTTCCACGCAGATCGGGGCGCTCGAGAGCGCGGACTTCACGGCCTTCTCGACCGATCAACTGGTCGCGATCTCCACGCAGTCCATCGCCGGCTTGTCGACCGACGACATCGGGGCCCTGAGCACCACGCAAGCCAGCGCGCTGACCACCACGCAGATCAATGCGATGTCGTCTGCGCAGGTCAACCGGCTGATGCAACTGTTCCAGTAAGCGCGACACACTGGAACAGCCACAATTGCCGCCGAGGGTGCGTAAGCCTCCTCGGCGGCTGCTTTTGAAGCTCAAGCAAATTCGGCCGCAATCGCCCTCCCGAGCGGCTGCACATGCCTGGCGCAAGCTCTCTTTGCCAAGGTCCGTTGGGATTGCCCTCAATGTTCCCAACTGGACTGCCAACGCATGCTGACGCCGGCCTCCCCCTTGGCGAGCGGGATCGAAATTTTCAACCTCGCCGTTCATCGCGCCAAGCGCCGAAACCTGCCGCTCGTCGAACTTTTCGACAGCGCCGATAAATTGCGACGCGCGGGCCAGCCGGCGTTGGCCAGCGAGCTTTACAAGACATGGATCGCCTTCAACGGCGAACATGAGCTGCTCCACATGGCCTATTTCAACTATGCGGTCGGCCTGCGGGAACAGGGCGACATTTCCGGCGCCGCCATCGCTTTGCGGGAGTGCCTTCGGGTCAAGCCGGATTTCGCCCAGGCGCATATCAATCTCGGCCGCGCATTCGAAGATGCGGGAGACATCGGCGCGGCGGTTCAGCAATGGCGCGCCCTGAGCGAAAAGCTCGCCGAGGTGAACGGCGAGACGATGGCGCATAAAGTTCTCGCCTTGCACCAAATCGGCCGCGTCCTCGAAGGCGTCGAGGATTTACAGGGCGCCGAGGAGGCCCTGAAGCAGGCGCTCGAACTGCGGCCGGACAAGACAGAAGCCGCGCAACATTGGATTTCGTTGCGGCAGCGCCAGTGCAAATGGCCGGCCGTCGCCGCCGCCGAACGCATGCCGCGTCGCAACCTCATCGACGGCATGTCGTCGATGTCGCTCGCCGCCTATGCCGACGATCCCATGTTCCAGCTCGCCAAGGCGTATCGCTACAATAAATCCGTCGTCGGTCGTCCGGCGGGCGCGCCGCTCGCGCCGCGCGAGAGAAAGCCACGCGCGCCGAACGCGCGCCTGCGGATCGGCTATGTCTCCTCCGATCTGCGCGAACATGCGGTGGGCTTCGCGCTCGTCGAAGTCCTGGAAGGGCACGATAAAGCCCGTTTCGAGATCTTTGCTTATTACTGCGGCGAGGATCGCCCCGCGGACGAAACGCAATCGCGCATAAAGGCCGCCGTCGATCACTGGATCGACATCAAACCGATGGACGACGCCCAGGCGGCGATGCGGATCGCCGATGACGAGATCGATATTCTCGTCGATCTCAACGGCTACACCAAACATGCGCGCACGCGGATTTTCGCCTATCGCCCCGCGCCTGTCATCGTGAACTGGTGCGGCTACCCCGGAACGATGGGCAGCCCCTATCATCATTACATGATCGCCGATCCGGTGATCGTGCCGGAAGAGAACAAGATCTTCTACTCCGAGAAGGTCCTGTGGATCGGCTGCAATCAGCCGCTCGACCGCAAGCGCCACATCGCCGAGCGCCGTCCGACGCGGGAAGAGGCCGGGCTCCCCAATGACGCCTTTGTCTTCGCCTGCCTCAACGGCATGCAGAAGATCACCGCGAATACCTTCGCCTTGTGGATGTCGATCCTGAAGGCGACGCCCAACAGCGTCCTGTGGCTCTTGACCGGCGGCGCCGACGTCAACGAGCGTTTACGCAAAGCCGCGGCGGATCATGGCGTGGCGCCGGAACGCATTCTCTTTGCCGAGAAAGCGCCCAACCCGCTTCATCTGACGCGTATCCCGCTCGCAGATCTTTTCCTCGATACTCTGCCTTACGGCGCCCATTCGACCGCCGCCGACGCGCTCACCATGGGCCTGCCGGTCCTGACGTTGCGCGGCCGCAGCTTCGCGGCCCGCTTCTGCGCAAGCGTTGTCACGGCCGCAGGGCTTGACGATTTCATCTGCGCCACGCCGGAGGAATTTTTTGCGCACGCGACGGAGTTCGCGCGCAACCCCGCCAGGCTGGCCGCGCGTCGCCAGGCGCTTGTCGAAAACCGGGATCGTAGCGCCTTGCGGGACATCGAAGGAACCGTGCGACGGCTCGAATCGGTCTTCGACGAAATGCACGAGGATTTTGTCGAGGGACGCACGCCGACACCCGATTTGACCAATCTCGATGTCTATTACGAGATCGGCTGCGAGCTCGATCTCGAATCCCTCGAAACGCTGGGCGAAGACGCCTATCGCACGCTGTATCGAGATAAGCTGAAGGAATGGAGCGAACATATGCCCATTCCGCAAGACCGCCGGCTGGCGGATTTTTAAGAGCGCGTTTCAGGAGAAACCCGACATGGAAAAGCAGAAGACGATTCTGGTCACTTTCGCGGGAAGAAAGGATCGGATGAGCCTGCTGACGCGTTACGTCGACGCCGCGATCGAGCGCGGGCTGATCGACGAGTGGCATGTCTGGGACTTCACCCGCAACGCCGCCGACGCGCGCTGGCTCCGCGAGCGCTTCCCCATCGCGCAAGTCACGCCGAGCCATACGGACGAATATTTCCTTCTGCCCGGAACGCTCTCGGTGCGGGGAAACAATCGCAGCGTCAAATTCAGCGTTCGCGCCACAAATGACGTGCATATCGGATTGCGGCGTCGCGGCGCGTCGGGAACGAGCTACGAAGTCGTCATCGGCGGTTGGAACAATCGCGCAAGCGCCATTCGGCGCTTTGCGAATCCACTCGCGCTGACCGCCACACAACTGAGAAATCACGAGGAGCCGCCCGCCGTTTACGCCTCCACGCCCCAGATTCTCCCCGAGTTCGATTTTGTCGATGTCGAAATCCGTTTCGGCGCCGATGGCCTGAGAATATCCGTCGCCGGCGACGACATCCTCCGTGACGACCTGCCTGTCGCCGACGGCGAGTTCGAAGCCCTGTACCGAACCGGATTTGGCGCCAATGGCGACTGGCGTTTCGAGTGTTTCAATTCGCACGCGGCGCGTCTGTTCGTCGGCGGCAGGGCGCCTTTTTATTCGAAGGACGTCATGTTCTACACGACGGCCTATCAATATTACGCCGCCAACCGCGACGCGCATGCGCGAGACGTCTTTCTCAAATGCGACGACGACATCGTCTATGTCGATCTCGACCGGCTCGGCGATTTCATCGATTTCCGCCGCGCCAACGACGATTATTTCCTGATCAGCGCAAATGTCGTGAACAATGGCGTCTGCGCCCATTTCCAGCAGCAATTCGGCGCGATCCCGCACAATGAGATGGCGCTAGAGCTGCCGCCGGGGGGGATGTGCGGATCGCTCTGGAGCAGCGGCGCCAAAGCGGAAGCGCTTCACCGGCTCTTTCTGGGCGCGCCGTCGCGCTTCACGCTCGAAGAGCCGACCGCTCTTGCGTGGAACGAAAGGGTCAGCATCAATTTCGTCGCTTTCCTCGGCCGCGATCTCGTGCATATCCCGGACATCATGTCGGATGACGAGCACGACCTCTGCTATGGCGTGCGCAAGCGCGCCCGCAAGGAGAACAGCGTCTATTTCCCCTTCGTCGTGTCTCACTTGTCGTTCTGGCGGCAGGACGCGGAAATGAATGTCGCCGGCCTGGTGTCGGCTTACGAAAGACTGGCCGATCAAAGCCTGCGGCGCACGATCGCGGCGCCACGTTCTCAGGCGGCGAAGAGCGCGGCGTAACAACCCTCGGGAGCGCTGGCGCGTCTCACAGACGCGCGGCGTTTCGCCGCACATCGGCGCCATTTGCACTTGCTTGACCGCCTTCCTGTCCGTCTCTAGCCTCCTGTCCTGGAACCAAAGGCGGCGGCGGTGGATCCTCTGAGGCGACAGAGCGGCTTTGCGCGCATGTTGGCGACTCTTGTCGCCGGCCTGCTGCTCTTGCAGCTTGCTTTCGCGGGCGCGCCTGCGTTCGCGGCCGCAGGAACCGGCGTTATCTGCTCGACGCAAGACGCCCCAAGCGGGAACGAACGGCCAGCCGTTCCTCATGGCGGTCATCATCACGGCCTGTGCTGCATCCTACACTGCGGGTCGTTGGACGCGCCGCCGCCCAAGCCTTACGCTTCGATCAGGGTTCCAATTTCTCCCGCGACGTCAGTTGACTCTCCGCCAACGAGATCAGCGCCGGAGCGTCGCCTGGAGCCAAAGAGAGCGCCGCAGTCTCCGCGTGCGCCGCCGGCCCAAGCGCATGCGGTTTCCGCCTGAGATCGTCTCGTAGCGGCTTCTCCCGGCCGCTTGGGAGAGATGATCCGGATCGGCGAGAACAACCGCGCCGCGCCACGCCAATTAACGCTCCTCCTCTTTTTCAGAACGCTCAGCGAAGCGGCTTTTTCCCGGGCCGCTTCGCCCCGATAGCACGCGCGCGGAGACCCCCTTCGCGCGCCCCATAGACATTTTCGGAGACAACGATGAGCACCATCAACACGCACGCCGCAGGCGCCGCAGAGCGCGCCGAGCGGATCGTCGACACGAAGCCGCTTCTTTTCGGCGTTCTGGCTCTGACCCTTTTCGTCGCCGCGCTGCGCCTCTTCGAACAGGCTTTCGGCTGGACCGTCGGACTGGATTCATTCGCTCCAGAATTCGAGCTTTACTGGATCAATCTCCTCAAGGCCGCCGTCGTCCTCTCTATCGCCAGCGTCGCGCTCCTCGCGGGCTTGCTGTGGCGCACGCGCGATCGCGAGCTCGAGAAGCTCTCGCCCGCGCGCGAAACGCGGCGGCTTCTTTATCTCGTGCAATGGCTGGTCGTCTTTGCGCTGGCTCTGTTTTGGGGCCTGAGCTTCTTCTCCGAGCAGACCGCCGTCTGGCACATGACCGCGGTGCGCGACACGGATTTCACCCCGAGCAATATCATCACCTTTTATATTTCATATCCGCTGTTCTCGATCATCGGGGTAGGCGCATTCTTCTACGCGAAGACGCGCCTGCCCTTTTTTGCCCAGGGCTACTCGCTCGCCTTCCTCGTGCTGGTTGGCGGGGTCTTCATGACGATCCCGAACGTCGGGTTTAATGAATGGGGCCACACCTCCTGGGCGATGGACGAGGGATTCGCGGGCCCGCTGCATTGGGGCTTCGTCTTTTTCGGGTGGATGTCGCTCGCCGTCTTCGGCGTGACGCTGCAAATCCTCGGACGGCTGCGTCAGCTCCTCGGAAAAGAGGGCGCCGACGCGCTGCTTCGACGCTGATTGACAATGCGCGCGTGAACCCTGCGCGCATTGTCCGGGCCGGCGCCCCGTCCCCTCCCTCGACGGGCGCCGGCCGCCAAAGCGCGCTCAGCTTCGGCGACAATCCTTCCCCGGCGGATGACGATCACGCCGGCGTACGCGCCGCCTTGACCGGGCCGACGTCGACCTGAATCTCGTCGCCTTCCACGCGCAGCTCGTAGGGATGCAGCGTGTTGCGCACAAGATGCGTCACGCATTTGCCGCTCGCGCCGTCGAACCCCCACTGGTGGTGCGGACAGGACACCGTCTGCCCGTTGAAGGTCGCCTCGCTCAGCGGCATGTCTGCGTGCGGGCAGCGCCCGCGATACGCCTTGAGCTCGCCGCCCATCGGCCAGACCAGGAGCACGCTTTTGCGACCGGCCTGGAAGAGGCCCATGCCCCCCTCGCTTACGGCGCTTGTCTGACAGATGAAGGTGAAGGCCATCGGGGTCGCCTCCCAAAAAAGGAACGTCTGGCCGCCGACTCGCAAGTTGCGGACCAGCAAGCGCTGGCGTAGGCTCCTCAAAAGACTGGGCGCGTGGAACCGCGCCAACCCGGCCTCAAGCCAGTTCCGTCTGCGCACGGCTGACGCTTGCGCCATCGGACTTGCGCAATCGCCAGAATGAGAGAGACGAGAGGACGGTGAGCGCGCCGAGAGACAGATAGGCGCCGTGGAGGGCGGCAATGACGGCGTGAGGATTTGACTGTGGCGCCGCGCCCAGAAATGCGGCCGCCACCAGAGACCCGATCGCAAGACCGAAGCTCATCGATATTTGCTGGAAAGAGCTCGCAATGGTGGCGGCCATGCTCGACTCCGCCGGCTCGACATCCGCATAGGCGAGGCTGTTCATGCTCGTGAACTGAAGCGAGTTGAAGAAGCCGAGAAGGAAACCGATGGCGACGACGGCCGCGATCGGCGTGCGTTCGGTCACCAGGGAATAGAGGCAGATCGCGACGCCGATCATCACAGTGTTGCTGACGAGGACAGTGCGGTAGCCAAAACGCGCGAGTATGGGCGCGGAGATGAATTTCATGCCCATGGCGGCCGCCGCCGTCGGCATCATCAGCATGCCCGACTCCCACGCCGGAAGCCCAAGGCCCACCTGAAACAGCAAGGGAGTCAAAAAGGGCAAGCCGCCCACGCCGAGCCTTGTGAGGAAGCCGCCGCCGACCGAAACCCGGAAGGTCCGCTTTTTGAACAAGGCAAGATCGAGCAGCGGAAAAGCAGCTCGGCGCGCATGCGCCCAATAGGCGAGAAGCAGCGCCATCGCCACGGCGAAAAGCGCGACGCCCAGCTCGGGGCGGATTTGATGTTCTCCGAATATTTCGAGAAGCCAGGACAGAAGCGCCATGCCTGATCCAAAGAGGACAAGGCCCAGCCAGTCGAAAGGACGCTCACTCTCTCCCCGATAATCGGGCATGTAGCGATGGACCAACCACTGCGCGACGATGCCAATCGGGACATTCACGAAGAAGATCTCGCGCCAGGAAAGCCAATGCACGATGAGGCCGCCGACCGTCGGGCCGAGAAGCGGCCCGATAAGCGCCGGTATGATGACGAAGTTCATCGCCGTCAGCAGCTCGGCCTTTCCGAAGGTCCTGACGACGGCCAATCTTCCGACCGGCGTCATCAAAGCCGCGCCGGCGCCCTGGAGTATTCGGGCGACAACCATTTGCCCTGCGTTTTGGGATAATCCGCACAGGATCGACGAGAGCGTGAAAACGGCGATCGCGGCGGCGAAGACCTTTCTCGTTCCATAGCGGTCGGCGACCCATCCGCTTACGGGGATGCCCACGGCCAGGCTCAAAACATAGCTCGCCGCGACCGCTTTCAAGCTCAGCGGCGTGACCTGTAAGCTTTCGGCCATCGCCGGGACGGCTGTATTGACGATCGTCGCGTCGAGCTGCTCCATAAAAAGGGCGGTCGCCACCACCCAGGGCAGGAAGCGCTTGATTGTAAGCTCGTCCATCAAGCCTCCCGATCGCAAATCACGCAGAACTTCGCCTTCGCCGCTTCTAGACGGGCGCCCTGCGCCAACGCAACGCGGGTCCGCTCAGCGCGCCCTCGCAAATTTTTTGTCGTCTCAGGCGAACTTCTCAGCGTTCAAAAGATTGATTCCATGCAACGCCTTCGGGGGTTGCGATCGAGCGCACGGAAAGCTCCGAGGCCTCCCTCGAGGGGGAGACCCAACGACGACCAGCTCGACCTGGCGGCTGACTTGTGAGCTTCAGGCAGCCGCCACATTCTTGTCTGCTAGCAGTTGCTGCGGCTCGGCGAAGAATAATCGCCGGGCCGTCGCCGTTTTCGTCCTCTCTCGCCTCCCACTCCAGCGCCAGATACAGCAGCACGGCCGCCGTGTGCGTGCGAGAACATTCCCTCAGCCGCGGCAATCTCTCGGCCGATAATACGAAATCCGCTTGATTGGTTCGGTGTATTCTCGACGCTCGCGCAGCGAGTGATCGGGAATCCAGAGCAAAACCTGCGCTTTTGTGGCTGCGGATTCCAGATGGCCTTCGGTCCGTCTGGAATGACAAGCGCCAATGCGAGCTATTCAAACGGAAACGGTATAAGAATGCGCTCCTGCTTTTTGACTCTGCGCGCTTTCTCATCGCTCGCGCGATTCCATCCGGGCGGAAAGCGCGCTAGGGAACAATCAAAAAGCCGGCAGGTTGATGAGGTCTCATTTACTCCCTCCCAACTCGAGCGCCTGGCCTAAAACCGGGCGCTTCTTTGTGCCTGTCAAAAAGGAGCGCGCCTCGTTGATAAGGAGCGCGATAGACATGCCTTTTACCCCGTTCGGTTTCATGACGAAGCGGCTCGATGACCGCCCTTCATGCCTTCTTGGGCGCCTCGCTGTCGCTGCGACTCTGCTCGTGGCGCCGCCGTCGACGGCAGCCTCACAAAAGCGCAGTCGCGGCGCCGGCGATCACGTGACGATGTGCGCCTATGAGGCGCAAAAATCGGTGGCTCGACGGCACGGTCTTTCGGGCCAACGCAGCGATTCTTTGGCGCTGCGGATTTATGCGAATCCGGAGATGGCCCGGGAAGCAGATAACGCCTTCGACGCCTGCGTGAGACATCAGAGCCGATAGGCTCGAGGCGCCATTTTGCAGGCTGTAGACCGCCGCCGTCGGGCGACCCGCCTCGACCGGCGCCTCGATCCTTGCCTTATTTTTGCTTCAGCCGATTGGTTGAATTTAATACATTCGTTTGAAATGGACGTTCGCCATGTCTGAAAGCCTTGTCCGTAAAATGGCCGCCCTGTTCCGCGCCGCTTTTGCCAATGCTGCTCCCGGCCTGATTGCAGCGCTTCTGTTTTACTGGACGCCAAGCGTGCAAACGCCCGACGCCCGGCAGGCGGCCCGAACCGAAAGAAGCGAGGCGATCAGCGTCGGCGGCGCCTCCAAGGTCGGCCCGGTCGGCCACGCGGGAGTCGCCTCGGAGGTCCCGCCTCGTTGAGTTACCTGGTCAAACATTTGATTTTGGCGGGCCACTCGACGCACCGATTTCACCCGATGATCGCGTGTGGCGTAAAGCGCGCGCGATTGGAGGTGATGAGCGCCTTATCCTCGCGGATGCCAAGGCCCGCCGGCGCATCGCCGACGAGCCAGCAGCCAAGGACGGGACGCCGGCCGTCGAATACCGGCAGGGGACAAAACGCCTGGCGGACATATCCTTCCCGGCCATAACCCTCCGTCTCGCCCCGGGCGATGCAGACGCCGTCTACGAGTTCGATGTCGGCGCCCTCGCGCGAATAGATCGGCTTGCGCGCATATTTCGCGCCGAGCCTTTCCACTTGCGGGTCGTCCTCGAAATAACAGGGCAAGAGATTCTTATGTCCCGGCGCCATATCCCAGAGCAGCGCCAGCGCGCCCTTGTTCGATAGGATCATCCTCCAGGGCGGCTCGACGAGGCGCGTCCGCCCGACGGCTGAGGATTTGCCAAAAGAGTCGGCAAACATCCATTCCCAGGGATAGAGCTTGAAGAGGAACTCGATCTTGCGCCAGTCTGGATCGATGAACTCATTGTGTTTCAACCCTATTCCACTCATGTCGAGAAGCTTCGTCACGAGCCCCGCCTCGCGCGCGCATTCGGCGAGATAGGCTGTCGTTCCTGCGTCTTCCGCGTTTTTCGACATACAGCAGAGATGCAGCAAGCGGCTCGGCGCGATCTCTCCGATACGCGCGACGAGCTTCTCGTGCAGCGAGTTGAACTGGTCGGCGTCTTGCGGCAGCTCGCCCCGCGCGATTTGGGATTGAAGCCAAAGCCATTGCACGACCGAGGATTCATAAAGGTTCGTCGGGGTGTCGGCGTTGAATTCGAGGAGCTTGGGTTCGCTTTTGCCATCGTAGACGAAATCGAAGCGGCCGTAGAGCGAGGGGTCCCGCCGCCTCCAGCTTGCGCGTATTACGTCGAACGCGCATTCTGGAATCCTCAATCGTCGCATCAGATGGTCGTGTTCGACGACGTTTTCGACGAGCGAAAGGCAAAGCGCATTCAGCTCGGCCGTCGCCGCCTCGAGCCTGTCCTCTATCTCCGCCAGTGAGAAGACGTAGCGCGCGCTTTCCTCCCAATAGGGCTCGCCATCCGCATAGGCGTAGTCGAAGCCTATCTTTTTTGCCTCGGCCTCGAAGTTTGGACGCGGCGAAGAAGCCTCGCGCTTCATTAACCGCCTCCGCCGCCATGGCCGGCGCCCATCGCCCCGAAGCCGCCGAATCTCGCAGCGCCGCCGCCGCCGCCGCCACCACTACCACCGCCACCTCCGGAACCCGATGAGTCGGAGGAGCAGGCGGTCTCCGTGGCTGAGTCCGTTGCGTTCCCCGGAGAGCATCTGGCTTGTTCGATCCACTGAACGAAAAGAAGCACGGCGAATCCCACCGCGAGAGGCACATAGATGGCGAGGTTGGCGAGGAAGAGCGCGCGCCGCTGCTCTTCCTCGGTCGGTACCGGCGCTCCGGCAAAGCCTTCTCGCGCGTGGAAGATGATGGGCGGCGGATTGTGGCCGCGCTTGCCGGGGGGTTCGCCCGCATTGGTCATCTTATACGAGATCCGCTCGATTGGTTCGGCGCCATGCCCGCCGCTCGCGCCGTTTGGACACGGGAGTTACCGCCGTCATTGCGAGGAGGCGGAGCCGACGAAGCAATCCAGGGCCGCATCGCTGCCCTAGATTGCTTCGCTTCGCTCGCAATGACGGGCTCTGTGCAAAACCGCGCTCTTGTGGCTCTGGATTCCCTGCCGGGCTTTCAGCGCGCCGGGAATGCACTCGGACGCTTACAGCGACGAAGCCCCAGGCCACGAATTCGATGACGCAAAAGACCGCGCAAAAGGCGACGGCGGCGGCAAAGTGGGCTGCAAAACCAAGTAGTCCTGAAAAAATGTCATTCAGAGCGTCGTCCGTGAAAATCTCCGTCGACCTGGCGCGCCCGAGAGGATTCGAACCTCTGACCTCTGCCTTCGGAGGGCAGCGCTCTATCCAGCTGAGCTACGGGCGCCTGTCGCGAGTCGACGCGCCTCCCTTCTACATTAAGGCGGGCGCGCCCGCAACGGCGGCGCCTCTTCGCGCGCCTCGGGGCTCATGCTATCGGGGCGCGGTCAAAAGCGGGGGCGGGATATGGCGGGTCTTTTCGAGCGCTGGCTGGATGATCTGCGGGCCCGTCGCGACAGGCTGATTTCTGATCCCAAATTCCAGCGCTGGTCGCTCGCCAACCCTTTCACCCGGCCGATCGCCCGGCGGCGCGCGCGGGCGGCGCTCGATCTCACGGCCGGCTTCGTCTATTCGCAAGTGCTGTTCGCTTGCGCCCGGCTGAAGCTTTTCGAGGCGCTCGCTGGCGGGCCGCTGACTGTTCCCAATCTCGCCGCGCGCCTCGCGCTCTCAGAAGCGGCGACGCGGCGGCTGCTCGACGCCGCCACCTCGCTCGACCTCACCGAGCGACGCGCGGGCGGGCGCTATGGTTTGGGCCAGCTCGGCGCGGCTTTTCTCGGCAATCCCGCGGCGCGCGCGCTGGTCGAGCACCAGCCCCTGCTTTACGCAGACATCGCCGACCCGGTGGCGTTGCTGCGCGGCGAGAAGCGCGCGGCGCTCGCGGATTACTGGCCCTATTCCGACCTCGAACAGCCCAAAGCGCTGGGGCCCGGAGAGGTCGCGCCCTATAGCGCGCTGATGGCCGCCTCGCAGCCCATGGTCGCCGAGCAGGCGCTCGACGCCTATGACATCAGGCAGCACAAGCGTCTCATGGACGTCGGCGGCGGCGAGGGCGTTTTCCTTTGCGCCGCCGCCGCGCGCGCCCCAGATCTGCAGCTCGCGCTCGTCGATCTCCCTGCCGTTGCCGACCGCGCGCGCACACGGTTGGAGGCTGCGGGCCTCATGACGCGCGCGCAAGTCCATGGCGGTGATTTCTTGCGGGACGACTTGCCGAAAGGCGCCGACGCGGTCACGCTGATCCGCATCGTGCACGATCAGGATGACGAACGAGCGCTGATGCTCCTGCGCAACATCCGCCGCGCGATGGAGCCGGGCGCGACGCTGCTGATTATCGAGGCGATGTCCGGCGTGAAGGGCGCCGAGCCGCTCGACGCCTATTATGGCTTCTATACGCTGGCCATGGGCCGCGGCGAGCCGCGCCGGGTTGAAGAGATCGAAGCGCTGCTGCGCCAGGCGGGATTCGGCGGGTTCAGACTGCTCGACAACGCCTTGCCGACGCTGACGAGCATTCTTGTGGCGAAGGCCATTTAGCGTTCCCGTCATTGCGAGCGAAGCGAAGCAATCCAGGGCAGCCGTCGCGAGTCTGGGTTTGCTTCGTCGCTGCGCTCCTCGCAATGACGACTATTGCTTCGATCGCCGCCAGGCGATCAATCCCGCCGTCGAGCCATCCAGCCCCACGGTCGACGCGCTGGCGTTCTCCACGATCGGCCCCAGCTTGTTCGCGAGTTCCTTGCCGAGCTCGACGCCCCATTGGTCGAAGGGATTGATGTCCCAGATCACTGACTGCACGAAGACCTTGTGCTCATAGAGCGCGACGAGGCGCCCCAGAGTGCGCGGATCGAGCCGTCGATAGAGCAGCACGCTCGTCGGACGATCGCCGGAGAAGACCTTATGCGGCGCAAGCCTTTCGACCTCGTCTGCGCCAAGCCCCTGCCCACGCAATTGCGCCTTTGCCTCTTCCAACGTGCGACCGCGCATAAAGGCTTCTGCCTGCGCGAGGCAGTTCGAGAACAGAAGCGCGTGATGATGCGCGGCGGCGGCAGTAGGCTCGGCGGCGACGAGGAAGTCGATCGGCGTGACGTCCGTGCCCTGATGCAGCAACTGAAAGAAAGCGTGCTGCCCATTGGTGCCCGGCTCGCCGAAAACGATCGGCCCGGTGCGATGCGTATCGAAACGGCCGTCGCGCGTCACCGACTTGCCATTCGACTCCATATCAAGCTGCTGCAGATAAGCGGGAAAACGCGCGAGGCGCTGATCATAGGGAATCACCGCATGGGCGCGGCGATCGAGCGTGTTGCGATGCCAGACGCCGAGCAGGCCCATGAGCACGGGGATATTCTCGTCGAGCGGCGCCGAGCGGAAATGCTCGTCGATATCGAAGCCGCCTTGCAGAAACTGCGTGAAATTCTCCGGCCCAATGGCGATCACCAGCGCAAGGCCGATGGACGACCAGATCGAATAACGCCCGCCCACCCAGTCCCAGAAGCCGAAGACGCGCGAGGCGTCGATGCCAAAGGCCGCCACCTTGTCGAGCTTGGTGGAGACAGCGGCGAAATGCTTGTTCACCGCCGCCTCGCCGAGCGCCGCGACGACGCGCGCGCGGGCGCTCGCGGCGTTGGCCATCGTCTCTTGCGTGGTGAAGGTCTTCGACGACACGATGAAGAGCGTGCGCGCCAGATCGAGCCCAGCGAGCGTATCGGCGAGATCGGCGCCGTCGACATTGGAGACGAAATGCGCGCGCGGGCCATTTTCCCCATAGGGGGAAAGCGCGCGCGCCGCCATGACCGGCCCGAGATCCGAGCCGCCGATGCCGATGTTCACGATGTCGGTGAAAGGAAGCCCCGTCGCCCCTTTGGCCTCGCCGCTGCGAATGGCGCGCGCGAAGGCGAAGACCTTCTCACGCTCGGCTTCGATTGCCGGGCGCATATCGGCGCCGCCGATGACCAGCGCTCGCGACGAGAGATCGCGCAGCGCCATATGCATGGCCGGGCGCTTCTCGGTGTTGTTGACGGGCTCGCCGGCGAAGAGCGCGTCGCGCCGGCCTTCGAGCTGGCGCGCCTTGGCGAGCGCCACGAGCAGATCGATCGTTTCGCGCGTCACCTTGTGCTTCGAGAAATCGAAGAGAAAATCATCGTCGAGCGAGACGCTGAAATTGTCGAAACGCGCGCCATCCTTTTCGAACAAGTCGAGCGTGCGGACGTCGTCGAGCGAGGGCGCGTGGGTCTCCAGGGCGAGGAAAGCAGCGGCGACAGCGTGAGTCATTTTCGTCTCGGTGCGTTGCGCGGGCCGAATCGGCGGCCCTCAGGCGGAGGAAACTTACCTGAACGCCGGGCCGATTGCAGCGCGGCGCAGCTCAAGGGATTTTTCGCTGTATTATGACATCCAGATGTGGGAACGATCTCCGTTCAGTGAATGTTTTTTGACAAAAGGACGACGATGAACCCGATTCCGCTCCTCGACGTGCGCGACGGCGGTCCCGTGGCCCATGCCCAGGCGCGGATCGACGCCGCTGCGGCCCTGCGCGACGCCTGCCTTGGCGCGGTCGCGCCGCTGGCGCGCTATTGTCTGTCGCCGATCGACCAATTGGCGACGAACTGGCTGCGCAAATCGGCGTCCGCCTATCGCGCCGAGCTCGAGCACGTCGCCGCGATTCTTGGTTTCCCGGGCGCGATGACGCTCAACATGTCCTATCTCTTCGCCTGCACGACCCAGGCCTATGAGGGGCCGGACGGCCTGCCGCGCATCCGCCGCACGCTCGACTGGCCGTTTCGCGGCTTGGGCGAGGCGGTGGAAATGGCGTGGCAGTCGGGACCGGCCGGCGATTTCTACAACGCCACCTGGCCGGGCGCCGTCGGCGTGCTCAGCGCCATGGCGCCGGGCCGTTTCTGCGCGGTCATCAATCAGGCGCCCATGCTGCGGCGAACGACTGGGAGCCTGGGCTTCGCCCTGGACGCAGCGCTCAATCTTCGCAACGCCCTGGCGAGCGAAGGCGGCTGGCCGCCCGACCATTTGCTGCGCTACGCTTTCGAGACCTGCGAGACTTTCGAGGACGCCGTCCAGCTCATCGCCCGCGAGCCGCTGGCGCGGCCGACGCTCTTCACGCTGGCCGGCGTCAAGCCGGGCGAAATGGCGCTGATCGAGCGCACGGAGCGCGAGGCGCGCATTTATCGTGGGCCCGTGATCGTCGCCAACAACTGGCAGGAGCCGCAGCCAGGTTGGCAGGCGCGCATGAGCCAAGCGAACAACGACGCCCGCGTATCACTGATGCAGAGTATCGCGCCCGACGCGCCGCGCTTCTCCTGGGTGGTGGAGCCGGTGCTGAACCGACTCACGCGGCTGGCGGTGGAAATGTGCTCCGCCGGTGCGGGCGATCTGGTCGCGCGCGGCTATGAAAGCCCATCACTGCTGAAAGGTTCGCCGCATCCGGTGACACAAGATTTCCACTTGCGCGCCGCGAGCCCGGTGGCGCTGGCGGCGTAACTGGACCGCGCGCCTTCAGGCGCGCATCCTTTGCGAGCCTGAAGGCTCGCGGTCCATTAAACCCGCGGCGCAGCCGCCCGTCTCAACCGGTCATTGATCGCCTCGCCCAGCCCCCGTTCGGGAATATGCGCGACGGCGACCTTCTCGACGCCGCGCGCGTCGAGCTCCCGCAGATAGGCGAAGAGATTGGCCGCCGCTTCGACGAGATCGCCCTGCGGCGAGAGATCGAGAACTAATGCGCCCGGCGCCGCAAGCGCGGTCAGCCGGGCGCCGAAATCGAGCGCGCCCTCTCCCGCCTTCACTTCATGCGCCTCCAGCCGCAGCCGCGCATTCGGCGCATAGTGGGAGGCCGTCATGCCCGGCGCCATCACTTCGGCGCGGGTGGGCGCGCAGAGCTTGGCGCCCAGAACCTTCTCGATCTTCTCACGCGCAATGGCGCCCGGCCGCAGCAGGACCGGCGATGCGTCGCAGAAAGACACGATTGTCGATTCGAGCCCGGCCGTCGCGCGCCCGCCGTCGAGGATCATGCCCACCCTCCCGGACAAATCCTCCGCCACATGCGCGGCGGTCACCGGGCTCACATGGCCCGAGCGGTTTGCCGAGGGCGCGGCGACGGGCTTGCCCAGCGCCGAGATCAGCTCCCGCGCCACGGGATGGTCGGGAATGCGCAAAGCGACGCTCGGCAGGCCGGCGCGGGCCAGCTCGCAGACGGAGCCGCCGGGCGCGACCGGCGCCACGATCGTCAGCGGTCCCGGCCAAAAGGCTTCCGCCAGCCGGATCGCCGCCTCCGGCAGCACCGCCTCGCGCCGCGCCGCCTCCAAATCGGCGACATGAGCGATCAGCGGATTGAAGGAGGGCCGCCCCTTGGCGTCATAGATGCGCGCCACGGCCCAGGCGCTGGTGGCGTCGGCGCCGAGCCCATAGACCGTCTCGGTTGGGAAGGCGACGAGCCCGCCGGCGCCCAAAATCTCCGCGGCGCGCGCAATCTGAGCAGCGTCGGCGGGCGCGAGAATGGTCACGGCTCGCGGCCGCGATAGGGCGGCGCGGGAATGGCCATATGCGCCGCGCGCAACGCCTTCGACCAGCTTTCGCGAAGATCGCGGAAATATTCGTCATTCGCGTCGATGCGCGTCGAGACTTCGAGCTTCATATCGCCCCTGCGGAGAAGCGCGATGTCGATCGGCAGGCCAACGGAAAGATTGGAGCGGATGGTCGAATCCATCGAGATCAGTCCGATCTTGAGCGCGTCATAGAGGTCGCTCTCATAGTTCACGGCGCGGTCGAGAATGGGCTTGCCGTATTTGTGCTCGCCGATCTGCAGATAATTGGTGTCCGGCGTGCATTCGATGGCGTTGCCAGCCGTATAGATCATGAAGAGGCGCGGCGCGCCGCCGCCGATCTGCCCGCCGAGCAGCAGCGAAACATCGAAGCTGACGCCGCTCGCTTGCTCGCCCGACGGCGACGCCTCCTGCAAGGAACGGCGCACGGCGCGGCCGACGAGATGCGCCGCCTGCAGCATGGTTTGGGCGGTCATGGCGCTTTCGATCTCGCCCGTCTCCGGATTCTCGAACCCCTCGTTGAGAAAGTTCACCACGCCCTGCGTCACGGAAAGATTGCCCGCCGTGGCGAGCATCAGCACGCGCTCGCCGGGCTTCTCGAAGACATGGAGCTTGCGGAAGGTCGCGATATTGTCCAGGCCGGCGTTGGTGCGCGTATCCGCGATGAGCACCAGCCCGTCGCGCACCAGAATGCCGCAGCAATAGGTCATGGAAGCTCTCCAGCGACGCCGCGACGCTCGCGGTCGCCCCGGTTTACAAGTTCCTCACCTGAAGGCACAAGGGCCGAAAGCAAGAGGCATCGTGTGCGGGGGCGGAGGATGCGGATCGACGGCCGCGACTATCGGACGATATGGCTCGACGCAGATGGGCGGCGAGTCCATGTGATCGACCAGACCCGCCTGCCCCACCGCTTCGAGACGCTGGCGCTCGACAGTCTCGACGACGCCGCGCGCGCCATCCGCGACATGGTCGTGCGCGGCGCCCCGTTGATTGGCGTGACCGGCGCCTATGGCCTCGCGCTCGCCGCAGCGAGAGACGCGAGCGACGCCGCCATCGAGGCCGCCTACGCCCAATTGCTCGCTACGCGCCCCACCGCGGTGAATCTGCGCTGGGCGCTGGACCGCGTGAAAGCTCTGTTGCTTGCGGCGCCCGCCGAGACGCGCGCGGCGCGCGCCTATGCCGAGGCCGGGCGCATCGCCGAGGAGGACGTCGCCTGCTGCGAGTCGATCAGCGATCATGGCGCGGCGCTCATCCGCGCTGTGGCGGAACAGAACCCCGGCCGCCCGGTGAATATTCTCACCCATTGCAACGCCGGCTGGCTCGCGACCGTCGATTGGGGCACGGCGCTGGCGCCCATCTACAAGGCGGCGCGGGCGGGCGTTCCGCTTCATGTCTGGGTCGACGAGACGCGCCCGCGCAATCAGGGCGCGAGCCTCACCGCCTTCGAGCTTTTGAGCGAAGGCGTTCCCCATACGGTCATCGCCGATAACGCGGGCGGCCATCTGATGCAGCATGGGCGCGTCGATCTCGTCATCGTCGGCACGGACCGCACCACCCGCGCCGGCGACGTCTGCAACAAGATCGGCACCTATCTCAAGGCGCTCGCGGCGCATGACAATGGCGTGCCCTTCTATGTCGCTTTGCCCAGCTCGACGATCGACTGGCGCATCGCCGACGGCGTCGCCGACATTCCGATCGAGGAACGCGACGCGCGCGAGGTGACGCATATCGCTGGCCTGGGCTCCGACGGCGCTGTCTCGGAGGTTCGGCTGACGCCGGCGGGCTCCCCCGCGCGCAACTGGGCCTTCGACGTGACGCCCGCGCGCTATGTCACCGGGCTCATCACAGAGCGCGGCGTCTGCGCGGCGTCTAAGGAAGGGCTAGCGGGGTTGTTCCCGGAGCTTGCGGCCTAAGCTCTGGGTCTTGCGACGACGGCTCGCCTACTGGCGCGGCCCGTAAGTCTTGAACCGCTCCACCGTCCGCATAATCTCGTCATCCGGCAATATGACCGGCGCGCCCGCCAGCGCGCCGAGATAATAGACCCGGGCCAGCGCCTCCAGCTCCACCGCCCGCCACAGCGCCTTGCGCATGTCGGGCCCCGTGACGATCGCGCCGTGGTTCGCGAGCAGCACGCCGTCGCGGTTCCTCAGCCCCTCGACGACCAGCCCGGAAAGCTCCGCCGTCCCGTAGGCGGCGTAGTCGACGCAGGGCACGGTCGGCCCGCCGAAGGCCGCGATCATGTAATGAACGGCGGGAATCTCGCGCCGCAGCGTCGCGAGCGTCGTCGCGTAGGTGGAATGCATATGGACGACGGCGCCGACGTCCGGCCGGGCGCGATAAATATCGAGATGGAAACGCCACTCGCTCGACGGCGGCAGCGGCCCCTCATAGGCGCCGCTGTCGTCGGCGAGCGTCATGCGCGCGATCGCCTCGGGCGCAAGCTCCCGCGCCGGCACGCCGCTCGGCGTCACGAACGCCATTGCGCCGTCGCGCAGCGACAGATTGCCGGCGGAGCCATGATTGAGCCCGAGACGCTCCAGCTCGAGCGCCCCATCCACGATGGCCCTTCGTTTCTCGGCTTCCGTCATCCCCGCCCCATTTCGCGCGACGATATTGCCCGCTCGGCAGATTGCTGTATAGGACGTAACGTCCCCGGGACGACAGGGGCCGGTAGCTCAATGGTTAGAGCCGACCGCTCATAACGGTCTGGTTGGGGGTTCGAGTCCCTCCCGGCCTACCAATGTTTTCAATGTTTAAAAATTTTCGCTCGCACGAACATGCGCGCCCGTCCATGGCGGCTCCCGCCATGGACGACTCATTCTCAGCCCCTCAGGAGGGGCGGCGTATCTTTTCCGGAGATTTTCCCTTCAGCGTTAGACGAGGCGCCGGCTCACTTGCGCGGGGTCTCGCGCTCGTTGCGGCTCTTGCTCGAAATTTCCTCCGGCGGCTGCCACACGATATTCGCATTGGACGCCGTCGCCGCGCCCTGCCCGTTTCTGGCCGAGCGCAGCTTCTCGACGGCGCTGGCGGCGATTCGCCACTCGTCCGCGCTCCAATAGGTCGAGTCTGGCTTCACAGATGACGCAGGCTGCGTGGGCGCGGCGTAATTGTAGAGCTCGCGTGGCGCGTTTTGAACCGCGGAAAGCAAGCTCGACGCCTCGATCGTATCATTCAGGCTTTCTGTCATACGGTTAGACCTTGTACCGCCAACAAGGCCGAGTCCGACGATCAGCGCGAGCAGCGCCGCAGGGCCGGCCACGTGTCGATTGAGTCTTGGCATGGTCATGACCACGGTCTCCTGTTTGGAAGATAGGTCATAACGCTCCGATCCAGCGTGTGTTTCAGTGATTTTTGATCTTACGCGACTCTCTTGGCCGAGCCGACGCCCGCCGCCAAGACGCGGCGCGCTTCATCCGAATCGCCAAATTGCGGTCCTTGCCTGCGCCGCATTACAAACAATCCCCCGCGCCCCCGACGAACAGACGGGAGCGCAACGCCTGGCAGGGACAAAAAGCGGCGTTCTGAGGGAGAAAGGTAACGCCTGCGTTGGCGCGCTATGCAGGAGGTCGCAGTGCATCGTCACGCTGATTCCGGCGTCATTGGATATGCGCCTCCCATGCCGGAGGCGCGCGAGCAGGCGCTTCCGCCGCCATCCGACGCAAAGGCCGGCGCCGCGAGACCCATCCTCCGCGCGGTCGTGATGGCGGGAGGGAAGGGAACGCGCCTGTATCCTTATTCGGCGCATTTTCCCAAACCACTCATCCCTTTGGATGATATGCCGATCCTCGAGCTGCTGCTGAGGCGGCTGAAGATGGCCGGCGTCACCGAGGTGATCTTGGCCGTCGGTCATCTGCGCCATCTGATCGAAGCCTATTTCGGGGACGGCGCGTCTCTCGGCCTCGATATTCGCTACAAAGGCGAAGACCGTCCGCTCGGCACGGCTGGCGGGCTCGGCGCTATAGTGGGCGACCTCGACGGCGATTTCTTCGTGACGAACGGCGATCTCCTCACGACGCTCGACCTAGACGGCATGCTGCGCCAGCATCGGGAGACTGGCGCGCATGCTTCCGTCGGCGTCTTCCAACGCAATGTGAAGCTCGAATTCGGCCTGGTGGAGATCGACTCCGAGCGCCGATTGACCGCCTATTACGAGAAGCCGCAGAACAGCTATCTCGTCAGCATGGGAATCTACATTCTGAACGCGGACGCTGTCCGGCCGCATATCGAAACGAATACGTATCTCGATATGCCTGAGCTTCTTTTGCGGATGAAAATGGCGGGAAAAGACATTCGCTGCTTCCAGGACGATTGCGTCTGGCTCGACATCGGCCGGCCGGACGATTTCGCGCTGGCTCAGAAAATGTTCGCCGAGGATCGGCAGCTCTTCCTGGGGTCGGAATGACTGGTTCTTGCCGGCAGCGGCGGCGACGTCGCCAAACAGGCCGGCGAGAACTCCCGCGGGCCTCGGTTCGTTGAGGAACCTCCGAGGCGGCCTCTTCCTTCGAGACGCGAGCTTCGCTCGCTCCTCAGGATGAGGCCTAAGTGTTTTGTGTAGATGCAGAAGCCCCTCATGCTGAGGGGCCTGCGCAGCGGCGTCTCGAAGCGCGAGGGGCGTCAACGCCACTTTGTCGGCAGCCGGCGCCATTCCCGACGCTTGCGCCGTTTGGACACCCAGGAAATCACCGCCGTCATTGCGAGGAGGCGGAGCCGACGAAGCAATCCAGGGCGGCATCGCTGTCCTGGATTTGCTTCGCTTCGCTCGCAATGACGGGCGCTGAATAAAACTAGCGCTTTTGTGGCTCTTCATTCCCGGTCGGGCTTTCAGCCCGCCGGGAATGACACGCGCTTGATGCGAGCTGTTCAAACGGAAATGGCGTCAGTCCTTGCTCAGCATATCGAAATGCCGGCTGATCCCAGCCTGGATGAGATTCCCGTCGAATGTCGTGCGCGTATTCGTTGCGACGGCATAGAAGCCGTTAGGCTGAACGGCGACGCCGCGGGCGTAGACTGATCCGAGGTCGTAACGAAGATACTCTGCCTTCGCCGACCAATTCGGCATGAACATCCATTCGACGCCCCCGCCCGCCGTCCAGCCGATGCGCGAGTCGTCGAACGTCGCCGTGGCGTTGGTGATATTCGCGCCCGCCGCGCGCCGCGTGAACAGCGCCGTATTCGAGGTCACGCCGCCATAGGCCATGCCGCCCGTGCCGTAGAGCTGAACGGTGGGAGTCACCAGATAGCCGAGCCGGCCGCGGATCGTGCCGAGATAATTGAGCGTCGCGGTACGTTGGTCGTAATTGATGAAGGCGTTCGCCCCGACGGGAACCAGGTTCGCCTGCCACTTCGTCGCCGTATTGCCGGAGACACCGTGAAGATCGGCCTCCAGGCCCGCCACGACATTATTGTCGAATCTCCAGTTCGTGCCGAGATGGAGGCCGCCGATGAAACCGGCAAGATTGCTGGAGCCGGCGGGCATCGTCGACGCAAGCGCCACGGGCGTGCTCGCGGCCGCATTGCTGATGGGATAGACGGCGCCGTTCCAGAACGGGCTCGACCAAGCCCCGCCCCCGTTCAGACCGACATAGACGTCGCGCCAGCTCGGCGCTTTCGCTTCCGTAGCATTCAGCTTGACGCCGTCCCAGAACTGCGACACCGGATCCTTCGTAATCGGCTGGCCGTCGCCAAAGGCGTTCACGCTCGCTTCGAGATAGAAGAAGTCGGTCGGCTTGGCCGTCAGCCCGTTCGTCGTTCCCGTCTGACCGGGGAAGGACTGCGGAAAATAGGGCTGCAGCGCCACCGCCTGCGCGAAGCTCGACGTAAAGGAGCCCGGCCAGAATCGGGCGTAGCTCGCCGTCAGATTGATAAATTGGGAAAGCTTGTAGCGGGCGCGGATGTCGAACTCCGTGCCGACGAAAGTCCCTCTATTGCCAAGCGGGGCAGAGAGATTGGCGCGGTCCCACGCCCCGGCGGCGCTTGCCAGCCAATAGGCGCTGAAGGCCGTGTCGATCTGCAGGTTTTTCGCTGGCGTGAACTCGAGGCGCGCCTTCGGCGCCTTCATATTGTTCCACGCCATATAGTCGTTTCGAGAGAAGGGCTGGTTGAAGCCGTAGAAGATGTCGAAGTTTTGGCTGGCGCTGTCGTAAGGGCTCTTGTCGCCGGAGCCATATGTGTAAACCAGGCTGACGCGCGGCTTCCAGGGGTGATCGGCGAAAGTATAGCCCGCCTCGATGCCATAAGCGATGGAGTCGAGCTGCACGGTCCTTTGCACGGCAGTCGTATTCGCGCCGATCGCCGCGAACTCGCCGGTGTAGCCGAGCTGCTTGTTGATGTCGAAGTCATAGTCGAAATTGCCGAGCACGCCATAAATGCGCACGCCCGGCGCATAGGTCTCGCGCGCGACCTTGAGCGAATTCGATGTGTTGAAAGGGTCGGCGAATTGCTTTCGGCCAATGAAGTAAGGCTGCACCGTCGCATATTCGGACCAACGGCGGATGCTGAGCACGCTACCGTAAATCCAGTTCTGCCAGTCGGGCCGGTCGAACTGATAGGGGTAACGCACCACCGGCCGCATCAGGAAGCTGTCGAGATCCCAGTCGTTGTCCTTCTTGCCAATCTTGACGCGAAACCCTTCAAAATTATTCGTCGTGTTACGGAATTCATTTTCCGCGATCAGACGACGGTCGAGCAGCTCGAAATGGAAGCGGCCGGCGCGCGCCATCAAGGGACGATCGTTGCCGCGATCGTCCTTGCCAAAGGCGTCTTTGAAGTAGAGTTCGCCATAGGCGGAGATCAGATCGGTCTCGTTTATCTCCTGGCCCTGGTACTGATAGATACTGTTGAATGCGCGCGAATCCTGGAACTCGACCACAGCGCGGAACGGGTCGAGAATGTTCTGGATGCCGAGATAGACGCGCGTGCGCGACAGCCAGAGCGAATTCGGGAACATTTTGCGCTGCGACGACGGCGGGTTCTGCGACGTGTTGGTCCACGGCCGGTAGTCGTTCTGGCGATATTCGAATCGCGCGCGTGAATCGAGGCCGACGTTCAGCCAGTCGATTCCCTCGAACTCCTTATAGGTCTTGCCGAGGTTGCGCACATAGGGCGGGATGTCCGGCTGCGGCTCCAGACGATAGGCGCGCGTGGGCACATAATAGCTTTTCGGTCCTTGGGGCTTGGCTTCGGCCGGCTGACCAGCAACGGGCTTCAACGGCTTGTTCGACCCGGAACCCTTCTTTTTTGTCTCTTGCGCTTTCGTCTCGACCGCATTGGCGGCGGCCTTTTCTTCGGCAAGAGCCCAAGCGGGCGCGATCGCCACAAGCGCCGCGACCGCGACTCCGAGCTTCAACTGCCGCTGCAAATTTAGCATCCCCACCCCTCGTCCTTTAATTGTCCCCTGCCCGCGCCGCATCGTCGCTAGCATTTCCGATTCCAATTCAAACCCAGTCATCCCTACCTGTCTATGGAATTAATAGACTATATAATCTTTCACGCTAAACCGTTGCCGTAATGCCACACTGTGCCCGCGCCCGTGGCGATCAAATGCTCGCATGAAAGCGCGCCAGCTTTCTGAATCTGCGCGCTTTCTCACGCTCGCATGATTCCATGCGAGCGGAAAGCGCGCTAGGCTAGCGGTGTTCCGCCACAAGGCAAAATACGGGGAGATTGGGCTTTTGGCTCGCGCTCGCCCGGCGAGAGCGCCGCTATTGCTATTTCTGCAACACAAAGAAGAGTCGCGGGTAACGCAGAAGCACTTTGCCGTTGGGTTGCCTCGGATAGGCTTGCGCGAGACGATCGCGATAGCGCGAGAGAAAGTCCGCGCACTCTTCCGCATTCAATAAATCGAGGAACGGACGCAACCCGGAGCCTTCGAACCAATCGACGACGCCCTGGTGACCATCGAGCGGATGGATATAGACCGTTTGCCAAATGTCGATATGCTGGCAAAAAGGCGCGAAAAGATCGTAATATTCGTCGGCTTGTCCGATGACCGTGAATGATTTCGCGACAGGCACCAGCCGATCGGCCCAAGGACCATCCGCCGCCACCATGCGCATGGCGGCGTGAGAGAACTCATGGGTGTTGTCTGGCATTTGCACCGCGAGGCGCCCACCCGGCCGCAGCGAATCGAGCAACGCCTGCATCAGTTTTCGATGATCGGGAAGGAAGTGCAGCGCGGCGTTTGCGAATATGACGTCGGCATGTTCGGGCGGCGCCCAATCGGCAATATCTTCCTTGATAAAGCGCGCACTTGGCACGCGCTCGCGGGCGACAGCGAGCATATTGTCGGACTTGTCGACGCCCACGACCTCGGCGCCCATAAAGCTGCGCGTCAGCAATTCCGTGCTATTGCCCGGGCCGCAGCCGAGATCATAAACGAGCCGCGTTTCGCAAAATGGGATGCGCGCCAGCAAATCGCGCGCGGCGCGCGTGCGCTCTTGCTCGAACTTCAGATAGAGATCCGAGTTCCAGTCGCCCGTCGCGGCGCGCGTCAAAGGGGAATCGTCGACCGAGACGGCGGTCAAATGCCCTCCCCCGCTTGGACGTAATCGACTTCTTTCTGGCTCGCTGGAAAAATCCGGGCTTTGGCGAGAGACAGCGGCACACGATCGCCGAGCGCCGCCGCCCGATCGAGCGGCGAGTCGATTTCGAGCGTCTGGTCATAGCCGTCGATCGCAATGGTCGCGCGCACGCCGGCCGGCGTGCGGCGCAGGCTTTCCACGCGCCCTTCCAGCTCGCCTGCGCCGTCGGCCGCGACGGCAATATCCGCCGGGCGGAAGAACACGCGCGCGGGGCCGCTGCGCAGGCCATGGGTGTCGATATGAAGCTTGCGATCGCCGAAGACCACATGGCCGGCGTCGACGTTGACAGGAAGCGCCACCGCCTCGCCGACGAAGGAGATCACGAAAGGCGACGCCGGTTGGTCGTAAAGCTCCGCAGGCGTGCCGATCTGTTCGATGCGCCCTTCGTTCAGCACGACGACGCGATCGGCAAGCTCCATGGCTTCATCCTGATCGTGCGTGACGAAAACAGTGGTGAGGCCCGTCTCCTTGTGCACCTCGCGCAGCCAGCGACGCAAATCCTTGCGCACGCGCGCGTCGAGCGCGCCGAAGGGTTCGTCGAGCAGCAGCACGCGCGGCTCGATGGCCAAGGCGCGGGCGAGCGCGACGCGCTGGCGCTGGCCGCCCGAAAGCTGCGCCGGATAACGGTCGCCGAGCCCCTCGAGCTGCACGAATTTCAAAAGTTCCGCGGCGCGCGCCGCAATATCCCCGCGCGACGGCCGCGAACGTCGCGGACGCACCTTGAGGCCGTAGGCGATGTTGTCGGCCACCGTCATGTGCTTGAAGAGCGCGTAATTCTGAAACACGAAGCCGACGCGCCGATCCTGCACGGGAAGATTGGTGGCGTCCTCGCCGTCGAAATAGACATGACCGCGATCGGGCGCGTTCAGCCCCGCGATCACGCGAAGAAGCGTCGTCTTGCCCGAACCCGAGGGACCAAGCAGCGCGACGAGCTCTCCCGGCTGAATGTCGAGGCTCACGTCGCGCAGCGCGGCGAAAGCGCCGAAGTCCTGCGCGACATTTTCGACGCGGATCGAAAAACCCTGCTTCCTCATGTCAGTGCCGCCTTCCGCGCGCTGCGAGAGCGTCGGCGTGCCGCCATTCGAGGAAGGTTTTGATGCCGAGCGTGACGAGCGCCAGGCCTGCAAGGAGAACCGCGAGCGCGAAAGCGGCGACGTTGTTGTACTCATTGTAAAGAATCTCCACCTGAAGCGGAATTGTGTTGGTCGAGCCGCGAATATGGCCCGAGACGACGGAGACGGCGCCGAATTCGCCCATTGCGCGGGCGTTGCACAGAAGCACGCCGTAGAGCAGGCCCCATTTGATATTGGGCAGCGTCACGGTGAGGAAGGTGGTGAAGCCCGAAGCGCCGAGCGTGAGCGCCGCCTCCTCTTCCACAGTCCCCTGCTCCTGCATCAGCGGAATGAGCTCGCGCGCGACGAATGGAAAGGTGACGAAAATCGTCGCCAGCACAATGCCCGGCACGGCAAAGACCACTTGCCACCCATGCGCCGAAAGCCAATGGCCGAAGAGACCCTGCGCGCCGAACACCAGCACATAGACGAGACCTGAAACGACCGGCGACACGGAGAAGGGCAAATCGATCAGCGTGACCAAAAGGCTCTTTCCAGGGAAAGAGAATTTCGCGATCGACCAGGCGGCCGCAAGGCCGAAGACGAGATTGGCGGGCACGGCGATGGCCGCGACGATCAAAGTGAGCTTCACCGCCGCGATGGCGTCCGGCTCGCTGAACGTCTCCAGAAACGTCGGCAAACCTTTCGCCATGGCCTCGGAAAAAACCACGGCCAGCGGCGCGAAGAGAAAGATCAACAGAAAGAGGAAAGTCGTCGCAATCAGCAGATGGCGCGTGGCGGGCGCATCCTGCGTGACGGGACGCACTTTCACGCCCGCATGGGCGCGTGGGAGAGATGCGACGGCGGTCTCAGACATGACCGAACCTCTTGCGGCTCCAGGCCTGGATCAGATTGATGACGAGCAGCGCGATGAAGGAAATGGCGAGCATGATGGTCGCGATGCCCGTGGCGCCGGCATAGTCATATTGCTCCAGCTTCACGACGATCAGCAGCGGCGCAATCTCCGAAACATAGGCGATATTGCCGGAAATGAAGATCACCGAGCCATATTCGCCGACGCCGCGCGCGAAGGCGAGCGCGAAACCGGTCAGCAGCGCCGGCACGAGCGGCGGCAAAAGCACGCGCACCACCGTTTGCAGGCGCGAGGCGCCAAGCGTGCCGGAAGCTTCTTCGAGCTCGACTTCGAGCTCGGAAATAATCGGCTGCACGGTGCGCACGACAAAGGGCAGGCCGATGAAGACGAGCGCGACGAGAATGCCCCAGCGCGTGAAGGCGATCTTCACGTCAATATCCGCGAGCGGCGCGCCGAACCAGCCATTGGGCGCATAAAGCGCGGCGAGCGAAATGCCCGCGACGGCCGTGGGCAAAGCGAAAGGCAGGTCGACGAAGGCGTCGAGCAGGCGCCGGCCGGGGAAATCGTAGCGCGTCAGCGTCCAGGCGACGATCAGGCCGAAGATGAGATCGATGATCGCCGCCAAAAAGGCGATCGAGAAGGTTGTCTGCAGAGACGCCGCCACGCGCGGCTCGATGGCAATATGATAAAGGCCGGAAAATCCGAGCCCCGACGAACGCCACACCAGCGTCGCCAGGGGAAACAGCACGACGAGCCCCAGATAGAGCAGCGTATAGCCGAAGGTGAGGCCGAAGCCGGGGATGACGCTCGGCGCTTTGAAGCGCCGAGCGTTGCGTCCTGCGAAAGTCGGGGAGGTCACTTCGCAGGCTCTTGTTTCTGGATGTCGTCGAACACGCCGCCGTCGGCGAAGAACTTCTTCTGCGCGGACGCCCAGCCGCCGAAGGTCTTATCGACCGTGAAGAATTCGATCTTCGGCAGTCTTTTCAGATCTTCCTTCGCCGCGGCTTCCGGATGCGCCGGGCGATAGAAATTCTTCGCGATGATCGCCTGCGCCTGCGGCGTGTAGAGGAAATTGACATAGGCCTCGGCGACTTTCTTGTTGCCCTTGGCCTCTGCATTGCCGTCGACCACCGAGACGGGCGGCTCCGCCAGCACGGAGAGCTTCGGCGCAATAATCTCGAATTTATCGGCGCCGAATTCCTGCAGCGCCAGGAAAGCCTCGTTCTCCCAGGCGATCAGCACATCGCCCAATCCGCGCTGGGCAAAGGTGATGGTGGAGCCGCGCGCGCCCGTGTCGAGCACAGGGGCGTTCTTGTAGATGGCCTTGACCAAGTCCTTGGTCTTGGCCTCGTCGCCCTTGAATTTATCCAATCCATAGCCCCAGGCGCCGAGGAAGTTCCAGCGCGCCCCGCCGGAGGTCTTGGGATTGGGCGTGATGACCGCGACGCCCGGCTTGGCGAGATCGCTCCAATCCTTGATCCCCTTCGGATTGCCCTTGCGGACCAGGAAAACGATCGTCGAGGTGTAGGGCGAGGCGTTGTTCGGAAGGCGCTTTTGCCAATCGGCGGGAATCTTCCCCGTCTTCGTCGCAATGGCGTCGATGTCGGCGGCGAGCGCCAATGTCACGACGTCGGCGTTGAGGCCGTCGATCACCGCACGGGCCTGCGCGCCGGAGCCGGCATGTGAGGCCTGCAGCTCGATCGTCTCGCCGGTCTTGGCCTTCCAATCCGCGGCGAAGGCCGGATTGATCTGCTTATAGAGCTCGCGCGTCGGATCGTAGGAGACGTTCAGCAGCGCCTGACCCGCCTGGGCGGACATGCCGCCGAATACGCCAAAAGCCCCAGCCAACGCCAACATGCGAAGAAGCGCGTCGACCTTCCCCCACCCCTTATGCATTTTTTCTACTCCATCTATTAGACCTAGAAAGTCTATAGTCGGAATAGACTATTTGGCAAGCGGCTTTTTCGGCCCGGTGAGGGTTTCAGAATTATCCACAGTCTAATCGATGAATTTCACCACATCCGAAAGGGTGATCGCGACGACGCCGTCGGCGGCCACCTGCCCTCGGGCGTATTTCTCGCTGGCGACGGCCTCCAGCGCCGCACGGTCGGCGTCGAGCTGGCCTCTCAACTCGTCGTCGTCGGGGAGCGCGGAATCGCCCTCCAGGGCATCGTCCGAAATGAACACCCGCACGGTCTGCTGGGCGCCCCGAATGCGCATCGAAAAGGAGAAGCCATTGTCCTCCCGCACGATTTCTGAATCGATATGCTCAAGCGGCATCAGCCCGCGCCCTCTCGCTCCGTTTCGAAAGAAATGCGCAAGACGCCGTTCGGTTCCCGTTTATCAGGCGTCCATCGCGCAGCGATCCGAGACGCCCTCGGCATCGGGCTTGAGTCCGATCCAACGGTTCACCGCAGCGGGATCGAAGCCCGACTCGCAGTGGTCGCCGACCCGCATGAGCGGCCGGCGGATGAGCCCGGGATCGAGGATCAACATCACCAGCGCCTCCTGCGGATTCACGGCGTCGGGGTTCACCTCTCCCGATTTCACGCGCGGGGAAGCGGCGTTGAACCATTCGCGCACAGGCTTGGCCCCGAAATAGGGACGCAGGCTCGACGCGCTCCAGGGCTCGTGGAGAAGGTCGCGGACGTCCACCTGATGGCCCGAGGCGAGCAGCAGCGCTTTTTGTTTCGCATTGCTGGCGCAGCCGGGCTTTTCATAGAAAATGACATTCGCCATGGGCAGCCTCTCTACGAGACGGCGATATACATTTTGCCTATCGCACCACATATTATAGCGCGTAATGCCGCGATGCGGCGCCCGAATGACATGCAAGCGCCTAGGCGCCACGCTCTAATTTCGCGCAGTCTGCCTAACTCGTGAGAAATCAACGCGCGAGCGCCCAGGTGACGGAGACGCGCTCGGTGACGCGCTGCAAACCCGGCCGCAGGGGCGCCGAAAAGGCGTCGCGCGCCATCGCGACGCGGGCCTCCGACATCGGCCTCGGCGCGGCTTCGTCGAACGGGCGAATCTCCACGACGCGCCCGAGCCGCAGGCCCGCGGCTTCGGCGTAGACCCGCGCGCGCCGCTCGGCGTCCTTCACCGCCGCGGCGCGCAAAGCGTCGCGCTTCGCGGTGAGATCCGAATTGTCGTAATCGACGCCGTCGACGCTGTTGGCGCCCTTGTCGATCACCGCGCCGATGACGTCTCCGGCTTTCTCGGCGGGCTTCACGAAGACCGCCAGACTATTGCTCGCCCGATAGGCTTGAACGGTTTTCGCCTTGCCCTTGGCGTCCCGATCCTCGGTGGATATTGGGGACAGAAAGACGCCTTGCGTCTGCACGTCGGCCTTGGCGACGCCCATCGTCTCGAGCTGCGAGAGGATGGCCTCGATCGCTTTGGCGTTGTCGGAAGACGCCGCCGCCGCTGTCGGACGCTCGGTTATGACCCCGAAATGCAAGACGGCCCGGTCTGGGGCCACCTCCTCCGACGCCTCGCCGATGACAGAGACGTTCGGCGTCGTGTCCTTGAGGGATTCTGCCCGGGCGAAGCCGCAAAAGATCATAGTCGCTGCGAGGATGAAACGAATCATGGCATATCCCTGCGCCAAAGTGCAGCCGCAAAAGCGCCCGCTTGCGGCTTTAGCCGAGTTCAACCATACAGGAACCGAGCGTGGTCGTCCCGCGCGCCGCGAACAGGCCTCATGCCCCTTCTTTACCATTACCCGCTTTGCCCGCATTCACGCTTCGTCCGGCTCATCCTCGCGGAATATGGCGTCGCCGTTGAGTTGATCGAGGAACGCGCCACAGACCGCCGACCGGAATTCCTCTCGCTCGATCCCGCCGGTCGGACGCCCGTCTTCATCGACGACGACGGGACCATCGTTCCAAGCGCCGTGATCGCCGAATATCTGGACGAGGCCTACGGCGCCCAGCAGGGTCCGCAACGCCTTCTGCCGCCGGAAAAGCTCGCGCGGATCGAGACGCGCCGGCTGGTCGACTGGTTCAATGTGAAGTTCTTCGAGGAAGTCACGAGCTGGCTGGTCACTGAGAAGGTCTACAAGCGCTTTTCGCCGCAGGGCGGCGCGCCGGACATGGACCTCGTGCGCATCGCGCGCGCCAATGTCCGCCATCATATGCGTTATATCGGCTATCTGACCGGCGCGCGGAACTGGATTGCGGGCGATCGCCTCACTTATGCGGATTTCGCCGCCGCCGCGCATCTCTCCTGCGTCGACTATCTCGGCGATGCCCCATGGGAGGAGGACGAGGCCGCGAAGCACTGGTATCAGCGCATCAAGTCGCGGCCGGCCTTCCGCCCGCTGCTTGCCGATCGCGCGCCGGGCATGACGCCGGGCCCCTATTACGCCGAGCTGGATTTTTAAGCCTGCCCGGACCGCGCGCCTTCCGGCGCGCATTTTTCGAAAGCGAGCCTGAAGGCTCGCGGTCCGATGCTATATGTGCAGCCGTATGACCATCGGGAGCGCGATCCGCGCCCACGCCCTCAGCCTCGGATTCGACGCCTGCCGTTTCACCACTGCAGAGACTGATCCCCGATTGGCTGAACGCCTGCGCGCATGGATCGAATCCGGCGCGCATGGCGACATGGGTTGGATGGCGGAGACCGCCGACCGCCGCGCCTCCCCGAAGGCATTGTGGCCCGGGGCGAAGAGCGTCGTGATGCTCGGCCTCAATTACGGGCCGTCGTCCGATCCCCTTGCCGCGCTCGCCAACAGCGAGGCCGGCGCGATCTCCGTCTATGCGCGCCATCGCGACTATCACGACATCGTCAAAGGGCGTCTGAAACAGCTCGCCGCCTTCATGCTCAAGCGCGCCGGCGGCGGCGATGTGAAGGTTTTCGTCGACACCGCCCCGGTCATGGAGAAGCCGCTCGCGCAACAGGCGGGGCTCGGCTGGCAGGGCAAGCACACCAACCTCGTCTCCCGCGAGTTCGGCTCCTGGCTCTTTCTCGGCGCCATCTTCACCGACCTCGCGCTTACGCCCGACCCGCCGGAGCGCGACCATTGCGGCTCCTGCCGCAACTGCCTTACCGCCTGCCCGACGGGGGCCTTCACCGGGCCCTATCAGCTCGACGCGCGCCGCTGCGTCTCCTACCTCACGATCGAACATAAGGGTCCGATCCCGCACGCGCTCCGGGACGCCATCGGCAATCGGATTTATGGCTGCGACGATTGCCTCGCCGTCTGCCCCTGGAACAAATTCGCCCGGGACGCACGCGAGGCGAAGCTCGCCGCCCGGCCGGAGTTGGAAAGCCCCGCCCTCGCCGAGCTGGCGCAGCTCGACGACGCCGGTTTTCGCGCCCTCTTTTCCGGCTCGCCGATCAAGCGGATCGGCCGGGCGCGCTTCATCCGCAATGTTCTTATCGCCATCGGCAACAGCGGCGCGGCCTCGCTCGCGAATCAAGCCGAGCGGCTCCTCTCGGACCCCGATTCGCTCGTGCGCGGCGCCGCCGTCTGGGCTCTCGCCAAGCTCGCGCCACAACGTCTCGTTGCATTGCGGCAGCTTTACGCCTCCGAGCGCGATGAGAGCGTTCGCAACGAATGGGCAAAAGTGACACACTTTAGAAAAAAATAGTCTCAAGGATCAATTTCGTGCGCTGCAGCACACTTGCCGATCAGCATTTCGATCTAATCTGAAGAAGATAAAGACCCGATCGAGCCAGCCGGCGCGCCAATGACCAGTTTCTCACGCGGACCTGCAGACGACCCATCCGAGGAGGCCGCGCGCCTTCTGCTCAGGATCGGCGTGTTCATGCTCTTCGTGATCTCGCTGCTCGCGCCGATCCTCGCGCGGCAGACGGTCTATATCCTGCTGCCGGTCGGCGCGGCGCTGCTCCTCGCCTCGGCCCTGCTTTCCAGCAACAATTATTCTGGAAGCTCGCTGAAGGCGCTATTGGCCTCGCCGCCGGTCTGGGCGGCGCTGCTTCTCGCATTTTGGGCGGGCGTGTCGCTTGTCTGGACGCCTTTCGAGGGGCCGGCCGAACGCTTCGGCAAGGCGGCGGCGACCATGGCGCTCGTCGCGGCCGCGGCGAGCTTCATGCCGCTGCGCACCAAGACCTCCAATCTCAATCTGTTGCCGATCGGCGTCGCCGCCTCCGCGGTCGCGCTCGTCGCCATCACTTTGCTGACCGCGCCGAAATATTCGGTCGAGGATATTCTGGACGTGAGCCCGCTCGGGCGCGCCGGTCTCGGCCTTGCGCTGCTTGTCTGGCCGGCGATGGGCGCCCTCGCCGTGCGTGGCCGCTGGGTCATGGCCGGCGGTTTGGGGCTCGCCACCTTCCTCGCCTGCTTCCTCGCGGGCGCGCCGAACGCGCTGCCGGCCCTCATCGGCGGCGGGATCGTTTTCGGCTTCGCCTACGGCCGGGCGCGGGCCGCATCGCTCGCGCTCGCTGGCTTGATGGCGGCGGTTGTGCTGGTCGCGCCTTTGGCGGCGCTCGCGACGCAGGTCGTTTGGCCGGAACATTCGCCCGAATTTTTCAAGCACCTCGCCTTCTGGGGCCGGATGATCGCCAGCGACGGGCTGCGCACGCTCCTTGGCCACGGCTTCGGCGCGGCGACCTGGGGCGTGCTTGGCGGCTATCTGCCGCCGACGACCCCGCGCAGCCTGATCTTCCAGATTTGGTTCGACCTCGGCGCGCTGGGCGCGGCGGCCCTCGCCCTTGCCCTTGCCCGCGCGAGCCTCGCCGTCGGCCGGGCGCGCGCGGCGCTTGCGCCTTTCCTACTCGGGGGTTTGACCGCAAGCTTCGTCATCTGCCTGCTGGGGCCGGCCGCCGAGCAGCTCTGGTGGCTGACGCTCGCGGGGCTCGACGCCATCGCCTTCGCTCTGGTAATGCGCGGTCAATTCCGCAAGCGCCGCCCGGTCCTGCCGATCGGCCTTGGCGCGCGCCCGGCTGACGACGCCGTCTGACGAGAGAGTTTTTCCTTGGCTGAATATCCGTCGCTGACCTCCGCGGTCGAGCCGCTCGCGCTCGGCGAATCCGTCGTCGCAGGGGCCTGGCTCGGCGATACGCCCGCCTTCGCGCTGGCAGACGGAAACGTTTTTCTGGGCGACACAGAGGACAGCCGCCGCGCGCTCGCGCATCCGGACGCCGCCATACTCGTCGCGTCGAGCGACGGCCGGCGCCTCGTCACCGGCGGCGACGACGGCCGCGTGGTGGCGGTCGACGCCACTGGCGCGCTCGAGACCGTCGCCGACGAGAACGGCAAATGGATCGACGCGCTCGCCCTGCACGAAGGCGCGATCGCATGGTCGGCCGGCCGTAACGCCCGCGCGCGCTCGGCCAAGGGAGAGGTCAAGTCGATCGATTTGCCCTCGACCTGCCGGGGCCTCGCTTTCTTCCCCAAGGGCTACCGCCTCGCCGCCGCCCATTACAACGGCGCGACGCTGTGGTTCCCCAATGCCGGCAAGCCCGAGGTCCTCTCCTGGAGCGGCTCGCATCTCGACGCGACGATCTCGCCCGATGGGCGCTTCCTCGTCACCTCCATGCAGGAGAACACGCTGCACGGCTGGCGCATCGCCGACGCCAAACATATGCGCATGGCGGGCTATCCCGGCAAAACCCGCAGCTTCTCCTGGTCCTTCGACGGAAAATGGCTCGCGACCTCGGGCGCCGACGCCTGCATCCTTTGGCCCTTCTCGGGCAAGGACGGACCGATGGGCCAAAGCCCGCGCGAATGCGGCGTGCGCACGAATGTGCCGGTGACCCGCGTCGCCTTCCACCCAGGCGCGCTGGTCGTCGCGATCGGCTACGAGGACGGGATGGCGCTGCTGGCGCGCGTGACCGACGGCTCGGAAATCCTCGTGCGGCGGCCGGCGGAAGAGGCCAAAAACGCCCGCATCAGCACGCTGGCCTGGGACGCCAAAGGCGCGCGCCTGCTGTTCGGGGCGGAAAACGGCGACGCAGGCCTGCTGACGCTGCCGAAGCAGTAACGACGCCGCTTCCTTTATCGGGTAGCAGGCCGCCAGATCACCGAACCCGCCGTTTCCGAAGGCCAGGCCACAACCGCCGCCTTCTTGCGCAAGGCGCGCGCGCTTTCGGTTTGCGGGTCGTCGAAATAGGCCGTGACCGCTTCCATGGCGCCCGCCTCGCAGGGGATGCAGCGCCAGAGCACATCCACGCGCCGACCTATATATTTGGCTGGATCAAGCGGGCTGCGCCCGAATCTCGACGGTCCGAAATCCGCCGTGAAGGGCTTGCGGTTCCACAGCCGCGCGCCGGGGCGCCGGCGGAAGAAAGCCCACATGTCGAAATCTTGCACCCCGTCGCTCGCCGCGGGGTCGATGAAATGATCGGCGGCGCCCTGGCAGAGGCAAATTGCGAGAAGATGGCCGTCGTAGAGCGCGCGTTTGGTCGGATGCGCGACAAACGCCCTTTCGATCCGCGCGCGCGCAATATCGGCCAGCCGGCGCAGGTCCGCGATGTCGATCGTCTCGAAGGAGCGGGCGTTGCGCGGCGCCTTGCTCATACGGTTTGCCCTCTCCCCGCCCCTGCATCACGGAACGCCCCCGCTCCCTTCGAGTTTAAGTGCTATCCCGATGAACCGGCGCCAAAGAACCACCCTGCCAAAGAGTCACCTCCATGACCAACAAAGCCGAAAGCGATCCTCATCAGCATATCCGCCAGATGGCCGCCTATCTCCAGGAGACGATCAACCGCCTGCACGAGGACATCGAGAAGGTCGACGAGCCGCAGCTCAAGGCCATGTTCGAAACCTCCGCCGAAGTGTTGAGCGGCCTCAAAAAGGCCTATAGCGACTACGACGAGAAGAAGGAGCCCGCCTGGCCCGGCGGGCGCGAATTGCATAGCTGAATCGCGAGAGGAGCAAGCGGGATTTGAACAAAACGCGCAAGCTCCTCTCGATCGCCGGCTCGGACCCCTCGGGCGGCGCCGGCATACAGGCGGATTTGAAAAGCTTTTCCGCCTTCGGCTGTTACGGCATGGCGGCGATCACTGCGCTCACCGCGCAAAATACGCGGGGCGTGGTCGCCGCCTTTCCGGTCGCGCCCGACATCGTCGCAGCGCAGATCGCCGCCGTGATGGCCGATATCCCGCCCGACGCCATCAAGATCGGCATGGTCGCGACGCCCGAGATCGCCGCGGCGATCGCCGGGGCGCTGAGCGCCGCGCCGCGCAATGTCGTGCTCGACCCCGTGCTGATCCCAACGCAAGGCGCGAGCCTCGCCGCCGCGGGGCTGGAGCGCGCGCTGATAACGACGCTGCTGCCGCTTGCCCGCCTCGTGACGCCCAATATCTTCGAGGCCTCGGCTCTTTCCGAGACGCCGCTTGCCCGCACGACCGACCAAATGGTCGCGCAAGGCCGCATGCTGGTCGAAGCCGGCGCCAAGGCCGTGCTGGTGAAAGGCGGCGATCTCTCGGGCGAGCCGGTCGATGTGCTGGTCGCGGATGGGGAGACCCGGCTCTTCCATGGACGCCGCATCGCGACGCGGCACACCCATGGCACCGGCTGCGCGCTGTCCTCCGCCATCGCCGCCGGCCTCGCCAAGGGCGAACCGCTCATCGACGCCATCGCGGCGGCGAAGGTATGGCTCGAGGGGGCGCTGGAAGCGGCGGACGGGCTGGAGCTGGGTGAGGGGCGCGGGCCGCCGAACCATTTCTATGGGATGTGGCGCTGATACGCCCCCTCCCTGTCCCTCTCCCGCTGGCGCGGGAGAGGGGACGCTCACGAGCAGCATTCTCGATGAAAGCCACGATGTGCTCCCTCTCCCGCGCGAGCGGGGGAGGGTTGGGGAGGGGGTCTCAGCCCCCCAGCGCCGCCTTCACCGCAGCGCTCGCCTTCGCGAAATCCATACGGCCGGTGTATTTCGCCTTTAGCGCAGCGACAACCTTGCCCATATCCTTGATAGACGTCGCCCCAGCCTCGGCGATCGCCGCCTTCACCGCCTCGGCGACTTCCTCTGGAGAAAGCTGCTGCGGCAGATAGCTCGAGATCACCGCGATCTCGCTTTTCTCCTTGTCGGCGAGATCGGCGCGGCCGGCCTTCTCGTAGATGTCGAGCGATTCCTGCCGGCTCTTGATCATCTTCTGCAGGAGCGCCAGCACGTCGTCCTCGGTCAGGGTCTTGCCCGCGCCGCGCGCCTCGATGTCCTTGTCCTTCAGCGCCGCATTGATGAGCCGCAGCGCGTCGACCTTGGCGCTGTCGCGGGCCTTCATGGCGTCCTTGAGGTCCTGGTTGATCTTCTCGCGCATGGGGGACTTTCTTGGGGGTTTCCATTTCGGGGGCGGATGGATTACATCCACCTCAAGTGAATTTCTCGCGTCATGGCCGGGCTCGTCCCGGCCATCCACGCCCCGGGCTGCAAAGCCCGCGGGGCAAAGCGATGCACCTGAGCAAGCATCCAGACGGATGCCCGCGTCAAGCGCGGGCATGACGCGCGGTGAAGCGGCTGTCATAACGGCTCGCCCCACCCGAGCGCAACGGACGGAAGATGACCCTCGATCAAGACAATGGCTGGACGAAGCCGGTGCATACCGGCGTGCTGGTGCTCGCGAGCGGCGAAGTGATCGAGGGCTATGGCCTCGGCGCCGTCGGCGAGGCTGTGGGCGAAGTCTGCTTCAACACCGCGATGACCGGCTATGAGGAAATCCTCACCGACCCCTCCTACGCCGCGCAGATCGTCACCTTCACCTTCCCGCATATCGGCAATGTCGGCGCCAATGACGAGGACATAGAGACGGTCGACCTCGCCCGCAGCGCCGGCGCCGTCGGCGCGATCTTCGGCCAGCCGGTGACCGACCCTTCCAATTTCCGCTCCGAGACGCCGCTGACCGACTGGCTGGCGACGCGCGGCATTGTGGCGCTCTACGGGATCGACACGCGCGCGCTCACGGCGCTCATTCGCGAGCGCGGCATGCCCAACGCCGTCATCGCTTATGCGCCGGACGGCAAGTTCGACATTGAAGCGCTCAAGGCCAAGGCCGCCGCCTGGCCGGGCATCGACGGGATGGACCTTGTGCCCAGCGTTGGCGCCAAGGAGCGCTACGACTGGAAGGAAACCCCCTGGCGCCTCGGCGCGGGCTATGGCGCGCGCGACGGCGCGGCGAAGTTTCGCGTCGTCGCCATCGACTATGGCGTGAAGCGCAACATCCTGCGCCTGCTGGCCGAGGAAGGCTGCGAGGTGATCGTCGCGCCGGCGACGGCGACGAGCGCTGAAATCCTGGCGCTGAAGCCCGATGGCGTCTTCCTGTCCAACGGCCCGGGCGACCCGGCCGAGACGGGCAAATACGCGACGCCCGTGATCCGCGATCTGCTCGCCAAGAAAGTGCCGGTCTTCGGCATTTGCCTGGGCCATCAGATGATGGCGCTGGCCGTCGGCGCGAAAACGCAAAAGATGCCGCAGGGCCATCATGGGGCGAACCATCCGGTGAAGGACTTCACCACCGGGAAGGTCGAGATCGTCTCGATGAACCACGGCTTCGCCGTCGACCGCGACAGCCTGCCGGCAAACGCCGTCGAGACGCACCGCTCGCTGTTCGACGGCTCCAATTGCGGCATCGCCCTCACCGACCGCCCGGCGTTTTCGGTGCAGCATCACCCCGAGGCCTCGCCCGGCCCGCAGGACAGCCATTATCTCTTCAAGCGCTTCGTCGAGATGATGGAAAAGGCGAAGGCGGCCTAAGGCCGCCTTAGTTCATTGACGAACCTCCGAGGCGGCCTCGTCCTTCGAGACGCGAGCTTCGCTCGCTCCTCAGGATGAGGCCTAAGTGTTTGATGCGGAAGCCCCTCATGCTGAGGAGCCTGCGCAGCAGGCGTCTCGACGCACGAGGGGCGTCGCCGCCACTTTTCAGGCGCCTTTCTGGACCGCGAGCCTTCAGGCTCGCTAAATAGACAGCGCGCCCGAAGGCGCGCGGTCCGGCTTGCGTCAGTTGCCGAAGCGATAGCTGACGCCCGCGGTGATGGCGCCCGAGCCGGCCTGATGCGCCGTCTTCAACCCCCAAGCGACAGGCGTCGTCTCGCGCGGCGTTCCGAGGCCGGTGACGCGATATTCGATCCGCCCGCTCCAGCGGTCGGAAATCGCATATTCCGCGCCGACTCCGACCGTGGGCGACCCCAGCAGAGAATTCTTATTTGCCCTCAGGCCGAAAACCGATCTGTACTCGTGGCGCACGTCGGCGACATTGAGACCGCCTGTCGCATAGACCAGCAGCCGATCGAAGGCGACGACGCCGACGCGCCCGCGGAGCGAGCCGGAAACGCCGAGCACATTTCGCACCGAGTATTGCCCGAGCGGATCGTAGACATCATTGACCGCCCGCGCGCCGGTCACATCGGCGACGAGACCGCCGACAAAGGAGCCGAAGCGCCAATCGTAACCGACATGCGCGCCGCCCTGGAAGCTCCCGCCATGCCCGGTCTTGCTCGTGAACAGCAAAGCGTTGTTCACGGAGAGATAATCGCGCGAGCGATCGACAAAGCCGAGGAAGCCCCCCTGCACGCCGGCGTAAAGCCCCTGGAACAAGAGCGTCGGGGGCGGCGGAGGCGGAACGAAGGGCGGGGCCGCTTTGCGGTAGGGCAGATCGGCGGCGGCCGCCGCGCTGGCGGCGCCGAGCGCCAGAATAGCGGGAACCAAGCGTTTCATTGATAGATCTCCAGTTCGAAGACAAAGAGGCTGTGTCCGCCGGAGCGGGGGCTCCGGCGTTGGGGAAGGCGATTGTCCTTTCGGTTGGCTCAGCGCGTCGTCATCGCGGGGGCGCGCGGATTGGCTTTCGCGTCGTCATCGGGAAGCGCGTTGGGCGTGCTTGTCGCAGAGCGGCGCGCCTTCTTCGAATTTGCGCAGATCCTCGGGCGTCTTGAGCAGAGCGCGCACATCGTAATTTTCGAGAAGCGGCAGCCAGCCGATCTCGTCGTCGGGGTGAATAAAGACGTCGATGGGAATGGCGCCGTCGGGCACATTCGCCTTGCGGCAGGCGAGCCCGCGGTCGACTTTGACGCCGTTATGACCGTGGCGCCCCTCGGCCTTCAACTTGCGCGCTTCCGCCTGCAACGCCTGCGCCGTTGGGAGATCGCGCGGCGCGATCTCATAGACGTCGAGCGGGCCGGTCTTCTGCGAGAGATTGGCGATGTCCTCCGCGTCTTTGGCATAGGCGGCGCGATGCAGGTGAATCTCGACGTTGCGCTCGCCGTCCTTTTCGCCCTCGGACGCGAGCGTCGTCACCAGAACCGTCTTGTCCGGCGTCGGAGCCGCCCATTCCGGCGTTCGTAAAGCGAAGCGCAACTTCGTCAGATCGGCCGTCCCCATATCGAAGGCGCGGAGCTTCCATTGGGTGGCGATGGGGACGTCCCAGCTACACCCCGAGAGCAAAGCGGCGGAAAAGGCGATGAAAATCAAACCTGTGATGCGCATGATAACAATCATCCTCCACGATCATTTTTTAATGTATTGCATTAAATTTTTTATGCGTCAATATTGGCGCGCAGAGAAAGCTTGCTCGCGTGGCGGCGGGCATGCTCTTTCGCCGCGTCGCGAGTTTTCGGCGCGTCACTTTTCGGAGACCGAAATGATTGAACGGGACTCGGACATCGATCCTCGCGCCGCCGCGCCGACGAATACGCCCGGATCGTCCGATGCGAGATCCGCTTTATCGGCTCGGCGTCATCCGCCACGCGTCATGAATTTCAAAAATCGGCCCGCCGCGCCGCGGCCATGGAGAAAAAACAATGACCGATACGATCGCCCTTATTTCGCCGGCCAATCCGCGGCTCTCGACCTTGCGCGCCAAGATCGGCTGGCTTTGCCAGACCATCCGGCTGCTCGCCATGAGCTACGCGCTGCTCCTGCTATGGGTTTTTTGCGACGCATGGGCGACGCGCGCGCCCTATGAAACAAGAGCGATGGAGCTCTTCAAACTCGACGTTTCCGCTGCGTCTGCAACGCAATGGAACGCCGTGTTGGCGATGAGCCTTGCATTGTGGCTATGCGTCGCCGCCCTCACCTTCTCCATCTGGCGGCTTTTTTCGATCTATCTTGCGGGCGAAGTGTTTTCTCTTGAAGCCGCCGTTTGGCTGCGACGGATCGGGATTGCGGGACTGGTGGCGATCGTCGCCGATTTCGTCGAGCGCTCGGCCGTCATCTATACGCTGGCGATGCATCTGCCGGCGTCGGCGAAGACCAAACATATCTTCATTGGATCGGAAGACATCGTCCACATCATCCTGGTCCTGATGCTTCTCGCCCTCGCCCATATCCAGAAAACCGCGGCCGACATCGCCGACGAAAACGCGCAGATCGTCTGATGGCCATCATCGTCAATCTCGACGTCATGCTCGCCAAGCGTAAGATGCGCTCGCGCGATCTCGCGCAGTTGATCGGCATCGCCGAGCAGAATGTGAGCCTGCTGAAATCGGGCAAGGTGAAGGGCGTGCGTTTCGATACGCTAGAGAAAATCTGCGAGGCGCTCGCGTGCCAACCGGGAGACATACTCGAATATCGCCCGGACGAGCCTCCGAAGGATTGACGCCGCCTCCGTCATTGCGAGGAGCGCAGCGACGAAGCAATCCAGAGCCACATCACGGCCCTGGATTGCTTCGCTGCGCTCGCAATGACGGCGAGGCTGGCACTGGGTTTTTCTCGTCAGCTTTCTCGAAGAGACCGCGGACTACCCGCCCGGACGAAGCCCCAAAAGGATTGATGCCGCTTTCCGCTCCCGCCGTCATTGCGAGGAGCAAAGCGACGAAGCAATCCAGAGCCACATCACGGCCCTGGATTGCTTCGCTTCGCTCGCAATGACGCCGCCGCTCAGGCCTCCCGGTAAAACACCAGCATCAACCCGGCGAGAATAAAGCCGATCGGCCACACAAAGCCCGCCATCCGCTTCGCTCCGCCGTCGAGCCGTAACTCCAGCCAGCGCGACCATCCGGCCGCGACGCCGACGAGCGCCAGCGGCGTATGGGTAATCTCGATCAGCGTCTCTTCCTTGAGATTGGCGAGCGCGTGGGAATGGGTGAGCAGAAAAGCCGCCGCCGTCGCCGTGCTGACCGGGAAGACATAAGGAGCCCACCAGGCCTTGATGCGGCCCTGCCGCACCTGCCATTCGAACAGGCCGAAGATCACAATCAGCAGCGTCAGCAGGCGGTGCTGGGCGATTTCGGGATCGCGCAGGCTCTCGATGAGCCCCAGCCGCCCGAGCGGCCAGACCATCTCGTCCGCGCGCAGGAACAAAAAGCAAGCGAGGCCCAGGAAAACGAGCGGCCAATGCCGCATGACCGGCGCGAGACGGCGGCTCGCGCGCTCCAGAAGCGCCATCACGCCCATGGCGATAACGAAAAGCCCCGCCCAATGGTGATTATATTCCGACCAGGCGATATCGGCCGGCGAGCGCGGCGGCTGGGCGCCGGGCGGCAGATTCTTCAAGGCTTCGGGCGGCAGAGCGGCGGAAAGCGTCTCGAAATCGGGACTGTCCAGCCGCACCGGCAGGCGCGGCTCGAGGCGGTCGACGACTTCGGCGAAACTCGCCCGATCGTTGGGAAGGTCGCGCGCCGGCGGCAGCGAGGCGAGCGAAGCGGCGCAGAACAGCACGGTGAGCCCGACGCCGATCTCCGTCTCGGCGAATCGCCGGGTGCGCAGCAGCGGCCCGGCCGGCTCCTGTCTCAGCTTGCGCACGGCCAGGAAGTTCAATCCGCCGAGGAGGAGCAGGCCCAAAAGCAGCACGATCTTGGCGCTGAGCATGACCCCATAGGAGGTGCCATACATGGCGGGCGCCGCGCCCACATAAAACGCCGCCATCAGCGCGCCGCCTGCGAGCAGCGCCGCCACCGCGCCCACGGACATGGCCGAAAAGCGGGCCGCGACGCGCGCGCGGGCCGTCGGGTCGGCGACATCGGTCAGCGCCATCAGAAAATAGGGAATGCCGCCGATCCAGACCGCCGCGCCGGCCATGTGCAGGAATTCGGCGCAAGCGAGGACCGCGGCCCCCTCGAACTGGCTTGCGGCGTGTGTCGATCCTGCCTGCACGCCGATGAGCAGCGCCGCGAGCACGGGCGCCGACTGACGAAGCGCGACGCCGCCGCGCTGCGCGCGCCGGGCGGAGACGGCGACGACAGCGGCGATGACGCCCGCAACGAGATCGACAGCGACGGCGCGCGCGCCGGCGGCCTCTTGCGCGGGAATCTCGAGCGTGCCGACCAACATGACAGTGAGCGAGGCGGCGGCGAGCCATTCGGCGGCGAGCAGCCCGCTGGCTGAGACGAAGATCAGCCGCAACGCCCGCCGCTCCAGCGCCGCGCCCGCGAGCCTCGGGGCCAGCGGCCAGACGAGTAGCATCAGAAAGGCAAGACCGCCGACCGCGACCGACTGCGCAGCCAGGATGACGCCGCGCAGCACGACGCTCAGGAAGCCATAGATCTCGATGAAGAGCTGCATGTCAGCGGCTCACGGCGAAGGGAATGTCGCCTTGCGTGATGTGCCCGTCGAGGCTCAACGCCTGCCAATGCAGGCGATAGGCGCCCGGCTCGAGTCCCGTCGCCTTGGCGTTCAGCGTGTCGGCGGACGTCGCATCGAGAATGGGGAGCGCGACAGCCTCCCCGCCGATCTTGAAAAGCTTCATATGCGAGCGCGCTGCGTCGATCCGGCTATTGAAGCGGATCTCGATCGCGAGCTCCTCGCTTCGGACCGTCTGGTCGGCGCGCGGCGTCGAGGAGAGCACGATGGCGTGGGCCAGGGCCGTCTCGCTCGCGCCGAGCATGAAAGCCAGGGCGCATATTAATCCAAGACATCTCATGAGAATCGACCCGTGCGAAACCGCGCCCGGATGGGCTCAAGCCTTGCCGATTATCCTATTCCGCGAGACCTTAGCAATGGCTGATGGATGGGGTCAGGGCTCCGAATTCGGGTTAACGCGCAGACGTGTTCCAGCGTCATGGCCGGCGCTTGTCGCGGCCATCCACGCCGCGCCGACGCGGAAAGCTGAGAATATGAGCGGAATCGACTCCGCTTCTTCTCCCAGCGTGTCGTCATGTCCCGGCGTGGATGCCCGCGACAAGCGCGGGCATGACGCGCTGCATAGGGTTTTTAACCGGGATTCCGTGCCCTGTGGATGGGGTTCTCCTGCCGCGCCTCATTTGAGAAAGACGTAAATGTCGACGTCGACGCTGGCGTCGTCGCTTTTGAAATCGGTCAGATATTCCTCGATGATGAGGTCTTTGGTGTCGAGGCCCTTCTCGTCGAGATAGGCGGCGATCGCCTCATAAGTGGCGTCGATTTCATCATAGGCGCCGCGATGCTGGAATTTGAGCGCTTTGCCGGCGGGAGACGCGCCGATCTCCACGCCCTCGGGGAGCTTCGCCTTGCCTTCCGGCGCGGCGGCGAGCGGCGCCATGGCCTCGAAGGAAAACCCCGCATCGTCGGTCTTGGTGAAAACGGCGATCGGCCGGCCGTTGGCCGTCAGCCCCGCCTTGGCGACGGCGCCGCTGAGCTTTTTCAGCGCCTCGGAGAGCGTCTTGGCGGCGTCCTCCCACTTGCCCTGCCCTTTCATCACGACCGACGGACGCGCATCCACGTCGATGGTCTCGCTGATGACGGCGGGCGCGAGGTCTGGGGTCGCGGGCTTGGCCGCTTCGGCCTTGTCGTCGGGCTTCGTGGCCCCGGGGCTAGCCGGCGCCGTCGCGGCGCGCGAGGCGGGCGCCTCATCTTCCTCGGAGCCCGCCGGCAAGAAGCGCCTTTCGGCGAGAATGGCGGCGGACACGACGAGCAGCGTGAAAATCGCCAGCGCCCGCCAATGGGTGCGCAGGCTGTCGATCAGACCGGGTTCCTCGTCCATCCTCGAAGCGTCCTTTTGGAGATGCGGTCTCTCATGACCGCTTCTTGCGCGAAATTACGACGGGCGTCGGGCGGCGCAACTGTGGCGCTAGAGCGGCGCAGTCTCTATATACCGGGCGCGTCCCGATGGAAAAACCAATGCGCCATCCGCTCGAAAATCTTCCGATCCTGCGCATGAACGGCGCCGGCAATGAAATCCTCGTGCTCGACCTGCGCGGGCGCGCGCATGTGCTGGCGCCGCGGGAAGCCCGCGCCATCGCCGCCGCGCCCGGCTTGCGCTTCGACCAGCTCATGGCGCTGCACGACCCGCTCGAGCCAGGCGACGACGCCTATATGCGCATCTACAATATCGACGGCTCGCTATCGGGGGCCTGCGGCAATGGCACGCGCTGCGTCGCCTATGCGCTGGCGCGCGAGGGCAAGGAGCGGCTCTCGCTCGCAACCCAGGCCGGCCGCTTAGAGACGCGGCGCGAGGCCGAGACCGTCTTCACCGTCGACATGGGGCGCCCGCGGCTCGACTGGCGTGAGATTCCACTCGCGCGCGCGGCCGACACAAGCGCTGTTGCGCTCGATCCGCCCGTCGCGGGCGCGCCGGCGCAATTTTCGGCCGTCAGCATGGGCAATCCCCATGCGATTTTTTTCGTCCAGGACGCCGCGGCGATTGCGCTCGAAGACCTCGGCGCGCGGCTCGAACATCACCCGCTTTTTCCCGAGCGCGCCAACATCTCCTTTGCGCAGATCGTCGCGCGCGATGATATTCTCCTGCGCGTCTGGGAGCGCGGCACGGGCGCGACCAAGGCCTGCGGCTCGGCCGCTTGCGCGACTCTGGTCGCGGCGGCGCGCGCCGGTCTCACGGATAGACGCGCGCGCCTGCGGCTGCCCGGCGGCGACCTCCATATCGAATGGCGCGCCGACGATCATGTCATGATGACGGGGCCGGTCGAATTCGAATTCGAGACGCGCCTGACGTCGGCGCTGTTCGAAGGCGCGGCGTGAGCGCGCGGGCGCCGAATGTCGAGGTTCTTACCTTCGGTTGTCGGCTGAACATGGTCGACTCCGAAGAGCTTGCGCGCCAGAGCGCGAGCGATACGGTGATCGTCAATACCTGCGCGGTCACCAATGAAGCCACGCGCCAGGCGCGGCAGGCGATCCGCCGGCTGCATCGCGAGCGCCCGGAGGCGCGCATCGTCGTCGCGGGCTGCGCGGCGCGCATCGATCCGCAAAGCTTCGAGACGATGGAAGGCGTTTCGCGGGTCATCGCCGAACAGCCGGAAAATCGCGCGCGCGCCGCGGAAGAAGGCACGCGCGGCTTTCTCGCCGTGCAGAACGGCTGCGATCACAGTTGCACTTTCTGCATCATCCCGCTCGGGCGCGGCGCCGCGCGCTCGGCGCCGCCGGAAGAAATCGTCGCGCAAGCGCGCGCGCTCGTGCACAGCGGCAAGCAGGAAATCGTGCTCACCGGCGTCGATCTCACGAGCTATGACGCAGATGGGTTGAAGCTCGGTTCGCTCGTGCGAAGGCTGCTGCGCGAGCTGCCAGAGCTTGCGCGTCTACGCCTCTCGTCGATCGACTGCATTGAAGCGGACGACGATCTTGTTGTCGCGATGGGCGAGGAAGAGCGCCTGTGTCCGCATCTGCATCTTTCCTTGCAGGCGGGCGATGACCTGATCCTCAAACGCATGAAACGCCGCCACTCGCGCGAGGACGCGATCCATTTCTGCGCTGCGCTGCATAAGGCCCGCCCAGACATCGTCTTCGGCGCGGATTTCATCGCGGGCTTTCCAACGGAAAGCGAAGAGATGTTCGCGCAGACGCTCGCGCTCGTCGAGGAATGCAGATTGACGCATCTGCACGTCTTTCCCTTCTCGCCGCGCCCCGGCACGCCGGCGGCGCGCATGCCGCAGGTGGCGCGCGAGATCGCAAAGGAGCGCGCGGCGCGCTTGCGCGACGTCGGTGACCGCGCGCTCGCGCGTCATCTCGATGCACAAAGGGGAAAGACGCTGCGGTTCTTGACTGAGCGCGGCGGCGTGGCGCGGGCGGCGGATTTCACGCTGGCGCGCACGCCCGGCATAGAAGCGGGCCGAATGATCGATGCGCGCGTTACCGGGCACGATGGGAAAGCGCTGAGCGCAATAACCAATTTTTCAGCAGCGAATTTGGAGCACAACCATGAGCGAGTGGCTGGACAATCTCATCCCGTTGAAGGTCCCGCCCCTCGAGCATGAGCAACTCGCGGGCTGGCGCCCAACGCGAAAGGCGGCCGAGGGCCTCGGGTGCCGCCTGCTCGCCGACCAGCGCATCGAGGTGGAGCCGGGCGTCTCTCTCTCGGCGGACGTCTATATCCCGCGCGCGCCCGGCCGCTATCCGGCCATTGTCCAATGCGCCGCCTATACGCGCGAGCTGCACACGGCTGGCGTTCCCACCGGCAGCAATGAGATCGGCTGCCCGCCCGTCTTCACCGATCGCGGCTATGCGCAAGTGGTCGCGATGCGCCGAGGCATGGGACGCTCCGATGGCGAGGCGGGCGTCTTCCTCAATTCGCAAGACGTGGACGATCTCGAACGCTGCATCGCCTGGGCCGCTGCGCAGCCCTGGTGCGACGGGCGCGTCGTCATGTTCGGCACGTCCTATTACGGCATGACTCAGCCGCTCGTCGCAGTGCGCCGGCCGGAAGCGCTGAAGGCCTTCTTCTGCAATGAAATCTGCACGGACTATTTCCGACACCTCCTCAACTTCGGCGGCGTGTTCAATCTGTTTTTCTGCAATCTCTGGATGGGCGCTAATTTCACGCCGGCCCTATTTTCCCTGCGCGTTCCGCCGGTCGTTCGCGCGCTTTTGAGCCATGTCACGAACTCGCCCTTGAAGCGGTTCTGGCAACCGTTCCTGATGAGACGCGCAGACGCCCTTTTTCGCAGCTTCATGGCGAAGACGCCCGCGAAACCCGTGCGCGAATGGTACGCCAATTGGATGCTTGACGCGAAGTCGCGTGAGACGAGCACGCTTGCGCCCGGCCCCTCGAAGGACTTGGGCCAAATCGACATTCCTTTCGTCGTGGTTCAGAATCTCGGCTACTTTAATTTGCACCAGTTCGGCGCCTACGACCTCTTCCAGAACGCCGCGACGCCCTCCGACCGCAAATGGATGATCCTTGCGCCGCCGCGCTACGAGTTGCCGGTCTACGCCTGGCAATATGAAGCGCTCGCCTTCTTCGACCATGTGCTCCATGACGCCGACAACGGCTACGCCAGCCAACCCCCGGTGCGCTACTGGCTGGAAGGGGCGGAGCGTTTCGAGGGCGCTGCGAATTTCCCCGTGCCAGGCGCAGTGGCGCGGCGCTTTTTTCTCGCCCCCAATGGGCCCGATACAGCCACCCATCTGCTGACGGAAACCGCGCCGGAAAACGGCGGTGAAAGCCGTTGGGCCGCCGTGCCCCTGGGCCTACCGTTGCTCGGCGGCTTCGACGAGGTCGCGAACCAGATCCTCACCTTCGAATTGCCGATCGAGCGCGCGACGCGGCTTGCTGGCCCCGTGTCTCTGCATCTCTCCTTCAGCTCGAATGAAATCGATTCTTACGTCGTCGCCCGAGTGGGGCGCGTCGCGGCGGACGGCGGCTATCACTTGCTTTCGCTGGGCGCCATGAGCCCCGCGCGGCGCCTGCGGGATTCCGCGCGCGACACTGCCTGCGAGATCGTGCACGACACTTCGGCGCCCATGCCTCTCGAGCCGGGCGTCCCCGTCGACCTCGCCTTCAGCCTCACCCCCGGACCTACCGAGCTTCGACCGGGCGATCGGCTGCGGCTGGATCTCGCGAGCCGGCTGGACCTGCTGCGCAGCAATGTCAGTAACGGCTATGTGCATTTCGACTTGCCGGGGCCGCCCTATCTGGCGCGCAATACCTTGCACTATGGCGCGGGCAGCTACCTCACCTTGCAAGAAACCCCGGCGATCTAGGGAAGGACCCCCAAAAACGAAAAAACGGGGCCGCGATTGCGGCCCCGCTTCGAGCTTGTGTTTGGGGTTATTTCTTAGAAGCCGGCCGTCTGGTCCGTCCCGCGCGTCGTCGAGCCGACGCTCGAGCCCGCGCCCGCCTCTTCCCAATAGGGTTTCGAGCCGAAATGCTGATGCAGGCGCGACTCCCAGTCGCGATCCTTCCAGCTTTCCTCGGTGTATTCGGGCGCGCTCTGCAACTGGTCGGCCGTGACGTTGGTCACATAGCCGCCGAGATTGGTGTCGTATTTGAACGCCTTCCACGGCAAAGGATGCTCGCCTTCGCCAATTCCGAGAAACCCGCCAAAGGTCATGATCGCGTAGCGGATCACGCCGGAAACCTTGTCGATCATCAGGTGGTCGATCTGGCCAATCTTGTTGCCGGAGGGATCATAGACGGCCGTGCCTTCGACATTTTCGCTCGAAATGAGATTATTGCCCTGTGTCGCCATTCCCATCGTCGCCTCCTGGAAGCCGTCGAACCCTTTGGTTCGTTGAGCCTTGAGAACAAATTGACGGCGCCAATGTTCCGCTCGTTGTTCAAGAATGCGTCGTCGCGCGCGGGCTCATCGCGAGCGCCGCGCTATCGCGGGACACCAAAACGGTTTAAAGCAACCCCAGCCTGTAACGCGGCGTTAATCAGGAAAAGGAAATGAATTCGGAAATCACCGTCGGCTGGGAAGTCCTGGAGATCATCTGGATCAACATCCTGCTCTCCGGCGACAATGCGATCCTCATCGCCCTCGCCTGCCGGCAATTGCCGGTGACGCAAAGGCGCTGGGGCGTGTTTCTTGGCGCGCTCGGCGGCGTTCTCCTCCGCGTGATCTTCACGCTGCTCGTCGTGCAGATCATGAGCGTTCCGTTTCTGAAAGCCTTCGGCTCGCTACTGCTGCTCTTTGTCGCCGTAAAACTACTGATCGACGAAACAGAACATAGCGACGTCAAGGCGAAGCCCAATCTCATGGGCGCGGTGACCTCCATCATCATGGCCGACGCCGTGATGTCGCTCGACAATGTGCTGGCCATCGCCGCCGCCGCGCATGGCTCGACCTATCTCGTCGTTTTCGGCCTGGCGCTTTCGGTGCCGATCGTGATGTTCGGCGCGGGCTTCTTGCTCAAGGCGCTGGAGCGCTTTCCCGTTCTTGTCTGGGCAGGCGCAGGTTTGCTCGGCTGGGTCTCCGGCGAAATGGCGGCGGCCGATACGGCCGTGATCGAGCGCCTGCACGGCGCCGACCACGCAACGATCGAACAGGCTTTGGCGATCGGCGGCGCGGCGTTCGTGCTTCTCGTCGCTTTTGCCGTGAAAGCCTATCGGCAATGGCGCGAGGACAAGCAGGACCAGGAAAAGCAAAAGGGCTGAAGCCGCTCCTCAGACTGCTGACTTAGCGGTTCGCTGTCATTCCCGACGCTCGCTTGAGCGAGCGATCGGGAATCCAGAGCAAAGGCGGCTATCGTGGCTCTGGATTCCCGATCGGGCCTTTGGCCCGTCGGGAATGACACGCCCCAACGCGAGCTGTTCAAACGGAAATGGTTTATAAGGCCTCTTCCTGAGGAGCGAGCGACGTTCGTCTCGACGGACGAGGCCGCCTCGGAAGTTTGGCGCCAAACCGAGGGGGTCGCCCTCGATTCAGCCCCTCAGGCCCTGCTTGGCGACCGGCTGCTGCGGATCGATTTGCAGGGCGCGCTGATAGGCTTCCTGCGCCTTGCCGCGATTGCCGCTCTTGTCATAGGCGACGCCGAGCCAGGCCCAGGCGAGCGCGCTCTTGTTGTCGACGTTCAGGGCGGCGTTGAAGTCCTCGATCGCCTTGTCATATTTGCCCAGCGCGACAAGGCTTTCGCCGCGCGCCTGATAGGGAGCGGCGGCGAAAGGGTCGCGGTCGATGGCGTTGTCGAAATCGGTGACGGCGCGCGCATTGTCGCCGTTCTTCTGGTGGATCAGCCCGCGCGCGTGGAAGGCCTGCGCATTCTCGGGGTTGAGGCGGATCGCCGTATCGAGATCGGACCGCGCCAGATCGAGATTGCCCTGCGCGCGCAACAGATTGGCGCGGCCGATATAGGCCGGGGCGTGATTCGGGCTGACCTGGATGGCGTGGTCGAAATCGGCGCGGGCAAGATCGCTCTGCCCCATTTGCCGGTTGGCCAAGGCGCGATTGGTGAAGGCGGCGGCGTTGTTTGGGTCGAGCTTGATCGCCTGCGAGAAATCGGCGATCGCCTCCTGAAAACGGCCGACGCGGGCATAAGCGACGCCGCGCGTATTATAGGCCTCGGCGCTCGACGGGTTGCGCCGGATGACCTCGGAAAGCGAATCGATATTCACCGAGGCGGCTTTGGGATCGGTGTCGGCGATCTCGGCGATGCCGCGCCCCGGCGGACGAATGCCCGTCGCCGTCTCGCATCCGGCGAGCGCCAGGGCGGCAAGCGCCGCGCCGCTCAAGAGCAAACTGCGGGAGAGAGGACACAAGCGAACCGACGTCGCCGTGAGGCGGAAGCTCATGCCTGAAAATCCTCTCGACCGTCTCTTATCTGGAACTTGGCCAATTCCTGCCGGACGCAGCTAAAAAAGCGTCTCGATATGGCAGGAATTCGACAGGCTCAGCGGCCGGTGGCCTTGGCCTTCACCGGCAGCAGGCCTTCGCGCTGCAGCTTCTTACGGGCGAGCTTGCGGGCGCGGCGAACGGCCTCGGCCTTCTCGCGGGCGCGCTTCTCGGAGGGCTTCTCATAGTGGCCGCGCAGCTTCATCTCGCGGAAGATGCCTTCGCGCTGCATCTTCTTCTTCAGCGCCTTCAGAGCCTGATCGACATTGTTGTCGCGAACGAGAACTTGCACGAAACCATCCTGCTGGTTGGGGCCGCCCGCGGGATTGCCGTGAGCCTGTCCGAAATGGGAATAGGTCTCCGGGCGCTGACGGAGCGCCTGACCCGTAAGCAGGGGAGATAGCAGAGTTGGCGTGCGCTGTCCATGCCCGAGAAAAGCAAAATGGCGGTTAGAGCGCCTCGGGCAGCTCGCGCCACGAACGCTGCGGAACTCCCCTCTCCCGCATGCGGGAGAGGGTGGCCCCTGCGTGAGCAGGGGTCGGGTGAGGGCCGCCCTCATCCGACCCTCGCTGACGCGAGGGCCACCTTCTCCCGTAAACGGGAGAAGGAAAGCGCATCCTCTGCTCGAAAAGCAGCCCTTGTCCTTATCGGGCGTTATATTATAACATCAAGCATGACCGACGCGACCCAAGGCCACCGCCACGCCCATGACCACGCGGTCCTGCGCGCGCAAGGGCTTGCCCAATCGGCGGACCGCGCGCCCCCCGCGCGCGCGTCGCTGCTCGAAGCTTCAGCCCTCGCGCGTCTTTCCGGCGTTTCGCTTGTCATCGCCGCCCTTTGGGCCGGCGTTTATTGGGCGCTCCATTGAGGAGCATGGCGTCGCCGGGGCCGATTCGCCTCATCAATCTCACGCTCGGCTATGACCGCCGCCCCGCCGTCCATCACCTCGAAGGCGAGATCGCGCCCGGCGCCGCGCTCGCCATCTGCGGCCCGAACGGCGCAGGCAAATCCACTTTGCTGAAAGCCCTCGCGGGACTCCTCCCGCCGCTTGGCGGGCGCATCGAGCGCGACGGCGCGACGGCGCGGGAGATCGCCTATCTCCCGCAGCTCGTCGACATCGACCGCTCCTTCCCGATCAATGTGCGCGATTTCGTCGCCATGGGCGCCATGCGCCGCGTCGGGCTGTTCGGACGCCTCGACGCCGGAGAGCGGGAGCGCGCCGCGCAGGCGATCGACCGGGTCGGCCTCGCCGGCATGGAGGATCGCCCGATCGACACGCTTTCCGGCGGCCAGATGCAGCGCGTGCTGTTCGCCCGGCTCATCGTCCAGGACCAGCGCGTGATTCTCCTAGACGAGCCCTTTGGCGCCATCGACGAAGCGACGACCGACGATCTCCTCGGCCTCATCGCGCAGTGGCGCGGCGAGGGGCGCACCATCGTCGCCGTGCTGCATGAGCTCGACCTCGCCCGCCGCGCCTTCCCTGAGACCCTGCTGCTCGCCCGCGAGCGCATCGCCTGGGGCGAAACCGGCGCGGCGCTCTGCGCCGAAAACCTCGCCCGCGCGCGGGCCATGTCGGAAGCCTATGACCGGCAGGCGCGCGAATGTCTGAGAGACGAAGAAGCGGCTCATGCTCACTGAGATTTTTGTCGCGCCCTTCCTCGACTATGAATTCATGCGCCGCGCGCTCGTGGGCTCGCTGGCGCTTGCCGTTTCAGGCGCGCCGCTCGGCGTGTTTCTCATTTTGCGCCGCATGTCGCTTGCCGGCGACGCGCTCTCGCACGCCGTGCTTCCGGGCGCGGCGGTCGGCTATCTCGTCGCGGGCCTCTCACTGCCGGCCATGACCTTCGGCGGCCTTGTCGCAGGGCTCGTCGTCGCCATCGCCACGGGCGCCGCCTCGCGATTCACCACGCTGCGGGAGGACGCGTCTCTCGCCGCCTTCTACCTCGTCTCGCTTGCGCTGGGCGTCGTCCTGGTGTCGCTGAAAGGCTCGAGCGTCGACCTGCTGCATGTGCTTTTCGGCTCGGTCTTCGGCCTCGACGATTCGGCGCTCGTCATGCTCGCCGGCGTCTCGACGCTGACGCTCGTCGCTCTCGCCGTCTTCTATCGCGCACTCGCCATGGACACGCTCGACCCGCTCTTTTTGCGGCAGACCAGCCGGCTCGGCGAATTCATCCCCTTTCTGTTCCTCGGCCTTGTGGTGCTCAATCTCGTCGCGGGCTTTCAGGCGCTCGGCACGCTGATGGCCGTCGGCCTCATCATGCTGCCCGCCGCCGCGGCGCGGCTCTGGACCCATGAGCTTGCCGTCGCTCTGCCGCTCGCCGCCGGCGTCGCGGCGGTCTGCGTCTATGCGGGCCTCGTCTTTTCCAACGAGACGGGCGCGCCCACCGGCCCGGCGATCATTCTCGCAGCCGGCCTCGTTTATTTCGCTTCGCTTATTTTTGGCTCCGCCGGCGGCGCGCTGCGGCTCAAGCGGCCGCGCCGGCATCTCGAAGGATGACATTCATGCTGACACGCCGCGCCTTTGTCGCCGCCTTCGCCGCTGCGCTCGCGATCCCGGCTTACGCGAGCCCGGAGAGCCTCCCCGTTGTCGCAAGCTTCTCGATCATCGGTGATTTCGTCCGGCAGGTCGGCGGCGATCGCATCGCGGTGACGACGCTCGTAGGTCCGGACGGCGACGCCCATGTCTATCAGCCCACGCCAGCCGACGGCCGCAAGATCGCGCAGGCCAAGCTCGTTTTCGTCAATGGCCTGGGGTTCGAAGGCTGGCTCGAACGCCTCGTCGCCGCGGCCAAGAGCAAGGGAACCATCGTCACGCTCGGCAAGGGCGTCGCCGCCCGGCCCGGCGAGGAAGGGACCGACCCGCACGCCTGGCAGGATGTCGCCAACGCCAAGGCCTATGTCGCCGAAATCCGTGACGCGCTCGCGGCCGCCGATCCGTCGGGCGCCGAGGCCTATCAGGCGAACGCCGCCGCCTATCTCGCCAGGCTCGACGCGCTCGACGCCGAGATCGTCAAGGCGCTCGACGCCATCCCCAAGGAGCGCCGCCGCGTCGTCTCAACGCATGACGCTTTCGGCTATTTCTCGGCGCGCTATGGCGTCGAATTCATCGCCCCCCAGGGCGTTTCGACCGAGGCCGAGGCCAGCGCCCGCGACATCGCCCGCATCATCGATTCCGTGAGGCAACACAAGGTCGGGGCGGTGTTTTTGGAGAATATCGCCGACCCGCGCCTCGCCAGGCGCATCTCGGCCGAGACCGGCGCGAAGATCGGCGGCACGCTGTATTCCGACGCCCTCTCCGGGCCCAAGGGGGACGGCGCGAATTATATCGACATGATGCGCCACAATGTTAGAGAATTGAGCAAAGCCCTGGCGCCGTAGGCTTCCCCCTTCCCACCCCTCCCCCACTTCGTGGGAGAGGGAGCAGACGGCGGCCTTCATGACGTTCCGCCCACCCCGATCGTGAGCGTCCCCTCTCCCGCCTAGCGGGGGAGGGACAGGGAGGGGGCGACAGCATTTGGAGCACGCGGCGTTGACCGACAAAATTCCCGTTACCGTCATCACCGGCTATCTCGGCGCCGGCAAGACGACTCTCCTCAACCGCATCCTCACCGAGCAGCACGGCCGCCGCTACGCCGTCATCGTCAATGAATTCGGCGAGATCGGCATCGACAACGACCTTATCGTCGGCGCCGACGAAGAAGTCTTCGAGATGAACAACGGCTGCATCTGCTGCACCGTGCGCGGCGATCTCATCCGCATCATCGAAGGGCTCATGCGCCGGCGCGGCAAATTCGACGCCATCATCGTCGAGACCACCGGCCTCGCCGACCCCGCGCCCGTCGCCCAGACCTTCTTCGTCGACGCCGACGTGAAGGATGCGGCGCAGCTCGACGCCGTCGTCACCGTGGCCGACGCCAAATGGCTGAGCGAGCGCCTGAAGGACGCGCCGGAAGCCAAGACGCAGATCGCCTTCGCCGACGTCGTCATCCTCAACAAGACCGATCTCGTGACGCCGGAGGAACTCGAAGAGACCGAGGCGCGCATCCGCGGCATCAATCCCTATGCGAGCCTGCATCGCGCCGTGAAGGCCAATGTGCCGCTGAACGCCGTGCTGGAGCGCAGCGCTTTCGATCTCGATCGCATCCTGCAGATCGAGCCCAATTTCCTCGTCGCCGAGGAACATGATCATGATCACGACCATCATCACCACCATGGTCACGATCACGAATGCGGTCCCGAGTGCGATCACGACCATGAGCATCATGCGCATGATCACCACGATCACGACCATGACTGCGGGCCGGAGTGCGAACACGAGCATCACCATCATGACCACGACGGCCACGGCCATCTGAAGGCGATCCACGACAGCGAGATGCAGTCGATCTCACTGCGCCATTCGGGCGAGGTCGATCCCGAGCGTTTCGTGCCCTGGCTCAACGAGCTGGTCCAGAAAGAGGGCGCGGACATCCTGCGCTGCAAGGGCATCGTGGCCTTCAAGAACGAGCCGCGCCGCTTCGTCTTCCAGGGCGTTCACATGATCCTCGACGGCGATCTCCAGCGCGAATGGAAGGACGACGAAAAGCGCGAGTCGCGCCTCGTCTTCATCGGCCGCAAGCTCAAGGAAGACGCGATCCGTAAGGGTTTCGAGGCGGCCGTCTCCTGAACCACCGGCGACTGAATCGAGAGCAAACACGACCGTCTCCGCCTTCTGATACGAGATCCGCTTGATTGGTTCGCTGTCATTCCCGACGCTCGCGAAGCGAGCGATCGGGAATCCAGAGCTAAACCAGCGCTTTTGGGGCTCTGGATTCCCGATCGGGCCTTTGGCCCGTCGGGAATGACACGTCCCCATGCGCGCTGTTCAAACTGAAATGGTATGATAGCTTGGGTGGCGTTGCCGCCTTGCCCTCGGCCCCTAAATCCATCCGGAAGCGGCGCGCCAGCCGCGCCCGGAGCCCCCATGCTGAAGCGCCTGTTGGAGCATTATCTGTTCCTATCGCGCTGGCTGCTCGCGCCCTTCTTCATCATGCTGACGCTCGGGCTCTTCGCCCTGATGGTGAACGCCGGGCGCCATCTCGTTTCGATTGTCACGTCTCTGGGCTCGACCAGCGAGGACAGGGTCATTCTCGAGCTGCTTGGCCTCATCGACCTCACGCTCACCGGCGCGCTGGTGATGATCGTGACGATCTCACTCTATGAAAATTTTGTTTCGGGCGTTCCGGCGACGTCGCGCGAAGGCTGGCCGAGCTGGATGGGCGGCATCGACTTCACGCAGTTGAAGCTGAAGCTGCTCACAACGATTGTCGCCATCTCGGCGATCAAGCTCCTCGAAGTTTTTATGGACGTGCCGAAGCTGGACGAACGCGACCTGAATTACTACATCGCCATTCACATCACCTTCGTGGTCTCGACCTTCCTCTTCGCCTTCTCCGACAGGGTGACGATCTCGGGGCAGGCGGAAAAGAAGACGTCCGACGAGACCGGGCCGAAGAACGGGGCTTGAAAGTCGTCATTGCGAGCGAAGCGAAGCAATCCAGAGCCACGCCTCGGCTCTGGATTGCGTCGTCGCTACGCTCCTCGCAATGACGACGCGCGTTCCCCGTTGACGCCCCAGGAAAAACCCGCCTAGTACCGCCATGGCATCTACGACCCCACCCCTGCAAAGCGCCAAGCCGCTTTTTTCCTACCGGAAATACTGGGCGCATCGCTTCGGCGTCGCGCCCTTCCTCCCCATGTCGCGGGCGGAGATGGAGGCGCTCGGCTGGGATTCCTGCGACATCATCCTCGTGACCGGCGACGCCTATATCGACCATCCGAGCTTCGGCATGGCGATCGTCGGGCGCCTGCTGGAGGCGCAGGGCTTTCGCGTGGGCATCATCTCGCAGCCAGACTGGCGCGACGCCTCGGACTTCAAAAAGCTCGGCAAGCCGAACCTCTTCTTCGGCGTCACCAGCGGCAATATGGATTCGATGGTCAACCGCTATACGTCGGATCGCCGCATCCGCAGGAACGACTCCTACACGGCGGGCGGCGAGGGCGGGAAACGGCCGGATCGCTCGGTTATCGTCTACGCCCAGCGCGCCCGCGAAGCCTTCCCCGAAACGCCCATTGTGCTCGGCGGCATCGAGGCCTCGCTGCGCCGCATCGCCCATTACGACTATTGGTCGGACAAGGTGCGTCGTTCCATCCTGCTCGACGCCAAGGCCGATCTGCTGCTCTACGGCAACGCCGAGCGGGCGCTGGTCGAGGTCGCGCACCGCATCGCCAAGCGCGGGCTGGCGCAGGATTT